>NZ_FORS01000001.1 GCF_900114065.1 Stutzerimonas kunmingensis
AGCGTGGCAAACCGCAGCAGGTACTGTTTCATTCCGATCAGGGCAGCCAATACGCTAGCCGCCTGTTTCGGCAACGGTTGTGGCGATATCGGATGGAACAGAGCATGAGCCGCCGGGGCAACTGCTGGGATAACTCGCCGATGGAGCGATTGTTCCGCAGTTTGAAATCGGAGTGGATTCCACCGACCGGTTACCTGACAGCTCAGGAGGCCCAACGGGACATCAGTCATTACCTGATGCACCGCTACAACTGGATCAGGCCGCATCAATTCAACGATGGGCTACCGCCTGCGGTGGCCGAAGAAAAACTTAACCCACTGTCCGGGATGGGTTGACCACTACACGGCGTGGTGCCGACCTTGCGTTCGAACAACAGATAGAGCGAGCGCAGGCTCATGTTGGCCAGCTCGGCCAGCTGTTCGACGGATATGTCCCGCTTAAGATGCTCATCTATATAGTCAGCAATCCGCCCGAAGGACGGGCAACTGTCACCAAACGGATCGCGGCGGATGTTGCTGGCCAAACTGCAAAGCAGCTTGCTGGCGATGATCCGGCTGTACTGTTCCTGAATCTGCGGAATGCTCTGCTCAGAGCCCGCCTCTTGGCAGATCAACCCAAGCAGGCTGCCAAACCCATCGAGTTCACTAAGCGCGTGACGGTTGCTGCCGAAGCGAATCCCCTCCGCCGGAGCCTGCCACTGGTTCTCGCTACAGGCCTTCTCCAAAAAGGAAGCCGGCAGTTTGACGATGAGCTTCTCACAGTCATCCGAATAGGTCAGGTCGACCGGATCGTCCGGATTGATCAGCAGCAGCTCGCCGGGGGTGAAATAGTGCTCCTGGCCCCGGCCGCGCCACAGGCAATGGCCGCGCTGCAGCAGCTGCAGGTGGTAGATGGTCTCGAGCGCCGGCGAAGTGACGTGAACGCTGCCGCCATAACGGATCTGGCAGAGGTCGAGTTTGCCGAACTTGCAGTGGCTCAGGCTCGCCTGCGGGCTGCCCGTGCGCGGCAGACGAATGCAGTGCGCCCCCACGTGCTGATTGACGTAGTCCGAAACGGCATGCGGATCGGCATGCTCGAAGATCCTGCTTTTTTCGTTCAGCAGTCGTTCCATCACCAGACACTCGCATTGTTCTTATAGTCGGCCGGTCCATCGTCAACGACGCCGGCGGCGATTCCTGCCACGCACATGCATGCTCAGGCTTGATCTGCGTCAAGACTATCGCTTCGTTCGAGCATAGGAGATTCGACCAACGAACGACACCCCGTCGTTCGGTGACCGCACGGTTTTTGGCTGGACCGCAAGACGGGCACCTGGAAAAGGCAGCCGCCACTGATCCGGACCGGACGAGAGGCTTGCAAGCCGGGCGCTGGCCCATGGGCAGCATCCTGTATAATGCCGCCCCCATTTACCGCTCGTGTGCGCCTGCACCGACTCTCCAAGTTATCCGGCCCGATAGTGCAAAGTCCTCGTTCGAATCAGTCTGTTGCAAGTAGAAAGTTCTCCGTCGCACCCATGATGGACTGGACGGACCGCCGCTTTCGCTACTTTGCCCGGCAGTTTTCGCAGCACACCCTGCTCTACACCGAGATGGTGACGACCGGCGCGCTGCTGCATGGCGACGCCTCGCGCTTCTTGGGCCACGACGAGTGTGAACACCCGCTGGCGCTGCAGCTCGGCGGCAGCGTGCCGAGCGATCTGGCAGCCTGCGCCAAGCTTGCCGAAGCCGCGGGTTATGACGAGGTTAACCTCAACGTCGGCTGCCCCAGCGATCGGGTGCAGAACAACATGATCGGCGCCTGCCTGATGGGCCACCCGTCACTGGTAGCCGATTGCGTAAAGGCAATGCGCGATGCAGTGGATATCGAGGTCACCGTCAAGCATCGCATCGGTATCAATGGACGCGACAGCTATGCCGAGCTGTGCGATTTCGTCGGTCAGGTTCGCGACGTCGGATGCCGCAGTTTCACCGTGCACGCGCGCATAGCAATCCTCGAAGGGCTGTCACCGAAGCAGAACCGTGAGGTGCCGCCATTGCGTTACGACATCGCCGCGCAGCTGAAAAAGGACTTCCCGGACCTCGAGATCATCCTGAACGGCGGCATCAAGACGCTGGACGAGTGTCGCGCGCACCTGCAAACCTTCGATGGCGTCATGCTAGGGCGCGAGGCCTACCACAACCCCTATCTGCTGGCCCGCGTCGACCGGGAGCTGTTCGGTAGCGAAGCGCCGGTGATCAGCCGGGCACAGGCACTACGCAATATGCGACCCTACATTGAGCGCCACTTGAGCGACGGTGGCGCGATGCATCACATCACCCGTCATGTGCTCGGTTTGGGCCAGGGCTTTCCCGGCGCGCGGCGCTTCCGCCAGCTGCTCTCGGTGGACATCCACAAGACGAGCAACCCCCTTGCGCTGCTCGATCAGGCGGTGGCGCTGCTCGAAGGGCACTGACGCTCCACGTTCAAGGAACGCAACCCCGGCATCTGAATCAAAGGCCAGGCGCATCCGGGTCCACCCGCTCGTTGAGCGGGCTGACTGGCTCGGGTAAGGTCATGCCACTCACAGGACGGAGCCCCTCTTACATGACTTCCAAGCTGGAACAACTCAAGCAGTTCACCACTGTCGTCGCCGATACAGGCGACATCGACGCCATTGCTCGCCTGAAACCGGTGGACGCCACCACCAATCCTTCACTGCTGCTCAAAGCAGCGGCTATGCCGCGTTATGCCGATGACCTGGCGAACGCGATGAAGCAGTGCCACGGCGATATCGGTCTGGCGTGCGACCTGTTCGCCGTCGCGGTAGGCAAGCAGATTCTGGAACTGATCCCCGGGCGCATCTCCACCGAGGTCGACGCGCGATTGTCTTTCGACACTCAAGCCATGGTCCAGCGCGGTGAGCGCCTGATCGGCCTTTACGAGCAGGCTGGCATCAGCCGCGAGCGCGTTCTGATCAAGATCGCTTCGACCTGGGAAGGCATCCGCGCAGCCGAACAGCTGGAGAAAGCCGGCATCCAGACCAACCTTACCCTGCTGTTCACCTTCACCCAGGCCGTGGCATGCGCCGAGGCCGGTGTGTTCCTGATTTCACCGTTCGTTGGCCGCATCTATGACTGGTACAAGAAGCACGAAGGTCGTGACTACCAAGGCGCGGAAGATCCGGGCGTGCAGTCGGTCAGCCGCATCTACGACTACTACAAGGCTCACGGATACAAGACGGTAGTGATGGGCGCGAGCTTCCGCAATGTCGGACAGATCGAGGCACTGGCCGGTTGCGACCGGTTGACCATCAGCCCGGAACTGCTCGGCGACCTGGCCGCAGCCAGCGGCGCGCTGGAACGCAAACTGCAGCCCGGCCGCGAGTCAGAAGCGCGTATCAGTCTGGATGAAAAGAGCTTCCGCTGGGGCCTGAACGAGGATGCGATGGCGACCGAAAAGCTTGCCGAAGGCATCCGTCAGTTCGCGCGGGACCAGGAGAAACTCGAAGCCCTGCTGGCCAAGCTGGCCTGATCAGGACCGCTCCAAGGCGGTGACGAGGTCATGGAAGGCCTCGCGGTTGGATTCATTGAGGCTCATCAGGATGCGGTGAGCCTCGAGCACCTTGGCCTTCACCACCTCTTCGGATTGATCCTGCGATGGCAGATCGGCCAGGCATTCCGGGCAAGGCAACGGTGTATCGACGATGTTGAACACCTGATCGAAGCCCATAGACTGCAACAGCCGGGTGATGTCCGGGTGGGTGGTGACCAGCGTCGGTAACATACCCACCTTCTGCCGCGACAGTATCGACAGCTTGGCCAACAGGCCCAAGGTGGTGCTGTCAATGCTTCGGCTTTCGGTCAGATCAATGACAATCGAAGAAAAATTGCGCGACGAGAAGATCTTCTCGATCGTTGCATCCAGCGCCGAACAGAGCGTCAAACGGATTTCACCTATGAACTTCAGAACAAAGGTGCCATCCATCTCGGCGAACTGGATTCTACCAGTACTCATGCAAGGTTCCTGCTCAACACCAGCAAGGCGATATCGTCGGGCATGTCAGCCAGCTCGGCCAACCCGAAGACTCGACGTAATCCATCCAGCGTGCCACCAGCATCGGTAATCAGACCGGGCAGCGCGGACTCTTTTTCTTTGAGTGTGTCGCCGGGCAAAAGGTCCAGAATGCCGTCGGAGAGCAAGGTCAAGCTGAACGTCTCGGGCAGCTTCAGCTCGAAATTCTGATAGGTCGCCTCGACGAACAACCCGACCGGCAACCCACGCCCTTCGAGATAGTGCGCGCCCTCTCCCGTGTACAGCACCGGCATAGGCAGATGACCGCCAATGCTGTAGTGCAGCACGTCATGCTCCTGATCGATAACGCCGCCCAGCATGGTCACGTGCTTGCCCAGCTTGCAATTGATCAGCCCGCGGTTGATGTGATCTAGCACTTCCGACGGTTTGAACTCGCGCAGCGTGCCGCTACGGCGCGACTCGTACAGCAGTCGGGTCGTCATGAACTTGAGCAGCACGGTCACGAACGCCGAGGAGGCACCATGGCCGGAAACATCGGCCAGGTAGAAACCGATGCGCCGCTCATCCACGCGGAAATAGTCGACGAAGTCACCGGACAGGTACAGCGAAGGGATGATCTGGTGGGCGAAATCGAAGCCATCGACGCTCCAGGGCGTCACCGGCAGCATGTTCATCTGCACTTGGCGACCGGCGTCCTGGTCTTCCTGCAGCAGGTGCAGGCTCGCTTGCAGATCACGATTGGCCGTCTCCAGCTGTTCACGATAGCGGCGATTTTCCAGCCGCAGACGAGAACGGTCCAACGCCCGGCGTACCGAGTGCTCGAGCATCGCCAGGTCTTCGAGTGGCTTGATCAGGTAGTCGGCAGCGCCCAAGCGCAGGGCCTCCACCGCGTCGCTCATCACGCCGGCACCGGAAACCACGATCACTGGGAGGTCGAGCTGGCGCTCACTGATCTGACGGATCAGCTCAAGGCCATCCATCTGCGGCATGCGCAGATCGCAGATCACCAGATCGGGCTGCTCCGACTCGAAGAGCTCCATGCCCTGCGGGCCATTGCCGGCCTGCAAGACACGAAAACCACTGTCATCCAGATAGGCAGCCAGACTGGCTCGAACCACATCGTCGTCATCTATGATCAGCAGCGTCGCGCTTGGTTTATGCATGTTCCTACCAGGCGGGGTCGCCAGGATGATTGGCGAAAACATTGGCCCCGCATGACGCCGGGCTTGGGTTCGTTTCAAGGCGCAGACGGTACTCCCATACGATCGGGGTTTCAAGCCGACCGGCTGGCGCCTTTACAGGTCGAATTGAGGGGAGCTATAAGAATGCCGCGAGCCATATATAAAAGGTTGAAACCATGAGCCAGAAAGACCGCGATTACAGTGAAAAACGCGATTTCATCCGAATGCAGATCGAAACCACCGTTGCGCTGGAACATGGCGATACAAAACTGAGCGGCACCTGTATCGACCTCTCCAGTACCGGCATGCAGGTTCTGGCCAGCGCCCAACTACGCATGGGCGACAAGGTCCGCGTACTCATTCCATCCGAGCACAGCGAACTGAAAGGGCTGGATGCTCAGACAGAAGTCGTACGCGTCAGCCAGCTCGACGATGGCCGGCAGAGCCTGGGTCTGGCAATCCTCTCGATGTCCTGACCCTGCTCCAGCGATGGCCGCAGCAAATGCGGCCAGGCTTCAGAAGTCGTCTTCGACTTCCCCGTCCTTGACCCGGAATTCGCGATTCTGAAGGTAGGCGTTGCGTACGAAGATGTAGCGATCACCCTGAATCATCTTCTCGGCTGACAGCAGTCCTGCGCGCGTATCGATCAGGTCCACACCCCGCGTCACGTTGCGGGTCGGCACATGATCCATGTGCGGATACGGTTCGAGGAAGGAATCCGGCACCCGGCCGACGGCATCACGCACCGTGCTTGGCCCAAGCAGCGGCAGCACGACATATGGCCCACTTCCCAGCCCCCAGGCACCCAGCGTCTGGCCGAAGTCCTCATCGTTCTTGTGCAGCCCCATACGGGTGGCAACGTCGAAGAAACCGAGCACGCCGAATGTGGTATTGAACAGGATGCGACTGGTGTCGATGCCGGCATCGCGGACCTTGCCCTGCAGCAGGTCGTTGGTCAGCACCACCACATCACCGAGATTACTGAACACATTGCCAATGCCGTCCTCGAGGAAGCTCGGCGTTACTTTCTGGTAGCCCTGTGCCAAGGGCTTGAGGGTGTAGGTGTCAACGGTGTCATTGAAACGAAACACCGCGCGGTTGACGCCTTCCCACGGATCTTCTTCGGCCGCTAACGCAGGCGCTGCGCCAAGCGTGGCGATCGTAGCGACGAAACTGGCCTTGAGCACGGCGATCCAGGCCGTAGCGATCTTGGGCATCACTTTTCTCTCCCTTAGGTATTTGGTGCATGCGGCGCACCGACGCAGACCGCGCAGTATAGAGTGAACATCCTGTTTTCGGCAGTCAGCCGGATGTTCGGCTTTCGTGGCACAGTCCGGAGCTTGCGCCAGCGCCGGTAAAGGCACAGACAAGGCCTGGCCGCTGGTTTAACCTTCAGCTATCGACGTTCATTACACGCCGCCCGTAAACCCATGAGAGGGAAGCAAAATGCCGGAACATGATCTGCAGTCGCAGCTCGAAGAACTGCGTTATCAACTGGCCCAGGACACGCCGCTGACCGATGAGGAGCGGGCTTCGCTGCAAGCGATCGCCCAGGACATCGAAGTTCGCCTGGCGACGCAGGGCAGCACCGACCACAACGACTCGCTGGTGGATGGCGTCAACCTGGCCGTCGAGCGCTTCGAGGTCAGCCACCCAAGCATGGCCATGACGCTGCGCAACATCATGCAGACCCTGGCCAACATGGGCATCTGAAGCAGGTCACGGGTCGCGCTGCGACCCTGACTCGCTGCGTTACTGGCGCACCAGACGGCGATTGTCCACGACCATCGCCTCGGTACTGCGGTACGGATTGATGTCCAGCCCGCCACGGCGCACGTAACGCGCGTAGACGGTCAGCTTCTCCGGCTGCAGCAAACGCTGCAGATCGAGAAAGATGCGCTCCACGCATTGCTCGTGAAAGTCGGCATGCTGACGGAAGCTCACCAGATAGGCCAACAGGCTCTCCGCCTGCAACGCCGCGCCGCGGTACTCGACGACTACGCTGCCCCAGTCCGGCTGACCGGTCACCGGACAGTTGGACTTGAGCAAGTGGCTGTGCAGCGACTCCTCGACCATATGCCCGGCATCACAGGCCAACAGTCCCGCTTGAGGATGGTCGTAATGCTCGATGGTCACGTCCAGATCGTCGACGCAGCGCCCCGGCAGCGTCGCAACACCCTCGGCCGCCACCTCATCCAGTGTGCGCAGGCGCACCTTCACCGGCTTGCCGGCTGCCGCGGAAAGATCGCTGCTCATCACCTCGGCCAGCGCTTCCCGCGACTCGAACACCGACTGGTTCAGCGAGTTCAGATAGAGCTTGAACGACTTGGATTCGATGATGCTCGGCGAGTCCGCCGGAATCTCGAATTCACCGATCGCCACCACCGGCTTGCCGGAAGGCAGCAACCATGACAGTTCGTAGCAATTCCAAAGATCCACGCCCTGGTAGGGCAGCGTCTCGGCGGTGAGACCAAGCTCGGCCCACTTCGGCGCGCGCGGAATCGGGAACAGCAGATGTGGGCTGTAGGTGGCGACGTAGTCACTGGACTTGCCCAGCGGGGAATGTTCGGCGGGATGCTGCATGGGAAATGGACCTGAACGAGAAACGCTGCGAAGTTTAGCGTTTCGCGGCGTTCTTTTCAGCGGCATCGACGTAGCCGCCGAACGGTCGGCGGTCTATTGGCGCATCCCGCGTCCACTCTTGAGCAGTCCGACGGAGACCAGATAGAGCGCCGCCACCGCCACCAGCATGAAGCTGATCGCTACACCGATGCGGATATCGGATACGCCGAGGATGCCGTAACGGAAAGCGTTGACCATGTGCAGCACCGGGTTGGCCAGCGACAGCGTCTGCCAGAACGGCGACAGCAGGTTGATTGAGTAGAACACCCCGCCCAGGTAGGTCAACGGCGTCAGCACGAAGGTCGGGATGATCGAGATATCATCGAAGTTGCGCGCGAACACCGCGTTGATGAAGCCCCCTAGGGCGAAGATACTCGCCGTCAGGGTGATCACCAGCACGGTCACGCCCAGGTGGTGCACCTGCAGATCGGTGAAGAACATCGACAGCAGCGTGACGATTACCGCAACCGCCAGCCCGCGGGTGATACCACCCAGGGCAAAACCAATGACGATCACATGCGGCGACACCGGCGAGACCAGCAGCTCCTCGATGGAGCGCTGGAACTTGGTGCTGAAGAAGCTCGACACCACGTTGCTGTAGGAGTTGGTGATCACCGACATCATGATCAGCCCCGGCACGATGTAGTCCATGTAGCTGAAGCCGTCCATGTCGCCGATCCGCGCGCCGATCAGGCTGCCGAAGATGACGAAGTACAGCACCATGGTGATCGCCGGGGGCAGCAGCGTCTGCGGCCAGATGCGTGTATAGCGACGGATCTCGCGCTGGACGATGGTCTGCAGCGCGACCAGGTTGGGACGCAGTTCGCCGCTCATGACTTCACCTTCAGGTTGTTCTCCACCAGCGACACGAACAGCTCCTCCAGTCGGTTGGTCTTGTTGCGCAGACTCAGCACCTCGATGCCCTGAGCGCTGAGTAGACGGAACAGTTCGGTCACGCCCTGACTCTTCTCCACCTGCACCTCGAGGGTGTGATGATCGATCAACTGCGCCGGATAGCTGTCCAGCTCCGGCGCGACCAGTTGCGACTCCTTGAGGTCCAGCAGAAAGGTTTCCACGTGCAGCTGCGAGAGCAGCTCGCGCATGCTGGTGTTCTTGACGATCTGGCCATGGTCGATGATGCCGATGTTGCGGCACAGCTGTTCGGCCTCCTCCAGATAGTGGGTGGTGAGGATGATGGTGATGCCTTCACGATTGAGCTCGGTGAGGAACGACCACATCGAGCGGCGTAGCTCGATATCCACACCCGCGGTGGGCTCGTCGAGAATCAACAGCCGCGGTTGATGGATCAGCGCCCGCGCGATCATCAGGCGGCGCTTCATGCCGCCGGAGAGCATCCGCGAGGAAACATCACGCTTGTCCCACAACCCCAGCTGGTTGAGATAGCGCTCCGCGCGCTCCTTGGCAATCTTTGCCGGGATGCCGTAGTAGCCGGCCTGGGTGACCAGGATGTCGAAGGCCTTCTCGAACTGGTTAAAGTTGAATTCCTGCGGCACCACGCCCAGGCAACGCTTGAGCCCGGACGGGTCGCGATCCAGGTCATGGCCGAACACATTGACCGTGCCGCCGCTCTTGTTCACCAGGGTGGAGAGGATGCCGATGGTGGTGGATTTGCCGGCGCCATTGGGCCCGAGCAAGGCGAAGAAGTCGCCTTCGGCCACGTCCAGGTCGATACCCTTGAGGGCCTGGAAGCCGTTGCCGTAGGTCTTGGTCAACTGCCGGATGGACAGAGCAGTACTCATAAGAAGGTGCACACAACGCGAAGGGAGTGAAGCTAGATAAGGGCGCAAGTGACCGATTGCAACCGCCCATTTCCGGAGCGAGCGCCTCAGTGCTACGTGTCGGACTGCTCCAATGGCACAACGATCAATGCAGCACGCTGTCCTTCGGCAACATCGGCCATGGGGAAAAGAATGCGCGCGTCCGGCTCATCGACCACCCAGCGCATGCCGTCGTCCTCGGCAAGCAGGCTGCCAAGCGGCAATGGCGCAAAGTTCTCGATGTCAGCGGGTAGACACAGCCGAAACCGCGAGCTGCGCTTGATGATCTCTCGAGAAATACTCAGCAGCTGCGGTTGCGCCTCTGCACCCGCAGGCAACTCGCGCCCCTCGATCATTGCGATCAGCCCCTGCTCGAACTGCAGCACTGCCGGCGGCAGTGCCTCGTCCTTGCCTTCGGCAAGCTCCAAGGTAAACGCCTCGGCGCCATGAAGCGTGGCGGTCATGGCACTGAAGGTAGAGCTGGGCTGGCGCTGCAACAGGACTCCGTCGATTGCCAGAGCATGCAGTCGGGCCAACGCATTGGGTTGTGCGCCCCCTCCCTCGCGCCAAGGGCAGATCGCAAACTGGGCGAGACGCGACGGGCGCATCGCTGAGTGCAGGTCATAGTGCCGGCGCTGGCGTCCGGACACGCTGAAGAAACCTCCGACCAATGCCTCAAGCTCTGACGCACGAATGGCTTCGCCGCCCCATACATCAGCATGGGCACCGAGAAAGAGACGGTTAAGGTCATGTTCGATGTACCGAACCATGCGACGCATCGCTGCAGGATTGGCGAACAGCAGCAACAGTCGCGCACGGGGCTGCACATCGCCCCGTGCGAGCGCACGGATCAGGCGATCCAGGACATGTATGGGGATGAGTTCATTGCCGTGTATGCCGGCCGACAGGACCAGATCGCCGCCTTGATCCTGGCCGCTCGGCGGCGATACCAGCAGCGCGCCCTCGGCCAGCCAGTGCAGCTTCACCCCGCGCGGGGTGAGCTGGACTTTCTCGCAGGGCTCGCGCCCGGCGAGGGTCAGTTCCAGCAGCTTGCCGATGGCGAGCATGCTGGTCTGCCGTCAGTGATTGCAGTCAGGGCCGTGGACGTGCTCGTCGTCATCGGCCTCGACCGGCTCCATTTCCAGCTGCAGGCTGACCAGGTTGGTCGCCAACGGGCGCAGCACCAGATTGGCGTACTCGGTGTCGCCGTTCTCGACGTCCACACCGATCATCAGCTGACCGTTGCCGACCTGCTGAATCCAGACCTCGCGGCCCTGCCAAATCACGGCAAAACGGGTGCAGGAAGTTTCCAGCTGGGTTCCGTCGACATCTTCCAGAACCAGTTGCAGGCTATCGCTCATTGAATTGCTCTCGCTAGTAGAACGCGCGACGCCCGCGGCGCCGCGCATGGGGAACGGTCAGGCCTGGGTCAGCGTCGCGACGGCGCGCTCGAGGCGATCCAGTCCTTCGTCGATATCAGCTTCGTCGATGACCAGGCTCGGCGCCAGGCGCACCACGTCGGGGCCGGCCTGCAGCACCATGAGAGCTTGCTTCTCCGCGGCCGCGCAGAAGGCACCGGCCTTACCCTTCCAGGCCTCGCTCAGCACACAGCCGATCAGCAGGCCACGGCCACGCACCAGGCTGAACACGCCATAGCGCTCACCGATCTGCATCAGGCGCGCCTTGAAACGCTCGTGTCGCGCCTTGACGCCTTCGAGCACCTCAGGCGTATTGACGATATCCAGCACCGTCTCGGCAACTGCGCAGGCCAGCGGATTGCCGCCATAAGTGGTGCCGTGGGTGCCGACGCTCAGGTGCGCGGCGATCTCGTTGGTGGTCAGCATCGCGCCGATCGGGAAGCCGCCGCCCAGGCTCTTGGCGTTGGTCAGGATGTCCGGCGTAACGCCGTAGTGCATGTAGGCGAACAGCTCGCCGGTACGGCCGAGGCCGGTCTGCACCTCATCGAAGATGAGCAGCGCGTTGTGCTCGTTGCACAGCTGGCGCGCGCCTTCCAGATAGGCCTGATCGCCCGGCAGGATGCCGCTTTCGCCCTGGATCGGCTCCAGCACTACCGCGCAGGTCTTGTCGGAGATCGCCGCTTTCAGGGCGTCGAGATCGTTGAAGGGTACATGGGTAATCCCTTCGATCTTCGGCCCGAAACCGTCGGAATACTTCGACTGCCCACCTACCGTGACGGTGAACAGGGTGCGGCCGTGGAAGCTGTTGAGCGCCGAGATAATCTCGAATTTCTGCGGCCCGTAGACGTCATGGGCATAACGACGGGCCAGCTTGAACGCCGCCTCGTTGGCTTCCGCGCCGGAATTGCAGAAGAACGCGCGGTCGGCGAAGGTCGCTGCCGTCAGCTTCTTCGCCAGGCGCAGCGCCGGCTCGTTGGTATAGATGTTGGAAATGTGCCAGAGCTTGCCAGCCTGCTCGGTCAGCGCCGCGACCATCGCCGGATGCGCATGGCCCAGTGCGTTGACCGCGATGCCGCCAGCGAAGTCCACCAGTTCTCGCCCGCTCTGATCCCATACTCGCGAACCCAGGCCACGTACCGGTACGAAGGCTGCTGGGGCGAAGGTGGGAACAATGACCTGGTCGAAATCGGCGCGTTCTACCGGGGTGTGCGGGGCGGACATCGGGGCTCTCCTGCAAGGCGACACGGAATGAGAAATGAAAACGCCCCGCCATCGGCGGGGCGTCACTCGCGCAGTGTAAACGCAGGGCTGGCCCTCGTGCGCACTCGAGAAGAAATTCTCTTGCGCTCCGCGCGCTCTTTCAGCCGAAGTGCTGCTGGTCCAGCGCGATCGCTTGGTCCAGGGTTTCCAGCAGCGCCTTGCGCACTTTGAGCTTGGTGTTCTTGTGCGCCACCATGTTGATCTTCTTCAGCTGCTCGGCCGCGGCTTTGGCGACTGCCAGCAGCTCACCGGTCGGCACCACCTTGTCGAGAAAACCGGCATCCACCGCGCCAATCGGATCGAACATCTCGCCGTTGATCACCGAGCGATGGAAGGCTGACTTGCGCAAACGGTCACGCGCCAACTCGATGCCTGCATGGTGCATGGTCATGCCGATCTGCACCTCATTGAGGCCTATATGGAATGGCCCTTCGACACCAATGCGGTAATCGGCGGACAACAGCAGGAAGGCGCCTTTGGCGATCGCATGCCCTGGGCACGCCACGATGATCGGGAACGGGTGTGCCAGCATCCGGCGGGAGAAGGTTGAACCGGTAGCGACCAGCGTCATGGCGTTCTGCGGACTCGACGTCATGACCTTCAGATCGTAGCCGCCGGACAGGATGCCTGGCTGCCCGGTGAGAATCACGACGGCACGGTCCTGCTCGGCGCGATCCAGCGCGGCGTTGAGCGCCTCGAACACGGCAGGCGAAAGGGCGTTGACCTTGCCATTGCACAGCGTCAGCGTGGCAACGCCGTCTTCGAATTGGTAGGAGACCAGCTCACTCATGACGAGATTCCTTGTTTTTAAAGTGGGCAGACGTTACCCAGCGCTCAGGCTCAGGTAAAGCGCGATGACCGACCGGCCGGTCACGCCAGAGGCGTCAAAGCCGCACCGAAACGTATCTGTACAGAAGGATCAGCTTGATTCGAAGTCGGCCAGTGTCTCGGGGTGCAGGATGGCCTGTAGCTCGGGGTCGGCGAGATGAAGCCCGAAAGAGCCATCCGGCAGACCGACGGATATCCGGTAAGGCGCACCCTCCTCGTCCACGGTGATCTGCGCCAGATCCAGATAACGCGGCGTGCAGCGTTGCTTGGCGGCATCGCGCAACACCACGACACGGGGGCGGAGTTGGTATTGCCGATGTTTTTCCACTACCACGGCGACCTCGCCGGTGTGCAACTCGACGAGCGTACCCACCGGGAAGGCTCCCAGCCAGCGGATGAATTCGCTCACCAGGTCCTCGTCGAACTGCCTGCCGCTGGCGCTGCGCAGGATCTCGAAGGCCGATTGCACCGGTCGCGCGCAATCGTAGGCCCGGTGGCTGGTAATGGCGTCGAAAGCGTCGACAATGGTGATGATGCGCGTCATGTAGGAAATCTGCGCCGGCCCCGAACCCAGCGGATATCCAGTGCCATCGAGTCGCTCGTGATGGCCATACGCGGCGTGCAGTGCAGCTTCCGGAATACCGGGTTGCGCTCGCAGCGCTTCCAGGCCGAAGACCGGATGCCGCTTGATCACCTCGAACTCCTGCGCGGTGAGCTTTCCGGGCTTGTTGAGAATCTCCGGATCAATGCGCATCTTGCCGACGTCATGCAGCAACCCCGCCATGCCCAGCAGCTGGAGTTTGTCGTCCTGCAGGCCGAGATGATTGCCAAAGCCCATCGCCATGATCGACACCGACAAGCAGTGCAGGCTGGTGTAGAGATCCTTGTTCTTCAGCCGGACCAGCCAGAGCATGGCGCTTTCATTGCGCAGCATGCTGGCCAGGTTGCGCTTGACGGCGCCATGGCATGCGCGGGTGTCGATCACTCGTCCATGCTGCACGTCGGCCAGTACCTGTTCGATCAGGCGGGAGCCATCCAGATAGGCTGCGCGGGCCTCTTCCACCTCGGTCGAAAGCGCGTGATGCGGTCGCTCTATCGGCTTGCGAACACGCGGCCCGACGACCGGAACCGGCGTATCGTGCTGCAAGCGAACTCTGCGCGTATCGTCGACATAGACATACTCGCAACAGTTGCGTAGCGCGCGTATCTCGGCGGGCTTCAGCAGCGGAAAACCCTGGAACGCAAAGTTCGTTTCATTCCACGGCCGATCCAGCTCGCAGACGTACATACCCAATTCCAGACGGGCGACAGCAACCCGACGCCGGGTCGGCACCAGCAAGGTATCGATATGCTTACCTGACTTGCTTGTCAGTTTCATGGAACAGGTGAGCTCCGCTCGGCTTCTTATTCAAAAGAACCCAGGCATCGGCCAAGGCTGCAATCAGGAGTCTAGCGGAACGTGCAGCCTGTCACCAGAGCGAGACGAATTTGTTAAGCGCATGAATAAGCTAAAAAAGTTTTTGCCAAAGGCACAGGGTTCGATTACATTAGCGCGCCTCGACGGACATGAACCTCCGTCGATCCGGTGAGGTGTCCGAGCGGTTGAAGGAGCACGCCTGGAAAGTGTGTATACGAGAAATCGTATCAAGGGTTCGAATCCCTTCCTCACCGCCATATTCGATTCAAGCAAAACCCCTGACTTCCCCGAAGTCAGGGGTTTTTGCGTTCTAGAGCCCCAATCCGAGGGCACCGTACGTCCGTCAGCGATTGTCGAGCCGTCTGGCCTGCTGCAGATTGCTCGCAGTCCTTTTTCATGCCGCAATCACTTCCATGGCCGATCCCTACCACCTGCAGCGCTTCGTCGACGCTCAACAACTCCAGTATCAGCAGGCGCTGGCAGAACTGCGCAGCGGGCGCAAACGTACGCACTGGATGTGGTTCATCTTTCCGCAGCTGCAGGGGCTTGGCCGCAGCGCCATGGCACAGCGCTACGCGATTTCGGGCCGAGCCGAGGCTGAAGCCTATCTGCAGCACCCGCTGCTGGGACCACGTCTGCTGGCCTGCACCGAGGCGATGCTAGGGCATCACCGCAACAGCGCACAGCAGATTCTGGGAAGCCCAGACGACCTGAAGTTTCACTCCTGCATGACCCTCTTCGCCCATGTAGCGCCAGACTCCGCCCGGTTCGAGCAGGCGCTGCAAGCCTTCTTTGACGGTCAGCCCGATCCGGCCACCCTGAGACTTCTGAGCAGCGGCGACACCAGCTGAACGCCGGCCGACTCAACGCTGGCCGGCGGCGCCACCCGTTGTGCCGCCGCTGGCCGCACCGCCGCTGCTGGCTCCGCCTGCACCGTTACCGCCACCTGTTCCGATTCCACCCGGCGGTGTGACGCCGCCCTGATTGGCGTTTCCATTGGCACCACCCGGAGCGGTCTGCGGCTGGGTGGTGCCCGGCGCAGGATTCGCGCCCACGCCACCGTTCGGCTGGCGGACATTGTTCTGCGGACTCGGCAAACCGGTCCCGGTCGGCGGGTTCGTGGCACCCGGAACGTTGGGTCGGGGGTTGTACGCATCACTCTGCACGCCCCCTCGGTTGACACCAGGCGCCTGCTCCCGAGTGGTGCCCGGCTCACGGATACGGTTGATATCGCGACCGATCTGCTGGCGATTTTCTTCCAAATCGGCACCCATCTGGTCACGCTCCTGCTGCAGTGTCATGCCCTCCTGCTGCGCCAATGCAGCGCTGGAAATGGCGGTGAGTAACAGTACTAGCGGTAACTTCGGCTTGTTCATTGTCTGTCCTCCGATGCGGTGTAAAACGGAAGACAACCAAAAGAAGCGACCAGCTCCATCTCTAGAGCGTTCGCTGGTGCGGAAATTGCTTTCTCTTGAGTCTGGGCGAATGTCCAGCACGTCTCGTTTACCGGCGTCGGATTCTGGAAACCGCGGTCACGTACCGTCTCCGCCCTTCGGCAAGGCGATAATCGCTACACACAAGAATAAAAGGCCATGTCATGCTCAAGCAGAAGAAATTTCGGCAGGCGACACTGATCGTCATTGCCACGGCAGTGATTCTCATCCTGCCCAACCTGACCCGTATATTCAGCTGAGCGCGCCACCGGCGCGCTGCGAGGAGTTCCCATGCGCGCCCCGATTCTTTCCCTACTGCTGGCTCTGAGCCTGCACGCATCGGCTGGCGAGATCGATCAGCCCACCGCCCTGCAGATGCTGCAGCGAGCCGACACCGTACTGATCGATGTAAGGACTGCTGACGAGTTCGCCGAAGGAGCGCTACCCGGCGCGGTTCGCATCGAGACTCCGGATATCGCCGAGCGGATCGGAATGCTGGCCCCGGAAAAGGACACCCCGGTCGTGCTCTACTGCCGCAGCGGCCGACGCGCCTCCGAAGCGCAGGACGTGCTCGAGAAGCTCGGCTACACACAGGTCATTAACGCCGGCGGCTACGACGAGCTCGCCACTTCCTTACCGAGCGACTGATAGCACCAACGCAACCACCGAGCCCGCTAGCACCACCCATCCGACCGCCGACATAGGGAACTTATGAGCAGCGAGGACCACTGAAAAACGTGGCCTTCGCTGCATCATGCGCACCCTTATCGGAGGATATGAATGAACTGGGACGCCCTGCTCAACGAGACACTCTGGATCAACCTGGCTATCGTGCTGGGGATCACCATCGTCAGCTACCTGGTCCTGCGCACCATCCTCGGGATCGTCACCAGGCGCCTCAACAAACTCGCAACCGGGTCCAAGACCAAGTTCCTCGGCATCGCCGCCGAACTGCTTTCACGCACCAGCAATCTGCTGATCCTGGCGTTCTCGCTACTGATCGCACTGAAGACGGTTGAACTGTCGCCTCGCTGGGAATCGACAATGTCCCACGGCTGGTTCATCGCCCTCGCGTTCCAGTTCGCGCTGTGGATGGACACCGGCGTGCGCCTGTGGATGGAGAGCCTGACCCGCGACGGCAAGGCCCGCAATCCGGTCACCACCACCATCATCGGCATCATGATCCGCATCGTGGTCTGGACCATGATGCTGCTATCGATCCTCGCCAACCTGGGTGTCGACATCACCGCCATGGTCGCCAGCCTCGGCGTTGGCGGTATCGCAATCGCCCTGGCAGTACAGACGCTGCTCAGCGACATCTTCGCCTCGCTGTCCATCGGCGTGGACAAGCCGTTCGAGATCGATGACTTCGTGGTATTCGGCGAGGTGGCCGGCAACATCGAGCACATCGGCCTGAAAACCACGCGCATTCGCGCCCTCAGCGGCGAACAGGTGGTCGTATCCAACGCCGACCTGTTGCGGCAGATCGTGCACAACTACAAGCGCATGAACACACGGCGGATCGTCTTCAAGTTCGGCATCACCTACGACACGCCAACCGAAAAGGTGAAAGAGGTGACGGCACTGGTGAAGCGCATCATCGAAGGCATCGAAGTGGCGAAGTTCGACCGCGCGCATTTCCTCGGCTTCGACGACAGCCAGCTGACCTTCGAGGTCGTCTACATCATGCAGGTCTCGGACTACAACAAGTACATGGACACTCAGCAGGAGATCAACCTCGCCCTGCTGCAGGGCATTCGCGACATGGACGTGCAGTTCGCCTTCCCCACCCGCAGCATCGAATTCATCGGTGGGCGATTGCCGGAAATCAATGTTGCCGGCGTGCCGCAGGAAAAGACGGCAGCCAACCAGAACGCCGACGATGCCGACACGCAAATGCTCGGCACCCGGCCGAGCTGAACCATCCCCCGTCGCCGCCCGTTGGCCGGCGGCGACACCTCGTCCCTTCGCTGCAGCGGCGCAAGCGCCTATGCTGAAGACGGAAGCTGTTCGAACCTGAAAGGATAAGACTCATGACGCTGCTCTGGTTGCTGGTTCTACTGCTCGGCATTGCCGTAATCGCCCACCTGCGCCTGTCGCCGGTGCCGGCACTGGTGATCGTCGCCACCTACCTGGTCTTCATGACCGCTGCCGACACCTCCGGGGTGGTGGTATTCCTGCTCTGGCTCGCCTTGATCGCCATTGCGGTGCCCCTATTGATCGCAGACGTGCGCCGCAAGTACTTCAGCGGGCCGATGTTCGACTGGTTCAAGAAGGTGCTACCGCCGATTTCCGCCACCGAGCGCGACGCCATCGACGCCGGCACCGTCTGGTGGGACGGCGAACTCTTTAGCGGCCGCCCGGCGTGGGACACCCTGCTCGGCTATCCGAAGGCGCGCCTCACGGATGAAGAACAGGCCTTTCTCGACGGCCCTACCGAAACCCTCTGCGCCCTGGTCAGCGAATGGGATATCGCCCAGCGCATGGACCTGCCGCCCGCCGCCTGGGACTACATCAAGGCCGAAGGCTTCTTCGCCCTGATCATCCCCAAGGAATACGGCGGCAAGGGCTTCTCCGCCTACGCCCACTCGCAGATCGTGATGAAACTCGCCACCCGCAGCGGTGACCTGGCCAGCACCGTGATGGTGCCCAACTCTCTCGGTCCGGCCGAGCTGCTGATGCACTACGGCACCGATGAGCAGCGCAACCACTACCTGCCGCGCCTGGCCAATGGCACCGACATTCCCTGCTTTGCCCTGACCGGCCCATATGCCGGCTCCGACGCCGGCGCTATGAACGACAGCGGCGTGATCTGCCGCGGCCAGTGGCAGGGCGAAGAGGTGCTCGGTCTGCGGCTGAACTGGGAGAAGCGCTACATCACCCTCGGCCCGGTGGCGACCCTGCTCGGCGTGGCCTTCAAGACCTACGATCCGGATCACTTGCTGGGCGATGAGGAAGAACTCGGCATCAGCCTGGCGCTGATCCCCACCGACACTCCCGGCGTGGACATCGGCCGTCGCCACCTGCCGCTGGGTGCGGCCTTCATGAACGGGCCGAACTGGGGCAAGGATGTCTTCGTGCCGCTGGATGCGATCATCGGCGGCCGCGACATGATCGGCAAAGGCTGGATGATGCTGATGAACTGCCTGTCGGTCGGCCGCTCGATCTCCCTGCCGGCGACCGGCACCAGCGCCGCCAAGGTCTGCAGCTATGTGAGCGGTCGCTATGCGCAGGTCCGCGAGCAGTTCAACATGCCGCTCGCCGCCTTCGAAGGTATTCAGGAGCCGCTGGCGCGCATTGGCGGCAACGCCTGGCTGATGGATGCCGCGCGTATTCTCACCGCCAACGCCGTCGACCTGGGCGAAAAGCCCTCGGTGCTCTCGGCGATTCTGAAGTACCACCTCACTGAACGCGGCCGTGCCTGCATCACCGACGCCATGGATATCCACGGCGGCAAGGGCATCATCCTCGGCCCGAACAATTACCTCGGACGCCTGTGGCTGTCGGCGCCGATCTCCATCACCGTGGAAGGTGCCAACATCCTCTCGCGCAACCTGATGATCTTCGGCCAGGGCGCAATCCGCTGCCATCCATTCGTGCTGCGCGAAATGGAGCTGGTCCACGAGCCGGATCGTGAAGCCGCTGTTGTGAAATTCGATGACCTGTTGATGCAACACATCGGCTTCGCCGTCAGCAACACGGCCAGCACCCTGCTGCTGGGTCTGAGCTTCGGTCTGATGGGGCGTGTGCCGGGGACGAGCGTCACGCAACCCTACTTCCGCGCGCTCAATCGCATCGCCGCGGCATTCGCGATGCTGGCCGATCTGTCGATGATGCTGCTCGGTGGCGAGCTCAAGCGTCGCGAGCGGCTTTCCGCGCGTCTGGGCGACGTGCTCAGCCATCTCTACCTCGCCTCCGCAGCACTCAAGCAGTTCCATGACCTCGGCCATCCGACTGAACAGGAGCCGCTGCTGCGCTGGGCGCTGGAGGACTGCCTGGAGAAGGCCGAATCCGCCCTGCAGGACGTGCTGGCCAACTTCCCCAACCGCATTCTCGGGCACCTGCTGCATGCTCTGGTGTTCCCCTTCGGTGCGCGTCACAAGGGGCCGTCCGACGTCCTAGACGCCGAGGTCGCCGCCCTCCTCGGCCGCCCGGAAAGCGATCCGGCTTTGGAGCGCATCCTCGATGGCATGTACCGCCCGCAGAATCCCGAGCAGCCGCTCGGCGCGCTGAAGCACGCCTTCGAGATCCTCGCCACCAGCCAGGACGCAGCGAAGAAGCTGGCCAAGGCGCTCAAGTCAGGCGCGGTTATGCCGGCCGCTGGCGAAAATTCGATCGATGCCGCGCTGGCTGCCGGCGTCATAGATGCCGTGGAGGCCGAGCAGCTGCAGATGGCAGAACTCGCACGGCGCAAAGTCATCGACGTGGACGACTTCGCCAAGGAGAACCTGCAGTTGCAGGAAGGACGAATCCGCTGATTTCCGACCAGCCCTGCAGCCCGTTCATTGAACGGGCCTGCCACTGCCATAGCCTGGCGAGCGAACTCCAAACGCCTCGTCGGGCTCCAACCCTGCAAGCCCATCGAACTGCCAGTCGTCATGGATCTTGTCGTTGCTCGTCCCGAAGGCCTCTACTGCCCACCCGGTGATTTCTACATCGATCCCTGGCGTCCGGTCGATCGCGCCGTCATCACCCACGCCCATGGCGACCACGCGCGCTGGGGCATGGGCCATTACCTGGCTTCAAGCGACAGCGAAGGCATTCTGCGTTCACGCATCGCCGCAGATATGCCGCTGCAAACGCTGGCCTATGGGGAATCCATCGAACATCACGGCGTAAAGCTCAGCTTCCACCCGGCCGGCCATGTGCTCGGCTCGGCTCAGGTGCGACTGGAATACAAGGGTGAAGTCTGGGTGGCCTCAGGCGACTACAAGGTCGAGCCGGACGGCACCTGCGCCCCGTTCGAGCCGGTGCGCTGCCACACCTTCATTACCGAATCGACCTTCGGTTTGCCGATCTACAAATGGCCGTCCCAGGCCGAGGTATTCCGCGACATCAATGACTGGTGGCGCGCCAACGCCGCAGCCGGGCGCGCCTCGGTGCTGTTCTGCTACGCCTTCGGCAAGGCGCAGCGCATCCTTCACGGATTGGATGAAAGCATCGGCACCATCGTCGTCCATGGCACGGTGGAGCCACTGAACAAGGTCTATCGCGAAGGCAGCGTCTATCTTCCACCGACCGTTTATGCCGGCGACCTGAAAAAGGGCGACCCGCGCCTGAAGCACGCCATCATCCTCGCCCCGCCGTCAGCTGGCGGCAGCACCTGGATGCGTCGTTTCGGCGACTACGCCGATGCTTTCGCCAGCGGCTGGATGATGCTGCGCGGCACCCGCCGTCGACGCGGGGTCGACCGTGGGTTCGTGCTCTCCGATCACGCCGACTGGCCGGGCCTACTCTGGGCCATCGAGCAGACAGGCGCCGAGCGGGTAATGGTGACTCACGGCTCCGTTCCGATCCTGGTCCGTTACCTGCGTGAGATGCGCGGGCTCGATGCGCAGGCATTCGAGACCGAGTATGGCGAGGAAGACGACGCGAACACCCAGGAGGCCGAATGACTCGGCGGATCACCACCCCGCCTTGTAGGAGCGAGCTTGCGCGCAAACCGGCCGCACCACACCGGTACGGAGGCGCCGCATGAAAGCCTTCGCCACTCTCTATAGCCGGCTCGACGCGACCACCTCGAGCAACGCCAAGCTCGCGGCAATGCGCGACTATTTCCGCGAGGCCGATCCGGCCGACGCCGCCTGGGCGGTCTACTTCCTTTCCGGCGGTCGACCTCGCCAACTTGTGCCGACCAAGGTATTGCGCGAAACCGCCATGCAGGCCTCGGCCTTGCCGGAATGGCTGTTCGAAGAAAGTTATCAGGCCGTCGGTGACATGGCCGAAACCATCTCGCTGCTGATGCCCGAGGCCAAGCACAGCTCCGACGATGGCCTCGCCGTATGGATGCAGGACAAGCTATTGCCCTTGCGCGGTCTGCCACCAGAGGAGCTGGCCGAGCGCTTGCCGGCACTATGGGCGCAGCTGGACCGGCTCAGCCTGATGGTCTGCATCAAACTGATCACCGGCGCCTTTCGTGTGGGCGTCTCGAAATTGCTGGTCACCCGTGCGCTGGCCTCGCTGGTCGATCTCGATCCGAAACGGGTCGCGCAGCGGCTGGTTGGCTATACCGACCTTTCGCACCGTCCCAGCGCCGAAGGCTACCTCGCGCTGATTGCCGACGAGTCCGAACACGAACATGCGCAGCGCGGCGGCCAGCCCTACCCCTTCTTTCTCGCCCATCCGCTGCAGGCCCCGGTCGAGGAGTTCGACACCCTGCTCAGCGCGCCGGAGATCTGGTTCGTCGAATGGAAGTGGGACGGCATCCGCGCCCAGCTGGTCAAGCGCGACGGGCAGATCTGGGTCTGGTCGCGTGGCGAAGAGCTGGTCAGCGAGCGCTTCCCGGAACTCTGCGAGCTGGCCAGCGAACTGCCGGATGGCACGGTGATCGACGGCGAGATCCTGGTCTGGAAGCACGCGCCGGGCGACCCAGCAACCGAACTCTTCGAGCAGCCGGACCGCGGTGATACCGACACAACCGAACGCTTCGGCGTACAACCCTTCGCCCTGTTGCAACAGCGCATCGGCCGCAAGAACCTGACCGCCAAGGTACTGCAGGATGCGCCGGTGGCGGTGCTCGCCTACGACCTGCTGGAATGGCAGGGCGACGACTGGCGGCAGCGCGAGCACCGCGAACGCCGCCAGCAGCTCGAGGCGGTCGTAGGCCAATGCCCCAGCCCGCAGCTGATGCTTTCGCCGCTGGTGAGTGGAACGGATTGGCAGGACCTGGCCCGCCAGCGCGAATCCTCCCGCTCGTTGGGCGTGGAAGGCATGATGATCAAGGCGCGCGCCGCCCAGTACGGCGTCGGTCGGACCAAGGACGTCGGCGTCTGGTGGAAATGGAAGATCGACCCCTACTCCGTCGATGCCGTGCTGATCTATGCCCAGCGCGGTCATGGCCGCCGCGCCAGCCTCTACACCGACTACACCTTTGCCGTCTGGGACGGTGAACCGGGCGACCCCGAGCGCAAACTGGTTCCCTTCGCCAAGGCCTACTCTGGGCTGACCGACGAAGAAATGCGCAAGGTCGACGCCATCGTGCGCAAGACCACCGTGGAGAAATTCGGCCCCGTTCGCAGCGTGACGCCGACGCTGGTGTTCGAGCTGGGCTTCGAAGGTATCGCCGCCAGCAGCCGGCACAAAAGCGGCATCGCCGTGCGCTTCCCCCGCATGCTGCGCTGGCGCCTCGATAAGCCGGTGGAGGAAGCCGATACGCTGGAGACGCTGAAGGAATTGCTGGGATGAAACCAAGGCACCCGGCACCCGCTCAGCCCTCACCCCACCCCTCTCCCAGAGGGAGAGGGAGCAAGACTGGAGCAGTGCCAGACGAAGATGCCGAGCAGCCACACGATCACTCCCCTCTCCTTCCGGGAGAGGGGGTGAAGGACGGGGCCGAGAGCCTCGCTGCAGGCTGGTTTTCCAGCCGTGCCTGGCAACCCTTCCCGTTCCAGCAGGAGGTGTGGCAAGCGATAGGCCATGACGAATCGGGGCTGCTACACGCCACCACCGGCTCCGGCAAGACCTACGCCGTCTGGCTCGGAGCCCTGGATCGCTTTGCGACCAAGGCACCCTCTTCCACCGCGACGGACAAGGCAGCGCCTTTGACGGTGCTCTGGATCACCCCGATGCGCGCATTGGCGGCCGATACCGCGCGTGCTCTGCAAGCACCGTTAGAAGACCTCGAGATCAACTGGAGCATCGGCCTGCGTACCGGCGACACCAGCAGTTCAGAACGCGCGCGCCAGGGAAGACGGCTACCCAGCGCGCTGGTGACCACGCCGGAAAGTCTGACCCTGCTGCTGACCCGCGCCGACGCACGCCAGGCCTTCGCCGGACTGCGCATGCTGGTGGTGGACGAGTGGCATGAGCTGCTGGGCAACAAGCGCGGCGTGCAGTTGCAACTGGCGTTGGCGCGGCTTCGTCAGTGGATGCCGGAGCTCATCGTGTGGGGGCTGTCGGCGACCCTCGGCAACCAGCCCCATGCGCTGGAGGTGCTGTTGCATCCGGGGCGCGGCAAGCTGGTGCAAGGTCGGGTCGACAAGGATCTGCGTGTCGATACCTTGCTGCCGCCGAGCATTGAACGCTTCCCCTGGGCCGGCCATCTCGGGCTGCGCATGCTGCCGCAGGTGGTCGAGCAGATCGACTCGGCGGCCACAACGCTGGTCTTTACCAATACCCGCTCCCAGTCGGAGATCTGGTACCAGGCGATCCTCGGCGCGCGGCCGGACTGGGCCGGGCTGATCGCGTTGCACCACGGCTCGCTCGCTCGCGAGGTACGCGACTGGGTGGAGCTGGGCCTCAAACAAGGTGCGCTGAAAGCGGTGGTCTGCACCTCGAGCCTGGATCTCGGTGTCGATTTTTTACCCGTCGAGCGGGTCCTGCAAATCGGCTCGCCCAAGGGCGTGGCTCGGCTGATGCAGCGGGCCGGTCGCTCCGGGCATGCGCCGGGTCGGACTTCCCGCGTCACGCTGGTGCCTACACACAGCGTCGAAGTCGTGGAAGCAGCGGCTGCCCAGATCGCGATCGCCGAACGCCGCATCGAAGCCCGCCGCGCGCCCCATCGACCACTAGACGTACTGGTACAGCACCTGGTGAGCATGGCGCTGGGCGGTGGGTTTCGTCCGGAAGAATTGTTCGATGAGGTTAGGCAGGCTTGGTCGTACCGCGATCTCACTGACGATCACTGGCAATGGGCCCTGGCCTTCGTACGGCACGGCGGACATTCCCTGACCGCCTACCCGGATTACCAGCGTGTCGAGCCGGACGACACCGGGCTGTGGAAAGTACCTAGCCGCCGTGTGGCGCTGTGCCATCGCATGAGCATTGGCACCATCGTCAGCGATGCCAGCCTGACGGTGAAATTCTGGGCCAAGGGCGGCAGTGGCCGTTCGCTGGGCACCATCGAGGAAGGCTTCATTGCGCGCCTGCGCCCGGGCGACAACTTCCTCTTCGGCGGCCGTTTGCTGGAGCTGGTACGGGTCGAGAACATGACCGCCTACGTCAGCCGCGCCACGGGAAAGAAGGCCGCCGTGCCCCGCTGGAACGGCGGCCGCATGCCGCTATCGAGCGAACTGGCCGATGCGGTTGTGGAACAACTCGGTGCCGCCTCGCGTGGCCGTTTCGAAAGTGACGAGATGCGCCTGATCGAGCCCCTGCTCCGTGTACAGATGGACTGGTCCGCGCTGCCCACGGAAACCACGTTGTTGGCCGAGGTGATGAAGTCCCGCGAGGGCTGGCACCTGTTCCTCTACCCTTTCGCCGGCCGCCACGTACATCTGGGCCTCGCAAGCCTGCTGGCCTGGCGCATGGGCCAGCAGCAGCCGCTGACCTTTTCGATTGCGGTCAACGACTACGGTTTCGAACTGCTTTCTGCGACCGAGGTGGACTGGCTGAAATGGCTGACGCCCGAACTGTTCAGCCAGAAAAATCTGCTGCAGGACGTGCTCGCCAGTCTCAACGCCGGCGAACTGGCACGCCGGCGCTTCCGGGAGATCGCGCGCATCGCGGGGCTGGTTTTCTCCGGATATCCCGGCGCGCAGAAGAGCGCGCGCCAGCTGCAGGCATCCAGCGGCCTGTTCTTCGACGTGTTCCGCCAATACGACCCGGCCAACCTACTACTGACCCAGGCCGAGGAAGAAGTGCTGCGGCAGGAGCTGGAGGTCGAGCGGCTGGAGCAGACCATGAACCGGCTGCAAGGGCGCCAACTGGACATCCATCAGGTCAGACGCACCACGCCGCTTGCATTTCCTTTGATGGTCGAACGCTTTCGCGAAAGCATGAGTTCGGAAAAACTGGCCGACCGGATCCGCCGCATGGTCGCCGAGCTGGACAAGGCGGCTGGTCCCGGCGGCTATCAGCCTGAGGCGAATGCCAGCATCATGGTCGAACGTGAAACCGCGCCCAAGCGCAAACCGCGGCAGACCAAGGACGGCACGCCACGCCTTAGGAAGCCGAAACGCGCCCCATGACGCTAGCCTCAGCACGCCCATGTCTCATATGAATCCTTACCAGCCCATCGAACTGGCCGGCAGTACGCTCTGGTTGCTTGCGGAAAAGGCCGTCTACTGGCCTGAGCAGCAGGCGTTGCTGATAGCAGATATACATTTCGGCAAGGCCGCAGCCTACCGGCGCCTGGGCCAGCCCGTGCCCCACGGCACCACCGACGCCAACCTGCGCCAGCTGGACGATCTGCTGGCGCGGTACGCCTGCCGCCAACTGATCTTTCTCGGTGATTTCCTGCACGCGCCGGAGTCCCGTGCACCATCCACGCTGGCCCGTCTGGCCGAATGGCGTGCGCAACATGCGCAACTGGAAATTACGCTGGTGCGTGGCAACCACGACCGCCGTGCCGGCGACCCACCGCGCGAGTTAGACATAAGCGTAGTCAGCGAGCCGTTACTGCTCGGCCCCTATGCCCTGCAGCATGAGCCGGACCCGCATCCGACCCATCACGTACTCGCTGGCCACGTACATCCAGCCTTTCAGCTACATGGCCGCGGCCGCCAGCGCCTGCGCCTGCCTTGCTTCTGCATCGGAGCGCGGCTCAGCCTGCTGCCGGCCTTCGGCAACTTCACCGGAACGATGACGGTGGCAGCCGAAGACAA
Organism: Stutzerimonas kunmingensis; assembly: GCF_900114065.1. GTDB lineage: Bacteria > Pseudomonadota > Gammaproteobacteria > Pseudomonadales > Pseudomonadaceae > Stutzerimonas > Stutzerimonas kunmingensis. The sequence continues at coordinate 26,712 of NZ_FORS01000001.1, forward strand.
CTGGCAGATTTATGTGATCGGGGATGGAGAGGTCTGGCCGCTGAGACGCCCTGCGCCGGTCAGGCCTGGGATATGCCCGTGATGGTGATGCCATAACGCTCGGCCAGGCGTGTGGCCGGGGTGTCCTCCAGATCGGGCTCGTGCTCGTGCTCGATCTCCTGATCCGGATACAGCTCTTCTGCCTTGCGACTCACCAGTTCCACAGCCTCATCGATATCCGGCTGGTGCGCCGAGTCGATCTTCAGTGTCGCGGTGTTGCCGTCTTTGTTGTACGCAATGATCCAAGTCGTCATGAAAGTGCCCCTCGCCTTAAAGAAACCCGTGTGGACGTAATAACGCCCATTTTGGTTTTTGTAAGTTTTTAGACCCATCCGGCGTCGGCAGTTCGGTCCCTCACTTCAAAGTTAGCAGCTTTAATTGAATTGCCAGGAACAACCATGCGGACGCCCGGTCATCCGTATGCAAACACCATGGAGTCGGGAATATGAATGCCTCGCCTCTACGCATTACCGAACCGTCCGAAGAGCATTTGGTGAGCTTGCTGCGCCAGCACGCCGAACCGCTGCCCGCTCTGGATGGCCCGCGCTTCGCCGATGCATTCGAACGCTTCGCCGACGCTCGGGTGGTGCTGATCGGTGAAGCCAGCCACGGCACCTCTGAGTTCTACCGCGCCCGGGCCGCGATCACCCGGCGCTTGATCGAGCGCCATGGTTTTTCCATCGTCGCGGTCGAGGCGGATTGGCCCGATGCCGCGCGAATCGACTGCTACTGTCGCCAGCGTGAATCGGTCGCCTGGACAGAGGATGCCTTCAAACGCTTCCCGACCTGGATGTGGCGCAATCGCGAAGTCGACGCTTTTGTCCGCTGGCTGCACGAGCACAATGCTGCGCTTGATGCCGCGCGGCGCGCCGAGTTTCGCGGCCTGGACGTCTACAGCCTAGGCAGCTCGATCCGCGAGGTGCTGCGTTACCTCGACCACACCGACCCTGAAGCCGCGGCGGATGCGCGCCAGCGCTATGGCTGCCTGAGCCCCTGGCAGGAAGACCCGGCCGACTACGGTCGAAACGTCATGCTCGGCCAGCCAATCTGCGAACAGGCAGTGATCGAACAGCTGCAGGCCCTGCTCGCCCAGCGTCTCGAATATATCGGCCAGGATGGTGAACGCTTCTTCAACGCCGAACGCAACGCGCGGGTGGTACTGGCCGCGGAGAGTTACTACCGGGCGATGTGCCGCGGCACGACAGAATCCTGGAATCTGCGCGACCGCCACATGTTCGACACCCTGCAGGCTCTGCTCGACCACCGCGGGGCAAACGCGAAAGCGGTAATCTGGGCGCACAACTCGCATATCGGCAATGCTGCGGCGACTTCGATGGGCTGGGGTGGCGAGTTCAACATCGGCGAACTCTGCCGCACCGCCTTCGGTCGCGATGCAGTGCTGATCGGCATGGCAACCGATCGCGGCGAGGTGGCCGCGGCGGCCAACTGGGACGAACCGATGCAAATCAAGCAGGTCATTCCGTCACGGTCGGACAGCTGGGAGCAGCTTTTTCTGCGCGCCGGCGTGCCGGCCTCGCTGACCGACTGGCGCGATGATGGCGGCGAATTTCGCAAGGCGCTCAGCCATCCGCGGCTTGAGCGTGCGATTGGCGTCATCTACCGGCCGCTGACCGAGCGACAGAGTCACTACTTCCGCGCCATCCTTGCCGAGCAGTTCGATGCGTTGATCTGGTTCGACCAGACGCAGGCGGTGACGCCCATCGGCCCGCAGGACATCGATGCGAGCGTCGTACCGGATACTTACCCGTTCGGCGAGTGAGACGTCATCGCGGCGCCGGAGCGCTGCGACGCCGTCACGCAAGAAAGGGACGGTCGACCGGCTTATGCCACCGGCGCTGGCGGTGGCTGATCGGGCACGGTGGGCTCGCCGGGCTCGGACGGCTGGGTGGGAACGCCTGGCTCCTCCGGATCACCCGGAACGCCGGCGGCGTGGAAATAGCGATTCGATCGAGCGTCCATAACGTCCTCCACTGCATTAACCCGCAGCTGCGGGCTGGTCTGTAGTAGAGGTCAGTGCAGGCGCTTTCTATCCAACCTTCCGTCGGGCGGCCGGCCTGCCCCAGCGGATTACCACATCAGGTCGTCCGGCACCTGATAGGCGGCGTAGGGATCGTCGGCATCCGGCTCTTCGGTGCGGATGTTGAGCTGCACCACCCGCTGCGGGTCGCGCTCCTGAATCTTAAGCGCCGCTTCACGCGGGATCACTTCGTAGCCGCCGCCATGACGAACGATTGCCAGCGAGCCGCTGGCCAGCTTTTCACGCATCAGCTTGTTCACCGACAGCCGCTTGACCTTCTTATCGTCGACGAAGTTGTAGTAATCCTCGGTGGTCAGCTTCGGCAGACGGCTGGTCTCAATCAACTGCTTGATCTGTGCTGCACGGGCCTTCTGTTCGGCCTTTTGCTGCTGCTGGCGGTTGAGCTCCTGATCGCGGGCGATCTTTTCCGCCTGCGCCTTCAGCGCCGCTTCGCGCTGCGAATCGTCCTTCTCGACCTGGCCTTTCTTCTCCAGGCGCTGCTGCTTCTGCTTCTGCTTGACGGCCTGCTTGGCCTGCTTTTCGTTGACCAGCCCGGCTTTGAGCAGCTGATCACGGAGGGAAAGACTCATGTTTCGGCTCGTCTCGTCGTGAGTTCAAGTGGACGCGGGTGGACGCTTCGGCCGCCCACCGAGCGGCATTGTGGTGGATGTGAAAAGCCACATCCACCCGGAAAGTGCAGTTAGGCGCAGGACGGCGATCGTTCGGCCTTCTTCGCCTCGCCCCAGAGCGCGTCAAGCTCTTCGAGATCGCAGTTCTCGATTGGCCGCCCCCCTTCACGCAAGGCCTGCTCGATGAAGCGAAAACGCCGCTCGAACTTGCCATTCGCGGCACGCAAGGCGTTCTCCGGATCGACCTTGAGATGGCGCGCCAGGTTGACCACGACGAACAGCAGATCACCAAGCTCTTCGGCAATGGCTTGCGGATCGTTCTCGCTCATTGCCTCCAGCACTTCGCCGAGCTCCTCGCGCACCTTGTCCACCACCGGCAGCGCCTCGGGCCAGTCGAAGCCGACCTGGGCGGCGCGCTTCTGCAGCCTGGCGGCACGACTGAGTGCCGGCAGTGCGCTCGGGACATCGTCGAGCAGTGACAACTGTTCAGGAGCAGCGGCTTTCTCGGCACGCTCCTCGGCCTTGATCTCTTCCCAGCGCTGCTTGATCGCCGTCTCGTCGAGGCGCGGTAGCTCCGGCGAGCCATACAGGTCGCCATCCGGGAACACGTGGGGGTGGCGACGGATCAGCTTGCGGGTGATGGCATCGACTACCGTGGCGAACTCGAAACGCCCTTCCTCCCGGGCCAACTGGCTGTAGTAGACAACCTGAAACAGCAGGTCCCCCAGCTCGCCGGGCAGATGATCGAAGTCGCCGCTCTCGATGGCATCGGCCACCTCGTAGGCCTCTTCCAGCGTATGCGGCACGATGCTCGCGTAGTTCTGCTGCAAATCCCAGGGGCAGCCATGCTGCGGATCGCGCAGCCGGGCCATGAGGTGCAGGAGATCGTTGAGTTGGTACATAGGATTCCTCAGCGAATCGAGGGCTGGTGAGGGACGCTGATGACATCACGGTGGATGTAGAAAGCGACATCCACCCTACGGTTCGGTCACGGGCCAAACGCCCAAAAAAACCCGTATTGCATCGTAGGGTGGATGACGCTTCACCCATCCACCATGGCAGTTGGCGCCGCCGCTGTGCTGAGCCTTACGTCGCTCTTTGGCGCTTGGCTTCGATGATGTTCGGCAGCTGCGAAATACGGCTGAGCAGGCGACCCAGGGCGTTCAGCCCGGGAATCTCGATGGTCAGCGTCATCTGCGCGGTGCTGTCTTCCTTGTTCGAGCGGGTGTTCATCGACAGCACGTTGATGCGCTCGTTGAGCAGCATCTGCGAGATGTCGCGCAGCAAGCCGGCGCGGTCGTAGGCGCGGATCATGATTTCCACCGGATAGGTCTTCTCCGGTACCGGCCCCCAGCTGACCTGGATGATCCGCTCCGGCTCGCGCCCGGCCAGTTGCAGCACGGACGGGCAGTCCTGACGGTGGATACTGACACCGCGGCCTTGGGTGATGTAACCGACGATGGGATCGCCCGGCAGCGGCTGGCAGCAGCCGGCCATCTGCGTCAGCAGGTTGCCGACGCCCTGGATCTGCACGTCGCCGCGCTTGCCCGGCTTGTACGGCGCCGAGCGCCGCGGAATCAGCTCCAGCTGGTCGTAACCGCGCTCCGGCTCGACCAGCTGTTGCGCCATGTTGACCAGGTGCGCCAGGCGCAGGTCACCCGCGCCAAGCGCCGCGAACATGTCCTCGGCGTTCTTCAGGTTGGCCTTTTCGGCCAGCTTGTCGAAGTCCACCGGCGGCAGATCCAGACGTCCCAGTTCGCGCTCCAGCAGCGCCTTGCCGGCGGCGACGTTCTGGTCACGAGCCTGCAGTTTGAACCAGTGGACGATCTTCGCCCGAGAGCGCGAGGTGGTGATGTAGCCCAGGTTCGGGTTCAGCCAGTCGCGACTCGGCGAGCCGTGCTTGCTGGTGATGATCTCCACCTGCTCGCCGGTCTGCAGGCTGTAGTTGAGCGGCACGATGCGCCCGTTGATCTTGGCACCGCGACAGTTGTGGCCGATCTCGGTATGCACCCGATAGGCGAAGTCCAGCGGCGTGGCGCCCTTGGGCAGATCGATGGCATGGCCGTCCGGGGTGAACACGTAAACCCGATCCGGCTCGATATCCACCCGCAGCTGGTCGGCCAGGCCGCCGATGTCGCCGAGCTCTTCATGCCATTCCAGCACCTGACGCAGCCAGGCAATCTTCTCTTCGTAATGATCGGAGCCGGAATTGACGTCGGTGCCCTTGTAGCGCCAGTGCGCGCAGACGCCCAGCTCGGCCTCTTCGTGCATGGCGTGGGTGCGAATCTGCACCTCCAGCACCTTGCCCTCCGGGCCGATCACCGCGGTGTGCAGCGAGCGATAGCCGTTCTCCTTGGGGTTGGCGATGTAGTCGTCGAATTCTTTCGGAATGTGCCGCCACAGCGTATGCACGATTCCCAGCGCGGTGTAGCAGTCGCGGACTTCCGGCACCAGCACGCGAACGGCGCGAACGTCGTAGATCTGGCTGAACTGCAGGCCCTTCTTCTGCATTTTCCGCCAGATGGAATAGATGTGCTTGGCGCGCCCGTCGATGTCCGGCTGGATACCGGTCGCAGTCAGTTCGTCCCTGAGCTGCTGCACGACGTTCTGGATGTACTGCTCGCGATCGAGGCGACGCTCGTGCAAGAGCTGGGCGATCTGCTTGTACTGCTCGGGCTCGAGGTAGCGGAAGGACAGGTCCTCCAGCTCCCACTTGATATGACCGATACCCAGACGATGGGCCAGCGGCGCGTAGATATCGAAGACTTCGCGGGCGACGCGCTGGCGTTTATCGTCGTCGGTCAGCTTCACCGCGCGGATGGCGCAGGTGCGCTCGGCCAGCTTGATCAGCGCGACGCGCACGTCGTCGACCATGGCCACCAGCATCTTGCGCAGGTTTTCCACTTGCGCCTGGGAACCGAGTACGAGCGATTCACGGGGATTGAGACTGGCGCTGATCGCCGCCATGCGCAGCACGCCTTCGATCAGCTTGGCCACCACCGGGCCGAAACGCTGGTTCACATCAGCGAGCTGAATCTTGCCTTCGCGTACGCCACGATAGATGACGGCGGCGACGAGGCTGTCCTGGTCCAGCTTGAGGTCGGCGAGGATCTCGGCGATCTCGAGGCCGATCTGGTAGCTGGAGGTGCCTTCACTCCAGAGATTCTGCGCCGCGTTGGCCTGCTGTTCCGCCTCGCGGGCGAACTCGCAGGCCTCCTTCAAGGCCGCGCGGTCGAGTGCCGGGTCCATCCCCAGCACATGATCGAGCCAGCCATCCAGGTTGATACTGCCGTCCGTATTGATCGGCTGAAGCGCTCTGACCTGTACCATCTAACCTTCCCTTCTGCGCAGCTGCTGCGCCATGAACGCCGGCATTCTGCGTGCCGGTCGGTTGAACCACAGGCAACTTGCCTGTCAAGAATGCAGCATCGAGCGCTAACTGCGCTCGAACAACGCCATGGCTTCGACATGGGCGGTCTGCGGGAACATGTCCAGCACACTCGCACGCTTCAGGCGATATCCCTGGCTGGCCAACTCGCGCGCATCGCGCGCCAGGGTGGCCGGATTGCATGAAACATAGACCACGCGCCGCGCCTTCAGCTTCGACATTTGTCGAACGATTTCCAGCGCGCCGTCGCGCGGCGGATCGAGCAGCACCGCGGCGAAATCATTGCGCGCCCAGGGTGCGTCAGCCAGCGGCTTCGACAAGTCGGCCCGATAAAAGTGCGCGTGCGCCAGAGCATTGCGACGGGCATTTTCCTGCGCCCGCGTAACCATCGTCTCGACACCCTCGACACCCACTACCTGAGCGCCCGAGCGCGCCAGCGGCAGGCTGAAATTGCCTAGCCCGCAGAACAGATCAAGCACTGTCTCATCCTGGCCGGCGTCCAGCCATTCCAGAGCCTGAGCGACCATCGCATCATTGACCGGCGCGTTGACCTGGACGAAATCACCCGGACGCCAGGCCAGCTCCAGACCCCAGGCATCCAGTCGGTAACCCAGCGTCGCCGCGGGATCATCCGATTCAGGCTCACCTTCGCCCTGCCACCAGAGCTGCGCTCCATTGACGGCGGCGAAGCTGCGCAAACGTGCCACGTCTGTTTCCGACAAGGCTGCGGTGTGGCGGATCAGCACCGCCTCGGCCGTACCACTGAAGAGTTCGACGTGGCCGATAACCTGCGGCTTGCTCAGATCACGCAATGCAGCCAGCAATGCCGGCAGCAGCGACTGCAAGGGCTGTACCAGAACCGGGCATTCACTGATAGAGACGATTTCCTGGCTGGCGCTGGCGCGGAAACCGATGTCCAGATGCTTGTGCTTGATGTCCCAGCGCACCGCCAACCGAGCGCGACGGCGATAGCCGAAAGCCGGTCCCACCAGCGGCTCGGCCCATACCTCCGGCTGCAGATCGGCCACCCGCGCGAATTGCTCGGCGAGCGTGTGCTGTTTCAGCGCAAGCTGATCGGCGACGGGCACATGCTGCAGGTTGCAGCCGCCACATCGGCGAGCATGCGGACAGGGTTCGGCCCGACGCTGCGCACTGGCCTGGAGCACGCGCTCGCAGCGCGCTTCGACGATCTGACTGCGCGCAGCCAGCACGCGCGCCTCGACCTCTTCGCCAGCCAGCGCGCCTTCGACAAACCAGGTGCGCCCCTCGATGAAGGCAATGCCGCGCCCATCATTGGCCAGTCGCTCGATAATCAGGCGCTGCTTCTTGCCGACCGGCACCTGGGGCTTGCGCTCGCCGCCGCTAGGTTGAAAGCGCAGAGCGCCGCTACGTTTGGCCATCAGCTGAAACCTGCGCTGTTGTGTTCGTTGAAAATGTCATGGGCGATGCAATGCGGCGCGTGGGAGCGCGCCGCTGATGCGCGAGTCAATTGGGCGCGTCATACACACCGGTCGACAGATAGCGGTCGCCGCGGTCGCAGATGATCGCCACGATCACTGCGTTCTCGACCTCCTGCGACAGACGCAACGCCGCGGCAACGGCGCCACCGGAGGACACGCCACAGAAGATGCCCTCTTCGCGGGCCAGACGGCGCATGACCTGCTCGGCCTCGGCCTGCGACATGTCGACGACGCGGTCGACGCGCTCGGCCTGATAGATCTTCGGCAGGTATTCCTGCGGCCAGCGGCGGATGCCGGGGATAGCCGCCCCCTCCATCGGCTGCAGCCCGACGATCTGCACCGCGGCGTTCTGCTCCTTGAGGTAGCGCGAGACGCCCATGATGGTTCCGGTGGTACCCATGGAGCTGATGAAATGGGTGATGCTGCCGTGAGTCTGCCGCCAGAGCTCCGGCCCCGTACTGTTGTAGTGCGCTTCCGGGTTGTCGCCATTGGCGAACTGATCGAGCACCTTGCCGCGACCTTCAGCCTGCATCTTCAACGCCAGGTCGCGGGCACCTTCCATGCCCTCCTCCTTGCTGACCAGGATCAGCTCGGCGCCATAGGCAGTCATCGCCGCCTTGCGCTCGGCCGTGGAGTTGTCCGGCATGATCAGGACCATCCGGTAGCCCTTGATCGCCGCCGCCATGGCCAGGGCAATCCCGGTGTTGCCGGAGGTCGCCTCGATCAGGGTGTCGCCGGGCTGGATGTCGCCGCGCAGCTCGGCACGGTTGATCATCGACAGCGCCGGGCGGTCCTTGACCGAACCGGCCGGATTGTTGCCCTCGAGCTTGACCAGAATGGTGTTGCTGGTCTTACCCGGCATCCGCTGCAGGCGAACCAGCGGGGTGTTGCCGATGCAATCGGCAATGGTCGGATAGTGTGTAGTCATGGCGTCGCACGGCAGCGGAAAAGGTTGCCATGATACCGGCAACGCTCGACGACGGGCAGACCGTCTCTGCCTGTCCGGCACGACATCGGCTCACCCACCGCCCCTCCCGATCAGGCTATGGCCGCGCGAGGATCTTCGGCGCCGCTTCGATGATCTGTCGCGAAAGGTGCTCCATACGTGGCGATTGCACCTTCCAGGTATGCCAGTAGAGGGCAATTTCCAGCGGTTCGTCGGTCGCCAGATCGACCACCTCACCAGTCTGCAACGCATCATGCAGCAACAGTTCCGGCACCATCCCGTACCCCAGCCCGTAGCGGATCGCGCTGAAATGCGGTTCGGCACCGGGGACGAAATGGCAGGGATAGGCGCCCTCCGGAAGCCCGAAGCGGCGCAGCAGGAACGACGACTGCAGGGTGTCCTTGCGCGTGTAGGCAACCACCGGCGCCTTGCGCGCGGCGTTGCGGGTCAGCCCGTTGGCAAAATGCTTCTGCCGGAACTCGCTGGATGCCACCAGTCGGTAGCGCATGCTGCCCAGCGGGCTGGCCGTGCAGCCACGCATCGGCTTGGGCTCGGTGCTGATGCAACCGATCGCCAGCCCCGTCTCCAGCAGGCTGTAGGTGTGATCCTGGTCCTCGACGGTGAGATCGAGCAAGACCCGCTCGCGGATCAGCACCTCGGCCAGCGCCGGAAAGAACCAGGTGCCCAGGCTGTCGGCATTGAGCGCCGCGACCACGACCAGTGGCGCATCGCTGCGCTCGGCGAGGTCCGCCAGCAGATCGGCCTCGAGCAGGGTGGCGCGTTTGAGGTACTGCAGCAGGCGCTGACCGGTTTCGGTGGGTCGGCAGGGTCGACTGCGCACAACCAAGGCGCTGCCCAGCGCACTCTCCAGTGCGCGCACCCGCTGTGAAATCGCCGGTGGCGTCAGGTGCAGGCGCTGCGCAGCCTGTTCGAAGCTGCCAGTACGGATCACCGTGCGAAATGCTTCAGTCTGCTTCGGATCGAGATTCATGCGACCTGCCGATTAAGAAAATGTTTGGATGGCCTAAAAATACTTAGCCACGACAAATTTAACCAGCATTGCTCCATAATCGCGCATCCCCCGCTGCAGCGCCCCACTGGTGTGCAGCCCAGCCCGTCCGGAGTATCGTCGTGGAACTGCTGCACACCATCTACCTGATCGCCATCACGGCCGAAGCAATGTCCGGCGCCATCATGGGCATGCGCCGCGGCATGGACCTGTTCGGCATCTGCCTTCTCGGCACCGTGACGGCGCTGGGTGGCGGCACCGCGCGGGACGTGCTGCTCGGTCATTATCCGGTCGGCTGGATCGCTCACCCCGAGTATCTGACCTTCACCATCGGCGCGGCGATCGTCACCGGTTTCATCGCCCGCCACCTGCATCACCTGCGCATGGTCTTCCTGCTGGTGGATGGCCTCGGCCTGGTGGCGTTCACCGTGATCGGCTGCGATGTGGCGATGGGCATGGGCGCGCACCCGTCCATCGTCGTACTGGCTGGCGTGATCACCGGTATCTTCGGCGGGCTGATGCGCGACGTGTTGTGCAACCAGGTGCCGATGGTGCTGCAGCGCGAGCTGTACGCCACCGTCGCGCTGTTCACCGGTGTGTTCTACGTCGGCATGCTGTGGCTGGAGATCAACACCACGCTGGCCACCCTGGCGGCGCTGGGCAGCGGCTTCCTGTTCCGCGTACTGGCGATGACCTTTCACTGGAAGCTGCCGGACTTCAACGGCAAGGAAATCCGCGGCCTCGACTGAGGCTGCGACGCCACAGCTAGACCTGGCGTGCAGATTCCGCCGAGCCGAGTCGCTACACTAGCGCGCTGCAATCAGGATCGGTGGACGGACTGTGCTGAAAGACCTAGGAATTCGTGGCCGCGTGCTGATGCTGACGCTGCTGCCCAGCACCTTGCTGGCGGTGGTGCTCGGTGCCTACTTCACCTGGATGCAGCTGTCCGAGATGCGCCACCAGCTCGACGAACGCGGCCAGCTGATCGCCGAGCAGCTGGCGCCACTGGCCGCGCCCGCCATGAATCTGGGCTACGACAAACGCCTGCAGCGCATCCTGACCCAGGTGCTGGATCAGGCCGACGTCCGCGCCGTGACCATTCTCGATCCCGAACGCGTGCAGCGCGTACATGCCGGTCCGCGCATGTTGACCCCGCCTCCGCCGAGCGATCCGGAGAGCCTGACCCACGTCAGCAGCATGGACCACACGCGCATTCTCATGCCGGTGCTCAGCCGCCACCTCAACCTCGCCGACGAAACCCGCGGACCGGACGAAAAGCTGATCGGCTGGCTGGAGCTGGAGCTGTCGCACCACAACACCCTGCTGCGTGGCTATCGCAGCCTGCTGACCAGCCTGTTTCTGGTGAGTGCCGGCCTGATCATCACCGCCCTGCTGGCTCTGCGCATGAGCCGTGCCATCAGCCTGCCGCTGCAGCGTGTCAAAGGCGCCGTCGCGCAGCTCAAGGACGGCCACCTGGAAACCCGCCTGCCACCATTGGGCAGCCATGAAATGGACGAGCTCGCGTCCGGCATCAACCGCATGGCCGAAGCACTGCTCAGCGCCCGTGAAGAACTGCAGCAGAGCATCGACCAGGCCACCGAGGATGTGCAGCAGAACCTGGAAACCATCGAGATCCAGAACATCGAACTGGATCTGGCGCGCAAGGAAGCTCTGGAGGCCAGCCGGATCAAATCCGAATTCCTCGCCAACATGAGCCACGAGATCCGCACACCGCTGAACGGCATCCTCGGCTTCACCCAGCTGCTGCAGAAAAGCGACCTCACCCCGCGCCAGCAGGACTATCTGGGAACCATCGAGCAGTCCGCCGACAGCCTGCTCGGAATCATCAACGAGATTCTCGACTTCTCCAAGATCGAGGCCGGCAAGCTGGTGCTCGACAGCGTCCCGTTCAACCTCCGTGATCTGATCGAGGACACACTGACCATCCTCGCCCCGGCTGCACACACCAAGCATCTGGAGCTGGTCAGCCTGGTCTATCGCGACACGCCGCTGTCGCTGCTGGGCGATCCGCTGCGCCTCAAACAGGTGCTGACCAATCTGATCAGTAACGCGATCAAGTTCACCAACGAAGGCACCATCGCCGTCCGCGCCATGGTCGAGGACGACAATACCGATCGCGCCCAGCTGCGCATCAGCGTGCAGGACACCGGCATCGGCCTGACCGATCAGGACCTGCGCGCGCTGTTCCAGGCCTTCAGTCAAGCGGACAACTCCATGTCGCGCCAGCCAGGCGGTACCGGCCTTGGACTGGTCATTTCCAAACGACTGATCGAGCAGATGGGCGGCGAGATCGGTGTCGACAGCATCCCCGACGAAGGCTCCGAGTTCTGGATCAGCCTCAGCCTGCCGAAGGCGCGGGATGACATCGAAGACCTGCCGCACCCGGCCTTGCAGGGCCGGCGGATCGCATTGCTGGAGCAGCACCCACTGGCCCGCCAGGCATTGCAGCATCAGCTGGAAAGCCTAGGCCTCGAAGTGCACACCTTCGATACCCTCGACCAGATGCAGGAAACCATCAGCGCTCAGCGCCAAGGCAGCCAGCTGATCGACCTCGCCGTGCTCGGCGTCACCGGCCGCGAAATCGAGCCGGACGCGCTCAGCCGGCGCCTGATGGAAATCGAGGCGCTCGGCTGCAAATGTGTGGTGCTGTGCCCGACCACCGAGCAGGGCCACTACCACGACGCCCTCCCGGAAGCCCACAGCTATACCCAGCTGCAGGGCAAACCCGCCTGCACGCGCAAGCTGCAACGCGTACTGGTGGCGCTGGTACGCCCCAACCAAAGCTACCCGGAACCCACCGCAGCGGCGCCCGACCGGCCGGCGCGTGTGCTTTGCGTGGATGACAATCCGGCCAACCTGCTGCTGGTAAAAACGCTGCTCGGCGATATGGGCGCCGAAGTCGTTGCGGTGGATAACGGCCCCGCCGCGCTGGACGCGGTCAAGCAGCATGCGTTCGACCTGATCCTTATGGACGTGCAAATGCCCGGCATGGACGGCCGACAGGCCACCGAAGCCATTCGCCACTGGGAGCACACCAACAACAGCGCGCCGTTACCGATCATCGCGCTCACGGCTCATGCACTGGCGAACGAGAAACGCTCGCTGCTGCAGAGCGGCATGGACGACTACCTGACCAAGCCGATCAGCGACCGGCAGCTCGCCCAGGTGGTGCTGAAGTGGACCGGCCTGGCCCTGCGCAGCCAGCCGCAACGTGCAGCGGAGCCGCCGCAGCAGGCTGAACCGAGCCTGAAAGTGCTGGATGAGGAAGAAGGCCTGCGCCTGGCGGCAGGCAAGGCCGATCTCGCCGATGACATGCTCGGCATGCTGCTGCAGTCACTGGAAGGCGACCGCCGAACCATTCGCGAAGCCCGCCAGGCAGGAGATCGCCAGGCGTTGATCGAGCGCGTACACCGCCTGCATGGCGCCACCCGTTATTGCGGCGTGCCGCAGTTGCGCAACGCCTGTCAGCAGAGCGAGACCCTGCTCAAGCAGAACCATCCGGACAGCGAGGCCGCGCTCGACGAGCTGGACGCCGCCATCAGCCGCCTGGAGCAGGAAATCCAGGTCGACAGCTGATCGACCGCGCCGGGTGCCTCATCTGCGCCCGGCGACGCCCATCGCGTTGCCCGTCCTTTCAGGAACCAGCATGAACGACCACCCCGCTTCCGACGCCTTCCAGCATGCCGAACTCGACTGGGACGAGAACGGCCTGCCGCAGTCCCGCCAGTACGGCGACGTGTACTTCTCCCGCGCCAGCGGCATGGCCGAGACCGAACATGTGTTCCTCACGCAGAACGATCTGCCCCAACGCTTCGCCGCGCTACAGGACAACCAGCGCCTGGTGATTGGTGAGACCGGCTTCGGTACCGGGCTGAACTTTCTTTGTGCATGGCATCTGTTCGAGCGCGTAGCCCACCCGCAGGCGCGGCTGCACTTCATCAGCGTCGAAAAACACCCGCTGACCCGCGAGGACCTGCAGCGCGCACTGGCCCTGTGGCCAGAGCTGCGAGAGCAGTCTGAGCAACTGCTGCAACAGTACGTGGCGCTGAATCCGGGCTATCAGCGTTTCGTCTTCGCTGGCGGCCGCGTTGTGCTGACCCTGCTGATCGGCGACGTGCTCGAATGCCTGTCGAGCCTGGATGCGCAGGTCGATGCCTGGTTCCTCGACGGCTTTGCCCCGGCGAAGAATCCGCAGATGTGGCAACCGATGCTGTTCGCCGAGCTGGCCAGGCTTTGCGCGCCCGACGCAACGCTGGGCACGTTCACCAGTGCCGGCTTTGTGCGGCGCGGCCTGATCGAGGCCGGCTTCGACATGCAGCGGGTGCCCGGCTACGGCCACAAACGCGAGATTCTGCGCGGGCGCCTGCGAGCCGCCAACGCCAGCATTTCGGACAAGCCCTGGTTCGCTCGCCCGGGCTATACGACGGCCGAACGCCACGCGGTAATCGTCGGCGCCGGCCTGGCCGGCTGCGCGACGGCTGCATCGCTGGCCGCCCGCGGCTGGAAGGTGACAGTCCTCGAGCGCCACGCCGCGGCGGCACAGGAAGGCTCGGGCAACCCGCAAGGCGTGCTCTACCTCAAGCTTTCTGCCCACGGCACCGCACTGTCGCGGCTGGTGGTCAGCGGCTTCAGCTATACGCGCCGCTTGCTGCGCAATTTGCAAGCAGGCCAGGACTGGCAGGCATGCGGCGTACTGCAACTGATTTACGACGAAAAGGAGCGCGAACGCCAGGCCGAGCTGGCGGCAGCCTTCCCGGCCTCGCTGGTCCATCCGCTGTCGCGCGAAGCCGCCGAGGCGCTGGCCGGAGTGGCCCTGCCCGAGGGCGGATTGTTCTACCCCGAAGCCGGCTGGGCCAACCCACCGGCGCTATGCCAATGGCTGCTGCGGCGACCGGGAATCGAGCTGCACAGGCATCATGAAGCGCTCGAACTGCGCCGTAATGGGCGATCCTGGCAGGTGCTGGGCGGCCAAGCGTTGTTGGCCGAAGCGCCCGTGGTGGTCCTGACCGGCGCGGCGGACGCCGCGCGCTTCAGCCAGAGCGCCTGGCTGCCGCTCAAGCGTATTCGCGGGCAGATTTCCTGCCTGCCGGCGAACACCCAGAGCGGCCAGCTGCGCACCGTGCTGTGCGCCAAGGGCTACGTCGCGCCACCCCGAGATGGCACGCACACGCTGGGTGCCAGCTTCAACTTCCAGCAGACCGACGATACCCCCAGCGTCGCCGAACACCAGGCGAATCTGGAAATGCTCGAGCAGATTTCAGCGGATCTGTACCAGCGTCTGCAGGCGGACCCGCAACGTACCGAGGAGCTGGACGGGCGCGTGGCATTTCGCTGTACCAGCCCGGACTATCTGCCGCTGATCGGGCCACTGGCCGAGCCCGAGGCCTTCGCTGAAACCTATGCGGCGTTGGGCAAGAACGCCCGTCAGTCGCTACACGCGCCCTGCCCGTGGCTCGACGGGCTCTACGTCAATACTGCACATGGCTCGCGCGGAATGATCAGCGCCCCGCTGTCCGGCGAGCTGCTGGCCGCCTGGCTGGACGACGAACCGTTGCCGTTGCCTCGGGACGTCGCCGAAGCCTGCCACCCCAATCGTTTCCTGCTACGCAAGCTGATTCGCGGCACCTGAGACGCTCCGATGCCCGAGCCGCTGCCTACCGCAGGCTGTGACTTGCATCGTGCGTCGCCCGCACGGATACTCCCCCCACTATATTTCGCATCCTGGGAGGCATCATGAAATCACTGTCTTTGCTGACGCTCGGCTGGTTTGCATTGCAGGCCCACGCCGCGCCTGACGTCGATACCGAGCAGCTGCGCGGCGAGGCTGCCAGCCTGATTCCACCGTTCCAGCAGCAGTTGCTTGGCACGGTCAAGCAGGCGATGGCAGACGGTGGCCCGGCGGAAGCCGTCAAGGCATGCCGTCTTCTCGCGCCGGAAATCGCCAGCCAGCATAGCCAGGCGCCCTGGAAGGTAGGCCGCACCGCGCTGAAGCTGCGCAATCCGGACAACGCACCAGACACCTGGGAGCGCTCGGTGCTGGAGCAGTTCGCCAAGCGTTCGGCTGCAGGTGAACCGATCGAACAGCTCAAGCATGGTGAGATAGTGGCAGGCGAGTACCGCTACATGCAGGCGATTGGCACCGCTGAGGCCTGCCTGGGTTGTCACGGCGAAAAGATCAAGCCGGAGCTGGTGGAGCTGATCGACCACCACTACCCGCAGGATCAGGCCCGCGGGTTTCGCGAGGGCGATCTGCGCGGCGCCTTCACCCTCAGCCGTGCCCTGCCACGCTGATAGGCCTTACACTCCGTCGGCGGGTGCGTGGCACCGCTGCGATCCGCCGTTCATCCAAGGAACGCTCGCCAGCGCGAGCGTACCAACGATGGACGATGGAACGCTGACGACGGAGCACGCATGCAAACCGATACGGTCCCTACCATTCCCCTGGCATCCGGCAGCTTTGCCTGATGGACGTTCTACTGCTGGAAGCACTGGGCATCGGCCTCATTCTCGGCCTGTTGCTTGGCCTCACCGGCGCCGGTGGCTCGTTGGTCGCCTTGCCCCTGCTACTCAGCCTGCACCTGCCATTGCGCGATGCCATCGGCGTCAGCCTCGGTGCGGTGGCCATGTCCGCACTCATCGGCGCGATTCCGCGGGCGCGGCTCGGCCAGGTCGCCTGGCGCCCGGTCATGCTGCTGGCTGTCTGCGGCTTGCCGGGCAACGCTGCCGGTCAATGGCTCGGGCAGTTCATACCGGAGCGCGCACTGATCATCGGTTTCTGCCTGTTGGTGCTGTGGTCCGCTTGGCGCATGTGGCGCGGCGCCAACCTGCCAGCCAAGGAGAACGTCGAGGATCGACAGCTGGCGCTGCTGGGCATCGGCGTTGGCGTTGGCCTGCTCTCCGGGCTGATGGGTGTCGGCGGCGGCTTTCTCATCGTCCCGGCGCTGCTTTGGTTTACTTCGCTATCGCTGCTCAGCGCCATGGCCACATCGATGGCGGTGATCGCCGTCGTCAGCGGCGGTGGCTTCCTGCTCTACCTTACCGATGCCGAGCCACCACTACCGCTGCTCGGCGGCCTGGCGCTGGGCGGTGCCTTCGGCGTGCTGGCCGGCAACCGCCTGGCGCAATACCTCAACAGCAGCCTGCTGCAGCGCCTGTTCGCGCTGATGTTGGTCACCGTCAGCCTGTCGCTGGGGGTTCAAAAGCTGGTGCTGGGTCACTGACGATCAGGGTCGTCCCAGAACGGCCGGTTCGCTTCCCATTCGATGTCGGCACGGCTGCGGCCGATGTCCTTGAGCATGTCGTCACCGAGCGCGGCCAGCTGGCGCCGTTGGCGTGCCAGTTCGTTCCAGCGCTGCAGCTTGTGCCAGGCCTGTCGCAGCAATCCCGGTGCGGGTGCCCGAAGTGCCTTCGGCAGATGGAAAGATTGCAAAGCGACTTTGTGCATGTTCATCACGACGCCCTCCAGTTGAGTTGGCGTCAGTCTCGCGCCCGGATTAAGATCAATCCAACGAATGTTCCTGATGCCTCGCATCTCGAGGATTGATGAATGGCCAACTACCCGAATATCGACACCGAGCTGCTGCGCAGCTTCGTGGCCATCGCTGACCACGGTGGCTTCACCCGTGCCGCAGCCGCGGTGAACCGCACCCAGTCGGCGGTGAGCATGCAGATGAAACGCCTGGAAGAGGATGTGTTGCAGCGTCCGCTATTCGAGCGCAACGGTCGGCAGGTCAGGTTTACTGCCGAGGGCCAGATACTGCTGGGCTACGCGCGGCGCATTCTCAAACTGCACGGCGAAGTCATGACCACCCTGCGCCAACCACACATGGTCGGCGCGGTACGCATCGGCACGCCGGACGATTACGTCATGCGCTTTCTACCCGGCATTCTTTCGCGCTTCGCCCAGGCGTATCCGCTGGTGCAGGTCGAGGTGCATTGCGAACCATCGACCCAGTTGTTGCAGCGACGGGATCTGGACCTGAGCATCGTCACCCGCGAACCGGGCACCGAGATTGGCCAGTTGCTGCGCCAGGAGCATGTCGTCTGGGCCGCCGCCCCGGGCTTTGACCTGCATGAGCATCGCCCCCTGCCGCTGGCAACGTTCAATACCGATTGCTTCTGCCGCGCCTGGGTATGCAGCGCGCTGGATGCGCGGGAAATCGAGTACCGGATCGCCTATAGCAGCCCGAGCCTGTCGGCGATCATGGCGATCGTGGGTGCAGGATTGGCGCTGACCGCACAGCTGCAGAGCCTGATTCCTGCCGATCTGCAGATACTCGGTGAAAAGGAGGGCCTGCCGCGCCTGCCTCAGACCAGCATCGTGCTGCTGCGCAACCCGCAGCAGCAGTCGCCGGTCAGCGAAACGCTCGCCGGCTACATCGCCGATGGCTTTCGCCTGTAACGAGAACGCCGGTCATCGGCGACCGGCCGCCATCTCGTCGAACACTTCCGGCACCAGCGCCGCATCGCCCTTGTCCGCCAGGTGCTGGCGCTGCGCCTCCTGCGGATCGTCAAGGATCGCCAGCAAGCGCGAGCCGCGCTCGGTCAGGACGAAGTTCTCGCCATTGCCGCCCTCTTCCTCGGGCCGCGAAACGATGAAGCCACCTTCGAATAGCAGACTTTCGTAATCGGCCGCTTCGGCACGCAGACTGTCAAGATTCGGCATCGGCTGACCTTCACTTTCCATCTGCGTCGCATGTTCTTCGGCGTAGTGGCGTGGCTTGAAACTGTCATTGGCGCCGCGTTGAACTTCATGCAACAGACGCTGGATAAGGCCCCAGTTATAGCTCATGGTCGTTCTCCCTCAGCAGATGTCCGCCTCACGAATGAGGCGCCTACTGATTGGGACCTTTCACCACGTCGACCGGTTCGTTGTCTGAACTAAAGTGGCGGCGCTGCGATCCACCGTTCAGACCGATTGAACGAGGAGCGAGCCATGATATTGTTGATGATTGCCCTGACCGCCGCCGCACTGGCCAGCCCGACCGTGCACGCCGCGTGCACCCCGGACGAAGTGAATGCCAAGGCCGAACAGCTGGCCGAACGCGTCAATCAGCTCACCAAGAGCAATCCGGAGCGCGCCAAGGAAATCAATGAGGAGATTCGCCAGATGGAAGCCAAGCGCACCGCCGACCAGTTGGGCGACGAGTGCGAGGCCTATGACAAGCGTCTGAAGCAGATCGAGGAAGCGGAGCGCGAGGCCGACATCCCACCGGCCGACGCGCAGCGCTGAGGCTGAAGGCCGACGGTTACTCGGCCGTCGGCTTCTTGCGCTTGAGCGGTGCCATGCCATCCTGGCTCACCACCGGCGATAGTGACTCGCGCTTGGCGCCGTTCGGGCGCTTGCCGGCGGGTTTGGCTTTCTTCTCGGTGCCTTTCTTCTTTTCGATCTTTTTCTTCTTGGTGCCAGCTGCCTTGCCCGACGCTTTAAGGTTCTTCGGGCCCATATAGCTGCCTTTCAGCCCCTTGATCACCCGCCGCTCGAAACGCTGCTTGAGATAACGCTCGATGCTGGACATCAGGTTCCAGTCGTTGTGACAGATCAGCGAGATCGCCAGCCCTTCGCCACCGGCGCGCCCCGTACGACCTATACGGTGCACGTATTCGTCACCCGAGCGCGGCATGTCGAAGTTGATCACCAGATCCAGCCCTTCGATGTCCAGCCCGCGCGCCGCCACGTCGGTCGCTACCAGCACCTTGACGCCACCTTCCTTGACCCGGTCGATCGCCAGCTTGCGGTCTTTCTGGTCCTTGTCACCATGCAGCACGAACGCCTTCACGCCCTCGGCAACGAGCCGGCCGTAGAGGCGGTCGGCCTGTACGCGGGTGTTGGTGAAGATCACTGCCTTCTTGTACGTCTCGTTGGCGAGCAGCCAGTGCACCAACTTTTCCTTATGTTCGGTGTTTTCGGCAGTGATGATCTGCTGGCGCGTGCCTTCGTTGAGTTCGCTGACGCGGTTGAGCTGCAGGTGCAGCGGATCGCGCAGCACACTGGCGGTCATCTCGCGCAGCGCGGCGCCGCCACTGGTCGCGGAAAACAGCAGCGTCTGCTGGCGTTTGGCGCACTCGCCGACCAGACGCTGCACGTCCTCGGCAAAGCCCATGTCGAGCATGCGGTCGGCTTCGTCGAGGATCAGCATCTCGACATCCTTGAGGACCAGCGTGCCGGCATTCAGGTGCTCGATCATGCGCCCAGGCGTGCCGATGAGAATGTCCGGCACCTTGCGCATGACTGCGGCCTGGACCTTGAAGTCCTCGCCACCGGTAATCATCGCCGACTTGATGAAGGTGAATTGCGAGAAACGCTCGACCTCCTTCAGCGTCTGCTGCGCCAGCTCTCGGGTCGGCAACAGAATCAGCGCACGAACATCGGCGCGCACCACGGCATCGCCAATCAGCCGATTGAGCATCGGCAGTACGAAGGCGGCGGTCTTGCCGCTGCCAGTCTGTGCCGTCACCCGCAGGTCACGCCCTTCCAGCGCCGGCGGAATGGCCGCCACCTGCACTGGAGTCGGCTCGACGAATTTGAGTTCGGCGACAGCCTTTAGCAGGCGTTCGTGCAGGGCGAATTGGTCAAACAAGGGAGCTACCTCGGAGGTCGAAAAAAACAATGGCATAGGGTAACTCGTCTGCCGGGCAAAGGCGCGTTCTGTAACGGTCGCCATGTTTTCCCAGGCAAACACAGGCTAAGCTGAGGAAATAGAAGCGGCTTAATACCCAAGAGGTTCGCATGATGTCCAAAAAGCGAGTGGTACTGCTGACTGGCGCGCTTTCACTGGCGTTATACGCCGCTGCCGGCGCAGCGCAGCCGAAAAGTGATCACCCTGGCAAGGGCAAGCCCGACCGCGCACAGCAGCATCAGCCTTCGGCACAGCAGCCGCATCGCTACCAGGGTCCGTCGGTGGACATCGGTTCGGTCCGCATCACCCTGCGTAGTCATCGCGATCTGCTAGCGCCGGTCTCGTCCCTGCCACCGGGCATCCAGAAGAATCTGGCGCGCGGCAAGCCGCTACCGCCGGGCATCGCCAAGAACATGGACAGCCGCCTGCTGGGACACCTGCCGCGCTACGAAGGCTACGAGTGGAAACAGATCGGCCGCGACGTGGTTCTGGTCGCCATCGCCACCGGCATCGTTTACGAAATACTCGAGAACATACTGGATTGATCGGTTCGCGTTCAGGCAGCCCGCGCGATGAGGGCAGCCTAGCGTCCTATTCTGGCTGGCAGGTCAACTTGATGCGCAGGCGAATCACGTCGCGCTTGAACTTGGACGTCAGTGCCTTGCGCTCACCTGGTTGCAACTCCGTGCGTCGCGTGCGCGGCGCTTCCGGGCCGTTCTGGAACACGGCGGTACACACCGCAGCCGTGCCCCCATAGTTGAGCAGCAGTAGCCCGGCGAGGTCACGATCAATGGTCTGCGGGGTGACGGTGATCTCCGCGCCGTTGAGCTGCTGCTCGACGTCTACCGGATAAGTGACCGCATTGGCCGTGAGTGGCAGCAAGGCGACGAGTAGGTAACCGATTGTTTTCATTTTGACTGGGCTCCTCTACAGAGTGGCCAGCCTAACAGACCTTGCTAAAGGAACCGAAGGAATGAAAGTGCCCCGTGTGACCCTCGATCAGTGGCGCACCCTGCAGGCGGTCATCGATCACGGCGGCTTCGCCCAGGCGGCCGAAGCGCTGCATCGGTCGCAGTCGTCGGTCAGCTACACCGTGGCACGCATGCAGGAGCAATTGGGCGTACCGCTCCTGCGCATAGACGGGCGCAAGGCAGTGCTGACCGAGGCAGGAGAAGTGCTGCTGCGCCGGTCGCGACAGCTGGTCACACAGGCCAGTCAGCTGGAAGAACTGGCGCACCACATGGAACAAGGCTGGGAAGCCGAGGTGCGCCTGGTTGTCGATGCCGCCTACCCCAGCGCCAAGCTGATCCAGGCCCTCACCGAATTCATGCCGAAGAGCCGCGGCTGCCGGGTGCGCCTGCGCGAGGAAGTGCTCTCCGGGGTCGAGGAAGTGCTCAAGGACGGCACCGCGGACCTCGCCATCAGCGGCCTGGACATCACCGGCTATCTGGGCAGCGAGCTCAGTACCGTGGAGTTCGTCGCCGTGGCACACGCCAACCATGCCCTTCACCAGCTCGGACGCAAGCTCAGCGTGCAGGACCTGCAGAGCCAGATGCAGATCGTGGTGCGTGATACGGGCCTGCGCCAACCTCGTGATGCCGGATGGCTGGGTGCCGAACAGCGCTGGACGGTGGGCAGCCTGGCGACGTCGGTGGCCTTCGTCAGCAGCGGTCTGGGCTTCGCCTGGCTGCCCCGGCATCTGATCGGGCGCGAACTGGCCGAGGGCATACTCAAGCCGCTGCCACTGGTCCAAGGCAGTATTCGCCGGCCACTGTTCTATCTCTACACTAACCACGACAGACCGCTCGGGCCGGCTACCCGGATTCTCATCGAGCTGATCAAGACGTACGATGCTGGCCAGGCCACTCCACTGGCCGGCTGACAGCTTCCCCAACATCAGGAAAGACATCATGTTGAAACGCATTGCCCTCGCCGCCTGTACCGTTCTGCTGGCCGGCAACCTGTTCGCCGCGGAAAACCCTCGCGTACTGCTGACCACCAGCCTGGGCGAGATCGAGCTGGAGCTCGAAGCGGAAAAGGCACCGATCAGCGTCGAGAACTTCCTCGGCTACGTCGGCAGCGGCTTTTATGACGGCACCGTGTTCCACCGCGTCATTCCCGGGTTCATGGTCCAGGGCGGCGGCTTCGGCGAAGGCCTGAACCAGAAGCCGACCAAGGCCCCGATCAAGAACGAGGCGGACAATGGGCTGCACAATGTGCGCGGCACCGTCGCAATGGCCCGGACCCAGAACGTGAATTCGGCTACCAGCCAGTTCTTCATCAACCATCGCGACAACGATTTCCTTGATCACGGTGGCCGCGACTTCGGCTACGCGGTGTTCGCCAAGGTCGTACGCGGCATGGAGGTGGTCGACCAGATCGCCCAGGTGCCCACCGGCAACCGCGCCATGATGCAGAACGTGCCGCTGACCCCGGTGAAGATCATTACCGCGAAGAAACTCTGATCCCCGAGGGGCCGGTTCACCGGCCCTTTTCATTTCTGCCGGCACATACCCGGCTGCCGCCAGCGTGCGAAACCCTCGACCGACAGGAGATCGCGACATGACCGAACTACAAAGTCCACTGAACACCCCGGAAGGCGAAGCACAGCTGCTGCAGGACCTGCTCAGCGCGGAGCGCGCCGGGGCCAAGGTGGCCGGCGACTCGTTGCAACAACCCTGCACGCCCGAGCAACGGCAACTGCTTGAGCAGGTCCGTCAGGGTGAAATCGAAAGCTGCAAGTTGCTGCTCAACTGCCTGCAGCATCTGGGGCTGGAGCCCAACAAGGACACCGGCACCTTCTACGGCAAGGCGATGGCCATCGAATCGCTGGACGAGCGCCTGCCCTTCATCGACAGGGGCCAGCAATGGGTGATCCGCAAACTGCGCGAGTACCTGCCGGGATGCCAGGACCCGCTGTTGCGTAGCGAACTGCAACGCATGCTGCTGATCCACGAGGAGAACAGCGCCGCCTCCCACGCCTGAGACAAACGACTAGCTGCCGGCCTGCCGGTACGGCAGCGCCTGGCGCGCCGCCTCGGCGTACGCCAGCACCCCCGCATGTTCCTGCTGGAGGAAATCCGCTACCGCGGCGCGCAACCCGGGGTGCTGCAGATAGTGCCAGGAGCGCGTGATCACCGGCTCGAAGCCACGAATGAGCTTGTGCTCACCCTGCGCCCCGGCATCAAACCGCTCCAGGCCGCCCGCGATGGCCTGATCGATACCCTGGTAAAAGCACGTCTCGAAGTGCAGCCGGTCGAACTCCGCTAGACAGCCCCAGTAACGACCGTACAGGCCAGACGCACTGCGCAGGCTGAAAGCCATCGCCACCGGCCTCGAGCCCTGTAACGCCAGCACCACGCGAATCGCCTGCGGCATGCGCTCGGCCAGCAGGCTGAAGAATTGCCGAGTCAGATAGGGCGTCTGACCGCGGACCTGATAGGTGTTGGCGTAGCAGGCATAGACGAAATCCCATTCCGCCTCGCTGAGCTCGTGCCCATCGCGCCACTCGAAGCTGATGCCCTGCCCCGCCACCTGTTCGCGTTCCTTGCGCAACTGCTTGCGCTTGCGCGAGGTCAGTGCATCGAGAAAGTCCTGAAAATCGCGGTAACCACGGTTGTGCCAATGAAACTGGCAGCCGATGCGCTCCAGCCAGCCATCCCGCCCCGCCAGCAGCTGATCAGTCT
This sequence comes from Stutzerimonas kunmingensis, assembly GCF_900114065.1. Classification (GTDB taxonomy): domain Bacteria; phylum Pseudomonadota; class Gammaproteobacteria; order Pseudomonadales; family Pseudomonadaceae; genus Stutzerimonas; species Stutzerimonas kunmingensis. The sequence goes on from NZ_FORS01000001.1 coordinate 50,547, forward strand.
GCTGCTCGCTGAAATTCACGTGGAGCCCCGACAGTTCCTGCCTTTCAAGCCCAGCGGTGAGTACATCGAGCAGCTCACCGGCAGCCTGTACGTCGCCCAGCAGGCGACTGCCGGCGACCGGGGTGAAAGGCACCGCGCAAAGCAGCTTGGGGTAGTAGGCGATCCCGGCTCGTTGGCAGGCATCCGCCCAGGCCCAATCGAACACGTACTCACCGTACGAATGAAACTTGCGATACAGCGGCAAGGCTGCCTGCAACGCGCCCTGCGGGTCGCGCAGCAGGAGATGGGCAGGTTGCCAGCCGCTACGCCCACCCACGCTGCCGCTGTCTTCCAGCGCGCAGAGGAAGGCGTGACGAAGGAAGGGCTGATCATCGCTCAGCAGCGCGTCCCATTCGGCGGGAGGCAGTTCGGCGAGGCGGTACAGGGTCTGGATAGGCATGCGCGCAGTCTGGCCTGTCCCGCAGGCGAAAAAAAGCCCCGCCAGGGCGGGGCTCAATGGAGCATCACGGATGAGGCGATGTTTTAGAACACGTACTGGGCGCGCAGGCTGATGGCGTCGCCGTCGTCGTCGCCATTGGCGTTTACCACGTCGTCCACGCTGGTCTTCAGGTAGTTGGCCGAGAGCTTCACCGACTCGTTGGCGTACCAGTTGAGACCGATGGTGTGGGTCTTCGCACCAGCTTCTGCGCTGTCCAGCGCACCGACATAACCGCTCGGTGCAACACCGGTTTCATCGACGGTAATGTCGTCGAAGCGGTAGAACACTTCCCACGCACCGATCTGCTTGTTCTCCGGCTTGATCTTGTCGAACTTGCCGCCGTCGAGCTTGTAGGAGCGCGACTCACCGGTGAGGGTGTAGGCCAGCTGCACGTTGTAGCCGGTGGCTTCGAGGTCTTCGAAACCTTCCATGCCATCGACGGTACGGGTCAGGTATTCACCCTGCACCGAGAACGGGCCGATCATGTAGGCCGCTTCCAGGCCCCAGGCCTGATCGGTCCCGTCGGTCATGGTGCCGCCGAAAGTGGCACGGTTGCCGTTGGCGCTGTCTTCGGTGGTGCCGCGCACCGACAGGCGCGGACGGATGCGCTCGCGGTAGCCTTCTTCCAGGTCACGCTTACCGAAGCTGGCGCCGAAGTGCAGCACCTGGTCCTTCTCGACGATCGGAGCTACCACGCCACGCAGCACGAAGCTGGTGTTGTTGGAGCCATCTTCATCTTCCAGCATGTCGGCACCGGGGTCGGGGGCGTCGGCGTCGACGTCCTGACGGTAAGCACCGGCTTCACCGTGGAACATGCCGACAGTGGTACGCACGCGGATGCCTTCGCCGTCTTCGTGGCTGTTCAACCAGGGCGCCAGGTCATAGATCGCCGAGCGCTCGATGGCGGTGATCCACTTGGAGCTGACGGCTTCTTCCAGGCCAAAGGTCGGCTTGATACGACCAACCGAAACCTGGACCGGCTTCCAGCCGTTGTAGTGGATGGCCAGCTCGTCCCAATCGCTGTCATCGTTGCCAAAGTTGCGGTTGAAGGTGTAGCCCCAATCGGTGAAGGCAACACCGGAAATCTCCAGACGCGCACGACGGAAGTAGGTCTCATCTGCGCGCTCGCCGTTCTTGGTGTAGAAACCATCGAAGCTGTCGGCATCAGCCTGCAGACGGCCATTGATCTTGAACGAGAACTCCTTGTCGGTGGTTCCGACCTCCAGGCCGCCCTTGGTCTTGATAACGAGATCGGCGCCGTCAGTGGTGACGGTACCGGCGAAAGCCTGGGCGGAAACGGCCAGAGCCAGAGCGCTGGCAGCGAAACCGGCGAAGTGCTTACGGATCATCCAAAATTCCCCTTTATGTTTAGCGTCGGAAACACACGAGATGGGCTCTTTGTGTTGGGGGGAATCTTGGCGACGGCGTATGTCAGCCAAATGGCTGATATGTAAAGCTTTTGTGACAGCGGAACTTTCCGTGGAGCCGCATCACAGAGCGGCTGAGGCACTTTTTCGTCAGCTGCGAACGTTGCGCTCGCTGGGGCGTCGGGCTCCGGCGACCAGCTTGTCGACGGCCCTGGCGGCTGCAACCATGCCGAAACTGGCGGTCACCATGGTCACCGCGCCGAAGCCTCCGGCGCAGTCGAGCTTGACCCCCTCGCCAACGAAGCTCTTGCTCTGGCACACGCCGCCGTCCGGCTTCGGGTAGCGCAACTGCTCCGTGGAGAACACACAGGGCACGCTGTAGGTGCGCCCCGGCGTGCGCGAGAAGTTGTATTCGCGGCGCAGCAGCGAGCGCACCTTTGCCGCCAGCGGATCGTTGAAGGTCTTGTTCAGATCAGTGACCTGGATCTGTGTCGGATCGACCTGTCCACCGGCGCCGCCGGTGGTGATGATCTGGATCTTGCGGCGCTTGCACCAGGCGATCAGCGCCGCCTTGGCCGGCACGCTGTCGATGCAGTCGATGACGCAGTCCATGTCTTCGGTGATGTACTCGGCCATGGTTTCGCGGGTGACGAAATCCGCCACTGCATGAACCTGGCAGGCCGGGTTGATGGCGCGAATACGTGCGGCCATCTCGTCGACCTTGGCTTTGCCCACTGCGCCATCGAGGGCGTGAATCTGCCGGTTGGTATTGGTGATGCACACATCGTCCAGGTCGAACAGGCTGATCTCGCCTACCCCGCTGCGCGCCAGCGCCTCGGCCGCCCACGAGCCGACGCCACCGATGCCGACCACCGCCACATGCGCAGCCGTCAGCCGCTCGAGGCCGATGCGGCCATACAGGCGGGCAATACCGCCGAAACGCTGATCATCGATAGACATGCCGACTCCCCGGAAAAAACCTGGCGATTATAAGACCTCAGCACGCCACGACCACTGCATCCAGCCGTCACCGCAACCGCGCCTTTGCTTTAATATGGCGCCCTTTCCCCGCCGCACCGGAGCCCTGATGACCGCGCCTGCCCTCTCCCCGACGCTCGAACTCGCCTGCGAGCTGATCAATCGCCCATCGGTGACGCCGCTGGATGAAGGCTGCCAGCAGCTGATGAGCCAGCGCCTGGCGGCCTGCGGCTTCGCCATCGAGCCGATGCATATCGAGGACGTGGAGAACTTCTGGGCCATTCGCGGCAACGAAGGCCCGGTGCTGTGCTTCGCCGGCCACACCGACGTGGTCCCTACGGGCCCGCTGCAGGCCTGGCAGAATCCGCCGTTCAGTGCGCGCATCGACGAGCAGGGCATGCTCCACGGCCGCGGCGCGGCAGATATGAAAGGCAGCCTGGCGGCGATGGTCGTGGCAGTGGAGCGCTTCACAGCCGATCACCCGAATCACAAGGGGCAGATCGCCTTTCTCATCACCAGTGATGAAGAAGGCCCTGCGCACCACGGCACCAAGGCCGTCGTCGAGCGCCTGCGCGAGCGTGGCCAGCGCCTGGACTGGTGCATCGTCGGCGAACCGTCGAGCACCGCCTTGGTAGGTGACGTGGTGAAGAATGGCCGCCGCGGCTCACTCGGCGGCACCCTCACCGTACGTGGCCAGCAGGGCCATGTGGCCTATCCGCATCTGGCGAAGAACCCCATCCACCTGGCCGCGCCTGCGCTGGCTGAGCTCGCCGCAGAGCACTGGGACGACGGCAATGCCTTCTTCCCGCCGACCAGCTTCCAGATCTCCAACCTGAACGCCGGCACCGGCGCCACCAACGTCATTCCCGGCACGCTGGAAGCGGTGTTCAACTTCCGCTTCTCCACCGAATCCACCGTCGAACAGCTCAAGCAGCGCACCGCCGCGATTCTCGACAAGCACGGTCTGGACTGGAACGTGGACTGGGCACTGTCCGGCTTGCCGTTCCTCACCGAACCGGGCGCGCTGCTCGACGGCGTGGCCAAGGCAATCCGCAGCGTCACCAGCCGTGAGACCACGCCGTCCACCAGCGGCGGTACCTCGGACGGGCGCTTTATCGCCACCCTCGGCACCCAGGTGGTCGAGCTCGGCCCGGTCAACGCGACCATCCACCAGGTTGACGAACACATCCTGGCCAGCGATCTCGACCTGCTGACCGAGATCTACTACCAGACCCTGGTGAACCTGCTCGCATGCTGATCTGCCCGATCTGCCAGGCGCCGCTGAGCGCGCTCGACAACGGCGTGGTCTGCGCGGCCAACCACCGTTTCGACCGCGCGCGTCAGGGTTACCTGAACCTGCTTCCGGTGCAGCACAAGAACAGCCGCGATCCGGGCGACAACCAGGCCATGGTCGAAGCACGGCGACGCTTTCTCGACGGCGGCCACTATGCGCCGCTGGCCCGACGCCTCGCCGAGCTGGCCGCCGAACGCGCGCCGCAGCGCTGGCTGGACATCGGCTGTGGCGAGGGCTACTACACCGCCCAGCTGGCCGAGGCATTACCGGACGCCGAAGGCTATGCACTGGACATCTCCCGCGAAGCGGTCAAGCGCGCCTGCAAACGCGCGCCGCAACTGGAATGGCTGGTGGCGAGCATGGCCCGCGTGCCGCTGGCCGATGCCAGCTACGACCTGCTCGCCAGCGTGTTCAGCCCGCTGGACTGGCAGGAGGCGCGACGCCTGCTCGCACCCGGCGGCGGACTGCTGCGCATGGGACCGACCCGCGAGCACCTATGGGAGCTACGCGCCCGGCTCTACGACGAGGTACGCGACTACGATGACGAGAAGCACCTGTCGCTGATTCCCGAAGGCATGCGCCTGGCCCACAGCGAAACCCTCAGCTACGAGCTGCAGCTGGACAACGCCCAGGCCCGTGCCGACCTGCTGGCGATGACCCCGCACGGCTGGCGCGCCAGCGCCGAGCGCCGCGCCGCCGTGATCGACAGTCACCTCAGCGTGCGGGTTGCGATACGCTACGACTGGATCGAACGCACACCCTAGCGTCCGTATATTTGCCTACGACCAAAACCTCGCACCACCACATAAGGCAGTCGCCCATGCGTCAACCCGATATCGAGATCTACCTCAGGGATGCCAGTCAGGAGGCCGTCGGCGAGTGGCTGGCCCAAGCCATTGGCTCATGTTCCGCCTGGCAACAGAAAGGCCAGACCTTCAAGTGCAGCGCCGCCGGCATTCCGGTGACCTGGCTGCCGAAGGCGGTGGGCAAATGGCATTGTCTGCTGCTGGAAAGCGATGCCACCCCTTGGGACGATGACCTCGCCTGCGCCCGCGCGGCGTATCAGGCTTTGGGTGTGGAAATCCGCTGCGCGCCAGGCGGCTGGCAGGAAGAGGAAGCCGTTGAAGAGGCCGACCGCTGGATCCGCATCAGCGATGACGGTGAAGAGGAAATCGTCTGGCGGACGGGCTGATCGGCATCGGCCGTATCGCTCATCCGTGGTGGACCGAAACCACCGAATAGCAAAACAAAGCCCGTCACTTGGACGGGCTTTGTCATTGCGCAACCGAAGTTACACGCCGGCGACGTCTTCGGCCTGCAGGCCCTTCTGGCCCTGGGTTACCGAAAACTCCACCTGCTGCCCTTCGGCCAGCGAGCGGTGGCCGTCGCCACGGATCGCGCGGTAATGCACGAACACGTCGGCGCCATTACCCCGCTGAATGAATCCATAGCCTTTTGCATCGTTGAACCACTTGACGGTTCCGGTCTCGCGCTCAGCCATTACCACTTCTCCAACTCGCTTTTTGTTATTCCTCGGAAGAGGGGTCGACGGTCAGGCCTTCGTGCATTCGGCTCCGGCGCAAATGCGACTCGAACGCGACCGTTGCCGGAGTATAAAACAACGATTTTCGCTGTCAGCCTCTTTTTTCCGCTGCGGATTTGACACCCTCACCCGCCCCGGCCAATGCCGGAACGGGTGCTCTGTTCAGGCGCTCCGGCGGCGGCGCCATAGCCACAAGGCGAGCACGCCCAGGGTCAGCAGCAAGGGCACCAGAGCGATGTTGGCGAACTTCAGCGTACGCCCCAGCGCTTCGATATCGGCATTGAGCTGGTAGCGCACCTCACGCAACTCCTTGCGGATACGCACCTTCTCCTGCTGGAACTGACGCAACGCCTGCTCCTGCTCAGCCGTCAGCTCCAGCGCCTGCTCCGGCTCCGGACTCTGCAGCTCGGCCAGTTGCTGCTCGGTATCAGCCAGGCGCTGCTGGAGCACTTCTTCCTTCTCGCGGAAACGATCCTCGGCCTCGCGTTGCAAGGTTTCTACCATCACGAACGGACGGGTGAAGCGACCACGCGAACGCACGCTGATCAGCGCATCGGTGCCGGAAAGGTTGTCCAGCGCATTGATCACGAACGCGCCGTTGTCCGCCCACGGCTGCGGAACGCGCTGGCCGAAGAAGTCCTGCACCTGCACCCACATGCGATCACTCAGCAGATCGGTATCGGCGACGGCGATCACGTTGATGTTCTGGCTTTCCTTGATGCCCTCTTCACGGCCTTCGATGCCGTCCGGAAAGGCAGTTTTCGCCGGCCCCTGGATGCGCGCCGCCAGGGTGTAGCGCTCGCCGGTCGGCTCGAGACCAAGCAGCAGGGTTTCCGGGTTGTCCAGCGTGGCGAAGCGCTCGGCCTCCACCGGCATGGCGTAGTCGGAACTGCCGAACAGCGGCGTGAAGCGCGTCGTCGCGTCCTCCAGCGGCTCCAGAATGCCGGCGCTGGCGATGGTGATGTTTTCCAGCGCGGCGGTGGTCACGTCATCCTGATCCAGCGCGTTGCGCGGCAGGCTCAACCAGCCTGCGTGGCGCACCGGACGGCGCTCCGCACCGACGCCAACCGACATCGCGTAGGCTGCATCGACCAGCGCCTGTTGCGGCACCATGCGCACGCCCCAGGCCTTGAACAGTGGCTCGAGGTCGGACGCACGCTCCTCGCCGAATTCTCCTGGACCGATGCCCATGCCCGGATCGGCCTCGCTGTGCGGATCGACGAATACCAGCAGCTTGCCGCCACGCAGGACGAACTGGTCGATGGCGTACAGCGTCTGCTCGGGCAGATCCTTCGGGTGAATCAGCAGCAACACCGAGACGTTGGTCGGGATCATGTCCACATCGCGGCGCAGGCTTTCGATATGGAACAGCTGGCGGACTTCCTCCAGCACCATCCACGGCGGCGTCGCCTGCTGAGTCCGCATGTCGAAACCGCCGGTCAGCTGCAACCCTGACAGCACGCCGACCACCGGCAGCTCGCCACTAGCCAGGCCCTGCACCAGGCGGCTGATCTCGTACTCGAGAAACTCTTCCTGATCCAGCGGGAAGAACGGAATGATCTGCGTGCTGCCCTCGGCATTGGTGCCGGCGAGGCCGAAGTAGATCTTGTCACCGCCCTGGTTGAGCGGCACCGCCTGCAGGCCGAACTCGGCGGCACGGTCCTCCTCTTCGGAGAACGGCTGCGGGTCGATCACATGCAGCTTGAGCTTGCCAGCGGAGGCCCGCTCGTAGGCCTTGAGCATCTCCTCGACGCGACGTGCGTAGTTGCGCAGCGCCACCAGCTCCTTGGAGGTCTCGTCCGAGTAGAAGAAGTGCAGTTCGATCGGTTCCTTCAGGCCGTCAAGAATGCGCTCGGTGCCCTCGGAAATGGTGTAGAGCTTCTGCTCGGTCAGGTCGAGCCGCGCATTGGTGAACAGCATGCCGGACACGCCGTTGAACAGCAGAAATGCCAGTGCGATCAGCAGCAGCCCGGCACCGGAATAGATGATTCGTTTCATGTCTGTTCCCTCAGGCGGCTTTCTTCAGATCGACGACCACGGCAGTGGCAGCCAGCCAGGCGACGATCAGCGTGACGAAATACAGCAGGTCACGCAGGTCGATCACACCCTTGCTGATGGAATCGAAACGGATCAGGAAGCTCAGCGAAGCCACCGCATCGATCAGCCACTGCGGCGCCCAGGCGAAGGCATCCAGCACCATCGGCAGGCCGCTGACGATGAACAGGAAACACACCGCCACCGCGAGGATGAAGGCGATCACCTGGTTCTTCGCCAGCGCCGACATGCACGAGCCGATCGCCAGAAACGCACCCGCCAGCAGCCAGCTGCCGAAATAACCAGCGACGATCACACCGTTGTCCGGCTCGCCCAGGTAATTGACGGTGATGACCATCGGGAAGGTCAGCAGCAGCGCGATGCCAGCGAATACCCAGGCGGCGAGGAACTTGCCGGTAACCGCCTCGAAGCGGGTGATCGGCAGCGTCATCAAGAGCTCGATCGAGCCGGACTTGCGCTCCTCCGCCCACAGGCGCATGGCGATCGCCGGCACCAGGAACAGGTACAGCCAGGTATGGAAGCTGAAGAACGGCGTGAGGTCGGCCTGGCCGCGCTCGTAGAAACCGCCCAGGTAGAAGGTGAACACCCCGGAGAGCACCAGGAAGATCACAATGAACACGTAGGCCAGCGGCGTGGCGAAATAGCTGCCCAGCTCGCGCTTGAAGATAACCGGCAACTGGGTCATAGCGACTCCCCGCGAGTCAGGTTACGGAACACCTCATCCAACCGGCCGCGTTCCACGTCCAGCTCCTTCACCACCCAGCCATGCTGGGCGATCAGCGCACTGACCTGAGGGAAAATCACCTGCCCCGGCCGCGCCAGCAACGTCAGGCTGTGCTCGGGCTCGTTGAATTCGACACCGGCCACGCCGGGCAACGCGGCCAGGGCAACGTCGTCCAGCGGACCGTCGCTGACCAGCGTGACGGCCTGGTGATATTTCGACCGGCTCTCCAGCTCCAGCGGCGTGCTGTCGGCCACCAGTCGGCCCTGGGCGATGACCACCGCGCGGGTGCAGACCGCACTGACCTCTTCGAGGATATGCGTGGAGATGATGACAATCTTGTCCTGCGCCAGCCCCTGGATCAGCTGACGTACCTGGTGTTTCTGGTTCGGATCGAGGCCATCGGTAGGCTCGTCGAGGATCAGCACCTGCGGATCGTGCAGGATCGCCTGGGCCAGGCCGACGCGACGCTTGAAGCCCTTGGACAGCGTCTCGATGGACTGCCCCAGCACGTTCTCCAGCTCCACCTGGGCGACCGCGGCTTCGACCCGCTGGCGCTTGTCCGCACCACGGAAGCCGCGGACTTCAGCGATGAACTCGAGAAAACCGCGCACCGTCATGTCGCCGTAGCAGGGCGCGCCTTCGGGCAGATAACCGATCTGCCGCTGGGCCTGCAGGGTCTGGGTGCGAATGTCGTAGCCGAGGATGCTCGCCGTGCCCGACGTCGGCGCGAGAAAGCCGGTTAGCATCTTCATAGTGGTGGACTTGCCGGCACCATTCGGGCCGAGAAATCCCAGCACCTCGCCGCGCTGGACCTGGAATGACAGGTCGTCGACCGCGGTGTGCTGGGCGAAACGCTTGGTCAGGTTGCTTATTTCGATCATGGACTCTCACCAGTGCACCAAAGGCCCTGGCGTGCCGCCGCGCGACCCGAGCCAGGTCCTGCAAAAATGCCGGCGGCACTATAAGAACAGCAACCCGACGAATGCAACCAGTCCCTAGACTGAGAGGACTACGCTGTTCATCACCGCTCTGCGCGCAACTCGCTATAAGGCCATGCCGCACGGATCGCAAACGCCCAAAATGCCGGCAGAGATTGAGAGACTTCCAGGCCGGCATGCGGCGACGCGCCAAGCCATTAGCAAGGACAAACCATGAAACTACGCAGGTCCAGAGAGCGAGCGAAAGTACATCTCTGCTGTTTGTTTGGCGCCATGGCGTGCTCAGCGTACGCCAGTGAGCCTGCGGAGTTTCCAGACGCACAAACCAGTGATCCAGCGACAATGGGATGGATGGTTGGCTCGCCGCCACCGGCTGATCGAATCCTGCGCTTCGAGGATGGCAGTTATTTTCGCTTCCCGCAGATGCGCTGGAGCGTCGCCAACTTTCGACAGCTGATGCCTACCGTCAATGTCTCACGCGGGTTAGGTGAGTCTTCACTACTCGAGCACCAGCCAAGCAATGAGATCGATGCGCTGACATTCGTCCCTCTTGGTGGGGGCGAGCCAATGACCTGGCAGCAATCGCTGCAAGCCAATTACACCGACGGCATCATCATCCTTCACCGCGGGAAACTGGTGTACGAGCGCTATTTCGGCGTATTGAAGCCGCAAGGACAGCATGCTGCCATGTCGATTACGAAAACCTTCACCGGTACATTGGCGACGCTTCTTGTGGCCGAAGAAAAGCTGGATCCCGAACGTCTGGTCGCAGATTACGTTCCCGAGCTGGCAGCGTCGGGTTTTGGCGATGCCAGCGTACGTCAGCTGATGGATATGACCACCGGCATTCACTTCAGCGAGGATTATGCGGACCCCAAGGCCGAAGTATGGGCGCACGCCGCCGCCGGCAATCCGCTGCCGAAACCCGCTGATTACCAGGGGCCACGGACCTATTACGAATTTCTGCAAACGGTCAAACCGCAAGGTCGTCATGGCGAGGCCTTTCATTACCGCACCGCAAATTCCGACGCTCTGGGCTGGGTAATCGCGCGAGTGAGCGGGCGGAACGTCGCACAGCTGTTGTCGGAGCGCATCTGGAGCCGCTTGGGCGCGGAACAGGATGCCTACATGTCGGTAGACTCCATCGGTACGCCGTTTGCCGGTGGCGGCCTGAATGCCAGCCTGCGCGACCTTGTGCGCTTTGGCGAAATGATGCGTAACGAAGGTCGATACAACGGCACTCAGATCCTGCCGCCGGAAGTCGTGGCAGATATCCGTGGTGGAGCAAGTCGAGACGACTTTGCGAAAGCCGGTTATCGACTGCTACCCGGCTGGAGCTATCGCAACATGTGGTGGGTCAGCCATAACGAGCATGGCGCTTTCATGGCCCGCGGGGTCCACGGGCAATCGCTTTATGTAGATCCGCTGGCGGAGATGGTGATCGCACGATTCGCCAGCCATCCAGTGGCGAGCAACGCGGCAAACGACCCTACTTCCTTGCCCGCCTATGAAGCGGTCGCCAGGCATCTGCTGAAACGCCGCCGATAGCGTGCGGAAGGTGCGAACACCCCTGGATTGAACGGCCTGTGATGACAGTTCTGAGCGACCTCCAGACAAAGCGCCTGCTTCTGCGGCAATGGTCGCCTGCCGATCGTGCACCGTTCGCCACGATGAATGCGGACCCCAGGGTCATGCGGCACTTCCCCGTTCTGCTCAGTCGGGCCGAGAGCGATGCAATGGCTGACCGCTGCCAGGCGCTGATCGAAGAACGCGGCTGGGGGTTCTGGCCGTCGAGCTGAAAGCCAGCGGCGCATTCATCGGCTTCGCCGGTCTGCATACGCCGTCGGCAACCTTGCCGTTCTCGCCGTGCGTGGAAATAGGTTGGCGCCTGGCGGCTGATTACTGGGGCCAGGGATTGGCCAGCGAGGCGGCGTGGGCCGCGCTAAAGACAGGGTTCGGCACGCTCGATCTTTCCGAAATCGTATCCTTCACTACTATCGAGAATCGACGTTCACGCGCCGTGATGGCCCGTCTCGGCATGCGTGAAACGGAGGTGTTCGAGCATCCAGGGGTACCCATCGGCCATCCGCTTCGCCGGCACTGCCTGTATCGACTGGATCGCGAACACTTTGCGGCGCAGTTGGCTGCAGCTGAATGACCGTTCATTCACGATTGGCTGGACTTCGCTGGAAACCCTGTTAGAACGGCACGCGCATAGCCGGACCCTGATCCCCACCCTACGGATATTCTTCAATGCCTCAGCTGTTCCTCGCGCTTCTGTTCCTCGGCTTTTCCGGCTTCGCTCATGCGGAAGATGCCGATATCGCCCGGCTGTTCGACGAGGCTGGCGTGGACGGAACACTGGTGATCGAATCGGCTGAAACCGGCCAGCGCTACGTTCACAACGAAGCCCGCGCGAAGCAGCCGTTCACCGCCGCATCCACATTCAAGGTGCTGAACACGCTGATCGCGCTGGAGGAAGGCGCCATCGCCGGCGCCGACGAGATCATCCCGTGGGACAACACCCGTTACGAGATCGAGGCCTGGAACCGAGACCAGACGCTGAAGAGCGCCTTCCAGGTCAGTTGCGTCTGGTGCTATCAGTGGCTGGCGCGGCGGGTGGGTGCGGCTGACTATCCGCCACACATCCGCCAGGCGCATTACGGTCAGCTGCGCGAGCCCTTCAACGGTACCGAGTTCTGGCTGGATGGCTCGCTGACCATCAGCGCCGAGCAACAGATCGAGCTGCTCAAACGCGTGACCGCGCGCAGCCTGCCGTACCGCAACAGCAGTTACGACACATTGAAGACGGTGATGCTCACCGAAGCCGCCAAGGACTATCGCCTCTACGCCAAGACCGGCTGGGCCGCCCGCAGCACGCCCGGCACCGGCTGGTACATCGGCTACGTGGAGACTGGTGAGAATACCTGGCTGTTCGCCTTGAACCTGGACACCCGAACCGTCAGGGACCTGCCGTTGCGTCAGCAGATCGCCCAGAACGCATTGCGAGCCAAAGGCATTCTGCCGGCGGACTGAAGCAACTCAGCATCTCAGCAACCCGGGTGGTGCGCCTATGCGCCCATCCAGAACAACCTCCTGGGAAATCCGCCATGCGCAACGATGAAATCAAGGCCATCTTCGACCAGCAGGCAACCAGCTACGACGAGCGCTGGGCGAGAACCGCGCCGATTCGCGAGGCCCTGCATTTCCTTCTGGAAGCCGTATTTGCCAACCTTCCAGCCGATGCCCGGATTCTGTGCGTCGGTGCCGGCACCGGCGAGGAAATCGCATACCTGGCGAGGCGCTTCCCGCGCTGGAGCTTCACCGCCGTCGAGCCCTCCGGTGCAATGCTCGAGGTGTGCCGCAACAAGGCGATCGAGGGCGGCTACGCCGAGCGCTGCCAGTTTCATGAGGGCTATCTGCAATCGCTGCCCGAGCAGGACGCCTTCGATGCCGCGACGTGCTTTCTGGTGTCGCAATTCATTCTGGAGCCTGAGGCCCGTACGGAATTCTTCCGTGCCATCGCTAGCCGGCTTCGTCCAGGCGCACGCCTGGCCAGCTCCGACCTGGCATCGGATATCGCCTCGGCCGAATACACGGCCCTGCTCGAAACCTGGATGAACTTGATGACCGCGGCCGGCATCCCGGCCGCCGGTGTGGAGCAGATGCGCGCAGCCTACTCCCGCGATGTGGCGGTGCTGCCTCGCGAGCGGGTCGCAGCCATCATCGAATCCGGCGGTTTCACCGACCCCGTCCTGTTCTACCAGGCCGGGCTGATTCGCGCCTGGTACTCGACGCGGTCAACGGTCGATGCACAATAACGCCGCCGCATGGCGGCTGCATCCGACCGGCCGAGCATGAAGCAACCCGTGTTGCGCTCGTTCCTTATCGCCGCGTTGGCCGGTGCGGCGATCTGGGGCCTGTCGCCTTCGATGACCGGCCATGTCGAGCCCTGGGATGCAGGTGGCCTGTATTACACCGCAGCGCTGGCCTTGGGTGGCTGCTTGTGTGGCTCTATCGCGCCGAAACCCTTGTGGCCGCTCTACGTTGGCTGTGTGGTCGGGCAAACTCTGTATCTGCTCGGATGGTTGCCGACCGGGCCATTGCTCCCCGTCGGGCTGGTGTTCGTGCTGCTGTGCTCCCTGGTCTTTCTCGCCGGTGCCTATGTCGTCTCCCGAGCCCGAACCAGATGGCAGGCTCGAAAGCAGCAGCCGCCCCGTGGCGGCGCCTGATGGCGCCGCCGCGAGCTCTAGGCTGAGAGCTTCTGGCTGAAATTATCGGCGGGCTTGCCGATATCGAGCCGGTCCACGTTCATTACCTTGTCCCAGGCTTTGACGAAGTCCTGCACGAACTTCTCGTTGCCGTCGGCCATGCCGTACACCTCGGCCTGGGCACGCAGCTCCGATTGCGCGCCGAAGATGAGGTCCACGCGGGTGGCGGTCCATGTGGGTTGGCGGGTTTTTCGGTCGAGGCCCTGGAAGCGGTTCTTGTGCTCGGTCGCGACCCACTCGTTCTGCATGCTCAGCAGGTTGACGAAAAAGTCGTTCGAAAGCGTGCCCACACGCTTGGTGAAGACGCCCTCCTGACCGCCGTCCGCGTTGGTGCCCAACACACGCATGCCGCCGACCAGCACGGTCATTTCCGGTGCGCTCAGGCGTAGCAGGTGGGCCTTGTCGACCAGCGCTTCCTCGGGCGCCATGAAGTGGGACTCGTGGTAGTAGTTGCGGAAGCCATCGGCGACCGGGCGCAGCGCTTCGAAGGACTGCGCATCGGTCCACTCCTCCTCGGCATCCATCCGCCCTGGCGTGAAAGGCACGGTGATCTCCACTCCGCCGTCCTTCGCTGCTTTCTCGATCGCCGCGCAGCCGGCGAGCACGATCAGGTCGGCCATGGAGACCTTCTTGCCTCCGGTTCCCAAGGCATTGAACGCGCTCTGGATCTCGCCGAGCTTCTGCAGCACGCGATCCAGCAGGGCCGGATTGTTGATCTCCCAATCCTTCTGCGGCGCGAAGCGGATACGAGCACCGTTGGCGCCTCCGCGCTTGTCCGATCCGCGATAGGTAGCGGCCGAAGACCAGGCAACCGACACCAGCTCGGATACGGAAAAGCCCATGTCGAGGAGCTTCTGCTTCAGCGCGGCGATGTCCGCCTCGTCGATCACCGGATGGTCGCGTTCGGGAATCGGGTCCTGCCAGATCAGCTGCTCCTTCGGCACCAGCGGCCCGAGGTAGCGGCCGATGGGACCCATGTCGCGGTGCGTCAGCTTGAACCAGGCCTTGGCGAAGGCATCAGCGAACTCGTCCGGGTTTTCCAGGAAGTGCCGGGAGATCTTTTCGTACTCGGGGTCGAAGCGCAGCGACAGGTCAGTGGTGAGCATGGTCGGCTTGCGCTTCTTGTTCGGGTCGAAGGGGTCCGGCATGATTTCCGGCGCATTCTTCGCTTCCCACTGGTGGGCGCCAGCCGGGCTTTTGGTCAGCTCCCAATCGAAGTTGAACAGGTTTTCGAAGAAGTAGTTGGACCAGCGCGTCGGCGTCTGGCTCCAGATGACTTCCAGGCCGGAGGTGATCGCATCGGCGCCGATTCCACTCTTGTGGCGGCTGCGCCAGCCCAGGCCCTGATCCTCGATCACCGCCCCTTCCGGCTCCGGCCCCATCAAGGACGGATCACCCGCACCATGGGTCTTACCGAAGGTATGGCCGCCAGCGATCAGCGCCACGGTTTCGTAGTCATCCATGGCCATGCGCGCAAAAGTATCGCGAATGTCGATGGCCGCCGCTTTCGGATCCGGGTTGCCGTTCGGGCCTTCAGGGTTCACGTAGATCAGACCCATCTGCACGGCACCCAGGCCCGGGTGCAGTTGCCGCTCGCCGCTGTAGCGCTCATCGCCAAGCCAGGTGCCTTCCGGCCCCCAGTACAGCTCCTCCGGCTCCCAGGTGTCGGCGCGGCCACCGCCGAAACCGAAGGTCTTGAAGCCCATGGATTCGAGCGCCACGTTGCCGGTGAGCACGAACAGGTCTGCCCAGGAAAGCTTGCGCCCGTACTTCTGTTTGATCGGCCACAGCAGGCGCCGGGCCTTGTCCAGCGCGGCGTTGTCCGGCCAGCTGTTGAGCGGCGCGAAGCGCTGCTGACCGCCACCGGCGCCGCCGCGGCCGTCGGTGATTCGGTAGGTGCCGGCGCTGTGCCAGGCCAGGCGAATGAACAGCCCGCCGTAGTGGCCGAAGTCCGCCGGCCACCAGTCCTGTGAATCAGTCATCAGGGCATGCAGGTCGGCGATGACCGCGTCGAGATCGAGCGAATTGAATGCTGCGGCATAGTCGAAATCGCCACCGTACGGATTGGAACGCGGCGAATGCTGGTTGAGCGATGTCAGGCTCAGCGCCTCAGGCCACCAATCTCGATTGCCAGGGCGTTTGCGGGGCGCACCAGCGCCATGACCGAATGGGCAACCACCACCCGCCTTTTCTCCAGACTCGTTCATGTTCTGCTCCTCACAGTTGTCGATGACGCACTCAAGCGCCGCTTAAAAACAACCTAGCACCCAGCTCATGATCGAACAAAAGCCCCAAATCCCCATCCAGGGCCACTCAAACCCCATGACAATCGCTGCAGAGCAGCAAGCAAGCGGCCTGCCGCGTCCCGATGGCAGTGGAAACGCACTACATGGATTTTCCCTATTGCCTCGATAGGCACAGCCTCCACCGCGCCATCAACGGCACGCAGCCGCCCGCCCACGAGTGGCTCCTAGCCTGCCATAAGCCGCTCTGCTCTGACGCGGATGCTCAGGGTTGGCCTTTGAGGACCCCAACCAATCGCCATCGCTTGGCAGCATATTTTTGCCCACCCTCCTCGCTTGCGGCACACTTGCCGCCTTCGAGGGCACCGCCCCCTTCCGTAGCCGAATCTGCCGTATGACCCGCTCCCCCCTTCGCCGTTTGTTCTTCTCCGTATTGCGTCGCGTGCTGTACTTCTGGGTGCGCTCGGAGACCATCAACCAATCCGCCTTTACCCTCAAGCTGGACCGCAGCAAGCCGGTCTTCTACGTGCTGCAACAGCCTTCGCTCAGCGACTTGGCGGTGCTGGATGCCGAGTGCAGCAAGGCCGGGCTGCCACGCCCGGTGGCCGATGTGGCGGTGGGCGAGCATGTCGAGCCAGCCGCGTTCTTCTTTCTCAATCCAGCGACGAGCTGGTTTGGCCGACGCACGCGTCTGGTGGCGCCGCCGACGTTAGTCAGGCTGGTCGGCGCGCTGGAGCACAATGCGGTGGAGAACGCGCAGATCATCCCGGTCAGCGTGTTCTGGGGGCAGTCGCCGAATCGCGAGACCAGCGCCTGGAAGCTGCTGTTCGCCGACAGCTGGGCGGTTACCGGGCGCCTGCGCAAGCTACTCAGCATTCTGGTGCTGGGGCGCAAGACCCGCGTGCAGTTCTCCGCACCGATCCAGCTCAACGAGCTGATCGCCCTGAATAAGGGCCACGAGCGCACCCTGCGCATGGTGCACCGCATGCTGCGCGTGCATTTCCGTAACCAGAAGACCGCCGTGATTGGCCCCGACCTGTCGCACCGGCGCAATCTGGTCAAGGGCCTGGTGCATGCGCCGCAAGTGCGGCAAGCGATTCGCGACGAGGCCGAGCGCGAGAACATTTCCATCGAAAAGGCCGAAGCCAGGGCGCTGCGGTACGGCAACGAGGTGGCGTCGGACTACGCCTACACCGCCGTGCGCTTCCTCGAAGTGGTGCTGTCCTGGTTCTGGAACAAGATCTACGACGGCATCCGCGTCAACCATATCGAGCCACTGCAGGAAGCCGTGCGCGGTTACGAGGTGATCTACGTCCCCTGCCATCGCAGCCATATCGACTACCTGCTGCTGTCCTATCTGCTGTTCCGCAACGGCCTGACGCCGCCGCACATCGCCGCCGGCATCAACCTCAACATGCCGGTGATCGGCAGCCTGCTGCGCCGGGGTGGCGCCTTCTTCATGCGCCGCTCGTTCAAGGGCAACCCGCTGTACACCTCGGTGTTCAACGAATACCTGCACAACCTGTTCACCCGCGGCTTCCCTGTCGAGTACTTCGTCGAGGGCGGCCGTTCGCGTACCGGCCGCATGCTGCAACCCAAGACCGGCATGCTGGCCCTGACCCTGCGCAGCTACGTGCGCTCGTCGCGCCTGCCGATCCTCTTCGTGCCGGTCTACATCGGCTACGAGCGCGTGCTGGAAGGCCGCACCTACCTGGGTGAACTGCGCGGCGCGACGAAGAAGAAGGAGTCCATCTTCGACATCTTCAAGGTCATCGGTGCGCTCAGGCAGCGCTTCGGCCAGGTCTGGGTCAACTTCGGCGAACCGCTCAAGCTCAACGAATTCCTCGACCAGGAGCAACCCGGCTGGCGCCAGCAAACCTACGCGCCGGATTACCGTCCCGAATGGCTGAACGACACCACCAATCGCCTGGCCAAGCGCATTGCCCAGCGCCTCAACGAGGCGGCGGCGGTCAACCCGGTCAACCTGGTGGCGCTGGCGATGCTCTCCACCAGCCGTCAGGCGCTGGACCAGCAGTCCCTGGCGCGAATTCTCGATCTCTACCAGACGCTGTTACGCGCGGTGCCCTACTCGCCGCACACCACGCTGCCGGAAGGCGACGGCAACGCGTTGATCGCCTACGTGAAGAGCCTCGATCTGCTCGCCGAGCAGAAGGACGCGCTGGGCAACATCCTCTATCTGGACGAGCAGAACGCCGTCCTGATGACCTACTACCGCAACAACGTGATGCACATCTTCGCGTTGCCGGCGCTGCTGGCGAGCTTCTTCCAGAGCAGCTCGCGCATCAGCCGAGAGCAGATCCAGCGCTTCACCGAGGCGCTGTACCCGTACCTGCGTGCCGAGCTGTTCATGCGCTGGGAAGTCGAGGAACTCGACGCCGTGGTCGACCAGTGGCTGGCGGCATTTGTCGAGCGCGGCCTGCTCAAGGTGGACGGCAACCACTACGTGCGCCCGGCCCCGAGCTCGCGGCAGTTCGTCCTGCTCACCCTTCTCGCTCGGGTCGTGGTGCAGACCCTGCAGCGCTTCTACATGGCCACTTCGCTGCTGCTCAACAGTGGCCAGCACAGCCTGAGCGCCGAGGAGCTGGAAAACCTCTGCACGGTCATGGCCCAGCGCCTGTCGATCCTGCATGGGCTGAACGCGCCGGAGTTCTTCGACAAGGCGCTGTTCCGCCATTTCATCCAGAGCATGCAGGAACAGGGCGTAGTCAGCCCGGACGAAAACGGCCGGCTCGGCTATCACGACAAGCTCGCGGAACTGGCCGAAGGTGCGGCCAAGCGCGTGCTACCGGCGGAGATTCGCCTGTCGATCCGTCAGGTGGCGCTGGAGCGTCATCACGACGATTCCGATTCACCGCCTCCCGACGCTGCCGCCTGACGCGGTCAGTCCCGCTGCCAGGCCATCGCCAGTTCAGGATGGCCGGTGTGCGGGTCCAGCTGTTCGCTGATCACAGCAAAGCCATGTCGGCGATAGAAGGCGACGCTGGCGGCATTGGCACTGTAGACCGTCAGCTCGAGCCGCTCACGCACGGCCTTGACCTGCTCGATCAACGCGGAGCCGCTACCGCCGCCCTGGGCACTCGGCGCCACGAAGATCGCCGCCAGAACGTCCTCGACAAGCGCGACAAATCCCAGCACCTCGCCTTCACGCTCATCGACCCAGATCTGTGCCGCTGGCAGGTAGATATCGCGCATGTCATCCAGCTTCGACTCCCAGAATGCCGGGGCGATGAAGTCATGAGCGCGAATGGATGCAGCCAGCCAGATCGTCAGTACCGGCTCCAGGTCATCGGGGCGAAAGGGACGGATCATGTTAGTCGGCTCCATAACGACGGGGGCCGCAACCTTAGCGCATCAGCAACAAGGTGTCCCCCGCCTTCATGGCCCATACTGCTGGTAAACGCCTGCGCCTTGCCCGGCATTGCTTTAGCATCGGCGCCTGACCATGCGGCCGGCGGCATTGCGCCGCTTCTGCACCATTCAATGAATATGAGGGTAATGCCATGTTGCGCATCACGACACTCGTTGCAGGCTTGGCACTTTCCGCCAGCGCTTTCGCCCTGTCACTGTCCGACCTGACCCAGAGCGACGCCAGCGGCGGGCTCAAGGATGCCTTGAGCCAGGGCGCCAAGGTCGCCGTGCAGCAGCTCGGGCGCCCTGGCGGTTTCAGCAGCGATCCTGACGTGCGCATCGAGCTGCCGGGCAACATCGGCAAGGCCTCGCGGATGTTGAAGATGCTCGGCATGGGCGCGCAGGTCGAGCAGCTGGAGAACAGCATGAACCTGGCCGCCGAGAAGGCCGTGCCGGAGGCACAGCAACTGCTGCTGGATGCCGTGCGCAAGATGACCGTGCAGGACGCCAAGGCCATCCTCGCCGGTGGCGATGACTCAGCCACCCAGTACCTGAACAAATCCAGCCGTGAACAGATCCGCGCGAAATTCCTGCCTATCGTCAAACAGGCCACTGACCAGGTTGGCCTAGCGCAGCAATACAACGCCGTCGCCGCCAAGGTGCCGTCGGGATTGAACGGCAGCTACGCCAATATCGAAAGCTATGTCACCGAACAAGCGCTAGACGGCCTGTTCACCGTGATCGCCGAGCAGGAAGCGAGCATTCGCAAGAATCCCGCCGCCGCGGCCACCAGCCTGGCGAAAAAGGTGTTCGGACTGCTTTGAGAGATTGGGTCGAGCTGCGCTGGCTTCAGCCAGCCGCTGCTCGGTCCGCCCTGCGCCGCGGCCAGACCAGGCTGAAACGCGCGCCGCCCAGGTCGCTGTGCCCCAGCTGCGAGCGGCCGCCGTGCCAGTAGATGATCCGCCGCACGATGGACAGACCCAGCCCGTGCCCACCCGAGGCGCGGGTGCGGCTGTCATCCAGACGCAGGAACGGCGTGAAGACCTTTTCCCAATCCACCTCCGGCACGCCGGGGCCGTCGTCGTCCACCTCCAGCCGCACCGTTTGCCCATCGATGGTGAAGCTGACCTGCACCCGACTCTCGGCATGGCGCATTGCATTGGTGATCAGGTTGCTCAGGGCGCGGCGCAGGTATTGCGGCTCCGCCTCGGCCCAGCAGCTGCCATCGGCTGCCGTTGCGCATTCGCCACGCCTGACGCTGACATCGGGACGTAACGGCGCCAGCTCACCGATCACCTGATCGACCAGCGCACCCAGGTCGACCTGCTGGAAATGCAGGGTCGGCGAGCCGCGCTCCAACCGCGAATACACCAGCATTTCGTCGACCAGCGCATCGAGGTCGTCGATGTCGCCGTCCATGCCTTCCAGGTACTTGCGCCGGGCCTCGTCGGTCTGCGCCTCGGCGCTCATTTCCAGGCCGAAACGCAGGCGCGCGACCGGAGTGCGCAGTTCATGGGCCACCGCGCTGACCATCTCCCGCTGCACCGCCAGCAAACGCTGCAGATGCCTGGCCATACCGTTGAACGCCGCCGCCAGGCGCCCGACCGAATCGGTACCGACATCCGGCACGCGGGTTTCCAGATTGCCCGCGGCGATGCGGGTCGCCGCGCCTTCCAGCACGCTCAGGCGCTGCTCCAGCTGGCGCACCAGCAGGTACACCGTCAGACCGATCAACGACAGGCCGAGCAGGCCGATCAAGATCAGCAGCTGCGGCGGATAGGGATTCATCTGGTACAGCGGACCGAGCTGCATGATCCAGCCGGTGCCGGCGATGGCCGCGAACACCCGCACGGCATCACCGCCGCGAGCGAGCGCCATCACCGTGTCGCCCTCGTCCAGCCGCCGACGCTGGTCGTCATCGAGGTTGGCGCTGTCACGTGTCAGCAATTCCAGATCGAAGCCGAAACCACGCGCCTTTTTCAGCTCGGCCAAGCGCTGCGGCTGTTCGGCTTCGGGATAGCGGATCAGCTCGTCGATCAGCAGATAGATGGTGGCGCGCGCCAGCTGTTCGCTGAGCTGCTCGACTTCGCCGGTAAGCACCAGCCGATCTCGCGCACTGACCAGGCTGAACACCGTGGTGCTCTGCGGTCGGATCTGCTCGACCAGCACCTGCCCACGCAGCAAGCGCGCCTCCAGGCGACTTTCCAGGCGAACGTCATCCAGTGTGCGCACCCGCAGCGGTATGCCCAGCAGCCGCCCCCAGAGGTTCGCCGCCTGGCGCCGTTCGATCGGCGTCATGCTGCTCATGTTGTGCGCCATCAGGCGGAAGGTGCCACTGGCCAGGCGCTCGCGGTGATCGTCCGCGCGGTACTGGTTGAGCAGGTGCAGGCCGCCGGCACCGAGCAGCGCCACCAGCACCAGCACCCCCAGCATGCCGCCATAGATGCGCAGGAAAATCGAGTTCATGGGCGGCGGCGCTACACCATCGCCACGGCAGCTTCGGAAACGAACAGATAGCCCTTGCCGCGCACCGTCTTGATCAGCCGCGGATGATCGGGATCGTCACCGATCTTGGGGCGGATACGCGAAATACGCACATCGATGGAGCGGTCCTGACCGTCGTATTCGATGCCGCGCAGCTCGGCGAAGATTTCTTCACGGGAAAGAATGCGTCCAGGGTTGGAGGTCAGCAGCCAGAGCAGGTCGAACTCGGCGCCGGTCAGTTCGATCTGCTGCTCACGCAGCCAGGCTTCGCGCAACGCGCTGTCGATCACCAACGGGCCGAACTGCAGGCGCTTGGCATTGGTCGGTGCCTCTGGCGGCTGACGACGCAGCAAGGCGCGGATGCGCGCCAGCAACAGACGCGGACGCACCGGCTTGCAGACATAGTCGTCGGCGCCGGTTTCCAGCCCCAACACCTGATCCAGATCGTCGGCCCGCGCGGTGAGCATCAGAATCGGGCCATCGTAGCGGTCACGCACCCGCCGGCAGATCGACAGGCCATCCTCGCCGGGCAACATCAGATCGAGCACCACCAGATCCGGGCGCTCCTCGATGATGCGCTCGGCGGCGCAGGCGCCATCCGATTCGATCAACACCTCGAAGCCGCCACTGCTCTGCAGGTATTCCTGCGTCAGCTCGGCCAGCCGTCGATCGTCCTCGACGATGAGAATCCGCCACGTCTCTTGCTCCATCCCCGCCCCCTGTCAGACCGTCAGGCCACAAACGAACAGCGCGCATTGTACCCAACGCCCGGCCCGGCACGATGCACAAAAAGCGGGCAGCGGCAAACACAACATGTAGTGTCATTGACCATCATCAAAATATGCCCGGCGGCGCGTATTTCGTCGGCATTCGGCCGAGCGCCGCAGCCATGCGGCCTGCGGCCGGACGCCGCGCTTTCACCCACAATCCGCACACACGTTATCCACAGGTTATCCCAGACGGCTGCCTTGCATTGGCCCGGAGCCAGCATTATCTTGTCGCTCCTGCGCGCCTTGACCCCTAGATATTGGGCCTGCGCACCGCAACTGACACAATCGAGACATTTTCGAGAGCTGGGCTATCGCCCTGCCTCCCATTGCTCTGCAACACCGTCGGCAGCCTCAGGTCAAGCATTAATGCAAGCCTTCGACAGTCGTCTCCCTGACTTCAAGCGCGGAACTAGCAGCTGTGCTCGGAGCCAAGACAAAACACAACATATTGTGTTGACAGTTTTTCCAGCCTGACTATCCTTCCGGCAACGACTTAGCTCGTCAGCGGCCTAGTCAGGACTATTCCTTGCGATACCACCATGCACCGCGATGCGGGGCATGGCTGATGCAGTAACGACGCCCGGGCTCAACGAAGCCCGCGCAGACAGAACCAGAACCGCGACTAAAAGAGAGAATCCGGAGCCCCCATGCAGAACCCATCCACTCGCGAGAACCCGCTGTCAGCCGATGCACCGGATCTGGCGGCTACCGCCCCGGGCCAGCTGCGCGTGATCAAGCGCAACGGTACCGTCGTCCCCTACACCGACGACAAGATCACCGTCGCCATCACCAAGGCCTTTCTCGCAGTGGAAGGCGGTAACGCTGCCGCTTCCTCGCGTATTCACGACACCGTCGCGCGCCTGACCGAGCAGGTCACCGCCACCTTCCGTCGTCGCATGCCCTCCGGTGGCACCATCCACATCGAAGAAATCCAGGACCAGGTCGAACTGGCCCTGATGCGCGCCGGTGAGCAGAAGGTCGCGCGTGACTACGTGATCTACCGCGAAGCCCGTAGCCAGGAGCGCAAGAGCGCCGCGGCCAACGACATCGCCCAGCCGCACCCGAGCATCCGCGTGACCCGCGCCGATGGCAGCCAGCAGCCGCTGGACATGGGTCGCCTGCAGACCATCATCACCGAAGCCTGCGAAGGCCTGGCCGAGGTCGATGGCGCGCTGATCGAGCGTGAAACCCTGAAGAACCTCTACGACGGCGTGGCCGAGAAGGACGTCAACACCGCCCTGGTGATGACTGCCCGCACCCTGGTCGAGCGTGAGCCGAACTACAGCCAAGTCACTGCGCGCCTGCTGATGGACACCCTGCGTGCCGAAGCCCTGGGTTTCCTCGACGTTGCCGAAGCCGCCACCCATCACGAGATGGCCGACCTGTACTCCAAGGCCCTGCCGGCCTACATCGAGAAAGGCGTCGAGTTCGAACTGCTCGATTCCAAGCTCAAGAGCTACGACCTGGCCAAGCTGGGCGCCGCACTCAACCACGAGCGCGACCAGCAGTTCACCTACCTCGGCCTGCAGACCCTGTACGACCGCTACTTCATCCACAAGGACAACGTCCGCTTCGAGCTGCCGCAGATCTTCTTCATGCGCGTCGCCATGGGCCTGGCCATCGAAGAAGAGCAGAAAGAAGCCCGCGCCATCGAGTTCTATAACCTGTTGTCGTCCTTCGACTACATGGCCTCGACGCCGACCCTGTTCAACGCCGGCACCCTGCGTCCGCAGCTGTCGTCGTGCTACCTGACCACCGTGCCGGACGACTTGGGCGGCATCTACGACGCCATCCGCGATAACGCCCTGCTCTCCAAGTTCGCCGGCGGCCTGGGCAACGACTGGACCCCGGTGCGCGCACTGGGCGCCTACATCAAGGGCACCAACGGCAAATCCCAGGGCGTCGTGCCCTTCCTCAAAGTGGTCAACGACACCGCCGTCGCGGTCAACCAGGGCGGCAAGCGCAAGGGCGCGGTCTGCGCGTACCTGGAAACCTGGCACCTGGACATCGAGGAATTCCTCGAGCTGCGCAAGAACACCGGTGACGACCGTCGCCGCACCCACGACATGAACACCGCCAACTGGATTCCGGACCTGTTCATGAAGCGCGTCTTCGACGACGGCCCCTGGACCCTGTTCTCCCCGTCCGACGTCCCCGACCTGCACGACCTCACCGGCCGCGCCTTCGAGGAGCGTTACGAGTACTACGAGGAGCTGACCAAGTACGGCAAGATCAAGCTGTTCAAGACCCTGCCGGCCAAGGACCTGTGGCGCAAGATGCTCTCGATGCTGTTCGAGACCGGCCACCCGTGGCTGACCTTCAAGGACCCGTGCAACCTGCGCAGCCCGCAGCAGCACGTCGGCGTAGTGCACAGCTCCAACCTCTGCACCGAGATCACGCTGAACACCAACAAGGACGAGATCGCCGTCTGCAACCTGGGCTCGATCAACCTGGTCAACCACATCAAGGACGGCAAGCTCGACGCCGCCAAGCTGGAGCGCACCGTGCGCACCGCTGTACGCATGCTCGATAACGTCATCGACATCAACTACTACAGCGTGCCGCAGGCGCAGAACGCCAACTTCAAGCACCGCCCGGTGGGCCTGGGCATCATGGGCTTCCAGGACGCGCTGTACCTGCAGCACATCGCCTACGGTTCCGATGCCGCCATCGACTTCGCCGACAAGTCCATGGAAGCCATCAGCTACTTCGCCATCCAGGCTTCCTGTGACCTGGCCGACGAGCGTGGCGCCTACTCCAGCTTCCAGGGCTCGCTGTGGTCCCAGGGCATCCTGCCGCTGGATTCGCAGCAGATCCTCATCGAGGCCCGTGGCCAGAAGTACATCGACGTCGACCTGACCGAATCCCTGGATTGGGCGCCGATCCGCGAGCGCGTCAAGAAAGGCATCCGCAACTCCAACATCATGGCCATCGCCCCGACCGCGACCATCTCCAACATCGTTGGCGTGTCGCAGTCCATCGAGCCGACGTACCAGAACCTGTACGTCAAATCGAACCTGTCCGGCGAGTTCACCGTGATCAACCCGTACCTGGTCCACGACCTCAAGGCCCGCGGCCTGTGGGACCCGGTCATGGTCAACGACCTCAAGTACTACGACGGTTCCGTACAGCAGATCGAGCGCATCCCGCAGGATCTGAAGGACATGTACGCCACCGCCTTCGAAGTGGAAACCAAGTGGATCGTCGACGCCGCCAGCCGCCGCCAGAAGTGGATCGACCAGGCGCAGTCGCTGAACCTGTACATCGCCGGCGCCTCGGGCAAGAAGCTCGACGTGACCTACCGCATGGCCTGGTACCGTGGCCTGAAGACCACCTACTACCTCCGTGCCCTGGCCGCGACCAGCACCGAGAAGTCCACCATCAACACCGGCAAGCTGAACGCCGTGTCCAGTGGTGGCAGCGAGGCGGCGAACTCCGCCAGCGCCGCGCCGGCCGCCGAGCCGCAGCCGGCTCCGGTGCCGCTGGCGTGTTCCATCGATAACCCCGACTGCGAAGCCTGCCAATAACTTCAAAGTCGCGGCCCCCAGAGCGGTCCGCGCGTTGTTGCCCGCCAGCCCGGCCCCCATCACGTACATGCGTACGCTCAGGGGCTCCGGACTGACGGGCGCCTAGCGCGACCTCGCTCTGGAACCCGCTCACACCGAGCGGTTTTTTAAGAACGAAGCGAACGACCCGTTCTCGCTTGCCAGGTACCCACAGCCAACGCGGTGGCTATCGATCGAACAAGCCAGACGCCAACACCAAACCAGTCCCCCTGGGGGAGAGGGTTAGGGTGAGGGGCAACCCTCCAGACAAACACAAGCGGTCGGACCAGACACCCGACCGCCCCCTCGCCCCTCCGGGGAGAGGGGCAGCCCCACCAGACGATACAAAAGGCCGGACCTACCTCGGCCCAAACCAAATACCCGCTTTTGCGTGCAAACCAAAAGCACCCAAACATATCCGACCGGCCAAGCCCCGGTCCCCGATCAGGAGCTATCGCACATGCTGAGCTGGGACGAATTCAACGAAGAAGACACCACCACCGCCGCGCCGGCCCCCGCTGCCGCGCAGCCTGCAGGCCAGACCGCAGCCAAGCTGGACAACGACGCCGCCGGCTCCGTGGAAGAAGCCCGCGCCGTTGCCGCCAGTGACTCCGACGCCATCGCCCGCGCCAAGCGCGCGCTGGACGACCTGGACATCCAGGAAGGCCTCAACGAACTGGAAGGCGAATCGGCCCGCGTGCGCGTCGACGAGAAGCGCATGATCAACGCCCGCGCCGACCTCAACCAGCTCGTACCCTTCAAGTACGACTGGGCCTGGCAGAAGTATCTGGATGGTTGCGCCAACCACTGGATGCCCCAGGAAGTGAACATGAACGCCGACATTGCCCTGTGGAAGAGCAAGGACGGCCTCAGCGAAGACGAGCGCCGCATCGTCAAGCGCAACCTCGGCTTCTTCTCCACCGCCGACAGCCTGGTCGCCAACAACCTCGTGCTGGCCACCTACCGCCTGATCACCAACCCCGAGTGCCGCCAGTACATCCTGCGCCAGGCCTTCGAAGAGGCGATCCACACCCACGCCTACCAGTACTGCATCGAATCGCTGGGCATGGATGAAGGCGAGATCTTCAACATGTACCACGAGATCCCGAGCGTCGCGAAAAAGGCCAGCTGGGGCCTCAAGTACACCCGCTCCATCTCCGACCCGACCTTCCAGACCGGCACCCCGGAGACCGACAAGCAGTTCCTGCGCAACCTCATCGCCTATTACTGCGTACTCGAAGGCATCTTCTTCTACTGCGGCTTCACCCAGATCCTCTCCATGGGCCGCCGCAACAAGATGACCGGCACCGCCGAGCAGTTCCAATACATCCTGCGTGACGAGTCCATGCACCTGAACTTCGGCATCGACATGATCAACCAGATCAAGATCGAGAATCCGCACCTGTGGGACGCCGACATGAAGGACGAAGCGACCCAGATGATCCTCCAGGGCACCCAGCTGGAAATCGAATACGCCCGCGACACCATGCCCCGTGGCGTGCTCGGCATGAACGCCGCGATGATGGAGGACTACCTCAAGTTCATCGCCAACCGGCGTCTGACGCAGATTGGGTTGAAGGAAGAGTATCCGGGCACTACCAACCCGTTCCCATGGATGAGCGAGATCATGGACTTGAAGAAGGAGAAGAACTTCTTTGAGACGCGGGTTATTGAATATCAGACTGGTGGGGCGTTGAGCTGGGACTGATAAGCTATTTGTCTACAGGGGAAAGCCAGTTCAGATGAGCTGGCTTTTTCGTTATCGGCTTTAAAAGGGACTTTATAAATGCGGAAAAAAGTATTCATCAGCTATTCGCATAAAGACGAAGCTCATCGGGAAGACTTGGAAGACCACCTTTCCATGCTAAAGAGAAAGGAAATTATTTCGATATGGCATGATAGAAAGATAATTCCTGGCGATGACTGGAAAGGCAGCATTGATGAAAACCTAGACTCTGCCGATATCATAATTTTCTTAGTTAGCCCGAGCTTCCTCGCATCTTCATACTGCTTAGACGTAGAAGTAAAGCGCGCAATAGAAAGACATGCTGAAGGATCAGCCAAGATTATTTCAATAATAGTCAGGCCGTGCGACTGGCACGAGTGCGACTTCTCTAAATATCAAGCAGTCCCTAAAGACGCAAAGGCAATCACCCTTTGGGAAAATAAAGACTCAGCGTGGCTGGATGCAGTAACTGGGCTAAAGAAGTACATCACTGAATTCACGACCAGGCCGCCAAGCAAAGAGATTTTGCAGGCAGAATCGCCTGTAACGGTCTCAGTTGATTTCAATCGCTGGTTAAAAGACACAGAAATTGTATTGAGCCATAGAAAGGTCGACAAGGTTCTACTTTCAGACATTTATGTAATCCCTGACGTCGAATTCGAAAGAGAATTCAAAGAAAAAGAGATCAATATCTCCGAAGCCGACACCGTATATAAAGAACCTGGCTTTTATTTGATTCTTGGCGAAGAGCAGCAAGGCAAAACGTCATTCCTTAAAAAGGCTTTTTTTGAGCTAGCATCAAAAGGAATCACACCTGTATATCTAGATGCGACAGGAATCACCAAATCTGACACAGATAAACTTATAGAAAAGCGCCTAACAAAGCAATATGACGGCCCGATTCTGGAAAAACTTGTCGATAAACAACGCAAAGTAGCGTTGATCGACAATCTAGATGAGATAGGGTTAAACGAGAAATACAGGAATATTTTCTTAGAAAACCTAGCGAAGGAATTTGACTGGATAATTTGCACTTGCCACAGCGCGTTCAATTACATAAGAACGGAAGTGCCAGCACTCTCAAAATACACGGCGTGCACACTTTTAGGCTTGGGAAACTTTAAGCGCGAGGAAATAATTAGAAAATGGATCGCACTTGGAGTAGAAGAAAGCATCAACGAAAACGATCTATACTCAAAGTGTGATGAGCTAAAGTCGCAACTCAACACCGTTATCAAACGAAACATCGTTCCACCAAAACCGATCTACGTACTTATGCTCATGCAAATGTTCGAAGCATATGCTCAGCAGAACATCGAGCTAACATCGTATGGTCACTGTTACCAGCAACTCATATACCAGTCGTTCGAAAAAGCAAAAATTAACGGCAGAGAGTACGAGAAGTACTTAAATGTTCTAACTGAAATATCGTGGCATATTTTCAAACTAGGTGAAGGACTGAACCGGCATCAGATCGATAACTTTTTCCTTGAGTACGAAAAGACTTATCTTTCCGTCGACAAAATGGAGATCCTTGAAAAGCTACTAGCACATTCAATACTTTCCGAAAAACATGGAAAAATTGGCTTCAAATACCCATATATCTACTATTTTTTTGTCGGAAAGAAAATAGCCGAAGGCTTTGCCGAAGATCCCTTTATTAAAGAAAACGTTGATCTTTTACTTGAGCGCCTTCACCGAGAAGATTACGCCAATATACTTATATTTATTACCCACCATACAAAAGACTCATGGGTACTTAACAAAATTAATGAGGTACTTGGATCCTTATTCCAAGAACAGTCTTGCGCAACCTTGACGAAACATCAGCTTTCGTTCATGGATGACTTCATGAAAAAAATCCCTGATTTAGTTTTAGAACAAAGGGAAATTCAAAACGAAAGAGACGAACGCAACCGCTCTCTTGACGCCATGGAGAGAGATCGCAGCGCGACGACGTATGATGATGCGGATGCTCCATTGGACATTCTTTCCAGCATCAATAAGTCTTTTAAAGGCATGGAAATTGCCGGCCAAATAATTCGAAATCGTTATGCGACCATACCAAGAGATGCTCTTTATCAGCTAGCAAACAGCGGTGCAGCTACCGGATTACGGTTCCTAGATTATTTCATAAAAATATCTGACTCCTCAAAGTCAGAAATAATCAAAGTGATTGAGCAGATGCTATCCGAGCATCCACATATCTCTGACAAGGAGATTGAAGGGTACGCTCAAAATACGTATCTACACTTAACCTACGGCGTAATAAATGGCGTTGTTAGAAAAATTGCGTCCTCTATTGGATCGAAGGAGGCGTTTGAGGTCTATGACGCTCTATCAAAACAGGAAAACACACCTGCTTACACCTTAATCAATCAAGCTGTTCAACTTCAATTTACAAGATCACTGCACATACCAACCATTGAACAGACAAAGGAAAGACTAAAAAATAACCCTGTTTGCTTACGAATATTAAAAGAAATGGTTATTCAGCATATCTATATGTTTCCTGTTGACTACAAGGAAAAGCAACAGCTTTCTAGCATGTTAGGAATCTCGATACGGGGCCAGCGTTTAATGGACCATAAAAAAGCTGGAAAAGCCTAATATTTAGCGAGGTAGCCTGGAAGTGACGCGTGGAAAAGGCTTCGCCGGTTTTTCCACCCTACGCTGCTACGCAACACCTCCACTCTGCCAACTGACGGGGACGGACTTCGAGTCGCCCGAGAACTCTTTGGTTATTTGCTTCTTCTGCACGGACCGGCAGGCGACACCAATCGCCCCTTATCAGGAGGGTGAGTGGAATCGTCGTGGAAGGGGTTGAGCGGCATGGATGCCGCGAGAGCCGCGATGGGCCAGGGATGGCCCTTCGCGGCGTGCCCCTGGAATAGCGATGGAGCGAACGAACCCGGAGCGAAGCGCAGGGCCGGATGGAGGGGCAAGCGTTTTTGGTTACTTTTGTCGCGACTGACAAAAGTGACCCGCCCAGCAGGGCGGAACCAGTGCTTCAATCCCCCAGTGATAAACAGCAGCGGCACAGACGCAAACAACCAGCGAAGCTACAACTCACACAACCCACCCGGCACTGCCATCACCCACTCCCTCACCGCCCGAACCGTCGGGTCATCCCAACGGCTCTCGGGATATACGAGATGAAACGGCTTGCCCTCCATCTCCGGCCCGAACGGTTGCACCAGCCGCCCTTCCCTCAGTTCGTCCTCGATCAACTGCCGACTCATCAGCGCCACACCCTGCGCACCGATGGCGGCGGAGATGGCGTGGGTTTCGTCGGAGAAGACCAGCCCGGCGCTCACATCCAGTCCCGCCACGTTGGCGAGCTTCTGCCACGACGCCCAATGAATCGGGGCGGACAAGGCGGCTTGCGCACGGAAGTGAATCAGCGGGTGTTTGGGCAGCTCGGCTATATCACGCAAACCAAGGTGCGGGCTGCAGACCGGGACGAAGGTGTTATCGAACAGCTTCTCCGCCACCAGCCCGGGCCAGCGGCCGTCGCCGTAGCGGATGGCGATATCCGCCGTGACGCCATCCAGCGCGACTGGCTCATGGGAGGTATGGAAGCGCAGATCGATATCCGGATGGGAATCGCGCAGCAGGCAGACCCAGGGCACCAGCCAGCGCACCGCGATGGCCGGTGTGGTGCTGAGGGTGATCGCCTGGCGGCAGGGCTTCGCACTCAGGCGTTCGACCGTAGCGCTGATGCTGTCGAACGCGGCTTCCAGCGTCTGTTGCAGCTCGCGCCCCTGGTCGGTCAGTTCCAGCTTCCGCGGTTTGCGCAGGAACAGCGCCACGCCGAGGGATTCCTCAAGCGAACGAATCTGGTGGCTAACCGCCGTAGCGGTGACATTCAGCTCCTCGGCGGCCTGCTTGGCGCTCTCGTGGCGGGCGGCGGCTTCGAAGGCCCGCAGCGCAGAAAGCGAAGGTAACCGGCGGTGCGCCATGGCTGAGTTTCTCTCATCTGTAGTTGTAAGAAATGGTCGTTTGTCGCCAGTACAGCCTAGCCATAGGCTGGATTTACCGCGAACCACAGATGAATTCAATCACAGAGGAGAATCATCATGACGCACCTTCTGCACCTCGATGCCAGCGCCCGCCCCGGCCTTGCCGGCAAGGACGAGCACGGTTCCCACAGCCGTAACCTCACTCACCGCTTCGTCAGCCAGTGGGCGGCCCGCCGCGCGCAGGACGGCATCGTCTACCGCGATATAGGCCAGAACCCGCCTTCGTTTATCAACCATGACTGGATTGCCTCCAGCTTCACGCCGGAAGAGCGCCGCGAGCCGTGGATGCGGGACACGCTGGCGGAAAGCGACCAGCTGGTCGATGAGCTGATCGCCGCCGATGTACTGGTCATCGGTACGCCGCTCTACAACTTCGGCATGCCCGCGGCACTGAAGGCCTGGATCGACCAGATCGTGCGCCCGGGCCGGACGGTCGAGGTCGACGAAAGCAAGTTGCCCGACCCGTACGTGCCGCTGCTGGCGGACCGGCCACGGCATGCGGTCATCCTCAGCGCCCGCGGCGGCATCGGCTTTGGTCCCGGCGGGGAGATGGCGCACATGAATCACCTGGAGCCGAACCTGGTGACGGCGCTTAATTTCATCGGGATCACCCGCATTCACCAGATCGCGATTGAAGGTCAGGAAACCGGTGGCGAGGTATTGGCCGCCTCGGTGGCCGAGGCGCTGCGCCAGGTCGATGCCTTAGTCACGGAGCTGCAGTCGGCACTCGATGCGCCCCCACTCCATGCGCGGGCAAGGCAGGTGGAGTTCGATCAGGTGTAAGGCGGCAACGCGTGGAAACGGCCTCGCTTTCCACGATACGCTCCATGGGTATGGCACCCGGTCGAGACAACGGAGCAGACATGGCGAGCGACAAAGATTTCGTGCTGTACGTGGCGGAGCAGATCGGCCTGGGGAGCAGACTGACGTACAGGAAGATGTTCGGCGAGTACGCCCTTTATCTGGACGATAAGGTCGTCGCGTTCGTCTGCGACAACAGCCTGTTCATCAAGCCCTCGGCGGCCGCCGAGACGCTCGCCCCGGACTTGCCGCAAGCGCCGCCCTACCCCGGCGCGAAGAACTATCCGGTGGCGGACGAGCTGCTGGACGATGCCGACGAACTCCGCCGCCTGGTGATCGAAACGGCTCGCCTCATGCCGGCACCTGCGCCACGCAAGCCGAGGAAAAGAAAGCCAGATACGGCTGCCCCATAGCGGCAGACTGCATCGTTCGTAGCATCGATCGTCCTGCGGCTTCACCTGGCCAGTCGCATGCCACCCGGTACAATGCGCCATTTTCCGTACCGCCCCGGAGCGCCGCCATGTTCACCCTCACCCACCTCGACACCCCGCCGCCGGAATCGCTGAAAAGCCAGGTGCTGCAGATGGTGGTGGATTACCTCGGCGACATCAGCCCCGTCTCGCTGCAGCCCAGCAACCCGCTGTATCAGCTGTACCAGTACGTGGTTGGTTTCGAGGTGCATCGCTATCTCGACAGCATGGACGGCGCGCAGGCGGGCAAGCCGGAGCTGATCATGGCGTTGGATGCTGAGGACCCGGCGGTCCTGCTCGGCTTCGCGCTGTACCTGCCCTTTGTGGACGATCCCGAAGCCTGCGCGCTGGTCTATCTGGCGGTGGACGCCGGCCATCGCCGCCAAGGCATCGGTCGGGCCATGGTCGAGACGATGGTGGCGCGTTATCCCCATGCCGAGGTGACCTGCGTTGCAGGCAAGGTGCCGTATTTCAGCGCACTGGGCTTTCAGCCGCTGGTGGCGCGCGGCCCGCAGGTGGTGATGAATACCCGTAACGAGGCTTCGAACGGTGCGGTGGCGGTGCAGGATCTGGAGCCGATCTTCCAGTCCAAGGAAGTTCGGCAGATCTACAGCTACCTGGTGCAGCAGAACGGCCGTAAGGCCATGAGCGAGGCGGAGAAACAGCGCGACTGTCTGCTCGATCAACTGGCGCGCCAGGCGCAGGAGCTGGTGCAGCAATCGAGCGTTCGGCGCTTGCATTGATCGCGCGAGGAGTCACTTGGCTCGGGTGATACCGAGCCCGCGCAACTGCTCCATTCACGAGCCACACCTCAATCCATCGCGGATATACGCCTCGCCTTGTCGAACCGCGCGTTCTTTATCGCGGCTTACGCCAGGCGTCGCGCTAGCGCCCGGCCAGCCACTTGCCCAGCAGCCTGTCGAGCTGTTCCTGTTCGTCGCGACTGAGTGTGGCGAGGGCCGTTTTTTCGTTCTCGACGTGGGCGGTCATCAGGCCGTCGATCAGAGCGAACCGCCTCCCGGCCGTTGCCGCTGAAATCGCCACATGCCTGGCGGCTGTTGCTGTTCTTCGGCATCGGTACGGCGGCCTATACCCTGGTGCTGGCCTGGCTGCCGCCCTATTACACGGGCCTTGGCTGGAGCGCTGCGGACGGCGGCCTGCTGCTCGGCGGCATCAGCCTGGCGGAAGTGGGCGCCGGATTGCTGCTCTCCGCGCTGATCGGACGAATCCGGCAGCGGCGGCCGCTGGTGCTGGGCGTGTTGGCCGTGGTGCTGGGCGGGTTGTTGTGCCTGGCATTGGCGCCGCTGGCGCTGGCAATCCCGACGGCGATTCTGCTGGGTGTAGGTATCGGCGCGCTGTTCCCGCTCTCGTTGATCCTGGCCATGGACCATGCACGTGACTCGGCCGACGCCGGCTCGCTGCTGGGATTCGTTCAGGGCGGCGGCTACCTGATTGCCAGCCTGGCCCCGCTGGGAGCAGGCCTGTTGCGCGACCGACTGGCGAGCCTGGCGGATGCCTGGCTGCTGATGGCCGTTGGCATCATGCTGTTGATGGGCCTCGCCGTGCAGCTCACCGCGCCGTCGCAAGAGGCGCAACCGCTATGACGCAGCCGTATCGAGATACCTGATCAACCAATTGGCGACGCTCAGGCGCAGTTCAGATACGGCTCGATATTGGCGAGCGCTCGCGCTACGTAGTCCTCCTTCTCCCCTACCGGCGCGACGTAGTGCAGCGCCTCGGCTGCCGCATCGAGCCCAACCAGCCGTGCCAACGTCCAAGCCGCCAGATAGATGGACGCCAGACAGCCGCCGGCGGTTGCCAGGTTGCCGCGGGCGAAGAAGGGTTGCTCCAGCACGTCGATACCCGCTTCCTGCACCCAGGGCTTGGTAGTGAGGTCGGTGCAGCCGGGAACGCCATTCAGCAAACCCGCTTTGGCAAGCAACAGAGTGCCCGAACACTGGGCGCCGATCAGCTGGCGTGCGGGATTGAGCCGTGCCAGCAGCTGCATCACGGCGAGATCCTGAGCGACTTCACGGGTTCTGATGCCGCTGCCGACCAGCACGGCGTCGCAGAACTCGAGCTCGTCTAGAGAAGCCTGTCGATACAGCCGCACGCCATTCATCGAGGTGACCATCTCGCTCGGCGAAGCCAGCGCCACGCGCCAGCCCGGCCGCTTGATGCGGTTCAGGATGCCGAGCGCGATCAGCGAGTCCAGTTCGTTGAAGCCGTCAAAGGTAACAATGGCAATGTGCATGGCTGGGTCCAGCGCTGGTGAGTCGACCTATTCTCAAAGCGAGGCAGGCGCGCGCAAAGGCACAGCCGGAAGCGGCGATACCAGTGCAGCGCGTAAGGCTGGCCACCGGGCGAGAAAGCACTTGGTCACTCCACGGACTTGGACGAAGGGCCTGGCTTTCGCCGCTAAATCTTCACGCAGACGAATATCGCGTTCCCGGATGCCTGGTCCCAGGGCACGATCTTCTCGTAGTCATGCTCGAGCACATGCACTTCGAAGTACCGCTCCAGCAGCTCGCTTAGCTCGGCAAAGCTCACCGCCACCATCCTGTGTTCGTCGTGCCAGACCTGGCTTTCATTGCTGATGGTCTTTTCGATTCGCAGCTTCAGCCATTGCTGCGCGCCGGCACCCGGGTAGTGCCAACCGGAGCTGAAGGTGAACAGGCCGTCCGTATGCCTGGCCGTGTGCGAGACGAATGAGGCGTTGTCGATCCGACGCTTGTCCACGGCGTTGAAGCAGAACAGCCCGCCCGGGGCCAACGCGGCATGCACGCTGGCGATACAGGCCTGCAGTCGCTGAAGCTCGGCGCTGTAATGAATGGAGTAAAGAAAGCAGGTGATCAGATCGGCCGGCTGCTCGACCGCAAAGCCACACATGTCCTGCAGGGAAAACAGCGCTTGCGGGCAGCGCGCGGCTGCTCTGTCCAGCATCGGCTGGTTGATGTCGAGCCCGCCGCTGGTATAGCCGGCATCGATGAAATGGCGGACGTGCGGGCCAGTGCCGCAGGCGAGGTCCAGATGCCTCGTGCCGCCGTTGCCGAACAGCTGCTGCAACCGATGAACGCAGTGGCTTTGCGCCCGGTAGTCGATGTCCGCGCACATGAGGTCGTAGTAACCCGACAAGTCGGTGTAGAGAGCATCGCCGGGCATGATGACCTGATGTGTGAGGAAACGATGGGCGCGCGCATATTATCCCGGCCGGCTAGAAATCGCCCGGCAATTACCGCCGCGCTGGCACATCCTGTTGCCCGTCCTCCGGATACCCGGCGACCGTATGCCGCCCCCTCTTTAGCGAGTCAGCTGAACGAAACGAAAGGCTGCCTCATGCTTGATCGCGCTCAGGCTGGGGCGACGGGCCAGCGAGCCTGACCAGGCACAGCTGCTCCATACAGTTGGCCCAGTCAGCCTTCCGATCCGCTTCAAGCTGCACCAGCATGGCGTAGCGGCGCCCGCCCCATACCGAAAGATGCAGCGCTTCCAAGGTTGCCGGCGAGGGACGCACCGGAAGGTCAGGCGCCGCATCAATGACCCGATGCCAGGCGCCCAACAGATCCTCGTAGGCCCGACGCTGATGCTTGGGCTCGGCCACCAGCGTTTCCAGTTCGAGCATATCCGGGTGGAACCAGGGCAGCCGTGACTCGACCCCGGCAAGGGTGCGGACCAGTCGCCGGATGCGCTCGGGCCAGGCAAGCGCGGTTGGCGCTACCGCTTGCGCGTCGATGGCCTCCAGCAGCTGCTCGACGCAATAACGCACGTAGCCCGAGTGCAGCGCGTGCTTGTTAGGAAAGTAGTCATACAGGGTGCCGATGGCCACGCCGGCTTCCAGGGCAACCGCGCGGGTCGTCAGTCGAGACCAGCCGTCGCGCTGCCATATCCGAACATAGGTGTCGAAAATCGCCTGAACGGTGGCCTTGGCGCGCTGCTGAGTCGGCCGTTTGAGCGGCTTGGCGCTCGGCAATCGTGTGCTCATGAAATCCGAACCCGGCGGTGAAACGAAAGGGATAGAGTCGAAGCCGTCCATTTACGAACCCAAGGTGCCATCGATGAGCGTCATCCGCCAGTTGCAGAACAACAAGAAAGACATGCAGCAGACCCGCATTCAGACCCAGGCAATGCCGGAGCTGCAACCCGGCGAAGCCCTGCTGCGTATCAGCCGGCTGGCACTGACCACGAACAATGTCACCTACGCCGCATTCGGCGAGACGCCTCACCTGCGCTATTGGGACTTCTACCCCACGGGCGATAGCGAGTGGTTCCACATGCCGGCGTGGGGCTTCGCCGAAGTCGTGGAGAGCACCGTCGATGGCCTGGCGAAGGGCGAACGCTTCTATGGCTTCTGGCCGATCGCCAGCCATGTCGTGATGCAGCCGGTACGGGTTTCCGAGCGCGGCTTCTACGACGGCGCCGAACACCGACTCGAACTCACATCGGCCTACAACCAGTACCAGCGCATCAGCAGCGACGCCGCCTATCGCGCCGAGAGCGAAAACTACCAGATGCTGTTGCGCCCGCTGTTCATCACCTCGTTCATGCTGGCCGATTTCCTCGACGACAACGCATTCTTCGGAGCGCGCCAGATCCTGATGTCGAGCGCCTCGAGCAAGACCGCGTACGGTACGGCGTTCTGCCTGCAGGACAACCCGGCCGTGCAGCTGATCGGGCTTACTTCCGCGGGCAACACGGACTTCGTAAAAGGGCTGGGTTGCTATCGCCAGGCAGTAGGCTACGACCAACTCGCTTCGCTGGACCCGAGCGTGCCCACGCTTTACGTCGACTTCTCCGGCAGCGCCGATCTACGCCGGCAGATCCACAGCCATTTCAAGGATGCCCTGGTGTACGACTGCTTCGCCGGCTCAGCCCAGAACCATGAATACAGAAAGACGGACGCAACGCTGGCCGGTCCGCAGCCTCAGCCCTACTTCGCGCCTTATCAGATCAAGAAACGCAACGCCGACTGGGGTCCCGCCGAGGTGACCCGCCGCTTCAACGAGGCGCAGCTGGCCTTTATCGCCCGGGTGAGCGATGCGCAGCAGCCCTGGATGCAGGTGAACGAGCACGCCGGCATGGAGGCCGCACAGGCGCTGGCCGAATCCCTGATCAAAGGCGACATCAATCCGCTGGAGGGCCACGCCGTGGTGCTCGACTGACCAGGTAATCGGATAACCACAGCGAGCGCGACCGGTAGATGCGACTGGCGTATATCGAGCCAATCGCTAGCCTGACTATCGGGCTTTCTTTGCGGGGAACGATCATGACTGGCGACGAGATCGCTGATTGCTACCGAGGCTACATCGCCTGTTTGAACAACAGGCGCTGGGCAGAGCTTGAGCGCTTCGTCCATAAAGAAGTGCACTACAACGGCCAGTTCGTCGGGCTGGACGGCTATCGCCAGATGCTCGACGGCGACGTTCGGGCGATCCCCGATCTGCAGTTCAATATCGGGCTGCTCATCGTCGAGCCGCCCCATGTGGCGGCACAGCTGCGGTTCGATTGCACGCCCACAGGCGAACTGTTTGGCTTTGCTGTGAATGGCAAGAGAGTCGTCTTTACCGAAAACGTCTTCTACGAGTTCCTCGAGGGAAAGATCCGCAACGTGTGGTCGGTGATCGACAAGAAGGCAGTTGCCGATCAGCTCTAAGGCGATGGCGGCTCACATCACATGTGGGGCGAAGACAAACGCGTGGTAATCGCACCCTTTCATGTTCTCGCTTCGGCACGCACCGCGTCGGCTCAACGGCTTTCGCTGGCGCGACACGGAAGTCGCTCAAGCGCCCGCACTCTTCGCCGATATCGGAAGCACAACTAGATCGATTGGATGCCCTGCATGTTTAACAACCGCTTGAAAAAGGATTTGGAAGCCAAGGATGCCGAGCTGGCAATCCTGCGCCAGCTCATGGGCAAGATGAACGGTGACATGCTGTCGGTCACGCTGGATACCGACTTCAAGATCTGCGCGTTCAATGATCGATTCGCCAGTACCTTGGGTTACTCGCACGGGCATCTCCAGGGCCGGCCCCTGGCCGAGATCGTTCCGCCCTACGTGAAGAACCTGCCCTGCTTTCACAACTTTCGCGCCGCGGTGGCCAAGCTCGAGCCGGTCAGCGACGACTACCGCTACCTGCGCGCCGACGGCAGCCTCGCCTGGTTGAAGATCCATTGGTATCCCATCGCAAGCGCCGACGGAAAGCTTTCGCATATTCAGGGTTTCGGCAGCGATATCAGCGAGGCCGTGTATCAGGCGAAGGAGAACGAGGCATTCATCACCGCCCTGCTCCGCTCGACCGCGGTTATCCAGTTCAATCTGGACGGAACGGTGGTCACGGCCAATGAGCAGTTTCTCCAGACCATGGGCTATTCGCTCGGGGAGCTGAAGGGCAAACATCACAGCCTGTTCTGCACGCCGGAAGATGCCGCTTCGGCGGATTACAAGGCGTTCTGGCAGAAACTGAACCGCGGCGAGTACGTCGCCGACCGCTTCAAGCGTGTCGACCGCCACGGCCACGAAGTTTGGCTGGAGGCGACCTACAACCCGGTGCACGACACCGAAGGCAACCTCTACAAGGTGGTCAAGTTCGCCAACGTGGTGACCGATCAGGTCATGCGGGAGGCTGAAGTGCGGCAAGCCGCGGGCGTTGCCTACGACATTTCGCTGCAGACCGACGTCAGTGCCGAGCGCGGCGCCAGCGTGGTGAAGGACACCCTGGTGACGATGCAGAAGATCACCGACCAGGTGCAGTCCGCCACCGATGGCATCGAGGCGCTCGGCAAGCAGTCGCTGCTGATCAGCTCCATCGTCCAGACCATTGGTGGCATCGCCGCGCAGACCAACCTGCTGGCCTTGAACGCGGCCATCGAGGCCGCCAGGGCTGGCGACCAGGGTCGCGGTTTCGCGGTGGTGGCCGACGAGGTCCGGCAACTGGCCGCGCGCACGAGCACCGCTACCGACGAGATCGTCAATGTGGTGCAACAGAACCAGGCGCTGGCCGACGAAGCCGTGCGCAACATGTTCGCCAGCCGCGAACAGGCGGTGCAGGGCCTGGGGCTGGCCAACCAGGCCGGTGCGGTGATCGTCGAGATTCAGGACGCCGCCAAGCAGGTGGTCAGTGCGGTCGAACGGTTCGCCAAGGAACTCTGACGACGTAACGACAGAACATGCCGCTGCCCCTGGAGCTGTTACGGCTGTTCGACATGCGCGGCAAAGCCGACCTGCGCTGGCGCCACGTCGGCCCTGAGCGTTAGCGCCGGAATGTCGTAGTCGCCGCCGTTCTGTTTGCGATAGGCGATGGGCTCAGTGCGCCAGAGGTGGTCCAGGCGCTTGCCCAGTTCGTGTCGGAGTGTGTCGAATCGGGCCCGGTCGATGCGGCTGGTGCGGTGCACCAGAAACGGTGGCAGTACATCGAAGCCCGGGTAATGCAGGATGCCGTGATGGATGGGGAACAGCAGGTCCTCGATGGGCCCGTTGATTCCCCGCGGGCTGTAGTGTGATTCCCAGCCACCGGTAGTCACGATCAGCATCGCCCGTTTGCCCGCCATCGAACCTTCGCCGTAGCGATCGCCCCAGCGCGCATCCGAGTGCTCTCCGACGCCATAAGCGAAACCGTAGGCATATACCCGGTCGACCCAGCCCTTGAGGATCGCCGGCATCGAAAACCACCAGAGCGGGAACTGCAGGATCAGCGCATCCGCCCAGCGCAGCTTGTCCTGCTCCGCCGCGATGTCAGAACTCTGCCGGCCACTGGCGAACGCGCGTCGGGAATCCTCGGAAGCATCGAAACGCGCTTCGGGGTCGCGATCCAGGCTGTCGCCGGCATCGATCGCGGCCTTCCAGCCCATGGCATACAAGTCGGAAACCTGGACCTGATGGCCAGCCGCCTGCAGGCGTTGTACGGCGAACTCCTTCAATGCGCCATTCAACGAGCGCGGTTCGGGATGGGCATAAACAAGCAGAACATTCATGGGAAACCTCCGTAACGGGAAGGCTGCAGAATGTGGCTTGCCCAGGTATGTTTGAAATGAATAAGCCATATTCCAGGTATTGCCATGAATAATCTCAGACGCCTCGATCTGAATCTGCTGGTGACCCTGGACGTGTTGCTGGCCGAGCACAATGTCACCCGCGCCGCAGAGCGCCTGAATTTTTCCCAGCCCTCGGTGAGCGTGCACCTGGCCAAGCTGCGGGACATTTTCGACGATCCTCTACTGATACCTGGGCCGCGAGGCATGCGCCCGACTGCACGCGCAGAAGAATTGCGCGAGCCCCTGCGCCTGGCACTGGAAGCGCTGGAGCAAGCCGTCGCCCCAGCCAGTCCGTTCGACCCTGGCGCCGCGCAGAACGTCTGGCGCATCGCAGCCAGCGACTATGGCGAGTCCGCGATTGTGCTACCCGCTCTGGCCGGCCTGCGGTCCGCCGCACCGGGCACCCGCATAGCCGTGGTCGAGATGCAGCCTTCGCGCATCGCCCGCCAGGCAGAACAGGGTGATATCGACCTCGCCTTGCACACCGTCGATGGTTCGCCGTCCAGCCTGCGCCGCCGCGTTCTGTTCACCGAGCGCTACGTGCTGGCCGGCCGTGCCGGGCATCCCCGCCTGCGGCGACGGCCGACGCTAGAGCAGTTCTGCGCGCTGGATCAGGTGATCGTCTCGCCGGATGGCGGCGGCTTTCACGGTGCCACCGACGATGCCCTGGCCACGCATGGCCTGCAACGGCGCGTGGTGCTGTCGGTGCCGCATTTCCTGTTCCTGCGCTCGGTGCTGGAAAGCACCGACCTGGTGGCGATGCTGCCCGAACGGCTGGTTCAGGGTGTTGCACTGCAGGTCGTCGAAGCGCCGCTGGAGATTCCAGGCTACGAAATGGCCATGCTCTGGCACGAACGCGCCCATCGCGACCCGGCCCATCAATGGCTGCGCGAGCAGATCGTCAACGCGATCTAGCCCCGCCTGCGCGATGTGCTTCTGGGCTGCAGCTGATCCAGCGCGCCGGAGTTCTGCCTTGCCCAGTCGTAGATCAGTTCGATGGGTTCAACCATCAACTGGCCCAGCGGCGAAAGCGCATAGCTCACCTCTGGCGGCACCGAATCGAGCGTGTGGCGCTCGATCAGGCCGCTTTGCTCCAGTTCACGAAGCGTCTGGATCAGCATTTTCTTCGAGATGCCGGGCAGACTCCGATGCAACGCGCCGCTGCGTGCGGTGCCATCGTGCCGGGCATGCAGCGTGTGCAGAATCATGCTGGTCCACTTGGTGGAGAAGAGCTCGAGCACGCGTCTTGGTGCGCAGTCTTCGCGCCATTGTTCTTCGTCAGAGCCCGGTTGCATGGGGGATGGTCACCATTTGGTGCCGACTTGGATCGGCATTTTCGAGTGGGTAAGGTGCAGGCCTGTTTCGCTTTGTGGGGGTCTGTACATGACAAATCAAGCACTGGTGGTCGGCGCGAGCGGCATTGTCGGCAGCGCGCTGTCGCGCCTGCTGGCCGATGAAGGCTGGAACGTCGCCGGGCTGGCTCGCCGACCGAATACCGACGCGGGTGTCACGCCGATCAGCGCCGACCTGCTGGACCCCAAGGCGCTCGCCTCGGCGCTGGCCGGCGTTTCACCCACTCACGTCTTCCTCACCACCTGGGGGCGCCAGGCCAGCGAGGCGGAGAATATCCGCGTCAACGCGCAGATGGTACGCAACCTGCTCGAAGCCGTCCGGCCGGCTGGTACGCTGCGCCATGCCGCCCTGGTCACCGGCCTCAAGCACTACCTCGGCCCGTTCGAAGCCTACGGCAAGGGTGCGCTGCCGCAGACGCCGTTCCGCGAGGAACAGGAGCGGCTGGATGTCGAGAACTTCTATTACGCCCAGGAAGATGAGGTGTTCGCCGCGGCGGAGCGCGATGGCTTCAGCTGGAGCGTGCATCGCCCGCACACCATCACCGGCGTGGCGGTCGGCAACGCCATGAACATGGCCACCACGCTGGCCGTGTACGCCTCCATCTGCCGCCATACGGGGCGGCCTTTCCGCTTTCCGGGCTCGGACGTGCAGTGGAACAGCCTGACCGACATGACCGACGCCGGCCAGCTCGCCAGGCACCTGCGCTGGGCCGCCAGCACGCCGGCAGCCGCCAACCAGGCCTTCAATGTCGTCAATGGCGATGTGTTCCGCTGGAAATGGATGTGGTCGCGCATTGCCGAGTGGTTCGGCATCGACGCTGCGCCGTTCGATGGCCCGGCCCCGCTGGAGCAGCAGATGGCGGGCGACGCGGACATCTGGAACGACATGACCAAGCAGTTCGGTCTCGCCGAGGCGGACATAGGCAAGCTCGTCTCGCCGTGGCACACCGATGCCGATCTCGGCCGCCCGATCGAGGTGGTGACGGACATGTCGAAGAGTCGCAAGCTCGGTTTTCTGAATTATCAGGCCAGCGACGAGGCGTTCTTCGAGGTGTTCGCCAGGCTGCGGGCGAGCAAGCTGATTCCCTGAGCCGGCCATCCGAGCCGTCATCGGACTGGACACTCCCGTATACTCGCGCGTTTTCCGCGCGAGTCCCCTTCCGTGAGCAACAAACGCTATGCCTGCATCGGCCTGAGCAACCCGAAATCGCCGTCCAACGTGGGGGCGATCATGCGTGCCGCAGGCTGCTATGGCGCCGTTTCGGTGTTCTACACCGGCACCCGCTACGACCGCGCCAAGGACTTCGTCACTGACACCAAGAAGGTCCATCAGGACATTCCGCTGATCAACATCGACGACCTGCGCAAGATTCTCCCGCTCGGCTGCGTGCCGGTTGCGGTGGAGCTGGTCGAAGGCGCCCGCTCGCTCCCCGAGTACACGCACCCGGACCGCGCGCTGTACATCTTCGGTGCCGAGGACGGCTCGCTGAGCAAGGAGATTCGCGACTGGTGCGAGGATGTGGTGTACATCCCCACCAATGGCTGCATGAACCTCGCCGCGACGGTCAACGTGGTGCTCTACGACCGCCTGGCCAAGGGCAACAACACCCGCTCCGGGCCGCAGTTCTGACCGAACGATGGATGCGCTACACGCCGCACGTGGACAACGCTTCGCTTGTTCGCTGAAGATGGCGGCGATCGACCCAGCGTCGCCGGCCACGTTTGAATCCGGCGATTTCCGCATCCTCGACTTCAAGAGCACAGCATGAAAGCACTTCCGATTCTGGGCGCTGCCCTCGCACTCTTGGTCCCCTCGGCCTATGCCGAGGAACTGCAGGTCACCCTTGACGGCCTGCAGCACGACAAGGGTCAGGTGGCCGTGGCGGTTTATTCCAGCGCGAAAACCTTCCGCAAGGACGACCAGGCGTTCGCCGCGCAGAAGGCCAAGGCCGAGCAAGGCGCCGTGACCCTGGTGTTCAAGGACCTGCCGCCCGGACGCTACGCGGTGCTGGCCTACCATGACGAGAACGGCAACGGCGAGATGGATCGCCGCTTCGGCATGATCCCCACGGAAGGCTATGGGCTGTCGAACAATCCCAAGGTGATGGGCCCGCCGTCCTTCGAGGACAGCGCATTCGAGGTGCCCGCCGGCGAACCGACCCGGGTCACGCTGGAGATGCGTTACTAACGAAACAACTCGGGAAACCGCGTGGAAAAGGCTTCGCCGTTTTCCACCATACCGACGCCGCATCCATGTCCGCGGCTGAACTCAGCGGCAGTTGCCGGCACAGCCGCCGCGGGCACATGCCGGCGCTTCCGGATTCTTCAATACGCGGCTGTTGACCACCCCGGCAGCCGTCATCAGTTTGGTCACCGGCGCGTCGTCCGGAATGTTCGAATCTTCGGCCAGCGCGCCGG
This sequence comes from Stutzerimonas kunmingensis, assembly GCF_900114065.1. GTDB lineage: Bacteria > Pseudomonadota > Gammaproteobacteria > Pseudomonadales > Pseudomonadaceae > Stutzerimonas > Stutzerimonas kunmingensis. The sequence continues at coordinate 95,423 of NZ_FORS01000001.1, forward strand.
CCGCGCGCAGTTCGCCCCAGGTTTTCGGCCGTAGCGCCATGGCATGGCGAACTTCATAAACCTGACCGTTGGCATCGCAGCGGTAGTCGTAGGTCGGCATCTGTCTTCCTCTCTCAGTCTGATCCTTGTCATGCGGCGCCGTCAGACGGACCCTGCGGCGGCGCGGGCGATTGCACGAACAGATTTGCGCCACGCCATCCCCTGCCTCTAACCGAGCCTGCCCAGTTCAGGAGCCGGGTTCAACCCAGCAATGTCATACGACAACATTGATATATTACCCAATCATTATCTATCTGTTTTAAGGAGAATTATTCGAAAGACCCCTTCTATCCGTTCGCTTTTCATCCCGCCTCCTTGAAAGTCATCGTACCTCTACTATCATGGATTTCGCTTGCCTCCATCCATGAAGGTCTTCCGATGAACGAACAAGAACAACAACGATCAAGCGATTCCCGCCGCCAGTTCCTGAAACAGTCGCTCGCCTACTCAACCCTGTTTGCCGCCGGCCTCACCCTGCCCCGCCTTTCGCAGTCAGCCGAGCTGCTGAGCAGGCGCTATCCCGACCCCTCGGTGGAAGTGCTGGACGAGAGCTTTCTGCAATTGCGCCTGTTCAACGCCAGCGTCGAGAAACTGGCCGATGGTCTGCGCTGGGCCGAGGGTCCGGTCTGGGTCGGTGACGGCCGTTATCTGCTGTTGAGCGATATCCCAAACAACCGAATCATGCGCTGGGACGAGATTTCTGAGTCGCTCAGCGTTTACCGGGAACAGTCGAATTTCTCCAACGGGCTGACGCGTGATCGCGAAGGCCGTCTGGTGGTTTGCGAGGGCTCGACCACCCATGAGCTGGGGCGTCGCGTCACGCGCACCGAGCACAATGGCAGCACCACGGTGCTGGCCGACAATTACCAGGGCAAGCGCTTCAACTCACCGAATGATGTGGTGGTCAAGCGCGACGGTTCTATCTGGTTCAGCGATCCGCCGTTTCAGGCCGGCAACTACTACGAAGGGCACAAGATCGAGACCGAGCTGCCGGATGCCGTGTACCGCATAGACGGCGAGACACTGGAGGTCACGCGCGTGATCGAGGGCATCGCCGGGCCCAACGGCCTGTGTTTCTCGCCGGACGAAACGACGCTTTATGTGGTGGAGGGGCGCGCCAAGCCGAACCGGCTGGTCTGGGCCTACAAGGTGAACGCCGACGGCACGCTGGGCGAGCGCAGCAAACATATCGAGGCCACCGCCCATGGTGCGCTGGATGGCATCAAATGCGACGAGGGCGGCAACCTGTGGTGCGGCTGGGGAAGCTCCGGCTCACCAGAGGCGAGCCCGGAAGGTCTGGACGGGGTGCGGGTGTTCAACCCCGCCGGCAAGGCGATCGGCCATATCCACCTGCCGGAGCGCTGCGCGAACCTGTGCTTCGGCGGTACGCAGGGCAATCGCCTGTTCATGGCCAGCAGTCACGGCATCTATGCGCTGTATGTGAACGCCAGAGGCGCCACCTTCGCCTAGCGGCAACCGCGCCCGCGTCGTCTCAGGTGGGTGACGCCCTGTCGCCTACCCGCGCCGCTGCACCGCGTGGCTGGCGCGGCGAGATGCGCCTACTTGCCCATCACCAGCGCGAAGCCCACCACGATGCCGGCCAGGGCGATCAGCCAACCGATGCGGTGGGCACGGTTCTTTTCGGCCTGGCGGACGGGGTCTACGGGCTTTTTCTTTCTCACGATTCACCTGCTTCTGGACGCTGCTGCCGGTTGGCGCCTGCGCCTCCGGGCGCAGCGTGCCTTTTTAGGCCGGGCGGCTCGAATTGTCCAGCGATGCAACCTTTGCATGACGTCCCGCCGGCGCTGGCGTCTATCCGAGCGGGCTCTGATCGGCTTCCGGCTGGTCGTTCGAATCGGCGCCTGAATCGCTTTCGCCGGAGTCCGGCACATCGCCGTACTCGTCGTAATCCGGTGGGGTCAGGCCGTCCTTGAGCGGGTCGTCTGAATCGATCATGGCAGTGCTCCTCTGGCAATGGCTTGGGTGACATTGCCTTGGAACCCGAGGGCAGACCGGGCGTTTCGTCAGCGCCGTACAACTCGATGTGCGGTGCGCAAGCGGGCCGAGACGCGCGGCGAATCTAGGGCCGCCGCGCTCCGGTCAGGGTCTCGATGATGCGGCACTCGCGGACCGAGGACTCGCTGCAACCCGCCAGGCGCTGCAGCTCCGCTTCGAGCCGCTGCAGGTCGGCGATGCGCTGGCGCACTTCGACCAGGTGCGTCTGCACCAGGCGATCGACATCGGTGCAGGCATGCTCCGGCTGGTCGGCCAGCTCGACCATGGTGCGGATCTCGTCGAGGGAAAAGCCCAGCTCCCGCCCACGCTTGATGAAACGCAGCCGCGCGGCGTTCTGCTCGCTGAAGGTGCGATAGCCGGATTCGGTGCGCGAAGGTGCCGCAAGCAGCCCGATGCGCTCGTAATAGCGGATGGTTTCCACGTTCACGGCCGTGGCCTTGCTGAGTTTGCCGATGGTGAGTGGCATCGCTTGACCCTGTAGTTGCTACAGGGTTTAGCGTAGCGCCATCGACAACTGGAGGCGATGTCATGGCGGGAAATTGTTGCAGCGGCGGCTGCGCCACCACGGCGGCACGCGGACGCTATCGGCGCATTCTCTGGATTGCGCTGCTGATCAATCTGGCAATGTTCGGTGTGGAAATCGGCGCGGGCGTGCGTTCCGAATCGGTATCGTTGCTGGCCGACTCGCTGGATTTCTTCGGCGATGCGGCGAACTACGGTGTCAGCCTGTTCGTGCTGGGCCTGGGCGTGGTGATGCGGGCGCGGGCGTCGCTGGCCAAGGCGCTGACGATGGGCCTGTTCGGCGTGTTCATCCTGGTGGTGGCGATTGGCAATTTCGTCGATGGCAGCGTGCCGCATGCCTCGACCATGGGCGTCGTCGGCGTGATCGCGCTGCTGGCCAATATCGCGGTGGCCGCCATGCTCTACGCCTACCGCGAAGGCGACAGCAACATGCGCAGCGTGTGGCTATGCAGCCGCAACGATGCGCTGGGCAATCTTGCCGTCATGCTGGCAGCGCTCGGCGTATTCGGCACAGGTGCCGGCTGGCCCGACCTGATCGTGGCGACGATCATGGCATTGCTCTCGATCAGCGCGGCGGTGCAGATCACCCGCCATGCTCTGGAAGAGTTGCGATCCGAACGGATGGCGGTCAGCGATGTGGAGCGACGCGCCTGATCCCGCGGGGCACGCGCGACTAAGCCTCGCCACGAGGGCGAGCGCGCTCGGCAAGGAACGCCACCGGTGCCGTGCCATCGGCATTCAACTGGTAGATCTCACGCGGCCTGCCCTGCTCGTCGAGCACCAGCAGGCCGATACCCGAGCCGTTCCATAGCCGTTCGCCGGCGTTGCTGCGGTCAGGCACGCGCGGCACGACTTCCAGCCGGCGGCGCTTGGTCAGCCAGTTCAGTGGCGACCAGGGCGCGTAGAGCCAGCGGTTGAGGCGATCGAACCAGTCCAGCAGGCGCCGCGGAAACTCGTTCTTCACGCCGCTGCTGGTGATCTGCCACAGCTGGGGCGCTGTATCGCGACCGCGAATGTGCACTTCGTAGACGAAGGAGTAATGCACGTCGCCGGACAGCACCACATAGTTTCCCGGCGTTCGCGTGTGGCGAAAGATGTTCATCATCACGTGGGCGGCGCCGCGATGGGCCATCCAGTTCTCCGCATCGACCAGCAACGGCTGGCCGGCCCAGCTGAACACGCGCTGCACCGCCTCGATCAGCTTGACGCCGAACATCGGTGCCGGCGAGACGATCAGCACCGACGGCTTATCGAGAATGTTCTGCTGGAATTCGCTCAGCGCTTCCCAATCCATCAGGCCTGACGGGCGACTGAGGTTGCGCTCGCTGCGCCAGCGCCGGGTGCGCGTGTCGAGCACCACCAGCGGCGGATCGGTGGGCAGCTCGTAGCCCCAGCCGTCGAGTTTGAACAGCGTGTCGATCAGCTGATCCTGCGTCGCGCAATCCAGCCAGCCATCGCTCGCAGTCGCCAGCAGCTCATGGAGCGGCGGCAGCAACTCGGCGAAACGCGTAGGATCGTTGCCCCAGGCCTGACACAGCAGATAGGCGAGCAGCGCGTTGCCAATGATGCGCCGCGACAGCGGATGGCCGTAGGCAGTCTCTTCCCAGCGCGCGGAGAGATTCCAGTCGTCGGTGATGTCGTGGTCGTCGAAGATCATCAGCGAAGGCATATGAGCCAGGGCGCGTGCCACCTTCGGCAGTCCCGCGATAAAGCCTTGCAGGCAGGCCTCTTCACTCCGGTAACGCTCGGCCTCGGCTGGCTCCAGCGCGGGCATCTGCGGGGCGATCAGCGACCAGGGCGTCGGCGACCAGACGAGCAGGTACATCGCCATGACCTCGCCCAGGCTGATCAGATGGTTCTGCCCGTTGGCGGTGGTGAACACCGGCTTTTCCACGCCACCGAAGAAGCGCTCGCGCAACGCCTCGTTGGACTTGAATGCGGGCAACAGCTGCTCGCGACGGTAATAGCTGGCCGGATGGGTCATCAGCTCATCGCTATTGTTCACCACCGCGCCTTCGAGCTGTTCGCCATAAAGTCCCAGCCGGCGCACCAATGCATGGATCGCCACCAGCATCGGCCCCGCGACATCATCGGCATAGACCTGATCACCCGTCATCAACAGCACGGCCGGGCGCTCGGCCGGACTGTCCAGCGCGTCACTCAGCAGTTCGTCGACACACAGCAGACCATCTGCCGCAGCATGGTGCGGCTTGCGGCAGGAACCATGCAGCACACGATCGAGCCGCGACTTGATGACGAAGCTCGGCCGCGTCGCGCCGTCGTAGAGCAGATGCGGCGCCCAGCCGGCGATACCCTGCTCCCCTGCACCATCGTGGATGCGCAGGTCGTATTCGATCAGGCAATCGGTTGGCAGCGGTGCGTCCGGCACGAACTCGATTAGATGCAATACCGCGTGCTTGCCGATCGGCAGGCGCTGGCAGCTCAGCTCATCGAGCGACACAGATTTTTGCAATCCGCCCGCCGGGCTTTCGAGAATCAGCGACAGATCGAGCGGCCGTGAGCCGACCAGCCAGAACGTCACAAGGCCAGGCTCGAGACGCCGCAATAGCGGGCCCGCCAGCACGGCGGGCAGTTGCTCGGGGGTAGGGATATCGGTCAAGGGCAACCCTGGTGATGGGAACAGGTTCGTCTGACAGCGCGCTCGGCCGGATCGCTCAACAATCGAGCCGAAAGCGGCTTGGCGGTGGTCGCTGAACGACTGCTCAAGGCGCGCCGAACATCGCCGTCCAGTAGATGGCCGCGTCGCTCTGCGGATCGACCGCGTAGGCCGCGCCAAGCTCGCTGAACTGCGGATTCATCAGATTGGCGCAATGACCGGGGCTGGCCAGCCAGCCGTCCAGCACCTTGCGGGCAGTCGGCAGCGCCGCGGCAATGTTCTCGCCAACCTGCCTGCCGGCGTAACCCGCCAGCTCGGCGCGGTCGCCGGGGGTGCGGCCATCTTCGCTCAGATGGCTGAAGAAGTTGCCGTTGGCCATGGCCCGGCTGTGGGCTTCGGCGGTGCTGCCCAGCGTCTCGTTCCAGCTGAGCGGCCCGGCTGCGGCGAAGTCCTGCTTACCGCAACGGCGCGCGGAGGCGCGGGCCGTGTTGATCTGCTCCAGCAGCTTCTGCCCTTCGGCCTGCCAGTCACCCAGACGACCATCGAGCAACGGCCGCGCCACCACGATGCGCCAGTCACGGCCGTTGCGGCTCACACCGATATCGGCGAACTGCGGATCGAGGATCACCCGACAGAAGCTCTCGCGCAGCGCCTGCATCGCGGCCTGGGCATCCCGCGGGCCGGACAGCGTGATCGCCTGCACCGTCACCATCGGATAGCCCGCGCGGGACAGTGCCTGCTGCAGGTCGCCTGCGCCATCGACCGGCAGATTCAGGCGCGAGTCGGCGGTAAGCGGCGGCAGCTCTTCGCTCGCCTTGTCGCCACAGCGCTGCACTTCACCACGGTAGGCATTGATCGCCTCGACCAGGCGGGCCTCCTCGGCCACAGCAGCGCCAGCAACGCACAAGGTTGCGATCAGCAGGACGGATGACAGAACACGCATGACAGTTCTCCAGCTAAATCCCTGACGGAACGAGGCGCACCCGGCGCAGAAATGAAGCGCCATGGTGCGCGACGCTGCCACACTTGTCATCACCGGGCAGGCACAACGCCACTGGCTGTGCGCATTGCGCCGGCTTGGCTATGATCGAAAGCCATGAATAGCCTGCCGCCTCTCCGCCCATCCTGCCCGCCCGGCACCTGTACCTGCCGGCGCGACGAGCTGCTGGAAACAGCCGGCGCCGACGTGCGCATTCTCATGCTGACCCGTCACGAGGAACGCCGCCTGCTCGAGCGCCTGGAAAACGTGCAGAGCCTGGACGATCTCGAGCGCGTGCAGCAACGCATGCTCGACCAACTCGGCATCCGCATGACCGTCGCCCCCGGCCACAACGAGGTGCGCAGCATGCGTGGCATCGCCATCGAGTTCGCCGAACAGCCCGGCCTCTGCCGCAAGACCCGCCCCGCCATCGCCGCCGCCGTACGCCGCGGGCTGGAGAAACAGCCGGAAATCGCCTGGCGCCTGCTCGACGCGCACGATCTGCTGGGTGGGCTTTGACAGCAGCGCCACGACGCCAGCCTGACTCGATGGGTGATCGTGCCAGGCACCGGTGTAGCAACGCCTACCAAACGCTCGAGTGACCTTGAGTAGCAGCGGGCCGTTTGTCCCCGCACACCACGGTTGGCCCGGCGGCCAGTCCCAAACCGGCCGCAAGCCATTACAATGCGCGCCTTTCGATTCAAATCCGGTCCGCGCCATGTCCCTGCCCAAGCACCATCTCGAACTGCTCGCCCCCGCCCGGGATGCCAGCATTGCCCGTGAAGCCATCCTGCATGGCGCCGATGCGGTGTATATCGGCGGCCCGAGCTTCGGTGCGCGGCACAACGCCGAGAACAGCGTGGCGGACATTGCCGAGCTGGTGAAATTCGCCCACCTGTTTCATGCGCGGGTGTTCGTCACCATCAACACCATCCTGCACGACGACGAGCTGGAAACCGCGCGCACGCTGATCCACCAGCTGTACGAGATCGGCGTCGATGCGTTGATTGTGCAAGACATGGGCATCATGGAGCTGGATATTCCGCCCATCGAGATTCATGCCAGCACCCAGACCGACATCCGCACACTGGAACGGGCCAAGTTCCTCGACAAGGCCGGCTTCTCGCAGCTGGTTCTCGCCCGCGAGCTGAACCTGCAGGAAATCCGCACGATTTACGATGAAGTGGATTCGACCCTGGAGTTCTTCATCCATGGCGCGCTGTGCGTCGCCTTTTCCGGCCAGTGCAATATCAGCCACGCGCAGACCGGGCGCAGCGCCAACCGCGGCGACTGCTCCCAGGCCTGCCGCCTGCCCTACACGCTGAAGGACGATCAGGGCCGCGTGGTGGCCTTCGAAAAGCATCTGCTGTCGATGAAGGACAACAACCAGAGCGCCAACCTTAGCGCCCTGGTCGACGCCGGCGTGCGTTCGTTCAAGATTGAGGGGCGCTACAAGGATGTGAGCTACGTGAAGAACATCACCGCTTACTACCGTCAGCGCCTGGACGGCATCCTCGCCGAACGCCCTGACCTGGCCCGCGCCTCCAGCGGCCGCACCGATCACTTCTTCGTGCCGGACCCGGACAAGACCTTCCACCGCGGCAGCACCGACTACTTCGTCACCGACCGCAAGATCGACATCGGCGCCTTCGATTCGCCGACCTTCACCGGCCTCGCCGTCGGCGAAGTACTCAAGGTCGGCAAGCATGATCTGACCGTGCAGACCCGCGAGCCGCTGTCCAACGGTGACGGCCTCAACGTGCTGATCAAGCGCGAGGTGGTGGGTTTCCGCGCCAGCGTGGTCGAGCCGCTGAAGCAGTTCGAGGAAGATGGTCAGTCGCGCTACGAGTACCGCGTCGAACCCAACGAAATGCCCGCCGCGATGCGCCAGGTGCGCCCGAACCATCCACTCAATCGCAACCTGGACCACAACTGGCAGAACGCGCTGCTCAAGACCTCCGCCGAACGCCGCATCGGCGTACGTTGGCTGGCAAAATTGCGCGCCGATGAGCTGGAGCTGCACGTCACCAGCGAGGAAGGCGCCTATGCTACGGCCACCCTGCCCGGCCCCTTCGGCGAAGCTAAAAAGCCCGAGCAGGTGCCCGGCCAGATCGCCGATCTGCTGAGCCAGCTGGGCACCACCATCTACCACGCCGAAGAAGTCGAAGTGTATGCACCGCAGGCCTTCTTCATCCCCAACTCGCAACTCAAGGCGCTGCGCCGCGAAGCCATCGAGGCGCTGGGCGAAGCGCGCGAAGCCATCCGTCCGCACGGCGGGCGCAAGCCGGTCAGCGTGCCGCCGCCGGTCTACCCGGAGTCGCACCTGTCGTTCCTCGCCAACGTCTACAACGAGAAGGCCCGCGCCTTCTATCACCGCTACGGTGTGCAGCTGATCGACGCGGCCTACGAGGCCCACGAGGAAACCGGCGAGGTGCCGGTGATGATCACCAAGCACTGCCTGCGCTTCTCCTTCAACCTCTGCCCGAAGCAGGCCAAGGGCGTCACCGGGGTGCGCACCAAGGTCGCGCCGATGCAGCTGGTCCACGGCGATGAAGTGCTGACCCTGACCTTCGACTGCAAGCCCTGCGAGATGCACGTGGTGGGCAAGATGAAGGGGCATATCCTCGACCTGCCGCTGCCGGGCAGCGGCAGCAGCGTGGTCGGACACATCACGCCGGACGATCTGATGAAGACCATCCGCAACAAGCCGCACGCCTGACGTCCATACATCCCGAGAGGCGCTGCCGTGACTGTACTTGCGACATGGGCAGAGATCCGCTCGCTCTATCGACAATGCCAACCCGGCGTGTTCACGGCGAGCTTCACGCATGGCGGGCTGCGCATGGTCTGGCCTTCCTGGGCGCTGACGATCGCTGTCGGCATATTGCTGGTTGGGACCTTGCTCAATAGCCAGTCACCTTTGCAGGGGTTGGCTGCCATGGCCGGCGCACTGCTTGCTCTGTTTGGCATGCTGCTGGCCCGGGAGCGCTATTGCGCGTGGTACTACCGCGATATCTATGCCCGTGAAACGCTGAACCGCTACGGTTTTCTACGCCGCGAAGAACTGCTGCGCTACGCACTGTTCCGAAATACCCTTGTAGAGCGCGGGCTCAACGCAGCGGACATTCAGGAGTTGGCGCGCATCGCCGAGATCGCCGGCCCGCCACCGCAGGAACGCTGGGTCTCCCAGAATCTCGTCATCGTCATGCTGGTTTCGGCGATCGTCAGTCTGTCGACGGACGTCATCAAGCTGACCGATACCTGGATCGTTGGAAAAGGCATCGTATTCGTGCTGGCGTTAGCCACGGTTACATATGTGGTTCTAGCCCTGTTGGATGGCATCCGCAGCAACCAGCATCGTGACCGGGTAATCGGCCGCTGCCTGGAGCGTGCGGCATTGGATATCGCACGCACCCAGGCCGCCCACAGCACACCGCAGGCATCTTTCGAAAGCACCGCTACGCATGAATAGCCACAGCTTTCCGAGCTAACTCTGCGAAAGCCTGCTGATCCCACCGCAACAACCGAGCCCGGCAGCGGATCACACGTAGCCCAGCTACACCGCCGTGCCGCTGGCAGGCCTGGCCAAGCGATAGGTCGCAAAGCTGCACAGCAACAGACCGGCGACCGCGAGCAAGCCGGCGGCGACGCCAATCTCACGCAACCCCAGATGGCTGACAACGAGGCTGCCGAGCAAGGCGCCGCCGCCGATTCCGACGTTGTAGATGCCGGAGAACATGGCCATGGCAACGTCGGTCGCGTCCGAAGCCAGGTTCAGTACCTTCGATTGCACGGCCAGGCCGAAGCACATCCCGGCGATACCCCAGATCACCACCACCGCACCGAGCAGCGAACTCTCGCGCGAAGCCGGCAGCAACAGCAGCAGACAGATCGCCATGACCGCGATCGCCGCGATCAGAAAGCCCCTCGGATAGCGCGCACTGTATCGGCTGAACAGCAACGAACCGAGCAGACCGGCACCGCCGAAGAGCAACAGCAGGACGGTGGTCATGTCTCCGCTCAGGTGCGCGACGGTTTGCGCAAAGGGCTCGATGTAGGTGTAGGCGGTGAATTGCGCGGTGATGACCAACGCGGTCAGCACATAGGCGGTCAACAGCGCAGGGCGTTTGAACAGCACCGGCAGACTGCGTAACGAACCGGAATTCTGGCTCGGCAGCGATGGCAGCGTCCGCGCCAGGACGACCAGCACCAGCGCGGCGATCACGCCGATGGCCAGGAAGGTGGTGCGCCAGTCCAGCGCCTCGCCCACCACGCGCCCCAGCGGAATGCCCAGCACCATCGCCAGCGCACTGCCGGTCGCAAGCAGGCCCAAGGCTTGCGCCTGCTTGCCTGCGGGTGCGACACGCACCGCCAGCGATGCGGTGATCGACCAGAACACCGCGTGCGCCAGGGCGATGCCGATCCGGCTGAGCATCAGCATGCCGTAGCTAGACGCCACGCTCGAAACCAGATGGCTGCCGATGAACACCACAAAGACCAGGACGAGCAGCGTGCGGCGCTCGAAATTGCGCGTCAGCAGCATCATCGGCAGTGACATCAACGCAACCACCCAGGCGTAGATGGTCAGCATCAGCCCGACCTGGGATGGCGGCATGTCGAACGAGCGGCCAATGTCGCTGAGCAGCGCCACAGGGACGAACTCGGTGGTGTTGAAGATGAAGGCGGCCAGCGCCAGTGCGATCACGCTGAGCCAGCTCCCGGCCGGGGAGCTTTGCGATTCGTTCATGGAGAAGTGGGTCTGGTATCGATTCAGTCGAAGCAAAGCGCGACGAATGAGGGTGTAAGGGCGACGGTTCCTGCCCGAATGCCATGACGCACGCGGCCCGCGCGCGCGAAGCGAGCAGGAAGGCAGCGGGAGCGGATGGAGTGAGGGACGGGACAGTCGAAGCGGCGCGGATTCTACGCCCGCCATCCACTGATGTCAGGTCGCAAACGTGCGCCACGACGAGCGGCCGCAAAGGCGTCGCTGCTGTCGGTGGTTCGTCACTGCGCTCTGCCGCTGCCTGACTTCCGTTCGGCATCCTGGCGAAACTTTCCAGGCGAGCGCCAGCCGTACCTACAGAACCCATTTCAGGACTGGAGTACGTATGGCTTACCCGAAGATTCCCGCTCAGCAGCAGGACCGTCTGCCCGGTCGCGAAACCGAAATGCACCCGCAGGCCGAGTTCATCCGCGACAGCTACACGGGCAGTGGCAAGCTGGCCGGCAAGGTCGCGCTGATCAGTGGCGGCGACAGTGGCATCGGTCGCGCGGCAGCGGTGCACTTCGCCCGTGAAGGCGCGGACGTCGCGATCATGTATCTCAACGAACACGAGGACGCCGAAAACGCCAGGCGCATGGTGGAAACCGAAGGTAGGCGCTGCCTGTTGATCGCTGGTGATATCCGCGACAGCCGCCACTGCAACGATGCCGTCGAACAAACCGTGAAGGCCTTCGGTCGGCTGGACGTGCTGGTCAACAATGCCGGCCGCCAGGAGGTCCAGACCCGCCTTGAGGACATCACCGACGAGCAGTGGGAGAAGACCTTCGCCACCAACATCCACGGCTACTTCTATCTCACCCGTGCCGCCCTGCCCCATCTGCAGGCCGGTGCGTCGATCATCAACACCACCTCGATCAACTCCTTTATCGGGCACCCGCTGCTGGTCGACTACACCTCGACCAAGGGCGCGATCGATGGCTTTACCCGGGCACTGTCACAGCAGCTGATCGAGCGCGAGATCCGCGTCAACCAGATCGCGCCAGGCCCGATCTGGACGCCGCTGCAGCCACCGTCGCTCGGCAAGCACGACCCGCAGATGCTCGAAGACTTCGGCAGCCAGATGCCCATGGGCCGCTGCGGCCAGCCTTCCGAACTGGGTCCGGCTTATGTCTATCTGGCCTGCGAGGACTCGTCCTATGTCAGTGGCCAGACCATTCATATCAATGGCGGCAAGGTGGTCAACGGCTAGCCAGCGGCCGGAAGCCGCGCCGGGGTCGAGTCGGGGCCAGCCCTAAGCGAAGCATCGGGTAATGAGTCCAAACGGAACCATCGTGCGGCTTGCCGCGCCCAAGGATCAGTACCCATGCGTTGACCGCTATTGGTCCAGACGCCCGCCACCGCAGCCTCGCTGCATATGAAAGGTGAAGTCATGACCCAGATTCTAATTGCCGCTTTCGACCGCTATGCCGAAGCAGAGAAAGTGAAAGCCGAACTCGTGAGCGAAGGAGTGTCCAGCGACGACATCCAGATATCGGCATCCTTCAACAGCGACACCGTCGACAGCAGCCGTGTGGAAGTGGTCGGCGAAGAGCCGGGTGAAGACGCAACAGTGGCCGACAAGATCGGCAGTTTCTTTCACAAGGTCTTCGGCGACGGATCGAGCCAGCATGCCGGTCGTTACCCCGAAGCGGCCCGCCGCGGATCGACCATCGTCACCGTGACGCTGGAGGACGACAGCCGGGTTTCCGCAGTCGAGCGTGTCATGGAGCGCAACGGCGCCATCGATATCGACGAGCGCAGCGCCAAGTGGGGCGACGACGATGCCACCCCGGTTACCGCCAGCACCGAGACGCTGACCACCGGCTACCCGGACGCCACCTCGATCAGCGTCGACGAGCGCGAACTGGACGGCAGCTCGACACCGGATCGCGGAGCGGATTTCGGCTCGATTCCCGGCCGCGCGGAAAACGAAAAGGCTGCCCGGCGCGACAACACTGCGGGTCGCGTACGCATCATCCCGCGCTAGGGCGACCAGGCGGTTTCGTCTGCCACCAGCGCCTGCAGTACCAACGCATTGCTCACCGCAGCGCCGCTGGCGGTATTGTCGAAGATGCACCAGCACGGCACGCCGGACCGAGCAGAAGTCCGCAACTCGCCAGCCAGCCGCTCCAGCCATTCGGCCGAGTACGCAGAATGGTAGATGCGTGGCGACCCGTGCAGTCGGTAGTAGCGCATGCCCGACCAGCCGCCCGGCTTGTCTCCACCCGCAAGCGGCGAAGGGTCAGCCGCCACCCGTGCGATACGCCAGCGCTCGAGCAGCTCACCGGCGTCCAGCCAGCTCGCATGCCGCGGTTCGAGTACCAGTGCACCGTCGTAGCGTGCGCGCATGGCAGCGAAGAAGTCCTCCGCCGTTGAAGGATCGAAGGTCAGCGATGGCGGCAATTGCAGCAACAGGCAGCCGAGCTTTTCAGCCAGCTCGGTCGATTCGCCGAGAAAGCGCTCGAGCGCCTCGTCACACTCGCGCAAGCGCAGCTCATGGCTGATCTGCCTGGGCAGCTTCACGCAAAAGCGGAAGTCCTCCGGCACGCTCGCCGCCCACTTGCGATAGGTGGCCGGACGATGCGGTCGGTAGAACGAGCTGTTGCTCTCGACCACCGATAGCTCTCCGCTGTAGCGCTGCAGGTGCGTACCTTGCTCAGCGAATGCCGGCCACGCCTCGCGCGGCAAGCTCCAGCCGGCACAGCCGATACCAACCATCTTGCGCACTTCCATACCCAACATTCCTGCCCATCGTTCCGGCCCGATTACCGCGGTGTGCTTTAAACTCGCGCCCACCTGCCCCACGAACCCGGTTGACTCATGAAGCAGCGCGCCATCACACCCTTTCAGATCTTCATCCTGCTGCTATCGGTCTACGTGATCGGTGCGCTGGTGGCTGATCTGGTGTTCGACTTACCCGACGACGTATCGACTCTGCTCGGGTATCTGGACAACATCGTGTGCTTCTTTTTCTTCATCGATTTCTGGATGCGCCTGCAGGAAGCCGACGACAAGCTGCGCTTCATGCGCTGGGGCTGGATCGACTTGCTGGCCAGCGTACCGGCGGGCGGGTTGCAGGCAGCCAAGCTGTTTCGGGCCTTCCAGATTCTGCGGGTGCTGCGGGCGATCAAGTCGTTGCGGCTGATCTGGCGAATCCTGTTCCGCAACCGCGCCGAAGGCATCGTCGCCTCCGCCGCCACAGCAACCATGCTGCTGGTAGCGTTTGGCGCGCTGACCATGCTGCTGGTGGAAGCGCCGAACCCAGAGAGTTCGATCAACACGCCGGAAGAGGCCTTGTGGTGGGCGTTCGTCACCGTGACCACGGTCGGCTACGGCGACTTCTATCCGGTCACCACCCTGGGCCGTATCGTCGCAGTGCTGCTGATGGTGTCCGGAGTCGGTCTGTTCGGTAGCTTCGCCGCCTACATCGGTTCGCTGTTCGTCGCCGACCGCAACGAGGAAGACAACCGCGACCAGCTGGCCGACCGCGAAACCCTGCAGCGACTACTGGTACAGGTGGAATGCCTGACTGAAGAAGTGCGCAGCCTGAAGCTCCAGCTGGGGGACGATCGCCGTGACGATGGCGATGCCGTAAAGCGAGGGGTTTGATTTGTACGTATCGTCGACCAAGGCGCACAGTCTGGCGAGCAAACGAGCGCAACGCGAGTCGTACAAAGAAGACTGATCAGCAAAGGTGTCGATCATGGCCAAGACCGGGGGCAAGCAGTTCAAATCCATCAGGCTCGAACGTCTGGCGCGCTTCCTCGACTGGGCAACGGCGCGATATCCGGAATTCACCGCGAAGAAGCATCACCAGGAAAAGTGGTTCACCCCGTACGTCGGCTATCCCATCGTCGGATTGGCTCGCGCGGCCAAAGCGTTCTGGTTGGGGCTGCATGGGCGGGCGGTGGATGAACTGCTGGCGGCACCTGCTGCAGACGAGTTGCTCGATCGGGTCGTCAGCCGTGATCTCGGCGAGATCCACTGCAGCGTGGATGTGTTCGGCAGCGAGAAGACCTTCAGCCTGGGCTCGCCGGTCCATCTGCTGGAGCCGGACTGGGCGCTGCGTCTGGACGATAGCCCGCGGCGCGACGATTTCGCCGACAACCTGAAACAGGCCGTGCAGCGCTATGTGCGCAATCGGCTGCAGGTGCTCGAACGGCCCTTCGCCGAAATGGACGAGGACGAGCGGCAGCGGTGCCTGGCGCGCATCCGCCCGGAACTGCCACGGGTCGATGAATTTCTGCCGCATGCCATCGCCACCCTCAACGAGATTCGCCATGAGCTGCGCTACGTGGTGGCCTTGCAGCGCGGCAATCTCACCCTCGAATTGCCGCGGCGGGTTCCTTCCGGCCAGGATCATCTGCTCAGCGTGGCGGAAGTCGAGGCGTGGAAGCGCCAGGATCGCGACGAGCTGCAGGCCACCTTCGAGCGCATGCTCGAGCTCGCCGGCGATTTCGACCTGCAACTGCTCGGGCACAAGCGTCTTACCGAGCTCATCGCCCTGGAGCCCGGCCGCATGCGCAAGGCGATTCGCGCCGCCCGCCGCGAGCACGAGGAAAAAATGGCGTTTGCCGTGCTGCTGGAGAACAACCCGCGCTTCGTCCACTACCACAAGCTCTACCCGGCCCGGCGCCTGACGCGACGCTGGACCGCCCTGCTCGGCCCCACCAACAGCGGCAAGACGCATCGCTCTATCGAGGCGATGGCTGCGGCCGAGCACGGCATCTACCTGTCGCCGCTGCGCCTGATGGCGCTGGAAAACCAGGAGCGCATTGAGGCGATGGGCGTGCCCTGCTCACTTGTAACCGGGGAGGAAGAAATCATCCGCGAAGGCGCCACACACTTCTGCTGCACCGTGGAGGAGTTCGCGCGTTTCCGCCATCAGCATTGGGATGTGGTGGTGGTCGACGAGGTACAGATGATGGCCGACTCGCAACGTGGCTGGGCCTGGGTCGATGCACTGGTCAGCGCCCATACACCGCAACTGATGATGACCGGGCCAGCGCTGATCGAACCCTCCTTACGCACGCTTTGCGATCTGTGCGAGGACAAGCTGGTGGTGCAGCGCACCAAGCGCCTGTCCCCGGTTGAAGTCGCCCGCCACGCCACGACGCTGGAACGGCTGGAACCCGGCTCGCTGCTGGTGGCGTTCAGCCGCAAGCTGGTGCTGGAGCTCAAGGGCATGCTCGAGAGTGCCGGCAAGAGCGTCTCGGTGGTCTACGGTGCGCTCTCGCCCGAGGTCCGACGCGAGCAGGCCCGGCGCTTCCGCGAGGGCGAGGCGGACATCATGGTCGCTACCGATGCGGTCGGCATGGGCCTCAACCTGCCGGCGCACACGCTGTGTTTCTATACCGATGAGAAATTCGACGGCATCCAGAATCGCCAGCTCAAGGTGCAGGAGGTCAAGCAGATCGGCGGCCGCGCCGGGCGCTTCGGTCACCACGACAGCGGCGAGATCACCGCGCTGGACCCGCAGACACTCAAGTCCATCCGCCGCCTGTTCAACAGCCCGGATGCGCCGGTGGACCTGAGTCAGTTCCAGGTGCGCCCTTCCATCGATCACCTGTCCGCCATCTCCGAACTGATGGGCGAGCCGAGTCTGCTGCGGTCCTGGCTGACCTTCAACGGCAACATAAACTACGGCGAGGCATTCATCTCGGTACTGCCAGACGAACTAGCCGAATGGATCGAGCTGATCGACGACCCGAAGATTCCGCTCTGGCTGCGCTGGACGTTCGCCTGCACGCCGATCCGCGGCGGCTTCGACAGTCCGGCCAGTCAACATGCCCAGCGCTGGATCAAGCGAGTCGCCGAAGGCCACGCCATCCCGATGCCCAAGCTGCTGCTCGGCAGCGACCTGTCCAGCCTGGAAAGTACCCTGCATGTGGTGGAAACCTACCTGCATCTGGCCCGCAGCCTGCCCGAGCATTTTCCCGAGCACGACGACGGTGAAGACGCGCGCAAGCTGCTCAACGACGCCATCACCCGTGAACTGTCACGCCAGCGCAAACCGCGGGCTGCACGACGCGGCGGCGGCCGCAAGGCCGGGCGACGACGCTGAGAATATCCACCAACCACGATCCAGCCAGGCCGGCCGCTCTATAATCGCCGCTTTGCTGCCGAGCGCGAGCCTGCCATGCCGATCAAGTACGCCCGTCGTCTGACCGATCGCCGACGGTCCGCCCATAGCAATCGTCAGCTCGGCCTGTGCCTCGCGTTTGTCGCGGGTGCCGCCAATGCCGGCGGGTTCATCGCCGTCCAGCAGTACACCTCGCACATGACCGGTATCGTCTCGGCAATGGCCGACAACCTGGCCCTCGGTGCCACCGATCTGGCGCTGGCAGGCTTCGGTGCATTGCTCTCGTTCGTTCTTGGTGCCATGTGCTCGACGCTGATGATCAATTTCTCGCGACGTCGCCGTCTGCATAGCCAGTACGCGCTACCGCTGGCGCTGGAAGCCGCGCTGTTGCTGCTGTTCGGTATCCTCGGCGCGCGCCTGATGACGGTTCCGGGTTTCTTCGTGCCGCTGACCGTGGTGCTGCTGTGCTTCATCATGGGCCTGCAGAACGCGATCATCACCAAACTCTCCAATGCCGAAGTGCGCACCACCCATATCACTGGCATGGTGACCGACATCGGCATCGAGCTGGGCAGGCTGATCTACTTCAACCGCAATCGTCATGACGACATGCCACCGGTTCGGGCCAACCGACAGCGCCTGCGCATCAACCTGCTGATGGTGATGAGCTTCTTCGTCGGCGGATTGAGCGGCGCAGCCGGCTTCAAGCATTTCGGCTTCATCGCCACGGTCCCGCTGGCCGCCTTGTTGCTGGCATTGGCTCTGGTGCCGATGGCTGACGATCTGCTGCTCGGCTGGCGCCTCTGGCGGCGTCGGCGCTAAGACACCGACGGTTTCCAACGCCCTCCCGCTTGGCAAGGCTTCATCGGTCACGGCGATGACTCGGACCGAGGCGACAGCAAGCACCACCATTTGTTCCCGCAGCGCGCCCGTAAAATGTTCGAATTTTTACTTTGACAGCTGCATTCTTTGCCTCTAAGTTTTCGTTTCCGAACAATTCCGAACCAACGCAGTGCTCGGAATAAAACAAAAACAAACGAACGAGGCTCCGCGCATGAGTACGCCCATCGTCCCGACGCTCAAGGGACAATGCATCGCCGAATTTCTCGGCACTGCCCTTCTTATCTTCCTCGGTACTGGCTGCGTCGCAGCGCTCAAGCTCGGCGGTGCCGACCTGGGGTTGTGGGAAATCAGCATCATCTGGGGCATCGGCGTTTCGATGGCGGTGTACCTTGCCGCCGGCGTCTCCGGTGCCCACCTGAACCCGGCCGTGACCATCGCATTGTGGCTGTTCGGCACATTCGAGCGGCACCGCGTTCCGGCCTACATCCTGGCGCAGGTGGCCGGCGCCTTCTGTTCTGCGGCGCTGGTCTACGGGCTGTACAGCAGTCTGTTTTTCGATTTCGAACAGGCCCAGCAAATGGTTCGCGGCAGTGTCGAGAGCCTCGAACTCGCATCGATCTTCTCGACCTACCCCCACGCCTCGTTGTCGTTCGGCCAGGCGTTTCTGGTGGAGGTCGTCATCACCGCCATTCTGCTCGCGATGATCATGGCCATCACCGATGACGGCAACGGCCTGCCCAGCGGCCCGCTCGCACCTTTGCTGATCGGCCTGCTGATCGCAGTGATCGGCGGCGCGATGGGACCGCTGACCGGCTTCGCGATGAATCCCGCACGGGATTTCGGGCCTAAACTGATGACCTTCTTTGCCGGCTGGGGTGACGTGGCCTTCACTGGCGGGCGAGACATTCCGTATTTCCTGGTCCCGATCTTCGCCCCGATTCTCGGCGCCTGCCTCGGCGCTGCAGGTTACAAGGCACTCATCTGCCGGCACCTGCCAGGCGTTGGATCGGCCGCCTGCGATGCACCAAAACCCAAGGAAAAGGCCTCTGCCGAAATGGGCTCCGCCCAGCCCGATATCAGCAAAGTTCGCTAAGGAAACGACGCCATGAGCAATCAGAACAAGCAATTCATCGTCGCCCTCGACCAGGGCACCACCAGCTCCCGCGCCATCGTGCTGGACCGCAACGCCAACGTGGTGACCATCGCTCAGCGCGAATTCGCGCAGATCTACCCGCAACCGAGCTGGGTCGAGCACGACCCCATGGAAATCTGGGCGACCCAGAGCGGTGTGTTCGTCGAAGCCCTGGCCCAGGCCGGCATCACCAACGAGCAGGTGGCGGCCATCGGTATCACCAACCAGCGCGAGACCGCCATCGTCTGGGACAAGATCACCGGCCGGCCGATCTACAACGCCATCGTCTGGCAGAGCCGCCAGAGCACGCCGATCTGCGACCAGCTCAAGCGCGACGGCATGGAAGATCACATCCGCAAGACTACCGGCCTGGTGATCGACCCCTACTTCTCCGGTACCAAGATCAAGTGGATTCTCGACCACGTCGAGGGCAGCCGTGAGCGCGCCCGCCGCGGCGAACTGCTGTTCGGCACCGTCGATTGCTGGCTGATCTGGAAGATGACCCAGGGCAAGGCCCACGTCACCGACTACACCAACGCCTCACGCACCATGCTGTTCGACATCCACAAGCTGGACTGGGACCCGGTGATGCTGGAAACCCTGGATATCCCACGCGAGATGCTGCCGGATGTACGCTCGTCCTCCGAGGTTTATGGTCACGCCTACCTTGGCTCGGGCCAGAGCACCGGCATCCCCATCGCCGGTATCGCCGGGGACCAGCAAGCCGCTCTGTTCGGCCAGATGTGCGTCGAGCCAGGCCAGGCGAAGAACACCTACGGTACCGGCTGTTTCCTGCTGATGAACACCGGCACCAAGGCGGTGCAATCCGAACATGGCCTGCTGACGACCATCGCCTGCGGACCGCGTGGCGAAGTGAACTACGCACTGGAAGGCGCCATCTTCAATGGTGGCTCCACCGTGCAGTGGCTGCGTGACGAGCTGAAGGTGCTCAACGAGTCGCTGGATTCGGAATACTTCGCCACCAAGGTGCCGGACAGCAACGGCATCTACCTGGTGCCAGCCTTCACCGGTCTCGGCGCGCCCTACTGGGACCCGCGTGCCCGTGGCGCACTGTTTGGCCTGACCCGCGGGGTCAAGGTTGATCACCTGATCCGAGCAGCATTGGAATCCATCGCCTACCAGACTCGCGACGTACTCGATGCCATGCAGCAGGATGCCGGCGAGCGCCTGCGCGCCCTGCGCGTGGACGGCGGCGCGGTAGCCAACAACTTCCTCATGCAGTTCCAGGCCGATATGCTCGGTACTCAGGTTGAACGCCCGCAGATGAAGGAAACCACGGCCCTCGGCGCTGCGTACCTGGCCGGACTGGCTACCGGTTTCTGGAGCGATCTCGACGAGTTGCGCAGCAAGAGCAGCATCGAGCGGGTGTTCGAACCGGCGTGCGGAAGTGAACAGCGCGAAGCGCTCTATCGCGGCTGGCAGAAGGCGGTCGACCGTACGCGCAACTGGGCCGAGGACTGATCCGACGGACAACAGGCCTGCCTCTGGAGGCGTTCGGAGACAGGCCTGGCATGTGCGAATTCGAACAGCCGGCGCTTTAATCGAACGCCAGACTACGGCATGCTTCCCGCACAACAGCGAACAAGGAAGCCTCATGAGCCTGGCGCCCCGACAGCAGAACATTCTGGAACTCGTGCGCGAGCGCGGCTACGTGAGCATCGACGAGCTGGCACGGCACTTCGCCGTCACGCCGCAAACCATCCGCCGCGACATCAACCAGCTCGGCGACGCCGGCCTGCTCCGGCGCTACCACGGCGGCGCGGCCTACGATTCCAGCGTGCAGAACACCGCCTACAGCCAGCGCGCGCACCAGATGCGCGACGAGAAACTGCGTATCGCCGCCGCCATGGCCGCGCGCATCCCCGACCAGGCTTCGCTGTTCATCAATATCGGCACCACCACCGAGGCGATCGCCCGCGCCCTGCTCAACCACCGTGACCTGAAGATCATCACCAATGATCTGCACGTGGCGAGCATTCTCAGCACCAAGGAAGACTTCGATGTGCTGATCGCCGGCGGCAACGTGCGCAGCGATGGCGGCGTGGTGGGCCAGGCCACCGCCGATTTCATCAGCCAGTTCAAGGTCGATTTCGCCCTGATCGGCATCAGCGGTATCGACGAGGACGGCACCCTGCTCGACTTCGATTATCAGGAAGTGCGCGTCTCCCAGGCGATCATCCATAACGCGCGCAAGGTCTTCCTCGCCGCGGACTCCAGCAAATTCGGCCGCAGCGCCATGACGCGCCTGGGCTCGCTGGAACAGATCGACTGCCTGTTCACCGACTCGGCACCGTCAGAGGTGTTCGCCGAGCTGCTGGCCCGCCACAAGGTGCAGCTGGAAATCGCGGAGTAGGCGGACCGCCTCCCTCGTTGCCAGCTTCCCACGCGGCGACGCTGAACCTGTAGCAGCGGTCTCGGCCGCGAATCGCAGCCAGCCAACAAACAGCTAACACGCAGCATCTACTGACTGAGCGCTCCCATGGTCCAGGGAGGAGCGCACTCCGCGCCGCGGCGCAGCCAAGTGCTCAAGGACGTCGCCCCAGTATGGGCAACCACTACAAGATGCATGCGGAGGCCGATATAAGCAGGCGCTCGGCTGTGCTCAACAGCGGATATCCCCATCTTTAGTTTTCGAATATTTTCCTTTTAATCAATTTCGAACATTTTTTCTTTCATAAGGATTCTTTTCCGAATAGCATGTTCAAAACCGAACATGTCTTTCGTTTTCGAGGAGAAGCCCGTGCCCCATTCCGCTCAGCCCGTCTCCGAGCTTTATGACGTCGCCGTAATCGGCGGCGGTATCAATGGTGTCGGCATTGCTGCCGATGCCGCCGGCCGCGGGCTGTCGGTGTTCCTTTGCGAACGCGACGACCTGGCCAGTCATACGTCATCGGCCAGCAGCAAGCTCATTCATGGCGGGCTGCGCTATCTGGAACACTACGAATTCCGCCTCGTTCGCGAGGCGCTGGCCGAGCGAGAGGTGCTGCTCGCAAAGGCGCCGCATATCGTCAAGCCGATGCGCTTCGTGCTGCCCCACCGTCCTCACCTGCGCCCGGCGTGGATGATCCGCGCTGGCCTGTTCCTCT
This sequence comes from Stutzerimonas kunmingensis, assembly GCF_900114065.1. Taxonomy (GTDB): domain Bacteria; phylum Pseudomonadota; class Gammaproteobacteria; order Pseudomonadales; family Pseudomonadaceae; genus Stutzerimonas; species Stutzerimonas kunmingensis. The sequence continues at coordinate 117,522 of NZ_FORS01000001.1, forward strand.
ACGACAACCTGGGCATGCGCAAGAAGCTGCCGGCTTCGCGGGGCCTGCGTTTCGGCAGTGAGAGCCCCCTGAAGCCAGCCATCACCCGCGGCTTCGAATACTCCGACTGCTGGGTTGACGACGCGCGACTGGTGGTGCTCAACGCCATGGCGGCGCGGGAGAAAGGCGCGCATATCCATACCCGCACCCAATGCCTGAGCGCCAAGCGTGCTGGCGGCATCTGGCATGTCGAGCTGCAGCGCGAGGACGGCAGCCGCTTCTCACTAAAGGCCAAGGCACTGGTCAATGCGGCCGGTCCCTGGGTCGCACAGTTCATCGGCGAAAACCTGCAGCAGCGCTCGCCGTACGGCATCCGCCTGATTCAGGGCAGTCACATCATCGTGCCCAAGCTGTATGAAGGTGAGCAGGCCTACATCATGCAGAACGAGGATCGGCGCATCGTCTTCGCCATCCCCTACCTGGATCGTTACACCATGATCGGCACCACCGATCGCGAGTACCGTGGCGACCCGGCCAAGGTGAGCATCAGCGAGGAAGAGATCGCCTACGTATTGGGCGTGGCCAACACGCACTTTCGCAAGCAACTCGAGCCCAGGGACATCGTGCATACCTTCGCCGGCGTCCGGCCGCTATGCGACGACGAATCGGATAACCCGTCCGCGGTTACCCGCGACTACACCCTGTCGTTGGCGGCGGAAGAAAAGCAGGCACCGCTGCTTTCGGTGTTCGGCGGTAAGCTGACCACCTACCGCAAGCTCGCCGAGTCGGCGATGGCGCAGCTCAAGCCGTTCTTCCCGGCTATGGGTGAAAGCTGGACGGCGCAGGCGGCACTGCCTGGCGGTGAAGGCATGAGCACAGCCGATGCACTCACCGAAGAGCTGGTGGCCAAGGTACAGGGGCTGAAACTGCCGCTGGCCAAGCGCTGGGCAACCCTCTACGGCAATCGGGTATGGCGCATGCTGGGCGAAGCGCGCTCGCTCGATGCACTGGGCGAAGACCTCGGCCAGCAGCTGCATGCGCAGGAAGTCGACTACCTGCGGCGCGAAGAGTGGGCAACCCAGGTGGATGACATCCTCTGGCGCCGCACCAAACTCGGGCTGGCCTTCAGCGAGCCGGAAAAGGCTCGCCTGCAGCGTTACCTGACAGAGCGCCCGGTCAGCGAAACCACGCGCAGCAGCGACGCAGCCTGAGGCAGCCGCTCAGCCCTGCGCCGCGAGCTGCTGATTGATACGGGCGACGCTGGCGGCGATGCGTTGCTCGACATCCTGCATTTGCTCGTTCTGTTGCAGCAGCGGCACGCAGAGATTCAGTGCGGTGAGCACCAGCAGCTTGTCGCCCGTGGCGTTGGGAAACTGTCGCTGGCTGTCGGCCAGATGCTGCTGCAGCAAGGCCGCCGCCTCCTGCAGCAGAGCCTCCTGGCTGGGCGGCGCGCGGAACGAGTATTCGCGGCCGAATACCCTGAGCACCTGAACGCCATCCGCCGTCATGCGGCGCTACTGCCAGCTGCACGCTCCACCAGCGCCTGCAGCCGCGCCAGGGTAGCGCCCTGCTTGTCTTCCTGCTCCAGCGCAGCCAGTTGCAGGTTGTCGTTCTCCTCACGCGCCTGCTGCAGCTGCTGCTCGAGCAAGACACAGTGCTCGCTCAGGTTCTGGTTGCGTTGCAGCAGATCGTTGATGACGTTTTCAAGTTGCGCAAGGGTGCTATCAAGCATGGAGCGTTTTCCGGGTCCGATGAAAAAGCGCGCGAGAGTACCCGAAAGGAAGGCCGCCGGGGGCCTTCATTAAGCCTTCAATGCCACGCGGTCCGGTCGCCAATGCCACCGGTTTGCGGTAGCCTCGGCAGCCTATTTGAAGAGGAGAGTCCCCATGGCACGCGCTACCGCCCGCCACATCCTGGTTTCCACCGAAGCCAAGTGCAACGAACTGAAAGCCGCTATCGAAGGCGGTGCCGACTTCGCCGAGGTCGCCAAGGAAAACTCCAGCTGCCCATCTAGCCGTCAGGGCGGCGATCTGGGTTCATTCGGCCCGGGTCAGATGGTCAAGGAATTCGACACCGTCGTATTCAGCGCCCCGCTCAATCAGGTGCAAGGCCCGGTGAAGACCCAGTTCGGCTATCACCTGCTGGAAGTGACCAGCCGTCAGGACTGATTACCCCAGTCCCCGCCCCTCATGGGCGGGGATGCCCTTGCGCCGGACAGGCGCCCTCCGCCAGCATTCCCCTCCCCCGATTCACGCCGACCTGATCACACCTCGAGACGGAAACGCCCGGTCAGTGCCTTTAGGCCTTTCATGCTCTGCATGATGGTATTGCCCGACGCAGCCGTGTCGTGGGTAACACCAGCAGCCTGATCGGCGACCTGAGCGATGCGCGTCAGCGACTGGTTCATGTCCTCGGCCACCTGCGACTGCTCCTCGGCCGCCGTGGCGATCTGATTGGTCATGCCGCGGATGGTCTGCACCGCGCCGACGATCTGCCCCAGCGCATGCTGCGCCGCCTCGATCTGGGTGAGCGTCACCGAGCTGCTCTGACGCGACGCATCCATGGCCGTACCCGCGCGGGTGGCCTGGCTCTGCAAGCGCTCGACCAGCACGCTTACCTCCTTGGCCGAGCTCTGCGTGCGGCTGGCCAGGCTGCGGACTTCGTCGGCAACCACCGCAAAACCGCGGCCCTGCTCGCCAGCACGCGCCGCCTCGATGGCCGCATTCAGCGCCAGCAGGTTGGTCTGCTCGGCGATCCCGCTGATCACGTTCAGCACCTTGCCGATCTCGTGACTGTCCTGCACCAGCTGCTGCATCACATCGGACAGGCTGTCGACATGACCGCTCAAGGTGCGGATGGCGCCGACCGACTCATTCATCACCGCGCTGCCAGAGTTGGTCTCCTGCTCAGCGACATCTGCGGCATTGGCGGCCTCGACCGTGCTGCGCGCGACTTCCTGGGAGGTGGCGAGCATTTCGTTCATGGCGGTGGCGACCTGATCAATCTCGGCTTGCTGCCCCTCGACGTTGCGCGCGCTGTCCCCGGCCAGATTCGCCATGCGCACGCATTGGCCATCGGCTTCGTCAGCAGCCAGACGCACACCGCGGATCATCTCTCCAACCTGCCCCAGCAGGCGGTTGTACGCCAGGGTGATCATGCCCATCTCGTCATCGGCGTGCCGCACCTGCAGCGGCGCGGAAAAGTCGCCCTGGCTGACCCTCTCCAGACGCCCCCGCAGCTCGTCGATCTGCAGCATCAGCCAGTTCATGCCGGCGACCCGTCCCAGCACGACCATCAGCAGGATGCACAGGGTCGAACCCAGGGCGACCCAGAGCTGCTGCGACGCGCTGCGGTTGGCTTCAGCGGAAATCAGCAGCACCACTTCGTTGGAAGCGGCAAGGATGTCGTTTGAGTCGGTGGCAATGGCGTTCACGTCAGCGCTCTGACCTGCGGCCAGTGCCTGTACGGCGGGCCGATAACGCTGCCAGATCTGATCGACGCGCTGCAGGTGCGGTTGTGCACTGGTCAGCTCCACCGGTGCGATGCCCTGGGCGCGGTCGCCGTTGAGCAGCAGCCGATGCGACTGCTCGAAGCGTTGGATGGTCTTGTCGACGGCGGTCTTGTCGCCGACGCCCTGCGCCGCCAGCAGCGCTTCCTTCATCATCTTCTGGCTGAGCATGCGCTGGGCTCCGGCCATGTCGATCTGGCTGGCGTCCTTGGCGGACATGAACAGCACAGCGGCGGTCAGGGCCGCACACAGGAAGATCAGGCTGTAGGAGAAGAAGAACTGATGATTGATGGTGCGCAGACCCAGTCCGCGCAAAAGGGACTGAATGACGTTCGCCAAGGTGCTGGTCATGGGGGTATCCACTACAGGGAGAGAAAGCGATGCCAGCGTCGAATGGCGTCGCAGCTAACACTGTTCTCGGCGGCGCCAGGGGCAACTTGATACCGTTTATCAACTATCTGCAAGCCGTGCCATTGCTGGCTTTGCGCGCCTTTTTTGGCACTCACGCAACGCAGCCCCACGTATTGACGCAGATCAACGAAAACGGCACTTGCGCACCTGTTTTTTTGGCCCGGTCGCGACGCAACGTCTATGGTCAGGTGTGCGGGGTAACTCGCATAAAACACAGATCAATCGAGGGTCTGCGCATGTTTCACGTATCGCGCCGAGGCGAAAACCGCATCGATATCGACTTCTCCGGCAAATTGGACAGTCAGGCCATGCGCGCTGCGCTGGATGACCTGCTGTTTAAATCCGAAGGCATCAGCCATGGCCGCATGCTCTATCGCATCGGCGACTTCGACCTGCCTACGCTCGGCGCTGTCGGCGTGGAGCTGTCACGGCTTCCGCACCTGTTCCGCTTCATACGCCGTTTCGACCGCTGCGCGGTGGTCGCCGGCAAGGAATGGCTGCGCAAGGCCAGCGAGGTGGAAGGGGCGCTGATCCCCGGGCTGACCATCAAGGCCTTCGACCTGCACCAGGAAGCCGAAGCCAGCGCCTGGCTGGAGCACGGCTGAGGGGCCACGCCAGGCCGACAATTACCCGACCTGCGGGAGCGAATGGTCTGTCCTGGGTTGCTGTCGAATATGGACATCAACAGTCAGGAGAACGGACATGGGACTTTTCGATACGATCAAGGCCAAGCTCGGCCTGGGTGATGCTTCCAACGAGGCGCAACACAAGGCTGATGCACCACCAGCCGACGCCACCCGCTCGAGCGCCGAGGGCATCACGCTGGGAGAAAGGCCCACCGCCACCGACAACGCGACTATCGCGCCGCACCAGGACTTGAATCAGTCATCAGCCACGGCGAGTGGCGTGGATGTGGTGGCACAACTGGAAGCCAAGGCGGCGGCGCACCCGGAAGCGCTGAACTGGCGCACCTCGATCGTCGATCTGCTGAAGTTGCTCGGGCTGGACAGCAGCCTGGAAGCACGCCGGGAGCTTGCTACGGAACTAGGCTGCCCGCCGGCAGAGATGGCGGACTCGGCGCAGATGAACATGTGGCTGCACCGGGCGGTGATGAAGAAGCTTGCCGAAAATGGCGGCAGGATTCCGTCGGAATTGCTGCACTAGATGTGTGAAGGGCCTTCCGAGGAAGGCCCTTGCTTACGGCTTATGAATTGCGGACCTGCTCGTCCGCGAGGAAATCTTCCTCCAAGAGTGCGTCACGCTCAGCCACCGCGCCATCGATCATCTGCGGCTGGGCTCCGGAGCGCTTGCTACGCAACTTGCCGAACTGGTGAGCGAGCGCATTGTTCAGCTTGTCCACCGCGCCGTCGATCGCCAACTCCAGCGATTCGGCCTTGTGGGTGACGGAGATCGGCTGCAGCCCCTTCGGCCGCGCTTCGATCTGGCAGCGCTTGTCATGGGCGCCGGCCTTGTCACCGTTTTCGTCGTTGAGGTGCACGACGACGCGCGTCAGCTCGTCGTCGAACCGGTCCAACCTGCTTGCGACACTGGCACTGACCCAATCAGCCAGACGGGCACTGCCTTCGATGTGGTTATCGCTGTGAACCTGGATTTGCATAAGTCGTCCTTACTTCCGCTTATGAGCACCACCGTTTCCGGTGGCTTGGTGATAGCTATGCCACCGTTTCACTTATTAAGCAACGGGCAAAATGCCGCCGACGCAGTCCTGCCCGTCAGCACTTTTCGCTTTGCTATCCGAAACTTAGCCGGTTCGCCGGCGTTCCTGCCGTAAACGGTACAGATTTGTGCGCTGGCAATTGCGAAGCGAATTGTGTGTGCAGGAACGAAGAACCGCACGCTCACTCGGCACGCTCAAGGCATGCGTCGGACGATGGACATCCGACGCATGAAAAGACGCTTCGGGCAGTGCTAGGCGGCCTTCTGGAACAGCTCGCGGCCGTGATCGAGATGCTGATCGACCAGCCACTTGCCATGGGCGATGGACAGTCGCTGGGCCTTTTCCAGCTCGTCCATGAACGCATGCTCGAGCGGTAGCGGCATACGGCGAGTCACGTGCCCGGCGGGATCGGTAATCCGGCAACCGCCAGCCCAGGGTGTCGGGGTACCGGGATATTCCATCACCTCGGCGGTGATGAGGTGGTCGCGGTGGGTGCATTGCATCATGGTCATGATCGTTACCTCGCTTCGTATGCGGGCAGCCATCAGATCACGCAGGTTGGCTCAGGCTGATGGGCCGCCGATTGTTCCTCCCCTGATGAACAGGGCCGTTTCGCCGGCCCCAGCGCGTCAGAACGGTATAGCACAGACTGCCCGACTCGGGCCTGGCAGTGCACGCTCGACTGACGAACGCGCAACGCCTCAGCCATCCAGCGAAGGGCCGATTAGCTCGGCCAGCTGTCGATACACGCCGGGCGCCGCCACCAGATAGGGGTTACCCCTGAGCAGCCCATCGTTGCGGAAGAAATCGTTGCGCAGCCCGCCCGTCTCGGCCACTAGCACCAACCCGGCCAGGCAATCCCAGCTCTTGAGTTCGGTCTCGTAGTAACCGATCAGTCGCCCTGCGGCGACGTAAGCCGTCATCAGCGCGCCGGAGCCATTGCGGATGAACATGCCGCCTTCGGCCAGCAGCTTTTCCAGAAACGGAATGAAATGCTCCTTGCCGCGCGGGTGAAAGGTGCCCGCACCGGTCAGGCCATCACGCACATGGCTGGCGGCGCTGGCCGTGATGGGTGTCTCGTTGACATAGGCACCGCGGCCGAGACAGCCATGGAAGAGTTCGTCATGGTTGGGGTCGGCGATCGCGCCGATGTGGGGTTCCCCGTCGATCAGCAGCCCGATGGAAACGCACCAGTTGTGCAGACCGTTGACGAAACAGGCAGTGCCGTCGATGGGATCGATCACCCACACGCAGCGGGCCTTGAGGTCGGCCGAGCCGCTTTCCTCGCCGAGAAAGCCGTCCTGCGGGAAGCGCTCGGCCAGGCGTGCGCGAATAAAGTCTTCGATGCTTTTGTCGGCGATGCTGACCACATCCTGCCGGTCGTTGCCCTTGTGCTCGACATCCAGCGTCTCGCGTTGCCGATAGAAATCCATGCCCAGCTGCGCGGCTTCCAGTGCGAGGCTCCTGGCGCAGGCGTAGCGGGCATCGATATCGAGGTCTTGCTGGGTCGACTCGCTCATGATCGGTTCCTGAAACAAAAGCGGCATTCTAGTGGACTGTTTGGTGAGTTGGTTGAGGCAAGTTCGGATGATCAGGGCTCCGAGACAAGGCGCTGCGACGAGTCATAGCGGGGCTATGGCAAGGAGCAGCAACGCGGTATCGGGGCCATGGGCGCCGAAATCGACCAACTGAACCTGCCAAACAGGCCACTCGACATGCGCCTGTTACAGCACGAGCGATGCAGGGAATCGACTGGGCAAGACGATGAATGACTTCGGTCCACCCAGGGCGCCCCAAAGCCCAATTTCCCCACGCCACTCGCCGGAACACCCCGTTCAATACGGATGCGACGAATCGATACACGAGCGGTCCTAACCTGCGAGCCACGGCTCATCATTCACGCAGACAGGAGATTCCCATGGGCTTGTTTAACTCGATACTGGAAAAGATCGGCCTCGGCCAGGCACATGCCGCACCCGACAGCACAGCGCCCTCCACACCACCTGAGGCCTCCACAGGCGGTGCCGGCGCACCCACGGGCCCTGCAGTGGACCAAGTGGACGTCGCGGCCAAGCTCGACGGCATGGCGCAGAATCACCCGGAGAAACTCAACTGGCGCACGTCCATCGTCGACCTGCTGAAGTTGCTCGGTCTGGACAGCAGCCTCACCGCGCGCAAGGAACTGGCTACCGAGCTGGGTTGCCCGGCTGACAAGATGGGGGATTCGGCGCAGATGAACATGTGGTTGCACAAGGCGGTGCTGAACAAACTGGCCGAGAATGGCGGCAACGTACCAGCCGATCTGCTGGACTGATCTGCCTCGAGGGGCGACAGGCGAGCTGCAGCGATTGCGGCAGCTCGCGCTGGTGATCAATGCTCGTGCATGCGCACGTTCAGCTCGTCGACAATCGGCGCCCACTCCGCATCCTCGACCCACTCATCGCGCAGCAGCGCGCGCTGCGACTCGTTCCAGACCGGCGCATCGGCCAGCCGAACGTCTTCCGGCAGGTGCCCATGCTTGCCGATGAATGCATCGATACTCGCCGGGTCTGACGCCAGACCCAGCTGCTCGAACAGAGTACCGAGGTCTTTGTTGGGTAGTTCCATGATGTTCTCCTTAGGCTCGTCAACAGGCTGAAAGGCGCGTCGCGCGTTCCGCTACTTGCCTATTCAGAGACTCTGCGGCTGACTACAGTTCCGCCTGGACCGATGAGGAATGACTGCATGGACATCCTGCTCTGCGGCAGCTTCGACGATAACGAGCGCGACGCCTGGCTCGCAGAGCTGCAGCGCGCCTTGCCGCAAGCCCGCTGGCACCTGTCCGCGACGGCGGAGAACGCGGGACTGATCACCGCGGCGGTGGTCGCGAACCCACCCGCGGGATTGCTGCAAGGCTTGCCAAACCTGCGGCTGATCCAGTCGCTCTGGGCCGGCGTGGACCGCCTGCTCAGCGACCCGAGCCTGCCGGACGTGCCGGTGGCACGCATGGTCGACCCGGCCATGAGCGCGGCCATGGCCGAAACTGCGTTGTGGGCAACACTCTCGCTGCATCGGGGTTTCTACGATTACGCCCGGCAGCAGCACGCCTGCGATTGGCGTCAACTGCCGCAGCGGCGGGCTGACGAAATCCAGGTGACGCTGCTGGGCATGGGCCAGATGGGCCGGACATGTGCCCAGCGCTTGGTCACCCAGGGCTACCGCGTGACCGGCTGGAAGCTTCGCAGCGGCGCCGCCGAGGGCGTCGCGCTGGAGCACGGCATGGATGCCCTCTGGCCGCTGCTGGCATGCAGCGACATTGTCATCAACCTGCTGCCACTGACGCCACAGACTGGCGATCTGCTGGACCGGCGTTTCTTCGAAGCTCTGCGCCCCGGCGCCGGGCTGGTCAACCTCGCACGGGGCGGGCACCTGGTCGAGGCTGATCTGCTGCAGGCGCTCGAATGTGGCCAGGTCGGCCATGCGGTGCTCGACGTGTTTCGCAGCGAGCCGCTGCCGGCAGAGCATCCGTTCTGGAAGCATCCACAGGTGACCGTGCTGCCCCACATCGCAGCCGCAACGGACATGCGCAGCGCGGCCGGGATCGTCGCCGTTAACCTGCAAGCGCTGCGTGACGGCGAACCGCTGCATGATCTGGTGGAGCGCAGCCGCGGCTACTGAGTGCGACTGCGACAACCGGACATAAGCAAGCGGCTCAATCCTGGCTGAGCGCGCCGATCCGGTGGATGGAAAGATCCGCGCCGTTGAACTCTTCCTCCTGGCTCAGGCGAATACCTGTGGTCAGCTTGAGCAGGCCGTAGACGCCGAAGCCGCCGAGCAGCGCCACCAGCATGCCCATGCCGCTGCCGATCACCTGACTGATCAGGCTCACGCCGCCCAGACCGCCCAGCGCGGACTGGCCGAAGATGCCGCAGGCCACCCCGCCCCAGATCCCGCACAGGCCGTGCAGTGGCCAGACACCCAGCACGTCATCGATCTTCCAGCGATTCTGCGTAGCGGTGAACGTCCAGACGAACAGTGCTCCGGCGATCGCACCAGTAGCCAGTGCGCCGACCGGATGCATCAGATCGGAGCCGGCACAGACCGCCACCAACCCGGCTAGCGGGCCGTTGTGCAGGAAGCCCGGGTCGTTGCGCCCGGCGAGCCATGCCGCTGCAGTGCCCCCAACCATCGCCATCAACGAATTCACCGCAACCAGCCCGCTGATACCCTCGATGGTCTGCGCGCTCATGACGTTGAAGCCGAACCAGCCGACGATGAGAATCCACGATCCCAAAGCGAGGAAAGGAATGTTCGACGGCGCGAATGCCACCAGCCTGCCGTCCCGGTAGCGACCGTTGCGTCGCCCCAGCAAAACCACCGCGCCAAATGCCAGCCAGCCGCCCATGGCGTGCACCACCACGGAGCCGGCGAAATCATGAAAGGACGCACCGAACTGGTGCTCGAGCCAGCCCTGGAAGCCGAAATTGCCGTTCCAGATAAGGCCCTCGAAGAACGGATAGACGAACGCGACGATCAGCAGCGTGGCGCACAGCTGCGGGCCGAACCGCGCGCGCTCGGCGATACCGCCGGAGATGATCGCCGGAATGGCCGCGGCGAAGGTCAGCAGGAAGAAGAACTTCACCAGCGCGTAGCCGTGGTCCACCACCAGCTGATCGGCCGGCTGCATGAAGGTCACGCCATAGGCGACCCAGTAGCCGATGAAGAAATACGCCAGGGTCGACACTGCGAAGTCGGTGATGATCTTCGATAACGCGTTGACCTGATTCTTCAGACGTACCGTACCTACTTCGAGAAAGGCGAAGCCGGCGTGCATGGCCAGCACCATCACCGCGCCCATCAGGATGAGCAGGGTATTCGAACCGTGGACCAGGGTTTCCACGGCGCTGTTGAGGTTTTCCATGGGTTACTACAGCCTCAGCGGATAAATCGCACCAAAACGGTTATCTCTGCCAGACGCATGCACCGAGATGCATCACCGCGCCATGTCGGGCCACCGTCACTTGCAGCCGGAGCTTGCTTGCAGCGAGACGCTGAAGCGCCATGAAACCTTTGATATCAACAGGTTAAGGAAACTACCGGAAATCCGTCATGCGCCATTGCGGGGCTCGCACGACGACTGCTGCACCAAGCAAAAGCAAGGCGCGTACCAAGCGCAGCGGCAGTTCTTGTGCAGCGCACCCTCAGAGGGCGGAAAGGGCCCGATACTCGTCCTGAGCCAGTTGGTCGGTCATGCCGCTGATGTAGTCCTGCAGCATCCGGTTGCGGTAGTAGAACTCCCACAGAGGCCAATCCGCCGATTGCTCAGCATGCTCCTTGAGCGCTTCGTGGTAGGCCTTGACCAGCTGGTTGGGCAGGCGTCGAGCCAGCATCTGCAGGTGAGGTTCGCTGCGGCAGGTGCCGAGGCTGAGTGCATCGAACACGGTGGCCGGCACGCGCAGCAGCGGCGCATAAAAGTCGAGCAGGCCCTGGAGAATGCGATAGCCCTGCAGTTGCAACGTTTCCACCTCGCGGTGGCAGAACACGTGCTCCATCGCGACATCCTTGAAGGTCTGCACGATGGCGTTGGGCAGGCTGTCGTCCTCCAGCAACGCGCGATCCAGGGTGCCGTGATAAACCGCGTCGATGTTGTCGATGAACTGCCGCGCAGCGTGCTGCACCAGCGGGTGGATCATGTTCACCCGCAGCCAGATGAAGAACTCGCCGGCCTTGTTGATCGGCTCCTTCTGTGCGCGTTCCAGCGCATAGTTGACCATGCCCCGGAAACTGCGCTCCGGACCCGGCACCGGGGCATCGACCGAACCATGCAGCGCGAACTTGGCGAGCAGCAGCTGCGCCAGCTGTTCGATGCTGAAGATGCCCTTCTCCACCGAATCCTCGATGTCGGCAAGGCAATAGGCGATGTCGTCGGCGGCCTCCATCACGTAGGCCAGCGGGTGACGCGTGCACGGCTGCAGATCGAGCGCCGCCTGCAGCGCACGCACGAAGGGTTCCTCGGACAGATAGAAGCCGGGCTTCTTCAGCAGGTAGGCGCCTGGGGTGCCCTTCGCGGGCTTGGCCTGATAGGCCGGACGGACGTACTTGAGCAGTCCGGCGGTCTGCGTATAGGTCAGGTTGAGGCGTTGCAGCGAGACCACCAGGCGAACCGCCTGGGCATTGCCTTCGAAGTGCTTGAGATCGACCAGCATCCGTTTGCGCAGCTCGGCATCGCCCTGCCCCGGCGTCACGGCGGCCGTGAACAGCGCGTCGAGATTGCGCTCGAACCACTCGCCGATGGCGTACTCGCCGAAATGGCCGAACGGCGGATTGCCGATGTCGTGCATCAGGCAGGTCATCTCTACCAGGCTCTGCAACGCCGGCTCGAGCCCGTCCAGGCCGAACTCCGCGGCGCGGTTGCCGAGCTGCTTGTACAGGGTGCGAACGATGAAGCGGCCGGTCTGCTGCACTTCCAGCGAATGGGTGAGACGGCTGCGCACTGCGGCATTGCGCTCCAGCGGAAAGACCTGGGTCTTCTGCTGCAGGCGGCGCACCGCGGCCGAGTTGATGATGCGCCCGCGATCGCTCTCCAGCTGGTCCAGCACGGCGTCGAGGCTGCCATCGCTGGCCCGCAGGCCCGCTTCGGCCTTGCCATAGGGGCGCTGGCGGGAGATTTTGTGCTTGAAGTTCATGGACACCGGCATGCATCGTTCTCGCGGCGCAAAAAGAATAGCCATCGAGCCTAACGCGAGCGTTCCGGGTTTACCATCGCTGCCCCTTTCATCGCCGAGTACGGCGACAGAGACGATTCGTGAGTCGAGCAGATTTTCATCAGAACAATGCCGAGCGCGCCCGCGCCGAAGCCCAACGCCTGCTGGACCAGCAAGCGGCCCTGGGCTCGCGCTGGCTGGCCTGGGTTGCCACCGAGCTGTATCAGCTCAGCCCACCGGAATACACCGCCATGGTCCGCCGCGAACTGGAGCAGCTCAACCGAGCACAGCAGCCGTGACCCAGCAGGGGCCACGCACCTTGCTCGGAGCCTGGACCGTCGACGGCCCATTGCTGTGCCGTCAGTTTTCGCCGCTGCCGGATAGTCGCAGAGCCACCGCCATGGACAAGCAAGCCAGCGACGGCCCGTTGTGGCTGGGCCTGGATGGCCTGCAGGGTGATCGGATCGCCGATCGGCGTTTTCATGGTGGGCCGGATCGCAGCCTCTGCCACTACCCGACCCAGCATTATCAGTATTGGTCGCAGCGCTTCCCGCCGCTGCGCGCGCGGCTTGGCCTCGGCGCCTTCGGTGAGAACCTAGGTAGCCAGGCGCTGGACGAAGAGCAGGTATGCATTGGCGATCTTCTTCGCTGGGGCACTGCGCTGATCGAGATCAGCCAGCCGCGCTCGCCCTGTATCAGGCTGGACAACCGTCACGGTGTGCGTGGCCTGGCACGGGAGTTGTCGGCGAGCGGCCGCACCGGCTGGCTCTACCGGACCATCGAGCCAGGCACCGTGCGTCCTGGCGACGCGTTGCAGTTGCTCGAGCGCCCTCATCCGCAGATCAGCGTCGCGCACCTGTGGCGCTGCTTTCTCGATCAGCATCTGGCTGAAGACAGCCTGCAGCAACTGGCGAAGCTACCTCCTCTGGCCTTGCATTACCGGGCGATCTTCCGCCAGCGCTACGACGCCCTTCGTGGGCGACGCGACCAGCACAGCCTGTTCGACTGATACCAAGGGTCTGTTCCCGTTTCGTGCGCGGCAAATGGCGCCATGCGGCGTTGCGGGACTTGGCAAGGGAACCACCATTACCTTCGTCCCGCGCCTGCGGAACGCCGCCCGGGCATGGCGCCATTTGGCGCAGCAACGCGGCTTGCGACGAAACGGGAACAGACCCTAAGCAAAGCAGTGCGTGCAATGCAGCCCAGCAGTGCCATACTGCAGCGGTCATGGAAGACACAGGCCGGAAACAGGCTTCGCTCCAGCAGCGACAGTCAGGTCTTCGCACATCAGGACATGTCCAGCCAGCAATCAGAGGTGAACACCATGAGCAAGGGAATGGACGCAAAGAAGAACGGCAAGAAAAAGCCGATGAAAACGGCGCAAGAAAAACGGATGGCCAAGCGCGACAAGAAGAGTGGCTCGGGCACTACGCTGCTCGGCGCCCACGCCGCCATCCATTGAGCCTTATCGCTGCGACGCCCGGTCTGATGCCGGGCGTTTCAGATCCTGGCCAGACGCAACCGACCGAACAACCAGCTACCGCAAACATTCACCCCCAGGCCGAGCATCACCAGCAACGCCCCACCCAATTGCAGCGTCCCCAGCCGCTCGCCCAGCAACACACTGGCTGACGTCAGCCCGACCACCGGCACCAGCAGCGAGAACGGGGCCACCTGGCTCGCCGGGTAACGCGACAGCAAGCGACTCCACAGGCCATAGCCGAGAATCGTCGCGCCGAATGCCAGATAGGCCAGCACCAGAATCGTCTGCCAACCAATGCCGCGCAGCGCCGCCTCGATCACCGCCGGCCCCTCGAGCCATAGCGACAGCGCCAGGAATGGCAGCGGCGGCACCAGACTGCCCCATACCACCAGCCCGACCAGGTTCACCTTGCCGACCTTGCGCGTGACGATGTTGCCCAGCGCCCACATCGACGCCGCGCAGATGGTCAGCACGAAACCGCTCAGGGTCATGCCCAGGCCCGTCTGCGCGCCGATCATCGCCAGACCGCAGGCCGCGATGACCAGTCCCAGCAAGTTGGCAGCGCGCAGTCGCTCGCCGAGAAACAGCGCCGCGAAGAACAGCGTGAAGAACGCCTGCGACTGCAACACCAGCGAGGCCAGCCCGGCCGGCATGCCGTGTTTCATGGCGGTGAACAGAAAGGCGAACTGACCGAGCGAGATAGTCAGCCCATAGGCCAGCATCCAGCGCAACGGCACCTGCGGACGCTTGATGAAGAACACCGCCGGCACGGCCGCCAGCATGAAACGCAGCGCACCGAGCAGCATCGGTGGCACATCGTGCAGGCCGACCATGATCACCACGAAGTTCATGCCCCAGACGACAATGACGACCAGCGCGAGCAGCAGATCCCGAGGCGACATGGCGACGCACCCTGTTGCGTAAAAGAAGCATTAAAGACGTCGCTTCCGGTGAGCGTGCCATACAGTGACTGCCAAATTGAGCGGCACAGTGCGGAGCAACCACCCATCGCCCTGACACGGGCAGCACAGGCCAGGCTTGACCGTCACCGGCGACGCAAGGCCGGAATACGCTATAGAATCCGCGCCTGACTTCATCACTTCAGACGGGGACGAGCATGGGCGCACAGTGGAAAGCGAAGCATAAGGAAGCGGCGGCGAACGCCAAAGGCAGGATCTTCGGCAAGCTGTCGAAGGAAATCATGATCGCAGCCCGCAGCGGTGCCGACCCCGACATGAATCCGCGTCTGCGCCTGGTCGTCGAACAGGCGAAGAAGGCCTCGATGCCCAAGGACACCCTGGAGCGCGCCATCAAGAAAGGCGCTGGCCTCAGCGGTGAGGTGGTCCACTACGAACGCACACTCTACGAAGGCTTCGCGCCGCATCAGGTGCCACTGATCGTCGAGTGCCTGACCGACAACGTCAACCGCACCGTTGCCGAAATCCGCGTGCTGTTCCGCAAAGGCCAGTTGGGCTCCTCCGGCTCGGTGAGCTGGGACTTCGACCACGTCGGCATGATCGAAGCCGCGCCTGAAGGCGACGCCGATGCGGAAATGGCCGCGATCGAGGCCGGTGCGCAGGATTTCGAAGCAGCCGACGAAGGCAGCACGCTGTTCATCACCGAGCCCACCGATCTCGACGCCGTGTGCAAGGCGCTGCCGGAATTCGGCTTTACCGTGCAGTCCGCGCAACTGGGCTATCGTCCGAAGAATCCGGTCAGCCTGTCCGGTGCCGAACTGGAAGAAGTCGAAGCCTTTCTCGAGGCCATCGACGCCCACGATGACGTGCAGAACGTCTACGTCGGCCTGGCGGGCTGACAGCCATTGACTTTACTTGGGGCTGTTCCCGCGCGTGGCGATGCCGACGCGGGGATGGGCCCTGACGAACAACGAACCCGGCGAGCATTCACCATGAGCAGCAGCAAACCGACCACGCCCTACAGTCAGCGCGAACAAGGCTATCGGGAAAAAGCACTGAAGATGTATCCCTGGGTCTGCGGTCGTTGCGCGCGGGAATTTTCCGGCAAGCGCCTGAGCGAGTTGACGGTCCACCACAAGGACCACAACCACGACAACAACCCCGAGGATGGCTCGAACTGGGAGCTGCTCTGCCTGTACTGCCACGACAACGAGCATTCCCGCTACACCGACAACCAGTACCAGGCCGAAGCCAGGCCGGGCAGCGACCTGGGCCCGAAGGAAACCTTCAAGGCCTTCGCCAACCTGGCCGATCTGCTCAAGGGCAAGCAGGACTGATCGGCCAGACCGACATTCAGCTCACTTGACCAAGAGCACCGGGACCGATACCTCGTGGATCACCCGGTTCGCCACCGAGCCCATCAGCATCCCGGTGAAGCTGCCCAGACCGCGAGTGCCCATCACCACCGTGTCGCAGCCCAGCCGCTTGACCGCGTCGTTGACCTGCTCGGCAACATTGCCCAGCAGCGCATGGGTTTCGCAGCTCAGGCCGCCGGCCTGCAACACGGCTGCCGCTTCGTCGAGCACGGAGCGCGCCTTGGCCATCAGGCCGTTGTTGAGTTCATCGATCATCGCCGACGTCACGTATTCGCCGTAGATGATCGGTTCGTGCTGAACGTTGACCACATGCACCTGTAGCGTGATCCCGGTATCCCGCGCCAGATCGACGACATACTGCAGGGCGCGCTTGGCGTTGTCCGAACCATCGTATGCAACCAGAAGCCTGCGCATTTCCTGTCTCCGCTGTTGTGTGGACCTTCAGCTTAGACCAGCTGCCTGCGCGTTGCGGGCGCTGCTCGCACTTGTTTTGATCTGGCACAAGCGCGCATCATCTCGCGCCCTTTCAACGAGACAGAGACGAGTCTGATGAACCCCGATCAAGGTCCCGCATTCGGCGTCGGCGACGCCTCGTTCCAGGCAGCCGGCGGCGAACCGGGCCTGCAACAGCTGGTCGCGGACTTCTACCAGGTGATGGACCTGGCGCCAGAAGCCGCGGGCGTTCGTGCAATGTATCCGGCGGACGTGAGCGACGCCCGGGACCGGCTGGCGAGTTTTCTGAGCGGCTGGCTGGGCGGCCCGAAGCGATACGCAGAAAAGTATGGCGGCATCAGCATTCCGCAGTTCCATACCCGCTGGCAGGTCGGCGAAGCCGAACGCGATGCCTGGCTGTTCTGCATGGAACAGGCCATCGCCCGTCAGCCATTTACGCCAGAGTTCGCCGAGTACCTGCTACGGCAGCTGCGCGTCCCCGCCGAGCGCATCCGTCAGGTGCAGGCAGTCTGCCCGATGCGTCCGGGCCGGAGCTGAAGCGCCCTCCCCGCCAGAGGCTGCAATGTCATTCGTTTAAGACGTGGCGCTGCAACGTCCATAGGCGCGCCTGATCGATTAATCCGCTGGGCAGGAGAACCGAGCCACTCACCTTGCGTCATACAGACAAGGGCGGCCGTCGTGGCGGCAGCATTCATCCGTCGAAACCGGAGCTGGCTCGTTCCATGAAAATCCGCTTCGCGTCCATCAATCCGCAGAAGATCCTCGAGGTTTGCGAGATTCTCCAGCCCAGCGGAATCGAGGTGAAGCCCTTTCCCATCCGTATCGAGGAGCTGCGTACCGAGGACCTGCACCAGCTGGTCAGCGACAAGCTGCTGGTCGCCTTCAAAATGATCGGTAAACCGGTCTTCGTCGAACACACCGGGCTTTTCATCAACAGCCTCAACGGCTTTCCCGGCGGGCTGACGCAGATTTTCTGGGATCGGCTGCAGGCCGAGCGATTCTCGGAGCTGATCGGGCGACTGGAAGATCCGGCTGCCGAGGCGCGAACCCTGATCGGCTATTGCGACGGTCGCAAACGGCATTTCTTCGAAGGCGTGGTTGCCGGGCGCATCGCACCGTCGCCAGCCGGGCATGGCGGCTTCGAATGGGACGACGTGTTCATTCCCGAAGGCCAGACCCAGACGTTCGCGCAGCTGGGCACGCAAAAGAACGGCCTTTCCATGCGCCGACGCGCACTCGACGCCTTCGTCGCCTATCTGCGGGAGTCCTGAGCAACCATGGACCAGCTCCGCGAAGCGTACCGGAACAATCGCCTGATCCTTTTTGTCGGTTCCGGCGTATCCGCCAACATTGGCTTGCCGCCGTGGAAGGAGCTGATCGACGAGATCGCCGTACAGCTCGACTACGACCCGGAGGTGTTCAACACCTACGGCAATTTCCTCGCCCTGGCCGAGTACTACCGGATCAAGAAAGGCAGCATCGGCCCGCTGCGCAGCTGGATGGACCGCGAGTGGCATCGCAACATCGAAATACGTGACTCGGAAATTCATCGGCTGATCGTGCGTGGCCGTTTTCCGGCGATCTATACCACCAACTATGACCGTTGGCTGGAGTACGCCCATGACGCCCATGCGGTGGACTACATCAAGATCGCCAACGCTAGTGACCTGACCAAGGCCCGTGATGGCGTTAGGCAGATCGTCAAGTTCCACGGTGACTTCGATGATGACGCCTCGATCGTGCTTGACGAGACCAGCTACTACCAGCGCCTGCAGTTCGAAACGCCGCTGGATATCAAGTTACGCGCCGACACATTGAGCAAGGCCGTTCTGTTTATCGGATACAGTCTTTCCGATACCAATATACGTCTGCTATTTCACAAGCTGTCGAAGATATGGAACGAACACGAGACGCTCGGTGTCCGGCCCATTTCATATGTGTTCTCACACAAGCCGAACCCGGTTCAGGAAGAAGTGTTGAGGCAATGGGGAATTCGCATGATTGCATCGGAAGACGATGAACCCGGCGTTGCGCTGAAGAACTTCCTGCAGCAACTGGTTGAAACCTGAGAGCCTTTTTCCAAAAACAAGCAAAGCAGCATTAAAACAAGCGAAACGGCACTTTGACGAAGGCACAGGCAATTTAGCATGCGCGATGTCGGGTGACATCGCGCATGCCCTGATCAGTAGTTGAAGCCAACACCGATGCTGTAGAGGAACACTCCGTCATCATATCGATCCTGTGCATCGCTGCCGCTCTTGAACAGGAACTGATATTCCGCCATCGCGGTAATGAACGTCTTGTCCTGAACCCAGTACTTGAAGCCGACTTCCGGCCCCGCCATGAACGTCTCGTCTACCCGGTCACCGTAGACTCCACCAATGCTCGCACCTATGAAAGGCCGTGCCTTGCCGGTGCCGAAGTGATAGTCATAGAAGACGCGAGTCGAGCCATCGAACTTGACACTTTCTCCCTCGGTATCACGCGCATTGACAGTCTGCCGGACACCCCAGAGAGAAGATTCGCTTATATACTGACCCCAACTTCCCTGTACGGAAAAAACAGTATCGTCAAAGTCCTTGTCGCTGCTTCCTGCACCACCCAATGTGATTTCCTTGTCACCGGTCATGGGAGCCGCACCGGCAACAGCCGGAAGCATAGCGGCAACCATTAAGGAAGTTTTGAAAAGTCGATTCATGACGGCACCTCTGCTTTTGTGCTTGTTATGAAATACGCAATAGCAATGCGTATTCCTGAGACAAGCATGTAAACCCTGAGACTGCTCAAAGGAATCGACGAATGACCGGCTTTTCATGCAAAACAATAGAAGAAAGCGTCAATTCGATGATTTTTATAAAATTAGCCTAGAACGCGATACTGTTATGCCAGCACGACAGCCTTCAAATAGATATTAGAAAGGCAATTATAGAATCGTTGCGCATATAAGCCCGTCCATTAAATCAGCCAGCCACATCCGCACTCTTCTCGTGAAGCTCAAGCGCATCATCTTCCCGTTCATCATCGAAATAACGGCTGAACGCGAGATACATCCACACGGGTGTCAAGGCCAACCCAACGGCGATACATATCCACGCCAGCACAGAACTTCCTTCCGGCTGTGGAAACAGCAACCGCCCCACGCCGATCAATAACGTGTAGACCGATAGCGCCGTAACGCCTACCGCAAACAGGCGTACACCGAGGGCCTTGAGCGACTCCCGGCGTGAGACGCCACAACGCACGGCGGTCTGTCCCCAGAAGCCGAACGGCCGCACCCTGCGATAGAAGCGATCCAGCGTCTCCTTGTCCGTGGGCGGGGTGATGTAGCTGACCAGAATCGCGGCGCTGCAGGTAACCAGGGACATGATGCCCAGACGTATCCACTCACGCTCCGGATCGGTGCCCAGGTAGTAGAGCAGCAAGGGCGCGGTGATCAGCGATGCGATCATTGCCGTCAGCTCGGAGTACAGATTGATCCTCTCCCAGAGCCAGCGCAGCACCAGCACCGAACCCATTCCGGCACCGAACAGTAAGGAGATGAACCAGGCCGTCTGGATCGAACCGAGGTTGGCCATGATGACCATCGCGATCAGCAGGATCAGCACGTTGGAAAGACGCGCGACCAGAACCAGCTCTTTGTCCTTGGGCTTGCGCTTGAGCAGCTTCGGCGCGACGACCCCACCATAGACATCATTGCTCCAGTACGAAGCACCCCAATTGAGGTGCGTATCAACGGTCGACGCCAGGGCCGCCAGTAGGCCCACCAGCATCAACCCGCGGAAACCCGGTGGTAGCAATTCTTCGATACCGGTGACGAACAGCGCCTCGCGCGCGGCGGTGAAACCTCCACCACTCATCTCTTCTGGACTGAACGGATACAGCACCAGCAGACCGATCGCTATCGCCAGCCAGAACAGGCTGCGCAGGAATATCTGCAGCCAGGTGAATACCAAACCGGCAATACGCGCCTCACGATCTGTCGGGCAAGCCATACTGCGCTGCGCCAGGTATCCGGTACCGTCGGAATTCATCTGGAACAGCCACTGCAAACCGACGATCACCAGGAATGGCGTCAGCGCCTCGCCGGCATTGCTCGGCGGCGAGAACGAAAGCATCTTGGCCGCCTGCTCACTGCCATACAGCTCGACGATCCGATCGGTCAGGCCGCCCAGTCCACCGGCTGCGTCCACCACGAACCAGGCGTATACCAACGTGCCCAGCATCGCCACGCTGAACTGCATGACATCGGTCTGCACCACCGCACGCAGGCCTCCAGTGATCGAGTACATCGCCGTGAAGGTCAGGATCAACAGGATCGGAATGAGATTGTTGGTGCTGGTCGTCAGCTGATCGAGCCCACTGATACTCTCACCAAGCCGTATACCGCTGGCTTCCACTGCGCCCATGATCATCGCGTAGACGCCGCCTGGCAGCCACTCGTGCCATGGCAGAAACACCTCGGCAATGCGAATGGCCGCGACCAGTACCATTGCCAGCACCACACAGTTGATAACGGTGCCGTAATAAATCGCCTTGAACAGCCGCAACGGCACCACTGCGGGGCCGCTGTAGCGCACACGAGTGAGTTCGGCGTCGGTGAGCACCCCGGCACGGCGCCAGCCGGAGGCGAATACCCATGCCAGCAGCAGGAATGCCAACCCATAGATCCACAGCCGCCACAACGCGAAAACCCCGGCAGTCGCGACCAGACCACTGACCAGCAACGGCGTATCGGCCGCGAACTGCGTGGCGGACATCGACACGCCTGCGCGCCAGCCCTTGATGGTTCGTCCGGCAAGAAAGTATTCGTGAAGGCTCTGCGAGGCTTTGGAGCGGGCGCGCATCCCTGCCGAAAGGCCGTAGAAAACGAATGCGAGCACAATCAGTAGATCCAACATGTTGTTATTCCTGTCGTTGGAAACGCTAAGGGTGAGAGCGTCAAGACGACGGAAAAGATGCAGCAAACGGATGAAAGGCAGCGGACGGATACAGGGCGTATGGTGATCGCAGCTCAGGCGCTAGACTAGCGCCCTCGAAGAATCCACGGTCGGTCATGCCCACTCTCGACTATTCGCCGCTCCCCAGGTCCCTGCAGCCGCTGTTGGTCAGGTTCTATAGAGCCCACAACAGCCGTAACCGCATACGTCCCGAGGCCACATGCTGGGTGGCCCGGCGCGGCGCTATCCTGGGTGGGCTCTGCCTGACGCCAGTAGCGGATGGGCATTTTCTGACCGGCTTGTTGGTGACCCCCTCAGAGCGGAGCCGCGGCATTGGCGCGCAGCTTGTACGCGAAGCGCTGATGTCGAACAGCGGACCGGTCTGGCTGTTCTGTAAACCGGAACTTCTGGATTTCTATACGCGACTTGGCTTCGTCATGACGGACCTGCTGCCTGACACCCTGGCCGACCGACTGGCCCGCTACCGACGGACCAAGGCACTGATTGCCCTGCTCAATGACCGAAGGATGATGCCAATGCCGGCTGCAACCCTGAACATCGCCATCGCCTGTCTGATCGACGAACGCGGACGCCTCCTGGTCGTGCGCAAACGCAGCACCCGCTTCTTCATGCTCCCCGGGGGCAAGGCAGAGCCGGGCGAAACACCTCTGCAAACCCTCAAGCGGGAGCTTCATGAAGAACTCGACCTGAGGCTCGAGGATGATGATCTCGAGTCGTTCGGGCATTTCTGCGCACCGGCTGCCAACGAGCCGGACCATCAGGTGGAGGCGGATGTGTTCATCGGACGCCTGCCCCACGCAGTGAAGGCGCAGGCCGAACTGGAAGAACTGGGTTGGCTGGAGATCGCGCCATGCGCGAGGGAGGATGTGGCGCCGCTGTTGCGCAGGCATATCATGCCTGCGCTATTGATGCGTACGAAGGGGAAGGAACAAGCCGTCTGAGCGTGCGCCTCCGATTGATCAGGGCGAGATCGGATCGCTGGCTGGAAAGGTTTCTTCGATAGCCTCATCGAGCTGATCTTCGTCAGCCTCATCCGGCCGACGGGTCACGTCATCCTGCTCTTTGGTGGGCTGGTCGTTGTGCTGGTCGCCGTTCATGTGGTTCTCCGCTGATGGACTGTTCCCATTAGGCCGTGCCCCGGCCACTCGGTTCAGCGGGAGTTTCTTGCAGGCAAAAAAAAGGGGCGGGTTTGACCCCGCCCGCCTCCTTCCTTGTTCC
Source organism: Stutzerimonas kunmingensis (assembly GCF_900114065.1). Taxonomy (GTDB): domain Bacteria; phylum Pseudomonadota; class Gammaproteobacteria; order Pseudomonadales; family Pseudomonadaceae; genus Stutzerimonas; species Stutzerimonas kunmingensis. The sequence goes on from NZ_FORS01000001.1 coordinate 140,186, forward strand.
CTGTATCCCTTCTCATCTTCCTGGATGACACCGCTTCCTGCGGCGGTCCTTGACCTTCATCCTGAAGGCCGCGCTAATCCCTGAGCACGGGTGCGATATTAATGATCGGCGTGACGACAACAAGCTGTGGCATCCAGCCGCAGCACTGCCTGGCCCATCCAGAGCATCTAATAAGTTCTATAAAAATCAGTAAGTTGCGTAGTGAGCCGGGCATAAATCGCCGGTCGCCGTAGCTGTTTCGCGGGCTTTGCTTACAACGCTTGTAAGCAAATGCGTACACAGGGAGAGGACAACCAGGAAAATCGACCGCGGCGGATTAAGCCAAGGGATCGACCCAGGCCGCGTGTGTAAGGGGTCAGGAAGAGTGCAGCAGCGGCGGGATTGTCGTCGGGCCCGGCAACCAGACCCGACGACATTGATGTCACTGGAACAGCGCGTCGCTCGACAGGCCGTTACGCTCGAGAATCTCGCGCAGACGGCGCAGCGCCTCCACCTGAATCTGGCGAACACGCTCGCGGGTCAGGCCGATCTCCTGCCCCACCTCCTCCAGCGTCGAAGCTTCATGGCCGCGCAGGCCAAAACGACGGATAACCACCTCCCGCTGCTTTTCGGACAGATCAGACAGCCATTGGTCGATGCTGTTGGACAGATCGTCATCCAGCAGGAGCTCGCAAGGATCGGTCGGGCGATCGTCGGTCAGTGTATCGAGCAGCGTCTTGTCCGTGTCCGGGCCAAGCGACACATCCACCGAAGTGACGCGTTCGTTGAGCCCGAGCATGCGCTTGACCTCACCGACCGGCTTCTCCAGCAGGTTGGCGATCTCTTCAGGGCTGGGTTCGTGGTCGAGCTTCTGGGTCAGCTCGCGAGCGGCCCGGAGGTAGACGTTCAATTCCTTGACCACATGAATCGGCAGGCGAATCGTGCGGGTCTGATTCATGATCGCCCGTTCGATGGTCTGTCGAATCCACCAGGTGGCATAGGTGGAAAAACGGAAGCCGCGCTCGGGGTCGAATTTCTCCACCGCGCGAATCAGACCGAGATTGCCCTCCTCGACCAGATCGAGCAGGGAAAGACCGCGATTGACGTAGCGTCGGGCGATCTTCACCACCAGGCGAAGGTTGCTTTCGATCATGCGCTTGCGCCCCGCCGGATCGCCTTTCTGCGCCAAACGCGCGAAATGCACTTCTTCTTCGGGGGTCAGGAGGGGGGAGAAACCGATTTCGTTGAGATACAACTGGGTTGCATCTAGCGCCCGGTTGTAGTCGATGAACTTGTGCTGTTTGCTGGATGTGGCCTTGGGTCTGCCTGCACTGGCAGCCTTGGTCACTTTGTCTTTCTGGTCGAAGTGGATCGGCGTTTCCATGAGCAGAACCGCATCGTCGACGTCAAACTCCAGCGCGTGGTCTTTAAGTGCCATTTTATTCTTGTCCTGTTCCGGGTTCGACAACAGGCCCAAGCGACGCGGGTCCCTGGCTACGCTCAAGCCCAACCTAGTGCTGGAACAGGCAGGCGACAGGTCAACGTCTTGGCAGGTATTGCAGCGGGTCTACGGGTTTGCCCTGGCGACGAATCTCGAAATGCAGCTTCACCCGGTCGGTTCCCGTCGATCCCATCTCGGCGATACTTTGCCCAGCCTTGACTTGTTGACCCTCCCGCACCAGCAGCCTGCGGTTGTGTCCGTAGGCGCTTACATAGGTATCGCTGTGCTTGATGATCACAAGTTCGCCGTAACCCCGTAATCCACTGCCGGCGTACACAACAGTCCCATCAGAAGCAGCCAGGACAGGCTGTCCCAAATCCCCAGCGATATCAATTCCTTTATTCAAACTACCGTTTGAGGAAAAACGACCGATGATCGTGCCGTTCGCTGGCCATGCCCAACCGCTTGCAGAGCGGGTCACAGGCGTAACCGGAGTGCGCGCCGGCTGGCTAACCGCGGGCTTAGGTTGTGTGGTGATCGCCGGCTGGCGCGGCACCGGATTGGCGACCACGACCGGGGTGGATGGGGCGGGACTGGAAGAAGGCTTGGGCACCGGCTGCGGGGTAGCAGCGGCCGTTCGGGTGGCGCCGCCGCTAAAGCGAATCCGCTGACCGGGATAGATGACATGCGGCGGCTGAATGCCGTTTACGCGGGCCAGATCGCGCCAGTCCCAGCCGAAGCGGAAAGCGATGGACCACAGCGTGTCGCCGCGGCGCACGATGTACTGCCCGCTGGTGACACGATCACGCTGGTTGCGATCGACGACCTGCACACCACCGCCCGGAGGCGAGGATGCGCAACCGACCAGCGTGCCGGCGATCACCAGCACGCCGACCATCGAGCGGACCAAAGGGTCGCGAATCCACCGCCGTACTGCTGTGAGCCTCAATGCCCGCTCCCTTTCATAGACACGTGCGTCAAACGCCTTCCGTCATCGGCTGGCGTCGCCCGGCGAACCACTCGAGACCCAGCACCAGGACGATGCCGCCCACGGCCAGCAGTATGGCCAGCAGCAACTGTGGGTCCTGGCCAGTCAGATCGCCATAGGCGCCGGGCAGCAGATTCTGCTGCAGGACCGGAACGTTCTCGCCGCTGGAGTTGGTACGCCAGGTCAGCGTTTCTTTCCACGGCCAGACCTTGTTCAGCGAGCCGAGCATTAATCCGGTCAGAAACGCCAGGGTCAGGTCGCGCCAGCGCTTGAGCAGCCAGCTGAGGAACTTGGCAAAGCTGAGCAGACCCACCAGGCAACCGGCAGCGAAGATCGCCATCACGCCGATATCGAAGTTCTTTACCGCACCCAGCACCACCGGATACAGCCCCAGCAAGACGAGGATGAAGCTGCCGGATATCCCCGGAAGGATCATGGCGCAGATGGCGATGGCACCGGCGAAGAACAGGCTCAGGCCGTCACTGCTCCATTGCACCGGGGCCGCCACCGTTATCCAGTAGGCGAAACCGATACCCAGGCAGAAACTCACCAGCCGCGACAGGTTGCGCCGCTGGATCTCCTTGCCCACCAGATGCACGGAAACCAGGATCAGGCCGAAGAAGAAGGACCAAACGGGAATCGGATGCTCTTCCAGCAGGAAGGTAATCAGCCTGGCCAGGCTGAGGATGCTGGTCAGGATGCCGGCAAACAGCACCACCAGAAAACTGCCGTTGGCGGTCTTCCACGCCTCGGCGACGCGCCCCCGCAGCAACGGGCGGATGGCATAGGGCACCGCACTGATCGAACGCAGCAGCTCGTCGTAGATGCCGGTGATGAAAGCCACCGTACCGCCCGAGACACCGGGCACCACATCCGCTGCGCCCATGGCCATGCCCTTGGCGTACAACAATAAAGCGTCTTTCATGCTTTCTTCCGCTGAATGATCAAATCACGGGGCCATTGAGCAGCGGCACGAAACGTACGGTATCCAGAAGATGACGCGAAAAGCCGTTCTCCTCTCGAATGATCAGCATGAGTTGCTGGACCTCGCCGGCCCCTACCGGGATCACCAGACGCCCACCGGGCGCCAACTGATCGAGCAGGGCCTGCGGCACATCAGCTGCCGCTGCGGTGACGATGATCCCGTTGTAAGGCGCCAATGCTGGCCAGCCTTCCCAACCATCGCCCCAGCGAAAGACCACATTGCGCAGCTTGAGTTCGGCGAGGCGCTCCTTGGCTCGGTCCTGCAGCGCCTGAATGCGCTCGACCGAGAAGACCCGCTCGACCAGCTGCGCCAGCACGGCGGTCTGGTAGCCGGAGCCGGTCCCGATTTCGAGAACCTTGTCCAGCGGCCCGTCGGCCAGCAGCAGCTCGCTCATGCGTGCAACCATGAACGGCTGGGAAATGGTCTGGTTGTGTCCGATCGGCAGCGCCGTATCTTCATAGGCACGGTGCGCCAGGGCTTCGTCTACGAACAGATGACGTGGCGTGCGGCGGATGACTTCGAGCACCTGGGCGCTGGAAAGACCTTCCTCGTACAGGCGCTGGATGAGGCGATCACGGGTGCGTTGGGAGGTCATTCCCGACCCATGCAGCAGGCTGTCTTGTTCGCGATGTCTCACAGCACGTTCTCCAGCCAGCTCTCGAGACCGTTGAAGGCCTCATGAAAAGTTCGATCCAGCTGCAGCGGGGTAATCGATACGTAACCCTGCATCACCGCATGAAAATCGGTACCCGGTCCGCCATCCTCGACGTCCCCGGCCACGGATATCCAGTAGCCCTCCTTGCCCCGAGGGTTGGCCTGTTTGACCGGCGGCTTGGCACGGCTGCGATGTCCCAGACGAGTGAGCTGGATACCACGAATGTGATCAAGCGGCAGGTTCGGCACGTTGACGCTGAGCACCGTGCGCGGCGGCACTTCGAGCTGGTCGTGCTTCTCCACCAGCAGGCGCGCGATATGCGCAGCGGTCGGCAGGTTTTCCGTCGAGCGGGAGACCAGCGAGAAGGCAAAGGCCGGGCGGCCGGTGAAGCGGCCTTCGATGGCCGCGGCGACCGTGCCGGAATAGAGCACATCGTCACCCAGATTGGCGCCGAGGTTGATGCCCGAAACCACCATGTGCGGTGTTTCTTCGAGCAGCCCGTTCAGGCCCAGATGCACGCAATCGGTGGGCGAGCCGTTCAGCCCGATGAAGCCGTTCGGCATGCTGACAGGATGAAGCGGGCGGTCCAGGGTAAGGGCGCTGCTGGCGCCGCTCATGTCCTGGATCGGGGCTACCACCTTGCACTCGGCATAGTCGGCCAGCGCGTCATAAAGCGCGGCGAGCCCGGGTGCATACACCCCGTCGTCGTTGGCGATCAGAATACGCATCAGATGTCCGTCTGCCCTGCCAGGCTGACCAGCTCACGCACCACGGCGGTGGCGAAGCATCCGGTCGGCAGGACGAATTCCAGTTGCAGAATGTAAGGCTCGGGATAATGCCACGACAAACCGCCGATGGGGAGGCGAAGAATGCGCCGTTCGTGCTTCATTCCTGCCTGCGCCAACCAATTGACGACCGCGGGTTCAGTTTCGGCGACGGCGTTTTCCAGTGCCTGAATTTCGTCACCTGCTGGAGAGCGTTCCATGCCCCATAAAGGGCCGGTCGGATGCAGATCCAGAATCGTCAGGCGCGGGTCGTCGCACTCCTCCGGCCCGGCCGGGAAAAAGCTGCGGCTGTCGGTGAACGCCAGAAGATCGCCTACCCGTGCCTGATCCCAGCTGCCATCCCCAACCCGTTCGGCGAGCACACGATTGAACAGGTAACTGCGACCAGCCGAAAGCAGCCGCGAACGCATGTTGCGCTGCTCCGGAAGCTCACCTTTCGCCGCGAAGTGCCGTGCACCGTGCAGGTTGCTGCCCTCATAGCCGAAACGCTGCAGGCCGAAGTAATTCGGCACGCCGGAGGCCTTGATCCGCTCCAGCCGCTCATCCAGCGCGGCATGTTCACCGCGCAGCTCCGTCAAGCGTAGGCGGAAGCCATTGGCCGAGTGCGCGCCGCGCTGCAGCTTACGCTGATGCCGGGTGCGCTTGAGGATCGCCAGGCCGTCGCTCTCGGCAGCGGCAAGATCCGGATCACTCTTGCCCGGCAGATGCAGGCTGAACCACTGGCGAGTCAATGCCTGGCGGTCCTTGAGCCCGGCGTAGCTGATCATCTTCAGCGGCACGCCAGCGGCGCGGGCGATGCGTTTGGCGGCTTCCTCGGTGTTCAGATTGCGCTTTTCCACCCACAACCAGAGGTGCTCGCCTTCGCCGGACAGCGGGATATCGAGCACTTCATCGACCTGAAAATCCTCGGCAACCGCTTTCAGCACCGCACTGCCACAGGGCTCGCCATGGGCGCGCGGCCCGAGCAGCTGATCTTCGGTCATGCGCGGACCAGCAAGGCAACCGCGTGAACGGCGATCCCCTCCTCACGCCCGGTGAAACCCAGCTTCTCGGTCGTGGTGGCCTTGACGTTGACCTGGTCCAGCTCGACCTGCAGGTCGGCCGCGATCAACGCGCGCATGCAGTCGATGTGCGGTGCCATCTTCGGCGCCTGGGCGATGATGGTGGCGTCGACATTGCCGACGACGTATCCCTTGGCCTGGACCTGGACGAGCACATGGCGCAGCAAAGCGCGGCTGTCAGCGCCCTTGAATTGCGGGTCGGTGTCCGGGAAGTGCTTGCCGATATCGCCCAGCGCAGCGGCACCGAGCAACGCGTCACTCAAGGCATGCAGCAGCACGTCACCGTCGGAATGAGCCAACAGCCCAAACCTGTGTGGAATCCGCACGCCGCCAAGCGTGATGTGATCGCCCTCGCCGAAGCGGTGCACGTCGTAACCGTGGCCGATACGCATAGATGCAAAACCCTGAAAATCTCGAGGCGGCGATTCTACAGGAGCCGGGTGCTGCTTGAGTGTCAGCGGCACCTCCCGATCATCGATACAGCCAATAACCACCATCAGTCGAATCGATCTCATATCGGAAAACAACGATATATAGTTCGCCTCATTCCGATATACAGCCCAGAGCCATCCCATGCCGGACGACTTCGACGACATCATCAAGGCCCTCGCCCACCCGCTGCGTCGCGACATCCTGCGCTGGCTGAAGGAGCCGCAGCGATATTTCTCCGAGCAGCACCATTCGCTGGAAAACGGCGTCTGTGCCGGGCAGATCGACCAGCGTGCCGGCCTGTCGCAGTCAACCGTATCGGCCCATCTGGCGACCCTGCAGAAAGCCGGGCTGATCACCAGCCAAAAGGTCGGCCAGTGGCACTTCTTCAAGCGCAACGACGCGATCATCGAGTCGTTCGTCGAGCGCATCGGCCAGGAACTCTGAGTCCCTTTTCGCACCACCAGTAAAGGAGCGGTATTGCTATGCCCACACTTTTCGACCCGATCAAGATCGGCGATCTGGAACTGAACAACCGCGTCATCATGGCTCCCCTGACCCGCTGCCGCGCCGAGCCCGGCCGCGTTCCCGGCGACCTGATTGCCGAGTACTACGCCCAGCGCGCCGACGCCGGCCTGATCATCAGCGAAGCCACCTCCGTGACCCCGATGGGCGTCGGCTACCCGGACACCCCCGGCATCTGGTCCGCCGAGCAGATTCAGGGCTGGAAGAAGGTCACCGATGCGGTGCACGCCAAAGGCGGCAAGATCGTCCTGCAGCTCTGGCACGTCGGCCGTATCTCCGACCCGATCTACCTCGACGGCCAGCTACCGGTCGCACCCAGCGCCATCAAACCAGCCGGCCATGTCAGCCTGGTGCGACCAATGAAGGATTACGAGACGCCTCGTGCGCTGGAAACCGCTGAGATTCCGGGCATCGTCGAGGCCTACCGCAAGGGTGCGGAGAACGCTAAGGAAGCTGGTTTCGATGGGGTCGAGATTCATGGCGCGAACGGCTATCTGCTCGACCAGTTCCTGCAGGACAGCACCAACCAGCGCAGTGACGCCTACGGTGGCGCGCTGGAAAACCGCGCCCGGCTGATGCTGGAAGTGACCGATGCCGCCATCTCCGTGTGGGGCGCAGGGCGTGTTGGCGTACACCTGGCGCCGCGTGCCGACTCCCATGACATGGGCGATTCCAACCGCGCCGAGACCTTTGGCTACGTTGCCGGTGAACTGGGCAAGCGCGGTATCGCCTTCATCTGCACTCGCGAAAAAGCCGGTGAAGACAGCCTCGGCCCACAGCTGAAGAAGATATTCGGTGGCATCTATATCGCCAACGAACGCTTCACCAAGGAACAGGCCAACGCCTGGCTGACTGAGGGCAAGGCCGATGCCGTGGCCTTCGGCATCCCGTACATCGCCAACCCGGATCTTGTCGAGCGCCTGCGTCAGGACGCACCGCTGAACGAGCCGAAACCCGAGCTGTTCTACGCCCAGGGCCCGGCTGGCTATACCGATTATCCGTCGCTCTAAGCTCCTGGCGATGGAAAGGCCCGACCGGCATGTCCGGACGGGCCTTTTTTATTCCTGCCGCACAGGCACCTGAGGTATCGACCAGCGCGGCGAGCCGAACCGGACGCGCGGCTGAGGCTCCACCGTCATCCACCCTACGCCTTCAGCGCCTCGGCATGATGACGCAGGTGATCATCGATAAAGCTGGCGATGAAGTAGTAGCTATGGTCATAGCCCGGCTGGATGCGCAGCGTCAGCGGGTGCCCGACAGCGTCCGCAGCGGCACGCAGCGCCTGCGGTTTGAGCTGACCCTCCATGAAGTCATCACGATCGCCCTGATCGACCAGCATCGGCAGCTTCTCGCCGGCCTCGGCAATCAGCGCGCAGGCATCCCACTCGCGCCAGCGCGAACGGTCGGCGCCCAGGTAGCGGCTGAACGCCTTCTCGCCCCACGGGCAGTTGAGCGGATTGCTGATGGGGGCGAACGCCGAGACGGACCGATAGCGACCCGGATTCTTCAGCGCACAGATCAGCGCGCCGTGGCCACCCATCGAATGCCCGCTGATGCCCCGGCGGTCGGAGACAGGGAAGTTCGCCTCGACCAATGCCGGCAGCTCGTCGACGACGTAGTCGTACATCCGGTAATGCTGAGCCCAGGGTTCCTGGGTGGCGTTGAGGTAGAAGCCGGCGCCAAGGCCGAAGTCCCAGGCGCCATCGGGATCGTCCGGCACGCCGGTGCCGCGTGGACTGGTATCCGGCGCGACAATGATCAGGCCGAGCTCGGCAGCCAGCCGCAACGCCCCGGCCTTCTGCATGAAGTTCTCATCGGTGCAGGTCAGCCCGGACAGCCAGTAAAGCACCGGCAGCTGTTCGCCCTGCTCCGCCTGCGGCGGCAGGTACACGGCGAACACCATGTTGCAGTTCAGGCTGCTGGAACGGTGGCGATAGCGCTTGTGCCAGCCGCCGAAGCTCTTGTTGCTGGAAACGATTTCAAGGGTCATGAACAGGCCTCGCGAAGGTGGAAACCGCGCGGGCTTCCACCGGTCGAGGTGGACAAGCCGTCTGGCGACGGCGTTATCCACCCTGGGGATCAGAAGTGAATGACGGTCCGGATGCTCTTGCCTTCGTGCATCAGGTCGAACGCTTCGTTGATCTGGTCCAGGGGCATGTTGTGGGTGATGAAGGTGTCCAGCGGAATCTCGCCGCTCTGCGCCTTCTCCACATAGCTCGGCAGCTCGGTACGACCCTTCACGCCGCCGAAAGCCGAACCGCGCCAGACGCGTCCCGTGACCAGCTGGAACGGACGGGTACTGATCTCCTGCCCCGCACCGGCGACGCCGATGATGGTCGACTCGCCCCAGCCCTTGTGGCAGCACTCGAGCGCGGCGCGCATCAGTTGAACGTTGCCAACGCACTCGAAGGAATAGTCGACGCCGCCGTCGGTCATCTCGACGATCACGTCCTGGATCGGCTTGTCGTGGTCCTTCGGATTGACGAAATCGGTGGCGCCCAGTTCTTCGGCAATGGCGAACTTGCCCGGATTGATGTCGATGGCAATGATCCGGCTGGCCTTGGCCATCTTCGCACCGATGATCGCTGCCAGGCCGATGCCGCCCAGGCCGAATATCGCCACGGTCGCACCCTCTTCCACCTTCGCGGTGTTGAGCACGGCACCGATACCGGTGGTGACGCCGCAACCGAGCAGGCAGACCTTTTCCAGCGGGGCCTCTTTCGGGATCTTAGCCACCGAGACTTCCGGCAGCACGGTGTACTCGGAGAAGGTCGAGCAGCCCATGTAGTGGTAGATCGGCTCGCCCTGATAGCTGAAGCGGGTGGTGCCGTCGGGCATCAGACCCTTGCCCTGAGTGGCGCGAACCGAGCTGCAGAGGTTGGTCTTGCCCGACTTGCAGAACTTGCACTGCCGGCATTCGGCGGTATAGAGCGGAATCACGTGATCGCCGACGGCAACCGAGGTGACGCCCTCGCCCACCGCCTCGACGATGCCGCCGCCCTCGTGACCGAGGATGCACGGAAACACGCCCTCCGAATCCTCGCCCGAGAGCGTGTAAGCATCGGTGTGGCACACACCGGTGGCGACGATGCGGATCAGGACTTCGCCAGCCTTGGGTGGGGCTACGTCCACTTCCACGATCTGCAGAGGCTGGTTGGGGCCGAAGGCAACGGCGGCGCGGGACTTGATGGTCATGGACATCACTCTCGATGTGATTGGAAAGCAGAGAGTGTAATTCATGGCCAAACAGGGATTAACGACAGCCCCGGGAAAACATTATTGCTGTTGAGGGACAATCGGCGCTCATCACGTTAGGATCTTTGCAACCCGCTTGCTGGAATCTGACACCGGAGAACCCATGAGCCGCTGGGAAGGCCTTGACGAATTCGTGGCTGTCGCCGAATGCGGCAGCTTCATGCGCGCCGCTGAGCGGCTGCGGGTTTCGTCCTCGCATGTCAGCCGACAGGTCGCGCGCCTTGAAGAACGTCTGCAGGCGCGTTTGCTCTATCGCACCACCCGCCGCGTCTCGCTGACCGAGGCCGGGCATACCTTCTTCACCCGCTGCCAGCGCTTGATCGAGGAACGTGACGAAGCCTTTCTGGCCATCAGCGATCTGCACAGCGCACCGACCGGGCTGTTACGCATGACCGCTGCGGTGGCCTATGGCGAGCGCTTCATCGTGCCGCTGGTGAACGAATTCATGGCCCAGCACCCGCAACTGCGCGTCGATATCGAGCTGTCCAACCGCACCCTCGATCTGGTTCAGGAGGGCTACGACCTGGCCATCCGCCTCGGCAAACTCGGCGAGTCGCGCCTGGTCGCCACCCGCATCGCGCCGCGAGCAATGTATCTGTGCGCTGCACCGAGCTACCTGGAACGCTACGGACGGCCACACACCCTGTCGGAGCTGGCGCGACACAACTGCCTGATCGGCACGAGCGACATCTGGTCGTTTCAGATCGAGGGCCGCGAGCAGCACTTCAAGCCCAGCGGCAACTGGCGCTGCAACAGTGGCGAGGCGGTGCTGGATGCAGCCCTGCGTGGCTTTGGCCTGTGCCAGCTGCCGGACTACTACGTGCAAGGGCCGCTGCGTCGCGGCGAGCTTGTTTCGCTACTGGAAAGCAATCAACCGCCAGATACCGCCGTCTGGGCGGTTTACCCGCAAAGGCGTTATCCGCTACCGAAAGTTCGCCTCTTGGTCGAGGCGCTCAAAACCGGCCTTGCCAGACGTTCGGAGTACGCCGGGACTGGCGAGCTGAACGGGTACAGAACCGCGCGTCAGACGCCTCTAATGACGCGGAACCCGCCTTAATCCCCCACGTCGTACCCTGTGTAGCTGCTGCTCTTCGAGCCGCCCGCGCTGGACGAGCGCAGCGCTGCAATCAGGAGGAAACCATGCAGGTTCTGGTGAACAGTAACCACAGCATCAGCGTCACCGCCGATCTGGAAGAGCGAGTGAAGGCCACGGTCGAGACCGAACTGGAGCGCTTCGATGATCATCTGACCCGAGTCGAGGTCCATCTCAACGACGAAAACAGCAGCAAGAGCGGCCCCCATGACAAGCGCTGCCAGATGGAGGCAAGAGTCAAGGGTCACGACCCCATCTCGGCCACCCACAAGGCCGAAACGCTGGACCTGGCAATCAACGGCGCCGCAGAGAAGCTGAACCACGCGCTGAGCCACGTTCTGGACAAGCTCAACCGCCACTGACTGGCCCTCGATGGCCAATGAGCGCGCCATCGACACTTCTGCGAGGGACCGAACCACCGCTACTGGAGGCCACGCATGAACCGACTGCTCGACCGCGAAACCCTGACCAAACTGCTGTCAAAACGAGACGGGCCCTGCCTGTCCGTGTACCAGCCCACTCATCGCAGCTTTCCCGAGCGTCAGCAGGACCCGATCCGCTTCAAGCACCTGGTCAAGCAGCTGGAAGAATCACTCAAGCAGCAAGGCCATGGCGACAAGGCACACACCCTACTCGAGCCGTTCTACGCCCTTATCGATAACAGTGACTTCTGGAACCACAGCCTCGACGGCCTGGCCGCTTTTGCCGCCAAGGACTACTTCCGGGTCTATCGACTGCAACGCAGCGTGCCGGAAATGGCCGTGGCCAACGCGCGCATGCACCTCAAACCGCTGGTACGCATTGCACAGTCAGCCGACCGCTTTCAGATCCTCTGCCTCTCGCGCGACTCGGTACGCTTGTTCGAGGGCAACCGTGATGCCCTCGACGAGGTGAAGCTGCACGACGGTGTGCCCCGGACACTCGCCGACGCCCTGGGCAGCGACCTCACCGAGAAGGGTCAAAGTGGGTTTCCCCAGGGCTATGGCCGCTCCAGCGAACGCGGCGACCCGATGCAGGTGGAGGCCGGCGGCAGCGGCAAGCAGGCGGAGATCGACCGGGACCGTGATCGCTACTTTCGCGAAGTCGATCGCGCCATCACCGAACATCACTCGCGCCCATCCGGCCTGCCGCTGATCCTCGCCGCTCTGCCCGAGCAGCAGTCGCACTTCCGACGCCTCAGCCACAATGACTGCCTGCTGCCGGAGGGCATCGAGACCGGCCAGAACGCATTGAGCGTCAATGAGCTACGTGAGAAAAGCTGGATGGTGATGCAGCCGCGCTATCTCAAGCGCCTGGAAGGCTTGCTCAACCAGTTCGGCGCATCCCATGGCCAGGGGCTGGCATCCGACCACCTCGAGGATATCGGTCAGGCCACCCGCCAAGGCCGGGTCGCCACCTTGCTGGTGGAGGCCGAGCGGCAGATTCCCGGCCATGTCGACAAAACTGACGGAACGGCAACGCCGACCAGCGAAGATGACGTCAACACACCCGACCTGCTGGACGAGCTGACCATCTGGACACTCGAGCAAGGTGGAGACGTGGTTGTGGTACCGACCGAACGGATGCCGACCGGCACCGGCGCTGCGGCGATCTATCGTTTCTGATGAAAATGGCGGGCAGGCAATCCCTGCCCGTTCTCAAGACTCGCGGTCTGTCTTCCAGCGCTGCGCCAGCCACTCCAGATCTTCGGGCCGGGTGACCTTCAGGTTGTCCGCCCGCCCTTCTACCACCCTAGGCGAGTGACCTGCCCACTCCAGTGCCGACGCCTCGTCGGTAACCTGCATACGGGAGGCGAGTGCAGCTTCGAGCGCGTCGCACAACATGCCCAGGCGGAACATCTGCGGAGTGAAAGCCTGCCAGATGACGCTGCGGTCCACCGTCTCCACCACACGCCCATCCGGACCTACGCGCTTGAGGGTGTCCCGCGCCGGAACAGCCAGCAGACCACCGACCGGATCATCGGCCAACTCGGCCAGCAACCTGTCCAGATCCTCACGCGCAAGATTGGGACGGGCCGCGTCGTGTACCAGCACCCAGTCATGCTCATTCGCGCCCAGCTCATCGAGGCGCTGCAGCCCACTGAGTACCGAATCACAACGCTCACGACCGCCCGGTGCAAGCTGCACGCGAGTATCGCGAGCGCAGGGCAGCGCTGGCCAGTAGGGATCGTCAGGCGCAATGCAAACCACCAAACCAGCAAGTGCCGGGTGGTCCAGAAAACAATCGAGGGTGTGTTCGATGATGCTGCGCTCACCCAGCAACAGATACTGCTTGGGACGGTCAGCGCGCATACGACTGCCGACGCCGGCAGCCGGGATGACGACCCAGAAGGCAGGCTGATCGCGCGGGCTCATTCGATCAGCTGATAGAGGGTTTCGCCCTCTTTGACCATGCCGAGCTCCTGGCGGGCCCGCTCTTCGACGGTCTCCATGCCCTGCTTGAGCTCCAGAACCTCCGCCTCGAGGATTCGATTGCGCTCAAGGAGCCGCTCGTTCTCACCCTGCTGTTCGGCGATCTGCTTGTTCAGGCCATTGACCTGAGCCAGGCTGCCCTCGCCCACCCAGAGACGGTACTGCAGACCACCCAGCAGCAGTATCAGTACGACGAACAACCAGTAGGGGCGACGCATAGAAGGCATGAAACGACTTCAGCTGAAATTCGGGTATTGGCAAACAGCGACGGCTCTGGAGGCACGAAGAGTTTGCACGCGGGCACGGAGCGATTGAAACAAAAAAGGGCGACTTGCGCCGCCCTTTTTTAAGTGCCGCGGATCAGCCGCGGAATTCGGCGCGACCCTTGTACGGTGCCTTGCCGGCCAGCTGCTCTTCGATACGCAGCAGCTGGTTGTACTTGGACACGCGGTCCGAACGGCACAGCGAACCGGTCTTGATCTGACCAGCGGCAGTACCCACGGCCAGGTCGGCGATGGTGCTGTCCTCGGTCTCACCGGAGCGGTGCGAGATCACAGCGGTATAGCCGGCGGCCTTGGCCATCTGGATGGCTTCCAGCGTTTCGGTCAGCGAGCCGATCTGGTTGAACTTGATCAGGATCGAGTTACCGATCTTCTCGTCGATGCCGCGCTTGAGGATCTTGGTGTTGGTCACGAACAGGTCGTCACCGACCAGTTGCACCTTGTCGCCGATCTTGTCGGTCAGCACCTTCCAGCCAGCCCAGTCGGACTCGTCCATACCGTCTTCGATGGAGATGATCGGATAGCGCTGGCTCAGACCGGCCAGGTAGTCGGCAAATCCGGCGGCGTCGAACACCTTGCCTTCGCCGGCCAAGTCGTACTTGCCGTCCTTGAAGAACTCGGAGGAAGCGCAGTCCAGAGCCAGTGTGACGTCGTCACCCAGCGTGTAGCCGGCGTTGGCGACGGCTTCGGCGATTGCGGCCAGGGCGTCTTCGTTGGACGCCAGGTTCGGCGCGAAGCCACCCTCGTCACCCACGGAGGTGCTCAGGCCACGGGCCTTCAGCACAGCCTTCAGGTGGTGGAAGATCTCGGCGCCCATGCGCAGCGCGTCGGCGAAGGTCTTGGCGCCGACCGGCTGGACCATGAATTCCTGGATGTCGACGTTGTTGTCGGCATGCTCGCCGCCGTTGATGATGTTCATCATCGGTACCGGCATGGAGTAGACGCCCGGGGTGCCGTTCAGATCGGCAATGTGCGCGTACAGCGGCACGCCCTTGGCCTGAGCAGCAGCCTTGGCGGCAGCCAGCGACACGGCAAGGATGGCGTTGGCCCCCAGCTTGCCTTTGTTCTCGGTACCGTCGAGCTCGATCATCGCCTGGTCCAGCGCTTTCTGATCGAGCGGGTCCTTGCCCAACAGCAGGTCACGGATCGGGCCATTTACGTTGGCTACGGCGGTCAGTACGCCCTTGCCCAGGTAACGACTCTTGTCGCCATCACGCAGTTCCAAAGCCTCGCGGGAACCGGTGGATGCACCAGACGGCGCGCAGGCGCTGCCGATGATGCCGTTGTCCAGGATCACGTCGGCTTCCACTGTGGGGTTGCCACGGGAATCGAGAACTTCACGCCCCTTGATGTCGACGATCTTTGCCATTGTTGTTAACACTCCGTAGATAGCTGCAAGGCTTCAAGCAGTTTCGATTGGCGGGAAATTCTTGACGAGATCATCCAGCTGCTTGAGCTGGGTAAGGAAAGGCTCGAGCTTGTTCAGGCGCAGCGCGCACGGGCCGTCGCACTTGGCGTTGTCCGGATCGGGGTGCGCTTCGAGGAACAGCCCGGCCAGGCCCTGGGACAGGCCGGCCTTCGCCAGATCGGTCACCTGGGCACGACGACCACCCGCCGAATCGGCGCGACCGCCTGGCATCTGCAGGGCGTGGGTGACATCGAAGAACACCGGGTATTCGAACTGCTTCATGATGCCGAAGCCGAGCATGTCGACGACCAGATTGTTGTAGCCGAAGGAGGAGCCGCGCTCGCAGAGGATCAGCTGATCGTTGCCGGCTTCCTCGCATTTGCGCAGGATGTGCTTCATCTCCTGCGGCGCGAGGAACTGCGCTTTCTTGATGTTGATCACCGCACCGGTCTTAGCCATCGCAACCACCAGGTCGGTCTGCCGCGAGAGGAAGGCCGGCAGCTGGATGATGTCGCAGACATCGGCCACCGGCTGCGCCTGCCAGGGCTCGTGTACGTCGGTGATGACCGGCACGCCGAAGGTCTTCTTCACTTCCTCGAAGATCTTCATCCCCTCTTCCAGACCGGGGCCGCGGAACGAGGTGATCGAGGAACGGTTGGCCTTGTCGAAGCTCGCCTTGAAGACGTAGGGAATGCCGAGCTTCTCGGTCACCCGCACGTACTCTTCACAGGCCTGCATGGCCAGGTCGCGGGATTCCAGGACGTTGATGCCGCCGAACAGCACGAACGGCTTGTCGTTGGCGATCTCGATGTTGCCTACGCGAATGGTCTTCTGGCTCATGCCTTCTTCGCCTTGTATTCCAACGCTGCGTTGACAAAACCGCTGAACAGCGGATGGCCGTCACGCGGCGTGGAGGTGAATTCAGGGTGGAACTGGCAAGCAACGAACCAGGGATGATCCGGAGCCTCGACCACTTCCACCAGCGCGCCGTCGCCGGAACGCCCGGTAATCTTCAGGCCCGCTGCCTGCAATTGCGGCAGCAGGTTGTTGTTCACTTCGTAACGATGGCGATGGCGCTCGACGATGCGCTCCTGGCCGTAGCACTCGAATACGTTGGAGCCGGCTTCGAGGCCGCACTCCTGCGCGCCAAGGCGCATGGTGCCACCCAGATCAGAGTTATCGCTGCGGGTTTCAACCGCGCCACTGGCGTCTTCCCATTCGGTGATCAGACCAACCACCGGGTGACCACTGTCCTTGTCGAACTCGGTGGAGTTGGCATCGGACCAGCCCAGCACGTCACGAGCGAACTCGATGACCGCGACCTGCATACCCAGGCAGATGCCCAGATATGGGATCTTGTTCTCACGGGCATAACGTACCGTAGCGATCTTGCCCTCGACGCCGCGCAGACCGAAACCGCCCGGCACGAGAATGGCGTCGACACCTTCCAGCAGGCTGGTGCCCTGATTCTCGATGTCTTCGGAGTCGATATAACGCAGGTTCACTTTGGTACGGCTCTGGATGCCAGCGTGGCTCATCGCCTCGATCAGAGATTTGTACGCGTCCAGAAGTTCCATGTACTTACCGACCATGGCGATGGTGACTTCCTTCTCCGGGTGCAGCTTGGCATCGACGACACGATCCCATTCGGAGAGATCGGCACCACGACACTCCAGGCCAAAGCGCTCGACCACGTAGTCATCGAGGCCCTGGGCATGCAGGATGCCTGGAATCTTGTAGATGGTATCGGCGTCCGGAAGGCTGATCACCGCGCGCTCTTCGACGTTGGTGAACAGCGCAATCTTGCGCCGCGAGGAGACGTCGATGGCACGATCGGAGCGGCAGACCAGTACGTCAGGCTGCAGGCCGATGGAGCGCAGCTCCTTCACCGAATGCTGGGTCGGTTTGGTCTTGGTCTCGCCGGCGGTGGCGATGTACGGCACCAGCGTCAGGTGCATCAGCATGGCGCGCTTGGCGCCCACTTCGACGCGCAACTGGCGGATCGCCTCGAGGAACGGCTGCGACTCGATGTCCCCGACGGTGCCGCCGACTTCAACCAGGGCAACGTCGGCATCGCCGGCGCCCTTGATGATGCGACGCTTGATCTCGTCGGTGATGTGCGGAATGACCTGAATGGTCGCACCCAGGTAATCACCCCGGCGCTCGCGGCGCAGCACGTCTTCGTATACGCGACCGGTGGTGAAGTTGTTGTTCTGGGTCATACGGGTGCGGATGAACCGCTCGTAGTGCCCCAGATCGAGATCGGTTTCGGCGCCGTCGTGGGTGACGAACACCTCGCCGTGCTGGAACGGGCTCATGGTGCCCGGATCGACGTTGATGTAAGGGTCAAGCTTGAGCATCGTGACCTTCAGGCCCCGCGCCTCCAGGATGGCCGCCAATGAAGCCGAGGCGATGCCTTTCCCCAATGAAGAAACAACACCACCCGTGACGAAGATGTAGCGCGTCATGAAAAACCCTAGAAGTCTGCGTTAAGCGGCCGGCGCCGCCGGGGGAAAGCGAAGATGCCATTGCTCGCGAGCGGCAATAGCGCAACTGCCACGGATTCGAAGAAACCGCAGAAGCTGTATTGAGACGGGAGCGTAGTCTACCGGAAAGGCCTTATCAGCTCAAACCACTTAGAAGTCCGGCACGCACCAATACAGGGCGAACCGCCCGTTCGCCAGGAGTGGCAGATTGGCCACGCCGACCAGTTCATCATTGCAGTAAAGCAATGGCAGACGACTGCGCGCAAAATGGGGAACGCCAGCCTCGTTAAGCAGACGTTTCAGGTCGCGCCGGCCGCGGCCAGGCACGAGAAGCGCCTCGCCACCGAGCCGATAGCGGACCTGGAGTTTACCGGCAGGTGGCTCACCCTCCCCTCGAAGCATGCCATTGCCTGGGAGCTCCAGGGCTGTAGACGGATCCGACCAATCGATCGGCTCGACAACCGGCTCAAGCCAGCTATTGGGCAGCCACCAGACCCGCTCGCCAGTGCGCTGCAGCTCACCCCCTGCCAAGCACCATCGCGGCGTGGCATCCGGCCGGGCATTCAGCAGCGACGCCCAGCCGGCCCAGTGATCCTCATCCGGCGCCAGCGTGAAGCTCGCCAGCCAATGACGTAGCGCGTTGCGCTGACGCACCGGCGTCAATGCTCGCAACGGCGATAGCGCAAGGCTGGGCAGGCGCAGCCACTCAAAAGCGCTGGTCGTGTTCGCAATGAGCAGATCCTGTTGCGCCAGCTCGTCCAGCAGTTGCTGCGCTTCAGTCATATGAGCCGCTGCTCGAGCCATACTCGAAGCCGCCTGCGGCCAGCGCCGCTTTAAAAGCGGCATGACCTCGCAGCGCAGAAAATTGCGCGAATAGCTGTGATCCTGATTGCTCGGATCCTCGACCCAGCGTAATGCGTTGCGCCGGGCGTACGCCTCGAGTTCGATGCGCGATACGCCGAGAAGCGGTCTCACCAGTCTGCCCAGACCTAGCGACCGCTCCACCGGCATCGCTGCCAGACCGCGCACGCCAGCCCCTCGGAGCAGACGAAACAGCACAGTTTCGGCCTGATCGTCACGGTGTTGACCTGTCAGGAGCAACTCGCCCACCCCCAGGCATTCGGAGAACGCTTCATAGCGAGCCTCGCGCGCCGCACGCTCCAGGCTTGCGCCAGGCACGACCTTCACGCGGACCATCTGCAAAGGAACGTCTAAGCCGTCGCAGATCGCCTGGCAATGCGCCAGCCAGCCGTCACCAGCGGCTTGCAGACCATGATGCACATGGATCGCGCGAATCGCAGGCAGCTCATGCTGTCCAGCGAGCCGTACCAGCAAATGCAACAGGACGGTCGAATCAAGACCACCAGACAACGCGACCCACCACGTCGGTGAACCACGCCAAGGTGCGAGAGCTGAAAGCAGGAGGGAGTCGAGGGACATACGAGCGCTTCGATGACCGGCGTTGACGGCAAGCATAAAGCCCGGCGGCAGAAGCAGCGATAGGACGTTGGGGGCGATCAACCCACTGGCTGACGCGCCTCGATTCCGAACGGCGAAAATCGAGACGCGAATCAGGCGTGACGGATCAGGCGATACCGTAGCTCATCAGGCGCTCATAGCGGCGCGCGAGCAGCGCATCGGTATCCAGCGACTTGAGCATATGCAGCTGGCTGCTCAGCTGCTCACGCATGGCCGCAGCCATGACGGCAGGATTGCGGTGGGCGCCGCCCAGAGGCTCCGGGATCACCTTGTCGACGATGCCCAGGTCCTTGAGACGCTCAGCCGTCACACCCATGGCCTCGGCCGCTTCAGGTGCCTTCTCGGCGGTGCGCCAGAGAATCGAGGCGCAGCCTTCCGGCGAAATCACCGCGTAGGTGGAATACTGCAGCATGTTCAGCTGGTCGCAGACGCCAATAGCCAGGGCTCCGCCAGAACCGCCCTCACCGATCACGGTGGCGATGATCGGCGTCTTCAGACGTGCCATGACGCGCAGGTTCCAGGCAATGGCCTCGCTCTGGTTGCGCTCTTCGGCATCGATACCCGGATAGGCGCCCGGGGTGTCGATGAAGGTCAGGATCGGCATCTTGAAGCGCTCGGCCATCTCCATCAGACGGCACGCCTTTCGGTAACCCTCGGGGCGCGGCATGCCGAAGTTACGGCGTACCTTCTCGCGCACCTCACGGCCCTTCTGATGACCGATGATCATCACCGGCTGTCCGTCCAGACGCGCAGTACCGCCCACGATAGCGGCGTCATCGGAGAAGTGGCGATCACCGTGCAGCTCTTCGAACTCGCTGAACAGGTGATTGATGTAGTCGAGGGTGTAGGGGCGCTGCGGGTGGCGAGCCAGGCGGGCGATCTGCCAGCTGGTCAGATTGCCGAAGATGCTTTCGGTGAGCGATTCGCTCTTGTCCTGCAGGCGGGCAATCTCATCGCCGATGTTCAGCGAGTTGTCGTTACCAACCAGGCGCAATTCTTCGATCTTGGCTTGCAGCTCGGCGATCGGCTGTTCGAAATCCAGGAAATTCGGGTTCATAGGCATCCGTCATGCGTCGACGGCCAGGCGGCCGGGAGGCTGTTCCGTTTTTTGCGCCTTACCTTACGGGACAGGCGCATTCAGGTCGAACAAAAATTGTTCTGAACCATGACCCGGTCATCACCGGGCCGTTCGGGTCGGACCCGGAAAGCGCCATCGGCGACCTTCCGGGCCTCGGCCCTCTATCGGTATTGCAGGAAGACGTTGTCGCGTCCGAACTGGTCACGCAATGCCTGAATCAAGTTGTCGGCCGGGTCGATCCGCCAGGCTTCACCGAACTGCAGCAGGGCACGCGCGTCACGACCGGTGTACTCCAGCGTAATCGGGCAGGCCCCGCGATGACGGCCACAGACCTCAGCCAGCCAACGCATGCGCTCACCCTTGAGCGCTTCACCAGCGACCTTGACCCGTAGACTTTCGGCGAGCCCGGTGCGCGCCTCTTCCAGGCTCATCACCCGCTTGGCGCGCAGCCGCAGGCCACCGGAAAAGTCATCGTTGCTTACCTCGCCCTCCACCACGACCAGCGCATCGGTTTGCAACAACGCCTGAGCAGTATTGAAAGCCTCGGCGAACAGTGACGCCTCGATGCGCCCCGAGCGGTCATCCAGGGTGATGAAACCCATCTTGTCGCCCTTCTTGTTCTTCATTACCCGCAGATTGACGATCAGGCCGGCAATGGTCTGCTCGCCACGCGCCGGACGTAGATCGACGATGCGCTGGCGTGCGAAGCGGCGCACCTCGCCCTCGTATTCATCGATCGGGTGACCAGTGAGATAGAGGCCTAGGGTGTCCTTTTCACCTTTCAGACGCTCCTTCAGAGACAGCTCGCGCGCCTTGCGGTGGTTGGCGTAGACGTCAGCTTCGGGCTCGGCGAACAAGCCGCCAAACAGGTCCATGTGGCCGCTCTCAGCGCTGCGCGCCGTCTGCTCCGCGGCCTGCACCGCTTCTTCCATCGCCGCCAGCAAAACCGCCCGATTGCGGTCGATGTTGGCCTGATAGGCCTTGACCTCTTCGAAGAAATACGGACCCAGACGATCCAGCGCACCGGAGCGAATCAGCGCCTCAAGGGTACGCTTGTTGATCCGTTTCAGGTCGATCCGCGCGCAGAAGTCGAACAGGTCCTTGAATGACCCACCTTCGGCACGACATTCAGCGATGGCCTCGACCGGCCCCTCGCCCACGCCCTTGACTGCACCTAGGCCATAGACGATACGGCCGTCATCGTTGACGGTGAACTTGAACTCGGAAATGTTCACATCGGGCGGGTCGATGCGCAGCTTCATGCTGCGGCATTCCTCGATGAGGATCACCACCTTGTCGGTATTGTGCATATCCGCCGAGAGCACGGCAGCCATGAACGGCGACGGGTAGTGCGCCTTGAGCCAGGCCGTCTGGTAGGAAACCAGACCGTAGGCCGCCGAGTGCGACTTGTTGAAACCGTAACCGGCGAACTTCTCTACCAGGTCGAAGATGTTGCCTGAGAGTTCTTTGTCGATGCCATTGTTGGAACAGCCTTCGATGAAACCACCGCGCTGCTTGGCCATCTCCTCGGGCTTCTTCTTGCCCATGGCGCGGCGCAGCATGTCCGCACCACCCAGCGTATAGCCGGCCATGACCTGTGCGATCTGCATCACCTGTTCCTGGTACAGGATGATGCCGTAGGTGGGCTTGAGCACTGGCTCCAGCCCGGCGTACTGGTAGTCCGGGTGTGGATAGGAGACTTCGGCACGCCCGTGCTTGCGGTTGATGAAGTCGTCCACCATGCCCGATTGCAACGGACCGGGACGGAACAGCGCCACCAGTGCGATCAGGTCTTCCAGGCAGTCGGGCTTGAGCTTTTTGATCAACTCCTTCATACCGCGGGATTCGAGCTGGAAAACCGCGGTGGTCTCGGCCTTCTGCAGCAACTGGTAGGTTGGCTTGTCATCCAGCGGGATGAAGTCGATGTTGATCGGCTCCAGGCCCCTCTTGGCCTGTTCGCGGTTGATGGTTTCCAGCGCCCACTTGATGATGGTCAGCGTCCGCAGGCCGAGGAAGTCGAACTTCACCAGACCGGCCTGCTCGACGTCGTCCTTGTCGAACTGGGTCACCAGGCCGCCACCCTCCTCGTCGCAAGCGATCGGCGCGAAGTCGGTGAGCTTGGTTGGCGCGATCACCACACCACCGGCGTGCTTACCGGTACCGCGAGTAATACCTTCGAGCTTGAGCGCCATCTCCCAGATTTCCCGGGCGTCCTCGTCAACGGCGAGGAAGTCGCGCAGCGGCTCCTCCATTTCGTAGGCCTTTTCCAGCGTCATGCCGACTTCGAAGGGAATCATCTTCGACAACCGATCAGCCAGGCCGTAGGACTTGCCCTGCACCCGCGCCACGTCGCGCACCACGGCCTTGGCCGCCATGGTGCCGAAGGTGATGATCTGGCTGACCGCATTACGGCCATATGCCTCGGCCACGTAATCGATGACCCGGTCGCGACCATCCATGCAGAAGTCGACGTCGAAGTCGGGCATGGAAATACGTTCGGGGTTGAGGAAGCGTTCGAACAGCAGGTCATAGGCCAGCGGATCGAGGTCGGTGATCTTCAGCACGTAGGCGACCAGTGAGCCGGCACCCGAGCCACGACCTGGGCCGACCGGTACGCCGTTGTTCTTCGCCCACTTGATGAAGTCCATAACGATCAGGAAGTAACCGGGGAAGCCCATCTGGATGATGGTGCCCAGCTCGAACTCAAGGCGATCGATGTAGACCTGCTTCTTCGCCTCGTAGTCAGGAGTGTCCTTGGGTAGCAGCACTTCAAGGCGTTCTTCCAGCCCTTCGAACGACACCTGACGCAGGTAGTCGTCGATGGTCATGCCCTCGGGCACGGGGAAGTTAGGCAGGAAGTAGGTGCCCAACTGCACTTCGATGTTGCAGCGCTTGGCGATCTCGACGGTGTTTTCCAGCGCCTCGGGGAGGTCGCTGAACAGCTCGGCCATCTCTGCCGGAGTCTTCAGATACTGCTGATCAGAGTAGGTACGCGGCCGCCGCGGATCGTCCAGAGTTCGGCCTTCACCGATGCATACGCGGGTCTCGTGGGCCTCGAAGTCTTCCTGCTTGAGGAAACGCACGTCGTTCGTCGCGACCAGCGGCGTACCGCTGCGCTCGGCGAGCGCGACTGCAGCGTGCAGATACTCTTCGTCATTGACCCGGCTGGTGCGCTGAACTTCCAGGTAGAAGCGATCGGCAAACACATCGCGCCATTCAGCCAGACGCGATTCGGCCAGTGGTTCGTCGCCATTGAGCAGCGCCTGGCCGACCTCTCCCTCCCTGGCGCCAGACAAGGCGATCACACCTTCGGCGGCCTGCTTGACCCAGTCGCGCTCGATGATCACCAGATCGTTGCGCTGGCCTTCGGTCCAGCCGCGAGAGATCAACTCGGTGAGATTGCGATACCCCTTGGGATTCATCGCCAGCAAGGTCAAGCGGCTGAGAGGACCGTCCTCGTCACAACCAGCCATCCAGATATCGGCACCGCAAATCGGCTTTATGCCGGCGCCCTGCGCGGCTTTATAGAACTTGACCAGCGAGCACATATTGCTCATGTCGGTCACCGCCACTGCCGGCATGCCACCTGCCGCGACCGCCTTGATCAGCGGCTTGACCCGAACCAGCCCATCGACCAGCGAGTACTCGGTATGCAGACGTAGATGGACGAAGGAAACAGGCATGAACAGACCTTGAGCTGGCAGAACGACAAGCGCGGGATTGTACCGGAAAGCACGGACGGGCTGGCGACCGCGCTAGCGGTAGCCGACACGGCAAAAGGGTGTTCGGCGGCCCAGGCCTCATAAAGCACCTGGCTGGCCCGCGTACCGTTACCAGCTAGACCAGCAGCACGCTGGCCGGGATGTCGGTCTCGACAACTGCCTGCTCAAGCAGCGTACGCACGGGGGCGAAAGAGCGCCGATGAATGGGCGTTGGTCCTAGCCGACGAAGCGCCTCCAGATGGCTCGGAGTCGGATAACCCTTGTGCCCGGCCAGCCCATAACCCGGATAGCAGAGATCCAGGGCCTGCATTTCGCGGTCACGACTGACCTTGGCCAGGATGGATGCCGCAGCGATAGCCGGCACCTGACCGTCGCCCTGGATCACCGGTGCGCTGGGCACGTTCAGCTGAGGGCAGCGATTGCCATCGATGAGTGCCAGCCGCGGCGTGACACTCAGTCCATCAACCGCACGCTGCATGGCGAGCATCGTGGCGTGAAGGATATTCAGCTGATCGATCTCTTCGACCTCGGCTCGGGCAATGCACCACGCCACCGCCTTTTCGCAGATCTCGTCGAACAACACTTCACGACGGGCTTCGCTCAGCTTTTTCGAGTCGTTGAGGCCTTCGATCGGACGCGCCGGATCGAGGATCACTGCGGCGGTCACTACAGGACCACACAGCGGCCCGCGTCCGACCTCGTCGACGCCGGCAACCAGCTCTTCTACCAGATTGAAATCGAGTCCGAACTGCATCAACGAACTCCAACCAGGCGCAACACGGCATCGGCGGCCTGACTCGACGCATCGCAACGCAGGGTA
Organism: Stutzerimonas kunmingensis; assembly: GCF_900114065.1. Classification (GTDB taxonomy): domain Bacteria; phylum Pseudomonadota; class Gammaproteobacteria; order Pseudomonadales; family Pseudomonadaceae; genus Stutzerimonas; species Stutzerimonas kunmingensis. The sequence goes on from NZ_FORS01000001.1 coordinate 165,067, forward strand.
CGATGAATACTGTCGAAGCCTTCGGTTTGCACGTCACCATCGTCCAGCAGTGGCGACAGAGACTGCGCAAGCGCTTCGGGGGTAGCGGCGTCCTGCAGCAACTCGGGAACCAGCAGACGCTGGGCCAGCAGGTTGGGAAGCGCAACATAGGGGCTCTTCACCAGCCGCCGGAGGATGCGGTAAGTCATTGGCGCTACGCTGTAGGCCACCACCATAGGACGTTTGAACAAGAGCGCCTCAAGCGTTGCCGTACCGGAAGCAATCAACACGGCGTTGCAGGCGGCCAATGCCTCATGGGACCGGCCATCGAGCAGGGTCAGCGGCAAATCACGAGTAACCAGCATCTGCTCAAGCTGCAGCCGCCGCTCGGGGCTGGCGCAAGGCATGACAAAACGAATCCCGGGACGCATGGCGCGCAACCGCTCGGCAGCGGAAAGGAACAGATCCCCCAGTCGAGCGACCTCGCCGCCCCTGCTACCGGGCATCAGCGCGACGACCAGACCATCCGCTGGCAATCCGAGCGCTTGCCGCGCCGCGGCACGATCGGCGCAAAGCGGAATGGCATCAGCCAGGGGATGACCGACGAAGCGAACAGGTACCTGGTGCTCGTCGTAGAACCTGGCCTCGAACGGAAACAGCGTGAGCATCAGATCGCAGGCGTCACGGATCTTCAGTACCCGCTTCTGACGCCAGGCCCAGACCGACGGACTGACGTAGTGCACGGTCTTGATTCCGGCGCGGCGCAGCTTGAGCTCAAGCCCGAGATTGAAGTCCGGTGCGTCGATGCCGATGAATACATCCGGCCGCTGCTGGATCAGCGTGTCCACCAGGCGTTTGCGGCGGGCCAGCAGCTCCGGCAAACGACCGAGCACTTCGACCAGGCCCATCACTGCCAGACGCTCGAGCGGAAAGTACGACTGCAACCCTTCGGCCTGCATGCGCGAGCCGCCGACCCCGATGAATTCGACATTCGCGTGCTGAGCCTTCAGCGCCTGCATCAGGCCCGCACCAAGGATGTCACCGGAGGACTCCCCGGCTACCAAGGCAACCCTGAGCGGCCGGTTCATCTCAGCGGATGATGCCACGAGTTGAAGCCTGGATCGAGTCGCGGAAGATCGCAACCTCGGGGAATGCCGCTGCACTTTCGGCCAGCTCGGTGAGTGCGGCCTCCACGGTCAACCCCTTGCGGTAGACGACCTTGTAAGCGTTGCGCAGGGCGTGAACGGCTTCGGCGCTGAAGCCACGACGACGCATGCCCTCGAAGTTCATGCTGCGCGCCTCCGCCGGATTGCCGAACACGGTGACAAATGCCGGTACATCCTTGCCGATCGCCGTGCCCATGCCGGAAAAACTATGGGCGCCGATATGGCAGAACTGATGCACCAGGGTGTAACCGGAGAGAATGGCCCAGTCGCCCACATGGACGTGACCGGCCAGCGCGGTGTTGTTGACCAGAATGCAATGATTGGCGATCACGCTGTCGTGGCCGATGTGAGCATAAGCCATGATCAGGTTGTGATCACCGAGGGTGGTTTCGGAGCGATCCTGCACGGTGCCGCGATGGATGGTGACACCCTCGCGAATCACGTTGTGATCGCCGATCACCAGGCGCGTCGGCTCACCCTTGTACTTCAGATCCGGCGTATCTTCGCCAACCGAGGAGAACTGATAGATGCGATTGTGCCGACCGATACGGGTCGGCCCTTTGATGACCACATGCGACGCGATCACCGTACCCTCGCCAATTTCGACGTCCGGACCAATGATCGACCATGGGCCGACCTGGACGTCATCCGCCAAGCGAGCCGCAGGGTCGATGATGGCGCGAGGGTCGATCAAACTCATATCTTCTGTTCCGCGCAGATGATTTCTGCCGAGCAGACCGGCTTGCCCTCGACGCTCGCACGACAATCGAACTTCCAGATGCCGCGTTTGGCGCTGATGAAGGAAGCTTCCAGCACCAACTGATCGCCCGGAACCACCGGCTGACGGAAGCGCAGCTTGTCAGAGCCGACGAAATAGTAAAGCGTGCCATCGGCTGGCTTGACGCCCATCATCTTGAAACCAAGCAGACCGGCCGCCTGCGCCATGGCTTCGATGATCAGCACGCCTGGCATGATCGGATGCTGTGGAAAATGCCCATTGAAGAACGGTTCGTTGATGGTCACGTTCTTGTAGGCACGAACGCGCTTGGCCTCGACGTCCATCTCCGTCACACGGTCCACCAGCAGGAACGGGTAGCGGTGAGGCAAATATTCGCGAATCTCGTTGATATCCATCATGTCAGGAAAGAGCCTGTAAAAAAGTATAGGGCCGCCTGCGCTGAAAGCCCGCGCGAGCACTGACAGGCATTAACCCCGAAAAAAACGGATCAGACGGTAAGCTCAGGCATCAGAAGCCGGATTCTGACCCTGAGTCACGGTAGCCAGGCTTTTCTCCAGCTGTTGCAGCCGACGAGCCATGTCATCCAACTGACGAATACGCGCCGCACTCTTTCTCCAATCGGCAGCATTCTGCATCGCCGTGCCCGAGGAGTAGCTTCCGGGTTCCGTGATCGAGCGCGTGACCATCGTCATACCCGTCACGAACACGTTGTCGCACACTTCGATGTGCCCAACCATGCCGACGCCACCGGCGATCATGCAATTGCGTCCGATCTTGGTGCTACCGGAGATGCCGGCACAGCCAGCCATCGCCGTGTTGTCACCAATCTGCACGTTGTGCGCGATCATGATCTGATTATCTAGCTTCACGCCGTTGCCAATCAGCGTATCGGAAAGGGCGCCGCGGTCGATGGTGGTATTCGAGCCAATCTCCACATCATCCCCGATACGCACACCGCCGATTTGAGCGATCTTCTGCCAGGCACCTTTTTCCTTGGCGAAGCCGAACCCCTCACCACCGATCACGGCACCGGACTGGATCACCACGCGCTTACCGATCTGCACGTCGTGATAAAGCGTGACTCGCGGTGCGAGTCGCCCGCCGGCGCCGATTCGGCTACGGGCGCCGACGAATGACTGCGCACCGATCACCACATCCGCCTCGATGGTTGCGCCGGACTCGATCACCACATAGGGACCAATGCTGGCCGACGAATCTACATAAGCATCAGCAGCGACCACCGCCGTCGGGTGAATGCCGCTATTCGCTACCGGTCGAGTCTCGAACAGGTGCGACGCGCGCGCATAAGCCAGATAGGGGTCGCTAACGACAATTGCCGCGCCTTCGTAGCCTTCAGCATCAGCGGGAGCCAACAACACCGCGGCGGCCTGGGTGGTCGACAGGTACTTGCGATACTGAGCATTGGCAAGGAAGCTCAAATGCGCCGGGCCCGCCTCCTGCAGGGTAGCGAGCCCGCTAATAGTCTGGTCAGCATCGCCGCGCAGGGTGCCACCCAGTTCCTCGGCCAGCTGGCCGAGTGTATAGACTGCGCCTGCCATATCAGCGCAGCTGATTCATGCGCTCGATGACCTGGCGGGTGATATCGAACTGCGGTTTGACATCCACCACGGCACCACGCTCGAACACCAGGTCGTAGTTGCCCTTCTTGATGACTTCTTCGACAGCCTGATCAAGCTTCGGCTTGAGCTGCTTGAGCATGTCCCGATCCGCCACAGCCTTTGCCTCGTTCAACTCCTTGGACTGGAACTGGAAGTCACGGGCCTTTTGCTTGAATTCGAGTTCCAGACGTTCACGCTCGGCCTGCTGCATCTTGTCGCCGTCCTTGACCAGGCGATCCTGAATACGCTTGGCGTCGCTTTCAAGTGTTTTCAGCTTGCTCAGTTGGGGGCCGAACTTCTTCTCCGCGTCGACCGCGTAACGTTTGGCCGCATCCGACTCAAGCAGCGCCATCTGATAGTTCATGACGGCGATCTTCATTTCGGCAAATGCTGGGGTCGCTACCAGCGCGGCAACGACGAGAAACAGTTGAGTCAACTTACGCACGGTAAACACCACTCCTGAAAGAAAGCACTGAGGCATCACGCCGCAATGTTAGAACGTTTGTCCCAGCGAGAACTGGAATACCTGAGTATCGGCCTCGTCCGGCTTGACCACCGGCATAGCCAGACTGAAGCTCAGCGGGCCCATTGCGGTAATCCAGGTCAGACCTACACCCACCGAGCTGGCCATATCGCCGAAGTCGATATCGCTGCAATTACTCGACTCTATTGGGCAATTGGTGTTGTACACATTACCTACGTCCCAGAACACCGAGGTACGCAGCGAGCGCTGATCCTTGACGAACGGCATGGGGAACAGCACTTCCAAGCCCCCCTGGATGAGTACGTTACCACCGAACGGCAGAGGATCCTGATCCGGGTCGGCGATGGTGCCTGGGCGCGACCCGTCACTCGGCGTGCTACGAGGGCCGAGGCTGCTATCCTCGAAGCCGCGTACCGAATTGAAGCCGCCGGCATAGTAATGCTCGTAGAACGGCAGGCTTGAGGTCGAGCCATAGGCGTCCCCGTAACCCAGGCGCGTATGCATGCGCAGGGTGTAATCCTTGCTCATCGGTACGAACAGCTGGCCGTTGTAGTCGAGTTTGTAGAAAGACAGGTCGCTACCCGGAATAGTACTTTCGAATACCAGGCTCTGCGAATGGCCGCGAGTTGCGAGCACGCCGCGATTGAGGGTCGACTCGGACCAACCTGCAGATGCCTTGAAGTTGAGGAAGCTGTCGCCCTCCTCTTCCATGAACTTGAAGATCTCGTCCACGGTATAGCGGCCGGTATCCAATTCATCCTGCTGCACAGTCAGGCCGAACGACAGCCGCGACGTCTCGCTGATCGGATAACCGATATTGACGCCACCACCGAGGCTGTCCACCGAGTAACTGGAGACGTCGTAGTCGAGCTCATCGTAATCGGTGGTGCGATAGAAGGCGTTATACCCCAAGCTGACGCCGTCTTCGGTCCAGTAGGGGTCGACGAAGCCGAAATTGTAGCGGGACTGGTATTCGCTGCGAGTCAAGCCCAGAGAAACCCGGTTACCGGTACCAAGGAAGTTGTTCTGGCTGATGGAGCCACCCAGAATCAGGCCTGCGTTTTGCGCAAAACCGATGCTGGCCATGATCGAACCGGACGGTTGCTCCTCGACGCTGTAGTTGACGTCGATCTGATCATCCGTACCTGGCACCTGCGGCGTTTCTACGTTCACTTCCTTGAAGAAGCCCAGGCGCTCGAGACGAGTCTTGGATTGGTCGATCAAATAGGTCGACGCCCAACCACCTTCCATCTGGCGCATCTCGCGACGCAGCACTTCATCTTCGGTCTTGGTATTCCCGCGGAAATTGACGCGATTGACGTACGCACGCTTACCCGGATCGACGACGAACGTGATCGACACCGTATTGTCTTCGTCGTGAGCTTCAGGAACACCATTGACGTTGGCAAAGGTATAGCCTTCGTTACCCAAACGCCGTGTAATCAGCTCGGAGGTCGTGGTCATCACCTTGCGCGAGAACACCTGACCTTCTTTTGCCAGCAACAGCGCCTCGATCTCTTCCTGCGGAACCTTGAGATCACCGCTCAGCTTGACGTCGCGCACGGTATAGCGCTCGCCTTCGTCGATGTTCACGGTGACATAGACGTGCTTCTTGTCTGGCGTTATGGATACCTGGGTCGAGGTGATATCCATGTTGATGTAACCGCGATCCAGGTAATACGAGCGCAGGCGCTCCAGGTCACCGGAGAGCTTTTCACGCGCGTACTTGTCGTCGTTGCGGAAGAACGACAGCCAGTTTGTGGTCTTCAGCTCGAACAGATCCACCAGATCTTCGTCCGCGAAGACGGAATTGCCCACGATATTGACGTGCTTGATCGCCGCCACCGAGCCTTCGTTGATCTTGATCTTCAACGCCACCCGATTACGCGGCTGCGAAATGACCTCGGTTTCGATGGTCGCCGAATAGCGCCCCTGGGCAACGTACTGGCGCTGCAGTTCATTACGTACACCCTCGAGCGTGGCCTGCTGAAAGATTTCCCCTTCCGCCAGACCGGACTGTTGCAAACCTGACAGCAGATCTTCGGTCTTGATCGCCTTGTTGCCTTCGATCTCGATGCCGGAAATGGATGGTCGCTCGACTACGCTGATGACCAGCACATCGCCATCCCGCCCCAGCTGAATATCCTGAAAGAAACCGGTTCGGAAGAGCGCACGAGTGGCATCGACGAGGCGATTGTCATCGGCGGGCTCACCCACGTTCAAAGGCAGAGCGCCGAATACGCTGCCGGCGGAAACCCGCTGCAGGCCATTGACCCGGATATCGGAAATAGTGAAGGACTCAGCGTGAACTTCGGCGATCATCAATGCGGAGATAACCGCAGGTAGCAGCAGACGTTTCATGAAGCCTTTCTTATTCAAACCTGATAAATGAACCGGCGATTCGGCATGGCGACACTACGGATTCGGCATTACAGACGGCCAAGGTCATTGACCAGTGCAAGCAGCATCACCCCAACCACCAGGCTGATGCCGATCTGTACTCCCCATCCCTGTACCCGCTCCGACAGAGGACGTCCGCGGACCCACTCGACGAGATAGAAGAGCAGATGGCCGCCATCGAGCACCGGGATAGGCAATAGATTGAGAACCCCCAGACTAATGCTCAGATAGGCGAGGAAATTGAGGAAATCCCCCAGCCCCGACTGGGCAGAAGCGCCCGCCACTTTAGCAATGGTTATCGGACCGCTCAAGTTTTTTACCGAGAGCTCCCCGAAGAGCATTTTCTTCAGCGAATCGAGGGTCAGCAGGCTCATGGCCCAGGTGCGCCTTACGCCTTCGACCACCGCTTCAAAAGGACCGAATCTGACTTCGCGCAGCATTTCCGCTGGCCATTCACCACCTTCGACACCCGCCCCCAGATAACCGCGGCGCGCATCGCCTTCGCCACGCGCGGCCAGCGTCAACGAAACATCGAGTCGCTCACCGGCGCGCTCCACCTGCAGGGATACCGGCTCACCGGGCAGTAACTTGACTGCGTCGATCACCTGCTGCCAATCGTCCAGTGGCTGCTGATCCATACTCAACAGGCGGTCACCGAGACGAATACCTGCGGCCTGCGCCGGGCCTTCAGGGTCCAACTGAGCGACCACTGGGACAATCTGAGGGCGCCAGGGTCTGATTCCGAGCGAGGTGATCGGGTCCGGCTCCTCCACGCCTTTCAGCCAATTTTGCAACGGGATCTGCAAGTGCTGCTCGCCAGAACCGCCAAGCTCTCGCACCGTCATATCGAGCTGACCGCTCTCGCCCAGGCGCCGTACCAACTGTAGATTGACCTCGGACCAGCCGCTGACTGGCTTGCCATTGACCGCAACGATCTCCTGATCAACCGCCATCCCCGCCTGAGCAGCGAGACTGCCTGGCGCGACAGCACCGACAACAGGCCGCACCTGTTCGCTGCCAAGCATCGCCAGCAGCCAGAAGAACACCATAGCTAACAGGAAATTGGCCAACGGCCCGGCGGATACGATAGCGAAGCGCTGGCGGACGCTCTTGCGATTGAATGCACTGTCGAGCAAAGCGGGAGGCACGTCGCCCTCACGTTCGTCGAGCATCTTGACGTAACCGCCAAGCGGTATCGCAGCGATGACGAACTCGGTGCCCTGGCGGTCATGCCAGCGAAGCAGCGGACTACCGAAGCCAACGGAGAATCGCAGCACCTTCACGCCACAGCGACGGGCAACCCAGAAATGACCGAATTCGTGAAAGGTCACCAGCACCCCGAGCGCAACGAGGGTGCCGATGATCATGTAGAGCGCGCCCATATTTTCCTCCGGGAGTGGGTCTGTTGACGTTTCGCTGCAAGCCGCGAGGCCGGCAGACCCTATCGCCCGCGGCAGCTCAACCAGAGGCCGGCAGTTTCACGAGCCTGGTTGTCAGCTGCCAGTACATCTTCAAGGCAGACAGTCGGAACCGACGCCTCTCGATTCAACACGTCGTCGATGATACTCGCGATCTCGGTGAAGCGGATGCGTCGATTGAGAAAGGCGTCAACCGCCACTTCGTTCGCGGCATTGAGCATCGCCGGCGCCGTACCACCGGTCTCCGCGGCCAGGCGAGCAAGCCGCAGACAAGGGAAGCGCAGGTTGTCCGGCGCCTGGAAATCCAGCCGCCCAACCTGCAACAGATCCAGCGCCGATACACCGGAATCGATTCGCTCCGGCCATGCCAGCGCATGCGCAATCGGCGTACGCATGTCGGGATTGCCGAGTTGCGCGAGCACCGAACCATCCACGTAGTCCACCATAGAGTGGATAACGCTTTGCGGGTGAATCACCACCTCGACCTGATCTGGTCGCGCGTTGAACAACCAACAGGCCTCGATCAGCTCAAGCCCCTTGTTCATCATGCTGGCCGAATCCACGGAAATCTTGCGCCCCATCGACCAGTTGGGATGAGCGCACGCCTGCTCCGGCGATACATCCGCCAGAAGCTGCGGCGCAATATCTCGAAACGGCCCGCCAGAAGCGGTGAGCAATATCCGCCGCACACCGACAGCACCAAGCCCACGGGCATAATCGGATGGCAAGCATTGAAAAATCGCGTTGTGTTCGCTATCGATCGGCAGCAACACCGCATCGCTATCGTGCAGTGCCTGCATGAATAACGCGCCGGACATTACCAGCGCTTCCTTGTTCGCCAGCAACACTCGCTTGCCTGCCTGCACGGCGGCGAGAGTCGGCTTCAGCCCAGCGGCACCGACGATTGCAGCCATCACGACATCGACCTCGGGATGGCCCGCCACCTCGCTTAGACCGCCCTCGCCGCTCAGCACTCGAGTGGCAACGCCATCGGACTGCAACTGCCCCTGCAGCACGCCGGCTTGCGCTTCATCACCGACCACTGCGTAGCTAGGACGATGCTTGAGACAGAGCGAACGCAGGTCGGCGAGCCGGCTGAAGCCGGTAAGCGCAAATACGCTATAGCGATCGGGATGACGAGCGATGACATCCAGTGTGCTAAGTCCGATCGAACCGGTCGCCCCCAGCACGGTTATCTGTAGAGGTCGTGTCACAGCACGCCCCAGCCAGCAAGCCAAAGAAGCACCGCAAAGATCGGAATGGCCGCGGTAAGACTGTCTATGCGATCCATTACACCGCCATGCCCGGGCAGCAGCTGACTGCTGTCCTTGATGCCCGAGCTACGCTTGAACATGCTCTCGGTGAGGTCACCGATCACCGAGATCAACACCACCACCGCTGCACCCAGCAGCGCTAGCACCAGCTCTCGCACCGACCAGCTGCGGTAAATGCCGACCGCCAGCGTGATCAGCAGACTGGTCAACAGGCCACCTATCAGCCCCTCCCAGCTCTTGCCAGGACTGACCTGCGGTGCAAGCTTGCGCTTGCCGAACGTCTTGCCGGAGAAATACGCCCCGATATCCGCAGCCCAGACCAAAATCATCACGGCAAGGATCAACCAGTTACCCAATGGCCATTGCTTGAGCACGACCAGTGCCTGCCACGACGGAAGCAGAATCGCCAGACCGATCACCAGACTGCCAGCGGAGCCACCCCAGAGACGACTGCTCTGCGGATAGGTCAACACCAGATAGGTTGCTGCCAGCCACCAGAGCACGGCGAGCGCCAACAGCCAGGGGGCCAGTGCCGGAAGTTGATACAGCACGGCAAGCAGCACCACGACCAGCGCCGCATAACCGATTCTCACTGGCTGGCCCGCGAACCCGGCCAACCGGGCCCATTCCCAGGCACCTAGCGCAACGACCAGCCCAATGAAGATGGCGAAAGCGAGCCCGTGAAGGAGAAAGAACCCAATGATCGCGACGGGCAGAAGGATGGCGGCGGTGATGATGCGCTGCTTCAGCATTCGGCCTTGACCTCGCTTTCGACCTGTTCGCCCGTTTTGCCAAATCGCCGCTGTCGAGTGGCGAAATCGGCGAGCGCCTTGCGCATGGCAACGTGCTTGAAGTCGGGCCAATAAAGATCGGAAAAATACAGTTCCGCGTAGGCGAGCTGCCAAAGCAGGAAATTGCTGATGCGCCGCTCACCGCCGGTGCGAATGCACAGATCGGGCAACGGCATATCGCCGGTCGCCAGATAGCTCTGAAACAGAGCAGGCGTAATTTCCGCCGGATTCAGACGCCCGGACTGCGCCTCGGCAGCCAAGTGCTGAGCCGCCTGAAGAATGTCCCACTGCCCACCGTAATTGGCGGCAACCTGGAGGACGAAACGATGATTGGCGGAAGTCATCTCTTCCACCTCCAGCATCGCGGCCTGCAATTCGGGATGGAAACGGGCACGATCCCCGATGATGCGCAGGCGAATGCCGTTCTCATCGAGCTTGCGCGCCTCACGCCGCAACGCCGACAGGAACAGTTCCATCAGCGCACCGACTTCATCTGCCGGGCGCTGCCAGTTCTCGCTGGAGAACGCAAACAGTGTCAGCACCTCGACGCCGGAATCGGCGCAGACCTCAATCACGGCGCGAACCGCGTCGACACCGGCTTTATGCCCGGCCACACCGGGCAGCAAACGCCTCTTCGCCCAGCGATTGTTGCCATCCATGATGATCGCCACGTGACGGGGTACATTCCGCCCGGCGATCTGCCTGACCTTTTCCATGAACAACTCTACTTGCGCTAAAACACGCTGCGAACCAAAAGAAAAAGCTGCAAGCAACAGCTCTGGGGCATCTGCACTGTCGCATCACGAACCGGTCACCCGATTCAGGACACGACAGCAGCGATTCGATGCCGGCCTTATACGGCCATCAGGTCGCCTTCTTTGGCTTCGAGGGCCTTGTCGATCTCGGCAACGTACTTGTCGGTTAGCTTCTGGACGTCATCCTGGCCACGACGTTCCTCGTCCTCACTGATTTCCTTTTCCTTGACCAGGTCCTTCAGCTGCGCGATCGCATCACGGCGGATGTTGCGCACTGCGACTCGGGCGTTCTCGGCCTCTGCGCGGGCCTGCTTGGTGTAGCCCTTACGGGTCTCCTCGGTCAGCGCGGGCATCGGCACACGAATCGTGGTGCCAGCGGTGGCCGGATTCAGACCCAGGTCCGAGGTCATGATCGCCTTCTCTACCGCCTGGATCATGCTCTTGTCGAACACTGTCAATGCCAGAGTGCGGGAGTCTTCGGCGATTACGTTGGCAACCTGACGCAGCGGAGTGTCGGAACCGTAATAGGAGACCATAACGCTATCGAGAATACTGGGATGCGCACGGCCGGTACGGATCTTGGCGAATGCATGGTCCAGCGATTCCAGGGTTTTCTTCATGCGCTCCTGCGCGTCTTGCTTGATCTCGTTGATCATTCTTTCGATTCCTCGATCAGGGTTCCTTCAGCGCCACCTAGCACGATGTTGAGCAGGGCGCCGGGCTTGTTCATGTTGAAGACCCGCAGCGGCATGTTGTGGTCGCGGCACAGACAGATGGCTGTCAGATCCATCACGCCAAGCTTGCGATCCAGCACTTCGTCGTACGTGAGCTCGGCAAATTTCTCCGCATTCGGATCCTTGAACGGATCTGCGGTGTAAACACCATCGACCTTGGTGGCCTTGAGCACGACATCCGCCTGGATCTCGATCGCACGCAGACAGGCGGCCGAGTCGGTGGTGAAGAATGGGTTGCCGGTACCGGCGGAGAAAATAACCACCTCGCCGGTCTTCAAATGACGCATCGCCTTGCGACGGTCATAGTGATCAGTCACGCCGACCATGGAAATGGCAGACATGACCAGCGCCGGGATGTTCGAACGCTCAAGCGCGTCGCGCATGGCCAGCGCGTTCATCACGGTGGCCAGCATACCCATATGGTCGCCGGTGACGCGATCCATACCGGCCGCCGAGAGCGCAGCACCGCGAAAGAGGTTGCCACCACCGATGACCAGTCCGACCTCGACGCCGATGCCCACCAACTGGCCGACTTCCAGAGCCATACGGTCAAGGACCTTGGGATCTATGCCAAAGTCTTCGGAGCCCATCAGGGCCTCGCCGCTCAATTTGAGCAGAATGCGTTTATAGCGAGGATTGCGTGCACTCATCTGCTGAGCCATTGGCGTGTTATCTCCTGCGGCGTGCTGTGATCAAGTCTGAATGACTCAGACAAAAAAATATCTGCGCTTTGACAGCTCAACCCGGGGTTGGTGCCAGGCGATGACTATATCGTGACAAAAAAACAATTCCGCTGCCCAATTCGACAAAGAGGCCGCGCGCGTGAGCGGGCAGCCTCTTTGCCAGAACCACCGAAGCGGCCTTATTTCTTGGTCGCAGCGACCTGAGCAGCAACTTCAGCAGCAAAGTCGACTTCGGCCTTCTCGATGCCCTCGCCTACTTCGTAGCGAACAAAGGATACGATTTCGGCACCAGCTTTCTTGGCGAGCTCACCAACCTTGATTTCCGGGTTCTTGACGAACGCCTGCTCAACCAGGCTGGCTTCGGCCAGGAACTTGTTGATGCGGCCCTTGACCATGTTCTCGACGATGTTTTCCGGCTTGCCGGCGATCTTGTCGGCATTGAGCTGCAGGAAGATTTCCTTTTCCTTGGCAACCAGCTCTTCGGAAACATCAGCCGGGCTCAGAACCGCAGGATTGCTGGCAGCCACGTGCATGGCGATATCCTTGGCCAGCTCGGCATCGCCACCCTTCAGGGTGACCAGCACACCGATGCGGTGACCATGCAGATAAGCACCAACCACTTCACCTTCCACTGCGGTCAGGCGACGGATGTTGACGTTCTCGCCGCACTTGGCGACCAGCGCTTCGCGCGCGGATTCACGAGAAGCGATCAGCGGGGCCACATCGGTCAGCTTCTGCTCGAAGGCCTCGTCCAGGCTTTCCTTGACGAACGCCTTGAAGTCATCCTGCAGAGCCAGGAAGTCAGTCTGCGAGTTGACTTCGATGATCAGACCACGGCCACCCTCGACGCGAACGGCGATCGAGCCCTCGGCAGCGATGTTGCCCGACTTCTTGGCGGCCTTGATGGCGCCCGAGGCACGCATGTCGTCAATCGCCTTCTCGATGTCACCACCAGCGGCGACCAGAGCCTTCTTGCACTCCATCATGCCCTGACCGGTACGCTCGCGCAGTTCTTTGACCAAGGCTGCAGTGATTTCTGCCATGTTGGGAATCCTCTCGATTTGGTTTCTAAACCACTCACCCAATACACGGGTGATCAATTCGCAAGAGACAAAAAGGGGGCCTAGCCCCCTTTTTGTTCATCGGGTGTCACGCTGCAGTGCGCCGCACTCAGCCCTGAGCCGCTTCGGAAGCAACTTCCTCGACGAACTCGTCAGCACCACCGGCACCGTTCTGGCGACCGCGCAGAACAGCGTCAGCCATGGAGCCGAGGTAGAGTTGCACGGCACGGATGGCGTCATCATTACCGGGAATGATGTAGTCAACGCCTTCCGGGCTGCTGTTGGTATCGACGATGCCGATGACCGGGATACCCAGCTTGTTGGCTTCGGAGATAGCGATGCGCTCGTGATCGACGTCGACGACGAACATGGCGTCCGGCAGGCCGCCCATATCCTTGATACCACCCAGGCTGCGCTCGAGCTTCTCGAGATCACGGGTACGCATCAGAGCTTCTTTCTTGGTCAGCTTCTCGAAAGTACCGTCCTGGGACTGCCCTTCCAGCTCACGCAGACGCTTGATGGAGGCGCGGATGGTCTTGTAGTTGGTCAGCATGCCACCCAACCAGCGATGATCGACGTACGGCGAGCCACAACGAGCAGCTTCTTCGCGAACGATCTTGCCGGCGGAACGCTTGGTGCCAACGAACAGAATCTTGTTCTTGCCTGCAGCCAGCTTCTCAACGAAACGCAGCGCGTCGTTGAACATCGGCAGGGTTTTTTCCAGGTTGATGATATGGATCTTGTTGCGCGCGCCGAAAATGTATTTATCCATTTTCGGATTCCAGTAACGGGTCTGGTGGCCGAAGTGCACACCGGCCTTCAGCATATCGCGCATAGTGACTTGAGACATGATCAGTCCTCGAATAAGTCGGGTTAGGCCTCCACGCGTCCCGATATCCAACTCTTGCGAGCACCCAGGATACCGTGTCGACACGTGTGTGGGGTTAGGCTCGACGGGGTCTCCCCGCTGAGCGGCGCGTTTTATAGCACAACGACCATCGAGAGGCTACTGCTTTGAACTCTCTACAACAGGCCCAGCGGTGCAATCAGCCCTGACCTGCAGGCCGCAGGCGCTTTGGTTTATCATCGCGACTTTCCGTTATTGCCTTCGCCTGCGGGCATACAAGAGGTTTGCATGACTGTCACCATCAAGACGCCCGAAGATATCGAGAAGATGCGCATTGCCGGGCGCCTCGCCGCCGAAGTTCTCGAGATGATCGGCGAGCACGTCAAGCCAGGCGTCACCACCGAGGAACTCGACCGCCTTTGCCACGAGCATATCGTCAACGTTCAGCAGGCCATTCCCGCTCCGCTGAACTACAAGGGCTTTCCCAAATCGATCTGCACCTCGATCAACCACGTTGTCTGCCACGGCATCCCGAACGACAAGCCGCTGAAAGACGGCGACATCCTCAACATCGATATCACTGTGATCAAGGACGGCTATCACGGCGACACCAGCAAGATGTTCATGGTCGGCAAGGTGCCCGAGTGGGCCGATCGCCTCTGCCAGGTCACTCAGGAATGCCTCTATAAAGGCATCGAGCTGGTTCGCCCGGGCGCACGACTCGGGGACATCGGTGAAGTCATCCAGAAACATGCCGAGAAGAATGGGTTCTCCGTGGTCCGCGAATACTGTGGCCACGGCATCGGTAAGGTCTTCCATGAGGAGCCGCAGGTTCTGCATTACGGCCGTGCCGGCACCGGCATGGAGCTCAAGGAAGGCATGACCTTCACCATCGAGCCGATGATCAACCAGGGTCGCTCGGAAACCCGACTGCTTGGCGATGGCTGGACTGCGATCACCAAGGATCGCAAGCTATCGGCGCAATGGGAACACACCATCCTGGTGACCGCTGACGGCTACGAGATCTTCACTCTGCGCAGCGACGACACCATCGCTCGCACCTCTGCCTGAGATTTCACAGCCGCAGCCCCCACGGGAGGACGTTCGCATGCCCCAGGTTGACCCGGAGCTGTTTGACCGCAGCCAGTTTCAGGCGGAGCTGGCTCTGAAGGCCAGCCCCATCGCTGCGTACAAGAAGGCCATACGCCAGGCGCGGCAGGTACTGGACGAGCGGTTCAAGGCAGGTCGGGACATCCGTCGCCTGATTCAGGATCGCGCCTGGTTCGTCGATCAGATTCTGCGCTCGGCCTGGGATCGCTTCGACTGGAACAATGGCGCAGATATCGCGCTCGTCGCAGTGGGTGGCTACGGCCGAGGTGAACTGCACCCCTACTCCGATATCGACCTGCTCATTCTGCTCGACGCCAACGACCAGGAAATCTTTCGCGACTCGATCGAGGGCTTTCTGACCCTTCTCTGGGATATCGGCCTGGAAGTCGGGCAGGCCGTGCGCTCCGTTGCCGAATGCGCCGACGAAGCGCGCGCCGATCTCACGGTCATCACCAACCTCATGGAAAGCCGGACGATCGCCGGCCCGGAGCGCCTGCGCCAGGCGATGCTACGGGTCACCAGTACCCAACAGATGTGGCCTAGCAAGGAATTCTTCCTCGCCAAGCGCAACGAGCAGCGCGCACGACATGCCAAGTACAACAACACCGAGTACAACCTGGAGCCCAATGTAAAAGGCTCTCCCGGCGGCCTGCGCGACATCCAGACCATCCTCTGGATCGCCCGTCGCGAGTTCGGCACGCTCAATCTGCAGGCGATGGTCGATCAGGGCTTTCTTACCGAGGGTGAACACAGCCTGCTGACCGCCGCCCAGGAGTTTCTCTGGAAGGTGCGCTACGGCCTGCACATGCTTGCCGGTCGCGCCGAGGATCGCCTGCTGTTTGACCATCAGCGCAGTTTGGCCGCGCTGCTGGGCTATGAAGACAATGATGCCAAGCTGGCCATCGAACGCTTCATGCAGAAGTACTACCGGATCGTCATGAGCATTGCCGAACTCAGCGATCTTGTCGGTCAGCACTTCGCCGAAGTGATTCTCCGGGAAGGCGAGTCAGGCCCGATCGTGCCACTAAACAGCCGATTTCAGGTACGCGACGGCTACCTTGAGGTGAGCAACGCAGCTATCTTCAAACGCACCCCTTTCGCGATCCTGGAAACCTTCGTGCTGCTCGCCCAGCATCCCGACATCCAAGGCGTTCGCTCGGACACCATTCGCCTGCTCCGCGATCACCGCTACCTGATCGATGACATCTTCCGCCAGGATCTGCGCAACACCAGCCTGTTCATCGAGCTGTTCAAGTGCAAGGAAGGTATTCACCGCAATCTTCGCCGAATGAACCGCTACGGCATCCTGGGTCGCTATCTGCCGGAGTTCGGCCACATCGTCGGGCAGATGCAGCACGACCTGTTCCACATTTACACCGTCGACGCGCACACGCTCAATGTCATCAAGTACCTGCGCAAGCTGACCAAGCCGGGCGTCGCCGAGAAGTATCCGCTGGCCAGCAAGCTGGTCGAAAGGCTGCCCAAACCAGAGCTGATCTACATTGCCGGGCTCTATCACGACATTGCCAAGGGCCGTGGCGGCGACCATTCGGAGCTCGGCGCGGTGGATGCCGAGCAATTCTGCAGTCGTCACAAGCTGCCGGCGTGGGATACCCGACTGGTGGTCTGGCTGGTGGAAAACCATCTGGTCATGTCCACCACTGCGCAGCGCAAGGATCTGTCCGACCCTCAGGTGATCAATGATTTCGCCCAACTGGTCGGCGACGAGACGCACCTGGACTATCTCTACGTCCTGACCGTGGCCGACATCAACGCCACCAACCCGACCCTGTGGAATTCCTGGCGTGCGAGCCTGCTGCGTCAGCTCTATACCGAAACCAAGCGAGCCCTGAAACGCGGGCTGGAAAACCCGCTGGGGCGCGAAGAGCAGATTCGCCAGACCCAACGTGCCGCGCTGGATGACTTGGTCCGCCAAGGTACCGATCCGGACGATGCTGAGCAGCTCTGGGCGCAGCTGGGTGACGACTATTTCCTGCGCCACACCGCCACCGATGTCGCCTGGCACACCGATGCGATCATCGAGCACCCGGCCAATGGCGGCCCGCTGGTCCTGATCAAGGAAACCACGCAGCGCGAATTCGAAGGCGGCACGCAGATATTCATCTACGCACCGGACCAGCATGACTTCTTCGCCGTGACCGTGGCGGCCATGGATCAGCTCAACCTGAACATCCATGACGCACGCATTCTGACGTCGAGCAGCCAGTTCACGCTGGACACCTACATCGTGCTGGACGCCGACGGCAGCCCGATCGGCAATAATCCGAAGCGGATCGAGGAGATTCGCAGCGGCCTGATCGCCGCCCTGCGCAACCCGGACGACTACCTGACAATCATCCAGCGCCGTGTCCCACGGCAACTCAAGCACTTCGCCTTCCCGCCGCAGGTCACCATCCACAACGACACACAGCGGCCGCAGACCATTCTGGAAATCATTGCACCGGACCGGCCCGGCCTGTTGGCGCGTGTGGGCCAACTGTTCCTCGATTTCGATCTATCGGTGCAGAACGCCAAGATCGCGACCTTGGGCGAACGCGTGGAGGACGTATTCTTCGTCACCGACGCAGACAATCAGCCGCTGTCCGACCCGCAGTTCTGTCTGCGCCTGCAGCAGGCGCTCGTCAAGGAGCTGCAGCAGGAGAACGAACAGCAACCCTCACCGAGCAGCATCCTGATCTGAGATGACCTCGCCTGCTAACCTACCTGGCGCTGTAAGAAAGGTAGGAGGCAGGCTCAATCCCAGGGCTGACCCCGCGTTTGTTCGACAGCTGGCAGTTTCTGCTGCATTGCAGCCTTAGCCAGCATGTGCGCACTGACCGGCGCAGTGAGGAAGAGAAACAGCGTGATCAACAGCTCGTGCAGGCTCAAGCCATCGTTCTGGCTGCTGAAGAAGATCATCGACGCGATCACGATACCGCCAACACCCAGCGTCGTCGCCTTGGTCGGGCCATGCAGGCGCGTGTAGAAATCCGGCAGCCGGTAGAGGCCGATCGCACCGATCAGCGCGAACAGACTGCCGATAATAAGGAACACGCTTACCAGCACTTCGATCCAGAATGGCATGTCGTTTCCCTCAATCAATGATGTCGCCGTGCAGCAGGTGCTTACCGACTGCGACGGTACTGACGAAACCCATCACGGCAATCAGCAGTGCAGCCTCGAAGAACAGGTCGGAGGCGAGCCAGATGCCGAACAGCACGATAAGCGCGAGCGCGTTGATGTACAGCGTATCGAGCGCGAGCACTCGGTCGGGCATGTCCGGCCCCTGGACCAGACGAACGACATTCAACACCGCCGCCAGCCCCAAAACGGCCATACAGAACGGAATCACGTAGGCGAGCATTCGAAGATCTCCAGCAGTGGCGCTTCATAGTTACGCTTGACGTCAGCGATCAGCGCATCGACATCAGGCACGTCCAGCGCATGCACCATCAGCATCTGGCGATCCTCACTCAGACAGGCTGACACCGTCCCAGGCGTCAGCGAGATGATGCTGGTCAGGGTGGACAGGACGAACTCGTTCTCGATGGCCATGGGCACCTCGATGAACGCAGGACGCAGGTTCTTCTTCGGTCCCAGCACCAGCTTGGCAACGTGCACATTGGCCACAACGATGTCGTAGAGCACCTTGAGTGAGAACACGCACAGCTGCAGCGGCTTGCGTATGCGCGGCACCTCGACGAGAAACCCCCGAACCAGAAGTGGAATCGCCCAACCAAGAAACAGACCGAGCAAGAACTGCCCGAAGCTCAGCGTGTTGTTGAGCAGCAGCCAGAGAATGGCCAGCATCAAGGTCAGGGCGGGATTAGGTAACCAGCGCGCTTTCATGCCGCACCTCCCTGAAGGATCTGCAGATAAGGCGCAACATCCAGCAGCTGCGCAGCAGTTGCCTGCACGAACGCCTGCAACGGGCCGGCGGCGACAACCAGCATCACACTACCAAGCAGCAAGCCGACCGTCGCCAGAACCCGAATGGCATCGGCAGGCTGCCCCACCGCCTCGGCACTGGGACGCCAGAACACCAGGCTGCCGGCTCGGCTCAGTGAAATCAGCATGCCCAGCCCGCCGACCAGCACCACGGCCCACAGTGCGATCGCGTCTGCGCCAAGCTCGATGGCACGCAGCAGCATCACCTTGCCGAGAAAGCCGGAGAACGGAGGCAAACCGGCCACGGAGATGGCGCCCATGAAGAACAGCGTGCCCAGCAGCAGCGGCTGACGCAGCGCAGGCGCCGAAATCAGATCGGTCCCCAGGTCACCGCGCTGACGAGCTATCAGATCGGCGAGCAGGAACAAGCCGCCCGCAACCAGCGTGCTGTGGACTAGGTAATAAAGTGCCGCAGCAAGCCCGGCCTCGCTGCCGAGCGCAATACCCGCCAGAAGCGTGCCCACCGACACGACCACCAGATAGGCCAGCAGCACCTGCAGGCTGCGAGCGGCCAATGCGCCTATCACGGCCGCACCGAGCGTCAGCAGAGCTAGCGGCCAGAGCCAGACATCGACCATGCCGCTCAACTCGCCCGCTTCGCTGCCGAAGACCAGGGTGAACACACGAATGATCGCGTACAGACCGACCTTGGTCATGATCGCGAATAGCGCAGCGACCGGCGCGGTGGCCGATGCATAAGCCCGCGGCAACCAGAAGTACAGCGGCAGGATTGCGCCCTTGAGCGCGAACACCACCAGCAGCAGATACCCGGCGGCCGCCAGCAGCGGCGCATCGGCCGGATCGGCCGCGCTCACACGGGCAGCCATGTCGACCATGTTCAGGGTGCCCAGCAGTCCGTAGAGCATGCTCACGCCGATCAGAAACAGCGAGGAGCCGAGCAGATTCAGCACAACATAGTGCATACCCGAGCGCACCCTGCGCTGACCATGGCCGTGCAGCAGCAAGGCATACGAAGAGATCAACAGGATCTCGAAGAACACGAACAGGTTGAACAGGTCGCCGGTCAGGAAGGCACCATTGATGCCGAGCAGCTGGAACTGATAGAGGGCGTGAAAGTTCGGCCCGCGCTCATCATCACCACGGCAGGCATAAAGCGCTGCGAAACCAGCCAGCACCGCCGTAACCAGCAGCATCAGCGCGCTCAACCGGTCCAGCATGAGAATGATGCCGAATGGCGGCTGCCAGCTACCCAGCGCATAGATCCGCAGCTGGCCATCATCGGCAAGCAGCACCAGCCAGATCGCAATCGGGACCAGGGTCCAGGTTGCCGCCAGTGAAAGCAGGCGCTTGGTCGACTTGTTCGCGCGATGAGCGAACAGTAACAGCGCCCCCATGAACAACGGCAGCAGCAGCGGGAGAATCAACGCATGATTCATTTGCGCGGCTCCTCACCATCGACGTGATCGGTACGCAGCTCTCCGATGCTGCGCAACGCCAGCACCACCACGAAGGCGGTCATGGCGAAGCCGATGACAATGGCCGTAAGCACCAGCGCCTGCGGCAGCGGATCGCCATACTCCGCGCTCTTGCCTATCACCGCCGGAACGCCGGTCGCTAGCCGGCCCATGGAAAAGATGAACAGGTTGACCGCATAGGAAATCAGCGTCAGCCCCATCACCACCGGAAAGATCCGGGCACGCAGGAGCAGATAGACGCCACTGGCCGTCATGATTCCCAGCGTGATCGCGAACAGCGCTTCCACTACAGCACCTCCCTGTTGGAATCGTCCTGGCTGACCTGGCCGATGTTGGAAAGAATCAGCAATGTCGCGCCGACAACCACCAGATAAACCCCCAGATCGAAGAGCATTGCAGTCGCCAGCTCGAACTCTCCGACGAGAGGCAGATGGAAATACCCGAATGACGACGTCAGGAACGCGTAGCCGAACGCCCAGCTGCCCAGCCCCGTCAGCCCCGCAATAAGCAGGCCTGCGCCGCAGAGTGCGTGATAGCTGATCGGTTGCCGCGCCTGTGCCCAGCTCACGCCATGCGCGATGTATTGGAGAATCAGTGCCACCGCGGTGATGAGACCGGCAATGAATCCGCCACCCGGCAGGTTGTGCCCGCGCAGGAAGATGAAGGCGGAAATCAGCAGCGCCATCGGTAGCAGCGCGCGGGCAAGTGCATCCAGAACCATGGGGTGCCGGTCAACCGACCAGGGTCGCCCGCCGTAGTCGCGAACCGGGTGCGGCAGGCGCAGGCCTTTGAGTAGCGCATAGATGCCTACGCCGGCGATCGCCAGCACTGCGATCTCGCCCAGGGTATCGAACCCACGGAAGTCCACCAGGATCACATTCACGACGTTCTTGCCGCCGCCGCCGGAAACACTGTTCTCGAGGAAGTACGACGCGATGCTGTCATAGGGCCGGGTCAGCACGGTGTAGGCAAGCAGCGCGACCATGGTGCCGCTGCCGCCCGCGAGAACGAAATCGCGGAAGGCACGCAGGCTGCTCGACTCGGCCGGCGTACGGTCGGGCATGAAGAACAGCGCGAGAATCAGCAGGATGATCGTCACCACCTCTACCGAAAGCTGGGTCAGCGCCAGATCCGGGGCGGAATAACGGGCAAACCCGAGCGCGACCATGAGACCAACGACACTGAGTACGATCAGCGCGGTCAGACGGCGGCGATGGAAAAGCACGGTCAGCAGCGAAGTCAGCGCCAGAATCGCCATGCCCAGCACGGTGATCCCATCAAGCGGCGTCAGCGCGACCGGCCCATGCAGCGTTTCCAACGGGGTCAACGCAAAAACCACGAGCACCAGCGTACTGAGCAGCATGAGGGCGATGTAGCGTTGCAGCGAGCCGTTTTCCAGCAGACAGGTGACGTGACGTGCAGCGAGGGTCAGTCCGCCCATCACCCGTTCGAACACCTCCAGCGAATCGACCGTCGGCAACCCTTCGTACCAGCGGAACGCCCATTTGCGCAGCGAGTAGATCAGTATCCCGCCAATCAGCGCAGCAAAGCTCATGGCCAGCGGCAAGTTGAAGCCGTGCCAGATCGACAGGCTGTATTCAGGCACATTGCCATTCAGCGTTCCCGACACCGCCGCCGCCAACAATGGGCCCACGGTGAAAGCCGGTAGCATCCCCACCAGCAGGCAGAGCAACACGAGGATTTCCACCGGAATCTTCATGTAGCGGGCAGGTTCGTGAGGCGGGTACTTCGGCAGATTGATCGGCTCGCCGTTGAAGAACACGTCGTGAACGAAACGCAGCGAATAGGCGACCGAGAACGCACCGGCCAGCGTCGCTGCCGCGGGAATCGTCCAATAGAAGCTACCGAGCAGGTGCTGATCGAGCGTCTCGGCGAAGAACATTTCCTTGCTCAGGAAACCATTGAGCAATGGGACACCGGCCATTGCCAGCGACGCCACCATCGCGAGTGCCGCGGTGTGTGGCATGTACTTCCACATGCCATTGATGCGGCGCATGTCGCGAGTGCCGGTCTCGTGATCGATGATCCCGGCGGCCATGAACAATGAGGCCTTGAAGGTCGCGTGGTTGATGATGTGAAAGATCGCCGCGACCGCTGCAAGACGCGAGTCCAGGCCAAAGAGCAAGGTAATCAGGCCCAGGTGGCTGATGGTGGAATAGGCCAGCAGGCCTTTCAGGTCGTGCTGGAACAGCGCCATCACCGCACCCAGCAGCAATGTCGCCAGCCCGGTGACGCTGACCATGTAGAACCACCACTCCGACTCGGCCAGCGCCGGATACAGCCGAGCGAGCAGGAAGACACCGGCCTTGACCATCGTCGCGGAATGCAGGAAGGCCGATACCGGCGTGGGCGCTGCCATTGCCTGTGGCAACCAGAAGTGAAAAGGGAACTGCGCGGACTTGGTGAACACACCGAGCAACACGAGAATCAAGGTCAGCGGGTACAGGGCATTGGCGCGGATCAGATCGCCCGAAGCGAGCACGGTTGTCAGCTCGAAACTGCCGACGATATGGCCAATCAGCAGAATACCGGCGAGCAAGGCGAGGCCGCCGCCTCCGGTGATGGCGAGCGCCATGCGCGCGCCTTGGCGGGCATCGGCGCGGTGATTCCAGTAACCAATGAGCAGGAACGACGAAAGGCTCGTCAGCTCCCAGAACATAAGCATCAGCAGCAGATTCTCGGACAGCACCACGCCGAGCATGGCACCCATGAACAGCAAGAAGAAGCCGAAGAATCGCCCCATCGGGTCCTTCTTCGACAGGTAATAGCGAGCGTAAAGAATGACCAGAATACCGATGCCGAGAATCAGCAGGGCGAAGAGGAAGCCCAATCCATCAAGGCGCAGGCTCAGGTTGAGTCCGAGCTGCGGCAACCACTCGTAATGGATGATTTCGGTTTGGCCGGCAAATACGTCGGCCCGTTTGGTCAGCAGCAGAATCAGCGCTGTCAGTGGCGCCAGGCCCGCGCCAAAGGCACAAGCGGAGCGACCAAACCTCTCCAGGAGCAAAGGCAGGAAGATGCCCAGAAATGGCAAAGCGATGATCAGCGCAAGCGCCATGAACGAGACCCCTTAAGCCACCTGAGCGGAGGCATTCTTATCCTTGCAGGCACAGCAACTGCCTGAAACAGCACATAAATGTGTGCCCGATTATCCATACCGATGATGCTGGCGTCATGGATTCATGTATTTCGAAAAACAAAAAGCGCTGTCACCGTTACGTTTACGGAGCGGTGACAGCGCTCTGACCTCAGCCTCGGGCAGCTGCTATGAAGATCAGGGCGCCACGCGACTGGTACCACTGACGGTGAGGATGCGAACCCGTTGTCCGACCCGAAACACCTGATTGGGCTCCACGGCCTGCACATAGGCGCGCATGTTGCCATCATCCTCGCGCACGGTGATCTCGACACCCTGGGTACGGGTTATCCCCTCTTCTGCCGCGGCACCGAGCATGCCACCGGCAACCGCACCGATTACAGCGGCAACCGCGCTGCCACGACCGCCGCCGATGCCACTGCCGGCAACGCCACCAACCACTGCGCCAGCGCCGGTGCCGATGGGGGTCTTGGTTCCCTCGATCTTCACTGGACGCAGCGATTCGATGGTTCCGTAACGCACGGTCTGTACGGCTCGCGCCTCATCCCGAGAATAGGTATCTCCGGTCAGGCTGGAGGCGCACCCACCCAGAGCGAGCGTCAGAGCTGTAAAGGAAGCGACATAAATGGACCTACGCATTGCAATTCTCCTGCGGACAGCTGTTTCGTTCTGAACGGCGGCATGAGCAGTAGCGACAAAAAAGCGCTTGGCAACTTCTCCGTCCTGACTCAGCATTTACTACCTTCCTAGCATACCTATGCGAGTCGAACCTGGCGCACCGGTTCCTCTCGCCGAGACGATCCATGGATTACTTCATCATAGCCATCACCACCATAGCTGGCCTGGCTTTTCACGGCTGGCTGATCATGCGCTTCCGACTTTGGGCCGATCGGGACCTGGCGCTTTCAATCGCCGGCAGCGACCCAGACAAGCGCAGCTGGATGCTACAACGCCTCGCCGACGCGAAGAGTCAGAAGATCAAGCGGCGGGAACTACAAAGCTGGCTGGAGCAGCAGATACAACACTACCCCGGCCTCTGATTCGGACACTTTCAGAAGATCAGACCCGAACAAACAAGCCACGCTTTCATGGTCTCTGACCATCGGAAAGCACATCCCCTAGCACCAGATGATCGTTTGCTGGTTACAGAACGTTGCCAGCACGGCGCGAGAGCTTACCCGCTGGCGCTCCAGCAAAGCGCCGCTCTCCGGTATAAGAGGCTTGGAGCAACAGCGCCTGGACTAGTTCGTTGCTGGGAGACCATTTAGGGCGCCAAGCGCTCCCGCTGCCAGCTGTTTGCGATCAAACGATAGTCGAGACGATCATGCAGGCGGCTAGGCCGGCCCTGCCAGAACTCCATACGCTCCGGCAACAGGCGATAACCACCCCAGTGCGGCGGACAATGGGGCGCCGTGTCGAGAAAGCGCTGCTCGGTTTCCGCCAGCAAACGCTCAAGTTCGGCGCGATCGCGAATCACCTGGCTCTGCGGCGATGCCCAGGCACCGAGCCGGCTACCCAAGGGGCGGACTTGAAAATAAGCATCCGACTCCTCCTGAGTAACCTTCTCCACCCGCCCCTCGATACGAACCTGACGCTCGAGTGTCGGCCAGAAGAAAGTCATGGCTGCATAGGGCGAAGCATTCAGTTGCTCACCCTTAGCGCTGTCGTAATTGGTGAAAAAGGTAAAGCCTCGATCATCCAGCGCCTTGAGAAGCAGGATACGACAGTGAGGATGGCCGTCGGAGTCGACCGTAGCCAGGGACATCGCGTTAGGCTCCACCGGTGCCTGTTCGGTTTTCGTGGCCTCGGTGAACCACTGACGAAACAATCCGAACGGCTCGGCTGGTGCATTGGCCTCGCTGAGTCCGTCACGTGTGTAGTCACGGCGCATATCGGCCAGGGTCTGGATCATCGCGGGGCTCCTTGTAGTCGAATAAGCAGGCTTCAGCCTACCAGGCGGCCATTCGCCGGGCGACGGTGGTTGAACCCAGCCGGCCTGCATGAACTAGCTTATCCGCGTGCTCAGGCAACGCGCTTGATTCAAGGCAACCATGCCCAACGAAAACAGGCCCGCATGCGGGCCTGTCGATATCCAATGCCTGGCAGCGCTACTTGGCGACCTCGGCTTGCGCCACCTGAGTCGCGGTCTGCGCCGGCTGCTCGTACTTGGCGATCAATGCGAGCATCGTCGCCTGCGGCGCCAGTACCATCTCGACCCGACGGTTCAGAGCCCGGCCTTCCTTGCTGTCGTTGGCTGCACGCGGCATATCGGAACCCAGGCCTCGAATGCGCAGGCGGTTATGCTTGAGGCCACTCAGGCGGAAAATGGCCGCCACTGCACCGGCACGCTCGCGACTGACGGTGCGATTGGTGTCCGCAGAGCCAGTGCTGTCGGCATGACCGAGTACGACTACGGCAGTCTTGTCGTCCTTCTCGACCAGCTTTGCAACACGAGTGATCGGCCCGAGGGTTACCGGCAGGAGCATGCCGGGACGATCCGGATTGAAGGACGAGTCCACCGGCGCTGTCACCACCAGCACGCTGTCACGGCGCTCCACCTCGAAACCACTGCCCACGAGCGCATCCTTCAACTGCGGCTCGTACTCATCGAGCCAAGCGTAATCCACCTTGACCGTAGCCGGGGCAGCGGCCTCGCTCGGTTTCTCGCTCTTCGAGCTGCAGCCGGCAACGACGATCATGCAGAAAATCAGGGAGACGCTCTTCAGCAGGTTCATGAGGCAGGTTCCGTCAACCAGAAGCGTTCTAGGAGGGTGCGACCAATCGAGGTGAGGCCACTATTGAGTTCGAGTTGAAATTGTGGACGCAAGCCCTTCTTTTGAAAAGCGTGCGAGGCCAGAAGTGACGAGTGGTTCAACGCAGGCATGCTGCAACGCTGCGCGCCAGCGATTGCGCACGCGGGTCCATCAGCACATAGGGGCCGAGGGTATTGGTCACGAAACCGAACCCCAGTTCACGCTCCGGATCGGCAAAACCAACACTGCCACCGGCACCAGGGTGACCAAACGCCTGCTCTCCCATGCCAAAGGTGGCATTGGCGACGTGCGGCTGATCCAACCAGCAGCCGAGGCCGAAACGCGTGGCCGCCAACAGAGTGCGGTCTTGTCCGGTGCTTTGCTCGCTGGTCATCTCGCGCAGCAGCGACTCATCCAGAAGTTTGCCCTGCAGCAACCCTGTATAGAAACCCGCCAACGAGCGGGCATTGCCATGGCCGTTGGCTGCCGGCTGCGCCATGCGTCGCCATTCCGGCTTGTTACCACTGCTCATGATGGACGGTGGATTGTTGAAGGCCCGGACACTTATTGACTCCGGCTCGCTCATCAAGGCCTTGAACAGGCGCTGCGCGGCAGCGTCACCGAAGTCGTTCTTGGTGCGCGTGAGATAAGCGACACGATGAGCCTCTGAATCGCCGAGACCGATATGGAAGTCAAGCCCGAGCGGCACCGCCGTACGACGAACGATCGACTCCCCAGGCCCACAGCCATCGACACGACGCAGGAGCTCACCAACCAGCCAGCCGTAGGTCATCGCCGCGTAGCCCTGATCGGTGCCGGGCGTCCACCATGGCTCTTCGGCTGCTAGCGCGGCGGTCATGACGTCCCAGTCGTACAGCGCTTCGGCGGCTAGCGGTCTGCGAATCGCCGGCAATCCCGCCCGATGACAGAGCAGCTGACGCAGGGTGATGGTTTCCTTGCCATTGACTGCGAACTCCGGCCATATACGGCCGACGGGCTCATCCAGCTGCAGCTTGCCTTCCTCAACCAGCTGCAGCGCAGCAACCCCGGTGAAGGTCTTGGTGCAGGAGAACAGGTTGACCACCGTATCGCTGTGCCACACCTGCTCGCCCTGATTGTCGGCAAAGCCGGCCCAGAGATCGACGACCGTCTCGCCGCCGATCTGCACGCAGAGTCCCGCGCCGCGCTGCTGGGTGCCATCGAACAGCGCGCCGAACGCATCGCGAACGGCCTCGAAACGAAGATCGAAATAGCCCTGAACCTGCACGCTGTCACCTCTCGCAATCAATTCTCGGGATTCTTGCAGCCGCCATTACGCAACAAAACCGCCAGACGAAGCGGTGATGAGGTGATATCGCGACCGGTTATCTCGCCTATCAACCGATCTCGCGACGGAACGGCGGCAGCGCATTGAGGATCGCCTTGCCATAGCGCTGCGTCACCACCCGCCGGTCGAGCAGCGTGATGGTTCCACGGTCCGCTTCGGTACGCAGCAGCCGCCCACAGGCCTGCACCAGTCGCAGAGAGGCATCTGGAACGGCGATCTCCATGAAGGGGTTGCCGCCGCGCGCCTCGATCCACTCTGCCAATGCGGCCTCGACCGGGTCATCGGGGACCGCAAACGGAATCTTCGCAATCACCACATGCTCGCAGTATGCCCCCGGCAGATCGACACCTTCGGCAAAGCTGGCAAGCCCGAACAGCACGCTGGACTCGCCATCGTCCACCCGCGCCTTGTGCTTGTTCAGGGTTTCCTGCTTGGACAGGTTGCCCTGGATCAGCACCCGCCGACGCCATTCACGCTCCAGGCCGTCGAACACGTCCTGCATCTGCTTGCGTGACGAGAACAGTACAAGCGTTCCCCGTGCACCTTCGACCAATCCCGGCAGTTCGCGGACGATGGCTGCCGTGTGTGCTGCAGCATCGCGCGGATCGGCCTTCAGATCGGGGACGCGCAGCACCCCGGCATCGGCATGATGAAAAGGACTCGGCACCACGGCGGTGACCGCAGCCTTGGGCAAACCGGCCCGCATGCGGTAGCGGTCGAAACTGTTCAGCGCCGTGAGCGTCGCCGATGTCACCAGCGCACCAAAGGCGACATTCCAGAGATTGCGCCGCAATGTTTCCGCTGCAAGGATCGGGCTGGCATTGACCTCGATATCGAACAGCGCCCCACCTTCCGCCAGGGTCAGCCAGCGCGCCATTGGCGGGCTATCCTCCGGGTCTTCGACGGTGAATGCGGTCCACAACTCCCAATTGTTCTGCGAACGCGTCAGCAGACTGCCGAACAGCGGGTACCACTCCTCGGCCTGATGGCTGGCGATTCCGCCACCTGCTTCGCCGTCCATGGCCTCCTTGAGCAGTTCAGCAATCCGACTGAACAGATCGGTCAGCTTGGAAAAACCCTTCTTCAGCTCGGTGCCCAGCTCGATCAGATGCTCCGGCACCACGCCACCGATGAAGCGGTGCCGCGGCCGCTCACGGCCCTCCATGTCCTCACCGGCCTTGAAATCGGCCAATTGCTCACAGGCGCTGAACATGAACTGCTGCTGGGTGCGCAGATCACGAGCCAGTTCTGGAATGCCCTCCACCAGCCGACCGAGCTCGCCCGGCAGCGGATGTTGGGCAAGCAGCTTGGTCAGGTTCTTTTCCACCTGCCCGAGCCAGTCAGCCGTGGAGCGCAACCGAGTGAAATGGGCGAAGTGACCGATGGCCTTGTCCGGCAGGTGATGCCCTTCGTCGAAGACGTAGATGGTGTCACGTGGATCGGGCAACACCGCACCGCCGCCAAGGGCCAGGTCTGCCAGAACCATGTCGTGGTTGGTGACGATCACGTCGACCTTGGTCATGCCCTCGCGCGCCTTGTAGAACGCGCACTGCTGAAAGTTGGGGCAATGCCGGCCGGTGCATTGGCTGTGATCCGTGGTGAGCTGCGACCAGTCCGCATCGCCCAGCTCCTCCGGCCAGCTGTCGCGGTCGCCATCCCAGCGATTACCCGCCAACTTCTCGATCATGCCGGTGAAGAGCTTCTGGCTGCGCTCGTCGACCTCGATGCGGAAGCCTTCCTCCTCGAACAACTGGGCGGTCGCGCTCTGCGCCTGGCCCTCCTGCAGCAACAGATCCAGCTTTGACAGGCACAGGTAGCGCCCGCGGCCCTTGGCCAATGCGAAGCTGAAATTCAGTCCGCTGTTGCGCATCAGGTCCGGCAGATCCTTGTGCACGATCTGCTCCTGCAGGGCGACCGTTGCCGTGGCGATTACCAGCCGCTTGCCAGCCGCCTTGGCGGTGGGGATCGCCGCCAGACTGTAGGCGACGGTCTTGCCTGTACCGGTGCCCGCTTCGACCGCGACGACCGCGGGCTCGCTCTCGCGACGCCCTTCATCATCGGTCTTGATAGTGCCGAGCACCTTGGCGACCTCGGCGATCATCAGGCGCTGGCCATAGCGGGCCTTGAGCCCCTTGGCTTCGAGAAAACGGCTGTATGCGCCCTGGATCTGGGACTTGAGTTCGGTGCTGAGCATGGGCGCGGAGCTGTATATATTTTCAGTACTTCAATGGGGCGGCTATGATAGCGCGCGTTCGCCCTGCCGCCACCGGAGATTTGCCCCATGACGTCATTTGCCCTGCTTTACACCCTGCATGTATTCGCCGCGACAGTCTGGGTGGGCGGAATGTTTTTCGCTTGGATGGTGCTGCGCCCGGCGGCGGTGGCGGTGCTGCAGGCACCGGAGCGGTTGACCTTATGGGCAGATGTGTTCCGACGTTTTTTCGTCTGGGTCTGGGTGGCGGTGCTGGTATTGCCGCTAAGCGGCATCGGCATGTGGCACATGCGTTTCGGCCCGCTGGAAAGCGCACCGCGCTATGTTCACATCATGGCCGGTCTGTACCTGGTGATGCTGGCGCTGTTTCTGCGTATTCAGTTACTGCAGTTGCCGGTCCTCAAGCGCGCGGTCGAGGCCGAGCGGTGGCCGGACGGTGGTGCGGTGCTCGGGCAGATTCGCCGACTGGTGGGTATCAACCTCCTGCTCGGCCTGCTGGTGATCGCGCTAGCCAGCGCACGGCCGTCGTTCTGACAGCCGTAAATAAAACAGCCGGGCACTGTGGGCCCGGCTGGATCTGTTACCGCATTCGACTCAAGGGCGTGCTTCGACCTCAGCCTCTACGCGACGGTTGATAGCGCGGCCTTCTTCGGTTGCGTTATCGGCGACCGGGCGCGATTCGCCGTAGCCAACTGCATTCACACGATCACCCTCGACGCCATACTGGTCGACCAGCACCTGACGAACCGCATTGGCGCGGCGCTCGGAAAGGCGCTGGTTGTAGGCATCGGTACCGACGGAGTCGGTATGGCCTTCGAGCACGGTCGTGGTCTGGCCATATTCCTTCATGAAATCAGCCAGATTCTGGATGTCGCCATAGCTATCCTGCTTGACCACATCACGATCGAAGTCGAACTTGACGTCCAGTTCGACGCGCACCGGCTCCGCCGCTGGCTCCGGTTCCGGCTCGGACTGAGGCATCGGCTCGACCGTCTCGACGACGGCGACAGTTTCCTCTTCCATGCCGTTGGCCCAACAATAGGCTGCCGCGACACCACCACCGATCAGCGCACCCCAACCGGCATAGGAGCTGCTCTCGATGGCCCCCAGCGCGGCACCGCTCACGCCACCCACGGCCGCACATGTCGGCCAATCCTGTTTCTGCACGCCTGCACAACCAGCCAGGAACGTGGTCATGACAATAACGGGTACTGCTGTCCGTAATGTACTCATCGATCAAAACCTCCAGTGTGGACATTCAGCCAGAATCGCCACGTACGGGAATCCGGGCGGCTCCGGTTATTTTCAGACTAGGCCGACAAACGGCACCGCGCTAGTCTTCACCTTTGAAACGAGGATTCTCGATTGACTGAAAACCCTGTAGTGCACACGCCACAACAAGCGCTTGCGGCGATGCTCGAGCACTATGCCCCAAGCCATCTATTGCACGTGGGGCGCAGTGATCAACCTGCTCTGGCTGCCTACGCCGAATGTCATCCGGAGTTTCAGCTAGACCGCGCCGATGCCGCGCCGCTATCAGAGCAACTGGCCTCTCAGCGTTACGATTTGGCCCTGTTCGTCGACTGCCTGGAGCACATGCCCAAGCGTAACGGCCTGGAGCTGCTCGGCAGCGTTCGCAATCTGAATGCCAGCCGTATGGCGGTACTCGTGGATCTCGACGCATCCGAATGGCAGACCACAGACTTCTATGCACTAGCCCTGCAAGTCAGCGAGCGCTTCCAGCGCGACGGACAGACCTTGACGCTCTTCACCTACGACCTGCTCCAATACAAGCAGGTTCCGGACTGGCTGAATGCCAGGTTCTGGGCCAACCCGGAAAACTTCGGAAAGTACTGGTGGTGACATGAGCGAACAGCGCCCCCTCGCGCCTAACTGCCCTTGCGGCAGCGGCAATACGCTTGAGCAGTGCTGCGGCCGTTATCACGCAGGCACACCGGCACCCAGCGCCGAACTACTGATGCGCTCGCGCTATAGCGCCTACGTGCTGGGTTTGGTCGACTATCTGCAGGCCACCACGCTACCGGTGCAACAGACGGCGCTGGACATGGACGGCATGCGCCGCTGGAGCCTCGACAGCACCTGGCTGGGGCTGGAAGTGAACGAGAGTGCAGTGCTCGGCGGCAAGCCTGAACATGCACGGGTGACCTTCACCGCCCGCTGGCACGACCAGACGGGCGAGCATGTCCACCAGGAACGCTCGGCCTTCGTTCAATGCGACGGAAAATGGTATTTCATCGATCCGACGGTGCCACTCAGGGCCGGACGCAACGATCCCTGCCCATGCGGCAGCGGTTCGAAATTCAAGAAGTGCTGCGCCGCCTACGTCTGATGCCAAACCGCACCGGGATAGCCGCCGCGCGAGGCGGCGGCGTGGAGCGGATGCGCTACTTCTCGACGAATGCGCGTTCGATCAGGTAGTGCCCCGGATCGCCCATGCGCGGCGAGACGCTCAGACCGAAGCTGTCCAGCACCTGGCTGGTTTCGTCCAGCATGCTCGGGCTGCCGCAAATCATCGCGCGATCGTCCTGCGGATTGATCGGAGGCAGGCCGATGTCGCTGAACAGTTTGCCGCTGCGCATCAGCTCGGTCAGGCGGCCCTGATTCTCGAAAGGCTCGCGCGTCACAGTCGGGTAATAGATCAGTTTTTCTTTCACCGCCTCACCAAAGAACTCGTTCTGCGGCAGGTGCTCGGTGATGAATTCACGATAGGCGACTTCGTTTGCGTAGCGAACACCATGCACCAGCACGACTTTTTCGAAGCGCTCGTAGGTTTCCGGGTCCTGGATGACACTCATGAATGGCGCCAGGCCCGTGCCGGTGCTGAGCAGGTAAAGATGCTTGCCAGGCAACAGATCGTCGAGCACCAGTGTTCCGGTTGGCTTGCGGCTGACCATGATCTGGTCGCCTTCCTGCAGGTGCTGCAGTCGAGAAGTCAGCGGGCCGTTCTGCACCTTGATGCTGAAGAACTCCAGATACTCTTCGTAGTTGGGACTGGCGATACTGTAGGCGCGCATCAGCGGACGGCCCTCGACCTCTAGGCCGATCATGACGAACTGGCCGTTCTCGAAGCGCAAGCCTGCATTGCGGGTGGTCTTGAAGCTGAACAGCGTGTCGTTCCAATGGTGCACACTGAGAACGCGCTCTACGTTCAGATTGCTCATGCTACGAATTCCTCGTGGTGTCGCGACGGGCGTCGTTACGTGGCGCCAGTCTAGCGATGGCGTCTTTATTCGTTAACTGGATAATAAAGATATAGGTTATCGGTTATATAGATATGCATTTTACTCTCCGCCAGATCGAAGTGTTTGCCGCTGTCGCCCGCCAGGAAAGCGTGTCGCGCGCAGCCGAGAGCCTATCGTTGTCACAGTCCGCAACCAGTACGTCGCTGGCCGAACTGGAACGCCAGTCCGGCTGCCAGCTCTTCGACCGAGCCGGCAAAAGGCTCTGCTTGAACGCGCTCGGACAACAGCTGCTGCCGCAGGCAGTTGCCCTGCTCGATCAGGCACGCGCCATCGAGGATCTGCTCAACGGCAAGAGCGGCTTCGGCTCACTGGCGGTCGGTGCGACGCTGACGATCGGCAATTACCTCGCCACGTTGCTGATTGGCAGCTTCATGCAGCGCCACCCGGAATGCCGAGTGAAGCTGCACGTACACAACACTGCGCACATCGTGCATCAGATCGCGCAACACGAACTTGATCTGGGTTTGATCGAAGGTGATTGCCAGCACCCGGACCTTGAGGTCCAGCCGTGGATCGAAGATGAGCTGGTGGTGTTCTGCGCACCGCAGCACCCGCTGGCCGGGCGGGGCGAGGTGGGCCTGGACGAGCTGACCAGCGAAGCGTGGATTCTCCGCGAGCAGGGCTCCGGCACGCGGATGACCTTCGAACAGGCTGTGCGACATCGGCCAGGCAAGCTGAACGTGCGGCTCGAGCTGGAGCACACCGAAGCGATCAAACGCGCGGTGGAGTCGGGACTGGGGATCGGCTGCATTTCTCGACTGGCGCTGCGTGACGCCTTTCGCCGTGGCAGCCTGGTACCGGTGGCGACGCCCGAGCTGGACCTGCGTCGCCAGTTCTACTTCATCTGGCATTCGCACAAGTATCAGATCGCGGCCATGCTCGAGTTCGTCGAACAGTGCCGCGCCCTGACCTCAGGCGTGCGCCGCAGCGATGAAATCCAGCTGCCGCCGATCGCCTGAGGCCCGCATCCGGATCAGCTGGTTGGAATGGAACCCATCTGCTGCAGCAACAGGGCTGCCTGGGTGCGGGTACGCACGCCGAGCTTGCGGAAGATAGCGGTAACGTGGGCCTTGATGGTCGCTTCAGAAACGCTCAGTTCGTAGGCGATCTGCTTGTTCAACAGCCCGTCACAGACCATGGTCAGCACTCGGAACTGTTGCGGCGTCAGGCTGGCAAGCCCGGCGCTGGCAGCCTTGGCCTCATCGCTGACGTTGGCCACATCCTGGATGTTGCTAGGCCACCAGACATCGCCATCCAAAACAGCACGTACCGCTTGCTGGATGGTTTCCAGAGAACTGGACTTGGGAATGAAACCGCTGGCACCGAACTCACGGGAGCGCGCAACGACCGCTGCGTCCTCCTGTGCCGAGATCATGACTACCGGTAGATGCGGATACTGCCCCCTCAGCAGTACCAACCCCGAGAAACCATAGGCTCCAGGCATGTTCAGATCCAGCAGCACCAGATCCCAATCGGCGCCCTGATTTAGAAGGCTTTCCAGTTCGGCGATGCTGGCCGCTTCCACCAGACGTACGTTTTCCCCTAGCCCCATGGTGAGCGCCTGTTGCAGCGCGCTGCGGAAAAGCGGGTGATCATCGGCAATGATTATTTCGTAAGCAGCCATTGGCAGACCTGTAGTTTTTATTGGCGCTTTTTCATCGGCTTGAGCAGCCGATGCCGACAAGATGACGGCAGAAACCCCGAGACAACGCTCCGGGGATGGTCCGATGTGAAATTTTCGGCCGGCTCGACCGAATATCGGCCGCCCGCCACAACAAATCAAGCGGCGCAAGCATGCCCACCCATGAATAAGTGGTCAAGCGCGGCGCTTTGTAGCAAAGTCTGCGACTTTTCCCGACCGAGCCGAAACATGCGTAGCCAAGCCCTCCGCGCCGACTTCCTGATGCTGATCACCGCCATGATCTGGGGCACGGCCTTTGTTGCCCAACGAATCGGCATGGACAACATCGGCCCGTTTCTATTTACCGGCCTGCGCTTCGCCCTGGGCGCTCTCGCGCTGCTGCCACTGGTGATCTACCAGGGCCGCACCAAAGCCCGGCACGAACCCTTTCTGCAGCGTGGCCTGCTGCTCGGCGGCCTGAGCATGGGGCTTGCGCTGACCGTGGGAATCAACCTGCAGCAGGTCGGCCTGCTGTTTACCAGCGTGACCAACTCAGGATTCATCACTGGCCTGTACGTGATCGTGGTGCCACTGCTGGGACTGATCATTGGCCACAGGACAGGCCTCGGAACCTGGGTCGGCGCCTTTCTCGCCGTTGCCGGCATGGCGCTGCTGAGCATCGGCGAGGATTTCACCGTTGCCTCTGGTGACTGGATCCAGTTGGCCGGCGCCTTCGTCTGGGGCCTGCATGTGCTGCTGGTGAGCTTCTTCGTCAGCCGCCACGACGCGATTCGCCTGGCCTTCCTGCAGTTCGCCACCTGTGCCGTGGTCAGCCTGCTGCTGGCATTGATCTTTGAAGAGATCGAGCCGACCAGCATCTGGCTCGCCGGGCCGGCCCTCATCTATGGCGGATTGTTCGCCGTTGCGGTTGGCTACACGCTGCAGGTTGTTGCGCAGAAGCATGCGATCGCCTCCCATGCGGCGATCATCCTCTCACTGGAAGCGGTGTTCGCAGCCATCGCGGGCGCACTGTTC
Organism: Stutzerimonas kunmingensis; assembly: GCF_900114065.1. GTDB lineage: Bacteria > Pseudomonadota > Gammaproteobacteria > Pseudomonadales > Pseudomonadaceae > Stutzerimonas > Stutzerimonas kunmingensis. The sequence continues at coordinate 200,840 of NZ_FORS01000001.1, forward strand.
CTTGAGGAAAGCCTGACGCTGCGCGGCTACATGGGCTGCGTATTGATGTTCATCGGCATGCTCGCCGCACAGCTCTGGCCGCGCAAAGCCGAGCCGCTAACCACAGCCAGTCCTGCCAAGGCCTGACGGCCAATCGAGTTCAGCGCGCAGGCTTCAATGCCAGATGCGCGGCGTTCTGCAGGTCCGGCTGGCGATGATACTTGGCACCCAGATAGTGCTCGGTGAACACATCGAGCAAGGCATCGAGGGTGTTCGCCGCGGCCGACTCTCCAGCCAGATCCAGACAGAGCGCTGCGACCTCGGCGGTGCACAGATGGTCACTGCGGGTCGACCGGCGCAGCCGGTAGCGCGACAGCGCCTCCGGTCGCAGGCTCAGCACCGGCAGGCCATCCAGGTAAGGGCTCTTGCGAAACATCTTGCGCGCCTCGGTCCAGGTGGCATCGAGCAGTACGAACAGCGGGCGCTTAGCGTTCTCCCGCTCAACTTGCTCGACCACCCGCCTCGACTCGGCGTATTCACCCGGGAAGATCACCAGTGGCTGCCATTGCGGATCGGCCAGCAGCGCCAGCAATCGCGGGTCCACGTCCGTGCGCTGCCAGGTGAAGGCGAAGGTATCGCGCACCACATCGGCAATCAGCCAGCCCGTATTGCTAGGCTTGAGCGGCTCGATATCGTGCATCAGCAGGCAGACACCACAATCGCTTTCGATCGTCGGAAGCCAAGGGCAAAGGCAATGGCTGAATGGTACCCGGCAGCGCTCGCAGCGCGACGCCCGGGAGCCGCGGGCAACGAAGGGTTTGAGGCTCTTGGCCAGGCGTTCGCTGCGCAGACGGGCTACGGCATGGGGCATGAATCGACTCGAGGGTGACGATGAAGCGCGGGAGTCTACCAGCGCCAGCGAGACTTCTGCCCAGCACCGTTAAATGAACCGCACCACAGGCAGCCGGTCGAAATAGCGCAGTCAAAAGGAGACCGCCATGTATCGTCTGACCACCCTGCTCGCTCTGAGCCTCGCCCTCCCCGTTGCCCACGCCGCCTCGCTGCAGGAGCAACAGCTGAATCAGCTGCTCGAGCAGGTCGCCCGCGAAAGCAGTGTCGGAACGCCCCGCGCGATCAACGAAGACATTCTTGACCAGGGCTACACCGTAGAAAACAACATGCTGGTAAACCATCTCAGCGTACAGCCGCGGCATGCGGCGCAGATGCGCGATAACCCGGCCGATGTGCGCAACCAGCTCGCTGTTAGCGTCTGTGGCAATGAAGGACTACGCAAGCTGATGAGCCAGGGCGCAGTCCTACGCTATGACTTCAGCGAGTACCAGAGCAACAAGCCCATCGCCAGCGAGCGCTACAAGGCCTCGGACTGCGACCGCTAACAGGTGAACGCTGGCAGGCGCAGGCCACGGCCCGCCGTCCTGCCAGGTTTATTTATCAAGCGTCGCCCCGCAGTATCTGCGGATCACCTTTGCCAGCTACAGCGGCAGCCTCTTCGCTGGTGAGCAGTGCCGTGCGCGGCACATTGCGCAGGCGCGCACAGGCCGCGAGCACATTGGCCCAGCTGGCGCGATTGGCGAACTGCATACCGAACTCATCCAGCGTACCTCCGCGGTTGCGATAGCCGAGCGCCGAACACTTGCGCGCGTCCGGCAGAATCGGCCACAGGTGACCGCGCGCCACTTCTGGCCGCATGTGCGTCAACAGCACGCGCATTTCCATCGCATCCGGGAACAACCGCTCCGCCACACCTTCGCTGGCGCGCGCCCCGACTTCCCAATGATCGCGCGGCCCGCGGAAGCGGCCCGGCTCCTGCAGATAGACAAGGCGATAAGCGCAGTCGGCCTCCTTGAGCCGCTTGGCCGCACGGAGCATCTCGCCCAGCTGATAGCTGCCGTTGGCAATCAGCAGCAATGCCTCGTTGCCCGGCTGTTCCTCGACCACGATGGCGCCGTCGCGCGCCAACTGCTCGGCCTGGGCCTGATCGAAGTAGCACGGCCGGTCGCGCTTGGGCATGACCACACAGGCAAGCTCGCCCCGCGCCTGGTAGATCGATGGCAGTAGCGCCAGAGTGCTGTTGTGGTCAGCCGGAAACAGCACCCGGACCATGTCGTTCATCTCTCCGAGCAGCGCCTCGCAGAAGGTCGTGTCTTGGTGGGACTGCTGGTTCTTGCCGTTTTCCCAGGTGTGCGACGTCGCGATCAAGGGCCAGCCGAGCCAGCCTGCAGGCCTGCCAATCTCCTTTTGCTGCCGGGAAAAAATAATGCTCTGCCGCACCACGCCCAGCATCTTCACGCAGAAGGCTTCGTAGCTCGCCACCAGATTCAAGCCGCCCTGGTTGGCAAGGCAGGCGGATACCACCGCCTCCTCGTTGAGAGCGGTGATGATGGCGCCGTCCACGGCCTCCAGCTCGCTTTCCGGCTCGATGACGCGATGCTTGAGCGCCTTTAGCACGCCGCCCAAACGGTTGCTGGCCAGCTCGTCAGGATTGCCCACCCGCGGCCGCAACGCGGGGTTGGCGGCGGTCAGCTCGACGAAGAAACGATCGACCGCTGCCATTGGTGAACAGGCGTCGTCGCGGTAGTTCAACTTCGGCATGGTCGGCGAAGGCGGGCGTCGCGAGGCGAGCGGATTGTCGCGCTCCAGCGTTCGACCCTGGCGACTGCGCGTGAACAGCTCCAGTGAAGCAGCCAGCTCCTGTTGCGGTACGAACAGACGCGCCGCGTGCTCATTGAACAGGTCGCGTGACTGCTCATCGCGGCTCGGATTACCCGGCAATGGCAGGTTGTGCGCTGCGTTGCTGCCGGCACCATAGAAACCGAAGCCTTTCACCGTCTCGGCGATGCCGTAGGGCATCGGCAGCGGATAGTTGAGAATGCCGCGCGCCTTCTCTTCCACGCGTCGCTCCAGGCGCAGCTCCATCTCCCACAGGGTGGTGACGAAAGCAGCAGGATCACGCCCATCGAACGGCATCGGGTCGAAGCCGCACTGACTCAAGTGCTGACGAAAATCCTCGAGCCCCTGCTCGGTGCCAAGCGCAGTACGCTGCTCGATTCGCCGTCCGTTGGCAATCATCACCGGCAGCGCGACGCCGCAATCTTCGGCACGCCACCAGCGGGGAATCCAGTCACTGCCGCGCTGCTCTTCCGCCGCGCCATCGGAGAGGAAGGCCACCAGCGTCTCGCCCGGCAGCGGCATGTGTGCGTATTGCAACTCGGCGAAACCGAGATAACCGCCCTCGGCAATACCGCCGGCGGTGTGCGGATTGACATGGCTGCCCAGGGGCGCGAGCGGACTGCCGTCGGCGGCCTGGCCGTAACCGTAGAAATCCTGCAGCAGGCGATTCATGCCCGCCTCGCCGCCCGCATAGGCTTGCGCCTGCTCCGGATGCAGGTTGCCCGTCAGCAGGTTAAGCGCATCGACGGCCGCCACACAGTGGCCCTGCCCCATCAGCCAGGCGCGGGTGCGGCCAGTCAGTGCATTCAGGGCCAGGTAACCCGCATAGGCCGGCACCATGTTCAGCGCGCCGCCGGTATGCCCCTCGGGGTGCTGCTTGAAATCCTCGGCAGCCAACGGCGAACCGTCCAGATGCACCTGGCGCGCGTAGGTCATGTGCACCACCAGCCAGAGTCCGGCGCTGGCGACCCGGTCGACCGCCTGCAGCAGCCGGTAAACACTGGCCAGATCCGGCTGATGACCTGCCTGTACCAGCTGATGGGCCAACCGGAACACCGCCGCCTGGGTCTCCAGCGCGTGCTCGAACGGCCCGAAACCTACACGCCAGGTGGCGAACTCCGGTTCGGCTTGCGCGTGTTGATCCAGCTCGACAAGGCTGGGCAGTAGCTGACTCATGGGTTCACTCCGTTGGTAAGCGGGTTGTGCTGTAGTCTAGGCAGCGCTCGATTCGTTATCTCTGATATGTATCAAGTGGTCATGGCAACCGAGCGGGCAATGTGGACATCATCGTACAGACAGGAAGGCAACATGGCTTTGCTCAGTTTTCTAGGCGCCATTCAGCAGGTCACCGGCTCCTGCTATCTCATTGAGACCCATGACGGTGCAAGGGTTCTGCTCGAATGCGGCATGCATCAGGGCCGTCGGGAAGAAGCCGGCGGCGACCGCAGCACCTTCGCCTTCGACCCCAAGACGATCGATGCGGTGGTGCTGTCCCACGCGCATATCGACCACAGCGGCTTGCTCCCGCGCCTGGTCGCCCTCGGCTACCGCGGCGAGGTGCACTGCACCGATGCCACCGCGGAGCTGCTCGAACTGATGCTGCTGGATTCGGCGCAGATTCAGGAAAAGGATGCCGAGTGGGAAAACAAGTGGCGCGCACGGATCGGCAAACCGATGATCCAGCCGCTCTACACCCGCGTCGACGCCGAGCGCATGTTGAGCCAGCGCACTCCCCACGCCTATGGCGAGACGTTCGATGTCGCGCCAGGTGTCGCGGTGACCTTCCACGATGCCGGTCACATCCTCGGCTCCTCGATCGTGCAACTGGATGTGCACGACCATGGCAGAACACGGCGCGTGGTCTTCTCGGGCGACCTGGGCAACGACTGCTCGCCGCTGATGCATGCGCCGACCGTGCTCAAGGAAGCTGACGTGGTGCTCATGGAGTCCACCTATGGCGACCGCGACCACCGCAGCCACGAAGACACGATCGAGGAGCTGGCCGGCATCCTGCAACAGGCCCATCGCGATGGCGGCAACGTGCTGATGCCCTCCTTCGCCGTCGGACGTACGCAGGACCTGATCTACTACCTCGGGCGATTCTACCGGGAAGGCCGTCTGCCGCAGCAAGCGGTATTCCTGGACAGCCCGATGGCCATCGGCGCCAACGCCATCTACTCGCACTACAAGGATCAGCTGGATCTCGACGGCATCGACAATGCCCTGAGCGGAGCCAGCGGCAAGCTTTACGCCGAGCGCTGGTTGCCGATCCTCCGATCCACGCCGACACCGGAAGAATCGATGGCGATCAACCGCTTCAAGAGCGGCGTGATCATTATCGCTGGCAGCGGCATGTGCACCGGCGGGCGCATCCTGCACCACTTCAAGCACAACCTCTGGCGCGAGGAGTGCCATCTGGTGATCCCTGGTTTCCAGGCACGCGGTACCCTCGGCCGTGCCATCGTCGACGGAGCGAAAAGCGTCAAGTTGCTGCACCAGCGCATCGCCGTGAATGCCAAGGTGCATACCCTCGGAGGGTTCTCCGCCCACGCCGGCCAGTCTCAGCTCATCGACTGGGTCAGCAACTTCGAAAGCCGTCCGGAGCTCTACCTGGTGCACGGCGAGCTGGAGAAGATGCAGGCGCTGCAGCAGACCATCCGTGAGCGCCTGAACTGGGAAGCACGCATTCCGGAACCTGGCGACCGAATCGCCATCTGAACGCAGCCCGCCGAAGCCGCTTGCGGCTTCGGCCGACTGCGCGCCACGCAACCGGCTTGAGCCGGTTGACCGCAGCCTATAGCCTGAACGCGACGCTCATACATGGAGATGTTGTATGTCCTTTGATTCGGATGACTATCTGTCGCGGCATTTCAAGACCAGCGGCGCCGAGCTGGAAAGCAAGATCGATGAGTTGGCCGCCTTGGTCGTTCCGGAGAACAGTGCGAACCTGCCCCTATACCGGGAGATGCTGGTGACCGTCATGCGCATGGCTCAGGCCGACCGCAGCCGCTGGGATGCCAAGATCCTGCTGCAGACGATGCGCGAAATGGAGCACGCATTCAGCCGGCTCGACCAGTTCAAGCGGCGCCGCAAGGTCACGGTTTTCGGCTCAGCCCGTACGCCGGTCGAACATCCCCTGTATGCGCTGGCCCGTCAGTTGGGCTCCATCCTTGCGCATTACAACTTCATGGTCATCACCGGCGCCGGTGGCGGCATCATGGCCGCCGCTCACGAGGGCGCCGGGCGCGACAGCAGCCTCGGGCTGAACATCACGCTGCCTTTCGAGCAACACCCCAACCCGACGGTGGGTGGCACCGAGAACCTGTTGTCGTTCCATTTCTTCTTCGTGCGCAAACTGTTCTTCATCAAGGAAGCCGATGCGCTGGTGCTCTGCCCCGGTGGGTTCGGCACGCTGGACGAAGCACTGGAAGTGCTGACGCTGATCCAGACTGGCAAGAGTCCGCTGGTGCCGATCGTGCTGCTCGACGAACCCGGCGGCACCTACTGGAAGGATGCACTGCAGTTCATGCGCGGTCAGCTGGAGGAGAATCGCTACATCCTGCCCAGCGACATGCGCTTGATGCGCCTGGTGGACGATGCCGAGGAAGCAGCCAGGGAAATCGCCAACTTCTATCGCAACTTCCACTCGAGCCGCTGGCTGAAGGATCGTTTCGTTCTGCGCCTGAACCACGCACTGAACGACCAGGCGATGGAATACCTGAACGCGGAGTTCACCGATCTGTGTCTGAAAGGCGTATTCGAACAGCAGAACTGCTGTGAATCGGAACTGGACGAGCCCGAACTACAGCGCCTGCCGCGCTTGAGCTTCGTCTTCAACGGCCGCAACCACGGGCGCTTGAGGGAGCTGACGGACTACGTCAACGAACCGGCCAACTGGGCGCGGCCGCTGGCAAGCGAGGACTGATGGCCTTTGATGGCCTGGACTCCGGATATTGCGAGCACTCGTAAGGCTGGTCGGCTTCAGCACCGACTGGTCTCCGACGCGCACAACCTGGCATAGAGCCCCGTTACCGCATCAATCCGCCGAGCTGTCGCCGCGCAACACTCGACTGATCAACTCCAGCGGATAACCGCGATAGCTGAGAAAGCGCCCCTGCTTCGCCCGCTCTTTGGCATCGGCAGGCAACCGTCCAGCGAACTTGCGCTGCCAGAGTTCGCGTAGCTGCTCACCCCAGTCAAAACCACTGTCACGCAATGCCTGCTCGATATCCGCTCTGACCAGCCCGCGCTGGGCCAATTCCTCGCGGATACGCAACGGCCCATAGCCGGCATTGGCCCGGCTTCTGACAAAGCTTTCGAGATATCGGGATTCGGAAAGCAGCCCCTGCTCGCATAGACGATCCAGGGCCTGCTCGATCAACTCAGGCGGGGCGCCACGCTGGCGCAGCTTGCGAGCCAGCTCGACGCGACCATGTTCGCGTCGAGCCAGCAGATCCATGGCCGTCCGCCGTACCGCGACGGGGTTATCGAGCACGGCAGCCATGGGGATCAGAGATCGGCGTCAGCCAGATCTTCGGTAACCGGGTTGGCCTTGGTGTTTGGCGCAACTACCAGCAACTTGTCGCGGATCTGTTGCTCGATCTCCTGACCGATCTCCGGATTGTCTTCCAGATACTTGGCGGCGTTGGCCTTGCCCTGGCCGATCTTGTTGCCCTTGTAGGCGTACCAGGCGCCGGACTTCTCCACCAGGCCCTGCTGCACGCCGAGATCGATGACCTCGCCATTGCGGTAGATGCCCTTGCCATAGAGGATCTGGAACTCAGCCTGACGGAAGGGCGGCGCCACCTTGTTCTTCACTACCTTGACGCGGGTTTCGCTGCCGACCACTTCGTCGCCTTCCTTGACCGCGCCGGTACGGCGAATGTCCAGACGAACCGAGGCGTAGAACTTCAGCGCGTTACCACCGGTGGTGGTTTCCGGGCTGCCGAACATCACGCCGATCTTCATGCGGATCTGGTTGATGAAGATGACCAGGCAATTGGCGTTCTTGATGTTGCCGGTGATCTTGCGCAGCGCCTGGGACATCAGACGGGCCTGCAGGCCGACGTGCGTATCGCCCATCTCGCCTTCGATTTCGGCCTTGGGCACCAGCGCCGCCACGGAGTCGACGATGATCACATCCACCGCGTTGGAGCGCACCAGCATGTCGGTGATTTCCAGCGCCTGCTCGCCGGTATCAGGCTGCGAAACCAGCAGGTCGTCGACGTTCACGCCCAGCTTGCCAGCGTAATCCGGGTCCAGCGCGTGCTCGGCATCGACGAAAGCACAGGTGGCGCCCATCTTCTGCGCTTCAGCGATTACCGACAGGGTCAGAGTGGTCTTACCGGAGGATTCCGGACCGTAGATCTCGACGATACGGCCCTTGGGCAGGCCGCCAATTCCAAGCGCGATATCCAGGCCCAGCGAGCCGGTAGAAATGGCCGGAATGGCCTGGCGATCATGATCGCCCATGCGCATCACTGCACCCTTGCCGAACTGCTTTTCGATCTGGCCCAAGGCTGCAGCCAGGGCGCGCTTCTTGTTCTCGTCCATCAAATCCTCACTTGATCAAGAGGGCCGGAGGCCACAACAACTGTATAAGTAGCCAGTATTAGAACATAGGCAAATTTACTCGCCTAGCCCCGAAACTGTTTTTCTCCGACCGCCAGCACAAGCAAACCTTGCAACGCCGCCGCCACCGTCTGCTCACGTACGGCCTGGCGATCACCGGCGAATAGATAGCGTTGGGCCTGCAGATGCGAGTCATCTGCCCAGGCAATCCAGACCGTACCAACCGGTTTTTCTGCCGTGCCGCCGCCGGGTCCGGCAATGCCGCTGACAGCCACCGCAAAGCGCGCACCACTGTTGCGCTGCGCGCCTCGCGCCATGGCCTGCACCACTTCGGCACTGACCGCGCCGACCTGCTCGAATAGCTCAGCCGGTACGCCGAGCTGGCGCGTCTTCTGGGCATTGGAATAGGTGATGTAGCCGGCCTCGAACCAGGCCGAGCTGCCGGCAATACGGGTGATGGCCTCGGCAATGCCACCACCGGTGCAGGATTCCGCGGTGCTGACCTGCGCACCCAGTCGTTGCAGCGCATCACCCAGCTGTGCCGCCAGTTCGGTGAGATTCATCAGGGCTCCGGCCAAAGGAAAGTGGCCGATACCCTACACCAGCGGGCTCCCGAGTTCAGCCATCCGGATGGTCAATGGTCGAGTTACGCGTCGCCCATCAGGCATCCTGGCGAACCGGCAGCACGACACGCTCGCCGATGCTCCGTCCGCGACGGCTTACCACTGCATCACCATAGCGCTGGATGGGATCTGCCAGGGTTCGCTTGACGAAGAAGCCGAACAGCGTCACCAGTAACAGCATCACCGCGATGTAGAGCGGGCCGGGAATGGCCAGCGCTCCAGCACCGAAGCCCAGTCGCTCGGCGATTGCGAATACCGATGGATGAGACAGGAAGACGATATAGCCGATCCCACCTAGCGGCGCGATCCAGCGCAGCCCCTTACCACTGATGCGTGTCGCGCCAATGAAGACGGCAACACCCACCGCATAGCTGACGAAGTAGCGATACCAGGTTTCCCCGAGACCTGTATCGCGCGAGTAGGCCAGCACGCAGATCGGCAACAGAAACAGGTAGAACAGGCCCACTGCGATGCGCGCGTAATGCCCGGTATCGGGTGCACGACCGTTATCCGTGGCCTTCCACAATGCGCCGAGGAAACACACACTCAGCATCAGCGGCAGGGCCACCGGCAGCTTCATTTCCAGCTTGTAGCGCAGGAACGCGAGCAGCAGGGTGAAGACGTACTGGGCCAGCAGAAACAGCAGATCGCGCCTGGCCGAGCCGCCCAGACGCAGCGCGAAGATGACAATGCACAGCACGTAGAAGGTCAGCTCTATTTGCAGCGTCCAATACAAACCGATCACGTTTTCGACAAATACGAAGCCTTGCAGCATCGTCGCATTGATCGCGATGACAGCCGGACTGAACACCCGAGCCGGATCGTCCCAGGGAAACATCACGCCGAGAAGCAGCGATAGCCAGTACAGGGGAAACAGCCTGAAGAAGCGCTGATAGACGAAGGCTGCGACCGGCCGTTCGTAGCGATGGCGGCTCTTGTACAGCGCCGCGACGACGAAATAGCCGCTCAGGGCGAACAGCACCAGCACGCTGGTCTTGCCGACATCCAGCACCGTTTTGCTGACAAGGAACAGATCGCTGGTCAGCCCATCGAAATGGCCGTCACGCTTCATTTTTGCGATCAGATGGGAATAGGCGACGCACAACGCCGCAACGCCGCGCAGGGCGTCGAGTCCGAGTAGTCGAGACATGTCTGCTGCTCACTTGACCAGAAAAGGAGGTCGCCAGCATTACTGCAGGAAGAACTGACGCGAGGGGGTAGAACAGGCATTCGCCGAGGCTGCAATCCACAGGACGGCGAGGCACGAGCGACAATCAGGCAAGCTACCGCGCCAGGCACCGTGGGGGCCTGCGCGACTGCATGATCGAGGGAGTCGCAGGCCCGGCGCGCGCAAGGCACAAGGCGCACCGGCAACCTGTCGACAGGCCAGAGTTACCAACAGCACCGGCTCGCTTGTCAACGCATTCCGCGCCCGGCCCGACAAACGACACCCGACCAAGCGGGAACCGGTCCTCGCCCTCACCTGTGGAGCCGCTCGGCCCGTGTTAACCTTGCCGGCTTCCCGCGGGAACCTGGCTGCGGACGGTCCGACCGCACCGTCATCCGATAGCCTTCCCCGCCACTCAACGAACCGCACGCAAGCCGATGACCAAGCCCAACGCCGACCTTTCCGCCCATACGCCGATGATGCAGCAATATTGGAGACTCAAGCGCGAGCATCCGGACCAGCTGATGTTCTACCGCATGGGCGACTTCTATGAACTGTTCTACGACGATGCCAAGAAAGCCGCCGCGCTGCTCGACATCACCCTGACCGCACGCGGGCAGTCGGCGGGCACGGCGATCCCGATGGCAGGCATTCCGTTCCATTCCGCCGAGGGTTATCTGGCGCGGCTGGTGAAGCTTGGCGAGTCGGTGGTGATCTGCGAGCAGATCGGCGATCCGGCCACCAGCAAAGGGCCGGTGGAACGCCAGGTGGTGCGCATCATCACCCCCGGCACGGTGAGCGACGAGGCATTGCTCGACGAGCGTCGCGACAACCTGTTGGCTGCGGTGGTCGGTGATGAGCGCCTGTTCGGCTTGTCGGTGCTGGACATCGCCAGCGGCCGCTTCAGCGTGCAGGAGCTCAAGGGCTGGGAAACCCTGCTCGCGGAACTGGAGCGCCTGAGCCCGGCGGAACTGCTGATCCCCGACGATTGGCCGCAGGGTCTGCCACTGGAAAAACGCCGCGGTGTGCGCCGTCGCGCGCCCTGGGATTTTGATCGCGATTCGGCATTCAAGAGCCTCTGCCAGCAGTTCTCCACCCAGGACCTCAAGGGCTTCGGCTGCGAGAACCTGACGCTGGCCATCGGCGCCGCCGGCTGCCTGCTCGCCTACGCCAAGGAAACCCAGCGCACCGCCCTGCCCCACCTGCGCAGCCTGCGTCATGAGCGCCTCGACGACACGGTGATCCTCGACGGCGCCAGCCGGCGCAACCTGGAGCTGGACGTCAATCTGGCCGGCGGCCGCGAGAACACGCTGCAATCGGTCATGGACCGCTGCCAGACCGCCATGGGCTCGCGCCTGCTGACCCGCTGGCTGAACCGCCCGCTGCGCAACCGCGAGACTCTCGAAGCGCGCCAGGATTCGATCACCTGCCTGCTCGAGCATTACCGCTTCGAGCAGCTGCAGCCGCAGCTCAAAGACATCGGCGACCTGGAACGCATCCTCGCCCGGATCGGCCTGCGCAACGCCCGCCCGCGCGATCTGGCGCGCCTCCGCGACGCGCTCGCGGCGCTACCGCAGCTGCAGGCGGGCATGCTTGGCCTGGTGGCACCGCATCTGCTGGAACTGGCGAAAAGCATCAGCACCTACCCGGAACTGGCCGAACTGCTGGCCCGCGCCATCATCGACAACCCGCCGGCGGTGATCCGCGACGGCGGCGTACTGAAGACCGGCTACGACGCCGAGCTGGATGAGCTGCAGTCGCTTTCCGAGAACGCCGGCCAGTACCTGATGGACCTGGAAACCCGCGAGAAGGCCCGCACCGGGCTGGCCAACCTCAAGGTCGGCTACAACCGCGTGCACGGCTACTTCATCGAACTGCCGAGCAAACAGGCCGAATCGGCGCCAGCCGACTACATCCGCCGGCAGACGCTCAAGGGCGCCGAACGCTTCATCACCCCTGAGCTCAAGGAGTTCGAGGACAAGGCGCTGTCGGCCAAGAGCCGCGCCCTCGCCCGCGAGAAGCTGCTCTACGACGAGCTGCTGGAAATGCTCATCGGCCACCTGGCGCCATTGCAGGAAAGCGCCGCCGCGCTGGCCGAACTGGACGTGCTGAGCAACCTCGCCGAGCGGGCGCTGGATCTCGACCTGAATCGCCCGCGCTTCGTCGAGCAGCCGTGCATGCGCATCGAGCAGGGTCGCCACCCGGTGGTCGAGCAGGTACTGGAGACGCCCTTCGTCGCCAACGACCTGGGCCTCGACGATGCCACCCGCATGCTGGTCATCACCGGCCCGAACATGGGCGGTAAGTCGACCTACATGCGCCAGACCGCGCTGATCGTGCTGCTGGCACAGATCGGCAGCTTTGTCCCGGCAGCCGCCTGCGAGCTGTCGCTCGTGGACCGCATCTTCACCCGCATCGGCTCATCAGACGATCTCGCCGGCGGGCGCTCCACCTTCATGGTGGAAATGAGCGAAACCGCGAATATCCTGCACAACGCCAGTGATCGCAGTCTGGTGCTGATGGACGAAGTCGGTCGCGGCACCAGCACCTTCGATGGCCTTTCATTGGCGTGGGCCGCTGCCGAACAGCTGGCCCGACTGCGCGCCTTCACGCTGTTTGCCACCCACTACTTCGAACTGACCGTGCTGCCGGAAAGCGAGCCGGTCGTGGCCAACGTGCACCTCTCCGCTACCGAGCACAACGAGCGCATCGTCTTCCTGCACCATGTGCTGCCAGGGCCGGCGAGTCAGAGCTACGGCCTGGCGGTGGCGCAACTGGCCGGCGTGCCGGGCGAGGTCATCCAGCGTGCACGCGACCATCTGTCGCGGCTGGAAACCACCAGCCTGCCCCACGAAGCGCCGAGAATAGCGCCCGGCCAGCCGGCGCCACCGATGCAGAGTGACCTGTTCGCCAGCCTCCCGCATCCGGTGCTCGAGGAATTGGCACGGATCAATCCCGATGATGTGACGCCGCGCCAGGCGCTGGACCTGCTATACAGCTTGAAAACTCGCATTTGATACGCCGCGAAAGCTGCTAGAATCGCGCGCATTTTTTTGATAAGCGGCATTTGCCTGTGCCGCCTACTCGCAGGGGCGTCACCGTAACGCCTACCTGACACGCCTGAGGAGATAGCTAGACATGACCTTCGTCGTCACCGACAACTGCATCAAGTGCAAATACACCGACTGCGTGGAAGTCTGCCCGGTGGACTGCTTCTACGAAGGCCCGAACTTCCTGGTGATCCACCCGGACGAGTGCATCGACTGCGCACTGTGCGAGCCCGAGTGCCCGGCCCAGGCGATCTTCTCCGAAGACGAGGTACCGGAAGATCAGCAGGAGTTCATCGAGCTCAACGCGGATCTGGCGGAAGTCTGGCCGAACATCACCGAGAAGAAAGACGCCTTGGCCGATGCCGAAGAGTGGGATGGCGTGAAGGACAAACTGCAGTATCTGGAGCGCTGATCGCCAGCCGAATCCAGACAAAAAAATGCCCGCAGCGATGCGGGCATTTTCATTTTTACTACCGTAAGACGTCGACCGGTCAGGCCTTGTCGATGCCTTTTTTCAGGGTGTCTTTCACATCACCCTTGACCTGCTGGGCCTCGCCCTTCACTTCCTGGCGCTGGCCTTCGGCTTTCATGCGCTCGTTGTCGGTCGCCTCGCCCACGCCTTGCTTGATCTTGCCGACGGCTTCGTTGGTGTTGCCCTTGACCTTGTCTTCAGTACTGCTCATGGCGAACTCCTGGCTTCTCATTGGTGACATAGGGTGGACCGCCCGCGCGAAGCGTTAGTTTCCCCGGCCATCGGAACAGAGCGGCTCACGCATGGCGCGAAGGGACCAGGCGGCGCAGCAACGGTCGCCCTGCCAGGTGCAGGAACACCGGCGCGCCCACGATGAGGTAGAAGTAATAGGTCACGAAGCGCCAGATCAGAATCGCCGCTGCCGTCGTCGACTTGCCCACCATCGGCGTCAGCAGCGCGGCCGACGCCAGTTCGGCACTACCCGCCCCCCCAGGCAGCAGGCTCAGCTGCCCCGCAGTCAGCGCCAGCAGCTGGACGAGAAAGGTCCAGGCCCACGCCAGCTCGCCGCCCAGACCACGCAGCGTCAGATAGAGCACGCTGAAGCGCAGCAGCCAGTGCAGTGTGGTCAACCCGAACACCGCCAACAGAAGACGACGCGGCAGGCGAAAACAGTCGACCAGCGCATTACGGAAGCCCAGCACCTTGCGTGCCCAACGGCGCTTGCGTGACGGCTTCATGCCGAGCCGGCCAACCAGCCAGCCATTGAGCAGAAATACCTGCCGGTGGAAGCGCCCGAGCAGCGCCAGCAGCACCATCACACCGATCAATAGCGCGACGCTGAAGCCCAGCAGGCTGGCGATATGCGTGTTGAGCTTGTGGGTCAGTGCATAGAACAGCACGCCGACCAGGGCGCAGGCGAAGAACAGCAGATCGCTCAGCTGCTCCACGGCATAGGTCGCCGTGCCCTTGGCCGGCGCCACGCCCTGGCGCATGAGCAGCGCCATCAGGGTCAGCGGCCCACCGGCACCACCAGGCGTCGCACAGATGGCGAATTCGGTGGCGACGACAATACCGAATGCGCGGCGCTGGCCCAGCTTTCGACGCCCGAGCAACAGGCGTAGGCGCAGCGCATTCAGATTCCAGCCGACCAGCACCATGCCGAGCATGGTGACCAACAGGCTGCCCGGAAAATGGCGCAGACGTTCGAACAGGCCGGTGCCGCCAAGCAGAAGCGGCACCATGGCCGCCGCGAGCAAGGCACCGCCCAGCAACCACCAGCGCCGGTTCATGCCACGGCCCTCGTCTGGCGGTACTGGCGCAGCCAGTCGATCTTGGTCAGCGGTGTCCTGCCGTCCCGCAGCATCCGTTCGAGCACATCGAGCCAGTAGCGGCGGGAGAACTCGTGGCGCATATCCACCGGATGCAGGCCCAATCGCAGCAATGGCGCCTGTCGACTCTGGCGCAACTGGCGTTCGCTGACCAGCCAGGACACACCACGGCGCCAGGGGCTGCGAGCACTCCAGACCAAGCCAGGAGCGACGATTGGAGTGAAATCCGGCAGCAGGTAAAGGTGGCCTGGATCACTGGTATAGGTCAGCCCGCTGCCGGCCAGTACACGCCGGGTGCCCTCGCTCATCAGCCAGGCGGGGGCGACGAAACCATGCAGCGGCCATTGCTGGCGCCGGAACAACTCCAGGCCATGCGCCAGCCGTTCGCCGGCAGCCTGTTCGTCAAGGCAATAGAACTCGCCTTCATGGGTGTACACCCGGCGCATGAACCAGTCCCGCGGCGTCTTCGGCGCGGGCTCGAGATCGGCGTGGTAGCAGCCGTGCAGCACCAGTTCGTCACCACGCTGCGCACGCCGGTCCAGCAGCCGGCAAAACTCCGGCTGCCGCTCCAGCGGATTGCGCTGATGAAAGTCCGGGACCACCAGCCAAGTGATCGGCACGCCGCCGATGGTATCCACCGCCTCGACGAAGGGCCGGTAGTCCGGCCAGGTTTCCGCGGCCACGTCGTGCAGCACCAGCGTCAGAGCAGCCTCAGCCATGTACGGCTACCGGCAGGTCCGCTGTGCCGAGCACCGCGTGATAATGGGCGAGTAACCCCGCCACCACGGCATCCCAGGCATGATGCGCCTCGACATGCTGGCGCGCCTGCTGTCCGAGCAGTCGCGGATCGTCTTCGAACAGCTCGCGCACGGCATGCGCCATGGCCCTCGGGTCGAGCGGCCGACACAGGCGCCCGGTGTAGAACGGCACCAGCTCCGGTAACGCACCGGCACGCGCGGCGATCACCGGAATACCGCTGGCCATGGCTTCGAGCGCCACCAGGCCGAAGGTCTCCTGATTGCCGGCATGCAGCAGCACATCGCTACTGGCCATGTAGCGCGCCACTTCGCTGGCACAACAGAAGCGGTCGATCACCGTGACGTTGTCCGGCACCCGCTGCGGCATGCTCGAACCCACCAGCAACAGGTGGTACGGCTTGCCGAGCTGGCGCGCGGTTTCCAGCAGGACGTGCAGGTTTTTCTCCCGCGAACCGCGCCCGGCAAAGATCATCAGCCGGGTGTCGTCGGCCAGGCCCAGCTCGCGGCGCAGATCGGGGTCGCGCCGCTCGGGGCAGAAGGTGTCCAGATCAACGCCCAGGGGCTGCACGAAGACGTTCTTCACGCCGAGGTGCAAGAGCTTGTCGGCCATCACTTCGCTGGGTGCCAACACCCGATCGAAGCTGCCGTACAGCTTTGAAACGTAGCCATTGAGGTTGGTGCCCAGCCAGCTGCCGATGCGGTTGCTGACCAACAGTGGCAGGTCGGAGTGATAGAAACCAATGACCGGAACATTGAGCCGGCGCCCGGCATCCAGTGCCGCCCATGCGGTCATGTAGGGATCGCCGACCTCGATCAGATCGGGACGCAGCGAACGCAGCAGATTGCGCCAGGGCGCGCGGCGGATCGGAAAGCGGTAGCCCTTGCCGAAAGGCAGGATCGGTGCCGGCACCTCATAGAGGCCATCGTTGTGACTGTAATCGCCGCCCGGCACCAGAATGCTGTGCCGCACGCCGGAGTAAAGCTGCAGCCTGCGATGCTTCGCCTCGAGGTAGGTGCGCACGCCACCACTGGCGGGCGCGTAGAACATGGTCATATCCGCGATATGCAAGGTACTTCTCCGTCGGTCCCATAGCAGAACTCCGGCCTCGCCGGGCACGTCGCGCGTCAGCGGCATGCTCCGCAATCCCTGCGGAATAATTCTGTAATGAAATAGATGACCGTTACGTAGAAGGGTTGTTCGCAGCGGAGCGCCAGACGGCGTCTCAGGCGTCCGGCGCCTTCTCGCCCGGGTCCTTGCCTTCGACCGAAGCGTGTTCGATCACCGCATTGAGTTCGGCACCGAACAGCAGCACCGCCGAGGAGATGTACAGATAAAGCAGCAAGACGATGATGGCGCCGATGCTGCCGTAGGTCGCGTTGTAGTCGGCGAAGTTCTGCACATAGATGCCGAACGCGATCGAGGCCAGAATCCACACCAGCACGGCTAGCACCGAGCCCGGCGTGATGAAGCGAAACTCCTGCTTCACATCCGGCGCCACGTAGTACAGCAGCGCCACCACCAGCATCAGCATCAGTACGATCACCGGCCAGCGCAGCCAGGTCCAGAGCAGCACGACGACGTCCTTCAGGCCGACCTGCGAAGCCAGCCACTCCATCACCTGCGGCCCGACGATCATCAGCCCGGCCGACAACAGCAGCAGCACGGCGATGCCCACGGTATAGGCCAACGAAAGCAGGATCAGCTTCCAGCTCGGCCGCCCCTCCTCCACGTCGTAGGCGCGGTTCATCGCATTCATCAACGAGCGAAAACCGACCGAAGCCGTCCATAGCGCCACGACGATACCGAACGACAGCAGCCCCGCCTTCTGTTCCTGCAACTGGTCAATGACCGGATTGATCTGCTCCATCGCCATCGGCGGCAAGGCCAGCTCGGCCTGCATGCGCAACCAGTCGAAGAAATTCTGCAGATCGAGAAAGCCGAGCAAGGCGATAAGAAACAGCAGGAACGGAAACATCGAGAACAGGCCGCGGTATGCCAGCGCCGAGGCATAGGTCGACATGTCGTCGTTGCCGAATTCCTTGAACGTACGCTTGAGCAAGGTCACGGCCCCGATACCGCGGGTGTCCAGCATGGCCATCGATGTTTCCCCAATCAGTGAAATGTGCGGTCTAGAAAATGGGACGACCGCTCTGCTGGAGAGTTCGCTGCTAGACATCTGACGCAGCCATCGCAGCGGGAACGTTTTCAATGTGCGTCCTGTCACATAAAGGCAGATTGGCATCAGCCCATTCCGGGTTGATTCGCTCGACGAGCGTGGGCCATTACCCGCAGAGGACGACAGGATGTTTTCCAGCTATCTCTATGAAGCCGCAATCATCTATGGCCTGGTCTTCACTTCGGTGGGGTTCGTGCTGGGCATGTTCTACAACAACCGCAAGGTCTTCCAACTGGAAGACAAGGTGCAGCGGCTAAAGCGCACCGTGCGGCACCTGCAGCGCAAGGTCGAACCGCCTGCCGCCGCGTCGAGAAGCGTTCAGCGCGCGCGCAGCAGCGCAGGGTTGAGCAGCGTCCGCTGAGCGGACCGGCATCTCGCCACAGTCGGGCGAACACGCCAGCAGCTCGTTCGCGCTCAAACCTTAAGAGCCTTGAAAAATGCCGGGAACTTTCCCGACCGACGGAAATGGCCTGCAGGCCGCGTCCGCCGGGGCTCTTTTGACCTGCGGCAATAAAACGCTCGGCGGTGCAACAAACGCTGAAACTTTTTTTTACACCTTCACGTCCGAGCCATAGGAGCTCAGGGGAAGTCGACCAAGGTGGCCGAAACCCGAGCGAGCACCCACTGATGGACCGAGGATGTCGCAACGCCGACCAGGATGGATCGTCGGTCGCGTGGCGCTAGGACTTTATGGATGACTCGCCCCGCCTTGCCGGCGGCCTGGGCAGCGATGCACGTACGCTGAGCAGGGATAGGGAAAGATGCTTTTCAATTCGATGGAATTCATCGCCGGCTTTCTACCGGTGGTGTTGATTGGATTTTTCGTGCTGACCGGCTCAGGCCGACAACGGCTTGCGGTGATCTGGCTGACCGTCGTCTCGTTGGTGTTCTACGGCTGGTGGAACCCGGTCTATGTGCCACTGCTGGTCGGCAGCATGCTGGTCAACTATCTGCTCGGCGGCTACCTGCGCCGGCACCCCTCACGCCTGGTGCTCGGGCTGGCGGTCGCGGCCAACGTGCTGCTGCTGGTCTACTACAAGTACACCGGCTTTCTGCTCGGCACGCTGGACGCAGCGCTGGATCTCGGTTGGCGGGTGGAAGACATCATCCTGCCGCTGGCGATCTCCTTCTTCACCTTCCAACAGATCGCCTACCTGGTCGACGCCCACGATGGCGTGGTGGAAGAACACGACTTCGCCAACTACTGCCTGTTCATCAGTTTTTTTCCGCAACTGATCGCCGGGCCGATCACCCACCACCGTGAGATGCTCGCGCAGTTTCGTGACCGCGACAGCTTTCGCGCGCGCATCGACAACCTGTCGCTGGGTGCCACGGTGTTTCTGCTCGGCCTGTTCAAGAAGGTGGTTATCGCCGACACCCTCGCGCTGAAAGCCACGCCGGTCTTCAGCCTGGCCGCCGACGGCACCATTCCGGCGTTCTACGACGCATGGACCGGCGCGCTGACCTACACGCTGCAGATCTATTTCGACTTCTCCGGCTACAGCGACATGGCCATCGGCCTGGCGCTGCTGTTCGGCATCAGCCTGCCCGCCAACTTCAACAGCCCGTTCAAGGCGCGCAACGTCATCGACTACTGGTCGCGCTGGCACATGACGCTGACGCGCTTTCTCACCGCCTACATCTACAACCCCATCGTGCTGCGGGTGACCCGCGCGCGCATGGCAGCCGGCAAGCCGCAGCCACGGCGGGGCAAGATGACCGCCGGCACCTTCTTTGCGCTGGTCGCCTACCCGACCGTCTTCACCATGTTCATTTCCGGCATCTGGCACGGCGCTGGCTGGCACTTCGTCGCCTTCGGCCTGCTGCACGGCTTCTATTTGGTGGTCGCCCACGGCTGGCGTGCCTGGAAGGCGCGTCAGGGCTGGAAGCTGGACAGCGACATCTGGTGGCACAAGGCCGCGGCCGTCGCGCTGACCTTTGGCTGCGTGGTGGTGGCAATGGTGTTCTTCCGCGCCAGCGACGTACCGGCGGCCATGGCGATCCTCGCCGGCATGCTCGGCCTGAGCCCGATCAGCACGGCGATGGATCGCTCCGACTTCGTCTATATCGCCGCGTTGCTGGTGTTCGTCTGGGGCATACCCAACGTGCAGCAGTGGATGGGCCGCTTCCGTACCGCGCTCAACTTCCAGCCCCAGCCGCACTGGACCGAACGCCTGCTGCCGGTCAGCGCCTGGCGGCCGACGGCGATCCACGGCATGGCGATTGGCGTGCTCGGTTTCTTCGCCCTGGCGATCGCCTTTTCCATGGCACCGACGGAGTTCCTTTACTTCCAGTTCTGACCACGACAAGGAGTCTCAGGTATGCAACAGCTCTCATGGCTGCCGACACACGCGGATCTATCCGGTGCCATCGGCCAAGCCAAACGCATCGAAGATCCGCTGCAGCGGCTGCATGAAGCCGCCAAGCTGGCCGCTCATCAACGGGATTTCACCCTGACCGCACGGCTGGACAAGCTGGCCACCGCCGGTATCGAGCAGAACGCCACGGCGGCACGACTGACGCCACTGCGAGTGGCATTGCTGTCCTCGCATACGGTCGATCACCTGCTGCCGGCCATCCGCGTGGCCGGACTGCAACGGCGCCTGGCGCTTTCGCTGCACGTTGCGCCCTACGGTATGTACCGACAGGCACTGCTGGCTGATGACCCGGCGCTGAACGCCTTCGCCCCGCAACTGGTGGTGCTGGCGCTGGACGCCCATGACGCGCCGCTGCAACTGCCCTTGCAGGCGGGCCAGGCGGAGGTGGATGCCGCCGTGGCGGAGCGCGTCGAAGAACTGCGCCTGCTCTGGCGCCGGGCCCGCGAGCGATATGCCGCGCAGGTTGTGCAGCAAACCCTGGTGCCAGTCGTCCCGCCACTGTTCGGCTCTTACGAAGCACTGGTGCCGGCTTCGCCGCGGGCAGTCATCGAACGGTTGAATGCGGCCATCCGAGCCGCTGCCCGCGAGGATGGCGTGCTGCTGCTCGATCTGGCCTGGCACGCAGCCGCTTATGGCGACGGCCTGGGCGAGCCGGTGCGCTGGCATCAGGCCAAGCAGCTGGTCAGCCCGACCCTGGCACCGCTTTATGGCGAGCAGCTGGCACGCATTGCAGCGGCCACTGCCGGGCTGGCGCGCAAATGCCTGGTACTCGATCTGGACAACACCCTCTGGGGCGGTGTGATCGGTGATGACGGCATCGACGGTATCCAGCTCGGCCAGGGCAGCCCCAGCGGCGAGGCGTTTCTCGCCTTTCAGCGTTATGCCGCGCAATTGGCGCGCCGCGGGGTGATTCTCGCGGTGTGCAGCAAAAACGACCTGCACGTTGCCGAGGCGGCATTCGCACATCCGGAAATGGCGCTCAAGCGCAGCGATATCGCAGCTTTCGTCGCCAACTGGGAAGACAAGGCCGGCAACCTGCGGCGCATCGCGGGCATGCTCGATATCGGCCTGGATAGCCTGGTATTCGTCGACGACAACCCCGCCGAGCGCGACATCGTGCGCCGCGAGCTGCCGGAAGTCGCCGTACCGGAACTGCCCGCCGATGTCGCCGATTACCCCGCGCGCATCGCCGCGGCGGGTTACTTCGAGGCCGTGTCCTTTACCTCCGATGACGCCGAGCGCGGCCGCAGCTATGCGCTGAATGTCGAACGCAAGGCCGCGCTGAACCAGGCCACGGACATGGAAGGCTACCTGCGCGGGCTGCAAATGGTGCTGCGCGTCAGCCGCATCGGCGCCGCCGAGCTGGCGCGCGCCACCCAGCTGATCAACAAGACCAACCAGTTCAATCTCACCACCCGCCGCTATACCGAAGCCGAAGTCGAGCGCATGGCCAGCGATCCGCAAACCATCGCGTTGGCCCTGCGGCTGGAAGACAAGTTCGGCGATAACGGCCTGATCAGCGTGGTGCTGGCGCGACCGGATGCAGCTATCGAGGCTGACGAACTGCTGATCGACAGCTGGCTGATGAGCTGTCGCGTACTGGGGCGCGAAGTCGAGATGGCCGTGCTGGAAGTGCTGGCCGATGCGGCAGCGGCCGCAGACTGGGGCGCACTGGTTGGCGAATACCGCCCCACCGAACGCAACGGCATGGTCGCCGAGCACTATCCGCGGCTGGGCTTCGAGCAGCGCCCCGCCCCTGCCAACGCCGCTACCGATGCAAGTTTCTGGCGCTACGAGCTGGCCTCGCGCGCTCCCATCAACCATCACATCCAGGTGCAAGCATGAACGAAAAGGAAATTCTCCAGGCGCTGGCCCAGGTCTTCCACGACGTGTTCGACGATGACGATATCGTCCTCACCTCCGAAACCACCGCCGACGACATCGATGGCTGGGACAGCCAGACCCATGTGCTGCTGATCGTGGCCGCAGAGCAACGCTTCGGCATCAAGTTCCGCACCGCCGAACTGGAATCGCTGAAGAACGTTGGCCACTTCGCGCAACTGATCCAGACCAAACTCGGAGGGCGTTGAGTCATGGCCAGATCCGTCGATACATGCCCGGACGGCGTTGCCGCCCGGGCCGAAGCAGACCAGCGGCGGATACGTGCCGGCTACCTGCTGGGCATGTTCGCCGGGCTGTTCGGGATGCTCGGCGGCTTTGCCGCCCTGCTCGCCTGGCTCAATCACACCGACAACCTGCCGCCACCGGCCTTCTCCAACAGCCTGTGTGTGGACGAAAAGCTGCACTTTCTGCGGCACAACCCCATCGCCGATCCGAACCTGCTGATCGTCGGTTCCTCGGTCGCCTGGCGCCATGTCGATGGTGACGTGCTGATCGAGCAGACGCCCGGCTTGCGTCCGCTCAACGGTGCGTTCTGCGGCCTGCACGCCAACCAGTCGACCTATGTCGCCAACTGGCTGCTGGATCGTGAACCGAGCGTCCGCCAGGTGGTGATGATCGTCGATCCGCTGGACTTCGCCGGCTGCTGGAAAGTGCCGGATGCGGTGTTCGACCGCGAGGATGCCGATCACTACGTTTATCAGCAGGCCTCACGCTGGGGTTACTACATGCGCTACTTCTCGCCGCGTTCGCTGTTGCGCAATGCGCAGACGGTCAAGGCGCAGCGGGCCAACGAGATCGAATGGGACCCGTTGGTGTTCACCCGCCACGGCGACGGGCCGCTGGAGCCGCAGGGTGATCGCGGCCTGTTCTACGACAAACCGGACGCGCTGGATGACAGCTGCTTTGTCGCCCTGGGCGAGCTGTCGAAACGCCTGAAGAACGAGCAACGCCAGCTGCTGGTGGTTTCCACCCCCCTGCACCCGCAGTGGAAAGCCAAGGTCGATGCCGATGGCAGCTTTCTCGCCCGCTTCGACGCCAAGCTGAACGCCGCCATCGCCGGGCATGACGGGGCTCAGTATTGGAACGCCGATCGCGAATGGGTTGCTCCACCGGCCGCCTTCGTCGACGCCATTCACCTGCGCTGGTCAGCCGTGCATGACTTTTCCGCAGCACTGGCCGAGCAACTGCAGGAAGCCAGACAGGAGATGGTCAGCAAGGCGGGGCTGGCCAGAAACGGCGCGTACGACGCGCCCTGATCGACAAGCGAACCGCTGGAAGCGGTGATGGTCCGAGAAAGAACATACAAACAAGAACGTAAGCCAGGAGTTGAATCATGCATTCTCGTTCTTTGCCGTGCTTGTGCCTGCTCGCCGCAACCATCACCGCCCCCGCCGTCAGCCATGCGGACATCCTCGCCATCAAGGCGGAGAACGACATCATCGCCTCGGGCAGCGATGGTCACTACACCAACGGCCTGGAAGTCATCTGGGGTTTCGAACCGGACGACCAGAGCTGGACGCGGCGCTTCGCCGATCTGCTGCCCGGCTGGTCGGGCAATGCCGTCGACAACGTCGCCTACCGCTTCGGCCACCAGATCTACACGCCAGAGGAAATCGAAACCCGAAATCTAATCGAAGACGACCGCCCTTACGCCGGCCTGCTGTTCGCCGGAATGTCGATGTTTTCCGACACCCAGTACGACGGCTGGCGCGCCGCGCAAGGGCTGCACCTGGATGTCGGCATAGTTGGCCCGGCGGCGGGCGGCAAGCGTTTGCAGCGTGCCGTGCACAAGGCAACCGACAGCGACGAGCCCAACGGCTGGGATAACCAGCTGGAGAACGAACCCTTCGTCAATCTGGGCTATCAGCATCGCTGGTGGCTGCAGGAGCGCTTCGCCGGGCTGGAGCTGGAATACGGCCCGAGCGTGGGCTTCGCCCTCGGCAACCTGTACAGCTACGGCTCGGCCGGGCTGGGCCTGCGCCTGGGGCAGAACCTGCAGCGCAGCTTCAGCATCCCGGCAGTGACGCCGGCGCAAAGCGGCAGCCAGTTCTTCCGCCCCGGCGGCGACTTCGCCTGGTACGGCTTCGCCAATGTCGAAGGCCGCTATATGGCGCACAACATGCTGCTGGACGGCAACACCTTCGAGGACAGCCATTCGGTCGATCGCCGCGAGTGGGTCGGCGACGCCAAGCTCGGCGTGGCACTGACCTGGAGCCGCTGGCAGCTCGCGTTCGCCAGCGTCTGGCGCACTCGCGAATTCCAAGGCCAGCAGGAACACGACCAGTTCGGTTCGATCACCCTCTCCACCGCGCTCTGACCCACTGACGGCGGGCATCGCGCCCGCCGGTTCAGTTACGCGAGATGCCGTGCTTGCGCAGCTTGCGATAGAGCGTATTGCGACTGATCCCCAGCTGTTCCGCCACCCGACTGACCTGCCAGTGCCGTTCGCGTAGCACCGTGAGCAGGGCCTCGCGCTCGGCCGACTGCAACGGGTCACGAGGTGCCTCGACCTCGCCCATTTCGGCCGGCAGCACGGCAAGCACGTCGTTCAGCCCAATGCGCCCCTGCTCGCTCAGCGCGACCAACGTGCGCAGCAGATTGCGCAGCTGCCGCACGTTGCCCGGCCAGCTGTAGCGCAGCAAGGCTTGCCGCGCGGCCGGCTCGAGACAGATCGATTCGCCTTGCGCTTCTTCCGCCAGCAGGTGATCGAGCAGCGCAGCCTTGTCGCTGCGCTCGCGCAACGGTGGCAACGCAATCATCAGCCCGCCAAGGCGGTAATACAGGTCTTCACGGAACGCGCCGCCGGCAACCAGCGCGCGCAGGTCGTGATGACTGGCGCTGATCAGGCGGATATTCAGTTCGGTCGGCGCTGCAGCCCCCAGCGCGGTGACCTTGCGTTCCTCCAGCACCCGCAACAAGCGCGTCTGCAGCGCCAGCGGCATGTCACCAATCTCGTCGAGAAAGAGAATCCCGCCGTTGGCCTGCTCCAGCTTGCCGACCATGCCCTCGCGCCGCGCGCCGGTGAAACTGCCGCCGCGATAGCCGAACAGTTCGCTTTCGATCAGCGTCTCGGGAATCGCCGCGCAATTGAGTGCCACGAACGGCCGACCGGCGCGGCTGCTGGCGCGATGCAGTGCGCTGGCGAATGCCTCCTTGCCGGTGCCGGTCTCACCTTGCAGCAACACCGGCACGTCCCGCTCGAGCACCTTCAGCGCACGGCTGAAACCGGTGCGAATTGACGGATCGAGCAGACACAGGCCCGGCACATCGGCCGGCTCCTGGCGCGGCGCAGCAACCACGCGCAGCTGCGGCCCGCGCAGCTGGCAGAACAGCCGCTGACCGTCATGGGTATGCAAGGGCCAGCAAGCCCCCGGCTGCGGTCGCGCACGCTCCAGCAACTGATCCAGACGCACATCGAGCACAGTTTCCAAGGGCCGGCCTAATAGCGCCTCGCGGCTACTGGCGAGCAGGTTGAGCGCGGTTTCGTTGATCGCGGTGATCCGTCCCTCGCCATCGAACGCCAGCAGGCCTTCGCTGAGCAGGCCGATGTATTCGGGCTGGGCATGGAAGCGCAGCAGGTAGTTGCCCTCGCGGTGCTGCAGGAAGAAACAGCTTTCGATGAGCTTGGCCGACAGGTTGGTCAGCGCCATTGTGTGAAAGCGCCGCTGGCGCGACAGGTCTTCGCGCGCCGACGACACATTGAGTACGGCAAGCAAACCGCCTTCGGCATCGAACACCGGGCTCGCCGAACAGGTCAGCGCTGCGTGCCGGCCACGGAAGTGCTCGTCACGCCGAATGGTCAGCGCCTGGCGCTCCAGCAGGCACAGGCCGACGCCATTGGTGCCCTCGGTCGCCTCGTTCCACACCGCCCCGAGCCAGAGCCCGGCGCGCTGGAATTCCGCGCGCTCGGCCTGATCCGCCACGCTGTCGATCACCACGCCGCTGGCGTCGGTCAGCAGTACCGCGTGGCCGCTGCTGCCCAGCTGCTGGTGCAGGCTGTTCATTTGCCAGTGGGCGACGGCGATAACTCGGTCCAGCCGCTCGCGATGCTCATTGAGCCGCGGACTCTCGATCACGCAGGGCGCGCGCGGGCTGGTGGGGTCGAGCTGATGCTGCTCCAGGCAGCGACGCCAGGAACGCGCAATGGCGGGATCGGCAGCCGGGCCCTGGCTGGCGGACGTGCCGTCACCGAAGCTCAAGACCTGATGCGCGTGCTGACTGAGGCGAGAGGTCATTCTTGTTGTTCTCCGCGATGTTTCGAGGCGGTTTCGCGCCCAGCATAGGCCAATCGCCCGGCCGCCGCATGCTGTGCCACGACTGGTACAGAGTGTCACCCCCGCCGCGCCAGGGATGGCACAGCGCAGCCTCGACCGGGCAGTCCCGATACGACTCCAAGCCAGATACGACGCGGCGCGCCGCTTGCTGGCCCGCCGCTTGCTCTGCTGCAAGCACGGTATCCCCGTGAATAACAACAATGACCAGGAGAACCACCATGTGTCCCAGCAACGACGTTCCCTTCGATCTGAAAACCGATAACGGCAGCGACCTCGGCGGCGACAGCCAGGCCAGCGTCACCCGCACACCTACCGAACAACTGGCCGCCTGGGTCGAACGCCTAGGCCAGCGCCTGGCGCAACGCGACGTCGATGGCACGCTTGAGCTATTCGCCGACGACTGCCACTGGCGTGACCTGGTGCTGTTCAGCTGGAACCTGATCACCCTCGAAGGCAAGACCGACATTCGCGACATGCTGGAAAGCCGCCTGGAAGCCACCCGGCCGGACAGCTGGAAGCTCGAAGGCGAAGCGAGCCTGACCGACGGCGTACTCGAAGGCTGGATCAGCCTGGAAACCGACGTCGCCCGCGGCAAGGGTTACGTGCGCCTGAAGGACGGCCTGTGCTGGACGCTGCTGACCACCATGCGCGAGCTGAAGGGGCACGAGGAACCGCTCGGGCGCCGTCGCCCACTGGGCGCCGAACATGGCCACGGCCTGGCCGACAAGCGCAACTGGCTGGAAAAGCGCCGCGACGAGGAAGCCGCACTGGGCATCACCGAGCAACCCTATTGCCTGGTGATCGGCGGCGGCCAGGGCGGCCTCGGCCTCGGCGCACGGCTCAAGCGCCTCGGCGTGCCGACGCTGATCGTCGACAAGGCCGAGCGCCCCGGCGATCAATGGCGCGGACGCTACAAGTCGCTGTGCCTGCACGACCCGGTCTGGTACGACCACATGCCCTACCTGCCCTTCCCCGACCATTGGCCAATCTTCACACCCAAAGACCAGATCGGCGACTGGCTGGAGATGTACGCCAAGGTCATGGAGCTGAATTACTGGGCGAAAACCGAATGCGTGAAGGCAAGCTTCGACGAAGTCGAGGGCCGCTGGACGGTCGAGGTCCTGCGCGACGGCAAGCCGATGACGCTTAAGCCCTCGCAGCTGATCCTCGCCACCGGCATGTCCGGCGTGCCCAACGTGCCGGTCTATCCGGGTGCGGAGACCTTTGCCGGTCAGCAACATCATTCCAGCCAGCACCCTGGCGGCGACGCCTGGCGCGGCAAGCGCGCGGTGGTCATCGGTGCCAACAATTCGGCTCATGACATCTGTGCGGACCTGGTGGAGAACGGCGCGGACGTCACCATGGTGCAGCGCTCCAGCACCCATATCGTGCGTTCCGACACGCTGATGGAAGTGGTGTTCGGCCCGCTCTATTCCGAGGATGCAATCGAAAGCGGGCTGACCACCGACAAGGCCGACATGCTGTTCGCCTCGATCCCCTACAAGGTGCTGCCGCAGTTCCATCGCCAGGCCTTCGAGCAGGTCAAGGAGCGCGACAAGTCCTTCTACGATCGCCTGGCCGCGGCGGGCTTCATGCTCGACTTCGGCGATGACGAATCCGGTCTGTTCCTCAAGTACGTGCGCCGCGGGTCGGGGTACTACATCGACGTCGGCGCCTGCGAGCTGATCGCCGACGGCACCATCAAGCTGAAAAGCGGACCCGGCCTCGGCGTCGATCACATCGAGCCGGATGCCGTGGTACTCAACGATGGCAGCCGCCTGCCGGCCGACCTGATCGTCTACGCCACCGGCTACGGCTCCATGAACGGTTGGGCGGCACGACTGATTTCCCAGGATGTTGCCGACAAGGTCGGGCGCTGCTGGGGCCTCGGTTCCGGCACCACCAAGGACCCGGGCCCGTACGAAGGCGAACTGCGCAACATGTGGAAGCCCACCCAGCAGCAAAACCTGTGGTTCCACGGTGGCAACCTGCACCAGTCACGGCACTACTCGCTTTACCTGGCACTGCAACTGAAAGCGCGTTTCGAGGGGCTGGATACTTCGGTCTACAAGCTCGCACCGAGCTATCACCAGGGCTGAAGCCACATCGGCTAGCTCGAATGAAACAGGCCCGCATCAGCGGGCCTGTTTCGTAGTCAGCTCACCATCGCCCAGAGCAACAACCATCATGTTCAGCACAGGCAGAGCCAGGCAAGGCAGCGCCAGTTATCGGCTCCGCCAAGCTGCGCTGGCCGCCACAGCACATGGGGCCCGAGCTGCCGCCCAGATCAGGAAGAACACCCGCACCTCTCATTTGCCACACTGCGATAGTTGTAACGGCAACAGGCGATTGACCCAGAGCAGGCCGCCAGCACTATGTGTATGAGAAGCCACTCGCCGCCGCACGCTGCCTGTATCATTCCTGGCCCTTTGGCTTCCGCTTGCCCTGAAGCCCGACAGCAACCTCCATTGGCGCACGCCAAGCACGCATTCGGAGAATCGCGCTTCATGTCCCGGCTGGATCTACAGAAACTCACGCTGCTGCTGGCACTCGTCGCCGGCCTGCTGACCTTCGGTAACAGCTTCTTCGCCGGCTACAGCTCACAGCGCGATCAGTTGTTCGAGCAGACTCTGGAGGCAAACCGGGCCTATGCGCGCAAGCTCGCCGACACCACCGATCAGTTCTTTCTCAATAGTCGTCGCGAGCTCGCCTACGCGGCAGAGGTGCTGTCGACACGCTTCGCCGACCCAAGCGCGCGGGACAACGAGACCGAACGGCTCAAGCTCAAGAGCGAGCAGTTCAGCCGGGCCGTGATCGTCAGCGCCGCCGGGGAGATCGTCTCGGCCTCACCGGAAAGCACCGGTCTGGTCGGTCTCAAGGTCAACAGCGTAGGCGCGACACGCGCGCTGAAAGAGCGCAAGCCGCTGACCAGCGATCCTTACGTTGCCACCGACGGTACCTACCTGATCGCGGTGACCCACCCCATCTTCGCCCCCGATGGCAGCTACCTCGGCTATATCAGCGCCACGCTGTTCCTGCGCGAGCGCAACGCACTGCACGGCCTGCTGGGGGTGCATTACTACCGCGACGGCTCCTACCTGTACGTGGTCGACACACAGGGCCGACTGATCTTCCACGAAGACGGCAAGCGGGTCGGCCAGAACGTATCGAGCAATGCGGTGGTCCGGCAGGTGCTGTCGGGCCAGGAGGGCAGCCAGCGCGTCATCAATACGCTCGGCGTGGACATGCTCGCCGGCTTCGCGCCCATGCAGAGCACCGGCTGGGGCATCATCGCCCAGCGTCCGACCGCAGCCATCACCGCGAAGCTCGAACAACTGGCGCGGACCACGCTGCTCAACGCGGTACCGTTCACGCTTATCTCGCTCGCGGTGTTCTGGTGGCTGTCCATACTCATCTCCCGGCCCATTCGCGCCCTGGCCGATACCGCCGAACACTGGGGCGCACCGGAGGCAGCCAGTCGTATTTCGATGGTCAACTCCTGGTATTTCGAGGTCTCGCGATTGAAGGTCGCGATGCTCGCAGGCGTCTCCCTGCTACAGCAGAAGATGGGCGCAATGGAAGCGGCGTCCATGACCGACCCGCTGACCGGCCTGCGTAACCGCCGCGGCCTCGAGCTGGCCCTCAAACAGTTCGACCTGCTCGACCAGCGCTACGCGGCAGTGACGCTGGATATCGATCACTTCAAACAGGTCAACGACCAGCACGGCCATGACGTGGGCGACGCGGTGCTGCGCTTTCTCGCCGAAATCATGAAGGAATGCTCGCGCCCCACTGACGTGCTGTGCCGCATGGGTGGCGAAGAATTCCTCATGCTGCTGCCCGAAACGGACGCCAGCGGTGCGGGTATCGCCGCCGAGCGCCTGCTTGCCCGCCTGCGGCAAACCGCAAGCCCGACCGGCGCACCGATAACAGCCTCCATCGGCATCGCCTGCAGTGACCGCTATGCGTCCTCCGACGCGACTTTCAAGGCCGCGGACGAAGCGCTGTACCAGGCGAAGAGAGCCGGCCGCGACCGCGTCGTCCTGGCCTCCGCCTGAGCGCCGAGCAGCCGCCAGAAGTGCCCCCCCGAGCCGCTTGGCAGCCGCCGCTCATCTGCGCTGCGCGCGGCGCTGGGTGCCTGCCGCCGCTCGCTCGATCTCACCTGCGCCCACTGCGCCCTGTCGCAACCAGCGGTAGCGCACAGCAGTTGAGATTACCTTCTATTTGATAATCGTTTTCGTTGAGATTAGGATGCCCGCCCTCGCTACCTTCCCTCAAGGATCATTCGATGCGGCGCCTTCTCCTCCCGATGCTCGCGATTCCCGCCCTCACCTGCCCTGCCATGGCTTCAGCCAACGAGGAACCGCCTGCTGAACCGCTGGCACTGGAGGAGATGCAGGTTACCGCCTCGGCCGAGCGCGCCGACGGGCCTGTGCAGGGCTACCGGGCAACCCGCTCGGCCAGCGCCACCCGCACCGACACCGCGATCCACGAAACCCCGCAGTCGATCAGCGTGGTGCCAGCGCAGGTCGTCGAAGACATCGGCGCAACGCGCCTGGAAGATGCGCTCGATTACGCCGGTGGGGTGGAACGTGGCAACAACTTCGGCGGCCAGGGCCTGACCGAATTCCTGGTGCGCGGCTTCAGCACCCAGGAGTTCTACCGCAACGGCTTCGCGGTGAACCGTGGCTATCCCAACATGCCCGACGCCAACACGCTGGAACGCATCGAAGTGCTGCGCGGCCCGGCCTCGATGCTGTACGGTCGCGGCGATCCGGGCGGCACCTTCAACATCGTCAGCAAGCAGCCGCAGGCGGAGCGGCGCACGGTGCTCGGCAGTCAGGTGAACACCGATGGCCTGCGCCGCGGCACACTGGACACCACCGGCGCACTGGACGAGAGCGCCGCGTTTACCTATCGCCTCAACCTGGTCGCCGAAGGCAGCGACAGCTTCCGCGATCACGTCGAAAGTGAGCGCTACAACATCGCGCCAGTGCTGCGCTGGCAGCTCAGCGACGACACCGCGCTGATCCTCGAAGGCGACTATCTGCACAACCGCCACCCCATGGACCGTGGTCTTACCCGCTACCCCAACCAGGCCGGCGACCTGTCGCGCGATCGCTTCCTCGGGGAGGAAAGTGCCGGCAAGCTGACCAACCAGAACGCCACCACGCAACTGCGCCTGGAGCACCAGCTGGACAGTCAGTGGATGCTGCGCGGCGGCATCCAGTACCTCGACGGCAGCCTGGACGGCGGTGCAGTGGAGAACAACGGTCTGGCCAGCGATGGTCGCACGGTAGGCCGCAACTACAGCGAGCGCTGGCTGAACTGGAATGACCTGGCAGTGCAGGCCAATCTGGAAGGTCACTTCGATGCCGCGGGTCTGGCCCACACACTGCTGCTCGGTGTGGAGTTCGACGACTTCAACTACGACTCCCAGATCGATCGCTCGGGTGGTGCGACCAGCGACTTCCCGCTCGACCTCTATGATCCGGTCTACGGCCAGCCGCTGCCGGCGCTGACCCGCACCACCACCTACGATGACGAAAACCTGAAGTCCTACGCTTTCTTCCTGCAGGACCAGATCGCCCTCACCGAGCGCCTGACAGCGCAGGTCGGCGCGCGCCTGGAGCGCTTCGAGCAACGCTACGAAAACAAGCTGACCCCCACCGGCAGCTGGGACCAGGCGCACAACGCAGTTTCCCCGCGTTTCGGGCTGATCTACGACCTGACCGAGGAGTTGGCCGTCTACGCCAATACCTCGCGCTCGTTCAAGCCCAACCGCGGCGCCGACCGCAGCAGCCAGGCGTTCGACCCGGAAAAAGGCATCGCCCACGAAGTCGGTATCAAGTACGAGCTGCCGGAGCACGACCTCAGCGTCACCGCGGCGCTGTTCCACATCACCAAGGAAAACGTGCTGACTAGCGATCCGCTCGACAGCAACTATCAGGTTGCTGCCGGCGAAGCGCGCAGCCGCGGCTTCGACATCAGCGTGGCCGGCAACATCACCCCGCAATGGCGCGTGATCGGCGGCTACGCCTACGTCGATGCCGAAGTCACCGAAAGCACCAGCGCATCGATGCCGACCGGCACGCGCCTGGCCAACGTGCCGCGGCACAGCTTCAACCTGCTGGATACCTACGAATTCGCCGAAGGTCCGCTGGCCGGGCTCGGCGTTGGCATGGGCGTCAAGTACGTCGGCGACCGCAAGGGCGGCGCCACCAGCACCGCGTTCGACATGGACGCCTACACCACCGTCGACCTGCTCGCCTACTACCCGCTGACCGAACGGGTTCGCCTGAACCTGAACCTCAACAACCTGTTCGACGAAGAGTACGAAGAGCGCGCCTGGGGCAACATCTGGGCCTACCCGGGCGCCCCCCGCACCCTCCAGGCCGGCATAGCGATCACGCTGTAACGAAGAAGGGCGCAGCCTGTATGGCTGCGCCCCTTGGCTCCCCCTACCTCGGCCAACTGCGGCCGGGGCTTACGGATTCAACTCAGCAGGCGCACGCGTCAAGCGACCTTGAACCGACCAACGAGCTGCTGTTGCTGCTCGGCCAGGCGCGCAAGCTCCAGACTGGTCATCGCCGTCTGCTCCGCACCGGCGCTCACCTGAATCGCGACATCGTTGATCTCGACGACGTTGCGAATGATGTCTTCGGCCACCGCGCTCTGCTCCTCCGCCGCCGTGGCAATCTGCAGATTGCGATCACTGATTGCAGAAACGCCGTCGGCAATCTCCGCCAGCAACTCCCCGGCACGGCCGAAGTTGCTCGAGCCGGTCTGAGCCTTGGCGAGCGTCTCCTGCATCGAGCGCGCGGCCCGGTCAGCCCCGCTCTGGAGATTGGCAATCATGTCCTGAATGCTGCCGGTGGATTCCTGCGTCTTCTGGGCAAGTGTACGCACCTCGGACGCAACGACAGCGAAGCCGCGGCCATGCTCCCCTGCTCGCGCCGCCTCGATAGCCGCGTTCAGTGCGAGCAGATTGGTCTGATCGGCAATGCCGCGGATCACATCCAGCACGGACGAGATCGAATCACTCTCACGCTTGAGGTCCGCAATGATGCTTGCGGTCTGATCGGCCTGACTCGACAGCTGGCGAATGAGCTCGATGGTGCTCTCGACTTCGGCCCGGCCTTGCGCAGTGTTGGCGTTGAGCTGCTGCGAGAGTTCGGCGGCATCGCTGGTGCTTCTCGCAACGTCACGCACGGTCGCGCTCATCTCGTTTATCGCGGTAACCACCAGCTCGGTTCCCTGCCGCTGGCGATCGATGCTCTGGCTTGTCTGCACGGTCACCGCGGAGGACTCCTCCGCCGCCGTGGCCACCTACGCGGTAGCGTTACTGATCTCGCCGACGATCTGCTTGAGCTCGACGGCCATGAGATTGAGGTTGCGCGAGATTTCGCCAAACTCGTCCCTGCCTTCGTAATGCGCCGTTGCGGTCAGATCCCGAGCGGAAAGCGACAACAGCGCATGATTCACATCCTGCACCGCCAGTTTGATGTTGCGAATGATCAGGAAGGAAAGGCCAGTCACCACCACCAGCGCAATGATCACCGCGGCGAGCGTCAGCCAAAGCGCGTTGCTCGCCTCATCGCGAGCCCGGGCGGCCAGTGTGCCGACATCCTGCGACAAGGCCTGCTCCAGCTCACCCATCAGGTCGATCCGGCTGGTCGCCGTATCGAACCAGCTCTCGCTGTCGATACCCAGGCTCTGCGCGATCGGCACCTCGAAGGCCAGACGTTGCAGACGTGCGACTTCAACGGCGCTCGGCTGCTGCAGTTTTTCGTCGAGCAAACGGATGAAGTGCTCCGAGGCCGCACGACGGAAGCCGTCCATATAGGCTGAGAATTCACCCAGGTTCCGGCTGAAGGAAGCAAGCAACGCCGCGTCGAACCGATCCTGACCGAACACCACGCCCAACAACACCCGTTCGCGCCCGGCCCGCTCCTTCATCTCGACGAACTGATTGAGCCCGCCTAACGCTCGTGCAAGCGTGACATCCTGCACGCTGCGCTCAACCTCGTGGGTAAAGCCGATCAATGCCTTGATGTAGCCGGTAAAGCGAGCACCGGAGTCGACGTTGCTGATGGCGAACGAGTCGATTTGCGAACGTGTTGCCTGAAGCTCATCGAGCGAGGCCAAGACGCTCCCGATCTGCGAGCCTTCCTGTTTGGCAAGCGCCTGCATGGCACTCAACGCTTCGTCAGTCGCTTGCCGCATCCCTGGCAGGCGCCGGGCCATGGTACGTCCCTGGCTCCCCAGATAGACGCCGCTCGCACCACGTTCACGCTGCAATGCGGTGATCAGCCGGCTTACGTTCTGCGCGGCCACGCTGGCCTCGACGGTGCGCTCCATCTGCCTCAGGGTGGCGTAGCTGTCAGCGACATACAGGCTGGCCAGCCACAGAAAACCGAGCATAGGACACGCGAGGATCAAAGAAGCTTCGCGCTCAAGGGAATGTTTCTAAGCATGTGTACCTCAGTGCTCCAGGTCATGGAGTTACGAGTGGCAGAAGGCAGGGTGCGCGCAACCGCCGCGCACCGTTCGGTACGCGCGAGGAAGCGATTTATCGGTTTATTGGTCGGTCGAACCGTGGCGTTGAATGCTGTAGCACGTCGCAGGACGAACGGTCGTTACAGGGCTTATCAGCGACCAGTTTTGAACTGGCACTCATTCTTTCTGTTGCACAGGCGCATAACCCTGACCAAAGTCAATAAATTAACGTCAAGCTAATGCCGGCTATCGGACACTACGCCGAAAGGCAACCGAACAGGTCCAGAACCGTGAGGTTTACCCGGCTTGGCGAGAAGGGGTTATGGGAGCTCGGCTCATACAACGACGCAGTTCTTCCTTGATTGAAAGCCCGCGGGACGAGAAAGGAGGTAATGCAGCTTGAGGTTGATCACGAGGGGATGGTTCGGCAAAACCACCACAAACAAAAAGGGCTAGCCGAAGCTAACCCTTTGATTTCATTGGTGCCGGAGACAGGAGTCGAACCTGCGACCTTCGCATTACGAATGCGCTGCTCTACCTACTGAGCTACACCGGCGCCAGGCCGCGGATTATCGGGGGTTCTGCGGTTGGACTCAAGTCCGCACGCATCGCCCTCGATACTGCAATCCGCATCAGGCGATCAGTGCGGCCGCGACGCAGGCTGGCCGTGGTCGCGTTCGAGGTCGTGCTTGACCTGGCCGGCCAATTGCTCGCCTTCGACGCTGGCCATCGCATAGCCCTCGCGGGCCTTGTCCTTGAGCTTGCCGGTCAGCTCGTCGCTCTTATGGCCCATCAGTTCGTCTTCACGACGGGTCGGTGGGACCGAGGCCGCCAGCAGCGCGCCGAGGGCGATGCCCATGGCGCCCAATGCCAGCGGTTGCTCGTTGAGCAGCTGAGTGAACCCGCCGCGCGCACGGTCTGCGGTGTGCCGCAGGCTTTCCGCGGCGTGGCGGCTGGAGTCGCCGACGCGATGACGGGCATTGCCCAGTGAGCTGGAGGCGCTATGGCTCATTTGCGCAGCCTTTTCCTTGATGCCGGTGCCCTGCTGCTTGAGACCAGAGGCCTTGGCGGCGAGCTTGTCGGTCATCGACGGACCGGTCGAAGCGCTATCGCTGTAGTCCGGGCGGCGATTCTGCCCGGCCATCAGCCACACCAGGCCGACGGAGGTGAGCAGCGTCGGTACCGGATTGGCCTTGACGGTATCGGTGAGGTTATGCAGGAACTCGCCACCGCCGCCTTTGGCGTAACCGAGCGCGGTATCGATCATCTGCCCCGGGGAGAGCTTGCTTTCCAGCGCGTGGACGATGTTGCCGATTTCGGCGCGTTGCTGGTCGATCTCGCGCTCCAGCGTGTCGGGGTCCTTTTGTGCTTCTACGTCTACCTGGTTATGCGTGCTCATGCGTGCCCCCTTACGACTTCTTTATCCTTCTGCAGCGAATGGATGGTGCGGTCGGGTTTGAACGAAGAGGCTTCGAACTTCTTCTTGCCGGCCGAGACCATGATCATGCCGATGACCACTACGACCACGCCGACGATCAACGCGGCGAGCCAGGGTTCCATCATGGTGCTGAGGAAGTAGACCGCCGACATCAACAGGATGATGAAGCCGGCCAGGAGCACCGCACCGCCGGTTGCTACGCTGGCAGCACCGGCCTTGGTGGCACGCAGCGATTCGTTCAGCTCGGCCTTGGCCAGCGCCAGTTCCTTGGTGAACAGCGACGGCACTTCGCGGGTCAGCTGCCGTAGCAAACCGCCGACCGAATTATCGTGCTCGGGGTTGCCGGGTTCGTAAGGCGTATTGAGGTTGCGTTGTTCGTTCATCGATTAAGCCCTCCGTTCGTGCCTTTGCCAGTGCTGCCAACACCGTTGCTGCCCACGCCATTGGTGCTACCCGTGTTCGGCGCCATGCCGGCATTGCTTACGCTGCCGACGGTACTGCCCGGTGCGCCACTGGAAATGCGCGAGTCCAGTTCGGACTGGCTCGGCAGCGTCTCGGCGGTTACGTCTGCCGGCACGCCGAGCGGCGAAGTCGGATGCGGGCGACTGGCGTCGGAATGGCCGTAATCGGTCGTTGGTTCACGCGTTGTGGATTCAGCGCGATGGCTGGACGCGCGGGCGAAACGAGTCAGGCCGAAGCCAAGTGCAACGCTGCCGGCAATGAACAGGCCGGGATTGTTGCGAGCCAGACGGTTCACCTCGCCCACCAGCTCATCGACGCTCTTGCCGCGCAGGTTGTCGGCCAGGTCGACCATGCTCTGCGCCATGTCGGAGACGTAATGGGAAAGGCCAGTGCGATCCTGGTTTTCAAGTTCTGCCGCTGCTGCCTTGGCACTCTGAGCAACCTTTTCCAGCTCATCGGCGGCCGTACCGCGGTAGCTGTCCAGCTGAGCCTTGCCTTGGTTCTTCACCTGTTCGCCGGCTTCGCGCGCCTTTGCCTTGAGTTCCTCGGCACTTGGAGCGGAAGCGGAGCTGCTTGCCTGCGTGGTGCCAGCCTGGCCTGTCTGGCCGGTGGGCTGAGCGGGAGCGCTCGTTGACTGCGCGTTGGCGTCGGTTCTGGCTTGGCCGCCGTAACCTGTGATCTCTTCATCGGGTGTCGTCATTTTGTCCACCTTTATAGGGTCATAGGGTTTGGCCGGATGACCACGGTCCGTGAAGCACAGCAGTGCGGGGTTCCGCGGCTGTGCGATTTCAGTACGCACATAAATGGTGACCGGACCCGAATTTTCGAGTTCCGTGTTTCTGGCCAAGCGGTACCGGGCTTCGAGGACCGAGTTCGGCTATGCCGCACGGCAGGAAGGGAGGACGTGAAACAGCGAGATCTGGTGGCGATCTGCCCGCGATTAGCGCGCAGCCGGCATGCGACTTGGCTTGGGAGGAATGCGAAGGTCGAACAAGCGGAACGGCTGGAATGGCAGCGATGGTGACCATCGGGTCAGCTCGTTGGCGATCACCCCGTCGCAGCGAGCCGACGAGCTGTAATCAGCCAATACCGTATAGGAACGCAAAAACGGGCCCTTGGGGCCCGTTCTTGTTTGGATCGTTTGTCGTTACAGCGGACCGACGCTGGTGCAGCTGTTTGTGGCTTTGGCGTGCTTCTGCAGAACCGGCAGCTGCGGACGGTACTTGCCGCTGCTCACGTCTAGGGACATGGAGTACTCGCCCCACCAGGGACCGGCAGCCCAGTAGGTGCTCGGGATGCAGTTCTGACGCAGGTAGGCCAGCAGGTTGTCAGTAGCGACGATGGCCGAGGGCGAGAAGTCCGGTACGCCGTGCTCACCGATATAGCCGCGCAGCTTGTTCTGCTTGAGCCAGTCGACGAAGGGCTTGACGCGGTTGACGCCAATCATCGGGTCGTATTGCGCGGTCTTGTCGAAGTAGTTGCCCGAGAAATCCTTGTCCACGTACATGTGCGCTTCGTAGACCAGGTTGTTCTTCGGATCACGCATCCACGGGTTGGTGATCAGCTGGGTGTTGTAGTGCGGCCAGTGGAAGGCGCTCGACCAGCGATCACCTGCTACGTAGATCCAGCGCTGGGAGTCGACGGTGCGGATTGCCTGAGCGGCGGCCAGGGCAGCCTGCGGCCAGAGACCGTTGGTGGAGTGCGGCTCGTTCATCAGGCCGTAGCCTTCGACGGCAGGATGGTTGACCACCTGCTGCACGATCTGCTTCCACACCGCAGCGAAGGAACTGATAGGGACTTCGTTGGAACCGATCAGCTTGCCGTAGTAACGGTAGTAGTTGTGCAGATCGAGAATCACCTTGACGTTGTGCTTCTGCGCGAAGTCCAGCGACTGCTTCAGGCGGGCGAACTCCTCAGCGTTCAGCGGAGAGTTCAGCTTGGGCTGGATACGCTCCCAGAGGAACGGCAGGCGAACCAGCGGCATGCCCAGGTCGGAGTACTTCTTGTAGTACGACTCGGCCGGGTAGGTGTAGTTGGTGCCATGCTTGCCCGGAACAACCGACGGGCCGAAGCCTGCGCCGGACAGGTTGACGCCGACCAGCAGCGGCTTGCCGTTGGTGGTGTCAGGTGCGGTAGGCGCAGGCGCCGGTGCCGCTTCTACCGGCGGAGTAGTCAGAGCCGGAGACGAAGGAGTGCTGGTCGATGTGCTGACCACCGAGATGGTCTTCGGATAGCCCAGGGTGGTGCCGTTGATCACTGCACCGTCGAGGAAAACGCTCATGTTGCTGCCGACCAGCTGAGTGCGCAGCACCTTGCGGGTCTGGCCGTCAGCGAGCTTCACCAAAGCGCCAGCCTTGAATGCCGCCACATTGGTGCTGCTTGCCTGGATCGAGAAGCCGGCAGCAGTGCGGAACATACCATTGAGCCAATGGGTATTGGTGTAGTTGTTCAGGTTGCTGGTGGCGATGACCGAAGTGGTCGGTGCAGTCGGAGCCGGGCTGGTAGTCGAAGTTGTAGCCAGCGACAACTTGTTGGGCGCGCCTACGACACTTCCGTTAACTGCCGCACCCTCGAGATAGACGCTCATATTGGCGCCGACAACTTGCACCTGGGTAACTTTGCGGACCTGGCCATCTGCCAGTTTTGCCGACGCACCAACTTTGAAAGCAGCCTTGTTGGCAGCACTTGCTGGAATGGAGAAGCCCGGCGACTTGCGCCATACACCATTGAGCCAATCGGTATTGGTGAATGCATTGATGCTGGTCGAGTGTGCAGCGACGGTAGTCGGTGAAGTGACCGGAGCGGTGGAAGTTATCGGCGCCGTAACGGCCGTACTACCGATGGTGACCACCTGCGGTGCGCCAACCTTGTTGCCGTCCAGCTTTGCACCTTCCAGAAAGATGCTCATGTTGCTGCCGACGATCTGCGCGCGGCTGATCTTGCG
Source organism: Stutzerimonas kunmingensis (assembly GCF_900114065.1). Lineage (GTDB taxonomy): Bacteria > Pseudomonadota > Gammaproteobacteria > Pseudomonadales > Pseudomonadaceae > Stutzerimonas > Stutzerimonas kunmingensis. The sequence goes on from NZ_FORS01000001.1 coordinate 240,554, forward strand.
TACCTGACCGTCTGCCAGTCGTACCGAAACGCCGGCCACGAACGCGGTGCGGTTTGCCGAGGTGGCCGGGATCGAGAAGCCGGCGCCGGTGCGCCAGACACCGTTCAGCCAATCGGTGTTGGTGAAAGCGTTGATCTTGGCGGAAACCGATACAGCGGCAACCGTGGATGCAGCGGCATAAGGCGTGGTTACAACAGTGACGCCACCCAGAAGAACAGCGGCGGCGATGGAAGCGACGAGTGCCTTGCGGGCACCGGAAAACAGGTTGGTGGACATTGAGTCTCTCCGGAACTTACTACTTCAAAGGCCGAGCCTTTAAAAAGTGACGGGAGGTCGATAAGTCGTGGGGCGTTGCTCTTAAGGAGGGCCGCGGTGTCACAACAAACGAACCGTTCAACAAGAAATTTCCCGCCGTCCACCCCCTGAACAAACCGGCAAATCGTCTTGCGTGGCGGCTTTATAATAGGTTCCAAAAATTAATGGAAATTTTTTTGTCAGTAATAGATCGCCAGAAAAACGCCATATAGAGCAAATAACATTAAGTTGCCATTACTCATATGGCGATAGCTGTCGAATTGATATTACGTTTAACCGCCATAGTTGGTTTCCTGGCGTCAAAATAAGCGTCGGCTTTTTGAACTTCCGAGGTCTTAAGAGGGATTAACCGCTATCGAGCTTGCCGACGAACGGTATATAGCGGAGAAGCTGATAGCCGTCTGTGAGGGATGAGGAACCAGCGGCCGGAAGTAACCGATCTTCGTCGGCATATGGCTGTCGGATGCCTTACCGAACGACGAAACGGAGGCACCATGAGCCATAAGTACAAAGTGGGCGATCACGTCAGCTGGAACTCGGAAGCGGGACGGGTCAGCGGTCACATCACCCGCGTGCACACAGCGGACACCGAATTCATGGGCCGCACACGGCGCGCCAGCCCGGATGCCCCGCAATACGAGATCAAGAGCGACAAGACCGATCATGTGGCGATGCATAAAGAGTCGGCACTCAGGAAGCTGAGCTGAGCATGGCTCAGCCAGCCACGGTGTGGACCATCGGCCACTCGACGCGCTCTCTGGAGCATCTGATCGAGATACTGCGCCACCATCAGATCGAGGCCATCGCCGACGTCCGTCGCTTTCCCGGCTCACGGCGATTGCCGCAGTTCGGCGAGGCAGCGCTGCGCGAAGGTCTGGAAGCGCACGGGCTGCACTATCAATGGATCGAAGAGCTGGGCGGCAGACGGCGACCTCTGAAGGATTCGCCAAGCCTGGCCTGGCGCAACAGCTCCTTTCGCGGCTATGCCGATCATTTGCGCAGCGATGAATTCAACCGCGGTCTGCAGCGCCTACTGGAAACGGCGGCACACCGACGTACGGCAATGATGTGCGCCGAGGTGCTCTGGTGGCGCTGCCATCGTTCGCTGGTTTCGGACGTGTTGAAAATACGCGGCATCGAAGTCCTGCATATCCAGGACGAGAAGCCGCCGGCCGCCCACCCGTTCACCGCCCCTGCCCGCCTGGTCGACGGGCAGCTGAGCTATGCGGAGGGCAAAGGCGAGTCGCTGAGAAAGGAAGTCGGCAGCGGGCAGATCAATCTGGATCTGTAGCGGCCACCGGGTAGTCATTGTGACCACCCCTATGGGGTTGGCTCAGACGCGTTCGATGCGATCCGGGTGGATGACGATGCGGCCCTGCTTGTAAAGACCACCGATGGCCTTCTTGAAGTTGCCCTTGCTGACGCCGAAGCGACGGGCAATTTCCTCGGCCGGGCTCTTGTCGCTGGCATCCAGCGAGCCCTGGTTTTCGTCAAGCTTCTGCAGGATCAACGCCTGCAGCGCATCGGTCGCTTCGCTGCCCACCGGCTGCAGGCTCAGGCTGATCTTGCCGTCGGGCCGCAGCTCCTTGATGTAGCCGCGCTCGCGCATGCCACCACGGAGAAACTTGAACGCCTCGTTCTTGTGAATCAGGCCCCAGTGCTGGCCGTTGATGATCGCCTTGAAACCGAGATCGGTGGCTTCGACGATCAGCAGGTCCACCGCTTCTCCTACCTTGTAGTTCGCCGGGATCTTGTCCAGATAGCGGTCCAGTCGCGCCGTGGCGGTAATGCGCCGGGTGCGCTTGTCGATGTAGACGTAGACCACGCAGTAATCACCCACCTGCAGCGGCCGCTTCTCTTCCGAGTGCGGCAAGAGCAGGTCCTTGGGTAGTCCCCAGTCGAGAAACAATCCGACGCGGTTGATCTCGGCCACCTTCAGACTGGCGAATTCACCGACCTGCACCTTGGGCTTTTCGGTGGTGGCGATCAGCTTGTCCTCGCTGTCGAGGTAGATGAAGACGTTCAGCCAGTCATCCACCTCGGTCGGCATGTCCTTGGGGATGTAGCGGTTGGGCAGCAGGATTTCGCCGTCCGGGCCGCCGTCCAGATAGAGGCCGAAACCGGTGTGCTTGACGATCTGCAGGCTGTTGTAACGTCCGATTGCGGCCATGTGGGCGGTCCCGAATATAAAGGCGGCGATTCTAGCGCCTGTCAGCGTGGCAGTGCATAGGCGATCACCGAATCACCGGCTTTGGTACCCAGCGAGCCATGCCCGCCGGCAACCACCACGACCATCTGCCGACCCGAGCGGCTCTCGTAGGTCATCGGCGTGGCCTGGCCGCCGGCCGGCAGACGCGCTTTCCATAGCTCGCGGCCGGTGCTGACATCGTAGGCGCGCAGGTAGTAGTCCAGCGTTCCGCTCAGGAAGGCGACGCCACCGGCGGTGAGCATCGGTCCGCCAAGGCTCGGCACGCCCATCTTGAACGGCAGCGGAATCGGCGAACGGTCGCGCACCGTGCCGTTCTTGCGCAGCCAATGCGTCTTGCCGGTACGCAGATCGGCGCCGGCCACGTAGCCCCAAGGCGGCGCGGTGCATGGCAGGCCGATGGGCGAGACGAAAGCCTTCAGCTCAACCGCAAACGGCGAGCCAAAGTTCTCGTTGAGGAACGGCTCCTGCTCGGACACGTAGGTCGTCTCGGCATCCTCCCGGGGAATCAGCTTCGCGGTGAAGGCCAGATAGGCCGGCGTGCTGAACACCATCTGCCGCACCGGGTCCACCGCTACGCCGCCCCAGTTGAACACCCCGAAATTGCCCGGATGGACCAGGGTGCCCTGGGTCGATGGCGGTGTGTACCGTCCTTCGTAGCGCAGCGAGTGGAACTGGATGTGGCACATCATCTGGTCGATCAGCGTGGCACCCCACAGATCCTTGCCCTGCAGCTTCGGCGGCTCGTAGGTCAGTGCCGACGCAGGCTGCGTCCTGGCGACCCAGTCACCCTCGGCCGCGCCCTGCGGTGCAGGCACCTCGCGCACCGGCAGGACCGGCTCACCCGTGCGACGGTCGAGTACATAGATGTCGCCCTGCTTGGTCGGCGCCACCAACGCGGGCACCGGACCCTCCTCGGTCTGGATGTCGATCAGGCTCGGTTGCGCCGGTACGTCCATGTCCCAGAGGTCATGGCGCACGGTCTGGAAGACCCAGCGCAGCTGGCCGCTATCCAGATCGAGGGCGACGATTGAGGAGGAAAAACGCTCGCTGTTCTCGCTACGCTTACCGCCCCACTGATCCGGCACCTGATTACCCAGCGGCACATAGACCATATCCAAGGCCTCGTCGGCACTGGAGATGCTCCAGCTGTTCGGGCTGCTTGCGCTGTAGGTCTGCCCGGCGGCGATCGGGGCCGTTTCATCCGGATTACCCGGGTCCCAGTTCCATTTCAGCTCCCCGGTATAGACGTCATAGGCACGGATGACGCCGGACGGCTCGTTGGCGCGAACGTTGTCATTCACCGCTCCGCCGACGATCACCCGATCACGCGCGACCACCGGCGGCGACGTGGAATAGTAGAAGCCTTCCTTCACGTGGGGCATGTTCGCCCAGAGATCCACCGCGCCGTTGTCGCCGAAGCCGGGGCAAATCTCCCCGGTCTTCGCATCCAGCGCGATCAGCCTGGCATCGGCGGTTGGCATGAACAGGCGCTGCCGACAGGCCTGGCCCTCGGTGGCCGGCGGCGCTGCATGGTAGGAAAGCCCGCGGCAGGTCAGGTGCTGGCGGTTGACCGAATGCGGCACCTCGGGATCGAAGCGCCAGCGCTCCTCGCCGGTTTCGGCATCCAGCGCGATGACCAGATTGTGCGGCGTGCACAGGTACAGGCTGTCATCGACCTTGAGCGGGGTGACTTCGTAGGTGGTTTCATCCGGGTCGTCCGGACCGCGCAGATCTCCGGTCTGGTAATGCCACACCGGCTCCAGCCGCTCGACGTTGTGCGGCGTGATCTGTGCCAGCGGCGAGTAGCGCTGGCCCTGCTGGCTGCGTCCGTAAGCGTGCCAGTCGCCGGCCGGCACGGCTTGGTCCATGGCAGGCGCTTCGGCCAAAGGCGGCGGCAGCATGCCCTTGATGTCGTGACTGTCGTGCCCAACGGCGTAAATCGCTGCTGCGCCCCAGAGCACGACCGCCAGCATCAGCGGCAGCGCGGCGCCGCCCCAGGCGCGAAAGCCGAAGTGCTGCCAGCCCAGCCGCTGCGCGATCCAGGGCGTCAGCAGCCACAACCCGAGCGGCGCGATGATGCTGCCGCGCGGCGCCAGTTGCCACCAGTCCAGTCCCACTTCGTACAGCGCCCAACCGAGCGCCCCGAGCATCAGCAGCGCGTAAACCCAAAGCGCCGCGCGGCGGCGCATCAGCAGCAGGGCCCCGGTCAGCAGAAACCCTGCCGCGACGATGGCGAAATACCAGGTACCGCCAAGGCTGACGACCTTCGCTCCCCCTGCAGCGAGCGCGAGCCCGACGATGACGCAGAACACTCCGCTGATGACCACAGCCACGGCCTGTCTCCCTCGATCTTGTTATTCAAGTCACCACACTGCGACGGCCAGCAGGGCTGGCCATCATGAGAGTGGGACAGGCGACGAGCGGGAATGCTCCGTGCACAGGAGCGATTGGCGCAACGTGACTTGGCAAGACGGGGCCGGCAGCCCCGCCAGGCGAGACTTACTGGGTGTCCAGGCCAACCTGAAGCAACTTGCCATTGCCCGCATCGGTCAGCACATAGAGGTAACCGTCGGGCCCGACGCGAACGTCGCGGATGCGCGCGCCGAGGTCCTTGAGCAGGCGTTCCTCACCAACCACGCGGTCGCCATCGAGCTGCAGACGTATCAGCGATTGATCCACCAGCGCGCCGATGAACAGACTGTGCTGCCAGTCGGGAAAGCGCTCGGCATCGTAGAACGCCATCCCACTGACGCCCGGCGATTTTTTCCAGACGTGGTGCGGCGGCTCGGTGCCCTCGACGGTTTCGCCCTCGGCTTCAGGAATCGGCAGCATGCTGTAGTTGATGCCGTGAGTTGCCAGCGGCCAGCCGTAGTTCTTGCCGGCCTGGGGAATGTTGACCTCGTCACCGCCGCGCGGCCCATGTTCGTGGGTCCAGAGCACGCCGCTCCAGGGGTTGAGTGCGGCGCCCTGCTGGTTGCGATGGCCGTAGGACCAGATTTCCGGTCGCACGCCGTCCTGGCCGACAAAGGGGTTGTCCTCCGGCACACTGCCGTCCAGGCCGATGCGCACCACCTTGCCCTGATGCTTGTCGAGGTCCTGCGAGGTCGGCCGCTGATTGTTTTCGCCGAGCGCGACGAACAGGTGTCCCTTGCCGTCGAACACCAGCCGCGAGCCGAAGTGCACCCCGGTAGAGAGCTTCGGCAGCTGACGGAAGATAACCTCGAAGTTATCCAGCCGTGTGTCATCGTCACTCAGCCGGCCACGACCGACCGCCGTTCCAGCCTTGCCCTGCTCACCGGCCTCGGCATAGGTCAGGTAGACCAGGCGGTCCTTTTCGAAGTCCGGCGACAATCGCACGTCGAGCAAACCACCCTGGGAGCGGGCGAAGACCTCCGGCACGCCAGCAAGCGGCTCGGAGAGGCTGCCGTCCAGGCCGATCACGCGCAGGCGGCCAGGCCGTTCGGTCACCAGCATGCGCTTGCCGTCCGGCAGGAAGGCCAGTGCCCAGGCGTTTTCAAGGCCGCTGGCGATCTCCTTGACCGTTATCGGCCCGGCCTCGCTGGAATGACGTTCAGTTTCGGCGACAGCCTGCAGCGAAGCGGCGATGGCAAAACCGCAGAGCGTGGTGCGAATGGCATGGCGCAGCATGGTCTTCCTCTCAGGTGATGATCCGGCGTCGAGAAACTCGCTTTTGCGGCTAATTGAAGACCAGACGGCTCGCTGAGTGGTTGCAAAAACGCTTCAAGAAATGACGGCCTGCAAAAACCTGAACAAATTTTGATCAAATCTGTATAATGCCCGGTTCGACTGATTAAAGGAAAAGCGATCCATGGCCACTAAAACCACCAGCGCCAAGCGCAAGCCCGAACCCGCCACCGAAACCAGCCAGTCCCTCGCTGCGCAAATGGCCGCTTTCATCAAGGCCGGCGGCGAAGTCCAGACCATCCCCAACGGTGTGAGTGGCCAGACCAACGGTCCTTCCCGCCAGATCACCATCAGCAAGAAGTGATCTGAACCGCCTTCGGCGAGCCGGCTTTATCATGGCTCGCCGCGTTCTACCCCCCCCTTTCTCGTCTCCGAGCGCACCATGACCGACCCCGTACGCCTTGCCAAACGCCTCGCCGAGCAACTCGGCTGTTCCCGGCGCGAGGCCGAGCTGTATATCGAGGGTGGTTGGGTAACGGTCGACGGAGAACTGGTCGAAGCGCCTTTCGTCAAGGTGCGACCTGAACAGCGTGTCGAACTGCAGGCCGGCGCTACCGCGAAGGAAATCACGCCTGTGACGCTGCTGCTGCACAAACCGGCCGGGCAGGTGATCGATGCCGACGTCGACAGCACCCGCCGCGTACTGCAGGCCAGCGAGCACTGGAGCGACGACCCCAGCCGCAACGAAGCCCTGCAGCGCCATCTGCTCCAGCAGAACCTGTTGCTGCCACTGGACGCCGACGCCAGCGGGCTGACCGTCTTCAGCCAGCAACGCGAAGTGATCCGCCTGCTCACCAGCACGCGCGACAAGCTGGAGCAGGAATACGTCGTCGAAGTGAGCGGAGAAGCAGAAGAAAACGGGCTGGCCCTGCTCGCCAAGGGCATTGGCCACCGCGGCAAGATCCTGCCCAAGGCCAAGGTCAGCTGGCAGAGCGAAAACCGTCTGCGCCTGGTGATCAAGGAACCCGCGCCCGGCGAAGTCCGCCTGCTCTGCGAAGCCATCGGGCTGACGGTGCTGGCCTGCAAACGCATTCGCATCGGCCGCCTGTCCATGGCCAAACTACCGGCCGGCCAGTGGCGTTTTGTCGGCGAACACGAGCGCTTCTGACCCCGCACCCGCACGCCATCGCCAGCACCGGCTGGCGGAGCACGCTTGCTTTACCTGCCCTGCTGAATCAGTCTTGAGCGGCAATTCGCCACGATGACGCTCTCACTCAAGACAGGACCGCGATGCAGAAACTGATGCTCCTGCTGCTGACCGTTTTCCCGCTGAGCATCCTGGCTGCCGAGCCTGTCGCCGTATGGGCTTACCAACCCTCGCCGCCCTTTGCCTCGGGGCAGAACCCCGGGCTATCCGAAGCACTGGTGCAGTTGCTCAACGAGCACCCGACCAACCAGGACCGCTACGACTTTCAGTTGACCCAGTTGCCGCGCAAACGTCTCGACGCGCGCCTCAAGGGCAAAGAGCCTGGCATTCTGCTATGGGCCACGCCGGACTTCTTTCCCGAGCACCTCACCGCCAGCGCCAGTTGGACCCGGCCACTGCTGTGCGACATCCAGGATTTCGTTTCCCATAAAGACAAGCCGGTCGACTATCACGGCCCGAAGTCCCTGCATGGCCTGCGTCTGGGCGGCGTGCTCGGGCATCTCTACCGGGCGCTGGAAGGCGACATCGACAAGGGCCTGATCCAGCGCGAAGACGTGCACAACGATCTGCAGAACCTGAACAAGCTGCTGAACCAGCGCATCGATGTCGCGTTGATGCCGCGCTCCTCACGGCTGTTCTTCAGCCTCACAGAGGTGCCGGACGCACCGCTGCATGTTTCGCCACGCCCGCTCTATGTCTTCGACCGGCATGTGCTCATGACCGCCAGCCTGCCAGCCGAAACCACGCAGTTCGTGCATCAGCTTATCGCCGATCTGCCGCACAGCGCGCGCTGGCAGACCCTGCTCAGGCGCTACGGCCTGCAAGAGATGAGTGCGCCCTGCCCCAATTATTGAGCGAACGTAAGCGCCACTGGCGAATCGAAGCTGGCACGGCTCATACTGGCGAAAAGAGAACGGAGTACCAATTCAGCCATGAAAAAGGCACTGCTGGTCAGCCTGCTGTTGACCCTCGGCGGCTGCGCCACTCAATCCTGCGACCGCGACTGGAACGACCAGTGTCGTGCAGAGCGACTGCTTTACCAAAACGATTTGATGCAGGCGAAGATTCTGATTTCGATCGGTGACGAAGACAGCTACGAGCTTGCCCAGGCGCTGCTCGATCGCAGTGCGAAGCTGGATCGGCGCGGCGAGACGGAGTTCTATCAGGCGTTGCTGCTGATCCGCCAGGGTCCAGAGCCATCGGAAGTGCTCGACCTGTTGGAGAAGGCCAAGCGCAAGGGCCACCCCCATGCGGTAGCGCTGCTCTACAAGATCTACCACGAGCCGTACCTGCTCAACGAAGCAGACGAGGATCGCGCAGAACGCTACCGCGACGCCTACGGCGAGCTGGATGTCGCGCGCAGCGGCTATCCATCATTCGACAAATCGCTGGCACTGGTGAATCAGCTGGTCGCACCGCCACCGCCATCGGTCCCGTATCAGGCGCCCTGCCCGCAGCACTGTCTGGAGCAGTCCCGCTAGCTACGGGCCGAGGGCCTGCTGTTACCGCTTCAGGGCGCCGGGGTCTGCGATATCCGCGGCTCCTCGTCGCCATCGGCCACCGCACGCGCTTCCTGTTCGGTGGCATAGGGACCGCCGACGATGGTGCCGTTCAGCTCCACCACCCAGCACACGGCCCAGGTCGGGCGCCAGGCCTTGGGTACGTCTTCGCCGCTGAGGTGCTTGATCTGAGAGGTCATGGCTTTTCTCCACTGCTGCTGGGTAAGTCGGCCGCCCCATATCGTCGGAACGACTCCATGTAGGGAAGACCACAGGCCAGCCGCCTTTGCTCGCCGGTACCGACGAAACGGTCCGCCAGCCGAACCCCCGGCGCTGCCGTGGCTCTACAGAACAGCCGCCGACGCTCGAGGAAAGACGATGCGCCCCATTGCCAGCCTGCTCCTGCTGACCCTGCTCTGCGCCGCGCTGTTGAACGGCTGCAGCCGCGCCACCCTGGTCTATCGCAACCTCGACATGGTCGTGCCCTGGACGCTCAACGACTATCTCGACCTCGATAACCGTCAGAAGGACGAGCTGCGCGAACGCCTGCGCGAGCACCTGGCCTGGCACTGCAGCACGCAATTGCCGGAACTGCTGGCCAACCTCGAACAGCTTGAGCGCGAAACTGCTGGCGGCCAGCTCGATCGCCGCGATCTCGAACCACAGTACCGCGACGTCCGCGACGCCATGCACAGCGTTGCCGTGGAGATCACCCCCACCGCAACGGACCTGCTGCGTGCCCTGAGCGACGAGCAGGTCGCCGAACTGCGCAACGCGCTGGAGGAAAACCGAGAGGAGTACCGGGAGAAATACCTGGCTCCGCCGCTGGAACGGCAGATTCGCGAGCGCGCCGAGCGCATGCAGGAGCGTCTGCAGTACTGGTTCGGCCAGTTGAACGCGGCCCAGCGTCAACGTGTGCTGCTCTGGTCTCACGCCCTGAACGAGCAGAACAGCCGCTGGCTGGGCAACCGCGAGCGCTGGCAAGAGCTGCTGTTGGCCGCGGTCGAGCAGCGCCACCGCGCCGATTTCGATGACCGCATCGCGCAGCTGCTGCAGGAGCGCGAGGCGTTGCTGAGTACGAACGATCAGGCCGCGTTGCAGCGTGCCGAGCAGGCCGGATTGGACCTGGTGGCCGACCTCTACAGCCTCGCCGACGAAGGGCAGCGGACCCACCTCAGCGGGCGCCTGGCGCAGCTGCGCACCGACTTCAGCGACCTGAAATGCCTGGCGCCGACAGCCTGATCCCTGGTGGCTTGGGCGGTGAGTGGGTTGAGGCAGGTTCGGATGAACATGGCTGCAAAACAAGGCGCTGCGACGGGTCCTGGCGGGCCATGGCAAGGAGCAGCAACCCAGCATCGGGGCCATGGGCGCCGAAATTGACCAGCTGCATTTACCAGACGGGCTACTGACCGCTCAGCGTCTGGCTGGCGTCAGCAGACGGCGCGCCTCGCGCTGGGCATCCTCGTCCAGTTCGACCAGCCATTGCGGCTTGCCCGCCGCCAGCACAGCCACCGGCAGCCCGTCGCGAAGCAGGATCCGATTTGCCGCCAGGGCCGGCACCCTGGAGCCCGGTAACAGAGTGCCGAGCTGATTGAACGGATCGACCGCGGACACCGCCAGCATCTCGCCGGTCAGCGGCCGCTTGCGCACCTCGCGCAGCAAGCCAAGCGCCTCCGGCAGAGCGAACTGCTCGCCCGCCACCGCCGCGACAAAGCGCCCGCCGCGAATCTCGCCACGGGCTTCCAGCCGATGGTAGACCCGCAGCAGGTCGCGCCAGGGCGGCAACCAGTCCGCTTCACGCGCCAGCAGGCGCCAGCACACCACGCCGTAACGGCGCAGCAGCACACGGGCAATGTGCTCCAGCGCCTCTGCATCGAACGCCGGTGTTCTTGCCTCCTCTTCGCCCGCTCCAGACTTGCGCACCAGTGCCCAGCGGCCGGCGTCGTCCATCCCGCCGATAAAGGCACCACCACGGCTTCGTCGGGCCGTGCGCGAGCGCTTGCTCGCCGGCGCCAGCAATGCGCGCAGACCGGCGAAGCTGTCGGCGTTCACCAAACCCACCGCCACCAGCTCGCCAAGGGCATCCTCCAGTTCGCTGCGCAGCAGATGCGCGTCGTGCTGCAGCTCATCGAAGAACAGCGCGCCCTGGGCGTTCAGACATTCGAACACCCGCTGTGCCCGTGAAGACAGCTCCGGCGCCGGCGCGTCGCTGGCCAGTGCATACCAGGTCGGTAACTGGCGCCGCGGCAGTAGCACGATCGGCGTACCGCGCACCGGCCCGCCGCTGGCCCTGAGTCGCCCGGCCAGCCGCGTCCAGACAATGCGGCCGGAGCGGCACAGCTCGTCCAGCCAAGTGCCGCCATAATCCTTCAGGCGCGCCGGCAAGAGATCGGCTTCCCACGCTGCGGCGGCGGCCTGAAAGCCCTCCAGCTGTTCGACGACCGTGGCCAGCGCCTCGCGCCCCTGCATGCGCGTGGTCGCGGACAGATGCTGCCAGTCAGCAAGAAAGCGCATGAAATCGACACGTTCGACCGGCTCGATCTCCCGTCGCAGGCGCTTGACCGTGTAGCGATGGATACGCGCCAGCAGATGCCGCTCGCACCACTCCTCCTCCACTGCGCCAGCGCTGAAACGCCCGCGCATCACGTAACCCTGACTTTCCAGACGGACCAGCGCCGCCGCGACGGCAGAGGCCGGTAACGCCAGCGGCCGCGCGATCAGCGCCACCGGCAGCGGGCCGAAGCCGCTCAGCCGCGCACGAATCAGCTCGACCAGTACCGCCTCTTCCTCGATTGACTGATCGTAACCGCCAGGCGCCTGCAGATGCGGCTGGAACGGGGCCTGCGGATAGACCGCGCGCAGCAGCATCAGGCGCTCCAGCGGCAACCAGAGGACACGGTCGTGCGCCACCTGCATGCGTGTCGCGCGGCCGCCACGGGCCAGTTCGGCCAGCCATTCGCTCCATTGTGGCTGTGCGGCGGTCTCGGCTTCGGCAATGCAACCGAGCGCTGTAAGCGCCTCGTGCAACTCGTCGGCACTGCGCGCCTCGGGCCAGGCCTCCTCACGCACGGCGGCGATCGCTTCCGGGTCCAGCGCGCCCAGATCGTCAGCCGACTCCGGATCGCTCCAGCGCCGCGCGAGCACCGCCTGGGTGCGGCGCTCTTCCAGCGGCGCATCGTCGAGAAAGGCGTAAGGCCGCGCGCCGAGAATCTCCATGGCCAGCGGCGACGGCGCGGGCAGATCACGCGCCAGCAGTTCGACCTCGCCGCCCTCCATGCGCCGCAACAGCGCGAGCCAGCCTTCGCTATCCATAGCCTCGTGCAGGCAGTCATCGAGTGTCTGGCGTACAAGCGGATGATCGGGAATCTCGCGCTCGCCGATGATGTTTTCCAGGCAGGCAACCTGGTCGGGAAAGACCGTGGCCAGCAGATCGTCGCTCTTCATTCGCTGTAGCTGCGGCGCGACCTTGCGTCCGCCGGCCATGCGCGGCAACGCCAGTGCCGTGGTGGCGATCCAGCGCCAGCGCACACCGAACAGCGGCGCATCCAGCAGTGCCTGGATCAGCACCTGCTCGGCACTGGCCGAATGCAGGTAGCGCCAGACTTCCCCCAGCGGAAAGCTGTGACTGGTGGACAGCGAAAGAATGATGGCGTCCTCGGTGGCCGCCGCCTGCAGCTCGAAGTTGAAGGTGCGGCAGAAGCGCTTGCGCAGTGCCAGCCCCCAGGCGCGATTGATGCGGCTGCCATAGGGCGAATGAATGACCAGCTGGGTGCCGCCGGACTCGTCGAAGAAGCGCTCCATCACCAGCCGCTGCTGAGTCGGCAAGGCGCCAAGTGCGGAGCGGGCACGCGCCAGGTATTCGACAATCTGTCGCGCGGCGGTTTCCGTCAGGCCAAGGGTGCCGGTAAGCCAATCGATGGCGGGCGACAGGTCCACCCTGCCCACCGCCGCCCCCTCAGCCAACCGTCGATCGATCTCGTCACGCAGCCGCGCCACGGCAAAGGACAGCTCGTCGCTGCGCCCTGGCGCCTCGCCCAGCCAGAAGGGAATGCTCGGCGGCATGCCCTGGGCGTCTTCGACACGCACCCGCCCGGACTCGATCTTGAGGATGCGATACGAGGTGTTACCCAGCTGGAACACATCGCCGGCCAGGCTCTCCACCGCGAAGTCCTCGTTCACCGTGCCGATATTCAGCCCCTGCGGCTCCAGCAGCACGGCATAGTCGGCGTTGTCGGCGATGGTGCCGCCGGAGGTCAGTGCGGTCAGGCGGCCACCGCGCCGGCCACGCAGGCTGCGCGTCGCGAGATCACGGTGCAGATAGGCGCCGCGGGTTCCGTGGCGGGTCGTATAGCCCTCGGCGAGCATTCGCAGCAGTGCCTGGAAGGTCGCATCGTCGAGCGCGGCATAGGGCGTCGCGCGGCGAAACGACTGCAACAGCTCATCCTCGCCCCACTCACGACAGGCCACTTCCGCGACGATCTGTTGCGCCAGCACGTCCAGCGGCGCGTGCGGGATCTTCAGCGTGTCCAGTTCGCCACGACGTACGGCGTCGAGCAGCGCGGCACACTCGATCAGGTCGTCGCGGGAGCTGGGGAACAGCCGGCCCTTGGACACGCCGGCGACCTGGTGCCCGGCCCGCCCAACCCGCTGCAGGAAAGCCGAAATCGAGCGTGGCGAGCCAAGCTGGCAGACCAGTTCGACATCACCGATGTCGATGCCCAGCTCCAGCGAGGCAGTGGCCACCAGCACCCGCAACTCGCCGCGCTTGAGCTTCTGCTCGGCGCTCAGCCGCTGTTCACGGGCCAGACTGCCGTGATGCGCAGCGACCACCTCTGCACCCAACCGCTCGGCCAGGTGGCGGGTGGTGCGCTCGGCCATGCGCCGCGTGTTGACGAACACCAGCGTGGTGCGATGCTCGCCAGCCAGTGCCGCGAGACGGTCGTAGACCAGCGCCCAGGCGTCGTTGCTCATCACCGCTTCCAGCGGCACCAGCGGCACCTCCAGCGCCAGGTCGCGGGCGCGGCCATGGCCGATGTCGACGATCTCGCACGGTCGCTCGACGCCGACCAGGAAGCGCGCCACCGCATCGATCGGTTTCTGCGTCGCCGACAGGCCGACCCGCACCAGCGGCCGATTGCAGAGCGCTTCCAGTCGCTCCAGCGACAGCGCCAGATGGCTGCCACGCTTGTTGCCGGCGATGGCGTGAATCTCGTCGACGATCACGCTCTGCACATCGGCGAGCATTTCGCGCCCAGATGCCGAGCCGAGCAGCACATAGAGCGATTCCGGCGTGGTGACGAGGATATGCGGCACGCGCTTGCGCATGGCGTTGCGCTCGGCCTGCGGCGTGTCGCCGGTACGCACCGCGGTGCGGATTTCCAGCGCGGGTAGCCCCAGACGCGCCAGCTCCGCGGTGATCCCGGCGAGCGGCTCCTCCAGGTTGATATGGATGTCGTTGGACAAGGCCTTCAGTGGCGAGACATAGAGCACGCGCGTCGCGTCGGCCAGGCCGCCCTCGGCCAGCCCCTGCTGCACCAGACCATCGATGGCGGCGAGAAAGGCGGTCAGCGTCTTGCCCGAACCTGTGGGTGCGGCCACCAGGGTCGAACGACCGGCACGGATCAGCGGCCAGGCAGCCGCCTGGGCCGGCGTCGGTGCGGGAAAACTGCGGGAAAACCAGCCCGCCACGGCGGGGTGGAAACGGCCAAGCGGATCGACGGATGACGTGGTCATGCCGATGAATATGGTGGCGCCCCGGCCTTTGCACAAGCGACAGCCGGTCGGCGGTCGGGAAACGGCCATGGGATATGGCGGTCAACTTGAAACATCCGCAACGCAACGGAGATGACCATGACCACCACCCCGCTCAGCCTCGACAACGCCATGCAACTGGCCTCGGAAGCCTTCCTGCCCTGTGGTTGCGTGACCAGCGCCAACCCCGAGGACGACAGCTTCGGCTTCACCGTGATGAACGGCAGCGGCGAGGAAATCACCCGCGTGGCGCAGGTGCGCGACTACGCCGACCCGCTGCGCATGGCACAGGTGATCGAGCAGACCCGTCAGGAGCTGATCGACAAGGGTTGCACCCTCGAACCCTGGAGCATGCCGTTCATCACCGACGACAGCGCCATTCCGGAAACCACGCCGAACTACTGAGGAGCGGCCATGAGCGATCACGTGCTGCTGATCACCGGCGCCTCATCCGGTATCGGCGCGGCAACCGCACGCCTGGCAGCGGCGGCCGGCTACCGGCTGGCGCTCGCCGCGCGCTCCGAGGACAAGCTGCAGCATCTGGTCGATGAAATCGGGCCGCAGCGCGCCCTCGCCATTCGCTGCGACGTGACCGATTACGCTGAGCAGCAAGCCATGGTGCAACGCGTGCTCGATCACTACGGCCAGCTCGATGCGGTCTACGCCAACGCCGGCATCCCCGGCAGCGAGGGCGGTTTCAGCGGCGCCGATCCCGAAGTCTGGAAAACCATGCTGCTGACCAACGTCTACGGCGTCGGCCTGACCCTGCGCTGCACCCTCGCTGCGCTCAAGGCCAGCCGCGGTCATCTGCTGCTCACCGGCTCGGCAGCCGGGCGCTTCGTCATTCCCGGCTCGATGTACAGCGCCAGCAAATGGGCGGTGACCGGGATGGGTCTGAGCGTGCGCGAAGAACTGCGCGGCAGCGGTGTGCGAGTCACTCTGATCGAGCCGGGCATGGTCGACACGCCGCTGTTCGACAAGCCGCCAGCCTATGCCCTGCAACCGGAGGATGTCGGCCGCGCAGTGGTCTATGCCCTGTCGCAGCCGGCCCATGTCGACGCTAACGAAATCCTGATTCGCCCGACGCCGCCGGTCGACGGCGAGTAACCTCAGCGTTCATCGCTGCGCTGTTGCTGTTGTTGCAGGCGTCCCGACTCGATGATTTCCGCCCGTCCGGCCCCATCGTCGTGACGATGCTCGCCGGCCCCCCGCACCCGCTGCAGCTGAATCACTTCACCTTTCTCCCAGGCATTTGCCGCCGGATCGACCGTCGGCTGCGGGATCGACTCGCGACTGCGACGGATCGCCTGGGTATCCACGTCGAGACGGTCGTCACGGGCCTTTTCCAGCGCCGGGTCCAACTGGCCATCCGCGGTAAAGCCCATCATCAGCGCCGGAATTCCATAGGGCAGTTCCTTGTCGCGGTCGGTATGCCAGGTGTGCCAGGTCTTGCCGTAGGTGCTGACCACCTGCTCCATCAACTGCTTCTCCGCCACCTGCGGCAGGCCAGGTGCAACCAGCGAGCCGGACTTCACCTCGTAATCGTGGCTGTGCCAAAGCTTCTTCTCGTCCTCGGGCAGTGTCGCGAACAGGCGCGTGCTGATGATGTATTCGACGCCCATGAGCTTGGCATTGCTGCCATTGCCGTCGTAGATCAGCGCCTGCATCAGGTCCTCGTTCACCCGCGTGACGTAGTGGTGCGCCTCCATCTGCCCATCCATGTCGCCGTTGTAGAAGTGAAAGCCGTTGAGGTACGCGCTCACTGCATCCAAAGGCGCCTTGCCCTGCAGCAGCTTCGCGCCAACCTCGAGGGTGCGCGTTTCGGCGCTTTTCGGCGCGCCCGCAGCGTCGGTATAGGACGCCGTATTGTGCTGCCCGCAGGCAGCCAACAGCAGCGCGGAACTCAGAACGAATAACTGTCGCATGGCTCGATCCCCTGCTTTGCTCATACAGAGTGACCAGAGCGCGGCCGCTTTTTCTTCCTGTTCGCCAAGCCGGCCGGCAGAAACTTTTGCCCGCCGCGCCGGGTCGCTATGGGAGGCCGTTTCGGTCGTCAAACCCGAGGGGGACAGCCATGGGAAACCTGGCAGAGCAGCCACATTCGCACCCGGTACTCGCCGAACTCGACCTGTTGCTGCAGCGTTACCGGCAGGTTCGCGCCACCAGCGAGGCGATCTGCATGCCGCTGCAGGTCGAGGATTACGTCATCCAGAGCACGCCGGAAGTCAGCCCGCCGAAATGGCACCTGGCGCATGTCAGCTGGTTCTTCGAGACCTTTCTGCTGTTGCCTTATCTGCCCGGCTACCGGCGACTTAACGAGGCCTACGACTACCTGTTCAATTCCTACTACCAGACTCATGGCCTGCCCTTTCCGCGGGCGCGGCGCGGTGTGCTATCCCGCCCGGGTGTGGACGAGATCTATCGCTATCGCCGCCACGTCGACCAGGCCATGGGCGAACTGCTGAGCAATCCGCCGCGCGAGCAGGCTGCCGAAATCGTCCGCCGCGTCGGCCTCGGCCTGCAGCACGAGCAGCAGCACCAGGAGCTGCTGCTGATGGACATCAAGCACATCCTCGCGCAGAACCCGCTGCACCCGGTTTATCGCGACGATCTCGCCCAGCCCCGGCCCAGCAGCCCCGAGCGCCCGCGCTGGCATGAATACGCCGGCGGTGTGCAGCACATCGGGCATGCCGGCAGCGATTTCGCCTTCGATTGCGAAACCCCGCGACATCGCCAGTTCGTCGAGGATTTCCAGCTTGCCGAACGATTGGTGAGCAACCGCGAATACCTGTCGTTCATCACTGACGGCGGTTATGCCCGCCCGGAGCTGTGGCTGTCGGACGGCTGGGACCTGATCCATCAGGCCGGCTGGAACGCTCCGCTGTACTGGCTGCGCGAGGACGCCAGCTGGTACGAGATGACCCTTGGTGGTCTACGCCCGCTGGACCTGGAGGCACCGGTCTGTCACATCAGCTATTACGAGGCCGATGCCTTCGCACGCTGGGCCGGTGCGCGGCTGCCGAGCGAAGCGGAATGGGAAGTCGCCGCCGCCGACCAGCCATTGCGCGGCAATTTCCTTGAAAGCGACTACCTGCAACCGGTCGCCGCGCCGCCTGGCCATGACGGCCCGAGGCAGCTGTTCGGCGATGTCTGGGAGTGGACCGCCAGCGCCTACCTGCCCTATCCGGGTTTTCGCCCGCTGGAGGGCAGCCTCGGCGAGTACAACGGCAAGTTCATGTCCGGCCAGATGGTCTTGCGTGGCGGTTGCTGCGCCACGCCGGAATCCCACCTACGGGTCACCTACCGCAACTTCTTCCAGCCGGCCATGCGCTGGCAGTTCGCCGGGCTGCGCCTGGCCAGAGGGCTCTGAACATGGCGCTGGCAATTCACTTTCACGATCAGCTGCAACAGCCACACGACGCCTCGCTGCGCGACGAAACCCTCGCCGGGTTCGCCGCGAGCCCGAAATGGGCCTCGCCGAAGTTCTTCTATGATCGGCGCGGGTCCGAGCTGTTCGAGCAGATCTGCCAGCAGCCCGAGTACTACATCACCCGCACCGAGGAGCAGATTCTCGCCGAGGCGGCCAACGACATCCTCGACATCGCCGGCCCTCACAGCGACCTGATCGAGCTGGGCAGCGGCGCCAGTCGCAAGGTACGCCTGCTGCTGGAGGCACTACACCCGACCAGCTATCTGGGCATCGACATCTCCGAGGACTTCCTGCTCAGCAGCACCCAGCGGCTGGCGGCGGACTACCCGTGGCTGGAGGTGCATGCAGCCTGTACCGACTTTTCCAACGAGCTGAACCTGCCGGATGATTTCTCCAGCGAGCACCCGCTGATGTTCTTCCCCGGTTCCAGCATCGGCAACTTCACCCCGGGCGAGGCCGCGGCCTTTCTGCAGCGTTTGCACGATGTGCTGCCGGCCGGTGGCGGCTTGGTGATCGGCGTCGATCTGGTCAAGGACCGAGCGGTGCTGGAGGCGGCCTACAACGACCGCGCCCATGTCACCGCTGCCTTCAACCTCAACCTGCTGCAGCGCATCCGCAACGAGCTGGACAGCGACATCGACCCGTCACGCTTCGTCCATCGCGCCTTCTTCAACGAGGCCGAATCGCGCATCGAGATGCACCTGATCAGCCCCGATGCGCAGGACGTGACCATCGAAGGCCGGCGCTTCCACTTCGATGCTGGGGAAAGCCTGCATACGGAAAACTCCTACAAGTACACGCTGGAATCCTTCGCTGCCCTGGCCGATGCCGCCGGCTTCGACTGCCGCGGTCAGTGGACCGACCGGCGCGGGCTTTTCAGCGTCAACTACCTCGAGCGACGTTGAACCATGCCAGAACGCGCCTCCACCCTGTTCACCCTCGGCCTCGGGTTATTGAGCGCCCTCGCCGCCTTTCCGGCAGCTGCAGAAGATCCCATCCGCATCACCCAGCTCAAGCGCTGCGGCGACCTCTTCGCCGAGGATTCGCTGAGCTGGTGCCTGAGCGCCAAAGGCCTGCCCCGCGGCGGGGTGCAGCTGTACCTCAACGGCGAGCGAGTGGCTGCCGACACGCTCCAACGCGACGGCAAGCAGCTGCGCCTGACCCTAGCGCCGGACGCGGTGCGCAGCGGCCCGCTGTGGCTGGAACGCGACGGGCAACGCAGCAATCCGGTCTGGCTCTCGGCTGGTCGCAGCCAGGTGCTCGCCGCCAAACCCGATGAAGTGGCGCGCAACATGGATGACCTGACCACCTATGTAGACTTGGTCAGTCTGATCATCGAGGAGGATCACGAAGGCCTGGACAAGGCGCGGCAGCTCGCCGAGAAGTACGGCGCCAAGGTGGTCGGCGCCATACCGCCGCTGAACACCTATCAGCTGCGCCTACCAGTGAAAGATCTGACCGAGCGCGACGCCATGGTGCTGCGCCTGGGCAGCGAGGTAGGCGTGGATGCCGTGGTGATCGAGGAATCGGCCGCCGAGAACGACGAGCAGGAAACCGGCAAGACCGCGGATCAGAAGCGTCCGCAGAACCGCGAGTGGGCCGCCAACCGCTTCCTCGATGCGGTGGACTACTACCGCGAACGCATTCCCGCCGGCCAGCGCGCCGGCGAAAAACAGCCGGTGCGTATCGGCATCATCGAGCGTGCGGTGGACTTCGATGCACCGCATTTTGCCGAGTACCTCGAACCCTGCGATCCACAGCAGCAGCGCACCTGCCTCTACGCCCGCGACACCGACCGGCCGGACAATCACGGCAGCAGCGTCGCCGGCATCCTCGCCGCCCATGCCAGCGATGCCCGCGACCAGGGCTTTCTCAGTGCACTGGACGGTACCGGGCCGGGCTTCGAGGTGATCGTCGAGCGCAACTCTGACGCGGGCATCACGGCCAACGTCGCGGCCTCGGTGAATCTGGTGGAGGACGGCGCGCGCATCCTCAACTGGAGTTGGGGCATCCACCGCATCGGCACGGTGGATGTGGAAGGCGAACCGGTGGATTCGCTGCTGCGTTCGGGCATTGCCATGAGCGGCTACGAGGAATTGCTGGAGGAATTCTTCCTCTGGTTGCGCCGCGAACATCCCGACGTCCTGGTGATCAACTCCGCCGGCAATGGCTCGGCGCACTCCGGGCGTGACGACTATCGACTGCCCTCCTCGTTCATCACCGAGCAGCTGCTGGTGGTCGGCGGCCATGAGCGCAACGACCGGAAAAAGGTCTCGGTGGAGCACCCCGACTACGTACGCAAGCGCAAATCATCCAACGTCGATATGCGCGTGGACATCACCGCCGCCGCCTGCACCCGTGCAGCAACTCTCGATCCCGAGCAGCGCGGCGACGTGCACTGCGGCACTTCCTATGCCACGCCGCTGGTCGCCGGTGCGGTGGGTGCGATGCTTTCGGTCAATCCCGGGCTGGAGCCGGATCAGGTGCGCGAACTGCTACGCCGCAGCGCCATGACCATCGGCCGCGACTCGGATTTCGAACCCGCCGAGGCGGATGACCTTACCGCTCCGATCCTGCCCTCCGAGCGTGGTTACCGGCTGGATGATCGCGATGTCGGTCGCTCAGCACGGCTGGACATGCGCAAGGCGCTGGAGCTGACCGTGGAAAGCCTGAAGAACTCGCGCTAGGGTGTTCACTCCATGTCGCCGCACAGCTCGGCGGCACGCAGCAGCGCGGCGGTCAGCGCATGGCGCTCCCATTGCGGCAAGGCGGCCAAACGCGCGCGGAACTCCGGCGGCAACAGCGCTGGCGCCTGCTGCAACAAGGCGCGGCCGCTATCGCTGAGCAGCAGCCACTGGCGGCGACGGTCCTGGTCGTCGCGCTGGCGCTGCAACAGCCCGCGCTCCTCCAGCCGGTCGATCTGCCCGGAAAGCGTGGCTGCGGTAAGGCTGACGCGCCGGCTCAGGTCACTCGCGGTCAACTGCCCTTCGCTAGCCAGCACCTGCAGGATCATCAGCTGCACAGGGCTCAAGCCTCCGTAGCGCGCCAGACGCTTGGCATGTACTTCGGCGTCCTGCTGCAACCGGCGCATGGCCTGAAACAGCGGCATCTCGAAGGCTTCCAGCCCGGCACTATTGCTTTCGTTTAAAACTGTTTCTTCAGTCATATGCGGCTTTTCTTGCGAAAACTAACTTTGACATCAAAGCATTTTTTTGTTTTGGTGTAAAAAGCTGACTGACCTGTTCCCGGCCGCATCGGCGCCGCTGCGCTGATCCGAAAGGCTGAACTTCGCGGGTGACAGGCCAGTCACACTCCCCAACGGCAAAACCGGTAAGGATCTTATGTGTGGCATAGCTGGAGAACTTCGCTTCGATAACCGCCCGGCCGATCTGGCTGCGGTTGAACGCATCACTCAACACCTGACTGCGCGCGGCCCCGATGCGTGCGGTTTCCATAGCCAGGGCCCACTCGCCCTGGGTCACCGACGCCTGAAGATCATGGATCTGTGCGAGGCGTCCGGCCAGCCGATGATCGACTCGGCCCTCGGCCTGTCGATGGTCTTCAACGGCGCCATCTACAACTACCCCGAATTGCGCGCAGAGCTGGAAGGCCTGGGCTACCGCTTCTTCTCCGAAGGCGATACCGAAGTGCTGCTCAAGGGCTTCCATGCCTGGGGCGAAGCGCTGCTGCCGCGGCTGAACGGCATGTTCGCCTTTGCCATCTGGGAGCGCGACAGCCAGCAGCTGTTCATCGCCCGCGACCGTCTCGGCGTCAAGCCGCTGTACCTATCGCGCACCGACCAGCGCCTGCGCTTCGCCTCGTCGCTGCCGGCACTGCTCAAGGGAGGCGATATAGCGGGTGTTTTGAATCCGGTGGCGCTGAATCACTACATGAGTTTCCACGCCGTGGTTCCGGCACCGGACACGCTGATCGCCGGTATCGAGAAGCTGCCGCCGGCGAGCTGGATGCGCGTCGACGCCAATGGCGCGACCACCACCCGGCGCTGGTGGGAGCTGGAATTCGGCGCCCGAGAAGAGGAGCGCAACTACAGCTTCGAAGACTGGAAACAGCGCACCCTGGACACCATGCGCGAGGCGGTGGCGATCCGTCAGCGCGCCGCGGTGGATGTCGGCGTACTGCTCTCCGGCGGTGTCGACTCCAGCCTGCTGGTCGGCCTGCTGCGCGAAGCCGGTGTGGCCGACAATCTGCTGACCTTTTCCATCGGCTTCGAAGATGCCGGCGGCGAGCGCGGCGACGAGTTCAAGTACTCGGATCTGATCGCCAAGCACTACAACACGCGTCATCACCAGCTGCGTATTCAGGAAAAGGAAATCCTCGAACAGCTGCCGGCCGCCTTCCAGGCGATGAGCGAGCCGATGGTCAGCCATGACTGCATCGCTTTCTACCTGCTCTCGCGGGAAGTGGCCAAGCACTGCAAGGTGGTGCAGAGCGGCCAGGGTGCGGACGAACTGTTCGCCGGCTACCACTGGTATCCGCTGGTGGACGGCGCCGAAGACCCGGTGGCGGCCTACCTCGCCGCGTTCCGTGATCGCACGTACGAGGAATATGCCGAGACTGTGCAGCAGCAGTGGGTCCAGGGCGACTTCTCCGGCGACTTCGTCCGTCAGCACTTCGCCCAGCCCGGCGCCGATGCGGCGGTGGACAAGGCGCTGCGTATCGACAGCACGGTGATGCTGGTCGATGACCCGGTCAAGCGCGTCGACAACATGACCATGGCCTGGGGCCTGGAGGCGCGCACCCCGTTCCTCGACTACCGCGTGGCCGAACTGTCGGCGCGCATCCCGGCCAGGTTCAAGCTGCCCGAGGGCGGCAAGTATGTGCTCAAGGAAGCGGCGCGCCAGGTGATTCCTGCCGAGGTGATCGACCGGCCGAAGGGCTACTTCCCGGTGCCGGGCCTCAAGCACTTGCAGGGAGCGACGCTGAACTGGGTGCGCGAGATGCTGCTCGACCCCAGCCAGGAGCGCGGCCTCTATAACCCGCAGGCGCTGGAGAAGCTGCTCGCCGATCCGGATGGTCAGCTCACGCCGCTGCGCGGTTCCAAACTCTGGCAGCTGGCAGCGGTCAACCTATGGTTGAGCGAACAAGGCCTTTGACGTTGGCCGCTGCAGGCACCAGGCCACGACGGCCCCGATAACCCGCTCACGAACGGCTGCGGTTGCCACGCGCCACGGGGGCAAGCACATCGCCCCGCCGCTGCCGGTTCGTGACTTAGCATCAAGGAACGCACCATGCAGAAGTCCCAAGCCTACGGCCAGCGTCTGTTGCGCGGACAGGCTCCGACCTACCAGCGGCTGCAGGCACGCTTCGCCGAGGACGGTCAGGAGGAGCCCTGCGGCCCGGTGATCCTGCATTGCGGCTGGGGTCGCATTCTGGTCGGCCACACCTACTCCGATCCCGCCCAACTCGCTGCCGAACTGCTCAACGAGCAGGCGGGCGAGCGCGATATCGCGCTGTACGTCGCCGCGCCACACCAGGTGCTGTCCTATGCACCGCAGCAACTCTTTCTCGACCCCTCCGATACCCTGCGCATCTGGTTCACCGACTACCGCCCTGCGCAGAAGCGTTTCCGTGGCTTCTGTGTGCGTCGTGCCCAGAGTGAAGCGGACTGGCAGGCTATCAACGGCCTGTACCAGGCGCGCGGCATGATGCCCGTCGACCCGGAGCGCTGCACCCCTCGCGAACAGGGCGGTCCGGTGTACTGGCTGGCCGAGGACGAAACCTCTGGGCAAATCATCGGCAGCGTGATGGGCATCGACCACCACCGCGCCTTCAACGATCCGGAAAACGGCTCCAGCCTGTGGTGCCTGGCGGTTTCGCCAAGCTGCCCGCGGCCGGGCGTCGGCGAGGCGCTGGTGCGTCACCTGATCGAACACTACATGGGCCGCGGCCTGGCCTATCTCGATCTGTCGGTGCTGCACGACAACCAGCAGGCCAAGGCGCTGTACGCCAAGCTGGGCTTCCGCGATCTGCAGACCTTCACCGTCAAGCGCAAGAACAGCTTCAACCAGCCGCTGTTCCTCGGCCCGGGCCCGGAAGCAAAGCTCAATCCCTACGCCAAGATCATCGTCGACGAGGCCCGGCGGCGCGGTATCGAGATCGAGATCAACGATGCCGAAGCCGGTCTGTTCACCCTGACCCAGGGCGGCCGGCGGGTACGCTGCCGAGAGTCGCTATCCGACCTGACCTCGGCTGTCAGCATGACGCTCTGCCAGGACAAGCGCCTGACCCACCGCACCCTGTCCCAGGCCGGCATCTGTCTTCCGGCGCAACAACTGGCTGCCGGCCCGAAGGAAAATGCCGCGTTCCTCGCCGAGCACGGCAGCGTGGTGGTCAAGCCGGTGGATGGCGAACAGGGCATGGGCGTCGCCGTGGACCTGCGCGATGCGACCGAAATGGAAGACGCCATCCAGCGTGCCCGGCAGTACGACAGTCGCGTATTGCTGGAAAGCTTTCATCCGGGGTTTGACCTGCGCATCGTGGTGATCGGCTTCGAGGTGGTCGCCGCGGCGATACGCCGCCCGGCGGAAGTCATCGGAGATGGCCGCACCAGCATCGGTTCGCTGATCGAGAAGCAGAGCCGCCGGCGCCAGGCCGCTACCGGCGGTGAGAGTTCCATTCCGCTGGATGAGGAAACCCAGCGCTGCCTGCGCGACGCCGGCTTCGACTTCGAAAGTGTATTGCCGGACGGACACCGGCTCGCAGTGCGCCGCACCGCCAACCTGCACACCGGTGGCACGCTGGAAGACGTCACCGCGCAACTGCACCCCGAGCTGGTCGACGCCGCCGTACGCGCCGCCCGCGCGCTGGACATCCCGGTGGTGGGCCTGGACCTGCTGGTGCCGGCACCGGACCAGCCGGAGTACGTCTTCATCGAGGCCAACGAGCGCGTCGGCCTGGCCAATCATCAGCCGCAGCCGACCGCCGAACGCTTCATCGACCTGCTCTTCCCGCTCAGCACCGCAGGTTGAGTCTGGCGCGACCCGGCACCAAGCCGGGTCGCCACAGGTCGCTCGTCACTATGGCGGGTCCCGTTCTCCGACATTCACTCCATCCGGTGGCTAAAAAAGCACCGTCAACAGGAGCTCCCATGACCGCAAAACTCCCCGAACCCGATCTCAACTACATGCAACGCGTGTTGCTGGAGATGCTCGCCATCCCCAGCCCCACCGGATTCACCGACACCATTGTGCGCTATGTTGCCGAGCGCCTGGCCGAGCTGGGCATCCCCTACGAGCTGACCCGCCGCGGGACCATCCGCGCCACACTCAAGGGCCGGCGCTACAGCCCGGACCGCGCGGTCGCGGCACATCTGGACACCATCGGCGCCATCGTCCGCGAGATTCAGGATACCGGGCGCCTCGGCCTGGCCCCAGTGGGCTGCTGGTCGAGCCGTTTCGCCGAGGGCAGCCGCGTCAGCGTCTTCACCGATACCGGAGTCATCCGCGGTAGCGTACTGCCGCTGCTGGCCTCGGGGCATGCCTTCAACACCGCCGTGGATGAAGCACCGGTGAGCTGGGACCACGTCGAACTGCGCCTGGACGCCTATACCTACAGCCGCAACGAAACCTGCGCACTGGGGGTCAACGTCGGTGATTTCGTCGCTTTCGATCCAATGCCGGAATTCACCGAGAACGGCTACATCAGCGCCCGCCACCTGGATGACAAGGCTGGCGTCGCCGCGCTGCTGGCGGCACTGAAGGCCATCGTCGAAAGCGGCCGCGAACCACCCATCGATGTACATCCGCTGTTCACCATCACCGAGGAAACCGGCTCCGGAGCCGCCGGCGCCCTGCCCTGGGATGTCAGCGAGTTCGTCGGAATAGACATCGCGCCGGCGGCCAAGGGCCAGGCCTCCAGTGAGCACGCGGTAACTGTGGCGATGCAGGATTCCGGCGGCCCCTACGACTTTCATCTGTCGCGCCACCTGCTAAAGCTCGCCAGCGAGAACGAGATCCCGGTGCGCCGCGACTTGTTCCGCTACTACCACAGCGACGCCCAGTCGGCGGTCGAAGCGGGGCACGACATCCGCACCGCGCTGCTGGCCTTCGGCTGCGATGCCACCCATGGCTACGAACGCACCCATATCGACAGTCTGGCCGCGATGAGTCGCCTGCTCTGTGGCTATATGCTCAGCCAGCCGGTCTTCGCCAGCGACTCTCAGCACGCGAAGGACTCGCTGGAACGTTTCAGCCATCAACTGGAACACGATGCGCAGATGGAGAACGACACCCGCGTGCCGCCCGTCGACACGCTGATCGGTCGCCAGCACCACACCCAGGACCGCGACAGCTGAGCGATTGGCTTACGTGACCAGGCGCCTGCTTCGCGCAGTAGACGCTTGCCGCTCAGCGCGTAACTCGGCAAAGTTAACCGGACAAGGACGTGCGGCACTCTGAAGGCGCCATGTAGAGCCCAAGGAATCGGTACCGTCACATCGCTCTACTAATATGTGCCGCCCATTCGGGCGCGCCTCTTCCGGAACGAAACATGACGCCGCGTTCATGCCTGGCTTTGCTGCTGTTTTGCCTGTCGCTCCAAGCCTGGGCAATCTCGCCCGTCGTGTTCGATTCACCCGACCTGCGCAAGTCACTCGGAAGCGGCACCCTCTACCTCGAGGACCCGGATGGCACGCTGGATGTCGATGAAGTCATGGCATTCGCGGACGAGCGCATGCGCACCGTCGAGAGCGGCCATGTGAACGAGGGCAAGAACAGCTCGACATGGTGGTTACGCGCCAGACTGGTCAACGAGCTGGACGCACCGCTCGGCGGCTTCGTCGAAATCAACTACCCGCTGCTCGACCACATCGAGCTGTTCCTGCAGTACCCCGACGGCAGCATCAGCAGGCAGCTGACCGGAGATCGCTACCCCTTCGCGGATCGTCCGGTAAAGGTCAGCGACTTCTGGTTTCCCGTCGATCTGCCTCCGGGCGAAACCACCCTTCTGCTGCGCATCAAGACCACCAGCACGCTCTACGTGCCGCTGTACTTCAGCAGCTACAACGCCAGCGCGGCCCAGCAACAGGAGTTGAGCGGCATCAGCGGCGCCTTCTACGGCGTGCTGTTCGCGATGTTCTGCTACAACCTGTTCCTCTTCGCCTCGCTGCGCGAGCCGGCGTACTTCTGGTATCTGGTCTACACCCTCAACGTCGGACTGTTCGCGCTCTCCTTCGACGGCCTGCTGGTCAAATGGCTGGCCGACGACGGCGGGCTGGTGGCCATGGGCATCTACGTTCTGATGTTCAGCCATTGCCTGATCGCCATCCAGTTCAGCCGCCACTTCCTGCACACCCGCGAGCTCTTTCCACGGCTCGACCTGGTGCTGCGCTGCACGCTGCTGATCGCCCTCGGCAGCATGGTTTCCGGGCTGCTGCTGGACGTGCAGACCTGGAGCATCCTGGCCAGCATCACGGTGATCGCCGCCTCGGTCGGCCTGCTTGCCACCGGCGCCTTCGTCTGGCGTCGCGGCGTGCGCTATGGCGTCTACTACACGCTGGCCTGGGGCGTGCTGCTGGCCTCGTTCATCCTGGTCACGGCCGGCTCGCTGGGCTTCGAGCTGTTCGGCCTGTACGGCGCCGCGGTGGTCAAGGCCAGCGTCGCTTTCGAACTGATCACCCTGTCCATCGGCCTGGCCGATCGCATCAACCTGCTCAAGGAAGAGGGCTACCGCTCGCGTGAGGCCGCCGAGCGGGCCGCCAGCGAGAATGAAGCCAAGAGCCGCTTCCTGGCCAAGATGAGTCACGAGATCCGCACTCCGCTCAATGGCGTGCTCGGCATGCTGCAACTGCTGCGTGAAACGCCGCTGGACCGCAGCCAGCAGTTCTATCTGGATACCATCTCCAGCTCCGGCAACTCGCTGATGGCGGTGATCAACGACATCCTCGACTACGCCCGGATCGGCTCCGGCAAGCTCAGCCTGGAAGACATCGACTTCGATCTGGAAATCCTGATTTCCGAAACCATCCGGCTGTTCACCGCGCAGGCGCTGGAGAAACAGCTGAGCCTGCACGTAGGCCTGGAGCCCGGCGTGCCGCGACGGATTCGTGGCGACCCCACGCGACTCAAACAGATTCTGATGAACCTGCTGAGCAATGCGCTGAAATTCACCGAGCACGGCCACGTACTGCTCGAAGTCTCCTGCCGTCAGACTCAGGAAGGCACCCGGCGCCTGGTGTTCTGCGTCAGCGACAGCGGTATCGGCATGCGTCAGGAAGTGCTGGCGCAGTTGTTCGAATCCTTCTCCCAGGGCGATTCGAGCACCACTCGACGTTACGGCGGCAGCGGATTGGGCCTGGCGATCAGCAAGGAGCTGGTGGAAATGATGAACGGCCATATCGAGGTGCAGAGCGCACCGGGCCGCGGCAGCCGCTTCTGCTTCGAAATCCCGCTGCAAAGCGCCAGCGATGTGGAAGACCCGCTGAACCACCTGCTCGGCGGCCGCCCGGCGCTGCTCGCTTCGCAGGATACCGAGGGCCTCGAGGCGTTGAGCCATCTGTTGCGGCGCTGGGGCATGCGCACCGAGCGCTGCCAGACCCCGGAATGCCTGCCGGACTACCTGTCGGACTTCACCGCCCCGCCACTGATGGTTCTGCTGGCGCCCTGGCCGGGCAGTCCGGCGCAGTGGCTGGAGCGTCTTCGCCCGCATCTGGCGGCGAATCAGCGGGTGCTGATGCTCTATTCGCCGGTCCACGAGCCGCCACCGCCATCGCCCGGGTTACGTCTGATCAGCCTGGCGCTACCGCTGCAGAGCACGCCGCTGCGTGAGGCGTTGCAGGCGTTATACACTCCAGCGCCTCAGCAGGCTAGCGAAGCGACCGACGTTGCACCAGCAGAGCAGCCACCCCGCGAACCCTGCATTCTGGTCGCCGAGGACAATCCGGTGAATCAGATGGTGGTGCGCGGCCTGCTGAAAAAGCGCGGTTACGCGGTTCAGCTCGCCGACAACGGACGCCAGGCCGTGGACCTCTATCGTCGCGATCCGGAAGCCGTGCAACTGATCCTGATGGACTGCGAAATGCCGGAGCTTGATGGCTTCGAAGCCAGCCGGCGGATACGCAAGCTGGAAGCGGAGCTTGAATTACAGGCCGTGCCGATCATCGCCGTGACCGCCCACGTACTGGCAGAGCACCGTCAGCGCGGCCTGGAATCGGGTATGGATGAATTCATCGGTAAACCTCTGGAGAGCCGGCAGCTGTATGCTTGCCTGGACAGCTACCTGCAGGGCGGCGCGAGCTAACGTCCGCCGGCCTTGTGGCAAACCGGCTCACCCGAAGAAATCCCATGCTCATACCGCACGACCAGCTCGAACCGGACACCCTGACCCGCCTAATAGAAGATTTCGTCACCCGCGATGGCACCGATAATGGTGACGAAACCCCGCTTGAAACCCGGGTGACACGGGTGCGCCGCGCGCTGGACAAGGGGGAGGCGGTGATCGTCTTCGACCCCGACAGTCAGCAATGCCAGCTGGCCCTCAGGCGCGATGTGCCGCGCGAGTGGCTGGACTGAACGCCGCCGCGCGCTTCAGCCGAACAGACCGCTCTCGCGCTCCCAGGCACAGCGCATGCGCAGGTCGCTCTGCTGCGGACTGTGGCTGCCGGTATCGGTTTCCCAGCGAAAGGTGTGGGTGCCGTTGAGCTCGGTTTCCAGGTGCACCACCGCGCTGGTCCAGTACAACTGCTTGAGCAGCTCCTCGAAACGCTGGACCCAGAGCGCCCACTCGTACTCCACTGCGCGGTAGCTGGCACCGAAGTGGATCACCTGGGTCTGGTACAGGCCCAGTTCCTCGTTACGGCAGAAGGAAAACATCTCGCGACCGATGAAGGGCCAGGCCTCGCCCTGCGGCAACGCCTGCACGGCAGCCAGATTGTTCGCCCGGCGCTGGCGGCACTGCTCGGGGTCGGCGGAAGGCCAATCACGGATGCAGCCATAAACGATGGATTCAGACTCCACTCGAAACTCCGAAACGCAGGGATGAACTGGGACGGCGAGCTTTCTAGCACAGCGCGGCGGGCGGGTCACCCGCGGCTTGGGAAGTGGTGAAACAGGCCACAGCCTCGGGACGGTTCAGCGATCCTGATGCCGTGGCCGCAGGCGCATCGCCAACAACGACATGCATGCCGCCATGCCGGTGAGGACCAGGAACGGCATGCGATAGTCACCCGCCAGATCACGCCCGAGCCCGGCCAGTACCGGCGTCAGGCACGCCAGGCAGTAGCCGGTGCAGAGCATCATCGCGGTCAGCCGGCTGACCGCCAACGGAGTATTGGCTTCGTACATCGGCGCGATCAGCGCCAGGGAGAAGGTGCCGTTGAGCGCGACGCCGAGCAGCATGCAGACCACCAGGGGTTGCCAGCTCGGTGCCAGAGCGATTGCTGCCAGGCAAAGGGTCGCCAACCCGCCGCACGCCGCCATGATTCGATGCCGATTGCCCAGCCGCTGCGCCAGCCAGGGCATGGCAAAGGCGCTCGGCAGGCCGATGAGCATGAAACCACTGAAGAACGCATTGCTTTGCAGCAGGCTGTAGCCAACCTCGTGATAACGAGCCACCAGCCAAGTGGCCAGCGCGTAGAACAGCCCCGCCTGAAGGGCAAAGTAGACACTGAGCAACCAGGCCCGAGGCTCCTTCCAGGGCAAACCGGCACGACTCTCGCTGGCGGCTTCCGGCTGATTGGGCAAGCGCGACCAGATCAGCAGCGCAGCCAGGGCCGGCAGCGCCCAGAGCGCCAGGCCACGCGTCCAGTCCTGCCCCATCACCTCGGTGGCCGGCGCCGTCACCACTACGCCGAGGGTGCCGCCGACCGCCATGCTCAGCGAGTACCAGGCGGCGGTCTGGCCCATGCGTTCGAGGAAGTAGCGCTTGATGAAACCGGACAGCAGCGGCCCGGCGACGGCGATCCCGGCGCCAACCAGCCCGGCGGTGCCGATCAGCAGAACGGCGTTGTGGCCGAACAGCCGCAACAGCAATGCCACGCCGATCAGCCCGAGGCACAGCGCGATGCTGCGCTCCAGCCCGAAACGCACGGCCAGCCGCGGCGCCAGGGGGGCGAGCAAGCCCATCAGCAGAACCGGCAAGGCCGTGGTGAGACTGATCAGACCGCGAGAAAGCGAAAGCTCTTCGGCGATGCGCTCGATCAGCGGAGCGAAGGAGGTAATACCTGGGCGCAGGTTGATGGCGGCCAGCACCAGCGCCAGCATCAGCAGCCCGCGGGATGGAAAATTCACAAGCGATCCATAGGGTTACGGCGAAAAAAGCCGGACAGGCAACCCTACTCCCCGCCCCTCCCCGAGGCAACCGCAGCGGCCGCCGAAGCGGCCGGGCAGTCTCAGAGCGCCTTGCTCTTGGCGCGTTTCTTTTCGGCCAGCAGCGCCATCTCGTCGTAGATCGCCTGAGGGTTCTGCTGCTTGACCTTCCAGGCCATACGGCCCTCGTCGTGCGGCAGGATCATGAACTCGCCCTTGGCGACCTGCTGGTGGATGTAGTCAGCGATGTCCGCCGCAGTAATCGGCGAGGACTCCAGCAGCTTGCCGATCTGCGCCTTCACGTTCGGCGTCGGGCCGCGGAAGGAATCCAGCAGGTTGGTCTGGAAGAACGACGGGCAGACCACATGCACGCCGACCTCGGCCTGGCGCAGCTCGGCCAGCAGGCTTTCCGACAGAGCCACCACGCCGGCCTTCGCCACGTTGTAGTTGCTCATGCCCGGTGCCTGCATCAGCGCCGCCATCGATGCGATGTTGATGATCTTGCCCTTGCTCTTCTGTACTAACGGCAGGAACGCCTTGCAGCCCTTGACCACGCCCATCAGGTTGATCGCGATCTGCCAGTCCCAGTCCTCCAGCGACAGCTCGTCGAAGAAGCCGCCGGAAGCCACACCGGCGTTGTTGACCACGATATCGATGCCGCCAAGCTTCTCCTCGCAGGCCTGGGCGAAGGCGATCAGCTGGCTGTAGTCACGCACGTCGCAGCGCATGGTGAAGCCGTCACCGCCCGCTTCGCGGACCATTTTCAGGGTTTCCGCCAGGCCGCCTTCGTTGACATCGGAAAGCGCCAGCTGCCAGCCCTCACGCGCCCAGCGCAGGGCAATCTCGCGACCGAGCCCGGAGCCGGCACCGGTAATCATCATGCGGTTGTGCATCGTTGTGCTGCCTTTAGTTGTTCGGGTAGTGGCAGCGAGTCTAGCGAATGCCGGGGCACGGACCGGCATCCATCAGACTGCTGAATGCCCTTGGCAAACCCGCGGCTCATGGGGCTGACCGCGCGGTTCCGGGCAGGCAATATGGCGGCAGCATGGGCTCGCTATAGCTGCACGAGCGACCTGCGCCACGAATAAAAAAGGGCAGCCCGAGGGCTGCCCTTGTTTCTGCCAGCATTGCGTCAGTGCGCGACGGCACCGGTGGCACCCAGGCCGGTCTGCGAACGAACGAACTGGGCGAAGAAGCGCTCGCGCTCCTCACCGGCACGCTTGGACTTGTCGGTGACCGAGAAGAACCAGATGCCGATGAACGCGGCGGCCATCGAGAACAGCGCCGGGTATTTGTAGGGGAAGATCGCCTCGGCATAACCGAATACGTCGACCCATACAGTCGGGCTGATGATGGTCAGCAGCAACGCAGTGAACAGCCCCAGCGAGCCACCGAACAGCGCACCGCGGGTGCTCAGGCCCTTCCAGTACATGGAAAGGAACAGCACCGGGAAGTTGCAGCTGGCGGCGATGGAGAATGCCAGGCCGACCATGAAGGCGATGTTCTGCTTTTCGAAGATGATGCCGAGCAGTATCGCCACCACGCCCAGGGTCAGGGTGGTCAGCTTGGTCACGCGCATCTCGTCCTCTTCCCGCGCCTTGCCCTGCTTGATCACGCAGGCATAAAGGTCATGGGAAACCGCCGAGGCACCGGCCAGGGTCAGACCCGCCACGACGGCGAGAATGGTGGCGAAGGCGACCGCGGAGATGAAGCCGAGGAACAGGTTGCCGCCCACCGCGCTGGCCAGGTGGATGGCGACCATGTTGGTGCCGCCGACGATGGCGCCGGTCACGTCCTTGAAGTCCGGGTTGGTGCTGACCAGCAGGATCGCGCCGAAGCCGATGATGAAGGTCAGGATGTAGAAGTAGCCGATGAAGCCGGTGGCGTAGAACACGCTCTTGCGCGCTTCCTTGGCGTCGGACACGGTGAAGAAGCGCATCAGGATGTGCGGCAGGCCGGCGGTACCGAACATCAGCGCCAGGCCGAGGGAGATCGCCGACACCGGATCGGAAACCAGGCCGCCGGGGCTCATGATCTGCGCGCCCTTTTCATGGATCTTCACCGCTTCGGCGAACAGGCTGCCGAAGTCGAAGCCAACGCTCTTCATCACCATGATGGCCATGAAAGAGGCGCCGGACAGCAGCAGGACCGCCTTGATGATCTGCACCCAGGTGGTGGCGAGCATGCCGCCGAAGAGCACGTACATGACCATCAGCACACCGACCAGCACCACGGCTACGTAGTAGTCCAGGCCGAACAGCAGCTGGATCAGCTTGCCGGCGCCGACCATCTGCGCGATCAGGTAGAAGGCCACCACGATCAGCGAGCCGAATGCCGAGAGCAGACGGATCTGAGTCTGGCCCAGGCGATAGGACGCCACGTCGGAGAAGGTGAACTTGCCCAGGTTGCGCAGGCGCTCGGCCATCAGGAAGAGGATGATCGGCCAGCCGACGAGGAAGCCGATGGAGTAGATCAGGCCGTCGTAGCCACTGGTGTAGACCAGCGCGGAAATGCCCAGGAAGGATGCCGCCGACATGAAGTCGCCGGCGATCGCCAGGCCGTTCTGGAAGCCGGTGATGCTACCACCCGCGGTGTAGTAGTCAGCCGTGGAGGTGTTGCGCTTGGCAGCCCACTTGGTGATGCCCATGGTGAACACGATGAACACCACGAACATGATGATGGCGGTGTAGTTGGTGGCCTGTTTCTGGACTTCGCCGGTGATGGCATCAGCGAGAAGCACAGGCGAGACTGCCAACAGCAGGGCAGTCATCAGAAAACGCAGGATCATTATTGCTGTGCCTCGTTGAGGATTTCCTGGTTGATGCGATCGAACTCACCATTGGCACGCTGCACATAGACACCGGTCAGGATGAACGCCATGAAGATCACCCCGACGCCAACCGGGATACCCCAGGTGGTCACGGTATTGGCGGACAGCGGAATGCCGAGGATCTTTGGCTCGAAGGCGATCAGCAGGATGAACGCCAGGTAGGCGCTGAGCATGACCGCCGATAGCAGCCAGGCAAATCGGCCACGCTTGGCAACCAGCTCCTGGAAACGCGGATTGGCATAGATCTGCCGGTAAACATTTTCATTGTGCATTGGAATCTGTCTCCACGGTCGCTACCCCCCGGTGGGAGCAGGGGCGGCTACTTTAGGCTTGGGTCGGATGAACACCACCCGACTTTGGTCTGAATGCGGTTCACAAAAACACCCGCCGTAGAGCCGTTCAGCCGCGGAAAATGGGGCGCCGCAACAAATCCACATACAAATAGTGTGGCGCTATGTCGCACATGAGAAACGTTGATTTCAGACATTGCCCGGGCTCGACCAGACTCTCCAACGCGAGAACGATTCTCGGCTGCACAAGGAGACGGGGCCATGCTGAAGACCGTGACGTTCACCCTGATGCACTTCTGCATCGCCTTTTCGGTGACCTATGCACTGACTGGCAGCATCGCCATTGGCGGCCTGGTCGCCACCGTCGAACCGCTGTGCAACTCGGTAGGCTTCTACTTCCACGAGAAGCTCTGGCAGCGTTTCGAACGCAGTCCGGCAAGCAAGATGCCCATCCCCAAACATGCCTGGCTGCACCATCACGCCTGAGGCCGTCGTCATTTCTCATCCTGCGCAGGGATCGAATCCGCAACCGCGCTGCCATAGTGAAGTTGGCTTGCGTTGTGCAGCCGATGCAGTTCTATTGGGACAGGTAGCGCGGGACGCCGTCGCTGCCTTGCCACAGGCCAACCGGGCCTGTTAACGGAGAAGCACCATGCAGCTGTTGTTGCGCCTGACCGCCCTGCTCGCCCTGGTCGTTGCGCCTGTCCACGCCGCCGATCTGACTGTCGAGGAGTACGGCTTCCCGCTGTCCAACCCCTTCGAAGCCACCATCGCCGGTACGCCCATCGAGCTACGCGCCGAAGTGCCGACCGATGACGATATCGACCAGGCCGACTACAACCTGCGTCTGCGTCCCGAACGCGAGTTCACCCTGCCGGACAACTTCTGGCCGGTCAAAAAGCTGCGTTATCGGCTCGCTCGGCAAAGCGGCCCCGCGCCACTCATGTTCATCATTTCCGGTACCGGCGCGCGCTATTCGGCAGGCAAGACCGAAGCCCTGAAGCGTCTGTTCTACGGCGCCGGCTACCATGTGGTGCAGCTATCGTCACCGACCAGTTATGACTTCATGTCTGCCGCTTCGCGCTATGCAACGCCGGGTATCAGCAGCGACGACGCTAAGGACCTGTACCGGGTCATGCAGGCGGTTCGCGCGCAGCACCACAAGCTGCCCGTGACCGAATACCACCTCACCGGCTACAGCCTCGGCGCCCTGAATGCCGCGTTCGTCAGCCAGCTGGACGAAACCCGCCGCAGCTTCAACTTCAAGCGCGTGCTGCTGCTGAATCCGCCGGTCAACCTCTACACCTCGGTCAGCAACCTGGACAAGCTGGTGCAGACCCGCGTCGAAGGCATTAACGACCACACCACCTTCTACGAAGTGATTCTGGAAAAGCTCACGCGCTATTACCGTCAGAAGGGCTATATCGACCTCGACGAGGCCGTTCTCTACGACTTCCAGCAATCGAACCTGAAGCTCAGCGACGAGCAGATGGCGATGCTCATCGGTTCGGTGTTCCGCTTCTCCGCCGCGGATATCACCTTCACCTCCGACCTGATCAACCGTCGCGGCCTGATCACGCCGCCCGAGTATCCGATCAACGAAGGCACCCGTCTGGAGCCGTTCTTCAAGCGCGCACTGCTGTGCAGCTTCGACTGCTACATCACCGAGCAGGTGATTCCGATGTGGCGCGCCCAGTACGACGGCGGCAGCCTGACCCAGCTGATCCAGCAGGTCAGCCTGTACGCGCTGGAGGATTACCTGCGCCAG
Source organism: Stutzerimonas kunmingensis (assembly GCF_900114065.1). Classification (GTDB taxonomy): domain Bacteria; phylum Pseudomonadota; class Gammaproteobacteria; order Pseudomonadales; family Pseudomonadaceae; genus Stutzerimonas; species Stutzerimonas kunmingensis. Next base: position 276,760 of record NZ_FORS01000001.1, read on the forward strand.
AGTCCGAAGATCGCCGTCATGCACAACGCCGACGACCTGATCCTCGGCGAGGGTGACCTCGGCTTCCTGCGTCGTACCTTCGGTGATCGCCTGACCCTTTATCCGCGAGGCGGCCACTGCGGCAACCTCAACTACCGCGTAAACACTCAACACATGCTGGAGTTCTTCCGTGGCTAAAGGAATGCTGCTGCCGTTGCTTCTGGCCAGTGGTCTGGCCTTCGCCGAAACGCCGAAGGTGGATGAGGATGGTTTCACCCATCCGCTGCGCAATCTGGAGTTCAATCCCGGCCTGGATCAGCGCGAGTTCGAGCGCGCCACCTTCCAGGCACTGGACGTCTACGATCCGTTCGAGTCGGTCAACCGGCGCATCTACCACTTCAACTATCGGCTCGATCAGTGGGTGATGCTGCCGGTGGTGCGCGGCTATCGCTACGTCACGCCGCGGCCGGTACGCACTGGCGTGAGCAATTTCTTCAGCAACCTCGGCGAAGTGCCGACGCTGTTCAACAGCCTGGCTCAACTCAAGGGCCAGCGCGCGGCGAACGCCACTGCACGTTTCCTGTTCAACAGCATCCTGGGTGTGGGCGGCCTCTGGGACCCGGCAACGCGCATGGGGCTGCCGCGTCAGAGCGAAGATTTCGGCCAGACCCTCGGTTATTGGGGCGTTCCCCAGGGTCCGTACCTAATTCTTCCGGCGCTGGGCCCGTCCAACCTGCGCGACACCACGGGCCGCGTGGCCGATTTCGCCGTCGAGCGGCAGGTGGAGTTTCTGCAGTATTCCGAAACCACCGGAGGCGAGTTGAGCCTGACGGCGCTGCGGGCCGTCAATGCGCGGCATGTCACCAGCTTCCGCTACGGTCAGCTCAATTCGCCGTTCGAATACGAGAAGGTGCGCTACGTCTACAGCCGGGCGCGGGATTTGCTGATAGAGGAATAATCCGCTTTATCGATCGTTTGTAGCGATATTACGCACCCATTGATCGAAGCCACCCACCTACTCTTGGCGAATTCAACCCGAGAGGCATTCGATCATGTCCCAGCGTGAAATTCTTTCCATCACCAGCGGCCGTGCCACGTCCGATGGCGCCGGCGTCAGCCTGACCCGCGTCTTCGGCGGCGCTGCCCCGGAGCGCTTCGATCCGTTCCTGATGCTCGACGAGTTCGGTTCCAACGACCCTGACGAGTACATTGCCGGCTTCCCGCCCCACCCACATCGCGGCTTCGAAACCATCACCTACATGCTCGAAGGACGCATGCGCCACGAGGATCACATGGGCAATGTGGGGTTGCTGGAGAGCGGTGGCGTGCAGTGGATGACCGCCGCGCGCGGCGTCATCCATAGCGAGATGCCGCAGCAGCAGGAAGGCACCATGCGCGGCTTCCAGCTATGGTTGAACCTGCCCTCCCACGCCAAGCTCGGCGATCCGGACTATCGGGATTTCGCCCCGGCCGAAATACCGCAACTCGCCCTGCCGGGCGGCGTGCAGGCCAAGGTCATCGCCGGCGTGTTCAAAGCCGGCGATATCGAACAGCACGGGATCGTGCAGCGGCCCGATACCGAACCTCTGCTATTCGACCTGCAGCTTTCAGCCGAGAGTGCCGTCTCGCCGCAAGTGCCGGATGGCCATCGGTTGCTGCTCTACGTCTATGAAGGGACGCTGCGGGTGGGTGAGCAGGCGGCGAGCAAAGGCCAGTTGGTTCAGATGTCCCAGGACGGCGAACTCAATCTGTCCAGCGAACGTGGCGCCCGGCTGATGCTGCTGGCAGGCCGCCCACTTGGTGAGCCGATCGTGCAGTACGGGCCATTCGTGATGAACAGCCGCGAGGAGATCGAGCAGGCGCTGCGAGACTTCCGGGACGGTACGTTGGCCTGACCTGCACGATCTGCCCGGGAAGACGCCAGGCCTGGCGCAAATGGCAGTCCACTAGACGGCCGAACGCGTCTTCCTCTTTTTATACAAGCTGGGCTCGCCTACCGGGCGGGTCTTGAAGCGGCGATGCGCCCAGAGGTACTGCTCGGGTACCGCACTGACCGCCTCTTCTATCCACTGGTTGATCCGCAGACAGTCCGCCTCTTCACTTTCACCCGGGAAGTCCTGCAGCGGCGGATGGATCACCAGTCGATACCCCGAACCGTCCGCCAGGCGTTCCTGGGTGAAGGGTATGACCCGCGCCCTGCCCAGCCGGGCGAACTTGGTCGTGGCGGTGACGGTCGCCGCCTGGACGCCAAACAGCGGTACGAACAGGCTCTGTTTGCGCCCATAGTCCTGGTCCGGCGCGTACCAAATGGCGCGCCCCGCGCGCAATACCTTGAGCATCGCCCGCACATCCTCGCGCTCGATGGCACTCGCATCACGGTTGTGCCGTTCGCGCCCGCGACGCTGGACGAAGTCGAAAAGCGGATTCTTGTGCTCGCGATACATGCCATCGATGGTGTGCCGCTGGCCGAGCAGCGCGGCGCCGATCTCCAGCGTAGTGAAATGCAGCGCCATCAGGATCACACCCTGCCCTGCAGCCTGAGCCTGCTGCAGATGCTCGAGCCCATCGATCCTGGCCAGACGCTGCAGGCGTGCCTGCGGCCACCACCAGCTCATGGCCATCTCGAAGAAGGCAATGCCGTTGGAGGCAAAGTTCTCCCGCAACAGACGCTCGCGTTGCGCCTGACTCAGTTCGGGGAAACACAGCTCCAGATTGCGCCGGGCGATGTAGCGACGCGAACCGGCGAAGCGAAACATCAGTGCGCCAAGCCCGCGCCCCAGTTTCAACAGAACCGAATATGGCAACTGGACCAGCAGCCACAGCACGCCCAGGCCCAGCCACAGCGGCCAGAAGCGCGGGTGCAGGAAGTACGCACGAAACTGAGGACGGTCCATGAATAGCTCGACAGCCTATGAAGCGGCGCATTCTACCGGCAAATGCCCGCATTGACCGAACCTCAACGCACCAGTGATCGTTCCGCAGGCCCTTGCCGGGTTGCAGGCGGCGGCGCTCCCCGCTATAAGTCCTCGCCATTTACCGCAGCAGACAGACCATGAGCCAAGCCGACCTCACCGATCAGTCCCCAGCCTTCCAGCTCAAGGGCAGCATGCTCGCCATCACCGTGCTGGAACTCGCCAGCAACGACATCGAGCGTCTCGACGAGCAACTCGCGGCCAAGGTCGAGCAGGCGCCGGACTTCTTCAATAACACCCCGCTGGTCCTGGCCTTGGACAAGCTGCCGGAGGCGGCTCGCGAGATCGATATCGCTGCGCTGGTCAGCCTGTGCCGCAAGCATCGTCTGCGTACCCTGGCCCTGCGCACCAGCGAACCGTCCCACCTCGAGGCGGCCGCGGTGCTCGATCTGCCGGTGCTGCCGCCTTCCGGTGCTCGTGAGCGGCAGGTCGACCTGAGCTCGAAAACCCCGGCCAAACCAGCCGAGCCGGTCTATCGCCCGACCCGCGTCGTGACCACCCCCATCCGCGGCGGCCAGCAGGTCTACGCGCAAGGCGGCGACCTCATCGTTCTCGCTCCCGTGAGCCCCGGTGCGGAACTTCTCGCCGATGGCAACATCCATGTCTACGGTCCGCTTCGAGGTCGCGCCTTGGCGGGTATCAAAGGCGACACTTCGGCGCGGATCTTCTGTCAGCAACTCACCGCTGAAATGGTCTCCATCGCCGGCCAGTACAAGGTAGCCGAGGACCTGCGACGCGATCCTCTCTGGGCTGAAGCGGTACAGATCAGCCTCTCTGGCGACGTGTTGAACATCACCCGCCTTTAACGGATACTGCCGCGAATTTTCAAGGACCAAACGGGCAATCCTGACGCTGAAATCGGCGAAAGGTCCCGATTTTTTAAATATTTAGGGTGAATCACCTTGGCCAAGATCATCGTAGTCACTTCCGGCAAAGGTGGCGTTGGTAAAACCACCACCAGCGCCGCCATCGGTACCGGCCTCGCTCTGCGCGGCCACAAGACTGTCATCGTCGACTTCGACGTCGGTCTGCGGAACCTCGACTTGATCATGGGCTGCGAACGCCGGGTGGTTTACGACTTCGTCAACGTAATCAATGGCGACGCAACCCTGACCCAGGCCCTGATCAAGGACAAGCGTCTCGAGAACCTCTACGTGCTGGCCGCCAGCCAGACACGCGACAAAGACGCGCTGACCCAGGAAGGCGTTGGCAAGGTCATCGACGAGCTGGGCAAGAATTTCGAATACGTCATCTGCGACTCCCCGGCCGGTATCGAGAAGGGCGCGCACCTGGCGATGTACTTCGCCGACGAAGCCATCGTCGTCACCAACCCGGAAGTCTCTTCGGTTCGCGACTCCGACCGCATGCTCGGTCTGCTGGCGAGCAAATCGCGTCGCGCCGAGAACGGTGAAGAGCCGATTCGGGAACATCTTCTGCTGACCCGCTACAACCCCGAGCGTGTCACCAAGGGCGAAATGCTCGGCGTCGAAGACGTCGAGGAAATCCTCTCCATCCGCCTGCTGGGCGTGATTCCCGAGTCGCAGGCCGTACTCAAGGCTTCCAACCAGGGTATCCCGGTGATTCTCGACGACCAGAGCGATGCCGGCCAGGCGTACAGCGACGCCGTGGACCGTCTGCTCGGCAAGGAAGTCGCGCACCGCTTCCTCGACGTCAAGAAGCCTGGCTTCCTGCAACGACTTTTCGGAGGCCGCGAATGAACCTTTTCGACTTCTTCCGTGAACGCAAGAAGAAGGAAACCCCAGCCGCGATCGCCAAGGAGCGTCTGCAGATCATCGTCGCCCACGAGCGTGGCCAGCGCACCGAGCCGGACTACCTGCCGGCCCTGCAAAAAGAGCTGGTCGAGGTGATCCGCAAGTACGTCAACATCGACAGCGATCAGGTCCAGGTTGCACTCGAGGACCAGGGCAGCTGCTCGATTCTCGAACTCAATATCACCCTGCCGGATCGCTGAGCGAAACCGGCGTACAGAAACGGCGGCCCACGGGTCGCCGTCTTCGTTTGTGGAAAAGCGAATGCCTCTAAGCGCTATCGAGATCGTCCATCAGGACGCCGCCCTGCTGGTCATCAACAAGCCGACCCTGCTGCTTTCCGTACCGGGCCGCGCCGAAGACAACCGTGACTGCCTGGTGACCCGCCTGCAGGAAAACGGCTATCCCGAAGCGCGCATCGTGCATCGCCTTGATTGGGAAACCTCCGGACTAATCGTGCTCGCCCGCGATGCCGATACGCACCGTGAGCTGTCCCGTCAGTTCCATGATCGTGAAACGGAAAAGGCCTATACCGCGCTGTGCTGGGGCCAGCCCGAACAGGACAGCGGCAGCATTGACCTGCCGCTGCGCTACGATCCGCCGACCAAGCCGCGCCACGTTGTCGACCACGAGCTGGGCAAGCACGCACTGACCTTCTGGCGCGTGCTTGAACGCTACGGCGACTACAGCCGCGTCGAGCTGACCCCCATCACCGGCCGCTCCCACCAGCTGCGAGTCCATATGCTGTCGATCGGGCATCCGCTGCTCGGCGATCGCCTGTATGCCCACGAGCAAGCCCTGCAAGCCCATGAGCGCCTGTGTCTGCACGCCAGTATGCTCACCCTGACCCACCCGCAAACCGGCGAGCGCCTGCGCTTCGAGTGCCCGGCACCGTTCTGATGACGACAAGCGCGCACTTACTAAATGCAGGCGGTGCCGGTGCGCTTATTACCAGGTGTCGAATGCTATAGACTTCGTGACCTTGCAGTCCGGAGTCCGAAATGCGCAAAGCTCTCAACCAAGGCCTGATCGAATATCTGCAGGCGTCCCCTACCCCGTTCCATGCCACCCAGAATCTCACCCAGGGGCTACAGGCCGCCGGCTACCGTGCGCTGGACGAGCGCGAGGTCTGGCATACCGAGGCGGGCGGGCGTTATTACGTCACCCGCAACGACTCGGCCATCATCGCCTTCCAGCTGGGCAGCAAGGCGCTCGTCGAACACGGGCTGCGCTTGGTTGGCGCCCATACCGACAGCCCGTGCCTACGGGTCAAGCCGCAGCCCGAGCTGCAGCGCCAGGGCTTCTGGCAGCTGGGGGTCGAGGTGTATGGCGGCGCCCTGCTCGCTCCTTGGTTCGACCGCGATCTGTCGCTGGCCGGCCGTGTCACCTACAGCCGTGATGGCCGCATCGAAAGCCAGCTGATCGACTTCAAGGTTCCGATCGCGACGATTCCGAACCTGGCGATTCACCTCAATCGGGAAGCCAATCAGGGCTGGGCCATCAACGCGCAGAACGAGCTACCGCCGATTCTGGCCCAGATCGCCAGCCAGGAAAGCCCAGACTTCCGCGCACTCCTCGCCGATCAGCTCGGCCGTGAACATGGGCTGGTCGCCGACGTGGTGCTGGACTTCGAACTGAGCTTCTACGACACCCAGAGCGCCGCGGTCATCGGCCTGCACGGTGACTTCATCGCTGGCGCCCGTCTGGACAATCTGCTCTCGTGCTTTGCGGGCTTGCAGGCCTTGCTGAACGCCGAACCCGAGCACACCTGCGTGCTGGTCTGCACCGATCACGAGGAAGTCGGCTCGACCTCGCTGTGCGGCGCGGATGGCCCGTTCCTGGAGCAGGTCTTGCGTCGCGTGCTGCCGGATGAGGATGACTTCCAGCGCGCCATAAGCCATTCCCTGCTGATTTCCGCCGACAATGCCCACGCGGTGCACCCGAACTACGCCGACAAGCACGACGGCAATCACGGGCCGAAGCTCAACGCTGGTCCAGTGATCAAGGTGAACAACAACCAGCGCTACGCCACCAGCAGCGAAACTGCCGGCTTTTTCCGCCATCTCTGCCTGGAAAACGAAGTGCCGGTGCAGAGTTTCGTCACCCGCAGCGACATGGGTTGCGGCTCCACGATCGGCCCGATCACGGCCAGTCAGCTAGGTGTGCGTACCGTCGACATCGGCCTGCCGACCTTCGCCATGCACTCGATCCGCGAGCTTGCCGGTAGTCAGGACCTGGCGCATCTGGTCAAGGTACTGACCGCGTTCTACGCCAGCAGCCAGTTGCCTTGAACCGCACCGGGCAGGTCTGCAGCACTGCAAACCTGCTCGATCCATCAAGGCAAAGCGAAATCTGGCTCCGTCCACATCAGGCCGATGCGGATCAGGAAAGCGCGCTATCGATCACCAGGGCCACCTTGCCGGACACGGTGTTGCTGGCCAGCGTTTCGAATGCAGCCTCCACATCACCGATGGCAAAGGTTCGCTCCAGACGCGGCGAAAGCTTGCCCTGGGCGAACAGCGGCCAGACCTTCTCTTCCATTTCCGCCAGCAGCCCGGCCTTGTAATCGGCGTCGCGGCTGCGCAGGGTCGAGCCGATCAACTGGATGCGCTTGGCCAGCAAACCAGCCAGATCCATCTCGGCCTTGCGTCCGCCCATCAAGCCGATCATCACCCAACGCCCATCCATCGCCAGCAGCTGCATATTCAATGCGGCGTACTTGGCACCGACCGGGTCGAGGATCATGTCGAACGGACCAAAATCGCGTAGCGCTTCGAGCGAGTCACCACGCAGCACACCACCCTGAGCACCGAGCGATTCGCAATAGGCCAGCCGCTCGGCCGAGCCGACGCTGACCCAGCAGGGATTGCCAAACGCCTTGCACAGCTGGATCGCCGCCGAGCCGACACCACTGGCGCCAGCGTGCAGCAGCACCTTGTCGCCGGCCAGTAAAGCGCCCAGGCGATAGAGGTTGAGCCAGGCCGTGGCATATACCTCCGGGATCACCGCAGCTTCATGCAGCGACATGCCCTCGGGAACCGGCAGCGCATGACGGGCATCGACCACCACCTCCTCGGCCATACCACCGCCAGCCAGCAGCGTGCACACGCGATCACCCACCTTCCAGCGGCTGCGCCCACCGACCTCGGCGACCACCCCTGCGCATTCCAGCCCCAGGATGTCGGTGACACCTGCCGGCGGCGGATAGTGTCCGCCTCGCTGCAGCAGGTCCGCACGGTTGAGCCCGGCAGCAGCCACACGGATACGGATTTCGCCATCGCCGCACGCCGGAGCCGGTCGCTCGGCCCACTCCAGATGCCCCTCGATACCTTGCAATGCCTTCATGCTGCCTCCATAGTGGTTCCTATCTATGCCCACCCAACTGATCGCTCGCTGGCCTTCTTTGACCACCTCAACCATCGGGCTTGTGCTTTCCACCGCCGGACGGAAAACCGAACCGGCGCCTACTTTAGATGGCCTAATATGCGTTATTCCCTAGCCTTACGTCGCCCCCCAGCCATGAAACGTACGCTGACCTGCACCGTTCTCGCCGTCCTTTTCGGCCTTCACGCTTCCCTGGCGATGGCCAAAGCCGTCAGCACGCCGGAGAACTGGGACTACCTGCAACCCGATCGTGACCAGGTCATAGCCAGCCTGAATGTCGTCGAACTGCTCAAGCGCCATCACTACAACAAGCCGCCGCTTAACGACGCGCGTTCGGCAAAGATCTTCGACAGCTACATCCAGATGCTCGATCCCTCGCGCAGCTATTTCCTGGCATCCGACCTCGAAGAGTTCGGCAAGTGGCGCAACCAGTTCGACGACTTCCTCAAGGGCGGCAATCTCGAACCCGGTTTCATCATCTACTCCCGTCATCTCGAGCGCTTGCAGAACCGGTTGAACTACGCCCTGAGCCTGCTCGACAAGGGCGTCGACAGCTTCGACTTCAGCGTCGACGAGGAGCTGCTGGTCGACCGTGAGAAGGCCGCCTGGGCCAAGGACAGCGCAGAGCTCGATGACCTGTGGCGCAAGCGGGTAAAGGACGAGGTATTGCGTCTGAAGATCGCCGGCAAGGAGCCGAAGGCCATCGAGGAACTGCTGACCAAACGCTACAAGAATCAGCTATCGCGCCTGAACCAGACCCGTGGCGAGGACGTTTTCCAGACCTATATCAACGCCTTCGCGCAGACCTACGATCCGCACACCCAATACCTGTCGCCGGACAGCGCGGAGAATTTCGACATCAACATGAGCCTGTCGCTCGAGGGCATCGGCGCGGTGCTGCAGAGTGACAACGAGCACGTGAAGATCGTACGCCTGGTGCCGGCAGGCCCGGCGGAGAAGAGCAAGCAGCTGGCGCCAGCGGACAAGATTGTCGGCGTCGGCCAGGCCAACGATGAGATGGTCGACGTCATCGGCTGGCGCCTGGATGAGGTGGTCAAGCTCATCCGCGGCCCGAAGGGTTCGGTCGTACGCCTTGAAGTCATCCCGGCGAGCAATGCGCCGAATGACCAAAGCAGCAAGGTCGTCGCCATTACCCGCGAAGCGGTGAAGCTCGAGGAGCAGGCAGCGAAGAAGTCGGTGTTGAACCTGGAACACCAGGGGCAGAACTTCAAGCTCGGTGTGATCGAGATTCCAGCGTTCTATCTGGACTTCAAGGCACTGCGCGCCGGGGACCAGAACTACAAGAGCACCACGCGTGACGTCAAAAAGCTGCTCTCCGAACTGGAAGCAGAGAAAGTCGACGGCGTGGTCATCGACCTGCGCAACAACGGCGGCGGCTCACTGCAAGAGGCCACCGAGCTCACCGGCCTGTTCATCGATCAGGGGCCGACTGTGCTGGTACGCAACAGCGATGGCCGCGTAGACGTGCTTGCCGATGAACAGACCGGCGCGCTGTACAAGGGGCCGCTGGCCGTCCTCGTCAACCGTCTTTCTGCATCGGCCTCGGAGATCTTCGCCGGCGCGATGCAGGACTATCACCGGGCCTTAATCCTCGGTGGCCAGACCTTCGGCAAGGGCACCGTGCAGACAATCCAGCCTCTCAACCATGGTGAGCTGAAACTGACCCTGGCCAAGTTTTACCGCGTATCCGGGCAGAGCACTCAACATCAGGGTGTGATTCCCGACATCAGCTACCCTGCCGATGTCGACACCAAGGAAATCGGTGAGAGTGCGCTGCCGGAAGCGCTGCCTTGGGACAGCATCCGCGCGGCGATCAATCCGGACATGAACCCGTTCAAGCCGTTCCTCGCCGAGCTGAAGGCACGCCACGAAGCACGCACCGGCGAGAACCCGGACTTCGTCTTCACCCGCGATCGTCTGGCGCTTGCCCAGGAGCTGATGCACGAAACCACCGTCAGCCTCAATGAAGAAAAGCGGCGTGCACAACAGGCCGATATCGAGAAGCGTCAGCTGGCCTTGGAGAATGCATTGCGCCTGGCCAAAGGTGAGGAGCCACTGGCAAAGCTGGAGAAGGAAGACGAAAACACGCCTCACGCGGAAGCGGACAAACCAAAGCCGGAGGATGATGCCTACCTCTCCGAGAGCGGGCGCATTCTGCTCGATTACCTCGGTCTCAGCTCGGCGATGGCCAAGCACTGAATCGAGTGGAACGCCGCGATGTCATCAAATTGACATCACGACATCGTGAAATGAAAGGGCTGCGTTGCGGCCCTTTTCTTTTCACACCCAGAGACCTCCATGACAGTCACCGAGCAGTTGAGCACGCTGGGACATATCCTTGCTCACGGCGACATCACCACCCTGTTCCAACCCATCGTCTCGCTTTCGGAGCGACGCATTCTCGGTTATGAAGCACTCAGCCGTGGACCATCCAACGGCCCGCTGCACTCCCCGATCAATTTGCTCGCCACAGCACGCCACGCCGGCCGGCTTAACGAACTGGAGATGACCTGCCGCGAAACAGCGTGCCGGCGTTACAGCCAGGGGGCGCTACGCGGCAAGCTCTTTCTCAACGCCTCACCGGAAACGCTACTTGACGCGACCCACAAGCCCGGGCGCACACTCGAGCTGCTGCACACCTATGGGATTTCCGCGGACAACGTGGTCATCGAGCTGACCGAGCAGGCACCGGCCGACGATCTCGAGCTGCTGGACAAGGCGCTTCATCACTATCGCTCGATGGGCTTCAGCATAGCGCTCGACGACCTTGGTGCCGGATATTCGAGTTTGCGCCTGTGGTCCGAGCTGCGACCGGACTATGTGAAGATCGACCGCTATTTCATCGACGGCATCCATCTCGACCCCGTGAAGCGCGAGTTCGTAGAATCCATCCTGAAGATCGCCCGCGCATCGCGTGCCCACGTCATCGCCGAAGGTATCGAACTGCACGAGGAACTGGCGGTGCTGGCCGGCATGGGTATCGATCTGGTGCAGGGCTATCTGCTTGGACGTCCGCTGGAGTTGCCTGCCCAGGACATCGACGAGGTCCTGCCACCCCCGGAGGCCCAGCAGGCGGTCCTGGGCGAGGAGTCCGGCAACCTGTCCGGACTGCTTATCAGACAACCCGCCATGGCCGCAGAACGTCCGGTCGCTGAAATGCTCGAGGCGTTTCGACTGCAGCCGGCCCTGAACTCGATCGCCGTTTTGGACGTTGACGCCAGGCCGGTCGGCATACTTCACCGTAATCTCATTTCCGACGCGCTGCTCAAGCCCTACGCCACCGATCTGCTGGCACGCAAACCGCTTAGCCGCCTGATGAGCACGGATTTCCTCGCCGTCGAGCTCGACCAGTCGTTGCAACAGGTTAGCCGCTTGCTCACCAGCCGGGCGCGCCAAAGAATCGAGGAAGACTTCGTCATCACACAGGCAGGTCAATACCTCGGTCTGGGCCGCGTCATCGATGTTCTGAGGTTGATAACCGAACTGAAGATTCAGCAGGCGCGCCACGCCAATCCCCTGACACTGTTGCCGGGCAACGTACCTATCCAGCAGTGCCTGACCCGCCTGCTGCTACAGCGACGTAGGGCGATGGTCTGTTACGTCGACATCGACAACTTCAAACCTTTCAACGATCTGTATGGCTACGCCAAAGGCGATGAAGTGCTGCTGTGCCTAGCCCAATGTCTGAACGACCGCGTCGACCCACAGATGGATTTCGTCGGCCATATTGGCGGGGATGATTTCATGCTGGTGCTGAGCGGTCACGACTGGGAGCAGCGCATTGCCGACTTGCACAGCGCCTTCGCGCTTCGCAGCAGCGCCTTCTACCAGCCAGAACACCTCGCGGCCGGCTGCTTTATTTCCACCAGCCGTGACGGGCGTAAACAGCGCTATGCCCTGCTGTCACTCTCGATCGGGATCGTCAGCGTGCACCCGGAGCACACTGACCGCCTGGATGCAGGCAGGCTCGCCGCCCTTGCTTCGGAGGCCAAGCGCTTTGCCAAACAGGTGAACGGCCCGAGCTTCCACCTGATCGATGCAGGGCAGCCAACGCAGGATGCCTACAACCCCAGTTGCTCCGCCTTCGCCTTGTAACGATCTGCCTGCTGGGGGTCTGCGGCCAGGCCGTGGCCGCCGGCACGATACAGTTGCTCGAGGCGAACCGCCGCCAGTGGATGCCCTGCCTCGGCCGCCTGGGACCACCAGCGCGCCGCCTCACTGCCATCCGGGCCGTGGGAGGCATCTTCGCTGAGGCTGATGACGCCCATCTGATATGCCGCTTTCACATCTCCCGCCTTGGCCGCCAGCCTTAGAAGGCGAACGCCTTCCAGCTTGGCACCATAGCCGCGCCCGCGGAAATACAGGATATGACCGTAGAAACTCTGCGCCGACACGTCGCCCAGCGCCGCCATCCGCGCGAATTGCCCTTCCATCCAACGCCAGATCTTCGGCTGCTGAACCGCGTAGTGCGACGTCATCAATTTGCGGGCAGTTAAATAACCGAGCCTTGCACGCAGCCTGCCCAGCATCAGAGCTCCTCCGAATAAACGAACTCGAAAACGCGCGCCACTTCTCCCGCATGCCAGGATGCAGCGGCGGCACCGTCCGCCGGCCCCGAGAAGCGTCCCAACCGCGCAGCACACTCGAAAAAGCCCGTTCGGGGCAAACGGCTAGCACCCTGACTGATGACCAGTGCGCTGCGCAACGGGCGCTCCGAGCGGGCGTCCAGCGCAGCGAGGTGCTCCAGCGCGGCGGTAAGGGTTCGCATGGCGGGTGTGGGCAACTGGAGCCGCTCGACCAGCGCACGGTAGGTCACCAGATGTCTCTGCCGGCGAGCGGCATCCAGTTCGGCAAGCAGCGCCTGCCAGTGGTGCCGGCTGATGGATACTGACGTCAAGCGTCGCCCTCCCAGCCGGCAATTTCCAACGCACGTGCCAGTGCTCGACGAATCGCAGCATCGGGTTCGCGCTCTCCCGCCTCGATCAGCCCCAGGTAGGCTGGACTGATCCCCACAGCGCGCGCCAACGCCTCTTGTGAAAGCCCCTTGGCCTCACGCAGAGCGCTCAGCTCGACCAGGGACGGACGTGACTGAGCGCCACTGGGTGCGACATCAGTGTCAACGGCCGATTTGACACCGACCGCATTCAAAAGCGCCTGGTACTCGTCCCACGGCAGTACGGCGTATTCCGGCGAGCCGTCACGCATGATGACCTGTACATTCATCCGTATTTTCCCCAGGCGTCTTCGATCAGATGCGGAATCTTAACAGCCCTTGCCGCTCCTTGAAGCTACCAACCTGCCGCATGCGTTAGTGAATCGGGATAGAGACCGCAAATGCTCATCCGGCACCGACAAACGGCGGCGCTACACACGCCGCTGCTATCAGCTCGGCTGGCCGCCGGCCTTCGGTTCGTCCAACGCAGGCAAGCGTTGAAGCGATGCCTGCCGATCCGCAGTCTGGGCCTGCCTCCAGACCTTGAACGCCTCCAACTCACCAGACCACTTGCGCATTACCCAGCCCAGCACAGCCAGATCGTCGACGAACCCAAGACCAGGCAGCCAATCCGGGATGGCGTCGATTGGCGACAGGAAGTAGAGGAAGCCGGCCACCACAGCAATCAATGCATTAGGACTGATGGCCCGGTACTCGCCACGCCACCAAGCTACGCAAAGCGCCTGTAAAAGTGCCAGATCTTCTCGCAATCCTTTGAACAGCCCTCTTTTCGAAGAGGATTTGCGAGCCACCGCAAAGAGTAACGTGGGGATCTTTCCGCGTTTGATCAGACGCTGCGCGAGCGGAAAATATCGGATGAAATTCCAGGGAGCCTTCATCTGGGTTGCCTCCAGCCTGCGTCATCCCTGACCTCGAGAATGTTATCCACCGAAGCTGTGGATAACCTTGTGAACAGTTTATGGATGGTTGCCGCTAAGGCCCTGTTTACAGGGCCGCCCAACAGATCGGTGTTTTTTTATCCAGCCGCTTAAGGCCTTAAGAATCAATAGGTTACGATCACGCTGAAATTGTATTGAAACATGCCTGTAGGACACGCCGCGATCTATTCCGAATGTGCATAACCGCGGATTGTCAATGCCTTTACAAGCACTTTGACTGACGACGACACAGGGCGTTCGAACTACCGGGGGCTAGGCGTTGAGGGAAGAACGTCCCACGTGAAAATCAAAAAAGAGGTCGATCATTGCGATCGACCTCTCAATACCTTACTGAATGCTGAGCTGCCCACGAATCTTGTCGAGGGTCGCCGAGCCGATGCCGTTTACCTCGAGCAGCTCATCTACCGAGCTGAACGGGCCATGCTCTTCCCGATAAGCGATGATCGCTTTTGCCTTGGTTTCACCGATGCCTCTCAGCTCACGGGAAAGCGTCTCAGCATCGGCAGCATTGAGGTTCACTGGGGCCGGGGCGACAGCCACAGGTGTCGGCGCAGGTTGTGCCTGAGTGGCGGCATAGCCACCGACAGAAAAGCCGGAGAGTACGGCGAATGCCGCAGCGGCAAGAATAGCTTTACGCATAATCACGTCCTTATGAAAACCAAAGTATTCGTTCGCGGGACTTCCTGCTCCGCGTCAGCCAATCTAGTCGCCTGCCAGCTGATGTCAAAAACGAGGTTGCATATTTGCGAACCTCGTCAAGCTCAGCGCATGGCGTTGAACAGATTCAGGCCGCTGATCTTTACATAGCTCTGCTGCGTAGCCTCAAGGATGACGGTCTGGAACGACAGCCGGGACAGCGCCTCTGCGTAGTCCAGCTCACGCAGCTCGGCCTGGACCGATTTGTTAACCAGAGCCACGTCCTCGTTGTCGATCTGCGTTGTTTCGATCACGTTCAGACGCGCGCCGATGTTGCCGCGAGCGGCGTCGACGCTGATCATGCCGTGGTCGATATTGGTCAATGCCACAGCGACTGCATCGCGAACACCACTATTGCTCGTGGTTGGATCTTCCAGAGATGATCGAAGGCTTGCGATAGTATTGAGGATTCCCTGCTTCTCCTTGATTTCACCAGAGCTGGCGTCCGGAATGACCCTGATGGTTTCACCGCCAACCGGAGCCCCGTCCAGATGCACCGTAACGCCTCGGAATACCAACTTGTCGCTCTTGTCCGGATCGCTGTCCATCTTCATATCAGTGGCCAGAGCAGTTTCCGTGGCAGGCGCTACTGCCCTGGGTAGTTGATAGATCGCGTAAGTCCCGTCCGACTGGAACTCAAGTTCGATCCCTTCCTCCGGAAAGCCTTGAATGCCGCTGGAGAACGCCACCTCGTCACTTACCAGCGGTGCCGAAACCGAAAGCGTGCTTGTGCCTGTCGCATCAACCACTGGACCAGCCGACAAGCGGCCTGCATTGGTGACGCTCTCGAAAATGGACTTGCCACTGTCACTTATCGGGATATTCAGCGAACTGGCTATCTGCAACTTGCGCTGCCCCTCGTCCCCTTGATAACTGTAGCTGCCATCTCCAGTGCGCACGAAAGGCTGAGTCTTACCCTGAAAGCCAGAGAACAAGTACTCGCCGCGGGCATTGCGGGTGTTCATCAATGACAGCAGCTCGTCCTCGCGTTCAGTCAGCTCGGCTGCAATCGACTTCCGATCTTCCGCACTCAGGCCGCCATTACCCGCCTGTACAGCAAGCTCTCGCACTCGCTGCAGAACGGTATTAACCGAGTTGAGCGTCACCTCCTCCTGAGTAAGGCTGTTCTTCGCCGCAGTCAGGTTGGCGTTGTACTGACTCAGCACGTTCTGCTGCTGGTCCAGCTGGAGCAAACGCACCGACGCAACCGGGTCGTCAGCTGGCGTAAGAATGCGATTGCCGGTACTGATCTGCTCCTGAGTGCGAGTCGCATTGGCGTAGTTGCGCTGCAGTCCGGCGACGCCGTTATTGAATGCTTGCAGGGTGGAAATGCGCATAAGGCGACCTATTACCTGAAGGAGCTGATCAATGTATCGAACAAGGAGCGGGCAACTTGAATGATCTGGGCCGAAGCGTTGTAGTACTGCTCGAACTTGATCAGGTTGGCGGCTTCCTCGTCCAGGTTCACGGCCGAGAGTGAATCGCGGTTGTCCGTAGCCTGCTTGAGAATCGAGCCCGTTGCTTCGCTATCCATCCGTGCCTGTGCCGTCAGCGTACCGACGCGCTCGACCAGTTCGCCGTAGCCATCGGTAAAACTGAAGCCGGAGCCATTCACAGCCGCATCCACGCCTACTGTCTGCTTCATTTGCAGATCGACCAGCTTCAGCGCATTGCGGTTATCCGAGACGCCGCTCTGGTTGAACGCCATCGCGAAGCTGTCGTTATCCTTCGGCGTACCGCTCAGAGAAAACTCGAACTGGTAATTGGCATCACCCACCACCAGCGAATTGCTTTGTCCAGGCTGGATGGTTGCGGTCGCCGAGTAACTGACCGTCGGCGGCGTAGTGCTGTCGTCCACACTCCGAAATTGCGCAGTGCCACCCGTAATCGTTACGGTGTCCGGCTCGGTGAAAGTAAGCGTCGCTCCATTGCTGCCGAACAACCCCTGCAGTGCCGAAATACTGATCGGCGAAGGCCCGGACGTCATGTCGGGCTGGCCAATCGCACCGGTACCAGCGTTCTGCAAATTGCTTTCCGCGCGTACCGGGGCGGCAAAGGCCAGTTGATCGGCCTGATCCAGCGTCGCCTTGATGTCAGCCGCACCACGTCGCGTAGGCTGCAGGCTGAACTTGTCACCCGCAACGGGCGCCGGGCTGCCAAGAACGACCTGGAAGCCCTGGTCGACTCCAGCTTTGTCGGTGATCGTGAGCACACCGGTCGGCGGAGTGGTGTCCGTTACGTTCATCAGCTGGTTGTCGCTCAGCCGTCTGACTTTGGGGCCGCTCGGGTCGTACTCCATCAGATAGTCACTGGTGGTGAGCACGCTGGGGTCGGTGATGTTCAACACTGGTTGCGCATTGCTGTTTCCGGCAAACGCATTGACGCGCAACTTGGCCAACGCGGGCTCGTTGTAATTGCCAAACAGTGCCTCCCCCACGTCACCTTTCAGATCCAGCCCCTGCCGCAGCTGAGTATTGACCTGATCACTAACGGCCAGCGAAAGGCGCCCCAGGGAGTTCATGGTCGAATCCAGCACTTCCTCTCGATAACGAATCAGCCCGCCGAGTTCGCCACCGGTGATCTGTGAGGTGATGCCCTGCCGCGAGCCACCACTGATGAACTGCACTTCATGACGGTTCGGGTCGCCCTGCCCTGGCACGACCTCAAGCTTGGCTACCGTACTGCCCACGACCAGCGGCTGGCCGCTGCCGATGAATACGTTGAAGCTACTGTCATCCTGAGGTACAACCGTCACGCCGATATAGCCCGATAACTGCCGAACAGCCTCGTCACGGGCGTCGAGCAGATCGTTCGGCTGCTTGCCGTTGGCCGCGGCGATGGCAATAGCCTCATTGAGGCTACCGATGCTGCCTGCCAGACGATTAACCTGATCGGTGATAGCGGACATCTGCTTGTTGGTAAAACTGTTCTGCTCGGAAAGTCGGTCGTATACGGTATTGAAACGCCGCGCCAATCCCTCAGCCTCCGCCAGCACCAGCTGACGCGCCGGGATATTCGCCGGGTCCTCGGCAGCTGTCTGCAAGGCCGAGAAGAACTTTTGCAGCGAAGGCGTGATACCGGTGGTGGTGCCAGCCAGCAATGAATCGAGCTGATCGATCTGGCTTTTGTAAGCCTCGACATCACTGTTCAGCGATGTACTGCTACGCAGCTGGCTGGTCAGAAATTCGCTGTAGGAGCGACGCACGTCTACCAGCGAGGTACCCGATCCAATGTAACCGGCACCGCTGAACTGCGGCGAGCGTGTCGCCTGGCTTGCATCCTGGCGGCTATAGCCAGGCGTGTTGACGTTCGTGATGTTATGTCCGGTGATGGAAAGTTGGGTTTTGCTGGCAGACAGGCCGGAAAGGCCAATGCTCAATAGGTCAGCCATGATTTAGCCTCTGGTCCGCATGGCGGGCACCGAATTCGCGTCGGCAACGGTCTGGTAAGTCTGCATCTTGCGGGCGATCTGGCTGATCTTGCGCGCGTATTGTGGGTCGGTGGCGTAGCCGGCTTTCTGCAGCTCCTTGACGAAGCGTTCCGAATCGCCGGTATTGCTCGCCACCTGAATGGCGGTCCGATAACGGTCGTTGTTTTCCAGCAGGCTGACGAAGTCGTCGAAGCTCTGCTCGAACGAATCATAGGCGCGGAAGCCCGCTCTCTCGCGGGTTGCCGTACCGTTGACGTACTCGGTGGTCATCACGGTAGCCGACTCCCCTTTCCACCCGGTCGCCTTGATTCCGAACAGGTTGTGGCTGTTGCTGCCGTCCTTCTGACGGATCATGGATTTACCCCAGCCGGTCTCCAGCGCCGCTTGTGCGACCAGGAAACGCGGCTCGATGCCCAAGCGTTCGGCAGCCTTCTCTGCCATGGGCAGCATGGTGGCGATGAACTCCTCGGACGAATTGAACCGCGTCTTGCTCGGCGCGTTGGGCGCACTTTTCTCGACACCATTGACGACCAACGGCTTGTCCTTGGGGGGCACGAACGCCGTGGCGGGCTTCCAATCGAGGTCGACCAGAGGCTGCGCACCTTCTGCGGCAGGTTTCTGCGCAGTCGCCGATACATCTGCCACTTGCCGCTCGATCGCCCGGCCTGGTAACGCAAGACGACGCTGATTCAGCAACCGGGAATCATCTCGTGCGGACTCGACGGCAGCGGCCGGCTTGCTCGGCCATGCGGCCCCTTCGGTTTGCGCAACCTGGGCAAACGGATTGTTGCGTGTCGCGGTTTCGGTCTGCTTGCTCAACTGGCGCACCAGTACGTCCGCCAGCCCGATGCCACCGCCTTCCTTCGAAAGACTGACAGACAGCTGCTGGTCATACATATCCTGGTACTGCTTGCTGGCCTGACTGTTCAGCGGGTTGTCTTTGGCCAGCACTTCGGTTGCCGAACGCATCGACTTGAGCATTTCGTTGAGAAACAACGACTCGAACTCCTGCGCAACCTTGCGCACGTTCTCCTCACCGTCCCGATCCTTGCCAACCTTGAGCTGGCTGAGACGATTGAGGTCGTTGTAGCTGCCGCTGTCGAGGGCGCGCGCCCCGCTGCCGAGTCGGTTTTCCATGTCGCTTTCCTTAGATCACGATCAGATCAGCTTGCAGCGCGCCAGCCTGCTTTAACGCTTCGAGAATGGCCATCAGGTCGCTGGGTGCAGCACCCACCTGGTTCACCGCCCGGACGATCTCATCCAGCGTGGTACCTGGGCCGAACTTGAACATCGGCTTGGCTTCCTGATCGGCTTTTACCTTGCTGTTGGGCACGACGACGGTCTGACCATCCGAGAAGGGCTCCGGCTGGCTCACCTGTGGATCTTCGCTGATGGTGACGGTCAGGCTGCCGTGGGTAACGGCGGCAGGCTGCACCCGTACGTTCTGGCCGATCACGATCGTCCCGGTACGCGAATTGATGATGACCTTGGCCACGGCCTGGCCAACCTCTACTTCGAGATTTTCCAGAATCGACAGATAGTCCACGCGCTGACTCGGATCCAGCGGCGCGGTCACGCTGATCGAGCCCCCGTCGAGCGCCTGCGCTACACCCGGGCCCAGCAGGTCGTTGATCTGATCGACGATGTTCTTGGCCGTGGTGAAGTCCGGACGATTGAGGTTCAGCGTCAGTGTGTTGCCCTGATTGAAGCCACTCGGCACCGGACGTTCGACCGTCGCGCCACCCGGGATCCGGCCAGCCGACGGCGAATTGACGGTGATCCGAGAGCCATCTGCGCCACCGGCATCGAAGCCCCCTACCACCAGGTTGCCCTGGGCGATGGCGTAGACGTTGCCGTCGATACCCTTCAGCGGCGCCATCAACAGGCTGCCGCCACGCAGGCTCTTGGCGTTACCGATAGACGAGACGGTGATGTCGATGGTCTGCCCCGGCTTGGCGAACGGCGGCAGTTCGGCATGAATCGACACCGCCGCGACGTTCTTCAGCTGAATGTTGCCACCGGCCGGCACCTTGATACCGAACTGGGCCAGCATGTTGTTGAAGGTCTGCACGGTGAACGGCGTCTGGGTGGTCTGGTCACCGCTACCGTTCAAGCCGACAACCAGGCCGTAGCCGATCAGCTGGTTGCTACGAACACCATGGATGGTCGCGACATCCTTCAGACGCTCGGCATAGGCAGAAGTACCAACGGCGAGCAATCCGAGAAAGACGATGGCTTTTCTAATCATCATCATGTCCTTCAGAACGGCCAAAGCGGGCTAACGAAGAAACGACTCAGCCATCCCGGCTGGCTCGCATCAGCGAAAGCGCCTGTGCCGGAGTAAGTAATGCGTGCATCAGCCACGCGCGTGGAAGAAACGGTGTTATCAGTGGAGATATCGTCCGATCGCACAAGACCGGCAATACGTACAAGCTCATCGCCCGTGTTGAGCGTTAGCCACTTCTCACCTCGCACAGCCAGGATGCCGTTGGGCAACACGTCGGAAACGGTGACGGTGATGGAGCCGGAAAGACTGTTGCTCTGGCCTGCCTGGCCGGAGCCATTAGTCGAGCTGGAACCACCGAATTGCGTATCCAACGAAAGCGGACCGCCATTACGAAGAAGCCCCGCAGCGGGGTTATTCACGCTTACAGCGTTGCCCAAGAGCGAGGTAAGCCCCATCTCCACATCGCTGGCTTTGGAAATCTTCGAGCTGGCATTCTTGCTCGCTTGGGTTCGCTCATTGAGCGTAATAGTAATGATGTCCCCGACGCGAAATGCCTTGCGGTCATCGTAGAGATTGGTCTCGAAGCCTGCCTGATAAATTGCGCCGTTGTTCTGCGCCGCTGGCAGCGGCGTGCGAGGCAGCACCGGTGCATAGTACGGGTCATTCGGTTTCGGCGCAGGAGCAACACATCCGGCCAGCGCCAGGGCGGACGACATCGACACAACGATCAGCAAACGGCTCATAAACACCTCAAGCCATGACAGGCCATCGAAACTACTGCGAGCAGGCACAAGGCGTGCGTGCCCGTATACAACGGCGAACGCACGATCAGAGCTGCTGGGTGACGAACGACAGCATCTGGTCGGCGGTGGATATGACCTTGGAGTTCATCTCGTAGGCGCGTTGCGTGGTGATCATGTTCACCAGTTCCTCAACGACGCTGACGTTGGAGTTTTCCAGGGTGTTCTGCAGCACCGTGCCCAAACCGTTGAGGCCCGGCGTACTCACCTGCGGTGCACCACTGGCGGCAGTTTCCAGGAACAGGTTGCTGCCCATCGCCTGAAGACCTGCCGGGTTGATGAAGTCGGCCGTCTGCAGGTTGCCGATGATCTGCGGCTGCGGATTGCCCACGGTGGTCACCGAGACAGTGCCGTCCTCGCCCACGGTGAAAGTCTGAGTTTCCGGCGGTACCACGATGGCCGGCTCCAGCGCATAACCGTTGGAAGTCACCAGCTGGCCGTCCGAACTAAGGTGGAAGCTACCGTCACGGGTGTAGGAAACCGTGCCATCGGGCAGCAGTACTTGGAAAAAACCGCGTCCGTTGATGGCCATGTCCAGCGGCTGCTCAGTGGTTTGCAGGCTGCCGGTGGTAAAGATTTTTTGCGTGCCGGTGACGCGCACACCGGTACCCAGCTGCAGGCCGGAGGGCAATTCGCTGTCCTGGCTGGACTGACCGCCTGGTTGCCGACGAATCTGATAGAGCAGATCCTGAAACTCGGCGCGGTCCTTCTTGAAGCCGGTGGTGGACACGTTGGCCAGGTTGTTGGAAATGGTGGTCAGGTTCATGTCCTGGGCGGACAGTCCGGTCTTGCTGACCCAAAGTGCTGGAAGCATGAGCTTTCTCCTCGTGCGCCGCCGGCGCCACGCTATTAGCTGAGTTGCAGTACGCGCGCCATGGCAGCCGCGTCATCTTCGGCGGTGCGCATCATCTTTACGTGCAGTTCGAACTGGCGAGACAGCGCCAGGATGGAAGTCATTTCGGATACCGCATTCACATTGCTCGCCTCGAGAAAACCCGAGACGACCCGTACGTTCGCGTCAGGCTCGATAGGCTGGCCATCCTTCAGCCGAATCAGGCCATCAGTGCCCTTTTCCAGCTGCTGCGGATCAGGGTTGACCAGCTTGATGCGATCCACGGTGACCACAACGTTCGGGTCCTCGCCCAGCGCGCGAATACTGATGGTGCCGTCATTGCCGACGTCCACCTTCTCTTCCGGCGGAATCGCGATCGGCCCACCATTGCCCAGCACCGGCATACCGTCTGCGGTACGCAACATGCCAAGCACGTCAATATTCAGGCTGCCGGTGCGGACGTAGGCCTCACTGCCATCTGGCGCCTGCACCGCAATCCAGCCCTCGCCTTCGACGGCGACATCAAGATCACGACCGGTTTCCTGCAAGGTGCCCGGCGTGAAGTCGGTGCCCGGACGCTCGGACATCGCATACACCCGCGCAGGATGACTGTCGCCAAAGACCTGCATCGAACGGGCTTGCTCGAAATCCCGGCGAAAGCCGGTGGTGGAAATATTCGCCAGATTGTTGGCATGGGCCTGCTGGGCCCGCGCATTCTGGCTGGCACCGGTCATGGCCACGTAGAGCATCTTGTCCATCGACATCTCCGAGACGCGAGTTTGACACTTACGATTCTGTTGCAGATGAAAAATGCAAGGCGCGTGCCATCACCGAAAGGAGAACTTAAGAAGCTGATTTATATAGCTTTTACAGAAACGAAGAAGGCCCTTACGGGCCTTCTTCGAAAGGAGCGGCGGAATAATGCCGTCAGCGGCAACCGTTCTTTGCCGCGGGCTATCACCGCAGATTGATGATGGTCTGCGTGATCGCGCTTTCGGTTTCGATGGTCTTGGCGTTCGCCTGATAGTTGCGCTGGGCGACGATCAGATTGACCAGCTGATCTGACAACTCGACGTTGGAGTCCTCTAAAGCACCGGACTGCAGAGCCCCCATAGTTCCAACTCCTGGAGGGTTTCGAACTGGCTCACCGGACTCGAAAGATTGTACCCATTGAGTTTTACCAATTGGTGTTAACCCTTGTTCATTGGCGAAGGTGGCTAACACTATGCGGCCCTGCACTTTTGACTGACCGTTAGTATAACGAGCAAAGATCTGACCATCTTCATCAATTTCAAGACCAGCTAGCTCCCCAGTCGTATAGCCGTCTTGGCTAACCTTGTTTACAGCAAACGCACTGGAAAACTGGGTGGCATTACGGAAATCCATAGTGACGCCACCATCTTGATTTGCAAGCGCGCCATTCCAAGCCCACGCCCCCGTTTCACTATCTATCTTTGCAGGAACCCAACCCCCTGCCGGCGGAACACCAGTGGCACTTATAAGATTAACTTTACCGTCTACTATATTAAATAGAGGCGGAGTAGGAGGCGTCGTAGCAGGGGTGTCCAGATCAGTTATAGCAGACAACTTACCCGCCGTATCAAAAGTCAAGCCCATTGAATAAGGTGAGGTACCACTGGGATCTGACGGATTTCTCCCATCAATCAACACCTCCATTCTCCATGAATTTGCCGCCGGCGCGGGCTGTTTTATGAAGTACTGAGTCAGCACATGGGCATTGCCTTGCGAGTCATAAATATTTGTGGAAGTCGATGAGTTATAACTAGTCGGATCGGAAGGATCAAACGCATTTACTGGCGTCGAGCTTGTAGAGTTCAGGTTGAATACCTGCTCAATATTCGACGTCGGCTTCGGATCTTGACTGCCAGACTGGATGCGCAAGTCACCAATAGTATCTTGCAATACTCCATCAGCATTTACTGTATAGCCTTGAAGCTTATAGCCAAAATTATCAACTATAGAACCTTCACGATCAGTTCCGAAATAACCAGCCCTCGTGTAACTCAAGGCTCCGTTGTTGCTAACTTGAAAGAAGCCCTTCCCATTTATAGCAAGATCAAGTGCATTTTGAGTATAGTTGACATTTCCCTGAGTGAATTGCTGCGCCACACTAGCTAGTTGCACACCGCTACCAACAGCATTTTTACTGACCCCCATCGAAGCCGCATACACATCGGAGAATTCTGCACGCGATTGCTTGAAGCCCACGGTGCCGGCGTTGGCAATGTTGTTGCCGGTGACATTGAGATCTTTACTCGCCGCACGCAGGCCGCTAAGACCGATATTGAAGGACATTGAATCGCTCCTTTGCCGAAGTGCCGGCGGTTATTGTCCGATGACCTGGACTTGAGAAAGCCCGATGCTGCCAACACCGGCAAGGTTGAGCATCAGCTCCCCGCCGTTCTGCCCGAGGGTTACGCTGTCGACGTTAGCCGGCAGCAAGGTATACAACCCCTTGGTTTCGCCCTGATACGTAGCCTGCGCCTCGAATCGATAGGTCCCGGGCGGCAAGACCTTGCCGCTGGAATCCTTGCCATCCCACATGAAGGAGATGTTCCCGGCCTCTTGCGCACCCATGTTCACGCGACCAACCGAGGCTCCGGTGCTGTCGTACACATTCACGAACACGTTGCTGCTCGAGGTCGGCAGCACCAGGCTGGCCTTGAAGGTTTCACTGGTATCGACCACGGCCTTGTCGGCCGGCACGATCACCTTGCGCCCGACCAGGGACGAGGCCTGGAGCGCCTGCGAAGACTGATAGCCGGAAAGGATGGTTTCCATGCTGGAATTCAGTTTCTCGACACCCTCGACGGTGCTGAACTGCGCCAGCTGACCGATGAACTCGCCGTTTTCCTGGGGTTCCAGTGGATTCTGGTTGTTCATCTGGGCAACCAGCAGTTCAAGGAACTCGTTCTTGCCAAGGTCGTTCCCCTTGACCTCGCGATCCTCTCCGAACTGGTACTGCTCGAGTATCGAACTGGTACCGCCAACGCCGCTTGTAGTGCTCATGAATGCGCTCTCGTAACGATCACTGACCCAGCGTCAGCACTTTCTGCAACATGGTCTTGGCCGTATTCATCAGTTCGGCGTTGGTCTGAAACGCGCGACTGGCTGAAATCATGTCGGCCATCTCTTCCACCACATTGACGTTCGGGTAATACACGTAGCCTGCATCATCAGCGGCCGGATGATTGGGTTCGTAGCGCGCCTGCAGCTCGCCCTGATCCTCGACCACACCCAACACCTGAACACCTACGCCCGCCTGATCCTGCTCCGCGAATAGCGACTGGTCGGGCAGGCCGCCGGCCTGCTGAAACACGGTCGCAAACACGGGATGCCGAGCGCGGTAAGTCTGATCGACGCTGGATGAAACGGTTTCGGCGTTCGCGATGTTGCTGGATATAGTGTTCAGACGGGTGCTCTGGGCACTCATGCCACTACCGGCAATGTTGAAGACGCTGCTTAGAGACATGGGAAACTCCTTTACTCGCCGCGCAGGGCACTGATCAGCCCTTTGAACTTGCTATTGAGCAGGGTGAAGCTCGCCTGAAAGTCAACGGCGTTCTTCGCGTAGTTGGATTGCTCGATCTGCAGATCGACAGTGTTCTGATCAAGCGAGGGATGCGCGGGAGTGCGGAAGCGCAAGGAGGCATCGGCAATCTCCAACCCCTCGGCGGCAATATGCTTGTCACTGGTCCGCGTTACCCCGAACCCACCCTGGCTGCGAGCGGACTGCTCGGCAAGCACGCTGCTGAAGTCCAGATCGCGGGCCTTATAGTTAGGCGTGTCGGCGTTGGCGATATTGTTCGCCAGCACTTCGGCGCGCTGCGAGCGAAAACCGAGCGCCTTCTCGTGTAAACCCAGTGCCTTATCGAAACTGATGCTCATGATCTGGCCCTCTGCCGGATACAAGTCTGCTTACGCAAACACCAGCAAAGCTCATGCCACTGAACGCAAACCATTGATTTTATTAGCCTAACCAGAGAACTCTTGGTTAGAGGGCGTCAAAAGCGGCAAGGCTTTACCGCTTTTTTGCCGCACCCGCCATGTTGCATGACGGTTTTCTGCCGCCGGCGTCATGCCGGCTATTTCGCCTTGTAGATGATTCCCGGACTGCACTGGACCATCTGATACAGCTCAGGCAGGCCGTTGAGCGCTTCTGAGGCGCCAAGAAACAGATAGCCGCCTGGGCGCAACGTCGCATGAATGCGCTTGAGAATGTCCTTCTTCACATCGGCGGAAAAGTAGATCAGTACGTTACGGCAGAACACGATGTCGAACTTGCCCAGCGCGGCATAGCTGTCGAGCAGATTCTGCACCCTGAACTCGACCCGCGAACGGATCGCGGGCTTGACCGCCCACCGCCCTGGTGCCTTGACATCGAAGTAGCGCTGCAGGCGGTCACTGGACAGACCGCGAGCAATTGCCAGACTGTCGTATTCTGCCGCCTTGCACGCCGCAAGCATCGCGCCGGACAGTTCGGTAGCCACGATCTGCACCCCGGTTTTCGCCTGACTGGGATTGCTGCGCTCGTACTCATCGATGGACATCGACAGAGAGTACGGTTCCTGCCCGGACGAGCATGCCGCCGACCAGATCCGCAGACGCTGCCCCGCACCAGTCTTGAGCATCTCTGGCAGTACACGACTCTTGAGCACTTCGAAAGGGTAGGTGTCACGAAACCAGAGCGTTTCGTTGGTCGTCATAGCATCGACGACCAATTCCCGAAGCCCGCTACGTGGCTGAGCCTGAATCTTCCGGACCAGATCGCCCAGCGTCTTGATGCCCTGTTGTTCCATCAGCTTGTTCAGCCGACTGGACACCAGATACTGCTTGTTACTGCCCAGCAGAATGCCGCACGTCTTTTCAAGAAACACCCGGAACTGCTCAAAATCCAGATCGACTGACACCAATCAAAGCCTCACCATCATGAGAGAGGAACTAGCCTCAGTTTGCATCCGCCTGCCTGATCCGCTCAGCCACTCGGGCAGCGAGATCATCAGGCTGGAACTTGGCGAGGAAGTCATCCGCCCCCGCCCGTTTCACCATGTTCTGGTTGAACACGCCGGAAAGGGAAGTATGCAGGAGTATATGCATACCTTGCATGCGCGGATCGTGCCGCACCTCGGTAGTCAGGGTATAGCCATCCATTTCCGGCATTTCAATATCGGAAATCATCATCAGAAATTCTTCAGCCGGTTTCTTGCCCTCGTCAGCCATTCGCTTCAGATAATTGAGAGCCTCCCGTCCATCATTCAGCTTGACGACCTCGATACCGATATTTTCCAGGCAACGAGCGATCTGCTTACGCGCCACAGACGAGTCGTCGACGATGAGCACGCGACACGAAAGCGCCCTGGCACGGGTATCGTCATCGACAACATCAGCTGACACCTCTTCGGAGGTCGGCGCAACTTCTGCCAGCACCTTTTCCACATCGATGATCTCCACCAGCTTGTTGTCGATGTGAGTTACGGCCGTCAGGTAATGATCGCGTCCTGCACCCTTTGGCGGAGGCAGGATCGCTTCCCAGTTCAGATTGACGATCCTTTCAACCGAGCTCACCAGGAAACCCAGCGTTCTGTTGTTGTACTCGGTGATGACAGCGAAAGAATTCTGCAAATCCATCAGCGCCGACTTGCCCGTGGCGAGCGACAGATCGAGGATAGGCAGGGTGCTGCCGCGAATGCTCGCAACGCCCCGTACCACCCGGCCGCATTTGGGCATCACGGTCAGGCGCGGGCACTGCAACACTTCGCGCACCTTGAACACGTTGATGCCATATAGCTGCTCGCCTTCGAGACGAAAAAGCAGCAGCTCCAAACGGTTTTGCCCCACCAACTGGGTACGCTGGTTAACCGAATCCAATACACCGGCCATGCCAGTCTTCCTCTCTGCTTGCAGATTATTGGGGCCGAGGACGCGGCACGCCCCTTGCTTTGGTTGGGATATGAACGTCCAAATGACCATTTTCCGGCGCGGCCGGCTACCGTACAGAAACGTGCTGCTATCAATGCTGTGCGTGTTTTCTCAGTTCACCCATGCGTCAACCTTGTCACATCCTCAGCAGCTTATCGACGTGACCGAGCAGTTTCTTGAGCAGACAGTAAGCGAGTATTTAAGCCGCAGCGCTATCGATGCACGCTACGAGGTCGAAGTAGCCAGGCTGGACCCTCGTTTGCGCTTGAATCAATGCGATCAAACTCTCACGACCAGCCTTGGCAGCACCGCTATCCCTGTAGGACGTGTGAGCGTACGGGTAAGTTGCGAAGGCAGCAGCCCATGGTCGGTATTCATCCCTAGCCACGTCCGCCTTTATCGTCAGGTCCTTGTCGCCAGCAGATCACTTCTGCGCGGCACAGTATTGACCGATGCCGACGTGAGCCTTGCCGAGCGGGACGTGTCCATCCTTACTCAGGGATACCTGACAAGACACGACCAGGCGCTGGGTAACAAGCTGACACGGCCGGCTCAGCCAGATCAGGTCATCACGCCTAATCAGCTGGAAATGGCGAAGGTAGTACGCAAAGGCGATCAGGTGGTGATCACGGCCAGGTCGGGCTCGATAAGCGTACGCATGCCCGGCGAGGCGATGGCCGATGGCGTTACGGGCAAACAGATCCAGGTCAAGAACCAACGCTCCGGTCGCACGATCAAGGCCCGAGTGACTGGCCCAGGCCAGGTTGAAGTGGCAATGTAGCATGTCCGCATGCCGCAGTTTTCCAGTGTGTTCGCTGGAAAAAAAGGCTAAAGTTTCCTCCATTGTTGCCGAACACATGGCAAGCGTCCTGATTCCTTCGAGGTTTGCATCATGGTCATCGACTTCAATCGGCCCAACAGTCCACTGAACGCCCCTAACGGGCGCAGCGGCGTACAAGGCAACGAGCGTACTGCCGGCACCCAGCAAGGGCCTGCTAGCGAAGCGCCTAAAACCGACAGCGTCAACTCCAACACTAGCGACACCGTTCAACTGAGCCCTGAAGCCCAGCGCCTGCAGCACGCGGCTGACAAATTGAACGAGCAGCCCGCAGTGGACCAGGAGCGCGTTGAGAAGCTGAAACAGGCGATCGCTGATGGCTCCTACCAGGTTGATAGCCAACGCGTCGCATCCAAGCTGCTCGCGTTCGAGACCCAGCGCTGAACCTGAGCCGACACATACACGCGAGCAAGCCTAGAGCACGAAATGCAAGATACAGCCCTGCTTGAGCAGCTAACCGATGATATCGGCATCGCACGCCAGCTCCTTGAACTCATCGATCAAGAGTTCACCGCACTGGGTGAACGCAATCTGGCGGAGCTAGAGGCGATATTAGCGAAGAAGCAGCCGTTACTGGCACTGCTTGGACAGCATGGCACTCAGCGTAGCCAGTGGCTTGCGGGATTACAGCTGACGCCTGATCGCGCCGGACTTGAAGCGGCCGCAAATAGATCGAAGGACGGTGCGCTTATCCTTGAGCGAGCGCTATCGCTGGAGACAGAGCTTGAGCGCTGCCGTAGCGCCAATGAAAGAAATGGCCGTCTCATCCGAGCCAATCAAAGCGCCCTCGGCGGAATGCTGCACATTCTCCAAGGCAAGGACGATACACCCGGCCTGTATGACAATCGTGGCAGTTCCGCCAAGAACAAGCCGCAACGACCTCTGAGCCAAGCCTGAACGATAGACCGCCACAAGGACGCAACGCGATGGTGACAACAATGCGCCGGAGAGCATCGACCCGTGTCTAGCTTATTCCTCGGCGATGAAGGCCCGCAGCCTCCCAAGGTACTGACGGCGCCACTCGAGATTTACGCCAATCTGCGTCCCCTTCTGGACAACAACACCCCCCTCACGCTTCGCTTCCATGAGCGCAACCAGCGCTACCAGAGTTTTCTGGTTGAAATGAACCGTGAAACCGGCTGGATAGCGCTCGACGAATTGATCCCCAATGACGGCGAGAGACTGCTATTGCAAGGCGAGCCGATTCATATAGAAGGATTCTACGAAGGCGCACGACTCTCCTGGACGAGCGACCAACAGGTTCATACCGGCGAGATTGATGGCGCTCGCTGCTATTGGATCCCAACCCCGACAACGCTCACTTACCATCAGCGCCGCAATGCTTATCGCGCACAGCTGAAAGAGATCACCGTCGCTGCGCAACTCGGCGGCTCAACAATAAGAAAAGCCTTGGAAGGCAGGCTGCTCGATATATCGGCTACTGGCTGCAAGCTGAGCGTAAAGGGCGACCAACAGGCCATCCTTCAAACGGGACAAGTCTACGAGATGATCGCGAAGCTGCCCATTGGCGCGATCCAGACGGAAGTCGAGCTTCGTCACGTGGCCATTGATGAAAAGTCTGGAACTTCGATCTGCGGGCTGCGCTTTCATCGCCTCAGCGGACTGACGCAACGGCAGATTGAAAAGCTCGTGTACCAGCTTCAACGCGACGCACGCCGCGACAATTCCGCCTCACCGTTCGGCTAACGCGCCGCGCAGCGCGCCTTGCCAGACCACCGCTCAGCTCAAGGCTTGTCGCGGAAAAGCGGCACAGCCGAGTCACAAGCCTTGCTATCTGAACGTGATCGCTGTGCGAAATCTTATGGCGTCCCAGGCGAGGTTCGAACTCACAACCTTCCCCTTAGGAGGGGCAAACAAGCCCCTTCCAAATCAAGCACTTACCTTGAAAATCAAGCACTTAGCGTCCCGTTGCATCCGGCTTTGCCAGACCTTCGCGCCCTCGCCTTCGCCGATCACCTGAAGCCGATGGTTCTGCTCTCGCTCAATACCGGTATGAGGCGAGGCGAGCTGTTCAACCTGCGCTGGCATCACGCCAACCTGCAGGCCAAAACCCTGACGGTAGCCGGCGAAGGCGCAAAGACCAGCGAGACACGGCATATCCCGCTTAACGCCGAGGCGCTGGCCACACTTCAGGGATGGAAAGACCAGGCGAGCGGTACCGGCTACATCTTCCCGGGTGAAGACGATAAGCCCATGACGGACGTGAAAACCGCCTGGCTGGAGTTGCTGAAGAACGCCGGCATCGTCGGCTTCCGCTGGCACGATATGCGCCACGACTTCGCATCGCGGCTGGTGATGGCTGGCGTACCGCTGAACACGGTGCGGGATCTGCTGGGGCACGCGGATATCAAGATGACGCTCCGCTATGCCCACCTTGCACCGGATAGCAAGGCGGCAGCGGTTGAGCTCCTCTAGTTGAGGAGAAGTGTCTCGTCTTCGCCTTGGCCCAAGGCCCGCCGCTGGAATCGAGAGAAATCGAACGTAACTCCGAACTCAGGCCCCACCTCTTCGATGTGACCTCCGTAGAGCTTCTCGATCTCTTGCAGAGTCGGCGCCGGTGCGGGCAAACCCTCCGCCATCAATTCGCTGCGCTCTACGATCAAAGGCCAACCAATTTCGGCCGCTCTCGGGATCAGCGAAATCTGTGTGACGGTCCCGGCGTTGTCCCGCGAGACACCAATGCATATAGCGGAAGATTGCAGCAGCAGCTCAAGTTTGCAGCTTTCATCGTACGAGAGCAGATGCGGCGCCAGGCCAGCTAGCCAAACGATACGTTTCCACTCCTGCGGGCACCACAGTACCCCAATCAGATCCGCCACCTTGATCTCGGGGCGCCCCCGAATATTCATCGACGCTTGCTTAGCGGCTTCCTGAACCGCTGACTCCAACGTCTTGGCGATCGACTTGCCTGAAGCGCGAGCCAATAGCTCTAGCAGGTACTTCTCCCTAGGCTCCATGCGGGTCGTAAACGTTTCCGTCTTCTTCACTGTGCCGGTTTTCTTTGCCATGAGACGCCTCCTATCAATGGACGCATCGTAGCCTATCCATGTGTCACGCACCTATTTGACAACATTTGTTGTCACTTATGAAAAGGAGCGCTATAGTTCTGTTGCGGCCGGTACTGGCCGTGACTGTCCAGAGGAAAAACCATGAGCCAACTCGCAACGCTGCAACCGCTCGCAGTCAGCCCTGAAGAGGCTGCTCACGCATCGGGTACAACCAGAACCGCCGTATACGAAGCCATCGCCCGGGGCGACCTGATGTCGTTTAAGGCAGGCAGGCGCCGCCTAATCCTGATTGAGGAACTGCGCGCCTGGCTGAACCGTATGGCGAAGGACAACGCACGATGAGCGCCCGTTTTGAGGCCCTGGAACGGGCCTTCCATCTAATCGACCGCAGCGGCAAAGTCATTGGGTGGCTGGCACTGCCAACCAATACCCGACTGATTGACCTCGAACACCTGCGCCACCTTGGCGCCTCTCGACTGGAGCTAGCGAAATGAATACTGCAACGACCGAAACAGTGGATGAAATCGACGCGTACGACCTGGCGACCTATGCGCGCGAACACGGCAAGTGGCTTGGCTCGATAGCCCGAGCGATCCAGCTCAACTGCAAGCACAAGAACGGCCGCGATGCGCTGGACCTCGCCAACCTGGCGCAGTACCTCGCCGACGATCTGAGCAACTACATGGATTGCGAAGCGGAGCGCATCAAGCGCGTGGAGGGGCTGCAATGAGCCGCATCACTGATCGCGAGGCGTTCGAGATGATCCAGCGCAACACCGCCGTGCTGACGAACGCCGGCAAAGGGTTGGAAGGTATCGGCCGGCTATTGGGCGCCGATGAATCTGAGCATCACCTAAGCGACGACGACCGGAGCAGCCTTGCGTATGCGGTGGCCGCCCTGGGCTCGATGATCTACGCGGCCGCCAACGAAGCATGGGGCTACGCCGCACCGGACAGGGACGAATGGACATGAGAAAGGAAGCAGAGAGGAAACCCGAAGCGGTGCTGCAACACCGCCAGGGGCAAACACATTGGACTGCACCAAGTGAGGACTGAACTATGCCATCACACTCCGCAACCGAGCAAGACCGGCGCCTTCTGGAAGCACTGAGAATTCATCCAGTGACAACCATCGAGGCAGCCAACGACCTGGATATCGTCCACCCGCCATCAACGGTTCGCCGTCTGCGTCGGCGTGGCTTCGATATCCGCACGCAATGGGCCTACCAGGCCACTGAGGCAGGACGGCCACCGCACCGCGTGGGTCAATACGTCCTGATGCAAGAAACAGCGGCCTAGCGGCCATAACGCTGGCGGGGCGCCCTGCCCTGCCGGCTCTAGCACGGGTTCGTTATGGCCAAGAAAAAGCCAAGAGTTAATTGGGGGCCGATGGGCGCGCTATCGCTGCCCAAAGCGCTAATGGCTCAAGCCGATTTCCGCGACCTTTCACCGTCTGCCCTGAAGGTACTCATGGTGCTCGGCTATCAGTACAACGGGCGCAATAACGGCGATCTGGCAGCTACTCACACGATGATGGAGAGCTGGGGCGGGATGGCAAAAGCTACGCTTGCCGGCGCGCTGAAGGAGCTTCAGGAGCGCAACCTGATCACGCGCACTCGGCAGCACAACCGGAGCAGAGACGGAGCGCGCCCGACCCTATTCGCTTTGTCGTGGGAAGGCATCGACGAATGCCCTGGAAAGGATCTTGAGGTGCCCCCCTCACCGGTGCCGAGACGAAAACTGGCCGTGTAATTCGTTTTTTCTAGTTCAATTTTTAGCCCTGACTAGTTCAAAAATTGAACCGCTGTTTTCCTGTTTCGTCCGGTTGTTTTTTCGATGCGCCGTTAGTAGTTCAAAAACTGAACCGTAATCGCACTTTTTGGTGGTTTTGTAGGTTCAAAAACTGAACACCCTTATACATATACCACCCTATACCCAGCTTTCAGCGGGGATTGGGGCGAGGAATCAGAATGACCAACATCGTACCAATCGACCCCGACACCGGGATCATCACCGACCAGGGCGCGCACATCGACGCATTCGGCCAGGCGATGCTGCTCGGCATTTTCTCCGACCTCTGCCAGCTCCGTGATGGTGAGATGGACCAGATCCGGACCATTACCCTGGATGGGATCGCGAAGCGCCTTGGCAAGCTGCTGGAGCGCTACGAACCATGAAGCAGGGAGAGCTCGCACTGTTCGCCAAGATCGCGCCCATGGTTGCCCACTGTGACGGAGCGGTCGCCGCACTGGCGATGTACCAGGCCGATGCCGACCGCGGCGAGCTGGATACCAAGATGCTATCGGGATTCTTGCAAGGCCTGTTCGCTGCCGGCGTGCTCAGTGACGAGGATCTGGCGACACTCGACACCAGGCGCATTCACTGACCCACCAGCCCCCGCCACCGAGCGGGGCTTTAATGCGTCCAGAATTGGACGCATCCCCTGCCGAGCACGTTTCGTGCACCACCCGTGCTCAGCGCGTTGCGATTGGCGAGGCTATCGAGCAGGAGTTGCAAGGTCGGAATCATCGTCCTGCAGAAAGTCCGGAAAATTTTCCGGAGTTACCGAAAGGCGATACCCGCGACCTGGCTGCAAAAGCTGCCGGCTTCGGTAACACCCGCTCAACACCTGTTCAACGTCCGTTGAAACCCAACCCTAACCGGCCGGGTTACTGCTGGGTTTCCACTGTGTAGAAATCAACACACTGTGTCGTTTTCAACACGCGAGACAGACCAACCTGTCCGACTCGGACCAGATCGGCGGTTTCCCAAGATCAAGACCGGGGGTTTCCCACTATCAAGGCAGCGGGTTTTCCCCAGAACTAGGGATATCTCACCGAGACCAAACCGTCTCAGTGAGACCAAAACGGCTCACTCGCCGGGGGTAGGCGCCTCGATACTTCGGGGCTAATAAGCCGGACACCGCGCCCTCAGGTTTTTTCTTATCTCCGCAAAATAATGGTTTTCAGCGACCGTTCGTCAGAAAGTTTCAGAGCTAAATTCTAAACCGTACGGCCCCGGACAAAACCGGAAATTAGCCGAGTTAGGGCTGCAGAGCAGCGATTTACAGGCCTCAAATAAAGCCTAATATGTGTGACATAGCAGTCTACATGACGCTTTGCTTTACATATTGAGGCCGCAGCTATGACCCGCACCATTCCACCGAGAGGCCGCCAGCGTCGCCCGACGAAGGCCGAGATAAATAAGGCGATGGACTTCGTACGGTCGCAGGCAGACCGGGGAAATCTTGACGCCGCAGCGCTACTGATCGGCCTCGATGCATCGCGTAAGGCTCACGAGGATCTGCTGGAGAAAGTATTGGCTCCTGTAATCAAGGGGCTCGACAAATGAAGCTGACGCTCGACCTGCCTATGCAACTGAAGGGGCTCGGCGAATCCGGAGAGTTCTCCGCAGTCGCCTGGGACTACGCGAGGGTAGACCGTCACGGTGACATGATCCTGCCTGGCGCCTTCGATAAGTCGCTGACTGATCACGCCAATCTTGGCTCGATGCCCGCGATGCTGTGGCAGCACAAAGGCGACGAGCCTATCGGTGCGTGGCTGGGCCTTGAAGATACCGGCCAGGGTCTAGAGGCCCACGGGAAGCTCGAACTCTCTATCCCGCGAGCTGCTGAGGCATACGCCCTGCTGAAATCGAGAGCTTTGAGCCTGTCGATCGGATTCCAGGCGAAGGCCTCAGACGTCTACAGCAAGGACGGGATTCGCTACTTCAGAGGCGTCGACCTCACCGAGATATCGCTAGTCAGCGTTCCGGCCAACCCGGGCGCTGTAGTGCGCTCCGTGAAGTGCCTGTCCGACTGCGAATCACCCCGAGACTTTGAAGGCCTGGTGCGCGATGCGCTGGGTCTCTCACGCCGCCAAGCCAAAACGCTCACCGGCCTGGCGTGGCCCGCTCTCTCTGGCCGTGATGGCGAGGAAGCGGAAGAACAAGAGCAAGACTTTGCCGCGGTCGCGGCCCAGATCAAAAACATCACCGCGCTCATTCAAAAGCGCTGAGGAATACGCATGACCACTGAAATCATCACCAAAGCCCTGGAAGAGCACGGCGCCGCAGTTGCAACCATGAAAGACGAACTAACCAAGGGGGTCAAAGGCGTTACGGCACGCATTGAAGATCTCGAGCAGAAGATGGCGCGCCGCGGCGGCGACATTGAGCCAGGTTCTTTCGGCCGCAAGTCCAGTCCGGTCGACTCGTTCATTGAATCGAAGCAGCTGGAAAGCCTCCTAGGTGGAGCCAACAGCACCGGCCGCGTTGTGCTGAGCAATGGTGACCTACCGTCGCTGCGCAAGGCCCTGACCAGTGCAAACGTAGATGTTCAGCCGCAACGCGCGCCCGGGCTGTTCAATAACCCGCAGATTCGTCTCTCCCTTCTGGACTTGCTGCCGGTCGTACCGGTTAACAGCTCATCGTTCGAGTTTATGAGCCTGGTAACGGCTGCAAACGGGGCTGCAGTGCAAGCCACCGAAGGCAGCCTGAAGGCAGAGTCCGCACCAGCCTTTGAGGTGAAGACCGCCAACATCATCACCATCGCGCATTGGGTACGCGCTTCCAATCAGATTCTCTCGGACGCGCCGGCACTCCAGAACCAACTCGATAACCTTCTGCGCTATGGCGTACAAGCAAAGCTAGAAGCGGAGCTGATGAAGGGTGACGGCACTACTGGTCACATTCTCGGTCTTGAGCTGCAGGCCACCGCCTACACCCCGACCGCGACCCACGCTTCTGATCGTGTCGGCCAAGCCCAGACCGCTCTGCAGGCCGCTGGCTGGAACCCGTCCGTCATTGTGATGCACCCCACCGACTGGTTCGCCATCGCTTCCGAGCGCGCCGAAACAGGCAACGGCCAGTACGTGCTCGGATCCCCGCGCGATCCGTCCGGCCAGAACCTTTGGGGCCTGCCTGTCGTGACCTCCCCGGGCATCACTGTCGGCACCGCCCTCGTCATGGACACATCGCAGGTTGCGCTCCTCGACCGCGAGCAGGTCACTGTCATGGCAAGCCGTGAAGACCGGGACAACTTCGTCACGAACCAGACCACCATCCTGGCCGAGGGCCGTTTTGGCCTGGCTGTGTTCGCCCCCGGCGCCGTGCTTAGCGTAGCCCTGAACCCTACCCCGTGAGTTGACGGGTTGGTACCGCTGCCGGAGCGGCCCGCAAGGGAATTCCGGCCCTGGGTAAAGTCGTGAGTCACCAGGCGGACAAAGAACCGCGACAGCCTGCGCAGCACATGCAAGCCGAATGCGAACGGCGCTGGTGGCAGGCAACCAATTCACTTGAGGCAGCTATGAAAGACCTGATTGATTTCCTCGGTATTTACCGCGCCAGGACGCTGCCCAAGGCACTCAAGCACGGCGGCAAGGCATACCACTATGCCCCATCCACAAAGGCCGTCAGCGAGCTCAAGCGATGGCCTGCCAAGTGGTAGAGGGCGGCCCGAAAGCTCAGAGACTTGGCGCTCTGGAAACCGCGCCCTCTCCCATTCGCAGACTTTTGCCTGTTAACGAAGACGTTAACCAACCCGTTAACAGACTAAACACCATCGGTGGCCCAAATGAGTAAATCGTTAGGAACCCTGACGCTCGATCTCGTAGCCCGAACCGGCTCGTTTGTCAGTGGTATGGACAAGGCCGAACGCAGCTCCGAGAAGTGGCGCAAGGAAGTAGAGAAGAACGCGAAGGCAGTCGGCACAGCGTTTGGCGCTGGATCTGCCGCGGCGATCGCAAGCCTCACCGCCATCACCGTATCGACGGTGAACGCAGCGGCTGAGATCAGCAAGCTATCGACCATCGCTGGCTCGTCGTCGACTGAGTTCCAGAAGTTCGCAGCCGGCGCTCAGCTCGTCGGCATCGAGCAGGACAAGCTCGCCGATATCCTGAAGGACGTAACCGACAAGGCCGGCGAGTTCGCGGCAACTGGCGGCGGCGGCATGAAAGACTTTTTCGAGCAGATCGCCCCGCAGGTTGGCGTCACAGCTGACCAGTTCGCCGCCCTATCCGGCCCGCAGGCGCTTGGCCTGTACGTCGACACGCTGGAGAAGGCCGGCGTTAGTCAGCAGCAGATGACCTTCTATATGGAAAGCCTGGCATCTGATGCCACTGCGCTGATTCCGCTACTGAAGGACAACGGCGCAGCCATGAAGGGTTTCGCCGATGAGGCCGAGCGCGCCGGCGCCATCTTGAGTGAACAGACCATCGCGGAAGCCAACAAGCTCCGGGCTGCGATGTTTCTGATGGACCAAGCAACGACAGGCCTAAAGAACCAGATCGGCAGCGCACTGATACCCGTACTGGGCGACTTCGCAGACGGGCTTTCCGGCGTCACTGTGGATGGCAGCCTTGCCGCTACCGTTTCGGAAGACCTGGCCGGATCGCTTCGAGCGGTTGGCAAGGCAGCGGTCGGCGCAGTTGCTGCAATCCACATTGCTGGCAGCGCACTAAAGGACCTGTACGACCTGAACGAGGCGTCGAAGGGTGGCGGTTCCTGGTGGGAGACTTACCTGCCACCGGTACGGATCTACCGCGCCTTCGAGAGTATGGACGAGATCAAGGAGACCTTTAGCGATAGCGTCTCTGGCCTCGACCAGCTTGCGCAGGGTTACGGCGAGTTCCTGAATAAGCTCGACGGCCAGGGCAACGGCGGTGGCGGATCAACCCGGCTGGAAACACTCACCGAGCTATTTAACGAGCTGCAAACCACTATGGCCCCCGGCGCTCTGCCGGCTGCTATCACGAGCACAACCAAGGCCATCGAGAGCCAGGACGAAGCGGTCAAGGAGCAGAACAAGGCGCTTGAGGCCTATCAGCGCCTGATAGCTGACCTGCGAACAGACGAGGAACAGCTAACCGACCAGATGCGCGAGCGCCTGGCTGTGCTCGACGCGATGCAGGGCATCGAGCCTGATGAGCGAATGAAGGTTGCCGGCCGGATCGCGGGCGCAGCTACTGAAGAGGCACCGGAGTTTGGCGGACTAGACGCCACAGTTGGAGGGGCGTTCGGAGAGCTGGCAAAGATCGATGATGCAGAAGAGCAGTTGGCCGAATGGTACGAGCGGCAGCTAGAGATGCTGGAGGGCTTTCGAGCGGATCGCGCGGACCTTGCCGCCACATGGGACGCCGAAGAGCTTTCTTTAAAGGAGGAGCACGAAGCCAAGCTCGCACAGTTGGAGACCGCACGATATACAGCGCAGCTCTCGGCGGCTGAAAGTGTGTTCGGAGATATAGCATCAATCACCAAGCAATTCGCTGGCGAGCAGTCTGGAATTTACAAGGCGATGTTCGTCGCGTCGAAGGCCTTCGCTATTGCGGATGGCATGATTCAAATCGCTAACGGCGTTGCCAAGGCCGCGAACAACCCCTGGCCCGTCAACCTTGGCGCGATGGCCAGCGTTGCGGCGGCTGGTGTAGGTGTGATCTCGAGCATTCAAGCGGTCGGGATGTCTGGTATGGCGCACGATGGTATCGATTCCATTCCCGAAACTGGTACATGGCTGCTGGAGAAAGGCGAGCGCGTCACCACTGCCGAGACCAGCGCCAAGCTGGACAAGACGTTGAGCGACATTCAATCAGGGGGAACTGGAGGACCTACAAGCGTCCAGATAATCAACAACGGCGAGCCAATGACAGCCAGAACCGAACTGGATGGAAAAACGCTGAAGATCATCATGGATCGAGTAAACAGCGAGATCGCCAACGATGGCTCTGTGCATAACACAATCAGCCGCAAGTACGGGCTAGAGACAATGGGGAGATAGGAATGGATCTGGAATGTTTCGATATCGGTGAGCTCGAGCAGAAGCTGCTCCAAGTTGCGACCGAAATTTACGGCTATGACAGGTTTAGACCTGACACGCCTATGCATGAAATCCGCGCGACCGCTGAACAGGCCGGCATGATGTTCGGCCGTATGATTGCCGCCGCACTTCATTCAGGACCGGTCACAGCTGACATCGCGCTCGATATCAGGATCAACGAGCAGCAAGGTAAGGAACGTTTTGTGGCGTCGATTGAGCGACTGCTAGGCCCTGGTGGAGAGCTGCGGTAGATGACGCTCGCATACGGTCGACCAGAGCAAGAAACCATCAAGATTCCGACCGAACTCGCGGTTTTAATCGTGAAGAAGGCGTGTCGATTGGCAGAGAAGCTAGAAAACGAGGCGATCGACCAGATGACCAGGGACGTTCGGCGCGCGCTGCAGCGTGGCACCGACCCGGCCGTTATCGTGAGTCAGATGGGGTTGTGAAAGGCCTACGCCTGCACCCACATTGCACCCATGACGGAGAACCGAGGCAGGCTCTAAATCGCTGAAGACCGCATAGAATCTGGCGTCCCAGGCGAGGTTCGAACTCACAACCTTCCCCTTAGGAGGGGGATGCTCTATCCAATTGAGCTACTGGGACATCACGCGGCGGGCATGGTAACGAGCCAAGCATGATTTGTCATGCGCATCGTAGACCTGATGCCATGCAGCCTCCTACAGCCGAATACACCTCTCACACATAGCAATGCAAATTGCATGACCGCTATTAGCCATCCGTGCAAAGCGCAAGCAATACTCGCCCCACAACAACGCCAACTTATTGATTTATAACAGTTTTTATCCAGATAAACTTTGGCACAGCTACTGCAATAGCTAGGCAAAGTTAACGTGACGCGAAGGATAACGCTCATGATCAAGTCGGCTTTTCTTCTTACTACAGGCTTTACATTTGCCGCCCTGACAGCCTCGCAGCTGCCATCCACCGAACCGCAGCAACAGCGATACGAGCCCTCTTCCCAGTTCTCAATTCAGCGCACGAGCAATTCGGAACGCGCACAGATCACCACCCTCAACTCAGGCGAGGCGAGCGTGCTCACTCAACCGCAACGCTGGGTGTTCTAAGGGATTCAGTTGAGCGCGGATGGTTCCGCAAAAGGAGTTACTCATGTCCAGATTTGCATTGACTTGCTTGCTTCTTACCGCAGCGTGCGGCTACGGTGCCTTCTTGGCCCCCCAAAGCCTGGCGACCTTGGATACCTTGTGCAAAGCAGGACTTGGCATATTCGGAAGCTTATCCCTGATCGCACTCATGATCGGACGCAGGATCAAGTTCGATCCAGTGCTTCGCTAAGACCCCACAGTCGGACGATAATTAGACTGGTTCACAGTAAAGGCATTTTGATAGCACGAGCACTTTACTAATCAGAATATCGACGTACAATTGGCGTCATGAAGCCGTCTCCTAATTTTTAACCTGGCTGACGGAACAGCGAGTACTGGTGGTTGTCAGACCGGTGACTACCCCGGCAATACGCCAGCACGCCCACCTGACTAACCGGTTAATTATGCGCCCTATGAAACAGGCAGTTTATTCCAGCCGTACGGCTGACAAATTCGTTGTTCGGCTTCCCGACGGCATGCGTGAACGCATCGCCGAGGTAGCGCGGAATCATCACCGCAGCATGAACTCAGAAATCATCGCCAGATTGGAGCAGAGCCTGTTGCAGGAAGGCGCACTGGATGAAGATCTGAGCATGCGTCTCGACAGCCCAGAGCTGTCTCTTCACGAGCGAGAGCTTCTGCAGCGCTTTCGCCAGCTCGCTCACCGCCAGCAGAACGCGCTCATTGCATTGATCGCTCAGGACACCGAGCTCGCCAAAGAAGATTGACTCCGGACCAGCCACCAGCTGGAGACAGGTGACTGGCTCCAGCTAACGCTGTCTCTGATTACCCCCTGCTTCCGGCTGCCACTCTCAGGCGGCCAACAAGTCAGCCAGCCGCATCAGTTCACCCCTTCATCATCGTCTTAGCCAATCAAGACAGGCGCGAATGTGCTTCGGACACACGGGTTGCGCCGAATCTATGGTCGACCCAAGATCCGCGCTCGATAAGAAGTTAGAACTTGGATGCAGCAAGGCGCCCCCGTTGCAGAGGCGCCTATACAACTAGCCTACAAAGTTGAGCAGCACCCCGGCCGCAACCGCAGAGCCGATGACACCTGCCACGTTGGGCCCCATGGCATGCATCAGCAGGAAGTTCTGAGGATTGGCCTCCAGCCCCACCTTGTTCGATACACGTGCAGCCATCGGCACAGCAGAGACTCCTGCGGAACCGATCAACGGATTGATCTTGTTCTCACTGAAACGGTTCATCACTTTGGCCATGAAAATACCCGCTGCGGTACCACCGCAAAAGGCAACCATACCCAGCACGAGAATCCCCAAGGTTTTCATCTGCAGGAAGGCCTCGGCCGATAGCTTCGAACCGACTGTCAGACCAAGAGCAATGGTGACGATGTTGATCAGGGCATTTCGTGAAGTATCCGCCAGGCGGTCTACCACACCACATTCGCGCAACAGATTACCGAAGGCGAACATACCCACCAGCGGTGCGGCATCCGGCAGCAGCAAGCCGACCAGCAAACAGAGCACCAGCGGGAATACTATCTTCTCGACCTGCCCGACATGACGCAGTTGCGTCATGACGATTGCACGCTCCTCTTTTGTGGTCATCGCACGCATGATCGGCGGCTGAATCAGCGGCACGAGGGCCATGTAGGAATACGCGGCAACCGCAATCGGACCGAGCAGCTCTGGGGCAAGCTTGGATGTCACGAAGATCGACGTTGGACCGTCTGCGCCCCCAATGATAGCGATCGACGCTGCCTCGCGCAGCGTGAACTCCATACCCGGAATCCCGGCAGCGGTCAGAGCAAGAGCGCCTAGCAGGGTCGCAAAGATTCCGAACTGCGCGGCTGCACCAAGCAGCAGGGTCTTTGGGTTGGCAAGCATGGGGCCAAAGTCGGTCATCGCGCCAACGCCCATGAAGATCAACAGTGGAAAGACGCTGGTCGGTAACCCTACTTCATAAAACAGATGCAGAATTCCGGCACCCTCGCCCATGTTGGCAACCGGGATGTTTGCCAGGATGCCACCGAACCCTATAGGGATCAGCAACAAAGGTTCGAATCCCTTCCGAATCGCCAGATAGATCAGCCCCAGACAGACGAAGATCATCAGCGCCTGCCCTGGCTCCAGATGGTACAGGCCGGTTCCGTGCCACAGCTTGAGCAACTTTTCCATGGGACTCCCCTTAGCCGATGCTCAGCAGACTGTCACCGACCGAAACCGCGTCGCCCACCTTGACGCTGACGGAGGCGACGGTGCCGGCCTTGAACGCACGGATCTCGGTTTCCATTTTCATGGCTTCGAGAATCATCACCAGATCGCCCTCCTGGACCAACTGTCCGGGCTGCACCAGCACTTTGAATATGTTGCCCGCCAGCGGCGCCGCCTGGGT
This sequence comes from Stutzerimonas kunmingensis, assembly GCF_900114065.1. GTDB lineage: Bacteria > Pseudomonadota > Gammaproteobacteria > Pseudomonadales > Pseudomonadaceae > Stutzerimonas > Stutzerimonas kunmingensis. The sequence goes on from NZ_FORS01000001.1 coordinate 319,863, forward strand.
TTCACCAGTGGCAGGCACGGCGGCAGAACCAGCAACCGCGCTGGTAGCGCCGCCACCAGCGCCGAGAGGCTTGATGCCCTCGATATCGCCGCCATCGCTCACTTGTACGACGAAAGATTTGCCGTTGACTTCAACGGTGTAGACCTCCGGCTTGCCCGCCTCTCGCGTTGGTAGATCGCCCCCGGTTGGCGCCGGCTCGAACGCGGATGGGTTTCCACGGTTCTCCAAAAACTTCAATCCGATCTGGGGGAATAGCGCATAGGTCAGCACGTCATCGATCGAATCCGTAGCGAGCTGGATGCCCTTCTCTTTTGCGATCCCTTTCAGTTCGGCAGTAAGTCGATCCATTTCCGGCTGCAGCAGGTCTGCGGGACGACAGGTGATCACCTCGGCCCCCTCCAGCACACGAGCCTGCAGCTCGGAATTGAAAGGCGCAGGGGCCGCACCATATTCACCTTTGAGCACGCCTGCCGTCTCTTTGGTGATCGACTTGTAGCGCTCTCCCATCAGCACATTGATCACCGCCTGGGTACCGACGATTTGCGACGTGGGCGTCACCAGCGGGATGAAGCCGAGGTCTTCACGAACGCGAGGGATTTCAGCAAGCACGTCGTCGAACTTGTCCAGAGCACCCTGCTCCTTCAGCTGACCTTCCATATTGGTCAACATGCCGCCGGGCACCTGAGCCACGAGGATTCGCGAGTCGACACCGCGCAGGGTGCCCTCGAATTTCGCGTACTTCTTGCGAACCTCGCGGAAGTACGCCGCGATTTCCTCGAGCAGCTCCAGGTTCAAGCCGGTATCGCGCTCCGTGCCCTGGAAAATAGCCACCACCGATTCCGTCGGAGAATGTCCGTAGGTCATCGATAGCGACGAAATGGCTGTATCGACATTGTCGATACCCGCTTCTACTGCCTTGAGGATGGCGGCCGTCGACAGGCCGGCTGTAGCGTGGCACTGCATATGGATCGGAATCGCAAGGCTGGACTTCAAGCGCGACACCAGCTCGAACGCCATGTACGGCGTAAGGATGCCTGCCATATCCTTGATCGCCACCGAGTCGGCGCCCATATCCTCGATCTGCTTTGCCAGATCGACCCACATCTCCAGCGTATGCACCGGACTGGTGGTATAGGAAATGGTGCCTTGTGCATGCTTGCCCTGTTGTTTGACGGCACGCAGGGCAGTTTCGAGATTGCGCGGATCGTTCATAGCGTCGAATACGCGAAAGACATCGACGCCATTTACAGCGGCGCGCTCGACGAATTTTTCCACGACATCATCGGCGTAGTGCCGATAGCCCAGCAGGTTCTGGCCTCGCAGCAGCATCTGCTGACGCGTGTTGGGCATGGCCTTCTTGAGTTCGCGAATGCGCTCCCAAGGGTCTTCTCCCAAGTAGCGGATACAGGCATCGAAGGTCGCGCCGCCCCAACTTTCCACCGACCAGAAGCCAACCTGATCGAGCTTGGCAGCGATCGGCAACATGTCTTCCAAGCGAACACGGGTGGCTAGAATGGATTGGTGCGCATCACGCAGCACCACATCGGTTATGCCGAGCGGCTGTTTAGCAATGGTCATGGAAGGAACTCCCTTTCCAGAGTCAACCGCGTCGCGCGCGGTGTTGATGAATCGCGGCCTGGATGGCTGCAAGAATATCCGCATCTGTTTCAGCGCTCGCAAACTGAGCGGCCGCTACTCGAGGCGCCGGCTCAGTGACGAAGCGGCCGGCGAGGTAGGACATCAAGCGAATGCAGAGGATCAACAGAACGAGAAAGGCGAAGACGAAACCGATGCCGAACAGCATGAGTTCGACGCCTTCGAGCAGGAGTTGGCTGGGGGTCATCGGGAGTTCCCTTGTCAGCAGCTCAAGCTGCTTGTTATTCGCTGCGTGGGTTCGGACACGTTTCGCGACACACGAAACGGCCGAACCTTAGCCCGAAACAGCGAAATAAGGCAAACCCCAATAAAGCGCGAAAAGTACCGCTACAGCAGAAAAATGGTCGCCAATCCAAGGAAAATGAAGAACCCGCCGCTGTCTGTCATGGCAGTGATCATGACGCTTGCCCCCATTGCCGGATCGCGCCCCAGGCGCGCCAGCGTCATAGGAATCAGCACGCCCATAAGCGCAGCGAGCAGCAGGTTCAGTGTCATAGCCGCCGTCATGACTACCCCCAGAGACCAGCTGCCATACAGCCACCAGGCCACCGCACCGATCACACCACCCCAGACCAGCCCGTTGACCAGGCCAACCCCGACCTCCTTACGCAACAGTCGGGTCGTATTACCGGTACCCACCTGATCCAACGCCATTGCGCGCACGATCATGGTGATTGTCTGATTACCCGAATTTCCGCCAATGCCTGCGACAATTGGCATCAGGGCCGCGAGGGCCACCAGCTTCTCGATCGAGCCATCGAACAGGCCGATTACCCGGGAGGCGATAAATGCAGTAACCAGGTTGACCGCGAGCCAGGCCCAACGGTTACGGACGGATTTCCAGACGGAGGCGAAGATGTCTTCCTCCTCGCGCAGACCGGCCATGTTGAGAACTTCGCTTTCACTCTCCTCACGGATCAGGTCGACCATCTCATCGATGGTCAGACGCCCGATCAGCTTGCCACCCTTGTCGACGACCGGCGTCGATACCAAGTCATAACGTTCGAAGGCCTGCGCCGCGTCATAGGCGTCTTCATCCGGGTGAAAGGTGACGGGGTCGCTGGCCATCACCTCCGCGACCTGCTTGTCCGGATCGTTAACCAGTAAACGCTTGATCGGGAGCACGCCCTTGAGCACGCCGTCGTAGTCGACCACGAACAGCTTGTCGGTGTGGCCCGGCAACTCCTTGAGACGGCGCAGATAACGCAACACCACTTCGAGACTGACATCCTCACGGATGGTCACCATCTCGAAGTCCATCAGTGCCCCGACCTGATCCTCTTCGTAGGACAGTGCTGATCGCACGCGCTCGCGCTGTTGCGCATCGAGGCTTTCCATCAACTCATGAACGACGTCGCGCGGCAACTCCGGCGCCAGGTCTGCCAGCTCGTCGGCGTCCATTTCCTTCGCCGCGGCAAGCAGTTCGTGATCGTCCATATCGGCGATCAGCGTTTCCCGAACTGCGTCGGACACCTCGAGCAGGATATCGCCGTCTCGCTCGGCCTTGACCAGTTGCCAGACGGTCAGTCGCTCTTCGAGCGGTAGCGCTTCGAGAATGTGAGCGACGTCAGCAGGATGCAATTCGTCGAGCTTGCGCTGCAGCTCGGCGAGAATCTGACTCTCGTCGTAGATCTCACCCTGCTCGCCGTCCTGCCGGTACTCCCCGTCCTCACCGAGCCGACGGCGCTGCAGCAGATCGACCACCTGCGCCAGGCGATCCTGCAGGGTCTCTTGGGGCTTTTTTGCTTCTACTTCTGTCATGGCGCACTCCACCCTGGCCGGGAGCACGCCAGGGAAAATCAATCAATCAGTACGTGATTGGCAAATTGGAAACGTGAACGACTACTGGGTAAGTCCATAAAGAAAGGTTGTTCCACAAACCCTGAGGGGCAGATGCGGGCATCATAACATCGCAATCAGCGGCCCGACGCGCTCAAACACGGCCATCACAATTGCTGCGTCAAAGATGCAGAAAAGCTTGCGACGGAGAAGCCGACATTCTGTCGACGCCTTCACGCTGCGAAGAGACACGAATGTACGAGCAGCTTTTATTGAGTAGCCTGAATGGACAGTTGTTCAGTCATGGAGGACGAGAATGAGAGCACTGTCCATAGGTGTGAGCCTGCTATTGCTATCCACCCCCGCATTTTCAGCAAGCGTATTTCGCTGCATCGACCAATCCGGGCATGTCACCTTCAGCCAGCAAGGTTGCCCGGAAAACCAAAGACAGCAACGGCAGCGTGCAACCAATCCAACACCCAGCTCAGGGAAAGCCGTGCCAATGGCGACCCTCAAGACCAGGAAAAGCCCCGCCGGCGTTGAAGGCGAAAGCCTGGCGATAGTCGCCGAGCGAGATGACGGTTGCGGCAACAGAGTAACCGGCAGCGAACGGCGCAGCGCAATCATCAACAAACAGGTCCGCACCGGCATGACTCGCAGTGACGTCGAAAGCGCATTCGGACGACCGGAGAGCATCACAAGTAGCAACGGGCGGGAACGCCTGCGCTTTCGCAGCAGCAGCGGCCAGGTACGCACCGTCAGCTTCGACGAGTTCGGCTGCGTTCTTGGTAGACGCTAACGCTCGAAAACGAAAAAGGGCCTGCATCGCTGCAGGCCCTTCTCTTGGTTGGCGCACTCAGGAGGATTCGAACCTCCGACCGCTCGGTTCGTAGCCGAGTACTCTATCCAGCTGAGCTATGAGTGCGTAAGTGCTTGTTAGACCAGATCACCGCTGGTGGCTTGAGTGATCCGCATTTCTGCCGATCATTCGAAGTGTGGCGCACTCAGGAGGATTCGAACCTCCGACCGCTCGGTTCGTAGCCGAGTACTCTATCCAGCTGAGCTATGAGTGCGCTGAGCGTGCGCATTATAGGGAGTAAACATTGACGGTCAAGCACTTTGCCGTGGCGCTTTCTTGTATGAAAGCAGGCTGCCGCGAGAACCCTGAACCCTAGAATGCAAAATGGCGGAGAAGGGGGGATTCGAACCCCCGACACCCTTTTGAGGTGTACTCCCTTAGCAGGGGAGCGCCTTCGGCCACTCGGCCACCTCTCCGCAACACGGGGCGCATAATACCCATCTTTGCCCCGTTTGCAAAGCCGAAAATTACAGAAAAATTAGTGGCTTGGTTCCTGATCCTTCTCTTTCTGGATCCGTTGGTAAATCTCCTCGCGATGCACCGCCACCTCCTTGGGCGCATTGACGCCGATACGTACTTGGTTTCCTTTCACACCCAACACGGTGACAGTCACATCGTCACCCACCATCAGGGTTTCTCCAACCCGGCGAGTCAGAATCAGCATTCCTTTCTCCTTAAACGGATTCAGTTCAGTAAACAGTCTGCAAAGATAAATACGGAAAATGTCCGTAAAACATGAAGCTAGAGCCTTTCAACAGGTATTGACCCGCGCGCAGGAGCCTAAAGTTCCTTTTCGCATGACCCAATACGACAGAAGGCGCGGACTAGCGCGCCTTCTGCGAATCATTCCGCAGTATTGCCGGCGGGCGCATCAAGTTCGAACGCAGTATGCAAAGCACGCACGGCAAGCTCGAGGTACTTCTCCTCGATCACTACCGACACTTTGATTTCCGACGTCGAAATCATCTGGATGTTGATATTTTCCTTGGCCAGGGCCTCGAACATGCGGCTGGCTACGCCGGCATGCGAACGCATGCCTACGCCGACGATGGACACCTTGGCGATATCCGTATCGCCGATGACCTCACGAGCGCCCATCTCGGATGCAATGCCCTGCAATACCTGCAACGCATTGTTGTAGTCGTTGCGATGCACAGTGAACGTGAAGTCGGTGGTGTTATCGTGCGCGACGTTCTGCACGATCATATCCACTTCAACGTTCGCGGCGCTGATCGGCCCGAGGATCTTGAACGCCACACCGGGCGTATCCGGGACCCCACGGATGGTCAGCTTGGCCTCGTCGCGGTTGAAGGCGATGCCGGAAATGATGGGCTGTTCCATGGATTCCTCTTCATCAAGGGTAATGAGGGTACCCGGACCCTCCTGAAAACTGTGCAGTACGCGCAGCGGGACGCTGTACTTACCGGCGAACTCAACCGCCCGAATCTGTAGCACCTTGGAGCCGAGGCTGGCCATTTCCAGCATCTCCTCGAAGGTAATCTTGTCCAGTCGCTGAGCCTTGGCCACGACCCGAGGATCGGTGGTATAGACGCCATCCACATCGGTATAGATCTGGCATTCGTCGGCCTTCAGCGCAGCGGCCAGCGCCACACCTGTGGTATCCGAGCCGCCACGACCCAAGGTAGTGATATTGCCCTTCTCGTCCACGCCCTGGAAGCCAGCCACCACAACAACGCGCCCAGCCTTGATGTCGCGCTGGATCCGCTGGCCATCGATCTGCAGGATGCGCGCCTTGGTATGGGCGCTGTCGGTGAGGATACGAACCTGATTGCCAGTGTAGGACACCGCCGGTACGCCGCGCTTGATAAGCGCCATCGCCAACAGCGCAATGGTCACCTGCTCACCGGTGGAAACCATCACATCCAACTCTCGGGCGACCGGCTGATCACTGATCTGCTTGGCGAGATCGATCAGGCGGTTAGTTTCGCCACTCATTGCCGAGACAACCACGACGATATCGTCTCCACCGTCGCGGAACTTCTTGACCTTCTCGGCCACCTGCTCGATCCGCTCGACAGTGCCGACCGAGGTGCCTCCAAACTTCTGTACGATCAAAGCCATTGTTAGCCGCCTAGAGCCCCTGAAGGGCGATCATTAATCAAACAACCCCGAAACCTGCCAAGCACCGACTCAACCAGACCCGCTCGACGGGTGCCGGCGGGACGCAGCACGGTAACTGAATCAAAGCCCCTGCTCGGTAAATGGCACCGCCAGTGCCAGCGCATCATCCAGCTTGGCCGGCTCGCTACCGCCGCCTTGCGCCATATCCGGACGACCACCGCCCTTGCCGCCAACCGCGGCAGCGGCCTGCTTCATCAGGTCGCCGGCCTTCAAACGAGCGGTCAGGTCCTGGGTTACACCCGCGACCAGCACCACCTTGTCGTCATGAACACCGCCCAGAAGAATGACCGCACTGCCCAGCTTGTTCTTCAGCTGGTCGACCAGCGCCAGCAACGCCTTGCCGTCCAGCCCGTCCTGGCGCGCAGCAAGCACGCGCACGCCCTTCACGTCCAGGGCGGAGGTCGCCAGGTCGTTGCCTGCTGCGCTGGCCGCCTTCGCCTTGAGCTGCTCGAGTTCCTTCTCCAGCTGACGGTTGCGCTCAAGAATGCCACCGAGCTTGTCGAGCAGATTTTCACGGCTGCCCTTGACCAGGTTCGCCGCCTCTTTCAGCTGTTCCTCGGCTGCGTTGAGGTAGGCCAATGCAGGTGCGCCAGTGACCGCCTCGATCCGCCGAACACCAGCCGCCACGCCGCCTTCGCTGGTGATCTTGAACAGCCCGATGTCGCCAGTGCGGTTTACGTGAGTACCGCCGCACAACTCGACCGAGAAGCCACCGCCCATGGTCAGCACCCGCACGGAGTCACCGTACTTTTCACCGAACAACGCCATCGCGCCCTTGGCCTTGGCGGTATCGATATCGGTTTCCTCGATCTCCACCGCGGAGTTGCGACGAATCTCGGCGTTGACCCGATCCTCCAGCGCGCGCAGCTGCTCTGGCTTGATCGCCTCGAAGTGGCTGAAGTCGAAGCGCAGGCGCTGACTGTCCACCAGCGAGCCCTTCTGGCTGACGTGTTCACCGAGAATTTCGCGCAGCGCGGCATGCAGCAGGTGGGTTGCCGAATGGTTGAGCGCAGTCGCCTGGCGCACAGATGCGTCGACAGTCGCCTCGACATCCGCACCTACGCGTAGCGTGCCGCCGTCGACGATGCCGTGATGCAGGAAGGCGCTGCCGGCCTTGCTGGTATCGCGGACATCGAAGCGCAAGCCCTCTGCCGCCAGATAGCCACAGTCACCAATCTGGCCGCCGGACTCTGCATAGAACGGCGTCTGATCGAGCACCACGACGCCTTCCTCGCCAGCGCTCAGGCTGTCGACCACCATGCCTTCCTTGAACAGCGCAAGCACCTTACCGGCACCGGATGTGCCCTGGTAACCGAGGAAGCGCGTTTCGCCTTCCACTTTTACCAAGCTGTTGTAGTCCATGCCGAATGCGCTGGCCGAACGCGCACGCTCGCGCTGGGCCTGCATTTCACGCTCGAAGCCTTCTTCGTCGAGGGTCAGATCGCGCTCGCGGGCGATGTCGCCGGTCAGGTCGACCGGGAAGCCGTAGGTGTCGTACAGCTTGAACACCACATCGCCGGGTATGACGCTGCCGGTCAGGCCAGCCAGATCCTGCTCGAGGATTTTCAGGCCCTGCTCCAGGGTCTTGGCGAACTGTTCTTCCTCGTTCTTCAGCACACGCTCGATATGCGCCTGCTGCTGCTTGAGCTCAGGGAACGCATCGCCCATTTCCGCAACGAGTGCGGCGACGATACGGTGGAAGAAGCTGCCTTTGGCGCCCAGCTTGTTGCCGTGACGGCAGGCACGGCGAACGATGCGGCGCAGGACGTAACCGCGGCCTTCGTTGGACGGGGTCACGCCGTCGGCGATGAGGAAGCCGCAGGAGCGGATATGGTCGGCGACGACCTTCAGTGAAGCCTGACCTTCGTTGGCGCAGCCGATGGCATCCGCCGCTGCGTTGAGTAGGCTCTGGAACAGGTCGATTTCATAGTTCGAGTTGACGTGCTGCAGGACCGCACTGATGCGCTCGAGGCCCATCCCGGTGTCGACACTCGGCGCCGGCAGCGGATGCATGACGCCATCGGCCGTGCGGTTGAACTGCATGAAGACGTTGTTCCATATCTCGATATAGCGATCGCCATCTTCCTCCGGCGAGCCGGGCGGGCCGCCCCAGATGTGCTCGCCATGGTCGAAGAAAATCTCGGTGCAGGGTCCGCATGGGCCGGTGTCGCCCATCGCCCAGAAGTTGTCCGACGCGTAAGGGGCGCCCTTGTTGTCACCGATTCGCACCATGCGCTCGGCCGGCACGCCGACTTCCTTGGTCCAGATGTCGTAGGCCTCATCGTCGCTGGCATAGACGGTGACCCAGAGCTTCTCCTTGGGCAGGTTCAGCCACTTCTCGGACGTGAGGAACTCCCAGGCGTAAGTGATGGCGTCGCGCTTGAAATAGTCGCCGAAGCTGAAGTTGCCGAGCATCTCGAAGAAGGTGTGGTGACGCGCGGTGTAGCCGACGTTCTCCAGGTCATTGTGCTTGCCGCCCGCCCGCACGCACTTCTGGCTGGTGGTGGCGCGGGTGTAGGCGCGCTTTTCCAGGCCGAGGAAGCAGTCCTTGAACTGGTTCATGCCGGCGTTGGTGAACAACAGGGTCGGGTCGTTCGCCGGAATCAGCGAACTTGAGGCCACGCGTGTGTGGCCCTTCTCTTCGAAGAAGCGGAGGAAGGCTTCACGGATTTCTGCGCTTTTCATAGATTTCTTCCAGAGGACTGCGGCCGAACGGCTGCAAAACGACACGGCGAGGCGGGACCACCGAAAGCCGGTTCGCAACTACCCAACGGATAGCCGGCAAAGGGCCGCATTATATCGGGCCTGCGCGCCGGGTATAGGGGATAAAGGCGATTGAATCAAGCAATTCGACGTCAGCAACGGCCCATGTTTTCGGCAAATTCGGTGAATGCATTCACCACTACCGGAAGATGCTCGTCATGCAGGTCCATATGGGTAACCAGCCGCAGCCGAGTCGCAGACGTCAGGCGAATGTCACGCTGCGCGCAGAAGGCCGTCAGCGCCGCTGCCTTTTCCCCCATCTCGACATAGATCATGTTGGTCTGCACCGGCTCCACAGCGAAGCCGAGGGCTGCCAACTCATCGCCGAGCTGTAGTGCACGACGATGGTCATCGGCCAATCGCCCGATGTTGTGCTCCAGCGCGTACAAGCCGGCGGCGGCGAGAATGCCGGCCTGGCGCATGCCGCCGCCGACCATCTTGCGCAGACGCCGGGCCTTGGCGATGAACGCCTCGCTGCCGCACAGCACCGAGCCGACTGGCGCGCCGAGGCCCTTGGACAGGCAGACCGACACCGTATCGAAATGCCGGGTGATCTCGCACGCATCGCAGCCGAGCTTCACCGCAGCGTTGTACAGCCGCGCGCCATCGAGGTGCAGCGCCAGCCCGTGACGATGGCTGAAGTCGCGAGCCGCGGCCAAGTAGTCCAGCGGCAGAACCTTGCCATGCATGGTGTTTTCCAGCACGAGCAGGCGACTGCGGGCGAAGTGGAAATTGTCCGGCTTGATCGCGGCCTCGACACGCGCCAGATCCAGCGTTCCGTCGGCTTCCATTTCGATCGGCTGGGGCTGGATCGAGCCGAGCACGGCCGCTCCGCCGCCCTCGTATTTGTAGGTATGGGCCTGCTGCCCGACGATGTATTCATCGCCACGCTCGCAGTGCGCCATCAGCGCCAGCAGATTGCTCATGGTGCCGGACGGCACGAACATCCCCGCAGAAAAGCCCAGGTCGGCTGCGAGGCGCCGTTCGAGCAGAATGACCGTTGGATCTTCGCCATAGACATCGTCACCGGTTTCGGCGGCAAGCATCGCTTCGCGCATTGCTGCGCTGGGCTGGGTAACGGTGTCGCTTCGTAGATCAATCACGGACATGAGATCTCCTCGGGCTCAGGACAAGGCCAACGACGCTACCGCGGCCGCCGTCAGCGCAGCAGGCGCGTATCGAGCACCTTCGAGCCACCACCCAGCAGCGTCTCAGTCATTTCGATGAAGGCGTCGGTGCTGACCGTATCCATGCGCATCAAGCCACGACTGACGTCGTCGAGCGAATGGCGGCCCTTGCTGCGCTGACGGATCTCCTTGTCCAGCTCCTGCAACAGCAGCACGGCACGGGCGGTGGTCGGCCCTGTCGAGCGCTCGGTGCGCAAGCTGTCGACCTTGCGACTCCACTTGGTCAGATGCTCACGTAACGCCTGGTAGCGGTCTTCGCTCATGCCACCGGCGCGACGCACCAGCTCAATGGCGTAGTACTCGGCCAGCCCCTCAGTGATCCAGTCACTGCGGTCGCTGTCCTTGATGCGGCTAAAGACGTGAACAAGCTCATGCACCAGCGAGCTTGTACCGTTCTCGCTGACAATCGGCCGGTCGGCGTGCATGTACAGGGAGTTCGGACCGGACAACCCGCCACGCCACATGGGGTCGCCGGCACCGACGATGAGCAGCTTCGCCGGGTCGCGGGGAAATACATTCTGTACCTGCGGCCAGACGAAGGTCAGCATCGTCAGAATATCCATCCGCCGGACGCCCTCGCCAACCGGCGCCGCGATGGTGACGTCCGTTTCGCCGAGCTTGGCGCGACGGGTACCGAGCTTGCCGGCGAGCATCCAACCGGTCGGCCGGTCGAACAGCCGCTCACGGTTATCCACGCGGAAGCGATTCTTGCCGACACGCGGCCAGCCGGTTTCGATGCTCTTCCAACCCTCGGGCAGCTCGAAGGTGATGCGCGAAACCAGTTTCACACCGTCGACCTGATCGAGCCGGGCCGGCGGCACCAGATCATCGCCACGGAACAGCGCCCAATCACTGGTCATCCGTGCGTCGTAGCGTCCGTTGTCGCGCGGATGGCTGATACGCACGCGGTAGCTGAGACGCGCCTTGCCTTCGGCGGGTCGCCAGGCACCACGCTCCGGCGACGCCTGCAACCACTCGCCATCCGCTACGAAATCGCTGTAGTAGCCGTCATCGCCCAGATTGAACTCCAGGCTACGAACCGCTTCGCCTTTCTCCAGGATCAGTTGCACCTCGGCCTGATCCTCGTCGGGCAGAAAACGCACGTGATAGTCCAGGTCGACCCGCTTGGCCGCGTGGGCCTCGGCGCTGACGAAAAGAACAAGAGCGAACAGCGACAGCAGTCGAACAAGCATCGAAGAGAACTCCATCGGAAACGCGCGGGGTGTGCTGATCTTGAGACGATGCAAACGAGGCTTAGATTCAACCGGCACGGAAAATCAGGTGGTCTTCCCAGTGCTCCTCGGCAACGCTGCCTTCGGCGAGCATCCGGCCCGACTGGGAAATCCGCTCGACGTGCACCGCTTCAGGGTCGCCACAGACCAGGTGATGCCAGAGCGGCAGGTCCTTGCGCTCGGCCACCAGGCGGTAGGCGCAGGTGGGCGGTAGCCATTTGAACTGAGCAGCATCGGAAGCGTTCAGCTGTATGCAGTCCGGCACACTGGCGCGCCGGTTGGGATAATCGCTGCAGCGACAGGTCTTCAGGTCGAGCAGCTTGCAGGCGATACGTGTGTAGTAAACGGCGCCGTCTTCCTCGTCCTCGAGCTTCTGCAGGCAGCAGAGGCCGCATCCGTCGCACAGCGACTCCCATTCCGCCGCATCGAGTTCGGCAAGGGTTTTGCGCATCCAGAAGGGTTCGACCTTGGCCGCCATGACTGTCACTACCGGTAAAAACCGGCAAGTCTAGCCACTGTCAGATATCCGGCCAAGAGCCGCCAGGCGGATGCCGCCGGTAGGAGCCGGCGGCTACATCGAGCGCTACTGCTTGTCGAGCATCTGCCGGTGACTACGCATCTGCTCGAGCATCTGCTCCATGTGCTGGATACGCATGTCGAGCATCTCCTTGGACGGCGCGCCCATCATGCCGCCACCCATGGCGCCCTGCATCGGTTTGCCACCCTGCTTGCCCATTCCGCCGCCGGGCCCGCCCATCGGGCACCCGGCCATGCCACCCATACCGGACTGCATGCTCTGCCAATGCTCTTCGCGAAGTTTCTGTCGCTCCTGCGGGGTCTTCGCAGACTGCCAGGCCTGCCGGTACTCCTGCATCTTCTGCCAATGCTGCTGCCATGCTTCGTTATCGCTGGAGGGCGTCTGCGCGCCGGCCGACATCGCCAGAGCCGCCATTACCGAACCGATCACCAAAGAACGCGTTTTCATCGTCGTCTCCTTATGCATGTACGGTCAGAAGAGCGTAGTTCCGATCCGGCCGACGCATCTTGTCCAGCGTCAGGATCGAGCAGGTATTTACATCGGATCGTTCATGCGCAGCAGCTCTTCGGGCAGATGCTCGATGTAATCATCCTCGGCGGGCGGCATCTGCAGGTGATAACCCTGTGCCTGGAGATTGGCGAGCACCTTGGTGATGTCTTCGCGTGCCAGCTGGCGCTCGGGCGTCAGCACCATTTCGAAGGCCAGCTGCGGCGGCCCGAACGCCGCGATCAGACCTTCGGGGACACGCTTGAGCGCATCGCGCTTTTCGACGTAAAGGTACATTCCGTCCTTGCGTGGGCTTTTGTAGATGGAACAGATGACTTTCATGGTCGTTTTTCCAGAGCATCGAGCAGGGCTTGCCCCATCCGCTCACGGCGCCAGCCGCGCAGCGATTCGGGCAGTTCATAGGGTCCATCGGGGTAGCCGCTCTTGAGCAGCGCCTCGAGCGTTTTCTTGCGCAACATCAGCTCCGGTGCGATATCCAGCGCCTGCGCTTCGCGCTGGCCGACCGCGCGCAGCTTTTTCAGCACGGACGACACCTCCAGGGGCAATGGTTCCGGTAGCGGTGCCGGCCAATCCTGTTCGGGCGTCGCCGCGGCCTCACGGATCATCTCCAGCAGCAATTCACCATCCTGGCGCACGGTACGCGGATGCATGTCCTCGATCCGGGCCAGCGTCACCAGATCGCGCGGCTGGGTGCGCGCCAGCGGCCAGAGACTGGCTTCGCGCAGCACGCGATTGCGCGGTTGGTTGCGCGCACGGGCCTGACGCTCGCGCCAGGCCGTCAGCACCTTGAGCACGGCGAGCTGCTGCGGCTTGAGCCGCCAGGCCTGCTTCACATCACGGTAGGCTTCATCGGGATCGGATTCGCGCTGCAGGTTGGCCACCAGCTCGGCACCATCCTCCAGTACCCAGGCACGCTTGTCCTCGGACAGCTTCGGCAGCAGTGCTTCGTACAATTCGGCCAGATGCTGGGCATCCTCGGCGGCATATTGCACCTGCATGTGGCTCAGAGGCCGCTGCAACCAGTCCGAGCGCGTTTCGCCCTTGGGCAACTCGATGCCGAGTACCGCCTGGACCAGCCGCGAGTAGCCCATGGAAAAACCGATATTCAGGTAACCGGCCGCCAGCTGGGTGTCGAACAGCGGCTGCGGCAGGCTACCGGTCAGACGCAGCAGTACTTCGAGGTCTTCGCTGCAGGCGTGCAGCACTTTCACCACCGCCGGGTCTTGCAGCAACGCGGCAAACGCGGACCAGTCACGTACGCTCAGCGGGTCGATCAGATAGGCACGCCGCCCGTCACCGACCTGTATCAGCCCGGCGATGGGGTAGAAGGTATCGACCCTCATGAATTCGGTATCCACTGCCACATAGGGCAGCTGGCGCCATTCGGCGCACAGGCGGGTCAGATGTTCATCATCCAGAACCCATTGAGTTTCGATGGCCACACGGCCCTCCTTTTCGGCTGACGACCGGCGCACGGCCGAACGAGGCGCGCAGTATATATCGAGCATCCGAGCGGCCGGGGCATTCATGACCGCCACGCGCGCTGGTAGTGTTGACCGATCAATCCGCGTGGAACCGCACCGATGCCACTGGCCCAACTCATTACCGCCGCTGAGCTTGCCCAGCGCCTGCACACCCCCGACCTGCTGATTCTGGATTGCCGGTTCGCCCTGGAAGATCCGGCCTATGGCGAGCGTAGTTACAGGAAGGCGCATATTCCCGGCGCGCAGTTCGCCGATCTGGAAAAAGACCTGTCCGGCCCGGTGATCCCCGGCACCACCGGGCGCCACCCACTGCCGGATCCTGAGCAGTTGCTGACTCGCCTGCGCCAATGGGGCCTCAATGGCGGCAGCGAAGTGGTGCTCTATGACGACGGCCCCGGCGCGTTTGCCGCTCGGGCGTGGTGGCTGTTGCTGTGGCTGGGCAAGCGTGAGGGCGTCTACCTGCTGGACGGGGGCGTAAACGCTTGGCGAGAAGCGGGGTTGCCCATGGAAAGCACCACGCCCGCGGTGCAGCCGGGCCATTTCGACGGCAACGCAGACGACAGCATGGTCGTCAATGCAGCGCGACTGCAAGAACGCCTGCATAGCCCCGAGCTGGCACTGCTCGACGCACGCGCCCTGCCGCGTTTCCTCGGCGAGGTCGAGCCCATAGACCCGATCGGCGGGCATATTCCCGGTGCCGTTTGCGTGCCCTTCAGCGAAAACCTGGGCAGTGATGGTCGCTTTCTCGATGCCGAGCAGCTACGCGGCCGATTCGATCAGCTGCTAGACGGCAAGTCACCGCAAGTTGCAGTGGCCTATTGCGGCTCCGGTGTCACCGCCTGTCACAACCTGTTCGCGCTCTGTCTCGCGGGTTACCCACTGGCCAAGCTGTATCCGGGCTCATGGAGCGAGTGGATCACCGACCCAAGCCGGCCGCGGGCATGATGCCGAGACAAGCCGCTGCGCCCAGCGCGCAGCGTGGCTCGCCAGTCAGAATACGTCCAAGGGGTTTTCACCGAAGTTACATTTGTTTTCACGACCGTTAGTCGTCATCTTTACGAAAAATTGCAATTCATTGTCTTGCTACCTGTCGGAGAAAGTTGCTAGGTTCCGACCCGCTTTCATCCCGGAGTAGTAGAACAATGAAAACAACATGGTTGAAGACCGCGCTCGCGGTAGCCGTAGGCGCCCTGTCCACCCAGGCCATGGCCGCCGGTTTTGCCCTCAACGAACAAAGCATCAGCGGCATGGGCACCTCCTTCGCAGGTCGCTCCTCTTCCGCCGACGACGCCACCACCCTGTTCGGCAACCCTGCCGGCATGTCCCGCCTGAAGCGTGAGGAAGTCAGCTTCGGTATGGCGGCGATTCATGCGAAGACGAAGATCAAGAACGCTTCCGCTGCGACTCCGCAAATAGACGCTCTCGGCGGTGCGCGCCTGCCGCTGAATGGCAGCAACGACGGCGATATGGTCCCGGTTACTGCCGTGCCGATGGGTTACTACGTCAAACCAATCGATGAAAAGTGGGCCGTCGGTGTCGGCCTTTATGTACCGTTCGGCATGATCACTGACTACGAAAACGGCTTCCAAGGCCGCTATCACGGCGACTACAGCGAAGTGCGGGTGATTACCGTACAACCAACAGTCAGCTATCGCTTCAATGAGCAGCTATCGATTGGCTTTGGCCCAACGATCAACCGCATCGACGGCCAACTGGAGAGCGCAGCGCTTAACCGAGCCTCGCCAGGCGTAGGCGACGGCCGCGTCAAAGTGAAAGGCGACGACACCGCGCTCGGCTTCAACGCGGGCCTGCTCTACGAGTTTTCCCCGCAGACACGCGCCGGAATCACCTATCACTCGAAAGTCAAATACACCCTTGAAGGTGATACCAAGCTATCCGGAGCCGGATTTGCAGGTGCTACCGGCAAGTACGACGCCTCTCTTGACTTGGATACCCCGGAGTCTGTGGACGTCTCCTTGACGCACGAACTCAATGATCAGTGGACGCTTTATGCAGGCGCCATGTGGACTCGCTGGAGCCGTTTCGAGGCCATCATCATCGAAAATGACGGTATCCCGGGGCCGCTACAAGGCAGCCTCTCTCCTATCATCGAAGACCAAGAGTGGCATGACACCTGGTCCTATGCGCTCGGCGCCGCGTACAAGCTGAACCGCGAATGGACCCTGCGTACTGGGCTGGCGTTCGACCAGAGCCCTACCAACAATGTTGATCGTTCGCCGCGCATTCCGACCGGAGACCGTACCGCGGTAAGCTTCGGTTTGGGCTGGAACCCGACCGACGACATCACCGTCGATCTGGCTTACTCCTACCTTTGGGAAGAAGACACCAAGGTGCGTCGCGAACACCCGACCAAGGGTGTTTACAGCGCGGACTACGAAAACAGCGCCCACGGTTTCGGCGCTGCGCTCAGCTACCGCTTCTGATGTAAGCGACACAAAAAAGCCCCGGTTCTCCGGGGCTTTTTCTTTTCTACCTTGCCAGCGCTTTTTCCACCGCAGCGATAACCCGCGGGTCATCCGGCTTCACCTTGCTGGAAAAATGCGCGACGACGCGCCCTTCCCTATCGACCACGTACTTGTAAAAGTTCCAGCGCGGCGCTGTTCCGGCCTGCTCTGCCAGCTGGCGAAACAACGGCGTCGCATCGCCACCTCGTACTGGCTGCGTCTGGGTCATGGTGAAGGTTACACCGTAATTCACGTAGCAGACCTCGGCCGTCTCGGCCTCGTCATCGGCCTCCTGGAAGAAGTCATCCGAGGGCACGCCGAGCACCTCCAGGCCGTCGTCCTTGTAGCGTTGATAGAGCGCTTCGAGTCCCTTGAACTGCCCGGTAAAGCCGCAATGGCTGGCGGTATTGACCACCACCAGGGCCTTGCCCTGGAACTGGCTGCACAGATCGACGGTTTCCTTGGAGCGCAGCTTGGGCAACTCGTGCTGCAGCAGTGCCGGGCATTCGGCGGCAATCACCGAGGCGCTGGCAAAGACCAGCGACAGTGCCGCCAGGGGACGAGTGATATTCATGGCCAGTTCTCCGGTCGCGGGCTCACAACGCTACTCCGCCGCCGTGCCCGCGACAATGCCCGCGCAGGCCGAAGCGCGTCCGGTCAATCACAGCTCGGCCAAACTGCAATATGATGTGCCCCAGCCGCTCTTCACCGAACGAGGCCGCATGCATCCATCTCGAGCACTCCGCTACGCACTGACTCTCCTCCTGCTGCCGTTCGGCAATGCCCTCGCAGCACAGGTGCAGGTGGCGGTCGCTTCCAACTTCACGGCACCGATGCGGGAAATCGCCGGCCGCTTCGAGCGTGACACCGGCCACCAGGCCAGACTTGCCTTCGGCGCTACCGGCAAGTTCTATGCGCAGATTCGCAATGGCGCACCGTTCGAGGTCCTGCTGTCAGCGGATGACACCACGCCAGGGCGGCTCGAGCAGGAAGGCGCGGCTATACCCGGTAGCCGCTTCACCTATGCCGTTGGCCGCCTGGTGTTGTGGTCGCCGACTGCGGGCTTGGTGCAGGACGGCCCTGACCTGCTGCGCAAGGGCGATTTCCGCCACCTCGCCATGGCCAACCCGAAAACTGCGCCCTATGGTGCTGCCGCCCTGGCCACACTGGAACATCTCGGGCTCAACGACACCCTGAGCGGCCGCCTGGTGCAGGGCGAAAATATCGCGCAGACCCACCAGTTCGTCGCCAGCGGCAATGCGCAGCTGGGCTTCATCGCGCTGTCCCAAGTGGCGAAGGATGGCCGGATCGCTACCGGCTCGGGCTGGGTTGTGCCCACCGACATCCACCCGGCCATCCGCCAGGAAGCCGTGCTGCTGACCAAAGGGCAAGACAACCCTGCAGCCAAAGCGCTGCTGGATTACCTGGCGCAGCCGCAGATCCGCGCGCTGATCCAGTCCTATGGCTACGGGCTGGAGTAGCAGCATGCCGCTGGACAGCGTGGCCCTGGCAGCAATCTGGCTGACCTTCAAACTCGCCAGCGTGACCACGCTGGTCCTGCTGCTGATCGGCACACCCATCGCCTGGTGGCTGGCGCGCACCACCTCGCGCATGAAGGGCCCGATTGGGGCCGTGGTCGCGCTGCCGCTGGTGCTGCCGCCGACGGTGCTCGGCTTCTACCTGCTGGTGGCCATGGGCCCCAACGGTTTCATCGGCCAGTTCACCCAGAGTCTTGGGCTCGGCACCCTGCCGTTCACCTTTGCCGGATTGGTGGTCGGCTCGGTGTTCTACTCGCTGCCGTTCGTGGTGCAGCCCTTGCAGAATGCGTTCGAAGCCATTGGCGAGCGGCCCCTGGAAGCCGCCGCCACACTACGCGCCGGCCCCTGGGACACCTTCTTCAGTGTGGTGCTGCCACTCGCCCGTCCCGGTTTCATCACCGCCAGCATCCTCGGTTTCGCGCATACCGTCGGCGAGTTCGGCGTGGTGCTGATGATCGGCGGCAACATTCCGGGGCAGACCCGCGTGGTGTCAGTGCAAATCTACGACCATGTCGAGGCCATGGAGTACGCACAAGCGCACTGGCTGGCCGGCGGCATGCTGCTGTTCTCCTTCCTGGTGTTGCTGGTGCTGTATGGCAGCCGGCTGAAGCAAGGGTGGCGCGGATGAACGACGCTACAACCCACAGCGGAATCCAGGCACGTTTTCGCCTCGACTATGCCGACTTCAGCCTGGATGTCGATCTGCAGTTGCCCGGCCGCGGGGTGACCGCGCTGTTCGGTCACTCCGGCTCGGGCAAGACCACCCTGCTGCGCTGCGTGGCGGGCCTGGAGCGCTCAGGCCTGGGCCAGCTGACCGTCAATGGCGAGCGTTGGCAGAACAACGCGCAGAACCTGTTCGTGCCACCGCATCGCCGCTCAATCGGTTATGTGTTTCAGGAGGCCAATCTGTTCACGCACCTGTCGGTGCGACGCAATCTGGAATTCGGCATGCGCCGCGTGGCGGCAGCGGAGCGCCGTGTTGTCTTGGATCATGCGGTGGAACTGCTGGGCATCGATCACCTGCTCGAGCGCATGCCGGATCGGCTTTCCGGCGGCGAGCGCCAGCGTGTCGGTATCGCCCGCGCGCTGCTGACCAGCCCGCGCCTGCTGCTGATGGACGAACCGCTGGCCGCGCTCGACCTCAAGCGCAAGAGTGAGATCCTGCCTTATCTGGAACGCCTGCATGACGAGCTGGATATCCCCGTGCTCTACGTCAGCCACTCGCCGGACGAAGTTGCGCGGCTGGCCGACCACGTGGTGCTGCTGGAACAGGGACGGGCCATCGCTCAGGGCGAGTTGCGCGAGACGCTGGCACGGCTGGACCTGCCAACCGCCTTCAGTGATGACGCCGGTGTGGTGATCGAAGGCGAGATTGCCGGGCACGACACCAGGTATCACCTGACCCAACTGAGCTTTCCCGGCGGTGAAGTGCTGGTCTCGCAACGACCGGAAGCCCTGGGCCAACGCCTGCGCTTTCGTGTGCACGCGCGGGACGTGAGCCTGGCGCTGCAGCGCGCCGAAGGCAGCAGCATCACCAATCTCCTGCCGGCGCGGGTCGAGGCCATGGTCGCGGCCGATACGCCGGCGCATGTGCTGGTCCGCCTCGATGCCGGTGGCACGCCGCTGCTGGCACGCATCACCCGGCGCTCGGCCGATCAGCTGGCCATTACGCCCGGTCAGGCGCTTTGGGCGCAGATCAAGACGGTGGCGCTGCTGGGCTGAGGCGAGTCAAGCCTCGGTCGGTTCCGGCAGCTTGGCAATGACCTTGATCTCGAACTGGAAGCCGTAAAGCCAGGTAACCCCGACCGCGGTCAGCGTCGGATGCGGCGCAGCGCCCCAGTATTCGGGCACGACGCTCCAGACCCGCTCGAAGATCGCCTGCGGATCGACCATGAACACAGTGACGTCGATGACGTCGTCGAAGGTGCAGCCTGCAGCCCCGAGAATCGCGTTCAGGTTATCGAAGGCGCGCCGCACCTGTGCCTCCAGCTCCGGTTCGGGTGAGCCGTCCTCACGGCTGCCGACCTGGCCGGAGACGAACAGCAAGCCATTGGCACGGATGGCCGGGGAATAGCGATTGCGCTCGTAGAGCGCCTGGCGGCCAGGCGGAAAAACAACGTCACGCGGTGTCATGTGCAACCTCCAGCAAGGGTCGGAGCGACCCGATGAATGAAGGCCTCACTGTAGAAGTCGCAAAGCGCTGGATAAACGCGCCAGGTCGCTCAACACTATTTGCATAATCCAAACAATCCGCGGGAGTTCAGATGGACCGTTTCGATGCGATGCAGGCCTTCGTTCGCGTGGTGGAGACCGGCAGCTTCACCAAGGCCGCCGAGACCCTGCGCATCAGCAAGACCAGCGTCACCCAGCAGGTCCAGCAACTCGAGGCGCGGCTTCGCGTCAGGCTGCTCAACCGCACCACGCGCCGGGTCAACGTGACCGCCGACGGTGCCGCCTATTACGAGCGCGCCCTGCGGCTGCTGGCCGATCTGGACGACGCCGAAACCAGCCTGTCCGCCGCCGCGGCAGTGCCCCGAGGGCGCTTGCGCGTGGACGTCCCCAGCCCACTGGCGCGGATGATCCTGATTCCGGCATTGCCGGCCTTTTATACGAAGTATCCGGACATCCAGCTGGACATGGGCGTCAGTGATCGGCGGGTGGATCTGATCGGGGAGTATGTGGACTGCGTGGTACGCGGTGGCGAAATCACCGACCAGTCACTGATCGCCCGCCACGTCGGCGACCTGCGCCTGGGCGTCTATGCGGCACCCGGCTACCTCGAACGCGCCGGCGTGCCGGCACATCCAAGCGAGCTGGAAAACAGCCACCACCGCGTTGTCGGCTTTCTCTGGGCGCGCACCGGCAAACCGACGGCGTACGTCATGCAGCGACAGGACGAGCAGGTTCAGGTGCACGGCCGCTATGCGCTTGCCGTGGACGATGGCAACGCCTGCCTAGCTGCGGGGCTGGCTGGGCTGGGCATCATCTGGCTGCCGGAGTACATGGTCAGAACGCACCTGGCCAACGGCGAGCTGTTGCCACTGCTGCAAGACTGGCGGCTCGATGAAATGCCGCTTTACCTGGCGTTCCCGCCGAATCGACATGTCAGTGCCAAGCTGCGCGTGTTCATCGATTGGGTGATCGAACTGATGGCGCAACATGCGCCCGTGCTCGACCGTCGACCGCTGGCCGACCGCTAGAGCTGCAGCGCCAGCCCTACCAATACCGTGCACTCCACCAGCTCCAGCAGCGCGCCGGCGGTATCGCCGGTGGTGCCGCCGAGTCGGCGCAACATGGCGCGACGCGCCAGCATAAACGTCACCGCAGCCAACGACAGGGCGATCAGCCCGCTGCTGCCGAACAGCAAACAACCCACCGCGACCAGCGCCAGTACGCCCCTCGCCTCGCCATGCGGCAGATTCGCTGCTAGCGCATGACCAAGTCCGTTGGGCCGCACATACGGCGTCAAGAGAAACAGCGCTGGCAGCGCGGCCCGCCCCAGCACCGGCGCCAGCAACAGTGCGGAGTACTGTTGCGCCTGGAGCAACGCCAACAGCGCGCTGAACTTGAGCAATAGCAGAAGCACCAGGACCACCACGGCGACCGGCCCGCTGCGCGGGTCCTTCATGATCTGCAGCGTTCGCTCGCGGTCGCCGAAGCCCCCCAGCCAGGCGTCGGCGCTGTCGGCCAGGCCATCGAGGTGCAGGCCGCCGGTCAGCGCAACCCAGAGGGTGAGGAGCAAGGCCGCCTGTAACAGCGGTGCAGCCCCATCCAGCACAAACGCGGCCAGACAGAGCAACGCGCCGAGCAACAGACCAACCACCGGGTAATACAGCAATGAACGCCCCTGCTGCTCGGGCTCCGGCATTGCCGGCAAGCGGATCGGCAGGCTGGTGAGAAATTGCAGGGCGATCAATAGCGGCAGCATCGGCAGGTCCTATACCTCGACGGCGGCCGGTTCGCCCGCCGGAGAAGCGTTGAGCGGCAGCAACTCACCGTGGGCCACAACCACATCCAGCAACCGCTCCCTTGGCAAGCCGCGCGCACGCGCCAGCAGCAGGCGCATCACGCCGGCATGACAGATGACCAACAGCCGCTGGCCGGCAAAGCGCTGCCCAAGGCAGTCGATGGCAGCCAGCACGCGCGCCTCGAACTGCGCCAGCGGCTCACCGCCAGGCGGCGTAAAACCATAGGGATCGGCCCAGAACAGGCCGAGCGCCTCGGCGCTGTGCTGCATCAGATCGGCGGCGCTACGGCCTTCCCAGTCGCCAAAATGCAGCTCGCGCAAGTCCGGCTCCAGTTGCAGCGGCAGGCCGTGCTGTGCGGCCAGCTCCCGCGCGAAGGCGGCACAGCGTTGCAGCGGCGAGCTGACCAGCACGTCCCAGGGACCGGCGCCAGCAACCGCATCGCGCATCTGCTGCCAGCCACGCTCAGTCAGCGCATCGTCGAGGCTGCCGCGAAAGCCACCGCCCCCCTCGGTCTCGCCATGGCGCAGCAGATCGATGCTCGTGATCATGCAGTTCGGTCCGAAATTTCGGCTTCGACGAACGTCGCCATTTCGTTGTGCAGCGCGCAGGCCTGCTGCAACAGCGGCACGGCCAGCGCCGCACCACTGCCTTCCCCCAGACGCAAGCCGAGATCGAGCAGCGGCACGGCGCCAAGTGCTTCCAGCACCGCCAGATGGCCGGGCTCGGCAGAACGATGGGCGAAGATCAACCAAGGCCGACAGGCCGGATTCAGCCGCACCGCACAGAGCGCGGCAGCGCTGCAGATAAAGCCGTCGACCAGTACCGCGATGCCCAGCTGCGCGCAGCGCAGATAGGCACCCGCCAGCGCCGCGATCTCGAAACCACCCAGTCGGCGCAAGGCTTCAAGCGGCGCGACACAATGCTCGGCGTGCAGCCGAACCGCGTCCTGGATCACCTGAACCTTGTGTCGAACACCGGCCAGATCGAGCCCGGCGCCCGGCCCGACCAGGGTCAACGGCGAGCGCGGCAGCAGCACGGCAGCCAAGGCACTGGCGCTGGTGGTGTTGCCGATGCCCATTTCGCCACCGATGAACAGCTGGGCAGAGCCTTGCGCGGCACGCTGCGCGCTGTCGCGTCCGGCTGCCAGGGCCAGACGCATTTGCTCGTCACTCATCGCCGCTTCGCGAGCCAGGTTGGCCGTGCCGGGGCCGAGTCGCAGATGGCTCACGCCATCCAGTTCAAGCGGTTCCACCGTGCCCAGGTCGATCACCTCCAGCGGCGCGTCCAGGCGCTTCGACAACACGCTCAGTGCAGCCCCGCCGCCGACGAAATTGCGCAGCATCTGCCCGGTCACTGACTGCGGATAAGCCGAAACACCCTCTTCCACCACGCCGTGATCGCCGGCGAACACGCTGACATGCAGGCGCTCGACCTGCGGCCGCTCGCTGCCCTGCATGGCTGCCAGCGACACCGCCAGGGCCTCGAGCTGGCCGAGCGCACCACGTGGCTTGGTCAACTGGTCCTGGCGCGCCAATGCCTGGGCGCGCACGGATTCATCCAGCATGTGGCATGGCTCGTTCCACCACTCGTGCATCAATGCGCTTCCTTCAATGTGCGTTCTTCAATGTGCGTTCTTCAATGTCATGGGCAGCCCGGCGACCATAAAGGTCACCCGCTGCGCCCGTTCCGCCACGGCCTGGTGCAGCCAGCCGGCCTCGTCCACATAGCGACGGGTCAGCTCGCCCAGCGGCACCACGCCGAGGCCGGTCTCGTTGCTGACCAGCAGGATCCGCCCCGGCAGCCCGTCCAGACATTCGAGCAGGGCATCACGCTCCTCGGCGAGCCGCGCCGCGTCGTCCAGCATCAGCAGGTTGGTTAGCCAGAGGGTCAGGCAGTCGACCAGCAGGCAGCGATTCGCGGCAGCCTGCTCGCGCAGCACCCGCACCAGTTGCAGGGGTTCTTCGACCAGTGTCCAGTGCGCCGGGCGCCGCTCACGGTGATGGGCGATGCGCTCGGTCATCTCGCCGTCCAGCGGCTGGCTGGTGGCGATATAGGTAACCGCCAGGCCGCTATCGCCAGCCAGACGCTCGGCAAAGCGGCTCTTGCCCGAGCGGGCGCCGCCAAGAATCAGTTCCAGCATGCTCAGTCTTCCAGCCCGCAGAGCGCGCGTAACCGCGCGGTATCCAGATGTGTCTCGACCAGGTCGGCGAGGCGCTCGATGTCGCGCTCGCGCAGCGCGTGGTAGTCGACAGTTTCCACCGCATCGAGGCCTGCCCAGCGCAGCAGCGCAGCACAGGCCTCGGGGCCTTCGAACAGGCCGTGCAGATAGGTGCCGAGCACCTGCTCGTCGGCGCTGATGGCGCCATCGAAGCGGCCATCGTCGAGCTGCACCGCTGGCTGTTCCAGGGCCGGGCCGCTGCTGACGCCGGCATGAATCTCGTAGCCGCTGACCGGCACGCCGCCCGGTAGCAACCGGCCGGTGACGTTGCGCAACTGCTTGTCCGTCTCAAGAACCGTGTCGAAATCCAGCAGCCCAAGCGCCTCGCTCTCCCCCGCCGGACCTTCCAGCCCGAGCGGATCAGCAATGCGCGTGCCGAGCATCTGCAGGCCGCCACAGATGCCCAGCAATTTGCCGCCGTAGCGCAGGTGCTTCTGGATTGCTGCTTCCCAGCCGTTGGCGCGCAGCCAGGTGAGGTCGGCGCGTACGCTTTTCGAGCCGGGCAGGATGATCAGATCGGCAGGCGGCACCGGCTGCCCGGGACCGACGAACTGCAGGTCGACCTGCGGGTGCAGGCGCAACGGGTCGAAGTCGGTGTGATTGCTGATGCGTGGCAGCACCGGCACCACCACCTTCAGCGCGTCGCCGGCCTTGCCGGACTGGCGCACGTCGATGGCATCCTCCGCTTCCAGATGGAAATCCATCAGGTACGGCAGCACGCCCAGTACCGGCTTGCCGGTGCGTTGCTCCAGCCAGTCGAGACCCGGCTGCAAGAGCGCGATGTCGCCACGAAAACGGTTGATGACGAAGCCCTGAACCCGCGCCTGCTCGCTTTCCGAGAGCAACGCTAGGGTGCCGACCAGATGGGCGAACACCCCACCCTTGTCGATATCGGCGATCAGGATCACCGGGCAATCCACCGCCTCGGCGAAGCCCATGTTGGCGATATCGCCGGCGCGCAGATTGATCTCCGCGGGCGAACCGGCGCCCTCGACCATCACCACGCGATAAGCCGCGGACAGCCGCTGGTGCGAGTCGAGCACCGCCTGCATCGCCACGCGCTTGTAGTCATGGTAGGCGGCGGCATCCATGCTGGTCACCGCGCGGCCATGGATGATCACCTGGGCGCCGATGTCGCTGTTGGGCTTCAAGAGCACCGGATTCATGTCGGTGTGCGGCGCAAGGTTCGCCGCCTGCGCCTGTACGGCCTGAGCCCTGCCGATTTCGCCGCCATCTGCAGTCACCGCGCTGTTGAGCGCCATGTTCTGCGGCTTGAACGGCACGACGGCAACCCCCTGGCGTGCCAACCAGCGGCACAGCGCCGTCACCAGCGTGCTCTTGCCGGCGTCGGAGGTGGTGCCCTGCACCATCAGCGTCGTCATGGATGTTGCTCCCTGAAAAATTGCAGAGCCTGCTCCAGCCGCGCCCAACCAATATCGGTCGGCACGCCGAAGCGCACGCTGGAAGGCTGAGCGAAAAGCCGCGTGAGAATGCCGCGACGGGCGAGAAAGTCATGCAGCAGCGCAGCGTCGTCGCTGACCCACCACTGGAACAGTGCGCAGCCGCCCAGCGGCGCAAGGCCATGGCGGCGTAGCAGGTCGGTCAGACGCTGGCCGTCGCAGTGCAGGCATTCGCGCTGGCGCTGCTGAGCAGACTGATCAGCCAGCAGCACTGCGCCCAGCTGCCGCGTCGGGCCATTCACCGTCCAGGGGCCGAGCAGCCTGGCGAGGGAACGCAACAGGCCGGCATGAGCCAGCACGAAGCCCAGTCGCGCGCCAGCCAGGCCGAAGAACTTGCCGAACGAGCGCAGCACGACCAGTCCCGGCAGGTGGCTATGCGCGGCCAGGCTGTGCTCGGGCGTGCAATCCATGAACGCCTCATCCACCACCAGCCAACCGCCGTAGGCCGCCAGATCGCTGCGCCATTCCAGCAGACGCTGCGGCGCGATCATCTGGCCGGTGGGATTGTTCGGGTTGACCACCACCAGCACGTCGAGCTGATCCAGTGCACGCGGCACGCTGGCCTCGCAGAGTTCGACGACCCGATGGCCGAGGCGGCGCCAGGCCTCGGCGTGCTCGGCGTAACAGGGCGAAACGATGCCGACCCGCGCCAGCCCGCGCAGACGCGGCAAGGCCTGAATGGCACTCTGCGAACCGGCCACTGGCAACACCGCGCGCGCACCGTAGTACTGCCGGGCCGCTACTTCCAGGCCATCTTCAGGCTCTGGCAGACGTGTCCAGGCGCAGCTGGAAATGCTCGGCAACGGCGGGTGATAAGGGGCGATGCCAGTGGACAGGTCGAGCCAATCCGAAAGCGGAATGCCGTAGCGCTGTGCGGCTGCGCGCAAACGTCCACCGTGCTCAAGCATAGAGCCAGCCACCAAACAGCAGTGTCAGCAGCCAGACGCCGACGCCACCCCAGACCAGGTCCAGCGCATGCTCGATATGCCGCGCCTGTGGGGCCTTGCCCCGGCCCAGCTCTGGCCGCGCATGCACTTCACCGTGATAAATGGCGGCGCCACCCAACACCACACCCAGCGCACCAGCCCCGGACGCCATCACCGGACCGGCGTTGGGGCTGTCCCACAGCGGCGCCTGGGTGCGCCAGCAACGCAGCGCGCGGCGGGTTCGCCCGAGCAATGCATAGGTCAGCGCGACCAGCCGTGCCGGCAGGTAGTTGAGCACGTCGTCGATGCGCGCCGCGGCCCAGCCGAAGCGCTCGAAGCGCGCGTTGCGATAGCCCCACATGGCGTCCAGCGTATTGCTCAGGCGGTACAGCACCACACCCGGCGCACCGGCGACGATAAACCAGAACAGCGCGGCGAACACCGCATCGCTGCCGTTCTCCAGCACCGACTCGGTGGCCGCACGGGCCACGCCCTCCTCGTCCAGCTGCGTGGTGTCGCGGCTGACGATCCAACCGACGCGGCGGCGTGCCTCTGGCAGATCATGCCGCCACAGCGCCTGCGCCACCGGCAGTGCATGCTCGCCCAGACTTCGCAGGCCCAGGGCCAGATAGAGCATTACGACCTCCACCAGCCAGCCGACGGTCGGTAACAGGCTGAGCAGCCAGGCCAGCAAGGTCAGCGGTAGCACCGCCAGGCACCAGGCGGTCACCCCGTGGCTGCGCCAGCCGCGCGCCGCAGATCCGTTGAAATGCTGCTCCAGGCGATCGGCCAGGCGACCGAAGGCTACCAGTGGATGTGCCCGCTTCGGCTCGCCGAGCAACGCATCCAGCAGCAGCGCCGCGCTGACGGTGAGGAACAGACTCACTCGGCACCCTGCGCGCAGGCACTGATCAGCGCATGCAGCTGGCGTACGCCGTCGGTCAGCACCGCCGGGCCGGGGTTGAGGATGTCCGGCGACTTGATCTCGTGCAGCTGGCCCGTGCGCACCGCCGGAATAGCCTGCCAGCCTGGCCGAGCGGCAACCTGTTCCGGGCGAAAACGGCGGCCGCACCAGGAGCCGACGATCAGCTCCGGCGCGCGGCGCACCACTTCCTGCGGGTCCTCGATGATGCGTTGCTTGGCGCGCTTGAACGATGCCAGCTCGGCGAAGCAGTCCTCGCCACCGGCCAGTTCGATCAGTTCGCTGACCCAGGCGATGCCCGAAATCAGCGGCTCGTTCCATTCCTCGAAATACACCCGCGGCCGGCGCGGCAAGCCGGCCGCGCTGGCGCGGATGGCATCCAGCCCCGCCTGCAGCTCGGCGATCAGCGCTCGCGCGCGCTCGCCAGCGTGCACCAGCGCACCGAGGGTCTCGATCATGCGCAGGATGCCGGCGATATCGCGCTGGTTGAACAGGTGCACCTCCAGTCCTTCGCGTGCCAGCTCGGCGAGCATGTCGCCCTGGAGGTCGCTGTAGCCGAGCACCAGGTCCGGCTCGAGGGCGAGAATCTGCTCATGCTTGACGCTGGTGAAGCCGCTGACTTTGGGCTTCTCCTTGCGCGCCTGCGGCGGGCGCACGGTGAAGCCGGAGATGCCGACGATGCGCGCCTGCTCGCCCAGCAGGTAAAGCGTTTCGCAGGTCTCTGTGGACAGGCAGACGATGCGCTGCGGCCCCTTGCTCATTTCGCCTCCCAGGCATTCTCGAAAACCAGTTCGTGCAGCGGTCGCGGCGTGGTCCAGCCTTCCAGTGCCAGCATCGGTGCAGGGTAGAACTCATGCACCGGCCCGAGGCAGAGGATCGCCACCGGCTTGGCACCGTCCGGCATGCCGAGCAAGGCGGCCAGCGCGTCGGGATCGAACAGTGACACCCAGCCCATGCCCAGACCTTCCGCCCGCGCCGTGAGCCAGAGGTTCTGGATCGCGCAGGCCAGCGAGGCGAGGTCCATCTCCGGCAGCGTGCGGCGGCCGAAGATATGTTGCTCGCGGCCATCCATCAACGCGGCAACCAGCAGCTCGGCACAATCCTCGATGCCTTCCACCTTGAGCCGCATGAACTCGGCGGAACGTTCGCCGAGCGCCTGAGCGGTGCGCTGGCGCTCCTCACCGACCAGATCGGCGATGGCCGTGCGCAACTCGGCGCGGGTGATGCGGACAAAGCGCCACGGCTGCATCAGGCCAACGCTGGGTGCCTGGTGTGCCGCGTTGAGCAGCCTCGACAGCAGCTCCGGTGCCACCTCGCCGCCGGCGAAATGACGCATGTCGCGACGCTCGCTGATGGCACGATAGACCGCCGCGCGCTCCTGCTGGCTGAAGGCATGCGCGCTCATGGCCGGAACAGCGCCGCGGCGGCTGCCGGATCGGACGGCAGGTACAGGTGGATGTAGGATGCCGTCAGCCGCCCCCGGCGATAGACCGCTTCGGCGGTGCGCTTGTAGTTCGGGCATTCGCCGCGAGCCAGCGGCTCGAGTGGCGACTCCAGCGCTGAATGATGGAAGGTGTGCCCGCGCAGCCGCCCTTCCGGCAGCTCCACTTCCTGCAGCGCCAGGGCGGTCAGACGCTTGTGCATGCGCGCCTCGCCGGGCAGCAGGCCGAGCATCTGCGCGCGCTCGTCGCCGCGATCGGTCAGCCCGTCGAGCAGGTAGAGCATGCCGCCGCACTCGGCGAGGATCGGCTTGCCCGCTTCATGATGCGCACGGATCGCCTCGGCCATGGCGCGGTTGCGCGACAGACCGCGCAGGTGCAGCTCGGGATAACCGCCCGGTAGATAGAGACTGTCCACGGCCGGCAAGCGAGCAAAGCGCAGCGGCGAGAAAAACAGCAACTCGGCACCCAACGCCTGCAGCAGGTCGAGATTGGCCTGATAGAGAAAGGCAAAGGCCGCATCGCGTGCGACGCCGATGCGTACACCCGCCAGCAGCGGTTCGAGCGGCGCACTGGCCGGCGCGGCGAAAGTGACCGGGGCAGGCAACTCGGTGTCCGCACTGAGTGCCAGAGCATCGGCGGCGGCATCCAGACGGGCGTCCAGATCAGCCAGCTCCTCGGCTTGTACCAGCCCCAGGTGCCGACTGGGCAGCTCCACCTCGACACTGCGCGGCAGGGCGCCGTACCAGCGGATCGACTCCGGCAGGCTGTCACGCAGAATCTCGCCATGCCGGGCGCTGCCGACCCGATTGGCCAGCACGCCGTCGAACGGCAGGTCCGGCTGGAAGCTGCTCAGCCCGTGCGCCATGGCGCCGAAGGTCTGCGCCATGGCCGAGCCGTCGATGACCGCCAGCACCGGCACGCCGAAGCGCCGCGCCAGATCGGCCGCCGAGGGCGCGCCATCGAACAGGCCCATCACCCCTTCGATCAGGATCAGGTCGGCCTCGCCCGCCGCTTCCCAGAGCAGGCGTCGCGACTCCTCTTCGCCGACCATCCACAGGTCGAGCTGATAGACCGGCTTGCCGCTGGCACGCGCGAGGATCATCGGATCGAGGAAGTCCGGCCCGCATTTGAACACCCGCACGCGCTTGCCCTGCCGCGCATGCAGCCGCGCCAGAGCGGCAGTGACGGTGGTCTTGCCCTGGCCGGAAGCAGGTGCGGCGATCAACAGTGCCGGGCAGTTTCTACTAGTCATCGCGGCCTCTCATCAGCATCGCAGGGTGGATGACGCTTCACCCATCCACCGACCACGCCGATGGTGGAGGAAACAGACGTCATCCACCCTATGCAACGGTCCGTGAATGCTTTGAGCGCCGGCATCAAAATTCGACGCCTTTTTGCGCCTTAACGCCGGCCTTGAACGCATGCTTGACCAACGCCATCTCGGTGACGGTGTCCGCCGCCTCGACCAGACCCGGCGGGGCGCCGCGGCCGGTGACCACCACGTGCTGCAGCAGCGGCCGCGACTCGATGTCGGCAAGCACCGGCGCCAGCTCCAGGTAGCCGTACTTCAGCGCGATGTTCAGTTCGTCGAGCACCACCAGGCCGATCTCGGGATCGGCCAGCAGCTCGGCTGCGACCGCCCAGGCTTCGCGGGCCTTGGCGATGTCACGTTGGCGATCCTGGGTTTCCCAGGTGAAGCCCTCACCCATCACGTGGTAGCGCACCTCGTCCGGGAAGCGCCGGAAGAACGCCTCCTCGCCGGTGCTGGCCGCGCCCTTGATGAACTGCACCACGCCGACCTTGATGCCATGGCCGAGCGCACGCGCCACCATGCCGAAAGCCGAACTGCTCTTGCCCTTGCCATTACCGGTGTGCACCAGCAGCAGGCCGTACTCGTCCTGCGCCTCGGCGATCTTCTCGTCGATCAGCGCCTTCTTGCGCTGCATGCGCGCCCTGTGGCGATCGTCGCGTTCGCTGGACTCACTCATGCGCGGGCCTCGTCACGCTGCCCGGCCCAGGCGCGCAGGCCGACGAACAGCAGCGCGGCGACGCCGACATACAGCGCCAGGGTCGACAGGTAGCGCGGGTAATAGGTGGCGATGCGGTCGGCCAGCAGCGCCAGCGTCGGCTCCGGGTAGCGTCCGGAGAAATAGAGGAAGCCGCCGCCGGAGAACAGGTAGCAAACGAAGGCGCTCGCCATCACGCACAGCGCCAAGGTCGCCAGGCTGCTGAACTGGTCACGGTGCCAGCGGGCATAGAGGCGACCGCCCAGCCACAGCGAACCGTAGGCCGGCACCAGCATCCAGTAGGCCGGCGACATGCACCAGTCGCTTACACCGGCCCACTGGATGGCGGCGAAATCCAGCAGCGAAGCCTCGAGAAACAGTGCCGGAAACACCCACTTCGGCCGCACCAGCACGCCAGCGAGGAAGAACACCGCCCACGACGCGCTCGGCAGGTTGACGCTGGCGAAATGCTGTCCGCGGGTCATGGCCAACAGCGCAGCAAGCGCAAGGCCGACCAGCAGCTGATATCTCGGGGCAAGCTTGATCATTGCAATCTCCTTCTGTGGGCGCGGGCGACATGCCCGCGTCGCGGTCTTACAGCGCCTGGTAGCGCACGGTCAGGTAAGCGGCCTGTCCGGGCTGGTTGTAGCCCTCGGCGGTTTCGTAGTCGGCGTCCAGCAGGTTGGCGACGCGCGCCTGCAGGCGCCACTCCGGGGTGATGCGGTATTCGCCGCGCAGGTCGAGAGTGGCGTAGCCGGACAGCTCGCGGGTGTTGGCCAGGTCGTCGTAGCGCTGTCCCTCGGCGTGCAGGCTGGCACCGACGCTGAAGGCACCGAGCCGACGGTCGACATTGAGGTTGAATAGCTGCTTGGCCCGGCGCGCCAGCTCGTTGCCGCGGTTGGCCCCGGCGGAGCGGTTCTCCGGCTCCAGCAGGCTGTAGTTGGCGTTCCAGTCCCAACCGAACAATTGGCTGCCGAGCACCAGCTCGA
The DNA here is from genome assembly GCF_900114065.1 of Stutzerimonas kunmingensis. Lineage (GTDB taxonomy): Bacteria > Pseudomonadota > Gammaproteobacteria > Pseudomonadales > Pseudomonadaceae > Stutzerimonas > Stutzerimonas kunmingensis. The sequence goes on from NZ_FORS01000001.1 coordinate 351,944, forward strand.
CCCCGCGGATACGCGCTTCCTGCACGTTGGCCGGCGCGGAAATGCTGGCGTCATAGGCGATGAGGTCATCGACCACGGTGCGATAGGCATTCACCGCCCAGTGGCCCCAGCCATGCTGCCCGGCAAGGCCGACTTCGAGGCTCTCGGAGGTTTCCGCATCCAGCTCGGGATTGCCGTAGTCGGGGAAATACAGCTCGTTGAAGGTCGGCGCCTTGAATGCCGTGCCATAGCTGATGGTGCCGCGCAACCAGTCGGTCAGCGCATAGCCGTAGCCGATGTTGCCGGTGTCGTGCTGGCCGAACTGCTCGTTGTCGTCACGTCGCAGCGACAACTGCCAGTCATGGCGGCCGAGCTCGCCCAGGTACTGAGCGAAGTAGCCGTCGTTGTCCCGGGAATCCTCGGCATACGGCGTAGTGCCGTTGACCTCGTCGCGCTGGTGATCGGCACCCAGAATCAGCGTATGCCCCGCAGTCAGCTCAATATCGTTCTGCCAGCTGAGCGTGTCGCGACGGCTGTCGAAGCGTGAATAGAACTGCCCGTCCTGATAGGCATCGGATTTGTCTTCGCTGCGCCCGGCCTGCAGCGTCACCAGCCAGGGTTCCAGCGGACTGAAGCGCGCACGGGTGCCGAAGACCCTCGACTCACCATCGGCATTGGCGCCGAAACCGGACGTGCGGGCCCGGTTTACGCTGTCGTAATCGTTATGGGATTTGGCCTGCAGCAGGTTGGCGTCCAGCTCCAGGCAGTTGTCGAAGCGGTAGCCGGCGCTCAGCGTCGCGGACAGGTTGCGATAGCCATCGGCATCCCGTTCGTGGCCACTGGTGTCCGCCGACTTGACGTTGATGCCGTCGGTGTCCGAGCCACTGACGCTCAGGCTGTACCAGCCACGACCGTCACCACCGGAAACGCCGACGCTGCCCGTGTAGGTGTCATGGGTGCCGTAACCGGCCGAGAAGAACGGCTTGACGCCCTGCCCCTGGCCCTTGCGGGTGAATATTTGGATCACCCCGCCGATGGCTTCCGAGCCATACAGGCTGGAACGTGGGCCGCGTACGACTTCGATGCGCTCGATCAGCTCCAGCGGCAGATCCTGCAGGGCCGCGCCGCCGCCCGAGACCGAGCCGATCTTGATGCCGTCGATCATCACCAGCACGTGATCGGATTCGGTGCCGCGCATGAACAGCGAGGTGGACTTGCCGGGCCCGCCGTTGTTGGCCAGCGAAACGCCAGGCACCTGCTTGAGCAGCTCGGGCAGCGAACTGGCCTGGCTGCGTTCGATCCGCTCGCGGTCGATCACGGTCACCGCGGCCAGGCTCTGCTGAGCCGTCTGCGCGGTGCGGGTGGCGGTCACCACCTGTTGCTGGAGATCCAGCGGGGCTGCGGCCAGCTGGCCAATGGAAAGGGGAAAACTGCCGAGCAGCACATAGGCCGCTGGCTTGAAACGGGGCTTGCAAGTCAAGGTACAGGTCTCCGTCGTGCCCACCCGCACGACTGAAAGTCGACGAAGACAGACGGAGGAACCGCAAAAGGAAGTGAATACCGCGAGGGATATGCACCCGCCCAGCGCCCGCCGCACTGTCAGTGAAATGCGACAGGCCGGTCTCCGGGCTTGCGAGCGTACGCCTTGCGGCGTCCCGAAACCGCGCCTTCCCATGCGTTGAGCACAGTGGCTATTAGGGTTTCTCGACTCGCCTACCGTTGCGGGGGCAGCGCCGGAATCTTCGTGAGAATGGACCGGCTTCCCTGTTTCACCCCCTCGCTGAAGAGGGGGCACCTGAGGCGACGCGGAGGTTAGTCCAAGGCCGGGCTTGGCGCAACCGCGGGGTTGTCGCAGCGCCCTGCAATTTCCGCTTGCATCTCGGCGCTCGGAACGGCGGACGGCAAAAGGCTTCGAATGCAACAATGCCAGCAATCAGCCAGGACCCATATCCGACGCCCATGACCAGCATCGTGCAGATTTCAGACACCCATTTCGGTACCGAACAACCTTCCGTGGTCCAGGCCCTGGAGGACCATGTACGCGAACACCAGGCCGACCTGCTGGTGTTCTCCGGCGACATCACCCAGCGTGCCCGTCGCGGGCAGTTCGCCAGTGCCGCCGCCTTCGTGCGCCGCGTGCAGGCCGATGGCGTCGGCGAGACGCTGGTGATTCCGGGCAATCACGACATCCCGCTGTACAACCTCTTCGCCCGCCTGTTCACGCCGTACAGCAACTACCGGCGACACTTCGGCGATGAGCTGGAACCGGTATTCGAGAACGACGACATGCTGGTGATCGGGCTCAATACCACCCATCCGCGCCGGCACAAGGACGGCGTGGTGACGGGGCGACAAGTGGAGCGGGTGGCGCAGCGGCTGGCCGATGGCAACCCGCACAAGATTCGCATCGTGGTGGCCCACCAGCCATTCGGCGCGATGGTGCCGAGCGATCTGAGCAACCTGCAGCACGGCGCCGAATTCGCGCTGCAGCGCTGGGCCGAGCACGGGCTGGACCTGGTCATGGGCGGGCACATCCACCTGCCCTACGTGCTGCCGTTGTCCAAGCAGTACAGCGGTCTCGCGCGGGAGATCTGGATGGTGCAGGCCGGCACCACGCTCTCGACCCGCCTGCGTGGCACCTCACCGAACTCCTTCAACCGGCTGAAGCTGCATCCCGGCGAACAGAAGAAGGTCTGCGTCGAGCGCTGGGACCTGCTCGACGGTCGCTTCGTGCTGGGTTCGCACTTCAACCTGAGCTGGTAACCCGCGCTCGCACGCGAAGCGCGGTCAGCCCACCGACAGGCCGACCAGATAGACACCGGCGAAGCCGATGTTGAAGGCGATGAACAGGTAGAGCATGTAGCGCAGGTAGCTGCCGAAGGTCAGCCCCGGCACCTTGCTCATGGCGACGATGCCCGACGCCGAACCAATCACCAGCAGCGAGCCGCCGACACCGACCGCATAGGTCAGCACCATCCATTCGGCGACACCCATTTCCAGCCCGGATTTCAGCAGCGCTGCGGTCAGCGGCACGTTGTCGATGGCCGCCGACATCACGCCCATCAGGTAGTTGGCCATCACTGCCGGTACCTGGTCATAGATATGCACCAGCCCGTCGAGCACGCGAATCTCCTTGAGCATGCCGACCAGCAGGAGGATGCCGAGGAAGAAGAACAGCGTCTCGAACTCCACCTGGCGCACGTATTCGAGAATCGGATCGGAGTCGTTGTCGTCGCTGAAGAAGCGCGCAACCAGGAACATCACCGAGAGGCCGGCGAGGAAGGTCAGCACCGGCGGGATCTGGAACAGGAAGTTGCCGACAATGGTGCTGAGGATGGTGCACAGGAAGATCAGTGCAATCGCCACGTCGACACCGCGCACATCGTTGCGCTGGCCCTGTACCACCACCTCGCCCTTCATGCCGATCGACAGCATGGCGGCCAGCACCATCACCGCGACGAATGCCGGCACGGCCAGTGCCAGCAGCTGGAGGATCGCTACCTTGCCAGCGAGGAAGATCATCAGCGTGGTGACGTCGCCGGTAATCAGCGCGACCCCACCGGAGTTGACGGAGAAAACCACCAAGGTAGCGAACTTGATGGTCTTCGCCCGATCCAGCTGCAGCGAGAGAATCAGGGTGATGGAGACCAGCGTCGCGGTGATGTTGTCGGCCAGCGACGAGAACACGAAGCAGAAGGTCGCTGTGAGAAACAGCAAGGCCCGCTCGCTGATCCGCTTGGGCAACACCAGATAGATCAGGTTCTCGATCATGCCCTTCTTGTTCAGGTAGGCAACGAAGGTCATGGCCGCCACCAGGAAGATCCACAGCCCGGCGATCTCGGCGATGTTCTCGTTGAGGCTTTCCAGCACGGTTTCGCGCGCCTCGCCCACCGGTGTGAAGATGAACAAGAGCAGCCAGGCCAGGGTGCCGAAGAACAGCGTCACCTTGGCCTTGTTCACGTGGGTAATTTCTTCGAGCACGACGCCAAGCAGCGCCGCGACCGCCAGCGCAATCAGCACGTACGTCAGCAATTCAGGCATATCTCACCTAATGGGAAGTGGGGAAAAAGGGGCTGTGCGCGACCGAACGACGCACGGGGAGGAATTGGGGATGCGCATGGTAGCCAAAGCGCCAGGCGAGCGAAATCACCGCATGTCAAACGGGGAATGTTTCAGCATGTGAGTACGACTAAAGACAGGACGTCTACGACGGGGGTTCTATGCGGATGACGCTCAGGGGTTGCGGGCCAGTTGCTCCTGGTCGAGCACGCGCTTAGCGCCCAGATAACTCTTATGCCAGTAGCCGGCGGTAAGACTGTCCAGGCGTACCGTGCCGCCAGAAGATGGCGCGTGAACGAAGCGGTCTTCGCCAACGTAGATGCCCGCGTGGCTGACCCGGCGCCCACCGCTGGTAGCGAAGAACACCAGATCACCGGGCTGCAATGCGTCGCGCCGTACGGAGGGGCCGCGCAGATTGCTCATGGCCTGAGTGGTGCGAGGGAGCTGGATGCCGGCTGCGCCGCGGTAGACGTAGCCGATCAGGCCACTGCAGTCGAAACCGCTATCCGGCGTATTGCCACCCCAGCGATAAGGGGTGCCGACCAGACCAATCGCACTGAACAGCACGTCTTCAGCGGCGCCAGGTACGGGCTGTTGGTGGACCCTGGGTGTCTGCACGACCGGCGGCGTGGGTGCCTGTCCGGCACAGGCGGTCAGTAGCACAGTCAGAACAACGAGCGTGAGACGAGCCGGATAGTGCATGGCAGAGCGGTCCAGGCAAATGAGCCATCACTCTGCCGGCATGTGCGGGAAGACGCAACCCCCGCAGGTCGCGGGATCAGTGCTGGGCTGTGTGCGGAACCAGATCGGACGCCAGGGCCAGCACGCGTTTTGCTTCCATGTAGCTGGCGCGCCAGTAACGGTCATCCAGGCTGTCGACGCGCACTCCACCGCTGCGGCTGCTGGAGGCGTGGATGAACTGGTCATCGCCGATGTAGATGCCGGCGTGGCTGACCCGGCCACGGCCACGGTTGTTGAAGAACACCACGTCACCGGGTTCCAGCTCGTTGCGCTTGACCACCGGTGCGTCGAGGTTGATCAGCTCGCGAGTGGAGCGCGGCAGCTCGAGACCTGCCTCCTTGCGGAACAGGAAGCCGACGAAGCCGCTGCAGTCGAAACCGCTCTTCACGGAGCTGCCACCGTAGCGATACGGAGTACCGACCAGGGTGAAGCCGCGCTCGAGAATGCTGTCAGCCAGCTGCGGCAGCTGGTAGTCGTGCTCATCGGTAAGCTCTGCCAGCGACTGCTCTTCGCTCTTTTCGAGCGCGTCGAAGTCGAATCCGGCCAGGGGATGGTGTTGCGACAGACGAGGCGCGTCGGCTTGCTGCTCGGTCTGTACAGGCTGGCCGGCGCAGGCGGTCAGCAGGGCGATAAGTGCGAGAGGCACGAGGGGTGCGAAGCGTTGGCGCATGGGCACAGCCGTGTCGGTGATTTCAAAGTGCCGGCGACTATGCCCTCTATCGCTTCGATGATCAAATTCAATCGGACGAAATGTGACGAACCAGCTGCGACAAAACGTCCGCGGCCCTTCCCTGCAGAAGCACGTCCGCCAGCGGGCTGATCTCGGTGGGTTGCAGATTCACCTCGACGACGGAGCCGCCGGCCTGACGCACCCGCCATACCGGCTCGAGGATGTAGCCGAAGCTGGCGGTGGTTCCAACCACCAGCACGGCGTCGAAGCCGACCTGCACCTGTTGCTGCAACGCTGTGAGGGCCGATTCCGGCAGCATCTCCTCGAACAGCACCACGGCAGGACGCAACACCCCGTCGCAAGTCAGGCAACGCGGCGGCAATGGCTGATCCAGCAGCGAAGGCAGTGGACGTCCGTCGACCTTGCCGCAGCCCATGCACGACAGCGGCGCCAGCTGACCGTGAATCTCGATCAAGCGATCGGGCGGACTGCCGGCTCGGCGGTGGAAGCCATCGATGTTCTGCGTGAGCACCCAGGCGCCGGATTTGCGCCGCTGCAGCTCGGCGATGGCGACGTGGCCGGCATTGGGTTCGGCCTGCAGGCAGGCCCGGCCGATTTCGGCCAGGTACTTCCAGCACAACGCCGGATCACGCCGCAGCGTCGGCCCGGATAGCGCCACCTCGATCGGCAGGCCGTCTTCGGTTTCGCCGTTATAGAGGCCGCCGAGGCCACGGTAGGTGGGCAACCCGGAGTCGGCCGACAGCCCGGCCCCGGTGATGATCAGAATGCGTTCGGCGCCGCTCAGCGCCTGGGCGGCCTTGATGATATCCATGAATGTCGCGAACCCGTTTCGGTGGCACTCCCCCGATCGTGCGGGGAGCCGATGGCCGCGTCGCGACCACGGCCATTAGCCTACGAATCGCCGCGCCTGACTGCAAAGGCATTCGCCCCCGCTCAGCCCAGCAGGGCCTGAAAAAGCACCGCGTAGCCCAAAGCACACAACAGCCAGGCCGGCAGCGGGCCGAGCAGCCAGCGCCAGCCCCACCATTGCGGCACGAAGCCGACGCCATGCACGAAGCCGGCGGAAATACCCCACATCACCAGCATCAGCTGCGGGTGACTGTAGCCTCCCTGCCCGTCCAGCATCGCCGCCGGATGGATCAGCAGGACCAGCGCCAGCGGCGCGGCCAGCACTAAAGAAAGTACGCGACCGAACGCGCCGTAGCAGCGCCCCTGCGCGCGACTGCTCACGGCTCGGCGTCCAGGTCCTGAGTGGCTTCCAGCCACAGCGCATTGATGATGCCGAAGCTGCTGGCCAGCAGCACGCCGAGAATCCAGGTGAAGTACCACATAGTCGTCTCTCCTTGGCGGGCGGGCGCGGCGGCCCGCCCGCGCGGTCAGTACAGCCCGTGGGGGTTGGCTTCGATGGTTTTCTGGGTGAGCCGGCCCCACATGCGCCCGTAGCTCCACAGCGTGTAGCAGAGGATCAGCGGCACGAAGATGCAGGCCACAACGAACATGATGCCCAGCGTCTTCTGACTTGAGACCGCATCCCAGATGGTCAGGCTCGAGGCCGGATCGAGGCTCGACGGGAAGACGAAGGGAAACAGCGCAAAGCCCGCGGTACAGATGCTGCCGACGATCATCAGACTGGTTCCGACGAAGCTCACCCCGCCGCTGTTGCGACTGGAACCGAGCAGCGCCAGCAACGCCCCGAGGATGCCCGCGGCCGGCGCGATCAAGGTGACCGGATAGAGGCCGTAGTTGGCCAACCAGCCGACATTGTCCTGGGCCACCTGCTTGTCCAGCAGCGGATTGAGCGCGGCGCCCGGATCGCTGACCGACAGCTGACTGAAGCCCTGAATGCCCAGCGCCAGCCAGACACCCGCCGCGACGAAGCCGAACAGGAACACCAGCACGCACAGGCGCGTGGCCTGCCGCGAGCGCTCAGCCAGCGCGCCGTCGGTGCGCAGCATCAGCCAGGCGCCACCGTGGGCGCTGAGCATGCTCAGGCTGACGATGCCGCAGAGCAGCGCGAACGGGTTGAGCAGCGCGAAGAACGAGCCCTGGTAGGTCGAGCGCATCAGCTCGTCCAGCTGGAACGGCAGGCCGAGGAACAGGTTGCCGAAGGCCACGCCGAACACCAGCGCCGGCACCGCGCCGCCAACGAACAGCGCCCAGTCCCAGGCGCTGCGCCAGCGCGGGTCTTCCACCTTGCTGCGATAGTCGAAGCCCACCGGGCGGCAGAACAGCGCGAACAGGACCAGCAGCATCGCCCAGTACAGGCCGGAAAATGCCACCGCATAGACCATCGGCCAGGCAGCGAACAGCGCACCACCGGCGGTGATGAACCACACCTGGTTGCCATCCCAGTGTGGCGCGATGGTGTTGATCGCCACGCGTCGCTCGTTGTCGGTCTTGCCGACGAAGGGCATCAGTGCCATGGCGCCCATGTCGAAGCCATCGGTCAGGGCGAAGCCGATCAGCAACACGCCGATCAGCACCCACCAGATGAGCTTGAGCACTTCGTAATCGAACATCTCGTATCTCCCTCAGACGCTGCCAGGTTGGGAAGACAGGCCGCTCGGCTGCGCCGACGCCACCAGTGCTTCACGTACGTCCCGTTCGAAGTGATAACGACCGGTGTGCAGACTGCTCGGCCCAAGGCGGGCGAAGCGGATCATCAGGAACATCTCGATCACCAGCAGGAGGCTGTAGAAGGCCACCAGGGCGATCAGCGAGCCCCAGATATCGCCCGCCGCCAGCGTCGAGGTGGACAGATGGGTCGGCAGTACCTCGGCGATCGACCAGGGCTGACGGCCATGCTCGGCGACGTACCAACCGGTCTGCGCGGCGATCCACGGCAACGGCAGGCTGAACAGTGCGAACTTGAGCAACCAGGGCTTTGTCTCGGCATTGCGCTTGATCGATGCCCAGCTCGCCAGGGCAAACAGCAGCAACATCAGAAAGCCGGCGGCGACCATCACGCGAAAGGTCCAGAACAGGCTGAACACATTGGGGATAGTGTCCAGCGCGGCGAGCTTGATCTGCTCCTCGCTGGCATCAACCACATCGGCGGTGTACTTCTTCAGCAGCAGCCCGTAGCCCAAGTCCTGCTTGACCTCATTGAACGCGGCGATGGCCTCGGCCGACTTGTCGCCGCTACGCAGCACCTGCAGTCGCTCGTAGGCGAGCATGCCGTTGCGGATGCGCAGCTCATGCTCGGCGACCAGCTGCTTGATGCCCTTGATCTCCTCATCCAGCGAGCGCGTGGCGATCAGTCCCAGTGCGTAGGGGATCTTCACTTCGTAATCGGTGCGCATCTCCTGCTGATTGGGCAGGCCGAACAGGGTGAAGCCGGCCGGCGCCGGATGGGTGTCCCACTCGGCCTCGATGGCCGCCAGCTTGACTTTCTGCACGTCACCAATCTCGTAGCCGGATTCGTCGCCAAGAATGATCACCGAGATCGTCGACGCCAGGCCGAACACCGCGGCGATGGCGAACGAACGGCGGGCAAAGCCCAGGTCGCGCTTCTTCAGTAGATAGAAGGAAGAAATCGCCAGCACGAAGATCGCCCCGGTGACATAACCCGCGGACACGGTGTGGACGAACTTGACCTGCGCCACCGGGTTGAACAGCAGCGCTCCGAAGTCCACCAGCTCCATGCGCATGGTCTCAAAGTTGAACTCAGAGCCCACCGGGTTTTGCATCCAGCCGTTGGCGATGAGGATCCAAAGCGCCGAGAGATTCGAGCCCAGCGCCACCAGCCAGGTCACCGCCAGGTGCTGCACCTTGGAGAGCCGGTCCCAGCCGAAGAAGAACAGGCCGATGAAGGTGGATTCGAGGAAGAACGCCATCAACCCCTCGATGGCCAGCGGCGCGCCGAAGATGTCTCCGACGTAGTGGCTGTAGTAGGCCCAGTTGGTACCGAACTGGAATTCCATGGTCAGTCCGGTGGTGACCCCCAGAGCGAAGTTGATGCCGAACAGCTTGCCCCAGAACTTGGTCATGTCCTGATAGACCTGCTTGCCGGTCATCACGTAGACCGACTCCATGATCGCCAGCAGGAACGCCAGCCCCAGGGTCAACGGCACGAAGAGAAAGTGATACATCGCCGTCATGGCGAACTGCAGGCGTGATAGATCGACAACGCTTTCCGAGATCATCTCGGCCCTCCCTCGGGGATCAAACCCCGCGAATCAAGCAAATGGTCGGCAACGCGCACCGAACCGTTCTCGGGAATGCTGGGGGCATCGAACCAGACGTTTTTTATGATCATGAGGATCGCGACCTTGGCCAGCACTACCAGCACGACGTCTCGCCTGAGCGATGACTTGAACATGCCTACCTCCTTGCGTGACCGCCCGAGCGCCAGGCGCTCCGACAGCATGTTGCGATTGAAGGCCCCCTTGGGGTGAGGGCCGACATCCGGGCGCGACGCCTGGACTCAATCGCGGCGCCCCGAACCACCCGTGGAAGCTGCTCTGGTTCGAGGCAGACAAAGTGTCCGGCGCACCCTGCAAGCGGGCAACTGCGACAGCCTGCCCCACCCACTCGCGGCAATCTGTGCCAGAGCGGCGCTGCGCTCCAAACAAGCAGTGACACCGGCGAGCGACGCCGGGTCAGGCGCGACGCGATCGCCACACTGCGGCGCCCTGTCGCAGTCATGGCACACGCAGCCAGCGGCGAAACCCGTTGCCGGCCGTGCTCGAGAGCGGGCTCCAGGCGAAGTCCCAGGGCGCCGGCGGCAGCTCCTCCGCCTCGGCGGCGAGCGGGCGGCCGCCCTGGCGCACCCGTGGCTTCCAGTCGAATACATGCTCGCTGTCGCCTCGCCAGCCGAGCACGATGCCGATTGCCGGGCTGTCATCGCTGGCGACCCAACGCGCTGCGGCGGCGAGCATCATGGCCTCGATATGCTCCGGCTCGACCAGCTCGCGGTAGTCGGAGGCCAGCAACCAGCGGCAGACGCCGAGGTGGAAGGTCCAGTCCAGCGCCAGCTGGCAGCCGTAGGCCCAGGTCATGAACTGACGAAAGATCTCCAGTCCCTCTGGCGGGTCAAGCTTGAGCAGCCGCGGGCAGACATCGAACAGCGCATGCCAGTACGGCAGCAACTTGGCATCCAGATGCACGAAGCTGCGGGCGTTGCTGGGGTAGTCGGGAAAAGGCAGCCGATAGCTCACGCGGCTATCGGCGCGGGTGAATCGTTCCATCATGGTCATGGTGAAATCCCCTGAATCGACTGGGCCGTCGGAAGGCTCCGACAGGTAGCCGTCTCGTCCGCTGCTACGGGCGGAAGGACGGCGAATCACGTCAATCAGGAAATTTCAGGGCGCGCGCGGATTCAGTGCCGGCCAGTGGTGGCGCGGGCCATGACGCTCAATCAGCGGTAGCGGAGTCGCCCCTGTCGTGCGCCGCCCCAGCCAGGCCAAGGCGAACAGTGCGACGATGGCGAGGAAAACCGAACTGCACAGTGGGCAGTCGAGGGCATGCTGCGACAGGTCATGTAAATCGGAGGGGAGCGCGTCGAGGCCTACGCCGCCATCATTGCCGGTGACGCAGAATGCGTCCTGCCCCATGGCCAGACCGAAGCCCACATGGGTGGCGTGGTTCAGACTGCAGACAAAGGCATTGAGCAGGATGCAGGTGAAGAGCACCCATACGATCTGCGCACGCTTGTCTTTGACGATGGTCATGTTTGGACTTTACACCGCACGCCTCTGGACGGCGCTGCGCCAAACCGTCGCAGCGGCCTCAGTGGTTAACGGTGAACGCCAGCATCGCCGAGAGCTGACACAGCGGACGGCCACTCTCGCTCTGCCACTGATTGAACGCAGCCTGCACCGCAGCCTGGTCACGCTGGCTGCTGGGAACCTTGTCGACGATTTCCTGCGCCTTGAGCGCGGCTACTACGTCATTGCTGGGGACGAAGGTGTCCTTGCCGGCCATGCGCAACAGGCGCGGCGCCGACAATCCGCCGAGCTGGCTGCCGTGCCTGGTCAGGTAGCGCCACAGGCCGACGATGTCGCCGCTCGGCCAATCGGCCAGCAGGTTGCCGAAGCTGCCCTTCTCTTTCGCCACATCGAGCACGAACTGCGCGTTACGCGGCACGCTCTTGAGCTTGCCGAGATGGCGGATCAGCCGGGTGTCCTGCATCAATCGTTCGATGTGCTCACCGCCCATCAGCACGACCTTTTCCGGGTCGAAGCCGAAGAACGCCTGCTCGAACGCCGGCCACTTTGCATCCACTAGGCTGTGCTTGAGGCCAGCGCGGAAAATGCGCAGGCTGATCAGCGAGAGGTAGCGGTCACCCGAAACGCTGCGCAGTTGGTCGGCGCTGTGGGGCTGCGGCAGGCGGGCCTCCAGCGCCGCGGCCGAGCCGAAGCGGTTGAGGCAGTATTCGTGCAGCCATTTGTAGTCTTGCATGGTTCAGATCCGATGGTGACGGCAGCGGCACAGGGTGCCGGTGACGAGCCGGCCTCGCAAGTCCGCCGCCATCGACGCAGCTGGGCGGCAGCGGTCGGGTGGCGTTCGCGCAGGCTGGTCTGGACGAATATTCGCGGGCAAGCCCGCTGCCGCTGTGAAGCCGGCGCAGGCCGGGTGGCACCGCTTGGTACGCGTCCCATTGCCCTGACGCCAGGCGCAGACGGTGGACAAGCTTCACGTTGTCCACCCTACGAGCAGAACGTCGTTTGCGTGCGAGCCGGCTCAGACGTGCAGCGGGCTCTCGGTATCAGCCGCGCAGCCGCTGCGCCGCCTGACGCAGCATCTGCTCGGTCGCCGTCCAACCCAGGCAGCCGTCGGTGATCGACACGCCGTAGCGCAGCTCGCCGGACAGCGGCTGGCAACCATCGAACAGATGGCTCTCCAGCATGACGCCACGCAGACTCATGTCGCCAGCCAGGCGCTGCTCGATCACCGACTCCAGCACCGCGGGCTGGCGCAGTGGGTCCTTGCCACTGTTGGCGTGGCTGCAATCGACCATGATGCGCGGAGCGATCCCCTGCTTTTCCAGCGCACGACGGGCAGCAGCGACACTGGCCGCGTCGTAGTTGGGTGCGCCGTGGCCGCCACGCAGGACCAGATGGGTATCCGGATTACCGCGCGTCTGCAGCAGTGCCGGATGGCCGAGATCGTCGATGCCGAAGTGCTGGTGTGGATGTTCCGCTGAACGCATGGCGTCGCAAGCGATGCCCAGGCCGCCATCGGTGCCATTCTTGAAGCCCACCGGCAGGTCCAGCCCGCTGACCAGCTCGCGATGGATCTGCGACTCGCTGGTGCGCGCGCCAATCGCGGCCCAGCCCAGCAGATCGTCGAAGTACCCGGCAGCCAGCGGCTGCAGTAGTTCGGTGGCAATCGGCAGACCGGTTTCGAGAATATCCAGCATCAGGCGGCGCGACAGGTGCAGCCCCTCAGCCATGTTGCCACTGCCGTCCAGATGCGGGTCGTAGACCAGGCCTTTCCAGCCGACGGTGGTACGCGGTTTTTCCACATAGGCGCGCATCACCAGCAGCAGCTGATCGCTGACGTCAGGCGCAAGCGCGGCGAGACGCTCGGCGTACTCGAGCGCGGCGACAGGATCGTGCAGGGAACAGGGCCCAACGACGACCAGCAGGCGCGGATCACGACTGTCGAGCACGGCGCGGATGGCGTTGCGGTCGTTATGGATGCGTGCGGCAAGGGCGTCGTTCAAAGGCAGACGCTGGCGCAATACCGCGGGGCTGGGCAGCGGCTGCGCGCTGCGGCGGGCGACGCTGGCCTCGGCGGTGGCGACGGGTTGTTGGGCAAGTACGGTGGCGGATGCATTCATGATCTGGCGGTTCCTTCTGCCGGCGCGGGTGGTCCACGGCGGCGCTAGTCGGGTGTTCGTTCGCGTGCTTTGTGTTCGGCGTCGAAGCGGCTAAATCGCCAGTCGTAGCGGTAATAACGGTCGGTGCGGTAAGTGGTCATTGCGTGTTCCTCGTTGCGTTGGGCCATCGCGTGGCCGAAAAAACAAAACCCCCGGTCGGGTGGCCGACCGGGGGTTCGAAAACTGCTCTGGTGGCGACCCTGCTTGCTAGGGCGCCTGTGGGGTATCAGGCGCGCCTGTGGCTAAACCAATACCCAAAGTAATAACCAGCGGCTGCAACCTGCTGCCCACGAGCGACCACGGCGCGAATGGCACCGGCATCGACAACGTTCAGGGCTACAGGGTTCAGGGACATGCTGATCTCCAGAAGATGACCGAACCATACTCTGCCGGGACTGTGGCTTTCAACCGGCACGGCAAAAGAAAGTGGCTGGCTCGGCCGGGTGCGCCCGATTACAGGCTCATCACATCGACGAAGCGCGGCGTGGCGCTGTCATCGATACGCAGGCTCTTGAAATCAAACAGGTTGCGGTCGGCCAGCTGCGAAGGCACCACATTCTGCAGCGCGCGGAACATGATCTCGGTGCGCCCTGGCGACTTGCGCTCCCATTCCTGCAGCATTTCCTTGACCACCTGACGCTGCAGATTTTCCTGCGAACCACAGAGGTTGCAAGGGATGATCGGAAACCCCTTCATCTGCGAGTACGCCTCGATGTCCGCCTCGTTGCAGTAGGCCAGCGGGCGAATCACCACGTTGCGTCCATCGTCGGAGAGCAGCTTGGGCGGCATGGCCTTCAGCGTGCCGCCGTAGAACATGTTGAGGAAGAACGTTTCCAGGATGTCGTCGCGATGATGCCCGAGCGCCATCTTGGTCGCGCCGATCTCGTCGGCGAAGGTGTACAGCGTGCCGCGGCGCAGACGTGAGCACAGCGAGCAGGTGGTCTTGCCTTCCGGAATCTTCTCCTTCACCACCGAGTAGGTGTCCTTCTCGATGATGTGGTACTCGACGCCGATGGACTTCAGGTACTCGGGCAGCACGTGCTCGGGGAAGCCTGGCTGCTTCTGGTCCATGTTGACGGCGACCACCTCGAACTTGATCGGCGCGACCTTCTGCAGATAGAGCAGCACATCGAGCATGGTGTAGCTGTCTTTGCCTTATAGCTCAAGGAAACCATAGGATTCAGTAAATCCATAATCGCAACCAATTGATTTTAAATAATTTAAGTGAGAAACGCGGTTTACAGAAAAATGAAAAAATGTAAATTTAGTACCTTCTTGATCTCCAAAAACCCTAATCCCCCCCAAAAAACCACTTTCAACCTTTACAAAATCCGAACGACATCAATCCGGCCTTCCACACTGGATGATGAAACCGAGGCTGCTTCGAATTCGTAGGGCGGCCGAGCATCCGATCTATCAATGGATAGATCTATAAAGTCGAAGAGACTGCGATCAGCTAACTGGGAAGGACTTACGTTTTGTAAGCTGTGAAAAATATTTTCTACGCAGCCAGGATTTACTGAATCCCACTCCGCAATCATCGACTTGATTTTTTTCCTCTGCAAATTCTCCTGCGAGCCGCAGAGATTACACGGGATAATTGGATATGCGCTATCGGCAGCGACCTTTGCTATATCTTTCTCGCGACAGTAGGCGAGCGGCCGGATAACTATATTTCTCTTGTCGTCGCTAAGAAGCTTAGGAGGCATCCCTTTCATTTGCGCCTGGAAGAACATGTTAAGAAACAAAGTTTCAACCATGTCATCCATATGGTGACCAAGTGCTAATTTAGTAGCCCCAATTTCCTCGGCAAAACTATAAAGCGTGCCTCTTCTGAGCCTAGAGCAAAGAGAACAAGTAGTCTTACCTTCTGGAATCTTACTCTTGACAACAGAATAAGTATCCTTGTCAATTATATAATAATCAATCCCTTTAGCCTCAAAAAACTCAGGCAATATATGCTCCGGAAAGCCAGGTTGCTTCTGATCCAGATTTACCGCGATAACACTGAATTTTATTTGTGCAACTCTTTGCAAGTGCAGCAAAGCGTCAAGCATTACGAATGAATCTTTGCCACCACTTACGCAGGCCATAACTTTGTCGCCATCTTCGATCATTTTGTAATCTACAACAGCCTTGCCCACATTGCCGCGCAGTTTTTTGCGACGAAGTTCCGCAGCCTTGTTAATCTGAGATGCTTGTTCACCCATCATCATAGATACCATCTTCCGATCAAAATATTTAAAAAATCAACCCACTTTAAAGACACGACCTACCTTGCAATATCCCGCACTACTTGCAAAGGAATGAGATAGCTAGACACTACCAAAATCGGATGCAGAAATAATCCAAGGCAAAGCACAAGATTGAGGCCAGGCACTTAATATACGACATACACCCTTAATTAAATCTATACAGCAGTAACATCTGCCGATGTTTGATCCCACCTATATCATAACAAGATCATGCTTGCGTTTTATAGAAGCGGCTGACCAACGATTGCATTCAGCTTGACTGAGGCGCAACAGAGGAGGATGACAGCACGGAACTCTGCAAGTCACGCGGAGGGGCCGCAGCAGCCTCAGAAACGCGTATGGCGACAGGCAGGCATCATTCATTTGGGCTGGATTCAGGCGGTAGAGATCAAGCCTTCAACGCAGCCTCGATCGCGGCAATGTCAATCTTCGTCATGCCATACCCACCATAGCTAAATGGGAAACTAGCCTGACGTATCAGGCTGGAGACGGCCAGAAGCAGTCAGTCAATCATGCGTTACAGTGATTTTTTGCAGCTCTTTATAGAGCCGTTAGCTGCTGCCACCAATAATCCATAGGGCTGCCAGTCGTCAGACAGTCTTATTCTCGATCAGGCGATTGCCCCGTCGATGACCAGTAGCTCACCGGTGATGGAGCCAGAGTCCGGTCTTCGGATGCAGGACTCCTGGCTTTGCTCACTCAGCGCCGATCCCGGCCATCGGTTCAGTTTGGCCCCAGCCACCGCCCAGAGACCTGAACAGGTCAACCAGCGCAATCTGCCGTTCCGTGCTGATTTGAATTAGTGTGGTCTGGTTGCTAAAGGTGCTGCGCTGGGCGTCAAGATAACGCAGGTAGTCGTCCACACCGCCTTCATAACGGGCCTGGGCCAGCTTGAGCGCCTGTTCGCTGCTGTCGGCGAGCGCCCGCCGAGCCCCCTCTTCGCGGCGCAGGGTGTCAGTGGCGGCCAGGGCATCGGCGACTTCGCGGAAGGCGGTCTGGATGGTGCCTTCGTAGTCGACCACCGCCGCGTCCTGGCGCACTTCAGCGAGGTCCAGGTTGGCGCGGTTGCGGCCACCGGCGAAGATCGGCAGCGACAGCGTCGGGGCAAAGCTCCAGGCCCGCGAGCCGCCATCGAACAACCCGGACAACTCGGCACTGGAGCTGCCCACCGAACCGGTCAGGCTGATCCGGGGAAAGAACGCGGCGCGAGCTGCACCGATATCGGCATTGCGCGCCTTGAGGCGGTGCTCGCTGGCGAGAATGTCCGGGCGCCGTTCGATCAGTTCCGAGCTGGTGCCGGGGGCGATGTCCTGCAGCACCATCAGGTCGTCGCGGGGCGTCGCGGGCAGCAGGCGAGTGGCATCTGGCGTGCCGAGCAACAGGACCAGGGCGTTGTCCGCCTGGCGTAGCTGGCGTTCGGTGCTCTCGCGCTCGGCCCTCGCCTGTTCGGCAAGGCCGACCGCTTCCTGGTAATCCAGGGCGGTGGCGGCCCCCGCTGCACGGCGCTGGCTGACCAGCTCCAGCGAGGCCAGGCGGCTGTCCAGGGTTTGTTCGACCAGGGCCATGCGGCGTAGCGCACCATCGCGGGTCAGGTAGGCCTGGATGACCTCGGCAACCAGGCTGATCTGCGTGGCACGGGTCGCCTCCTCGGTCGCCAGGTAGGTCTCCAGCGCGGCCTCGGAGAGGCTGCGCACGCGGCCGAACAGGTCGACTTCGTACTCCGCGAGGCCGAGGCCGACCTGATAGTTGCTGGTCACTTCCGAGCGCCCGGTCTGCGACAGATCGGCAGGCAGGCGCTGGCGGTTGCCGCTGGCATTGGCGTTGATCGAAGGCAGGCGATCAGCACGCTGGATGCGGTACTGGGCACGCGCAGCTTCGATATCCAGCAGCGCCTGGCGCAGGCTGCGGTTGTTGCTCAGCGCCGTATCCACCGCGCGGCGCAGGTCGGCATCGACGATGAAGGTCTGCCAGTCCAGCGCCTGGGCACGGGTGCCCTCCGCGTCGGCGGCTTGCCAGTGCGACGCGACCGGTGCCTGCGGGCGCTCGTAGGTCGGGGCCAGCGAACAACCCGCCAGGGCGGCGATGGCCAGGGGCAGCAGAGCGCGACGGAGCATGAAGTGAGAGGTCATCGCATTACTCCGCTTTATGCAGGGGATGGTTGTCGGTTTGCTGAGGTTTGGTGCGCAGCAGCGACAGCACCCAGACGAAGAAGATCGGCACGAAGATCACCCCGAGCATGGTCGCGCTGAGCATCCCGCCCAGCACCCCGGTGCCCAGTGCGCGCTGGCTCGCAGCGCCGGCGCCAGTGGCGATGGCCAGCGGCACCACGCCGAGCATGAACGCCATGGAGGTCATGATGATCGGGCGGAAACGCAGGCGCGCGGCTTCGACAGCAGCATCGCGCAGCGAGTAGCCGTCTTCCCACAGGTCCTTGGCGAACTCGACGATGAGAATGGCGTTCTTCGCCGCCAGGCCGATCACGGTGATCAGGCCGACCTTGAAGTACACGTCGTTGGGCAGGCCGATAGCAGTCACCGCCAGTACCGCGCCGAGTGCGCCGACCGGCACGATCAGCATCACCGTCAGCGGGATCGCCCAGCTCTCGTAGAGCGCCACCAGCAGCAGGAACACCACGGTGATGGCCAGGGCGAACAGCATCGTCGCCTGCCCGCTGGCGACCCGCTCCTGATACGACAGCCCGGTCCACTCGTAACCGATACCTTCGGGCAGCTCGGCAGCGATGCGCTCCAGTTCGAGCATCGCCTCGCCAGTGCTCACGCCGGGCGCGGCGTCACCGGCAATGCGGATCGACGGGTAACCGTTGTAACGCGCGACCTGCACCGGGCCTTCTTCCCAGCTCGTGGTGACGAAAGCACTCAGCGGTACCAGGCTGCCGCTGTCGTTGGGCACATGCAGGCGCAGGACGCTTTCCGGTGTCATGCGCTCGGCCTGTTCGGCCTGTACCACCACGCGCTGCTGGCGGCCGGCGTTGGCGAAGTCGTTGATCACCGACGAGCCGAACGCAGTGGACAGCGCGCTGCTGATCGCTTCGAAGCTGACTCCCAGCGTGCGCGCCTGCTCACGGTCGATCACCAGGCGCAGCTGCGGCGCCTCGGCCAGACCTTCCATCATGGCGTAGAGGAACTTCGGATTGCCGTTGACCTTGCCCAGCACTTCATCGCGCGCTGCCAACAGGGCATCGCGGCCAAGGCCGGCGCGGTCCTGCAGGCGCAGGGCGAAACCACCCGAGTTGCCCAGGCCTTCGACCGGCGGTGGCGGCACCGCCATGATCGCGCCGTCATCGAGGTTGGCGAAGTGCTGGTTGACCGCAGCCGACTCGGCTTCCGGCGACTGCGAAGAATCTCGCTCGGACCAGTCCTTGAGCAGCGGGAAGGCAATGGCCGCGTTCTCACCCATGCCGGAGAAGCTGAAGCCGAGGACCAGGAAGGACGTCTGCACGGCCTCGCGGGCCATCAGAAACTCTTCCAGCTCCTCACCCGTGGCCGAGGTGCGCTCACGGGTGGCGCCTGGCGGCAACTGGATGTCGACGATCATGTAGCCCTGGTCTTCCACCGGCACGAAGGATTCCGGCAGGCGCAGGTAGAAGAAACCCATCAGCACCACCACGCCCAGGTAGATGAACATCACCCGCCCGGCGCGCGGCACCAGCTTGCCGTTGAGTTTGGTGTAGCGGCCGGTCAGGGCGGTGAACTTGCGGTTGAACCAGCCGAAGAAACCGGTCTTCTCGTGATGGCCTTCGGGGATCGGTTTGAGCAGCGTGGCGCACAGCGCCGGGGTGAAGGTCAGCGCGAGGAAGCCCGAGAACAGGATCGACACCGCCAGCGACAGCGAGAACTGCTGGTAGATCACCCCCACCGAGCCGGCCATGAAGGCCAGCGGCAGGAACACCGCCGACAGCACCAGGGTGATACCGATGATCGCCCCGGACACCTGCCCCATCGCCTTGATGGTCGCCGGCACCGGCGCCAGGCCTTCCTCGGCCATGATCCGCTCGACGTTCTCCACCACCACGATGGCGTCGTCCACCAGGATGCCGATGGCCAGCACCATGCCGAACATGGTCATCATGTTCACCGAGAAGCCAAGCAGGTACATGAAGGTCAGCGTACCGAGCAGACACACCGGCACGACGATGGACGGGATCAGGGTGTAGCGCACGTTCTGCAGGAACAGGAACATCACCAGGAACACCAGCACCATGGCCTCGATGAGGGTCATGATGACCTTGTCGATCGCCACGTCGACGAAGCGCGAGGTGTCGTACGGCACGGAGAACTCGACGTTGTCCGGGAAGTTGGCCGACAGCTCGGTCAGACGCTGCTTGACCGCCTCGGCGGTCTGGATCGCGTTGGCACCGGGCGACAGCTGCACGGCGGCGGCAACGGCGGGCTTGCCGTCCTGGCGCGAGCCGAAGTTGTAGTCCTGGCTGCCGACCTCGATGCGCGCCACGTCGCCCAGGGTCAGGCGCGAGCCGTCCTGGTTGGCACGCAGCACGATGGCGGCGAATTCCTGCGGGTTGTCCAGGGTACCCTTGACCGCCAGGGTCGCCGTCAGCTCCTGCTCGCTGGAACCCGGCGTGCTGCCGAAGGCACCGGCCGGCACCTGCACGTTCTGCGCGCGGATGGCGTTGTTCACGTCATCGATGGATAGGCCGTAGCCGACCAGCTTCTGCGGATCGATCCACACGCGCATGGCCGCCTCGGAGGCGAAGAACTGCAGCTTGCCGACGCCGTTCACGCGACGGATTTCGTTGTTGATGTTGCGCGCGGCGTAATCGGCCAGCGCCGTGACGTTGGCGTCCTTGTCGCCATCGGTGTAGCTCAGCGTATAGATCAGCAGGAAGCCGGCGGTGGCCTGCTCGGTCTGGATGCCGAGCGTCAGCACGGCCTGCGGCATGCGTGCCTCGGCCTTCTTCAGACGGTTCTGCACGTCAACCTGGGCCAGTTCGGGGTCGGTCCCTGGCTGGAAGGTGACGGTGATCTCGGCGATGCCGTTGGCGTTGCTGGTGGACTCGAAGTACAGCAGGTTCTTGGCGCCGTTGAGTTCTTCCTCGATGACGCTGGTCACCGAGTCGGTGAGCACCTGCGCCGAAGCGCCGGGATAGGTGGCGGTCACGGTGATCTGCGGCGGCGCCACGTTGGGGTACTGCGCCACCGGCAGGAACGGGATGGCCAGCAGGCCACCCAGCGAGATGAACAGGGCGACTACCCAGGCGAAATTGGGGCGCCGGATGAAAAACAGGGACATGAGAGGTTCTCCGGCTTACTGCGCCTGGGACTGTGGAGCGGCTTCGGCGGCATCTTGCTCGCGGGGGATGACCTTGGCGCCCGGACGGATAGCCGCCAGCGAGCTGGTGATCACCTTGTCGCCGACCTGCAGGCCCTCGCTGATTTGCCAGCGCGAGCCCTGCATGGCACCGGTGGTGACCTGGCGCGCCTCGACGGTATCGCCCTCCCCCAGCAGCATCACGCTGGCCTGGCCGTCAGCCGAACGCTGCACGGCACGTTGCGGCACCAGGATGGCGTTCTGGTCGAGCCCTTGCGGTGTGCGCACACGCACGTACATACCCGGCAGCAGCACGCCCTCGGGGTTGTCGAACTGGCCTCGCAGGGCGATCTGCCCGGTGCTGCGATCCACCGAGATATCGGTGAACAGCAGCGTGCCCTTGCGCTCGATATCGGTACCGTCGACACGCAGCGACAGCGGCTGGTCGCTCGCACCGGCAACCTTGCCCTCGGCGATTGCCGCGCGCAGGCGCAGGGCATCGGCAGCAGGCTGGGTGAAGTCGGCGTACACCGGATCGAGTTGCTGGATACGTGCCAGCAGCGTGGCTTCGCCCTGGCCTACCAGAGCCCCTTCGGTGACCTGGGCGCGACCGATACGCCCGGCGATGGGGGCGCGAACCTCGGCATAACCCAGGTCCAGGCGGGCAGTTTCGACATTGGCCTGGGCCGAGCGCTTGTCGGCCTGGGCGCTCTGCAGAGCGGCCTTGGCGTTGTCGAAATCCTGCTGGCTGACGGCGTCGATCTTCACCAGTGGTTCGTAACGGCGAACCATCGCCTGAGCCTGGAACAGCTGCGCCTCGGCGCGAGCCAGTTCACCTTGCGCCCGCGACAGGGCCGCCTTGAACGGCGCAGGGTCGATCTGGAACAGCACGTCACCGGCCTTCACGTCGGCCCCTTCCTCGAAGGTGCGCTTGAGCACGATCCCCGCCACCCGCGCGCGCACCTCGGCGACACGCACCGGCTCGATGCGCCCTGGTAGCTCGGCGAACACTGTGAAGGGCTCGGTCTTCACGCTGAGCACATCGACTTCACGCGCTGGCGCCTCTTCCCGTTGCTCTTCGGGCTTGTCGCAGCCAACCAGGGTCACGGCGATCAAATAGGAGATCACGGAAAAAGTGATCCATTCGCGGAATTTGTTCATATCTCACCCAAGCGCGAAGCCAGTACGTAGTCGAAGCCGCGCATGATCCACGCAAAAATTAAATGAGTCAATATTGACTCATTTGATTTTGGTGTGAACAAAGCTAGTATCCTCTTTGAGAAAAATGAGTGTTCTAGGCAAAATACCCGCATCTGCCCGCGATAGATAAAGAGTGACCGATGGATTTAACTGCTGCCGATGAGAAATTGCTGAAGGCCCTGGCGATCGCCATCGTTGACCACCCGCGAGCCACGTTCAAAGAAATAGCCCAGGCAGCGGGGGTCAGCAAGGCGACGCTCAACAGGTTTTGCGGCACCCGCGACAACCTGATCGAGATGCTTCTGAATCATGGTTCGGTGGTTATTTATAGGGTCATTGCCGATGCCGATCTTGAGGCGGCGCCCTTGGACGCATTGCATCGTCTGATCGAAGGCCATTTGATTCACAGGGAGTTGTTGGTATTCCTCTCATTCCAGTGGCGCCCGGACACGTTTGATTTAGATGCAGGCGGCTGCCGATGGCTGCCTTACTCGGAAACGCTGGACGAGTTCTTTCTCCGCGGGCAAAAACTGGGCGTATTCCGTATCGATATCGGTGCCCCGGCGCTTACCGAAATCTTCTCCTCCTTGATCTTCGGCCTGGTAGACGCCGAGCGCCGCGGCCGTATCGCACGCGCAGGTATGGCGGCGTTGATCGAGCAATTCTTCCTGAACGGGGCTTGCAACTACCAAACTTAACGGAAAGCAACGCTCAGTTTTTTTCCAACGGGTTGGCGGTGTCCGTTTTTGGCCGGTCGCAGCCGAACAGCCCAGGCTCTACCTCCGTAAAATATCTACCGAATGCGCGCACTCTAGTGGGCGCGTGAAGCACAACCGCCTACGATTTTTGGCAGTAGCCGTGTCAGCACTCAACAAAAAGGCTGCTACTGGAATCGCCGGTGTAAATCCGGGAAGAGCAGTTGAGCGAACCATACTGGGAAGCCAGGATAAAGGTCGCGAGATTTGGGTGACGGTGCTTCTACCACCCCAAGCAGTAGCAGTTCCCTGAGTTGATTGGCCGCCGTCTTGTCGTGCAGGTTGAAGTACGCTTTGAAGTCGGCACGCGGCACCTCCCCCTGAATAATCAGTAGGTATAAGGCACGTGCGCCCTCAGGCTTGATGCCTGCATGGATGAAGCGAGGTTCGAATTGGATAATTCGTGCCAGCCGTTCGCGCAGGACTGGCATTGCCATAGCCTCACGCGTGAACTGAATCTGGTCCTTACATACCGAAAGCATGAAGCGTACAAACTCAACCAACCCGGCTTGGGTCAGCTGCCCACGCCCATCCAAGTCGCCCCGGCGGCCCTGATCGGCTGCACTGAGGCGCGCGTAATACTCGCCCCGCTTACGGGCCAGGCCCCGTGAGATGGACCACAGAGATGAGCCCAAACCGACTCTCGTCAGTTGCAGGTGCGTTGCCATCCGGACAACACGACCATTGCCGTCCTCGAATGGGTGCACGAACGCCAGCCGATGGTGATAAGCCATGCTCGCCAGCAACTGTGAGCGCGGGTCATTTGCACTGCCGTAAACCTGCTGCAGTCGGTTCAGCATCGGCGTCACAGACTCCCAGACTGGTGCGTAATGCCCACCAACAACCACATCTTTTTGCGACTCATCACGAAGTCGGCCGGGTGTCATCAGACGGCCCTCATTTACTCTGAGGTGAGCGTCCTTCGCTCCCTCAAAAAACCTGCGATGGAGGGACTTCAAGAGATTCACTCCGAACATATCGCTCCACGTGATTTCACTGCTGCGACGATCAAGTACTCGTTCAAAGGCTTCCTGCGCCTGGATATGCGTAATTGCCAGAAGGCCGAGCTCTTTGGCCTCCCTACGCTTGATACGTTGAGAAAGCTCTGCAGGCTCGGTGTAGTGACCTTCAATCAGGTTGCTGTAGTAGCTGTTGGTCAGGCGCATCAGCTTGCCAAGACGCTTGGCAGTCTCGGGCGCTACCGAGCCTGCAAGCTGTCCAGCCAGAAAAGGCAGTGAGTCAGCCAGCTCCAACACATCAGTCGGGTACCCGGGATAGGCGGGAACAATGGGCTCAAGCCAATGGATGCCTCTGATGAGCTGATCGTTCATGGCTTTCAATTTTCTGATTTATTTTCTGATTTATCAGGACTGCTAAACCCTTTCTATGCTTTGCTTACAGGCTACTCACGCACCAATCACAAGGGAATATTTTTCTCATTTTATTTCGAATAAAGCGACGATTTAGTTCTCCACTCAACTGCCCGATGTGAAGCCTTGCAGACTTGGGGAATTCGCCTGGTAGGGATGACCTGCTCTTTACACACAGCAATGGCCGGCGGAACTCGGAAGAAATCACTCGACGCTGGAGCTGAACACATTCGACCAGCATGTAGTGCTTGCTAGGAACTCTTCGCCTTTCCCGGCCAGAAGAACTTCACCAGCGCTCGGGTAGTGGCGCAACAGATGCTTTGCACTGGATCTGACATCCTCCGGCAATTCAGCATTACGAGACAGTTCGATCAAAAAAGCTCCGGTATGGATTACAGCCCTAGTGCGCTCATGTGGCATAGTCATACCAAGTCCTCCAAATACTGATCTAAACCCAAGCTGATTGGGGCCAGCAGGCGCCTGGTCGAACCGCTCAGCCTTCTCAACTTATAAAACCCCGCCGTATTCGATGCTGAGCAACAACCGACGCACTTGGAGCGCGCCAAGAATGGTGGTGCATAAAGAATGGGGTGTCCTCCCATCCAAGGCAAAATTGGGGGATGCTAGCCATGCCAAAGCGGTAGCACGGCTTCCGAATACCTCAATAGCAAGCGCTTCGACCTGCTCAAGGCGCTCAGCAACCCCTGATTCAGACATCAGCTCTTTTCCCAGTAGTTACCCTTGCTGACCAAGCCAAAATCCTCAGAGGAAAACGGCTGATCATCATCGAACATGCCATTGACCATGCGCTCCCGACGCAATCCACTCAGCACTCTGAAAAAACAGGGCTCGCAGAGATGCACCCGGTAGTGCTCGCCGTCATGCTGCGAGCCATATCCCCATTGGACTTCAAGCTTGCCGTGTTGGAGGCCATAGCCGGGAACTCGCGTTCCAGAACTGCACACGTCGCAGATAACATCTTCAACGACATCGACCAATGCCTGCGACTTAATCTCCATACGCACCTCTCGATTACGTTCCAGGCAGCACCGGCCGGTTGTGGATTCATGCACACCGATATCGTTTGATGAGCTTCGACTGGGTGAGCATCAAAAACAAGCCAGTAGTTGCTGCCGGTAATGCTGGGAAAAGCTGACCTGGTAAGCGGGCTCAATTGCAAAGCCACCCAGCGAAATAATGTTCGTAGCCTGCGACCCAGTACCAGGTTCTACACTACCCAACCCTGCATCTCCGATACTTTCTGCATGCTCCAAAGCCACCACCGGTTCTGGCCGGGAGCCTGGGGTTAAACCAGGCATATGGGCATCGCTTAAAACAGCCAGATCATCCGGTAAGTCATCCGCAATTCGCTTCGCAAAGCCCTGAAGCGTTGGCTCCGCCAGCATAAAAAGCCAGGCCTGATCGTCGGTCTCACCTTTGCGCCGTAATACCCGTCCCAGCACTTGCCGGTAGTGCAGTTCGGTGCGAATACGGCTGAGATAGCAGCACACTTGCAGGCGGGGAATGTCGGTGCCTTCGCTGATCATTCCGACGGCGACAATCCAGCGGCAGGTGTGGCTGCGGAATGTATTGATCACTTGCTGCGCATCCGGGGTTTTGTTGGTCACGATGCGGCACTCTTCACCCATTTCATCCAGAGCCAGTGCAATTTGCTGGGCGTGTTCGATATCGGTGGCCACCACCAAACCGGCGGCATCAGGCTTGATCTGGCGTAACTCGTTCAGCTTGCTGCAGCCAAGGTCGAGGATTGGGTTGATCACCTCATCATGGCGCAGTAGTTCCTCATAGGTGACAGGTGACTCGCCCAACAGTTTGGCGATGCTGGGAAACAGCCTAACAGAGCTATCAGCACCCAATTCTTCCGTAAGTTTCACCTTCTGATTGTCGAGCAACACAATGCGAGGAGATCGGCACACGCCGTCGGCAATGGCGTCTTTCAAGCCATAACGGTAATCGCAGATCAGATGCCCTTCGGGCGATGAATAGCGCGCCAGGGCGATGGCCTTATCGTCTGAACGCCAGGGCGTGCCAGAAAGGGCCAATGTGAAGGCAGCCCGATCCTGTATCCGATGCAGTATCTGCTGCCCCCAGACATTGCTGAGCAGCGGATCGTGGCCGGCGCAATGGTGGATCTCATCGAAGACCACGAACACCCGATAGTCATCAAGAAGCTGCCAGAATCCCTCATCACGGTATTCCATGGCCTGATAGGTATAAGCCGCGCCCACGGCACCTATCTGGCCGTCGAGACGCCTGCCTAGCACAGCCGCAAAGGTCGAACGAAAACCCTCCACGACCTGGCAGGACGGCGCAAAGCACAGCACCAAATCAATTCTGTCCTGCTCAAGCAGTCGGCTGGCCAATTCTGCAGCCATGCGCGTCTTTCCGGCTCCCGGTGTTGCCTGGCAAAAGAAGTGCGGCGTGACGTTGAAGTGCTCCAACGCTTTGGTGATGCAGCTGTTCTGCCAGCTCCGTAGCGAGCTGCTCATCGTGGTGCAGCGAGCGTTTTGAGGGTCTTTTCGATGGCGCGCAAATGCCCCAGGAGGCGAGAACTGCGATCCCTTGCTTCCAGGTAATCACCTTCAACCTTGTCCCGTAAATGCGGCATCTCGTCTAGCAGCAGTTTGAATCGCTCTGCCTCGCCCATTGAAGTGAGAAAGTCCAAGCGGATTTCCTTGTGGAGCGCCTCCAACTGCAAATCCGTATTGGCTGACGACTTAAGCGGCAAAGTTTCCACGTCGCGTACTGTCGTATCTGGTTCGGGCACTCCGGCAGCCATAAGGCTGTTCTCAAAAGCGTTGTCTATCAGTTCTAGTTGCAGATGTACCGGAATCGGCTGCAGGTGGTAGACCTGTCCTCGAACACGACGATCCTCATCCAGCACAACCCAGCCCGCGCGCACTAATCGCCGAATCTGCTCGTACACGTAGCGGCGCACATCGGCGATACGGAAATGTGTGCCCTTCAGACGAGCAGCATAGGCATCACGCAGTTCACGCGTCGTAAACCTTGCACGCCCCTCCTCCTGAAGCAGCTCGTACAGACGCCTGTCGAAGGTAAACGAGGCCGATTTCATTGAGGCACCAGAAGAGTCAACGCAGCAGAAATGCGGATTATAATCCGTGGCCCCTATATCCGTAAACACACGATAGTGCCGCCTCAAGTGGAATTGAGACGGTCATGGATAAGTTGGCGAAGGCGTTAGGGGAACGCATCCGGACGCAGAGAAAGGCTTGCCGGATTTCTCAGGATGCTCTAGCGCTGGCCTGCAGTATGGACCGTAGCTATATGGGGCGAATCGAGCGTGGCGAAGTAAACATCACCGTCGAGAAGCTGTATCGGATCGCAAGCGAGCTCGCTTGCGATCCATCCTGCCTTCTGCCTCAGTTGTCAGAGCTGTAGCTCCGCGCCTGATCGAGAGCGGTGTTCAAGAAGGCCTGACAAGTCTGGGCCGAACTTCGCTCTCGGATGGCCCCTGCAACTGCAGACAACACTTGGAAGTCTGCGGCTTTTTCGCATTACAGAAGCGCCTTCCTTTATCATCACCCGGCATCGTGTAGTGGTTGATTTCCCGGTCACTGGGTCAGGGCACTCGGCTGTCGCTGCGGATGGCATTAGGCATACGCCAGTTCTGCTGAACAGAGCTGAGTTGCCGATGCTGACGCCAAGCCAACAGAGCAGCATGTGCCGGCAGGGGGATGTAGCTATTACCAAAATTTTAGCGGCTAAAATCGCCACCTTCGCGCACCAGCGATCTGGACAGTGGTAAATCATGAATGCAGTAGAAATTGAGTCCGCCATTTCGGACCTGGCACTAGAGCCCTTTGACGCGGCGGAGTTTCCGTTCACCTTCCTGGCCGCATTTGGCAACAAGGAAACCGCGCTCAAGCGCCTGCGCGCCGGCAACAACAACACCTCAGACGTGTCCGGTGGCGTGCTACTGCGCAGCAACATTCATATCGCCGCATGCGAGCCTGGCACCGTGGGCGAAACGCTCAAGGCCTTGCGCGCCAGCCCGGCCACCACAAAAGCTAAAGCCAAGTTTATCCTTGCCACCGACGGGCAAACGCTGGAGGCCGAAGAGCTGATCACAGGTGAAACCATCACCTGCGACTACCCAGACTTCCCCAACCACTTCGGCTTCCTGCTGCCGTTGGCTGGTATCTCCACCATCAAGGAGATCAAGGACAACCCCATCGACGTGCGCGCCACAAGCCGCCTGAACAAGCTGTACGTCGAACTGCTGAACGAGAACCCGGACTGGGCCAAGGCCGAACGCCGCCACGACATGAATCATTTTATGTCTCGGTTAGTGTTCTGCTTTTTTGCTGAAGACACCGACATCTTTGCTGGCGATGGACTGTTTACTACGACGGTTGAGCATTACAGCGAGCGTGATGGTTCCAACACTGACCAGGTGCTGTCGGAAATCTTCCGCGCCATGAATATCAAACTGGCCGAGCGCTCCAGGGCAGAACCGCGCTTGCCTGGCTGGGCCAACAAATTCCCGTATGTGAATGGCGGTTTGTTCTCTGGCAGCACAGAAGTGCCGAGCTTCACTCGCATGGCAAGGACTTACCTACTGCACGCTGGCAACCTGAATTGGCAGAAAATCAACCCGGACATCTTCGGCAGCATGATCCAGGCGGTGGCCGATGATGAAGAGCGTGGCGCACTGGGCATGCACTACACCAGCGTGCCCAACATCCTCAAGGTGCTGAATCCGCTGTTTTTGGATGACCTGCGTGCGCAACTGGAGGCGGCCGGCGACAACAAGGCCAAGCTGCTGAACCTGCGCAAACGCATGGCGCGTATCCGCGTGTTCGATCCGGCCTGCGGCTCCGGCAACTTTCTGGTCATCGCCTACAAGCAGATGCGCGAGATTGAGGCTGAGATCAATCGTCGCCGGGGCGAGGCTCACAATAAGTCTGAAATACCGCTGACCAATTTCCGCGGCATCGAGCTGCGAGACTTTCCGGCAGAGATTGCCCGGTTGGCGCTGATTATTGCCGAGTTTCAGTGTGACGTGCTGTATCGCGGGCAACAGGATGCGCTGGCTGAATTTTTGCCGCTGGATGCGCAGAACTGGATTGTGTGCGGCAACGCGCTTCGGCTTGACTGGCTAAGTATCTGCCCGTCTACGGGCACCGAGGTGAAGTTAGTAGCAGATGACTTATTTAGCTCTCCGCTCGACCAAGCCGAGATTGAGTTTGACAACGCAGGCGGTGAGACCTACATCTGTGGTAATCCACCATATTTGGGGGGTAAAGGGCAGTCGCCATCACAGAAGGCAGAGCTTGCGAGTGTTTTTGGCTCTCACGAGAAAAATGGCGAACTAGATTACGTATCGGCCTGGCTATTGAAAGGCGCGGAGTATTCAGCTTTAAACTCTGCCGAAGTCGCTTTTGTAGTCACAAACTCGGTGAACCAAGGCGCACAGGTTCATCAGCTTTGGCCACGAGTCTTCAAACTTGGAATCGAGATCTCTTTTGCCCACAAGGATTTCAAGTGGTCAAATAATGCAACTAAGAACGCCGCTGTAATTTGCTCCATAATCGGGCTAAGACAGCGTGGGCGAAAGCAGAAGATCCTTACTGAAAACGGCCTTGCAAGGGAAGTATCTTGCATTGGGCCTTACTTGGTTTCTGGAAATGAAATAGTCGTATCTCAGTCCCTCTCACCCATTTCAGAATTAATGCCAATAATTACAGGGAACAGCCCCTACGATGGAGGCAACTTGATTCTGACAAGCGATCAAAAAGAGGAATTGATAAATGGTTACCCAGAGGCCATCAATCTAATTAAAAGGCTATATGGTTCGAAGAATTATTTGAATGGCGAGCAGCGTTATTGCCTCTGGATAGATAATACGAGCAGCCCCATAGCAGAATCTATTCCAGACATTAAACTTAGAATCGACAATGTTCGTAAGTTTCGCCTGGATGGTGGAGATGTCGCGCGAGGCATTGCATCAAGACCACATCAATTCCGCTATACACATCAAGCCAAGTCACATTTAATAATTGTTCCGCGTGTCTCATCTGAAAGACGAACGTATATTCCCTTTGGCCTTCTTTCGAGCGATTGTATAGTCGGGGATTCTGCGCAGGCCATATATGACGCTGAAGTGTGGCATCTGTCCATTCTCCTTAGCCTGCTGCATATGTCGTGGGTTAGGGCGCTTGCAGGACGGCTAAAAACTGACCTGCGCTATTCGTCAGCGCTTTGCTACAACACTTTCCCGCTACCTCTGCTCACCGAGCAAAACAAGGCAGATCTTACTGTCTGCGCAGAGAACATTCTGCTGGCCCGTGAAGCCCACTTCCCCACCACCATCGCTGACCTGTACGACCCGGACACCATGCCGGAAAACCTGCGCCGCGCCCATGAGCGCAACGATGAAGTGCTGGAGCGTATCTATATCGGTCGCCGCTTTAGAAATGACACCGAACGACTGGAAAAGCTGTTTGACCTCTACACCAAGATGACAGCAGAAACAGCAAAGGCCGCGCCGAAGAAACCACGGGAAAAAAAGGGATGAGCAATACCCCTGCTAGCCTGACTACACAACTCGAAGGCTATAGCGAGTGGTTGGCTGACCTCAAAGGCCGCATCAACAATATCCAGGCGACGGCACCCTCATGGAGGAAGAATCACAGTGACTAACACTACCAACCCGACCAACAGCTACACGGTGCCGTCGGTATCCATCGCTACAGCGCACACTGGAGCATCCAGCAAGGCCAATGAGCTGGGCATGCGTACCATGCAGGAACGCGCCTATGCAAAGCGTGGCGAACAGTACTTGCTGATCAAGTCGCCGCCCGCATCTGGCAAGTCACGAGCCCTGATGTTTATCGCCCTGGACAAACTCCATAATCAGGGACTGCAGCAGGCCATCGTCGTAGTGCCGGAACGTTCAATTGGCGGCAGCTTTGCCGATGAGGCGCTGAGCCAACATGGCTTCTACTGGGACTGGCAGGTGGTCCCACAGTGGAACCTGTGCAATGCCCCAGGCATCGACGAACCGCGCGTGGCCAAGTCTAAGGTGGAAGCCGTGCGCGCCTTCCTGGACAGCGGCGACAAGGCGCTGGTCTGCACCCATGCCACCTTCCGCTTTGCCGTGGAAGAGTTAGGTATCGACGCATTCGACAACCGCCTGATTGCCATCGATGAGTTCCACCACGTTTCCGCCAACCCGGACAACAAGCTCGGCAGCCAACTGAGCGCGTTTATCAACCGCGACAAGGTGCACCTGGTTGCCATGACCGGTTCCTACTTCCGTGGTGACAGCGAGGCCGTGCTGGCCCCGTCGGAAGAGAATAAATTTGAGACAGTGACGTACACCTACTACGAGCAGCTCAACGGCTATCGATGGCTCAAGTCGCTGGATATTGGCTACTTCTTCTACACTGGGAGGTACGTGGATGCGGTCGCCAAGGTGCTGGACCCGGCGCTGAAAACCATCGTCCACATCCCAAATGTAAATGCCCGTGAGAGCCTCAAAGACAAGGAGCGCGAGGTCAACGAGATCATGAGTTCGCTGGGCGATTGGCAAGGTGTCGACCCAGCGACCGGCTTCCACCTGATCAAAGCCAAGGACGGCCGCACGCTGAGAGTGGCCGACCTGGTGGATGACAGCGACGCAGCCAGACGCTCCAAAGTGCTCGGCGCGCTGAAAGATCCCGCGCAGAAGAACAACCGTGACAACGTGGATGTGATCATCGCGCTGGGCATGGCGAAAGAAGGCTTTGACTGGATCTGGTGCGAACATGCTCTGACCATAGGCTACCGTTCGAGTCTGACCGAAATCGTGCAAATTATTGGCCGCGCCACCCGCGATGCCAAGGGTAAGGAGCGGTCGCGCTTCACCAACCTGATCGCCGAACCCATGGCAGATCAAGCAGCCGTTGCTGAGGCAGTGAACGATATGCTCAAGGCCATTTCCGCCAGCCTACTGATGGAACAGGTGCTGGCCCCGCGCTATGAGTTCACACCGAAAGATACCGGACCGAAAGAAGGCTTCAATTACGGACCGGAGGGGTATCAAAAGGGTGGCACCAACCTGGGTGTGAATGAAACCACGGGCCAGTTCCATGTCGAGATCAATGGCCTGACCACACCGCAAAGCACAGAAGCCACGCGCATTTGCAAAGAAGACTTGAACGAAGTGGTGACCAGCTTCCTGCAGGATAAAACCGTGCTGGAGCGTGGCCTCTTTGACAAGGAAAACACCCTGCCGGAAGAGCTGACCCAACTGCGCATGGGCAAGATCGTGCGCGAGCGTTACCCAGACTTGAGCGACATCGACCAGGAAGCTATTCGCCAGCACGCCATCGCAGCCATGAACATTACTCAGCAGGCCAAACTGGCCCTGGCGCAGACCGATGCAAACGGTGGCGACAACGTGCAGGGCAGCACGGCACTACTGGATGGTGTGCGCAAGTTCGTAAACGTGCGCGAGCTGGACATTGACCTGATCGACCGCATCAACCCCTTCGATGCCGCTTATGCCGTACTGGCGAAGGCGATGGATGAGAAATCCCTACGCCAGGTGCAGGCCAGCATTGCAGCCAAGAAGGTGAGCATCCCCGAAGATGAGGCGCGAGAGCTGGCCAAGCGTGCCCTGCAGTTCAAAAACGAGCGCGGCCGCCTGCCCGACATCAACTCCGCCGATGCCTGGGAAAAACGCCTGGCTGAAGGCGTAGCAGCATTGGCACGCTACCGCGCACAAGCCAAAGCGGCGCAGGGAGAATCCGCCAATGGCTGATATGAACGATGACGACCTGCTGGATGCGCTGGGGGTAGAAGTCCCCACGCTCAAGACAGCCACTCGAACTCCTCGCGAAGAGCGCTTCATCGCTGGCTTCGAGGACATTCAGCGTTTCTATCAGACCCACGGCCGTGCGCCCTTGCATGGTGAAGACAGCGACATCTTCGAGCGTCTGTATGCCGTGCGCCTGGATCAGCTGCGCAAGTTGCCGGAGGCGCAAACGCTTCTGGCTGGGATGGATAGCTACGGCTTACTGTCTGGTACTGCAGCAGTATCGGTAGATGTGGATGATATGGATGAAGATGCTTTGCTCGCTGAGCTGGGCATCGGCAGTGAGCCCGTCGACCAGGACGACATCACCGTGCTGCGGCATGTGCGCTCCAGCGCGGCAATAAAAGCGGCAGAAGAGATGGCCGCTCGGAACCCGTGTGAAGACTTCGAGAAGTTCAAGCCGCTGTTTGATGAAGTGGAAGTTGGCCTCAAGCAAAAACGCTGGGTGACCAAGCCTTTTGGCAAGAACGCCAGTATTGAGGCCGGAGATTTCTTCATTCTGAGCGGGCTCATTGCCTATGTCGCCGAGGTAGGCGACACCTACAAAACGCCGAATGCAGAGACCAATGGGCGCTTGCGCGTCATCTACTCCAATGAGACGGAAAGCGATCTGTTGCTACGATCCCTACAGCGGGCGCTTTACAAGGACAGTGAGGGGCGTGCCGGATCTCGGCTGATCAAGGTCGATTCAGGCCCACTGTTCAGCGACATAGCAGAGCCGGACGACATAGAAAGCGGCACTATCTATGTGCTGCGCAGCCAGTCTAGCCACCCCTTCGTAGCCGAGCACCGAGAGCTGATTCACAAGATCGGCGTAACCGGAGGCCGAGTGGAAACCCGCATCGCAGGCGCAGACAAAGACGCCACCTACCTGCTGGCTGATGTGGAGGTGGTCGCGACTTACAAACTGCACAACCTGAACCGCACCAGGCTGGAAAACATCTTCCACCGCCTGTTCGGCGCAGCGCAGCTGGAATTGACCATCGAAGACCGCTTCGGCCATCCGGTTAAGCCTAGGGAATGGTTTCTGGTGCCGTTGCATGTGATTGATGAGGCGGTTGAGCGCATTCGTGATGGGTCGATTACCGATTTTGCGTATGACCCGCATACTGCTCGCCTAGTCAGCTAAGGCGCAGCTAAATCGTGATGATCAAATCCGAGCGAAAACCAGTCTATTTGCCCGGATGCCCCGGGTTACAGAGTATACGTGTGCTTGCCACTTCATAGTCTACGGCGGTGCGCAATAGTTTTAGCCATTATTTATCTCTTCCGGCCTTTTCTTAACCAAGGCATAGAGATCTAAATTGGGAATTGCACTGGCGTTCAAAAGCATCCTCTCAATCATACGGAGTTGCTCTGCATTATTCTTTCTAAGTACCGCAACCTCAGCCTTCAAGTGCTCTATTTGCTCCACCAGCTTTACTTCATAAGCAGTTATCTTTGTGTAAAGGGAAGGCGTTGCGCCACGAAGTTGAGCTTTTTTGTTCTTATATGATGTGTTGATACCCACATAAGTGCAGAGGGTTTGCCTAGTCGTTTTTATGCCGATCTCAAGTTCGACCTTAGCCACCAGAGCATCCCACGTCAGTTTACCTACCCACTTGACCAACATAACCTCTATTTTACGCTGCTGCTGAGCGGATATTTTTGGCACTACCACGTCACACCTCCCCTTCAGACAGGCCAAAAGAAGATAAAAGAGAACTCAACTGAGGATTTGAGTCAGAACCCACATTCGTAGCCTGATCTTCCATGATGCCTTTCAGACGGCCTTCAGAATCTGGAAGGCCACAAGAAACTTTTGTGATAACCATTGTATTTAAATCGGTTAAATTAAAATCAGAACTATTATTCGAGTAACGAATTATCGTACCGACAGGGCTACTCTTCATCAAGTCAATCAATAGCGATAAAATGTGGGTGTTTCGAGAGTGAATGAAATACCACTGCTTCATTGCCTGGGAAGTAGGTAAGCGTGGATCGCAAGCAACCGATTCTAATCTCACGGTTTGAAACGACAAATCTTTTTCTAAAAAATCGATGGCCTTCTCATCACCGGCAACATGACAAGTCTCCGGGCACATAAAGCACTGCGAGACGAAATCGTTCAAATAATTACATGGGGTCACATTAAGGTTTTGAGTACAAAGGCCAGTCGAGGTGACAGATGCAGGTAGATTCGTGGCCTGCGTAAGTTGCTCTTGAGAAACGACTCGAATAACCCGCCTGTCGATATCTGGTGGGTTCATTATCACACTCACTCGACTTACTTTCTCATCATGACTTGTGTGAATGTAAGTATGAGTTTGCTCAGAACTCTTTCTGCCCGACCAAGCTGTGATTATTTCTACTGGAATGCTACTTAGATCCGCAATGGTGTTCGATAAGTGGCGAAGACTATGCAGCCTGAGACTTAACTCTGACGAAAATCCGTAACTCTGAAAAATCGATAATTTGGTGCAGGAATGCCCAGTTAATCGAGGGATAACTGAGGCGCCTAGCGAGGCTAATGGCACCACCATATAGTTTGTCTTTTGAAATGTATTCCCCCCACTCCCGAACCCCTTGGACGCCCCATAAAACCAACGCCCCAAGAAACAGAACATCGCATCTTTCAGATTAATACTTGATTCTCCGCTTGAAAATGAGAGCGGAAATTCCGGCAGCAGCACATTCCTATAAAAGGACACCCACCACTCTTGTACATCTCCGACGGTGATGGTGAGCTTATCGGTAAATATTTCCGGCATATTAGAGTAGCCGAATAAGTAGGGTAGACTTGCAAAAGACGTACGCCCAGTTCGCGATACGGATAATTTATCTTGATGCTGTAACGAATAAATTTTTTTACCCTCAAAGAATCGGCCTCTATGAGCATGGTAGGTGCAAGCCAGATCAGCACTCTCTTTGAGAACAGGAACGCAATCATCGACTCCATAAAAACCTAACGCATACCCCAACGTAAAAAGATTGGGTTGCTGTGTTAAGGACAAATTCCGAGCTCGTACTGGTGCAATCTCGAACTCCCCAAGTAATGCCTTTAAACTCTGATTCGGGTTTTCATAGAAACGACACAGCACCCTTGCCGGCTCGGATGCTTTATAAAAAAAGTTCAGAGCTTTCTTGAGTGGCTCAACTAGGGCAGCCAGCATGTGATTCTTGTTGTTCCCGTATCCCTTGCTGCCAATCCAGTCTAGGTAATAGACCGGTTCTCCATTGCTTTCAGAGTAAGAATGTAGTCGCTGTTTAGGCAGAAGAGGTATTTCCGCAGTTGTCCGATTGGGTGATGCCAGTGACAGCAGCACAAAAGTTACAACTAAGGCATCATGCATATTTATCTCTTCACCAGGACTCAACGAGCCCTGTTCATCCACATGCTCAAATACACTTGAGAAAATGGCGCCTAGGGCAAGCACAGTTTTGATATCCGGAAGCTTCTCTAGCGTATTATCAAAGAGGGCATGCCCTGTCCTGTCTCTATTATCACTTCCATTTAGGTCGATTTTTTTCATAACCCCCTTGTCAGAGCAGAACGCGAGAAACGATCGCAAGCGGTCAGATGACTTAGCCCCCAAATTAAGGCTGCGGATTGTAGAATCTGTTTGGGCATAGAGATCGCCATCCATAAGCGTTAACAACTTCCTAACTACTGACATACGAGCTTTTTTCTCGCCGGCAGATAAAGGTGTATTTGTTGTTTCTATAATCCATACCTTTATCAGGTGGTTATAGGGGTAAGGAAGGCTGTCTGTCGGCCGATTGCCGGCGTTTCCTCTTCCCTTACGCCCATGTACTCCGCATAAGTATCTAATTCGGCGACCTGTATTAGGGTCCACGTGGTACCAAACCAGATCATCAAACTCCGCTTTCTTGCCGCCTGGCCCTTCAAATTGCCCTAGTTCGGCCTTGCGATACTCGCCAGTGAGTCGCTCCAATCGGTCAATGTATTTGTTAAGCATCGAGCGCACGCTGCCTTGCGAGTTCTTCATCGCAAACCGCAATAGTCAGCTTCACCCACACGATCTGCCTCTCCATTTTTTCGATGCTGCGGGTGTAAAGAGGATTGATTAAGGAGCTGCGGTTTGCCGCCAGTTTGTCTTCCACGCCTCTCAAAACTGACCTATGATCGGCCTCGAGTATCGGGCGAAAATTTGGGCATCCATAGCACCCAAGCGGCCTCCCCAATAATGTAGAGCAGGTAGCGCATGTACGCTTGTTACGTGCCCCACCAACAGCGTTGAAATTTTTGTCGACTATGACTTCATCGGTTTCCGGAGCAATAGTTACCGTACCGCTAAATGCCTTCTTCAGAAACTCATTACCGGTATATTTTAAGTCAATCTCTCGCCTCGACTTGTAGTCCAAGTCTATGTAGTGCCTTGCAGCGGGAACGGTAACACCGGTAATCCTGGCCACTTGAACGGCGGGTAGTCCATCTTGAGCTCCTCGAGTTAGTACGGTATGACGAATCCGGTTGGAAGTGGCTATGCAGTCGGCGACACGATCAGAGGTAACCCGAGTATGTCTTAAGGCATTTGTAATTGAACTCTCCGATATGTGGTAAGCAGTAGAGATTGGCGTAAACAGTTTTTTGAAAAAATCTAAAGAATCAAATCTCAAGTTAAAAAGACCGACATCGGGAAACATGGGCAAATTACGCATTAGGCTCAAGAGCTCAGATTGATCAACTTCGATCTTTGCTGACTCCATCAGTAGCGTGAGCCCTTGAAAGATCAGCTTCTTATAGTCGCCGAGAGTCTTTGAGATGTCTTCGGAAAGATATATCGGATAACGCTCTGGACATTCTCGCGGAAAGAGCATTCCGCTTGACTTAGCGATAAAAACTCTAAGCTGTAATGTTTGCCCCCCCACTGTGCCAATTTCGTCCATAGCGTGAATTCTCGCGTCGTGAAAGCTTGCACCGGTGGGAATCAGATCCGACCATTTCTGGATAGAAATTTGAATCGGCCGCCTCACAATGGAGAGCAACAGTTTGCTAGTAACACGATTCTTTATATCACCATAGAGGGTTGATGACTGATAGAAAGAAAGGTCTCTATCAGCGGCCCAATCGAACTCCTGTAGATCTTCATTGAGTTGCTTTGCTAACGAGTCAAACTCAATATCGCTTAATGCCCCCTTGGAAGAATCAAGAGTATTGATTTTCCTCTTATCTAAATGAGAACTTGTATATTTGTGATATTCTTCAAACCGTTCATTACCTTGCTTTGACAGAGTCCCAAAGAACTGATTGAGACCCTTCTTACTATTTGTTTTCAAACCACTCCAAAACGCTTTAACACTAGCTAACGAGGGAATACCATTCATCACAAACGGCTTCACGTTACAAACTATACCTGATGCTGTACTCGCAGCCTTGGTTCGAACGTAATGCACAAACACATTCAGAATTAATTCTCGATCATCATCAGATATATTCGATGAGTGGACCCAGCCAACGCATACCACGTTCCCCTTTCCATTGTGCGGAAGTATCACCCATACATCATCCGAGGTATTAACCATCAAGCCAGACTTAGCCGTAACCAATGAATTTACTTTCTTTTGAGGCTTACGTGCTTTCTGTTTTTTCTCTCGAATCATTTTTTTTGATCCACAAGACGCTGATGTGCTTTTGATATTTCTCTAGCCTTCAGCGCAATTCGTTTTTCATTATAATTTTCGTTCTGCCTCGAATTGTGCGACCATCCCATCGCATATTTTCTACTATCCTCAAGCAAAGCTGGATTGACCCCGAGCAACTCTCCCTTTTTATCAAATACTTCATTCCATTTGTGACGCAACAAATGAGGATGCACATGAAAGCCCAGCGCCCTAGAAAGCTTCCGAAAAACTGCATTTATTGCTTTCAACGAAAGGGGCTGCCCCGCAGTACCTTTAGAGTCATTTTCACTGACAAACACGAAATCATGAAATTTTGCATGAGGAAAAACAGCACGAATGTTGTCAACATAAAACTTAACACTCTTCAGCAAACTTGTATCAACCGTAGCGTAGTGTGCTTTTGTCTTTTGATCAGGTTTTTCAGCGCGCGGATCTGTAGGGTCGTTTCCGGACCGATAGATAGATATCTGATCGTACCCCCCCCAAAAATGGCAGTCTGAAACCTTCAACTTTGCTAGCGCACCTCTTCTGATGCCACTTTGGACTAGCAAATTGACAATCAGATAATTTCTCACCCTGGATGCTTTAAAGGGATTATTATGAGATGATGGCATCACCATCTCCAAGAACTTTAAGAAAACGTCATCCGGAATCACCGACTCCTCAGGATTGCCGACTTGTTGAGTAGCGTTCTTGCCAAGGGAATCTTCATCCAACTTAATCTTTGAAATCAGATAGTTAAATTTTTTGTTTGTTTTATCGTCAACATCCTGCACTTCGTGAAACTGATCGTACAGCCATAAAAGAAACTTCCGAAGTCTCCTGACGCGACCTTTTAAGGTTTCGCCAGATACTGTTGCCATACCTTTCTGATTGGCAACAATGATGTTCCTGAGATGTTTATCATTTATATCTATAAACTTAACATTTAAACTCTCTTCACAAAAACCCTTACTTAAGCAACATCTGTCATAAAACTGCATATACTCTTTATGCGTGATAAACCTACCCGATGCAACTCGCGCGGGCAGGTCAATATTTTTTTCCGAAAAGTAATGCAGCATAAACAACAGTTCATTTGCGTACCTAAAACGCGTATTTGCCGACTTAGCAGACAAAGCGCCATTGAGATAGCAGGACACATACGGATCAATAGGGCAATCCGCTTCGTCCACTATCGATACGAAGGGCAACGAATTGAATTGATATCGCCTGAGCTTCATGATTGACAAAATAGCTAGTCCAATAACCAATTTAGTTAAAAACTAGCCCCCAAACGAGTTCTGTCAAGCGAGAGGGAGGGAAGAGCGACGGATGGTGGGGCTTACAGACAATGCCTACGGGTTTATAGGCTTTACAAAAAGTTTGTTGTTTATACCTTGCCGCCGGACAGGCAGACCATGACCTTGTCTCCATCCTCGATCATATTGAAGTCGGTGACGGCCTCGCCGGCCAGGCGGCGCAGGCGCTTCTGCAGTTTGTTCTGGTTGACCGAGAGGTTGCCCATGTCAGGTGTCCGGGTGAGATGCGAAAGGCGCGCATTTTACGCGCAAAGCACGCCTGACCGCAGCCCGTTCGCCGCCTGCTCCGATGTGAACCAGCACCGAATGAACACCCGCAGTGCTGTGCTAGTCTCGCCCAATGGACGACCTCTCCCCCGCACTGGATCTGCCAGACCACCTGCTCATGCTGCTGCAGGAAAAACCCGAAGGCTGCAGCGAGTACGAGCTGATTCAACAGCTCAAGCGCCGGCACAGCACGCATGTGCCCAACCTGCCGCTGACCGACAAGCTGGTGCTGTTCCGCACGCATTTTCTGGTGTTCAACGCGCTTTATCTGCTGCGCGACCGACTCTCGGCCGAGGGCAGCGGCCATCTGCAGATCAGCCCCTTGCACGTTCAGTTGCTGCCATATGCCGGCGCCAACGCCGGTCTCGCCGAGCAGGATGCCCTGCGCGCGTATTATCTGGATCTCTCCAACCTGCGGGATACCGACGAAGACGATGTCGAACGCCTGCTGGCGAGCTTCTGGACGCGCATGCAGGGCAGCGACGAGAAACGCGCGGCACTCGAACTGTTCGAACTGGACCGCGCCTCACAGCCCCTCACCCTGGAGCTGATCAAGCGCCGCTACCGTCAGCTGGTCGGCCTGCACCATCCGGATCGAGGTGGCAGTACGCAGCGCCTGCAGTCAATCAATCTGGCGATGGAAATACTCGAGCGCTATTACCGCTGACGGCATAGCTTCGAAACGCTCTAACCCCGCTGATGCATTGCCGATTGGCATTTCTATACTGCGACGTAAGGTCGCACGCGCCGTCCTCGATGACGACCGCCAGGCGAGGCGACCTCCATAAACTGAGGAGACGCTGGCATGATCAATCACGTTTGGGGTTTGTTCACCCACCCCGGTCAGGAGTGGAATGAAATCCGCGGCGAGGAAGAAACCGTCAGCCACATGTACCTCACGCATGTGCTGCTGCTCGCCGCGATACCGGCGGTATCGGCCTACATCGGCGCGACCCAGGTGGGCTGGAGCATCGGCGGTGGAGAGCCGGTCAAGCTGACCCAGGCCAGTTGCATGCAGCTGGCGATACTTTCCTACTTCGCCATGCTGGCCGGCGTGGCCGTGATGGGCGGCTTCATTCACTGGATGGCACGTACCTACGACGCTACCCCAACCCTTACCCAATGCATCGTTTTCGCCGCCTATACCGCAACGCCGCTGTTCATCGGCGGGCTGGCGGGTCTCTATCCGCACCTCTGGCTCGGCATGCTGGTGGGGACCGCGGCAGTCTGCTACACGGCCTATCTGCTCTACGTGGGGCTGCCCAAGTTCATGAACATCCACGAAGACGAGGGATTCATGTTCTCCAGCTCGGTACTTGCGGTCGGCCTGGTGGTGCTGGTGGCGATCATTGCGCTGTCGGTCATTACATGGGGCATGGGCGTCGGCCCGGTCTACGTCCGTTAACCCATCCGCGCCTCACAAGGCCGCCTTCGGGCGGCCTTTTCGTATGCCCGCGCATCATCCCACGACGAATCGTCTGGACCGATAAGGGAAACCCTCACCGCATCTGCCGTTCTAAAGCGATAACGCCGCTGCAACAGCATTCCTGAGCGGCCCTCAAGGCAGACGGAGACTCGGTATGATCCCGCACTTTGTAACATTGCTCACCCGCCCGGATCGGGCGTGGGCGGACATTCGCCGCGACGAAGAAAAGAACAGCTCCAACTACCTTGTCCATCTGCTGCTGTGGGCATTGCTGCCGGCGGTTTGCATGTTCATCGGCACACGTTATGTAGGCTGGAGCCTGGTC
Source organism: Stutzerimonas kunmingensis (assembly GCF_900114065.1). Classification (GTDB taxonomy): domain Bacteria; phylum Pseudomonadota; class Gammaproteobacteria; order Pseudomonadales; family Pseudomonadaceae; genus Stutzerimonas; species Stutzerimonas kunmingensis. Next base: position 393,894 of record NZ_FORS01000001.1, read on the forward strand.
GAAGCCGAACGGATCTGGCTCGATACCCGCAGTGCCTTCCAGCTCAGCGCGCTGATCTACATCACCATCGTCGCCGGCACCTTCATCATGGGGTTCTTCCTGCGCTGGATGTCGCGCTCCTTCGATGCACGCCCGACTTTCAATCAATGCGTGGGCTTCATAGCCTATGTCATTACACCGTTCTTCCTAGCCGGACTTGGTGCGCTCTACCCGTCGCGCTGGCTGGCCATCCTAGTTCTGGTGGCGGCCGGGGCATACTCGACCTATCTGCTATTCGTCGGCCTGCCGACGTTCATGCGCATCAGTAACCGCAACACCTTTCTTTACGGCGCCTGCACCTGGGGCGTCGGCCTGCTGGTGCTGGTGAACCTGAAGGTGCCGATGATCCTGTTCTGGATGCTCGCACTCGACCCAACCTACGAGCGCGATACCCCACAGAACCAGAGCTATGGCTTCGAGGAGAACCGCCCGCAGGAAGAACCGGGCGGCATCGACAACGAACGGCGCTTCAACGAACGCCCGAACGAGTGACCAACGAAGCTGTTTGGCCAGAAACGGTTTGGCATAATGCGGCGCTTGCAGGAGTACCCCAATGCCCGAGCGCCTCAATGCCTGCGTCGAAGCCTGTTACGAGCTGGCCGAGCAGTTTTTCAAGCGACGCTTCACCCGCCCCCAGATAAGCCTCAAGCTGCGCGGGCAGAAAGCTGGTGTAGCGCATTTGCAGGAAAATCTCCTGCGCTTCAATGAGCAGCTATATAGGGAAAACACCGAGCACTTTCTGCGCCAGACCGTCGCCCATGAGGTCGCGCACCTGATCGCCCATCAGATGTTTGGCTCACGGATTCAGCCTCACGGCGAGGAATGGCAGCTGATCATGCGTGGCGTGTACGAGCTGCCGCCGGATCGCTGCCACACCTATGCGATTCGTCGCCGGTCCGTTACCCGTTATGTCTATCGCTGCAGCTGCGTGGATCAGGATTTCGCTTTCACGCCCCAACGCCATGCGCTGGTGGCGAAGGGGCGCCGTTATTACTGCCGTCGCTGCAAGACCACCCTTGCCTTCAGCGGCGAGCAACGCATCGAATGACGCCAGCGCCTGCTAGAGCGCCCTCGCCCGCCAACCGGCAATGACGAACAACGCCGCCAGCAAAGCCATCAACGGCAACCAGCCCGCGTGATCCCAGACATAACCGGCGCCATAGCCAACCACACTCGATCCCAGATAGTAGGCACACAGGTACAGCGCCGATGCCTGCGCTCGAGCACCCTTGGCATGGCTGCCGACCTGCCCGCTGGCCACGGCATGCGCGGCAAAGAAGCCGAGGGTGAACAACCCGAGACCGAGCACGATGCTGACCAGCCACGACGTCGCGCATAGCCCCACACCAATCAGCATCAGAGCGACCCCACCGCGCAGCACCTGCCGCGCACCGAAGCGCGGCACCAGACGCCCGGCCCAGCCGGCGCTGAAAATCCCGCCGAGATAGACGACGAACAGCAGGCCGATGAGCGTCGAGGACAAGCCGAACGGCTCGCCTGCCAGGCGGAAGCCAATGTAGTTGAACAGCGCGACGAAGCCGCCCATCAGCAGAAAGCCCTGCAGGAACAGTCCACGTAGCACCGGATTGCCCAGATGCAGCCGGAAGTTCGTCAGCAGAATGCGCAGCGAGAGCGGTTGCGCCGTGAAATGTCGCGATGGCGGCAACAGCCAGACGAACGCCACCAACGCCAGCAGTCCCAGCGAGGCAATGCCACCGAGCGCCAGCTGCCAGCCACCCAGGTCACTCAGCAGGCCGGAAAGCAGACGCCCGAGCATCCCACCCAGCGCCGTGCCGCCGATATACAGGCCCATTGCGGCAGGCAGCGACTCGGGCTCGAACTCCTCGCCGACGTAAGCCATCGCCAGTGCCGGCAATCCACTGAGTGCCAGCCCGAGTAGCGCGCGCAGCGCCAGCAATAGTTGCCAGGAATCGACCAGTACGCTGGCCAGCCCGAGCAGGCTGGCCAGACCGAGCGCCGCGGCCATCACCGGCTTGCGTCCCCAGCTTTCGGCAAGCGCACCCGAGATCAGCAGACAGACGGCGAGCGACAGCGTCGTCAGCGACAACGCCAGACTGCTGCTGGCAGCCGATACGGAGAAATGCGCGGCGAGCATGGGCAGCAACGGCTGAATGCAATACAGCAATGCGAACGTGGCGAAGCCAGCGCAGAAGAGTGCAAACGTGGCGCGCCGGTAGGCTGGCGTGCCTCTTGATAGGTGTGCGTGTTCGGCGATCATCGGCGCCCTCGTCTCATGCGCTGACCTGAGAAAAAGCCGCGCAGGCTAGCACGGCTGTTCGCTCTGCCGCTTGCCGGACAGAAAAGCGGTCCGCTGATCGGCCTAACCCCAAGCCACCGCAAAGAACCGAAACGAATATTGCCCTATGCTGGTCTGTGACTAGACTCCCTATATGCCAGTCGGAGTAGAACAATGACAGTAACGCCGAATGACACCCGCCCCGCGGATACCTCGATCAAGCGGGACGAAACCCGCCTCTTCATATTCCTGATCGTCTTCCTGTTTCCCATCCTCAGCGTCGCGCTGGTCAGTGGTTACGGTTTCATCGTCTGGATCGTGCAGATGATCTTCGGGCCGCCAGGTCCGGCTTAAGCCGCTCCTGCCGATCTAATCGGGCCTGCGCCCTGCTGCCAACGGAAACGGAATCACTGATGGGACACCCTCTGCATATCGCCAGCCTGCTGGTGCACTGCCGCCCCGAATGGCTGGCCGCGGTAAAAGCCAACCTGCAACTGTTACCCGGCCTGGAAATGCACCAGGAGAATGCCAGCGGCAAGCTGGTGGTGGTGCTGGAAGCCGAGCACGAATCACGCATCCTTGCCTCGATCGACCATATCCAGCAATTGCCCGGCGTGCTCAATGCCGCATTGATCTATCACGAAGAACTCCTCGAAGGAGACGCCTGATGAGCCTTACCCGACGCCAATTCGCCAAAGCCAACGCTGCGGCCATCGCCGCAACCGTGGCCGGCATGCCGATCGCTTCCAGCGCAAGCAACCTGATTACCGAAGCGGACGCCACCAATCTGAAATGGGACAAGGCCCCTTGCCGCTTCTGCGGCACCGGCTGCGGCGTCATGGTGGCGACTCGAGAGGGCCGCGTCGTCGCCACCCATGGCGACGTCAAGGCGGAAGTGAACCGCGGCATCAACTGCGTCAAGGGCTACTTCCTGTCGAAGATCATGTACGGCTCGGATCGCCTGACCCAACCGCTGCTACGCATGAAGGACGGCAAGTTCGACAAGCAGGGCGAGTTCCAGCCCGTCAGCTGGGAACAGGCCTTCGACATCATGGAGGAAAAGTACAAGGCGGCGCTCAAGCAGGGCGGCCCTGAAGCCATCGGCATGTTCGGCTCGGGGCAGTGGACGATCTGGGAAGGCTACGCGGCGAACAAGCTGATGAAGGCCGGTTTCCGCTCGAACAACATCGATCCCAATGCACGTCACTGTATGGCCTCGGCAGCGTTTGGTTTCATGCGCACCTTTGGCATGGACGAACCCATGGGCTGCTACGAGGACATCGAAGCGGCCGACGCGTTCGTGCTCTGGGGCTCGAACATGGCGGAGATGCACCCGGTGCTCTGGACCCGCGTGACGGATCGTCGCCTCAGCGCGCCGCACGTCAAGGTGGCGGTCATGTCGACGTTCGAGCATCGCAGCTTCGAGCTGGCCGACATCCCGATGATCTTCAATCCGCAGACCGATCTGGTGATCCTCAACTACATCGCCAACCACATCATCCAGAGCGGTGCGGTGAACAAGGACTTCGTCGAGAAGCACACCAAGTTCGCCAAGGGCGCGACCAACATCGGCTACGGCCTGCGACCGACCGACCCGCGGGAGCTCAAGGCAGAGAACGCGGCGGTGGCCAATACCTGGAGCGATATCAGCTTCGAGGACTACGCCGAGTTCCTGAAAACCTACACCCTGGAATACGCCACCAAGGAATCCGGCGTTCCGGCCGAGCGACTGCAGGCGCTTGCCGAGCTCTATGCCGACCCGAAGGTCAAGGTGATGTCGTTCTGGACCATGGGCTTCAACCAGCACACCCGCGGTGTCTGGGCGAACAACATGATCTACAACATCCACCTGCTCACCGGAAAGATAAGCGAGCCGGGTAACAGCCCGTTCTCCCTGACCGGACAGCCGTCCGCCTGTGGCACGGCCCGGGAAGTCGGCACCTTCTCCCACCGCCTACCGGCGGACATGGCAGTCGCCAATCCAAAGCATCGGGCCATCACCGAAAAAATCTGGAAGCTGCCCGAAGGCACCATTCAGGAAAAGCCGGGCTTTCATGCCGTCGAGCAGAGCCGCAAGCTCAAGGACGGGGTACTGAAGGTCTACTGGACGCAGGTGACCAACAATATGCAGGCCGGCCCCAACGTCATGCAGGAGATCCTGCCGGGCTGGCGCAATCCGGAAACATTCATCATCGTCTCGGACGTCTACCCCACCGTTTCAGCCCAGGCGGCCGACCTCATCCTGCCCAGCGCAATGTGGGTGGAGAAGGAAGGCGCCTACGGTAACGCCGAGCGACGCACCCAGTTCTGGCACCAGCTGGTCAAGGCACCTGGCGATGCACGCTCGGACCTCTGGCAGCTGGTCGAGTTTTCCAAGCGCTTCAATGTCGACGAGGTATGGCCGGCCGAGCTGCTGAGCAAGTCACCGGAACTCAAGGGCAAGACCCTGTACGACGTACTGTTCAAGAATGGCCAGGTCGATCGCTTCCCCAACGAGGAAATTGCCGAGGGCTATGTAAATCAGGAGGCCGAGGCATTCGGCTTCTATCTGCAGAAGGGCCTGTTCGAGGAATACGCCGAATTCGGTCGCGGTCATGGACATGATCTGGCGCCCTTCGACACCTACCACGAAGCCCGCGGTTTACGCTGGCCGGTGGTGGATGGCAAGGAAACCCAGTGGCGCTACCGCGAGGGCTACGACCCTTATGTCAAAGCCGGCACCGATGTGCAGTTCTACGGCTACGGCGACAAGAAGGCGATCATCTTCGCCCTGCCCTACGACGTGCCTGCCGAAGTCCCGGACGAGGATTACCCCTTCTGGCTCAGTACCGGACGGGTGCTTGAGCACTGGCACACCGGAAGCATGACGCAGCGGGTCGATGAGCTGCACAAGGCCGTGCCCGACGCACTCGTCTACATGCATCCGGAGGACGCCCGCAAGCTCAACGCGCGTCGTGGCAGCGTGGTGAAAGTCATCAGCAGGCGCGGTGAGATGCAGGCACGGGTAGAAACACGGGGGCGCAACAAGCCGCCGATGGGATTGATCTTCGTGCCGTTCTTCGACGCCAACAAGCTGATCAACAAAGTCACCCTCGACGCCACCGACCCGATCTCCAAGCAGACCGATTACAAGAAATGCGCCGTGAAGATCGAAGTGGTCAGCATCGCCTGAGGAGAACCGCCATGAAATTTCGCCTACTGCCGCTGACCCTGCTCGCGGTGTACGGACTGGCCGTCGCCGCCGAAACCAACTACCCGCTGGATGCACCAGCCCCGGACGGTCGCCGTCCGGGAGGGACCATTACCCAGGAATTCACCCCACCGAAACTGCACGACGAGGAAAACAAGGATACCCGGCGCGAGCGCAACTATCCGGAACAGCCGCCGACCATTCCACACAGTATCCGTGGGTATCATGTCGACAAGAATGCCAACAAATGCCTGACCTGCCATAGCCGGGCCAATAGTGCCCGCGCGCAGGCGCCGATGATCAGCATCACCCACTACACCGATCGCGACCAGCAGACCCTGGCGGCAGTCGCGCCGCGGAGGTACTTCTGCACGCAATGTCATGTACCGCAGCACGATGTGAAGCCGCTGGTGGAAAATCGCTTCAAGACCATCGACGAACTGCTGTACCGGGAAACCTCACCATCCACCAACGGAAACTGAGGGGGCCTGGATGAAGTCGATCAAGTCATTTTTCAAACGCTACTGGGCCGTTCTCCGCCGGCCCAGCGTCCACTACAGTCTGGGGGCGCTGACCCTCGGCGGGTTCATCGCCGGGATCATCTTCTGGGGCGGTTTCAACACCGCGCTGGAAGCCACCAACACGGAGGCCTTCTGCATTTCTTGTCACGAGATGGAAGACAACGTGTACATGGAGATCAAGGATACCATTCACTACAGCAACCGCTCGGGCGTACGGGCAACCTGTCCGGACTGCCACGTACCGCACAAGTGGACCGACAAGATCGCGCGCAAGATGCAGGCGTCCAAGGAGGTTTGGGGCACGATCTTCGGCACAATCAACACGCGCGAGAAATTCCTCGACAAGCGTCGTGAGCTAGCCGAGCACGAATGGGCGCGACTCAAAGCCAACGACTCGCTCGAGTGCCGCAACTGTCACGACTTCGGCTACATGGACTTCACCCGCCAAGGCAAACGGGCATCGGAGTTCCATTCCACTGCCCTGGCCAGCGGCGAGGCAACCTGTATCGACTGCCACAAGGGCATCGCACACAAGCTGCCGGACATGAGAGGCGTACCGGGCTGGTAGGGTAACGAGTGCTTGGCAGGTGTACTGGCCAAGCACCCTGCACGCTCCACCGCTGCAAAAAAAAGCCCTGACCATTGGTCAGGGCTTTTTCGTATTGCTCTTTGCCATCAAGCCTTGGGCAGCGTCACGCCGCGCTGGCCCTGGTATTTGCCGCCGCGGTCGCGGTAGGACACTTCGCATTCTTCGTCGGACTCGAGGAACAGCATCTGCGCAACCCCCTCGTTCGCGTAGATCTTGGCCGGCAGGGTCGTGGTGTTGGAGAACTCCAGGGTCACATGCCCTTCCCACTCCGGTTCCAGCGGCGTCACGTTGACGATGATGCCGCAGCGCGCGTAGGTGCTCTTGCCCAGGCAGATGGTCAGCACGTTGCGCGGGATGCGGAAGTACTCGACCGTGCGCGCCAGGGCGAAGGAGTTAGGCGGAATGATGCAGACGTCGCTCTTGATGTCGACGAAGCTCTTCTCGTCGAAATTCTTAGGATCGACCGTCGCCGAATTGATGTTGGTAAACACCTTGAATTCATCGGCGCAGCGCACGTCGTAGCCATAGCTGGAGACGCCATAGGAAATCAGCCGATCGCTACCCTCGGTGCGCACCTGGCGCTCGACGAAGGGTTCGATCATGCCGTGTTCCTGGGCCATGCGGCGAATCCACTTGTCCGATTTGATGCTCATGGCTGGCGTCCTGATTAGATGAAATGGGCGTGCGAAGACGCGCATCTTACCGAGCCTCGTGCGCGTGTAAAAGCATGGCCGCGATGCGCGCCGCAGAGCAGGTCACACCTCGACCGCGCCGCTCGGAGAAGAAATCCAAAATAAAGCTCGCTTTGCTCCAGAAAAAAGGTATTGTTACTGGGCTGCTGCTGCATGTGTCACCGTGAATCGCTACATGTTTAGATTTCGATCCAAATATCGATACGACTCCTATCTCCTTGCACACAGTGATGTTCGGACCTTTTCAGTCCGCACTTTATTTTTCAAAACTTGGTTCAAGGAGACATCAAATGTCCAATCGCCAAACCGGTACCGTTAAGTGGTTCAACGATGAGAAAGGCTTCGGCTTCATCACTCCGCAATCCGGTGACGACCTCTTCGTACACTTCCGCGCCATCCAGGGCGACGGTTTCAAGAGCCTGAAAGAAGGCCAGCAAGTTTCCTTCGTCGCTACCCGCGGCCAGAAGGGCATGCAAGCTGAGGAAGTTCAGGTTATCTAACCTGAGTCTTCTCTGAAAAAGCCTCGCTTCGGCGGGGCTTTTTTGTGCCTGCAATTTATCGCCGGGCGCGGGCGGTGACGCATGGCGTCACCGCCTCTAGGCTCAGTCCTCGGAAATGACGATCTTCGGCATCGACTGCGCGATGATTTGCCCACTCTGAGCGATACGGGCACCGACGGTACGCGCCACCTCTTGGTAAATCATCGCGATCTGGCTTTCCGGATCAGCTATCACGGTCGGCTTGCCCGCATCCGCCTGACTGCGAATCGCCATCGACAAAGGTAGCGATGCCAGCAGATCGACGTTGTACTGCGCCGCCAGCTTCTCGCCACCACCCTCACCGAACAGATGCTCTGCATGGCCGCAGCTCGAGCAGATATGGATGGCCATGTTCTCCACCACACCGAGCACTGGAATGTTCACCTTGCGGAACATCTCAACGCCCTTCTTCGCATCGAGCAACGCCAGATCCTGCGGCGTGGTGACGATGACCGCCCCCGTCACCGGCACTTTCTGCGCCAGGGTCAGCTGGATATCGCCCGTCCCCGGCGGCATATCCACCACCAGATAATCGAGATCGTTCCAGGCGGTCTGAGTGATCAACTGCAACAGCGCACCGGAGACCATCGGCCCGCGCCAGACCATCGGCGTCTTGTCATCGGACAGGAACGCCATCGACATGACCTGCACGCCGTGGGCCTCCAGAGGGATGAACGCCTTGCCATCGCGAATCTCCGGGCGCGTGCCTTCTGCGATACCGAACATGATGCCCTGGCTCGGGCCATAGATGTCGGCATCCAGCACGCCCACCCGTGCACCTTCGCGCGCCAAGGCCAGAGCCAGATTGGCGGCTGTGGTCGACTTGCCGACACCACCCTTGCCGGATGCCACGGCGATGATGTTCTTCACATTGGAAAGCGCCGGCACCTGATCCTGCGCCTTGTGCGGACGGACCACGCAATCGACCTGGACATCGGCGCGACTGACGCCATCCAGATGCTCGATAGCCATCGCCAGCATCTGTGCCCAGCCACTGCGAAACAGCGCAGCGGCGTAGCCCAACTCAAGCTGCACGCTGACCCTATCACCCTGCACCTCGATCGAACGCACGCAGCCGGCGCTCACCGGATCCTGATTCAAATGGGGATCGGTGTACTGGCGCAGGACGGTTTCCACAGCTTCGCGAGTGACGGACATGGTTACTCCTAGAAAGACCGAGCAAATCAGACAGGCATCTTACCCCGCACGAAGCTTCCGAGCCCAACACCAACCGGCACTGTCGACGCCGGGGATGGGCAGCGCGGGTGAAAAATACGCGCCGGGCCTTTATAGTTGCAGACTTTCTTTCGCAATTCCGACTGCAGATTTCCCATGTCCGAAGCTCGCCAGATTCTCGTTACCAGCGCACTGCCCTACGCCAACGGTTCGATCCACCTCGGCCATATGCTCGAGTACATTCAGACGGACATGTGGGTGCGCTTCCAGAAGCTGCGCGGCAATCAGTGCATTTATGTCTGCGCCGACGACGCCCACGGCTCGGCAATCATGCTGCGTGCCGAGAAAGAAGGCGTCACGCCCGAGCAATTGATCGCCAACGTGCAGGCCGAACACGGCAGTGATTTCGCCGACTTCCTGGTGGACTTCGACAACTTCCACTCCACCCATTCGGAAGAGAACCGCAAGCTTGCCGAGCTGATCTACACACGCCTGCGCGACGCCGGCCACATCGCAACCCGCTCGGTGACCCAGTATTTTGACCCCGAGAAGGGCATGTTCCTCGCCGACCGCTTCATCAAGGGCACCTGCCCGAAGTGCGCGGCCGAGGACCAGTACGGCGACAACTGCGAGAAGTGTGGCGCCACCTACGAGCCGACCGAACTGAAAGATCCGCGTTCGGCGATCTCCGGCGCCACGCCAGTGCTGAAGGACTCCAAGCACTTCTTCTTCAAGCTGCCGGACTTCGAGGCCATGCTCAAGCAATGGACCCGCGGCGGTGCGCTGCAGGAGTCGGTTGCCAACAAGATCGCCGAATGGCTCGACGGAGGGTTACAGGAGTGGGACATCTCGCGTGACGCGCCCTACTTCGGCTTCGAAATTCCGGGTGAACCGGGCAAGTATTTCTACGTCTGGCTGGACGCGCCGATCGGCTACATGGCCAGCTTCGAGAACCTGTGCAAGCGCCGCCCGGAGCTGAGCTTCGACACGTTCTGGAGCAAGGATTCGACCGCCGAGCTGTACCACTTCATCGGCAAGGACATCATCAACTTCCACACCCTGTTCTGGCCCGCCATGCTGGAAGGCGCTGGCTTCCGCAAGCCGACCGCGGTCAACGTGCACGGCTACCTGACGGTGAATGGACAGAAGATGTCCAAGTCGCGCGGCACCTTTATCAAGGCACGCACATATCTCGATCACCTGAACCCGGAATACCTGCGTTATTACTACGCGTCGAAGCTGGGCCGCGGCGTGGACGACCTCGATCTGAACCTCGAAGATTTCGTGCAGAAGGTCAACTCCGACTTGGTTGGCAAGGTCGTCAACATCGCCAGCCGCTGCGCCGGCTTCATCCACAAAGGCAACGGCGGCATGATGGTCGACGCCAACCCTGAACCGGAACTGTGGGCAGCCTTCCAAGCCGCCGCCCCGAGCATCGCCGAGGCTTACGAGGCACGCGACTTCGCCCGTGCCATGCGCGAAATCATGGCGCTCGCTGACCGTGCCAACGCCTGGATTGCCGATAAGGCGCCATGGGCGCTGAACAAGGTTGAAGGCAAGCAGGCCGTGGTACAGGAAATCTGTGCACTAGGCATCAACCTGTTCCGCCAGCTGGTGATTTTCCTCAAGCCGGTGCTGCCCAACCTCGCCGCGGCTGCCGAGCAGTTCCTCAATGTTGAGCCGCTCACCTGGAACGACCATGCGACACTGCTGGCCAACCACCAGCTCAATGCTTTCACTCCGCTAATGACCCGCATTGAACCGGCGAAGATCGAAGCCATGATCGAAGCATCCAAAGAAGACCTCGCCTCCAGCGAAGCCGCAGCTGCCCCGGCGGGCAATGGCGAACTGACCAAGCAGCCGATCGCCGCGGAAATCAACTTCGATGCCTTTGCCGCGGTCGACCTGCGCATTGCACTGATCGAGAAGGCCGAGCTCGTCGAAGGCGCCGACAAGCTGCTACGTCTGACCCTGGACATCGGCGATGCCAAGCGCAACGTTTTCTCCGGCATCAAGAGCGCCTACCCGGACCCAAGCAAGCTGGAAGGTCGTCTGACCCTGTATGTCGCTAACCTGGCGCCGCGCAAGATGAAGTTCGGCGTGTCGGAAGGTATGGTCCTCGCGGCTGGCCCCGGCGGTAGCGAAATCTACCTGCTGAGCCCCGACAACGGCGCCAAGCCGGGCCAGCGCGTCATGTAAATCGGCGTTCGCGTGCCGGCCTCTCGAGCGGCACGCGAAACCCGGCGTTAACGGAAACGCTATGAGCGAGCCTGTAGATCCTTCCAACTGCCCGCTCTGCGGTCAGCCCAACCAGTGCGGCGAGTGCGACCCTGCCGCCGCCCAGCCCTGCTGGTGCTTCACAACCCCAATCCCCGATCACGTGCTCGAGCGCATTCCTGCCACGCTCCGAAATCAGGCCTGTATCTGCGCGCGTTGCGCTCGCAGCCAAACCGCTCCTCCAGATGCGCCTTGACCGCTACCTCGCCAATCGCGCACGTCTAAGTCGTCAGGACGTTCGGCGCCTGCTGGCAGAAGACCGAGTGCTGGTGAACGGCGAAACCAGCCGGATAGTGGATCTGGAAGTTCGTGTATTCGACCGAATCGAGCTGGACGGAGAAATGCTGCAAGCGGGGAAAGCGGCGCGCTACCTGATGCTGCATAAGCCGGCAGGCTGCGCCAGCGCTACCCAGGATGCGACACACCGAACCGTGCTCGACCTGATCGACGAGCCGGACAAGCAAGACCTGCACATCGCCGGCCGCCTCGATTTCAATACCACCGGCCTTATGCTGCTCACCAACGACGGCCAATGGTCTCGCCGCCTGACCCAGCCTACCAGCCTGCTGGGCAAGGTCTATTTGATCGAAACCGAAGACGAGATCGACCCGGCCTGCGTTGACGTTTTTGCCCAGGGCATGTATTTCCGCTTCGAAAACCTCACCACCCTACCCGCCGAACTCGTACTGCTCGAACCCCGCCGCGCCCGTCTGACCCTGCACGAGGGCCGCTACCACCAGGTCAAGCGCATGTTCGGTCGCTTCAACAACAAGGTCACCGCCCTGCATCGCGAAAGCATGGGTCCTCTGACGCTGGACCTAGCACTGGAACCCGGCCGGTATCGATCGCTGACCGAGCAGGAGATCGCTCAGATCTGAACCCTTTTCGCCTGCCCGCCAGAAAAACCCAATGCCGCCCTTCATTTCGCCCAAGCCTTCTGGTAAAAAGGCACCCCTGAGCGGGCGTCGTATAATGGCATTACCTGAGCTTCCCAAGCTCATGACGAGGGTTCGATTCCCTTCGCCCGCTCCAGACACCTAACGTTAAGGCCCTGTTTTTACAGGGCTTTTTCGTTTCTGGCTTTTGGTGGTGTCGAAGAAGTGTCGAAAAGGTCCAGCCGTACAGGCCGAGATCAGACCGAAGAAAGCGCCTGGATGACGTGCTTCGGATCGTTATGGATGGCGCGCAGCAGCGCTTTTGCGGGTCCGGTCGGTTCGCGTCGGCCTTGTTCCCAGTTACGCAGCGTACCCAGTTGAACGTCGATCATCGCCGCGAACTTGGCCTGGGTCAGACCGGTTGCTTTGCGGATCTCTTTCACCTGCAGCGAGTCGACGACGAATTCCCGCGAGGGTTGACGTTCGCCACGGTGAATCTCGTCCATCTGCTGGACGCTTTCTAGAAGGTCTTCGAAGAATTTGCTCATGGTGATTACCTCCACCGCTCGATGATTTGCTTGAGCACCTTGCGCTCATCTGCCGTCAGGTCGTCCTTCTCGTTCTTCGGATAGATCAGCAGTAATGCGATCTGCGAAGCCGCCGTGAAGTGGTAGTAGATGACCCTGGATCCGCCTCGCTTGCCGTGACCGCTAGACGCAACGCGAACCTTGCGAATGCCGCTAGTACCTTCAATCACATCGCCCATGTCCGGCCGGTCAGCCAGTTGCCGCTGAAACTCTGCGTAGCTGTCATCGCTAAGCAGATCCCGCAGACGCTTGGTGAAGATCGGTGTCTCGATAAAGATCATAAACGAATAGTACGCCAGTGGCGCACCTCCTTCAATCGATTCGATTACTGGCCGGCGAGCGGTAACGTGATGCCGGCCAACGGTCCTAACCTGATCGCATCGTTCAAATGCTCAGGCGCGAGGTGGGCATACCTCATCGTCATGTTCAACGACGCATGGCCCAGGATCTCTTTCAGCGTCACGATATGCCCACCGCCCATGATGAAATGAGCTGCGAACGTGTGCCGCAGGATGTGGCTTGCTTGTCCGCGTGGTGGCTTGATCGAGGTCGAGAGCAGGACCAGCCGAAACACGCCAATGCAGTTGGTGAACGGCCCGTAGGTTTGCCAGTGCTTCTTGATCGCCGCCACCAGCTCGGGCGTTACCGGGACCATCCGCACCCGCTTCGACTTGGTATTGGCGAAGACCAGGGCATTGCCTCGAATCCGTTCCGGTCGAAGCGCTTGAGCCTCACCCCACCTCGCCCCGGTCGCCAGACAGATCCGCGCCACCATCGCCGGATGTGGAGACGTGGTCCGCGCCTGGAGTGCATCGAGCAGCTCGGATATCTGCGGCTTGGTCAGGTAGGCCAAGGGCCGCTCTTGCAGCCGAACCGGGCGAATACGTGTGAACGGACAGGGATAATCGATCACGTCGAGTTTGTGCAGCTCGTTGTAAACGGCTTTCAGGTAGCCGAGGCGATTGTTCGCCGTCTTACCGGTCACCCCCGCTGCCATCCAGCGCGCGCGCGTAGCAGCGATCTTTGCGCCATCGACCATGCGAGCTACCGGGTCGCCCATCGCCTTTGCGCACGCCCGCAGGATCGCCACACGACGAACGCCATCGGAGAGCGAGACGCCGTGGAGATCGAACCACAGCTCGACCAGCTCTGACAGCCTGCGCTTGTCCTTTGGCCGCGGTGCCCAATCATTCGATTCGTTGCACTTGGCCCGACAGGTAGCTTCGAAGCGCATTGCCTCGGCCTTGGTCTTCAGCGTTTTGCGGAACCGCTTGCCTTTGACCGGCTCAACGTCGACCCGCCAGCGACCGTCAGAGAGCTGCTGGATCGCCATCAGACCGCTCTACCCCATCGAACGTGGCGTTCTTGAAGCAACGTTTTGATGTGCTTGTACAGATCACGCTCGCTCATATCCTTGGCGGCGTAGTGGTCACGAATGACCGGCCAGCATTCCCATTCCTTCAGTCGATCAAATGCGGTTTTAGCGCCCACTCGCTCCCGTGCCAGCAGGCTTACGAAGTTTCCCAGGAATAGCTCCACGTTCTTGCCCGAGAAGCCCCGTGACGTCTTGTAGTAGCGCTTGTATTCCGTTTCATCGACCAGGGAATCGACCGCCACGTCGACCCGCACGTCATCACGCATCAGCGTCCAGATCGGTTCGTATTGCCCTGGGCGGTGCAGCAACTTGAATTGGCAAAGCCCGTAGCGCCACAGGCCGTCCAAGTGGGCGGAGAACGCCGCAAACGAATCCGTTTCGATGGCCTCACCGGTCTTGGCACTGATCGACCCGCTGGCGAACTGCTGGATGACCGAATGGTGATAGCGCAGCTCGACCCGCCACACGTCCGCCTCAGGATCGTAGTTATCAGGATCGGCCGCATCGAATGAATCCCGGCGACGCCAGACGCTTTCCCAGAAGTCGAGCTTATCGGTCGCGCGTGCCTGTTCGGTTTTGTTGTAGATACAGAGCTGGACGCCACCAGCAGAGCCGAACATGGACGTTTCGCCACGACCGTAGACGCTGGACTTGGTCGCCCAGTTGATCTCGTTGATACCCGAGATATCCCGATGCGTCCGCGCGCGACAGTGCAGGCGTGCCACCAGATCCACCGGAGGCTTCCAGCCCTGGAGATCCAACGCCAGATGGACAGCGCACTGATTGCGTTCGCGGTGTGTCATTACGGCTGCGGCGTAGTAGTCCATCCGCTCTTGCAGGCGCTCAGGCGACAGCACGTCGATCGCGTGCGGTGACACTTCGATTTTCAGGTGCGGGCCGATGTTCTCGAGCTTGGCGTTGAAGTTCTTGATGAGCAGGATGAACCCGAGGTCAGCATTCTGGAGCTTGTACTGGTAGCCCGAGTCCCGCCCCACCCGACCGGCATGCCAGAACTCCCCGGCGAACTCGACCATGACGCCCGGTTTCTCGAACAGCGCCATGATTTCCGGGCGGATCAGTCCACGGTACAGCTGGCGAACCGTATCGACGCCGCAGCGGAGCAAGCGAACGCCCGACAGGTCAGTCAGCTTGGCCGAATGGCTATCGAAGAACAGTCGCCCGGCTGGGGTTTCCTGAAAGTTCTGATCAACACGAATTTGATCTTTAACGCTCATCTTCTTCTGCTCCAAATTGCAACGAATTGACACTGTTCAGTTGGGTTTATCTGACGTGTTACAGGGACGTCAGCGCGCGCGTTTGCACGCCGGCTCGTGCCTCGCCGCGCGTGCAAAGAGCGCGGAGCGCACGCGCGCTGACGGTCATCACCACAGGAAACGCCCTTTCTCATAGGGCACCCGCGTGACGGTGGTTCCGGCTTGCTGCTGGCTCGGTTGATAGGCCGGCGAGGTGGAAGGTGGTGGCTGCTGATTGCGCTGGTCTTGTGGCGAGCCACGGTCGGGCTTGGTGTCGTCGAAGTAGCCGTTCTGCACGACTGACATGCAGAAGCCGAACGACACATCCAGGCGGGTGCCCTGCTGGGTGTTGCATCGGCAGCCCGTCAGCCCTTCATCGCTGTCACCGACCTGCATGCGCTTGTAATTGCGGGCGATCAGATCGCGGTCGGTGGTGGCGATACACACGGGCTTCGGAAAGGTTTGCGGGCCAGTCAGGCCGTCATACACCGGCGCCGATGCCGGCAGGTCCTGCACCCTGGGCACTCGCCTGCCCAAGTACTGCTCGACGGTGAGCGGCGCGGCCTGTTCGGAATCCGAGGCGCTTGGCCGGATGAAGGCGCCGACCGTATCGCGCACCTGATCGACCATGCTCCCGGCCGGCGCGCTGCTGGTGGCTTCGAGCGCGACTTTCTCCGCGTTGTAGCGCTCATAGGCGCGATAGACGAGGATGCCCGCCCCGATCAGCACGCAGATGGCCAAGATGAACTTGGTCGGCACCTTGGCCTGGAAGTGGTGCTTGGCGTTGGTGCTGGTGTAGGCGCCGAAGTAGCGCTTATCCAGGCGCAGCGACTTCTTGTCGGCATCCTTGAAGCTGGTCTTCAGCTCGACCTTTTCCACCACCACTTCCGACTCGAAGCGCAGCAGCTGGGCGGACTTAAAGACGCGCCAATAGTGGATGTGCGTGTTGCATAGCCGCCGCAGATGCACATCCAGATAGCGCGGGTCCTGGGTGACGAGGTGCACTTCGTGGCCCTGGTGGCGCATGGTCTCGAAGCGGGTGATGTGCTCCGGTGGCCGCGCCCTGGGATCGCGTGAGCCGAACCAGCCCTGCGCCTCGTCGACGACGATGATCGAATCGTTGGGCAGCTCGAACCACTTCTCGGGGTCTTCGAACTCGAACCACTGCGCTTGCAGCTGATCGGGCTTGAGGCCGTTGATGTTGTGGTAGTAGACGACCCGGCCTTCGGCGTGGGCCTTCTGATCGACCTCGCGGATGGTGTTCAGGGTCTTGCCATGGCCGGGCTTGCCGGTACGGATAACGAGCATGACGGCGCCTCCTTATGCGTCGATAGAGGTGCCGCCCGGCTTGCGCCAGACCTGATTGCGACGGCGGTCAGTGGCCTTGTCGATCCCGGCGAGCATGAAGCGCGTCGAGATGGCGGCGAAATACAGGTTCACCACCACATCGAACTTGGCCAGCCCGAGAATCCCCTGGATCACCGGGCCGACATCACCCATAAGCCCGAACAGGTAGTCCTGGGCCTGGCCAATGATCATGTTGAAGCCGACATAGGTAACGAAGCCGAAGCCGAGGATCTTCAGGACCATCTTCACCAGTGGGCCGAGGATGATGACGAGCATCTGCACGATGAAGAGAAACTGCATTACTGACCTCCTACGGAGCGGCCCACGTACAGGGCAGCCAGCACGGTAGCGACAGCTACGAAGAGGCCGCTCAGGTCACTGGCGGCGCGGCATAGCGGCTCATAGCCGATTTCGAAGGAACGCCCGCCACTGGTGCGCAGGCTGAAGGTTTCCGCAGCGGGACAGCTGGCCGGAAGGAAGCGGGTGCCCTGATTGACGAAGGTCGGCAGTTCGATCTCGCTGCTGCCTTCGTCGAGCTTGAATTTGTCGCCCTGCACAGCGGCTTCGATGGCGGATTCGTGTTTCTCGAAGTCGGCCTGTTCTTCGGCGTGGCAGCGCAGTTCCTTTTGCTGGCGGAGGATCGCGCACTGGACGGCATCGCCCGTGCACTTGATCTCGGCGTTACAGGCTTCACCCTCTACGCTGGGCTTACCGCACTTGTTTGGGTCCTTGGCTGGGTCGCATTCGGCCTCGCCATCGTCTTCACCCGATCCATCGCCGTCTCCGTCACCACTACCATCGCCATCACCCGAGCCGTCTCCAGACCCGTCACCGGAGCCATCACCACTGCCGTCTCCTTCGCCATCCCCATCACCGTCGCTACTACCGTCCCCGTCGCCGTCATCACCATCGCCGGGATCGTCAGGGTCGGGGTTCTCGGTGTCGTCACAGCCACCGACCTCGACTTCGGGATCACATGGTGGCGGTGGTTCCTTGCTGCAGAAGGTGCCGTTCCAGGCGTAGCCGTCCGGGCATTGGTTGTCAGGATCGGGCGTTGGGGTTTCGTCAGGGTCGGTCTGCTGGCCCGGGTTGCCCGGTTGCTTGCGGGTGTCTTCGTTGCACTCGATGCCGTTGCCGGTATAGCTGTAAACGCCAAAGACCCCTGAAGGGTCGCCGCTGCTGTAGACGTAGACGTTGCTGGCCGGCGTGAAGCCGAAGGCGTACTGGCAGCTATTGGCGCAGACCGAGCCGGGTGGATCGATAACCGGCTGGCCAACGGCTTCTTTCATCTTGTGTTCGTGGGTGACGACCTGGCCGATGGTGGCTTCGCATTGGCTAGGCGGTGCCACGCATTCGCCGGTTGAGTCCGTTGTGGACGGAGGCTCGCAAACTCCTGAACGGGTGATGTAGAAAACGTAACCGTTATAGGGGCAGCCAGAAACGACATTAGCTGAGCCGGTCCGGTTGCAGGTCATTTGAGCAAAGTACTGAGAGTTGGACGAGGTGGTGTAGAGCCAGCCCGAATGATTAGCAGCCTTAAGCGACGAATAAGAATCAAACGGGCCCGAACTCACATAGGCCGCCGAGCCCGAGACCGAGAATGAATAACCAGCGCTCGCCGAAGAATGCCAAAGCACCAAAACCAGCACTGCGATTACCAACCTGGCCATATCTACACCCGCCCAAAAAACACGAGATAAAACGCCAGGGTGGTGAGGATCAGGACGTACAGTTCGTAGCTCATGGCGTTTCCCTGGAAGAGAAAACCCCGCCGGAGCGGGGTTTGTTTGCTTCGGCACATACAGTGCGCAAAACCCCGGTTACAGGGCGCGGCGCATGTACTTGAACGCCATCGCGGCGATGATCACGGCGAAGACGGCCCAGCCGATGGTCCCGACATCGGTGCCGGCGGTTTCGAGCGCGGTGGTGGCTTCGGCCGGGACGGCCGCGTAGACGGAGCCGGCAGCAGCCGAGAGAGCAACGGCAGCGCCGAGGCCGATTTTCTTGATGAAGTGCTTGTTCAGTTGCATGGGTGATACCTCACTGTTTCAGGGCTTTTTTCAGGACCAGGAAGCCGAACACGGTGGCGAACAGAACAATCGCTTCGCCTTGCAGCTCGGAGACTTGGTCCCAGGTCAGTGCAGAGCCGTAGAGGCTTTGCATTTCCTCGACCGTGAGGGCGACCAGCGAGCCGGAGCAGATGGGCGAGCCATCGGCGCCTTGCAGCCAGTCACCGTCACAGGCAAGGAAATTCATTCGCCGGCCTGCTCGAGGTCGGCGGGTTGTTCGGAGGGTTCGCAGTCAGGGCAGACGGCGAAATGGGGCGGCAGGCTGAGGTCGGGCAGCAGGTCGCTTTGCGGCGCGGGCAGCGCCATGAGCTTGCCCATGTCGTTGCCGCAGCAGTCGCAGTACACCCGGTCATCGATCAGCATGGCCGCCCCTCCCGGTTAGTTGGCCTTGGCCGGGTCGCCGGCTTTGGCCTGGGGTTGAGCTGGGGTGCGCGGGGTTTCGGCTGCGGCGCGGGTCTGGACGGCTTCGAGCTGGAGCGCCAGATTCTTGCCCTTGTTCTGCCCACCACGGGCAATCTCGAAGTGGATGCGCACCAGTTGCAGCGGCTCGAACTGCGCGCCGGCTGCGAAGATCTCGTCGGCTACTTCGTCCGCTGCTGCCATGCCGATGATCGACAGGCCGTGTTCGGTCTTGCCGTCCGGCTCATCGCCGTAGAAGACCTTGATGTACTTCTGGCCCGCTTCACCGTCGAAGCGTTGAGTGCCGAGAAATGCAACTTCCATAGTCGAACGTGCCATCTTGTGTTTCCTCTCTCTAGTTGCGCTTTATTGCGCTGCTTTGCTTTCTACAGGCCGAGCGATCCCGAACGAGTGAAAAAGCAATTTCACTGCGACCGGCTTGTTACTTGGCTTGCGGGTTATCTATAGCTTTATTTAAACGCTCTTGGAACAACTATTTATCAAGTATTAACAGATTCAATACTTCATTTTTTAATGCGACGAATAGTGCTGAATTGACACTTTCCACTTGAGCAAACATTAATTTAATTAATCATCCGCAACGCTGTTAAACACCAAGGGCTTCGCCCTTGTCATCCCACTCTCGCCGCCGAGGGCTCGGGAGCGCGGGAGGGAAAAGCGCTCCCGCACTCACGAGCGGAGGCTGTTTCTGTTCGTGCAGGGTCAAGGTTGCGCTCCGCCCGTGCTTCCGTTCGCCGGATCGGTGAAGCGTGATCCGACGAGCCGGGAGCGCGGCCCTGGACCTGTTCGGCATCTGCGGGGTCGGTTTCGTCTTGAAGTGCTCGGCGCCGGACCTGCTGCAATACCTCGACGATGTGCAGGGCAACGAGGACGACCAGATAGGGGCTGTCAGAAATCCTCATGCCATCACCCCACCAGCTCGAACGGTTCGTGAATCGGCACGTAGGGCGTTGGCTTGCCCGAGTCGTAGATAACGCTCCACCACTTCGCGGGGCGGGCGGGTGGCGTGTGCTTCTCGCAGATAAAGGCCGGTTCCACTGTCCACTCCGAGAGCAGAGGCTTCCAGATTCCACCGACGCAGCCCATTTGTACCGTGCGAATCGGCCGCGCGTATGCGGGGCGGCATAGGGCGCATGGTGTGAACCGGGAGGGACCGGGTTTCGCCATTTCGCGTCTGGACCAGCAGACAGAGCAGTCGCAGTCCTGGGCGTGCGGAAGGCGTTGATAGTTGGCCGGCTTCTGCATAGGTCATCCCCTCCCCTGGCTTTCCGTAGACGGTGCGGATCATGCGGTCCACTCCTGTTCCAGCAGCCAGCTACGCAGCAGCGCGCTGTTAATCATGCGGCGCTTGCCGAGCTTTACGGTGGGGAGCACGCCCCGGTAGACCCAGGCGCGGGCCATGGAGCATGTCAGGCCGTTACGTTCCGCCCAGGCTTCGACGGTTTCCACGTCCTGCTGTGGGGCGATCAGCTTTGAAGGTTCTAGCTCTTCCAGTTCCATGCTCGTTCCGGCACTATTCGTGGCATTGCATACGGATTGACCCTATCCGTTTTGACTAGAGTCGAAACGAATCATATTTAGATAGAGTCAAATTGGATAGCGCTTATTTAGATCGATTCGTAATGATAAAAGAAAGAGTTATTACCGTTTTGAGGCATAGCGGGCTAAAGCTGCCGCAACTCGAGCAGCTGACAGGAATCAGCCGCTATACCTGGAGCAATTTGAAAAACCCGGCTAAAGCACGAGAGATCAAAGCTGACGAAATTGAGGCGGTGGTGAAGCTATATCCACAATTTGCGCTTTGGATAGTCAGCGGCAACGTCCAACCAGAATGTGGACAAACCAGCCCTGAATACGAGGCAGCCCATTCAAACTTGCCCAATCAAAACGCGGGATAGCGATTACAGCGGAAGTAGCTAGGCGTTGGTACGCGCAAAGGACAGGGAAATAGTATGAATTCAGGCAAACTCAATAAATACATACTGACAATAGTCGTACTAGTTCTAATCTTGCCTTTGGCCTTTATTGGCGGCATAGTTTTGGGCGGATCAGTCCAAGGCAATATCAAATTAACAGCTGACTCTCTATCCTCATGGATATCTGCCTTGGCAACAGCAGCCATTGCTGTACTTACGTTTATCCTAGCCAAAGAAACTTGGTATTTAAGAGAAGCACAGACCAGGCAGTTAGCTCAATTGCAGCAGGATGCCATAAAGCCTTTTATAGATTTTTCTTTGGTGCATTGCAAAGCCAGCTTCCACTTAATAGAGGTTAAAATCGCTAACTACGGGCAAGGCATTGCTAAAAACGTCAAGTTCAAACTGGTGAATGTTAGCGAAGGGATTGACGGTGCAGAGAAAAACCCAATAGTTAAGGCGCTATTCTCTTTGGGAGCCGTATCGAACGGAATCTCCAATCTTGGCATTGGCCAGGTTTATAAAAGTTTTGTATTTGGCTTTCTGGATGTCATAAGAGAAATTGGCGAGCAGGAGACGTTTAGCACCAAGTTTGCAATTGAAATCTCATACTTCGATATTCGCAACAATGAGTACAAAAACATTGTACTGCTGGACATGTCTTCATTTGAAGGAACTATCGAGATTGGGGGCGGAGACCCGCTTTATAAAATCTCCAACAATCTTGAAAAAATTGTTGACTGGATGAATGCCTTGACAAGAGGCTCCAGCCGCCGTATCAGCGTGAATTCTTATAATAATGCTGATCGTATGCGCGAAAGAAAATCTATTGAGGTGAATCGCCCCGGCTTTCCTAGACACTTTCCAAGCTCTGGAAATAGCGCTTTTCAAAATCCACTGGCGATAGCTGCATAGCGCTGCTGTGCCGGCGTTTAGGGTTATAAAACATCTCGATGTAATCGAACACATCAGCGCGTGCTTCTTCCCGAGTGCCGTAGGTTTTCTGTCTGATGCGTTCGCGCTTCAGCAGTTGGAAAAAGCTTTCTGCCACGGCATTGTCGTGACAGTTACCGCGCCGGCTCATGCTACTGATCAGGTTGTTGGCCTTAAGGAAACTTTGCCAGTCCAAGCTACTGAACTGACTGCCCTGGTCTGAGTGGATCATCACTTCCTGCTTGGGTTTGCGCCGCCACACCGCCATCAGTAAGGCATCAATCGCGAGATCGCTGCACATCCGTGGTTTCATCGACCAGCCGACCACTTGGCGTGAAAACAGATCCAGCACCACTGCCAAGTAAAGCCAGCCTTCATAGGTGCGGATGTAGGTGATGTCAGTAACCCAGACTTTATTGGGCTCAGCGACCTTGAACTGCCTCTCCAGACGGTTGGGCGAGGCCACTTTCGGCTTGCCACCGTAATAGCCAGGGCGCCGACGATAGCCGGTCTGCGAACGCAGCTTCTCCAACCTCATCAGGCGGGCCACGCGGTGACGGCCACAGGACTCACCCAACTCACGCAGATCGTCGTGGATCTTTCGATAGCCGTAAACACCACCACTTTCCAGCCACGCATGCTTGATCAACCCGAGCAGACGCTGATCTTCCTTGGCGCGTACGGAGCTAGGCTCGGATAGCCAAGCGTAGTAACCGCTGGGATGCACTTTGAGGGCTTGGCAGAGACGCCGAACCGGATACTCCACCGACAGCTTGCTGATGAAGGCGTACTTCAGCCGGACTCCTTGGCAAAGTACGCGGCGGCCTTTTTTAGGATGTCTCGCTCTTCGGTCACTCGCTTGAGTTCAGCACGCAGACGACGCAGTTCGGCCTGCTGATCATCCTCTTGCTGCCGCTTTTCCTGGGGCTTGCTGTAGCGTTTGATCCAGGCATACAGGCTGTGCACCGACATACCTAACCGCGCTGCCACCTCGGCTACAGGAAGGCCACGCTCGGTCACTTGCTTGACCGCTTCGATTTTGAATTCTTCGGGGTAACGCTGGTTGCTCATGGCACCTCCTAATGGGCCTCATTATGAGGCTTGGAGGTGTCTACGAAACTAGGGGCGATTCACGGCCAGACACGCAGAACTTCTCAAGCAAAAAAATATAGATCTAGAAAAAACAAAATAAGGGGCAGATTTATTTAGCAGCCCGATCCCAGAGCAAGGAGGCATGATGAGATCAGATTGGGATGATGCACCGGAATACCTGCGCAACAGAAAGACGCCTAGCCCCTGGCGGTTCCTGGCGATCCTGGGCATCGGTTCAGCGGTGCTTTCGGCACTTGCATTTACATTCGGCAAGCCGGTGGTGCTGGACGTAAACCAGATTAAGCAAGGCATTCATGTCGGCGGCAAGGCTTGGTTTAACCAAGAGCCTGAGCAGCCCACACAGCCGGTTACCCAGCCTTCCGTTGCAAGCTACGAAGCCCCGGCAGCAGAACCGACACCAGCGCCCCAGCAGCGACAGCTGAGCCAGGAAGAAATCGAATGGTTCGAAGAGCGCACAGCGGAAGCAGTACAGTCCCGGCAAACATCATTTAACGATAGCAATTACACGCCCAAGCAGCCGGCCAGCACCTACACCCCACCCGCCGTCCATCGTGTTGCTGCAGCCACGCCCAACACCAGCGCGCCCAGATCGCGGTCGGTAAGCCGAGAACGCACGTCGAAATGGATCGAAGGCTGGAACGGCGGCATCGACTATCTAGCGGAGTGGGTTTCCGTCAATAACTACATCGACGGAACCAGCGTATGCGCCAACCACCGTCGAGGCTCAATCGACTACCGCGAATGCCGCAAAGCCGCTAAACAGCACTTCCACGAGCAATGCCGTGCATGGCGAGCACGCTTCGACAGCGACCGAAAAGACCATAGCGACCGGATGAAGACGCGCTATTGCGGAGCGGCTAGCAACTTTAATCCGATGGGTTAGGGCTGGAGGTCATTCCCCGCCCATCAGAGCCGCGTATAAATAGATTGCGCTATAGGTCAACTATCAGAGACCGACTTCGCTGCTTTGGTACACTTATATATTCCGCCCCCAGACTCGCTATCCACGACCAGCTCAGTTTCCGTCAGTCTTAGAATCTCTGATGACTCACTAATCTTAGTAGGGAAAATATCCTGCAGCTTCATAACCTCATCAAACTCGGGATGGGTTAAGTTAACGATTTTTAGGTCTGTCGCCATCTGTATAAGATATTTGTCTTCAATTTTCCATGTGAAAGTGCCAGCCACTGAATAAGTAATTTCTGGAAAATCGGGGGCAAACTTCACTGTCATGATGCCAAAAGAATGAGAGGCGCCGTTTCTCAGAAACGTATCTTTCGATTCGATTTTCAGGGAAATATCGTCTTCTTCGAAAGCAGTAGCGCAGTCCCATACCCCAAGAATATTTTGCCTGTGAGCATAGGTTGGATAGGGTTCACTTGCGCAACCGCTGACTGTAGCCGCTAGTAACAATGACAGGCTAAATCCTTTTACATTCATATAAACTCCAATCGTCCTTCCGATTCGTCCGCCGCGCCATGACGAGCTGTTTTAAGAGCGCACCAAATCATGGCGATTTAATCGCGGGAAATCTACCAGAACATTGAGAAAGGGGACAGATTTATTTAGCGCCACTGCGCTTAGAGGTCTTAGCCATTGGGTACTACCCTTAACCAATCGGCAGCGACAGCGCTCCACACCACATGACCGTATTGCATACAACTAGCTGATTAAGGAAGAAGCCGACCAGCGTTCCAGTGAAACCAAGCGCCAAGACTGAAATCGGTCTGCTCAGACGCCGTGATAAGAAAGCACCAATTAGCGTACCCGCCGCTGCACCCGGCAACGAGAAAAGGTGACCGAGAGCAAGCAACCCCTCAGGTCTGGCTAGCGATAGATTGATTGCGGCATATACCAAAAGCGTTACAGAGGCAGCTAAGGATGTGCCCAGCAAAAACAGCGGTTTTGCACGTGCCATGACGCCGATGGCAATAGCCGCTATCGGTACCACAAAGTAGTACCAACTCCCCATGTAAAGTGGATCGCCAGATAAAAGCCGGGCAACGCCAACTATAAAGGCAACCAATAATGCTACCGTCGCATCTGTATTTCGTGAAATTTCCATTTAAATTTATCGCTTACTGCGAAATACAAAACGAGCAGCTTTAAATCGACCGAGTGGGTAGTTGAAACTACCAAAACAGGCATGACAACCAATCCTCGCTGCCTATTCGATCTGTGCTTGCTGCCAATACGCTTTTGCTTGTGCTATAAACTCATCAAAAGCCAGTGATGACTCGAAGCTTCGTCTAGGCATAATATGATACAAGCAGCTGCCTATCTGAACCAGCAAGCAAGACCCCATTGATCGCACACTAACCACCCCACTCCACCTAGTTAGACCCTCGTTAGTGGCTGTACTTTCATGCAACCCTTCTGGGGTTAACGTATAAATATGCTCACCTAAAACCCCATTTTTAACACTAGACAGCGATAGAACCGCTATTACGTTAAAAACGAAGCCGAAGACGAGCCCTGTTAACCCGCCAATAACTGAACTAGCAAGATGAACAATTAGTTTATGTGAGCTTTCTGGCTGGCCTTTACTCCACAGCAAAAACCCAAAAGTAAGACACGCAAGGATGAAGAAGGTTATGTATGTCGACTTCATTCGCGGCACGGCTGAGACGTTTAGTCGAATAAGGTCGCTTTTTCGAATATCTGTTTTTACTTGCATGCTAATCCTTGCATCTGACGTGAAGGGTGACGGAACAGAGAACCGAGGTCAGATATCCTAGGCACCTCCACTGCGCCGAGTAGTCGACACTCTCACAAAGTTAGCGCTGCACATCATCTTGGAGCCAAGACGGAATATCGCTCATTCCGTGCAGTACACGCCAAACTTCAATGTGGTTCGGGCGCTCCACGTAGAACACCACGTAGGGGTAACGCTTGAGCGGCCAGGATTGTAGCCCTGGAAGATCCAGCTCATGTGCGTAGCGGTTGGAGCCTGACTCAGGATGGCGACTGAGCTGTTTATAGGCATGCTCTAGCGCATCAATCAGTCCCAGCGCAGCCTTATCGGCCTCTTGCTCCAGATAGTAGGCAATCGCTCGCTCAACGTCCTCGCGCGCTAGCGCTCTTGGGATGACTGGCTTTTGCTTCATCCGCGAGCATTCCGAACCCGATCACGCAGAGAATCGAAGTAGTCTGCATCAACGGGAGCAGTCGGCGCCGAGGCAGCACCCGCTAACAGCAACCCTCGAAGATGCTGGCGGTCCTGGTCCTTGCGGATCAGTTCGCGGACGTATTCACTACTGGTGCCGTAGCCACGCTGATTGACTTGTTCGTCCACGAAGCTCTTCAGCGTCTCGGGAAGGGAGATGTTCATGGTGCTCATGCTAGCGGCCCGTTTGGCAAAAATTGGCAAGAGCACTTTAGCGCGTTGCTAAACGCGGTGTCGATAAAGTGTCGAAATCACTGTGCCGAATAGCGACGAATCGAGCAGGCGGTTCGGTCTGGAAACCGCATAAAGACACGCATTGAGCCGGAACGACACACTAAGCAAAAGGGTTCGATTCCCTTCGCCCGCTCCAGTCTTCAAGGCCCTGCTTACGCGGGGCCTTTTCATTTGCGGCTGAGCAACCTGCAGATGGTTCGGCTTCCGCCAGAGGTTTCATGCGTCGTCGGCCCAACCACTGACTGCTCTCAGCCGCGCAGGAACGCCAGCACTCGCTGTGTGAACGCGCCGCCCGCTTCTACGTTCGACAGATGCGCAGCCTCGAATGCGACCAGTTCGGCGGCGGGGATATTGGACTGAATGAACTGGCCATGCTCGACGGTTGTCACTGGGTCCTTGGAGCCGCAAACGACCAGTGTCGGTGCCTTGATCGCGCCCAGCTGTGCGCGATAGTCGGCATCGCGCACAGCCGCGCAGTTGGCGGCGTAGCCGTCTGGCGAGGTGCTGGCGATCATCTCGGTGATGCGTGCCACAGCCTCTGGGTTCGCCTCGGCGAAGCCCGCTGTGAACCAGCGAGCAATGGATGCATCGCGCATGTCGCGCATGGCTTGCTCGCGGCCGGCCAGGACGCTATCGATGCGGGCGTTCCATACTTCGTCGGTGCCGATCTTAGCTCCGGTATTGCACAGCACCAGTCGTTGCAGCCGATAGCCGGCATGGATTCCGAGCCACTGTCCGATCAGCCCGCCCATGGAAAGGCCGCAGAAGGAAAAGCGCTCGATGCCCAGTGTGTCGAGCAGGGCCAGCACATCCCTTCCCAGCTGCTCGATACTGTAGGGGCCAGTGGTGACGCTCGACTCGCCGTGGCCGCGCGTATCGTAGCGCAGCACTCGAAAATGCTCTGAAAATGCGGGAATCTGCTCGTTCCACATGCCCAGGCTGGTACCCAGAGAGTTGGAAAGCACCAGCACCGGCGCGTTATCCGCACCGTCGAATCGATAGTTCAGACTTGCATCAGCCAGTTTTACGCTCGGCATTGTTCTACTCACTCGCGTTATGTTCGGTCGGTGTGCTCGATCAAGCACAGCCTGATTCGGAGATTCTGGCGATCACGGGCGGCTTCGCCGACGCTCTGCGCGTGCCTTGGCAGGATGCACGACGCACGCACGACGTAGAGGTCTAGCCCAAATCGATACCGCGCAAGCGCTTTCCGCTGCATGCTCGCAATGCGTCGCGGGCGAGATCGCTGCCACGGCAGTCTGCGCCCGATCCAGGTCAGACCCGCTCCACTACCAGCGCCAGCCCCTGCCCTACACCGACACACATGGTCGCGAGACCGAGACGGCCACCGGTTTTCTCCAGCTGATGGACTGCAGTCAGCACCAGGCGAGCGCCGCTCATGCCAAGCGGATGGCCCAGGGCGATGGCGCCGCCGTTGGGGTTCACCTTCGGGCTGCCATCTGGCAGGCCGAGATCGCGAGTCACGGCCAGACCCTGCGCGGCGAAGGCTTCGTTCAGCTCGACCACATCGAAGTCGCTTACCGCGATATTCAGGCGCTCACACAGCTTGCGCACCGCTGGCACCGGGCCATACCCCATGACGCGCGGAGCGACGCCGGCGCTGGCCATGCCGAGCACCTTGGCGCGGGGTTTGAGGCCATACTTCTGCACCGCTTCGGCACTGGCGAGGATCATCGCTGCGGCACCATCGTTGACGCCTGAGGCGTTGCCGGCGGTGACAGTCTTGTCCGGGCCATTGACCGGTTTGAGCTTGGCCAGCGCCTCGGCGCTGGTATCGCCGCGCGGATGCTCGTCAGTATCGACCACCGTTTCGCCCTTCTTGCCCCTGATCACCACCGGGACGATTTCTTCGGCAAAGAAGCCGGCCTGCTGAGCCGCAGCAGCACGCTGCTGGCTGCGCAGCGCGAAGGCGTCCTGATCGGCGCGACTTATCTGCCACTCATCGGCGACGTTGTCGGCGGTCTGCGGCATGGCATCCACGCCACACATTTCCTTCATCTTCGGATTGATGAAGCGCCAGCCAATGGTGGTGTCCTCAATCTTCTGGGTGCGACCGAACGCCGTGTCGGCCTTGCCCATCACGTAGGGCGCGCGGGACATGGACTCGACGCCGCCGGCCATCGCCAGCTCCATTTCACCGCAGGCGATGGCACGAAACGCAGTGCCCACGGCATCCATGCCCGAGGCGCACAGACGGTTGAGGGTCACGCCCGGCACCGTATGCGGGAGGCCGGCGAGCAGAGCGGCCATGCGCGCTACGTTGCGATTGTCCTCCCCAGCCTGGTTGGCGCTGCCCATGAAGACTTCCTCGATCGCCGCAGGATCAAGCTGCGGGTTGCGCTCCAGCAGCGCCCGCAATGGGATCGCAGCCAGGTCGTCAGCGCGTACGGCTGCCAGCGCACCGCCGAAGCGGCCAATCGGCGTTCGTACGGCATCACAGATGAATACCTCGCGGCTCATTCCTCACCTCCCAGCTGACCATGGGCGGCAGCCGTGCGCGCTTCCAGGGCGCGCAGCGCTTCCAGCTCCTCGGCACGCGGCGCCTCGGTGACGACCACGTTGTCGGCGAAGCGGATCTGCCAACCGGTGTTCTCGATCACCTGCTCGCGGGCCACACCCGGATGCAGAGCGGTGACCACAAATTCGTTAGTACCCTCTTCCGGCTCCATGATGCACAGATCGGTGATGATCGCCACCGGACCTGCACCCGGCAGGCCCAACTGCTTGCGGTGATCGCCGCCCTCACCGAAGCCGACCGAGGTGATGAAAGCCAACTTGTCGACGAAGGTGCGATGCGACTGTTTGAGGATGATGAGCACTTGCTTGGCGCTGCCAGCGATCTCCGGCGCGCCGCCGGCACCTGGCAGGCGCACCTTGGGCTGGTGGTAGTCACCGATCACCGTGGTGTTGATGTTGCCGTACTTGTCCACCTGCGCGGCGCCGAGAAAGCCGACGTCGATGCGCCCGCCCTGCAGCCAGTAGCGGAAGATTTCGCCAGTCGGCACCACCGTGTCGGCGCTTTCGGCCAGCTCGCCGTCACCGATGGACAGCGGCAGCACCGAAGGCTTGGCGCCGATTGGGCCGGATTCGTAGATCAGCACCACTTCCGGGGCGTGGGTCAGGCGGGCCAGGTTGGCAGCCTTGGACGGCAAGCCGATGCCGACGAAGCAGACACTGCCATTGCCCAGCCGACGGGCCGCGGCGACGGTCATCATTTCGTTTGTGTTGTAGGAACTCATCAATTGGCCTCCTGCTGGGCGATCTTCGCTCGATAGGCGGCGAAATCGGCGGTGCCGCGAATGTAGGTGTCGATCCAGGCGCTGAACGCCTCGCGGTCACGGGCGATCGGGTCCCAGGCCTGGTAGAAACGGTTGTCTCGCTCGTAGTAGCCATGCGCGTAGGACGGGTGCGCGCCACCCGGCACCAGGCACACCGCGCTCAGGGCCCAGGTCGGCAGCACGCAGGCGTTCATCGGCGCCTGGAGGTCATCGACGATCTCTTCGACGGTGACGATGCAGCGCTTGGCTGCCAAGGCGGCTTCCTTCTGCACACCAAGAATGCCCTGGATCAGCACGTTGCCCTTGCGATCGGCCTTCTGCGCGTGGATCACGGTGACGTCCGGGCGCACGCTGGGCACGGCCGCCAGCACTTCCCCGGTGAACGGGCAGGTGACCGACTTGATAAGCGTGTTGACTTTGGGCAGGTCGGAGCCGGCATACGCGCGCAGCACCGCAAACGGCAGGCCGGAGGCACCGGCGACATAGGCATTGGCGAGGTCGGCGTGGCTGTGCTCCTCGATCTCCAGCGGCTGCGGCCAGCCCTTCTCCACCGCATCACGCAGACGATGCAGCGAGCCGACGCCGGGATTGCCGCCCCAGGAGAAGATCAGCTTCTTCGCGCAACCGGCACCGATCAGCAGGTCGTAGACCAGGTCCGGTGTCATGCGCACCAGGGTCAGGTCCTTGCGCCCCTGGCGCACAATTTCATGGGCGGCTGCGGTGGGAATCAGGTGGGTAAAGCCTTCCAGGGCGACGGTGTCGCCATCCTGGACGAAGCGCTCGACCGCTTCGCGGAGCGAGAGGAATTCAGCCATGAGTCGGATCTCGTGTTGTTTTCTGTACGCCGATTGCGTTGTGAAAACGTTAACGGTCCATCCCCAGCCAAACAATCCGATAATCGACATAACGTTCGATTATCGAACAACTTAAGCACCGTTCCATTGTGATGAACAACGCCGACTCAGCGCGCGAATCCACCTAGAGCACCGTAGTCGCCGATGGTCGCCGATGGTCGCCGATGGTCGCCGATGGTCGCCGATGGTCGCGAGAGCTTCGATCAATGGAACAGCCGCGTGCCCAATTCGCGGCTGGCCTCCAGCAGCACGGGCAGGAATCGGGTCTCCAGCTCCTGACGCGAAACGCGCCCGGCATGGGTGCCGACGTTCAGCGCGGCCAGCACCTGGCCGGCGGAATCCTTGAGTGGAACGGCCAACGAACGCAGGCCCATTTCCAGTTCCTGATCAATGATGACCCAACCCTGCTGGCGAATCTCGGCGATGTTTTCGCGCAGCGCCTCCGGGCTGTGCAAGGTGCGGCTGGTCTTTACTTGCAGGTCGGCTCGCCCCAGGTAGTCGTCGAGCGCCGCGTCATCCAGCGCCGCCAGCAAGATGCGGCCCATCGACGTGCAATAGGCAGGCAGCCGACTGCCCACCGACAGATCTACCGAGATGAGCCGCTGAGGGGTGGCCGAACGCGCCACATAGAGCACCTCATCACCCTCCAGCGTCGCCATCGAACAGGCTTCGTGAAGCTGCTCGCTGAGGCGGTCGAGAATCGGCTGCGCGGTAACTGCCAGCGGCGTGGACGACAGATAGGCGTGACCGAGGGTCAGCACCTTGGGCAGCAGCGAATAGGTGCGCCCGTCGGTGGTGACGTAGCCAAGTTTCATCAGGGTATGCAGGCAGCGGCGCACCGCGGCGCGGGGGATCTCTGTGCGGTGGCTGATCTGCGCGATGGTCAGGTGGCGCTTCCGCTCCTGGAACGCATGAATCACAGCCAACCCGCGCGCCAGCGAAGTCATGAAGTTGGGATCGCCGGTTAGCGCCTCGATGCGTTTGGCGGGGGACGCGACGATGGGCGGCGCCATCGGTGGCTGGAGAACTCGTGAATCATCGGTCATGCAGGACACCCCGGACGCTGACATCGGGGCGATTATCGGTGCATCGACCGATAATCGCCAGCGCTGCACCTGGCCGGCGACGGAGAAGATGCCAGCCCGCCGCAAGGTCATTTGGCGGGCGTTTACCTAAGCGGCAATGCCACAGCGTAAAGGGGAAGTCAGAGCCGAGTCAGGCCACGGCTCACTGTCGGCGGCAGCGCCGGCCCGCTACCACTGGCGGCGGCGATCGTGATGCTGCTGGGACTTAGCCGGCCGGTAGCTCCTGTGTTGAACCGGGTGGCGCACGGCGTTCTTGTAGTGACGGTCACCGCCCTGACTGTAGTGCCGGGAAGGCTGGTCGTGACGATGACTCCGATGCTGCTCGTAGCGCTCGTGCCGAACCACCGGTGGCGGAGCGTGGCGTGGGTAATCGGAACGGTCGTATCGGTAATGGCGGGCTGGATAGCCGTCGTAGCGATACTCGCGGTATTCGCCGTGGTAATAGGGGCGGTGATAACCGTGGCCGGCGTACTCATGCACGGTACAGCCGCTCAGCGTGATCAGCCCGAGAAACAACACGAGAAGACGTGACATAGATGACTCCAGAGACAGGCAAGGCCTAGTCGGCCTTGCCTGAGCGTGACCAGCCGGCGCCTGGCGCCTCAGCAGTTACCCTTCTTGGCCTGACCTGGTGGGCAATGCGGAGGCCCGCCGCCGCCATCACCGATATCGATGCCGATGCCCGGTAGACGCAGGCTGCATCCGGACATCAGGAGGGCTGCCAGTACGACTACAAGAAGACGAGCGCTCATCAGCAGTTTCCTTTCATCCGATGTCCCGGCGGACAGAACCCGCCACCATGACCGTGACCACCGATGTCCAGCCGTACCGCATCGGCATCGCCGACCCGCGCATGTACACCTGGGGCATTGATGCTGCATCCGGCCAAGCCGAGCGCCATGCCGAGCAATACCACCTTCCAGTAATTCATCGAGATACTCCTTGATCCTCCGTAGTCGCAAGGCCGTCCCGCCCCAGGACGCCCGAACGCTACTGGGCGAGGAATCAGACCTTCGCCGTTTCGTCCCGTTCCTTCGTCGGTATTAATTCTTTTCGCCGCCCAAAGGCAGGTGTACGCGACGAGTTCGAGCGAACCGAACGGGCTGCAACCGCGTCCCAACTATGACGACACTGTCTCGGATGATCTCAATTTCGGAGCGAAAGCGAATATGAACGTGACACGTGGAGTGGTCTGGCTGGCACGCAGCGGCTACGCGGCGCGGGGCGTGGTGTACGTCATCGTCGGCTTTTTTGCGATCATGGCGGCACTCGGTTCCGGCGAAACGGTCGACACTCGCGGCGCAGTTCAGCAACTGCTCGGCCAGCCATTCGGGGCAATACTGCTCTGGCTGGTGGTAATCGACCTGCTCGCGCACGTGGCGTGGCGGCTGACGCAGGGCATCGGTGATACCGATCGGCACGGCCATGACGCCAAGGGTCTGCTGATCCGCACGGGGTTGGTGAGCAGTGGCGTGGTCAACTTGCTGCTTGCACTGTTCACGCTGAGCATGCTGGTGAGCGGGCTGGACCGCTTCTCCGAAGGCGGCGGCGGTTCCGGAGGCGAAAGCACCGACAGCCTCATGCGTTTTCTTGGCCTGAAGCACTCTCACTGGCTGATATGGGCGATTGCGCTGATTCCACTTGGAGTCGCCATTGCGCATCTGATCAAGGCATGGCGTGCGCATTTCGAGCGCTACTTCCAGTGCGATGAACGCACCATGCATCTGGTGCGCCCCGTTTCCCGTGTTGGGCTGGCTGCACGTGGCTGTTCCTTTCTGATAATCGCCGGGCTGTTGTTCATGGGCGGTAGCCGCTACGAGCCCACCGATCCACCGGGCCTCAAGGAAGCGCTCGAAGCGCTTCAGGGCATGCCTGCGGGTGGCGCGCTGCTGTTGGCAATCGGGGTCGGCCTGCTGGCCTTCGCTGTGTACAGCTTCGCCGAAGCACGCTGGCGGCGGATCGACTTGTCGGAAGTGACGAATTGAAGCCCGGACAGCCTCGACGGAGAGGCCGGGCAGTGGCAAATATCGATATGGGGCGGAACGGTTAGAACCGGGATACTGGATCCAACCGCAGGTCGAGCCGCCATGCTCGACCTGCGCTGTGCAGATCAGCCGGCGTGGTAGTCCGCGTCGGCTTCTTCGAAGCGCTTGACGATACTCGGGGCGGGTTCGGCGCCCATCTTGCTCACGACATAGATGGCGATGCTGGCGAGGATGAAACCGGGGATGATTTCGTACAGGCCCAGACCGATGAACTCCTTCCACACCACCACAGTGACCGCACCGACCAGCATGCCAACCAAGGCACCGTTACGGGTCATGCGCTTCCACAGCAGCGAGATCAGCACCACCGGCCCGAACGCCGCGCCGAAGCCCGCCCAGGCGTAGGACACCAGGCCCAGCACCTTGCTGTCGGGGTTGGAGGCGATGCCGATGGCGATCAGTGCGATCAACAGCACCATGCCGCGGCCGACCCAGACCAGTTCGGTCTGCGAGGCATTTTTGCGCAGCATCGCCTTGTAGAAGTCCTGGGTCAGCGCGCTGGAGCTGACCAGCAGCTGGGCACTGAGGGTGCTCATCACCGCCGCCAGCACGCCGGAGAGGATGATGCCCGCAACCCAGGGGTTGAACAGGATCTTCACCAGCTCCATGAATACCCGCTCGCCGTTCTGGCTGACCGCACCGGCCTGCTCCGGATGATCAGCGAAGTAGGCGATGCCGAGGAAGCCCACCGCGACCGCGCCGGCCAGGGTCAGGATCATCCAGGTCATGCCGATGCGGCGGGCGTTGGGGATGGTCTTGATCGAGTCGGCGGCCATAAAGCGCACCAGAATGTGTGGTTGGCCGAAATAGCCCAGGCCCCACGCCAGCAGCGAAATGATGGCGACGAAGGACAGCCCGCGGAACATGTCGAAGTTGGCCGGGTTCTGCGCTTCGATAGTGGCCATCGCGGTGCCCATGTCGCCGAGGGCGAGAATGACGAACACCGGGGTGATCAGCAGCGCGAAGATCATCAGCGTGGCCTGTACGGTGTCGGTCCAGCTCACCGCCAGGAAGCCGCCGATGAACACGTAGAGAATGGTCGCCGCTGCACCGACCCACAGCGCGTACTCGTAGGGCATGCCGAAGGTGGACTCGAACAGTCGCGCACCGGCCACCACGCCCGAGGCGCAGTAGATGGTGAAGAACACCAGAATCACCAGCGCGGAGAAGATCCGCAGCATGCGGCTCTCGTCTTCGAAGCGATGCGAGAAATAATCCGGCAAGGTCAGGGCGTTGTGGTTGTGCTCGGTGTGTACCCGCAGCCGGCCGGCGACGAACAGCCAGTTCAGCCAGGCGCCGACGATCAGGCCAATGGCGATCCAGCTTTCCGAGAGACCGGCGACGAAGATCGCACCGGGCAAGCCCATCAGCAGCCAGCCGCTCATGTCCGAGGCG
Organism: Stutzerimonas kunmingensis; assembly: GCF_900114065.1. Lineage (GTDB taxonomy): Bacteria > Pseudomonadota > Gammaproteobacteria > Pseudomonadales > Pseudomonadaceae > Stutzerimonas > Stutzerimonas kunmingensis. The sequence continues at coordinate 429,140 of NZ_FORS01000001.1, forward strand.
CCGGCCGACAGCGCCGTGACGAAGCTGCCGAGGCTGCGACCGCCGAGGATGTAGTCGGAAAAGTTCTTGGTGGCGCGGTAGGCGATGAAACCGATCAGGATCATCGCCGCGATGTAGACCACGAAAGTGATCAGAGTGGGTGTGCTGACGTTCATGGGACTTGTTTTCCTTGTTGGTCCTGACGTTCCATCGCCAGCGCGGACAACGACCGGCACCCGCAACGGAACAATCGAGGGGCGCAAGGATAGCGCGTCATCCGTGTACTTGCGCGTGACCGCGAGGTTTTGCCTGCCGGAATGAACGAGGGCCGGCAGTAGCTGCCGGCCCTCGTCAGTGCTGCAAGGCAACTGTCCGCCTCAGAACGCCAGGCGCACGCCTACCGTCAGATTGCGCCCGGGCAGCAGCACCTCATCCTTGATGAAGGAAGTGTGCTGACGGGCCTTTTCGTCCAGCAGGTTGTTGGCCTTGAGGTAGAGCAGGTAATCGGTCTGGTTCAGCGAGCCGCTATAACCGAGGCTGGCGCCCAGCATGTTGTAGCCACCTGTTTCGCTTTCGTAGTCGGCCAGCTCGTCCTGGCGCTGCACGCGATAGAACTCCAGCTGGCCGTTGAGTGCCGGGGTGAAGCTCTGATCAACCCGCACACCCAGGCGATCGGCGGGGATACGCGGCAGGTCGCCGCCGCCGTCGCGCAGCTTGCCACGCACGTGGTCGCCGAAGAGGGTGAAGGCGGTGGCGTCGGTGACCTGGAAGCGCACCTCCCCTTCCGCCCCGGTGAGCACGGCGTCCTGCTGGCGGTACTCGATCTCGCGGTAGCCACCACCGATGTCGTTGCCGGTGTCGGCGGCATAGATGAAGTCATCCACCTCGTTGCGGAAAACGCTGAGGCTGAAGGTCATGCGGCCGGCGAACTTGCGCAGGGTGATTTCGGCGTTGTGCGAGGTTTCTTCTTCCAGATCGACATTGCCAAGCTCAACGGTGCGGGTCGCCGCATGTGGGCCGCTGGCGTAGAGCTCCTCGGCACTGGGCAGGCGCTGCGAGCGCGTCAGCGAGAAGCCCAACGAGTACTGCGGTGCGAAGGTCCAGACCGCACCAGCGGACATCGAGGTGCCGCTGTGATCGGTATCCGGACGGCCATCGGCGTCGATGTCCTGCCATTCGTGGCGCAGGCCGAGTTCGTAGCGCCAGGCGCCGGCGGTGTATTCCTCGAGCAGGAACAGACCGTGGTTGCGGGTCAGCGTCTGCGGCACGTAGGCCTCCTCGCCGAGGGCTTCGAAGTCGCGACGCAGCGTCTGCGCGCCGACCACACCGCGCCAGCCGAACAGTGGCTGATGGGTCAGCTCCAGGCGTGCGTCGGTGGCATCGTTGTTGAAGCGGGTGCCCACTTCCCCGCCTTCGATTTCCTTGTGCTGATAGTCGCTGTGGCCGATGCGCAGCCGCGCAAGCTCGAATCCCGGCAGCGGATCGCTCAGCTCGCCGCGCAGATCCCAGCGCTTCTGGCGCATGTCGACATAAGGCACGCTTCCATGTTCGTCATGATCATGGTCGTCGTCATCGTCGTGATCATCATGGCCACCGCAATGCCAGTCGCTGCCGTGGGTGTGGCAATCGGCGTGCTCATGGGCCAGCAGCCCGTAGCGGTTGTTCTGCTCACCGTAGGCGGCGCCGATGTAACCGCGCTCGCCGATGAAGCTGGCGCCGAGATTGAAGCTGTCGGTGTCGTTGTAGGAACCTTCCTGCTTGTCCGGCGAACCGGGGGTTTCATAAGGGTCGGCCTGGCGCTTGGTGCCTTCGGCGCGCACGGCGAAGTTGCCGCTGCCAGCGGTAATGCCGAACACCCCTGCCCCTTCGTTGGCAACGCTGTTGGCGCGCAGCTCCAGCTCGCCTTCGTAGCCCTTCTCCGGCACGCGGGTGGGGATCTTCTTGTCGATCACGTTGACCACGCCGCCGATTGCGCCGCCGCCGTAGAGCAGGGTTGCCGGACCCTTGAGGACCTCGATGCGCTCGGCCAGTAGCGGCTCGCTGGTCACCGCGTGGTCGGGGCTGATGGTCGAGGCATCGAGCAGTTCCACGCCATCGCTCAGCACCTTGACCCGTGCGCCATCCAGCCCGCGAATCACCGGGCGCGCCGCACCAGCGCCAAAGCTGCTGGAGCGTACGCCGGGCAGGCTTTCCAGTGTTTCACCCAGCGTTGCCTCGCGACGCAGCACCAGTTCATCTCCCTCCATCACGGCAGCCGGCGTGGTCATCTCATGGCTCTGCTTGGCCAGGCCGCTGGCGCTGACCACGACGGATTGCAGTTCGACCGGCTCGGCGGCCCAGGCAGCCGGAACCAGGGCCAGGCTGATCGCCCAGGCCAGGGGATGACGCTTCAGTTTCATGTGACTCTCCAGACAGTGGCGGTTGCCTTCCGAGGCAACCGAAGACGGCTGTGCGCCGGCATCCGGTAGCGGAGCCAGCTTCGCGGGGCGAGAATCTAACATGTTATATCGTAACGTTTAACCCTGTTTTTCCAGTAACAGGTACAACGGATGCACCCTGTTCGTGGTCGACATGGAAACGCCGGGCGAACCTCGCGCGGCTTTTGCACCGCTTCGGGAGATAGATCATGACCGTAGACATCGACACCACCACCGGCACCTGCGCCGTGGTCATCAACGGCAACACGCACCGCAGCGCCCTGATGGACGTGCGCATCACCACCGATCCCCAGGCACGCATGTCGGTGATGAACATCGACGGCACCAGCATCCATGTGCCGGAAGACGAAGCCGAGCATCTGATCGCGGCGGGCGCGGTGGATGACCGATCCAATCTGGTCGCGGACGACTGAATCTGCGGCAGAAACGCAAAACCCCGGCTAGCCGGGGTTTTTTTGCAGGTTATTTAAAGCGAGATCCGCTGCAGCAACTGACTGTGGGAGCGCGCCCCCGCTTCGAACTCAGCTTCGCGCCGCGGCGACACTCCGACAGTAGCCTTAGCCGGCGTGGTAATCCGCGTCAGCTTCCTCGAAGCGCTTGATGATGGTCGGGGCCGGCTCGGCGCCCATCTTGCTCACTACATAGATGGCGATGCTGGCGAGGATGAAACCGGGGATGATTTCGTACAGGCCCAGACCGATGAATTCCTTCCACACCACCACGGTGACCGCACCGACCAGCATGCCGGCCAGCGCACCGTTGCGGGTCATGCGCTTCCACAGCAGCGAGATTAACACCACCGGACCGAACGCCGCGCCGAAACCGGCCCAAGCGTAGGACACCAGACCCAGTACCTTGCTGTCAGGGTTGGAGGCGATGCCGATGGCGATCAGCGCGATCAGCAGCACCATCGCCCGGCCGACCCAGACCAGCTCGGTCTGCGAGGCATTCTTGCGCAGCATGGCCTTGTAGAAGTCCTGGGTCAGGGCGCTGGAGCTGACCAGCAACTGCGCACTGAGGGTGCTCATCACCGCCGCCAGTACGCCGGAGAGAATGATGCCGGCGACCCACGGGTTGAACAGGATCTTCACCAGTTCCAGGAAAACACGCTCACCATTCTGGGTGACCGGCCCGGCCAGTTCCGGATGTCCGGCGAAGTAGGCGATACCGAAGAAGCCCACCGCCACGGCACCGGCCAGCGTCAGGATCATCCAGGCCATGCCGATGCGGCGGGCGTTGGGGATGGTCTTGATCGAGTCGGCCGCCATGAAGCGCACCAGGATATGCGGCTGGCCAAAGTAGCCCAGGCCCCACGCCAGCAGCGAGATGATCGCAACGAAAGAGAGCCCGCTGAACATGTCGAACGCGGCCGGATTCTGCGTGGCAATGGTGTCCATCGCGGCGCCCATGTCGCCCAGGGCCAGGATGACGAACACCGGGGTGATCAGCAGCGCGAAGATCATCAGCGTCGCCTGCACGGTGTCGGTCCAACTGACGGCCAGGAAGCCACCGATAAACACATAGAGGATGGTCGCCGCGGCGCCGATCCACAGTGCGTACTCGTACGGCACGCCGAAGCTACTCTCGAACAGCCGTGCGCCGGCGACCACGCCCGAGGCGCAGTAGATGGTGAAGAACACCAGGATCACCAGCGCGGAGAAGATCCGCAGCATGCGGCTCTCGTCCTCGAAGCGATGGGAGAAGTAATCCGGCAACGTCAGCGCGTTGTGGTTGTGCTCGGTGTGCACGCGCAGGCGCCCGGCGACGAACAGCCAGTTCAGCCAGGCGCCGACAATCAGGCCGATGGCGATCCAGCTTTCCGACAGACCGGCGACGAAGATCGCACCGGGCAGGCCCATCAGCAGCCAGCCGCTCATATCCGAGGCACCGGCCGACAGCGCAGTGACGAAGCTGCCGAGGCTGCGACCGCCGAGGATGTAGTCGTCGAAGTTCTTGGTGGCGCGGTAAGCGACGAAACCGATCAGGATCATCGCCGCGATGTAGATCAGAAAGGTGATCAGCGTGGGTGTACTGATGCTCATGTGTGTCCCTCGTTAGTTGTTGTTCGGCGCAACGCGAGCGGACCCACGCTGCACCTTGGCAGAGGGCGATAGCGAAAAGGCCATCACCTGTGACAGACCCAACCCGGGCCCGTCAGTGGCGGAAGAGCGTCCGCCAACTGTCCAATTGTTGTTGTGTTCCGGCCGCCTGAGCGGCCGGGAGGTTTAGCGTGATGCGCCAGGTAAATGACCAAGGCCATTCACTCGGTGGTACAGCGTGAATGCGTTCAGTCGTCTCCGAGCGACAGCAGCGAGGCGTTGCCGCCCACCGCTGTGGTGTTGGTGGAGGTGGTCCGCTCGTTGGCGAAGCGCAGCACATAGCTGGGCCCGCCCGCCTTCGGACCTGTGCCGGACAGGCCACAGCCGCCGAACGGCTGCACGCCGACCACGGCACCAATCTGGTTGCGATTGACGTAGAGGTTGCCGACCCGCGCCAGTTGCTCGATGCGTTCGGCGGTTTCCTCGTTGCGGCTGTGCACGCCGAGGGTCAGGCCGTAGCCGGTGCCGTTGATCGCCGCCACGACCTTTTCCAGATCCGCCGCGTCGTAGCGCACCACGTGCAGCACGGGCCCGAACTGCTCCTTCTTGAGCTGGTGAATGCCGTCGATCTCGAAGGCGACCGGCGCCACGAAATGACCGTTCAGACCAGCCGGCAATGTCGCCTCGGCGATCAGGCGCCCTTCGCTCTTGAGCTGCTGGATATGCGCCAGCAGGCCTTCACGAGCTTCCTGGTCGATCACCGGGCCGATGTCGTTCTCGCGCAGATGGGTCGGGCCGACGTTCAGCTCGGCCATCGCGCCCTTGAGCAGCTCGATCACCCGGTCAGCGATATCACGCTGCACGTAGAGCACGCGCAACGCAGAGCAACGCTGACCGGCGCTGGTGAAGGCGGAGCCGACGGCGTCCTTGATCACCTGCTCGGGCAGCGCGGTGGAATCGACGATCATCGCGTTTTGCCCGCCGGTTTCGGCGATCAGCGTGGCGATCGGGCCTTCCTTCTCGGCCAGCTGGCGGTTGATGATGCGCGCCGTGTCGGTCGAGCCGGTGAAGCACACGCCGACCACCCGCGGATCGCGACAGAACACGCCGCCCAGGGTAGCGCCATCGCCTGGCAGGAAGGCGATTGCCTCTTTCGGCAGGCCGGCTTCGAACATCAGTTCAAGCGCACGCGCAGCGATGAGGCTGGTCTGCTCGGCCGGCTTGGCCAGCACGGTGTTGCCGGCCACCAGTGCCGCGGTGATCTGGCCGAGGTAGATTGCCAGCGGGAAGTTCCACGGGCTGACGCAGACGAACACGCCGCGGCCTTCATGGAACAGCTCGTTACGCTCTCCGGTCGGGCCTTTCAACTCTTCGCGACCGAGCTTCTGCCGCGCCTGCTGAGCGTAGTAACGGCAGAAATCCACCGCCTCGCGTACTTCGTCGATGCCGTCCTGCAGCGACTTGCCGGCTTCCACGGTGCACAGCGCCATCAGCTCGGCGCGGTGCTGCTCCAGCAGATCGCCCAGGCGTTCCAGCACAGCGGCACGGGCTTCCACCGGCGTGGCATTCCAAGTCGGCCAGTAGGCTGCCAGGCGATCGATGGCCTGGCGCGCCTGGTCGGCGCTGGCGAACTGCGCCTGGCCGACAACCTTGTTCAGGTCATAGGGGCAGCGCACGTCGGACGGCGTTCCGGCGAGCCTTTGCCCGCTGATGACCGGCGCAGCCTGCCACTGGCGCTCGAGGAAAGGTTGGTAGGCGCTGGCCAGGTCGTTCCATTGGTTCTGGATATTCATGTTGATCCCTTGGGAGTTCTTGCGATTGCCGAACAGCGCCGGCGGCAGCGGAATGCGGGGGTTGCCCGGTGCGGCGAATCTGCGCAGCTGGCTCACCGGGTGATCGATCAGCGATTCGACCGGCACGCGCGGGTCGACCAGCTGATGAACGAAGGACGAGTTGGCACCGTTCTCCAGCAGGCGGCGCACCAGATAGGGCAGCAGGTCCTTGTGCGCGCCGACCGGGGCGTAGATGCGTACGTTGCGGGCGTACTTCTCGATCACCGTGTCGTACAGGGCATCGCCCATGCCGTGCAGGCGCTGGAACTCGAACTCGCGCGGCTGCGAGATTTCCTCGGCCATGGCCAGGATGCAGCTGACGGTGTGCGCGTTGTGGCTGGCGAACTGCGGGTAGATCACCCCACGGGTGTGCTCGGACAACAGGTAGCGCGCGCAGGCGAGGTAGGAGGTGTCAGTGCCTTCCTTGCGCGTGTAAACGGGGTAGCCGTCCAGGCCCTGGACCTGGCACTGCTTGATCTCACTGTCCCAGTAGGCGCCCTTTACCAGCCGCAGCGGAATGCGTTCGCCAAGCTCACGACCGAGCAGCGTCAACCAGACCAGCACCGGCAGGCAGCGTTTGGAATAAGCCTGGATGACCAGGCCGAACTCACCCCAGCCGGCGATAGCCGGGTCGCGCAGGAGCTTTTCGTACAGTTCCAGCGACAGCTCGAGGCGGTCGGCCTCCTCGGCATCGATGGTGATCCCGACATTGCGCTGACGCGCCAGCACGGCCAGTTCGCGCACACTGGCGAACAGCTCGGTGAGCACGCGCTCGCGCTGGGCGACTTCGTAACGTGGATGCAGCGCCGACAACTTGATCGACACCGACGGACGCGGGCCCTTGCCGACCTGCGGCTCGGCACCGACGGTCTCCACAGCCTGACGATAGTCAGCCATGTACTTGGCGGCGTCCTCGGCAGTCAGCGCCGCTTCACCGAGCATGTCGAAGGAATAGGTGTAGCCCTTCTCGCGCTCGGGACGGCCGTTCTTCAGCGCTTCGGCGATGGTGCGGCCAAGCACGAACTGCTTGCCCATCAGCTTCATCGCCTGGTTCATCGCGCTGCGGATCACCGGCTCGCCGGAGCGCTTGAGCAGACGACCGATGACGTTCTTCGGACGGCCATCGGCAGTTTCCGGATCGACCACCTTGCCGGTCATCACCAGCCCCCAGGCGGCGAAGTTGACCAGCACGTTGTCGCTCTGGCCGAGGTGGCGCTCCCATTCGGCGGCGTTGAGCTTGTCGCGAATCAGCGCGTCAGCCGTGGCGGCATCCGGCACCCGCAGCAGCGCTTCGGCCAGGCACATCAGCATCAGCCCTTCCTGGGTGTCCAGACTGTACTGGCGCAGCAGCGCATCGAGGGTATCGACGGCATTGTCACGCCCACGCACCGCCTCGATCAGGCTGCGCGCGCGCTCGCGAATGGCGGCAATGCCCGCCTCGCCGGGATCGGCAAGCTGCAGCAGTTCGGTGAGATATTGCGCCTCGTCAACGGCGTAGTTGGCGCTGATGACGGGAAAGAATTCCGCGGCTTTCTGGTTGGCGAAGGCGCCTTCCAGCACGTGACCGGCCTTGAACATGCGCCGCTCCTCTTGTGATTGTGTCTGCTTATAGGTCTAGTCCACGGCCAGGCTGATGGTGCAGCACAAGACGAAGAGCCAGGTCGGGAGACGGAATGTAGGGTCTGCAAGACGAGCCGTTCTTGCGCAAAACTACGGAAGTTTTACGAAAAACTACGAAAGCCGGACGCGGAAACGCGACCGTAATGAAAGCGCACCAGGATGGCGCAGGAATATACCCCTGGTAGCTGAAGAGCCCGAAAACAGGGCAATCAGGAGAAAGCTCAGGAGTCCGGCTTGCGCAATCCGCGAGGGGTCAGACCCAGATAGCGACGGGTCGCCGTGGTCAATGCGCTCTGGCTGGAGAAGCCGCACTCCTCAGCAATCCGCACCAGCGGCAGCGGCGTTTCGCGCAGCAGGCGGGCAGCACGGTCGAGGCGGGTCTTGAGCAGGTACTGGTGTGGCGTGAGGCCGACGCAATCCTTGAACTGGGCGTGGAAGTGGCTGGGGCTGAGGCAGGCGACCTGGGCCAGCTCGGCGACGGTGATGCGTCGCGCCAGGTTGTCCTGAATATAGCTGTCCAGCCGCTGCAGATCGAGCGGTCCGGCCGGCCGCTGCTGGGACTCGCCGAACAGACGCAGGTGCAGTGCGCGCAACAGCACACCGCCCAGCGCCCGGGCCAGCAGCGGATCGCTGCCGTAGCGCGCCAGCTCGGCACCGGCGTAGGCCAGCAGGTTCTGGAAATCGGCATCCAGCGCCGGATAGCGTGGCGCTTCGAACAGCCGGGCCAGCAGCTCGGGGTCCTCGGTGACGACATCCTGCTCGTCGAGATCGATGATCAGCATGCGGTTGTCGCCCATGCCGGCGAAGCCGTGGTCGGCATCGCCCGGCACCAGACAGGCGCGCATCCGGCAGACTTCGCCACCGGAGCCATTGACCTCGAATTCCGCGCGCCCAGAAAGCGACATCACCAACTGGTGATAGTCGTGGGCGTGCTGGTGAGTCTGGTCATCCAGGCGAAGCAGACGGGCGTTGAGCATGATGGGCACCTGTGCGTGCAAGCACTGTACCGAAGCCTGCATGAAGTGCCCACCCCTATGCGACGGGATTGAAATCATCCGGGCCACCACCCATCTAAGGTGCACGTATTCGCAACGGGTGCCGCATGAACGACGACGTCAATCAGGATCATATCGAGCAGGAAATCATCTCCTCCAACGGTCTCGTACTGCCCGATCAACAGCAGCCGGACAAGCTCTACATCATCCCGGTGCACAACCGACCTTTCTTCCCGGCGCAGGTGTTGCCGGTGATCGTCAACGAAGATCCCTGGGCCGAGACCCTGGATCGCGTGGCGAAGACGCCGCACCAGCGCGTGGCACTATTTTTCGTCGACTCGCCGGTGCTGGACATGGCCACCTTCGACCCGGACAGCCTGCCGGAGCACGGCACCATGGTCCGCGTGCATCACGCCTCGCAGGAGGGCGGCAAGCTGCAGTTCGTCGCCCAGGGCCTGGCGCGGGTGCGCATCCGCGGCTGGCTGCGGCGCAAACCACCGTATCTGGTGGAAGTCGATTACCCGAAAAGCGATGACGACCCGCGCGACGAGGTGAAGGCCTACGGCATGGCGCTGATCAACGCGATCAAGGAACTGCTGCCGCTCAACCCGCTGTATAGCGAGGAGTTGAAGAACTACCTGAACCGCTTCAGCCCCAACGACCCGTCGCCGCTGTCGGACTTCGCCGCCGCGCTGACCACCGCGCCTGGCGTGGAGCTGCAGGAAGTGCTGGATACCGTGCCGGTCTTGAAGCGCATGGAGAAGGTGTTGCCGCTGCTGCGCAAGGAAGTGGAAGTCGCCAGGCTGCAGAAGGAACTGACCGGCGAGGTCAACCGCAAGATCGGCGAGCGCCAGCGCGAGTTCTTCCTCAAGGAACAGCTGAAGATCATCCAGCGCGAGCTGGGCATCACCAAGGATGACAAGAGCGCCGACGCCGACGAGTTCCGCGCCCGCCTTGACGGTAAGGTGGTGCCGCCCGCCGCGCAGAAGCGAATCGACGAGGAACTGAACAAGCTGTCGATACTCGAAACCGGCTCGCCGGAATATGCCGTCACCCGCAACTATCTCGACTGGGCCACCGCCCTGCCCTGGGGCGTATTCGGCCAGGACAAGCTCGACCTCAAGCGTGCGCGCAAGGTGCTGGACAAGCACCACGCTGGCCTCGATGACATCAAGAACCGCATCCTCGAATTTCTTGCCGTCGGCGCCTTCAAGGGCGAGATCGCCGGCTCCATCGTGCTGCTGGTCGGCCCGCCCGGCGTGGGCAAGACCAGCATCGGCAAGTCCATCGCCGAGTCTCTTGGGCGGCCCTTCTATCGCTTTAGCGTCGGCGGCATGCGCGATGAGGCGGAGATCAAGGGCCACCGCCGCACCTACATCGGCGCCCTGCCCGGCAAGCTGGTGCAGGCGCTCAAGGATGTCGAGGTGATGAACCCGGTGATCATGCTCGACGAGATCGACAAGCTCAGCACCAGCTATCAGGGCGATCCGGCTTCAGCGCTGCTGGAAACGCTCGACCCGGAGCAGAACGTCGAATTCCTCGATCATTACCTGGACCTGCGCCTGGACCTGTCCAAGGTGCTGTTCGTCTGCACGGCAAACACCCTGGACTCGATTCCCGGCCCGCTGCTCGACCGCATGGAGGTAATCCGCCTGTCCGGCTACATCGCCGAGGAGAAGCTGGCCATCGCCAAACGTCACCTGTGGCCCAAGCTGCTGGACAAGACCGGCGTGCCCAAGCAGCGCCTCGCCATCAGCGACAGCGCCATGAAAGCGGTGATCGAAGGCTATGCCCGTGAAGCTGGTGTGCGTCAGCTGGAGAAGCAACTGGGCAAGCTGGTCCGCAAGGCAGTGGTGCAGTTGCTGGAAGACCCCCAAGCGGTACTGAAGATCACGCCGAAGGATCTGGAAAGCTACCTCGGCAAACCGGTGTTTCGCAGCGAACAGGTGCTCTCCGGCGTCGGCGTGATCACAGGCCTCGCCTGGACCAGCATGGGCGGCGCCACCCTGCCGATCGAGGCCACGCGCATCCACACGCTGAACCGCGGCTTCAAGCTCACCGGCAAGCTCGGTGACGTGATGAAGGAATCGGCGGAGATCGCCTACAGCTACGTCAGCTCGAACCTGAAAACCTTCAAGGGCGATCCGGAGTTCTTCGACCAGGCCTTCGTGCACCTGCACGTGCCGGAAGGCGCGACGCCGAAGGACGGCCCCAGCGCCGGCATCACCATGGCCAGCGCGCTGCTCTCCCTTGCGCGCAACCAGCCGCCGAAGAAAGGCGTGGCCATGACCGGAGAGCTGACGCTGACCGGTCACGTATTGCCGATCGGCGGAGTGCGCGAGAAGGTGATCGCGGCGCGGCGACAGAAGATATTCGAGCTGATCCTGCCGGAAGCCAATCGCGGCGACTTCGAAGAGTTGCCTGACTACCTCAAGGAAGGTCTGACCGTGCATTTCGCCAAGCGCTTCGCTGATGTGGCCAAGGTGCTGTTCTGACGCGGGACGAGCTGCAGACCAGCTGAAGTCGAAGGGTGGAAGTCGCGCTGCACTTCCACCTCCGGACCGGCGCAGACGGAGTACCCGCCTGCGACCAGGCTCTTTTGGGCTATCCTTCCCAACTCAATTCCGACCGGTGCCGATCATGCCTTTCGACATCCCCCGTCTGTTACTGCCCGCCAGCGTCGCCCTGCTCGCTGCCTGCGCAAGCAACGACAAGACGCCCTCCAGCGTCGTGCTCAGCGACGACAACCGCTGCCCGCAAACACTGCAGAGCGGCCAGCAACTCATCGTCAGCCTGCCGAGCAACCCTGCGACGGGCTATCGCTGGATTCTGCACGAAGCCGCCGCGGAGCAATTGCACAGCCTCGGCCCCGAAGTGTTCAGCAATCCGAAAGGCGACATGATCGGTGGGGATGGCCTGTCCACCTGGCGCTTCGAGGCACAGGAGCCAGGCAGCGGCAGGCTGTACCTCACCTATCAACGCCCGTGGGAGGTCGACGCCGAGCCTGCGGGCATGTTCGATTGCCGGATCGAGGTGCGCTGAGTCGGGCAGAGCCCGCGGCGAGCGTGGTTTCGGCTACAATGCCGCCCCGTTTTCACACACGCCGCCCGACACCGTGAGCCACGATCTCGACCGTCTGTTCGCCCAGCCCCTGCCCCGCATTCAGGACTTCGTCTTCAACGAGGACGTGGTGCGGGTGTTTCCCGACATGATCAAGCGCTCTGTGCCCGGTTACCCGACCATCGTCGAGAACATCGGCGTGATCGCCGCTCAGTTCGCACAGCCGCATACTCATCTGTATGACCTAGGCTGCTCGCTGGGCGCGGTGACCCAGGCCCTGCGTCGTCACGTGACTGCCGACAACTGCCAGGTCGTCGCCGTGGATAACTCCGCGGCAATGGTCGAGCGCTGCCGCGAATACCTCCACGGGCAGGACTCGATGTTTCAGGAACTGCTGCCGGTCGACGTCATCGAGGGCGACATCCTGGCTCTGCAGTTCCAGCCCAGCTCGCTGGTGGCGCTGAACTTCACCCTGCAGTTCATCGCACCGGAACAGCGCCCGGCCCTGCTCAGCCGCATTCGCCAGGCGCTGGTGCCCGGTGGCGCGCTGATCCTGTCGGAAAAGCTGCGCTTCGAGGATGAAGACGAGCAACAATTGCTGACCGACCTGCACATCGCCTTCAAGCGCGCCAATGGCTACAGCGAACTGGAAATCGCCCAGAAGCGCAGCGCCATCGAGAACGTGATGAAGCCCGACAGCCTGGAAACCCATCGCCAACGGCTACTGGATGCCGGCTTTTCCAAGGTCGTGCCCTGGTTCCAGTGCCTGAACTTCGCCTCGCTGATCGCCCTGCCATGAACCTCGACCTGACTCCCCTCGCCTGGCGCCTGGCCGGCACCCCGCTCGCCGCCTGGGCCAACGGCGTTCAGCAGCAGCTGGACGCCAAACTCGCGGTTGGTCACGGTGATCTGCCGCGCTGGCGGCGTGCCGTCGATGCGCTGCCTGCGCTGGCGCCAGTGCAGGTCGAACTGCGTGACGGCTTCCGCCTCGACGCGACCTGTGACGACGCCGCGCGCCAGGCCACCCACGATGCGCTGATGGGGCTCTCGCCATGGCGCAAGGGTCCGTTCGACGTGTTCGGCGTGCATGTCGATACCGAGTGGCGCTCGGACTGGAAGTGGGACCGGGTCGCGCCGCACCTGAATCTGGCCGGCAAACGCATCCTCGACGTCGGTTGCGGCAACGGCTACTACATGTGGCGCATGCTCGGTGCCGGCGCCGACAGCGTGATCGGGGTCGACCCGAACTGGCTGTTCTTCTGCCAGTTCCATGCGATGAAGCGCTACCTGCAGGAGCTGCCGGTCTGGCATCTGCCGTTCGCACTGGAAGAACTGCCGGCCAGGCTCGAAGGCTTCGAGACGGTGTTCTCCATGGGCGTGCTCTACCATCGCCGCTCGCCGGTCGACCATCTGCTCGACCTCAAGGACTGCCTGGTACGCGGCGGCGAACTGGTGCTAGAGACCCTGGTGGTGGAAGGCGACGAAAATACCGCACTGGTGCCGGAAGACCGCTATGCGCAGATGCGCAACGTCTGGTTCTTGCCCTCGGTGAAGGCGCTGGAATGCTGGTTGCGCCGCGCCGGCTTTGTCGACGTGCGCTGCGTGGATGTCAGCGTGACCAGCATTGAGGAACAGCGCAGCACCGAGTGGATGCGCTACCAGTCGTTGCCCGACTTCCTCGACCCGCAAGACCACGGCAAAACGGTCGAAGGCTTGCCGGCCCCAATGCGCGCCGTGCTCCTCGCCCGCAAGCCCTGACAGTAGGTTGGCCGCTCAACGAGCGGCCCGGGCAGCGCTGGGGCGCTTGCGTCGCTGCGCTACCAATTGACGCAACGGTGTATTAGCCATCTCCCCGAGACAGCGCCGATCCAGATCGCGCGACGCCAGCTGCCGATCATCCAGCTTCAACAACTGCCGATACAGGCGTCGCTGCCGCCAGGCGCGAAACCAGTCATGCAGGCTGCGCTGCAGATCCAGCGGCCACATGGCCGGCATGTAGAAGTCCGGTAGCTGCGGATCGGACTGTTGTCGTACATGGGTATCGCGTCGTTCACCAGACATGCTCACCTCCGCTTGGCTCTCGGTGGCCACGGGCTTGTGGCGCCACCGGTTGCCAACAGGATGAGCGGGCATCAGTCGTTCAAAAAAACGACTAATATGAAAGCCTGTGTTCAGAAAAACTGAAGCCTTTCCTATGCCCGAGCCGCTTGAGCAATCCACGACCCCTTCGACGCCCCTACTGGAAAGCGATGTCCTGCGCACCTTTGTCGCCATTGCCGAGAGCGGCAGCTTCACCCGCGCCGCCGGACAGATCTATCGCAGCACCTCGGCGGTCAGCATGCAGATCAAGCGGCTGGAAGAAACCCTCGGGCGCTCCCTGTTCGTCCGTGAGGCGCGGCAGGTGCGCCTGACACCGGCCGGCGAGACGCTGCTCGGCTATGCCCGGCGCCTGCTCAAGCTCAACGAAGAAGCCATTGCGCACTTCCTCCAGCCAGCGCTGCAGGGTCGCGTGCGCTTCGGAACGCCGGCGGATGTCGGGACGCGCATTCTGCCCGGTCTGCTGGCGTTGTTCGCCCGCAGCCATCCCGGAGTCGAAGTGGACGTATCGGTCGCGCGCAGCATCGATATGATCGAGCGCATTGACGCAGGCGAACTGGACCTCGCCCTGGTCACCGTCGGCAATCTTGGCCAGGACGATTCGCGGGGCGAGCCGATTCATAGCGAACCGCTGGTCTGGGCCGGTCGCAGCGGTGGTGTCGCCGCGCTGCGCACGCCGCTGCCGCTGGCGCTGGCCAGCCCCGATTGCGCCTGGCGACGACAGGCACTGGATGCCCTCGACCGCATCGGCCGCAGCTACCGAGTGGCCTACTCCAGCGAACAGACTTCGGGACAGGAGGCCGCGATGATTGCCGATCTCGCCATCGCGCCCTATCCATCAAGCCTGATTCGCCCGCCCCTGCAGCGTCTCGATGGGCAGTATGGGTTGCCACAACTGGGCGAGTATCAGATCAAGCTGCTCCGTGGCAGCAATCGCAGCGAAGCCGTTGAGGTGCTGGCCGCACAGGTGATCGCCGCCTTTGTCGAATACCGCACACGACCGGCCAAGCGATTGGAGCGAAACGAGGAGATCAAATGGCACGCTGGTTGATCGTGGCGGGCGCTGCGCTGCTACTGCTCGGCATCGCCTGGCACTACTTCCCCTGGCTGCTGAACTGGTTCGGTCGCCTACCGGGCGACATCCGCATCCAGTCCGGACGCAGCCGGGTGTTCATCCCGATCACCTCGATGGTGATTCTCAGCATGGTGCTGACCGTACTGATCAACCTGTTGCGCCGCTGAGGGCTCTGCAGGTGGAACACGGCGCCCCGCACTAGCGTGGGAGCGGGCTTGCCAGCAGATGACACCCGGCGCTACCTCACCAATCGGAGCCTGCCCGCCGCGTTTCATCGCGGCTGAAACACACCCGGTTCTTTCAGCCCCGCGCCGCCGCACTCAGGATCAGATGCTTCATTTCCTTGACCGCCTGCTTGAAGCCGACGAACAGCGCATGGGCAACGATGGCATGGCCGATATTCAGCTCGTTGACGCCACGGATCGCCGCGATCGCTTCGGCGTTGTGGTAATGCAGGCCATGGCCGGCGTTGACGATCAGGCCGTGACTCAGACCGGCCTCGACACCGTCGCGAATGCGCGCAAGCTCGCAGGCCCGCTCGGCAACGCTGTGGGCATCGGCGTAGCGCCCGGTGTGCAACTCGATAGCCGGTGCGCCGACACGTGCGGCCGCCTCGATCTGCCGCGGGTCGGCATCGATGAACAGTGAGACTTCCGCACCGCAGCCTCGTAGACGCTCGACGGCCTCACGAATGCGTGCTTCCTGCCCGAGCACGTCCAGCCCACCCTCGGTAGTCAGCTCCTGACGCGTTTCCGGGACCAGACAGACGTGCTCCGGACGCAGCTGCTCGGCGAATGCGAGCATCGCCTCGGTGACACCCATCTCGAAGTTCATCCGCGTCTGTAGCGCGTCCTTCATCATCAGCACATCGCGTTCCTGGATATGCCGGCGATCCTCGCGCAGGTGCACGGTGATGCCATCGGCGCCGGCCTCTTCCGCATCCAGCGCAGCCTTGACCGGGTCCGGATAGCGAGTGCCGCGGGCCTGACGCAGTGTGGCGACGTGGTCGACATTGACGCCGAGCAGAATTCGATTGGCTTCAGTCACGCGGAGCCTCCTTCAGATTCATGAACAATTCGCGGCTGACCAGCGGTCGACCGCCCAGATGGGGAGCCAGGGCCTGGCGCATCAGCCGCTTGGCCGCGGCCAGCGCCCCCGGAACCTGCCAATCGGCCTGGGCCATGGCCAATAGTTCCGCGCCGTTGAACAGCCCCGGCTGAAATCCCGCGACCGGCTCCAGGCCGGCATCGGGCAGCAGGTGATAGAGCCGCTGCGGGTCAATCGGCTGACCGGCGATGTCCACATCGAGGGCAAAACCATAGCCCAACTCGCTGAGTAGCCGCCATTCGAAGGCACGCAGCAGCGGCTCCAGCGGCCGATGTGCGGCAAGGGCCGGCAGTGTCGCGACGTAATGATCGAACAGCACGGGATGTGCATCTTCGGCAGGCAGCAAGCGAATCAGCAATTCGTTGAGGTACATGCCGCTGAACAGCGCCTGGCCATCGAGCCAGTGCGCAGGGCCGGCGCTTTCGAGCCGGGCAACGGTCTTCAGCTCGGACTTGCCGCGCAGCTCGACTTCCAGCGATACGAAGGGGCGGATCAGACTGCCGGCCTTACCACGCGCGGCACGCATGACGGCACGCAGCCGGCCCTGCGGGGTGAACAGGTCGACCAGCGCGCTGCTTTCCTTGTACGGGCGACTGTGCAGAACGAACGCAGGTTGGTGCATGGCAGCCCAGAAGGTGCGCGATGCGCACCATTGATTGCGGGTCGGCGCTTACTGGTAACCCAGCGAATGCAGCGCACGCTCATCGTCGGACCAGCCACCCTTCACCTTGACCCACAGGTGCAGCATGACCTTGGAATCGAACAGCACTTCCATATCCTTGCGCGCTTCCTGGCCGATACGTTTGATGCGCTCGCCCTTGTCGCCGATGATGATCTTCTTCTGCCCGTCACGCTCGACCAGAATCAGCGCATGGATGTGCAACACGCGGCCTTCCTGCTTGAAGTCCTCGATCTCCACGGTGATCTGGTAAGGCACCTCGGCGCCAAGCTGTCGCATGATCTTCTCGCGCACCAGCTCGGCGGCGAGGAAACGACTGCTGCGATCGGTGATCTGGTCCTCCGGGAAGAAGTGCTCACTCTCGGGCAGATGATCGGCGACCAGTTTTTCCAGCGTTTCCAGGTTCTGTCCGTGCTGCGCCGAAATCGGCACGATCTCCGCGTTCGGCAGCTGCTCGGCCAGCCAGCGCAGATGCGGCAACAGCTCGGCCTTGTCCTCGACACGGTCGGTCTTGTTGACCGCAACGATCAACGGTCCGGTAACGTACTGCACCCGCTCGAGCACGGCCTGGTCTTCGTCGGTCCAGCGGGTGCGGTCGACGACGAAGATCACCACGTCGACATCCTTCAATGCCGAGGCAGCAGTGCGGTTCATGTAGCGGTTGAGCGCCGTCTCGCCATCTTTGTGCAGCCCCGGCGTGTCCACATAGACGGCCTGAACGCCGCCCTCGGTCTTGATGCCGAGCATGTTATGCCGCGTCGTCTGCGGCTTGCGCGAGGTGATCGCCAGCTTCTGGCCAAGGATGTGGTTGAGCAGCGTCGACTTGCCGACGTTCGGCCGGCCGACGATCGCCACGTAACCGCAACGGCTGACGTCTTCGGATTGCAGCTGTTCGTCAGTCATGTCCGTTCTCCACGCCCAAGGCGATCAATGCGGCTGCCGCGGCAACCTGTTCGGCAATTCGGCGGCTAGCGCCCTGCCCGTGGGTTTTCTCGTTCAGCAAAGCGACCTGACATTCGACGAAGAAGGTGCGGCAATGCGGTTCGCCCTGGATATCCACCACCTCGTAACGCGGCAGCTCACAGGCACGCGATTGCAGAAATTCCTGCAGCCGGGTCTTCGGGTCCTTGTTGGTATCGACCAGGGTCAGGCCTTGCAGCTCGTTGGCCAACCAGGCGACGACCCGCTCGCGAGCAACGTCCATGCCCGCGTCCAGATAAATGGCACCGATCAGCGCTTCGAGGGTGTCGGCCAGGATAGATTCGCGGCGGTAACCGCCGCTCTTGAGCTCACCGGAGCCCAGGCGCAAATATTCGCCGAGCTCGAATCCACGCGCCAGTACCGCCAGCGTCTCGCCCTTGACCAGACGGGCGCGCAGACGCGACAGCTGCCCCTCACGGGCTTGCGGAAAATGATTGAACAGCGCCTCACCGGCAACGAAATTGAGAATGGCGTCGCCGAGAAACTCCAGACGCTCGTTGTTGCGTCCGGCATAGCTACGATGGGTCAGGGCCAGGAGCATCAGCTCCTGATCCTTGAATTGATAACCGAGCCTGCGCTCGAGACGGGCTAACGAAGTGCTCACGGCATCCTTAGGCGATATTCTTTATCGAAGTTCGCCACCAGATCGAGATTGCGGATCAGCGGCTCGCGTTTTTCGTATTTCAGGTGCGCCCTGAATTCGTTGTTCTGGATCTCGACCTTCAGCGCTTCCTTCAGGTCGATGTTCTGGATGCCGTTTACCTGCATCCCCTTGCTGACATGACTATAGAACTCCCCGACGCTCTGAATCTCAAGCGCTTCGTCGGTTTCCACGGACTGGATGATCTTGTCCATGGACATGTAATCGAAGTAATGCGGGAACATTTTAAATCCCGTGCTGGCCACAAACGCCACGATTGCCAGGACCATGATCCAGCTCAGCATGGACAGCCCTTTTTGCGAACGCGCAAAACTCATGTCGACCTCTATGTCGTTACGATACCCACCGATCGGGGCAGGACAAATATAGCGAGCCCGGTTCGCTCAGCGACGGCCGCAATTCACAGCTTTCAGTGAATCAGGCCCACGCGGGAGAAATTCGGCAGATTGCTGAGCTTCGGATCAGGCCAGCTCATCCAGACGGCGAACGCCTTGCCGACGATGTTACGGTCCGGGACCATGCCAGCCAGCTCCGCGGGAATCGACTCGTCCTGCCAATAGCGGCTGTCATTCGAGTTATCGCGATTATCGCCCATCATGAAGTAGTGCTCAGCCGGCACGGTCCACTGGCGGCTCGGCTCGATGCGATAGCGGCCCATTTCCTTGCGAATCAGGTGCTCCATCTCGCCCAGCTTTTCCCGATACAGCACGGCGCTGCCCAAGCTGCCCGGCTCCTCGCCGACCAGTGTCTCGGCAACCGGCTGATCGTTGATGAACAGCCGACGATCGCTGCTGTAACGCACGGTGTCGCCAGGCAGGCCGACGACCCGTTTGATGTAGTTGATGCTCGGTTGATTCGGATAGCGGAACACCATGACGTCGCCACGCTTCGGGTCGCTGACTTCGATCACCTTGGTATCCACTACCGGCAGGCGGATGCCATAGGCGAACTTGTTCACCAGAATGAAATCGCCAATTTCCAACGTGGGGATCATCGAGCCGGAGGGAATCTGGAACGGCTCGACCAGGAACGAGCGCAGCACCAGCACGATGGCCAGCACCGGGAAGAACGACTTGCCGTACTCGATCAGCACCGGCTCCTTGTTCAACGCCTCAAGGGTCGATGGATCGATTTCCCCGGTGCGCCCTTCGTAGTTGGCGATCGCAGCCCGGCGGCGGGGGGCGAAGAACAACAGGTCGCTCAGCGCCAACAGGCCGCAGACAGCCACGGCGATGACAAGCAACAACGGGAAATTGATCGACATATCAGCTGTCCACCTTCAGCACGGCGAGGAACGCCTCCTGCGGGATTTCGACGTTGCCTACCTGCTTCATGCGCTTCTTACCGGCTTTCTGCTTTTCCAGCAGCTTGCGCTTACGGCTCACATCGCCGCCGTAGCATTTGGCCAGAACGTTCTTGCGCAACGCCTTGACCGTACTGCGGGCAACGATCTGGCCGCCGATGGCCGCCTGAATCGCCACATCGAACATCTGACGCGGGATAAGCTCCTTCATCTTCTCGACTAGGATGCGGCCCTTGTAGTGGGCATTGTCGCGGTGGACGATCAGTGCCAACGCGTCGACCTTGTCGCCGTTGATGAGGATATCCAGGCGCGTCAGGTTGGCCGACTGGAAACATTCGAAGCTGTAGTCCAGCGAGGCGTAACCGCGGCTGCACGATTTCAAGCGATCGAAGAAGTCCAGCACCACCTCGCTCATCGGCAGGTCGTAACGCACCTGCACCTGACTGCCGAGGAACTGCAGGTCGCGCTGCACGCCGCGCTTCTCGATGCATAGCGTGATGACGTTGCCCAGGTGTTCCTGGGGCACGAGGATGTTGGCGCGCACGATCGGCTCGCGCATGTCCTCGACGGAGGACATGTCGGGCAGCTTCGAAGGGCTGTCGACGTAGATGGTGTCGCCGTTCTTCAACAGCAACTCGTAAACAACCGTCGGCGCGGTGGTGATCAGATCCAGGTCGTACTCGCGCTCGAGGCGTTCCTGAATGATCTCCATATGCAGCATGCCGAGGAAGCCGATACGGAAGCCGAAGCCCAACGCGTCGGAGCTTTCCGGTTCGTATTGCAACGCGGCATCGTTGAGGGTCAGCTTCTGCAGCGCTTCGCGAAAATCCTCGAAGTCGTCCGAACTGACCGGGAACAGACCGGCATAGACCTGCGGCTTAACGCGTTTGAAACCGGGCAACATTTCCACGTCCGGCGTGCTCGACAGTGTCAGCGTGTCGCCCACTGGAGCGCCGAGAATGTCCTTGATGCCGGCGATGATGAAGCCCACCTCGCCAGCCTTGAGGTCTGCCGTGGCGGTGTGCTTGGGGTTGAACACGCCGACACTGTCCACCTGGTGGACCTTGCCGGTGGATTTCACCAGCACCTTGTCGCCCTTCTTGATACGACCGTGGCGAACCCGTACCAGCGATACGACGCCCAGATAGTTGTCGAACCATGAGTCGATGATCAACGCCTGCAACGGCGCCTCGACATCGCCGGTCGGCGGCGGGATCACCGCGACCAGGCGCTCGAGCACCTCGTCCACGCCCATGCCGCTCTTGGCGCTGCAGGCCACCGCGTCGGTCGCATCGATGCCGATGATGTGCTCGATCTCTTCCTTGACCTTGTCCGGATCGGCCTGTGGCAGGTCCATCTTGTTCAGCACCGGCATCACTTCCAGGCCCTGTTCGATCGCCGTGTAGCAGTTGGCTACCGATTGCGCCTCGACGCCCTGGCCAGCATCGACTACCAGCAGTGCACCCTCGCACGCGGCCAGCGAGCGACTGACTTCATAGGTGAAGTCGACGTGGCCGGGCGTATCGATGAAATTCAACTGGTAGGTCTTGCCGTCGCGCGCGGTGTAATAAAGCGTGACGCTGTGGGCTTTGATGGTGATGCCGCGCTCGCGCTCGAGATCCATCGAATCCAGCACCTGGGCTTCCATTTCACGCTCGGTCAGACCACCACACATCTGGATAAAACGGTCTGCCAGGGTCGACTTGCCGTGATCGATATGGGCGATGATGGAAAAATTGCGGATATGACTCAGGTCACTCACAGCTCAACACTCGGAATAGTCGCGGGCCGATTGCCCGCCGAAAATAGCCGCGAAGTGTAACTGATCAACCCTTGCAGTGCCACGCACAAGCCATCCGCAGCTGATGAGCAACGCAACGGACGTACTGTTACGTCTTGAAAATGAAAAAGGGCGGTAATAACCGCCCTTCCAGATTCACCAGCCAGCGTCTTATTCAGCGAGCTTGAAAGTAATGAAACTCGCACGCCCCTGACGCAGAACTCGCATCGAAACGGATCGATTCTTCGGCAATTGCTCAGCCACTCGAGCAAATGTTGCCGCCGAATTGATGGCCTGATTATTCAGATGGGTGATGACATCGCCCGGGCGCAGCCCAATCATCGCAGCCGGCCCGTTGAGAATCTCAGTGATCACCACGCCGCCCGGTAAATCCAGGCTCTTCTTCTGCTCATCGGTCAGCTCAGTGACTTTTACACCCAGGCGGTTATCGCTGCGTTCCTGGCCGCCACCAGAGGCTGCCACGGATTCGCCCTCTTCCGGCATGGCGCCGATCTTGACGTCGAGCATCTTGCGATCACCGTCGCGAACCACTTCCATTCGTGCGGAGCTGCCAGGCTTGAGTGCTCCGACCAAATGAGGCAGATCAGCAGACATGACAATCGGCTTGTCGTTGAGGCTCAGAATCAC
The DNA here is from genome assembly GCF_900114065.1 of Stutzerimonas kunmingensis. Classification (GTDB taxonomy): domain Bacteria; phylum Pseudomonadota; class Gammaproteobacteria; order Pseudomonadales; family Pseudomonadaceae; genus Stutzerimonas; species Stutzerimonas kunmingensis. The sequence goes on from NZ_FORS01000001.1 coordinate 451,434, forward strand.
ATCACCGACACGCAGGCCACCGCGCGCTGCCGGACCGCCATCCATAACCTGAGCCACCAGGGCACCCGCTGGACGCTCAAGACCAAAAGACTCAGCCAGATCCTTGTTGACTTCCTGGATGACCACGCCAAGCCAGCCCCGACTCACCTTGCCTTCGGTTCGCAGCTGATTGGCAACATCCATTGCCACATCGATCGGAATGGCGAAGGACAGCCCCATGAAGCCACCGGAGCGCGTGAATATCTGCGAGTTGATGCCAATCACCTCACCGTCGAGGTTAAACAGCGGACCACCGGAATTACCCGGGTTGATTGCCACGTCGGTCTGAATGAACGGCACGTAGCTCTCATTGGGCAAGCTGCGGCCAGTCGCACTGACAATGCCGGCGGTCACCGTATGATCGAAACCAAACGGCGAGCCAATGGCGAGCACCCACTCCCCTGCTTTCAGCTCATCAGAACGGCCAATCTTGACGGTCGGCAGTCCCTTGCCCTCGACCTTCAGCACCGCCACGTCGGAGCGCGGATCGGCACCGATTAGCTTGGCTTCCAGCTCGCTTCGATCCGGCAGACGAACGATGATTTCGTCGGCATCGGCAACCACGTGATTGTTGGTCAGGACATAACCGTCTTCGGAAATGATGAAACCCGAACCGAGCGACTGCGCTTCACGCTGCTGGCCGCGACCCGGGGCGCCCGGCATCTGTGGGATGCTGTGTTCGAAGAACTCGCGAAAAATCGGCGGCAGCCCTTCGAGTTCCGGCATCTGCGCAGTCGCACCGCGGCTCTGCACCTTCTGCTTGGTGCTGATATTGACTACCGCTGGCGAGGCACTTTCGACCAGCGGCGTGAAATCAGGCAATTCCGCCTGGGCAACGACAGCATGGCCCAGCAATGCCAGGCCCGCCACGAAGGCGAAGCAGCTGTTTCGATTGAACATGACTACAAGTCTCCCCACTGACAAAACAAGGAAGCTCAGGGACTCGCAGGCCCCGCGAGCATGGCGCGCAAAACCACCGGCTGCAGATTCGGGTCAGCTGCGGTACGGCGGCTTCGCATACGCACGAATAGCCAGGAAATGAAGAAGCCCCCGAGACCTGCCAGAATAACGATCGGCTCACGCGTCGACAGCTGAGCGGCCAGCGAAGCGGCCGCCATCAGCACGATAAGAGGGAGAAGATAGACAAGGACGGCACCGCGCAGCAACACGTCCTCGCGGATGCCCACAACGACACCGTCACCGACCTGCAGGTGGAGATCGCAGAGCGCTCTGATGAGGCCGCGCTGTTCGCGAACACCGAGGGTATCCATCAAGCCTTGGCCACAGCCACTCTTCGCGGAACAGCCAGAGCAGGTAGTCTTGCGCCGAGTCTCGACCCATACAGCGCCGACATCCAGCGCGACTACCCGCCCAGGCTCTTCGATCATCGTTGTGCCTGTTCCGAACTGGCTCGCATGGACAGGGCAACCCGCTCAGCCGTACCAAGTGGAATCTCGCCCACCACGGTCACCATGACATCGCCATCCGCAGTACTGATGCGCTTAGAGACCGCGACGGTAGGCCCCATCTGGCTTCGCGCATCCTCAACCAAGGCGCCGCGCAGCGGCTCCAGAAACACGGAAAACTTCGCTAGACCATCACCGTAGGACAACCAGGAAACAGTTTCGGAAGAGGCGGGACTAGGTCGTTCGTTGGCATCCAGTAGCGTGAAGCCGGAAGGCAACCAGTCGGAGCGCCAGGGCGATGTAGGATTCGCCTCGCGCCGGTTCACGGTCACTGGATTGCAATCGGCGCCGGGCTTCAGTTGCTCGGCAGATACACTGCCAGCCGTGAACTGGGTGAATTGGAAACGCTCGAGCAGCTGCCCTTTCTCGTTCAGCATCAGCGACTTGAGGGGCAATGCGGTATCTTGGTCGAGATGCAGTTCGAAGCCGTAACGGTGCTGATCCTTCGGCACGACAGCCAGCGCCACGGCAGGGCGGCCAGCAACTCTTGAATCCCCGATCTCACGGAATTCGTACCACTCGGAGAGTGCTTTCGGATCGAGACGCTGCCCGTGCCAGGCTTGCGCTTCACGCACTTGCGCCGCGAGGTCATCGGTAGCGCATTGCATCTGACCATTTACAAGCAGAACTTCAGCCGGAGCTCCGTCAAGCTGAAGCAATCGCTCCTGCACTTGACCTTCTTCGACCTGCTGCCACACGGCATGACTGGAAAAGCTACCATTGCGTTCGTAGACGAACGTACCGGTATAACTCTGTTTCTGCTCTGCCGCCGCAAGTCGCTCCATCCAGGACTCGGCATCAGCAGCAAGGGCCGGCATCGATAGCCAGCCCCCCATCACCACATACAGCGGTAATACGCGCATGTTTCTCCCTAACGTTCTTCCATGCTGGCCGCGCGAGCGTAAGGCAGCGCGCTCTCCGATCCATTACCAAAGGCAGCTTGCTGGGCATGCTGACGAACATATGAAGGCAGACGCTCTTCGTGCCAGCGCTCTACCGGAGCGCCATCTGCCGCTGCCTGTGCAGGCGCTTCGGTTTGCTCACTGTAACCAGCCAGAACCGCCGGCCCTTGACTGGTCTGCGGAACCGAAATACTTGGTTGCGGAGCCTGCTGCGCTAGCTGCGGACCAGCAACCTCATTCTGATTGTACAGACGTACACCGGCCAGAACAGCGACTGTAACCGAAGCAGCCACTGCCAGCCGGCCGAGGCCTTTCCATCCGTTACGTTGCGCCTTGACCGGCGCGGCTTCATCAGCCAACGCAGCCGATACCGCAGAAGCGATATCCAGGCGCGGCTCAATCAACTCCTTGTGCATGGCGGCACGGGCAAGTTGATAACGCGACCAAGTAGCACGTAGCTCCGGGTTGTCGCCTGCGAGCATGCGACGTAATTCCAACTCGTCCGCTTCGTTATCCATCACCGCGGACAGCGATTCATGCAGGGCTTCACGACTCATGGCGGTTCCTCTCTTGGCTGTCGCCGCTGTCTCAGGATTCATGCAACAAGGGTTGCAATGCTTTATCTATGGCTTCACGTGCCCGGAAGATCCGGGAACGCACTGTGCCCACCGGACACTGCATGACGCTCGCAATGTCTTCATAACTAAGACCATCAAATTCACGCAGTGTTAGAGCCGTACGCAAATCTTCTGGCAAAAGTTGAATGGTTCGATGAACGGTATCTTCAATCTCATCCCTGAGCAGCGAGCGTTCCGGTGACTCGATGTCCTTGAGAGCGTGATCGCCCTCATAAAACTCGGCGTCCTCGGAACTCACATCACTATCCGGCGGGCGTCTGCCGCGTGCCACCAGATGATTCTTCGCCGTATTGATGGCGATGCGGTACAGCCAAGTGTAGAAAGCGCTGTCACCGCGAAAATTGGCTAGTGCGCGGTAGGCTTTGATAAAAGCCTCTTGGGCAACATCCTGAGCTTCATGAGAGTCATGCACGAACCGCACGATCAACCCAAGGATCTTGTGCTGGTATTTCATTACCAGCAGATCAAACGCCCGCTTGTCACCACGCTGCACTCGTTCAACCAGCTGCTGGTCCTGCTCCTGAGTCAACATGAACGCTCCTTCTCGGTAGCGGAGTAGCGTCGCTCACACCAGCGAACCGACCTGCCAGAATAGACCCGGGCTTTACGCAAAAGTTCTCCCCCCTCCTAGCAAGCTATCCTGCAATACCTGACGGCGATTGCACCACAGCGTTGCGCCATTGCTGACGACGCCGTCCTGGTGTCCATAGCAAACTCTCACCGCCCATTCACGATGGCCAGCTGGTTTGCATTCATAACTGCCTATTGAGCCACCCCGCGAAGAAAAAGTTCCCTTCGTTAGAAGACAAACACACAGTCGCCTATTTTGGCGCTACATCCCGTCTATATACTAGGGCTCGTTTTTCCCGCCGGAATTGGACATGAACCAGGTTCTACGATACGACGTGCTGGTCATCGGCAGCGGTGCCGCCGGCTTGACCTTGGCGCTCAACCTGCCGACCGATCTTCGCATCGCCGTTCTCAGCAAGGGCGATCTCTCCAACGGCTCCACCTACTGGGCCCAAGGTGGCGTCGCCGCAGTACTGGATACGACCGACACCGTAGAGTCACATGTCGCCGACACCCTCATCGCCGGAGGAGGCCTGTGCCGCGAAGATGCCGTCCGTTTCACGGTCGAGCACAGCAATGAGGCCATCCAGTGGCTGATCGAGCAAGGGGTGCCCTTCACGCGGGACAATGCCCCGGATCGCGAAGACGGCAGTTTCGAATTTCACCTGACTCGCGAGGGCGGCCATAGCCATCGGCGCATCATTCACGCAGCCGACGCCACTGGCGCAGCCATTTTCAACACACTGCTTGGCCAGGCCAGAAAGCAGAACAATATCGAGCTTCTACAGCAGCGCGTTGCAGTCGACCTGATCAGCGAACACAAACTCGGGCTGCCGGGCAGGCGCTGCCTGGGCGCCTATGTGCTCAATCGCAGCACCGGCGAGGTCGAAACCTTCCAGTCACGATTCGTCGTACTGGCTACCGGCGGCGCGGCCAAGGTTTACCTGTACACCAGCAACCCGGACAGCGCGTGCGGCGACGGCATTGCGATGGCCTGGCGAGCGGGCTGCCGCGTCGGCAATCTGGAATTCAACCAGTTCCACCCTACCTGCCTCTATCACCCGCAAGCGAAGAGCTTTCTGGTGACCGAAGCCCTGCGCGGGGAAGGTGCCTTGCTCAAGCTGCCTAACGGCGAGCGTTTCATGCCGCGTTTCGATGCCAGGGAGGAACTCGCCCCGCGCGATATCGTCGCACGCGCAATCGACCACGAAATGAAGCGACTGGGCATCGACTGCGTCTACCTCGATATCAGCCACAAGCCTGCCGAGTTCATCAAAAGCCACTTCCCCACCGTCTACGAGCGCTGCCTGGAATACGGCATCGACATCACCAGCCAGCCGATTCCGGTGGTACCCGCAGCGCACTACACCTGCGGCGGCGTAGTCGTGGACCAGGCTGGCCGCACCGACATCCCGGGCCTCTACGCCATCGGCGAGACCAGTTTCACGGGCCTGCACGGCGCGAACCGCATGGCCAGCAACTCGCTGCTCGAATGCTTCGTCTACGGCCGGGCGGCCGCTCAGGACATCCTTCGCGAACTGCCCCAAGTCACCAACGCAGCAACGTTACCTGCATGGGACGCCAGCCAAGTGACCGACTCCGACGAAGACGTGATCATCGCGCACAACTGGGACGAGCTGCGGCGCTTCATGTGGGACTACGTCGGCATCGTTCGCACCAACAAACGGCTGATGCGCGCGCAGCACCGAGTGCGCCTGCTGCTGAGCGAGATCGACGAGTTCTACAGCAACTACAAGGTCAGTCGTGACTTGCTCGAACTACGCAATCTGGCGCTGGTTGCAGACCTGATGATTCGCTCGGCCATGCTGCGCAAGGAGAGCCGAGGACTGCACTACACCCTCGACTACCCGGAGCTGCTGCCGCAGGCGGTCGACACTATTCTGGCGCCGCCCACCTACGTCGACTGAACTTGAGCCGCACCCGAAGTCGACGATGCTGCTCTCGCGGTAGTGCGTCGCGGGGCACGCAGATGCTGCCAACTAAACGCCGGCCCGGCACGCGAAAACGCAGCACGACTATCAGTGGCAGCGCCAGGCTGTCAGGCAGCAACTGAACTGCCTGCCAACCTTGCCGCTCGCTCCACAGATGCCAGCCCGCAGCATCGTGGCGCAGGCCAGACCAGGCATCCCGACTGGACAGTAGAATCCCGCGCGGCAACACCCACAGCGCGTGGGCCAGACAAAACAGAAGCGCTATCAGCTGCAACCATAGCGGCGCAGCCGACAGCACGATGGCGGCCAAGGCGAGCGCCTGAACCCCGAGATAGAGTGTCAACAACCAGCTGGACGGCTGCCAGAGACACTCGAATGATTGATTACTTGGGCTGGACACGATCGAGGATCATGCGAACCATGCGCCGCAGGTCCTCATCCTCGGGCTCACCGCGCTGCATGAACCAGCCGAACATGTCCTGATCCTCGCAACTCAGCAGCTTGCGATAGCGGTGCTGATCTTCCTCATCGAGACCTGGATAGACCTCCTTGACGAAAGGCACCAGCAACACATCCAGCTCCAACATGCCGCGACGGCTTTGCCAAAACAGACGATTGAGTTCGGATTGCTCAGCCATACATCGGCTCCTTTTGAGAAGGCGCGCATTATAGCGGCTGCACCGAACTCATCAGTCGCTTTTTTCGTCGAGCTGCAAACCCTTCATCACGCAACCGTTTCCGCCGGGCTGCTATGATGCCCACCCGGATTCTGACGACGACCAATCATGACCGACACTGCTTATTTTTGCGTTCTGTCGCATGAAGGCGTCCTTGCCGTACGCGGCCCGGATGCCAGCAAGTTTCTCCAGGGTCAGCTGACCTGCAACCTCAACTACCTCAACGCCGAGACATCCACTCTGGGCGCACGCTGCACGCCCAAGGGGCGCATGCAGTCGAGTTTCCGCATCGTGCTGGATGGCGACGGTTACCTGCTGGCAATGGCCAGTGAGCTGCTGCAACTGCAACAAGCCGATCTGAACAAATACGCCGTATTTTCCAAGTCCCGCCTGAACGACGAGAGCGCCGACTGGTGCCGATTCGGTCTTGCGGGCGGAGACGGCTCGCTGGTCAGCCTGGGCCTGGATCTGCCGCTTACCGCCGACAGTGTGGTGCGGAGCCACGGCATGATCGCGATCCGTCTGCAGGATGGCCGCGTCGAGCTCTGGACCCCAGGCGCCGACGCCGAGCAGGTCCGCACGCGCCTGGCCGCGCAGCTTCAGGAAGCGCCAGTCAATCGCTGGCTGCTGGACCAGGTTCGCGCCGGCATCGGCCAGGTATTCGGCAGCACTCGCGAGCTGTTCATCCCGCAGATGATCAATTTGCAGGCACTGGGCGGCGTGAGTTTCAAAAAGGGCTGCTATACCGGCCAGGAAATCGTCGCGCGCATGCAGTATCTGGGCAAACTCAAGCGCCGCCTGCAGCGCCTGTTGATCGACGGCAGACAGGACGAGCTGCCAGCTCCGGGCGTTGAGATTTTCTCGCCGGTGCATGGCTCCAGCGTCGGCGAGGTCGTGCTAGCCGCCAGTGACACCGACCGAATCGAGCTACTGGCCGTACTGCAGGAGGATGCCGCCGCTGACGGCCGCCTGTATCTGGGCTCCCCGGACGGATTGCCGATGAGTCTGCTCGAGCTTCCCTACAGCCTGAATGCGGATCTGGAAATTCAGCGCTAGTGCGAACCGGAGCCAGAAAGCAAATACCTGAGAGGCGCACTATGGACCACGGGCAAAGCACCCTGACCTGAAGCGCCCTAGCGACACTGACCGACACATAAAGGAATGACATGAGCACCCTTGCCGAGAAAGTCCAGCGCGATCTGACGCTCGCGATCGAGAACGATGAATTGGTTCTGCCTACCCTGCCGGAGGTGGCATTGCGCGTCCGCGAGGCGGCCGAGGACCCGGACATCAGCATTCCGGCACTGAGCAAGGTGATAGGCGCCGACGCAGCCCTCGCCGCACGCATCATCAAGGTGGTCAACAGCCCGCTGCTGCGTACCAGTCGCGAGATCGACGATCTGCAGATGGCGGTCAGCCGTCTCGGCATCAATTACACCTGCAACCTGGCCACAGGCCTGGCGATGGAGCAGATGTTCCAGGCGACCACCGATGTCGTCGATCGCAAGATGCGCGAGGTCTGGAACAAGAGCACCGAAGTCGCCGCCATCAGTCATGTGCTCTGCCGTCACTACACACGATTGATGCCTGATCAGGCGACCCTGGCCGGACTGGTCCATCAGATCGGCATATTGCCGATCCTGACCTACGCAGAAGAGCACAGCGCCCTGCTATCGGACTCGTTCAGCCTCAATCACGTCATCGACAAGATTCACCCGATGGTGGGTGAGAAAATCCTGCGCACCTGGGATTTCCCGGAGGCAATCGTGTCGGTGGCTGGTCAGTACACCGATTTCCAGCGCAATACGGCCGCAGTCGATTATGTAGACGTGGTGCAAGTCGCCACCCTGCAGAGCTATATGGGCACCCAGCACCCTTACGCGCAGCTGGACTGGAGCGAGGTTCCCGCCTTCGCCAAGCTGGGGCTCGATCCGAGCGAACTGATGCAGGAGGACGAGGACCTGTCTGCCGCCATGGACGCAGCCATGAGCATGCTTCAGTAAGCACCGAACACCGTTCGCCCGAAAGCGAGGAACCGTCCCTATGGCACCTAGTCACAAAAAGGGACGGCAATCTCGCCGCATCGCGCCTTGTGTCTGCCTCCCGGCCAACACAAGTCAGGTGAAGAAAGGAGAACGCAATGACCAGAGCAACCAAAACAATTTTCTCGGGCGCATTCGCCTTGCTGTTCGGAGTAGCGGCTAACCTGGCGCTTGCCGCCGAAGGCGAAAACTTCGTCGACGAGGCTTCGGCCAAAGGTATTGCAGAAATCGAAACGGCAAAGATGGCCCTGGACAAGGGTACGTCGGAGGATGTGAAGCAGTTCGCCCAGATGATGATCGACGACCACACCAAGGCCAATCAGGAGCTTGCGCAACTGGCCCAGGCCAAAGACCTGGAAATGTCCGACGAGGCCACGCTGATGGACAAGGCCAAAGCCATGATCCTGAAGCTGCGTGATGGCGAGAATTTCGACGAAGCCTACGCCAACAATCAGGTCGTCGCTCACGAGCAGACCATCGAGATGTATCAGGACTACGTGGAGGGTGGCGAGAACGCCGACCTGAAGCAGTTCGCTCAAAAAACGCTGCCGAAGCTGGAAGAGCATCTCAAGCAGGCCAAGGACCTTCAGGCCAAGCACGGCGCCAAAGACTGACCAAAAACTAGCCCGATACCGCCTGGGGGTCGGGCTAAACCTCAGCTGGAAGCTGCCAGTCGATCACCTGCATTCCCTGCTGCTTGAGAAACTGGTTGGCGCGACTGAAGTGACCGTTACCGATGAATCCGCGGTGCGCCGAGAGCGGCGAAGGATGCACCGACTTCAGCATCAGATGCCGCGTGGCGTCTATCAGTTTCGATTTGGATTGCGCATGGGCGCCCCAAAGCATGAATACCAGGTGCGGACGCCGCTCGCTGACCACCTCAATGATTCGATCGGTGAACAGCTGCCACCCCGCTTTGGCATGCGAACCGGCGACACCCTGTTCCACGGTGAGCGAAGTATTGAGCAATAGCACGCCCTGTTCTGCCCAGTGCTGCAGATAGCCATGCCGAGGGATATCAAGATTCAAGTCGCGCTTGAGTTCCTTGAAGATGTTCTGCAGTGACGGCGGTGGTGCCACGCCCGGCTGTACCGAAAAGCAAAGCCCATGGGCCTGACCGGCACCGTGGTAGGGGTCCTGCCCAAGGATCACTACCTTGACCTGATCGAGCGGCGTGGAATTGAGCGCGTTGAAGATCATCGGCCCCGGCGGAAATATCACCTTGCCCGCAGCCTTCTCTCGCCGAAGGAAAGCGCCAAGCTCAAGCATGTATGGCTTGTCGAACTCCTCGCGCAGCGCTTCTTTCCAGCCAGCCTCCAGCCTGATGCGATCGTCTTGAGTCATGAGCTGCTTCCGGATGGCGTAGCCGCCGAACCCTAAAAAACGCCGTCATGGTTGTCAACCGCAAACCGGCGAAATCACGGCGTCACCGCAAGATTCACCCTCCCTCCTTTAGTCATAATCGCACCTGGCTCACGTACTGACGCCGGCGCCGCCTTCGAGCCGCACATAAAGAGTGACGCACGCACCGGCGGCAGGGTAAAAAAGCTAACTGCCAATAAACCAATAACAAAAGCTATAATAAGGAACATGCTATGAACCGGATCACCCTTCTGGCGCTAGGGCTGGGGTTCTGTCTTACGGCTCAGGCTGCTGACCCCATCACGCTCGGCCTCAATTACCCCCGTACCGGCAGCTACAAGGAAGAAGGCCTTGCACAAATGCGCGGAGCCTTGTTGGCAATCGACGAGATCAACGAGGCGGGCGGTGTTCTGGGCCGCCCGCTACGCCTGATCAGCCGCAATACCGCATCCCGCCCCGAAAAGGCCGTTGCCAACGTCGACAAGATGGCGGATGAAGGCGTCGCCATGCTGTTCGGCGGCGTATCCAGCGCGGTGGCCATTGCCGCGAGCAAGCGCGCCAAGGAGCGGGGGCTGCTCTACTTCGGCACCCTGACCTACTCCAACGACACAACTGGCAAGGATGGCCACCGTTACATGTTCCGCGAGTGCAATAACGCATGGATGAGCGCGCGGGTGCTGGGGCAGCATCTGAACGACAAAATGCCCGGCAAGACCTACTTCTACATCACCTCCGACTATACCTGGGGCCACACCAGCGAGAGCTCGCTGCGCCAGGCGACCGGCACCGTCGACCAGAACAAGCACCAGGGGGTCAGGACGGCCTTCCCCGGCGCGCGCCTGTCCGACTACCGCGCGGCACTGGAAAAGGCGGCCAACAGCGGTGCCGAGGTCCTGGTACTGGTCCTGTTTGGCGAAGACATGGTGCGAGCCATGCGTATCGCCGACGAACTCGACTTGAACAAGAAGATGCAGATTGCGGTTCCCAACCTGACGCAGTCCATGGTCGAACTCGCCGGCCCGGACATCATGCGCGGCGTGCTCGGCACCGAGCCCTGGACCTGGCGCGTACCCGAACTCGAAGGTTCCGAACGCGGCAAGGCATTCGTGCGCGACTTCGGTGAGCGTTACCAGACGCACCCATCAAGCTCCGCGGCTTCGGCCTACAGCATCGTCTATCAGTGGGCAGATGCCGCCACTCGCGCCAAGAGCATCGGCAGTGAGCAAGTCATCGCGGCCCTGGAAAACCACAGCTACAGCCTGCTCAAGGATCAGCAGCAGTGGCGCGAGTTCGACCACCAGAACGTGCAGACCGTCTACGCCATTCGGGTAAAGCCACGCGAAGAAGTGCTAAAGGATCGCTTCAAGCAGGACTATTTCGAGATCGTCCACCGTTTATCCGGCGAGCAGGCTGCGCCGACGCTGGCCGAATGGCAGGAAGAGCGTCGCGCGGGCGGGCAGCCGGCTAGGCTACAGTGAAAGAACGATGGAGCATCTGGGACAGCACCCGGGCGCTCCATCGGGTCGTCTGACCGACCGGAACGCTGCAACCTCGCTGCATTGAAGGACTCTCAAGAGGAGCGACGTTACCGGTCGCTCGTCAGCGGAGCCCTGAAACGCACGAGGATTTCGACCATGAGCACTGCAGTAGAGCCCTACCAAGCCGGTGTCTTCGACCTGACCCACAAGCTGACCGTGGAGAAGCATGGTCACACCGCCCTCATCACGATCAACCATCCGCCTGCCAACACCTGGGACCGCGAGTCACTCATCGGGCTCAAGCAGATCATCGACCATCTGAACCACGATGACGAAATCTACGCACTGGTGATCTGCGGTCAGGGCGAGAAGTTCTTCAGCGCGGGGGCGGACCTGAAACTCTTCGCTGACGGCGATCGCATCCGAGCCCGGGAAATGGCCCGCCGCTTTGGCGAAGCCTTTGAGGCGCTGCGCGATTTCCGCGGTGTCTCCATCGCTGCAATCAACGGATTCGCCCTTGGCGGGGGCCTGGAATGCGCACTGGCCTGCGACCTGCGCATCGCCGAGCAGCAGGCGCAAATGGGCTTGCCGGAGGCATCGGTGGGCCTGCTGCCCTGTGCGGGCGGCACCCAGGCACTGGCCTGGCTGGTGGGCGAAGGCTGGGCCAAACGCATGATCCTCTGTGGCGAGCGCATCACGGCAGAAACTGCGCTGCGCATCGGACTGGTGGAGCAGGTGGTCGACCCCGGCCAGTCGCGTGGCCACGCATTGATGCTCGCATCCCGGGTCGCGCGGCAAAGCCCTGTTGCGGTGCGTGCCATCAAGCCGTTGATCGACGCGGCCCGTAAACGGGTGCCCAATACGCTTGCCGCCGCCGAGCGCGAGGCCTTCGTCGAGCTGTTCGAGGCCGACGACACTCTGGAGGGTGTCAATGCGTTCCTCGAGAAGCGCGACCCTCGCTGGCGCAACCGATGACCGCCGTACCAAACGCAGCCTTACAGGACCTGCCCACCCATCCGGCGCCGAGGATTACATGCACGTCACCTTCGAAGAACGCCCCGCCCTGCATGGCATGCGAATAGCCATTGTCACCCTGGACGCCGCGCAGCAACTCAACGCCCTGAGCCTGCCGATGATCGACGCACTGCTTGACCAGCTTGGCCGCTGGGCCAACGAGCCGGCAGTCGCCTGCGTGCTGTTACGCGGGAACGGTGCCAAGGCGTTCTGCGCCGGTGGCGACGTACGCCGCCTTGCAGAGACCTGCCGAGGCGAGCCCGGAATGGTGCCGGCCTTGGCCGAGCGTTTCTTTGCCGACGAGTACCGCCTCGTCCACCTGCTGCACCATTACCCGAAGCCGCTTATCTGCTGGGGCCATGGCTACGTGATGGGCGGCGGTATGGGGCTCCTGCAGAGCGCGACGATCCGCATCGTTACACCGGATAGTTGGCTGGCGATGCCGGAAGTCGCCATCGGCCTGCATACGGATGTCGGCGCGAGCTGGTTCCTTCCTCGCCTGGCTGGCAAGCTGGGTCTGTTTCTGGGCCTCACCGGCACGCGGGTGAATGCCCGCGATGCACTGGACATCGGTCTTGCCGACCGCTGCCTGATGGACGAGCAACAGACCGAACTCATCGAGGGACTGGTCCAGATCAACTGGCAGGACCAGGCGCACAGCCAGCTGCACAGTCTGTTGCGGGCCTTGTCCAGGCACGCCACTGCACTACTGCCCGCACCCAGGTTGCTGCCACGACTAGAGCGGATCGATGAACTGCTGGACGTGGCTGAGCTCGCGCATGCATGGCAGGCCTTGGCCGCGTTGCAGGATGATTCTGACGAGGTAATCGCGCATGCCGCTCGCGGCCTGCGCGACGGATGCCCACTGAGCGCCCATCTCGCCTGGCGACAGCAGGAGAAAGGCCGGAAGCTGTCGCTGGGCCAGGCATTGCAGATGGAGTACGCACTAAGCCTGAATTGCTGTCGCCACCCGGAGTTCGCCGAAGGCGTCCGTGCCCGCCTGATCGACAAGGACAATAGGCCAGGCTGGCATTGGCCAGACGCCCACCACGTTCCGCCAGCGGTGGTCGAGGCTCACTTCGAGCCGACCTGGGAAGGGGATCATCCACTGACCGGGCTGGCCTGAATGCCCTCTCATCACCGATAGTAGTGCTGACGGCCGCCCCCATCGTAATGCCGCCGTAGCCGATGATCGCGCCCATCCCTGATCAGCGGCGGACGCTGCTGGCGATGTTCCTGACGCCAGTAGCCACGTCGCTCGAAGCCGCGATGGCGGTCGTAGTATTGCGGCGGAAGCTGACTCTGATAACGCGGCGGCAGGTTGCGCGGGTACTGCGGATAGTGGGAATAAGGGCTTCGCGGGTCGTATTGATGCGGACGGTTGTGCTGACGATAGTCCCGGTCATAGTGTCGCGGCCCCGGGTGGTAGTAGCGCGGACTCTCCGCCTGGAAGACCCAGACGCCGTCTCGCCGCTCCGCATGGGCCTGCAGGCTCATGCCCAGGCCTACACAGAGCAGAATAAGCAGTGAAGAACGAATGCTCATGGAAACCACCTCCGATGGCTCACAGGCTTCGATTCATCAGACCACAACCGTAAGACAGCTGCAGAAACAGCGGACAACCGGCAGCTCTGACACGACGTCATGCGTCGCGCGAGGACCGCGACGGGCCGCCGCACCTTGTATGGCTGCCGCTGCTTCCCGATAATAGCGGCCCTTTAGCCCCACGGCTCTCGCAGAGCGGACGGAACGGGAATAGACCCTAGATGACCGAACTCGCCCTGATCATGGTTAGCGCCATCCTGGTCAACAATTTCGTACTGGTGCAGTTCCTCGGTCTGTGCCCGTTCATGGGCGTCTCGAAGAAGATCGAGACCGCCATCGGCCTGTCGCTGGCCACCACCTTCGTGCTGACGCTTGCCGCCATGTGCAGCTACCTCGTCCAGCAGTATGTGCTCAAGCCGCTGGACCTCGAGTTTCTACGCACCATCAGTTTCATTCTGGTGATCGCGGTGACCGTTCAGTTCACCGAGATGGTGGTGAACAAGACCAGTCCGCTGCTGTACCGCGTACTCGGCATCTTTCTGCCACTGATCACCACCAACTGCATCGTGCTCGGCGTGGCGCTGCTCAATGCCAACAAGGCCGAATTCACCTTTCTCACCGCCACCGTCAACGGCTTCGCCGCGGGGCTGGGCTTTTCCCTGGTGCTCGTACTGTTCGCCGCCATGCGCGAGCGCATCGCCATTGCCGACGTGCCGAAGTCGTTCCAGGGCGCGGCGATCGGCATGGTCACCGCCGGCCTGATGTCGCTGGCATTCATGGGCTTCACCGGGCTGATCAAGCTATGAGCGCAGTCGTCATCGCGATCCTCGCCCTGCTCGCCCTGTGCCTGCTCGGCGGCGCCATCCTCGGTTTCGCCGCGGTGCGTTTTCGTGTCGAAGGCGATCCGATCGCCGAGCAGATCAATGCCCTGCTACCCCAGACCCAATGTGGCCAGTGCGGCTATCCGGGCTGCAAACCCTACGCTGAAGCCATTGCCGGCGGCGACAAGATCAACAAGTGCCCACCGGGCGGCGAAGCGACCATCCAGGCCCTGGCCGATCTGCTCGATGTCGAGGCGGAGCCGCTGGATGCCGAGGGTGGCGAAAAGCCGCAGATGGTCGCCTACATCCGTGAAGCCGAGTGCATCGGCTGCACCAAGTGCATCCAGGCCTGCCCGGTTGACGCCATCGTCGGTGCCGCGCGGCAGATGCACACCGTGATCATTTCCGAGTGCACCGGCTGCGACCTGTGTGTCGAACCCTGCCCGGTGGACTGCATCGACATGATCGAAGTCGGCAGCAACCTGCAGAGCTGGAAATGGAACCGGCCGCTGGCGCCCGGCCAGCTGATCGCAACTGATCGGGAGCAGGCCGCATGACCGCACTGAAGATCTGGGACATCCACGGCGGCATTCATCCGCCGGAACACAAGGATCTGTCCAACCGCACCCCGATCCAGCCGGCCCCGCTGCCCAAGCGCCTGGTCCTGCCACTGACGCAGCACCTCGGAGCGCCGGCCGAGCCCTGCGTCACTCTTGGCGAACGGGTACTCAAAGGTCAGCAGATCGCTGTCGCCAGCGGGTTTGTCAGCGCGCCGCTGCATGCTCCTACCTCCGGAGTGGTCAGCTTCATCGGCCCGCAGCCCTACCCGCATGTATCAGGCATGCTCGCCAACGCGATCGTCATCGACAGCGATGGCGAAGACAAATGGATCGACCTGCATCCGCAGCCGGATTACCGTGAACTCGAGCGCCCTGCCCTGCTCGAGCTGATTCGCCAGGCCGGCATCAGCGGCCTCGGCGGCGCCGGCTTCCCCACCGCCGTGAAGCTCAGCCCCCCGCCGACCCAGACGATCCGCACGCTGATCATCAATGGCACCGAGTGCGAGCCCTACATCACCGCCGATGACCTGCTGATGCGTGAAAACGCGGCCGAGCTGGTCGCGGGGATCGAGATACTCGCGCACCTGATTCAGCCGCAAGAGGTACTGATCGGCATCGAGGACAACAAGCCCGAAGCGATCGCCGCAGTGCGGGCTGCCATCGGCGAGCGCCCCTTCACGTTGAAGGTCTTCCCGACCAAGTATCCGTCCGGCGGCGAAAAGCAGCTGATCCAGATTCTCACCGGAGAAGAGGTTCCCAGTGGCGGCTTGCCGGCGGATATCGGCATGCTCTGCCAGAACGTCGGAACCTGCGTCGCCATCCACGACGCCGTGCTCCTCGGCAAGCCGTTGATCTCGCGCATCACCACCCTGACCGGCGAGGCGCTGGCGCGGCCGATGAACGTCGAGGTGCTGATCGGCACCCCCGTGGATGAACTGCTGGCCTTCGCCGGTCTCGATCAGCACAGGCTGAACCGTCTGATCATGGGCGGCCCGATGATGGGCTTCAGCCTGTCGTCCCTTGAGGTGCCGGTGGTCAAGACCACCAACTGCCTGCTGGCGAGCACGCTGGAAGAGCTGCCGCCACCGCCGCCCGCTCTGCCGTGCATCCGTTGCGGAGAGTGCGCCGAGGCCTGCCCGGTCAGCCTGCTACCGCAGCAGCTGCATTTCTTTGCCCTCGGCCAGGAGCATGAGCAACTCAAGGCCCACAACCTGTTCGACTGCATCGAGTGCGGCGCCTGCGCCTACGTCTGCCCCTCCAACATCCCCCTGGTGCAGTATTACCGCGCTGCCAAGGGTGAGATCCGCGAGCTGGAGCAGAAGCAGCAGAAGGCCGAGCACTCCAAACAGCGCTTCGAGCTTCGCCAGGAACGTCTACGGCGCGCCGAAGAACAGAAGGAAGCCGAACGCAAGGCCCGTGCCGAACGTGCGGCACGCGCCAAGGCGGCGCAAAGCGAGAGCGGCTCGACCGCGACCACAGCCGAGACGGCGGCCCCGGCACAGAAGACCAGCCTTTCCGAAACGCAGAAGAAACTTAAGATCGAGGCCAGCATGGCCCAGGTCGCCCTGAAGAAAGCCGAGAAGCAGCTGGCCACCCATGCCACTGCCGAGCTGGAAGCCCAGGTTGCCGATCTGCGCAACGCCGCCGAGGCCGCGCAGCGTGCGTTGGATGCCGCCATGCAGGCGGACTCCGCTCCGCCCGCCACTGCGCCAGGGCCAGACGATGCCGTTGCGAAAAAAGCCAAGATCGAAGCCGCCATGCTC
This sequence comes from Stutzerimonas kunmingensis, assembly GCF_900114065.1. Classification (GTDB taxonomy): domain Bacteria; phylum Pseudomonadota; class Gammaproteobacteria; order Pseudomonadales; family Pseudomonadaceae; genus Stutzerimonas; species Stutzerimonas kunmingensis. Next base: position 468,263 of record NZ_FORS01000001.1, read on the forward strand.
AAGGCACAGATTCGCAAGCTGGAGAAGATCGAAGCACCGGATGACGATCAGCAGACCGAGCTCGCCCGCCTGCGCCAGCAGCTGAACGACGCCGAACAGGCGCTGACCGCCGCGCAGAGTGCAGCGCCCGCTCCCGCCGCCAAGCCAGCCGATGACGAAGCACTGAAGAAGGCGAAGATCGAAGCCGCCATGCTCAAGGCGCAGATTCGCAAGCTGGAGAAGATCGAAGCGCCGGACGACGACCAGCAGGCCGAACTTGCCCGCCTGCGCCAGCAGCTGCACGAAGCCGAGCAGGCGCTCGCCGCCGCGCAGAGTGCTGCACCCGCCCCCGCCGCCAAGCCGGCCGATGACGAGGCGCTGAAGAAGGCCAAGATCGAAGCGGCCATGCTCAAGGCGCAGATCCGCAAGCTGGAGAAGATCGAAGCACCGGACGACGACCAGCAGGCCGAACTCGCCCGCCTGCGCCAGCAGCTGCACGAAGCCGAGCAGGCGCTCGCCGCCGCGCAGAGTGCAGCGCCCGCTCCCGCCGCCAAGCCAGCCGACGACGAGGCCCTGAAGAAGGCCAAGATCGAAGCTGCCATGCTCAAGGCGCAGATTCGCAAGCTGGAGAAGATCGAAGCACCGGATGACGACCAGCAGGCCGAACTCGCCCGCCTGCGCCAGCAGCTGCACGAAGCCGAGCAGGCGCTGGCCGCCGCGCAGAGTGCAGCGCCCGCGCCAGCCGCTAAACCAGTCAATGACGAAGCACTGAAAAAGGCCAAGATCGAGCTGGCGATGAAGCGCGCCGAACTCAAGAAAGCCGAGAAAGCCGGTGCCGAAGAAGCGGAGCTCAACCGTCTGCGTGATTCGCTGAGCGCTGCGGAGCAGGCGCTGCACGCTGCCGAAGATGCGTCGCAAAAAGCTGCGCCCGATCTGGTACGGACCAGCAAGCCAGGAGTCGATGATCGCCAGCGGGCGCTCAAGACCGAGCTCGCCTTTGCCCGCGCCGATCTGCGCAAGCTTGAGCGCGACGAGCACGCGGAGCCCGCCGCCATGGACGCTGCACGAGCGCGCTTGAGCGAAGCGGAACGCCAGATGGCGGACTATCAGAACTCATGAAGTCACGGCTCGACACGGCAGCCACCGTGGTCGTCCGGGTGACGCAACCACACAAACAGCGGATACAAGGCGCAGGCACACCAGCCTGCCCACAGTCAACGCGCTAAAACCGGAGAGCCAATGGCCCTGCCCCGCATCACTTCGCCCCATGCCAAGGGCCCCAGCCGGACCCAGCGCGTCATGCTGCTGGTGCTCGCGGCAACCCTGCCCGGCGTGGTCGTGCTGACCTGGCTTTATGGCGCCGGCACCTTGATCAACATGGCCTGGGCCTGCGCGGCCGCGCTTGGCTTCGAGGCAGCGATTCTGAAGCTGCGCCAGCGCCCGGTCGGCTTCTTTCTGCGCGACGGCAGCGTGTTGGTTACCGCGGTGCTGCTGGCCCTCGCGCTGCCACCCTACTCCCCCTGGTGGCTGACGCTGATCGCCACCGGCTGCGCGGTGGTGTTCGGCAAGCAGCTGTATGGTGGCCTCGGCCAGAATCCCTTCAATCCGGCCATGATCGGTTATGTGGTGGTGCTCATCTCCTTCCCGGTGGAAATGACCACCTGGCCGGTGCCGCACAGCGTCGGGCTAAGCGCCGGCCTGCAACACATTCTCGGCATCGCCTCGCTACCGGATGGCTGGACCCAGGCCACGGCCCTCGACGCCCTGAAGGTGAACAAGAGCCTGACCATCGACGAGCTCTGGCGCAATCCGGCGTTCGGCCACTTCGGCGGCATCGGCTCGGAAGTCGTGAACCTGGCCTTCCTCGCTGGCGGCCTGTTCCTGCTGCACAAAAGGCTGTTCAGCTGGCACGCGCCGGCTGGCATGCTCGCCGCTCTGGCGCTGATGAGCCTGGTGTTCTGGAACGGCTCGGGCTCCGATAGCAACGGCTCGCCGCTGTTCCACTTGCTCAGCGGCGCCACCATGCTCGGCGCCTTCTTCATCGTCACCGACCCGGTTAGCAGCGCGACCAGCCCGCACGGTCGACTGATCTTCGGTGCTGGCGTCGGCGTACTGGTCTACGTCATCCGCGCCTGGGGCGGCTATCCGGACGGCGTGGCCTTCGGCGTGCTACTGATGAACCTGGCAGCACCCACCATCGATTACTACACCCGCCCGCGCACCTACGGCCACCGCAAGGCCGAGCGCGGCTTCAAGCTGGGCGAATGACATGATGCTTCCGGAAATCAGCCGTTCGATGCTGAAGAACGCCACCGTGCTGGGCCTGTTCGCCGTCGTCACCGTAGGCGCGGTGACGCTGCTCCAGCAGGGCACCGCCGAGCGCATCCAGGCCGCCGAACGCGCCGCACAGGTTCGCGCACTGGGCGAAATCCTGCCCGCAGGCAGTTATGACAATCACCTGCTCGACGACAGCGTGCTGATCCAGGACCGCCTGCTCGGCAACAAGAGCCCTCTGCCGGCTTATGTCGCGATCAAGGATGGCCGGCCAAGCGCGGTGATCCTCCAGGCCATCGCACCGGACGGCTACAGCGGCGCGATTCATCTGCTGGTGGGCATCCACGCCGACGGCCGGGTCGCCGGTGTTCGGGTCATTGGCCATCGGGAAACGCCCGGCCTGGGCGACAAGATCGAGCTCGCAAAGAGCCCTTGGATTCGAAGCTTCGAAGACAAGTCGCTAACGAACCCGGAGGCCGATGGCTGGGCGGTGAAGAAGGATCGCGGTGAGTTCGACCAGTTCGCCGGCGCCACCATCACCCCCCGAGCCGTGGTCGGCGCCGTGCACCGCGCCTTGCAGTACTTCGATGCGCACAAGGCCGAGCTGCTGGCAACCAGCGGCGAGACGACCGGGGCCGTCGGCGACGCCTTGGAAAGCCGCACCGAGCCCGCCGGAGCCACCGTCCACTCACGCGCCGGAAGTGCCGCCACCCGCGACGAGCTGCAAACCAACGAGCCTGAAGCCGAGCCGCAAGGGGATCAGCCATGAGCGCACCCAGCTATCGCGAACTGACCGTCAACGGACTGTGGAAGAACAACCCGGCGCTGGTCCAGCTGCTCGGGCTCTGTCCGCTGCTCGGCGTCAGCAACTCGGCGGTCAACGCACTCGGACTCGGCCTGGCGACGATGCTGGTGCTGACCTGTTCGAACATCGGGGTATCGCTGGTGCGCGGCGTGGTCAACACCGCGGTGCGTCTGCCGGCATTCGTGATGATCATCGCCGCGCTGACCACCTGCATTGAGCTACTGATGCAAGCCTTCACCTACGAGCTGTACCAGATCCTCGGCATCTTCATCCCGCTGATCACCACCAACTGCGTCATCCTTGGACGCGCCGACGGGTTCGCCGCCAAACACAATCCACTGATCGCAGGCTTCGACGGTCTGGTCATGGGCATCGGCTTCTGTCTGGTTCTGGTGGTGCTCGGCGGCCTGCGCGAACTGTTCGGCACCGGTGCGCTGTTCGCCAACATGCACCTGCTGTTCGGCCCGATCGCCGCTGACTGGCAGATCACTCTGTTCAGCGACTACAAGGGCTTCCTGTTGGCGATTCTGCCGCCTGGTGCCTTCATCGTGCTCGGCCTGCTGATTGCGCTGAAGAACCGGATCGACCAGCAGCTTGCCGAACGTGCCCGCGCCACCCAGCCCGCTGCGCCGGCCACCAGCCGCCGCGTACGCGTAACCGGTGTGATCGAGTGAGCCCGTTCCGATGAATGCCGAAAAACGTCGGGAAATCTTCCGGCGCTTGCATGAAGACAACCCCGAGCCGAAGACCGAGCTGGCCTACAGCACGCCCTTCGAGCTGCTGATCGCCGTGATCCTCTCGGCCCAGGCCACCGATGTCGGCGTGAACAAGGCAACTGCCAGGCTCTACCCCGTGGCCAACACCCCGGAGGCGATCTACGCTCTCGGCTACGACGGCCTGTGCGAATACATCCGCACCATCGGGTTGTATCCGAGCAAGGCGAAGAACGTCATCGAGACCTGTCGCATGCTGATCGAGAAGCATGGCGGCCAGGTGCCGGACAATCGCGAGGATCTGGAAGCCCTCCCCGGGGTGGGCCGCAAGACCGCCAACGTGGTACTGAACACGGCATTCCGCCAATTCACCATGGCGGTGGACACGCACATCTTCCGGGTCAGCAACCGCACCGGCATCGCCCCAGGCAAGAACGTTCTGGAGGTCGAACGCAAGCTGATTCGTTTCGTACCGAAGGATTATCTGCTCGACGCACACCACTGGCTGATCCTACACGGACGCTATGTCTGCAAGGCGCGCAAACCGCTATGCGGCAGCTGTCGGATCGAGGATCTCTGCGAATACAGGCACAAGACTTCGGACGATTGAGCGCGCTAGCGAAAAGCTTGCATCGCGATTGAAAAAAACTTTTTTACCGGCTCCCGATTTGCGGCTATAAGGTGCGCCAAGAGCGCCCCGTAGCCTTGGAGTGAACAAGTGGCCGAGAAAGAAGACATTCAGATCGAAGACGATTTCATCGCCGAAGATGACGATGAGAGCAGCGAAGCGCCCGTCGAGGTCGCCAAGACCAATCTGACCAAGCGCCGTATCATCGACAACCTGCTCGAGGAACGCCGCCTGCAGAAGCAGTTGAACGACTTCGACTTCGATCTGTAAAGAAAAAGCCCCGAAAGGGGCTTTTTCACATCCGCTTGTTCCATGCCGCCGATCAGTCGGCGCGCTTGGGCGAAAGCAACTCAATCTTGTAACCGTCCGGGTCCTCGACGAACGCCAGGATGCTGGAACCATGCATCATCGGCCCCGGCTCCCGGGTGATCTTGCCGCCACGGGCACGGATGTCCTCGCAGGCCTTGTAGACATCTTCCACTTCCAGGGCGATGTGGCCGTAGCCATTACCCAGCTCGTAGGTCTCGACACCCCAGTTGTGGGTTAGCTCGATGACGCTGTTGTGCGCCTCGTCGCCGTAACCGACGAAGGCGAGCGTGAATTTGCCGTCCGGATAGTCTTTGCGGCGCAGCAGGGTCATGCCCAGCACTTCGGTGTAGAAGGCGATGGACTTTTCCATATCGCCGACACGCAGCATGGTATGCAGCAGTCTCATGATTCAGGTCTCCTCGTTCGGCAGCGCTTGTGGCAGTGCAGAAAGTACAACCCCGGCACATGGCCGGGGTCGGTTTGCTCAGGCGCGCCAGCTTATCAGAACTGGGTGCGGCCCTTGCCGGCAGCGATGCGCATGCGCAGGGCGTTGAGCTTGATGAAGCCGCCGGCGTCCGCCTGGTTGTAGGCGCCGCCATCCTCTTCGAAGGTCGCAATGTTGGCGTCGAACAGCGAATCGTCGGACTTGCGGCCGACGACGATGACGTTGCCCTTGTACAGCTTCAGGCGCACGACGCCGTTCACGTTGACCTGGGAAGCGTCGATCATCTGCTGCAGCATGCTGCGCTCGGGACTCCACCAGTAGCCGTTGTAGATCAGGCTGGCGTACTTGGGCATCAGCTCGTCTTTCAGGTGCGCGACCTCGCGGTCGAGGGTGATCGACTCGATTGCGCGGTGGGCCTTGAGCATGATGGTGCCGCCGGGCGTCTCATAGCAGCCGCGGGACTTCATGCCGACATAGCGGTTCTCGACGATGTCGAGGCGGCCGATGCCATTTTCGCCGCCGATGCGGTTCAGCTCGGCCAGGACCTGAGCTGGAGTCATGTCCTTGCCATCGATGGCGACGATGTCGCCCTTGCGGTAGCTCAGTTCGATGTAGGTGGGGGTGTCCGGCGCCGCTTCCGGCGACTTGGTCCAGCGCCACATGTCTTCTTCGTGCTCGGTCCAGGTGTCTTCCAGCACACCGCCCTCGTAGGAGATGTGTAGCAGGTTGGCATCCATGGAGTAAGGCGACTTCTTCTTGCCGTGGCGCTCGATCGGGATGGCATGCTTCTCGGCGTAGTCCATCAGCTTCTCGCGCGACAGCAGATCCCACTCGCGCCACGGGGCGATGACCTTGACGCCTGGCTTGAGCGCGTAAGCGCCCAGCTCGAAGCGCACCTGGTCGTTACCCTTGCCGGTGGCACCGTGGGAGATGGCATCGGCACCAGTCTCGTTGGCGATCTCGATCAGGCGCTTGGCGATCAGCGGACGGGCGATGGAGGTACCCAGCAGGTACTCGCCTTCGTAAACAGTGTTGGCACGGAACATGGGGAAGACGAAGTCGCGCACGAACTCTTCGCGCAGGTCGTCGATGTAGATTTCCTTGACGCCCAGAGCCTGCGCCTTGGTGCGCGCTGGCTCGACTTCTTCGCCCTGGCCGAGGTCGGCGGTGAAGGTCACCACTTCACAGTTATAGGTGTCTTGCAGCCACTTCAGAATCACCGAGGTGTCCAGGCCACCGGAATAGGCCAGAACTACCTTCTTAACGTCCGCCATGCCATCAGCTCCACGGGTTGTACGGAAAGCCTGCGATTCTACCGGTCATGGGCTGGCTTTTACAGGGGCGCGCCGCTGCGGCGGCAATCAAGACGACGGGGCGGCGGGAGCCGAGGGCGCAGGAGGCGCCGCTTCTCGCGCCAGGCGCAAGGTGACACGCCGATTCTTCGCGCGATTGGCCTCGCTGCTGTTGGCCACCAGCGGATAGCGCTCGCCATGGAAGCGCAGGGTGATCTGCTCCAGCGCTATGCCGTTGGCGACCAGGTACTCCTGAACCGCCAGTGCGCGACGGCGCGACAGATCCCGATTGAGCAGGCGATTGCCGCTGTTGTCCGAGTGGCCATCAAGTTCGATGCGATTCACACTGGGATCGGCGCGCATGTACTGCAGAACGACATCGAGCCTGGCGCGCCCCTGAGCGTCCAGCACCACATCGCTGCTCGGGAAACCGATCTGCGACTGGCGCACCTGATCGAAATTGACTGGCAGCAGCTTGGCCGTACAGGCGCGGTAGTCCTCGTAAGCCTTGCCGAAGCGCGCCGGCAACAGGCGAATCTCCAGGGTATCGCCGCCGTGCATGGTGCGATGCCGAACCACCGGGCTACGCCCTTCGAGCAGGCCGCTGAGCAGGCGCCCGGCCTGTAGCTGGGTGCTGTTGAACGGAATATCGCCACCACTCACGGTGACCACGCCGAGATTGATATCACTGCGCGACGGTTGCCAAGGCGCCGCTGCGGCAAGCAGTGTCGCCGAGCCGGCGCCAAGCCAGCGCTCCGGCGAGTGCAAACGAAAGACCGCCTGTTCGCCGGCACGCCTGACGAACTCGCCGCTGCCGAAACCGGCGATGGGCTGGGTCAGTCGGCACTCGAACTGATCGCCCTCCACCTGCCATTGCACCCGTTCCAGCCGCGTCTGGAATGTCAGGGCGTTGGCCGGTGAAGCGAGCAGGCACAACAGTACGAGGGGGCGCAGGCGCACGATGAACTCCGAGAGGATGCGTATTCCTTCTAGGTATCGGTGCCCGACCGGCAAACTTGAGCGTGTCACGGTCAGCGCCCAAGCCTGGCAGACGAAGGCAAGATGCCGTCTCCGGGCTTTTCCGGTAGCATTCGCGCACGTTTCACCCGCCTGGAAACCCCTGCATGTCCGACCGACTCACCCTGCTGCGCCCCGACGACTGGCACATCCACCTGCGCGACGGCGCCGCCCTGCCTCACACCGTCGCGGATGCTGCTCGTCAGTTCGCCCGCGCCATCATCATGCCGAACCTGGTGCCACCGGTACGCAATGCCGACGAGGCCGAAGCCTATCGCCAGCGCATCCTGGCGGCTCGGCCGGCCGGCAGTGATTTCACGCCATTGATGGTGCTCTATCTCACCGACAGCACCAGTTCCGACGATATCCGCCAGGCCAAGGCCAGCGGCTTCGTGCATGCCGCCAAGCTATATCCGGCAGGCGCGACCACCAACTCCGCTTCCGGCGTAACCGCGATCGACAACATCTTCGGTGTGCTGGAAACCATGGCCGAGGTCGGCCTGCCTTTGCTGGTCCACGGCGAAGTCACGCGCAGCGAGATCGATATATTCGATCGCGAGAAACACTTCATCGACGAGCAGTTGAGCCGCGTCACCGCGCGCTTCCCAACCCTCAAAGTGGTGTTCGAGCACATCACCACCCGTGACGCCGTGCAGTTCGTCCAGGCGGCAGGCGCCAACGTCGGCGCCACCATCACCACGCACCACCTGCTGTACAACCGCAACCACATGCTGGTCGGCGGCATTCGTCCGCATCTGTTCTGCCTGCCAGTGCTCAAGCGCAACGTTCACCAGGAAGCCCTGCTGGATGCCGCCACCAGCGGCAACCCGAAGTTCTTCCTCGGCACCGACTCGGCCCCCCACGCACAGCACGCCAAGGAAGCTGCCTGCGGTTGTGCTGGGTGCTATACCGCGCATGCGGCCATCGAGCTGTACGCCGAAGCCTTCGAGCAGCGGCAGGCGCTGGACAAACTGGAACCCTTTGCCAGTCACTTCGGTCCGGATTTCTACGGTCTGCCGCGCAACACCACGCAGATAACCCTGGTGCGCGAGGAGTGGAACGTGCCGGCCAATCTGCCATTCGGTGAGCAGGTCGTCGTGCCGCTGCGTGCCGGGGAACGACTGCACTGGCGTCTGGAGACGAACGCATGAGCGAAGAGCACTTCGAAGACGAGCTCGAAGAGCACCTGCCGGGCAAACCCCGCTCGCCGATGGCGCGGCGTTTCCGTGGTTTCCTGCCAGTGGTGATCGATGTCGAGTGCGGCGGCTTCAACAGCGCAACGGATGCGCTGCTGGAAATTGCGGCCGTGACCATCGGCATGGACGAGCAAGGCCTGCTGTACCCGCAGGACACCTTGTTCTACCGCGTGGAGCCTTTCGCTGGCGCCAACATCGAGGCAGCCGCGCTGGAGTTCACCGGCATCAAGCTCGACCATCCGCTGCGCATGGCCGTGCCCGAATCGCAGGCCCTGACCGATATCTTTCGCAGCGTGCGCAAAGCGGTGAAATCCGCCGGCTGCAAGCGCGCGATTCTGGTCGGTCATAACAGCAGCTTCGACCTGGGATTTCTCAACGCAGCGATCGCTCGTTGCGAGATCAAGCGCAACCCGTTCCACCCCTTCTCCAGCTTCGACACCGCCACCCTCGCTGGCCTTGCCTACGGTCAGACCGTGCTGGCCAAGGCCTGCCAGGCCGCCGGGATCGACTTCGACGGCCGCGAGGCGCACTCGGCCCGGTACGACACCGAGAAGACTGCCGAGCTGTTCTGCGGCATCGTCAATCGTTGGCGGGAAATGGGCGGTTGGGAAGAGTTCGACGAGTAACGTCCGGGATACGGAGCATCGGGGCGAAGGCCCGCTTCGGAATGCCATCAGTCGAGATCGACGCTGTAAACGAAAAAAGGCCAGTCATGCGACTGGCCTTTTTTGTATTACCGCAGCGTTACAGCGGCTTGCCCCGGTTGCCGTGCTGGCCAACGAAGGCCTGAACGGCCTTCAGTTCGTTCGGCAGCACCGTGCAACGCTCGCTGCGTTCGAACAGATCAGCCAGGTGCGCCGGCAAGGCAAGTGCCTGGCCAATACCCGCCTTCTCCACCGCATCCGGGAATTTCACCGGGTGCGCGGTGCCCAGTGTCACCATCGGGATGCTCAGGCTGCGACGGCATTCGCGTGCGGCATGCACGCCGATGGCCGTATGCGGATCGAGCACCTCGCCGGTTTCCTTGAAGACCTGAGCGATGGTGGCGCAGGTCTGCTCGTCATCCACGGCCAGCGAATCGAACAGCTTGCGCGCTTCGGCCCAGCGTTCCTCTTCCACCGACAGCTTGCCGCTGGCACGGAAACCATCCAGCAATTCGGCCACGGCCTTGCCATTGCGACCATGCAGGTCGAACAGCAGACGCTCGAAGTTCGACGACACCATGATGTCCATCGACGGCGACAGCGACGCGTGCAGGGTGTCCTTGTCGTAGCGGTTGCCGGACATGAAGCGATGCAGGATATCGTTGCGGTTGGTGGCAACGATCAGCTGGTTGATCGGCAGGCCCATGTTGCGCGCCAGATAGCCGGCAAAGATGTCGCCGAAATTGCCGGTCGGCACCGAGAACGCCACGGAGCGCGCCGGACCGCCAAGCTGCAGCGCAGCGTGGAAGTAGTAGACGATCTGGGCCATGATCCGCGCCCAGTTGATCGAGTTGACTGCCACCAGACGGGTGCCCTTGAGGAAACCCTGGTCGGCAAAGCTGGCCTTGACCATCTCCTGGCAGTCGTCGAAGTTGCCTTCGATGGCGATGTTGTGAATGTTGTCGCCGAGGATGGTGGTCATCTGCCGGCGCTGCACCTCGGATACGCGGTTGTGCGGGTGCATGATGAAGATGTCGACGTTATCGCAGGCCTTGCAGCCTTCGATGGCCGCCGAACCGGTATCACCGGAGGTGGCGCCCATGATCACCACGCGCTCGCCACGCTTGGCCAGCACGTGATCGAGCAGGCGACCGAGCAGCTGCAAGGCGAAATCCTTGAACGCCAAGGTTGGGCCGTGAAACAGCTCCAGCACCCACTCGTTGCCGTTCAGCTGACTCAGCGGGGCGATGGCGCTATGGGCGAAGACGCCATAGGTTTCTTCGAGGATTCGCTTGAAGTCGGCGTCCGGAATGCTGCCGGCAACGAACGGGCGCATGACCCGAAAGGCCAGCTCGTGATACGGCAGGCCGGCCCAGGAGGCAATTTCTTCCACGGTGAACCGCGGCAGGTTCTCCGGCACGTACAGGCCACCATCGCTGGCCAGGCCGGCCAGCAGGACGTCTTCGAAGTTCAGGGCCGGCGCCTGGCCGCGAGTGCTGATGTAGCGCATTTGTTCAAACCTTCGGTTCGAGCGGCAGGCTGGCGCTGCAGGTATCAGGCTGTTCCGTGCCTGCAGCTGCGGCCTGCGGCTTGGTTAGTTGAGCTGTTCGACGCGAATGCGCACGACCTTGTCCGCCACATCATCGAGGGCTTCCAACGCAGCGATAGCATCGTCGATACGCTGCTCGACCACTCGATGGGTCACCAGAATCACAGGAACCAGACCGTCCTGGACTTCGGCCTCCTTCTGCATGATCGACTCGATGTTGATGCCACACTCGGAGAGAATGGTTGCCACCTGAGCCAGCACGCCCGGATGGTCCTTGGCCTGGATGCGCAGGTAGTAGGCGCTCTCGCAGGCACTGATCGGCAGAATTGGATGATCGGACAGCGAGTCGGGCTGGAACGCCAGATGCGGCACGCGATTGTTCGGATCGGTGGTCAGAGCCCGGGTCACATCCACGAGGTCGGCCACGACTGCCGAAGCGGTCGGCTCCATGCCTGCACCGGCGCCGTAGTAGAGCGTGCTGCCGACGGCATCGCCATTGACCATGACCGCATTCATCACGCCATTGACGTTGGCGATCAGGCGGTCGGCCGGAATCAGTGTCGGATGAACGCGCAGTTCGATGCCAGCATCGGTGCGGCGGGCGACGCCCAGGTGCTTGATGCGATAGCCCAGCGCTTCGGCGTAATTCACATCAGCCGTGGTCAGGCGCGCGATGCCCTCGGTGTAAGCCTTGTCGAACTGCAGCGGGATCCCGAAAGCGATGGACGCCAGGATCGTTAGTTTGTGCGCGGCATCGATGCCCTCGACGTCGAAGGTCGGGTCGGCCTCGGCGTAGCCGAGTTCCTGGGCTTCCTTGAGAACGTCCTCGAAGGTGCGCCCCTTTTCACGCATCTCGGTGAGGATGAAGTTGCCGGTGCCGTTGATGATTCCCGCCAGCCAGTTGATGCGGTTACCGGCCAACCCTTCACGAATCGCCTTGATGACCGGAATACCACCCGCGACCGAAGCTTCGAAGGCGACGATTACGCCCTTCTCGCACGCCTTGGCGAAAATTTCGTTGCCATGCACGGCGATCAGCGCCTTGTTGGCGGTGACCACATGCTTGCCATTCTCGATGGCCTTGAGGACGAGTTCCTTGGCCAGGGTATAACCGCCGATCAGCTCGACAACGATGTCGATTTCGGGGTTGTTCACGACATCGAAGATGTCCGCCGTGATGGCTGTCGTACCGGTATCGCACTTGGGATTCGGGTGCCGGGTGGCAATCTGCGCAACCTCGATTCCGCGCCCGGCACGGCGGGCAATCTCCTCGGCGTTGCGTTTGAGCACATTGAAGGTACCGCCACCGACGGTTCCCAGCCCACAGATGCCAACTTTCACCGGTTTCAAGCTGAACTCCCCATTCACAGCGAGACGACCGGACCTGCCGGTCGACAAAAGAGTCGCACATTACGAAGGGAGCAGCTTTTAGTCAATCAGCCTCGCCTTGCGGCGGGCGCGCCCGATCGTCAAGTTTCAACCGCTGATGCCATTGCGCGAGCGACTCATCCGGGTATTCGGCAAAACAGCGATCATGCCCCTGTACTTGCGGCTCTACCCAACTGGCCTTGGAGTCGAGCATCAAATGCGTGTGCTCCGGCGGGATGGGCAGATCGGTGTCGATCGCCGATGCGAAGGGATGCACCAGCTCGGGCCAGTTCGGATCCCACAACCACAACGCACTGGCGCAGTGTCGACAGAAGTGGCGGCGACCATCACTGATCTTTACCTCGCCAGTCTCGGCATCGGTGATATGCGCCTGGTAGACGCCAAGCTGCTCCCGCCCCTCGACCTGCAGGCTTCGATAGTCACCACCAAGATTGATCGCGTAGCCGCCGCCACCCGCTGTCTTGCGACAGATCGAGCAGTAGCAGCGCATGAAAGGATACGGCTGCGCGGATTCTAGGCTGAACCGCACAGCCTGACAGTGACAGGAACCTTCGAGCTTCATCACGACCCTCCTCATTCAGACCCTTAGGGTTTTGAACGCATCAGGCCAGCCAGTTCCACTATCGGCAATCAGCCCGAATGAATCGGACCAATGGCCTCAACGCATTACTCGGCAGCGAGCGCAACTTCTGCTAATTGGGCGGCCGGCTGATAGCCGGGAATCATCTGACCGTTGGCGAGAATGATGGCAGGCGTGCCCTGTACGCCGATCATCTGGCCAAGCTGATACTGCTTTTCGATAGGCGTCTCGCAGCTGGCTGTGGGCAGATCTTCACGCGCCTTGGCCTTGTTCATGGCGTCCTGGCGATCCTTGGCGCACCACACGCTGGTCAGGGTATTGGCCCCATGACTACCCATGCCCTGCCGCGGAAACGCGACATAGCGAACCTCAACGCCGAGGCGGTTCAACTGCGAAACCTCGCTGTGCAGCTTCTGGCAGTAGCCACAGTCAGTATCGGTAAATACGGTGATATGGGTCTTGGGTTCCTTGGGCGCGAACACCACCATCTCGCTGGCCGGGATCGAGTTGATCTGCTTGGCCACCGACTTGCTTTGAGCTTGCTCGGTCAGGTTGACGGCCTGACCATCCTTGAACTGGTAGAGATAGCCCTGGATGACGAACTGCCCATCAGCGCTGGCATACAGCTGCCGCCCGCCCTCCAGCTGAACCTGATAAACCCCGGGCATCGGACTCTCGGCAATAGCCTCGATGGGCATGTCCGGCTGGATCTTCTGCAAAGACTGGCGAATCGCCTGATCCGGATCGGCGGCCATTACAACAACGCTGGCCAGACCTGCAACGGCGGCAGCGAACATACGAATCACGCCCATGGAAACTCCTGGCAGCGACAATCGGGAAAGGCGCAAAGCCTATCATAGCCATGCCGTACAAACTGCTAGCTGCTTCTCTGGGCCGCCGCCGAGACCACGGCCTACCAGCGCCGGCGCTCTGCCCTAGCCGCGCGGATGGTGCGCCGCATGCAACTCCTGCAACCGCGCTCGCGCAATGTGGGTGTAGATCTGAGTGGTCGACAGGTCGCTGTGACCAAGCAACATCTGCACGGTGCGCAGATCCGCGCCATGGTTGAGCAAGTGCGTGGCGAAAGCGTGGCGCAAGGTATGCGGTGAAATCGATGCGGCGACACCGGCGACCTTCGCGTGCAGCTTGATCCGGTGCCAGAAGGTCTGGCGTGTCATCTGGCCACCGCGCTGACTGGGAAACAGCACATCACTGGCCTTGCCCGAGAGCAAGAGTTCACGACCATCGCGCTGATAACGCTCCAGCCAGTGCAAAGCTTCATCGCCAAGCGGCACAAGACGCTCTTTATTGCCTTTGCCGAACGTTCGCACGACGCCCTGGCGCATGCTGACCTGCTCGAGCGTCAGGCTGATCAACTCGGTAACCCGCAACCCGCAGGCATAAAGCACCTCGAGCATGGCGCGATCACGCAGACCTAACGGCTCTCCAATATCTGGCGCCGTCAGCAATGCCTCTACATCGGCTTCGGACAGCGCTTTCGGCAAGGGACGTCCAAGCCGTGGCAGATCCACGCGCAAGGTCGGATCGACGGCGATCTCGCCCTCGCGTAACAGGTAGCGATAAAAGCCCCGTAAGCCTGACAGAAAGCGCGCCGTGGAGCGCGCCTTGTAACCATTGTTCAGACGCCATGCGAGGTGATCGAGAATGATCTCGCGCCCGGCGGTGGCAAGTCGAACGCCTCGCTCCTCCAGCCAGCCGTTGAACAATGCGAGGTCGCTGCGGTAGGCCTCGCGGCTATTGTCCGCCAGCCCTTTTTCCAGCCAGAGCGCATCGAGGTAACGGTCGATGACGGGGTCGTCGAGTGCAGGCATGACAGCTTCAATCAGAAGGGGTACAACAGTTTTCCACAGGCGTCCCGATGCGGCCAGAGCGCAAACGAATCGGAATCTCTTCATCCGATCGCCGCCCCAATCGCAGGCACCAGTCTCGCTCCGCCGGAATCAGCAGGCCCTAGAAACGAAAAAAGCAGCCCGAGGGCTGCTTTTTTGCGGAACCGCGGTCTTAGACCAGCTTTTCCTTGATGCGGGCGGCCTTGCCGGACAGCGCGCGGAGGTAGTACAGCTTGGCCTTGCGCACGTCACCGCGACGCTTGACGCTGATGCTGTCGACCATCGGGCTGTAGCTCTGGAAAGTACGCTCGACGCCTACACCGTTGGAGATCTTGCGAACGGTGAAAGCACTGTTCAGACCGCGGTTGCGCTTGCCAATCACGACGCCTTCGAAGGCCTGCAGACGCTGACGCTCGCCTTCCTTCACCTTCACCTGAACGATAACGGTGTCGCCCGGTGCGAACGGCGGGATTTCTTTGTTCATCTGCTCGGCTTCGAGCTGCTGAATGATCTTGTTGGTCATGCTGTGCTCCTAAGGTCAACCCTGTGGGTTGCCATCGATACGTTAACTATCGTCCCGCTGGCGGATGTATTCCGCCAGCAGCTTCTGTTCTTCTCCAGAAAGCGAGCGGCTATCCAGAAGATCGGCGCGTCGCTCCCAGGTCCTTCCAAGGGACTGCTGCAAGCGCCAGCGTCGGATGTGTTCGTGGTTGCCGCTGAGCAGCACATCAGGAACACATTTACCCGCATACACCTCAGGACGCGTGTAGTGCGGACAGTCGAGCAGGCCGTCGGTGAACGAATCCTCCTCGGCGGAACCAGCATGACCAAGGGCGCCCGGAAGCAGCCTCGTCACGGCGTCGATCAGCACCATTGCCGGCAACTCGCCACCGGACAACACGTAATCACCAATCGACCATTCCTCATCGACATGCGCTTCGATGAAGCGCTCATCAATACCTTCGTAGCGACCGGCAATCAGGATAAGCGCATCCTCTTTTGCCATCTCGCGGACATCAGCCTGTTTCAGCTGGCGCCCCTGCGGCGAGAGGTAGATCACCTTCGCCGCCTCACCCGCAGCCTGTTTGGCGTCAGCCAAGGCAAGCTCGAGCGGCTTGATCTTCATCACCATGCCGGGGCCACCGCCGAATGGGCGGTCGTCCACTGTTTGGTGGCGGTCTTCGGTGTAGCTTCTGGGGTTCCAGCAGCTCAACTGCAACAACCCCTGCTTCACGGCACGACTGGTAATCCCGTAGTCACATATCGCTGCGAACATATCCGGGAAAAGGCTGATGACCTCGACGCGCAAAGCGGACATGCCGTTCAGAAATCCGCGTCCCAATCGACCTGCATCTCGCCCGCTACCAGATCGATCTTCAACACGCATTGATCGGTGTAAGGCAGCAGACGCTCGCGATCGTCCAGGCTTTCAGCACAAGGCTTCACGACCATCACGTCGTTGGCTCCGGTTTCAAGCAGGTGATCGATCTGACCAAGCAACTGCCCAGCCTGATTGATGACCTTCAAGCCCTGAAGCTGATACCAGTAGTACTCACCGTCGTCCAAGGCGGGCAGTTCGCTACGCGGGATGCATATCTCGAAATCGGCGTAGGTACGCGCAACTTCGCGATCATCCAACCCACTCAGCGTTGCCACCAGGATCTTCCCCTGGAGGCGCCCCTTGACCAACTCGACCTGCTTCACCTCGTCGCCTCGCCTCAGCGTCCAGCGTCGATAGCCCAGCAGGTTGTCGATCGGATCAGTAAAGGAATAGACCTTTACGTCACCGCGTACGCCATGCACCGAAACGATCTTGCCGATGACAACCACGTCATCGACCGGAGCAGACGTTGCGTTCATGAGATTCAGGCAGCGGCCTTGGCAGCTTCCTTCAGCAGCTGAGCAACGCGCTCAGACGGCTGTGCGCCCTGGCTCAGCCAGTAAGTAGCGCGCTCCTGGTTTACAGAAAGCTTCACTTCCGCACCAGTGGCGATCGGGTTGAAGAAACCGATGCGCTCGACGAAGCGACCATCACGCGGGTTGCGGCTGTTGGTCACGGTCAGGTGGTAGAAAGGGCGCTTCTTGGAGCCGCCACGGGCGAGACGAATAGTTACCATGTGAACATCGTTCCTGTAGTCGGTGCTAACTTACTTAAGGCACACACTTAAAATGGGCCTAGGCCCGAAAGGCCGCACATTTTAAGGAATGCCGGGGATTTTGCAAACTCTTTTACTAAAGGTCTCAGCCGGAGCTAGGCGATACCCGGCATCAGGCTGCAGACCGCATTAAGTCGCGGCTCAGCGCCGCGACAAGACACTCTCTAGAACTTCGGCATGCCGCCGCCTGGGAACATGCCGCCCATGCCGCGCATCATCTTGGTCATGCCACCCTTGCCGGTGACCTTTTTCATCATCTTCTGCATCTGCTTGTGCTGCTTGATCAGCCGGCCGATATCCTGCACCTGAGTACCAGACCCCATGGCGATACGGCGCTTGCGCGATCCACTGATGATGTCAGGATTGCGTCGCTCGGCAGGCGTCATCGAGTTGATGATCGCCTCCATCTGCATGAACTGCTTCTCCGCTGCGCCCTGAGCATGCCCCATCTGCGACAGGTTGACGCCACCGATCGATGGCAGCTTGTCCATCAAGCCACCGAGGCCGCCCATGTTCTTCATCTGCTGCAGCTGATCGCGGAAGTCCTCGAGATCGAACCCTTTGCCCTTCTTGAGCTTCTTGGTGAGCTTCTCGGCCTTCTCGCGATCAAGGGTCTGCTCGGCCTGCTCGATAAGGCTGAGCACATCGCCCATGCCGAGGATGCGCGAGGCGATACGATCCGGATGGAAAGGCTCAAGGGCGTCACTCTTCTCGCCCATGCCGAGGAACTTGATCGGCTTCCCGGTCACGTGCCGCACCGAAAGCGCGGCACCACCACGCGCATCGCCATCCACCTTGGTCAACACCACACCGGTCAGCGGCAGTGCTTCGCCGAACGCCTTGGCGGTGTTTGCCGCGTCCTGGCCCGTCATGGCATCGACCACGAACAGCGTTTCGGCAGGATTGATCGCGGCGTGTACAGCCTGGATCTCGGCCATCATCTCGGCATCAACGGCCAGACGACCGGCAGTATCCACCAGCACCACGTCAATGAACTTGAGCTTGGCTTCACGGATGGCCGCCTGGGCGATCTCCACCGGCTTCTGGCTGATATCGGAAGGGAAGAAGGTCACACCCACTTCGCCGGCCAGGGTTTCGAGCTGCTTGATCGCAGCCGGACGATAGACGTCAGCCGAAACCACCAGCACGCTCTTCTTCTTGCGCTCCTTGAGGAAGCGCGCCAGCTTCCCCACGGTGGTGGTCTTGCCCGCCCCCTGCAGGCCGGCCATCAGCACCACGGCCGGCGGAGTGACCTGAAGCGCCAGGTCCTCGTTGGCCGCGCCCATCAACTCTTCCAGCTCTGCGCGAACGATCTTCACGAACGCCTGACCCGGAGTCAGGCTCTTCGAGACCTCGGTGCCAACAGCGCGCTCCTTGACCCGATTGACGAACTCCTTGACCACCGGCAGTGCGACGTCGGCCTCGAGCAGCGCCATCCGCACTTCACGCAGCGTGTCCTTGATGTTGTCCTCGGTCAGCTTCGCCTTGCCGGTGACGTGGCGAAGCGTTTGTGAGAGGCGGTCGGTTAGGTTTTCGAACATGAGCCATTCCACGCTGGGGTGCTGAAGGGCGAGATTATAGAAGGTGCGGGCGTCCGGCCGGTACCCCGACTGCACGGCTTTTCGTATTTACCTGGCCGCGCCAGCCGCCGCGCGACCCAAAGCCAGGGATGGATGGCGCAGCATGCGGCGCATCGCACGCCGTGACGATCCGTAACCCGGCCACCGCTTTTGCGCCTCGGGTCTTTGTGCCACACTCACGACCTTTCGAGCCCGTTACCGGAACTTATGCACCCTCTGCTACCCAGCCTTGCCGCCGCGGCTCTGTATGCCGGCGCCACGGGTTATCAAAGTTTGCGTCTGGCACAACGCGCCGTGCCGGACAGACGTCTGCTGCTGACAGTCGGACTGCTCGCTCTGCTTGCCCATGGGATCAGCCTTTTCATCCAACTGATATCACCAAGCGGCCTGCACTTGGACTTCTTCACCGCCTCAAGCCTGATTGCCGCTGCTGTCATCCTGCTGATACTACTGGCGCTGCATCGGATGCCAGTGGAAAACCTGCTGCTGCTGCTCTTTCCACTGGGCTGCCTGACGGTACTCTTCGCCCAGTTCGCCCCATCCGGCACTGCACCTGCGATTGCTGAGGAGCCGGGCATACTCGCGCATATCCTGCTGTCGATCCTGGCCTACGGCATGTTGACCATTGCGGTCTTCCAGGCCTTGTTGCTGCTGCTGCAGGATCACCACCTCAAGCACAAGCATCCCTCGGGCCTGATCCGCAACTTCCCGCCTCTGCAGACGATGGAAAGCCTGTTGTTCGGCTTTCTCTGGGCAGGTTGGCTGCTTCTGTCCGCCTCACTGCTTTCCGGCTGGCTGTTTCTTGATGACCTTTTTGCGCAGCACCTGGTCCACAAGACACTCCTTTCGGTGGTTGCCTGGATCGTCTTCGGCCTGCTGCTGTGGGGGCGCCACCAGCTTGGCTGGCGCGGCTACAAGGCCATCCGCTGGACACTGGTCGGTTTCTGCCTGCTGATGCTGGCGTATTTCGGCAGCAAGCTCGTCCGCGAATTCATCCTGCACATCTGACGCAAACAGGCTAACCCGTGGAAAATCTACACCCCGGCTTTCTGGTCGGACTGCTGGTCTTTCTGCTGCTGTGCTCGGCATTCTTCTCCAGCTCCGAAACCGGCATGCTCAGCCTCAACCGCTACCGCCTCAGGCATCAGGCCAAGGAAGGGCATCGAGGCGCGCAGCGCGCCAGCGAACTGCTGGCCCATCCTGACCGCCTGCTGGGCACCATTCTGGTTGGCAACAACTTCGTCAACATCCTGGCCTCATCCATCGCCACCGTGCTCGCGATGCAGCTATGGGGCGAAGCAGGGATCGCGATTGCCACCATCGGCCTGACCATCATCTTGCTGATCTTCGGCGAAATCACGCCGAAAACCCTGGCCGCACTACGCCCAGAGATTGTCGCCTACCCGGTCAGCCTGCCGCTGAAACTGCTGCAGAAGGTGCTTTATCCTCTGGTTGCCATGCTCGGCTGGGTAAGCAACGGACTGCTCAAGCTGCTTGGCGTCGACCTGTCCAACAAGGGCAACGACAGCCTGTCCACCGAGGAGCTACGCAGCGTCGTACGCGAATCCGGCACCGACCTGCCGCTGAATCGCCAGAGCATGCTGCTCGGCATTCTCGACCTGGAGCGGGTCACTGTCGACGACATCATGATTCCGCGCAACGAGGTTACCGGGATCAATCTCGATGACGATCTGGAATCGATCATCGGTCAGCTGCGCACCACGCCACATACTCGCCTGCCGGTGTTTCGCAACGACATCAACCAGATCGTGGGCATCGTCCATATGCGACAGATTGCCCGCCTGCTCAGTCATGACCAGCTAACTAAGGAAAGCCTGCTCGAAGCCTGCAACGAACCCTATTTCGTACCGGAAAATACTCCGCTTTCCACCCAGCTGCTGAACTTCCAGAAGCAAAAGCGACGAATCGGCATCGTGGTCGACGAATACGGCGACGTCCGCGGCATCGTCACGCTCGAGGACATCCTCGAAGAGATCGTCGGCGAGTTCAGCAATCAGGACGTACTGCGCAGCCCGGATATTCACCCGCAGGACGACGGCACGCTGGTGATCGATGGCGCCGCCTACATTCGTGAGGTAAACCGGGCCCTCGGGTGGAAGTTGCCTTGCGACGGCCCCAAGACGCTCAACGGCCTCATCACCGAGGCCCTTGAGCACATGCCGGATAGCGGCATCTGCTTGCAGATCGGCAACTACCGGCTGGAAATCCTGCAAGCGGCCGATAACCGCGTGAAAAGCGTACGCGCCTGGACCATCGACGACACATCCTCGGACGAGCAGCAACCCGAGTAATCGGGGCGGCAGCAAGCCGGCCCGCCAGCCTCACAGCTCCACTTTCACCGCAGCAGCTGCACGCAACGCCTTTTCTCTCGCCGCATCGATGGATACGTCCCGAGCCAGCGCGACCCCCATGCGCCGTTGGCCGCTTACACCGGGCTTGCCGAACAGACGCAGCGCGGTATCCGGTTCCGCAAGCACAGCAGCGAGATTGCCGAAGCTCACTTCGGTGGATTCACCTTCTACCAGAATCACCGCTGAAGCCGCCGAGCCCATCTGGCGGATGCTCGGAATCGGCAGACCGAGAATGGCCCGCGCATGCAGCGCGAACTCGGACAGGTCCTGCGAAACCAGTGTCACAAGGCCGGTATCGTGAGGACGCGGGGAGATTTCGCAGAACCAGACCTGATCGCCTTTGACGAACAACTCGACGCCAAAGATGCCTCGCCCACCAAGCGCCTCAGTGACCGCCAGTGCGATGCGCTTCGCCTCGGCCATCGCCGCCGGCGCCATCGGCTGCGGCTGCCACGACTCCTGATAGTCGCCCCTCTCCTGGCGATGGCCGACCGGCTCACAGAAGCTCGTGCCACCCGTGTGGCGCACCGTCAGCAAGGTGATTTCGTAATCGAAGTCGATAAAGCCTTCGACGATGACTCGCCCTCGACCTGCGCGACCACCGGCCTGCGCATAATCCCAGGCGGCATCGATATCGGCTTCGCTACGCAACACCGACTGCCCCTTGCCGGACGAGCTCATCACTGGCTTTACCAGACAGGGAAAGCCCAGCGCCATCGCCGCCGAGCGACACTCCTCCAGCGAATCCGCGAAGCGATAGGGTGAAGTCGGCAAGCCCAACTCCTCTGCGGCCAGTCGGCGAATGCCTTCGCGATTCATCGTCAGCTGCGCGGCCCGGGCCGTGGGTATCACGGTGTAGCCTTCGCCCTCCAGCTCGACCAGGGTAGCGGTGGCGATGGCCTCAATCTCCGGCACGATGTAATGCGGTCGCTCCTGCTCGATCACCGCTCGCAGCGCAGCACCGTCGAGCATGTCGACCACGTGGCTGCGGTGCGCAACCTGCATGGCTGGTGCATTGGCGTAGCGGTCGACCGCTATGACTTCCACGCCAAGCCGCTGCAGCTCAATAACCAGCTCCTTGCCAAGCTCGCCGCAGCCACAGAGCAGGACGCGCGTAGCGCTGGAAGACAATGGTGTACCTATTCTTGGCATGGAATCCTCGCGACTCTGGAAATACAAACGAACCCGGCACGCGCCTACATCAGCTGGCCACTGAGGCGAAGTCGCTCGCTGCAGTGTTGAAGCACCTCGCGCCGCTCCTCGTTGCTCATCAACCCCCAGCGCCGGATCTCATCCGCGCTTCGCTGGCAACCGACGCACAGGTCATCCTCATCCAGAGCGCAGAGACTGACGCAAGGCGAGGCGACCGGCTTTTCCTGCGTGTTCACTCATCGCGCTCCAGCTCACGCGCGTAGCGCTGAGCGTTATGCACGTAGTGAGCGGCGCTGGCTTCGAGCATCTTCTTCTGCTCATCGCTCAGCTCACGCACCACTTTGCCCGGCGAGCCGACCACCAGTGAGCCATCGGGAATTTCCTTGCCCTCGGCAATCAGGGTGTTGGCGCCAATGATGCAGTGCTTGCCGATTTTCGCGCCGTTGAGCACCACCGCATTGATGCCGATCAGGCTGTAATCACCGACCGTGCAACCGTGCAACATGGCGTTGTGGCCAACCGTGACGCCGGTACCCAGGGTCAACGGATGCCCCATATCAGTGTGCATCACGCTGCCGTCTTGCACGTTGCTGTTCTCACCGATGTGGATCAACTCGTTGTCACCACGCAGAACGGCGCCAAACCAGACGCTTGCACCAGCATCCAGCCTGATCTTGCCGACCAGCGTGGCATTAGGGGCTACCCAGCTTTGCGGATGCGCTTCGACCCGCGACTCTCCCAGACGGTATTTCACGACACACCTCTTCTTGTCAGTTGTACTCAGGCCACAGGAATGCCGCTCGACCCTGCGACGGTGCAGCTCAGGGCTCGCGCCGCCCGGACAGATCGATGAATGCGGCAGGCGCGCGGCGCATTTCGATGCCGGCGTCGTATATGACATTGACCAGCTCGACGATCATGATCGCGGTCAGGCCCCAAATCTGGTATTCGCCATAGCGGTAGGACGGGATGTACCAGCTCTGTCCCTGGTAATCGATGCGGTGCGTGACCTCCCGCGGATCCTCGCAGAAGAATTCCAGCGGCACAGAGAACACGGAGGCGATTTCGGCATCGTTGGCGCGGTACTCGACATAGTCCGGAACCAGACCGACATAAGGCGTGACGTGGATGCCATGCACCGACACCAGGCTGCTGAGCGGGCCGACGACCTCGACCATGCCTGGCGCCAGGCCAACCTCTTCCTCGGCCTCACGCAGCGCGGTGTGCAGTAGATCGCGGTCTTCCGGATCGCGTCGACCGCCGGGGAACGCCACTTCTCCACCATGAGTGGAAAGACCGGCGGCGCGGAGCGTCAGCACCAGCTCCGGCGACTCGCTGCGGGTGATTGGCATCAACACGGCCGCCTCGGGCAGGCGGCCTTCCGGCTCCAGAAGATGCGGGGAATGAGCGCGCACCCGGTGGAGTATTGTGTCCAGCATGTATTTTCTCGTTTCGTCTTTGACCGGCATCATGGCATGAAAGGCGGAGCCGCCCAAGGCCCGGAGAGCGCCAAACGAGAAGCTCCAACGCCTCGATGCGATATCGATGTTACAACTGCGAACCAGGCGGGTCAGAGCCACCCCCGAACGGCGCAGAGGCTGCCTTGCCGAATCCGTGTGAACGGCCCAATATTTTCCGGAGCAATCAGGAAGGCCCCCATGAAATACTGCAACCAGTGCGGCGATCCGGTGCTGGTCCGCGTACCGGACGGCGACAACCGGCCGCGCTTCGTCTGCGACAGCTGCCAAACGGTGCACTATCAGAACCCGAGGATTGTCGCCGGCTGCGTACCCGTCTGGGATGATCGCGTGCTGCTCTGTCGGCGTGCGATCGAACCGCGCCGGGGCTATTGGACCCTGCCGGCCGGCTTCATGGAGAACGGCGAAACCATGCAGCAGGCCGCAGAGCGCGAAACACTCGAAGAGGCCTGCGCCAGAGTGCGTGACCTGCAGCTGTATACCCTGTTCGACCTGCCACATATCAATCAGGTCTACATGTTCTTCCGCGCTGAGCTCGTCGATCTGGACTTCTGTGCCGGAGACGAAAGCCTGGAAGTGAAGCTCTTTCATCAGCAAGACATCCCTTGGTCCGAGCTGGCTTTTCCGACCATCGGCCGTACCCTAGAATGCTTCTTCGCCGACCGGGTGCAGCAGACCTTCCCGGTGCGCAACGAGGCCGTGACAAGCTATCGCAACCGCCAGCAGGGCCACGCCCGCGCAGACTGAAGTGTCTGCCGGACCGGCTGGCACATACAGGTCTGATGAAGTTCGAAGGAAAGCCTCGATGCGCTGGCTGCTCGCCCTGCTCTGCCTCACCTTTACCGCGTTCTCCCACGCCAATGCGACGCCCAGCCTGGGCGGTTCACCCATCGACAAAGTGCTGGTAATCAAGTCGGAACGCAAACTCCATCTGGTCAGCGCTGGCCAGACACTCAAGAGCTATCGCGTTTCGCTGGGCAAACAACCCGACGGCGCAAAGCTGCGCGAAGGCGACAAGCGCACGCCGGAAGGCTTCTACTGGATCGACTGGCGCAAGACCAGCGACAAATACAACCTGTCGATGCACATCTCCTACCCCAACGCGCGTGACCTGGCCCGCGCACAGCAGGAAGGCGTAGCGCCTGGAAGCATGATCATGCTGCACGGCACGCCACTGGATGAGGAGTATCCGGAGTGGTTCTTCCACACCCTGGACTGGACCGAGGGCTGCATCGCGCTGAGCAACAGCGACATGCGCGAGATCTGGGCGCTGGTGAAGGATGGCACGCTGATCGAGATTCGCCCGTAACGGATGTCGGGGCGCCGCTACAGCTAAGCACGCACCCAGTACGGCTGGCTAGAACTGCATGTCGGACAAACGCCAGACGTCGAACGCTGGCGTTTCATACGGATGGGCCTTCTTCATTGCCTTCACGCTATCGTGAATCAGCTCGTCCGCCACAACCAATTCGACCTTCCACTCGGGAACGTGCTGCACCTGCCCGGTTTGCCCGATAAAAGGCTGGCTACCCTCCAACGGGCGGTACTGCCCCTGCCCCAGTACCTGCCAGCAGCAACTGTCATATGCGCCTATGCGGCCAGCGCCGGCGGCGAACACTGCTTTCTTGACCGCTTCCAGATGACTGTCTGGAACATAGAAGCACAGCTTGTACATCGACCTCTCCGTGCAGATGAGCCCGACCTCCACCGGCCGAGCGAACTGGCATTCTGCCATCCGTGTGCGCACCGAATAGTGCGGCGCGTCATAGCTCAGACGACACTTTGCGCTGCCGGTTCATAGACCTTTGTCACAAATGAAAAAGCCCGCCGATATGCTATCGACGGGCTCCTCGGGAATGGCCAGATTGACCCGGTCGGTCAGTCGACCCAGACCCGCGCATTGCGGAACATGCGCATCCAGCCGCCGTCTTCCTGCCACTCGTCAGGGCGCCAGGAGTTGGTCACGGCGCGGAACACCCGCTCCGGGTGCGGCATCATGATGGTCACGCGGCCATCGCGACTGCTGAGACCGGTGATACCGCGCGGCGAGCCGTTCGGGTTGGCCGGGTAACGCTCGGTGACCTTGCCGTGGTTATCCACGAAGCGCAGCGCCACGGTGCCGGAAAGATCTGCCTGCAGCATGGCCTCTTCGCTCTCGAACTCCGCATGGCCTTCGCCGTGGGCGATGGCGATCGGCAGACGGGAGCCGGCCATGCCCTGCAGGAAGATCGATGGCGAATCCTGAATCTGAACCATCGCCACCCGCGCTTCAAACTGCTCCGAGCGGTTACGCACGAAGTGCGGCCAGTTCTCGGTGCCCGGGATCAGCTCGTGCAGGTTGCTCATCATCTGGCAACCATTGCACACGCCGAGAGCGAAGCTGTCCTTGCGCTCGAAGAAGGCCTGGAAGCCATCCCGTGCACGCGCATTGAACAGGATCGACTTGGCCCAGCCTTCACCGGCGCCGAGCACGTCGCCGTAGGAGAAGCCACCGCAGGCCACCAGGCCCTTGAACTCCTCAAGGCTGACACGCCCGGAAAGGATATCGCTCATGTGCACGTCGACCGCAGCGAACCCGGCACGGTCGAACGCCGCCGCCATCTCCACCTGGCCGTTGACGCCCTGCTCGCGCAGCACCGCAATCTGTGGACGAATGCCACGCTTGATGTAGGGCGCCGCGATGTCCTCGTTCACGTCGAAGCTGAGCTTGGCACTAAGACCCAGGTTGTCCTCTTCGAGCAGCGCGTCGAACTCCTGATCGGCGCACTCGGCGTTATCGCGCAGACGCTGGATCTGATAGCTGGTTTCTGCCCACTGGCGCTGCAGCAGGCGGCGCTCACCGGCGAAGACTTCGTTCTCGCCGTGCTTAATCGACACATGGCCATTGTTGACCGGCTGACCGATGACCGCGACACAGTCACCCAGACCGGCGGCGCTGAACTGTGCCAGCACGATCTCGGTGTCGTCCTGACGCACCTGAATCACCGCACCAAGCTCCTCGTTGAAGAGCATCGGTGCGACATCTGCGGCACTCTCCAGCAGGCCATCGAGATTCAGACTCAGGCCACAGTGACCGGCAAACGCCATTTCCAGCACAGCGGTCAGCAGACCACCGTCGGAACGGTCGTGGTAGGCCAGTAGCAGACCATCGGCGTTCAGCCCCTGGACCACGGCGAAGAACGCCTGCAGGTCTTCGGCATCATCGACGTCGGGTGCCTGGCGACCAAGCTGACCGTACACCTGCGCAAGAATCGAAGCACCCATGCGGTTCTGGCCGCGTCCCAGATCGATCAGGATCAGGTCCGTTGCGCCCTTGTCCAGGCGCAGCTGCGGGGTCAGGGTCTGGCGGATATCAGAGACCGGGGCGAAGCCGGAAACGATCAGCGACATCGGCGAGGTCACGCTTTTCTCGGCGCCCTCCTCCGACCAACGGGTCTTCATTGACATCGAGTCCTTGCCCACCGGAATGGTCAGGCCCAGCTGCGGGCACAGCTCCATGCCGACGGCTCGCACGGTGTCGTACAGCCGCGCGTCTTCGCCGGGGTGGCCGGCGGCGGCCATCCAGTTGGCGGACAACTTGATGTCGGAGATCTTCTCGATGCGTGCCGCTGCCAGGTTGGTCAGCGTTTCGCCGATGGCCATGCGGCCCGACGCCGGGGCATCCAGCAGTGCCAGCGGCGTACGCTCGCCCATCGCCATGGCCTCGCCGGTGTAAACGTCGTAGCTGGTAGCCGTGACGGCGCAGTCGGCGACCGGCACCTGCCAAGGGCCGACCATCTGATCGCGCGCTACCTGGCCGGTGATGCTGCGGTCGCCGATGGTGATCAGGAAGCTCTTGCTGGCGACCGCTGGGTGGCGCAGCACCCGGGTGACCGCCTCATTCAGATCGACAGTAGCCGCATCGAAGTCATCGCCCAGCTCCGCTTCGCGGCTGGCGCTGCGGTGCATGCGCGGTGGCTTGCCGAGTAACACTTCGAGCGGCATGTCCACCGGGGTGTTGCCGAAATGGCTGTCGGTGACGGTCAGTTGTGGCTCTGCGGTCGCCTCGCCGACAACCGCGAACGGGCAGCGCTCACGTTCGCAGATAGCCTGGAAACGCTCGAAATCGGCGGCACTGACGGCCAGCACGTAACGCTCCTGGGACTCGTTGCTCCAGATCTCGTGCGGGGCCATGCCCGGCTCGTCGTTGGGCACGTTGCGCAGTTCGAAGCGGCCACCGCGGCCACCGTCGTTGACCAGCTCCGGGAAGGCATTGGAAATGCCACCGGCACCGACGTCATGGATGAAGGCGATGGGGTTCTCGTCGCCCAGCTGCCAGCAGCGGTCGATGACTTCCTGGCAGCGGCGTTCCATTTCCGGGTTCTCGCGCTGTACCGAGGCGAAATCCAGATCGGCCGAGCTGGCACCGGTCGCGACCGAGGAGGCGGCGCCGCCGCCCAGGCCGATCAGCATGGCCGGGCCGCCGAGCACGATCAGCTTGGCGCCAACGGTGATCTCGGCCTTCTGCACGTGATCTTCACGGATATTGCCCATGCCGCCAGCGAGCATGATCGGCTTGTGATAACCACGCACCTCGTCGCCGCGCGGCGTGTTGATCGACTGCTCGAAGGTACGGAAGTAACCGGTCAGCGCCGGGCGGCCGAACTCGTTGTTGAACGCGGCGCCGCCCAGAGGGCCTTCAATCATGATGTCCAGCGGCGTGACGATGCGTTCCGGCTTGCCGTAGGCCTGTTCCCACGGCTGCTCGAAGCCGGGGATGTTCAGGTTGGAGACGGTGAAACCGGTCAGACCGGCCTTTGGCTTGGCGCCGCGGCCGGTGGCGCCCTCGTCGCGGATCTCGCCGCCGGAGCCGGTGGAAGCACCCGAGAACGGCGAGATCGCGGTCGGGTGGTTGTGGGTTTCCACCTTCATCAGGATGTGCACCGGCTCCTGCACCGCGCCGTACTGGCGGGTTTCAGGATTGGGGAAGAAACGCCCTGCGGTGTGGCCGACGATGACCGACGCGTTGTCCTTGTACGCGGACAGCACGTTCTCGCTGTGCATCTGGTAGGTGTTCTTGATCATGCCGAACAACGACTTGTCCTGGCTCTCGCCGTCGATGTCCCAGCTGGCGTTGAAGATCTTGTGGCGGCAGTGCTCGGAGTTGGCCTGCGCGAACATCATCAGTTCGATGTCGTGCGGGTTGCGCTTGAGGCCCTGGAAGGCACTGACCAGATAATCGATTTCGTCTTCGGCCAGGGCCAGGCCCAGGTCGGTGTTGGCCTTTTCCAGCGCGGCGCGACCGCCACCGAGGATGTCCACGGCAGTCAGAGGCTTGGGCTCGGCATGGCTGAACAGGTTGGCGGCTGCTTCGAAACGATCGAGCACCATTTGCGTCATGCGATCGTGAAGCGCTGCGGAAATCAGCTGTGCATCGCTATCGGAAAACTCGCCCTGCACGTAATAGGCGATGCCCCGCTCCAGCCGCTGGACCTTCTCCAGCCCGCAGTTGTGGGCGATATCGCTGGCCTTGCTCGACCACGGCGAAATGGTGCCGAAGCGAGGCACCACGAGAAACAGCCGCCCGGCAGGTTCCTGCACCGGCACACTGGGGCCGTACTTCAGCAGGCGGGTCAGTACGTTCTGCTCATCCGCGCCGAGCGTGCCGGAAACCTCGGCGAAATGGGCGAACTCGGCATACAGCCCGCTGACGGCGGGAACCTTATCGGTCAGTTGTGCCAGGAGCTTGCCATGACGGAAGGCGGAAAGAGCGGGAGCGCCGCGCAGGATCAACATCGTCGGAACAGCCTCGGAGGGGGGAGCAGTCGGGGCGCGTATTCTAGCCCATGACGGCGGCCGAGGCTAAGGCTGAACACTGCCAGGCGCCGCGTGCTCCGACGGCGCGCCTGGCCCGGCCTGGATCAATGCAGGATCTGGCTTAGGAACAGCTTGGTCCTGTCGTTGACCGGGTTGGTGAAGAACACCTCTGGCTCGGCCTGTTCGACGATCTCGCCCTTGTCCATGAAGATCACCCGATCCGCCACGGTACGGGCGAAGCCCATCTCATGGGTCACGCAGAGCATGGTCATGCCGCTTTCGGCGAGGCTGACCATGGTGTCGAGCACCTCCTTCACCATTTCCGGGTCGAGGGCCGAGGTCGGCTCATCGAACAGCATGATCTTCGGCTTCATGCACAGTGCACGGGCGATCGCCACTCGCTGCTGCTGACCGCCGGAGAGCTGGCCGGGAAACTTGTTGGCCTGCTCCGGGATGCGCACGCGCTCCAGATAATGCATGGCGATTTCCTCGGCCTGCCGTCGCGGCAGCTTGCGCACCCACATCGGCGCCAGGGTGCAGTTCTGCAACACGGTCAGGTGCGGGAACAGGTTGAAGTGCTGGAACACCATGCCGACTTCGCTGCGGATCGCCTCGATCTGCTTGAGGTCGCTGGTCAGCTCCACGCCGTTGATGACGATGCGCCCCTGCTGGTGTTCCTCCAGGCGATTGAGGCAGCGAATGGTGGTGGACTTGCCGGAGCCGGAAGGCCCGCACAGCACGATGCGCTCACCTTGGCGCACGGAGAGGTTGATGTCCTTGAGTACATGGAACTGGCCGAACCATTTGTGCACGCCCTGCATGCGGATGACCGGCTCGCTGCTCTGCTCGGCCTGCACGTTTGAATCACTCATATATCACTCCTAATGCTTGTGGCCGGTGTCCAGCTTGCGCTCCAGGCGCATCGAATAGCGGGACATGCCGAAACAGAACATCCAGTACACCAGCGCGGCGAACACGTAGCCCTCGGTGGACATGCCTAGCCAGGCCGGGTCCGCGGTGGCGCGCTTGATGCTGTTGAGGAAGTCGAACAGGCCGATGATGATCACCAGGCTGGTGTCCTTGAACAGGGCAATGAAGGTGTTGACGATGCCTGGGATTACCAGCTTCAGCGCCTGCGGCAGGATCACCAGCAGCGTGCTGCGCCAGTAGCCCAGCCCCATGGCCGCCGCCGCCTCGTACTGCCCCTTCGGGATCGCCTGCAGACCGCCACGTACCACCTCGGCGATGTAGGCGGCCTCGAAGAACACCACCATCAGCATTGCCCGCAGCAGCTTGTCGAGGCTCATGCCTTCGGGCAGGAACAGCGGCAGCATCACCGAGGACATGAACAGCACGGTGATCAACGGCACGCCGCGCCAGAACTCGATGAAGGTCACGCAGAGCACGCGAATAGCCGGCATGTCCGAGCGCCGTCCCAATGCCAGCAGAATGCCCAGCGGCAAAGCACCGGCAATGCCCACGGCAGCGATCACTACGGTCAGCATGAGCCCGCCCCACTGACTGGTAGGCACCGTCTGCAGGCCGAGAAAGCCACCATGCAGCAGCCAGTAGGCCAGCAGCGGGTAAACCAGCAGATAGCCCAGCCCGTAGCGCAACTTGTGTGGCATCTGCCGCAGGAACAGCGGCGCCGCACCGATGATCGCCAGCCAGGCTGCCGCATCGACTCGCCAGCGCAGCTCCGTCGGATAGAAGCCGTACATGAACTGGCCGAACCGGGTCTGAATGAACACCCAGCAGGCGCCTTCGCGGCTGCAGTCGGCGCGGGTTTCACCGGTCCAGTCGGCCTTGAAGATGGCCCATTCGAGTACCGGCGGCACAATCAGCCAGAGCAGGTATAGTCCTACCAGCGTCAGCAGGGTATTGATCCAGCTGGAAAACAGATTGGCCCGTAGCCAGCCGAGCGCACCGATGCTGATCGTCGGTGGCGGCAGGTCGGGCTTGAAGGTATGGATGGTCATGCGCTCACCGCTCGATCAGCGCAATGCGCTTGTTGTACCAGTTCATCAGCAGCGAGATGCTGATGCTGATGGCCAGATAGACACTCATGGTGATGGCCATGGTTTCGATGGCCTGTCCGGTCTGATTGAGCACCGTGCCGGCGAACAGCGACACCATGTCTGGATAACCGATAGCAGCGGCGAGCGACGAGTTCTTTGCCAGGTTCAGGTATTGGCTGGTCAGCGGCGGCACGATCACCCGCAACGCTTGCGGCACGATGACCAGCCGCAATACCTGGCCTGGGCGCAACCCAAGCGAAGCGGCGGCTTCGGTCTGGCCATGGCTGACCGACTGAATGCCTGAACGCACGGTTTCGCCGATGAACGCCGCGGTATACACCGACAACGCCACGACGATCGAAACCAGTTCAGGGATCACCACCCAGCCGCCGCGGATATTGAAGCGCTGCAACTCCGGCACTTCCCAGGTGAAAGGTACGCCTGCAATGAAGGTCATCAGCCAGGGGATGGCAAGAAACAACCCAAGGCTGGTCCAGAGCACCGGAAACATCTGCCCGGTGGCATGCCGCCGCGCCCGAGCCCAGCGGTTGAGCAGGACTACCGCGACCAGCGCTACGAGCAACGCCAGCCAGAATGACCAGAAGCCATCGGCGGCGCTGGGTGCCGGCATCTGCACGCCGCGGTTGTTGACGAACACCGCATCCCATAGGCTCAGGCTGTCACGCGGCCCAGGCAACGGGCTGATCACAGCGAAGTAGACGAAGAAGATCAGCAGCAACGGCGGGATATTGCGAAATATCTCGATGTAGAGCGCCGCCAGCTGGCGGATCAGCCAGTTGCTTGAGAGGCGTCCCACGCCGAGGATGAACCCCATCACCGTTGCGAGAAATATCCCGATGACGCTGACCAACAGCGTATTGAGCAGCCCGACCCAGAAGACGCGACCGTAAGTGTCGCTCTCGCTGTAGTCGATCAGGTGCTGGGATATGCCGAAGCCGGCGGCATTCTCGAGGAAGCCGAAGCCGGAGGTAATGCCGCGATGGGCAAGATTGGTCTGAGTATTGTGAAAAAGGTACCAGCCGAATGCTACGACGGTGATTACAGCCAGAATCTGAAACAGCCAGGCGCGTGCCCGAGGGTCGGTCAATAACGACCCGCCAGCCGGCCTAGGATTGTCGATGGTTCGCATCGAATGTCCTCATACCGCACCGCCGGCGCGTTGTGCGCGCCGGCGGCACTTCTCCCTTTGGAAAACGGGGCCGGTGTAGCCGGCCCCGCTTGGTCAACGTACCGGCGGGGCGTACTGCACGCCGCCGTTGTTCCACAGGGCATTGAGGCCACGTTCGATCTTCAGCTCGCTGCCGGCGCCGACGTTTCGATCGAAGATCTCGCCATAGTTACCGACCTGCTTGACGATCTGCACCGCCCAGTCCTTCGGCAGCTTCAGATCCTTACCATATTCCCCCTCCACACCCAGCAGGCGGGCGACGTCAGGGTTCTTGGTGCTCTTGGCCTTTTCTTCGACGTTTGCCGAAGTGATGCCCAATTCCTCGGCGTTGAGCATGGCGAACAAGGTCCAACGCACGATATCGAACCATTCCTCATCGCCTTGGCGGACCGCCGGGCCGAGGGGCTCCT
Organism: Stutzerimonas kunmingensis; assembly: GCF_900114065.1. Taxonomy (GTDB): domain Bacteria; phylum Pseudomonadota; class Gammaproteobacteria; order Pseudomonadales; family Pseudomonadaceae; genus Stutzerimonas; species Stutzerimonas kunmingensis. The sequence continues at coordinate 501,084 of NZ_FORS01000001.1, forward strand.
TGGATATCACTTCGGGTAGCACTACGTAGTCATCAGGCTTTGCCAGCTTGATACGCTGGGCGTAGAGCTGCGACTGGTCGGAAGTGAGCACGTCGCAACGGCCCGACTCCAGTGACTTGGCGCTTTCGTCCGAGGTGTCGTAGGTAATGGGGGTGTACTTCAGGTTGTTGGCGCGGAAATAATCGGAAAGATTGAGTTCGGTAGTCGTGCCTGCCTGAATGCAGACAGTTGCGCCATCCAGCTCCTTGGCACTTTTGACACCCAGCTCCTTGTTCACCAGAAAGCCTTGACCGTCGTAATAGGTCACGCCGGTGAAATTCAGGCCCATCGCCGCATCACGCGAGCTGGTCCAGGTGGTGTTGCGCGACAGCATGTCCACTTCACCGGATTGCAGCGCGGTGAAGCGCTCCTTGGCGGTCAACGGACTGTACTTGACCTTGCTGGCGTCACCGAATACGGCCGCGGCCACCGCGCGACAGACATCCACGTCGATCCCCAGGTATTGCCCCTTTGCATCGGCGTAGGAAAAGCCCGGAAGGCCATCACTGATGCCGCACTGCACGAATCCTTTCTTCTGCACTGCATCGAGGGTCGCCCCCGCTTGCGCCAGCCCGCTGATTCCCAGCAGCGACGCTGCACCCAGCGCAGCCAGTGTGGATTTCACCCTAATCATCGAAACCTCCAGTTTGCTTTCTTATTCTCGGGTTCGGGCCTGTTGCCCCTCGATGCGTAACCGGCAGCAGCGAAGCGGCGCAGCCTGACCTGAGTCTAGTCGTCCGTGGATGATCGGCAATGTTCTTTGTGCCATTACCTCGACTCGCTCATGCGAGCCGTTCCCTTCTGAGTCGAACTGAACTTAGCAAGGCGCGTACCAGCTCATCCGGCAATGAGCTGGATACGCCAGCTTGCGGGTTCTATCGAAGTGCGCGAGCGGGTAACCTCGCGCCACTCCCTCGCCGGTGGCACGTAATGCCCCAAGACGAGGCAACTTGCCCCCAACTGGAGCCGATCTATGAGCGAACCGTTGATCCTCGAACCCAATGGCATTGCCGATGCGTGCATCATCTGGCTGCATGGCCTGGGCGCTGATCGCTATGACTTCCTACCTGTGGCCGAAGCGCTGCAGCAGAAGCTTCATAGCACTCGCTTCGTTCTGCCGCAGGCACCGACGCGTCCGGTAACCATCAACGGTGGCTGGAGCATGCCCAGCTGGTACGACATCCTGGCCATGAGCCCAGCCCGCGCGATCGATCGCGAGCAACTCGAGGCATCGGCGCAACAGGTCATCGGTCTTATCGAAGCACAGCGTGACGCGGGCATCGATCCGGCACGCATCTTTCTCGCCGGCTTCTCCCAAGGCGGCGCGGTGGTGCTGCATACGGCATTTCTGCGCTGGCAGGGCCCGCTGGGCGGCGTCATCGCACTGTCCACCTATGCCCCGACATTTGCCGAGCGCCTCGAGCTTTCCGATGATGTCCGGCGCTATCCGGCGCTATGCCTGCATGGCAGCCGCGATGATGTAGTGCCGCCTGCGATGGGCCGTGCCGCCTATCAGTGCCTGCACGACGCCGGCGTCAATGTCACTTGGCGCGAGTACCCGATGAGCCATGAGGTGCTCCCGGAGGAAATCCGCGACATCGGCAACTGGCTCGCACCTTTGCTTGGCGAAGATGCCGCCTCCTGAGCACCAGCTCCGGTTGCCTGTTCATCAAAGGAAGGATGGGCGGCGCGCTTGACCGTCCGCCACCTGGCAGGCTCAAGCGCGGCCAGCATCCTGCCACGCCTGAACCTGGCATCAGGCACGGCCATGCCCCAAGGCCCTGGCCAGGCCCGCGCGGTATCACACAACAGTATGTAAGGCGCGAGTGCGCCCGCTGGAAGCCAAGCCTTCCCGTGCGCGAGGCTTCGCCATGCATGCGTCTTGCATTACACTGGCGCGCGACACTTTCCTAATAAATGACGAGAAGACCGTGCTCAAAGCACTCAAGAAAATCTTTGGCAAGGCACCGGATGTACGGGCCAGCGCAGCCGATGACGTGCTCGCCGCCGACCACGAGGGCCAACACAGCGCCCCTCAGCAAGCAACGACGCCTGATTCTCAACCCAAGCCGCAGACCGCTGAGCGCGCCGCCGAAAAGCCGCGCCGTCAACGCAGCAGCAAGCCGCCAAAACCCGCCGCTCCGGCGTGGAAGCTGGAGGACTTCGAGGTCGAAGCGGCCGAAGGCAAGACCCGCTTCCACGACTTCAAGCTCGCACCCGAGCTGATGCACGCAATTCATGACCTGGGTTTTCCCTACTGCACGCCGATCCAGGCCCAGGTGCTCGGCTATACCCTCGCCGGCAGAGACGCCATTGGCCGCGCCCAGACCGGCACCGGCAAGACGGCTGCGTTTCTCATATCCACCATCACACAGCTGCTCGACACTCCACCGCCGCGGGACCGCTATATGGGCGAACCGCGCGCACTGATCATCGCGCCGACCCGTGAACTCGTGGTGCAGATCGCCAATGACGCGCTGGACCTGACCAAGTACACCAACCTGAACGTGATGAGCTTCGTCGGCGGCATGGACTTCGACAAGCAGCTCAAGCTGCTTGAATCGAAATTCTGCGACATCCTGGTTGCCACGCCCGGGCGCCTGCTGGATTTCAACCAGCGCGGCGAGGTGCATCTGGACATGGTCGAGGTGATGGTGCTGGATGAAGCCGATCGCATGCTCGACATGGGCTTCATTCCGCAGGTCCGCCAGATCATCCGGCAGACGCCGCCCAAGAGCGAACGCCAGACCCTGCTGTTCTCAGCCACGTTCACCGATGACGTGATGAACCTGGCGCAGCAGTGGACGACCAACCCCGCCGTGGTCGAGATCGAGCCGGAAAACGTTGCCAGCGACACCGTCGAGCAACACGTATTCGCCGTGGCTGGCAGCGACAAGTACAAGCTGCTGTACAACCTGATCACCCAGAATGACTGGACGCGGGTGATGGTCTTCGCCAACCGCAAGGATGAAGTGCGGCGCATCGAGGAACGCCTGACCCGGGACGGCATCAGCGCCGCGCAGATGTCCGGCGACGTGCCGCAGCACAAGCGCATCCGCACGCTGGAAGGTTTCCGCGAGGGCAAGATTCGGGTACTGGTGGCGACCGATGTCGCCGGTCGAGGCATCCATGTCGACGGCATCAGCCACGTGATCAACTTTACGCTGCCGGAAGATCCGGATGACTACGTGCACCGCATCGGCCGCACCGGCCGTGCCGGCACCAGCGGCACGTCGATCAGCTTCGCCGGCGAGGACGACTCCTTCGCCCTGCCGCCGATCGAAGCGCTGATTGGCCGCAAGATTCAGTGCGAGATGCCGCCGGCGGAACTGCTCGCCCCAGTCCCTCACTCGCGCTGAGCCTATTGGGCGCGGCATTCGCCGCGCCCCTGCGACCGTCAATCACCTCCTCCATCAATGACCTGAATCAGGCCTCAACAGAGGTCAAGCGGCTAGAGTGGTAGCTAGATCGGAAATCGAGGAGACATCGATGGACAGCATGCACTGGCTACTGTCGCTAATCGTCACCGGCTTCATCCTGCTCTGCGTAGGTTTCAACTACCGGGACCGGGACTGGGGCGTGGGCCTTCTTGGCCTGGGCGTGCTCACCATGTTCTCGACGCTGGCCTTCAAGATGTACATCACCTTCTATTGACGGCTCAGCCGTTCTCGCTCCAACGCTCAGCCGCGACCTGATCACTCGCGCGGCCCTCCACCCAGCGTGGCCCGGACGGCGTGGTTTCCTTCTTCCAGAACGGCGCCCGCGTCTTCAGGTAGTCCATCACGAAGCGACAGGCGTCGAAGGCAGCGTCGCGATGGGCGCTCGCCGCGCCGACGAAGACGATCGGCTCACCTGGCTCCAGGGGCCCGACGCGATGCAGCACGTCGAGCCGCAATAATGGCCAGCGCTGCTCCGCCTCGATAATGATTTTCTCCAGCGCCTTTTCGGTCATCCCCGGCGCATGTTCGAGGAACATTCCGGCGACATCCTGCCCATCATTGAAATCCCTTACGTAACCGACGAACCCGGCGACCGCGCCAATCCCCAGGTTGGCCGCATGCAGCGCATTGAGTTCGGCCCCCGGATCGAACGCTGCCGTCTGTACACGAACCGCCATGCTCAGCCTCCGGTCACGGTGGGAAAGAAAGCGACTTCATCGTTATCGGTGATCGGCTCATCGAGACCACAGAGTTCCTGATTACGGGCACACATCAGGTTCTGCTCGGCAAGCACCTCCCAGACACCGCCCCGCGCAAGCAGCTGCTGGCGCACGTCATCCACGTTGGCGAGCGAAGCATCCCACTGCAGGCGCTCGCCATCAGTGCCGAGGGTTTCGCGATAACGGGCAAAGAACTGGACGGTAATCATGCCGGCACCTGCCAGTGACCGCTCTTGCCGCCGAGTTTTTCCAGCAGGCGCACGCCTTCGATGACCATGCCGCGATCCACGGCCTTGCACATGTCGTAGATGGTCAGCGCAGCGACGCTGGCAGCGGTCAACGCTTCCATCTCGACACCTGTCTGCCCGGCCAGCTTGCAGGCAGCGCGAATCAGTACGCAGTCTTCACCATCCGCCTGCAGCTCGACCTTGATGCTGGTGAGCAGCAGCGGATGACACAGCGGAATCAGTTCGTAGGTCTTCTTTGCCGCCTGGATGCCGGCGATGCGCGCCACGGCGAAGACATCGCCCTTGGGATGACCGCCCTGCTGGATCATCTGCAGGGTCTGCGGCAGCATGCGCACGCGGGCCTCGGCCACGGCTTCACGCGCGGTCACGGCCTTGTCGGTGACGTCGACCATGCTGGCCCGGCCTTGGGAATCGAGATGGGTGAGCATTCGGCGCTCCTGATCGGAAAATCACGAGTCTACCGCAGCCGCCGGCGATGAACCCGCCCCCGTAAGAGGTACTACCGGGCATCGCCGCACGCGCCTCCGCTACATGTGCGCTTCGGCGTATTCGGCCAGCACCGAACGCGGTACACCCTGCAAGGTGATGTGCACGCCGTGGGAGAAATCCTTGAAGCGCTCGGTCAGGTAGGTAAGCCCCGAACTGGTCGCCGACAGATACGGCGTGTCGATCTGCGCCAGATTGCCCAGACAGACCACCTTCGAGCCGTTGCCCGCGCGGGTGATGATGGTCTTCATCTGGTGCGGCGTGAGGTTCTGGCACTCGTCGATCAGGATCAGGCTCTGCTGGAAGCTGCGCCCGCGGATGTAGTTCAGCGATTTAAACTGCAGCGGCACCTTTTGCAGGATGTAGTCGATGCTGCCGTGGGTGTTCTCGTCCTCCATGTGCAGCGCTTCGAGGTTATCGGTGATTGCACCCAGCCACGGCTCCATCTTCTCGGCCTCGGTGCCGGGCAGAAAGCCGATGTCCTCGTCCAGCCCCTGCACGCTGCGGGTGGCAATGATGCGCCGGTAGCGCTTGCTAACCACGGTCTGCTCGATGGCCGCAGCCAGCGCGAGAATGGTCTTGCCCGAACCGGCGGCGCCGGACAGGTTGACCAGATGGATATCCGGGTCGAGCAAGGCGAACAGCGCCAATGCCTGATGAATGTCCCGCGGGCGCAGGCCCCAGGCCTCCTGATGCAGCAGCGGCTCCTGATGCAGGTCGAGCAGCAGCAGCTCATCGGCCTTGATGCCCTTGATCCAGCCGACAAAGCCCTGTTCGTCGATGATGAACTCGTTGATGTGTACCGCGGGAAGGTTGTCGGTCAGCTGTACGCGGTGCCAGGTGCGCCCATGCCCCTGATGGGTCTCGACCTTGCTCACGCGATCCCAGAACGAGCCGCTGACGCTGTGATAGCCGGGGGAAAGCTGGCCGACGTCATCGACCAGCTGATCGGTATGATAATCCTCCGCCGCTACGCCACAGGCACGCGCCTTCAGGCGCATGTTGATGTCCTTGGTCACCAGCACCACAGGCAAGCCGGGACGCTGTCGGCTCAGCTCGACCACCTGATTGATGATCTTGTTGTCGTTCAGATCCTCCGGCAACGCGTTGGACTCGCCACGCTTGCTCATGAGGATCGAAAGACTGCCGGAAGGCCCGCTCTTGCCGCGCTGGATCGGCACGCCGAGCTCGACCTCTTCCGGCGTGGCGTCACCGAGCAGCTTATCGATCAAGCGGATTGCCTGACGACACTCGGCTGCGACGCTGTGCTTGCCGGCCTTGAGTTGGTCGAGTTCCTCCAGCACGGTCATCGGGATGGCGACCTGATGTTCCTGGAAGTTCAGCAAAGCGTTGGGATCGTGGATCAGTACATTCGTGTCGAGGACGTAGAGCGTGGGCTGGGTCGCGCGAGGTCTGCCGTAGTCATCCATACCGATCACCTTCTTCTGGGGCCAGAAACGAAGAGCCAAAAGCGCTTCGCTGCACAGTAACCGCCATGCGATTCAGGTGAGCGGACGAGGGTAGCCGGTGGATTCGGGGCTGCCCAGGAGCCGCCACCTGTGTCGCAGGGTTCGGCGGTCTGAATTCGGTAATACCGTAAAAGTTATGACAGACAAAAGACTTTTCCGTTGAACTCGACTTTTTTTCACGAATCGACCATACGGCCTTGGCGCGCGTATTTCAGCCGCGCTATTGTCGATGATCAAGGTGCGCGCTTTCGTCGCAGCGATTCACTTCCACGGTGATGTGCACCAGCTGCGGAAAGCCCTGCAACGCAGCCTTGTAGTGGTCGGCGGTGTGCGCCTGATGCGTCACCAGGCTCAGGATGCAGCTGTATTGCGACCGCCCTACCCGCCACAGATGCAGATCGGTGACCTCGGTATCCGGCACCTCCTGCAGCGCTTCCCGAACCCTGTGGACCAGCGGATCATCCATCTCCCGATCGAGCAGCGCCTTGGCGGTATCGCGCAACAGGCCGCGCGCCCATACAAGGATCACCAGCGCGCCGACGATACCCATCACCGGGTCCAGCCAGCTCCAGCCGAAGAACTTGCCGCCCAGCAGCGCGATGATGGCAGCCACCGACGTCAGCGCATCGGTCAGCACATGGATGAAGGCGGCGTGCCGATTCAGGTCCTTGCCACCCGAAGCGTGTTCATGCTCATGCGAATGGTCATGCCCGTGCTCGTCGTGACCGTTACCGTGGTCATGCTGATCCCGCAGCAACCAGGCGGACAGCAGATTCACCAGCAAGCCGATCACGGCGACCATCAACGCTGCATCGAAACCGATCGCGACCGGCGACCAGAGCCGCGACAGCGATTCGCCGATCATGAACAGCGCCACGACGACCAGCAGCAAGGCGCTGGTGAAACCGGCCAGGACCTCGATTTTCCAGGTTCCGAACGCAAAACGCTGGTCCGCCGCGTAGCGCCGAGCCAGCAGATACGCCAACGCCGCCAGGCCGATGGCTACCATGTGCGAGGCCATATGCCAGCCGTCCGCCAGCAACGCCATGGAGTTGAACCAGTAACCGGCAATGATCTCCACCAACATGGTCAAGCCGGTCAGAATGACCACCGCCCAGGTCTGACGCTCGGAGTTGCGCTCCAGCGGACGGTAGTCGTGAGGTGGTTGCCATTGCGCATGATTGCAGCCAGACATACGAACTCCTTGATTGACGCCTTCCAGCTTGTGCCTTGCCACGCGGGGAAGGTCAACCGTTGCCTATGGCCGCCATAGCTGGAGCCGCTCCGCTCGTACCCCTACAATCGCGCCATCAGACAGGAGACCCGTACATGCTGATGGTGATTTCCCCCGCCAAGACGCTCGACTATGAAACACCCTCAATGACCGAACGCTTCACTCAGCCTCAGTACCTGGAGCACTCGCAACTGCTGATCGACCTGTTGCGCGATTACTCGCCAGCGCAGATCAGCGAACTCATGCACCTTTCCGACAAGCTGGCCGCCCTGAATGTCGCGCGCTACGGGAGCTGGTCGGCTGACTTCACGCCGGCGAATGCCAAGCAGGCCCTGCTCGCCTTCAAGGGCGATGTCTACACCGGACTGAGCGTCGAGGATTTCACCGAGAGCGACCTGCTGTTCGCACAGGAACATCTGCGCATGCTGTCGGGGCTCTACGGCCTGTTACGGCCGCTGGACCTGATGCAGCCGTATCGGCTGGAAATGGGCACCAAACTGGCCAATCCGCGAGGCAAGGATCTGTACGCGTTCTGGGGCGAGCGCATCGGCGGCTGGCTGAACGAGGCGCTCGCCGAGCAGGGTGACGATGTCCTGCTGAATCTGGCCTCGAACGAGTACTTCAGCGCGGTCAAACGCAAGGCGCTGAACGCACGGGTCATCAACGTCGACTTCAAGGACATGAAGAACGGCCAGTACAAAATCATCTCGTTCTATGCGAAAAAGGCACGAGGCCTGATGGCCCGCTGGGTGATCAAGGAACGCATCGGCAACCCTGATCAGCTGCCGGAATTCGACTACCAGGGCTACCGCTACAGCGGGGATGATTCGACCAGCGACCGCTTGGTATTCCTGCGCGACGCCGCCGACCAGTAACAACTCAATGCCGGCGGAGGGCCCTGCAAGGGCGCTGCCGCCGCCCTCACCGCCCCCATTAGCGGGTCCGCCCAGCACGCCCCACACCCTCTACCAACACCGCCCGATCAACCCTCCGCATTCCGCCGGGCCGGTGAGCGCACCTTGAATCCGTTCGCAAAAACTGGCCGATCAACGGTTGCCGAGGCGGGAACTATCCAGCGTGGCTCGCAATCATAAGCGCGTACCGACAATTCCAGGTGGAAAGGGAAGTCGCACATGAACGTGCATTGGGTCATCAATTTCGCAGATCGCTCCGTTCGAGATCGTCAGTCGATCTTGGCGGTAGCGCAACTTCAGACGGCGATACGGCTGATTATCCAGCCCACAGCCGCGGCGTCGAGCAGAGCCTACGCGGCATCTGACACGGCAAACGCCGAGCAAGGCACGAACAGAGGGTTACGGCCATGCAAGCGCATCACTCCCGTTCGACCGACAGGTGCCACACACCGCGCGCGACGATGGCGCTCCTCAGTAGCGCGCCAAACGCCGACCACGAGCGCCCGGTGCAGATGACCATGATCGACATCTCGCCCGATACACATGCGGCCTGAACGGCCACGGTGCGACATCCAGGCGATTAACCAGACAGCAGATTTCAATCTCGAGGCATGCCTTGGGACAGAGTGGATTTCGTCCAGCCAACTGGCGATTCCTCCGACAAAGAACAGCAACAACCCAGGCGCGGCCAAGAGGCCGGCGTCACCGGACAAGTAGAACGACCTTCGAAACGATTCAGGAGAAGCAATATGATCCCGGTTATTCTTTCAGGCGGTAGCGGCTCCCGACTGTGGCCCCTTTCCCGCAAGTCGTTCCCCAAGCAGTTTCTTGCCCTGACCGGCGAGCAGACGTTGTTCCAGCAGACCGTCGAACGCCTGGCGTTCGATGGCATGCAGCAACCGCTGCTGGTCTGCAACAAGGACCACCGTTTCATCGTCAAGGAGCAGCTGGCCGCGCGCAAACTCGGCGTTCAAGGCCTTCTGCTCGAGCCTTTCGGTCGTAACACCGCACCGGCCATTGGGATCGCGGCGATGAAGCTGGTTGAAGAGGGCCGCGACGAGCTGCTGCTGGTCCTGCCGGCCGACCACGTCATCGAAGACCAGAAGGCCTTCCAGCGCTCCCTGGCACTGGCGACCAATGCCGCGGAAAACGGCGAGATGGTTCTTTTTGGTGTTCCGCCGACCCGTCCTGAAACCGGTTTCGGTTATATCAAGGCCAGCCAGGACGCCAATCATGGCTTGCCCGATGGCATCAAGCGCGTGGCGCAGTTCGTCGAGAAGCCGGATGAGGCGCGCGCCCAGAGCTATCTGGAGTCAGGTGACTATTTCTGGAACAGCGGCATGTTCCTGTTCCGCGCCAGCGTCTTCCTGGAAGAACTGAAGAAGCACGATCCGGACATCTACGATACCTGCTCGCTCGCCCTGGAGCGCAGCGTGAAGAACGGCGAAGAAGTGCTGATCGACCCCGCCACCTTCGCCTGCTGCCCGGACAACTCCATCGACTATGCAGTGATGGAAAAGACTCAACTGGCTTGCGTAGTGCCCATGTCTGCTGGCTGGAGCGATGTCGGCTCGTGGTCTTCGATCTGGGATGTGCATGAGAAGGACGAGAACGGCAACGTCCTCAAGGGCGACGTGATCGCCGAAGACTCGCGCAACTGCCTGGTACACGGCAACGGCAAACTGGTCACCGTGCTCGGCCTGGAAGACATCGTGGTGGTGGAGACCAAGGACGCCATGATGGTTGCCCACAAGGACAAGGTGCAGGACGTCAAGAAGCTGGTCAGCAAGCTCGACGCTCAGGACCGCAGCGAAACCAAGAATCACTGCGCCGTGTACCGCCCTTGGGGCTGGTATGACTCGGTGGACATGGGTGGCCGCTTCCAGGTCAAGCGTATCTGCGTGAACCCAGGGGCCAGCCTCTCCCTGCAGATGCACCACCATCGTGCCGAGCATTGGATCGTTGTTTCCGGTACCGCTCAGGTCACCTGCAACGACAAGACTTTCCTGCTCACCGAGAATCAGTCGACTTATATCCCGATCACTTCAGTGCATCGCCTGGCCAACCCCGGGAAAATTCCGCTGGAGATCATCGAAGTCCAGTCCGGCAGCTATCTGGGTGAAGACGACATTGAGCGCTTCGAGGACGTTTACGGCCGCGCCGAACAGAGCAACGAAGCCAAAGTTGCCCGTTAATGTTCGCCGAGTAACGAGAGGAAAGCCCGCTTCGGCGGGTTTTTCTTTGCTCGATTTCTGGATCTGTGCGTACCTGAAAGCGCATACTTGCGAAATCCGTGTAGCGCCTTGCCGCAAACGTAGTATCAATGCCGCAGATAACCTGGTTTTTTGAACTACTGCTAGAATCTGCGGCCTGCCAGGTAATTACTTAAACCTTTTCGGTTGACCTCCAGTCTCACGTACATAAGCTCGACTCTGTTGCAACTGAAAACTTCAGTTACAACCAAAGACGCTTCATTTATTTCCAGAAGCGTCTTAATTCAAACTAGAAAAACAGGATCCTTACGTGACGAAAGACGAACTGCGCGCCGAACTTGAGCGCCAGGCGCAGCGCTTTACCAATGTCTATGGTGGTGAAATTACGACCTACGCGGCTGAACGCGAACCCGAGCGCAAGCCGTGGCGGAAGAAACCCACTGTGCTTGATCAAGTGTTTCAGCGGGAACTGCAGAAGCTCGAACAGGAAAAACATGCCGATTGTGAAAGCGCGGCAACTGGGCAAGCCTGATCCTGACCTTCGTGCAGGTCAGGCAGTCAACTAGCGCAGCCAATACAAACAGCAGTAGTGAACTGAAGAGCGCCGATAAGTCAGCGCTTACCGCCGAGTAACGAGCCGAGCAACCCTCTGGCCAACTGACGCCCCAACTGACTGGCAGCCTGGCTCAATGCACTTTTGACGACTCGTCCGGCCAGATCCCCCAGATCGCTGCCTGCACTGCTCTTGCCTCGTGCAGGCTTCTCGACCGGACGCTCAGCCTCCTCGACTGCCTGCATGGCCCGAGCACTCAGTATTTCGTAGGCCGACTCACGGTCGACGGGCTTGTCATAACGGCCACGCAAGCTGGACCTCGCGATAAGCTGCATGCGCTCAGCTTCACTCAGCGCCCCCACTCGCGACTGTGGCGGCGCGATCGAGACTCGCTGCACCATCGCCGGCGTGCCTTTCGCCTCGAGCCCACCGACCAGGGCCTCGCCGATGCCCAACTGGGTCAGCACATCCAGCGTCGCAAAGTCCGGGTTCGCACGAAATCCGTCAGCCACCGAGCGCAGTGCTTTCTGCTCCTTGACGGTGTATGCCCGCAAACCATGCTGGATTCGCAGCCCCAGCTGCGCCAGTACCTGGTCAGGCAGATCGGCTGGGGACTGAGTGACGAAATAGACGCCAACACCTTTCGAACGAATCAGCCGCACCACCTGCACCAGCCGGTCCTGCAACGCCTTGGGCGTATCGCCAAACAGCAGGTGCGCCTCATCGAAAAACAGGACCAGCAAAGGCTTGTCGGCATCGCCCCGCTCCGGAAGCTGCTCGAACAGTTCGGCAAGCAGCCATAGCAGGAAGGTCGCATAAACCTTGGGCGCCTCATGCACCAGTACGCTGGCATCGAGCAGATGGATGGGACCTCGGCCGTCCGCCGCGGGGTGCAACAGATCCTCGAGTTGCAGGGCTGGCTCACCGAACAGCGCCTCGGCGCCCTGCTGTTCGAGCGTTGCCAGGCGTCGCAGCAGGGCCTGTGACGATGCACCGGTGAACAATGCACTGTCCTCGGCGAGCAACTGCGGCTCAGCCTTGAGGTGCGCCAACAGCGCCTTGAGGTCCTTCAGATCAAGTAACAGCAGGCCTTCGCGGTCTGCCACCTTGAACGCCGCGTACAAAGCGGCCTGCTGGCTGTCGGTGAGCTGCAGCAGGCTTCCCAGCAGCAGCGGCCCCATCTCGCTCAACGTAGTACGCAGCGGATGGCCGCTACGACCATGCACGTCCCACAGGGTTACCGGGTACGCCTGCGGTTGATGGTTCAGCCAGGGCATGCTGGCGATCCGCTCGGCGATCTTGCCTTGCGGTGCACCGGCAGCACCCAGGCCACAGAGATCGCCCTTGATGTCGGCAGCGAACACGGCAACTCCGGCATCGCTGAACTGCTCGGCCAGACGTTGCAAGGTCACTGTCTTGCCGGTGCCGGTGGCTCCGGCAATCAACCCGTGCCGATTGGCCAAGCGCAGGGACTGGCTGTTCGGTTCAGCCGTCGCATCAGCGCCGAGTACCAGACGATCAATTGCAGCCTTCATCAACCCGCCTCCTTGTCGTGCTCGCGCGCCCCGGATGGGGCGCTCTCGTCGGCCGTCGATGCACTCGATTGCCGACCTGCATTGCCCTGCTCAGCCTGAAGCTCGGCCCATAGCGCTGCGGCATCGGCGAACTCGGCGCCCTGCTCGGGCGACAGCGCCTCAGGATCGTATCGCTGTGTACAACCACTGCCGATGATGGGCGGCGCCTTGGCCGCGGCACGCTCGAGGGGATCGGTCACAGATGCTCCCGGATGTCAGTTGAACACCATCGTCTTGTTGCTGTGTACCAGCACACGGTCCTCCAAGTGATAGCGCAGGCCGCGAGAAAGCACCATCTTCTCTACGTCCTTGCCGAGCCGGACCATGTCCTCGATGCTGTCGCGATGGCTCACGCGCACCACGTCCTGCTCGATGATCGGGCCGGCGTCGAGCTCCTCGGTGACATAGTGACAGGTGGCGCCGATCAGCTTCACGCCGCGCAGCGAAGCCTGGTGATAGGGCTTGGCGCCGACGAAGGACGGCAAAAAGCTGTGATGGATGTTGATCACGCGCTGGGCGAACTCGTCGCACAGCTCGGACGGCAAGATCTGCATGTACCGCGCGAGCACAATCACATCGGCGCGCTGCTCGCGGACCAGGCGGGTGACTTCGGCGAACGCCTCCTGCTTATTGGCGGGGTCGACCGGCACGTGAATGTAGGGAATGCCATGCCATTCGACCATGCTGCGCAGGTCGTCATGGTTGGAAATCACGCAGGGAATGTCGCAGTCCAGCTCGCCGCTGTGCCAACGGTGCAGCAGATCGGCCAGGCAGTGGGATTCGCGACTGGCCATCAGGACCACGCGTTTGCGTTGCTCGGAGTCGGTGACTCGCCACTCCATTGAAAACTCACGAGCGATCGGAGCGAACGCCTGACGGAAACCGTCCAGATCGAAAGGCAGTGAGTCCGCGCGAATCTCGTGGCGCATGAAGAACCAACCGCTCTGGTGATCCGAATGATGGTTGGCTTCAGTGATCCAGCCGTTGTAAGTGGCAAGAAAGTTACTGACCTTGGCAACAATACCAACGCCATCGGGACAGGCAATGACCAGCCTGAAAGTGCGCATCAACGGTTACTCCGACTCAATGGGAAATGCGGCATTCTAGCCCAGCAGACAAAAGCACAGCCATCGCCATTAAGATCGAGGCGCAGCGCCAACTATGCGCGATGACGCAAACGGCGCGGCTCGCAGTCATCGGTTTGTTATGCAAAGCATAAAAACCAATCGAAAAAACTTGTGCGATAAAACAGGCTTTCCGCTTGATTTAAGCCTGCGCACGGCTGCAATAGCAGCTCTTAGCCTGCGTCACATATCCTTTCAAATAGTAGTGTGGCTTTTTTACAAGGCTATATTTACTTGCGGATTACGCAGGACTATGATTGCTGCCACTTGCGTTCAAACCTATCCCAAGGAAGTCATATGTCACTTATCAATGAGTATCGCGCTACTGAAGAAGCCATCAAGGAACTTCAAGAGCGCCTGAAGTCGCTGTCCGAAGACGACAAGCTGAAAAAGGAACTGGAATTCGAAGGCAAGCTGCGCGAACTCATGGGTGAATACCAGAAGTCCCTGCGCGACATCATTGCCCTGCTTGATCCGGAAGCCTCTCGCAACAGCAAGAGCCCTCGCGCTGCAAAAGCTCCCGCGACCAGCAAGCGCGCCCGCCGCGTGAAGCAATATAAAAACCCACACAGCGGTGAAGTGATTGAAACCAAAGGCGGCAATCACAAGACCCTGAAAGAATGGAAAGCCCAGTGGGGCTCCGACACCGTGGAAAGCTGGGCCACCCTTCTCGGCTAAGCGGCTACGGTTTATAACGAACGCCGTTTCTCGACATTAATCATTGATGTCGGGAAACGGCGTTTTTATTTGTGCTGCACTCTTCCTTCCCCGCTCGATTCAGGCGTGGCGCACAAACATACGCCCTCCCCAAGAGTTAATTGCTCAAGCGGTAACGCTCACGCAACCCCTGACCGTACTCGCGCCATTGCTGCAACAGTTGCCGTTGTGCCGGCGTGGCGCCGATCATGAATTGCTCGATATCCGACTCGAACTGCACGAGGGTGTTGGGCGCGCCACATGCCCCATCACTCAGCCGCTGTTGGCAGAACTGACGCCATTGCGCTTGCTCGTCGACGGATAACGCTTCAGGAAAGTTACGCGCGCGGTAACGAAACAACAGCTCGTCGAGGCGCGCATCATCGAATCGGAATGGCTGTTTCGCCAGCTCCGCAGGTGACAGGCTAAGGACCTGGTCGCACAGCCGCCGGTCGCGGTCCCCGAGAAAACCGTCATACAGCTGCTGCTCCGGATCATCAGTGCCAGCGAAGCGGTCTTCGCGATAGATGTCTTCGAGCTTGGTGCTCCAGATCTGCCGCTGCTCTCGAAGCATCGCTGCACGCTCATGGCAGACCGGCATATCCAGACCAAGGCGCTGGATGTCTTGCGTGCGCAAAACCTTGAGCGGCGCCACCACGGGACACTTGTTGACGTGCACCAGCTTCAAGGGCACCGGCAACTCGCCATCGGCGAGCTGGTCACGTCGGGTATACAGGCGCTGACGCAGCGTTTCAGCCGTTTCCTGCAAGAGCGGCTCCGGCCCGGCCTGCAGATCGCAGACGATCAGCGCATTGCGATTGCGCGGGTGCCAGCCCAGCGGCAGGACCACCGAGAGAAAATGCCGTGCAGCGGAGAAGCGGCCGGACACATGCACCATGGGTTCCAGCAACCGGATCTGCTCAAGTACCGCCTGCTTGCGGCGCAGGTTGTAGAGATAGTCGTACAGCCGCGGCTGCCGATCGCGAACGAGTCTGGCCAGGGCAATGGTCGCGCGCACGTCGGATAGCGCGTCGTGCGCATTCAGATGTTCCAGCCCGTTGGCCACGCTCAGTCGTTCGAGTTTGAGCGTCACCCGCCCCTCCTCTTCAGGCCAGACCAGGCCTTCCGGGCGCAGAGCATAAGCCGTGCGTACCAGATCGATCAGATCCCAGCGGCTGTTGCCGCCCTGCCATTCACGGGCATAGGGATCGTAGAAGTTGCGGTACAGGCTGTAGCGCGTCACCTCGTCGTCGAACCGCAGGCTGTTGTAACCGGCGCCGCAGGTGCCAGGCATCGACAGCTGTTGATGCAGGCGATGAATGAACTCGGCCTCGCACAAGCCCTTCTGTTCGAGGGTCGCGGGGGTGATCCCAGTGACCAGGCAGGCCGCCGGATGCGGAAGGATGTCGTCGGAGGGACGGCAATAGATGTTCAGCGGCTCGCCGATTTCCTCGAGCGCCTCGTTGGTGCGGATACCCGCCACCTGCAACGGACGGTCGCGGCTGGGCGAAATCCCTGTGGTTTCGAAGTCGTACCAGAAGATGCTTGAATTCACGGGAGAGTCCTTCTCGATCAGCGCGGCAGTCTATCAGCCCAGGGCGGCACATCGCCGTGTGCGTCGCCCGATCTGCCCACGCAGCATTGGGTATGCGAACGACATCCTGCAAAGGAGCAGGCACTTCGCCATAATCACACCCCTCCGGCTTGCCCTCCGCTCAGACGACTCAGGCGCATTGCCGCAGCGGCACTTGCCGCATAGCATCGACCTTTGCCTGCCTCAGACGACTTTACCCTTGCCTTCAGCTCTCAACCGACCATCGCTGCTCGACAATAGCCATCGCGTGGAGACGCCCGAAGGCATCGATCTACTCCTGCGTCCGGCCGGGCTCGTACCGCGCGCGCTGGCCTTTGCCATCGACCTGGCGATCCGTGCTGCCATCCTGCTAGCCCTCTTCATCATCCTGGGGATGCTGGGCAATTTTGGTGTCGGTCTTGGGACGCTGCTGCTGTTCCTCGTGCAGTGGTGGTACATGGTGCTCTTCGAAGTACTGAACCAGGGACGTACGCCTGGCAAGTACTGGCTGGGTCTGCGAGTGGTGCATGACGATGGCACGCCGGTCGGCTGGACCTCCTCGCTGACGCGCAACCTGCTGCGCTTCGTCGATATGCTGCCGTTCGGCTATTTTCTCGGCGCACTGAGCTGCCTGGGCCACCCTGCCTTCAAGCGTCTCGGCGATCTCGCCGCAGGGACGCTGGTGGTCTACCGGGAAAGACCACAAGTGCGCCCGACGCTGCCGGAGGTGGAAGCTGCCAAACCGCCTTTTGCGTTAAGTCTCGATGAGCAACGCGCTCTTATTGCCTTCTCCGAGCGTCATGCCAGTCTTTCTGCCGAACGGCGTCTGGAGCTGGCTTCGATCCTTGCCGAACCGCTGGCGGTTACCGGTGAGAACGCCGAGGCAAAGATCCATGGCATCGCCCGCTCACTGGTAGGCGCGCCATGAAGCAGGCCGCCTTCGAACGCCAGCATCACGCCGACTGGCATGACTTCATCAGCCAGCTGGACGCGCTGGAGCGTGGCAAGCCAAGTCCCAGCCAGGCCAGCGACTTCCCCGCCGCCTACCGCCGTCTTTGCCAACACCTGGCGCTGGCCGAATCGCGCGGCTACAGCAGCCAGCTGATCGATCAGTTGCGCCAGCTCGCCCTGCGCGGCCATCAGCAGTTCTATCGGCACCGCAGTCCATTGCTGGGGCGACTGCTCGGGTTCATCACCGGTGGCTTCGCCCGCGCGGTCCGTGAGCAGTGGCGTTACGTACTGGCAGCAAGCCTGCTCTTCTACGGCAGCCTGCTCGGCATGGCCGCTTTGGTCTTCGCCTTCCCGGAGCTGGTGTTCAGCATCCTGCCGCCGGACCAGGTCACACAGATGGAACAGATGTACGACCCGGACGCCAGCCGCCTGGGTCGCTTCGCCGAACGGGGCTCGGGCGACGATTGGCTGATGTTCGGCTATTACGTGATGAACAATATCGGCATCGCATTCCAGACGTTTGCCAGCGGGCTGCTGTTCGGCCTGGGTACGCTCTTCTTCCTGCTGTTCAATGGCCTGACGATCGGCGCCGTCGCGGGCCACCTGAGCGCCATCGGCTACCACCAGCCGTTCTGGTCGTTCGTCATCGGCCATGGCGCGTTCGAGCTGACCGCCATCACCCTTGCCGGCGCCGCGGGGCTGCAGCTCGGCGTAGCGCTGGTGGCGCCGGGGCGCCTGACCCGCGCAGAGGCGCTGCGTCAGGCCGCCAAGCGAGGCATCCAGCTGGTCTGCGGGGCTACCCTGTTCTTGCTGATCGCTGCCTTTGTCGAGGCCTACTGGTCATCCATGACCCTGACCTCGCCCATGATCAAGTACATCGTCGGCGCGCTGCTCTGGCTGATCGTGGCCGCTTACTTCGCGTTTGCCGGGAGGGCGCAGCATGCAGCTGAGTGATGCCAGCGTCTCGATCCGCCCGCGCAGTCCATGGGAGGCGCTGGACCTCGGCACCCTGCTCGCCAGGCGCCACGCGAAGCTGCTGATGACGACCTGGGCGACCGTGACGCTGCCGCTTTTCGGCCTGATCAGTCTGCTGCTGTGGCAGCACCCAAGTCTGGCGCTGCTGCTGTTCTGGTGGCTCAAGCCCCTGTACGAGCGCTTGCCGCTGCATATCCTGTCCAAAGCACTGTTCGGTGAAACACCAGACTTCCGAGAGAGCCTGCGGGCCTTCCCCGGTCTGCTGCGGCCACAGCTGTTGGCCAGTCTCACCTGGCGTCGCCTGAGCACGACGCGCAGCTTCGATCTACCAGTGCAGCAGCTCGAGGGGCTCGACGGCAAAGCACGCAAGCAACGCCTGCTCACGCTCAGTCTGCGCAGCGGCCGCGCGCCCAGCTGGCTGACCGTGGTCGGCGTGCATCTGGAAGGCGCGCTCTGGCTCGGCCTGCTCGGCGTGCTGTATTTCCTGCTGCCGGCGCAGCTGGTACAGCGCTGGAATTGGGAGGATTTGCTCGGGCTGAGCGCCGAATGGCTCTGGCTGGAACACCTGTCCAATCTGCTCTATGCGCTGGTGCTCATCGTCTGGGAGCCTATCTATGTCGCCTGTGGCTTCAGCCTCTATCTCAATCGACGCACTCATCTGGAGGCGTGGGACATAGAGCTGGCCTTCCGTCGACTGCGCCAGAGCCTGCTCAGCGCTGCACCAGCGGTGCTGCTTGCCTGTGGCCTGTTGTTCTGGCCGGCAGCGCACGATGCCTGGGCAGCGGCACCAACGGCCGACACAGCGCAACAGGGCCCGGAAAGCGAGCGACTGCTGAATCAGCCACTGACCAGCGAGACGGCCCGCGAACGAATCGACGCGCTGCTCGACCAACCGCCCTTTCAGCACCGGGAGACGGTCACCCGTTGGCGCTTTGGTGCGCAAGACAGCCCGCAGGAGCCCGGCGCTCTGGCGCGCCTGCTCGAACGCCTGCTGCAGGTTGGCTCGCTGTGGGAAAGCCTGGAAAGTCTGGCGCAGACACTCGAAGTTCTACTCTGGACCGCACTGGCCTTGCTGGTCGCGCTTCTGCTGTGGCGCTACCGCGACTGGCTGCAGACTTTCGGCAGCCGCATACAGCTGCCGGCCAGGCGCCGCCAACCTGCACCCGCGCAGCTGTTCGGCCTCGACGTCGCGCCCGAAAGCCTGCCAAACGACGTTGCCAGCGAGGCCGAACGACTCTGGCAGCACGATCCGCGCGCGGCTCTGGCACTTCTCTATCGCGGTTTGCTCAGCCGCCTGCTGCATGATTTCCAGCTGCCGTTGAAGGCAGCGCATACCGAGGGCGAGGTGCTGGCGCGCGTGCGACAGCTTCAGCGCGAACCGCTGTCGCGCTTTGCCGAGCAACTTACACAGCATTGGCAGCACCAGGCCTACGGGCATCGGAACGCCGAAGACGTGGTCCGCGACGAACTGTGTGCCGGCTGGCGCGCGCTGTTTGCCGAGGAGTCAAAGTCATGAACCGACTCCGCCCTCGCCTGCTCGCCGCGGCCGCGGTCCTGCTGATCGGTCTGCTGGTCATCTGGTTGGCCGGCAAGCTGCAATCCTATGAAGACGTCGTCGAGCACGGCCCGACCCCAGAGGCGCGCAGCAACACCTACCTGGCCGCCGAACTGTTCCTGCGCGACCTCGGCCTGCAGGTCGTGCATCAGGAAGGCATCGCCGGACTTGAGACCCTGCCCACCTCTGGCCAGACGCTGCTCCTGCTCGGTGACCGCGGCAACCTGACCCCGCGGCAGACCGAGCGTCTGCTGGACTGGGCAAACGCCGGCGGCCATCTGGTCGTGGTTGCAGAGCGACTGTGGGATGAAGAGACCGGCAAAAGCGGCGACCTGCTGTTCGACCGGCTCAATCTGCAGCAGTACGCAGCTGACGATCTGGACGATGATGCGCAGACACCGCAGTCATCCACAGCCGAACAGCATCCGCAGCTGACCAAGCTGTATCTGGAGAATGAAAGCGCGCCGGCCTATCTGGCCTTCGATACCGACTTTCACCTCTATGATGCCGACAACCGCGCCCACGCCTGGGCCAACAGCGCAGGCGCCACGCACATGCTGCAACTGCAGCACGGTGACGGGCTGATCACCGCGCTGACCGACAGCTGGATCTGGCAGAACCGCAACGTCGATCAGTACGACCATGCCTGGCTGCTCTGGTATCTGACTCAGGACAGCGCGGTGACTCTGGTGCACCGCAGCGAACACGACGGCTTGCTCGCACAGCTGCGCCGCCACTTCCCCGAACTTCTCACCGTGCTGGGCCTACTTGTGGCGTTCGCGCTCTGGCATGCCGGCCAACGCTTCGGCCCACTGCAGGCTCCGCTCAACCCGGCGCGTCGCCAGCTGCAGGAACACCTGCGTGGGTCGGCGGAGTTCCTGCTGCGCCATGGTCGCCAGCACAGTCTGCTGCAGCCGCTGCAACAGGACATCCAGCGCCGAGCGGGGCAACGCCATCCGGGCTTCGAGCAGCTTCCGCCGAATGCCCAGCTGCCACTGCTCGCTCGTCTCTCCAGCCTGCCGATCGCCAGCATCGAGCTGGCCATGCGCCCACTGCCGCAGCAACGTCTGTCGGCTACCGAATTCACCCGACAGGTCGCCCACCTGCAAACCCTCAGGAACGCGCTATGAGCGAACACATCCCAGAATCCGGCAACCCCGCTCCGGCCTCCAACCCGGGGAGCCAGCGCCTGCGAGCCAGCCAGCTCGCCCAGGCGCTGCGCGACGAGCTGCACAAGGCAGTGATCGGCCAGGATGACGTCATCGATGGCGTCCTTACCGCGCTGATCGCTGGCGGCCACGTGCTCATCGAAGGCGTGCCGGGGCTGGGCAAAACACTGCTGGTAAGGGCGCTGGCGCGCTGCTTCGGCGGCGAGTTCTCGCGCATCCAGTTCACCCCCGACCTGATGCCCAGCGACGTCACCGGCCATGCCGTCTACGACATGCAGAGCGAGCAGTTCAAGCTGCGCAAGGGGCCGGTGTTCACCAACCTTCTACTGGCCGATGAAATCAACCGTGCGCCAGCCAAGACTCAGGCCGCGCTGCTCGAGGTGATGCAGGAACGCCAGGTCACCCTGGAAGGCAAGGCCCTGGCGGTTCCGCAACCTTTTCTGGTCATGGCCACGCAGAACCCCATCGAACAGGAAGGCACCTACCCACTGCCGGAAGCTGAGCTTGACCGCTTCATGCTGATGTTGCGCATGGACTACCCGCAGGCGAACGAAGAGCTGGAGCTGGTACGCCAGGTCACCCGCTCGGCACGCGCCGACATGCTCGACGTCAGCGCCCTGCGCCAGCTGGTACAGGCCCGGGATGTGCTGGCCCTGCAGAAGATCGCCAGCGAACTGCCGCTGGACGATCAGGTACTGGACTATGCCGTGCGCCTTGCCCGCACCACTCGCAGCTGGCCGGGGCTGGCGCTGGGTGCCGGCCCCCGCGCATCGATCGCGCTGGTTCGTGGTGGTCGCGCCAGAGCGCTGCTGCGCGGCGGCGAGTTCGTCACGCCTGATGACATCAAGGGTTGCGCGCTGGCGGTACTGCGTCACCGGGTGCGCCTGTCGGCAGAGCTGGACATCGAGGGACTGTCAGTGGACCAGGTGCTGCAGCAGCTACTCGATCAGGTCGCGGCACCACGCGCATGACGCCATCCCGTCGCCTGCTCGTTGCGCTGGCCGCGCTGGTGCTCGTGGCCATTCCTCTTGGCGTTCTCGCCGCGTTCGGCGTCGAAGCCGGGCACTGGCAGTCCGCCTGGTGGGGCCTGTTGCTGGCGCTGGGTACGGTGACATCGCTCGACGCCTTCGCCCTGAGGCGACTGCCGTCGCCTGCGCTGCAACGCAGCCTGTCGGGAAATCTGCCATTGGGCCACTGGAGCAACGTGCAACTGCTGGTGCGCAACGCACATTCCCGCGCTATCGAGCTGGAGCTGTTCGACCACGTGCCTGAGGGCATGAGCTTCGAACAGCTGCCGCAACGCATGCGCCTGCAGCCCGCCGAACATTGCCAACTCGACTACCGTCTGCGCCCGACCCGCCGCGGCCAGTTCGTCTTCCAGCACTGCGATCTTCGTCTGGCCAGCCCGTTGGGCCTCTGGCGCAGCAGACGCCAGCTTGAGCTTGTCGACGAAACCCGGGTGTATCCCGACTTCGCTCGGTTGCACGGAGCCAGCCTGCAGGCGATCGACGTCTGGTTGAATCGCCTCGGCGTCCGCCAGCAACCGCGCCGCGGGCTGGGGCTGGAATTTCACCAGCTACGCGAGTTCCGCGAGGGCGACACCCTGCGGCAGATCGACTGGAAAGCCACGGCGCGGGCACGCATGCCGATTGCCCGCGAATATCAGGACGAGCGCGACCAGCAGATCGTGCTGATGCTCGACTGCGGTCGGCGTATGCGCAGCCAGGACGCCGAACTCACGCACTTCGACCATGCCCTCAACGCTGCCCTGCTGCTGGCCTATGCCGCGTTGCGCCAGGGCGATGCTGTGGGCGCCTGCACCTTCGCCGGCGAACAGCCGCGTCACGTCACGCCGGCCAAGGGCCAACAGCAACTTCACGTGTTACTGAACGGTCTTTACGACCTGCAGCCCACCCAGCAGCCCGCAGACTACGGCGCAGCGGTCGATCGGTTGCTGGCCCGGCAACAGCGCCAGGCACTGGTTATCGTTCTGAGCAACCTGCGCGATGAGGACGATGCCGAGCTGCACGGGGCGCTGAAGCGGCTCTCACGCAAACATCGGGTGTTGTTGGTGAGCCTGCGCGAAGAAGTACTGGACCAGCTGCGCCTGCGGCCGGTGCAGAGGCTGGACGACGCGCTCGACTACTGCGGCGCCCAGGACTACCTGAACGCCCGCCAGGCGCTGCACAAGCGCCTGGCCGCCCATGGCATGCCGGTACTCGACGTCCAGCCTTGCGATCTGGGGCCGGCACTTATCGGGCGTTATCTGGCGTGGAAGAAAACCGGGACGCTGTGAGCGCGGCTCACAGACCGTGGCAGCAGTCCTTGTCAGTGAATCGATCCGATGCCGGACTGGCATGATGCGCCAGAGGAATGTGCAACATCGGCTGGAAACTGAAGTAGTGATGCAGGGCAGCGATCATCTCGCGGATATCCCCGGGCGGGTCGATCAGGGAAAAGCCGGTATCGTAGCTGCCCGGCGTCACATCCTCGCTTGACCACAGACTGAACGCACTGAAATCCACTTGCCGCAGTTGACCGCTCTGGCCCGGAATCTTCAGGCGCATCTCGAAGCGAACACCAAGCATCATCGGATAGGGGCTGATCAGCATCAGCCCGCCCTCGGACAGGTTGCCGATGAAGCCCAGCGGCTTCTCGGTGAACCGATTGAATACGTTGAGGTAGTACGGCAACTGATGCCGCTGGATACGACGCTGGTTCGCCATGTTCATGTCGTCGGAGCCTTCAGCCTTAACCCTGCAATTCGAGTCCTGTCGGCTCAACTGCATTCCTGGCTGATACGCATCGCCAGGCGCTGTCGAGCCGCCTCTACTTCACTTTCACTGTAGTAGACGCGCTCTCCGGCTGCATCGTTACGAAAAAAACGTCCGCCAAGCTGCAGTCGCGACAACTGGCTGCGCAAGCCCTGGCATTCCTGATCTCGTGCAGCCCGCGCTTTGCTGGCCTGCTCCCTCGCTGCCTGCTGCTCCTGCCGCCGCGCATCGAAGAATCGTTCGCTGCGCGCCTCACGCTCACGGGTCTGGTCGTCGCGTTCGACGACCTGGGGCCGAACCTCGACCTGCTCGGCTCCGGCTGCCGGGCGCTGGCCGAAGTGAACCTGTCCGTTGGCATCGGTCCAGCGATAGATCTGCGCATCTGCCAGTGCAGGCAGCAGCATGGCGGTCATCAGCAAAGCTCGCATGATCCCTCACATGGCTTTCATGAAATCAACGTTTGGCCGGCTGAACCACCGGCGGTGCCTCGACATGATAGTGGCCCAGCTGCCTCAGCGTCTCCAGGCGCGCACGAGCGCGATAGGCGTACTCGCTGGCAGGGTATTGATCGACGATGAAACGATAGGTTTCGCCAGCGTCGACGAACAGGCCCTGGCGCTCCAGGCACTGGCCGCGCAACAGTGAAATCTCCGGCTGGACCTGGCTGCGCGGCTTGCTGCGGCGTTCTGCCTGCGACAGTGATTGCATCACCCGCTCGCAGTTGTCGGCCTCGTAGTACTGGTAAGCCGCATCCAGGTGGCGATCGAAAGCATGCCGACTGCTGCAGCCGACGGTCAGAAGACTCAGGAAAACGATGATCAGGGTGCGCATGGGTTCCTCCGTATGCCCCTGTATCGACCGAGCTGGAAAAAGCTGCAGACAGCCCGTCAGCCGGACGCAAAGAGTAGTGGTCGCCGAGCGATGACTACAACCGGCGAGCATAGTAGCCTCGGGGCCAGCCAGAAAAAGGAGCAATTGAATGATTCCGCGTCGCACCAAGATCGTCGCCACCCTGGGCCCAGCAAGCAGCTCGCCAGAGGTGTTGGAAAAGATGATCGTCGCCGGGCTGGATGTAGCCCGCCTGAATTTCTCCCACGGCAGCCCCGACGAGCATCGTGCCCGGGCCGAGCTGGTGCGTGAAATCGCCGCGCGCCACGGCCGCTTCGTCGCGCTGCTCGGAGACCTGCAGGGACCGAAGATCCGCATTGCCAAGTTCACCGACAAGCGCATTGAGCTGAAAGAAGGAGACCAGTTCCGCTTCTCCGTGACCCATCCGCGCGACGCCGGCAATCAGGAAGTGGTCGGCATCGATTACCCGGACCTGGTCAAGGATTGCGGCATCGGCGATGAGCTTCTGCTCGACGACGGCCGCGTGGTGATGCGCGTCGACAACGCCACCGCGGACGAACTGCACTGCACCGTGCTGATCGGTGGCCCGCTGTCGGACAACAAGGGCATCAACCGCCGTGGCGGCGGCCTGACGGCGCCGGCGCTGACCAACAAGGACAAGGCCGACATCAAGTTGGCCGCCGACCTGCAGCTGGACTACCTGGCAGTTTCCTTCCCTCGTGATGCCGCTGACATGGACCTGGCCCGCCGCCTGCGCGACGAAGCTGGCTCCGACGCCTGGCTGATCGCCAAGATCGAGCGGGCCGAAGCGGTCGCCGACGATGAGGCGCTGGATGGCCTGATCCGCGCCAGCGACGGTGTGATGGTGGCGCGCGGCGATCTCGGCGTGGAAGTTGGCGATGCCGAGCTGGTCGGCATTCAGAAGAAGATCATTCTGCACGCCCGCCGCCACAACAAGGTGGTGATCACCGCGACGCAGATGATGGAGTCGATGATCCACAGCCCGATGCCGACCCGCGCCGAGGTATCCGATGTAGCCAACGCCGTGCTGGACTACACCGATGCGGTGATGCTCTCGGCCGAAAGCGCCGCCGGCGAATACCCGATCGAAGCGATCAAGGCCATGGCCCGTGTGTGCTGCGGCGCGGAGAAGCACCCGACCAGCACCAAGTCCGGACACCGCCTCGGCCAGCAGTTCGAGCGCTGCGACGAGAGTGCCGCGCTCGCTGCGATGTACACCGCCAACCACTTCCCGGGGGTCAAGGCCATCATCGCCCTGACCGAAAGCGGCTATACACCGCTGATCATGTCGCGCATCCGGTCTTCGGTGCCGATCTTCGCCTTCTCGCCGCACCGCGAAACCCAGGCACGGGTCGCGCTGTTCCGCGGCGTGCAGACCATCCCATTCGATCCGGCTGCGCTACCTGCAGAAAAGGTCAGCCAGATGGCAGTCGAGGAGCTGCTCAAGCGCAACATCGTGCAGCCCGGTGACTGGGTGATCCTGACCAAGGGCGACAGCTACCACGACAGCACAGGCGGTACCAACACGATGAAGATCCTGCGCGTCGGCGATCAGTAAGGTTGGCAGGGAATCACACGAGGCCGGCTCTTTAGCCGGCCTCGTGCTGTCTGCGGGATCGAACGGGGAGCCAACTACCGCGGCTGAGTCGCGCTGACGAAAGCGTCGCTGAATATCTGTCCACGCGGCAGGCCCGCGAGAAACAGGCGCCTGGCGCAGGCGTCGACGAACGCCGAACCGCCGCAGAGCAGCGCGATGTCCCGCCGCGACGTTGGTCGTAGCGTCGAAAGCATGCTGTCACGCTGTTGCGCATCGACCCATCGCAGCTCCAGGTTCTCGTGCCTGTCCGCCAACTCCTGCAACGGCCCGCGCAGGTAGTGCTCGTCACGGCAAAAGTGCACCAGCCTGATCGTCCCGGCATGGCCCTGGCGCAGGCTCTCGCGCAACAGGCTGAACAAAGGGGCCAACCCGGTTCCCGAAGCCAGCAGCAATAAAGAGCGCTCGGACCACTCCGGCTCGTAATGCAATGCACCACCGTGCAGGTCGCCCAGCCGCAGCGTGTCGCCCGCGCGCAGCTGCCGCGCGGCATCGCAGAACGCCCCCGGCCTGGAGCAATCGAGATGAAACTCCAGCCAGGGATCGTCGCCGGGAAGGCTGGCCAGCGAATACGGCCTAGCGATGCCAGCACCGGTCCACAGCAACAGGTGCTGACCTGCACGATAGCGCAGCGGCCGCTCCGGCAGCAGACGCAGGCGCAGCACGCTGTCGCACAGCCACTCGGCGCTTTGCACCTGAGCGGGCAGCCCGTCGCGGCGGGGATCGAAGACTTCTACACCGAAATCCTCCTCGACACGGCACTGACAGGCCAGTCGCCAGCCGGCCGCATGCTGCTCGGGCCGCAGCAGGTCGGGTTGCAGATCGCGCGGTGCTCCGTCGACACAGCGCACCAGGCAGGCGTGGCAGCTGCCGGCGCGGCAACTGTAGGGTACGGGCAAGCCGGCAGCGATCAGGGCATCAAGCAGGTTGGTAGCGCGCGCGACCGACCAGCGCTTGCCGGCGCAATGCAACTCAGGCATCGGCGGTGACCCAGGCGGGTTCGCAACGATTGCGACCACCGCGCTTGGCTCGATAAAGCGCTTCGTCGGCACGCTGTAGCGCTGCATCCAGATCATCTCCGGCGTTCAGCAGGGTCAGGCCGATCGACAGGCTGAGATGTCCGGCTTCGATATTGGCGTCTTCCGGCTCGGCGTTGGCAAAAGCCTCTCGCAGGCGCTCACAGCACGCAGTGAACTGCTCGGCGTCGGTATTGGGCAGCAGTAACACGAACTCCTCGCCGCCATAACGGGCCAGCACGTCGTCATCACGCAGACAGGAGCGCGCCACGCTGGCAAAGGCCTGCAGCACGCGGTCTCCGGTGGCATGGCCGTGGATATCGTTGATGCGTTTGAAGTGGTCCAGATCGATGAGCGCCAGCCCCGATTGATGCCCCTTGCGCAGCCGGTTCAGGTCGCCCTCGGCGATGCGCAGGAAGCGCCGCCGGTTGTATAGGCCCGTCAACTCGTCGGTAGAAGCCAGATCCTCCAGTTGACGCATCATTCCGCGCAGGGTGTCCTGATGTGCCTGCAACGCGAAACGCCGCTGGCGCATGCGCTGGCGCAAGCGATACACGTGGCCGGCGAACAGACACATCCAGATCAGCGTTACCAGCAGCACGCTGGCCTGCAGCAGGAACACATCGGTCTCGATCGGCCGCTGCAGATAGTAATCAAGCGCAGCCATGCTGACGAAGCTGACGAAAGCCAGTGCGGCGTAGCGAATGAACACCTTCGGCGGCAGAAAGACGGCAAACATCAGCACCAGCAGATAGAGCACCAGCAGCGAGCCACGAGCGCTGCCGAGGTTGAACAGAAAGGTCGTCAGCCACAGCAGCCCCACCAGGACCTGCGGCTCAGTCAGGCTGGGATCCTTGGAACGCAGGTTGACGCCTCGGTGAAACAGCCAGAAGAACAGCAGCTGACTGACCACAATCAATGCCGACTGCGCCACGGCGCTGGCCACCGAGGCCTGGTAGAAGCCCCCCGCCACCGCCACCCAGGTCAGCACCAGGCCCAGACCGTAGGTCACGGAGGCCAGTGCGAATCGCCGCGTAACCAACTGCTGCAATGCACGCATATCGGTCTCGTCACGCATCGCACTCATAGGGATCCTTCCCGCTGTGGCAATTTGCCGCACTCTACGCTTACCGAAAACAAAATCCTAGCCAGCATTCCCATCGCTCCTGGTCCATCCGTGTACCGCGCAGCCTGACGCGTTATACTGCGCCGCATTTTTTCGCGGCGCGTCGACTGCCATCCCCGACGCGCCTCTTATCGCCCCGTATGAGGACGCGCTGCATGACCGTGATCAAGCAAGACGACCTGATTCAAAGCGTCGCTGACGCTTTGCAGTTCATTTCTTACTACCACCCCGTGGATTTCATCCAGGCGATGCACGAAGCCTACCTGCGTGAAGAATCCCCGGCTGCCCGCGACTCCATGGCGCAGATCCTGATCAACTCGCGCATGTGCGCCACCGGTCATCGCCCGATCTGTCAGGACACCGGTATCGTCACCGTGTTCATCCGCGTCGGTATGGACGTGCGCTGGGACGGCGCGACCATGAGCCTGGACGACATGATCAATGAGGGTGTGCGCCGCGCCTACAACCTGCCGGAAAACGTCCTGCGTGCTTCGATCCTGGCCGACCCGGCAGGTTCCCGCAAGAACACTAAGGACAATACGCCAGCTGTCATTCATTACTCCATCGTCCCAGGTGACAAAGTCGAGGTGGATGTGGCCGCCAAAGGCGGTGGCTCGGAAAACAAGTCGAAGATGGCCATGCTCAACCCCTCCGACTCGATCGTCGACTGGGTACTGAAGACCGTGCCGACCATGGGCGCCGGCTGGTGCCCGCCGGGTATGCTCGGCATCGGCATCGGCGGCACCGCCGAGAAAGCCGCAGTGATGGCCAAGGAAGTCCTGATGGAATCCATCGACATCCATGAGCTGAAGGCCCGTGGCCCGCAGAACCGCATCGAAGAGCTGCGTCTTGAGCTGTTCGAGAAGGTCAACCAGCTGGGCATCGGCGCCCAGGGCCTCGGCGGCCTGACCACCGTGCTCGACGTGAAGATCATGGATTACCCGACCCACGCCGCCTCGCTGCCGGTGTGCATGATCCCCAACTGCGCCGCCACCCGCCACGCACACTTCGTGCTCGACGGCTCCGGCCCGGCCGAACTGACCCCGCCGCCGCTGGATGCCTACCCCGAGATCGTCTGGGAAGCCGGCCCGAGCGCGCGCCGTGTCAACCTCGACACCATCACGCCGGAAGAAGTGCAGAGCTGGAAGCCGGGCGAGACCGTCCTGCTCAACGGCAAGATGCTTACCGGCCGCGACGCCGCGCACAAGCGCATGGTCGACATGCTGAACAAGGGCGAAGAGCTGCCGGTCGACCTCAAGGGCCGTTTCATCTACTACGTCGGCCCGGTCGATCCGGTCGGTGACGAAGTGGTTGGCCCGGCTGGCCCGACCACCGCGACGCGCATGGACAAGTTCACCCGTCAGATTCTCGAGAGCACTGGTCTGCTGGGCATGATCGGCAAGTCCGAGCGTGGCCCGATCGCCATCGAAGCGATCAAGGACAACAAGGCCGTCTACCTGATGGCGGTTGGCGGCGCGGCTTACCTGGTCGCCCAGGCGATCAAGAAGTCCAAGGTGCTGGCCTTCGCCGAGCTGGGCATGGAAGCGATCTACGAGTTCGAAGTGAAGGACATGCCGGTCACCGTCGCCGTCGACACCAACGGCGAGTCGGTGCACATCACCGGCCCGGCGATCTGGCAGCAGAAGATCGCCGACAGCCTGGCGGTCGAGGTGCAATAAGCGACACGCCAATAAAAAGCCCGGCTCGATGCCGGGCTTTTTATTGCCCGGCAATCAGCGGTTGAAGCGTTCGACCAGTGCCCGCAGCCCGTGCGCTGCGCATTCCAGGTCGCGACCGCGCTGCATGGTCAGGTCGGCCTTGCTGACATTGCTGTCAGTCGTGACGGCAATACGGGTGACCTGACGAGCAATGTCTTCGGCCACATGCGCCTGCTCCTCGGCAGCGGCAGCCATCTGCTGGCTCATCCCGGCAATACGCCCGACCGCATCGCGAATGCCCTGCAACGCCTGCTGCGCCTCGACGACCTGGGCCAACCCCTGGGCCGCCTCCTTGTCACCCAGCTGTGCGATTGTCACGGCCTCATCCGCCTTGCTGGTGAGCGACTGGATGATGGCCTGGATCTGCTGCGTCGACTCCCGCGTCTTGCTCGCCAACGCACGCACCTCGTCGGCGACCACGGCAAAGCCCCTGCCCTGCTCGCCAGCACGTGCGGCCTCGATGGCAGCATTCAGCGCCAGCAGGTTGGTCTGGTCGGCGATGCTCTGGATCATGCCGGCAGCGGATACGATCTGCTGGGTTTCGCCAGCCAGCTCGTTGACCACGTTGCCGATGTTGGTGACGGTCGCCGCCAGCATTTCCATCGCCTCGCGGGAACTCGCTGCGACCCGGTCACCGTCGTCTGCCAGCGCGTTCGCCGTCCTCGCCTCCTCTGCCGTGTGCTGCACGTGCCCGGCGACCTCACTGATCGATGCGGTCATCTGCGTCACCGCGGTGGCCGTCATGTCCGTCTCGCCGCGCTGCTGGCGCAGCTCGTTTTCGGTCTGGCTGGCCAGCGAATAGGTTTCCGCCGATGCACCGGCGACCTGCACGGCCAGATCGGACAGACGCGTCAACGCCGTCCGCAACCGCGCGTCTTCACTGACCAGAGCCATCTCCAGCCGCGCCGCATTGCCATGCCGCCGGGTGTAGGTCAGGGCGACCACCGGATCGGTGAAGGCTTCGGGTACGCGCTGCAGGATGCTCAGCAACTGGCGTTCCGCAGCGAAGTGACAGCTGAGCCCGAGCACGAAGAACAGACCGAGCACGACGAGCGCTTCCACTGCCGGCGGCAGCCAGAAGATTCCACCGGCCGCCAGCACCGCGGCGCCCATCGGCATCGCCAGTGCACGCGCCCAACCCTGCGCGCGCCGGCTCAACGAAACCGCCGGCCGACCGGTACGCAGGCGCTCGTACAGCGCCGTCGCCTGGGCGACCTGCTCGGCTGTCGGCTTGACCCGCACCGACGCGAAGCCGGTCAGCTTGCCATCGTCGAAAACAGGCGTGACGTAGGCGCTGACCCAGTAGAAATCGCCGTTCTTGCAGCGGTTCTTGACCACCCCCATCCAGCTTTTGCCGGCCTTCAGGTAGCGCCACATCACCTCGAACACGGCCGGCGGCATGTCCGGGTGGCGGACCAGGTTGTGGTCGCTGCCCATCAGCTCGGCTCGTGAGTAGCCACTGATGGCGACGAATTCGTCGTTGCAATAAAGGATCTTGCCCTGGGTATCCGTCGCCGAAATCAGCCGCTGATGCGCCGGAAAGGTTCGTTCGGTGTTGCTTACCGGCCCGTTGTTTCTCATCGCCTGAACTCCCTGCCAGCGACCTGCTGAAAAAAGCGACTCATCAGTCACGACGAATCAATCGTTACAAGAGTCGGACGGCGCAAAGCGAACTTGAGCGGGGACGGTAAGTATTTGCCGAACGGCATCGCCAGGAGTGCCGCTAGTGAGCGGACTAGCGACCGGCGCTTTGTTCTTCGATGTACAGCGCTTCGACTTTCGCCCTGGCCCAGGGCGTCTTGCGCAGGAATTTCAGGCTGGACTTGATGCTCGGCTCATTGCTGAAACAGCGGACATCGACGCGCTCGGCAAGGCCGTCCCAACCGAAGCGAGCATGCAGCTGGACCAGGATGGCCTCCAGCGTCACGCCATGAAGGGGGTCTTTTGCTTGAGTCATGGGGCACTCACGAACACGAGGGCATAGCCTCACGGATGAAAAAACCCGCCGCGCGGTCTGCGGGGCGGGCTTGGGTGACGGTCTGCATCTTACAGGTTGAAGCGAGTCCCGAGCACCTCGAGGAATGCCGCCAGCCACGCCGGATGTGCGGGCCATGCCGGAGCGCTGACCAGGTTGCCATCGGTATGCGCCTGATCCACGGCTATGTCCACGTACTCGCCACCGGCCAGCTTCACCTCGGGTGCACAGGCCGGATAGGCACTGCAGGCACGCCCCTTGAGCACGCCCGCGGCGGCCAGCAGCTGGGCGCCGTGACAAACGGCGGCGATTGGCTTCCTGGCCTCATCGAACGCACGCACCAGCGCCAGCACCTGCTCGTTCAGGCGCAGATATTCCGGCGCCCGGCCACCGGGAATGACCAGGGCATCGTAGTCTTCGGCCCGCACGTCGGCGAAGTCGAAGTTCAGCGCAAAGTTGTGCCCCGGCTTCTCGCTATAGGTCTGGTCGCCCTCGAAATCGTGAATCGCGGTGCGCACGCTGTCGCCGGCCTTCTTGTCCGGGCACACGGCATGCACGCGATGGCCAACCATCTGCAGGGCCTGGAAAGGCACCATGGTCTCGTAGTCTTCGGCGTAATCACCCACCAGCATCAAAATGTTCTTCGCCGCCATTGGATCGTCCTCTTCGCGCGGGTTTGGAGCATTGCTCCGTGACGCGGCGGCTTCAGCCACCGCGGTTGAAGATGTTTACCAGCAGCCGGTCCAGCCAGCCCCACATGCGCTGGTAGAGGCGCAGGTGCAGCGGTCTGGCGTACCAGCTTTTAATGTCGATTTCGATACTGTCCTGAAAATCGCGCTCGAAGCATGCCTGCACCTGGGCACTCAACGCAGCGTCGATGGCCTCGAGATTGGCTTCCAGATTCCAGCGCAGGTTCCAGTGATCGAAGTTGCAAGAGCCGACGCTGACCCAGTCGTCAACCAGCACCATTTTCAGGTGGGAAAAGTGTGGCTGATATTCATGGATTCGCACGCCGGCACGCAGCAGCCGTGGATAGAAACGCTGCCCAGCGTAGCGCACCGGCGGGTGATCGGTATTGCGAC
This sequence comes from Stutzerimonas kunmingensis, assembly GCF_900114065.1. GTDB lineage: Bacteria > Pseudomonadota > Gammaproteobacteria > Pseudomonadales > Pseudomonadaceae > Stutzerimonas > Stutzerimonas kunmingensis. Next base: position 534,171 of record NZ_FORS01000001.1, read on the forward strand.
TGGTCAGCAGCAGGCGCACGTCCACCCCGCGACGCGCCGCCCGGATCAGTGCCCGGCGCACCTTGCCGGTAGGCAGGAAATACGGTGTCGCCAGCCAGATGCGCGTCTGCGCGCGCCGCAGGTTGCGCAACAGGCTGTGCAGTATGTCGCGGTGCTGACGCGCCGCCGCATAGGCGACGCGCCCTAGCCCCGAGCCACTGGGCAGCACTGGAATGCGCGGCGCACCGCTGGGCAGGGGCAGCTGCCAGATGCGCCGCTTCAGGCAATGCACCCACTGGGTGTCGAACAGGTCCTGCCAGTCCTGCAGCAGCGGGCCGGTCATCTCGACCATCACCTCATGCCAATGCACGTCGGGCTGATCAGGACGCCAGAATTCGTCGGTGACACCGGTGCCGCCGACGTAACCGATGCAGCCGTCGACCAGCAGCAGCTTGCGGTGGTCACGATGCAGATTGCGCAGCCTCAGGCGGAGCGAAAGCGGGTTATAGAGACGCAGCTCGACGCCGGCGGCGGTCATCCGGTCACGATTGGCCTGGCTCATCTTCAGGCAGCCGAAACCATCGAACAGGCAGCGCACCCGAACGCCGCGTGCCGTCGCACGCAGCAGAGGCTCCAGCAGGCGGTCGAGACAAGCGCCGTCCTCCACCAGATAGAGCTCGAGATCGACCCGGCGCTCGGCGCGCTCGATGGCATCAAGCATGGGCGGAAAGAACCCCGGCCCGTCTATCAGCAGGCGGAACTGATTGTCGCTGCGCCAGGGGAACACCGCTCCAGCCAGCATCACAGGGCGGCACCCCGCGTAGAGCCAGATGACGTCAGGCACAGCGACGAAGCGGATGAGCAACGAAATGACATGAAATCCCTTTTTCCGGACGGCATCCAAGGGCTGCGGCCTCGATACCGCCCCTCTGCACATGGCGGTGCTGAACGAGCAGTTGGCTAGCTTACCCAGGCGTTCGAGCAAGGCAAGGCAGCAGGTCAGACCGCCGCAGCGGAAGTGCCGCCGTGAAATACGATCCTCTATAGGCCCGACTCGCCTGGGCAGAGTTCCCAGCTACTCGCCAGCGCGCGCCCTGCCTTCAACTGCCTACTGAAGATTCGAGCCCGAGCGCGGCAAGCGCCTGTTCCAGACGGCGCGCCTGGGCATCGCGCGCCAAGCCCAGCACTGCGCGATCACGCCGCCACAATGCGCCCCGGGAGCCCTGCGAATCCGCCAGCGCCCTGTCCACCTCAGGTTGCAGCGCAGCGAACTGCTCGAGCAACGCGGCCAGCAGCAGATGAGTGGCAGGCTCATGGGCTGGCCGCTGCGCAACCTCTGCCGCAGCCGCAAGAACGCCAAGCAGACGCAGTGCCAGCGCGCGCGGCCACTGCTCAAGCAGCGCCACACCGTAGAGCCAGGCGGTCAGCGCCGCCAGCACATGAAGATCTTCGTGGCTGCGAAACGGTTTGACGTACTCGCTCCAGCCGTCACCAGGCAAGCGTCTCCCAACAGCCTGCTCGAGGCTCAGTCTGCCATGCGCGATATCCGGCACGATCGGCAGATCCGGCCCGGCCACCAATGACACGCCGGCACCGGACGGCTCCACGACGAACAGTCCGAGGCGAGGCGACTCGCCGGCGCCCTCCTCCCGGGCCGAAACCAGCAGCCATTGCGCCGCGTCGCCCGCCGTCACGAAATCCTTGCTGCCAGTGAGCTGGCCGTTCTCGCAACGCGTCGCCATGTCGGCCGGCCGCAACTTGCGCCGCTCCGTCGTGCATAGCGCGCCAAGCCCGGGCGGCGCATCCGGCCAGAGCGCCCGCAGGGCTGCCTGGTATCCCGCGAGAAAGGCCAGCCCCGGCGTGGTCGCCAGCCGGCCGCCGTAAACCGCCTGACTGAACGAGTCCGCACTCGGAGCACCGTCGCACACGGCCCGATACCAGTAGCGCAGCCCGGAGGGCTCGGCCACTGGCTGCAGCGGCCCGATCAATCGTTTCCAGGGCATCTTCATCTCCAAAGGTTCTGCCATTACCGGCCACTGGCTCGCGCCGTCATCCAACCATCATCCGAACGTCACAGTGGCGACACGCCCTGCTCCTAGCCTGATCACGCCAAACCAGCGAGCCCAACGATAACAACCAGACGCTCGCGCTGCATCGCCAACCCGCCACTACCCCGGCGGACAAGGAGACAGAGCATGAATGCCATCGTCGATCCACGCAGCACGCGTCAACTTCGAGCCGAACGCCTGCAAGGCGAATGCGCACTGCGCGAAGCCCAGGCCCTGCGATATCGGGTGTTCAGCAGCGAGTTCGATGCCCAGCTCAATGGTGCCGAGTTCGGGCTGGACATGGATGACTTTGATATCCACTGCCGGCATATCGGCGTGCGCGATCTCGCGACCGGTGAGCTGGTCGCCACCACCCGCCTGCTCGACCACCTCACCGCCAAGCAGCTCGGGCGCTTCTACAGCGAAGGAGAGTTTGCGCTGCACGGCCTGGCGGACATCAACGAACCGGTGCTGGAGATCGGCCGTACCTGCGTGGCGCCGGCTTATCGCAATGGCGCGACCATCGCGGTGCTGTGGAGCGAACTGGCCGAGGTGCTCAACCAGGGTGGCTATCGCTACCTGATGGGGTGCGCGAGCATCCCGATGCGCGACGGCGGCATCCAGGCCCGCGCGATCATGCAGCGACTGCGCGACAGTCACCTGAGCACCGAACTGCTGCACGCCGAGCCGCGAACGCCACTTCCCGAACTGGAGTTGCCGGACAACGTCACTGCCCAGCTCCCGCCGCTGCTCAAGGCCTATATGCGCCTCGGCGCGAAGATCTGTGGCGAACCCTGCTGGGACCCGGATTTCCAGGTTGCCGATATCTTCATCCTGCTCAAGCGCGAGGAGCTGTGCCCGCGCTACGCTCGCCACTTCAAGGCGGCGGTATAGATGTCGCGGTTGCGCCTGTACTGGCGCCTGCTGCGGGTCTCTGCGGTGATCCTGCTGGGGTTGCTGTTGGCGACCGCGCTGGGTCTCGGCGACCGCCTCGCGCTACGCCTATCGCTGCAACTCAGACAACAGCTGACCCGCTGGTTCATGGTCCGCCTGGCCTCCGCGCTGCCCTATCGCGTACACATCATCGGTCAGCTACCAGCTCAGCCGATGCTGTGGGTCGCCAACCACGTGTCCTGGTGCGATATCCCGTTGCTGGGAATGCTGCGGCCGCTGTCGTTCCTGGCCAAGGCCGAGGTCGCACAATGGCCCGTGCTGGGCTGGCTGGCACGCCAGGCTGGCACGCTGTTCATCCGCCGCGGCGCCGGCGATGCCGCGCAGATCAACCAACAGCTGGCCAGCCACCTCATCCAGGGCCGCCACCTGCTGATTTTCCCTGAGGGCACCTCGACCGACGGCAGCAGCGTGCGCACCTTCCACCCCCGACTGTTAGCCTGTGCGATAGAGGCCGGCTGCGCTGTTCAACCCGTGGCGATCCGCTATCTGCGCAACGACAAGCCCGATACCGTCGCCCCCTTCATTGGCGACGACGAACTGCCCGCGCACCTGCGCAGGCTGTTGGCCAGCGACGTGGCAGAAGTAGAAATCCAGCTGCTGGCGCCGATACCCGTTGCCTCACTCAGTCGCAGGGCTCTTGCCGAGCAAGCACAGCGGGCCATCGAACGGGCACTGTCTGGGGAGGCGCAGGAGCCCGCGCGCGAGGCCGCATAGCGACCTCCTGTCGAGGCTGCGCTAAGCTTCGCCCATGAACTATCTCGCTCATCTTCATCTTGGCGGCCCCGGCCCGGCGGACATGCTCGGCAGCCTTTACGGGGACTTCGTCAAAGGCCCGCTGCAGGGCCGCCTGCCGGCGCAGATCGAAGCAGGCATCCGTCTGCATCGGCAGATCGATGCCTTCACCGACAGCCATCCGCTGGTGCTGCAGGCCAAAGCGCGCTTTCCCAGCGAGCGTCGCCGCTACGCCGGGATACTGCTGGACCTGTTCTTCGATCATTGCCTGGCTGCGAACTGGGCGGACTACTCCGGCGAGCCGCTGGACCAGTTCACCCGGCGCGCCTACCGAGCGCTGGCCAATGAGCCCGCGCTGCCTGGCAAGCTCGCCGTGATCGCACCGCACATGGCGGCACACGACTGGCTCGGTAGTTACCGTGAATTCGAGGTACTGGGCAGGGTGCTGGCGAACATGGGCCGCCGCCTGAGCCGGCCGGAAGGCCTGGCCGGCGGGCTGGAAGAGCTGGAGCAGCTGTACGACCCGCTGCTCGAGGACTTCCGCCACTTCTATCCGCAGCTGCAGCAGTTCGCCAAGGCGGCGATGTAGCGCGAACGCCCCGTATTACTGCGCATAGCCCGGGCTTTGCGCATCCAGCTTGCGCAGCAGCGCGGGCCACGCCAGCGCACCGCCCATGCCCGAGCGAGTGCGGGTCACGCCCGCCGCCATGGCTTTGGCTCCGGCCAGTATCTGCTCCGGAATGGCGATCAGCTCGCTGCCACCGGCCTGCGCCATGACCTGGATTTCACAGGCGCGCTGGAAGATGAACATCATCAGAAAGGTATCAGCGATGCTGCTGCCGCAGGTCAGCAGACCGTGGTTGTGCAGCAGCATGAAAGCGGTTTCGCCGAGATCAGCCTGCAGACGCGCTTTCTCGTCGTGATTCAGCGCCACACCCTCATAGCCGTGCGTCGAAAGGCTGGCCAGCACGAACAGTGACTGCTGGCTGATCGGTAGCACGCCCTGACGCTGGGCCGAGACCGCTACCCCGGCGGCGGTATGTGTGTGCATGACGCAGGCGACGTCGTGGCGAACCTCATGCACGGCGCTGTGAATGGTGTACCCAGCGGGATTGATCTCGTACGGGCTGTCCGTCACTTTGTTGCCGGCCAGATCGACTTTCACCAGGCTGGACGCGGTGATTTCGTGAAACATCAGCCCGTATGGGTTGATCAGAAAGTGATCGGCTTCGGGAATCTTGGCCGAGATGTGCGTGAAGATCAGGTCATCCCAGCCATGCAGCGCGACCAGTCGGTAACAGGCCGCCAGATCGACCCGCGCCTGCCATTCGGCGGGGCTCACTTGGGTTTCCAAAGAAGGCAAAGCGTGCAACGCAGTCATCGAGGGCACCTCTTGTTATTGTCGTGAAGATGCCCTGGATTCTAGCCAGCCGCTATTGGCCCGGCAGTTGCCCTTGCAGCCAGGCCGCTGACCCGGCGAGCCACTCAGGCACGCAAGGCCGCCGCGAAGGTTTCCAGCCACGGTTCGGCGTCGCTTTCCGGCGTCACCGTCTCGCTGGCATCGAGGCGCAGCATCGCCACGACTTCCCGCACGCCGAGCTCGGCATAGAGCTCACGAATCAGCTCGCCGCCACCACAGAAAGTGTCGCCGTAGCTGGCATCGCCAAGGGCGATGACGCCTCCGGGCAAACCGCTCCAGGCGGGAAACTGATCGCGAATTGCCGAGTACAACGGAATGAAGCTGTCCGGCAGCTCACCCATGCCGGTGGTCGAGGTCACGATCAGCAGCGCTTCGGGTGCGAACTCTAGAATCTGCGGCAGCTGGGCGCGGGGATCGTGCCAGGTTTCGAAACCGGCGGCTTTCAGCTGGTGTTCGGCGTGACGGGCGACATCTTCGGCGGTGCCGTAGACGCTCCCGGAAAGAATGGCGACTTTCATGTGCGCTCCGAGGCAATCAAAGCTGCGCATTATGCCGCAATCGCCAAGTCTGGTCGGCACACCCTGCTCAGGCGAAGCCACTCATCCAGAAAATGTGCAGCCTGCGGAACCACTGTCGAGCCCATTTGTCATAGGGCCGATTGCCCCACCGCGACCATACCGGTTGCAGGCGCGTAGCGGCCCCACCGCGCGACGCCAAACGTGGAGGGCACTGTCCCTCCGAGGTATCCGCATGGCGGAAGAGACGATTCTCAGCAAAGACGAACTGACCTTCATCCGCAAGTTGATGCAGCGCAACGGCAGCACCAGCGCTGAGCGCACGACAGGCTTTCGGATCGACGGCGGCGCGCAATCCAACGAATTGCTGCTGCAGCTGGCCGCTCGCGCCAATCTGTCGTTGCAGGCGGAGTTCGAGGATTTCCGCATGTCCTTTCCGCTGCAGCTCAGGGAAGACGAACTACACAGCCTCGACCTGCAGCTGGCACCTCCGGTGATCTACGAGCGCGGGCCAACCACGCGTGCCTGGCGCCTGCACCTGGACCAGCCGCTGCCTCTGCTGGAAAACGATGGTGGTGAAAGTTCGCTCAGCGTGCACGAGCTGTCTCCGCACGGCCTGCTGGTGGATGCCGGCGGACACCGCAAGCCGCCCAAGCACTTCCACCTGCGCCTGGCGCTGCCCGACGACGGCCCGCTGGAAATCGATGCCCATCGCGTTCGCGAGCTGACCGGCGGGCGGGCCGCCTACGAAGTCGAATTCACGCAGGAAAAGGACGCCGAGCGGATCCGCTCCTTCCTCTATCGCCAGCATCAGCGCCTGCACCCAGATTTGCAGCCAGAGCTGCCGGCCGATCTGGTGTAAGCTGCCACGCCTGTAGCGACCGCCTCAACCTGTGGGCGGTCCGCCCATTACAGGCAGTGGATTTTCATGCATCAGGCCCCGATTCTCATCACCGGAGCCAGCCAGCGGATCGGGCTGCATTGTGCCGAGCGACTGCTGGAAGACGGCTTTCCGGTCATCGTTACCTACCGTCGCGAACGCGACAGCATCGACCGGCTTCGCGCCTTGGGCGCACAGGCGTTGCAGGCAGACTTCAGCGACGAAACCGGCATCACCACCTTTATCAGCGCTCTCAAGCAGCAGACCGACTGCCTGCGGGCCATCGTGCACAACGCCTCCGAATGGCGCCCGGATACCCCCGGGCAGGAAGCCGAGGCGTTCCGCCAGCTGTTCCAGGTGCATATGCTCGCGCCCTACCTGATCAACCTGCACTGCGCCGAACTGCTGCGCCACGGCGGGCCGGCGGACATCGTCCACATCGGCGACGACGTGACCCGCAAGGGCAGCAAGAAGCACATCGCCTATGCTGCGAGCAAAGCGGGCCTGGACAACCTGACACTATCTTTCGCCGCCAGCCTGGCGCCGGCGATCAAGGTCAATGGCATCGCCCCGGCGCTGATCCAGTTCAACCCGGACGACGACGCCGAATATCGCCGCAAGGCGCTGGCCAAATCCGCGCTGGGCATCGAACCCGGTGCCGAGGTGATCTACCAGAGTCTGCGCTACCTGCTCGACAACCCTTATGTCACCGGCACCACACTGACCGTGAACGGCGGCCGCCACCTGATCTGAAGACTGCAAGGAGTCCCCATGCCCCGACTGGAACCCGCGATGGCCCGCATCCGCGTCAAGGACCTGCGGCTGCGCACCTACATCGGCATCAAGGAAGAGGAAATCCTCAATCGCCAGGACGTGCTGATCAACCTGACGATGCTCTACCCCGCTGCGGAAGCGGTGCGCGAAAACGACATCGAACAGGCGCTGAACTACCGCACCATCACCAAGGCGATCATCCAGCACGTCGAAGACAACCGCTTCGCCCTGCTCGAGCGGCTGACCCAGGAAATTCTCGACCTGGTCATGCGCTACCCGCAGGTGCGCTACGCCGAAGTGGAAGTCGACAAACCCCACGCGCTGCGCTTCGCCGAGTCCGTATCGATCACCCTGGCTGCGCATCGGGATTGACCCTGCGCAAGGCTGGCCGGCTCACTGACGCAAGGTTATGATCCGGCCGACCTCAGCCAACGCCGAGACCCACGAGATGAACGATCAAGAACGCACCGAACTGGAAGCCGCAGCCTTCCGCCGCCTGGTCCAGCACCTGCGCACCCGTCCCGATGCCCAGAACATCGACCTGATGAACCTCGCCGGTTTCTGTCGCAACTGCCTGTCGAAATGGTACAAGGCCGCCGCAGACGATCTGGACGTCGAACTCAGCATCGACCAGGCCCGCGAAGAGGTGTACGGAATGCCGTACAGCGAGTGGAAAAAACGCTATCAGAAGGAAGCGTCTGCCGAGCAGCAGGTCGCTTTCGACAAGGCCCAGAAAGAATGAACGACCTGAAGGACTTCCGCGCCAGCCTGCGCAATCGCAACCACGCATTCAGCGAAACGCTTGCCTTCATCGAGGGCGCTTACGACTACCAGCCGAGCCGCTTCGTCAACGGCACACTGGAGAACGCTGCCGGCGAGAACGAAGGTTCCTGCAAGACGCTGGGCCTCGCATTGCTTGAAGACTTCACGAGGGAAGAAGCGCTGCTTGCGTTCGGCGAGCACTATCAGGCGGTCCTGGCCGACCCGAACGGCAGCGACCACCGCAACATTCGCGCGCTCATGGAAACCGGCCTGCCGGGCGTGCGTTTCGACACCCAACCGCTCAAGCGCAAGTAACGCGCATCCTTTCGACGGATCGAGCCGGCTATGCCGGCTCAATGGGAATAAAAAGGGTCATCCCAAGCACTTGGGGAAGGCTGAAGGAGCGGATGACCCGAAAACCGTTGAGCGCCACCTTAGCTATCCGCCAAGGCCGTGGATAATTCAGGTTCTGCATACAACCCATAGTCATCGACTATCCCGCTGCGCTACGCCCCTCTCGACGAAACCCTGCCCTTTTTCAGGAGACGCCAATGCCCGTATCCGCCCTCTCCGGCCCGCAATACCTTCGCGAAGGCCTGCGCCTGGTGCTCAGCCCGGGGCTGCGTCTGTTCGTGATCCTGCCGCTGACGGTGAACGTGCTGCTGTTCTTCGGCCTGATCTGGTTCGCGGTCGGCCAGTTCAGCGGCTGGGTCGACACCTTCATGCCCAACCTGCCGACCTGGCTCGCCTTTCTCGAATACATCCTCTGGCCGCTGTTCGTCGTGCTGGTGGTACTGATGGTGTTCTTCAGCTTCACCATGCTGGCCAACATCATCGCCGCACCGTTCAACGGCTTTCTGGCGGAAAAGGTCGAGGTAGTGGTGCGCGGCGAAGACGCAGCGCCGCCTTTCAGCTGGGCCGAGCTGCTGGCCATGCTGCCCCGCACGATTGGCCGCGAGCTGCGCAAGCTGGGCTATTTCGCACCGCGCGCGCTGGCGTTGCTGGTGCTTTCATTCATCCCCGTGCTGAACCTTGTTGCCGCGCCTTTATGGCTGCTGTTCGGCGTGTGGATGATGGCAGTGCAATACATCGACTACCCGGCGGACAACAACAAGCTGAGCTGGGCGGACATGATGGGCTGGTTGCGCCAGCGACGCTGGCAGAGCCTGAGCTTTGGTGCGGTGACTTATGCGGCGTTGCTGGTGCCGGTCCTGAACCTGCTGATCATGCCGGCGGCCGTCGCGGGAGCGACGCTGTTCTGGGTAAGGGAAGGCGGGCCGAATCGGCAGCTGGACCGACCTGCGTAGACGTCAGGCGCGGAACTCGGCGGTCAGGGTCTAGCGCCGCAAAGTGTGAGAGTTCGAGTCTCTCCGTCCGCACCACGTCACATGCTGACAGCTCAGCGTGAAGGCCTGGCGAGATCGGATGCTGCCGGGTAAGGGGAAATCGGCAGCCAGATCACCCTGGCTGCCGCCCTCACTCACGCCAGCGTCTTCAACGCCTCACGACTGAACGGCAGAATCTCTTCCATCCGCCCTTCACGCACCTTAACCGCCCAATCCGGATCGCAGATCAGCGCACGCCCCACCGCCACCAGATCGAACTCCTGCTTGTTGAGACGCTCCAGCAATCCCTCGATGTTGGCCGGCTGCGCCACCTTGTCGGTCTTGACCATGAACTGCAGGAATTCGCCATCCAAGCCGACACTGCCGACGGTGATGGTCGGCTTGCCGGTCAGTTGGCGGGTCCAACCGGCCAGGTTGAGATCGGAGCCTTCGAACTCCGGTTCCCAGAAACGGCGCGTCGAGCAATGGAAGATATCCACGCCGGCCGCCGACAAGGGTGCCAGGAACTCGCCGAGCTCTTCGGGCGACTGCACCAGGCACGCCGTGTAGTCCTGCTGCTTCCACTGCGAGAAGCGGAAGATGATCGGGAAATCAGGGCCGACCACTGCGCGTACGGCCTGCACCAGCTCGATGGCGAAGCGCGAGCGGTTGGCCAGGCTGCCGCCGTACTCATCGGTGCGCTGATTGCTGCCTTCCCAGAAGAACTGGTCAATGAGGTAGCCGTGGGCACCGTGGATTTCCACGCCGTCCATGCCGATCGCCTGAGCATCGCGGGCAGCCTGAGCGAATGCTTCGATCACATCCTGGATGTCTTGCTTGGTCATGCCATGAACGACGACCTGGCCGTCCTTCTGCTTCTCCATCGGGCCGTAACCGACGACCTCCGGCTCCGGCTCGGTGCCCTTGCGGCGCACGTTGCCGACGTGCCAGAGCTGCGGGACGATCTTGCCGCCAGCGGCGTGCACTGCATCGACCACAGCCTTCCAGCCAGCCAGCGCATCTTCACCGTAGAAACGCGGCACATGGGGATAACCGTTCGCCGCGGCGTGACCGACCGTGGTGCCCTCGGTGATGATCAGCCCGACCCCGGAGGCGGCACGACGGCGGTAGTACTCGACCACATCGGCAGTGGGTACGCCGTTAGGTGAGAACGAACGGGTCATCGGCGCCATGACCACACGGGTCGGCAAACGGAGAGCACCCAACTCAAAGGGCTGAAACAAGGCTTGTACGCTGGCGGTCATCGATCGACTCCTGTGGCATTGGTCAAGGCAGCCGGGCGCTCATGCCCCGGCGAAGTTATTGCAGCCGGCGCCAACAGGCGTTCGAGCTGCTGGAAAAACATCTGCAAAGGCGCAACGCTGCCGCTCACTTTCATGCGCAGCAGCGCACCTTCCCAGGCGTTGCTTATGAATTCCGCCAGCACTGCACAATCGCAATCGCAATCGGCCGCGATCTCTCCAGCGTCACGCGCCTGTTCGAGGCAGGCCGTAAGCAACTCGACCGATTGCGTCAGTATCGCGCTGAGCCGTTTGGCGATGGCCGGGCACAGCTCGGCCATCTCGAAGCTGAGGCTGCCGATGAAGCAGTGATATTCGGGCTTTTCCTGGCGGGCGAAGTGCGCAACGAGATCGGCGTAGTAGTCGAGGATGCGCTGCCGGGGCGAGACTGCTGAGTTGCTCAGCGCCGCCTGATAGCGCTCCAGCCGGGGCGCATAGATATAGTCCAGCGCCTGCAGGGCGAAGTCTTCCTTGCTGGCGAAGTAGTGATAGAACGACCCCTTGGGAATACCGGCCGCCTGGACGATTTCCTGGACACCGGTGCCGTGATAGCCGCGGCGGGTCATCACCCGGGCACCCTTGGACAGGATCAGGTCGCGCTTGTCGTTGCGTGCTGGATTGGTCATGCAGCGAGAATATGACCGGTCGTCTCGCCGGCACAGCATCATCCATGACACTTATTCAGCGGCAACCACGGCAAGCATGGCCGGTATATTCAGTACTCAAGAAAGAGAACGCGACCGCGCGTACGGTCGCAGAACTGCAGATCAGGCCAGGGCTGTTTCGATCGCCTGGATCAGGGCGGGGTCGTCGGGCGTGGTGCGCGGTGAGAAACGGGCCAGCACACGGCCGTCCTTGCCCACCAGGAACTTCTCGAAGTTCCAGGTGATGTCCCCCGGAAAATCGGCACCTTCGCCAGCCAGCAAACGATACAGCGGATGGCGCTGCGGACCGTTCACCTCGAGCTTGCCGCTCAGAGGAAAGCTCACACCATAGTTGAGTGTGCAGAACGAGCGGATTTCCTCATCGCTGCCCGGCTCCTGCGCAGCGAACTGATTGCATGGCACGCCCAGCACGCTGAAGCCGCGGGCAGCGTATTGCTGCTGCAGCCGCTCCAGGCCGGCGTACTGCGGGGTCAGCCCGCACTGCGAAGCGACGTTGACCACCAGCGTGATCCGATCGCCGAACTGCGCCAACGGCAGCTCCTCGCTGCCCAGGCCTGGCAACACCAATTGGTGGAATGCGCTCATCTCATCTCTCCTAACGAAAAAACGCCCCGGCAACGACCGGAGCGCTCTTCTTTTCGATCCGCACGACAGCGGTTCCTGCCGCCGTGCCTGCGGACGCCTATGCGGCGACCCGGATCAGTGGTGGTGGCCACCTTCGCCGTGGACGTGGCCATGGGCAACTTCTTCTTCGCTGGCGTCACGCACGCTGACGACCTTGACGTCGAAGTTCAGGCGCTGGCCGGCCAGCGGGTGGTTGCCGTCGACGATCACGTCGTCGCCTTCCACGTCACGAATGGTGACGATCTGCATGCCGCCGTCCGGACCGGAAGCGTGGAACTGCATGCCCACTTCCAGCTCGTCGACGCCTTCGAACATGGCGCGATTGAGGGTAGCGACCAGCTCCGCGCTGTACTCGCCGTAAGCGTCCTGCGGCTCGATGGCGACCTGGATCTGGTCACCGCCCTGCTTGCCCTCGAGGGCCTTCTCCAGGCCCGGAATGATGTTGCCTGCGCCGTGCAGGTAGACCAGCGGCGCGCCGCCGGCCGAGCTGTCGATCACCTCACCGGCGTCGTTGGTGAGTGTGTAGTCGATGGAGACAGCCTTGTTAGCGGCAATCAGCATGGGGCAGAACCTTTGCTTTAGAGAATGGATGTCGAAGTTTAACCATCCACCGCGCCGATTGCGAACCGACCTTGGATGAACGGGCCAATGCCGTTCGTCGCCCTCGCCCCGCGTGTAGTGCCATTGAACATGGGACTACAACCTTTGGATGGCATCGCTTTCATGGCCGATGTGCAAGAATCGGCGGAAAGTATCTTTGGCACCCATATCAATAACATTAGAGAACCAAGGAGCACCGATGTCGGCTCGTAACATCCTGGTGATTAACTGTGGCAGCTCGTCGATCAAGTTCGCCCTGGTCAACGAAGCGCAAGCGACCTTCCCGCTACAAGGCCTGGCCGAATGCATCGGCAGCCCGGAAGCCGTCATCCACTTCGAGAGTGCAGCCGGCAAGGAAAGCGTCAAGGTGCCGAATGCCGATCATCAGGCTGCTCTCGCCCAGATCCTGCCGCGCGTGGAAGACGCCGCTGGCGGCCATCTGGATGGCATCGGCCACCGCGTAGTGCACGGCGGCGAAAAGTTCTTCGCCTCCTCGCTGCTCACCGATGAAACCCTGGCCGGCATCGAAGCCAACATTCAGCTAGCGCCGCTGCACAACCCGGCCAACTTGAGCGGCATCCACGCCGCCATCAATCTGTTCCCCGAGCTGCCGCAGGTTGGCGTGTTCGACACCGCTTTCCACCAGACCATGCCCGAGCATGCTTACCGCTATGCCGTGCCGGATGTGCTGTACAAGGATCATGGTGTACGCCGCTACGGCTTCCATGGCACCAGCCACCGCTACGTCAGCAAGCGCGCAGCCGAACTGGCCGACGTTCCGGTCGAGAACAGCAGCTGGCTGGTCGCTCACCTGGGCAACGGCTGCTCCACCTGCGCGGTAGTAAACGGTGAAAGCCGCGACACCAGCATGGGCCTGACGCCGCTCGAAGGCCTGGTGATGGGCACCCGCAGCGGTGACGTCGATCCGAGCCTGCACAACTTCCTGAGCAAGACGCTGGGCTGGGACCTGGCCAAGATCGACAACATGCTCAACAAGGAAAGCGGCCTGAAGGGCCTCTCCGGCCTGTCCAACGACATGCGCACCCTGGCCGATGCCCGCAACGCCGGTCATCCAGGCGCGGTGCTGGCCTTCGAAGTATTCTGCTACCGCCTGGCCAAGTCGCTGGCCGCCATGTCCTGCGCCCTGCCGCAGCTGGACGGCCTGGTATTCACCGGTGGTATCGGCGAGAACTCCTCGGCAGTGCGCGAGCGGACACTGGAACACCTCAAGCTGTTCGGCTTCAAGCTCGACGCCGAAGCCAACGCCCGCTGCACCCGCGGCGTTGCCGGCGAAATCCAGGCTGAAGGCAGCCCGCGCGTCATGGTCGTCCCGACCAACGAGGAGCGCCAGATTGCCCTCGATACGCTGGCCCTGCTGGACGCCTGAGCGCAGTAGGCATGTAGCGATTCCGAGACCCGACAGCCCCTGGCGGTCGGGTCTTTGCACATCAGCGCCGCGGCAATCCGGCAGTTTCCGTCCCGAGGCAACTGCCCTAGCCTTGCCGGCGCCCAGCACCGTTACCCCGAGCACCCTGCCCTCAAGGAGATGCCATGCACACAATCTTTCTTGCCCCCACCGGTTTCGGCGGCGGCCTCAATTCCATCAGCCTCGGCCTGATTCGTGCCCTGGAAAACGCCGGGCTGAAGGTCGGTTTCTTCAAGCCGATCGCCCAGCCCTTTCCGGTCGATCAGGGCCGTGAGCGCTCCTGTATCCTGGTCGAGCGCACCCTTAACCTGACCTCGCCCGAGCCGCTGCCGCTGGAGCAGGTAGAGCGTCAGCTCGCCGATGGCGAGATCGACCTGCTGCTCGAAGATGTCATCAGCCGCTACCAGGAAGTCGCTGCCGGCAAGGACGTGGTCATCGTCGAAGGCATGGTGCCCACCCGCGAGTCCAACTACACCCAGCGCATCAACACCCAGCTGGCCAAGAGCCTGGACGCCGAGGTTATCCTGATCGGCGCCCAGGGCAGCGACAGCCTCAAGCGCCTGGCCGAACGCATCGAGATCCAGGCGCAGCTGTACGGCGGCGCGAAGGACCCCAAGGTGCTTGGCGTCATCCTCAACAAGGTCAAGACCGAAGAAGGCCTGCCGGCTTTCGTAGACAGCCTCAAACAGCACCTGCCGCTGCTGGGCAGCGCCGACTTCCAGCTGCTGGGCGCGATCCCCTTCTCCGAAGAGCTCAACGCACTGCGCACCCGAGACATCGCCGAGCTGCTCGGCGCTCAGGTACTGAACGCCGGTGAAGCCGACCAGCGTCGCGTCAACAAGATCGTGCTGTGCGCGCGCGCCGTTCCGAACACCGTACAGCTGCTGCGGTCCGGCGTGCTGGTAGTGACGCCAGGCGACCGCGACGACATCATCCTGGCCGCCAGCCTGGCCTCGCTCAACGGCGAAAAACTCGCCGGCCTGTTGCTGTGCAGCGACTTCGCCCCGGACCCGCGCATTCTCGAGCTGTGCAAGGCCGCACTGGACGGCGGCCTGCCGGTGATGACCGTGGAAACCAACTCCTACGACACGGCGAACAACCTGTTCGGCCTGAACAAGGAGACCCCGTCGGACGACATCGAACGTGCCACACGGGTCACCGATTTCATCGCCAAGCACCTGCACCCCGAGTTTCTGCACACCCGCTACAGCGTGCCGCGCGGCGAGCTGCGCATGTCGCCGGCAGCCTTCCGCTACCAGCTGGTCAAGCGCGCGCAGGATGCCAACAAGCGCATCGTGCTGCCCGAAGGTAACGAGCCACGCACCATCCGCGCCGCCGCCATCTGCCAGGAGCGTGGCATCGCCCGCTGCGTGCTGCTGGCCAAGCCGGAAGAAGTCCAGCAGGTCGCTCGCGAGCAAGGCATCACCCTGCCCGCCAGCCTGGAGATTCTCGATCCGGACAACATCGCCAACCGCTACGTCGAGCCGATGTGCGAAATGCGCAAGGCCAAGGGCCTGACCCCGGACGACGCCCGCGAGCAGCTGAAGGACACCGTGGTCCTCGGCACCATGATGCTGGCGCTGGACGAAGTGGACGGCCTGGTTTCCGGCGCCGTGCACACCACCGCCAACACCATCCGCCCTGCCCTGCAGCTGATCAAGACCGCACCGGGCTACAGCCTGGTGTCCTCGGTGTTCTTCATGCTGCTGCCGGATCAGGTTCTGGTCTACGGCGATTGCGCGGTCAACCCGAACCCGAGCGCCACCGAACTGGCGGAGATCGCCCTGCAGAGCGCCGAGTCCGCCGTGGGCCTGGGCGTCAACCCGCGCGTCGCGATGATCAGCTACTCGACCGGCAGCTCCGGCAGCGGTGCAGAAGTCGAGAAGGTCGCTGAAGCCACCCGCATCGCCCAGGGTCGTGCGCCCGAGCTGCCGATCGACGGCCCGCTGCAGTACGACGCCGCCTCCGTGCTCAGCGTCGGCAAGCAGAAGGCCCCTAACAGCAAGGTCGCCGGCCAAGCCACGGTGTTCATCTTCCCCGACCTGAACACCGGCAACACCACCTACAAAGCGGTTCAGCGCAACGCCAACTGCCTCAGCGTCGGCCCGATGCTGCAAGGCCTGGCCAAGCCGGTCAATGACCTGTCCCGCGGCGCCCTGGTGGATGACATCGTCTTCACCATCGCCCTGACCGCTCTGCAGGCTGCCAACCAGAAGGCCTGACGGCCGCTTCTGACTGGCGCCGCCTCGCCCTCCGGCAGGCGGCGCCAGTGCTTCACCCCTCTCGATAGTTGCAGTTCAGCGCGTAATCGCTACTCTTGGCGCCTCGAATCAGCCGTATCGACAAGAACTTCATGCTGAGCTTTCTCCCCGCTCCACTCCGCGGCACGCTCGCCGCCCTGCTGCTTGCGCTCAATACCCTGTTCTGGTGCTGGCCGCTGTTTGCGCTCTCGCTGCTCAAGCTGCTGTTTCCAATCCCTGCGATACAACGCAGCCTGCGCTTCGGCATGCACTGGATCGCCGAGTCATGGATCGCGATGAACAGCTTCTGGATGGATCTGGTTCGCCCGATCCGCTGGGACGTGCAGGGTCTGGATCAGGTTGACATGCATCACTCCTACCTGGTCACCAGCAACCACCAGAGCTGGGCGGACATCCTCGTGCTGCAGTACCAGCTCAACCGGCGCATGCCTTTCCTCAAGTTCTTTCTCAAGCAGGAGCTGATCTGGGTTCCAGTGATCGGCCTGTGCTGGTGGGCGCTGGAGTTTCCCTTCATGAAGCGCTTCAGCAAGGAGTATCTGGCCAAGTACCCGGAGAAGCGTGGCGAGGACCTGGCGACCACACGCAAAGCCTGCGAGCGCTATCGGACCAATCCGGTGTCGGTGTTCAACTTCCTCGAAGGCACACGCTTCACCGAGGACAAGCACACCGAACAAGCCTCACCCTATCGCTATCTGCTCAAGCCAAGGGCTGGCGGCATCGCCTTCGTCATCGACGCCATGGGCGAGCAACTGACGGCGCTGATCAACATCACCATCCATTACCCCGACGGTCGCCCGAGTTTCTGGGACCTTCTCGCCGGCAATATCCATCAGGTAATCGTGCGCCTCCAGGCACAGCCGATACCCGCCGAATTCCTCCGCCACAACTACGACCAGGACGAGTCGTATCGGCTGGCATTTCAGCAGTGGGTCAACGGGCTCTGGAGTGAAAAGGATCTGCAACTGGAGCAACTGCACCAGCAGTTTCCGGTGCAGCCCTGACCAGCTCGCTCAGAGCGCGTCCCAGGCGACCTGAGTGGGAAAGGCCCGTGCCTGCTCGGCGCTCAATGCCGGTGAGACGAGAAAGCCCTGCATGACGTCGCAGCCGTTCTCCACCAGCCAGTCAAGCTGCGCCCGGGTTTCCACGCCCTCGGCCACCACTTCCAGGTTGAGGTTGCGGCCCAGATCAATGATGGTGCTTACCACCGCCGCATCGCGGGGGGAATCCAGCATGTTGGCGATGAAAAGCCGGTCGATCTTCAGCGTATCCAGCTCGAAGTGCCGCAGATAAGCCAGCGATGAATAACCGGTACCGAAATCATCGATGGCCACGCGCACGCCGAGCTTGCGCAATTGCCGTAGTTTCTCGCAGCTCTGCTCGAGATCCTGCATCAGCGTGCCTTCGGTGACCTCCAGCTCGAGTTGCGCAGGGTGGAGCTGATATTCATCCAGCAGACGGCGAAGCGAATCGAACAGCCCAGCCCGGCTGAACTGCACCGGGCTGACGTTCAGGCTGAGAATCAGATCGCTGCCGAATGACGGCAGCCACTGGCAGTACTGGTTCATGCCTTCGCGCAGCACCCAGTCGCCGACGCGCTCGATCAGTCGGGTTTCTTCCAGCAGCGGGATGAAGTTGCCCGGCTGGTTTTCATCCGCATCGCCCTGGGGCCAGCGCAGCAGCCCCTCGAACCCTCTGAGCTTGCCGCTGCCAAGCATCACCTGTGGCTGGTAGAGCAGTTCGAAATCGTTGCGCTCGGTGGCGCTGCGCAGGTTCTCCTCCATCATCAGCCGCGCATGCGCACGCTCGTTCATGTCGCTGGAGAAGAAGCGATACTGTCGGCGCCCGGCACGTTTGGCCTCGTACATCGCCATGTCCGCCGAGCGCAGCAGCTGATCGACGCTGACCCCGCAGTCGGGGAAATGGGCGATGCCGATGCTGGCGCCAAGAGTCACCTCGGTGCCATCGATCTTGTGTCGTACCGAAATCAGCTCGATCAGCTTCTCCGCCACCCGTGCGGCATCCTCCGGGTGATCCAGCGAATCCAGCAACGCGGTGAATTCGTCACCGCCCATGCGCGCGATGATGTCGTAGGGGCGCATGCAGGTCTCCAGCAGGCGCGCCACCTTGCACAGAATTTCGTCGCCGGCATCGTGGCCGAGCGAATCGTTGATGCGCTTGAAGCCGTCCAGATCGATATAGAGGATGGCCATGCGCTTGCCGTTGCGATCGACCCGCGCCAGCGACGATTCCAGCGCCTGATGGAAGCCACGCCGGTTCAGCAGCCCGGTCAGCGAGTCGGTGACCGCCTGGGTCTCCAGCTGAACGTGAAGGTTGCGCACCACCGACATGTCCAACGCGATGACCACCATGGAGCGCTGCTGGCGCGGCAGCGGCGAGCTGGACAACGCGACGGGCAACGGCGTACCGGTGGCGGTGTGCAGCTGCGCCTCGTGCAGACGATAGGTCGAGCCGCTGCGCCAGTAACGGTAGAAGTCCGACTCCTGCCAGTTGGCCGGCATCTCCGGGGCCGCCAGATGCGAGAGCAGCGGCGTGCCCTGCAGGTCCTCGACGCGGGTGTGCAACATGCCGGCGATCGCCGGATTGGCGAAGCTGATATAGCCGTCCTCGGCGACCACCAGAATGCCCTCGGCCGCGTTACTCAGGACCGAGGCATTGAATGCACGGGCGCTGTCCAGTTGCTGTGTGAGCAGTTGCAGATCACGGCGGTTGTGTTCGTGGGCCAGCAAGGTGTTGATCTTGTGCTTGAGCACCTGTGGATCGAACGGTTTGAGGATGAAGTCCACCGCGCCGGTGGCGTAACCGCGCAGCACGGAGTCGCGGGTATGCGCGATGGCCGAAACGAAGATGATCGGCGTGTAGCGGGTATGCGGGCTGCCACGCATCAGCCGGGCGACCTCGAAGCCATCCATGCCGGGCATCTGCACGTCCAGCAACACCAGCTCGACGTCCAGCTCCAGCAGTGCCCGCAGCGCAGCCTCGCCGGAGTTGACCGTGTGCACCTGCCAGTCACCATCGCCCAGCAAGGCTTCCATGGCCACCAGATTCGCTTCCCGGTCGTCCACCACCAGCAGCGTACGACTGCGAGGCTTGGCCTTGAGCTGCGTCTGCGTCATCGCCAACCTCCGAGCAATCCGTTGCCTAACTGCCGACAACAAGCGTCCCACGGGGAATTCGCGCACCAGGTGTCATATCGTTCGATCAACGCATCACCACAGGCATGTTCAACACGCACGACTTGCTTACTCCTCTTCAGCCTCGGCCGCACCGCTCTCCAGACCCAGCCATTGCTGCAACAGTGCCGCCAGCGCCGTGGCCTCGACGGGTTTGAGCAAAACGTCGTCGGCACCAGCCGCTATGCAACGCTCGCGCTCATCCCCACCAGTCGTTGTCACCAGCGCAACGATGGGGGCCTGACAGTCATGCACCTGCTTCAGCCGCTGCGCCAAATCAGGACCTTCCGCCCCAGGCTGGCTCATGTCCAGCAGTACCAGATCGAAGGCATCCTCATCGAAACGCTCGACCGCTTCGTCGGCACTTGTGGCCGGGACCACCAGCAGCCCGAGCTCATCGAGCTGGGCGGTCAGCGAATAGATCAGCCGTACATCCTCATCCACCAGCAGCACGCGCCGGCCCGACGCCGCCACCTGCAGCGAAGCCGCGGCGCTTGGCGACGACACCGTTGGCCCTCGGCGCACCAGTTCTCCCATACGTTTCACATCATCCTCCTTGGACAGTGCTGAAGCCGAATAACGGCGCAAGTGTTGCAGGTCTGTATCCGACAGCTTTTCACGACTGTTCACCAACACCGTGACGCCGCGAAGCGAACGCAGGCGCTCCAGCGCATCCAGCAGATCCAGCCCGCCGCCGTCTGCCAGTACTTGCTCGACCACCACCACGGTGAAATTCTGTTCGGCATACGCCAGCCGGGCCGCTTCGACGCCCCCCGCCAGCGTGACGCTATAGCCGAGCCGCTCAAAGTACTCACGGATCAGTTCGCGGCGACGGGGATCGGTCTCCACCAGCAGCAGGCGCAGCGAATTCTGTTCGTGGCGCGCCAGTTCGATGAAGATGCGCTCGAGTTCGGCCTGCGCTACCGGCTTGACCAGATAGCGCGAACCATCGTCATGCCAGTCGTGAGGCTGCGGCACGCAGGAAATGATCAGCACCGGCATGCCCTGATGACGCTCGTCGCCACGCAACTCCCGATGCACCTGCCAACCACTGATGTCCGGCAGCAGGATGTCAAGGATCACTGCGGCAAAGTGCTCGCGCCGCAGGGCTTCCAGCCCCTGCTGGCCGGTGCTGCAGATCAGGCTGGTAAAGCCGTGGCTCTGCCCGACCTCCGCCACTACCGATGCGAAATCGGCATCGTCCTCGATGATCAGCAGCCCCGGACCACGCCCACGGCGCTGCGGCTGGCGCGGCAACAGCGCCTGCGCTGATGCGCCGGACGTCGACTCCACCGGCAATCGCACAGTGAAGGTGGCGCCGTTGCCGAGTTCGCTATCAACCGTGACGTGCCCCCCGAGCACCTCCACCAGCTGGCGAGTGATCGCCAGGCCCAGACCGGTGCCGCCGTAGTGACGGCTGATCGAACCATCAATCTGCTGGAACGCCTGGAAGATCCGCTCCTGCTGGTCCTTGGCAATACCGATGCCACTGTCACGTACCTGCAGCTGCAGGATTTGTCCGTCAGCGTCCTCCGGCGGGTAGCTCGCCAGCAACTCCACCTGCCCCTGCTCGGTGAACTTCAAGGCGTTGGTCAACAGGTTGCGCAGAATCTGCTGCAGCCGCGCCCGGTCCGAATTCAGCGCAGGCGGTACGTCCGCGTCGACCACCACCTTCAGCGCCAAGCCCTTCTGCTCGGCCATCGGCGTCAGCGAGGTTTCCAGATCGGTCAGCAACTCACGCAGGTTCAGCGGCTCCAGCTTGAGTTGCATATGGCCGGACTCGATCTTGGCGAGATCCAGCACATCGTTGATCAACTGCAGCAGCTCATGACCGGCGCGATGAATGATGTCGGCATGCCGGACCTGCTTGTCGTTGAGGTTGCCCGAGCCGTTCTGACGCAGCTGATCGCTGAGGATGAGAATGCTGTTGAGCGGCGTGCGCAGCTCGTGGGACATATTGGCGAGGAACTCAGATTTGTAGCGATTGGCTACTGCCAGCTGGTCGGCCTGCTCGCGCAAGCGACGCTCGGCCGCCTTGCGGTGACTGATATCGATGATCACCGCCTGCACCAGCTGCTCGTCGCCACTGCGCAAGGGCGACAGGCCGATTTCCACAGGCAACGCGCTGCCGTCGCGGTGGCGGCCGAACAGCTCGCGGTTGCCGCCCATGCGACGTGGTTCCGGATTCTCGGCATAACCCTGGCGCAGACCGCGATGCGCTTCGCGCAAGGCTTCGGGCAACAGCAGTTCCACGGGCTGCCCGACCAGCTCCTGGCGCTCATAGCCGAACAGCAGCTCGGTCTGGCGATTGACCATGACGATGTCGCCGCGGGCATCCACCAGCACGAAGGCATTGGGCGAGGCCTCGACGACATTACGGAAGCGCTCCTCGTCGCGCTTGCGCGCCTGCAGATCGAGCAGATTCAGGACGTAATACAAGACGTCGTCATGTCTGAAGCTGGTCAGGCTGACGGCAACCGGGATCGCCTTGCCGTCCTCGCGCTGCGCCTGCAGTTCGAGCTGACTGGTTTCGCGCAGTTGCCCGAGCACCTGCTCGCCGAGCACGCCAGGTACGTAACGACTCACACGCTCACCGGCCAGCAGCTCCGTCGAGCTGCCGAACAGCTGCCCGGCGCTCTGGTTGGCCAGTTCGATGCGCCCACCGGCGTTGCATAGCAGGGTCGCCACGGGCAATTGTTCGATCAGCTGACGGAAGCGCGTCTCGCGCTCCTGCAATTGCAGGCTCAATACCTGACTGTTGCGCAGCGCACGTTCGCGCAGATACAAATAGCCGCCCACCAGCAACGAGAAAAATGCCGCCGCCATAAGCGCCGCCGCGAGGCTGAAGGCCCGATTGTTGTCACGCAGCACCGCCTCGTATTCCGGCGTGCTGGCCACCTGCAGCTGCCAGCTGCGACCGTACATGTAAATATTCCGAATGCGCTGGAATTTGGCGTCGGCGCTGACCGGCGCACGTCCGGTGAGCAGTGGCGACTCCGGATTGGCGGCATCGAGCAGCTGCAGTTGCAGCATTCGGCTGCGCGAGCCGAGGATGCCTTCCATCAGGTCGGTCAGACGGAAGGCGCCGTGCAGGGTGCCGACAAAGGCGCGCTGACGCTCCTCCTCGGTGGTAACCGGCGCCGTCGCCGCATAAATCGGAAAGAACAACAGAACCCCCACCTGGACGTTCTGCTCGGTTTCCTGCTTGAGGCGCAACGGCCCCGTGAGCACCGGATTGCCACTGTCGCGCGTACTGATGATCGCCTCGCGGCGGGTCGCCTCACTGAACAGATCGAAGCCGAGCACCCGCCGATTGCGCCAGTCGGTCGGATGGATGTAGTCGGTCACCACGTACTCTTCGCGGTCGCCCGGCGGATACATGCGAAAGCGCTCGCGGCCGGAGGCGCGGATCTGGTCTATCAGGGTGGTGAGGGTTTCCGGCGTCGCATGCCGCGCCAGCGCGACAGCCTGGATGCCCGGATAGAAGTCCTGCAGCTGCAACTGATCCACGGCCCGCGCCCAGTCATCGATGCGGACCTCGTCGCTGCCGGCAACGACGCCAGCAAGCCCGCGCAAGACCATCTCGTAGGCGCGCATCCGCTCGCGTAGCGTGTGTTCGATGTCATCCACAGCGAAGGTGAAGCGCTGCTCCTGCTCGACCTTGCTGCGCTGTTCCTGGACATGCCACTGCCAGCCGATCCATCCACCCAGGCCCGCCATCAGGGCCAGAGCGACCAATAATGGCAACCAGGACCTGCGGGAATGGAGAGCGGTACGATCATCCATTCGACCTCCTCTGTGCCACAACTGGCGTGCTATCGGATGTCAGATACGAATAGCGCAGAGAGGTTCAATGAAAGCAGCGACAAACAGAATTATGGCGTCTGAATTTCGACGCCCGCGAGGCCGTTGCAGCCCCGCGGCCTATGAATGCTTACAACGGACGCAGGTTGATCTCGACGCGGCGGTTCTGCGCGCGACCGGCAGCTGTATCGTTGCTGGCGATCGGCTGGCTGGGGCCGGCACCGTAGGAAGAAATCCGCGAAGCGGCCACACCATTGCCGACCAGGTAGGAAGCAACACTCTGGGCGCGACGGTTGGACAGGTCCTGGTTCAGCTGCAGGGAGCCGGTGCTGTCGGTGTGGCCGACGATATCGACGCCGTTCTTGTTGAACTCCTTGAACACCTGCACCAGGGAATTCAGGGTCGGGTAGAAGCTGCTGGAGATATCCGCCGAGTTGCTGGCGAAGGTGATGTTGCCGGGCATGATCAGCGTCAGGTTGTCACCATTGCGCTGAACCTGAACA
Source organism: Stutzerimonas kunmingensis (assembly GCF_900114065.1). GTDB lineage: Bacteria > Pseudomonadota > Gammaproteobacteria > Pseudomonadales > Pseudomonadaceae > Stutzerimonas > Stutzerimonas kunmingensis. The sequence goes on from NZ_FORS01000001.1 coordinate 557,935, forward strand.
CCGGTGCCCTGCAGCGTCTGGCGCAACTTGGCCTCCTGGGTGTCGACGTAGTAGCCATAGCCACCGGCAGCCGCACCACCGACCGCTGCACCGATCAACGCGCCCTTGGTGCGATCCTTCTTGCTCGAGGTCGCCGCACCGATGACGGCGCCACTGACGGCGCCGATACCACCGTAAACGCCGGCCTTGCCGGCTTGCTGCTCGCCCGTGTAGGGATTGGTGGTGCATCCCACCAGCAGAGCGACGCTCGCTGCGAGGGCGGTCATGTTCAGCATTTTCATAGTTGCTTCCTTCTCTCGTCGGTTACCAGGGCAGTCCCCAGCCCTTGCGAGCGCGGCCCTGAATGCGGCGCTAGAGTACCATCGGTCACCGCCTGGGATAGGAACCGTGCAGCAGAACCCGGCCAACGGCACCCCGGGTCAGGCCCGGACGAAAGGATTCTCGCGCATTTCGTCCCCCAGCCGCGTATCCGGGCCGTGGCCGGTAACCACGGTCGCGTCTTCATCCAGCGAGTAGAGCCGCTGCTTGATGGAGCGCTCGATGGTGGCGTAGTCACCACCCCACAGATCGGTGCGCCCGATGCCGCGGCGAAACAGGGTGTCGCCCGCGATCAGCAATTTGGCGTCGACGAACCAGAAGCTCATGGATCCCGGCGTATGCCCCGGCGTGTGCAATGCCACGCCACAGCCACAGGCCAGCTCCTCATCGTCGCTCAGCCACTGATCGGGCGCTGGCACCGGACGGTAAGGCACGCCGAACATGCGGCACTGCATCTCCAGGTTGTCCCAGAGCACCTGATCGGCCTTGTGCAGATGGAGCGTGGCGCCGGTCTTCTCCTTCATCGAGCCGGATGCGAGGAAGTGGTCCAGGTGCGCATGGGTATGGATGATGCTCACCACCTTCAGGCCATGGGCGTCGAGTCGCGCCATGATCAGTTCAGGATCGCCACCCGGATCGACCACGATGGCTTTCTTGCTGACAGGATCGCCAATGATCGTGCAGTTGCACTGCAAAGGGCCGACGGGGAAGGTTTCGCGAATCAGCATCGGTTGGGTGGCAGCCATGACGTCCTCGGGTGCTTGGCAATCTCTCGCTACGCGGGCGCGCAGGGAGGGAAGCTTGCCGAGTGGGCAGGCTTCAGGCAACTGCCCGGATCGACATCGATGAATGCCCGCCGCGATGGTTCAGGCCGATCACACGGTGATCACCCGGTATCAGGGCGCCCGGCAAATCCGTGGACGGACGCTACCAGGCGTTGAACCGATACGTGACCTCGGTTCAGCTGAGCGAGGTCTGCTCGGCGCTCCCCTCTTTCTGCCAACGCGCGATTTCGCTGCGGATGCGCTTCTTGTCCAGCTTGCCGACGCTGGTCTTTGGAATCTCGCTGACCACCGCGATCTGCTGCGGGATCGCCCACTTGTTGATGTGCCCCTCGGCCACTGCCGGCTCAAGGAAGGTCTGCAAGTCGGCAGCGCTCAGTTCGCAGCCTTCGCCCAGCACCACCAGGGCAAAGGGTCGCTCACCCCAGCGCTCGTCCGGCACACCAACCACGGCGACATCGCGCACCGCCTCATGACGGCTGATCAGCCCTTCAAGGGTGAGGGAGGACAGCCATTCACCACCGGTCTTGATCACATCCTTGATGCGGTCGCGGATCTCGATATTGGCCATCTCGTCGATCACCGCGACGTCGCCAGTGTGCAGCCAGCCGTCAGCCCACAGCTCTTCGCTCTTCTCCGGCTCGTTGTAATAGCCCTGGGTAAGCCAGGGCGCACGCAGTACCAGTTCGCCCTGGGAGCTTCCATCCGCCGGCAGGAAGCTGCCGTCCGCCGCCTGAATCGCCGCATCGACCAGCACCACCGGGACGCCGGCCTTGAGGTGGAAGGTACTGCGGGTGTCTTCGTCCGCCTCGAGCAGCTCGTCGTTGATGTGCGCGCCGGAAATCAGCGGGCAGGTCTCGGACATGCCGTAGGCAGCGATCAGGTTCATGCCACGGGCCTTGGCCTGGTCATACAGGCCGCGGGTCAGCGCACTGCCGCCAATGGTGATCTTCCAGCCCTTGAAATCGGTGCCCTGCGCCGCCTTGGCGTTGAGCAGCATCTGCACGATGGTCGGCACGCAATGGGAGAAAGTCACCTGCTCACGGCGCCACAGGTCGATCAGGTACTCGGGATCGTAACGCCCGGGATAGACCTGCTTGAGGCCGAGCATGGTGGCGACGTAGGGCAAACCCCAGGCATGCACATGGAACATCGGCGTGATCGGCATGTAGACGTCGTCCGAGCCCATCAGCCGAGGATTCTCCCGGCAGCCGACCGTCACTGCCGCAGCCAGGGTGTGCAGCACCAGCTGGCGATGGGTGAAGTAGACGCCCTTGGGGTTGCCGGTGGTGCCGGTGGTGTAGAAGGTCGTGGCGACCGAGTCCTCGTCGAAATCGGGAAAGTCGTAGCTCGGCTCGGCGGCAGCCAGCAGGCTTTCGTACTCGCCGACGCAATCCGGCAGGCCGGCGTCGTGCACGTCGCCATCGGTGAGCAGCAGCGTCTTCTGCACGGTGGTCAGATGCCCGGCAATCGCCTGGTACAGCGGCACGAACTCGCTGTTGACCAGCACGAAGCGGTCATCGGCGTGGTTCATGGTGTAGAGGATCTGGTCCGGCGAGAGGCGCACGTTGATGGTATGCACCACGGCGCCGATCATCGGGATGGCGAACATGCATTCCAGATAGCGGTGGCTGTCCCAGTCCATCACCGCCACGGTGTCACCTGCCTTGACGCCGGCCGCAGTCAGCACGTTGGCCAACCGCGCGACACGTTGATTCAGGGTGCGGTAGTCGTAACGCAGCTGGTCACGGTAGACGATCTCGCGGGTGCGCTCGTAGCGCACGCCGGACAACAGCAGGCGCTTGATCAGCAGAGGGTACTGGTAAGCGTTCGCCGCGGGCTTGATGACACGGGTCTGCAGCATGAGGGCATCCTGTTCTTGTTGGAGTTGTAAACAGCACTCTAGAGCGTCCGCCCCCAGGCAAAATCAGTCCAAAGGATTATTTTCCGCGCACCTCGTTTCAGCGTGTTAACCGATCTCGCTTACCGCCAGGCGTACACCAAGGCCGATCAGCACGGCGCCGGTCAGCCTGTCGAACCAGTGGCCCATTCGCGCAAACCCAGCACGCACGCGACCTCGGCTGAACAGCCAGGCCACCAGCAGAAACCACAGCGCGGTGGCACCGGCGAGGTAGAGGCCGTAACCGGCCTGCACCAGCAGTGGCGTATCGGCGCTGATCACGACCGTGAATAGCGAGAGGAAGAACAGCGTGGCCTTGGGATTCAGGCCATTGGTGACGAAGCCTACGACGAACGCCTGCCAGGGTGAGCGATCCGACGTGGTGCCGACCTCGTCTGCCGTATCCAGGCTCATGGGTCGTGCACGCAGCGCGCGCCAGCCGAGATAGAGCAGATAGCCTGCAGCCAGCCACTTGAAGAGGTTGAACAGCACAATCGACTGCGAGACGATCAGGCCGATACCGAGCAGGGAATAGGCGACGTGGACGAATATCCCGCAGCCGACGCCCAGCGCCGTCCAGCTTCCGACACGGCGACCCTGGGTCACGCTTTCGCGCACCACCACCGCGAAATCCGGCCCCGGGCTGGCCACCGCGAGCAGATGCACCAGCGCCACGGTCATAAATTCCATCCAGTACACAATCCAGTCTCCACGCAATGCCGGGCTTCATTGTCGATCAGCCCCGGCTTCTTCGAAAGGTACAGTTGATGTCCAGTCGCGCCGTTTTCCTCGATCTTTCTCCACTCGAACAAGGCGACCTCGATCTGACCCCGCTGCAGGACGCGTTCGGCGAACTCGTGTGTCATGAGCAAAGCACAGCGGATCAGATTGTCGAGCGTCTGCGCGGCGCGCAGGTGGCCATCGTCAACAAGGTCGCGCTGAGTGCAGACACCCTGGCGGCCTGCCCCGATCTCAAGCTGATCCTGGTCTCTGCCACCGGAGTCAACAACATCGACCTGCAGGCCGCTGGCGAGCGCGGCATCGTGGTCTGCAACTGCCAGGCCTACGGCACCCCAACCGTGGCCCAGCACACCCTGATGTTGCTGCTGGCACTGGCCACGCGCCTGCCCGACTACCAGGCGACCGTCGCCCGCGGCCGCTGGCAGGAAAGCGGTCAGTTCTGCCTGCTGGACTTCCCCATCGTCGAGCTGGAAGGCAAGACCCTCGGCCTGCTCGGCCACGGAGAGCTCGGCAGCGCGGTGTCGCGACTGGCCGAGGCGTTCGGCATGCGCGTGCTGGTCGGCAACCTGCCGGGGCGGCCGAAGCGCCCGGAACGCCTGGATCTGGACGAACTGCTGCCGCAGGTGGACGCATTGACGCTGCACTGCCCGCTGACGGAGCAGACGCGCAATCTGATCGGTGCGCGCGAGCTGCAACTGATGAAGCCGAGCGCGTTCCTGATCAACGCCGCCCGTGGTGGTTTGGTCGATGAACAGGCATTGGCCGATGCCCTGCGCCGCGGTCACCTGGGTGGTGCCGCCACCGACGTTCTGACCAGCGAGCCGCCGAGCGACGACAACCCGCTGCTGGACCCGAGCCTGCCCCGCCTGATCATCACCCCACACAGCGCCTGGGGCAGCCGCGAGGCGCGCCAGCGCATCGTCGGCCAGCTCGCCGAAAACGCAACGGCCTTCTTTGCCGGCGCACCAGTTCGGCAGGTGAATTGAGCACCGGCCCAGGGGCTGGGCGTCCCGGCTTGCGAGAAAACGCCGATAGCCCCTAAGCTCCCCGACTTTTTCCGGGAGACGCCAATGGACCCTCGAAGCGAAGTGCTGCTGCGTCAGGCCGAGCTGTTTCAAGGCCGGCTGCTGCTGGCCGGGCCGCCCGCCGACGACCTGCTGGGTCAGCTTCCCGCCGCGGTTGGCTGGAGCTGGCATGCAGGCGAGCAGCAATTGCTGGACCGTCGCTTCGGCGGGCGTTGCAGCTTTGGCGTCGCACCGGTACCGGGCGAGTTCGACGCCGCCGTGCTGTTCCTGCCGAAATCCCGCGAACTCACCGACTATCTGCTGCAAACGCTGGCGGCGCGCCTCAACGGACGGCCGCTGTATCTGGTCGGCGAGAAACGTGCCGGCGTCGAGCGCGCCGCCAGGCAACTGGCCGGGTTCGGCCGCGCACGCAAGCTCGACAGCGCCCGCCACTGTCAGCTCTGGCAGGTAATGGTCGAGCAGGCACCTGCTGCTCCCGAACTGGACGCCCTGGCACACCATTTCACCCTCGAGCTGGCGGACGGCCCGTTGCAGGTCATCAGCCTGCCCGGCGTGTTCAGCCATGGTCGCCTGGATGTCGGCAGCGCCCTGCTGCTCGAGCATCTCGATGACCTCCCAAGTGGGCGCGTGCTCGACTTCGGCTGTGGGGCCGGCATTCTCGGCGCCACGCTCAAGCGTCGCTATCCGCAAAGCAATCTGCTGCTGCTGGATGTGGACGCCTTCGCCATCGAGAGCAGCCGCAGGACGCTCGCCGCGAACGGGCTCGAAGCTGAAGTGATTGCTGGGGATGGCATCGACGCCGCGCCACGACACCTGGCGGCGATCGTCAGTAACCCGCCGTTCCACCAGGGCGTGCACACCAGCTACCGGGCCAGCGAGGCGCTGATCGAGCGCGCGGCCGAGCACCTGGTCAGCGGTGGCGAGCTGCGCCTGGTAGCCAACGCGTTCCTCAGGTATCCCCCCCTGGTCGAGCAGCATCTTGGCCCCTGTCACACGCTTGCAGAGCGCGACGGCTTCCGTATCTACCGCGCCGTGCACCCCTGACGCCAGCGACCGGCGGTTGCACCGACCGGCCGGTTGCGGCAAACTCGCCGCCGTCCTTGGGGGAGTAGTCTCCGACGAGCGCCCTGCTCGTCCGGCATGCGTCAACATACTTGGTCCGCAGACCATGGCGCATGCGACCGGCCAGCGCGTAACGATACGCCAGGCCAGGTTTGACAAGACCCATGACATGTACACCTGACCCGGGCGGGCAGGCTGCGCATGTCATGGTGAATCTGTAGACCCGCCCTAAAGGAATGCCGCTTGGAATCGTTTTTCGTCCCCACCCTGATCGTTGCGCTCGCCGAAATCGGCGACAAGACGCAGTTGCTCGCGCTGCTGCTGGCGGCGCGTTATCGGCGACCGTGGCCGATCATCTGGGGCATCGTCGTCGCCACACTGGCCAACCATGCCGCCGCCGGCGCGGTCGGCAGCTGGGTATCGAGCCTGCTTTCGCCGGTGGCGCTGAGCTGGATACTGGCGGCAAGCTTCGCCGCGGTCGCGCTGTGGACGCTGGTGCCGGACAAACTGGATGACGACGACGCCAAGCTGGGCCGCGCCTACGGCCCCTTCGTCGCGACAACGATCGCCTTCTTCATTGCCGAGATGGGCGACAAGACCCAGGTCGCGACGGTGATGCTCGCCGCACAGTATCCGGAATTCATTCTGGTCATCCTCGGCACCACGGTCGGCATGCTGCTGGCCAATGTTCCGGTGGTGCTGATCAGCCACTTCGCCGCCGACCGCCTGCCGTTGACGCTGATCCGCCGGGTCGCCGCGGCCGGCTTTGCCGCACTCGCGCTGTACGCCGGCTATCAGGCGCTGTCCATGAGCACGATTGTCTCAGGCTGATACCCAGCGCAAATCTGCGCCACCGGGGAGCTGATAGAGTGCGCTACCGCAGCGCACATCAGCGCCCCGAGGAGATCAGGCTGCATGTCAGCGGATGGACGCAAGAAACGAGTCTGCAACCATATCGATCTGAGCTGGAACAAGGGCCGCCTGGCCCTTTCCGAACAGATGCAGAGCAAGTATTTCGCCTACAAGGGCTCATTCATCGGCCAGCCGCTGAACAGCGCAGGTTTCGCCGAGCTCGTGCGCAATGTGCGTACAGCCATGCCGGATCTGGAAGTGGTGGTGGATGAGTGCATCTGCGAGGGCCACAAGGTGGTCACCTCGAGCACGGTGATGGGAACGCTGGCGACGCCGCTGCTCGGCTACTCGGTCGCCGACAAGATTCTCGCGATCGCCGTGATGAGCGTCTGGACGCTGAACCCGGCTGGCGATATCGAGGAAATCCACACGCTCATCGACCTCGAAGGCGTGCATCAGCAACTGGGTATCGAGACCCCCCTTTCGACGCTGCTGTCGCCGGCCTGAACGGCCGGCGACAGGTCATCGTTCAACGGCCGCTGCGGGCCTGCTCGTAGAGCGGCATCACTTTCGGAATATTCGTCTTCAACGCTGCGGTGCGGGTGGTGGACGACGGGTGCGTGCTCATGAACTCGGGCGGTGCCGAACCACCGGCCGAAGCCATCTTCTCCCACAGCGTGATCGCCGCATTCGGATTGTAGCCCGCGCGCGCCGCGAGCTCCAGGCCGATCAAGTCCGCTTCGTTCTCGTTGCCGCGACTGTTGGGCAGCGTCATCAGATATTCCACACCCATGTTCGCCAGTTGCAGGCCGCCGGTCCCGACGCCCATGGCCGACCCCAGCTGCGTCGCCATCTGCACGCCATAGGCCTTGGACATGGCTTCGCGACCGTGCTCGCGCAATGCGTGGGCGATCTCGTGGCCCATCACGGCCGCGATCTCGTCGTCGGTAAGCTTCAGCTTCTCGATCAGGCCGGTGTAGAAGATGATCTTGCCGCCCGGGCCGCAGTTGGCGTTAAGCTCCGGGCTGTCGATGACGTTGACCTCCCAGTTCCATTGCGCGGCATCGGGGCGGAACACCGGCACCTTGGCGATCAGCCGCTGGGCAATACCGTTGACCCGCTTGGTGATTGCGCTGTTTTTCTCCAGCACACCCTTGCTTGACGCCGCACTGAGCGTCTCTTGATAAGACTGGGCATACATCTGGTTGACCTGCTCGGTCGACAGCATGCTGAACATGTACTGCTTGCGGTCGACGCCTACGGCGCCGCCGCTGGTGGTGTTGACGGCCTGACAGCCCGCCAGCACGGCAGCGGCGACCAACAGCGACAATCTGTGCGGCTTGAACATCGAATCTCTCCGGAAAACCTGCGCCGTATCCTAGGGTCTGTTCCCGTTTCGTCGCAAGCCACGTTGCTGCGCCAAATGGCGCCATGGCCGGGCGGCGTTCCGCAGGCGCGGGACGCAGGTAATGGTGGTTCCCTTGCCAAGTCCCGCAACGCCGCATGGCGCCATTTGCCGCGCAACCCGCAGGGCCGGGCGGCGCGGCCGCGTACGAAACGGGAACAGACCCTATCGCGGACCCACCTGTCAGGCAACCGAACGTACCGCTGCAGTTGTCGCAAAACCTGCCGATAGCCTCCTTATCCGCTGCGCAATTGGAGTTCCGCACATGTTTCAGATCCATCCAGACCGCCTTCGCCGCATTGGCCGGCGCCTGCACCCTGGCCGTGATCGCCGCACTTCTGCTGTATGCGATGGTTTCCGGAATGCGCAGCCAGGCGCTGGTCGAGGAGCGGACCCGTTCGCTGATCGACGGCATGGTCGAGCAGCGCGTCACCGCCCTCGCCCAGACCCAGGTCAGCCGCATCCAGGCACAACTCCAGGCCCCCCTGCAGATCGCCACCGGCCTCGCTCGAGTACACACCCTGACCGGCCTCAGCGATGACGAAGGGATGCCGATGGCCAACCTGACGCGCGAAGAGCTGATCAATCTGGCGCGACAGACCCTGCTCGAGAACTCCAATCTGACCAGCACCTACATCGCCTGGGAGCCCAACGGCGTGGACGTCAACGACGTCATGTACCGCGGCGACGCCCCGGGCATGGTCGACGGCCGCTTCGCCAGCTGGATCTACCGCGACGCCAGCGGCCAGATGGTGGTCGACAAGCTCACCGACATCGAGGACACCCGCCTGCTGGAAACCGGCGTGCGCGCCGGCGAGTACTACCTCTGCCCGCGCGAGCAGCTCAAGCCCTGCGTAGGCGATCCAGCACCCTACGAGATGAATGGCAAGACGTCGCTGCTGTCGTCGTTCAATGCGCCGATCATAATCGAGGGCAAGTTCCACGGTATCGTCGGCGCGGACATCAGCGTCGACTTCATCCAACAGCTGCTGAGCGAGGCCAACGCCCAGCTCTACGGTGGCGTCGGCCAGATCGCGCTGATCTCCAACAACGGTCGCCTTGCCGCCTACAGCCGCGACACCAGCCTTATCGGCAAGCCCGCGGCACAGATACTCGACGCCGAGGAGCAGGCACTGGTCAAGCAGTTGCCGGCCGGTCAGACCCACTATCGAATCGATCAGGCCCGTGGCCGCGTCGCGCTGTTCCTGCCGTTTTCCTTTGCCGGCACCGAGGCCCGCTGGGTGCTGATGCTGGAGCTGCCGACCGCCGAGGTGATGAAGGAGCTGGACCAGTTGATGGTCGCCCTCGCCGACGAAAGCCGCAGCAGCCTTGCCACCATGCTGGTCATCGGTGTGCTGATCGGCCTCGCCGGTCTGCTGGCGATCTGGCTGATCAGCCGCCGCATCACCCGCCCGCTGCGCGAAATGGTGGTCATGCTGGACAACATCGGCCAGGGCGAAGGCGACCTGACCCAGCGCCTGAACATCGACAGTCGCAACGAGCTAGGCCAGATCGCTGCCGGCTTCAACGCCTTCCTCGCGCGCCTGCAGGGCATGATCGGCGAGGTCGTCAGCTCGGTGCAGAAAGTGAGCGATGCCTCCGAGCACACCGCCGACATCGCCATCCGCACCGACAAGGGCGTGCAGACCCAGCTGGCGGAAATCGAGCTGGTGGCCACTGCCGTGCACGAAATGACCGCCACCGCCCAGGACGTGGCGCGCAACGCGACCCAGGCCGCCGAAGCCGCCAACAATGCCGATCGCGCGGCCAATCAGGGCCGGCACATCGTGCAGGACACCGGCTCGACCATCACCGAACTGGCCGACGAGATCGGCCGCGCGGTGGAGGTGGTGCAGACGCTGGCCCGCGACAGCGAGAACATCGACGCCATCCTGGTGACCATTCGCAGCATTGCCGAGCAAACCAACCTGCTCGCCCTCAACGCGGCAATCGAGGCGGCCCGCGCCGGCGAGCAGGGACGCGGCTTCGCCGTCGTGGCCGACGAGGTCCGCAACCTGGCGCAGAAGACGCAGCAGGCGACCGGCGAGATCCAGCAGATGATCCAGCAGCTGCAGAACGGCACGCGGGATGTGGTGCAGGTGATGGAGCAGAGTCAGAGCCGCACCCAGCGCAGCGTCGAGCAGGCGGATGCCGCCGCCGAGGCGCTGCAGGCGATCACCCAGGCGGTCTCGCTGATCAACGACATGAACAACCAGATCGCCAGTGCCGCCGAGGAGCAGAGCGCGGTGGCCGAAGACATCAACCGCAACGTCACCAACATCGGTCAGGTCGCGCAGGAAGTTGCCGGTGGCGCCGAGGAAGCCAGCCAGGCCAGTGCCGGGTTGACGCGCCTGGCCGAACAGCAGCGTCGTCTGATCAACCAGTTCAGGGTGTGACGACGACACAGCCGCGCCGGTTCACGCCGGCGTGAGGCACTCCGGCCCGTCGATACGCGGGTCATTCACCACGGTTGCCAGTGGGCGCTCACGCAAGGCCGGCTGAGGCTGGGCCAGCAGCGCCTGCAATGTCTCGAGCGGCGTTTCGGGATCGAGCCAGGCGGCCTGCCCGGCTTCATCAAGCATCAGTGGCCGACGCAGCGTAGCCGCGGGCAGCGTCACCACGGCGGCGCTCAGATACGTATGTCCCTGTACCGGATAAGCTTCCCAGAGTGCGGCGAAATAGCCGAGCGAGCCTTCGCTGGTCATCCAGTACGGGCGCTTGCGCGCCGCGCCACGCCATTCGTAGAAGCCGTTGGCCGGCAGCAACCCGCGCCGCTGGCGAAACGCCTCGCGGAACATAGGCTGTTCGCTGATGGTTTCTGCCCGGGCCTGGGCAGGGGTGCGCGTCAGATCGGTAAGCCAGGCCGGGGTCAGCCCCCAGCGCACGCGGCTGAGCTGCAACTGCGCATCGACCTGACGCAGCAGCAGCACCGAAGCGCCAGGCGCGAGGCTCCAGTGCGGTTGCTGATCAGAGGGGAAGCCGGGCAAGGCAGCGAAGTCCTGGCTCCAGCGGAAAAGGGCGTAGCGACCGCACATAAAAAGACTCGTCAGCAGATCAGTTCGCCGGGGTAACTCTCCGGTTCATCGCCCGGCAACGGCTCGGCGCCATTGTACGCAGCGATCAGCTGACGTGCCCGCTCGGCATCCGCATCCGCAACCATCAGTCCGAGCAGCCCGGCCGCCGGCAGCTCGCCCATGGCGCCGATCAGATGACTACCCGCCAGGAATGCCTCGATGCCCTCGGCAATCAACATGCCGCTGAGCATCTCCGCCTCCAGCAGATCGCGCGGCTCGTAGATACGCCGCATCATTCGTCCTCCCCGCGGGTTTCCAGCTGCCACTGTTCACCGTCCGTACGCAGATCAAAGACGATCGGCCGGCAGCACACGGCGCAGTCCTCGATGTACTGCTGATCGCCCGCACTGAGATCGAGGACGGCCTCGACCGGCTCGCCACAATAAGGGCAATGAAAGAGCTGTGTTTCCAGCATCGGTCCTCCGCGTGACTTGTCGCTATAATCGCCGTCTTTAAAGGTCGCTGATTCGAACCTTTAAGAAGACCGACTCGGTGTGTCCCGCAATTGGGCACCCTGGGCCGCAAGCAGGATTTCACAGGCATGAGGCGAAACGGCCGTTTACTCGATGAGTATGAGCCAGCCGGCTCCGGTCCGTTCCGCAAATTGCCTGCCCATCCGTTGCAGGCCCGTTCCTCGTTTCCTTTACAGAGAGCATGATGGACGAATTCGAAGCCATCCGACCCTACGCCGACGCCGAAGTACCGCTGGTCATGGCGCGCCTGTTCGCCGATCGCGAGTTTCTCGACATTCTGGCGCACTTCCGCTTCCCGCGACTGGCCGACAGCATGGGCTGGCTGATCAAGCCAGTCATTTCGCGGAGGTTGCGCAAGCAGTTCGCCAGTATCCGCACGGTAGACGCACTGCAGCACAAGATCGAAGCCTACATCGACCGCACGATCGAACGCGCTACCGACGGCGTGACCTTTTCCGGCCTGGAGCAGCTCCAGCAGGGCCGAGCCTATCTGTTTCTGGCCAACCACCGCGACATCGTCATGGACCCGGCGTTCGTCAACTATGCGGTCTATCAGGCCGGCATCCGCACTCCGCGCATCGCCATCGGCGACAACCTGCTGCAGCGCCCCTTCGTCAGTGACCTGATGCGTCTGAACAAGAGCTTCATCGTACGCCGCTCCATCAGCGGGCGGCGCGAGAAGCTGGCGGCTTACCAGGTGCTGTCGGCGTACATCAACCATTCGATCCGCAACGATGGCGAGTCGGTATGGATAGCCCAGGCCGAAGGGCGCGCAAAGGATGGGGACGACCGCACCGATTCGGCGATCCTCAAGATGCTGCACATGAGCCGCAAGGACGAGGCGTTCGCGGACGCACTGGCGGCACTGCGCCCGGTGCCGGTGGCGATCAGCTATGAATACGACCCATGCGACCAGGCCAAGGCCCGCGAGCTATACATCCGCGCCACCACCGGCACCTATACCAAGGCACCGGGCGAGGACGACGCGAGCATTGCCCTGGGCATCACCGGCTACAAGGGACGCGTGCACATCGCCTTCGGCACGCCCATGGAGCGCGCGCCCGAAGATTCCAAGCAGATGGCCCTGGCGCTGGATCGGCAGATTCTAGGCAGCTATCGGCTGTTCCCGGTGCACTACCTCGCGTACCGCCTCTGGGACGACCGTGATCCGGATATCCAGGTGCCCAGTGCCGCCGAGCTGTTCAGTCGCGAGGAAGTGGAGCGCGCCGAAGCCGAATGGAGCAAGCGTCTGGCCGCCTGCCCGAGCGTGCAGCAGCCCTATCTGATTCAGCAGTACGCCATGCCGGTGCGCAATCAGTACCGGCTCAACGCCGGTCTGGAACCCTGAACCCGAAAGGCCCGCAGTACCTGATCCGCGGGCCCTTCAGCGAATCGAAAACACGTTCAGAGCAGCCGTGAGGCCATCGACAGCCCCAGGCCGAGCAGCAGTCCAGCCCCGCCTACCCTGTTGAACAGCTGATTGACCCGCTGAGTCGCGCCATCGCTCGTCGACGCAGTTTCCAGTGCGGAAGCGACCAGCGGCCGCCGCAGGGCGCGTGTCTCTCGCCACTGCGTCGCCAGTAGCAACCAGCCGCCGCACAGCGCGCACAGCAGCGCCAGCCCGTTAAGAAGCAATGCTGGGGCGATCACCAGCCCCGACTGCGCATGTAACACCATCCAGATTTTCCTCTCTTCGAAGTCGCCCAGGCAGCCGCGTAGTGTATCCAGACGCCCGCCAGGATTCCGAATTCCCCGACGGAGCGATGTCAGCCCCGCACCATTATCAGGCCAGCTTATGACGCGCTCTTCACCGGTCGGCCTTGACTAAAGGTCGGGCGCGCCGTCACCCTCGGCATACCTCGAAACGGCGAAATAGAGCCTGTGCGGGGGCGGCAGCCAAATGCGCTAACGGTCGATGGACAAGCATCCCTTTCCATCGAGCGGTTATCCGCAACCCAGGCGCTGCAGGCACAGCTCTTCAGGCCGAATCACATGGCGCAGCAGCAGCGAGCGCCACGGGGAATCAGCTATTCAGAAATGACAGGACGAGATAATGAAAATAACAATGTTCACAACCGGAGCGCTCACGCTTTCACTGCTGGCCAGTAACGTCATGGCTGCGGTGTCCGAAACCGAGGCGGCCCGCCTCGGCAACGAACTGACGCCGATCGGCGCGGAGAAGTCCGGCAACGCTGCAGGTACCATTCCGGCCTGGACCGGAGGACTGGCTCAGGACGCTGCGGCGGTGACGCCAGACGGTTTCGTCGGCGACCCTTACGCCAGCGACAAGCCGAAGTTCACCATCACGGCGCAGAACTACGAGCAGTACAAGGACAACCTGACGCCTGGGCAGATCGCCATGCTCAAGCGCTATCCGGACAGCTACCGCCTGCCGGTCTACGAGACACGCCGCAGCGCGGCCATGCCCCAGCATGTCTATGACGCCGCCACGCGCAATGCCACGCAGACCAACATGGTCCGCGGCGGCAACGGCCTGGAGAACTTCGAGAAGGCCGTCGCCTTCCCGATTCCCAAGGACGGCCTGGAAGTCGCCTGGAACCACATCACCCGCTACCGCGGCGGCTCGGCGCGGCGAGTGATCGCCCAGGCCACGCCACAGGTGAACGGCAGCTTCAGCCTGGTGAAGTTCGTCGACGAGGTGGTCTACACCGACACCCTGACCGACTACAACCCCGAGAAGCATGGCAACGTGCTGTTCTACTTCAAGCAGCAGGTAACCGAGCCGTCCCGCCTGGCCGGCAACGTGCTGCTGGTACACGAGACCCTCGACCAGGTGAAGGAACCGCGCATGGCGTGGATCTACAACGCCGGCCAGCGCCGTGTACGCCGCGCACCGCAGGTCGCCTATGACGGCCCGGGCACTGCAGCCGACGGCCTGCGCACATCCGACAACCTGGACATGTTCAACGGTGCGCCGGACCGCTACGACTGGAAGCTGATCGGCAAGAAAGAGGTGTACATCCCCTACAACTCCTACCGCCTGGATTCGCCCGAGCTGAAGTACGAAGACATCGTCAAGACCGGCCATATCAATCAGGATCTGACCCGCTACGAGCTGCACCGCGTATGGGAAGTGGAAGCCACGCTGAAGTCGGGTGAGCGCCACATCTATGCCAAGCGCCACTTCTTCATCGACGAAGACACCTGGCAAGCTGCGGTGATCGACCATTACGACGGCCGCAACCAGCTGTGGCGCGTAGCCGAGGCGCACAGTCTGTACTTCTACAACGTGCAGGTTCCGCTGTACTCGATGGAGACCCTGTACGACCTCATCTCTGGCCGCTACCTGGTCATGGGCATGAAGAACGAAGAGAAGAACCCCTACACCTACAACTACAAGGCCAACTCCAACCAGTACACCCCGGCTGCCCTGCGCAACTCCGGCGTTCGCTGATTCGACTGGCTGCACTCGACGCCCCGCTGATCGTGGGGCGTTTTCGTTTTCCGCCCCGTGAAAACGAAGAAACCCTGCCAGGCTGGGCCATGGCAGGGTTTCGGATCGGCAGGACCGGCGAGTCGTGCGTATCGCTGGCGACTTACTCGGCTAGCAGGCGACCGATGTTGTCGTCGCGGAAGACGCGGGTCAGCGCATCGCTCAACACATCGGTGACCAGCTTGGTGTTGGTCTGCTCGTTCGGCGCCATGCCGAAACGCTGGTTCAGCGAGGCACCATAGCGGCCGTTGTAGCGTTTACCGGCGTTCTGCACTTCGATCTTCAGCGTCGCGCCAATATTGGCCTCGGTCACGTACAGGCCTTCTTTCGGCGACTGGTACTTCAGCTCCGCGAGGGTCAGGGTCAGCTGCGGCGCGTTGTAGGCGTTGGGCGACGGGGTGAAGCCGAGCAGGCGCACCGCCGCTTCGGTCTGAGCCTGCAGCTTGGGTATGACCTTGGCACTTGGCACGATCACCGCGCTGGTTTCCGGGTAAAGGCCGCCGCGGGTGCCAAGGGTCGGCGAGGGGCGCGCATCGACCACGCGCACGACGACCGGCTGGCCCTGGCCGACAGGATTGATGGTGCCATTGAGTTTGGGGTTCGGATCGAGCTGCTGGGGGCTGTGGGCACAGCCTACGAGACTCATTCCAAGAACGGTGACAAAACCGAACAACAGGCGTTGCAGCATGCTGTTTTCTCCAGGTTAGGGGGCGACGAGTGCGGCGCAGTATACCCAGCGGTACGACGCGCCGACAGTGATGCGATTCAGACCGATGGCAGTGCTGCGCCGTTCATTTCACGCAGCTGTCACAGAGCCCTGCGATAAGGGGTCATCTCTTCGCCAGGAGTGAAAACCATGCGCCAGATCCTTTCGCTGCTGCGCCGCCGCAAGCCCCGTCATTTCGCCCTGCTCGACGAACAGGGTCGCTGCCGCATGCTGCTGAGCAGTGCCGGCCGGCCCGATGGCGCGAACTGGGTGGAGGTCGAGGAAGCGCCTGAGCTGGATTGGCCGGCATCTTCCCACCGACTGCGAACGCGCGGCCTGAGCGGAACAGGCGCTTTGTTCAGGGCACAAAAAAGCCCCGTAGGTTCGTACGGGGCTTTTCGTTCGAGCCGGGACTGGCCTGCTGGTCAGTACTCCAGGCCCAGGCGCTTGTCGGCCATTTCGCTGATTTCGCGGTAGGCTGCTGCGTCGTTCTGCAGCGTGGTTTCGCGAGCCGGGAACATTTCCTGCAGCTTGCTGGACCAGGCCTGCGAACGGTACTGCTCGGGGAAGCAGCGCTCGAGCAGGTCGAGCATGATCGAAACGGTCACCGAAGCGCCCGGCGAAGCGCCGAGCAGCGCGGCGATGGTGCCGTCTTTCGCCGCGACCAGTTCGGTGCCGAACTGCAGGATGCCGCCCTTCTTCGGGTCCTTCTTGATGATCTGCACGCGCTGGCCGGCGATCTCCAGACGCCAGTCCTCGGCCTTGGCCTCGGGATAGAAACCACGCAGGGTTTCCAGGCGGTCCTCCATGGACTGCATCACTTCCTTGATCAGGTAGCGGGTCAGGTCCATGTTGTCGCGTGCCACGGCCATCATCGGGCCGATGTTGCTCGGCCGAATCGACAGCGGCAGGTCCATGAACGAACCGCGCTTGAGGAACTTGGTGGTGAAGCCGGCGTAGGGCCCGAACAGCAGGGACTTCTTGCCGTCGACGACACGGGTGTCCAGGTGCGGTACGGACATCGGCGGCGCGCCGACTGCTGCCAGGCTGTAGACCTTGGCCTGGTGCTGCTTGACGATTTCCGGGTTGTCGCAGCGCAGCCACTGACCGCTGACCGGGAAGCCGCCGAAGCCCTTGCCTTCGTCGATACCGGACATCTGCAGCAGCGGCAGCGCAGCGCCACCGGCGCCGAGGAAGACGAAGCCGGATTGCACCTGGCGCGATTCGCCGGTGCGAGTGTTCTTGATGTCGACTTTCCAGCCGCTGGCCGTACGGTCGAGACCGGTGACCTTCTGGTTGTAGGACACCTTGACGCCAGCGCTACGCGACAGATAGCCGAGAAGCTGGCTGGTCACCGCACCGAAATTGACGTCGGTACCGTTCATGGCGCGAGTTGCAGCGATGGGCTCGTCGGCGGCGCGGCCCGGCATCATCAGCGGCATCCACTCGGCCAGAGTCGCGCGATCCTCGCTGTACTCCATGTCAGCGAAGGCGTGATGGGTCTTCAGCGCATCGAAGCGACGCTTGAGATAGTCGATGTTCTTGCTGCCGCGCACGAAGCTCAGATGCGGAACAGCATTGATGAAATCACGCGGGGAACCGAAACCTTCACGGTCAGCGAGGTAGGCCCAGAACTGCTTGGAGACCTCGAACTGGGTGTTGATCAGCACGGCCTTCTTGATGTCGATCGCGCCATCTTTGCTGTCGGGCGTGTAGTTCAGCTCGCAGAGCCCGGCGTGACCGGTACCGGCATTGTTCCACGGATTGGAGCTTTCGATGGCTCCGGATTCCTGCAGTTCGACGATTTCCAGCTTGATATTGGGATCGAGTTCCTTGAGCAGTACCGCGAGGGTCGCACTCATGATGCCGGCTCCCACCAGCACCATATCCACTGCTTCGCTATCGTGTTGCGTCATCAACGCGTTCTCCAGAATCACAGCATTAAACTGTCGAGACCGCAGTACGCGGCCCCGTAAAACCCACCAGCCAGACGGTCAGGAACGGAGCATGTGCCTGGACCGCTGCTCGGGAACATGTGCCCGAGAACAGGAAGCCAGAGGCTGCCTGCCAGCTGTCGGAAGGGCGGCTTTTGGCCTCCTTCCTCTCGCTGCGATCCATCCGGAGCGGGCCTGGCCCAATGCTCGACGGTGGACGCTGCGAGGAAAACGATTGCGAATCATGTTGCCGAAGCCAGCCGCAGCCTTCGCCGCTGGCAGCGGACTGTGCCGATACGTTCGATACGAAACGGCGGCCCTCAGTTCAGCCGCGCATGGCCTCGATCAGTTCGATATAAGGTCTGGCCTGACGCTGGTTGGCGACCAGATCGATAAAGCTCTGCCCTTTGCTATCCCGGGCATCGAGGTCGTAGCCGGCGGCCACGAAGAAGCCGAGAAAGCGCTCGAAATCATCAATGCGCAGGCCGCGATAGGCCTTGATCAGCTTGTGCAGCGAAGGGGGGGGATCGTCAGCCGGTTCAGGCTGAAGAAACAGCTTGATCGACTCATCCGCGATCTCGTCGCCAATCACCTGCTTCTTGTCTTTACGCATGCCGCCTCCGGTCCACGGGGTCTCACGGGGGCGGCAGTTTACTCCTCGCAGGCGACGCACTCAACGCGCCAGGCCGGCTTGCGACCAAGGTCGTACATCGCCGCCTCGGTATGCCGGGCGATCTTTCAGCACAAAGAACAAGAGCTGCCCGCGCTTATAATGGCGCCTTCGCCTACAAGGAGCGTCCCAGGCATGAAACTTCCCCCACTGTTTGCCGCCTGGCACCAGGTCCTGCGTCTGGGCTACGGTGCCCGCGCGCTGCGCGGCGATATCAGCGCCGGCCTGACGGTCGGCATCATCGCCATCCCGCTGGCCATGGCCCTGGCGATCGCCGTTGGCGTGGCGCCACAGCACGGTCTCTACACCGTATTGATCGCCGCGCCACTGATCGCGCTGACCGGGGGATCGCGCTTCAATGTCTCCGGGCCGACAGCGGCTTTCGTGGTGATCCTGTTGCCGATCACCCAGCAGTTCGGCCTTGGCGGCCTTCTGCTGTGCACCATGCTCGCCGGTCTGATCCTGATCGCACTGGGCCTGCTGCGCGCTGGACGCCTGATCGCATTCATCCCCTACCCTGTCACCCTCGGATTCACCGCGGGCATCGGCATCGTCATCGCCACCCTGCAGATCAAGGACCTGTTCGGCCTGACGCTGAACGAACAACCACAGCACTACGTCGAGCAGGTCAGCCTGCTGCTGCGCTCGCTGCCGGGCGCCCGGCTCGGCGACGCGCTGGTGGCGGCGATCTGTCTCGCGGTGCTGATCATCTGGCCGCGCTGGGTACCGAAAGTACCCGGGCACCTGGTGGCACTGACCGTCGGTGCGCTGGCAGGTTTGCTGCTGGAATCGTCCGGATTGTCCGTGGCGACCCTTGGCGAGCGGTTCAGCTACACCCTGGACGGGATCACCCATCCGGGTATTCCACCGTTTCTCCCAGATTTCGCCTGGCCCTGGCTGCTACCCGGTCCGGATGGCCAGCCGCTGCAGCTGAGTTACGAGCTGTTCCGCGAATTGCTCGCGCCGGCGTTTGCCATCGCCATGCTCGGCGCCATCGAGTCGCTGCTTTGCGCCGTGGTCGCCGACGGCATGACCGGCAGCAACCACGAGCCCAACGGCGAGCTGATCGGCCAGGGGCTGGGCAATCTGGTCGCCCCGCTGTTCGGCGGCATCACGGCGACCGCAGCGATCGCCCGCAGCGCCACGAATGTCCGGGCCGGGGCGTTCTCGCCGCTGGCAGCAATGATTCATGCGGGTGTGGTGCTGGTCGCAGTGCTCTGGCTGGCGCCGCTGTTCAGTTACCTGCCCATGGCGGCACTGGCGGCGTTGCTGGTGATGGTGGCGTGGAACATGAGCGAAGCGCCGCACGTGCTGCACGTATTGCGCATTGCACCGCGCAGCGATGTGCTGGTGCTGCTGACCTGCCTGACACTCACCGTGCTGTTCGACATGGTGCTGGCCGTCGGGGTCGGGCTGCTGCTGGCAGCCGGGCTGTTCATAAAGCGCATGAGCGAGCTGACCGACACCACCGCTCTCTCGCGCGAGCAACGGCGCATCCTCCAGGACATGCCCGAGCACGTGGCGACCTACGCGATCCGTGGGCCGCTGTTCTTCGGCGCGGCGGAAAAGGCGCTGGGCGCGCTGCGGCGCTTCAATCCCGAGGTCAAGGTGGTGATCGTCGACATCAGCGCGGTGCCGATGCTGGACATGACCGCGCTGGCATCGCTGGAAAACGTGCTGGTGGATTACCGCCGACTGGGGGTCACGCTGATCCTGAGCGGCAGCAATGCGCGCGTCCGCCTGAAATTGCGCCGCGCCGGCATTCACCGCCTGCAGGGGCATCTGCTGTACGTGCGCAACCTGAGTCAGGCCCGCGAGAAAGCACTGCGCCTGTTGCGCCCGGAGCCGGGCGAGGCCCCCGCCTGAATGCGCTCCCGGCTTGTCCGGCAGCGCAAGCCATAGGTCAGCCTGCGTATTTTTGCAGGTTGGCCATCATCTCCTTCAACGCTTCCATGTTGTCGGCCGGGTGCGCGGCATTCTCGAAATTGCAGATCTGCTGCCACTGAGCCGCGACGTCCTCGGCATCGAAGCCGGCCTGCGGGTCGAAGCCGACGCCAAGGCTGCGTTCCCAGCGCACCTTGCCCATCCAGCCGCCACCCACCTCGAACAGGCCGGAGGTTTCCTGGCACTGCTCGCTAGCCAGATACACCACCAGCGGACTCACCAGTTCGGGTTTGAGCTGCTCGAACACCTGCGGCGGAATCAGCCCCTCGGTCATCCGCGTGCCGCCGGTGGGCGCGATGGCGTTGACCAGCACGTTGTTCTTGCGCCCTTCCAGCGCCAGCGTACGGGTCAGGCCGTACAGACCGAGCTTGGCCATGCCGTAGTTCGACTGCCCGAAGTTGCCATAGATGCCGGAGGTCGAAGCGGTGAAGATCACCCGCCCGTAGTTCTGTTCGCGCATGTGTGGCCAGGCGGCACGGGTGACCTTGTAGGCGCCCTCGACATGCACCCGATAGACCAGATCCCAGTCGGCGTCTTCCATCTTGTGGAAGGTTTTGTCGCGCAGGATGCCGGCGTTGTTCACCACCACATCTATGTGACCGAAGGAATCGAGGGCCTGCTGCACGATGCGATCGCCATCGGTTACTGAATCATGATTGGCGACAGCGGTGCCCCCCGCCTGGCGAATTTCCTCCACCACACGATCAGCAGCGGAGCTGTTGGCTCCCTCGCCCTGGGTGCTGCCGCCCAGATCATTGACCACGACCTTCGCACCGTGGCGGGCGAACAGCAGCGCGTGCGCCCGCCCGAGCCCGCCGCCGGCTCCGGTCACGATCACTACCTTGTCTTCGAAGCGAATGGCATCAGTCATGGCGTACTCCCTCAGCGGTCTTGGATGAATTCAGGTGCGCCGAGTGTCGATCAGGCGCCGGGGCCCGACAACCAACCGCCCGGAAATGAATGCCAGTGCATAAGGGTCGAGGATGGGCTGCTCCGCCGCCAATGTTCTGGACGTTTTTTATTCATACCGCCGACAGCCGTGCCATCACTGGCCCGGCGGCGTATTTGCCCAAACAACTCACAGCGTTATCCACAGCCATCGTGGATAACCAAAGCGATCACTACCATCGTGAAATGGCACCGCACATATTGCCTATGAACGCGCGAGGCCTTCTGTTATGCGGCCCGTGGTCGCACCAAGCAGGACTGAGCAAAAAACGCACATACTGCTGGAAGTCCCGCGCCGCTTCGCCTAGAGCAGACCTTCCCAAGGTTATCCACAGAACCGCACACAACTATCGGGGATAAATGAAGCGGCAAATAGCGCAAGTGCTATCACGGCAATGTCGAGAATCTAAGAGCGCTGGGAGCGCCCTGTTCTTAGCATGAGCGCATCAACCGACGGAGAGATCGTCCATGTCCAGTCGCAATCTGCTCGAGAGCCTGTTTGCCAATTACGCGTGCGCCAGTGGAGGTGCATTGAACGGCCGCTGACATCGCCGAGCACGCTTGGCCGTTCGTCCATGCCCGCGTACCCTTCCGCCAGCCCTACGAGCGGAGTAAACGATGACCTTGCGTTCCATTTGCGTTTTCTGCGGCGCCAGCCGTGGTTCGAATCCCATCTATGAACAAGCAGCCCAGGATCTCGGCCGCACCCTTGCGGCCAACGGCATCCGGCTGATCTACGGCGGCGGCGCCGTCGGCCTGATGGGGGTGGTGGCAGACGCCACCATGGCTGCCGGCGGCGAGGTGATCGGCATCATTCCGCAGAGCCTGAAAGATGCCGAGGTCGGCCACACCGGCCTCACTCGGCTGGAAGTAGTCGACGGCATGCACGCCCGCAAGGCGCGGATGGCAGAGCTCGCGGATGCCTTCATCGCTTTACCTGGCGGGCTGGGTACGCTGGAGGAGCTTTTCGAGGTCTGGACCTGGGGTCAGCTTGGCTATCACCCCAAACCGCTCGGGTTGCTGGACGTCAACCACTTCTACAGCAAGCTCAGTCATTTCCTCGATCACCTCGTCGAAGAGGGATTCGTCCGCTCCCAGCACCGCGAGATGTTGCAACGTAGTGACGAGTCGCAGGCGCTCATAGAGTTGCTGGATGCCTGGCAACCGCCTACTCATAGTCGCTGGGCCAAAAATTCGCCGCTGTGATCTAGCCGAATCCAGCTGATCAAATTTCACTCTCCGAGCTGTAGCCCACGCATCAAGCGGGCCGCAGCTCTGCCTCCCCATGTTATCCACATGCGCATCCACAGCAAAAGTGGATAAGCGCTCGCATCGACCTGTTGTGTTACGCACGTGCGGGCAATGCGACATTTCAGAAGCCTTAAACCTGCGAACGTACAATTTTCGATCAACAGGCTCGATCGCTAGTGCCGCTAATGCTGTAGCAAGCAGCTAAATGGTTATCCACAACTCAGCCCACAGCTGTAGTGGATAAGGTAGCCGAACGAATCGAACGTGCTGGACTCAACAAAAGCATCGCTCGTCTAATTCCGAGGCTTACACCATGGGTGCATCAACAAGGCTTCAATCGCTGCATCAGGGCAGACGTCCATGAGCTGGCTGGCCCTGACACTGGTGGCGTTCGTCATCTTCGTGCTGGTCTTCTTCGTCAAGAACCGGCAGCTCAACCATCCCGCGCTGCAATATCCCTATCGCCTCAAGGCGCCACTATTCTCGCCAGCGGAACGCGAGCTGCTGGAAATGCTGCAACGCACGGTCGGCGAGCGCTATCTGATCTTCCCCAAGGTAAGCGTCGCCGACGTTGTGGAAGTCACCGCCATCGCCCGACGGGCGTACTGGTACCGCGCCACCAACCGCATCGCGGCCACGCGCTTCGATTTCGTGCTGTGCGACAGGGCCGATCTTCAGCCGGTCTGCGTCATCAACCTGCACGACCCTGACACCGATGAGGAATTCATGGATCGACTGTGCGAGACGGTCGGGTTGCCGCAGGTCCACCTGCCAGCGGATGCAGCGCGCTCCTATAGCGATGTCCGGGAAGCCATCGAGTCGGCGCTGCAGCCCTGATCGACCGCTGGCGGGAATGAGCGCAGCAGCGGACGGTCACACGTCTGCATGACGTATCCATGCTGTGCAGTACCGCTGCGGAGACATCTGCAATCGACCACCGGCTACGAGTGACACTATGAAATACGCTCTCCCCCTGCTGCTTTCCCTCGCCCCGCTGGCTGCGCTGGCGGACGACCCGACCTGTCATGACACCAACGAAGCGCAGGTCGCCGCGCTTTTCGATCGCTGGAACGACGATGTGCAATCAGGCGATCCAAAACGCGTGGTGGAAAACTACGCACCTGACTCGATGCTGCTGCCTACAGTGTCCAACACGCCGCGGCAGACGGCGGAAGCCAAGCTCGACTACTTCGAGCACTTTCTGGCGCTCAAACCGAAGGGCGAAGTTGTCTCGCGAAAGATCATGATCGACTGCAACAGCGCGCTCGATACCGGGCTCTACAGCTTCAAGCTGGGCGACGGCAAGACGGTGCCGGCGCGTTATACCTTTACCTACAGGTGGTCCGCCGACGCCGGACAGTGGCTGATCACCAGTCACCACTCATCGGCGATGCCAGAGCAGCCCGAGGCGGTACAGCAGGTGATTGAAGAGAGCGACTGATCGTCCTGCGAAATACGCCCAAACAGGGGCGCCTGGCCACACCAGCGGGGCGCGCCCGCTGTACCATCCGCCCTCGACAAGCGAAGGGTCTCGACCGCGGGCTTGCACCAGCCCGCCTGTGCTCGATACTTCTGATAAGCACGCCGTATCCGGACCCGAACCATCATGCAACTCAAGCCGCTGTTATCACGCCTGTTCGACCTGGCCAGCCGCCTGATTCGGCGCTATCCAGGTACGGTTGCGCTGTTCGGATTCGTTTCCGGGGTGGCGAGTTTCGTTCTGGTGGAACGCCACGCCGGCCTGGCCAAGGTGGTCGCCCTGGTGATGCTGGTGAGCTGGCTCTGGCTGGTACTGGAATCGAGCCTGCGGCGCAGCCTGCAGAGCTGGTTCGGCTGGCAGGTGCCAAGACCGCTGCTGCGCTATGCCACCCAGATGGTGCATCAGGAAAGCCTGTTCTTCATCATTCCGTTCTTTGCCATCACCACCACCTGGAACAGTGGGCAAGCCCTGTTCACCGGCCTGCTTGGCGCCGCCGCGCTCGTTTCGCTGATCGATCCGCTGTACTACAAATGGCTGGCACCGCGGCGCTGGGTCTACCTGGGGTTTCACGCGCTGACGCTGTTCGCCGTCCTGCTGACCGCGTTGCCGATCATCCTTCATCTGTCCACCCCGCAGAGTTATCAGCTGGCGCTGGGCGTCGCAGTAGTGCTGGCCCTGCCGAGCCTCAGCGGACTGTTCCCCCGCTCGAACTGGCGCACGTGGCCCGGCATCCTGTTGCTGGCGGTGGCGCTGGGTGCCGCAGGTTGGCTGGGACGGACCTGGGTGCCCCCGGCAACCCTGTGGCTGACCGATGTCGCCGTGACCATGAGCCTCGATGATCGGCAACGCAAACCCGGCAAGGGGCTGCGCGAAATCACCAGCGCAGAACTGCACGCAAATGGCCTCTACGCCTATACCGCCATCAACGCACCGCGCGGCCTGAAGGAGCGCATCTTCCACGAGTGGACCCACAACGGCCGGCGCGTCGACCGTATCGCCCTTGAGATCAGCGGCGGCCGCGAAGCCGGTTATCGCGCCTGGACCCACAAGCGCAACTTCCCGAAAAAATCATCGGGCCGCTGGCGAGTACGTGTCGTTACCGAAGCAGGCCAGATGATCGGCATGCTGCGTTTCCAGGTCACCGATTAGCGAACCACCCGCCGCCTCGCGTATCCAAATCAGAACCAGCCTGGCTTGGAGAAGGACATGGAGTGGTGGGCGAGCATCTCCTACACCATCGCGTCGGAGTTCTCCGACATCACCGACCTGGAGGACGCGACCCGCGTCAGTAGCCGACTGCTGATCGCGTCGATTCTCGGCGGCCTGCTCGGCTATGAACGCGAGCGCCGACGCAAGGCCGCCGGCTTGCGCACCCACATGCTGGTTGCGCTTGGTGCAGCGTTGTTCGTACTGGTACCGGTGCAGGCGGGCATGAGCCTCGAGGACATTTCCCGGGTGATTCAGGGCCTGGTTACCGGTATTGGCTTTCTCGGAGCCGGGACTATCCTCAAGGGCGACTCCGCGGAAGACGTCAAGGGCCTGACCACCGCCGCGGGCATCTGGCTTACGGCCGCCATCGGTGTCGCCGTCGGCCTCGGGCATGAAGCAACGGCCGTAATGAGCACGCTGTTGGCGCTGGCGATCTTTGCTTTGATGCCACGGCTGGAGCGACATACTGCCCTGCGTGCCGCGCGCAAGCGTCGCCACCCGGACCAGCCGCGCTAGCGAACGCCACTCCACTGCCCAAGGATTTCGCCATGTCCAACTTCCGTATTCTTCTGACCGGCGCCGTTCTAACTGCTCTGGCAGGTTGCAGCGAAACGGCCAAGCTTCCGGTGGAATCCGGATACGGCCCGACACCGGCGCTGCCAGAGCCGAACAAGACAGTCCTGCCCACGGTACACATCGCCCCCGCCAAAGGCTGGCCGCAAGATGGCAAACCGCAGGCGGCGGCCGGTCTGCGCGTGGCGGCGTTCGCCCGTGACCTGGACCATCCCCGCTGGCTCCATGTGCTGCCCAATGGCGATGTGCTCGTGGCGGAATCGGACGCACCGCCGAAGCAACAGAGCCAGGGACTGCGCGGCTGGATTGCCAGCAAGATCATGGCCCGCGCTGGCTCCGGAGGCCCCAGCGCCAACCGCATCACCCTGCTGCGCGATCGTGACGGCGATGGCGTGGCGGAACAGCACACGGTGTTTCTGGAAAACCTCAACTCCCCGTTCGGTATGGCGTTGGTAGGCAACCACTTCTACGTCGCCAACACGGACGCGCTGCTGCGCTTTCTCTATACGCCCGGCACCACCCGTATCACCGCGAACGGCGAGAAGGTCGTGGACCTACCCGCTGGGCCGATCAATCACCACTGGACCAAGAACGTCATTGCCAGCCAGGACGGCAGCCGCCTCTATGTCACCAGCGGCTCCAACAGCAATGTGGCCGAGAACGGCATGCAGGCCGAAGAGAACCGCGCAGCGATTCTCGAGGTGGATCCGCAAGCCAGGAGCATGCGTCTGTTCGCTTCAGGCCTGCGCAACCCCAATGGCCTTGCCTGGCAGCCGGACAGCGGAGCGCTATGGACCACCGTCAACGAGCGCGACGAGATCGGCAGCGACCTGGTGCCGGACTACATGACCTCGGTGCAGGGCGGCGGATTCTACGGGTGGCCCTACAGCTACTTCGGCCAGCACATCGACGAGCGCGTGCAGCCCCAACGCCCGGATCTGGTCGAGCGTGCCATCGTCCCAGACTATGCACTGGGCGCGCATACCGCCTCGCTCGGCCTGGCCTTCTACGAAGGCACGCTGCTGCCGCAGCACTACCGCCACGGCGCGTTCGTTGGTCAGCACGGCTCCTGGAATCGCAAGCCGCGCAGTGGCTATAAGGTGGTTTTCATCCCCTTCCGCGACGGCATGCCGGCTGGGCAGGCAGAGGATGTGCTGACCGGCTTCGTCAACGAGGCAGGAGAGGCAATGGGTCGCCCGGTAGGGGTCGCCGTGGACAAGACCGGGGCCGTGCTGGTGGCCGACGATGTCGGCAACGTGGTCTGGCGCGTCACCCCTGATGACCGTTGATACCGTCGCCCGCTGATCCGTTGAACCTTGCCGGACGCCGTATGGCCATAAAGGTAACGTCCATACGCAACGAGGCACTCCCATGATCAAGCGCGCCATCTACATCTTCGCCCCTGTCGTGCTGCTCGCCGGCTGTTCCGGCAATGTGCAGAACCCGGTAGACCGCATCACCTTCCGTGACGAGCCACTGGTACGCGATGTGGAGACCGGCATGTCTCAGGAGCAGGTACTGACCATCGGTGGCGAGCCCTCGAAGGCCGCAGCTCGCACTGTAGTGCCTGGCATCTGCCACGATTACATCCTCAATCGCGATGGCCATCAGCAACCTTATTACGTCAGTTTCGATGGCTCCGGCCGCGTGGACGGCCAGGGCTTCCTGACCTGCGATCAGCTTGAGGAAAACCAGCGCAAACTGCACCGCTGACAGCCGGGCACAGGCGCGAGCACGCTTCGGGCCTGTGCATTCAACGCTCCCCTTGAAGGAGACCAGCATGCCTCGTGGAGAAAAAACCAAGTACACCGACAAGCAGCAACGCAAGGCCGAACACATTGAGGAAGGCTACGAGAAGCGTGGCGTCCCCGAGGACGAGGCCGAAGCGCGCGCATGGGCGACGGTCAACAAGCAATCCGGCGGCGGAGAACGCAAAGGGGGCTCGGGCAGGAGCAAGGGCGAGACCGCCAAGCGGGCTGAGCGCAAGGACTCGGCCCACCGCGCAGCCGATGCCCGCCAGGGCAAATCACCAAACAAGGGTTCGGCACGAAGCTCGAAGTCGGCCAGCACGGCGCTTGCCGACATGACCCGCGACCAGCTCATGGAAAAGGCCCGCGAGCGGGACATTCGTGGCCGTTCGAAGATGCGCAAGAACGAACTGCTACGGGCGCTGAGCTGAGGACTGAGGGCATGCCGATGATTGACCAAACCGCTCCGAAAGAGGGCAATCCCAAGCGCGAGGACCCAGGCGACCCTGTGCCGATTGATGAGCCGGGTGAGCCTGAGCCGGCGCCCGCACCGCCGGACGAGCCCCACCGCTAAACTTTTCGTCAGCATCCTGTTCTCAAACTGGGAACCGTGAATCACCGCGTCCGCGGTGAACCAGACCAGGAGATGGCGATGAGCTACGTACAATTGAGCGATAAACAGAGCCTGCGCGAGCGGGCTCGTCAACATGTCGAGAATGGAGCCGTCACCGAGAGTTACTCGGCCGATCGAGAAGTCGTGATCAATCTGCTGAACGAAGCGCTGGCGACAGAACTGGTGTGCTATCTGCGCTACAAGCGCCACTACTACATGGCCACAGGGCTGAAATCCAGCGCCGCCGCGGACGAGTTCCTCGAGCACGCTAATGAGGAGCAGGAACACGCCGATCGGCTGGCCGAGCGCATCGTCCAACTGGGTGGCGCGCCGGACTTCAACCCCGACGGCCTGACGGAGCGCGCCCACGCGCAGTACGCCGAAGGCAACGGCCTGCGCGACATGGTTTTCGAGAACCTGGTGGCCGAACGCATCGCCATCGACAGCTACCGCGAGATCGTGCAGTACATCGGTGACAAGGATCCGACCACCCGCCGCATCTTCGAGGACATCCTCGCTCAGGAAGAAGAGCACGCCGATGATCTGGCTGGCCTGCTGGACGGCATGAACTAGCCCAGGACCTGCCGGCGCCTCGCTGAAGCAGGCGGCACGCCATTCCCGTCAGCTTTTCAGCGAAACATAAAAAAAGGCCACCCTAGGGTGGCCTTAAATTTTAGGAAGAGAGGTACAGCTTAGCCGGCTGCCACCGGACGCATGTAGGAGATCGGTGCGGTCTGCGGGTCATCGAAGGTCACCAGTTCCCACGCATCCTTTTGTTCCATCAGGGTGCGCAGCAAACGGTTGTTCAACGCGTGGCCGGATTTATAGCCGCGGAATTCGCCGATCAGACTGGTGCCCAGCAAGTACAGATCACCAATGGCATCGAGAATCTTGTGCTTCACGAATTCGTCCTCGTAACGCAGGCCGTCTTCGTTGAGCACACTGGTTTCGTCCACCACGATTGCGTTCTCAACGCTGCCGCCAAGCGCCAGGTTGTGCGAGCGCAGGAACTCGATGTCGCGCATGAACCCGAAGGTACGTGCACGGCTGACTTCCTTGACGAAGGAAGTGCTC
Source organism: Stutzerimonas kunmingensis (assembly GCF_900114065.1). Classification (GTDB taxonomy): domain Bacteria; phylum Pseudomonadota; class Gammaproteobacteria; order Pseudomonadales; family Pseudomonadaceae; genus Stutzerimonas; species Stutzerimonas kunmingensis. The sequence goes on from NZ_FORS01000001.1 coordinate 587,171, forward strand.
GAGAAATCCACACTGGCAGTCTGGGTGCGGCCTTTGAAAACCGGATGGTCGAAATCGATCTCGAAACTCACCTTGAAGCCGTCGAAAGGCAGGAAAGTAGCGCGCTTGTCACCTTCCTCGACTGTCACTTCACGCTTGATGCGGATGAACTTCTTGTGGGCGTCCTGCTCCTGCAGGCCGGCGGATTGAATCAGGAATACGAAAGGTCCAGCGCTACCATCCATGATCGGCACTTCCGACGCTGAGAGTTCGACGTAGGCGTTGTCGATCCCCAGGCCAGCCATTGCCGACAGCAAATGCTCCACCGTGTCGACCTTGACGTCACCGTTGACCAATGTCGTGGACATGGTGGTTTCGCCAACGTTCTCGGCCCGCGCAGGAATCTCCACAGGCGGATTGAGGTCGGTGCGACAGAACACGATTCCGGTATCCACCGGTGCCGGTTTCAGGGTGAGATAAACCTTCTCTCCCGAATGCAAGCCGACGCCGGTGGCGCGAATGATGTTCTTCAGGGTGCGTTGTCTGATCATGGCCTTTTGCTTCGCTTTAGCGCTAGTTGCGAATAGTTTTCAACAATTGGCGGCGATAATAGCAGAAGCCAACTTTGCTGAACACCAATCACAACGATACTCCTGATAAATTCAATCAATCGGCCTGACGACGCAGAAACGCGGGAATGTCCAGATAATCCAGATCTTCCTGCGGATTCAGCTTGGCTGCAGTGGCAGCTGCATGCGCCTGATTACGCATCACGGTCGGACGCTCGAGGTCACGATAATTGACCGCGGCCTGCTCATGCTGACGCGGTGCCGGAGCGGCGGAAGCGGCAACAGAGGTCTGCACGGTGTTGTCGACGACCTTGACCGGCTTTTCATTGCGCGGACCGAGCCCGGTAGCGACCACGGTGACATGCAGCTCGTCGGCCATGTCCGGATCGATCACGGCGCCAACCTTGACGGTGGCCTCATCGGACGCGAAGGCCTCGATGATTTCGCCCACGGCAGCGTACTCGCCGAGCGAAAGGTCCAGACCAGCAGTGATGTTGACCAGAATGCCACGTGCGCCCTGCAGGTTGACGTCTTCCAGCAGCGGGTTGCGAATGGCAGCCTCGGTGGCTTCGCGAGCACGGTTCGGGCCGGTGGCGCAACCAGTGCCCATCATCGCCATACCCATCTCGCCCATAACGGTCTTGACGTCGGCGAAGTCGACGTTCATCAGGCCCGGACGCTGCATGATGTCGGAGATGCCACGGACCGCACCGGCCAGTACGTCATCAGCCTTGGCGAAAGCGGCCAGCAGGCTGGCGTCCTTGCCGAGGATGGTCAGCAACTTCTCGTTGGGGATAGTGATCAGCGAATCGACGCAATCGGACAGCGCACGGATACCTTCGTCGGCCACCTGCATGCGACGACGACCCTCGAAGGGGAACGGACGGGTGACCACGGCGACGGTAAGGATGCCCATTTCCTTGGCTACCGAAGCGATGATCGGCGCAGCTCCGGTACCGGTGCCGCCGCCCATGCCGGTGGTGATGAACACCATGTCCGCACCTTCCAGTACTTCGGCGATGCGCTCACGATCTTCCATCGCCGCCTGGCGACCGATGTCCGGATTGGTACCGGCACCCAGACCTTTGGTGATGGCCGAGCCGAGCTGCAACACGGTGCGTGCTTCAACTTTCTTCAGCGCCTGGGCGTCAGTGTTGGCGCAGATGAATTCGACGCCTTCGACGTTATTGCGAACCATGTGGTTCACGGCATTGCCGCCACCGCCACCGACACCGATGACCTTGATGACTGCACTTTGCGGGGTATGATCTACGAGTTCGAACATTTCCCTCTCTCCTTCCAGCTTTCTAGTTTTGGTTGTTACAGCGCACTGCTTAAAAATTGCCCTGGATCCAGCCCTTGAGTCGGTCCAGAACAGACGTCTTTGATTCGTCGGCGAAATTGCCGATGCCAGACACGGGAATGCCGTCGGCCTGCTTTTGCAGTCCGTACAGCAACAGGCCCACGCCCGTTGAATAGATGGGGTTACGTACTACGTCGCTCAGTCCCTTGACGCTGTGCGGCACGCCCAGGCGCACCGGCATGTGAAAGATTTCCTCAGCCAGGTCGACGGCTCCTTCCATCTTCGCTGTACCGCCTGTGAGAACGATCCCGGCCGGGACCAGATCCTCGTATCCGCTACGACGCAGCTCGGCCTGGATAAGGGTGAACAGCTCGTCATAGCGCGGCTCGACCACCTCTGCCAGAGCCTGCCGCGAGAGTTCGCGCGGTGGGCGATCGCCGACGCTGGGAACCTTGATGGTCTCGCCTGCACCGGCCAGCTTGGCCAACGCGCAAGCATAACGAATCTTGATCTCTTCGGCATACTGGGTCGGCGTGCGCAATGCCATGGCGATGTCGTTGGTGACCTGATCGCCGGCGATCGGGATGACCGCGGTATGACGAATCGCGCCTTCGGTGAAAATGCAGATGTCGGTGGTGCCGCCGCCGATGTCCACCAGGCAGACGCCCAGCTCCTTTTCATCGTCGGTCAGTACCGCGTGTGCAGAGGCCAGTTGCTCCAGGATGATGTCATCCACTTCCAGGCCGCAGCGACGCACGCACTTCTCGACATTCTGCGCCGCATTCACCGCGCAAGTGACCACATGGACCTTGGCCTCAAGGCGCACGCCGGACATGCCCAGCGGTTCGCGCACACCTTCCTGGTTGTCGATCACGTAATCCTGCGGCAGCGTGTGCAGCACGCGCTGGTCCGCCGGAATGGCCACAGCCTGGGCGGCGTCAAGTACCCGCTCCAGGTCCGCGGCGCTGACTTCACGGTCGCGGATCGCGACGATGCCATGGGAGTTCAGGCTGCGAATGTGGTTGCCCGCCAGGCCGACGAAGGCCGAATGGATGCGGCAGCCAGCCATCAGCTGAGCTTCTTCGATAGCGCGCTGAACCGACTGCACGGTGGATTCGATATTGACCACCACGCCCTTCTTCAACCCGCGCGAAGGATGGGTACCGATTCCCACGATTTCCAGCTCACCATCGGCAGTCACCTCACCCACCAGCGCCACCACCTTGGAGGTGCCGATGTCCAGGCCGACGATCATCTTGCCGCTTTGCACGCTCGACATGTGTTTCATTCCTCAATTCTTCGCAGCGACGGTCGTATCCGTCACAGTCGGGACCGGCTCATGCCAGGCGACGGCCAGGCCGTTCGCATAGCGCAGATCGATCCGTGCGATCTTCTCGCTTTCCTGCTCCAGCGCCTTTTGATAGATGGCGGTGAAGCGACGCATTTTTTCTACAACCTGGTCCCGCCCCAGCAGCAACTCGACGCCCTGGTTGGTGGTCAGGAACCAGCTTCCACGCTCGCGCAGCTCCAGACGGGAAATGGAGAATCCCAGCGGGCGCAGCATCTGGCTGAGCATCTGGTATTGCTGCATGACACGCTGTTGGGCCCGCTTCGGACCATATAAATGTGGCAAGTGTTCATATCGGGTCAGGTCATCCGGCGAGAAAGCCTGCCCTTTATTGTTAAGCAATGCTTCGCCCCCCCAGCGGGCAATCGGCAATTGCTCATCCAGCCGCACCATCACCTGGTCCGGCCAGACGCGGCGAACTTCGACATGGGCGATCCACGGCATCTGTTCCAGTTGGTGGCGCATGCCGTTCAGATCAACCTTGAAGAAGCTCTGCTCGACGAAAGGCGCTATGCGCTGCTGGACCGCCTCGCGACTCACATAGCCCAATTCGCCCTGCACACTGACCTTGGCGATCGGCCGATCGGCATAGGGCAGCAGCCGCTCGCCCAGCTCGTAAAGCCCGACCGCCAACCCGACCAGTAGCACCGGCCAGACGAAACGCTTCAGCCCGGCGAGGCTCGGCTTCGGCAGGCGCTGCGACAGCGGCTGCGGTTGCACCAGGCGGCTCGCACCCCGTTGCGCGGGCTTGCGCGAGGCGCGGCCGCTTCCGGGTTGCGAATGGCGCAGCGTGGCGATCATGGCTAGCTCCCCGCCTCGAGGCTGTCATCGAGAATGCTCAGGACCAGTTGCTGGAAATCCAGACCGGCAGCACGCGCCGCCATGGGCACCAGGCTGTGATCGGTCATTCCCGGCACGGTGTTCACTTCAAGCAGCCAGAAATTGCCGTTACCGTCCTGCATCACGTCAACCCGGGCCCAGCCGCGGATACCCACCGCTTCGCAGGCACGTGCAGACAGCGTCTTCAGTTCCTGTTCGCGCACCGCGTCGAGGCCACAGGGAATGCGGTACTGGGTATCGGAAGCCAGGTACTTGGCGTCGTAGTCGTAGAAGGTGTGCGGCGTGCCCAGGCCAATCGGTGGCAGTACCTGGCCGTGCAGCACCGCCACGGTGAATTCCGGGCCTTGTATCCACTGCTCGACGAGTACTTGCGAGTCGTAGCTGCTGGCGGCACGCCAGGCTTCGATCAGCTCGGTGAGCCCACCGACCTTGGCCATGCCGATGCTAGAGCCTTCGTGGGCCGGTTTGACGATCAGCGGAAAACCCAGCGTTTCCGCTGCAGCCTTGCAATCGGCCTCCGTAGCCAGCACGGCATGCTGCGGCGTCGGCAAGCCAAGGCTCTGCCACACCTGCTTGGTGCGCAGTTTGTCCATGGCCAGGGCCGAAGCCAGAATGCCGCTGCCGGTGTAGGGGATACCGGCGCATTCCAACAGTCCCTGCATGCTGCCGTCTTCGCCACCACGACCATGCAGGACGATGAAGGCACGATCGATGCGCTCGTTGCTCAGGCGTTGCAGCAGGTCATCGCCGGCATCGATGCCGAACGCATCCACACCGGCCTCCTGCAACGCGGCGAGTACCGCCGCGCCGGATTTCAGAGACACTTCGCGTTCGGCACTCTTGCCACCGAAGAGCACGGCGACACGACCAAACGCCTTGGGGTCGCGAGTCGAATGCAGGGTCGTCATTTGGATTTCCTCGCGGCGCCATCGCCACCGAACAGCGGACTCTTGAGCAGTTGCGGCGCCAGGCCACCGATATCACCGGCTCCCTGGCAAAGCAGAATGTCGCCGGCACGCAGCAGCGGCTTGACCAACGGAGCGAGGTCGACGCCACGCTCGACGTAGATCGGGTCCAGCTGGCCGCGCTGGCGGATGCTGTGGCACAACTGGCGGCTGTCGGCGCCAGGTATCGGCTCTTCGCCGGCCGGATAGACTTCCATCAGCAGCAACACGTTGGACTCGCCGAGCACCTGCACGAAGTCGTCGTAGAGGTCGCGGGTGCGGCTGTAGCGATGGGGCTGATAGACCATGACCAGGCGCCGCTCCGGCCAGCCACCGCGGACTGCCTTGATCACTGCGGCGACTTCGCGCGGGTGATGACCGTAGTCGTCGACCAGCATCACGCTGCCGTCCTCGACCGGTAGATCGCCATAGACCTGAAAGCGGCGGCCGACGCCTGCGAACTCCGCGAGGCCCTGGACGATGGCTTCGTCGTCGATACCTTCATCGGTAGCAATGGCGATGGTGGCCAGGGCGTTCAGCACGTTGTGGTTGCCCGGCATGTTCACTGACACATCCAGCGGCTCACAGCCATCGCGCAGCACCGTGAAGAAGGTACGCATGCCTTCCTGACGGACATTGGTGGCGCGCACGTCGGCGTCTTCGCTGAAACCGTAGGTCGTGATCGGCCGGCCGATCTGCGGAATGATCTCGCGAACGAACGGGTCGTCGACGCAAAGCACTGCCAGGCCGTAGAACGGCAGGTTGTGCAGGAACTCGACGAAGGTTTTCTTCAGCTTGCCGAAGTCGCCGCCATAGGTGCTCATGTGGTCGGCATCGATATTGGTGACCACCGCGACCATCGGCTGCAGGTGCAGGAAGCTGGCATCGCTTTCGTCGGCCTCGGCGATCAGATAACGGCTGCTGCCGAGCTGCGCGTTGGTACCGGCCGCAGTGAGTCGGCCACCGATGACGAAAGTCGGATCGAGCCCGCCGGCGGCAAAAACCGAAGCCAGCAGACTGGTAGTAGTGGTCTTGCCATGGGTGCCGGCGACAGCAATACCGTGCCGGTAGCGCATCAGCTCGGCAAGCATCTCGGCACGTGGAACCACTGGAATACGCTGTTCGAGCGCCAGGGCGACTTCCGGGTTGGCCGAATTGACCGCGCTGGACACCACCAGCACGTCGGCGCCGGCAACATTGCCGGCCTGATGACCGATGAAAATCTGCGCACCGAAGCTCTGCAGCCGATCGGTACTGGCGGATTCCTTGAGGTCCGAGCCCGACACCTCGTAGCCGAGATTGAGCAGCACCTCGGCGATGCCGCACATGCCGACCCCGCCGATACCGACGAAGTGAATGCGACGAATGCGCCGCATACGGCGGACTTCGGCTTTTACCGCGGCGGGAGATTTAGCCACGGGCCACCTCCAGACAGATATCGACCACGCTGCGGGTGGCGTCGGGCCGGGCCAGACGGCGCGCGACGGCGCCCATGGCCTTGAGTTTTTCCGGCTGCATCATTACCTCGGTCAGCTGAGCGGCAAGCACGGCCGCATCAGTCTTGGCTTGCGGCAGAAGGACGGCAGCGCCCTCCTTCGCCAGATATTCGGCATTGCGTGTCTGGTGGTCGTCGATCGCATGGGGCAGCGGCACCAGAAAGGATGGCAACCCAGCGGCGGCAAGCTCGCAAACGGTGAGCGCTCCGGCACGACAGATGACCAGATCGGCCCAGGCGTAGGCCCGCGCCATGTCCTTGATGAAGGGCGCGACTTCCGCCTCGACGCCGACCTCGGCATAACGCTGCGTGGTGATATCGGCGTGCTGCTTGCCGGCCTGATGAAACACCTGCGGCCGCACTTCCGCCGGTACCTGGGCGAGCGCGGCGGGCAGCAGTTTGTTCAGCGGTTCGGCACCGAGACTGCCGCCCAGTACCAGAAGGCGCGGGCGACGATGCGCAAGGGCATCGCGGGGCGTCTCGAGGAACAGCTCCTCACGCACCGGATTGCCGGTGGTGCGACGCTTGACGCTGGCCTTGAAGGTTTCCGGGAAGGCTTCGCAGACGCGGCTGGAAAGCGGCGCGAGGCTACGATTGGCGGTCCCAGCGACGGCGTTCTGTTCGTGAATCACCAGAGGTACCCCGGCCAGCTTGGCAGCCAGTCCGCCCGGACCGGTAACGTAGCCGCCCATCCCCAGCACGCAGACCGGTTGCAGCTCGCGCACGATGCGACGCGCCTGGAACAGCGAGCGAATCAACTGCAGCGGTGCCTTGATCAGCGAAACGATGCCCTTGCCGCGCAATCCGCTGACCTGGATCAGATGCAGCGGCAGGCCAGCGGCGGGTACCAGTTCGTTCTCGATGCCGCGCGGCGTGCCGAGCCAGTGCACGGAGTAGCCGCGGGCCTGGAACTCACGAGCACAGGCGAGCGCCGGAAAAACGTGGCCACCGGTGCCGCCGGCCATGATCAGTACATTAGCGGCCATGGGCGACCTCCTTGGCCGGCGGCTCGGCGAAATCGGCCTCGTCGAACTCGGTGTCCTCGCTGCCCAGCACGGTGCGGCTTTCCCATTCGATGCGCAGCAGCAGCGCCATGCTTGCGCAGGTCACCACCAGCGAGCTGCCGCCATAACTGAGGAACGGCAGCGTCAGGCCCTTGGTTGGCAGCAGACCTACGTTTACTCCCACGTTGATCAGGAACTGTCCCAGCCAGAGGAACGCCATCCCCCAGGCCACATACGCCGCGAAGAACTGCCGGGCCTTCTCTGCCCACAGACCGATATACAGTGCGCGAACGCCGACGAAGGCGAACAGCGCGATGGTCGCCAGTGCGCCGACCATGCCCAGCTCTTCGGCCAGTACGGAGAATACGAAGTCGGTATGCGCCTCGGGCAGGTAGAACTGCTTTTGCACGCTATTACCCAGGCCGACGCCGAACCATTCCCCGCGGCCGAAGGCGATGAGCGCCTGGGTCAGCTGGTAGCCGGCGCCGTACTGATCAGCCCAGGGGTCGGTGAAAGTGATCAGGCGCTGCAGACGGTATTCCTGGGTCTGCACCAACACCACCACGGCACCCACCGCGGCGATCACCAGCAGACTGAAGCGGATCATGCCAACACCACCGAGGAATAACATCGCCACTGCGGCGCCCATCATGACCACGGTCGCACCGAAATCGGGCTCCAGCAGCAACAGGAATGCCATGGGCAGCAGGACCAGGAAGGGTTTGGCAAAGCCCCACATGCTTTCGCGAACTTCCTCTTGCCGGCGCACCAGATAGCCGGCCAGGTAGATCACCACGAAGACTTTCGCCAGCTCGGACGGCTGCACGTTGAAGGCGCCGAAACCGATCCAGCGCATCGAACCGTTCACTTCCCGGCCGATTCCCGGCAGCAGGACCAGGATCAGCAGGCCGAACGCCGCCAGCAGCAGCATCCAGTCCAGGCGTTGCCAGACCGACAGCGGTACCAGCAGCATCGCAATTCCCGCGCCGAGGCCCAGCGCCACATAAACCAGATGGCGACTCATGTGATACAGCGGATTGCCGGCATTGACCGCCGCGACTTCGGACGACGCCGAAGTGATCATCACCAGACCCAGGCCAAGCAAAGCCAGACAGCCGGCGAGCATGGGGAAGTCAAGATCCAGACCGCGGCGGCCGAACAAGGGCGAAGGAGCATGGCGCAGGAAGGCGAGCATCAGTCGAGCGCCTCCACCGCAGCGGCGAACAGGCGACCGCGCTCTTCGAAATTCTTGAACATGTCCAGACTGGCACAGGCCGGCGACAGCAATACCGCATCGCCCGCTTCGGCACACTCGGCGGCGCGCTGCACGGCTTCGCCCAGTGTTGCAACATGAACCAGGGTGGTGGCATCGGCCAGCGCGGCCGCAAGACGTTGCGCATCACGACCGAGCAGCACCACGGCACGGCAATAGCGTGCAATCGGCGCGCGCAGCGCGGAGAAGTCTGCGCCCTTGCCATCGCCACCGGCGATCAGTACCAGCTTGCCGTCGATATCCGCACCCAGGCCTTCGATCGCAGCCAGCGCGGCACCGACATTGGTGGCCTTGGAATCGTCGTAATAGCTGACGTCGCCACGCTGGCCAACCCACTGGCAGCGATGCGGCAAACCTACGAACTGGCGCAACGTCTCCAGCATCGGCTCGAACGGCAGACCCACCGCGTGCCCCAGCGCCAGCGCTGCCAGAGCATTGGACTGATTGTGCGCACCACGCATCTTCAGCTCGCGAACCGGCATCAGCGCATCGAACTGGAACGCCAGGTACTTCTCGCCTTTTTCCTCGAACAGCCCAAAGCCCTTGAAGTCCGGCTTGCCGAGGCCAAAGGTCCAGGTCGGCAGGTCATCCGCGACCAGCGGACGGCTGAGCCGGTCATCGCGATTGACCACCACCTGACGCGCGCCGCGGAAAATTCGGTGTTTGGCCTGATGATAGGCTGGCAGGCCGCTGTAGCGGTCCATATGGTCTTCGCTGATGTTCAGGCAGGTCGCCACTTCGGCATTTAGCTGCTCGGTGGTCTCCAGCTGAAAGCTGGACAGCTCCAACACATAAAGCTCGACGTCGTCTGCCAGCAGATCGAGCGCCGGCGTGCCCAGGTTGCCACCAACCGCCACGGTGCGCCCTGCCGCCACGGCCATCTCGCCGACCAGCGTGGTCACGGTGCTCTTGGCGTTGGAGCCGGTGATCGCAATGATCGGCGCCTTGGCTTCGCGGGCGAACAGCTCGATATCACCGGACAGCTTGACCCCACGCGCCGCCGCTTCCTGCAGCGCCGGCGTACTGATCGCCAGACCCGGGCTTACCAGCAGCTCGCTGGCGGTGCAGAGAAACTCGACGTCCAGCTCGCCACAGCGCACTTGCACGTCTGGATACTCGGCCTTGAGCGTCGCCAACTCCGGCGGGTTCACACGGGTATCAGCGACGGCAAACGGCAGCCCCCGACGCGCCAGATGGCGAACCAGGGACATGCCGCTCTTGCCGAGGCCGACAACGATGCGGAACTGGTCGGAAGCGATGAGCACTCTTGATTACCTCAGTTTCAGGGTGGCAAGGCCGACGAGCACCAGGATCACAGTGATGATCCAGAAGCGCACGATCACCCGGGGTTCGGGCCAGCCCTTGAGTTCGAAATGGTGATGGATCGGCGCCATGCGAAACACGCGCTTGCCAGTCAGCTTGAAGCTCGCCACCTGGATCATCACCGAGAGGGTTTCCATCACGAACACGCCGCCCATGATGAACAGCACCACTTCCTGGCGAACGATCACGGCGATGGTGCCCAGCGCCGCGCCGAGCGCCAGCGCGCCGACATCGCCCATGAAGACCTGAGCCGGATAGGTGTTGAACCAGAGAAAGCCGAGGCCGGCACCGATCAGCGCGCCGCAGAAGACGATCAGCTCGCCCGCACCCGGCACGTAAGGAATGAGCAGGTACTCGGCAAAATTCACGTTACCGGAGAGGTAGCAGAAGATGCCCAGACCGCCGCCGACCATGACCGTTGGCATGATCGCCAGACCGTCGAGGCCGTCGGTCAGGTTGACCGCGTTGCTCGAGCCGACGATGACGAAGTAGCTCAACACGACAAAACCAATCCCGAGTGGGATCTCGATGTGCTTCAGCAGCGGCAGAATCAGCGTGGTTTCGACCGGTGTCTGCGCAGTCATATAAAGGAAGACCGCGGCGCCGAGGCCAAAGACCGATTGCCAGAAATACTTCCAACGGCTTGGCAAGCCGCGGGAGTTCTTCTCGATCACCTTGCGATAGTCATCGACCCAGCCGATCGCGCCGAACAGCAAGGTCACCGCCAGCACCACCCAGACGTAGCGATTGGACAGATCGGCCCAGAGCAAGGTGCTGATGCTGATGGCGCTGAGGATCAGCGCACCACCCATGGTCGGCGTGCCGGATTTGGACAGGTGCGACTGCGGACCGTCGGTACGCACGGACTGGCCAATCTGGCGCATCTGCAACGTACGGATCAGCCAAGGGCCCATCCACAGCGACAGCACCAGAGCGGTGAGGACGCCGAGAATTCCACGCAGCGACAGGTACTGAAAGACCGCGAAGCCTTTGTGGAACTGTTGCAGATACTCGGCGAGCAGCAGCAGCATCAGTGTTTCTCCATGGATGGCCCAGCGAGCGCATCGACGACTTTGTCCATCGCCGCGCTGCGTGAGCCCTTGATCAGAATGGTGGTACCGCTGCCCTGTTCGGCTCGCAGGCTGTCGATAAGGCTGGCCTGGTCGGCGAAGTGCCGAGCGCCTGGACCGAATGCCTGAATTGCATGGGCCATCAGAGGCCCGACGGCATAAAGCGTGTCGATCTTGCCAGCGGCATAGGCGCCGACGTCGCGATGGCCCTGCTCGGCCCACTCGCCCAGCTCGCCCATATCGCCAAGCACAAGGATGGTGCTACCGGCAAAGCTGGCCAGCACGTCGATGGCGGCGCAGATCGATGCCGGATTGGCGTTGTAGCTGTCGTCGATCAGGCGCACGCCGTTGGCCAGCATTTGCGCCACGGCTCGGCCTTTGACCGGTTGCAGGCTTTCCAGCCCCGCCACCACGGCCTCGGCCTCGATACCCAGCGCATAGGCTGCCGCGGCTGCCGCCAAGGCGTTGGCCACGTTATGCCGGCCCAGCAGATTGAGCTGGGTGCGAAGATTGCCCAGCGGGCCAGTCAGCACGAAATTCGGGCAGCCACGCTGGTCGTAGGCGATCGACCCGGCGGAGAAATCCACGAGGGGGTCGTCCAGGCCGAACGATACGATGCGCTTGCCCGCAGCGCGCTCGGCCCAGATCGAATAGGCCTTGTCGTCACGGTTGAGCACGGCGGTGCCGGATGCGTTCAGGCCATCGAGAATCTCGCCCTTGGCCTCGACGATCCTGTCCGGGCCACCGAACTCCCCGACGTGGGCGGTGCCCGCATTGGTAATTACGCTGACATCCGGGCGCACCAGATCGACGGTGTAGGCAATATCGCCGGGCCGCGAAGCGCCGAGTTCGATGACGGCGCTGCGATGACTGGTGCTCAACTCCAACAGCGTCAGTGGCGCACCCAAGTCATTGTTGAGGTTGCCGCGAGTGGCCAGTACGGCGTCCTGGCCATGGGCGCTGCGTAGAATGCTGGCGAGCATTTCCTTCACGCTGGTCTTGCCGCTGGAGCCGGTGATCGCTGCGACCGGACCGTTGAATGCGGCGCGATTGAGCGCGCCGAGCTGCCCAAGCGCCAACCGGGTATCGGCAACGACCAGCTGCGGCAGGCCTGCATCTGCAACTTCACGCTCGACCAGTGCTGCAACGGCGCCTTTGGCGGCGACGTCCGCCAGATAGGCATGACCATCGAAGCGTGGCCCGGTCAGCGCGATGAACAGCTGGCCAGGTTCGATGGCCCGACTGTCTGTGCTGACGGCAGTGAAGCTGGCATCCGCTCCGACCAGGCGGCCAGACAGCGGTAGCTGCAATTCGCTCAGGCGCATCGACTCAAGCATTGGCCTTCTCCCAGACGGACAGCGCCCTGCAGGCTTCCTCGAGATCGGAGAACGGCAAGCGTTCGCCGCGAACTTCCTGATAGTCCTCGTGACCTTTGCCGGCCAGCACGACCACATCTTCCGCGCGCGCGGCCGCGATCAGACTGGCTATTGCCTGCGCGCGGCCATGGCTGAAAGTGACCGCCGCAGGATTGCTGAACCCCGAACGGATACCCTCGAGAATCTGTCCTGGCGCCTCATTGCGCGGATTGTCATCGGTGACCACGACGCCGTCGGCCAGCCGCTCCGCGACTTCAGCCATCAGCGGGCGCTTGCCGGTATCACGATCACCGCCGCAACCGAACAGACAAAGCAGCCTGCCGCGCGCGTGTGGACGCAGCGCGGTGAGGACTTTCTCCAGCGCATCGGGGGTGTGTGCGTAGTCGACCACGATCAGCGGATGGTCGCCGCCACCCAGCCGCTGCATGCGGCCGGCGGGGCCTTGCAGTTCAGGCAGCACGGCCAGGATTTCGTCCAGCGGATAGTCCATGCCAAGCAGGGCGCCGACGGCGGCCAATACATTGCTGACGTTGAAACGCCCGAGCAGCGGACTGCGCAACGAGCGCTCGCCCTGCGGCGTGATCAGCCGAGCATGAATGCCGTCGTCGTCGAGACGCGCTTCAGCGCAGAACAGGTAGGCCGTAGGGTCTTCCAGGCTGTAAGTGATCAGGCGCGACTCGCGCTCCTCGCCGGCCAGCACGCGGCCAAAGGCATCGTCGAGGTTGATTACCCGACAGCTCAGCCCGGGCACCTCGAACAGGCGCGCCTTGGCAGCACCGTAAGCATCCATGCTGCCGTGGTAATCGAGGTGGTCACGTGACAGATTGGTGAACACGGCGACATCGAAATCCAGGGCCGCGACGCGCCCCTGATCGAGACCATGCGAGGACACTTCCATCGCTACCGCGCGAGCACCCTCTTGTTTGAGGTTCGCCAGTGTCGCCTGCACGCCGATGGCGTCTGGCGTGGTATGGCGTCCCAGTTCCAGCTGTCCGTGGAATCCGGTGCCAAGCGTGCCGATGATTCCGCAGGGTTCGCCGAGCCGATCGAGCGCCTGGGCAATCAGCTGGCTGACACTGGTCTTGCCGTTGGTTCCGGTCACACCGACCACACGCAGGCTGCGGCTGGGCTCGCCGTAGAAGCGGCCGGCAATCGCCGACAGCTGTTCTGCCAGATGCAGCACCGGAACCATGACTGCGTTGTCGGTCAGTGACTGGTCGAGGCCTTCTGCCTCATAAGCGACCGCGGCCGCGCCACGGGCGACGGCATCCTGTATGTGATCGCGACCATCGAACTGCAGACCCGGTACAGCGAGGAACAGGTCTCCGCCACGAACCTTGCGACTGTCGAGTGTCAGCTCACGGATCAGCACGTCGCTGCCGGCCTGAGGCAGCAGGTGATTCAATGGCATCGGCATCAGATACGCCCTCCCTTGCCCTTTGCCGTTTCGGCGGTCTGCAGCTCGGCAGGCGGCGGCAGATTGTCCGGTGCGACGTTCATCAGCCGCAGGGCGCGCGCCATGACCTTGCCGAACACCGGCGCCGCGACCAGTCCGCCGTAGTACTGTCCTTTGCTCGGCTCGTCCACGACGATCACCGCAGCGATGCGCGGATTGGAAAGTGGCGCAACCCCGGCGAAGAACGAGCGATAGGCGTCTTTGGTGTAGCCGCCGGTGCCGGAAATCTTCTTCGCGGTACCGCTCTTGCCGCCGACGTGATAGCCCGGCACCTTGGCGCGCGCACCACCACCGCCTTCTTCCTCGACCACCGCGCGCAGCATCTGCAGAACAATTCCGGAAATCTCTTTGTCAATGACCTGCACGCCGTCCTGGGTGCGATCCAGACGCAACAGAGAGAGCGGCACGTTGCTGCCCTGGTTACCCAGCACGGCATACGCATGCGCCAACTGTACGGCGGTCACCGACAGGCCATAGCCGTAGGCAAGCGAAGCCGTCTCAGCGTCTCGCCACTTGCGATGATTGGGCAGATTGCCGACGCGCTCGCCGGGGAAACCCAGTCCGGTATCCTGGCCGAAACCGGCCTGTTGCATCACCGCGTATACCGGCTCGGCGCCGATATCCAGGGCGATCTTGCTGATGCCGACGTTGCTCGACTTCATCAGAATCCCGGTCAGCGTCAGCATGCCACCACGGGAGACATCACGAATCGTGTAGCGGCCGATACGCATCCATCCGGGCAAGGTATTGACGACCGAATCCGGCTGATATTTGCCGGTACCCAGTGCCGCCGCGATGCTGAAAGGTTTGACGGTGGAACCGGGCTCGAAGACGTCGATCATGGCGCGATTGCGCATTGCCGCGGGCTGCAGATTGCGTCGATTGTTCGGGTTATAGGTAGGCTGGTTGGCCATGGCGAGAATCTCGCCGGTCTTGACGTCGACCATCACCAGGCTGGCGGCTTTGGCACCGTATTCCTGCACGACGTTGCGCAGCTCGCTGTGCGCGAGGTACTGCAGGCGCAGATCGATCGACAATGCCATCGCCTTGCCGGCCTTGGCGTTCTTTACGACCTGAACGTCCTTGATCAACCGCCCGCGACGATCCTTGAGAACCTGACGCTTGCCTGGCACACCAGCCAGCCACTCGTCATACGCGAGTTCCATGCCCTCACGGCCACGATCATCGATATCGGTGAAGCCGACCACATGGGCAGCCACTTCGCCAGCCGGATAGAACCGACGGAATTCTTCTTGCGCATAAACGCCGGGGATCTTCAGGTCGAGGACTTCCTGCCCCTGCTCCGGGGTAAGTCCGCGCACCAGATAGATGAACTCGCGGGACGCCTGCGACCTGAGACGCTCGCTCAGCGTGGCAGCATCCTGACCCAGCGCCTTGGCCAAGTCCGGCCAACTCGACTTTGCTGCCTGCAGCTCTTTGGGATTGCCCCACAACGTGGTAACCGGCGTGCTCACCGCGAGCGGTTCACCGTTGCGATCGGTGATCAGACCACGATGCGCAGGAATCGGGATATGCCGAACGCTGCGCGCATCACCCTGCCCCTTGAGGAAGCCCTGATCCATCACCTGAAGATCGACGATACGCCAGACAATCGCACCGACCAGCAGCGCCAGCAGCGTGAGCACGATACGAAACCGCCACGGATACAGCGCACCTTGAAGGGTCATGGCTTCACCAGCCTGACGTCTGCCGCTTCGGGGATATGCATGTGCAATTGCTCGGTCGCCAGCGTCTCGATGCGGCTGTGCGCAGTCCAGGTGCTCTGCTCGAGGATCAACCGCCCCCACTCGGCCTGGGCCTTGTCACGCACGCTAAGCTCACCGTAGAGCTCGTTGAGCAACTGACGATTCCAATGCGCCGAGTAGGCAACTGCGATCGCCGACAGCAGGACACTGACGAACAGCACCAGCATCAACAGGCTGCCGCTGGGCATGGAGCGCATTACCTTGGTCACCGCAGCTTCTCCGCCACGCGCATTACCGCACTGCGCGAACGCGGGTTGCCCTTGACCTCGGCATCGGAAGCGTACTGCGGCTTGCCGAGCAGCTTGAGGCGCGGCTCGAATGCCTTCGGAATGATGGGCAGGTCGCGTGGCAGCTTGTCCGCCTCGCCCTTGGCGTGGCGGCGCATGAACTGCTTGACGATGCGGTCTTCCAGCGAATGAAAGCTGATGACCACCAGCCGGCCGCCCACTTCCAGTGCCTCCAGGGCTGCATCAAGGCCATGCTCCAGGTCGCCAAGCTCATTGTTGATGTAGATGCGCAGTCCCTGAAACGCACGAGTCGCCGGATTCTTGCCCTTCTCCCAAGCGGGGTTGGCCTCAGTCAGGACCTTGGCGAGGTCGGCGGTACGTTCGAAAGGCGCCGCTTCGCGGCGCTGCACCACCGCACGAGCCATGCGCTTGGCGAAGCGCTCTTCGCCATAATCCTTGAACACCCGGGCGATCTCATCTTCGTCGGCGTGCGCTATCCAATCGGCCGCACTGACGCCTCGGCTAGGATCCATGCGCATGTCCAGAGGACCGTCGTTAAGAAAACTGAAGCCGCGCTCGGGGTCGTCCAGCTGCGGTGACGAAACGCCCAGATCCAGCAAAACGCCACTGACGGTTCCGCTCCAGCCGCGCTGCGCCACCTCTTCGCCAAGTTCGGCAAAACTTCTCTGCACAACGACAAAGCGGCCGTCCTCGGCCGCCAGTGCTTGCCCCGTAGCGATGGCTAACGGATCCTTGTCGAATCCTAGCAATAGGCCATCAGGCCCAAGCTGCTGAAGCAGTAGCCGGCTGTGACCACCCCGCCCAAAGGTGCCATCCAGATAGCGTCCGTCCGGGCGCACGTTCAGCGCCGCGACGGCTTCGTCGAGCAACACGGTGATATGTCGCAAGCTGCTGATCTGGTTCACAGGATTAGGTCACGTAGTTCTTCCGGCAGACCGCCGGGTTGCTTGATGGCCGCCAGGTCCGCGTCAGAAACCGCGTTCCAGTCGTCCTCGTTCCATAGTTGAAACTTGTTCAGTTGCCCTACCAACATCGCGCGCTTGTCCAGCCGGGCGTACTCACGAAGACGCGGTGGCACCACGACGCGCCCACTGCCATCCATCTCTAGATCGACAGCATTACCAATCAGCAGGCGTTGCAGGCGACGGGCCTCTTCACGCAAGGAGGGCAATTCGCGGAGCTTGGCTTCGATCAGCTCCCACTCGGGCAAGGGGTAAATGCACAAACAACGGTCCACGGCGTCGATCGTGATGATCAGCTGGCCATCGCCACGGGAATTCAGCTCGTCGCGGTACCGGCTGGGCATGGCTAGCCGGCCTTTGGCGTCGAGACTGATGGCGTTAGCTCCGCGAAACACGGCTGCGCTTCCCCTGAATTAGCTATCCATGCCCATATTTACCCACTTTCTGCCACTTCCTACCACTTGTGCGCACTATAGAAACGCAGCCGCCCCACCGTCAAGGCGAGCCAGACGGGAAAAAGCCTTACGGAGCGGCAATTTAGCGACGTTGAGAGGTAATTCGAGCGGAGAATGCGAAGAGGACTGGAAGCATCTTCAGAGACAACAGCGAGTTGCTCAACAAAGTTAAAGTACTTTGTTAAGAGCAAGAATGTTTCGGAATTAAAAATGGGGTATTGCTAAGGAAGAAAGGAGGAGAGTCGATCTGTAAGCCGGGTTCTGTCGAGGACAGCCATTCCTCTACGACAGCCATCGCTGACTGCCTCTAGCAACCTACCCGGATCCAGCGCGGGCCACGCCGATGGATCCCTATTTGGTCTTGCTCCAAGTGGGGTTTACCTAGCCACGGACTGTTGCCAGCCGCGCGGTGCGCTCTTACCGCACCTTTTCACCCTTACCGGCACCGAAGTGCTTAGGCGGTTATTTTCTGTGGCACTTTCCGTAGGCTCGCGCCTCCCAGGCGTTACCTGGCACTTCGCCCTATGGAGCCCGGACTTTCCTCCCTCCCTTTTTGCGGAACAAAAAGAGACAGCGACTGTCCGATCGACTCTCCAGGCGCCAGAGTATCGCCGCAACGCTCTGCCTGCAAGCTCACCAGGCGGCACGAGGCCCAGGCCCACCTCCTATTTGCGTTCCAGCGCCGCCTGGTACAACAGATTCTTGCGCACACCGGTAATATCGGCTGCGATTGCGGCCGCCCGCTTGAGCGGCATTTCTGCCAACAGCAGATCGAGCACCCGGAGCGCCTCTGCGCTCACCGCGCTCTCGTCTAGCGGAGCATGCCAACCCTCTACAAGCACCACGCACTCGCCGCGCTGCTGATTGCTGTCGGCCTCGACCCACGCGTGCAACTCGCTCAGCGGCAGCCCTTTCAGCGTTTCGAACGTCTTGGTCAACTCTCGGCCGAGCACGGCAATTCGATCGCCACCGAACACATCTCGAAAGTCGCCAAGCGATTCCAGTATGCGGTGCGGAGCTTCGTAGAAGATCAGCGTACGCGGCTCTTCTTTCAGTGCTTCGAGCCGTGCACATCGTGCAGCTGCCTTGGCAGGCAGAAAGCCTTCGAAGATGAATCGATCCGAGGGCAACCCAGCCGCCGACAGTGCGGCGATCAGCGCACAAGCACCCGGCACCGGCACCACTGCAACCCCAGCAGCACGCGCCTGGCGCACCAGGTGATATCCCGGATCGGAAATCAACGGCGTACCCGCATCGGAGATCAGCGCGACATCCTCTCCACCTTGCAACCGCCCGATGAATCGCCCCCCCTCTTCACGCTCGTTATGCTCGTGGCAAGCTGCCAGCGGCGTCTGAATACCGAAGTGCGCGAGCAACCGAGACGAGTGACGGGTATCCTCCGCGGCTATCAGCGACACCTCTCGCAGCACCCGCAGCGCTCGGGCACTGATGTCCTCCAGATTGCCGATCGGCGTTGCGACGACATAAAGCGTCCCCATTCCGGAATTCGCACCACCGCTGGCAGTCACAAGGGCTTACCTCTGTCACGGAAATGCGCATTGTAGCCCGATTCACCGCCGCAACATCGCCGCCACTTCAGCGCTTGGGTACAATCCGCCAACACTCGCCAGTGCTTTCAGGAACGATCAAACAATGGCTTGCTTACGCCCCCTTCTACTCCTGTGCGTCGCAATCATGCTCGCAGCTTGCGCCAGCTCTCCCTCTTCGACATTGGGCGAACTGCCTCGCACACCACAGGCTTCCACCCAGCAACTGCTGGAGAAAGCCGACCAAAGCGACCCCGAACAAGCCGTGCAGCTGCGCCTGGCCGCCGCCGACCAGAGCATCCAACAGGGCAACCATGCCCAGGCTCGCAGCATTCTGGAAAAGGTTCAGCTGGATACACTGAAACCAGCGCAGCAGATCTTCGCATTGACACTGCAGGCCGAAATCGCACTAGCCGATGGCAAACCTGAACAAGCCGAGCAAGCTCTGCAGCACCCTGCGTTCGAACGCCTGGGCGAGCTACCAGTGGCGCAGCAGGTTCGTAGCCAGCTGGCGCGGGCGGAAGCGCTGGAGGCGACCGGCAAGCCCCTCGCTGCTGCGCGCGAACGGGTTTTCACTGCTCCACTCCTGAGTGGCGAGCAAGCCAGAACCAACCACGAAGCCATCTGGAAACTCATATCCGCACTTCCCGAGCAGCAACTGCAAGGCGCGGTAGATGACGATCTCGCCGGCTGGCAGTCGCTGGCGCTGTCACTGAAACGCGCCGGCACCGTTGCCCAGCAACAGCGCGCCATTGACGACTGGATTGCACAAAACCCCCAGCACCCTGCCGCAGAACAGCTCCCTGAGCCACTACAGAAACTTCGTGAGCTGGCCGATCAGCCCCTGAACAACATCGCACTGCTGCTCCCCATGGACGGCCAGCTGGCAAGCGTCGCTCGCGCCCTGCGTGACGGCTTCCTTGCGGCACACCTGCACGCGCAGCAATCCGGCCAGGCGCTGCGCATCGAGCTTTATGACAGCACCCGCATGACCTCCATCGACGAGTTCTACAGACAGGCCCAGGCTGCCGGCGTACAGCTGGTCGTGGGCCCGCTGGAAAAGGATCTGGTGCGCCAACTGGCCGAGAGGGATCAGCTGCCGATCACGACACTCGCCCTGAACTACAGTGACGCCGGCCAGAGCACCCCGCCCCAGCTGTTCCAGTTCGGCCTGGCTGCCGAGGACGAAGCCCGCGAGGTCGCCCGCCGCGCATGGGCGGACGGCCATCGCCGCGCCATCGCACTGGCTCCTCGCGGAGACTGGGGCGGGCGGATTCTGGATGCCTTCCGCCAGAGCTGGGAAGAAGCCGGCGGAACACTGGTTGCAGCCGAGCCATTGGCCGAGCCCGTGCAACTCGCCAACCAGATCGCCGATCTGCTGCAACTGCGCAATAGCGAGAGTCGTGGCGGACGGGTCAGCAGCATCACTGACGCCTCGACGAGCAACCAGCCCACTCGCCGGCAGGACGTCGACTTCCTGTTCCTGGCAGCCACTCCGCAGCAGGCCCAGCAAGTCCGACCCACCCTGATCTTCCAATATGCGGGCGACCTTCCGGTATACGCCACCTCTCACCTGCATGCGGCCAGCCACGATCGCACCCAATACCTCGACCTCGAAGGCATTCGTTTCGCAGAAACCCCTTGGCTATTGAACGACCAACTTCCATTGCGCCAGGAAGTCGAGCAGAAATGGCCGCAGGCGGGCGGCAGTTTGGGTCGACTGTACGCAATGGGTGCGGACGCCTACCTTCTCGCGCCGCGGCTGAATCAACTGCTGGCACTTCCGGATACTCAACTCGACGGCCTCTCCGGCACGCTCAGCCTGAACCCGCAGCAGCGCATCGAGCGTCAGCTTCCATGGGCCGAGTTCCGCGACGGCGAGGTCCAGCGCCTGGACAACATGCAGTAATGAGCGACAGCCAGAGCAGCGGACGCTCTGCCGAAGCACTCGCGTTGCGTCACCTGTGCGATCAGGGCCTGCGCCTGCTGACGCGCAACTGGTCCTGTCGCAGCGGCGAGCTTGATCTGGTCATGCTCGACGGCGATACAGTAGTATTCGTCGAGGTCCGCTACAGGCGCTACGCCGCCTGGGGTGGCGCCCTTGAAAGCATCGATGCGCGCAAGCAGCAGAAGCTGATCAAGGCTGCCCAGCTCTTCCTGCAGAAGGAAAGCCGATGGGCCCGGAGCCCTTGTCGCTTCGACGTCGTTGCGATCACATCAGCCGGGCAGACCGAGAATCTGAACTGGATCCGCAACGCATTTGATAGCTGAACGATTCATTACGCAGCGACTGCTGCACGATGCCGCCCAGCCCTAGCGAACCGCAAGCGCATACCGAAGCGATAGCCAGTGGCGCTTGCAACCTTTAAGGTCGAACACAATGGACATGCAAACCCGAATCCGCCAACTGTTCCAGGCCAGCATCGAAACCAAGCAGCAGGCCATGGAAGTCCTGGCCCCGAGCATCGAGCAGGCCGGCCAGGCGATGGTCAATGCCCTTCTTAGCGAAGGCAAGATTCTTACCTGTGGCAACGGCGGCTCCGCCGGCGACGCGCAGCATTTCTCCTCCGAACTGCTCAACCGGTTTGAGCGTGAGCGGCCGAGCCTTCCCGCCATCGCTCTGACCACAGACAGCTCGACGATCACCTCGATCGCCAACGATTACAGCTACAACGAAGTATTCTCCAAGCAGATCCGCGCCCTGGGTCAGCCAGGCGACGTATTGCTAGCGATCTCTACAAGCGGCAATTCCGCCAACGTGATCCAGGCCATCCAGGCAGCTCATGACCGGGAGATGCTGGTAGTGGCACTGACTGGACGGGACGGCGGCGGCATGGCGTCTCTGCTGCTGCCAGAAGACGTCGAAATCCGCGTACCAGCCAAGGTAACCGCCCGCATCCAGGAAGTGCACCTGCTGGCTATCCACTGCTTGTGCGACCTGATCGACAACCAATTGTTCGGAAGTGAGGAATGAACGTGCCCCGCCTGCCTGTTATCGCCCTAGGCCTGTGTCTGGCCGTCAGCGGCTGTAGTTCGGTACTGACCGCAACCCGCGACGATCCAATTGCCGACAACCGCGGCACCCGCACCATCGGCAGCAAGATCGACGACTCGCTGATCGAAACAAAGGCTGCGGTCAATATCGCCAAGGCCCATCCCGACCTTGATCAGGGCTCACACATAGTCGTAGCGAGCTACAACGGCGTCGTGCTGCTGGCCGGACAGACTCCGCGCGCAGAACTCAAGGAAACGGCCGAACGAGCTGCAGGCAGCGTGCAGCGCGTCAAGCGCGTCCACAATGAACTGCAGATCCTGCAGCCTTCCTCTGCACTGGCACGCAGCAACGACTCTTGGCTGACCACCAAGATCAAGACCCAGATGCTCGCAGATAACAGCGTTCCGGGCTCGCGGATCAAGGTGATCACCGAAAACGGCATTGTCTATCTGCTGGGCTTGGTTACACGCCAGGAAGGCAACCGCGCGACCAACCTCGTGCAGAGCGTCAGTGGCGTGCAGCGTATCGTAAAGCTGTTCGAATACATCGACTGACCGACTTTGGCGCCCGATAGACCCGGGCGCCGCGCTCGTCTACTTGACCACCTTCAAACTCGGACGTCCGCCCGGCCGCGGCGCATCGTCACCACCGCTCTCGCTTGGCGCATCGTCATCCGGCGGCGTCGGCTCGATCTCGAACACCATGCCCTGCCCATTTTCCCTGGCATAGATGGCCATCACCGCAGCGGACGGTACGTTCAACGAGTGAGCAACGCCACCGAAACGCCCCTCGAAGCTGATCGCCTCATTATCCATGTGCAGGTGGCGTATGGCGCTTGGCGCCACGTTCAGCACGATCTGCCCGTCACTGGCGAACCCGGCAGGGACCTGCACGCCGGGATAATCGACGTTGACCAGCAAGTGCGGCGTGCAATCATTGTCCACGATCCACTCGTAGAGCGCCCTGACTAGATAGGGGCGACTTGAATTCATGGGAACCCTCTCTCAGCGCATGTTGCGCTCGACGGCGGAAAGACTGGCCTGAAAGGCCTCGCGGGCGAAACTGCGCTCCATATAGTCAAGCAACGGCTTGGCAGCTCGAGGCAACTCGATACCGAGTCTGGGCAAACGCCAGAGGATAGGCAACAGGCAGCAGTCGACGAGACTGATCTCGTCACTCATGAAGTACGGCTTTTCCGCGAATATCGGCGACACGCCGGTCAAGCTTTCACGAAGCTCTTTGCGCGCCTGCGCGCGTTGCGGCTCAGCGGTACGCTGGTCAAGGATACGGTCGGCCAGCGAACACCAATCTCGCTGAATGCGATGAACCAGCAGGCGAGTATTCGCCCGCGCAACCGGATAGACCGGCAATAAAGGGGGATGGGGGTAACGCTCTTCCAGATATTCCAGAATCACACCCGGCTCATACAGTGCCAGATCGCGATCCACCAGCGTCGGAACACTGGCATACGGGTTCACCTCGGCCAGCTTGGCCGGACACTGCCCCGCCTCGACGTCAAGTATGTCCACACTGACGCCTTTCTCTGCGAGCACGAGACGAACGCGATGGGAATAGTGGTCGGCGGGATCGGAGTAGCAGCCCAACCGATTGGTTGCAGCCATAGGTCCTTCCTCACTCTTTTATCTTGAAGCAGAAAAAACACGCGCGCCCAGAGGGCGCGCGCAGGGTACAGCAGTTGCGGCTTGCAGCTTAGTGAACGTCTTTCCAGTACTCACGCTTGAGCAGGTAAGCGAACACGAAGAACACCGCCAGGAACAGCAACACATAGGTACCGATACGCTGGCTCTCCAGCTTGACCGGGTTTGCCGAATAGGCAAGGAAGGTCACCAGGTTCTTGATCTTCTCGTCGTACTCGGCCTCGGAGAGTGTGCCGGTACCAGGCTCGACGACCATCTGATCGCATGCCTCCTCGGTGATCGGCGTGCCGGTCAGAGGATCGAACTGCTTGCGACCGTCTTCGACCAGCTGTACCTGCTTGCAGCCCACGACGCGACGCCCCTGAAGCGGAGCCAGCACGTGCGGCATACCGACGTTCGGGAAGACCGTGTTGTTGACGCCATAAGGGCGGGCCGGATCTTCGTAGAAACTGCGCATGTACGTGTACAGCCAGTCGTTGCCGCGAACGCGAGCAACCAGGGTCAGGTCCGGCGGAGCAGCACCGAACCAGACTTTGGCGTCATCAGCCTTCATGCCGATCTTCATGTGATCGCCAAACTTGGCATCAGCAAAGACGACGTTGTCCATCATGACCTCTTCGGAAATACCGAGATCAGTGGCAACACGCTCGTAACGCTGGTACTGCGCGCTATGGCAACCCATGCAGTAGTTGGCGAAAGTTTTCAGACCGTCCTGCATGGCCGCTTTGTCAGTCAGGTCAATATCGACCTTGTCCAGATGAACGGCCGGGCCTGCCGCGAAGGAAAAGGCCGGCAGAATTGCAAGAATCAATGCAGCAAATTGCTTTTTCATCAGCCATCCACCCTTTGCGGAACCACTTTGGTCTTCTCGAGCTTGGTGTAGAACGGCATCAGGATGAAGTATCCGAAGTAGATAGCAGTACAGATCCGCGACACCAGAGTACGCTCAGGTGTTGGCGCCAGTACGCCCAGCACACCGAGAATGATGAAGGAGATGCAGAACGCGATCAGTGCGATCTTGCTCATCCAGCCTTTGTACCGCATGGACTTGACCGGGCTCCGGTCCAGCCAGGGCAACACGAAGAGCACTGCGATAGCCGCACCCATGGCGATAACACCAAGCAGCTTGTCAGGCACCGCACGCAGAATCGCGTAGTAAGGCGTGAAGTACCAGACTGGAGCAATGTGCTCCGGCGTCTTGAACGCATTCGCCACTTCAAAGTTGGG
Organism: Stutzerimonas kunmingensis; assembly: GCF_900114065.1. GTDB lineage: Bacteria > Pseudomonadota > Gammaproteobacteria > Pseudomonadales > Pseudomonadaceae > Stutzerimonas > Stutzerimonas kunmingensis. The sequence continues at coordinate 612,009 of NZ_FORS01000001.1, forward strand.
CTTCTCGAGGAAATAGCCGCCCATCTCAGGGAAGAAGAACACGACCGCACAGAAGACGAACAGGAACACCACGACACCGACAATGTCTTTCACGGTGTAGTACGGGTGAAACGGGATGCCATCGAGTGGCACGCCATTCTCATCCTTGGTCTTCTTGATATCGACACCCATCGGGTTGTTCGAGCCAACCTCGTGCAGCGCCAGGATGTGCAGAACGACCAGGCCAAGAATGACGATTGGCAGCGCGATCACGTGCAGTGCGAAGAAGCGGTTCAGCGTGATGCCGGAGATGAGGTAGTCACCGCGAATCCACTGGGTCAGGTCACCACCGATGACCGGAATGGCACCAAACAGCGAGATGATTACCTGGGCACCCCAGTAGGACATCTGCCCCCAAGGCAGCAGATAGCCCATGAAGGCCTCAGCCATGAGCGCCAGGTAGATCATCATGCCGAAGATCCACACCAGCTCGCGCGGCTTCTGATAGGAGCCGTAGAGGATCCCACGGAACATATGCAGATAGACCACCACGAAGAACGCGGACGCGCCCGTGGAGTGCAGGTAGCGGATGATCCAGCCATACTCAACGTCGCGCATGATGTATTCGACGGAGGCGAAGGCGCCCTCAGCCGAAGGCTCGAAGCTCATGGTCAGCCAGATACCGGTAAGTATCTGATTGACCAGTACGAGCAGGGCCAGCGAACCGAAGAAATACAGGACGTTGAAGTTCTTGGGGGCGTAGTACTTCGAAAGATGGTCTTCCCACATCTTGGTCGCGGGAAAGCGGGCGTCGACCCATTCCATGAACTTGCTCATCAGGCGTTCTCCTGGTCCACACCGATGATGATTACATTATCGGTCTCGTACGAGTGCGGGGGCACCGGCAGGTTCAAGGGAGCTGGCTGCGACTTATAGACGCGACCGGCCATATCGTATTTGGAACCATGGCAAGGACAGAAATACCCACCAAGCCAATCAGCACCGAGATCGGCCGCAGCCACCTCAGGACGGAAGGACGGCGCACAGCCGAGGTGAGTACACAGACCGACCACCACGAGCAACTCGGGCTTGATCGACCGGTTCTTCGGATCGACATAAGCAGGCTGCTCGGAAGCCTTGGACTCAGGATCGGCTACCTGGCCGGCAACCTTCTCCAGATTTCCGAGGACCTCGTCGGTCCGACGCACGATAAATACCGGCTGACCGCGCCACTCGGCGACCATCTGCTGTCCCGGCTCGATCTTGCTGATATTTACCCTTACCGGCGCACCGGCAGCCTTGGCCTTGGCACTCGGGAACCACGATCCCACAAACGGGACCGCAGCGCCCACCGCTCCTGCAGCGCCCACCACCGAAGTGGCGGCCACAAGGAAGCGACGCCGGCCTGCATTCACGCCGTCATTGCTCATTCAGTCGTCTCCCATCAGCTTCTTATGGCCTGCTTGACGCAGGCATGTACCACGTAAAATTGGGCCGCGAAAAATTCGCCAAATGGTAAAGAAAAGGCCTTCTTCTGACAAGGTAATAGCCTGTCACATAAGCCCTAATGCCCAGCCTTCAGGCTTTCCAGCGCGCGACACACTGTCGCACCGCCATATAAAAACGCACCCCAAAAAAAAACGCCCAGCTCCGAACGAAACTGGGCGTTTCTTTTGAAAGCGCGAATTAGCGCTTGGAGTACTGCGGACGCTTGCGCGCTTTGCGCAGACCGACCTTCTTACGTTCCACTTCACGAGCGTCGCGAGTGACGAAGCCAGCCTTACGCAGCGGACTGCGCAGGGTTTCGTCATACGAGATCAGTGCACGAGTGATACCGTGACGAATGGCACCGGCTTGACCACTGACACCACCACCGAGAACGGTGACGTAGATGTCGAACTTCTCGACAGTCTCAGTCAGCTCCAGCGGCTGACGAACGACCATGCGGGCAGTTTCGCGACCGAAGAAGTTATCCAGCTCACGGTTGTTGATGGAGATCTTGCCAGTGCCCGGGCGCAGAAAGACGCGCGCGGTTGCAGTCTTGCGACGGCCAGTGCCGTAATTTTGAGTCGCCGACATAATGAACTATTCCGTTAAATCTTCAGTTCTTGGGGCTGCTGAGCGGTGTGCGGGTGGTTGGCACCCTTGTACACCTTCAGCTTACGATACATGTCGCGACCCAGCGGGTTCTTCGGCAGCATGCCTTTGACCGCGGTCTCGATCACACGCTCGGGCGCCTTGGCGATCAGCTTCTCGAAGCTGATCGACTTGATGCCACCCGGGAAACCGGAGTGAGAGTAGTACACCTTGTCTGTGGTCTTGGCACCAGTTACACGCACTTGCTCAGCGTTGATCACGACGATGTAATCGCCAGTATCTACGTGAGGGGTGTATTCCGGCTTGTGCTTGCCACGCAGGCGGCTAGCGATTTCGGTTGCCAGACGACCCAGGGTCTGGCCGGCAGCGTCGACGACGAACCAGTCGCGCTTGACGGTTTCCGGTTTAGCAGTAAATGTCTTCATTCGTTATAGCCTCAGGGGCCGCCCTGAAAATAAGACGGCGAATCTTACTGAATGGTGCTCGCCCTGGCAAGGCCAGGACAGCCGGAAACAGACGCTATCGGGGGCTCGGGTCAGCGCGTCCGCCACGGCAGTGGTTCGGTAGGCTAGGCATCTCCTACCTTTAGGTTGCGTCGACAGGCTAGGCATCCCCGGCGACAGGCTGCGGAATTATCCTGATTACCAGCAAAATAGCAACCGACATTTATAGTTATCGAATTCCGCCACACCCGATCTCAAGCAGGCACAGCCCACCAAACAGCGAGCCTCACTCCAGATATCTGCCAGCGTGACATCCAGGGCACTTCGGATACGTCGAACGCTCTCATGAGCACAAGCCGTCCCGTCTTCGTTAAGCTCTTCGGCACTCACTCTCAGATCACGCGAGGTATTGCATGGAATATCGCTCACTCGGCCGCACAAATCTGAAAGTCAGCTCACTGTGCCTCGGCACCATGACATGGGGAGAACAGAACGACCAGGCCCAGGCATTCGCCCAGATCGACCGGGCGAAGACTGCCGGCATCAACTTCATAGATACGGCCGAGATGTATCCGGTGCCGCCGCGCCCGGAAACCTACGCAACCACTGAGCAATACATAGGAAATTACCTCCAGAGCCGGGGCGACAGAGCCGACTGGATCATAGCCACGAAGATCGCGGGACCTGGCAACGGCATTACACACATTCGCGACGGTCAACCCAAATTCAATCGCGAACAGATCCGCACCGCGCTCGATAACAGCCTTCGGCGTCTGCAGACCGACTGGATCGACCTGCACCAGCTGCATTGGCCGGAACGCAGCACCAACTTTTTCGGGCAGCTGGGCTATCGACATCAAGAAGGCGACTTCACTCCGCTGGAAGAAACACTGGAAGCGCTCGACAGCGAAGTCAAAGCGGGCAGAATCCGCCACATCGGGCTGTCCAACGAAACGCCGTGGGGCGTGATGAAGTATCTGCAATTGGCTGAGGTCCGCGGCTGGCCACGCTCGGTTTCGATACAAAACCCTTACAACCTACTCAACCGAAGCTTCGAGGTTGGCCTGGCGGAAATCAGCATCCGCGAACAATGCGGCCTGCTTGCGTACTCGCCCCTGGCGTTCGGCATGCTCAGCGGCAAATACGAAAATGGCGCCCGCCCCTCCAACGCGCGCCTCACGCTCTTTCAACGCTTCGCACGTTATAACAACCCCCAGGCCAAAGCCGCATGCTCTCGGTACGTTAAACTGGCTCGCGAGCATGGACTGGATCCAGCGCAGATGGCGCTTGCCTATGTCACAGCGCAACCCTTCGTCACCAGCAATATCATCGGCGCGACATCACTAGAGCAACTTGAGTCGAATATCCGTAGCGCCGAAATTACGCTCTCAAGTGAAGTGCTAGCCGCAATTGAAGCGATCCACACAGAACAGCCGAATCCAGCCCCCTAAGCCCCTTCGAGAAGCACCGACGGCTGTGCGCCGGCAACAACGAGTACAAAGGAATCACTAGTATGATCGCCGCCCACCTGCTTGCTCCATCCAGCCTGCTGGCAGGCTGGATGATCTATGTGATCGCGCTGTTATGGGCGGCCTGGCGAGCTCCCTGGGTCGAGCTCTTCAGTGATACTCGCCGTCAGCACTTGCTGTTCGGCGCGATGCTTTCGATCTTTCTGCTCTGGCTGGTGCGAAGGGACTTCGATTCGGGCCTTTCATTCCACTTCATCGGGCTGACAGCCGTCACCTTGCTACTGGACTGGCCACTGGCAATCATCGCCGCCCTCATCGCCCAGGTCGGCCTGACACTGACAGGTCATCAACAAGTTGCAGCCCTGGGCATGAACGGCATCCTGCTGGTACTGATCCCAGTGCTGGTCACGGTTGTATGCGCGCGACTCGTAGAACGCGCCCAACCCCGCAACCTGTTCGTCTTCATTTTCTTCGCTGGATTCTTTCCAGCGGCGCTCGCAGCATTGGCGTGCATCCTGGCATCGCTCGGCGTACTGCTACTAGATGGTCGCTACCCGATGCCGCCTTGGCTGGCGGATTTTGCCGGCTACCTATGGCTGGTCATGTTCCCCGAAGCCTTCATCAACGGCACAGCGATTACCGCCCTGGTGGTTTTCTACCCGGACTGGATGGAAAGTTTCAATCAAAGCCGCTATCTGCAGGCGCCATGGAAAGAAGACAAGTAGCGTCAAAGCGCTAGTGCTCGCGCGGAGGCATGTCACCGGAGAACAGATCATCCTCGAGCTCATTGCCAGGAATCGCGTGCGCTTCCGACGCCCAGGCACCAAGATCGATAAGCTTGCAACGATCGGAACAGAACGGCCGGCTTGGGCTTTGCGGCCCCCACTCTACCGGCGCTCCACACGTCGGACACTCAACTATCGCAGCGGTCATACCTGCCCTCCTCGTAACGTCAAATAAAAGCGGTGCAATCGCTCGACCTCCACCCCTAGCCACGACAGATCTCGATCATTTACCAGCACATCATCGGCATGTTGCAAGCGCGCTTCACGACTGGCCTGCGCCTTGAGAATCGCCCGCACCTGCTCCTCACTGACCTGGTCACGTGCCATCGTGCGCGCAACCTGGAGTGACACAGGGACGTCTACAACCAGCACACGATTGACATGACGGTACTGCCCTGACTCGATCAGCAGCGGAGAAGCCATGATGGCGTAAGGCGACTCAGCCAAGGCGAGATGCCTGGCGATCTCAGCTCGAATCAGAGGATGCAGCAGCTGCTCCAACCACTGCCTGTCGGCCGGGTTATCGAATATACGCTCACGCAGCCCTTTTCGATCCAGAGAGCCGTCCGTGAGCAAGATGCCTGAGCCGAAGCGCTCGGCAATCTGCAGCAACGCTGGCCGCCCGGGCTCGACCACCCAGCGCGCTGCCTGATCGGCATCGACGACATGTACACCCAGACTGGCGAAGCGATCCAGCACCGCAGTCTTGCCACTACCAATGCCGCCAGTCAACCCGAGAATCCAGGGTTCCATCGCAACCACACCCAGACTAAAAACAGGACGCGCAGTAGTAACTACTCAGCCTGCGAAGCGCAAGCCCAGAACGTCTTTCGTTAAGAGTACAAGTCGGCGGAACGACTTTCGGCTCAGCAATGGTGTCCGACTTAGAAGCGCGCGAAATGGAGATAGCTCTCGGTAATCCGGTCACCCCAAAGCAACGCGATCCAGCCGGCGATCGCCAAGTAGGGACCGAAAGGGATGGGCGTGCTGCTCTCGGCGCGCTGCACCCGCAACAGGATTGTGCCAAGAACAGCCCCAACCACCGACGACAATAGAATGGTAAGTGGTAACACCTGCCAACCACCCCAAGCTCCTAACATCGCAAGCAGTTTGAAATCGCCATAGCCCATACCTTCTTTGCCGGTGACCAGCTTGAACAGCCAATAAACCGACCACAGGCTCAGATATCCCGCTACCGCTCCCCACAGTGCACTTTCAAGCGATACGAACAAGCCGAAGCTGTTCAGGATGAGACCAAGCCACAACAACGGCAGAACCAGCGAATCGGGCAGCAACTGATGATCGATATCGATCATGCTCATCGCCACCAACCCCCAGGTCAGCACCAGCATTGCTCCTGCCTGCCAGGTGAAACCGAAATGCCAGGCGACATAACCGGAAAGCAGGCCGCACGCCAACTCCACGAGTGGATAGCGACTGCTGATCGGCGCCCGGCATGACGAACACTTGCCACGCAAGGCCAGCCAGCTGACCAAGGGGATATTCTCCCAAGAGCGAATCTGATGATCACAGTGCGGGCACCGCGAGCTTGGCAGCAGCAGATTGAAGCGCTCACGGACCGGCTCCGGCGGGCACTCGAGATACTCAAGCGCCTGCGCGCGCCACTCACGCTGCATCATGATCGGCAGGCGATAAATCAAGACATTGAGAAAGCTGCCGATCAACAAGCCCAGCAAAGCAGCGAACAAAACAAAGGCCAGCACGTGGCTGGCCAGATAATCGATCAACATCATAATCAGACGACGGCACCCAGCTGGAAAATCGGGAGATACATGGCAATGATCAAACCGCCGACCAGCACACCAAGCACCGCCATGATCATTGGCTCCATCAGAGCAGTCAGCCCGTCGACCATATTGTCGACTTCGTCTTCATAGAACGTCGCCACCTTCGCAAGCATCTCATCAAGAGAGCCGGACTCCTCGCCAATCGCCGTCATCTGGATCGCCATACTGGGAAAGGTGCCGGTAGTGCGCATCGAAAAGTTAAGCTGCATACCACTGGATACATCAGCCTTGACCTTCATGGTCGCATTGCGGAACACCACATTGCCGGTCGCCCCGGCCACCGAGTCCAATGCATCGACCAACGGTACACCGGCGGCAAAGGTAGTGGCCAGCGTGCGCGCAAAGCGCGCCACCGCAGACTTATAGAGAATATCGCCGACCACTGGGATCTTGAGCAAAAAACGGTCAAACCCATTGCGGAAACGTTCCGATTTGCCGTGGGCAGTCTTGAAAGCATAAGCCGCCCCAAACATGACGAGCAGCACCACGTGCCACCAGGCCTGCAGCGCTTCGGACAAGCCAATCACCATCAATGTAAACGCCGGGAGCTCCGCGCCGAAGTTTGCGAAGACGTCCTGAAACTGCGGAACCACCTTGATCAGCAAGATCGCCGAAACAATGATTGCAACCAATACGACGGCAATAGGGTAATTCATCGCCTTCTTGATCTTGGCCTTCAGGGCCTCGGTCTTTTCCTTGTAGGTTGCCACCCGATCAAGCAGCGTTTCTAGCGAACCGGACTGCTCGCCCGAGTCGACCAGGTTGCAATAGAGATCATCGAAGTACTGCGGCTTCTTGCGCAACGCCGCAGCAAAGCTGTTACCCGCCGCGACTTCCTGTTTCAGGTCGTCTACAAGCTTGCGCATGTTCGGGTTATCGAAACCCTCGCCGATAATGTCGAACGACTGCAGCAGCGGCACGCCGGCTTTCATCATGGTTGCCATCTGCCGTGTGAACAGGGCGATGTCCATCGGCTTGATCTTCTTGCCGGCGCTGAACAGCGACACCGACTTTTTGCGGACCTTCTGTGGGTTGACACCCTGCTTGCGCAGTTGCGCCTTTACCAACGCAGGGCTGACGCCGCTCAGCTCGCCCTTTATCTTTGCGCCCTGCCTGTTGGTGCCTTCCCAGATGAAAACACTGGTTTTTACCGCTTTCTGCGCCATGTTAGTCCTTGGTCACCCGGTTGACTTCTTCCAGGCTGGTCACGCCCTGCATGGCTTTCACCAAAGCCGAAGTTCGCAGATCGTTGAAGCCGTCTTTACGCATCTGGGTGGAAATATCGATGGAATTACCGTCCTCCATGATAATCCTGGCCAGTGCCGGCGTGTTTTTAACCACTTCATAAATACCGACACGGCCTTTATATCCACCCTTGCAATTATCACAGCCCACCGGGCCGTAGATTTTGAACGTACCGATCTTGGCGGCAGGGAAGCCTTCTTCCAATAGGGCGTCGCGCGGCAGTTCCACTTCTTTCTTGCACGAGTTGCAGAGCTTGCGTGCCAGGCGCTGGGCAATGATCAGGTTCACCGAGGTGGCGATATTGAAGGCCGCCACGCCCATGTTGCGCAGGCGCGTCAGGGTTTCCGCGGCGCTGTTGGTGTGCAGCGTCGACATCACCATATGGCCGGTCTGTGCCGCCTTAATGGCAATTTCGGCGGTCTCCAGGTCGCGGATCTCGCCCACCATGATGATGTCCGGGTCCTGACGCAGAAACGCCCGCAGCGCCTGAGAGAAGTCCATGCCCTGACGCGGGTTGACGTTGACCTGGTTGATACCCTCCAGGTTGATTTCCACAGGGTCTTCGGCGGTGGAAATATTCACATCGACTGTATTCAGAATATTCAGACCGGTATACAGCGATACCGTCTTGCCTGAACCCGTAGGACCGGTGACCAGAATCATGCCCTGCGGCTGCTTGAGCGCATTCATGTACAGCTCTTTCTGGTCCACTTCGTAGCCCAGCGCATCGATGCCCATTTGTGCACTAGATGGATCGAGAATCCGCATCACGATCTTCTCGCCCCAGAGGGTCGGCAATGTGTTGACGCGGAAGTCGATGGCCTTGGTCTTGGACAGCTTCATCTTGATCCGCCCGTCCTGCGGCTTGCGTCGCTCGGAGATATCCAGCCCGGCCATCACCTTCAAGCGTGCAGATATGCGGGGCGCCAGTTGGATCGGTGGGCGCGCGACCTCATGCAGGATGCCATCCGTGCGAAGCCGCACGCGGTAGGCTTTTTCGTAGGGCTCGAAGTGCAAATCGGACGAGCCACCACGAATGGCGTCGAGCAGCATCTTGTTGACGAAGCGCACTACAGGGGCGTCGTCAGCAGCCTCTCCGCCTTCCTCAGCTTTTCCATCTTCGGTGACGGACTCGACATCGACCCCATCCAGATCGACTTCGCCCAGCTCCTCTAGTCCGGTGGCGCCGCTTTCGTACAGTTTGTCGATGGCCTCGCCCAGCTTGTCGTCTTCCACCAGAATCGACTCGATGCTCAGCCCGGTACTGAACTGGATATCGGCAATCGATTGATGATTAGCCGGATCGGAGATGGCGACATAAAGCTTGGTGCCGCGCTTGGAAAGCGGCAGCACCCGATGTTGGCGGGCCAACTTCTCACTGATCAGATCCTTGGGCAGCGACTCCTTGTTCAGCGCAGACAGGTCCAGCAGCGCTACACCGAATTGATCGGAAGCAAGCTCGGCTATGGCGCGGCCTTTGGCCAACTTGTTCTGCACTACATAGGTGACAAAGGGTGTTTTGCCGCGAACGGCTTGAGCCTGCGCCTGCTGGGCCGTTTTTTCGTCCAACACGCCGGCCACGACCATCTGCCGTGCCAGCCCGGATAGGGAAATGTTTTCGCTCATGGCGGCCTCGCTCCAATCTGTGTCCGCCTTATAGCCTAGATGCCGGTGACTGCAAACAAGGTCAGCGGCAAGTGACGTTCTTGGTCACATATCGCCCGCAAAGAGTCGGCCTTGAGTGGCAACACAGACATTTCATATCAGCGCTTGAGGCAATGAGAAGCGGGCTGCGCTTGGGGGAATACCTCTCGGCAGCAACGAGAGGTTGAGGCACTTCACAGTATTGGCCGCTGCGCTCGGCGCGAACGAAAACTGGCATGCCAACTGCTTTAGCTCCTACAGGCTCACAGCCTTAACACTTTAAGGAGATACAAATGAAAGCTCAGATGCAGAAGGGTTTTACCCTTATTGAATTGATGATCGTTGTGGCGATCATTGGTATTTTGGCTGCGATTGCGATTCCGCAGTATCAAAACTATGTTGGACGTTCGAATGTAGCCTCAGCAGTGTCCACTGTGGCCGCTAACAAAACTGGCGTTGAGTCTTTCATCATGAACTACGGCGCGTTTCCTGATGGGACCACCGCTGCGGCAGCGGCATCTGGTAATACCCCTGCGGTTGTCGGGCAGCGCCCAGAAGATCTTGGGATCGTTAATCCCTCTTTCGGTGTAATCACATTGCACCCCGGTGCAGCAGGCGCAGGGAAAATTACGTTGACCTTTTCGTCGGGCAACCCAGGTATCAATACTAAGAAAGTTAGTATGGATCGCACTGCGGAAGGAACCTGGACATGTGTGACAGACGTAGATGCCAAGTTTATTGACAAGGCTTGTACCGCTGGCACCCCGTAACCTAAACGCGGTAAGGCGGATCAATTCGTAGGATGGATTAGCGAAGCGTAATCCGTCGTTCACCGCGAACCTGCTGTATCCGCCGTTGCAAACTAAACGCCTCGCCTTCATGCGGGGCGTTCTGCTGTTTGGGGGCGGTGATGCCGATTTCTTGCGGCGGATCGGTATCGCGGTATGGCGAACCCCCTTCGTATGACGGAATCGCCAAAGGCGCTTCCGTCGTTTACCACGAACCGGCTGCACTCCACCGCCCAACACCGCAACCGAACCCACCCATTCGAACGTCGGATTACGCCTTCGGCTAATCCAACCTACGTTGGCTGAACATCGCGGAGCGGCGAAACGCTTTTCGTATGATGGAATCGCCAAAGGCGCTTCCATCGGTTACCGCGAACCAACTGCATCCACCACCCAACACCGCAACCGCACCCACTCACTCGAACGTCGGATTGCGCCTTCGGCTAATCCAACCTACCTCGACTGAACATCGCGGTACGGCGGATCGGCGTCCGTATGATGGAATCGCCAAAGGCGCTTCCGTCGGTTACCGCGAACCAACTGCATCCACCACTCAACACCGCAACCGCACCTACCCACTCGAACGTCGGATTACGCCTTCGGCTAATCCAACCTACGTTGCCTGGGCATCGCGGGCGGCGAACCGCTTTCCGTAATCGCGGTATGGCGGATCACTTTCCGTATGATGGAATCGCCGAAGGCGCTTCCGTCGGTTACCGCGAATCGGCTGCATCCACCGCCCAACACCGCAACCGCGCCAACCCACTCGAACGTCGGATTACGCCTTCGGCTAATCCAACCTACGTTGACTGGACCTCGCGGATCGGCGAACCGCTTTTCGTATGATGGAATCGTCGAAGGCGCTTCCGTCGGTTACCGCGAATTGCCTGCAACCATCAACTCGACACCGCAACCGTACCCACCCTCGCGAACGTCGGATTACGCCTTCGGCTAATCCAACCTACGTTGCCTGAACATCGCGGAGCGGTGAACCGCTTTTCGTATGATGGAATCGCCAAAGGCGCTTCCATCGGTTACCGCGACTGGGCCACACCTCCGACGGCTGATCCAACTTACACTTTTGGCTCATTAATACGTCGAGGGGGCAAGGATGCCTAACTATCGTCGCGCCCTGGCTCCAGGGGCGAGCTGGTTTTTTACGGTGAATCTTCTTGAGCGGCGCGGCAATGATTTGCTGGTGCGACACATCGATGTTCTGCGGACCGCCGTCCGGAGCGTGCATCGACTCCATCCCTTTACTATCAATGCCTGGGTGGTTTTACCCGAGCATATGCATTGCGTCTGGACACTACCGCCGGGTGATGCGGACTATTCGCTGCGTTGGCGCTTGATCAAAACGTTCTTCAGCCGCGCCTTGCCCCTGGACGAATACCGTTCGGCTGTACGCCTGCATCGCGGCGAGCGGGGTATCTGGCAGCGCCGTTATTGGGAACACCTCATCCGTAACGAAGCCGATTTCCGGCGGCATATGGATTACGTGTATGTAAACCCACTCAAGCATGGCCTGGTTCGGCGCGTTGGGGATTGGCCCTATTCGAGCTTTCACCGCGACGTTCGTGCCGGGCTGTACCCTGCGGGCGGGCGATCCGGAGCTTGTATTGCCAAGAGCCAAGCGTTCTACTCGCGGCCTGATGCATCCTTCTCCGTAGGATGGAATCGCCGAAGGCGCTTCCGTCGTTTACCCCGAACCGGCTGCATCCATCGCCCAACGTCGAAACCGCACCCACCCTCCGAAGGTCGGATTACGACTTCGGCTAATGCAACCTACGTAAGGCATTGACGGGCTATCGCTGGCCCTCACGCAGCCTGCTGGGCTAGCATCGGTCCCTTCTTGCCGCGAGACATGTCGCAGGCGATACCGATTTTTCAGGAGGAACCATGCCCTTTACCGTTTACCTGTCCGGGGAAATCCATACCGACTGGCGCGTTGAAATCGAGCGTGGCGCCAAGGCCGCCGAACTGGATGTAGTCTTCACTTCCGCCGTAACGGATCACGAAGCCAGCGATGCCGCCGGCGATTGCCTGGGCGCCGAGCCTAATGGCTTCTGGCGCGACCATAAGTCGTCCAAGGTAAACGCGATCCGCACCAAGACGCTGATTCAACAAGCCGATCTGGTGGTGGTGCGCTTCGGCGACAAGTACAAGCAATGGAACGCCGCATTCGACGCCGGTTACTGCGCAGCCCTGGGCAAGCCTTATGTGACGCTCCATGGCGACGACATCGTGCATCCCCTGAAGGAAGTCGACGCAGCCGCCATGGCTTGGGCTACCACCACAGAGCAGGTGGTGGAGATTATTAAGTACGTGGTTCGCGACTGATAGCTGGCGATATCGGCAGGCTGATAGCCTACGTTCGCCGCGAGGGCACGCCTCCTACACAAGCAAAGCAACCGCCATAAACAAAACGCCCTGCATCTGCAGGGCGTTTTTGTTACCGCGACTTGTTAGATCGCACCACGCTGACGCAACAGATCAATGACCTGCTTGGCGCCCTCTTCCACCGTCAGCGACTCGGTGTCGATCACCAGATCGGCATTGCCCGGCACATCGTAGGGGAAGGATTCGCCGGGAATGTTGTCGCCGCCCGCCGCATACAGACCTTGCGGGTCACGTTGCTGGCAGGTTTGCGGTGAGGCCTGGACATAGACGGTAATGGCCCGATCAGCACCAATCAGCGCCTTGGCCTGTTCGCGACCTTCGGCATCCGGCGCGACGAATGCCGCTAATGTCAGTAGACCCGCCTCGTTGAACTGGCGTGCCACATGGGCGGCACGGCGCCAGTTCTCGGTGCGACCGGCGCGATCCTGCGGCAGTCCCTTATTCAAGTCGTGACGCAGGTTCTGGCCATCCAGTACGTAAACAGCACGCCCCATGTCGAACAGCTTACGCTCCACGGCGTAGGCCAAGGTGCTCTTGCCGGCACCGGACAGCCCGGTAAACAGCACAGTGGCAGGTTGCTGGCCAAAGCGGATCGCGCGCTCTTCGGTGGTCACGTGAGCCAGCGCACCGTGATGCCCGGTAGAACCATGAGCAAGCGGATCAGCGATGATCATGCCGGCACCAACGGTGCCGTTGGTGAGCCTATCGATGACGATGAATGAGCCAGTGGTGCGGTTCTGTGCGTAGCCATCCAGGGCAATCGGCGCATCCAGGCTGACCTTGACGCGACCGATTTCGTTGAGCTGCAGGCTGCTCGCCGCGCCATGCTCCAGAGTATTGACGTCGACGCTATGGGTGATGCTGGCAATCGAGCCCGGCACATAGCTGGTGGCGCGCTTGATGTCGTATTTCTTGCCCGGCAGCATCGGCTCTTCGCCCATCCATACGAGCATGGCCTCGAAGCCGTCGGCGATGCGTGGCTGGTTGTCGGCGTGAACCAGCATGTCGCCACGGGACACGTCGATCTCATCTTCCAGCGTCAGGGTGATCGCCTCGCCCGGCGTGGCCTGTTCCAGCTCGCCATCGAAGGTGACGATGGACTTGACCTTGCTGCGCTTGCCGGACGGCAGCACCGTCACCTCATCACCCTTGCGCACGATGCCGCTGGCCAGTGTGCCAGCGAAACCACGGAAGTTGAGGTTGGGACGATTGACGTACTGCACCGGGAAGCGCAGGTCCTCGAAGTTGCGGTCGCCCGCGATCTCGACGCTTTCGAGAATTTCCATCAGCGACCGCCCTTCATACCAGGGCGCGCGCTCGGAACGGTTGACCACGTTGTCGCCCTTGAGCGCGGACATCGGCACGAAGTGCAGCGACGACGGTTTGAGCTCGATACGCTCGGCAAAGGCCAGGTAATCGGCCTTGATGCGCTCGAACACCGACTGGTCGAAGTCCATCAGGTCCATTTTGTTGATGGCCACGACGATGTGCTTGATGCCCAGCAGCGAGGTGATGAAGCTGTGGCGCTTGGTCTGGGTCTGCACGCCGTAGCGGGCGTCGACCAGGATGATCGCCAGGTCGCAGGTGGAGGCGCCGGTTGCCATGTTGCGCGTGTACTGCTCATGGCCAGGAGTGTCGGCGATGATGAACTTGCGCTTGGCGGTGGAGAAATAGCGGTAGGCGACATCGATGGTGATGCCCTGCTCGCGCTCAGCCTGCAGGCCGTCGACCAGCAAGGCCAGATCGACATCATCGCCTGTGGTGCCGGATTTCTTCGAATCGCGGGTGATAGCCTCGAGGTGATCTTCATAGATCATCTTCGAGTCATGCAGCAAGCGACCAATTAAGGTGCTTTTGCCGTCGTCGACGTTGCCGCAAGTCAGGAAGCGCAAAAGCTCTTTGCGCTCGTGCTGGGCCAGGTACGCGAGGATGTCCTCGCTGATCAAATCAGACTGATGAGACATAGTGCGGATCCTTAGAAGTAGCCCTGACGTTTCTTTTCTTCCATCGAACCTGCGCCATCGTGATCGATGACGCGGCCCTGACGTTCGGAAGTACGCGTCAGGAGCATTTCCTGGATGATCTCCGGAAGGCTTGAGGCCGTAGATTCCACCGCGCCGGTCAATGGGTAGCAGCCAAGGGTACGGAAGCGGACCATGCGCTTCTCGATGCGCGCCTTCTCCTCGTCAGTGAGGTGCTCGAGGATGCGCTCGTCGTCGATCATGATCAGCGTGCCGTTCTTCTCGATGACTTCCCGCTCGGCAGCGAAGTACAGCGGCACGATCGGGATCTGCTCGAGGTAGATGTATTGCCAGATGTCCAACTCAGTCCAGTTGGAGAGCGGGAACACGCGGATCGACTCGCCCTTCTTGACCTTGCCGTTGTAGAGATTCCACAGCTCAGGGCGCTGGTTCTTAGGATCCCAGCGGTGCTTGCTGTCACGGAAGGAGTAGACACGTTCCTTGGCGCGGGATTTTTCCTCGTCGCGACGGGCACCACCGAAGGCAGCGTCGAAGCCGTACTTGTCCAGCGCCTGCTTGAGTCCTTCGGTCTTCATGACGTCGGTGTGCTTGGCACTGCCATACGTGAAGGGATTCATGTCCTGCGCCACACCCTCGGGGTTGATGTGGGTGATCAGCTCAAGGCCCATCTCCTCGACCATCTTGGTGCGGAAGCTGTACATCTCCTGGAACTTCCAGCGGGTGTCGACATGCAGCACCGGGAACGGCAGCTTGCCAGGGAAGAAGGCCTTGCGCGCCAGGTGCAGCATTACGGCCGAATCTTTGCCGATGGAATACAGCATCACTGGGTTGCCGAACTCTGCAGCGACCTCACGAATGATATGGATGCTTTCCGCCTCCAGCTGTTTCAGATGCGTCAGTTTGTCGACCATAGCTACTCACGATTTGGCAGATGGACGGCCGGCCGGCCGTGGAATGGGCGCAACTCTAACACGACCTCCAATTCTAATCAGGCCGCCTTTTAGACCTAAAAGCTATAGATTTATATCGACTCTCCGCCGTGCCACGGGACCGTGAAATGGGCGCTCCACGACTCACTGCGCCCGTAGAGCAAGCTTTACGCGGGGTTTGGGCAATCAATGAATTGGTGCTCGATGCCGAAGCGGCTTGCCAGGTACTCACCCAGCGCACGGACCCCATAACGCTCTGTCGCGTGATGGCCGGCAGCGAAGAAGCTCAGGCCATTTTCACGCGCGATATGTGCCGTGGGCTCGGAGATTTCGCCGGTGATATAGGCGTCCACTCCGGCCGCCACAGCCTGATCGATATAGCCCTGTGCACCACCAGTGCACCAGGCAACCCGCCGAATCGAGCCGTTGCCGGCAACCATCAGTGGCTCCCGTCCGAGCACCTCATGGATTCGATGCATGAAATCGGCAGGCGTCAGCGGCTTCTCGAGCGAACCAACCAACCCCACCGAACGCGGATTGCCCGGCTCCAGCGGACCTTCGATGCTAAGACCGAGCAGGGCACCCAGTCGGGCGTTGTTGCCGACCTCGGGGTGGACATCGAGTGGCAGGTGGTACGCCAGCAGGCTGATATCGTTGCTTAGCAACGTTTTCAGGCGGCGCTGCTTCATGCCGACGACGCGGGCATCTTCGTTTTTCCAGAAATACCCGTGGTGGACCAGGACCACATCGGCGCCCGCCTCGACTGCCGCATCCAGTAATGCCTGGCTGGCCGTCACACCGCTGACGATCCGCGCCACCTGAGGACGTCCTTCGACCTGCAGACCATTGGGGCAGTAATCGGCAATCCTCGCGGCATCCAGATACCGGTCTGCTTCCTGAACCAGGGCAGTGAGCGCAACAGTCATGGCAACCTCTTGGTAGATGAAACACGGCTCGATAGATTTCTCGTCGAACCGCCGCGGCAAATCATGCACACATGAAGCTGCATTTCAGTTAGAGCTTCGTATAATGCCGCCACCTTAAGGGGCGCTCCACGCGCCCGCAACTCTGTCCGGACCCCTGCGCGATGTTCAATGCCCTACGTTTTCTCGGCTGGCCGTTGCTGGTCGGCCTGCTCGTAGCACTGCTGATCATCCAGCGCTATCCGCAGCTGGTGGGTATAAAGGAGCACGACATCGGGCTACAGCAGGCACCGCTGGTTGCCAGCGCACCGCAGCAGGGCCCTTATTCGTACGCCAACGCGGTGGCCACGGCTGCGCCAGCAGTCGCCAACCTCTACACCACAAAGGTCATTGAAAAGACCGAGCAGCAACCGCTATCCAAAGACCCGCTGTTTCAACGCTTCTTCAGTGACAACCTGCCCAGGCAGCGGCGCATGGAGTCGAGTCTCGGTTCTGCGGTGATCATGAGTTCCGAAGGCTACCTGCTGACCAACAATCATGTGACCGCCAACGCCGAGCAGATCGTCGTGGCCCTCAAGGACGGCCGCGAAACGCTCGCCCGGGTGATTGGCAGCGATCCCGAGACCGACCTTGCCGTGCTGAAGATCGACCTGGCCGACCTGCCGGCCATAACGCTCGGCCATTCCGATCGCATACGTGTCGGCGACGTCACCCTGGCGATCGGCAATCCCTTCGGTGTTGGCCAGACGGTCACCATGGGCATCATCAGCGCCACCGGTCGCAACCAGCTGGGCCTGAATACCTATGAGGATTTCATCCAGACAGACGCTGCAATCAACCGCGGCAACTCGGGCGGCGCGCTGGTGGATGCCGGCGGCAACCTGATCGGCATCAATACCGCCATCATTTCCGAATCCGGCGGTTCGCAGGGCATCGGCTTCGCGATACCGGTGAAGCTGGCACTGGAAGTGATGAAGTCGATCATCGAGCACGGCCAGGTGATCCGTGGCTGGCTGGGCGTGGAGGTGCAGTCGCTGACCCAAGAGCTCGCGGAGTCCTTCGGTCAGGAAGGACGACCGGGAATCGTGGTGGCGGGTGTCTACCGCGACGGCCCGGCGGCACGTGCCGGGCTTCAGCCAGGCGACCTGATCCTGAGCATCGACGGGGTGCAGTCGGCCGACGGACGCAGCTCGATGAATCAGGTCGCCCGCGCGCGCCCAGGCGAGAACATCGACATCGACATCCTGCGCAATGGCAAGCCACTGACCCTTACCGCCGAAGTTGGCATGCGCCCACCGGTGAACGCGGCGCCGAAATAGCGATGACGCTCCTGCCAAACGAGGGAAATGCAGCAACATGCTGCGCCCCCTCCACCACCTGGTCGGCAAGGGCAGGCAGTAAGCCTGCCCAAACCAGACTCAGCGTCAGCCGAGCGCAGCCAACAGCGCGTGATTCTGCTCCGGCGTACCGATGGTGATACGCAAGAACTGCTCGATACGTGGCTGCTTGAAGTGCCGCACGATCACGCCCTGCTCGCGCAGGCTCGCGGCCACCTCGGCCGCATCGCGCTGCGGATGACGTGCGAAAATGAAGTTCGCCGCCGATGGCAGAACCTCGAACCCCAGCCTTTGCATCGCCGTGACTACCGCCTCGCGACTGTCGATGACCTGCTGACAGGTCTGCTGGAAATGGGCGCGATCCTCGAACGCCGCCGCGGCGCCGGCGATGGCGATACGGTCCAGCGGGTAGGAATTGAAGCTGTTCTTGATCCGCTCCAGCGCCTCGATCAGATCCGGATGGCCGACCGCCAGCCCCACACGAAGACCGGCCAGCGAACGCGACTTGGACAGCGTCTGCGTCACCAGCAGATTCGGATAACGGTCCACCAATGCGATGGCAGACTCACCGCCGAAATCCACATAGGCCTCATCGACCAGCACCACGGATTCAGTGTTCGCCTGCAATAGCTGCTCGATCGCCTGAAGTGGAAGCAGGCAGCCAGTCGGCGCATTCGGGTTGGGGAAGATGATGCCGCCGTTCGGCCGGTTGTAATCGGCCACATCGATCTGGAACTGTTCATCGAGCGCGACGGTTTCGTAGGCGATGCCATACAGCCCACAATACACCGGGTAGAAGCTGTAGCTGATATCAGGGAACAGCAGCGGGCGGTCATGCTGGAACAAACCATGAAAGGCATGGGCTAGCACTTCGTCCGAGCCATTGCCGACGAAGACC
Organism: Stutzerimonas kunmingensis; assembly: GCF_900114065.1. Classification (GTDB taxonomy): domain Bacteria; phylum Pseudomonadota; class Gammaproteobacteria; order Pseudomonadales; family Pseudomonadaceae; genus Stutzerimonas; species Stutzerimonas kunmingensis. Next base: position 630,736 of record NZ_FORS01000001.1, read on the forward strand.
TGAGCTGGGCACACGCCGTAATATTCGGCCACGGCGTGCTTCAGCCGCTCGCCGTTCGGGTCCGGATACAGCCGCAGACCGTCGTTGAGCTCGGCCTGCATCGCGGCGATCGCACGTGGCGATGGGCCATAGGGGTTCTCGTTGGTGTTGAGCTTGACCAGCTTGCTCAGCTTGGGCTGCTCACCCGGCACATAGGGAACCAGGTCCTTGACGAAGGGGCTCCAGAATTTGCTCATCTGCCCTTCTCTCCTCGAAATTGATCGGTTGGTCGTGAGGCGATAGTTCAAAACGCCTTGCCGAGTGGCGACGGCGAACGGGCATGAGCCAGTCCGTGCCGGCCGCCCAGCGTCAGCTCTTGATGCGGTACTCGGCGCTGCGCGCATGCGCCGTCAGCGATTCGCCTCGAGCCAGCACCGACGCCACCTTGCCCAACGTCGAGGCACCTTCGGCCGAGCAATTGATGATCGACGAGCGCTTCTGGAAGTCATACACACCCAGCGGCGAGGAGAAGCGCGCCGTGCCCGAGGTCGGCAGCACGTGGTTCGGGCCAGCGCAGTAATCGCCCAGCGCCTCGGCGGTGTAACGCCCCATGAAGATCGCGCCGGCATGCCGAATCTGCGGCAGCCATTGCTCCGGCTCGGCGACCGAAAGCTCCAGGTGCTCAGGCGCGATGCGGTTGGCGACATCGATCGCCTGCTGCATGTCGGCCACCTGAATCAGCGCACCACGGCCTTCGATGGAGGTACGGGCGATATCGGCACGCTCCAGTGTCGGCAGCAGGCGGGCGATGCTTTCGGCGACGCGATCAAGGAAGGCGGCATCCGGGCTGACCAGAATCGACTGGGCATCCTCGTCATGCTCGGCCTGGGAGAACAGGTCCATGGCGATCCAGTCCGGGTCGGTCTGGCCGTCGCAGACCACCAGGATTTCCGACGGGCCGGCGATCATGTCGATGCCGACCTTGCCGAACACATGGCGTTTGGCGGTAGCCACATAGATGTTTCCGGGGCCGACGATCTTGTCCACTGGAGGCACGCTCTCGGTGCCGTAGGCCAGCGCCGCGACTGCCTGAGCGCCACCGATGGTGAAGACCCGATCGACGCCGGCAATGCAGGCCGCCGCGAGCACCAACTCATTGAGCTCGCCACGCGGGGTAGGCACGACCATGACCACTTCCGGCACACCAGCAACCTTGGCCGGAATGGCGTTCATCAGCACCGACGATGGATAGGATGCCTTGCCGCCCGGCACGTAGAGACCGGCGCGGTCCAGCGGGGTGACTTTCTGCCCCAGCACCGTGCCGTCGGCTTCGGTATAGGTCCAGGAGTCCTGTTTCTGCCGCTCGTGATAGCTGCGCACCCGCTCGGCAGCAATTTCGAGGGCCTCGCGCTGTTCCGGGGTAATCCGCTCGAGGGCCTGCTCCAGACGTGCGCGTGGCAGGATCAGATCAGCCATGGAGGCGACCTGTAGTCCATCGAAGCGCTGGGTCAGCTCGACCAGCGCAGCATCGCCGCGCTCGCGTACAGCCTTGATGATCTCCAGCACTCGCTCGTTTACGCCATCGTCGGAAACGCTTTCCCAGCTCAACAGATGATCCAGATGACGTGCGAAGTCGGCATCGGCAGCGTTGAGTCGACGGATGGCGGAGGGAGCGGTCATAGCGGGCCTCATGGTTGGCTAGGCATCGGAAGCGGCCTGCTTCATTGCAATGGCACGAAGCGCAGGCCGGGCTCTCAGGCGCCGCTAGAATATCAAGCCCACCGTGCGGGCACCTGAGAATTTCAGCTATGGCACGGATAGGCAGGCGCGGCGGGGACCGCGAAACGCATCAATGCTGATGCTGCTGAACCGCCGTATGCAGGGTATCGATCAGCGCTTGGATGCGCGCGTGCTGCATCTTCATCGAAGCCTTGTTCACCACCAGCCGCGAACTGATGTGTGCGATCAGTTCCTGGGGCTCCAGGCCATTGGCACGCAGGGTGTTGCCGGTGTCGACGACGTCGATGATCTTATCCGCCAGCCCCACCAGCGGCGCCAGCTCCATCGAGCCGTACAGCTTGATGATGTCGACCTGGCGGCCCTGCTCGGCGTAGTAGCGCTTGGCGACATTCACGAACTTGGTCGCCACGCGCAGGCGGCCCTTGGGCTCCGGCGCACCGACCTTGCCGGCGGTCATCAACTTGCAGTTGGCGATGCGCAGATCGAGTGGCTCGTACAGCCCCTGGCCGCCGTACTCCATCAGCACATCCTTGCCGGCGACGCCGAGATCGGCCGCACCATGCTCGACGTAGGTGGGCACGTCGGTAGCGCGGACGATCAGCAGACGCACATCATCCTGAGTGGTCGGGATGATCAGCTTGCGGCTCTTGTCCGGGTTCTCGGTGGGCACGATGCCAGCTGCGGCGAGCAGCGGCAGGGTATCGTCGAGGATGCGGCCTTTGGACAGGGCGATGGTAAGCATGGAGCACATTTCCTTTGGAACCTCGGGTGGGCCCTCGCTAGTCAAGGGCCCGCTAGCCATCCGTCTCGCGAAAACCTAGCCCGGCACGCGGCGAATCTTCGCGCCCAGCAGCTGCAGCTTCTCTTCGATGCACTCGTAGCCACGATCAATGTGGTAGATGCGATCGATCAGCGTATCGCCCTCGGCAACCAGGCCGGCGATGACCAGGCTTGCCGACGCGCGCAGATCGGTCGCCATGACCGGCGCACCTTTGAGACGCTCGACGCCGGTGACAATGGCGGTATTGCCTTCGACCAGAATCTGCGAGCCCATGCGGTTCATCTCGTAGACGTGCATGAAGCGATTCTCGAAAACGGTCTCGATCACCGTGCCGGTGCCTTCGGCAATGGCGTTCAGCGCAATGAACTGCGCCTGCATGTCGGTCGGAAACGCGGGGTATGGTGCAGTCCGCACGTTGACTGCCTTTGGCCGCTTGCCCTTCATGTCCAACTCGATCCAGTCGCTACCGGTATCGATATGCGCGCCAGCCTCAACCAGCTTGTGCAGCACAGCTTCGAGCAGCGTTGCGTCGGTATCCTTCAAGCGAACACGGCCACCAGTGGCAGCCGCCGCGACCAGATAGGTCCCGGTTTCAATACGGTCGGGCATTACGCTGTAGCGACCACCGCCAAGACGTTTGACCCCATCGATGGTGATGGTGTCGGTGCCGGCACCGGAAACCTTAGCACCCATGGAGTTGAGGAAGTTGGCCAGGTCAACCACCTCGGGCTCACGCGCGGCGTTTTCCAGCACGCTGCGGCCGTTGGCCAGCGCGGCGGCCATCATGATGTTTTCGGTACCGGTCACACTTACCGTATCGAAGAAGAAATGCGCACCACGCAATCCACCGGCAGGCGCCTTGGCCTTGATGTAGCCACCTTCGACGTCAATGTGCGCGCCCATGGCTTCGAGACCACGGATGTGCAGATCGACCGGCCGCGAGCCAATGGCGCAACCGCCGGGCAAGGCAACTTCGGCTTCGCCAAAACGCGCGACCATCGGGCCGAGCACCAGGATCGAGGCGCGCATGGTCTTCACCAGCTCATAGGGCGCAACCAGCGTCTTGATGCTGCTGGCGTCCACTTCGACACTGAGCTTTTCGTCGATGACCGGCTGCACGCCCATGCGACCGAACAGCTCGATCATCGTGGTGATGTCGTGCAGGTGCGGCAGGTTGCATACCGTGACAGGGGTGTCGGCCAGCAAGGTGGCGGCCAGAATCGGCAGGGCGGAGTTCTTCGCACCGGAAATGCGAATCTCGCCATCGAGGCGAATACCGCCGGTAATGATCAGTTTGTCCATGAGTATTCCCGTAAGCCGCAGGCTGTAAGCACTGCCGAAGGGGGCGGCGCAGTCAATTCGACGCGCTCTGCCTGGAATGAGTGGAGGTGCTGGCCGCCAGCGATCAGGCGCGCCCGGCCCAGTCGACGCGACTGAAGAACTTCATGGTGACGGCGTGAATGCTGCCATCTGCGATCCAGGGGTTGAGGTGGGCGTAGATCTGCTGCTGGCGTTTGACCGGGCTCAGACCGGCCAGCTCGTCACTGATCACGTTGAGCTGGAAGTTGCAGCCTTCGCCTTCCACTTCTACCTGGACACCTGGAATCTTCTCTTCCAGGAAATTCTTCACTTCTAGGGCCTGCATGTTCAACCTCGATCGGCGCAGGACGCGCGCGGGCCGATCATCATACAAAAAAGCCCGAAGGCTGCGAACCCCGAACCTCGCCGAACCAACGGAGATGTCTCAATCGAGCGTCTCGGCGCCCTGGTCACGGCTACGCGAATGGCGTGGCCGACCGCTATCGCTTTGCACGGCGGGAAAGCGTGAGGAGGCGAAGCGCACCACCAGAATCGCCAACGCCAGAAGCAGGATCGCACCGGATACGTAGACCACGCCCATGTCAGGACGATGGTGGTGGGAAACATCGGAGATCAACAGGCGGGTCAGCGCGGTAATCGCCACGTAGATCAGGAATCGCACCGGCATGTGGTTGGTCTTGACTAACGCAATTGACCAAAAACCACATTTTTGGATCGGTTATTTACACCGGATTGCGGTTCATAGTAGCCGCTAAGCAACAAACTAGACAACCTAGCCGGGCATCAATACCCAAGGTCTCTCGCTGTCTAAAGACCACTCAATCGTAGAGCCGTCCACTGCACTAACCACATAACTAATTTCACCCGACCCCTTTGATTTAAGCTTGCAGAACAAAGCAATCTCAAATCGATGCAAAGTCCCTAAGACAGGAGGCGGAAGAACATTATTTCCTAAAACATTGATAGCACTATCGCTAGGATTCTCTTTAAACCTAACCCACCCCTTTCCTGAGTCGCCCCAATCATCCAGCGTTCTTTCGATACCACTGAACAATATCCCTTCGCAAATTTTACGACCAGCCGGCACAGCATTAACAACCCCACCGATCAAAGAACTATACTTAGTTATCTGATCAGATTCAAAATCGCTGACACTGAAATCTTTTAGAATCAATGAGTCAGAAAATCTAGCCGCTAGAATCCGACAAGATTCCAGCAAGGTTAAAATATAAAAAAGTTGATCTAGAAATTCGGCTTGCTTTTCAATATCCGGGGAATCAAAAACGATAGGACTCCCCTTATAGTAAAACTCAACAACGAGCCGTGCATCAGCATTCCGCTTTAAAAAATCTTTTGCCCTAGACAGCTTTGGAAAATATGACAGCTTATCCAAGCGTCGACCCAGCCACGGTTCCACGGAATAGTTCACATCGAGATTTGTGCCTACCGCCAACTCCGAGACGACACGAACCTTAATAATCCCTCCCAATGCGCTCCCACTTATGGATATCCCTTTTGCCCCAGAGTGCATGATTGATTCGAAACTAGCCAACTCGTAATCACCAGCATCTTCCGACCGAAGCAGTACATAAGTCTCAATCTTTTTCCCAATGCCTGCGATAGTTAGGCTACCACCCTTCCTGATATTTCTTGACAGGTGTTCAAACAGCTCTGACCCTTTAAATTCAACAGCACGCCCATCTATCTCAACTGCCTCACCGAAGTCTTCCAAACGCCGCAAACCGCTCCAAGAACCGCCAACGTCGCACACGGAAAGACTGACTGTTGGACTATGACCATTCTTGGGACTAATACGATGCGAAACGCCAGTAGCAGTAGCACTTTCCACTATCACTTCGAATCTTTCATCCAGCTCTGATAGCCCCTGCTCATATCCCTCTAACACCTTGGCAACCGAGCCAACCTCGACACTACCAGAAGAGTATTCCAAAACCCCCTGACCGTAAGCGACCCTTACAGCCTTTTCCTTCTCTTGCTGAGTTATTGATCTCTGCCCCACAGACCTCAGTGAGCGTTCTTCTGCCTCAGCCTTCCATGCCAATAAAACCTCTGCAGGAAATCTATGCTCATCTACATCAATCAGCCTAGAACAGGTTTGGCACAGCCAGATACCATTTTCATAAGACCTCCGTAGCTCCTCAGACATTCCATCGCTATATCTGGGGCCGCCCGGCGAGGCTGCGTAAATATGTGCAGCCACTCCTATGCTTACTGACTTTCCAGCAAGAAAACCTGAACCGAGAGTATGAACCCGACAAGTAGGGTTAGAGCAGATATCACCAGCCCTACTCTTAAGAAGAAGTATCACTTGTTTTTTGAAATCGTGTCGCTTAGAAGCTTTTGCCAAGGAGCACCATCCATGAACTTCTATCTACCTAAACGCGGTCTCCAACATCATCGCCCATAGCATTCAAAACCTTGCTTGAAGGGAATTTGTAGGAGGCAAATCTGACAGCCAACACTGAAAGCGACAAAAAGAAAATGCCACCACATAGATATAGAAGCCCTACATCCGGTTTTGGATGATGAGAAACATCACCAATCAAATATCTTGTCAATGCAGTTATAGCGATATAGAGCAGAAATCTAATTGGAAGATGATTTGTCTTAAAATAAATTCCTACCATTGCTCCTAATTCCAAATAGATAAAGAGCAACAGAATGTCATCTATGCTTGCGTGGCCTTTGTTAAACATAGCCACGAACGCCGCCACCGAGGCCCAAGCAGTGGCTGCTCCAATCGCAAACAAGCCAAGATAGTGAAACCCTTCAACCAGCAGGTTCCCTAACGAGTTTGCACGCTCATGCATCCGCTTACGACTGCTATCTGCCCACTTCATAGTTAGTCACCTAAGACGCCACTGGTTCTCTAAGAAACCTAACCTTGCCAGCCGCTCGCACGAAAGGGTGTGTTAGAAATGGCCCTGTTCGTCTTGAAATAGATCCCGACCATCGCACCCAGCTCGAGGTAGATGAACAGCAGCAGGATGTCATCGACCGTGATATGGCCCTTCTCGACCATGCCGAGAAAGGCCATGACCGCCGCCCAGGCCGTCACAGCGCCGATCGCAAACAGCGCCAGGTAGTGGAACGTCTCGACCAGCAGATTGCCCAGCGATTCGGCGAGCTCATGCACGCTATCGCGCAGCTCTTCCGCCCAGCGCAGTTTCATACGGATATTCCTTTCAGACCCGGGATGCTTCCAGCGGCAGGATATCCAGCAAGCCGGACACCTTGGCAATCTTTTCCATATCGTCAGGTAACGCAGTGACGCGCAGTTCGACGCCGGCAGCCTTGGCATCGCGCATGAAGGCCAGTAGGAGAGAAAGCCCGACACTGCTGGACCGCTCGACCGCCGAGCAATCCAGCATCAGTGCCGAGCGGCTGTCCGCGATCAGCGCTCGCCCGGCCTCGCGCAGCGCGGGCCCGCTGCTATAGTCGAGCACGCCAATCATGCGCAGTTCGCCTTCGGCACCACGTTCGATACGCGCCTCACTCATCGCCTGCGGCCTGCTGACCGGCCTCGGTGTCCTTGGTTCGCGCCACCACCTCGGCCCAACCATCGATGGTCTTGTCTAGATCGCCGCCGTTACGCTGCATGGAATCGGCGAACTGATCGCGGAACAGCTTGCCAATGTTAATGCCATTGATGATCACGTTGCGCACTCGCCACTCGCCGGCGTTGACCATGGTGTAGGACACCGGATAGATCTCGCCCTGGCGCCCTACCACCTCCATGCCGACGCTGGTGCGCTTGTCATCTGCCTTGCCGCTCGACGGCAGCACGCGGATCTGCTGGTTGTTGTATTCCAAGAGGGCGTTGCCATAGAACTGCATCAGGCTGCGCTTGAAATTCTCTTGGAAGCGCGTCATCTGCTCTGCCGAGGCGTTGCGCGAATATTTGACGGTCATGATGCTGCGCGAGATGCCTTCGGCATCGACGACCGGGCCGAGAATCTCGTTCAGCGAGTCATAGAAAGCCGCCGGATCGTTGCGGTACTGCTCCTTGTTGGCCTTCAGATCGGCCAGCAACTCATCGGTGGTCTGCTGAATGACCTGGTGGGCTGTCAGCGCAGCGTGGGAGAACATGGGCAGAACGGCCAACAGAATCAGCAGGCCGCGGCGCAAGGCAGTCATCATGTGCATCTCCTTCAATCTTTGTTAACCGAGTTGAGCAGGAATTTGCCGATCAGATCCTCGAGCACAAGCGAGGACTGGGTGTCCTGAATGGTGTCGCCATCGGCGAGCAACTCCTCCTCACCGCCGACGCTGATGCCGATGTACTTCTCACCCAGCAGCCCTGCGGTAAGGATCGAAGCCGTCGAGTCGGCCGGCAGGATGTCGACATCCTGCTGGATTTCCAGCGTGACTCGTCCGGTGTAGCTGTCACGATCCAGGTCGATCGCGGTGACCTTGCCGATGGTCACGCCAGCCATGGTCACCTTGGATCGGACAGTCAATCCGGCAATATTGTCGAAATAGGCATACAGCTTGTAAGTGTCGGCATCAGTAACGCTCAGCCCGCTGACACGCAGTGACAGCAGTAGCAAGGCCAGCAGCCCGGCAAGCAGGAACAGCCCGACACCCATTTCCAGTGTGCGGATACGCATCAGAAATCTCCAAACATCAACGCGGTCAAAATGAAATCTAGGCCGAGCACCGCCAGCGAGGCGTAAACCACAGTCCGGGTGGTGGCACGGCTGATACCTTCGGAGGTCGGGTCGCAATCGTAGCCCTGGAACACGGCGATCCAGGTCACTACCAGCGCAAAGACGACGCTCTTGATAACGCCGTTGAGCACATCGGAACTGAAGTCGACACTGTTCTGCATGTTGGCCCAAAACGAGCCTTCGTAGACACCGAGCCACTCCACCGCCACCATCGCTCCGCCCCAGATACCGACCACGTTGAAGATCAGCGTCAGCAGCGGCAGCGAGATGAAACCGGCCCAGAGGCGCGGCGCGATGATGTACTTGAGCGGATCGACTCCGATCATTTCCAGGCTCGAGAGCTGCTCGGTCGACTTCATGTTGCCGATCTCGGCCGCCAGAGCCGAGCCGGCACGCCCGGCGAACAGCAGCGCAGTAACCACCGGACCGAGCTCGCGCAACAGGGTCAGTGCGACCATCTGCCCAACCGCCTGCTCGGAGCCGTAGCTGCTGAGAATGTTGTAGCCCTGCAGCGCCAGCACCATGCCGATGAAGATGCCGGAGACAACTACAATCGCCAGTGACAGCACACCAACCGAATAGAGCTGCTTGACCAGCAGCGAAAAACCGTTACGCAGCCCGCTTCGCCCGAACAGCGCATGCACGAGAAATATCGTCGAGCGCCCCAGGGCTGCCAGCACATCCAGTCCGGCGCGACCGAGCAGGGCAATCCGATCCAACAACGAACGCTTACGCATCGGTGCCTCTCAGTAGATCGTCGGCATAGGCCGGAGCAGGAAAATGGAATGGCACCGGCCCGTCGGCTGCCCCCGTCATGAATTGCCTGATGCGCGGATTGTTCGACTCCATCAGCTCCGCCGGCGTGCCCTGGCCAAGCACCTGGGCATCGCCAACCACGTAGATGTAGTCGGCAATGGACGCGGTTTCGGCCAGATCGTGCGAGACGACAATACTGGTGATGCCCAGCGCGTCGTTGAGCAGACGAATCAGCCGCACGAGGACGCCCATCGCAATCGGATCCTGTCCGGCAAAGGGTTCGTCATACATCAGAATCTGCGGATCCAGAGCAATCGCCCGCGCCAGCGCGACACGCCGCTTCATACCGCCGGACAGCTCGTCGGGCATCAGCTCGATGGCGCCACGCAGCCCTACCGCTTCGAGCTTCATCAGCACGATGTCGCGGATCATCTCGTCTGGGAGCTTGGTATGCACCCGCAGCGGAAACGCAACGTTCTCGAACACGTCGAGATCGGTGAACAGTGCCCCGCTCTGGAACAGCACACCCATCTGCTTGCGCATGTCGAACAGCTCGCTGCGCGAGAGGCTCGGCAGATTATTGCCCGCCACCCAGACTTCACCACGCGACGGCATCAGCTGCGCAGCGATCAGGCGCAGCAGCGTCGTCTTGCCACAACCGGACGGCCCCATGATGGCCGTAACCTTCCCTCGCGGTATGGCGATATCGACATCGTTGAAAATACTGCGCTCGCCTCGCTTGAAGGTCACTCCCTTCAGCTCGACGGCGAAGTCATTGCAGGCGCTCATCTGGTCTCCTTGCATGCAGTCTGCGAAACAGACGGCTCCCGATGACGCTGGGATACTTTCTGCCCTGACCGTTTTCGGCGGCGCACTATAGCATCGCGCCAGAGGCCGCCCAACCGATGAGCGTTTCGGCAGATGACGAGCGACGCCCCGTTCAGCTTCGGTTCAGCTCAGGCTGATCAAATTGATTGTGCCGGCCCACAGTGATGTGCCGACATTTTCCATGAGCCCGCAACGGATTCTCGCTATAATCGCCGCCTTTTAATCGGACGACCTCGCCAGCCATGAGCCAGAGCAGCCAATTGATCGAAACCGCGCAACGCACCATCCGCCTGGAAATAGAAGCGGTTGAGCAGTTGAACGCACGTATCGATGCCGATTTCGTGCAGGCTTGCGAGCTGATCCTTGGCTGCAAGGGCCGAGTGGTCGTGGTTGGCATGGGCAAGTCCGGGCACGTCGGCCGCAAGATCGCCGCCACATTGGCCAGCACCGGCACCGCCGCCTTCTTCGTGCACCCTGCCGAAGCCAGCCATGGCGACATGGGCATGATCACTCAGGACGACGTGGTCCTCGCCCTTTCCAACTCCGGCACCACCAGCGAGATCGTCACCCTGCTACCGCTGATCAAGCGGCTCGGCATCACCCTGATCAGCATGACCGGCAACCCCAACTCGGTGCTGGCCAAGGCCGCTGCGGTGAATCTGGACGCTAGCGTCGCCATCGAAGCCTGCCCGCTGAACCTCGCGCCGACCTCCTCCACCACTGCCAGCCTGGTGCTCGGCGATGCCCTGGCTATCGCGCTGCTCGAGGCTCGTGGGTTCACTGCTGAAGATTTCGCCTTCTCTCACCCGGGCGGCGCGCTGGGCCGCCGCCTGCTGTTGAAAGTCGAGCACGTCATGCATACCGGCGAGCGCCTGCCGAGGGTTCCGCGCGGCACATCGCTGCGCGACGCCCTGCTGGAAATGACCCAGAAGGGCCTGGGCATGACCGTCATCGTCGAAGCGGACGGACGACTCGCCGGCATCTTCACCGACGGCGACCTGCGCCGTGCACTGGACAAGGGAGTCGACGTTCGCCAGACGCGCATCGACGAGATCATGACCGTGCACGGCAAGACCGCCCATGCCGAGATGCTCGCCGCCGAGGCTCTGAAGATCATGGAAGACCACAAGATCAGTTCGCTGGTAGTCGTCGATGACCAGGAGTTGCCGATTGGCGCGCTGAACATGCACGACCTCCTGCGCGCGGGGGTGATGTAATGCACGAACAGCTGCTGCAACGCGCCCGCGACATTCGCCTGGCGATCTTCGACGTCGATGGTGTGCTCACCGATGGCCGCCTTTATTTCCTGACCGACGGCAGCGAGTTCAAGACGTTCAACACACTGGACGGCCACGGCATCAAGATGCTGATCAACTCCGGCGTGCGCACCGCGATCATCAGCGGGCGCAAGACGCCCGTGGTAGAGCGCCGAGCGCAGAACCTCGGTATCCAGCACCTTTATCAGGGGCGCGAAGACAAGCTGGTCGTGCTCGACGAACTGCTGACCGAACTTGGCCTGAGCTACTCTGAAGTAGCCTATCTCGGTGACGACCTGCCTGATCTGCCGGTGATACGCCGCGTAGGCCTCGGCATGGCCGTGGCCAGCGCCGACACCTTTGTTCGTGAACATGCCCATGGCGTTACCCTGGCCCGCGGTGGCGAGGGTGCGGCACGCGAGTTCTGCGAACTGATCATGCGCGCGCAGGGCACCCTGGCCGCCGCGCAAAACGCATATCTGTAGGGGTCTGAATGCTTCGCAAAATGCGCTTCGCTGTCCTGCTGACGCTGATCGCCGCCCTGCTGGTGGCGGTCGGCTACTGGAACATCCGGCCCGAAAGCTTCATGCAGGAGCCGTCAGTCGCCAGTGGCGCAACGCCCGATGTCGACTTCTATGTGATCAATTCCCGCACGGTGCAATATCAGCCCGACGGCAAGCGCAACTACGAACTGACCGCAGACAAGCTCGAGCACATCAAGGCGAGCGACATCAGCCTGCTGACCAAACCGGATCTGCTGTCCTATCGCGGCACCGAACTGCCGTGGCACGTGCGTAGTGAGCGCGGCGAAGTATCGGCCGAAGGCGACGAGGTGCTACTGATCGATCAGGTCAAGGTCGAGCGAACCGACGCCAAGGGGCGCCCGACGATCCTGACCACCAGCCGCCTGACGGTATGGCCGGAGAAGGATTATGCCGAGACAAACCAAGCCGTTAGAATCGAGGCCGCCAATGGCGTGACCACGGCAACCGGCATGAAAGCGTACATGGATGACGGCAGGATGCTCCTGCTGTCCAACGTAAGAGGCCAGCATGAGCTGCGTTAAGACTCTCCCCCTCCTGCTCGGTTTGAGCGCATTCTGGCTTGGCGCCAGCGCCTGGGCGCTTCCCGAGGATCGTGAACAGCCAATCCGCGTTCAAGCCGACACCGCCGAACTGGACGACCGACAGGGCGTGGCGGTCTACCGCGGCGACGTGGTCATCACCCAGGGCACGATGAAGATCACCGGCGACACGGTGACCATTACCCAGGATGACAACGGCGACGTCGAAGTATTCACCTCCATCGGCAAGCCGGCCTACTACGAGCAGAAGCCTGCGGTGGACAAGGAGATCGTCAAAGCCTACGGCCTGACCATCCAGTATTTCGCCGCCAACGAGCGGATCGTGCTCATCGATCAGGCCAAGGTCGTTCAGGAAGGCAACACCTTCGAAGGCGAGAAGATCGTCTATGACACCCGTCGGCAGATCGTCAACGCCGGTCGCGCCACCAATGCCGATGTCACCACGCCGCGCCCGCGCGTGGACATGGTGATCCAGCCGCGCAAAAACGGTCAGGCTGCGGAGCAGCCCGAGTAATGGCCGTTCTCAAAGCCCAGCATCTGGCCAAGAGCTACAAGAGCCGGCAGGTCGTGCGCGATGTCAGCCTGTCCATTGAAAGCGGGCAGATCGTCGGCCTGCTCGGCCCCAACGGCGCAGGCAAGACCACCTGCTTTTACATGATCGTCGGCCTGGTGAATGCCGACCAGGGCCGCGTGCTGATTGATCAGGAAGACGTCACACACCTGCCGATGCACGGCCGCGCACGCGCCGGCATTGGCTACCTGCCACAGGAGGCCTCGATCTTTCGCAAGCTCTCGGTCGCCGATAACATCATGGCCATTCTCGAGACCCGCAAGGATCTGGACCGCAACGGCCGTCAGCAGGCGCTGGAAGGCCTACTGCAGGAATTCCATATAAACCATATCCGCGACAGCCTCGGTATGAGCCTCTCTGGTGGTGAAAGACGCCGCGTGGAGATTGCCCGCGCACTGGCCACCGCACCGAAGTTCATCCTGCTTGATGAACCCTTTGCCGGTGTGGACCCGATTTCGGTGGGCGATATCAAGCAGATCATCCATCACCTCAAGGCCAAGGGCATCGGCGTGCTGATCACCGATCACAACGTCCGCGAGACCCTGGATATCTGCGAGACGGCCTACATCGTCAACGACGGGCAACTGATTGCCGAGGGCGATGCGCAGACCATCCTGAGCAATCAGCTGGTCAAGGAAGTCTATCTGGGCCACGAATTCCGCCTGTAAGGCGGATTTTTTGCTCGGCTCGGCAAATCGGCTCTAGGCAAAGGCTTCATCGGCAGGCATATAATTTGCTTTCTGCCGGCGCCCCGCGCACGGCATGTCGGAATGGGCGCGGTTGCGCCGGCATAAAAGGTTCGAAGTCCTCTGCCATGAAACCATCGCTAGTCCTGAAGATGGGCCAGCAGCTGACGATGACACCGCAGCTGCAACAGGCCATACGGCTCCTCCAGCTATCCACCCTCGATCTGCAACAGGAGATCCAGGAGGCGCTGGACTCCAATCCCATGCTCGAGCGCGAAGAAGACGGAGACGACTTCGACAGCTCCGACCCTATGGCCGAGGCCGCTGAACGGCCAGGCGACACCGTCACCGAGAAGAGCAGCAGCCAGGAAAGCACCTACGAGGAGCCCTCTCATAGCAGTGACAGCCTGGACGACAGCGACGGCGACTGGGGCGAGCGGATTCCCAGCGAGCTTCCGGTCGACACCGCCTGGGAAGACATCTACCAGACCAGCGCCAGCAGCCTGCCCAGCAACGATGACGACGAGTGGGATTTCACCAGCCGGACGTCGAGCGGCATAAGCCTGCAGAGCCATCTGCTGTGGCAGCTGAACCTCGCGCCAATGAGCGACACCGACCGGCTGATCGCGACCACCCTCATCGACTGCATCAATGAACAGGGTTATCTCGAAGAGACGCTGCAGGAAATCGTCGACTCGTTCGATCCCGAGCTGGAAATCGAGCTCGACGAGGTCGAGGTCGTTCTGCGTCGTATCCAGCAATTCGAACCGGCCGGCATCGGCGCACGCGATCTGCGCGAGTGCCTGCTGTTGCAGCTGCGCCAACTACCCGACCGCACACCATGGCTGAGCGAAGCGAAGCGTCTGGTCAGCGACTATCTGGACATCCTCGGCAGCCGGGATTACAGCCTGCTGATGCGGCGAATGAAGATCAAGGAAGATGATCTGCGCCAGGTCATCGAACTGATCCAGAGCCTGAACCCGCGCCCGGGGTCGCAGATCGAGGCGAGCGAACCGGAATACGTGGTGCCCGACGTGATCGTGCGCAAGCACAATGATCGCTGGCTGGTCGAGCTGAATCAGGAAGCCATGCCGCGCCTTCGCGTCAACGCGCAATACGCCGGCTTCGTCAAACGCGCCGACTCCAGCGCGGACAACACCTTCATGCGCAACCAGCTGCAGGAAGCGCGCTGGTTCATCAAGAGCCTGCTCAGCCGCAACGAGACCCTGATGAAGGTGGCGACTCAGATCGTCGAACACCAGCGCGCCTTCCTTGAGCATGGTGACGAGGCGATGAAGCCTCTGGTACTGCACGACATCGCCGAGGCGGTGGGCATGCATGAGTCGACCATCTCCCGCGTGACCACGCAGAAATACATGCACACGCCACGCGGCATCTACGAACTCAAATACTTCTTCTCCAGCCACGTCAGCACGGCGGAAGGCGGCGAATGTTCGTCCACTGCGATCCGCGCGATCATCAAGAAACTGGTCGCCGCGGAAAACCAGAAAAAGCCGTTGAGCGACAGCAAGATCGCTGGTTTACTGGAGGCGCAGGGCATCCAGGTGGCCCGCCGCACAGTTGCGAAGTACCGCGAGTCGCTCGGTATCGCACCATCCAGCGAGCGCAAACGTCTACTGTGATTGGCCCCTGGTCGAACTGTCCCGGCGGCAGGCCCACCAACCTGCTCTTCGTACAAGGCAAAGGAGATAGCAGTATGCAAGTCAACATCAGCGGTGTTCATCTGGAAGTAACCGATGCCCTGCGTGACTACATCGAGGAGAAATTCGATCGGCTTGCTCGCCACTTCGACCGCATCATCAGCGTTCAGGTGATCCTCCAGGTCGAGAAACTCAAGCAGAAAGCCGAAGCAACCTTGCACGTCGCAGGCCGCGAAGTCGTGGCCATCGCCGATCACGAAGACATGTACGCTGCCGTCGACCTGCTGGTCGACAAGCTCGATCGCCAGTTGATCAAGCACAAGGAGAAGCAGCTCGACCACACACAGGGCGCTGTCACCCGCTGACTCCAATATGATCCGACTCGAAAACATCCTCACCCCCGGGCGTTCCTTGGTGAACGTCCCGGGCGGTAGCAAGAAGCGCGTCCTGGAACAGATCGCCAAGGTGATCGCCCAGGACCTTATCGATCTCGACTCCCAGACCATCTTCGAAAGCCTGATCGCGCGCGAGAAGCTCGGCTCGACCGGGTTCGGCAACGGCATCGCCATCCCGCACTGCCGCATGGTTGGCTGCAATGCGCCGCTGAGCGCCGTTCTGCGCCTGCAGACGCCAGTGGATTTCGACGCCATCGACGGCGCGCCGGTGGACCTGCTGTTCGTCCTGCTGGTACCGGAAGCCGCCACTGACGAGCATCTCGAACTGCTGCGCCAGATCGCCAGCATGCTCGACCGCGAAGACGTACGCCAACGACTGCGCCAGGCGCCGAGCAACGAAAGCCTCTACCAGGTAGTGGTCGACGTGCAGAACGGGGCATAGATGCGGCTGATCATCGTCAGTGGACGCTCGGGTTCGGGCAAGAGCACTGCACTGAACGTGCTCGAGGACAACGGCTTCTATTGCATCGACAACCTGCCTGCCGGACTGTTGCCTGAGCTTGCCGAGCGCGCCCTACTGCACACTGAGCTGCTGCATCCGCAGGTCGCCGTGTCGATCGACGCGCGCAACCTGCCCAGCCAGCTCAAGCGCTTCCCCGAGCTACTCGAAGAAGTCCGCGCCAGGCACATCCAGTGCGATGTGCTCTATCTGGATGCCGACGATGAGACCCTGCTCAAGCGCTTCTCGGAAACCCGCCGCCGCCATCCACTGACCAACGAAAATCGCTCTCTGGCCGAAGCGATCCATGATGAGGAGTTGCTGCTCGCAGCGATCATCGATCACGCCGACCTGAAGATCGACACCACCCATCTCAATCTCTATCAGCTGCGCGACGTGCTCAAGTTGCGCTTGCTCAACAAGCCTGAGCCGGGCACCGCTTTTCTGGTCGAGTCATTCGGTTTCAAGCGCGGGATGCCAGTCGATGCCGATCTCGTGTTCGACGTACGTTGCCTGCCCAACCCTTACTGGAAAGCCGAGCTTCGCGACTTTTCCGGGCTAGACCAGCCGGTGATCGACTACCTCAGCGCCCAGGCTGACGTGGAAGAAATGTTCCAAGATATCCACGGCTATCTGAGCAAATGGCTGCCGCGCTTTGCAGCCAGCAACCGCGCATATGTCACCATCGCCATCGGCTGCACCGGCGGCCATCATCGCTCGGTCTACCTAGCCGAACGGCTAGGCCAGGCGTTGAGAGAACCGCTGAAGAACCTGCAGGTCCGTCATCGGGACCTCGCCTAGGAATACCTGCACCATGCCCGCCCGCGAAGTCACCATCATCAACAAACTCGGCCTGCACGCGCGCGCTGCCGCCAAGTTCGTCGCCGTTGCCAATCGCTACCCCTGCAAGATTCGCGTTGGCCGCTGTCCGGCCACGCTGGTCGATGGCAAGAGCATCATGGCGGTCATGATGCTCGCCGCCAGCAAAGGCACCACCGTGCACCTGGACACCGAAGGTGAACAGGAAGAGGACGCACTGAACGCGCTGACCGCGCTGATCGACGACTATTTCGAAGAAGGCGAGTAGACACCTTGCCACAGCGGCGCGAATCGTTGCCGACCGCGCCGCACCTGCCTCACTTGCCAGCGACCATCATTCGCTCGATCAGCACCGAGCCGGTCCGCACGTTGCCGCGCGTTTCCACATCGCAACCGACCGCCACGATCTGGCGGAACATGTCGCGCAGATTTCCGGCAATCGTTACTTCCTGTACCGGGAACTGGATCTCGCCATTCTCGACCCAGTAGCCGCCAGCGCCACGAGAATAGTCGCCGGTCACCAGATTCAGGCCCTGTCCCATCAGCTCCGTCACCAGCAGGCCTCGGCCCATGCGCCGGATCAACGCCGCCTGATCCTCGTCCCCATGGCTGACGAACAGGTTGTGCACACCCCCGGCGTTGGCCGTACTGGGCATACCGAGCTTGCGTCCGGAATAGGTCGAAAGCACATAGGACAGCAGTCGGCCGTTCTCCACGAACGGCTTGGCATAGGTCGCCAGGCCATCGCCATCGTAGCTGGCACTACCGAGGGCTCGCGGGATGTGCGGACGCTCATCAAGGCTCAGCCACTCGGGAAACAGCGACTGGCCCAGGGCATCCTCGAGATAAGAGGCTTTGCGGTAGAGATTTCCGCCGGAAATCGCTGCAATGAAGTGGCCAAACAGACCGGTCGCCAGCTCGGGGGCGAAAAGTACCGGCACTTCGCAGGTAGGAACCGGGCGCGCGCCCAGACGTCGCACGGCACGCTCGGCTGCGCGCCGGCCGATGGTCTGCGGGTCGAGCAGCGCCTCGCCGATGCGGTTGACGTCGTAGAAATAGTCACGCTGCATCTGCCCTTCGCTCTCGGCGATCATCACGCAACTCAGGCTGTGACGGCTGCTGCAATAGCCCCCGATGAAGCCGTTGCTGTTGCCATAGGCGCGGCAGCCCTGATGGGTATTTAGCGTAGTGCCGTCTGCGTTGCGGATACGCTGATCGAAGGCGAACGCGGCGCCTTCACAGCTGAGCGCCTGCTCGATGGCCTGCTCGGGGGTGACCGCCCACGGATGGTAAAGATCGAGATCGGGAAGCTCGCGCGCCATCAGCGTAGCGTCAGCGAGGCCAGCAAATTCGTCCTCCGAGGCATGCCTGGCGATGGCCAGCGCGGCGGCTACGGTTTCACGGATGGCGTCGTCACCACTGCCGGTGGTGCTCGCAGTGCCTTTGCTCTGGCCGACATAGAGCGTGATGCCGAAGCCCTGGTCGCGATTGAACTCGACCGTCTCCACCTCGCGCTGACGCACTGTGGTCGACAGCCCCTGCTCCATGGAGACCGAAACCTCGCTGGCGCTGGCGCCCTGCCGGCGCGCTTCCTCGATGATGCGCTCGACCTTCTCGCGCAAACCGGGCAGCGCGTGCGGGCCGATGCCCTCTACTTCACTCATAAGCACTCCCAAACCACTGCAATCGAATCAAGTTGCAACCTGGCGCCGCTCCTCTGAAGCCTGCTGCCAGGGCTGCTGTTATCATGGCGGCATTTCCTAGTGGACCATCCCCATGTCTGAACACTCCGACGCCGACGATTTCGACGAAAAAAGCAAGTCCCAGGTCAAACGCGAGCTGCTTGCCCTGCAGGAGCTAGGCGAGCGGCTAACTACCCTCAAGCCTGACCTCATCGCTCGCCTGCCGCTGAGCGACGCGTTGCAGAAGGCGCTGGCCGACGCGCCGAAACACAAGGCGCATATCGCGCGCAAACGGCACATCCAGTACATCGGTAAGCTGATGCGCGACCAGGATGTCGATTCCATTCTCGCGCTGGTCGATCAACTGGACGCCTCGACGCGCCAATACAACGAGCGCTTCCATGCGCTGGAGCGCTGGCGCGACCGTCTGATCGGCGGTGACGACGCCACCCTGGAAGCGTTCGTGACCGAATACCCCGAGACCGACCGCCAGCATCTGCGCGGGCTGATCCGCCACGCCCAGCACGAGGCGGCGCGCGACAAGCCGCCGGCCGCCAGCCGCAAGATATTCAAGTACATCCGCGAACTGGACGAAGCCAAACGCGGCTTGCGCTGACGGCGATCTCAACCCGTACCTCAACCTCTACCCTTGAAGCTCGCGGCTGGCACTCGCCGCGGCTTCACGCACCCGTTCCGCCTACGGTTATCTCGTCGATCTTCACGGTCGGCTGGCCGACGCCCACCGGCACCGACTGCCCATCCTTGCCACAGGTGCCGACACCGCTGTCGAGCGCCAGGTCGTTACCGACCATCGATACCCGGTTCATCACCTCGGGGCCATTGCCTATCAGCGTCGCGCCCTTCACCGGCGCGGTGATCTTGCCGTCCTCGATCAGATAGGCCTCACTGGTGGAGAAGACGAACTTGCCGCTGGTGATGTCGACCTGACCGCCGCCGAGGCTGGCGCAGTAGATGCCCTTCTTCACCGAGCGAATGATTTCCTGCGGATCGCTTTCGCCGGCCAGCATGTAGGTGTTGGTCATGCGCGGCATCGGTAGATGCGCGTAAGACTCGCGGCGGCCGTTACCGGTCGGCGTGACGCCCATCAGGCGGGCGTTTAACTTGTCCTGGATATAACCCTTGAGAATGCCGTTCTCGATCAGCGTGGTGCATTGGGTCGGCGTGCCTTCGTCATCGACGCTGAGCGAACCTCGGCGATCCGCCAGGGTACCGTCATCGACGATGGTGCACAGGCTCGATGCCACCTTCTGCCCGATCCGGCCACTGTAGGCCGAGCTGCCCTTGCGATTGAAATCACCCTCCAGGCCATGGCCGACGGCCTCGTGCAACAGCACGCCGGACCAGCCAGGCCCAAGCACAACCGGCAAGGAACCGGCCGGTGCCGGCACCGCTTCGAGGTTGACCAGCGCCTGACGCAGTGCCTCGCGGGCGTAGCCCATGGCGCGATCCTCGCTGAGGAAGTACTGGTAGCCGGTACGCCCGCCGCCACCCTGGCCACCGCGCTCGCGGCGGCCGTTCTGCTCGACGATCACGCTGACGTTGAAACGCACCAGAGGGCGGATGTCGGCCGCCATACCACCGTCCATTCCGGCCACCAGGATATGCTCCCAGACGCCCGCCAGGCTTACAGTCACCTGCTTGATGCGAGGGTCCAGCGCCCTGGTCGCGACGTCGATGCGCTTGAGCAGCTCGACTTTCTCGGCACGGCCGAGCCCGTCGAGCGGATTGTCCTGCGCGTACAACGGCGCGAATGCCTCCCTGGACAGCACCTTGACCTGGCCTTGCTGGCCGCTGCGCGCGATGGAGCGTGCAGCCTGAGCCGCCTGACGCAATGCATCGGCAGTGATCGCGTTGCTGTAGGCGAAACCGGTTTTCTCGCCGGACAGTGCGCGCACGCCGACGCCCTGCTCCAGATGGAAGCCGCCCTCCTTGACGATGCCATCCTCGAGCACCCAGGACTCGGAAACCTGATCCTGAAAGTACAGGTCCGCCGCATCCACGCCGGGCCCGGCGAGTTCACCGAGCAAGCCTGGCAGGTCATCGATACCCAGGCCGCCAGGTGTCAGCAGTCGCTCGGTGACAGGTAACAGCAGTTCACTCATATTCACTCCAAACGGTCCGTGGCCAGGCACGGTACGGAAAATCGGCGGTGGCGCTGCAGCGGCATTCGCTGGCGGATGGCAGCCTGTTCGGACGCATCCCGAGCGACAACCAAAGCCGCCTCGCCAGTCGCCTGCTCGCACAGCAGACGGCCCCATGGGTCCACGATAGACGAATGCCCATGGGTGAGGCGACCACCAGGATGCTCTCCACCCTGTGCGGCAGCCAGGATATAGCACTGAGTCTCGATGGCACGGGCACGAATCAACGTCGCCCAGTGCGCTTCACCGGTCACCGTGGTGAACGCCGACGGCACGCTGATCAACTCGGCACCTGCCGCCCTCAGCGCACCATACAGCTCGGCGAAACGCAGGTCATAACACACGCTCAGCCCCAAGCGTCCAACCGGTGTGTCGGAGATCACCAGCCGTTGCCCCGCCGCATAGTCGTCCGATTCACGGTAGTGACCACGGTTGTCAGCGACCTCCGCATCGAACAGATGCAGCTTGTCGTAGCGCGCCACCCGCTGCCCCTGATCATCGAACAGCAGCGAGCAGGCATTCGGCTTGCCCTGCGGGTCGTCGTCGGGCGGTAACGGCAAGGTGCCAGCCACGATCCACAACCTGAGGTCACGGGCGACCTGTTTCAACCAGGGCAGGATCGGCCCGTCGCCAGCGGCTTCGGCGCGACCCAGTTGCGGTAGATCGCTGCGGCCCATTGCGGCGAAGTTCTCCGGTAGCACCGCCAGCCGCGCGCCCGCTTCGGCCGCCTGCTCGAGCAACTCGCGCGCGCGGGCCAGATTGAGCATTACATCCGCCTGGCTGGCCATCTGAATCACGGCTAAGGACATGCTTTCCCCGATGCTGAAAGACCCGGCCCGATGCGGATCAGTTGGGCTTTTCGAATGGTTTGTCGAAGCTGATCTTAGGCGCCTGCCAAGGCCCCTTGACGTCGTACTGTACGCTGGCGAAACGCGCCACGCGGTCGCCGAGCAGCTTGTCCACCACGAACAGCGCCCCGCCGATCGCCGGTGCGCCGACAATCAGCGCCGCCAGCGGCAGGTTGTTGCTGATCGGCAAGGTGACCAGCAACTTGGCGTCGATCTCGTCACGCGCCATATCCAGCCTGCCATCCAGCTCGAGGTTGGTCGACGGACCGCTGACGGTGATGGGCTCGCGGGTGTTGAACACACCCTCCTTGGCCAGCAACCGCCCATCCAGCCGGTCGTAACTGAGCCCCTTGCTGAACAGATCGGAGAAATCCAGCCGCAGGCGGCGCCCTATCGAATTGAAGTTGAGCACGCCGAACACGCGCAGCGCCTGGGCACTGCCGTCGATCTCGACAAACTGCCCCTTGCGCAGCCGAGGTCGCATGCTGCCGGAATAGCGCGCCATGGCGAACCAGGCCGGCGAACCAGGCCACTGCCCATCCACATCCAGGCGAAAACTGTCACTGGTCACCGAAGGCGCAAAGCCCCACGCAAGCAATACGTCAGCGAGATTGCGACCTTCGAGGCGGCCCTTGTACCAGGTCTGCGCACTGCCCCAGCCGCCGTTCCCGGTAATCTTCAGGCCCTTGAGGTCGAGAGCGATATCGCGGAACTCGGTCCCGCCGCTGACCGGGCGCAGCTTCACCGCCCAGGCGCCGAGCACATCGTCGCCCAGGGAAACCCGTTCGATCGCGACATCCATTGCCGGCAGGCTTTGCGGGTGGACATCAGCCAGCGGATCGGGTCGCTCCTTGACCGCCTCGTCGGATTGCGCGGCAGCCGGCAGACGCAGGCGCTGGAGATCGGCAACGATGATGCCGCCCTCGGCATCTGGCAGGCGAACCGAGCCGCTGATGATCGAACTGCGAAGGCCAAGGTCCCAGGCTTCCCTCATTCGCCGCAGGTCCAGCCCAAGATTGTCGATCCGGGTGCCAAAACCTTCGAAACGAACGATATCGACCTGCGCCCGGCGCAGCAGCGAGCCGGTCGTCTGCTGCGCTTGCGCCTTGCCGTGCTGTTCGAGCACCGCCTGCCAGGCTTTCAAGTCGAGCTGCGGCAGGCGCCCCCTGACATAAAGCCCGGCACTGGCCGGAAGATTGGCCGCCCCAGGCCCGAGACGCAGCTCGCCGCGGCCCTGCGCCCAAGAACCCGGCGGCGCAGCGAACGTCAGCGCGGCGAGTGACCCGTGCCGGACACCGTAGCGACGCTCGGCTCCTTGCAGGGACATCCGCAACGAGGTGTCACGGCGCTCGCGTGCAGGCTTGCCGAACGGCGCTGGCAGATCGATGCGCAGCCCCTGTAGCGAAGAGTCGATCTGCAACTGACTGTCCTCACCTGCCAGATCCAGTCGCAACTGATAGGGCAACTCACCGCTGGCGGGCAGTGACTGCCCGATAGCGAGCCACTCAGCCAGACGCTTCAACCCCACGGCGCCCTGTGCCTCCACGCGAGAGGCAGGCTTGCCAGGCGCTCCTGTCGCTACCGCCTTGCCCTTGACCGGAGCGCCGAACAGACGCGCCTGGATGGCCTCTGCACTCAAGCCTCGCGCGGTGTCGTAGCGGAAACTGCCACTGAGTTGCTCGAAGGCAAGCTCCGGCTCGGGAATCTTCAGTTTCGCATCGTCGCTGGCGAAATCCACGATGACCCGCGGCGTGCCCTTGCCCAGCGGGATCTGCAGATCGAGCGCGCCGCTGAGCGCACCCTGCCCCTGCCAGCCAGCGAAGAGCTCGCCGGTTCCGATCGGCGCCTCCTGAAGCAGCTTCAAGGCATCCGCCAGGCTGCTGGCGACCTGCCCCTTCACGGCCAACTGCGGCACGTTGCCGGCGCCGACGCGAGGAATGTCAGCTGTCGCATCACGCACGTGACTGTCGAGAATCCTCCCTTCCGCGAGCCGGACGCGAACCCCGCTGTCTTCGATCAGCACCTCGCCACGGCCCTGCTGCAGCACGGGCCAGCCGGGCTGAAACGCCAGCTCGGCATCGCGCACCTTGAAGTACAGGCTCAGGCTGCGCGCGCTGTCGGAAGCTCCCTTGCTCAATGCGCCCTGGTACTGGAAATAACCTTGCTCGACCGTACCGCTGCGAATCGCTTCCTTGAGCCAGCTGACCAGCGCCGGGCTTAACGCCGGTGAGCGTGTCGGCAAGTACTTTTCGGTAAAGCGCGCGTCGCCTTCGCTCAAGCCAACCCGCAGGTCCATGTAATCCTCTGCCGCGGGGTCCCTGGCCAGGCGGATCAGGAAGTCACCGGCGATTTTGCCTTCCTCGCCGTCGATACGCAGATAGGGCGCAGCCAGCGTGAAGGCCTGCTCGTCCAGCGCCCAGGTCAGACGCCCGCCGGCGTGTCGGTAGCGCCAGGGCTCGGGGTACAGCGGCGCAAGTTGCAGGCTGAAGTCGTCGCTGTCCAGGCGCAGTTCTCCGCCGCCCATATCACCGCGAATGCTGCCACTCGCGTTGCCCACCGCAGGTATCCAGTTGTGTGCGGCGAAACTGATACGGTCCAGATTGGCAGCGAATTGCAGCCGCTGCGGCGACTCCATCTGGGGGCGGTAGTCGAGCTGCAGGTTGCGCAATGTTCCATTGGGCTGCAGCGCCGTCAGCGTCTCGGCTGCGGCCGGTGGTAGCGGCGCCAGTGCACGGACGAGTGTGGCGATCGGCGCGATACCCAACCGATCAGCCTGCAGCTGCCAATGCTGCTGAGTCTGATCCTGCTGAACCTGGATTCGCGCATCGCCCCAGCGCTCGCCTTCGAGATCGAACGCCAGCCGGTCCAGCAGCAGCCGGTAGCCCTGCTCGTTGCGATCGATATAAGCCTCACCCCCAAGGTCCTCGAGCTGAACAGGCTCACGATCGGCAAAGGACGTGATCAGTTGCGGCGCGTTAATCCGTAGAACAGCACGCTCCAGCGCCTTTTCGCGCCAGGTTGCCCACAGCTCACCTCCCATCTTCAACGTCTGCAGATGCCAGTCGGCAGTCAGTCGGCGCGGCAACCAGGCGGCCCAGTCGCTTTGTGGCAGGCTGAGATAAACCTGCGCCTCGGCGTGCTGCCAGCGCTGCGGCTGCACCCGCCCCTCAATGCTCAAGGCCAGGGGCTGGCCATCCGGAAGGATGCTGCGCCCGTCCAAGCGGAGCCGCACACCGTCGACGAGCAGGCCCAGATCGGTGTAGCTCAGGGTCAGCGGCGGTTCTCCGAATGGCTCCAGCGTGATCTGGCTGTTGCGCACCGCCAGCCCACGCACCCGCTGCAACGACTCGAGAATCTTCTGCGGTTCGGGCGGTTTCTGCTCGGTACGGGCCGGCAAGCCCTCCACTCGCCACTTGCCCTCAGCATCTTCAGCGACAGACAGCTGCACGCCGCTAAACTCCAACCGGCTCAGCCGCCACGCTCGCGCCCAGAGGCTGGCCGCCAAGTCTGGGACGATGGCAATACGGTCCAGGCGCATCGCGCTGTCACCCTCGCCGAGCAGTACATCATGCGCCAGCAAACGGGGAGCGAAGCCCTCCCAGCGGCCTTCGAGCCTGCCCAGCGCGATTGGCATGCCCAGCGCCGCCTGCGCCTTCTCCTGCACCTCGGCCCGGTACTCGGCGATTACAGGCACCAGCTGCCGCCCCAGGCTCACGTAGAGCGCGGCCAGAATCAGCCCGAACGCGATTACCCAGAACAGCTGGCGCGACAGTGTCACGAGGAAGGCAGCGAGGCGGTTCATCTGGATGCGCTCCGGTCATCCTGGCCCTTGCGGCCCGGTCTACCATTGTTCAGAGCAACACCACGTCGTACTGTTCCTGGGAGTACATGCTTTCCACCTGGAACTTGATCGAGCGACCGATAAAGGCCTCCAGGTCGGCGACATTGCCCGACTCCTCGTCGAGCAGACGATCGATCACCTTCTGATTGGCCAGCACCCGGTAGCCTTCCGCCTGGTAGGCCCGCGCCTCACGCAGGATTTCGCGGAATATCTCGTAGCAGACGGTCTCCGGCGTCTTCAGCTTGCCGCGCCCCTGACAGCACATGCAGGGTTCGCACAGCACCTGTTCGAGGCTTTCGCGGGTGCGCTTGCGGGTCATCTGCACCAGGCCGAGTTCGGTGATGCCGATGATGTTGGTCTTGGCGTGATCGCGCTCGAGCTGCTTCTCCAGCGTGCGCAGGACCTGGCGACGATGCTCCTCGTCCTCCATGTCGATGAAGTCGATGATGATGATGCCGCCCAGATTGCGCAGCCTGAGCTGGCGGGCAATGGCAGTGGCCGACTCGAGATTGGTCTTGAAAATGGTTTCTTCCAGCGTGCGATGACCGACGAATGCACCGGTGTTGACGTCGATGGTGGTCATCGCCTCGGCCGGATCGATTATCAGGTAACCGCCGGACTTGAGCATGACCTTGCGCTCCAGCGCCTTCTGGATCTCGTCCTCGACGCCATAGAGATCGAAGATCGGCCGCTCGCCCGGATAGTGTTCGAGGCGGTCGCCCAGCTCGGGCATCAGCTCGCCGACGAACTGGGTGACCTTCTGGAAATTCTCCCGCGAATCGATACGGATCTTCTCGATCCGCGGATTGACCAGATCACGCAGGGTTCGCATGGCCAGAGAGAGGTCTTCGTAGATCACCGTGGGCGCTTCGACGGTCTTGATCTGACTGGCGATCTGCTCCCACAGACGGCGCAGATAGCGGATATCCATGAGTATCTCGTCGCTGCCGGCCCCTTCAGCCGCGGTACGCAGGATGAAGCCGCCGGCTTCCTGGATGCCCTCTGCCTCAACGCATTCGGCAACGACCTGCTTGAGCCGCTCGCGCTCGGCTTCATCTTCGATACGCAGGGAAATGCCGACATGGCTGGTGCGCGGCATGTACACCAGGTAGCGCGATGGGATCGACAGCTGCGTGGTCAGGCGCGCGCCCTTGGTGCCAATGGGGTCCTTGGTGACCTGCACCACCAGACTCTGGCCTTCGTGAACCAGGGCGTTGATCGGCTCGACCGCATTACCCTCGCGGGCGGAAATCTCGGAAGCATGGATGAACGCGGCCCGATCCAGCCCTATGTCGACGAACGCCGCCTGCATACCCGGCAGGACGCGCACCACCTTGCCTTTGTAGATGTTGCCGACGATGCCGCGGCGCTGGGTTCGCTCGACATGCACCTCCTGCAGGACACCGTTCTCCACCACCGCCACCCGCGACTCCATGGGGGTGATGTTCATCAGGATTTCTTCGCTCATTGTTGTTCTCGGCGGTGGCTTGATGTGCAGCGCTAGCTGGTGGTTGAGTCGATTCTAACCGGCCTGCGCGCCGAAGCCACAGGCTCTAGCTTGAGCCTTTGGTCCAACGTGGAAGTCCGAAGGCGTCGATCAGCTGCGCCGTTTCACATAACGGCAGGCCAACCACCGCCGAATAGCTGCCGTGCAACTGGCTGACGAACACCGCGCCCCAGCCCTGGATGGCGTAACCGCCCGCCTTGTCCGCCGGCTCTCCGCTATCCCAATAGCGTTCGGCTTCGGCTTCGTCGATGGTACGGAAGGTCACCTCGCTGATGACCACACGCACCTCGCAGGCACTTCGACTGGCCAGCGCGACGGCGGTCATGACCCGGTGCGTACGCCCGGATAACGCCGCCAGCATGGCGAGCCCGTCGGCACGGTCGGCAGGCTTGCCGAGAATATGCTGATCGAGCACCACGCTGGTATCGGCACCCAGCACGCAGCCGTCGCGATCCCCCAGACTGACGAGCCCGGCGAGCGCCTTGTCGCGCGCAACGCGCTCGACATACGCCTCGGGCGACTCGGTTGGCGAGGGCGCTTCATCGACGGACACGCTGACGAGAGAAAACGGCACGCCGATCTGCGCGAGCAATTCGCGGCGGCGGGGTGATGCCGAGGCAAGAAACAGAGCGCCCATGGCAGTTCCTCAGACGGTAAAGCGACAGCGTCGCATATCCGGGGTACGTCGAGGAAGGCGCAGAGGACCGGCGTAAGGACTACGCCGGGCATGGATCAGAACTTGAAGTTGACCACCTGATCACCCTTGAGCGACAGCGTGCGCTTCTGGGTAATGCCACCGGAGGTGACCTGAATGTCATAGACACCGCTGTCGAGCACCAGCGAAACCGGCGTCGCGCCATGCTCCTGGTCGTTGATGCGGACCCGATCGTCGTACTTGTTGCTACGCACGATCAGCGAGTGGGTCTTGCTGTCGCATTGCTCGTAGGGCACATCGAGGATCGCGCACGGCATCATCTTCTTCGCCGTGATGGTCGCCTCGACGTTCATCTGCGCGTTGACGGTGCCGTCCAGGCTCATGCTTGCCTGGGCGAAATCGGTACGTGTGCGGTAGCGGTACCAGGCGGTATCCAGGTCGACATCGGCAACCTGCTCGCGGATATCCTCGGCCAGCACACGCTGGTAGTTTTCCAGCACCCATTGCGACATCTGACCATCGTTGCGGTGCTCGGCCAGGCAGGCCGCGAGGCTCTTGCTGGCGGAACAGCGGAACGAAACCGACTGCTCGAAGCGAATGGTCTTGTCCAGCTTGCGGGCAATGGCCTGAATCTTCTTGCTGTTGCGCTCGCGAACCTCGGCCGCCAGCTGGGTCTTGAGACGATCGACGTCACGCGCGGCAAGCGAGAACTTCAGGTGCTGGCTGCCGAGATCCTTCTCCAGAGCTTCGACGCGTTCGCCAATGGCTTTCTCGGCTTCGGCACTACGTTTGTGCTCGTCCAGCAGCTCATCGAGACGCTTGCGCTCGGCGCTCTGACCGAGGAAGTCGTCGACCTCCAGGCGAATCAGCTTCTTGCTGTTGGCCAGCTGCAATTGCACGGCAGCGAGCTCGCTCTTCTCGGCCCGCAGCGCATCTTCAAGCTTCTGCTTTTCAAGGAGAATGGCGTCGAGCTCTGCAATCTTGCCGGCCAGCTGCTCGGCGCGAGGCGAATCGGCAGCGGACTCAGAGGGAGCGGCAACGGTGGAGAGCGTATCTGGGGCCGACAGCTTGGCCAACTGAGGGGCCTGCGGGGCGCTATCGGCCTGAGAGTATCCAGTGCTCATGACCAGCGTCATCAGCAGCGACCCTACCGCGCCGGCAGCCAGCACCGCACGGGCGCCACGAGAGCCTTGCGGCCTGGAAAAAATCGAACTGCCAGCTTCCATACTCATCGCCCGTGCTGTTGTGCTTATCGTCTTCTGAAGCAGAAACCAGTAATGGCGGAACGCCATAGCGGCAGCATGATTTCAGAATTGCTTTGGAGCAGCAAGGCGTAAGCCGTGCCCGGCGGCACAAACCCACACAAAAGATCAGATTTTTTCAGCGCAGCGTACGACGGAGGAAATTGACCGGGCGTTGGTCAATACACCGCAAATCGCTGACGCAGCCCCTGCAACGCGACATAAACCCAAGGCCAGAGCAACGCGCTGACCGGCACAGGCACGAGGAACAGCAGCGTCGGCGGCCTATTACCGGTCAGCGTGTTCAGCCAGAGCTGCACCAACTGGGCGAGGCCGAGCACAACCAGCAGCACCATGCTCTGTTGCCACAGCGGAAACATGCGCAGGCGTTGTTGCAGGCTCAGCACCAGAAAAGCGATCAGGATCAGCGGCAAGGCGCTCTGGCCGAACAGCGTGCCGGCCAGCACGTCCTGCGCGAGCCCAAAACAGAACGCGGCGCCCAGCCCACCGCGATGCGGCAGAACCAACGACCAGAAGGCGATGACCAACCCCAGCCATAGCGGCCGTGCGATCTCCGCGCTGCCAGGCATGGGCGCGACGCTGAGCAGCAGCGCGATCGTCAGGCTGAACCAGATGACCCATCCATTATTCGGCCGCCCGCTGATCATTGCGCCTCCTCCGATACCGTTGTCGACGACGAAGCGGCGGGCGCCTGCTCGGAATCGCTCGTTTCAGCCCCCGCCTCAGCAGCGGGTGCAGGTGCGGCTGCCTCCGCGCCTTCGGCAGCGGCTTTCTGATCGGCATCGGCCTGGGCCTCGGCAGCGTCGGCGGCCCGCTCTTCCGGCGTCCGCGAATCGCTGAAGACCAGCATCAGATAGCGGCTGCGATTGAGCATGGCGGTCGGCACCGCACGTACGATGGCGAACGGCTGGCCGGAGCCGTGCACCACCTCGGTCACCTGCGCCACCGGATAGCCGCTAGGGAATCGCTGACCGAGCCCGGAACTGACCAGCAAATCTCCTGCTTTGACATCAGCCGTTTCGGCCACATGGCGCAGCTCGAGATAGTCCGGATTGCCGGTGCCCACGGCGATCGCACGCAGTCCGTTGCGGTTGACCTGCACCGGAATGCTATGGGTGACATCGGTCAGCAGCAGCACGCGCGCGGCATACGGCAGCACCTCGACGACCTGCCCCATCAGGCCGCTGGCATCGAGCACCGGCTGCCCCATGAAGACGCCGTCCTTCTCGCCCTTGTCGATCAGGATGCGATGGGTGAACGGGTTTGGGTCCAGTCCGATCAGTTCGGCGACGATGACCTTGTCATCCACCAGCGCCGCCGAGTTGAGCAACTCGCGCAGGCGCACGTTCTGCTCGGTGAGCATCGCCAGCTTCTGCAGGCGCCGCTGCATCAGCAGCGCCTCGGCCTTGAGCTTCTCGTTCTCGGCCATCAGGCTGCTGCTGCTGGCGATCTGCTCGGTCGCACCTCTCCAGATCCGCACCGGCATGTCGGCGACCCAGTAGAACGGCGTCAGTACCAGCCCCATCTGGCTGCGTACCGTCTTCAGCGCGTCGAAGCGTGCATCCACCACCATCAGCACGACACAAAGCACGACGAACACCAGCAGGCGCACACCGAGCAAAGGTCCCTTGGCAAATAGCGGCTTGATTGCAACTACCTCACGAGTAAAAGCTTGAGACTAAACGCGACAAGCCGAAAGCCGGTGCGACCGGATCTTTCGGCTTGTCATGAGCAAAGCGGCGCAGGCTCACTCCGTGGACAGCAGGTCCATGGCGTGACGATCCATCATCTCCAGCGCGCGACCACCGCCACGGGCGACACAGGTCAGCGGCTCCTCGGCGACGATCACCGGCAGACCGGTTTCCTGGGCGAGCAGCTTGTCCAGATCACGCAGCAGCGCGCCGCCGCCTGTCAACACCAGGCCGCGCTCGGCGATGTCGGAGGCCAGCTCCGGCGGAGATTGCTCCAGCGCGCTCTTGACCGCTTGAACGATGGTTGCCAGCGATTCCTGCAGGGCTTCGAGCACTTCGTTGGAATTCAGGGTGAAGCTGCGCGGCACGCCTTCGGCCAGGTTGCGGCCACGGACGTCCACTTCGCGGACCTCGCCGCCCGGGAAGGCGGTACCGATTTCCTGCTTGATGCGCTCGGCAGTGGATTCGCCGATCAGGCTGCCGTAGTTGCGACGCACGTAGGTCACGATGGATTCGTCGAAACGATCACCGCCGACTCGCACGGATTCGGCGTAGACCACGCCGTTGAGGGAGATCAGCGCGATCTCGGTGGTACCTCCACCGATGTCCACGACCATGGAGCCGCGGGCCTCGTCCACCGGCAGACCGGCACCGATCGCAGCGGCCATCGGTTCCTCGATCAGGAACACTTCGCGAGCACCGGCGCCGAGTGCGGACTCACGAATGGCACGACGCTCGACCTGGGTCGACTTGCAGGGCACGCAGATCAGCACGCGCGGGCTGGGCTGCAGGAAGCTGTTCTCGTGCACCTTGTTGATGAAGTACTGCAGCATCTTCTCGCAGACGCTGAAGTCGGCGATCACACCGTCCTTCATCGGACGGATCGCGTTGATGTTGCCCGGGGTACGGCCCAGCATGCGCTTGGCCTCGGTGCCGACGGCGACAACGCTCTTCTGGTTGCCGTGGCTACGAATGGCGACTACAGAGGGTTCGTCGAGAACAATGCCGCGATCGCGCACATAAATAAGGGTATTGGCAGTGCCCAGGTCGATCGACAGATCACTGGAAAACATGCCACGCAGTTTCTTGAACATGGGAAAAGGGCCCTGGGGCAAACGCGTGGGGAAAAAAGTGCCGCAAACTCTAACAATGGTGCGAAGTTAGGGCAAGGCGAGAGTCCGCCCGCGTGGCGCCAGAAATGAGGCATTGCGTGCCAGGTCGCATGACGGTGGTCGCCACTCATCCTAAGGCCGCGCACCGCGTCCACGCTACCGATAACCGCCTCGGGCATGTAAGATTGACGGCTTTTCCGGGCCAGAAAGCCCATTGCCGCGGCTCGTCCCGTGCTGCCATGCACCCCGTCCAGTCGACGGAAGGTGCAGTCCCGATTCGCTTTCCGCTGGAGATACCCGATGGCGCTTGAACGCACCGAGGTGGAGAAGATCGCTCATCTGGCCCGCCTGGGCCTGTCTGAAGCCGACCTGCCCCGCACCACCGAGACCCTCAACAATATCCTCGGCCTGATCGACCGCATGCAGGCGGTCGACACCACTGGTATCGAGCCGCTGGCCCACCCGCTGGAAACCACACAGCGCCTGCGTGCCGATGCAGTCACCGAGAGCAACCAGCGTGATGCCTACCAGGCCATCGCACCCGCCGTGGAAGAAGGCCTCTATCTGGTTCCGCGAGTGATCGAGTGATGATGAAGGATTCCGACATGCACAACCTGACGCTTGCCGAGATCGCCCGCAACCTCGCCGAGAAGCATTTCTCCGCCGAGGAACTGACGCGCACCCTGCTGGCCCGCATCGAGCAGCTCGGCCCGCAGCTCAACGCGTTTATCAGCGTGACCGACGAGCTTGCCATCGCACAGGCCAAGGCCGCCGACGCGCGTCGCGCCGCCGGCGAGAACGGCGCCCTGCTCGGCGCACCGATCGGCCACAAGGACCTGTTCTGCACCCAGGGCATCCGCACCAGCTGCGGCTCGAAGATTCTCGACAACTTCAATGCGCCCTACGATGCCACCGTGGTGGAACGGCTCGCAGCTGCCGGCACGGTTACCCTCGGCAAGCTGAACATGGACGAATTCGCCATGGGCTCTGCCAACGAGTCGAGCTATTACGGCGCGGTGAAGAACCCCTGGGACCTGACCCGGGTACCCGGCGGCTCCTCCGGCGGTTCCGCCGCGGCCATCGCCGCACGACTGTTGCCTGCCGCGACCGGCACCGACACCGGCGGTTCGATCCGCCAGCCGGCTGCGCTGACCAACCTCACCGGCCTCAAGCCGACCTACGGCCGGGTATCGCGCTGGGGCATGGTCGCCTACGCATCGAGTCTCGATCAGGGCGGCCCGATGGCACGCACGGCCGAAGACTGCGCGCTGCTGCTGTCGGCAATGGCCGGTTTCGACGCCAAGGACTCCACCAGCGTCGACCAGCCGCTGGACGATTACCTCGCCGCGCTGAGCCAGCCGCTCGCCGGTCTGCGCATCGGCCTGCCGAAGGAGTACTTCGGCGCCGGCCTCGATCCGAAGATCGCTGACGCCGTCATGGCATCCGTCGAGGAACTGAAGAAGCTCGGCGCCACGGTCAAGGAAATCAGCCTGCCGAACATGCAGCATGCGATTCCTTCCTACTACGTGATCGCGCCAGCCGAGGCCTCTTCCAACCTCTCGCGTTTCGATGGCGTACGCTTCGGCTATCGCTGCGAAAACCCGGTCGACCTCACCGACCTCTACAAGCGCTCGCGCGCCGAAGGCTTCGGTGACGAGGTCAAGCGGCGCATCATGGTCGGCACCTACGCGCTGTCCGCCGGTTACTACGATGCTTACTACCTCAAGGCGCAGAAAATCCGCCGCCTGATCAAGCAGGACTTCGTCGCTGCCTTCGAGCAGGTCGACGTGATCCTCGGCCCGACCACGCCGAACCTGGCCTGGAAGCTGGGCGAGAAGAACGCCGATCCGGTTTCGGCCTATCTGGAAGACATCTACACCATCACCGCCAACCTGGCGGGCATTCCCGGCCTGTCGATGCCGGCCGGCTTCATTGATGGCCTGCCGGTGGGTGTGCAACTGCTGGCGCCGTACTTCCAGGAAGCGCGCCTGCTCAATGTGGCGCACCAGTATCAACAAGTCACCGATTGGCACATGCGCGCCCCGGCCGGATTCTGAGGAGATTGAAGATGCAATGGGAAACCGTGATCGGGCTTGAGATCCACGCACAGCTCGCGACCCAGTCGAAGATCTTTTCCGGCAGCGCCACCACCTTCGGCGCCGAGCCCAACACCCAGGCCAGCCTGGTCGACCTCGGCATGCCCGGCACACTGCCGGTGCTCAATGCCGAAGCCGTGCGCATGGCCTGCAAGTTCGGCCTGGCGATCGATGCCGAGATTGCGCCGAAGAACGTCTTCGCGCGCAAGAACTACTTCTACCCCGACCTGCCCAAGGGCTACCAGACCAGCCAGATGGACCATCCCATCGTCGGCAAGGGCTATCTGGACATCACCCTGGAAGATGGCAGCACGCGGCGCATCGGCATCACCCGCGCGCACCTGGAAGAAGACGCTGGCAAGAGCCTGCACGAAGACTTCCACGGCATGAGCGGGATCGACCTGAACCGCGCCGGCACACCGCTGCTGGAGATCGTCTCCGAGCCGGACATCCGATCGGCCAAGGAAGCGGTCGCCTACGTCAAGGCGATCCACGCCCTGGTGCGCTACCTCGGCATCTGCGACGGCAACATGGCCGAAGGTTCGCTGCGCTGCGACTGCAACGTCTCGGTGCGGCCGAAAGGCCAGGCCGAGTTCGGCACCCGCGCCGAGATCAAGAACGTCAACTCCTTCCGCTTCATCGAGAAGGCGATCAACCACGAGGTGCAGCGGCAGATCGAGCTGATCGAGGACGGCGGCAAGGTGGTGCAGGAAACCCGCCTGTACGACCCGAACAAGGACGAGACGCGCTCGATGCGCAGCAAGGAAGAAGCCAACGACTACCGCTACTTCCCCTGCCCCGACCTGCTGCCCGTAGTGATCGAGCAGAGCTTCCTCGACGAAGTGCGCGCCAGCCTGCCCGAGTTGCCGGTACAGAAACGCGAACGCTTCGAGCGCGAGTTCGGCCTGTCGGCCTATGACGCCGACGTGCTGGCGGCCAGCCGTGAACTGGCCGACTACTTCGAACAGGTCAATGCCACCTGCAGCGATGCCAAGCTGGCGGCCAACTGGGTGATGGGCGAGCTGTCCAGCTTGCTCAACAAGGAAGCCCTGGAGATCGCGCAGTCACCGGTTAGCGCCGAGCAGCTGGGCGGCATGATCCTTCGCATCAAGGACGACACCATCAGTGGCAAGATCGCCAAGATGGTCTTCGAGTCCATGGCCGCCGGCGAAGGTTCGGCTGACGAGATCATCGAGAAGAAGGGCCTCAAGCAGGTCACTGATTCCGGCGCCATCGAGTCGATGCTGGACGAAGTGCTGGCAGCGAATGCCGAGCAGGTCGAACAGTACCGCTCCAGCGACGAAGCCAAGCGCGGCAAGATGTTCGGCTTCTTCGTCGGCCAGGCGATGAAGGCTTCCAAGGGCAAGGCCAACCCTGGCCAGGTGAACCAACTACTGAAGAAAAAACTCGAAGGCTAAGCTGAGCGATGGCCCTCCGCGGTTGCCCCTGCTGCAACCGCGGACATCGCTGCATCACCGCTCCCGGCATCGCCACAACGTCACGACACCTGCCGCGGGCCATCGCCGACTCAGCGATCGACCCAACGGAAGGATTGTTCATGCGCCTGACACGCTTCACCGCCCTATTGTTGCTGGTCTTGCTGGTCAGCGGCTGCGCAGATCGCCAGCCGGCCCAACCCGCCAAGGCACCACCGACCACGCAAGAGCGCTTCAGCCAGAGCGGCAAGGCCTCTTATTACGCGCGGATGCATCACGGCCAACGCACCGCCAACGGCGAAACCCACGATCAGAACGCGCTGGTGGCGGCCCATCGCAGCCTGCCTTTCGGCACGCGGGTGCGGGTCACCAACGAGCAGAACGGCAAGCAGGTGGTGGTACGTATCAACGACCGCGGACCATTTCGCCGCGGCCGCATCATCGACCTTTCCCGCGCCGCGGCGGCACAACTGGACATGCTCAAGACCGGCGTGATCCGCGTGCGTATCGAAACCCTCCCATGAAGGAACAGGCACCTGCAGTGATGTCACAAAGCACAGACTGCGCTACCCCAGCCAAGGGAGCGCCCGCATGTCGCTGATTACCTTTGGCTACCTCATCAGCGGCCTGGTACTGCTCGTCGTCGGTGCCGAAGCGCTGGTACGCGGCGCGGCCAAACTGGCCAGCCGCTTCGGCATTCCGCCCCTGATCATCGGATTGACGGTGGTGGCCTTCGGCACCAGCGCCCCGGAAACAGCCGTCAGTGTGCAGGCGTCGCTGAATGGCAGCGGTGACATCGCAGTAGGCAACGTGATCGGCAGCAACATCGCGAACATCCTGCTGATTCTCGGCATTTCCGCACTGATCGCACCGCTGGTGGTATCCCGGCAACTGATCCGCCTCGATGTGCCAGTGATGATCGGCGCCGGCCTGCTCTGCTATGGACTGGCCTGGAACGGCAGCATCAGCCGACTGGACGGTATCCTGCTGCTCGTTGCCCTGATTGGTTACACACTGTTTCTGGTCCTCGCCAGCAAGCGGGACAAGCCGGGACCAGGCGTCGACGAATTCGACACCGAGTTCGGCCCGGACGCTGGCGACAAGCCTTATGCCTGGGTGCTCCAGCTGCTGCTGATCCTGCTCGGCCTGGGGCTGCTGGTGGGAGGCTCGAATCTGCTGATCGAAGGTGCCGTTGGCCTTGCGCGCGCGCTCGGTCTTTCCGAGCTGGTCATCGGCCTGACGGTGGTTGCGGTCGGCACCTCGATGCCGGAGCTGGCGACCTCGGTGCTGGCGGTCATCAAGGGGGAGCGCGACATTGCTGTCGGCAATGTGGTGGGCAGCTGCATCTTCAACCTGCTGCTGGTACTCGGAGCCGGCGCCGCGGTGGCCGCGGAAGGCCTGTCCATTTCCCCCAATGCGCAGTCCTTCGACTTCCCGGTAATGCTGGCCGTGTTCGTCGCCTGCCTGCCGATTTTCTTTTCCGGGTATTGCATCCGGCGCTGGGAAGGTCTGATGTTTTTCGCCTATTACCTGGCCTACACCCTGTATCTGGTGATGTTCGCCACCGGCCTGGGTGCCATCGAGCTGCTGCGCGACGCGATGCTCTGGTTCGCGTTCCCCTTGACGGCCGTCACGCTTTTGGTGATCTTCCTGCGCGCCTGGCAACACCAGCACTGAAACACCCACTTTCTGGATTTTTTGCGGAGCGCCCCATCGTGACCCTGATGACCTTTGTCTACCTCATAGCCGGCCTGGTGCTGCTCGTTGCCGGCGCGGAGGTCCTGGTGCGAGGTGCAGCCAAACTCGCCGCCCAGTTCGGCATCTCCCCACTGGTCATTGGCCTCACCGTGGTCGCCTTCGGCACCAGCGCGCCGGAGACGGCCGTCAGCGTGCAGGCCGCACTCAATGGCAGCGGTGACATCGCGATCGGTAACGTCGTGGGCAGCAACATCGCCAACGTACTGCTGATTCTCGGCATGACCGCACTGGTCGCACCACTGGTGGTATCGCGTCAACTGATCCGTCTGGACGTGCCGATCATGATCGGCGCCAGCCTGGTGACCTTCGGCCTGGCGTGGGACGGAGAACTCAGCCGTATCGACGGTGCACTGCTGTTCACCGCGGTAGTGGTCTACACGCTGTTCCTGATCATAAGCAGTCGCCGCGAAAAAGCTGCGGAAGTCGACGACGAGTTTGCCAAGGAGTTCGGGCTGGATGAGCCGGCCAAGCCGCATGCTGGGCTGATCAACGCTGGCCTGGTGATCGCAGGCCTGGTGTTGCTGGTGGTGGGCTCCAATTTCCTCGTCGAGGGCGCCGTGGCCCTGGCCCGGGCGCTCGGCCTATCGGAGTTGGTCATTGGCCTGACCGTGATCGCCATCGGCACCTCACTGCCAGAACTGGCCACCTCGATCATGGCGGCCTTTCGCGGCGAGCGCGATATCGCCGTCGGCAACATCGTTGGCAGCAACATCTTCAATCTGCTCTGCGTACTCGGCCTGGCCTCGCTGGTGTCGCCGCAGGCGATCGGCGTGTCTTCGAACGCGCTAGCCTTTGATTTCCCGGTGATGATCGCGGTAGCGGTAGCCTGCCTGCCGATCTTCTTCGCCGGCTACTGCATCAAGCGCTGGGAAGGCGCCCTGTTCGTCGCCTATTACGTGGCTTACACCCTGTACCTGGTGCTGACCAGTACCGGCCGCCCGTTCGCGGAAACCTTTGGCGACGCCATGCTGGGCTATGCACTGCCGCTGACCGCGATCACGCTGCTGGTCATCGCCGGCCGCGCCTGGAAAACCCAGCGCTGACAACAGGACAAACCACCGGCGGGCCTGGCTGGCCCGCCTTCACTCAGCCCTCACGCACCTGAGGCCGCGGCAACTCGAACACCTGGGCACTCTCCTCTTCGTCACCCATGCGGTTGAGGGTCCCGTCGACCACCGCGCCGTTCTCCATGCTCAACTGGCGATAGCGGATGTTCCCGCGCACGCGCGCGTTGGAATGTAGTTCGAGCAGATGCTCGACCACCAGATCGCCGACGATGGTGCCGTCGATCAACGCATCGTAACTGCTCACGTTGCCCTCAATTCTTCCCTCGG
Source organism: Stutzerimonas kunmingensis (assembly GCF_900114065.1). Taxonomy (GTDB): domain Bacteria; phylum Pseudomonadota; class Gammaproteobacteria; order Pseudomonadales; family Pseudomonadaceae; genus Stutzerimonas; species Stutzerimonas kunmingensis. The sequence goes on from NZ_FORS01000001.1 coordinate 669,186, forward strand.
CGCTCAGGGCCAGCAGGCTGTGTGTGCCCGGCTTGTGGCAGACATCGCCGCGCACTTCACCGCTAACCTTCAATCCTTCCTCGAAGGTCACATCCCCGATCAGGGACAGGTTGTCGGAGATCAGGCTGGAAAATTGATCGATGGTGACGCGGGGTACCGGCTTCTTCTTGTTGAACATCATCTACTCCAAAAAAGTTAACGGGCCTTCTTCTGCTGACGGAAGAACGCCAGATCGGTCTGCAGCCGCTCGACCTGCGCTGAGAGAGTGGCTATACGCCTTAGCAATTGCTCTTCGGTGGCCTGGATTTCCTGGCGCTTCAACCGGCTCTGCCCAAGCGCGGCCCTGAGTGCCTGGCTGTCCTGCGTCAGCGCCTCAACCTGCCGTGCATGAGCCACCTGCTCGTGGTTGCGCAGGTACAGCAGCGCGCCGATCACACAGAGCAGTCCAAAGATCAGCCAACGTCCGCTGCGCGCGCTGCGCGCGGCTTGCAGTCGGTGCTCGGCGCGTAGCAACTCGCGCGTGGAAGGGCGTTTAGTCCTCAGCCAGGCCATCGCTGTCACGCTCCAGATCACCCAGGGCCAGGAACCGCTGCGGGTCGACGAAGCGCCCCTTGTGCAGCACCTCGAAATGCAGATGAGGACCAGTGGATCGGCCTGTCGAACCCACCGCACCGATACGCTGTGCCGGCGTGACGACCTCACCCTGGCGAACATCCAGTCGCGACAGGTGGGCATAGCGCGTGACCAGGCGATTGCCATGGTCGATCTCCACCAGTTTGCCGTAGGCACCTCGGTAGCCGGCGAAGCGCACCCGGCCTCCCGCCGCAGCGACCACGTCGGAGCCGCTGCGCAACGCGAAGTCCACCCCGGAATGGAACGCCAGTTTCTTGCGGAAGGGGTCGACGCGATTGCCGAAAGCCGAGCCCAGCCGTGCCTCGCCTACCGGTCGCCGTGACGGAATCGCCATGAGCGCCGCGTTGCGCTCGGCCACTTGTTGCATCAGCCCGTCCAGCATCACCCGCATGCAGCGCGCAGAGGTCTCGCTGTGCTGCAGGTCGGCAAGGCTCAGCCGCTCGGCATCGACCAGCAGCTCCCCCGAACAACCCCGAGGCGGCAACAGCGCGCCGCCCTGCCCTGCGCCGTCCGCGCGTGCCGGCACCAGCACGGGCAGCAGCGTCGGGTCCAACGCCGACAGCTGGCCATGCAAAACACGCTGTTGATCCATCATCTGCTGCAGGGCGAGCAGATCGGATTCGAGAGTTTTCAACCGGCCGACCACCTCGCCGACGCGGGCGATGGCAAAGCGGTCCTCATCCTCGACGGGTACATCACCCTGATGCGTGGCCAGGTTCGGCGTGCGCAGATCGCTGCCAAGCCAGACACCGCCGGCAAAGCTTCCCAGACTCAGCACCAGCAACAGCGCAAAACCCGGAACCGCAAGGCGCCGCGGGTTCACCACGCGTATGTCGTCACGCGTCAGCGAGCGGCTCGAAGGTGTGAAAAATGCCATGAGAGATTCCCTAGAACACGGAGCGGCCGCCTCGCCAGGCAAGCCGTTGAACGTCCAGGGCAATTTGACGCAAACGCACTTTTTTTTCTGAGGCCTGATGACCGATTACGACCATCGCGCCGCGATTCTTAAGCTGAGAGCCGCATTGGCGACGAACGGCGCGGCGAATCGCAGCCAAGGTCTCGACTAGATCCAGCCCAGCCAGCCCAGCAGAAACAGCCCGGCGTTGATGCTCAGCGCTGCCATCAGCGTCGTGATGACAATGATGGTCGCGGCCAGCTGATGATTGGAATTGACCGCGCGCGCCATGACGAAACTCGCTGCCGCCGTTGGGCTGGCAAAGTAGAGAAACAGGATACCCAGCTCCGCATCGCGAAAGCCGTAGGCCCAAGCACCCAGGGTCGCGAGTGCCGGCAGCCAGACCATCTTCATCAGGCTCGAACTGAGCGCACTGCCGCTGCTCTTGCGCAACGCATCCAATGACAGCGTGGCGCCGATGCAGATGAGCGCCAGTGGCAAGGTCATCTGCGCAAAGTACTGGCCCGAGGTCATCAGCCAGCCCGGCAAGTCAATCTGCCAATAGGCAAAGGGCACGGCCGCGACCACACCAATGATCAGCGGATTACGCAGGATGCTGAGCAAAATTTCCTTCGGGCCGACCTGCCCATCCGGGCTGTAGATGGCGAGCACCATCGCCGAGAGGCTGTTGTAGACCAGAATCACCACCCCGGCGAGCACACCGCCAACCGACAGGCCGTAGTCACCGTAGAGGCTGCTGGCCAGCGCCAGACCGACGATGCCGTTGTTGCCACGAAAAGCGCCCTGCACGTACACGCCGCGATCGGGTGCCGGGCAACGCCACAAGGCCCAGACCCAGGCCACGATGAATGTCGCAATTGTGGCGAGCACGAAATAGAGCAGCAGTGCCGGCTGCAGCGCCGCTGTCAGATCGGCCTTGATGATGGAGATGAACAGCAGCGTCGGCATGGTGCCCCTGAACACCAGCGCCGAAGCCGTATACACGAACGCAGCGTCGATCCAGCCGAGGCGCTTGAGCGCGACACCGAGAAACAACATGGCAAACACCGGCGCAGTGACGCTCAGGGTTTGCAGTACGAGGGGGAGCATGGAAGACGCCTGCAACTACAAAGCTCGCAAGCATAAAGCATGCGTTACGCGAGGGCTCGGGCGTCGTGTGATGACAACGCCGCCCCCGCGAGACGATGACGCCGGTTAGCGTCGCACCGGACGTTTCTGTAGCTTGCGCTGCAAGGTCCGTCGATGCATGCCTAGGGCACGGGCGGTAGCGGAGATATTGCCGTCGTGCTCACTGAGCACCCGCTGGATATGCTCCCACTGCAGGCGATCGACCGACATGGGATTTTCCGGCACCAGGCTGTCGAGATCGGCATGCTGCGACAACAATGCCGCCAACACGTCGTCGGCATCGGCAGGCTTGCACAGGTAATTGCAGGCGCCGCGCTTGATCGCTTCCACCGCTGTGGCGATGCTCGAGTAACCGGTCAGGATCAACACCCGCATCTCGGGGTCCAGCTCGAGCAACTTGGGCAGCAGCACCAGGCCCGAATCGCCTTCCATCTTAAGGTCGAGCACTGCGTAGTCAGGAATATCCTGCTTGGCCAGGGCCAGGCCCTCCTCGGCAGAACCAGCAATGCTGACCTGCAGGCCCCGGCGACTCATGGCGCGCGCCATTACCCGGGTGAACGTCGGATCGTCATCCACCAACAGCAGGTGAGGTTGTTCTTCACCCTCTTGCTGCAACTCGTCGGTCATCTGTGCATTCCTCGCATTGGTCACGATCAGGATCAGGCGCGTACCGAACCATGCGGTAGGCGCAGTTCGGTCAGTGTGCCACCTTCTTCGTGATTGTAGAGCTTCACCGTGCCGCCAGCGCGCGTGACGCTGGCCTGACTGAGAAACAGACCAAGGCCGAAACCCTTGCCCTTGGTCGTGATGAAGGGTCTGCCGATCTGCTCGGCGATGGCCAGCGGAACACCGGCGCCGTGGTCACGGATGGTCAGCTTGATCCACTGCGGATCCCAGTCCAGGCGTATTTCCAGATCCTCGGGACTGGCATCGGTGGCGTTGTTCAACAGGTTGAGCAGCGACTGGCTGAGGTCCGCCGGCGGCATCAGCTTCGGCGCACTGCCAAGGCCGACGCACTGGAAGCGGAATGTTGCCTCTGGACGCATTAGGTGCCAGCGCTGCAGGACCGAGTCGACCCATTCGCGTGCGGTCTGCTCGACGACCGCCTGGCGCCTGTCCGCCTCGGCGGCGCGGACCAGCTGACGCAGGCTCTCCTTGCAGAGCTGGACCTGCGACTGCAGCAGGCCGAGATCCTCGCTCAGCTGCGGGTCCTTGTATTCCTGGCGCAACTCCTTGAGCAGCACGCTCATGGTTGCCAGCGGCGTGCCCAGTTCATGAGCGGCGCCAGCGGCCTGGGTGGCCACGGCGAGCAGTTGCTGGTCACGCATGCTCTCCTCGCGGCGCTGGGCCTGCTGCTGTTCCTGTCGGCGCAGCTGTTCGGCCATGCGCGCGACGAAGAAAGTGATCAGCGCGGCCGCCAGCGCGAAACTCAGCCACATGCCGTAAACCTGCAGCGTCGCCCGCTCGAAGGGTGGCAGGGTGAGCGGGTCGTACCAGACCAGCATCAGCGTGTAACCCAGCAGCGCCAGGCCGGAAAGCACGATGGAATAAAGCCACGGCAGGGTTGCTGCAGCGATGGTCAGCGGCACCAGGTAGTAGGACACGAACGGATTGGTCGAGCCGCCGGAGTAGTACAGCAGCGCGCTGTGGATCATCAGGTCGCAGCCCAGATGCACGGCGTATTCCAGCTCGGTGACGGGCCACGGGCCGCGCAAACGCAGTGCCGTACCTAGACAGAGCACCGCCGACACGGCCAGCGTGATGCCCAGCGCCAGCCAAGGCAGCGTCAGCATCTGCGTCGCGTAAGCCACGCCCACGGCGCCGGACTGTGCAGCCAGCACCACGATGCGAATAAGGGTCAGAAGCCGAAGGTTCTGCCGGCTGGCAGATAGCAGCGGGACGGATGTGTACATGGAGTCTCCAAGAATTCGGCGGAGTATAACCAAGCCGTCTGGCGGCCAAACCGAAATGCGGCAACTCGACGCACGGGCAGCTGCATACATTCACCGGCGCAGGTAGAGTCTTGCGCTATCGCACCGGCCGGTGCACATGCCAAGGATCCGTTATGCAGCCAACTCTCTTCCGCAGCGCAGCCCTCATGGCGCTGATCACCAGCCTCGTCAGCCTGCCCGCCTTGGCCGAGGAACCACGCTACAACCAGGTCGCCCTGCGCGCCGAGGTCAGCAGCGAAGTGGCCCATGACCGCATGCACGTCACGCTCTACAGCGAAGCACAACACAACGACCCCGCCCAGCTCGCGGCAGAGACCACCCGCGCGCTGAACCAGGCGCTGCAGACCGCTCGGCAGAGCAAGGATGTGATCGTCAGCCAGGGCAGCCGCAACAGCTATCCAGTCTATGACGACAAGGGCCAGCAGATCTCCGGCTGGCGGGAGCGTGCCGAGCTGCGCCTGGAGAGCGGCAACTTTGCCAGCCTGTCGAAGCTGACCGCCGAGCTGATGAAGAGCCTGAAGATGAGCAGCATGCACTTCAGTGTCTCCGACCCGATCCGCAAGCAGAACGAGGATGCTCTGCTCAAGGAGGCGGTCGCCGCGTTCCAGGCGCGCGCCCAACTCGCGACCGAAGCGCTCGGCGGCAGCGGTTACAAGCTGGTGAGCCTCAACCTCAACGGCGGCGGATTTCAACCTGTCATGCGCAGCAGCGCGATGAAGATGGACATGATGGAATCGGCACCCATCCCCGAAATCGAAGCGGGCACTCGCCAGGTCACGATCAACGCCGACGGCGTCATCGAAGTTCAGATGCCGTGACAGAAACTGACCGTTCGGACCACTTCTAAATATTCGCTTACAAATAGCCAGCCCGCGCTGTGCAAGGGCTGGCAACCGATTTGACGACCCAGATGAGAAACTAATGCAGTAAAGTCTACATTCTCGTTTACGAATGATTATCATGCGGGCGCCAACGAGACGGCTACAAGGAGCCCGCATGTCTATCCCCTTCGCACGTACCGCCCTGTCCTGCGCCATGATCGGCTGCAGCTGGACGGCTCTCGCCCAGAACGCGCCTGTCACGCTCAACGACACGGTCGTCAGCGCCTCCGGCTTCGAACAGAAGATCACCGAAGCACCGGCCAGCATCAGCGTCATCAGCCGTGAAGACCTGCAGCAGAAGCGCTACAACAACCTGGCGCAGGCACTGGGCGACGTGGAAGGCATCGACATCGGCCAGGGCACCGGCAAGACCGGCGGGCTCAACATCAGCATTCGTGGCATGCCCAGCCAGTACACCCTGATCCTCATCGACGGCCGTCGACAGAACGCCGCAGGCAATGTCACGCCAAACGGCTTCAACGAAACCTCCACCAGCTTCATGCCGCCGCTGTCGGCCATCGAGCGCATCGAAGTGATCCGTGGCCCGATGTCGACGCTCTACGGCTCCGACGCCATGGGCGGGGTAATCAACATCATCACCCGCAAGGTCGGCAAGGAGTGGACCGGCTCGGTGACACAGGATTACACCTACCAGCAAGATCGCGACTTCGGCGACACCCGCAACACCAGTGTCTACGCCAGTGGTCCGCTGGTCGACGGCCTGCTCGGTCTGCAGGTCCGCGGCAGCCTGTTTGATCGCCAGGAGTCGGACCTTAGCTACGGCAATGGCATCGACGTCAGCAAGCGCGGCCCCTCGCCCGTCGATGGTCGCAACCAGAACATCGGCGCCCGCCTGGCTCTGACCCCGCATCAGGACCATGACTTCGCGCTGGATATCGAGCGTGGACGGCAGGCATACAACAACGACGAATGCCAGCTCGGCACCCTCGACGGCTTGAACAGGGCTTGCACCGCACCGGATACCGCAGCGAACGGCTATGACGACGAGCTTCGCTTCGAGCGCGAACAGATCGCCCTGACCCACACCGGTCGCCTCGGCTTCGGCACGCTGGATTCCAGCCTGATGCACAACACCACCGAAACCTTTGGCCGGACCATTCCCGGCACCATCGGTGCGCCGACCGCCGTACCCGGGGCAATCGGCGGGGACGATCGCGAGCTGGAAACCACCAACCTGGTCTTCGACACCAAGCTGGTTGCCCCGATCGGCGAATCGCACATCGCCACCGTAGGCGGCCAATGGTGGAAAGCCGAAATGACCGATGGCATCGCCCAGACGGAATTCGAGCAGAAGACCTGGGCACTGTTTGCCGAAGATGAGTGGCGCCTGCGCGATGATCTGGCCCTGACTCTGGGCGCCCGCTATGACGACCACGAGTCCTTTGGTGGACATATCAGCCCGCGGGCTTACCTGGTCTGGAACACCACCGACAACTGGACCCTCAAGGGCGGCATCAGCAAGGGCTACAAAACGCCGGACCTGAACGACCTGCACGGCGGCATCAATGGCGTAACCGGCCAGGGCTCCATCATCACCATCGGCAACCCGGACCTGGACCCCGAAACGACCACCAGTACCGAGATCGGTGCCTATTTCGACAGCCTGACCGGCTTCAGCGCCAACGCCACGCTGTTCCACAACAAGTTCAAGGACAAGATCGCCAGCGGCGACCCGATCACCGATCCACTGTGCGCAGGCAACAACAACGGCACCTGCTCGCAGCAGATCAACGTCGACGAAGCGGTGACCCGTGGCCTGGAGCTGGCTGGCAGCTGGCAGTTCGCACCAGCCTGGAAACTGAGCGCCAACTACACCTACACCGACAGCGAGCAGAAGAGCGGGGATAACCAGGGAGAGCCGCTGACCAACACGCCCGAACACCTGGCCAACGCCAAACTCGACTGGCAGACCACCGACCGCCTGGGCCTGTGGCTGAAGAGCGAGTACCGCGGTGAGCGCGCGCGCTTCACCTCCAGCTACGAGAATCTCGCTAACGCCAACGGCAGCTACTCCACCAGCCAGTCGATCTACGACACGCTGGGCAAGAACGCCAAGGCATACACACTGTTTCACCTGGGCGGGTCGTATCGGGCTACGGAGAACCTGACGCTCAACGCGACGATCTACAACCTCTTCGACAAGGACTTCATCGACGGCAAGGCCTACACCACCTACTCCAATGGCGGGAGCGCAAACGGCACGGCCTACGGCACCGACTACAGCCACTCCGGCGCCGCCACCACCGGTATCGTGGAAGAAGGCCGCCGCCTGTGGCTGTCAGCCAACCTGACCTTCTGACCTGAAGGCGACAAAACAGAGCCGGGGTCATCCCGGCTCTGTTGTTTCTCGCCCATACGGATCATGAAAAACGCGAATGTATGCTGTTTGTAAATCTTTAGCATCGCCGCGTCAGTCGCCCTAGAATTCGCCCACCCTCCCATACGCCAAGGACCACCATGCATATCTGGCTCGGCACTCTGCGCCAATGGCACTGGATCAGCTCCGCGTTGTGCCTGGTCGGCATGCTGCTGTTTGCGGTCACCGGCATCACGCTGAACCACGCCGGGCAAATCGAGAGCAAACCGCTGGTGGAAACCCGCGAAGGACAGCTGCCCGAGCGGCTGCTCAACGGTCTGCAGGTCGACACCCCGGAGGACGGCCTGCCAGCTGACCTGCAGCGATGGCTGGAACAGACCCTGGGCGTGCAGCTGGCCGGTCGCGAAGCCGAGTGGAGCGATGGCGAACTCTACGTCGCCCTGCCCCGTCCTGGCGGCGATGCCTGGCTGAGTCTGAGCCTGGAAAGCGGCGAGCTGGAATACGAATCGACCGATCGCGGCTGGATCGCCTACTTCAACGACCTGCACAAGGGCCGTCACAGCGGCGAAGCCTGGAGCTGGTTCATCGATCTGTTTGCCGTTGCCTGTGTGGTGTTCAGCCTCACCGGCCTGCTGCTCCTGCAACGCCATGCCGGCAATCGCCCCGGCACCTGGCCACTGGTTGGCCTGGGGCTGGTGATTCCGCTGCTACTGGCGCTGATCTTCATTCATTAAGGACTGCTCATGCGTAAACGCCTGTTGTTCCCCCTCGCCCTGCTTAGCGCCCCGCTATACGCGGCGGACCTGCAGCTGGACGTGGAAATCCCCCGCCTGGATGTCGCCGAGTACCACCGTCCCTATGTCGCCATCTGGCTCGAGCGCCCGGACCAGAGCCACGTTGCCAATCTGGCGGTGTGGTACGACACCAAGCTCAAGGACAAGGAAGGTGAAAAGTGGCTCAAGGACCTGCGCCAGTGGTGGCGCCGTAGCGGCCGCAGCCTGGAAATGCCGGTTGATGGCGTCAGCGGCGCCACCCGTGCCGTGGGCAGCCACAGCCTGAAGTTTTCTGACAAGCAGGCGCCGTTCAAAACGCTGGAGGCCGGCGAGTACCGCGTGGTGGTCGAAGCCGCCCGTGAGGTCGGTGGCCGCGAGCTGCTGCGCGTCCCATTCAGCTGGCCGCCCCAGCAGAACGCCGAACATCAAGCCCAGGGCAAGAGTGAGCTGGGCGCCATCAATCTCACGCTGACCCCATGAACAGGAAGCACGCCATGAAACCCGTCATCAAATGGACCGCCCTGGCCCTCGCCGTCTGCCTGCCGCTTTCGGCCCAGGCCCACCGCGCCTGGATGCTGCCTTCGGCCACCGTGCTCTCGGGTGAAGAGCCTTGGATCACCGTCGACGCCGCGGTTTCCAACGACCTGTTCTATTTCGAACACGTGCCGATGCGCCTCAAGGGTATCGGCGAGGCAGCCCAGGCGCCGGCAGGTGGCCCGCCCGGCATGCGCGGGCGGCCGGTTCCGGAGCTGCAGGTCATCGCCCCGGATGGCTCCAAGGTTGCGGTACAGAACGGCGCCATCGGCCGCTACCGCAGTACCTTCGATGTGCAGCTGAGCCAGAAGGGCACCTACAAGCTGGCGGTCGCCAACAACGGCCTGTTCGCCAGCTGGAAGGAAAACGGCCAGATGCGCCGCTGGATGGGCACCCCGGAAAGCTTCGCCAAGGACGTCCCGGCCAAGGCCGAAGGTCTCAAGGTCAGCCAGACCAGCAACCGCATGGAAGTGTTCGTGACCTCCGGTGCGCCCAGCACTGACGTACTCGCGCCCAGCGGCCAGGGCCTGGAACTCAAGCCCGTCACCCACCCCAACGACCTGTTCGCCGGCGAAGCGGCGGAGTTCGTCTTTCTGCTCGATGGCAAGCCGGCCGCGGATGTCGAGATCAGCGTGATCCCGGGCGGCAACCGCTACCGCGACCAACTGGGGGAGATCAGGACGAAAACCGACAAGGCCGGTAAGGCCAGCATCACCTGGCCGGAAGCCGGCATGTACTGGCTGGAAGCCGAGCTCACTACCGACAAGGGCGTCAGCAAGCCGGCCACCGAGCGCCGCGCCAGCTACAGCGCCACGCTGGAAGTGCTGGCGCCCTGACGCCAGCCCGCTGCCTGAGCACTGACGCTCAGGCAGCGCGCTACCGCATTCCCCGCAACGAGTCCGCTTCTTGCCCAGACCTTTCCAATCCGTCCGGCGCCTGTCGCCGCTGCTCGGCTGTCTCGCGGTCGCTGCGCTGCTGCTGTGGTGGCAGCCGCCGCGAGAGATCAGCGCTGCCGTGGTCGTCCTCGTCTATCTGGCCATGTCGCTGTATTGCTGGCGTAGACAGCTACCCCGCAAGGCAGCATCTACCAACGCGACCTCGGCGCTTGTGGTGACCTATGCCAGCCAGGGCGGGCAAGCCCGGCTCTATGCCGAGCGCAGTGCTGAGCAGCTTCGCGAAGCTGGCGTGAACGTGCAGCTGCTGCCGCTGAATGCGCTGGAGCCGAGCCGGCTGCCAGCGCGGCGCATCCTGTTCGTCGTCAGCACCTATGGCGAAGGCGAGGCGCCGGACGACGGCGCGCGTTTCGAGCGGCGCCTGAGCACGGCAAACCTGCAGCTGCAGGACCTCGAGTATGCCGTGCTGGCCTTCGGTGATCGCCAGTACCGCCATTTCTGTGCGTTCGGCCAGCGTCTGGATGAACGAATGCGCCAATGCGGCGCCACGCCACTGTTCGATCGCCTGGAAGCTGACCGAGCCGATCCCGGCGTGCTGCGTCACTGGCAACAGCAGCTGGCCCATTTAAGTGGCAACAGCGATTTCAGCGACTGGCTGCCGGCGCCCTATCGGCAATGGCAGCTCACCGAGCGCCGCTGCCTCAACCCCGGCAGTGCTGGCGCGCCAGTGCAGCATCTGACGCTCGTGCCAGTCGACGATCAGCAACGCTGGCGCGCCGGCGATATCGTCGAGGTCGGCCCGCAGCACGAACTGGCCCGCATGGAACGCTTGCTGCAGCAGCTGGATCACGACCCGCAGCAGCGGGTGGATGGACAGCGTCTGGCAAGCCAGCTGGCCGGATTACGCCTGCCGGACCTCGACGTGTTGCGCACGCTCGACCTGCCCGCCTTGCTGGCCCTGCCGCCCTTGCCGCACCGCGAATACTCCATCGCCTCGATACCCTCGGACGGCGCCGTGCAGCTGGTGGTGCGCGAAGCTCGTCATCCGGACGGCACGCTCGGCCTCGGCTCCGGTTGGCTGTGCCGTCACGCGGCGATTGGCGAGCGGATCGCCCTGCGCATCCGCAGCAACCCCGGTTTTCATGGGCCCTCGGTCGATACACCGCTGATCCTGATCGGCAACGGCACCGGGATCGCCGGATTGCGCGCGCACCTGCGCGAACGCGCAGCCGCGCCCCAAGGCTCACGCAGCTGGCTGCTGTTCGGCGAACGCAACGCCGCCCACGACTTCTTCTTTCGAGACGAACTGCAGCATTGGCTCGACAGCGGCCTGCTGGAGCGGCTGGACCTGGCGTTCTCTCGCGACCAGCCGGAAAAGCGCTATGTGCAGCAAGTCCTGCGGGACGCGGCCGACGACCTGCGCCGCTGGATAGATCAGGGCGCGGCGATCTACGTTTGCGGCAGCCTGGAAGGCATGGGGCAGGAAGTGCAGCAGATCCTGCTCGGTCTGCTCGGCCAGGCGCGGCTGGAACAGCTGAGCGAGCAGGGACGCTATCGCCGCGACCTGTATTGATGTCCGCCATAACGACAAAGGCCGCTTCGAAGAGCGGCCTTTGTCATTTTCACAGCGGGATCAGAAGTGGAAGTTGGTGCTCAGTAACGCAGTACGACCGGCCGCGACGTGGGCATAGTGGCTGCCGTAGACCTGATCGAAATAGCGCTTGTCGGTCAGGTTCTGCACGTTCAGCTGCAGGTCCAGATTCTTGCTCACGCGATAGGCGGCCATCGCATCGTAGCGCCAGTATTCCGGTACCTCGATGTTGTTGGCCGTGTCGCCGAAGCGGGAGTCGACGTAGGTCGCACCGCCACCGATGGTCAGGTCCTGGGTGAGGTTGTAGGTGTTCCAGAAGCTGAAGCTGTGCTTCGGCGTGCTCGGCACCTCGTTACCGTCGTACAGCCCTTCCACGTACACCGGCGCCGCGCGGGTGCCGACGTTGGCGGCACCGGACTTGACCAGTTCGGCGTCCAGATAGGTATAGCTGGCAAACACCTGCCAGTTACGGGTGATCTGGCCGGTGGCGGCCAGCTCCAGGCCGTCGACCTGGGTTTCACCGATGCTTTCCTGGAAACCGCTGGCGTTGGTAACCCGCGCGTTGGTCTTCTCGGTGCGGAACAGCGCGGCGGTCAGGCCGAGACGCTCGTCGAAGAAGTCCCACTTGGTGCCGATCTCGTAGTTGCGGTTGCGCTCCGGATCGAGAACCTGGTTGTTCACGCTGAGCGCATCGGAGCCTTCGCCGCCGGTCTCGCTGGACGGGTTGCTGGAGGTCGACCACGCCGCGTAGATGCTGCCATTGGGCAGCGGATTGAAGACCAGACCCAACTGGTAGTTCCAGAAGTGGCTCTTGTTCTCCGGCCGGGTGACGACACCGGCGGTGGAGACGGCCTTCTGCTCCGTTTCGTAGTCGTCGTAGCGCAGGCCCATGTTCAGCGACCACTGCTCGTTGAACTTCAGCGTATCGAAGACGTAGGCCGCCAGCGTTTCGGTGTCGGTATCGGTCGTCGCCGCGCTGCGCGCGATGCTGCCGGTCCAGGCATCCTTGGAGCTCGGGTTGGACAGGCTGATGCAGTCGCCCGAAGCCAGGTGCGCCGACGAACAGGTGTTGCCGCTGGTGCCCGGAGTGACCACGTAGGGTCGGTTGTGCACGCCGACATCGCTGATTTCCACGCCGGTCACCAGGGTGTGCTCGATGCTGCCGGTGTCGAATCGCGCCGTCAGATCGGTCTGGTTGACCCAGCTCTGGGTATCGGAATTGCGGCTCTTGGCAGAGCGCGAAACCAGTCCATTGGGCACGTTGCCACGCGAGTCGTCCGGGTTGGTGACGATGTAGTCCAGGGTGGTGCGGGCGATACGCGTGGTGTTGGAGACGGTCAGGTTCTCGTTCAGGTCGTGCTCGAGCCGAATGGTGCCGGCATCCGTGGTGCTCTCGCGGAAGTCGCGGCTTTCAAGGCCGTAGAAGTTGTCGCGATCCACGCTCACTGGCTCGCGACCTGGATTGCCTGGCGTAGCCACGGTCAGCGGAATGCCGTAGTCCGGCATGTCGTCTGTTTCCAGGTGGTAGTAAGACAGCGTCGCCCGAGTCGGCGTATCGAAGCCGAAGGTGATGGTCGGTGCCACGCCCCAACGACTGACATCCACACCATCGCGGCCGGCGACGTTGGCCTCGTGCTTCATCAGGTTCAGACGGCCGGCGACGTTGTCACCGAGCACGCGGTTGACGTCCAGCGTATAGCGGCGCGTCTGGTCCGAACCGAGGGTGACGCTGGCATCGCCGAAGTCGCGTTGCTTGGCGGTCTTGCTGATCAGGTTGAGGCTGCCGCCCGTGGAGCCGGAACCGGTGTAGGCGGAGCCCGGCCCCTTGCTCACTTCGATGCTCTCGACGTTGAAGATCTCGCGGGTTTGCGAGCCAACGTCACGCAGGCCGTCGATGAAGGTGTCGCTCTCGGCGTTGAAGCCGCGGATGATCGGCCGGTCGCCCGCCGGATTTCCGCCCTCGCCCGCACCGAAGGTGATGCCGGAAGTGGTGCGCAACGCATCGACCAACGTCAGCGAACCGGTGTCGCGAATCACCTGGTCGGTGATCACGGTGACCGACTTCGGTGTTTCGCGCAGCGGTGCCGTGTATTTCTTCGAGGCGGATGTATCGGCCTTGTAGGCCTGTTCCTGCTCACCGATCACCGTCACTTCATCGAGCGCAACCGGCGCTTCGCTGGGCGATGACGCTGCAGGGACGACCTGAGCCATGGAGGGAGCGGAGAAAGCGGTAAGGGCGACACCGATAGCCGAAGCCAACACGAGAGGTGGCTGGGCCAGTTCTAGAGACTGACGCGACATGTAATGCGGATCCTTGGAGATGACGCAACTGCGAATTGCTATTATTAGCAGGTAGCATTCTGATACATTCTGTCGCATTCTGAAACACCTGAATGCAAACTAATATCATTCGCCAATTCCACATCCTGTCGGTGATCGATGCTCCTACGCATTGCCAATGTGTTTTCCCGTGAAGAAACCGACCGTATTCGCTCCGCGCTGGAACAGGCCAACTGGCAGGACGGCCGCGTCACCGCTGGCTATCAGTCGGCCAAGGCCAAATACAATCTGCAGCTGGCGGAGGACGACCCACTCGCCCACGAGATTGCCGAAGCCATGCTGCAACGGCTCTGGCAGCACCCGCAGTTCATGTCTGCCGCGCTGCCGAGCAAGGTCTTTCCGCCCCTGTTCAACTGCTACACGGCAGGCGGCGAGTTTGGCTTTCACATCGACAATGCGGTGCGTCAGGTACGCAACAGCGCCGAACGCGTGCGCACCGACCTGTCCGCCACACTGTTCTTCAGCGATCCCGAGGAGTACGACGGCGGCGAACTGGTGATCCACGACACCTACGGCACCCAGCGGGTGAAGTTCGCTGCCGGCGACATGGTGCTCTACCCCAGCACCAGCCTGCACAAGGTCGAGCCGGTCACCCGCGGCGCACGGCTGGCTTCGTTCTTCTGGATTCAGAGCCTGGTGCGCGAGGATGCGCAGCGCACGCTGCTCTACGAGATGGACCAAGCCATCCAGCAGCTGACCGCCGATGTGCCGGAGCACCCATCCCTGGTGCAACTGACCGGCACCTATCACAACCTGCTGCGCCGCTGGGTCGAGGTCTGATGCCTCATCTTCTGCGCCGTGAGGAAGCCCTCGACAGCGACCAGCTGGGCAAGCTGGCCGAGGAACCGCACCGAGCCGCACGCCTGGTCCTCGCGGCCGCCGCGACCGGGGAAATCGACGCGCAGGCGCTGCTCGGGCAAATCCTGCTGGAGGGCCGCGGCATCCAGGCCGATCCCGAACTGGCCCTGACCTGGTTCGGCATTGCCGCCGGCCGCGGCCACGCCATGGCCTGCAACATGGCCGGACGCTGCCACGAGCTTGGCTGGGGCTGCCCGGCCAATCCCGCACGCGCCGCCGAGCGGTACCGGCGCGCGGCAGACATGGGGTTGGACTGGGGCATGTACAACCTGGCCAATCTGCTCGCCACCGGTCGCGGTGTTTCACAGGATGAAGCCGTGGCCTATCGCCTATACCGCCAGGCCGCCGAGCTGGGCCACGCCAAGTCGATGAACCTGACCGGACGCTGCCTGGAAGAAGGCCGCGGTGTGTCGCGCGACGTGTCAGCGGCGCACAGCTGGTATCGACGTTCCGCGGAGGCTGGCGACTTTCGCGGCCAGTTCAGCCATGCCGCCGTGCTGCTCACCCAGCAGCAATGGGACGCCGCCCGGCATTGGCTGGACCGCGCGCTTGAGGTTGGCCACCTGAAGTTCGTCGAGACCGCGCTGGCCAGCCTGCAGGCCGCCGCATTGCCTCAGATCGTCGATATCGTCGAGGCCTACGCGCGGCGACGCGACGAGCTACGCGCCGGGTTACGGTGAACGAAGCACAGAAACGAAAACGCCCCGCAATGCGGGGCGTTCGTTCATCGTCTACGGCTTAGATGTAGTAAGCCTTCAGCGGCGGGAAGCCGTTGAATTCGACGGCGCTGTAGCTGGTGGTGTAGGCACCGGTGGACAGCCAGTACAGGCGGTCGCCGATGGCCAGGTTAAGCGGCAGGCCGTACTTGTAGTTCTCGTACATGATGTCGGCGCTGTCGCAGGTCGGACCGGCGATCACCACTTCCTCGACTTCGCCCTTCTTCTCGGCATAGATCGGGAACTTGATCGACTCGTCCATTGTTTCGATCAGGCCGCTGAACTTGCCCACATCGACATACACCCAACGCTCGACCGCGGTACGCGACTTGCGTGCCACCAGCACCACTTCACTGACGAGGATGCCGGCGTTGGCGATCAGCGAGCGACCCGGCTCGAGGATGATTTCCGGCAACTCGTCGCCGAAGTCTTCCTTGAGGAAGCGGATGATTTCCTCGGCGTAGGTTTCAAGGCTGTTGGTGCGGGTGATGTAGTTGGCGGGGAAACCGCCACCCATGTTGATCATCTTCAGCTCGATGCCGTCTTCTTCCTTCAGACGCTCGAAGATCACCTTGACCTTGGCGATGGCGGCGTCCCATACGGAAATGTCGCGCTGCTGCGAACCGACATGGAAGGAAATGCCGTAGGGCTCCAGCTTCAGCTGACGTGCGAGGATCAAGAGATCCATCGCCATGTCGGTCTGGCAGCCGAACTTGCGCGACAGCGGCCAGTCCGCAGTGGTAGAGCCTTCGGTGAGGATGCGTACATAGACTTTCGAACCCGGCGCGGCCTTGGCGATGTTGCGCAGGTCGGCTTCCGAGTCGGTGGCGAACATGCGCACACCCTTGTCGTAGAAGTAGCGGATGTCCTTGGCTTTCTTGATGGTGTTGCCGTAGCTGATGCGCTCCGGGCCAACGCCGCGGGACATTACTTTGTCCAGCTCATAGATCGAGGCGATATCGAAGCTCGAACCCTTGTCGCGCAGCAGATCGATGATCTCGACCGCCGGGTTGGCCTTGACGGCGTAGTACACGCTGGCGAATTCGAAACCGGCGCGCAGGTCGTCATAGGCCTTGCTGATGGTTTCGGTGTCGATCACCACGAAGGGGGTTTCGTGCTGGTCGGCAAATGCCTTCATCTTCTGGAAGGTGGCGCGAGGGTAATAGTCTTCGATCTTGACCGTCATGCGTGGGACTCCAAAAAACGGGAAACAAAAGTCGGATGAGGGATGGAGGGCATCAGCCCTGACAAGAACGCCTGATCAGTTTCCCCACTTTGGTTCGCCTACTTCCCAAGGCATGTCGCCGAGTATCACGGAGGATCTCTCGTCGTCAGTACTTGAGCCGGATGGATCGTTGCCAGCATGGACGTTCGGGCGCGAACTTTAGGACCAAGGGGGGCATAGATCAATCAAAAAAACGTCCCGAAGGTGCATCCGTTTCTAGTTGTTGTCGATTCAAAACAAAGCGTCATGGAAACTGCACAAATCGGCGATTTCCGCAGCCGTGCGGGCCGCAGCGAAATCCATTTGCCGCTATAATCGCCGCCTTTTTTGACAGACCGACTACTCGTCGACGGGTTCCTTAATTCCGATGACCACTCAGGCCGCCGAAGTCGCGAAGCGCCGTACCTTCGCCATCATCTCGCACCCCGATGCGGGCAAGACCACCATCACCGAAAAGCTGCTGCTGATGGGCAAGGCGATCGCCGTTGCCGGTACGGTGAAGTCGCGCAAATCCGACCGCCATGCCACCTCCGACTGGATGGAGATGGAGAAGCAGCGCGGCATCTCCATCACCACCTCGGTGATGCAGTTCCCCTACCGCGAGCACATGATCAACCTGCTCGACACCCCCGGTCACGAGGACTTCTCGGAAGACACCTACCGCACCCTGACCGCGGTGGACTCGGCGCTGATGGTTCTCGACGGCGGCAAGGGTGTCGAGCCACGCACCATCGCGCTGATGGACGTCTGCCGCCTGCGCGACACGCCGATCGTGAGCTTCATCAACAAGCTCGACCGCGATATCCGCGACCCCATCGAACTGCTCGACGAAATCGAGGCGGTGCTCAAGATCAAGGCCGCGCCGATCACATGGCCGATCGGCTGCTACCGCGACTTCAAGGGCGTGTACCACCTCAAGGACGACTACATCATCGTCTACACGCCGGGCCACGGGCACGAGCGCACCGAGGTCAAGATCATCCAGAACCTCGATTCCGACGAAGCGCGCAAGCACATCGGCGACGAGTACGAGCGTTTCATCGAACAGCTGGAACTGGTTCAGGGCGCCTGCCACGAGTTCGACCAGGACGAATTCCTCAATGGTCAGCTGACCCCGGTGTTTTTCGGTACCGCGCTGGGCAATTTCGGTGTGGACCACGTGCTCGACGCCGTCGTCGACTGGGCGCCGATGCCGCTGCCCCGCGCGGCCAACGAGCGAGTGGTCGAGCCGGTCGAGGAGAAGTTCACCGGCTTCGTGTTCAAGATCCAGGCGAACATGGACCCCAAGCACCGCGACCGCATCGCCTTCATGCGCATCTGCTCGGGCAAGTACGAGAAAGGCATGAAGCTGCGCCACGCGCGCATCGGCAAGGATGTCCGCATCGCCGACGCCCTGACCTTCTTCTCCAGCGAGCGGGAAATGCTCGAGGAAGCCTGGGCCGGCGACATCATCGGCCTGCACAACCACGGCACCATCCAGATCGGCGACACCTTCACCGAGGGCGAGAACCTTGGCTTTACCGGCATCCCGCACTTCGCACCGGAACTGTTCCGCCGCGTGCGCCTGAAAGACCCGCTGAAATCCAAGCAGCTGCGCCAGGGCCTGCAGGAACTGGCCGAGGAAGGCGCCACCCAGGTGTTCTTCCCCGAGCGCAACAACGACATCATCCTCGGCGCGGTCGGCGTGCTGCAGTTCGACGTCGTCGCCAGTCGCCTGAAAGAGGAATACAAGGTCGAGTGTGCCTACGAGGCGATCAACGTCTGGTCGGCGCGCTGGATCGAATGCGATGACAAGAAGAAGCTCGAAGACTTCAAGAACAAGGCCTACGAGAACCTCGCCATTGACGGCGGCGGCCATCTGACCTACCTGGCACCGACACGGGTAAACCTGAGCCTGATGGAAGAGCGCTGGCCGGATGTGAAGTTCAGGGCAACGCGCGAGCATCACTGACCCAGGAATGCGCCTGCTGCGGGGTACAGCAGGCGTAGTTGATTCTGCACTTTACTGCCGCTGCGCTCATTTAGATGCGCTCTCGCATGGAAGCGAGAGGCTGCGTTTTCACAAGGACCGTGTATGCCCAACGAACGCGCCTCCCCCGAACAACGCCAGTTCGCCAGACACCTGCGATACCAACTCACCGATTGCGAGCGCCTGCTGTGGCGCCAGTTGCGCAATCGCGGCTTAGCCGGATTCAAATTTCGCCGACAGCATCCGTGCCCGCCCTATGTCCTGGATTTCTACTGTGCAGAATTGCGACTTGTAGTTGAACTCGATGGCGGTCAGCACTTCGACGAAGCTGGCATGGCGAAAGACCGTTTGCGCACGGCCTACCTGCAGCATCACGGGCTGGAGGTTCTACGCTTCAGCAATCTGGATGTGATACGGAATCTAGAGGGTGTTCTGACTGAAATCTTGAGCTGGATTGAGACCCGTACCCCTCACCCCAACCCTCTCCCCAATGGGGAGAGGGAGCTGGATTGAGGCAGCCGGATCACTTGCGCTCATGCAGACCGTGCAGAGCAAGCGAGGGGAGTGAGCGAGGGCTGTGCCCATCAAGCAGTTGCAACCACCACCAGCACGCTCTCACCCCAGCACCCAATCTCCGCATTACCGATACACCGGACTGAATCCGAGTCCTGACTGAAAGCTCGCACCGAATCGAGGCCCGCGCCCCTCACCCCAACCCTCTCCCCAACGGGGAAGAGGGAGCTGGATTGAGGAAGCCGGATCACTTGTGCTCATGCAGACCGCGCAGAGTAAGCGAGGGGAGTGAGCGCGGGCTGTGCCCATCAGGCAGTTGCAACAAACACCAGCACGCTCTCACCCCAGCACCCAATCCGCGCATTACCGATACACCGGCCTGAATCCGAGTCCTGACTGAAATCTTGCACCGGATCGAGGCCCGCGCCCCAACCATCTCCCCAAAGGGGAGAGGGGGCCTGAATGAAGCCACCGAACCCTTTGTGATCGGCCCGACACGCATTAAAGCGCATCGCCCTACACCCGGAACGAAAAACCGCGCGGTCTAGTCCCCTCTCCCCTTCGGGGAGAGGGCTAGGGTGAGGGGCTGGCGGCCACGACTAGCGTCGCAACTAAAACCCACACAGCCCGTTTCACCTACTCCTCAAGGGACCACGCGATCAATAAACCGCCCAGATTGGTACCGAGCAAGCCATGCCGGCCTGGCTCGAAGACCGCCCACCCAATCCTCTCCACAACGACGAGAGAGGGCCTGATTGAAGCCACCGAACATCCGCAACTAGCGGGCACATCATGCGTTTCGCCCTGCACCGGATCGGCAACCCAACCCGGTCAAGTCCCCTCTCCCCTCCGGGGAGAGGGCTAGGGTGAGGGGCTGGTGGCTATGTCGAGCGCTGCAGTCGACGTCGCCACCTGCCCCCGCCTCACCTACTCCTCAAGGGTCCACGCGATCAAGGAATCCCCCAGCTTGGTGCCGAACGAGCCATGCCCGCCGGCCATCTGCACCACGTACTGCTTGCCGGTCTTCTCGGACACGTAGGTCATCGGAGTCGCCTGGCCACCGGCAGGCAGGCGGCCCTTCCACAATTCCTTGCCGTTCTGCAGATCGTAGGCGCGCAGATAGTAATCCAGCGTTCCGCTCATAAAGGCCACTCCGCCGGCGGTGACGATCGGCCCGCCCAGTGCTGGCGTACCCACCGGGAAGGGAATGCCCAAGGGCGCACTGTCGCGGCTGGTGCCGTTCTTGTGCATCCAGACCTTCTTCATGCTGCGCAGGTCCAGCGCGGTGACGAAGCCCCATGGCGGCGTCTGGCACGGCAGGCCGAGCACCGACATGAACGGCTCCAGCCGCACCATATACGGCGCCCCCAGATTGGGCTGCAGGCCAGTCTCACCGCCGCCGGTACGCTCATCGGGGTCGACCTCGCTGCGCTTGACCATCGTAGAGATGAAGGCCAGGTAATTCGGCGCGCCGAACAACAGCTGTCGGCTCGGATCGACCGCCACCGATGGCCAGTTGAAAGTACCCACGTTACCCGGATAGATCAGCGAGCCCTGCTCCGACGGCGGCGTGAAGTCGCCCTCGTAACGCAGCTTGCGGAACTGGATGCGGCACATCATCTGATCCAGCGGCGTACCGCCCCACATGTCGCGCTCGCGCAGCGGTTCTTGCGGGGCGTAGCTGACGGCCGATGCGGGCTGGGTCGGCGCGGTGAACTCGCCGTAGTCAGTGCCTTGGGGCACGGGCATCTCTTCCACCGGCACGATCGGCTCGCCGGTACGGCGGTCGAGGATGTACAGATCGCCACGCTTGGTCGGCTGGATGATGGCCGGCACCTGGCCTTGTGGCCCTTCGATATCCACCAGCGTCGGCTGCGATGGCAGGTCGCGGTCCCAGAGGTCATGGTGCACGGTCTGGAATTCCCAGCGCACCTGGCCGGTCGCCAGGTCCAGCGCCACCAGGGTGTCGGTGAAACGCTCGGACTCCGGCGTGCGCGGCTGCGCCCACTGGTCCGGGGTCTGGTTGCCGGTGGGGATGTAGACCAGCCCCAGCGACTCGTCGGCAGTGGCGATGGTCCAGGAGTTTGGCGTGCTGCGCACGTAGGTTTCGCCGGGTGGCAAGGGCTCTGTGGCGTCCGGGTTACCCGGGTCGAAATTCCATACCAGCTCGCCGCTGCGCACGTCGTAGGCGCGAATCACGCCGCCGGGTGAATCCACCGCGCCGTTGTCGGTGATCGAGCCGCCGACGATGACCAGCTTCTCGGTCACCACCGGTGGTGAAGTCGGCAGGTAAACGCCCAAAGCGTCCTCACCGAGTCCAGCCTTCAGATCCACCACGCCGGCATTGCCGAAGTCCTCGCAGGGCTTGCCGTCCTCGACATCCAGCGCGACCAGAGTGCCGTCGTTGGTCGGCAAAAACAGCCTCCGCGCGCAACGCGCTACGGGCTGGTCGGACGGTGCCGTCGCTGCGGGCCCGTAGGCGTTGGCGTCATGGAAGGCCAGGCCACGGCAGGTCATGTGCTGGTAGTACTCGGCATCGCGGTTGATGCTCGGATCGAAGCGCCAGCGCTCCTCACCGCTGTCGGCATCGACGGCGATGGCGATGCTGTGCGGCGTGCAGATGAACAGATTGTCGCCAACCTTCAACGGCGTCACCTGATAGGTGATCTCGCCGGGGTCACCCTCGCCGGACAGGTCACCGGTGTGGAACTCCCAGGCCTTTTTCAACTTGCCGACGTTGTCCGGCGTGATCAGATCGGCCGTCGAATAACGATCGCCGCGGTCGGAGCCGCCGTAGGCTTTCCATTCGCCGGCAACCCGACCGGCCTGCCCCTCGGGATTCGAGCCCTGCATCTGCGCGTCGCTGAATTCACCCGTGATCGAGTGATAATCCTGGGTCAGCGAGTACCCGGCGATCAGCGCGCCGGCCAGCAGCCCCAAGCCAAGCAGGCCGCTGGCGCCATCACGCCAGACCAGCCGATCGCCGACGTAGCGATTGACGAAAGGCAGAATCAGCCAGAGCCCGAGGATGCACCAGAGGTCGATTCGCGGCGCCAACTGCCACCAGTCGAAGCTGACTTCGTACAGCGTCCACGCCAACGTCGCCAGCAGCAGCACCGCGTAGAGCCAGATCGCGGCGCGACGCCGAGCGAACAACAGCCCGGCCACGCCTAACAGCCCTATACCAGCCAGCAGGTAGTACCAGGAGCCACCCAACATCGCGAGGTAGCCGCCGCCGACCGCCATCAGCGCCCCCAGCAGCAGGACCACCACGGCGGTCAGGGTGATGCGCATGGGCCGCGGCCCGTAATCGATACTCATGCAACGCTCTCCAGCCAATTCATCTTCAAAACAAAAAGCAAAAAGCTGGCGAAACTTTCTGACACAAAGTCTCGCCAGCTTGTAGTGGATACGATAGGCGGGGCTTTAGTTCAGCCGTTTGGCGACCGCTTACGCCGTCGCCCCGACACTGAGCGGCTGCGTTTCAGGCCGCTTGATTCCTGCGTAGATCACCCCGGTTACCAAGCTGCCGGCGAGGATTGCAGCCAGATACAGAAGCGCGTGATTGATGGCGTTGGGGATCAGCAGCACGAACAGCCCGCCATGGGGCGCCAGCAGCTTTGCGCCGAAGGCCATGGACAGCGCGCCGGTCAGCGCACCACCGGCGATGCTGGCCGGAATCACCCGCAATGGGTCTTTCGCAGCGAACGGAATCGCGCCTTCGGAAATGAAGCAGCAGCCCAGCACCAGCGCGGCCTTGCCGGCTTCGCGCTCGGTCTGCGCGAACTTGCGTCGGGCGATCAGCGTGGCAATGCCCATGCCGATTGGCGGCACCATCCCCGCTGCCATTGTGGCGGCCATCGGCGCGTAACTCTGGGACGCGAGTAGCCCGACGGAGAAGGCATAAGCGGCCTTGTTCACCGGTCCGCCGAGGTCGACGCACATCATGGTGCCGAGCAGCAGCCCGAGCAGGATGGCGTTGGAGGTGCCCATGGTGTCGAGGAATTCGGTGAGCCCGGCGAGCATCTTCGCCACCGGTGTGCCGACCACGTAAATCATCACCAGACCAGTTACCAGGCTCGCCAGCAACGGAATGATCAGGATCGGCTTGAGCGATTCGATACTGGCCGGCAATGGAATCCAGCGGCTCACTGCCTTGGCCGCGTAGCCCGCCACGAAACCGGCGATGATCCCGCCAATGAAGCCCGCACCGAGGGTGCCGGCCAGCAAGCCGCCGATCATGCCGGGCGCCAGGCCCGGGCGGTCCGCGATGGAATAGGCGATGTAGCCGGCAAGCAGCGGCACCATCAGCTGGAAGGCCGTTTCGCCACCGATCTTCATCAGCGCGGCGGCCAGCGTGCCCTCCTCCTTGAACGCCTCAATGCCGAAGACGAACGACAGCGCGATCAGCAAACCGCCCGCCACCACCATCGGCAGCATGTAGGACACGCCGGTCAGCAGGTGCTTGTAGACGCCAGCCTTCTCGCCCTTCTGTTCACCACTTGCGCTGGCAGCGGCGCCTCCAGCGAGCACCGAGCCTTCTTCCAGCGCGCGATCCAGGGTCGCATCGGGTTGCTTGAGGGCGACGCCAGTACCGCAGCGAAATACGCGCTTGCCGGCGAAACGGGTGACATCCACCTCGATATCCGCAGCCAGCAGCACCACGTCGGCCTCTTCGATGGCCTGGGCTTCGAGCACATTGCGCGCCCCCACCGAGCCGCGGGTTTCAACCTGCAGGTCATAACCCTTGCGGATCGCCGCCTGCTGCAGGGCTTCAGCCGCCATGAAAGTGTGTGCCACGCCGGTCGGACAGGCGGTGATGGCCACCAGCTTGGGCTTGCCGCTGGTATGCGCCGCATCCGCTTCGTCGGCCTGCTGCAGCTCGCTGGCGGTGTCCGCGGCACTGCGCAAGAAGGCTTCCGGGTCGAGCAGCGCCTCGGATGGCGTGGACTGGGCGACGCGCTTGCCAACGAAGCGCTGCAATGACAACGGCCCGGTTTTCACCACCACCACCAGATCGGCATTGGCGATCTGCGCGGGCGTCAGCGGCGAACCGATGGCCTTGGGATCGTGGACTTCCACGGCGGTCGACCAGCCCAGGCGATGGGCAGCCGCTTCGAGCAGGCGTGAAGTCAGCACGCTGGTGACCATTCCGTTGGGGCAGGCCGTGACGATGAGAAGATTCATTCCTTCACCTCTTGTTCGAATTATTGGCTGAGCGACTGCAGGCGCACCGCAGCTTCAAGCTCCGCAAGTTCAGCCGTGTCGGTGAGGCCGAACCCAACCTGCCCGACCGCCTGCGCGGCGATGGCCGTGGCCTGTGTGAGGGTGCGCTCTGCCGGCCAGCCTTCCAGCAAACCGTGAAGCATCCCGGCGAGCAGCGAGTCGCCGGCACCGACGGTGCTGACGACCCGAACCCTGGGCGGATTTGCATGCAGTGCCGCGCCTGATGAAAACCAGCTGACACCGTCAGCGCCCTGCGAAACCACCACATGCTCGATGCCTTCGGTTTGCAGCCGCCGCGCTTCGGCCAGCAGCGCCGAAGAGCCGGTGAGATCAACGCCACGGGCCTCGGCCAGTTCCTCCTCGTTGGGTTTGATCAGCCAGGGCGCGGCGGCCAGCCCGTCACGCAATGCGGCGCCGCTGGTGTCCAGCGCCACCCGCACGCCGAGTCTCTTGAGCGTCTGCAGCAGTTGCACGAACCACTGGCTGTCGATGCCACGCGGCAAACTGCCGGCGACGACCACGAGGTCATGAGCGGGCGCCAGCCGCTGGAGGCGCGTCAGCAGCTCCGTGCAGTGCGCCTCGCTCACCGTCAGCCCTGGGCCGTTGATGTCGGTGACCTGCCCGTCCGCTTCGGCGAGTTTGATGTTGCTGCGGGTATCGCTCGGCACGCGGACGAATTCGTCGGCAAATCCACGCGCGGCGAACAACTGCTCGAAGGCCTGCGGATTGCCCTCGCCGAGAAAGCCGGTGACGGTCAGCTGATGGCCGAGATCGGCCAGCACCTGCGCGACGTTGAGCCCCTTACCGGCGGCATGCACCTGCAGACTTTCGCTACGATTGACCTGGCCCAGGCGCAGCGCGGACAGCTGCACGGTCAGGTCCAGGGCCGGGTTAAGGGTGACAGTGAGAACACGAGCCATCAGCAGTGCTCCCCGACGAAGGCGCGGACTTCATGGGCACCGGGCAGCATCAAGGCTTGCTGGGCCAGCCTCTGGCAGGTCGTGAAGTCCAGCTCGCGCACCCTCGCTTTCACCAGGGCAATGCTGCGCGCCGAGACGCTCAGTTCGTCCACGCCCAGGCCCACCAGCATCGGCACCGCCAATGCATCAGCGGCCAACTCGCCACAAACGCCAACCCACTTGCCGTGGGCATGGGCGGCCTCGACCGTCATGCCGATCAGACGCAAAACAGCCGGATGCAGCCCGTCGGCCTGGCCGGAGAGCGTCGGATGGCCGCGGTCGATGGCCAGGGTGTATTGCGTCAGGTCATTGGTGCCGATGCTGAAGAAGTCGACTTCCTGCGCCAGCACTGGCGCGATCAGGGCCGCAGAGGGGATCTCGATCATAATGCCGACCTGCAGGTCAGCTACCGGCAGCTCAACGCACAGGCGGTCGACCATGGCTTTGGCGGTGCGCCACTCGTCAATATTGCCGACCATGGGGAACATGATCCGCAACGGGCGGCCATCGGCCGAAGCGAGCAAGGCACGCAGCTGGGTCTCGAGGATGTCCGGGCGTTGCAAACTCAGGCGAATGCCGCGCACGCCCAGAAACGGGTTTTCCTCGGCGGGCATCGGCCAGTACGGCAGCGGCTTGTCCCCGCCGACATCCAGCGTACGCACCACCAATGGACGCCCTTCGAGGGCTTCCAGCACACGGCGGTACTCGGCTTCCTGAGTCGCCTGATCCGGCGCCTGGGAATGGTTCATGAACACCAGCTCGGTACGCAGCAGGCCGATGCCTTCGGCGCCCATCGCCACCGCTTCCGGGGTTTCGCCGGCAGCGCCGATGTTGGCAGCGATCTCTACCGGATGGCCGTCGCGGGTGATGGCCGGCTCCAGGCGACGCTCATTTGCCAGGCGCTTGCGCTCCTCGCGGGTGGCGCGCTCGTTGCGGGCCTGGTCCAGCTGCGCATCGGTTGGGGCGACCAGCAGTTCACCGCGCTCGCCGTCAAGCAGCAGCAAGGTGTTTGGCGCTAGCCCAAGCACACCCGGCCCAGCACCGACTATCGCCGGAATGCCCAGCGCGCGGGCGATGATGGCGCTGTGCGAAGTGGCGCCGCCGCCAGCGGTAAGAATGCCTGCGACCCGCTGGGCATTGAGCGTGGCGACGTCCGAAGGCGCCACCTCGTCCATCACCAGGATGTAGGGCTCATCTGGGGCCTGATCGGCTTCCACACCAGTCAGGCAGGCCAGCACGCGACGCCCGACGTCACGCAAATCGGCCGCACGTTCGGCCAGCAGCTTGTCGTGGAGCGCCTCCTGCTGCTGCGCCGCAGTTTCGATTTCCTCCATCCAGGCCGCTTCGGCGCTCAGTCCCTTTTGCAGCCGAACCTGCACCTCCTCGCGCAACGCTGGGTCCTTGAGCATGGCCTGATGGGTGGTGAAGATGTCGCGGATGCTGGCGACCTGACTCTCATCGATCAGCGTGCCGATCTCCGCATGGACCTTGTCCAGCGCCGCATCCAGCCGCTGCAGTTCGATCACCGGAGACTCGCCGCGCTTGGGGTAGTCGATCACCTGCGGCTTGCGTACCAGGACCGGACCGATGGCGATGCCGGGCGCGGCGGCGATGCCGATGACCTGCTCGCCGGCCCGCAAGACGGGCACGTCCTGGGCTGCCTCATTCAGTTGCACGGCCCGCTGCTCCGCCGGCGCCCCGCCGGCCGGCAGCGGCTCGATTTCCTCGCCCAGCCCTTCCTCCACCGCGCGGACCAGCGCCGGCAACGCATCGTCGGCGATCGAGGGCTCGGCGATGAACTCCAGCACCTGGCCGCGATGCGAACCCATCGCCAGCAGCTTGCTCAGGCTCTTGGCCGACACGCCCGCGCTCTGGCTACCAGCCAGACGCACTCGGATCTCGCCGGCGAAGGCCTGTGCGACCTCGGTCAGCACCTTTGCCGGACGCGCATGCAAGCCATGGGCGTTGGCGAGCGGCACCTGGGCACTCGGCCAGTCTGCCGGCACTTCGCCGCCCAGGGCTTCGAGCACTGTGCGACTGGACGTCGCCTGGCTCAGCTCCTGCCCGCGGCCTTCGATCAGCAGATTGCACAGGCGCTCGAGCATCGCCCGATGCGCTTCGCCCAGGCTGGCCAGCACGAAAAGACCATTGAGCGGCTGCCCCTGATGCTCGAGATGGGAAGCTGGCGTGACGAAGGCGAGACCAGGACGCTGCACCGCCTGCTCGCTACTCAGCCACCAGAGGCCATCCCCCAGCGGCAGCGCCTGGCCAAGCGGCAGACTGGCGTTGAAACCCGGCTCCACGCACTGCGCGCGCTTGAGCAGCTTGACGCCCTGCCAGGCCAGCTCGTCGAAATCATCCGCAGCGACACCCAGCGAGACCAGCTCGCAATCCAGCGCTAGCGCCTGTGGCGCACCCTGCAGCAGGTCGATGATGGCTTCCGGACTTTCGGCTTTCTGCAGCGCCTCGCTCAGATCGCCTTCACCCAATGCTCGGGTCAGCAGCTGTAGCAGGCGCAGGTGTTCGTCGGAACGCGCAGCGATACCGATGGCCAGATACACCAGCTGGCCGTTGCCCCAGTCGACGCCGGCCGGAAAATGCAGCAGCCGCACACCGGTGGTGAACACCTGATCACGGGTTTCCGGCGTGCCATGGGGAATCGCAAGGCCCTGACCGAGAAAGGTCGAGCCCTGCGCTTCACGCGCACGCAGCCCGTCCAGATAACCCGGCGCGACCAGCCCGTCGGCGACCAGAACTTCACCCAGCAGGGCCAGCGCCGCTAGCTTGTCCGCCGCGGCCTGATGCATGTGGATGTGCTGTGCATTCAACTCAAGCATGGAGAACTCCTGCGGGGCTCGCGATTGTTGTGGCCGACGGTCGCGCCGGCCTTGCCCGAATCCTGGGCTGGCGCTTCAGACCGAAACAGTGCTGAAACGTTTCACCTAAAGCTGGCACATTACGCAATATTGGGTAATTCTAGAAGCCCGAGTTCATACCACCCGTCTCAGGACCCTCTGTTGAAACTGACCGACATCGCCCGCCTCGCCAACGTTTCGGTAACCACCGCCAGCTATGTGCTCAATGGCAAGGCCGCGCAGCGCCGTATCAGCGCGGCCACGGTCGAACGGGTGATGGCCGTGGCCGAACAGCAGGGCTTTCAGCTCGACCAGCAGGCGGCTGGCCTGCGTCGAGGGCAGTCGCGCACCCTCGGCTTCATCGTTCCGGATCTGGAAAACCCCAGCTACGCGCGTCTGGCCAAACTGCTCGAGCAGCGCGCGCGGCAGCGCGGCTACCAGCTGCTGATCGCCGGCACCGACGACGAGCCGGACACCGAGCGCCAGGTCATCCAGCTGCTGCGCTCGCGCCGCTGCGATGCGCTGATCGTCGCCAGCTGCCTACCGGCCGACGACCAGAGCTATCGCAAGGTGCAGGCGGCTGGCACGCCGGTGATCGCCCTCGACCGTGCGCTGGACGCCGAGCACTTCTGCTCGGTGGTCAGCGATGATTGTGAAGCGGCCGCCCTGCTTACCCGCTCGCTGGCAGTTCCGGCCGCCGCCCATATCGCCCTGATCAGCGCACGCCCGGCATTGCCCATCAGTCAGCAGCGCGAGGAAGGTTTCCGCCAGGCACTGTCGCAGCACAGCGGTCAGGTCAGCATCCTGCAGGCCGAACAGTTCAGCCGTGCGTGCGGCCGTGAAAAGATGCTCGCCCTGCTCGACCGCGGCCCGTTGCCCGATGCGCTGATCACCACCGCCTACGTCTTGCTGGAAGGCGTTTTCGATGCGCTGCGCGAGCGCGATCTGCTTTGGCCGGAGCAGCTGCGGCTGGCGACCTTTGGTGACGCGCAGTTGCTGGATTTCCTGCCGATCCGGGTCAATGCGATTTCCCAGCAGCACCAGCAGATCGCCGAGCAAACCCTGGAACAGGCAATCCGCGCCATCGAGCAGGGCGATTACCGTCCCGGCGTGATCGCCATCGAGCGTGAGCTGAAAGTGCGGCGTCTCTGATCCGCCCCTTGCGGGCGCTGCCGCGCTGACGGAAGCTTGTCGTCTTTCGAACACGCCCACCCTCCCAGATGAACATCGAACAGATCACCCAACGCCTGCACGCCATCCGCGATCAGAACGACTGGCAGCGCTTTCACAGCCCCAAGAATCTCGCCATGGCCGCCAGCGTGGAAATGGCCGAGCTGGTGGAAATCTTCCAGTGGCAGACCGAAGACGAGTCGCGCCAGCTCTCAGCCGACAAACTCGAGCATGCCGGTCAGGAAGTCGGCGACATCCTCATGTACCTGCTCTTGATGTGCAGCGAGCTGGGCATCGATATGGAACAGGCGCTGCTGGCCAAGCTGGCTGACAACGAGCGGCGGTTCGCCCGATGAGCGATCGGCATTTCGACGAGCTGGCGACGCGCTTCGCCGAGAAGATCTACGGCGGCGCCAAGGGCGCGATCCGCCTTGCCGTGCTGCAGGCCGACCTGACGGAAGCCCTGCCGCAACGGCCACTGCGGGTGCTGGATATCGGCGCCGGCCTCGGCCATATGAGTCTGTGGCTGGCTCAGCAGGGCCATGATGTGACCCTGGCAGAACCGGCAGAGCCGATGCTGGAAGGCGCGCGCAAACAGTTTGCCGCAGCCGGCCAGCAGGCAACCTTCATTCAGGCGCCCTGGCAGACAGTCGAAAGCCAGGTCGAGGGCCGTTTCGATCTGGTGATCTGCCACGCGGTGCTGGAATGGCTGGCCGAGCCCCAGGCGATCCTGCCGGTGCTGCATCGCCTGACATCGGCCGATGGCTGGCTATCGCTGGCCTTCTACAACCGCGACGCGTTGATCTACCGCAACCTGCTCAAGGGCCATTTCAAGAAGCTGCGCAGCCAGACCTATGCCGGCGAGCGCCAGAGCCTGACGCCTCAGCAGCCGCTGGACCCACGCGAGCTGGCGGCGCAACTCGCACCGCACTGGCAGGTCGAAACAACCAGTGGCGTGCGCGTATTCCATGACTACATGCCCGCCGATTTCCAGGCCCGCACCGAGCCGGCCGAACTGATCGAGATGGAGCTGGCCTACCGCCGCCATCCACAATTTGCCGGTCTCGGGCGCTACCTGCACTGGATGTGTCGGCCGCTCTGAGCCGACCGGGAGGTACCGATGTCGATCCGCGCCATGCTGCCGGTGCTCTGCCTGGGCCTTGCAGCCTGCCAGAGCCAGAACCCCTATACCGACGAATCCGCGCCGATTCCTCCGGCGCCACCTATCGAGCAGATCCAGTCACCGGTCTATCCGGCGGCACCACGGGACTTCTCCAGCTACCAGAACTGGAGCTGGCAAGCCCCACCGGCCGGCACCGCGTCGATCACCGGTGAGGAGCTGCAGGAAATGGTCGCCGGCGCGCTCGATCAACTCGGCTTGCGCCCTGCGCAGGCCGAGCGCAAGGGCGAGCTGTTGATCAGCGCCCGCGCCAGCAAGGAGACCCGCATTCGGCAGACTTACGATGATTACGGCCCGCATGTCGGCGTAGACCGCTACGGTGGTGGCTACGGGTACGGCTCAGGTTATGGCGTGGGGACGAGCGTACCCATCGTGCGTAACTACGAGGAAGAGGTGCTCTCGGTGCGTATCGAGATGTTCGACGCGGCTTCCGGCCAATCGATCTGGAGCAATCGCGCCGAAGCACGTAGCGGCGGTAGCCGCGCCAAGCAGCAGGATGCGCTGCGCGAGGCGGTGCAGCGGGCGCTGGCGGACTACCCGCCGCGCTGAGCGTGACAGCGATGCAGACTCAGCACCGCGCCGAGGCCTAGACTGAACAGATTCCACCCCCGGAGAACGATCATGTTGCGCTGCCTGTTGCTTATACCTCTGCTCTTCGCGCTCGCCGCCTGCCAGGGCCCGCAGGTGCAGCGCGATTTTGATCCGACGCGGGATTTCTCGGCCTATCGGGCCTGGGGCTGGCAGGAACCGGCGTTGCAGTATCGACCTGATGATCCAAGAATCAAAAGCGACCTCACCGAACAACGCATTCGCGCGGCGATCGCCGAACAGCTCGATCAGCAGGGAATGCGTCCCGCGACGGCCGGCAAAGCGGCGGACCTCAAGGTGCAGGCCTGGTACATCGTCGACCAGCGCACCCAGCAGTACACGACCACCTCCGGCGCCTGGGGCAATCCCTGGTACGGCTACTGGGGTGGGCCGATGTTCACCGACACCCGCACCATCGACTATCAGGTCGGCACGTTGCAGATCGACCTGTATGACGCCGCTGACGGCAAACTGGTCTGGCGCGGCAGCGCCGAGCAGACCCTGAGCAACCGCCAGGGCACCCCCGAGCAACGCGCCGGTAGCATGCGCGAGCTGGTGACACGGGTGCTGTCGCAATACCCGCCGCACTGAGCCAAGCACAGCGAACCGCTGTCCCGCTATGGCGAGTCGTATCCCGGCTCGCCATACTGTCGCGCCCTGATTCCGGAGATCCGAAATGCCTGCCGTTGCCTGGTGGTTACTCACCCTTCCGTTCATTGCCGGCGCGATGCTGCCCCTGCAGGCCGGAATCAACGGCCAGGTCGCGCGTCACCTCGGCAACGTGATGGGCGCGGCACTGCTTTCGTTCACCGTGGGCACGCTGGCACTGTTCGTCATCGTGGCAGTCCAGCGCGATATCCCGGCGTTGCAGACGCTGAAGGGCCTGCACTGGTCGCACTGGTGTGGTGGGCTGCTGGGGGCCTTTTTCATCGCCACGGCCGCCTTCGCCGCACCGCGCACGGGAGCGTTGCTGTTCATGGCGCTATTGCTGGCCGGCCAGCTGTTCGTCGCCTTGCTGCTGGATCACTTCGGCTGGGCCGGCTTTCGCCAGTCCAGCATCAGCTTCGGCAAGGTCTCCGGTCTGCTGCTGATCTTCGCCGGCGTCTGGCTGATCCAGCGCGGCTAGCAGGTGCGCGGCGGGCGTCACTCGTGCTCGAAGGCGTAGAACAGGTTGGGCTCGCTGACCAGGTATAGATTGCCCTGTGCATCGAAGGTCATCCCTTCGGCCTGCGGCACGCTGCGCTCGAGTCCGGCAAACCCGCTCCAGAGCGAGCGGAAGCTGACCAGCTCGCCCTCGGCGTCGAGTTCCAGCATCATCTTCGCCTCGTCGCTGAGCAGCACCAGATGGCCGGTACGCTCCTCGAAGTGCACCGAGGACAGATCACTGGCCATGTCCAGCTTCTCGATCCAGGCCTCACGGTCGATGATCTTGATGTCCATGCCACCTGCCAGACTGCGCTTGATGCCCTGGATCTCGTAGAGCTTGCGCGGTGAATGCTCCTTGACCACGAACAGGCGATCACCGGCGCGGTCGTACCCGACGCCCTCGAAACCGGTATTGTCCGCGTCGTTTAGGGCCAGGGTAATGGAGCGGGCATCGGTACGCTGCAGCGGACCGGCAATCCTGGGAACCTGCACGATCACCAGCGACTGCTTACGCTCCTCGGTCAACACCAGCAGGTCATCACCCAGATAGGTCACGCCCTCTACGTCCTGGAACCCGCGCAGCGGGTAGCGCGCGAGGAAGCCGCCATCCTTGTCCAGCGCCAGCAGCTCTTCGGGGTTATTGACGACGCCCCAGAGATGATCGCGGCGTTCGTCATAGGTCAACCCGGAAAGATTGTCTTCCACCGTGGCCACCGGCAGCGCGTCGATCTTCACCCGGTATTCGGGTAGCCAGAGGCTGTGCCTTTCCCAGCTGCTTTCATGCCAGGTGGTTTTCAGCGTATAGAACAGCCGCTCGTCCAGATGAGTGGCGGTAACAACGTAGAGCAGGCCGAAAAAGACGCAGCCATAGGCCCAGGCCGGGCGCAGTGTCTTGATTCGTTCCAGGCGCGCTCTGGCAATGGCCAGCATCGTTGGTCTTCTCGTTCTGGGAATGGTAGGCAGGCTGCCTGGCGCTTGTTGCAGTTGCATGAAGGTCGGGAACGCATGATGCGCTAAGGACTCACAGCGACATTCCGACCGCCTCCTGCCCTGGTGGTTCCAGCGCAGCGCGGCCGTTCGGAACTCTCGGGCGCACTCGAGAGCCCAATGCCCAGAGCCGTGCTTGGGCACCGCAATCGAACGTTCAGGAGAGTGAGACATGCGGGTAGAAGGATTCTTCGAATGGCTGGGACAGGCGCTGGGCGCGGTCATACGTTTCATCGTCGAGGCGCTGGGCGACTTCTTCGGCCTGTTTGCCAGGGCCGGACACAATTTCCTCGAGGGGTTGTCGCGTACGCTGGGCATGGACCGCTCGCTGATCAGCCTGGTAGCACTGGCGATCGGCCTGATGTTGCTGGTTGCGGCGGTCCGCGCGTTCTTTCGCGGCTCGATCATCGGCGGGCTGATCTGGCTGTTCCTCGGGCTGTGGCTGCTGAGCTGGTTGATTCACTGACGCGCAGCCTAAAGCTCGGACTTTCCCTCTTTCATTGCATGCCACGTATAGTGCCGGGCCGTCCCGGAGGCCCGTAATGCCCAGCTTGCTCGTCGCCTGGCGCCACGCACCGACCCATAACAAAGTGTGGGCGCTGGCGGCGCCGATGATCCTGTCGAACCTTTCCGTTCCGCTGGTCGCACTGGTGGACAGCAGCGTAATCGGCCATCTGCCGCACGCGCATCAGCTGGGCGCAGTGGCGGTCGGCGGTAGCCTGTATACGCTGCTGGTGTGGGTGATGGGCTTTCTGCGCATGGGCACGACGGGCTTCGCCGCCCAGGCGGCCGGCCGCAAAGACGGCGCTGCTTTGCGCCAGATACTGCTGCAAGGGTTGCTGCTGGCACTGGGCTTCGCGCTATTGCTAGGTGTAATAGGCGTCCCACTGAAGGGCATAGCCCTGCAACTCATGCAGCCCTCGGCCGAACTGGACGAACTCACCCGTGACTATTTCCACACGCGGCTGTTCGGCCTGCCCGCGGCGCTGGCCAGCTATGCACTGATCGGCTGGTTCCTCGGCACGCAGAATGCGCGCGCGCCACTGGCCATCCTGCTGACCACCAATCTGATCAACGTGGCGCTGGACCTGTGGTTCGTACTCGGCCTCGACTGGGGCGTGGCCGGCGCCGCACGCGCCTCGGTGATCGCCGAATGGAGCGGCGCGCTGCTCGGCCTGGCGCTCACCCGCAACGCGCTGGCCCGCTATCCCGGTCGAATCGATACCCGCGCGCTGCGCCGCTGGTTGAGCTGGCGGCCGCTGATGGCGGTCAACCGCGACATCTTCCTGCGCTCCCTGGCGCTGCAACTGGTGTTTTTCCTGGTGACGATACAGGGCACGCGGCTAGGCGATGCGACGGTCGCCGCCAACGCGCTGCTGCTCAACGGCCTGCTGCTGACCGCGCACGCCCTCGATGGATTGGCTCATGCCGTGGAAGCCTTGGCCGGGCATGCCATCGGTGCCCGCAACCGCGACGCACTGCAGCGAGTGATGGTGGTCGCCGGGGGCTGGTCGTTGCTGGCCAGCGTCGCCTTCGGCCTGTTCTTCCTGCTTGGCGGCCACCTATTTATCCAGCTGCAGACCGACATTCCCAAGGTCCGCGCGACCGCGCTGATCTACCTGCCCTACCTGGCGGCGTTGCCGCTGATTGCGGTCTGGAGCTATCTGCTCGACGGGTTGTTCATCGGTGCAACCCGCGCGCGGGAGATGCGCAACAGCATGCTCCTAGCGGTAGGCCTGACGCTGCCACTGGGCTGGCTGCTGCAAGGGCTTGGCAATCACGGGTTGTGGCTGGCGTTTCTGAGCTTCATGCTGATGCGCGGCGTCTGCCTGGGCGTGCTCGCTCAGCGCCTGCAGCGCCGCGGAGCCTGGTTTAACATGGGCGCGCCGAGCACCACACACTCCGAAGGACACTGAACATGGCCTACGCCATCGCCGCCTACCTGCATTTTCTGGCGATATTCCTGCTCTTTGCCCTGCTGCTGCTGGAACACCAGCTGTTCCGTCAGCCGCTGACGCTGGAGCGAGCGCGCAGCCTGTTCCGTATCGACATCGCCTTCGGTATCACCGCGGCGGCGGTACTGGCCAGCGGAGCGGCCCGGGCCATCCTCTATGGCAAAGGCCTGGACTACTACCTGAAGAACAGCCTGTTCCACGCCAAGATCGGCCTGTTCGTGGTGGTCGCGGTGCTCTCCATCTATCCGACCCTGACGTTCCTGCGCTGGCGCCCGGCCTTGTCCGCAGGCCAGGCACCGATCATGTCGGACAGCAGCGCCAGGTGGGTCAAGCTGACCATCCGCCTGGAGCTGCTGCTACTCCTGCTGATCCCCTTGCTGGCGTCGCTGATGTCACGAGGCTTTGGCGTAATGCCCGGCTGACGCCGGGCTCGCGGCTCAAGGCGTCAGATAGGACGACCGCGTCAGCCCCAGACGCAACGCGTCGATGTACTGGGTGCGCTCCTTGGCGCTCAGCTTGGCGCTGGCAACCTTGTCGCGGTAGTAGGTCATCAGCTCCTCGGGCGACAGGTGCACGTAGCGCAGCATGTCCTCGATGGTGTCGTGGGTCTCGATGCCCGCGTGGTAGTAGCTGCCGTCCTCACGCTGATAGACGTTCACCGAGTCGGTATCGCCGAACAGGTTGTGCATGTCGCCGAGAATCTCCTGATAGGCACCGACCAGGAACACTCCGAGGAAGTACTCCTCGCCAGGCGCGACCTCGTGCACCGGCATGCTGCTTTCGATGCTCTGCTCGTCGACGTAGTGCTTGATCTTGCCATCCGAGTCGCAGGTCAGGTCCTGCAGCACAGCGCGCCGCACCGGCTCCTCGCTCAGCCGCTGCAGCGGCACGATCGGCAGGATCTGGTCGATCGCCCAGGTATCCGGAAGGCTCTGGAATACCGAGAAATTGCAGATGTACTTGTCCGCCAGCTTGTCGTTGAGCTCGTCGAGCACTGCCCGATGCGAGCGCTGGCGGGCCTTCAGCTGGTTGTACAGGCGGCGACAGATGGCGAAGTAGCTCTGCTCGGCCAGTGCCTTCTGCGCCAGCGTCAGCTTGCCGGAGGCGTACTGCGCGCTGGACTCGCTCATGTAGTGGGTAGCGCGCCAGTAGGTCTCGGTGACCATTTCCGGGTCGGTCGGTCCGAGCAGGTCGGCCAGCGATTGCACGATCTCCGGCAGTTCGTCGTAGTTGTCGATCACCGGCAGCTCATCGTTGTGCCGCTCGACGTCGGTGACCTGCATGACCAGCACCGCATGATGC
This sequence comes from Stutzerimonas kunmingensis, assembly GCF_900114065.1. GTDB lineage: Bacteria > Pseudomonadota > Gammaproteobacteria > Pseudomonadales > Pseudomonadaceae > Stutzerimonas > Stutzerimonas kunmingensis. The sequence goes on from NZ_FORS01000001.1 coordinate 705,814, forward strand.
GCGGTCATCGCCCGCCCGCTTTCGGAGAAGATGTTCGGGTGCGGCAGGCCCTGTGCCTCGCAGAACTCCTTGAGCATGCCGACCACGGTACCGGCGTATTCGTCGATGTCGTAGTTGATCGAGCTGGCATTGCGCGAGTGGGTACCGTCGTAATCGACCCCCAGACCGCCGCCGACATCGATGTAATCCACCGGCAGGTTCAACGCCCGTAGCTCGGCGTAGTAACGAATCGCCTCACGGAAGCCCTGACGGTAGTCGGCCAGATTGGCGATCTGCGAGCCCATGTGGAAGTGCAGCAAGCGGATGCCCTGATCCATTTCCGCCGCACGAAAGCGCTCTATCACCGAAAGCAACTGCGCCGCAGACAAGCCGAACTTCGACCGCTCACCACCAGTGTCAGCCCACTTGGACGATGCCAGCGACGACAGGCGCACGCGCAGGCCGACCTGCGGCGTCAGCTTCAGCTCGTTGGCCTCCTCGATCACCAGCCCGACCTCGGACTCCTTCTCGATGACAATGAATACCTTGTGGCCGAGCTTCTGGCCCATCAGTGCCAGGCGGATGAACTCGCGATCCTTGTAGCCATTGCAGACGATGGTGCCGCCCTTCGGCGCCAGTGCCAGCACCGCCATCAGCTCCGGCTTGGAGCCGGCCTCCAGGCCGATGGAAACGTTCTGCGTGGCGATGATGTTCTCTACCACCGCTTCCTGCTGGTTGACCTTGATCGGGTACAACGCGGTGTACTTGCCGGCGTACTCCATGCGCTCGATGTTGGCATCGAAGGCACCGGTCAGGCGCCGCACGCGGTCCTGCAGGATGCCGGGGAAACGCACCAGCAACGGCAGCGACAGCCCCGCCTCGCGTAATTGCTCGATCAGGCCGTTGAACTCGATCGGCTCGCCGCTCGGCCCTTGAGGGCGCACTTCGACATTGCCCTGGTCGTTGATTGCGAAATACCCAGCGCCCCAGTGGCGGATACCGTAGATGCTGCGGCTGTCGGCAGCGGTCCACTGGCTACCGTCGTCTTTACGTGTGCGTCGTACAGGCATCAAGGCCTCCCGGAAGAAATTGAGTGTTTCGCAGCGAGCAGAACCGCGCGGCGAAGGCTATGCGGCTTCGACAGCCGATATGCGGAAAATGGTGAAAATCGGTGGAGGTGTCACATCGGTGCTCAGCCACCGGACTTCTTGGCCTTGAAGCCACGTTTGCTCAGCTCGTCGATCAGCAGCTGAACGTGATCACCCTGAATCTCGATGACGCCATCCTTCAGCGCACCACCCGTGCCGCAGCGACGTTTCAGCGCGCTGGCAAGTTCCTTGAGGTCGGTCTCGGGCAAGGGAACGCCACTGATGGTCGTCACCGTCTTGCCGCCTCGGCCCTTGCTCTCGCGGCGCACCCGCGCAATACCGTCGCCGTCAGGCAGAACGCTTTGTTTGCAGATGCAACTACCCAGCGGTTGGCTGCACTCAGGACAATGCCGACCGGCATCGGTGGAATAGACCAGCCCGCTCAGGCCGGCCAGGGAAGTGGTTTTCTTCGCCACACAAACCTCACTCGCCAATCTGGCTCTGCCTGGCAGAGCCGAAGTGCCGGCTAATTTACCAGCAATGCGAGTTGGTAGCAGAACAGAGTCCGGGCGACGGATATGAAACCCGGACTGCTCGTGAAACCGTAGTACCGCGAAGGGCCGATCAGCTCTTCTGAGCGGCGATACGCCCGGCCGGTGCATAGGGCGATGGGTCCACGATCGGCGCCTGCCCAAGCATCAGATCGACCAGCAGCTGACAGGACGCCGGTGCCAGCACCAACCCGTTGCGGAAGTGCCCGCAGTTCAGCCACAGCCCGTCGAAACCGCTCACCTGTCCTATATAAGGCACGCCGTCCGGCGAACCGGGTCGCAGGCCTGCCCAGTGCTTGACCACTTGCGCATCGGCCAGCGCGGGCAACAGCTCGATCGCTGTTGCCCTCAGGCTTTCCAGCGCGTCTTCGGTCGGCGTCTTGTCGAAGCCGACATCTTCCAGCGTGCTGCCGACCAGGATATGGCCGTCGCGCCGCGGAATCGCATAGCGCCGTTTAGCCAGCACCATACTCGGCAGGAAGTCCTCGGCGCACTTGAATAGAATCATCTGCCCCTTCATCGGCTTGACCGGAATCTCCAGCCCCAGCGTCGCCAGCAACTGTGCGCTCCAGGCGCCCGCAGCCACTACAACCTGATCCGCTCGCATCTCGCCCTGCGCCGTCTGCACGCCCACGATACGCGAACCATCGCGGAGGAAACCCTCGACCGGGCACTGTTCGATCACAGTCACATTCGGCAGCTGCCGCAGCGCTTCGCGCAAGGCGCGCAACAGACGAGGATTGCGAATGTTGGCGACACCCTCCATGTAGACGGCGCGCTCGTAACCCTCACCCAGCGAAGGCACTGCCTGGCGCACGGTCTCCATCGACACCGACGTCAGCGGCCGGCCATAACGCTCAGCCCAACTCAGCGCCTCCGCCTCGTCATGCAGATCCAGCCAGTAAAGGCCGGTGACATGCACCTCGGGGTCCACCCCCGTCTCTTCCAGAAGCCGCTCGCCAAGCTGCGGATAGAAATCCTGCGACCAATGCGCCAGCGCCGTGACCGCCGGGCTGTAGCGCCACGGATAAAGCGGCGAAACGATCCCGCCGCCGGCCCAGGAGGCTTCGGTTCCTGTTCCGGACGCCTCTACCAACGTCACCGACGTGCCTGCAGCAGCCAGCTTGTAAGCCGTCAGCAGGCCGATAACGCCTCCCCCCACCACAATCACATGTTGCTTCACTCAGCCTCCGGCACTCAGGTTCACAATTTCAGCCATTTATCCTTGGACTGACCGCAGCGCTGGTCTAAAAAGGCCGTGCTTCATTACTTGAATGAAACAAAGCGTCACCGCCAGGACGGCAAACATGATACTTGCAAAGGAACTGCACTATGCCGAACCAGAATCAAGGCTTCACGCTTATTGAGTTGCTTCTGACCCTCGTCGTACTCGCCATTGTGCTGGCGATCGCGATACCGAGCTTCACTGCCACCCTCGACTCCGTCAGACAACGTACTCAGGTCAACCAGCTCTTGGCTGACCTCAACTTCGCACGCAGCCGGGCGATAACAAGCCGGCGCCCAGTCAGCATCTGTGCCGGAGCTTCAGGTTGTGATGGCTTAAAAGATTGGAGCGGCCAGGTTCTCATATTCGACGATATCAACGGCAATGGCGCATTCAACGAAGCGGACGACGTCCCATTACGCGTCACCAGTGTTTCACCGAACCATTCCTGGAGATGGCGAAACTTTCGTCAGCAGCGGCACATGACCTTCAAACCCGACGGGACCACCCACAGCCTCAATGGCAGCTTCATTCTGTGCCGCCAGGAAGTAGCCCTGAGAAAGATCGTGATCAACATCACGGGGCGCACGAGACTTACCGCACCCACCGCCGAAGACCTTTGCTCCTAACATGCCGCACAGTCTTCGAAACCGACCGGACGTCCGGGCGGCATGGGAAGCGAAACGGCAAATCGGGATGATCTGATGACCTTGCAATCGAGAAGAACCATGCGGTACTCCCGAGGCTTCACCCTCATAGAACTCCTGATCACGTTGTCGATCCTGGCGATCCTGCTCGCGATCGCAGCACCGTCTTTCCGAGACCTCATCCAGAGCAACCGAACCCAGACCATTGCCAACGACCTGACCACGGCGCTGCAGTTCGCTCGCTCCGAAGCGGTCAAGCGTGGCGTTAACGTCGACATCTGCCGACGCAACGGCAACACCTGCGCGAACTCCACAGACTGGGGTAACGGATGGTTGGTTAAGGTAAACGGCGGCGCCTTGCTGCGAGTCTGGGAAGCTGTCGGCGGCCAGGACACCGTCACAGGGCCCAACGAGACGCTCACCTACCGCCCTAGCGGCTTGCTCACCAAAGCAAGCAACGCTGCTGACACCACCTTCACCGTTGCCTTTTCCAACTGCACCGGCAAGCCCCAATACAGCATCGCGCTGACCGCAACAGGACGAGTGACGAGCGCAAAAGGAACGTGCCCATGAGACGCCCCCCATCACCCTCTGCCGACCAGCGCGGTGCAACACTCATTGAGGTGCTCGTCGCCATGCTGGTTCTTTCCATCGGCCTGCTCGGTCTGGCGGGCATGCAGATGACCGCGTTGAAGAGTAACCAGAGCGCCTACTATCGATCGCAGGCAACGGTGCTTGCGTACGACATCATCGATCGCATGCGCGCCAACCGCGCCGATGCGCTCAATGGCGTTTACGACATTGCGCTGCAGAACCAGGCCTGCGACCCGGATCTTTCCCCTAGCGGATCGATTGCGAAGAAGGATGTGGCTGAGTGGCTGAACTCCCTCTCGTGCCTTCTTTCGTCCGATGCTCAGGGAAGTGTCGTGCGCAACGGCCGAATTTTCACGATCTCCATCGAGTGGAACGATAATCGCGGGCGCATCGAGGCAGCTGATGACGACGACCGCGAAACCTTTGTCTATCGGACGCAGCTATGAAATCACTCTCCCTCAACCGGCAGATGGGCTTGTCGCTCATCGAGCTGATGGTCGCCATGCTGATAAGCCTGATTTTGCTCGGCGGTGTTTTGCAGGTTTTCCTTTCCAGCAAGGATATGTACCGAACCAATACGGCAGTTGCCCGCGTCCAGGAAGCGGGCCGCTTCGCAACTGAGTTCATGAAATTCGATATCCGCCAAGCAGGCTACAAGGGCGAATGTTTAAGTGAGCCTTTTAACCAGTTGGATTTATCGTCAAACAAGAACGGACTTACAGCAGACGAAAAGAATGCATATAGCACAACACCAGCAATTCAAGGCTGGGACAACGAGGAACCAATTTTTTTTGACTCCAACACTACACGCACCGACACCGATTCATTTATTGTCAAGTATGCAGGCGACGGCATGGAGTTCGAACCAAACGGAACAAACAGCGCCGGAGCCGGAAACTTGAATGTCAAAGGGGAGACTGGCGCATATAGCGGGCAGATTGTTCTGGTCGCAAATTCCACAGGCTGCGACATTTTCCAAAACACAAACAATAATAATGCAAGCACTTTTCAGACAAGTGGCGGCAATGAAACCCCAGGAAACACAAAGGCAGGCATGAGCCAAGCCTATAATTCCAAATTCACCGCACATGTATTACGAAGCCATACCTACTTCATTCGGGATAATGACGACCGTCCACCTTCCCTTTATCGTCGAGTCCTCAGCCCAAGCCCTGCTACCGAAGAGCTGGTCGAAGGCATTATCGAAATGCAGATCACCTACGGCATTGACAAGGACGGTGACCGGCTGGCGGATGAGTACGTGAAAGCCGGGACAAACAATCTCATAGCCAGCGGTGAGGGCGACTGGGGAAAAGTTGTTTCAGCGCGCATATCCGTGATCGCAGTCAGCCCCGAAACCAACGTTCTGGAAGAGCCTCAGAAATTCGTATATCCCGCCGCGGCTGACATCGAGCGAGACGACGAATACGCGCTTTATGAAGATGACGGCACGGTCACCATCAAGAACAACCGGGTCGCACAGGTCTATACCACCACTGTGGCCATACGGAATCGTCTGCCATGAAACAGCGATCTTTCAATCATTCACGCCAACGAGGGGCCGTCCTGCTCGTTGCACTCATCATGCTGTTGTTGCTCACCATCCTCGGAGCGGCAGCGATGCGTGACACCAATCTTCAGGAACGCATGGCAGGCAACATGCGTGACCATAACCTGGCATTTCAGGCGGCTGAGGCCGCGCTTCGGTTTGCAGAACAGGAAGTCAAAACGGATTACGCCAACCTTATTAATGACAATAAGTATCCAATTAATAACATGAATGGAAATACTTTCGCACCTCCGAAGGTGGTGACATTTACTGACTTCAAAGGCGAGGTTTATAAGGCCCCGACCTACACAATTACCCGCCTGCCTCATCCGGGGCAGCTCGACATGCAGAACATGGTCAACCCGACGACCGCCGGAGGCGACTCGCTCGCCGCCGGGGAGTCGCTGATTCTCGATTTTGTTCTGGTGCGCATAGAGGCAACCGGCACCGGTGCCAGCCCGGACTCGAAGGTAACTCTTCGTTCCCTGTATTTCGTAGAGGAGTGACATGATGCCGCTCAATCATCGCCACATGCCCAGGACCGGCTTCGCCACTACGTGGCGCCCGTTGTTGCTGGCCGTAACCGCGCTGTGCTGGACACTTGGTGTCAGCCAAGCAACCGCGGATGTATCACAAACACCATTGCTGCTTGGCGGCGGCAACGTGCCGGGTAACCTTGCATTGGTACCCTCAGTAGAACACCCGACTGTAATCAGCGTGGCTAATCTTGGCGCCTACAATAACACCTCTACCTACACTGGTTATTTTGACTCTGGAAAGTGTTATAGCTTTATTGAAGAGGAGTTTAACCACGTTTTTTTTGGCACCATTTCTAAAGAGAACGGCGGTGGTTACTTCACGCCTGTATCAGAAATGAACAGCGCGCGCGACTGCTCCGGCAACAGCAACGCAAAATGGAGTGGAAACTATCTGAATTGGGCGACCACCCAGACAATTGATCCATTTCGCAAAGCGCTGACAGGCGGCTACCGTGTGGTTGACACAACCTCAATGACTATTCTCGAGAAGGCCACTCGAGGGAATAGCAGCAATTACTTCGGAAACCGCACGATTGATGCAACAAATGCCAATAAAACAACACCATTTGGCAGCGTTACGCTCACCAGCTCCGTTACCAGCGGCAGCAATGACTTTCAGAAAAACAAAACAGTACGCTTCACATACAGTGGCAGCGATAACAAGACGGTAACCAAGCACTTTACCGTAAGAGTAGAAGTTTGTAAAAAAGGGCTCCTAGAAAGCAATTGCACTAAATACGGAGAAAACCTTTGGAAACCGGAAGGCTTGATTCAGCAATACTCAAAGGACATTCGCTACAGTGTATTTAGTTATCTCAATGAGAATGGCAACACACGTAACGGCGGTGTAATGCGAGCCCCACAGGGCTACGTAGGTCAGACAAAACGAGAGCCGGGAACACCAAATGAGTTACCGAACGAGCTCAAAGAGTGGTCCGATGAGACAGGAATTTTCTATGTAAACCCCAGAAATGACAGCGTAGGAAATAGCGGAGTAATCAACTATATAAACAAATTTGGTGAACTCACCAATCGACACAAGTCCAACGACCCTGTAAGCGAGCTCTACTATGCCGCGCTTCGCTATTTTCGCAACCTTGGTGACGTTGCGGCGTATTCAAAAATTACTGACGAGGCACAACGAGACAAGTTCCCAGTAATCACCAACTGGACAGACCCAATCCAATATTCCTGCCAAAAAAACGTAATTCTTGGAATTGGAGACGTTAACAGCCATGAAGACCGGGATCTACCGGTAACAGGCGATCCGCTAAACGTACAAGAGCTCACTCAAAAGGTTTTTGATTTAGAAGGCATCAATAAGAATGCATCTAGCGAATTCACTGGCCGAGGCAACTCAGCACATATCGCTGGTCTAGCGTATTACGCCAACACCGCTGACTTGCGTGAAGATCGCGCAGGAAAGCAGACGATATCCACCCATTGGGTCGACGTGAGGGAAGACGAAAAGCTTTTGGAAAAAGCGAGAAACCAATACTGGCTCGCCGCAAAGTACGGCGGTTTTCAGGTCCCCGATGATTACGAGTTCGGGGACACCATTGACCAAGCCTGGTGGTGGACCAATGGTGAAACACTCGACCCCACAAACGACAAGCGCCCCGACAACTTCTATGTCGCGAGCGATGCAACCCGCATGGTGGAAAGCCTGAAAGCAGCTTTTGCCAAAATCGCCAAAGACGTGAGTAGCACCACCGCAGCTCTTTCCACCAACTCCACCAAACTCGAAACAGACACTGTCGTCTTTCAGTCAATGCTCGACAGTGCGGATTGGAGCGGAGATCTGTTGGCCAAGGCTGTGGCCAGCAACGGCAAGGTCAGCGAGACTCCAACCTGGAAGGCAGCAGAGAAGCTCGACGCACTGACTGATGAGGAGATGTCGGATCGCAGCATCCTTACATCCCTACCACCAACGATCGATACAACATCGGGCGCGCTGATTTCCACCACGGGTCGCACCTTTTCCTGGGACCAACTGAGTTCTGCCCAGCAAGACGCCTTGAGAACGACAGTTGGAGGAACGTTGACCACTGAAGAGGTTGGTCAAAATCGGCTTGCCTTCATTCGCGGCGTCCGCACCATGGAGCGCACCGACGCCGCACCGAACAACCCGTTCCGTCAGCGTGGCAGTCGTCTTGGCGATATCGCAAACTCGGACCCACAGTACATCCACAAGCAGAACTTCGGTTATTCGCAACTGCCGGAAACCGCTGGTTTCACCGCCGCAGCTAAAAGCGCCTATACCACTTTCCGCGCCTCCAGTAGCTACCAAAATCGCCCCCCACTGGTCGTGGTGGGCGCTAACGACGGGATGTTGCATGGATTTAATGCCAGTTTGGGCACAAACGGGGGCAAGGAGCTGTTTGCCTACGTGCCGAACGACCTGATCGATGAACTCTACGAGCTTACCGACCCTACTTATTCGCACCGCTACTATGTCGACGGCACTCCGCGCATCGGTGACGCCTGGGTCGGCAATGCGTGGAAGACCCTGGTCATAGGATCGTCTGGCGCGGGGGGCCGAAGCATCTTCGCGCTCGACATTTCCAATCCAGAGAGCATGTCGAGCAGCAGCGTGCTCTGGGAGTTCACTCATCCGGAAATGGGCTATAGCCTTGGACGCCCAAGCTTGGTTCCGCTTTACAACGGCAAATTCGGCGTGGTTGTCACGAGCGGCTATGACCGCCCCACCAGCACGACCAGTGGCTATGTATGGCTGCTCGATGCAGCCGACGGCAGCGTTCTGAAGCGCTTCGAGCTGCCTAACAGCGGAGACCTGGGATCGCCTCTGGTCGTAGACCTCGACAATGACCGCGTCGCTGATCGAATCTACGTTGCCGATACCAACGGCAATGTCTGGCGGCTGGACACGAACAGCACGAGCACCGGCAACTGGGACGCCCCATCCAGCTTGAAAGCCGGAGGCAGCATCACCCCACTGTTCATCGCGAAAGATAGCAGCGGGGCTCGCCAGCCGATTACGGCTCCGCTGGATGCGGCCTATACCAAGGACCGAAAGATCATGCTGGTATTCGGCACCGGTAGCTTCTACCAGACAACCGATAACGAAATACCTGAATCTCCTCAGGTCCAATCGTTCTACGGCATCATCGATAGCGGCACATCAATTGACGGCCGCGGCAACCTGCTCGAGCAGGAAATCCTCAAGGAAGTTACCGGTACAGAGCTTAACGGCCGTGCAGTCAGCCAGAACACGCTTGAGGACCGCCATCTCGGCTGGTATCTGGACTTGCAGTGGAAGAAGTCCAGAAAAGGACCAGGTCCCAAGGGAGAGCGAGTCATCTCCCAAGCTCAGCTAGGCGGCAACCGAGTAACATTCAGCACCCTGATACCAGCGGCAGATCCCTGCCTCCCCGGCGGAACGAGCTGGATCATGAGCCTGGATCTGGCAACCGGCAGCCGCCTCGTCTACTCGTACTTCGACTACAACGGTGATGGAAAAATCGATGAAAGTGATTACATCAAGCTTGATGACGGCACAAAGGTTCCAGTTAGCGGCGTAGCGGACCCCGATGAGGGCGCGGTAAAGGGCACTATCGGCCTGAACGACCAGAAGAAAGGGAAACGTTATCTGTGTTATGCCAGTTCGGCATCCAGCACCGACTCGGATGGTGTGACCCCGGTTTGCATCGAGGTCATGGGAGATAACAGCGATTCCAACCGCTTGTCGTGGCATGAAGTGAGGAGCAACCTTTGAAACTTTACAAATCCAACCGTCAGGCGAGCTTTGGTTTCACGCTGATTGAGCTGATGATCGTCGTCGCGATCATCGGCATCATCGCTGCAGTCGCCTATCCGAGCTATCAGGAGTATGTGCGCAATGCCAAGCGTGCGGACGCTGAGACGGCGCTCATGGAGTTGGCGCATTTCATGGAGCGTTACTACACAGCCAACGGCCGCTATGTCGACGGGGATGGCGACGAGCCCGACCTGCCATTTAGCCAAGCTCCACGGGACGGCGGAACCAAGACTTACGACATCGAGCTTGTCGAGGCCAGCACGTCCGCCACTGCTTACGTGCTGCAAGCCGTACCGACGGGCAGCATGACCAACGACAAATGTGGAACCCTGACGCTGGCCAACACGGGCGCCAAAGGGCAGAAAACAGGCATGACCCTGGCCGAATGCTGGAAACGCTAAGCGGCTGAAACGAAAACGCCCGGCATCGCCGGGCGTTTTTATTTACGAGGCTGTCAGACAGCCTTTAACCGCAACTCCTTCGGCATCGAGAACGTCACGTTCTCTGGGCGGCCCTCCAGCTCATCCATGCCGCTGGCGCCCCACTCCTTGAGCCGCTCGATCACTCCACGCACCAGCACTTCAGGGGCTGATGCACCGGCGGTGATACCGATACGCTCGATGTTCTCGAACCATTCGCGCTTAAGGTCTTCGGCGCCGTCGATGAGATAAGCCGGTGTGCTCATACGCTCTGCCAGTTCGCGCAGGCGGTTGGAGTTGGAACTGTTCGGGCTGCCTACGACCAGCACCACATCACATTCGTCAGCGAGTTGCTTGACCGCATCCTGACGGTTTTGGGTGGCGTAGCAGATGTCGTCCTTGCGTGGACCACCGATGCTCGGGAACTTGCTGCGCAGCGCGTCGATGACACGGCTGGTGTCATCCATGGAGAGCGTTGTCTGGGTGACAAAGGCCAGCGCCTCGGGGTCGCGCACTTGCAGCTGGGCGACGTCTTCCTCGTCTTCAACCAAGTAGATCGCGCCACCGTTGCGCGCATCGTACTGGCCCATAGTGCCTTCGACTTCCGGGTGGCCCTGATGACCGATCAAGATGCACTCACGCCCATCACGACTGTACTTGGCGACTTCCAGATGCACCTTGGTCACCAGCGGACAGGTGGCGTCGAAAACCTTCAAACCACGCTTCTCCGCCTCCAGCCGCACAGCCTGGGAGACGCCATGGGCACTGAAGATGACAATGACGTCGTCCGGCACCTGGTCCAGCTCTTCGACGAAGATCGCCCCACGCGCACGCAGGTCTTCGACCACGAACTTGTTGTGCACCACTTCATGCCGCACATAGATCGGCGGCCCGAAAACTTCCAGGGCCCGGTTGACGATTTCGATGGCGCGATCCACACCCGCGCAGAAGCCGCGAGGGTTGGCGAGTTTGATTTGCATGGTAAGTCTCGGCACGCGAAGGCTTGATGACGGGTGAGTGTAACGCGATACGGCACAGGCGTTCTCTGACGCCCTGTATCGGCCAGCGGGAGGGAAGCAATCCTCCCGGCTGGCCAGCTCCGGTTACACCGGTTTAACGTCGATGATCTCGACCTCGAAGGTCAGGATCTTGCCAGCCAATGGATGATTGAAGTCTACGGTGACCTGACTCTCGTCGAACGCCTTCACCACGCCCGGCAGCTCAGTGCGCGCCGCATCCTGAAAGCTGACCATCAACCCTTCGGAAAGCTCCATCCCGGCGAACTGGCTGCGCGGCATGATCTGCACGTTCTGCGGGTTGACCTGGCCGAAGCCCTGCTCCGGAGCAATCTGCAGGGTGCGCTTGTCACCGGCCTTCAGCCCGTAGAGCTGCTGCTCAAAGCCTGGCAGCAGGTTGCCATCACCTACCTTGAAGGTTGCTGGCTTCTTATCGAACGTGCTGTCGACCAGCTCGCCCGTTTCCAGGCCAAGCGCGAAATGCAGGGTGACTTCCTTGTCCGGCCCAATGCGCTGTTCAGTCATTTGCAGCTTCTCCGGTCTTGTTGCCCTTGAACATGTCCAGCGCCAGCATGACGGCACCGACGGTGATGGCGCTATCAGCGATATTGAACGCGGGGAAATACCAGCGGTTCTGCCAATGCACCAGAATGAAATCGACTACATGGCCTAACACCACGCGATCATAGAGATTGCCCAGCGCGCCGCCCAACACCAGCGCCAACGCTACTGCCAGCCAGGTTTCGTTTGCTTTCAGCCGCTTCAGCCAGACCACCAGCACGACACTGACGCCAACTGCGATCACCGCAAACAGCCACCGCTGCCAGCCGCCATGATCGGCAAGGAAGCTGAACGCCGCCCCCGTGTTGTAGGCCAGCGTCCAGGCGAAGTAGCCCGGAATCACGTCGACCTTCTGGTACAGGCTGAAGTTGGCCTCAAAGTAGTGTTTGGTCGCCTGATCGAAGGCGATCACCAGCACACTGAGCCACAGCCAGGCGAGCCGACCGAAACGCGCACTCATTGCACAGCCTCCGGCTCGCTGATCGTCCGGCGCACATCACGCATAGTGACGAACCTCACCAGCGCCTTCGATATTCTCCACACAGCGACCGCAGATGTCCGGATGCTCGGCATGCGTACCAACGTCCGGCAGATGGTGCCAGCAACGACCGCACTTGCTATGCCCGGTCTTGCGGACCACCAGCTTGAGGCCGGCCAGCTCGCTCTCCACAGCCTCGGCTGGGGCCTGAGCCAGTGGTGCGATATCGACGGCAGAGGTGATCAGCACGAAGCGCAGCTCGTTGCCCAGCTTGGCCAACTCCGCAGCCAACGCGCCTTCTGCATACAGCGTGACTTCCGCCTGCAGATTGCCGCCAATGGTCTTGGCCGCACGCTGGTTTTCCAGTTCCTTGTTCACCGCGGTCTTGACCGCCATGACCTTGTCCCAGAAAGCGCGATCCAGCTCGGCGTCCTGTGGTAGCGCGGTCAGGCCCGTGTACCAGGTATTGAGCATCACCGATTCGTTGCGCTCGCCTGGCAGGTACTGCCAGATTTCCTCGGCGGTGAAGGCCAGGATCGGCGCGATCCAGCGCACCAGCGCCTCGGCGATGTGATACAGCGCGGTCTGGCAGGAGCGACGCGGCAGGCTGTCCGCACCAGTGGTGTATTGGCGGTCCTTGATGATGTCCAGATAGAAGCCGCCCAACTCCTGCACGCAGAAGTTGTGCACCTTCTGGTAGACGTTCCAGAAGCGATAGGTGGTGTAGGCCTCCTCGATCTCCTGCTGCAGCAGCAGTGCGCGGTCGATGGCCCAGCGGTCCAGGGCGATCAGCTGATCATTCGGCACCATGTGCTGCGCGGGATCGAAGCCGTCGAGATTCGAGAGCAGGAAGCGTGCGGTGTTGCGGATACGACGGTAGGCATCGGCGCTGCGCTGCAGGATCTGCTTGGATACCGCCATCTCGCCGGAATAGTCGGTGGCCGAGACCCACAGACGCAGGATGTCGGCGCCCATGCTGTCGGTAATTTCCTGCGGCGCGATGACGTTGCCGAGGGACTTGGACATCTTGCGGCCGTTCTCGTCCACGGTGAAGCCGTGGGTCAGCAGGCCCTTGTACGGTGCATGACCGTCGATGGCCGCGCCGGTCAGCAGCGATGAATGGAACCAGCCGCGATGCTGGTCGGAGCCTTCCAGATAGAGATCGGCACGCGGGCCGCTTTCGTGGCCCATGGGGTGCGAGCCGCGCATCACATGCCAGTGGGTGGTGCCGGAATCGAACCAGACGTCCAGGGTGTCGTTGATCTTCTCGTACTGCGCGGCCTCGTCGCCCAGCAGCTCGGCGGCGTCCAGCTTGAACCAGGCTTCGATGCCTTGCTGCTCGACGCGCTGGGCGACCTCCTCCATCAGCTCGACAGTACGCGGATGCAGCTCGCCGCTTTCCTTGTGCAGGAAGAACGGGATCGGCACGCCCCAGTTGCGCTGGCGCGAGATGCACCAGTCCGGGCGGCCGGCGATCATGCCATGCAGACGCGCCTGGCCCCAGGCCGGGACGAACTGGGTCTGCTCAATGGCGTCCAGCGCGCGGCGACGCAGCGAGCTGCCGTCGTGGGCGACCTTGTCCATGCCGACGAACCACTGCGCGGTGGCGCGGTAGATCAGCGGCGTCTTGTGCCGCCAGCAGTGCATGTAGCTGTGCTGGATCGACTCGTGCTTGAGCAGCGCGCCGACCTCGGCGAGCTTCTCGACAATAGCCGGGTTGGCTTTCCAGATGAACTGGCCACCAAAGAACGGCAGGTCGGAGACGTAGACGCCGTTGCTCTGCACCGGGCCGAGGATGTCGTCGTTCTCCATCCCGTAGTGCTTGCAGGAGCGGAAGTCGTCCTCGCCGTAGGCCGGCGCCGAGTGGACGATACCGGTACCGGCACCGGTTTCCACGTAATCGGCCAGGTAGATCGGGGCGAAGCGCTCGTAGAACGGATGACGGAAGCGGATCAGCTCCAGCACCTTGCCTTCGCAACGGGCGATGATTTCACCAGCCAGACCGTAGCGCTGCAGGCAGGACTCGACCAGTTCCTCGGCCAGCACCAGCAGGCGCTCGCCGGTGTCGACCAGCGCATAGACGAACTCGGGGTGCACGTTCAGTGCCTGGTTGGCCGGAATGGTCCAGGGCGTGGTGGTCCAGATCACGATGCTGGCAGGCTTGGCCAGATTCGGCAGACCGAACGCAGCAGCCAGCTTGTCGGCATCCTCGACTTCGAAGGCGACGTCGATGGCATCGGATTTCTTGTCCTGATATTCGACCTCCGCCTCGGCCAGCGCCGAACCGCAGTCGAAGCACCAGTTCACCGGCTTCAGGCCCTTGAAGACGAAGCCGCCCTCGACCATCTTCGCCAGGGCGCGGATCTCACCGGCTTCGTTGGCGAAATCCATGGTCTTGTAGGGGTTGTCCCAGTCGCCCAGGACGCCGAGGCGGATGAAGTCGGCTTTCTGCCCTTCGATCTGTTCGGCCGCGTAGGCACGGCAGCGCTCGCGGGTCAGATCGGCCGGCTGGTTCTTGCCGAAGGTGGTCTCGACCTTGTGCTCGATCGGCAGACCGTGGCAATCCCAACCCGGCACATAGGGCGCGTCGAAACCAGCCAGGGTGCGCGAGCGGACGATCATGTCCTTGATCACCTTGTTCACCGCGTGGCCAATGTGAATATTGCCGTTGGCATACGGCGGGCCATCGTGCAGGACGAACTTCGGGCGACCTTCGCCGATCTGCCGCAGCTTCCGGTACAGGTCAATGCTGTTCCAGCGCTGCAGAATCTCCGGCTCGCGCTGTGGCAGACCGGCCTTCATCGGAAATGCCGTGGACGGCAGATTGAGGGTCGCTTTGTAATCGGTCATTTCAGTCCTGACTCGTCATGAGGGGTGAAGCCCGCCAGTAATCGCGGGCAGCGGCGATGTCGGCTTCGATCGCCGTCTTGAGCGCCTCCAGCGAGGCGAAACGCTGCTCGTCGCGCAGCTTGCGATGGAAGGTGACCTGCACCAGACGCCCATACAGGTCGCCCTGATAATCGAGCAGATGCACTTCCAAGTGTGGTTTACCGTCACTTTCGACCGTGGGTCGCATGCCGATGTTGGCGACACCGGCAAGCGACTTGTCGTCCAGCTCGAAACTGACCAGGAACACGCCACTCAGCGGCGTGTTGCGACGCTTGAGCTGGACATTGGCGGTCGGCGCGCCGAGCTGCCGGCCCAGTTTCTGCCCGTGCATGACCCGGCCGGTGATACCGAACGGTCTGCCGAGCAGCGCTTCGGCGCAGGCCAGGTCACCCTCCGCCAGCACCTGACGCAACCGCGTGCTACTGACCCGCTCGCCGTCCACCTCAATGGTGGTGGCGGCCTCGACCGAGAAGCCTTCGGCCGCGCCGGCCTTGAGCAGGAAGTCGAAATCGCCGGCGCGGTCGCAACCGAAACGGAAATCGTCACCGACTTCCAAATGCCGTACACCCAACCCTTCCACCAGCGTGGCGTGGACGAATTCAGCGGCACTCAGCTCTCGCAGGCGGCGATTGAAGGCCAGACACAACACCAGATCGACGCCCTGCTCGCTCAACAGCTGCAGCTTTTCACGCAGGCGGGTGAGCCGCGCCGGCGCCTTGTCCGGCGAAAAGAATTCACGCGGTTGCGGCTCGAAGATCACTACGCAGCTGGGCAGCCCCAATTCGGCCGCACGCTCGCGCAGCCGCGCCAGGATGGCCTGATGCCCCCGGTGCACGCCGTCGAAATTGCCGATGGTGGCGACGCAGCCCCGATGCCGGGGTCGCAGATTGTGAAGGCCTCGAACCAGCTGCATACCGCACTTCTTGCTTGAAAAGTGGCCGATTATACGCACGTGCCGCGCATCCCGGACAGGTTTGCTCCGCCCGTGAATCGTCGATCAATGCCGCAAATGCCGCGGCCGCAGCCCGGTCAGCAACAACCCGGCGGCAAATGCCGCGAGCCCTGCGCAAACGAGAATCCCCAACCGCAGCGCTCGCTGCTGCCAGCCCCAGACGAACCACTCCTGCGCCGGCACGTTGAGCCACCAGACCGTCGCCACCATCGCCGCACAGGCAGCTGCCAGGCGTAACCCGAACAGCCACCAGCCCGGCGCAGGACGGTAGACGCCAACCTTGTACAGCCCCCAGAACAGCAGCACAGCGTTGAGCATCGACGACAACGAAGTCGCCAGCGCCAGCCCGACATGCTGTAACGGCCAGATCAGGATCAGGTTCATTACCATGTTTGCGACCATGCAAATGACCGCGACGCGTACCGGCGTCTTCAGATCCTGACGAGCGAAGAAACCCGGCGCCAGCACCTTGATCAGCATGAACGCCAGCACGCCGAGAGAATAGGCCTGCAGCGCCCTGGCCGATTGCACCACCGCCTCTTCGCTCATGGCGCCGTAATAGAACAGGCTGGCGATCATTGGCTCGGCGAGAATACCCAGCGCCAGCGCAGCGGGAACGCCTACCAGCAGCACCATGCGCAATGCCCAATCGACCGTTGCGGAGAACGCCTTTGGATCGTCTCCGGCATGCTGGCGCGACAAGCTCGGCAAGATCACCGTGCCAATCGCGATGCCAAACGCCCCCAACGGCAGCTCTGACAGGCGATCGGCGTAATACAACCAGGACACGCTGCCGGTCTGCAGAAAGGAAGCCAGCACTGTATCCAGCAACAGATTGATCTGACTGACCGAGACACCGAACAGCGCCGGCACCATCAGCAGCATGATGCGTCGAACGCCCTCGTCACCCCGCTTTACCTTTGGCCGCGGCAGCAGGCCAAGCTTGGCGACATACGGCAGCTGGAAGGCCAGCTGGGCGAAACCGGCAATGAATACGCCCCAGGCAAGCGCCATGATCGGCTGATCGAAATAGGGCGTGAGAAACACCGCCGAGGCGATCATGCAGACATTGAGCAGCACCGGCGTGAAGCCCGGCACCGCGAAGTGCCCGTAACTGTTGAGTACGCCGGAGGTGAATGCCGTCAGCGAGATCAGCATCAGGTAGGGAAAGGTGATGCGCAGCAGCTCGCCAGCCAGCTGCATCTTCCCCGGATCATCATGAAAGCCGGGCGCGAAGACCATTACCACATAGGGCGCAAACAGCACGCCCAGCGCAGTCAGCCCGGCAAGGATGAGCCCGAGCATGCCGGCGGTGCGATCCACCAACTGCTTGACGTCCTGCAGCGTGCGCTTGGTGCGATATTCCGAAAGCACTGGCACGAACGCCTGAGCGAATGCGCCCTCGGCAAACAGCCGGCGCAGAAAGTTGGGAATCTTGAACGCAATGAAGAACGCGTCGGCCGCAGCCCCCGAACCGAAGTAGCTGGCGACGACCATATCGCGTACCATGCCCAGCACGCGTGACAGCAGGGTCATGACACTGACCACGGCGCTGGAGCGCAACAATCCGCCCTTGCCGGTTTTTTCGGACATTTGTCTTCCTAGAATTGCAGCGAGATTGATCAACCGAGCGCTCAGCGCCGGCCGGATCGATGGCCAGTTACGACACGAAAAGAGGCGGCGAGTTTAGCCGCAGCCCTTCTGTCCGACCAGCTTCTCAAGCCATTCGACCGGGCTTGACAAGCGCCCTTCGCGTCGGCATGATTCGCGGCCTTATTTGCTTTGCAATCCCCCAAGTTTTCGAGGAGTTCGACGGTGGCCAACAGCCCTTCCGCCAAAAAACGCGCAATTCAGGCTGAGAAGCGTCGCAGCCACAATGCCAGCTTGCGCTCCATGGTTCGTACCTACATCAAGAATGTGGTCAAGGCCATCGACGCCAAAGACCTGGACAAGGCTCGCACAGCCTACACTGCTGCTGTGCCGGTCATTGACCGCATGGCCGACAAAGGCATCATCCACAAGAACAAAGCTGCTCGTCACAAGAGCCGCCTGAACGGCCACATCAAGGCCCTCGGCGAAGCTGCTGCAGCCTAACTGCAGGTTCTTGAAAAAACCGGCCTAGCGCCGGTTTTTTTATGCCCAAATTTTGCCCCACTCGCGAAGGATGGGCCGATGCGCAAGTTACGGCGCAACCGGCCAAGGCAAAATCGGAATCGCCGTCACCGCATTCTGCGGGCTACCCTCGATGACGCGATCGCTGTAGACCAGATAAACCAAGGTATTACGCGACTCATCAAAGAAGCGCACCACCTGCATGGTCTTGAACACCAGCGAGGTGCGCTCCTTGAACACTACATCGCCATCTTTGAGCTTGCCGTTGATGCGAATCGGCCCCACCTGGCGACAGGCGATCGACGCCTCGGCACGATCCTCCGCGAGCCCCAGCCCGCCCTTGATTCCACCGGTCTTGGCGCGAGACAGATAGCAGGTCACACCATCGACCAAGGGATCGTCGAACGCCTCCACGACGATCTTGTGATTCGGCCCGAGCCACTTGAAGACCGTATCCACCTCACCGACCTGCTCGGCCAATGCCAGCGAAGGGATGAGCAACCCAAAAACCAGCGAAAAATTGGCTAAACGCATCCTCACCTCAGACCAGAATCATGTTGTCGCGATGGATAAGCTCCGGCTCGTCGACATATCCGAGCAGCTTTTCAATTTCATCTGATGGCCGCCCAAGGATGCGCTGCGCCTCGACTGCACTGTAGTTCACCAGACCGCGCGCGACCTCCGAACCCTGCGGGCCGACACAGACGACCATCTCGCCACGACGAAACGCCCCCTGCACAGCCCTGACCCCAACCGGCAACAGGCTGCGGTTACCCTGGCGCAGCGCGTGCACAGCACCGTCGTCCAGCGTCAGCGTGCCACGAGTCTGCAGGTGCCCAGCCAACCATTGCTTGCGCGCCGCATGCCGACTGCACTCCGGCGCCAGCAGCGTCCCCAGGCGATCACCCGCCTTGAGCCGCGCCAGCACCTGCTCGATGCGCCCACCAACGATCACCGTATGCGCGCCAGAGCGCGCTGCCAGGCGCGCCGCACGAAGCTTGGTCTGCATGCCGCCACGCCCCAGCACCCCTCCCGTGCCGCCAGCCACTGCATCCAACGCAGGATCGTCGGCGCGCGCCTCACTGATGAGATTGGCTTGAGGATTGAAACGCGGGTCGGCGTCGAACATGCCGTCCCGGTCGGTCAGGATGACCAGCAGATCGGCCTCGACCAGGTTGGCGACCAGCGCAGCAAGCGTGTCGTTGTCGCCAAAGCGGATTTCGTCAGTGACCACCGTGTCGTTCTCGTTGATGACCGGCACCACACCGAGATCGATGAGCGTACGCAGCGTGCTGCGCGCATTGAGATAGCGCTTGCGGTCCGAGAGATCGTCGTGGGTGACGAGAATTTGCGCCGTCTGCTGATCACAGCGAGCGAAGCTGGATTCCCAGGCGCGAATCAAGCCCATCTGTCCGACAGCGGCGGCCGCCTGCAACTCATGCACAGCCTTCGGTCGAGAGCTCCAGCCAAGACGACTCATGCCCGCAGCAACCGCACCCGACGACACCAGCACGAGCTCCACACCTGCCTCGCGCAAGGCCACCATCTGATCGACCCAGACCGCCATCGCAGCCTGATCGAGCCCGCGGCCGTCGGCGGTCAGCAGCGCACTGCCGATCTTGACCACCCAGCGCCGCGCACCGCCCACCTTGTCCCGCATCGTTCCCGCCTCCTATACGGCCAAAACACTTCCGGATCGGACTGCGCACGAGGCAGCCCACCGACCACTCGCCTGACCAGGCCGCGCAGCGGCCCGGGGTTCGACTTAGCGCACGTAGATGATCTCGGCACCACCCTCATCATCATCATCGTCATCGTCATCGAAGTCGTCGTCTTCGACCTCATCGGCCGCCTTGACGCCAGCGCGGCGCAACGCACGCTGATCATCCAGCTCCTGCAAGCGGGCCCGCGCCTCATCCTCGATCTGGCGATCGAGCTCGGCCAGGGCCTCGGCGTAATCAGGCTCTTCGGCGATGCGCACAGTGCGCTCATCCAGATAACGCATGATCGCCTGACTCAGCGCTTCGGTACCCTCGCTCTCCAGCGCGGAGATGACGAATACCGGACCCTTCCAGTCCAAACGCTCGACCACCTGCCGGACACGTTGCTCACGCTCATCTTCCAGCAGCTGATCAGCCTTGTTCAGCACCAACCAGCGATCGCGCTGTGTCAGCGCCGGGCTGAACTTCTCCAGCTCATGCAGGATCACCTCCGCCGCATCGGCCGGGTCGCTACCATCTAACGGAGCCATATCCACCAGGTGCAGCAGCAGGCGAGTACGCGCCAAGTGCTTGAGGAAGCGAATCCCCAGCCCCGCACCTTCGGCCGCCCCCTCGATGAGCCCCGGAATGTCGGCAATCACGAAGCTCTTGTAGCGTCCAACGCTGACAACACCGAGGTTCGGCACCAGCGTGGTGAACGGGTAGTCAGCGACCTTGGGCTTGGCCGCCGACACCGAGCGAATGAAGGTGCTCTTGCCGGCATTCGGCAAGCCCAGCAGGCCGACATCCGCCAACACCTTCAGCTCGAGCTTGAGATCACGAGCATCACCCGGCTTGCCCGGCGTGGTTTGCCGCGGCGCGCGATTGGTGCTGGACTTGAAGCGCGTATTGCCCAGCCCATGCCAGCCGCCTTGAGCCACCAGCAGGCGCTGCCCCGGCCTGGTGAGGTCGCCCATAATCTCCTGGGTAGCCGCATCGATGATGGTGGTACCAACCGGCACCGGCAGGACAAGATCCTCACCCTTGGCGCCTGTACAGTCGGTACTACCGCCCTTCTGCCCGTTCTGCGCATTGAAGCGACGGGTGTAGCGGTAGTCCACCAGCGTGTTGAGGTTCTCGTTGGCCTCCAGATACACCGAACCGCCGTCACCGCCATCGCCGCCGTTGGGGCCACCCTTTTCGATGAACTTCTCACGACGAAAGCTCATCATGCCGTTGCCGCCGTCGCCGGCCTTTACAAAAATCGATACTTCATCGACGAATTTCATGGGAACGCCTCCCGTCGCAGGACGGGCTTAGGAAACAAGAAACGTAAGGGTCTTGCAAAAAACCCAGCGAAAACTGAATGAGCACCGAGCAGTTCTTTGCAAGAGCCTCACAGGATACAGAAACAAAAAAGCCCCGTCGCATGACAGGGCTTTTCCAGCAACGACGCAGTTAGGCTGCGACGACGCTCACGTAGCGACGGCCAAAAGCGCCCTTCACTTCGAACTTGATCACGCCTTCCACTTTTGCGAACAGGGTGTGATCCTTGCCCATGCCAACGCCGTAACCGGCATGGAACTGGGTGCCGCGCTGACGCACGATGATATTGCCGGCCTTGATGGCCTGGCCGCCGTACATCTTCACGCCAAGGCGTTTGGCTTCTGAGTCGCGACCGTTGCGGGTAGAACCGCCAGCTTTTTTGTGTGCCATGAGTTCAATACTCCTATAAGGGGATTCAGGCCCGATTAGCCCTGAATACCGGTGATTTTGACCTCAGTGAACCACTGACGGTGGCCCTGACGCTTCATGTGGTGCTTACGACGGCGGAATTTGATGATGGTGACCTTGTCGTGACGGCCCTGGGCGATCACTTCAGCGGTAACTTTGGCACCATCGACCACCGGAGCGCCGATCTTTACATCATCGCCGTTGCCGATCAGCAGAACGCGGTCAAAAGTGACAGCTTCGCCAGTCGCAACTTCGAGTTTTTCAATCTTGAGGTATTCGCCTTCGGCGACCTTGTATTGCTTGCCGCCGGTTACGATAACTGCGTACATCTGTGTATCTCCGTTGATCCTGCTCACCCAGCGCTTTGAAAGAATGATTAGTGGCTGGCATGGCTGCATGGGGCCGGAAGGTGACGCCCGTGCAATTGCGTAAGGCAGGGAAATGCCCAGGGGGAAGTTCAGGGTCCGCGATTGTACGCATGCGATACACCCCGCGCAATAGCCAACTGGAGTTGCCTTGACAGTGCCAGACCCGCCCCCTAGCATGCCGCGCAATCTGCGAGGAGTCCCCGATGCAACCCCAGCCTTTCTATCAAGTTGTGGCGGACGATTTTGCCGCTGTCGACGGCATCATCCGCAAGCAACTGACTTCGCGCGTTCCTCTGGTGGAAAAGATCGGGGACTACATCACCTCGGCCGGCGGCAAGCGCCTGCGCCCCCTGCTGGTGCTGCTCAGCGGCAGTGCACTCGGGCATCAGGGCGATCAATTACGCTTGCTGGCTGCCATCATCGAGTTCCTGCACACCTCCACGCTGCTACATGACGATGTGGTCGACATGTCCGGCATGCGCCGCGGCCGCTCCACTGCCAACGCCCTGTGGGGCAATGCGCCAAGCGTACTGGTTGGCGACTTTCTATATGCACGTTCGTTCGAAATGATGGTGGAACTGGATTCCATGCCGGTAATGCGCATCATCTCCCAGGCAACGCGCGTCATTGCCGAAGGCGAAGTACTGCAGCTGTCGAAGGTCCGCGACGCCAGCACCACCGAAGAAATCTACATGGAGGTCATCCGCGGCAAGACCGCGATGCTCTTCGAAGCCTCGACCCACAGCGCCGCCACCCTGGCCGGCGCCAGCGAGGAACAGCGTGAAGCGCTGCGCACCTTCGGCGATCACCTCGGCATCGCCTTCCAGCTGGTCGACGATCTGCTCGATTACCAGGGCGACGCGGAAACCCTCGGCAAGAACGTCGGTGACGACCTCGCCGAAGGCAAGCCTACCCTTCCGCTGATCTACACCATGCGCGAAGGTACCGCCGAACAGGCCGCTCTGGTGCGCAAAGCCATCCAGAAAGGCGGCCTCGAAGACCTGGAAAGCATCCGCGCCGCTGTCGAGGCATCAGGTGCGCTGGACTACACCGCCAAGCTTGCCCGCGACTATGCCGAACGCGCCGTTGCCTGCCTCGAAGTGATTCCCGCGAATCAGTATCGTGATGCACTGGTCGAGCTCTGCCGCTTCGCCGTGGCGCGCACCCACTGACACCCCAGCAATGTCGACGCTGCGCTTCGAGCACAGCCTTCACCCCGACCGTTGATCCCTCACCTCCACCCTCATCAAGGGGAATATTTGCGCTTGCATATTTGCAAATAACAATTATTCTCATTAAGAGAATGAATTGGAGGTGACGCATGACTTATCTGATAGATGCCTGGCTGGATCGCCCGCAACCCTACCTGCGCATACTCGACCGGAATACCGGCGCCGTATGCGTTTCACTCGAAGGGGATGCACTGGAAGAGTTGCGAGAACAAGGTGATCTCGATGTGCAGGAGTTGAGCACGAGTGAACCCTGCGTGCTCAAGGAACAGGTTCGAAACCTGTTCCTCTTCAGCTATGCCCGCGCGCTGCGGCCCTGACCAGTACGCAATACCTAGATCGAGAGCCGCACACGGGCAAGGCGGTCAGGGCTCACCAGCAGCTTGTCGGTAACCGATTAGTCGCCGACCACAGACGCTACGCCCCAGCAGCCGGACTCAGAGCACGTCCAGCAGTTCGACGTCGAATACCAGCGTGCTGTGCGGCGGGATACTGCCAACGCCCTGAGCACCATAGGCCAGCTCGCTCGGTACATACAGGCGCCACTTGCTGCCGGCATTCATCAGCTGTAGTGCTTCGGTCCAGCCGGCGATCACGCCGCCTACCGGGAACTCGGCAGGCTGGCCACGCTGGTAGGAGCTGTCGAACACACTGCCGTCGATCAGCGTGCCGTGGTAATGCGTGCGCACACTGTCCTCGCGGGACGGTTTGGCGCCCTCACCGGTCGTCAGCACTTCGTATTGCAGACCCGACTCCAGCACCACAACGCCTTCGCGCTTGGCATTCTCGACAAGGAAGGCGCGACCTTCGGCGGCGGCGGCTTCAGCCTTCTGCTGCGCTTCAGCCTGCATGCGCTCGCGGATCACCGCGAAGCTCGCATTCAACGCTTCCGGGCTGACCTGGCTGGCGATGCCGGCGAAGGCATCACGGATGCCGGCGATGACTGCATCGAGACTGACGCCCGGCGGGGGATTGTCACGCAGCTGGTCGCCCAGCTGGCGGCCGATGCCGTAGCTCACACGGGTTTCGTCAGTGGATAGATTGAGGTCGGTCATGCCGGGCTCCGAGAGGAAAAAAAGGTCGGCCAGCCTAGCACAGCTGAAGCGAGCGGACGCAGCCACCCACGCCGCATTGCCGCCGGCAGTGCCTCCATTACCTGCCCTGCCGATTGCACCGACAGCGTTCGGAGCAATAACGCACCTCATCCCAGCAGCGCGACCACTTCTTTCGCCAGGCAAACGGCAGGTTGCAGGCGGCACAGCACTTGAATGGCAGGTCCGCTTTCCTTCTCACAGCGCGTCCTCGGCATCCAGCCGCGCCAGCAGCGACTCGCCACGCTCCCACAGCGCCTGCTGCTTGCTGCCTTCCATGCGCGCGAGGTTGCGATAGACCATGCTCATCCGCGGATTACCCTGCAACTGCTCGCGGTGGCGCATGAGAAAGTGCCAGTACAACGCGTTGAACGGGCAGGCATCGTCTGTCGTGCTCTCGCGCACCTTGTAAGAGCAATCCTGACAATAGTTGGACATGCGTTTGATGTACTGGCCACTGGCACAGTAGGGCTTGGAGCCCAGGTAGCCGCCGTCGGCGTGCAGCACCATGCCCAGCACGTTGGGCAGTTCCACCCAGTCGAACGCATCCATATAGACCGCCAGGTACCAATCGCACAGCGCGGGCGGCGCGATGCCGGCGAGCAGCGCGAAATTACCGGTCACCATCAGCCGCTGGATATGGTGAGCGTAAGCATGCTCCAGCGTCTGCCCGATCACCTGGCGCATGCAGTTCATGCGCGTCTGCCCGGTCCAGTAGAACTCCGGCAGCGGCCTGGAATTGCCGAGGGCATTGCGTTGCGCATAGTCAGGCATCTGCAACCAATAGATACCGCGCACATACTCACGCCAGCCAATCAACTGGCGAATGAAGCCTTCGGCAGCGTTCAGCCCGACTCGCCCCTGCCGGTAGGCCGCATCCACGTCATCACACAGGCGGCGCAGGTCAAGCAGGCCGACGTTGAGCGCGGCGCCGACGCGCGCATGGAATAGGAACGGTTCGCCGCTGGCCATGGCGTCCTGGTAGTCACCGAAAGCGGCCAAGCCGAAATCGAGAAAATGCAGCCAGAGCTGTTCGGCCTCGGCGTGGGTGACGGGGTAATCGAAGCCGTCCAGACGGCCGTAGTGATGCGCGAAATGCTCGCTCACCAACGCCTGCACAGCGCGCGTGGTTTCGTCAGCGGCGAAGCGCAAGGTGATCGGGCCGTGCAATCCGCGTGGCAGCGGCTTGCGGTTGTCCGTATCGAGATTCCATACACCGCCCTCCGGTGTACCATCCGGATTCAGCAGAAGGCCCGTTTGGCGACGCATCTCGCGATAGAAGAACTCCATGCGCAGCTGTCGCTTGCCACTGGCCCAACTGGCGAACCCGGTCCGCGAGCAGAGGAAGCGGCGGTCGGCATGCCAGGTGATCGAAAGTCCACTGCTCTTGAGCGCCTGTTCGACCCGCCAGTCACCGGCCTCGGTGACGTGGATTTCGTCAGGTCGATACCATGCGGCGAAGCGCGCCAGCTCCCCGGCCAGCGAACCGCTGTTGGCAGGATCGTCGAGTGTCACGTAATCCACCGTGATTCCGCGTTTGCGCAATGCCTCAGCGAAGTGCCGCATGGCGCTGAACAGAAAGATGATCTTCCGCGGGTGATGCGGAACGTGCCCGGCTTCTTCAGCGACCTCAGCGAGCAGCACTCGGTCACGCGTCGGATCGAGTCCATCCAGGGCGGAGAGCTCGAAGCTCAACTGGTCGCCGAGCACCAGGCGCAGTGCGGCGACGCTCACGACCAGTTCTCTTGATGCTTACCGAACAGGGCGCTACCGACGCGCCTGCCGCCGGCCGTCACCACTGGGACCGCATGCCGACCGGCACGCGCAACGGCTCGCGGACGCCCTCGGCAAGACCGCACATCTCGTCGTACGGTGATTGCTGCACCAGATGAAAGGGCAGCTCCGGTAGCTCGCGTAACAGATCACGAGCGTGCTCGACGGACCGCAGATGCCACACATCGCCGCGCGCGTCGATCAGACTATGGCGCTGACCCTGCAGGTAGATGTCGAGAAGATAGATGCCGCCCTCGAGCGAAATCAGCTCGAGAGCGTCGATACGCCCAGCGTGGGCATGAGTGGTGAGATTCTGAAGGTTCATGGCGCTTGCCCATTTGAAAAGCAGTACAGAATATTTAACAAAAAACCAATTCTGTACAGCTTTTCAGCTTTAGCACCTGCGGAGGGACGCTCAGTGCTTGGTGAGCTTGTCGAGATAGCCCATGGCGAACGCCGAGACCACAAAGGTCAGGTGGATGATCACGTACCACATCAGCTTTTCGCTATCGAGCTGCTGGGCATCCATGAACATGCGTAGCAGGTGAATCGACGAGATTGCGACGATGGAGGCAGCGACCTTCATCTTCAGCGATCCGGAATCCATCTTGCCGAGCCAGTCGAGCTTTTCCTTGCCTTCCTCTATATCGAGCTGAGAAACGAAGTTCTCGTAGCCGGAGATCATCACCATCACCAGCAGCCCGCCAACCAGCGCCATGTCGATCAGCGACAGGAGCTTGAGAATCAGCTCGGCCTCACTGAGCGCGAGAATCGCCGGGAGGATATGGAAGATTTCCTGAAAGAACTTGATCGCCAGCGCCAGCAGCGCGAACGCCAGACCGAAATAGATGGGCGCCAGCAGCCAGCGGGCGGCGTACATGGCATTTTCGAGGATGCGCTCCATGAGGTCTCACAGCAGAAATGAGGAAGGCGCGAGTATACGCAGCCGCGCCGAGCGCACCAAGGCAGGCCAAGGTGCGTTCGGCGCATGTGGATAAGAAATTCATCGGCTCCGGTGAGGCCCCGCTGCAGCCAGCCAGAAACGCGAAAGGTTTGCAATGAGGCACGCTTAGGGGCGCGACTCCCAGCCACCGAGAAAGCGCGCCTGGTTGGCGTTCACTCGACGCAGCTCAGCCTGCATGTGCAACTGCCAGATGGACGGGTCATCGGATTCGCAGTAGCCCTGCCCCATCAGGTTGTCGGCGATCGCCGCCAGCACCGATTCGGCCATCGCAGGCCCGTGGAATGGGCCCTGGACCTTGATTGCCGTGGGCTGCCCGTCTGCCAGTCCAGCCGCACAGAGCAACGTCCACAGCCCATTGCCGCCGGCAAGCGGGCGTATGACGCATTCGATTCGGGTAACCAGGCCCAGGCACTGGCGGTTCAGACAAAGATTGTGTGGCATGACGGCAGTCCTCGCGTCGGGCCGACGCGGGAACATCCTGTGCGGATGTAGCGCGAGAGCCTGTTTATCCCCTGAAGCTGTGGATAATCCTGTGGATGGAGGGTGGATGCCCTCCTCCACTGCAGACCCGCCGCGCGCGCTATCGTTCCGTTCAAAAACCGCACAATGGCGAGCGTTACTTGCTCCCCTCGGACTCGGACGTTCCTTGCTCCGCTTGTGCCGGCTCGCTCTTGCCTTCTTCCACGAGCTCGATCTCGGCAATGTCGCGCAACCGCTCGACCACCCGGGCATTCACGCTGCCCTTGGGGAAATGGCCCTGCTCGTTGGTTGCACCCACATCTTCACCGACCAGCAGCGACAACGCTTCGTCCACCTGCCTGACAGCATAGACGTGGAACTGCAGCTGGCGTACGGCCTCCAGCACGCGTTCGTCGAGCATCAGCGTGGTGACATTGGCGAAGGGAATGATCACCCCCTGCTCGCCGGTCAGCCCGCGTGCCTCGCACAGGCGGAAAAAGCCCTCGATCTTCTCGTTGACCCCGCCGACCGCCTGCACTTCGCCGAACTGGTTGATCGAGCCGGTGATGGCGAAGCATTGCTTGAGCGGCGTGCGTGAGAGCGCCGAGATCAGCGCGCAGCACTCGCCCAGCGAGGCACTGTCGCCGTCGACGTAGCCGTAGGACTGCTCGAGCGCGATGCTTGCCGAGATTTCCAGCGGAAACTCCTGGGCGTAGCGGCTGCCGAGGTAGCCGGTGAGGATCATCACGCCCTTGGAGTGAATCGGTTGACCGAGATTGACCTCGCGCTCGATGTCGACGATCCCTGAACCGCCGGGATAGACGGTGGCAGAGATACGCGCCGGCATGCCGAATGCCGAGTCGCCGACTTCCAGCACGGTCAGCCCGTTGCACTTGCCGATCGCCGCACCTTCGCTGTCGATCAGAATCACTCCGGCCAGAATGTCTTCGAGAATCCTCGCCGAGACGCGACCGGTGCGCGTGGCCTTGGCTTTCAGTGCACGCTCGATATGGCCGACGTCCGTCACTTCGTCCTTGGCCAGCTGGCGAATGAAATCGGCTTCGCTGACCAGCTGGAACAGATCGCCGATACGCGCCGACAGCCGCCCCTGATGTTCAGCCAGGCGCGCGCTATAGGTCGCCAGACGCGCAACGGCAGCGGCAGTAAGCGGCGCCATGCCCTCTTCGGAGGTGCGGGTCTTCATCAGCTGGGCGAACTGTTCGAGGCTGTCTTCGGCCAGCGGGATGTCCTCGTCGAAGTCCACCAGCACGCGGAACATTTCCTGGAAGTCCGGATCCAGGTCCTGCAGCGTGTAATAGAGCTGGCGCGAGCCGATGATGATCACCTTGACGTTAAGCGGGATCACCTGCGGCGTCAGCGTCACGGTGGCCAGGCGGCCGAGCTCGGCGAGTGGCGACTCCATCTTCAGCTTGCGCGATTGCAGGGCGCGCTTGAGCGCTTCCCAGACAAATGGCTCGCTGAGCAGCTTCTCCGCCTCCAGCATCAGAAAGCCGCCGTTGGCGCGGTGCAGCGCACCGGGGCGCAATTGCCGATAGCTGGTATAGAGCGCCCCCTGGTCGGTGTTGTACTCGATGCGACCGAACAGATTGTCATAGGTCGGGTGCGGCTCGAACACCACCGGCGCGCCACCATCGACCGGGTGACCGACCACCAGGCTCGGGCTGTATTGCTCTTCCAGCAATACACGGTTCTGCGCTTCCGGACGGTTTTCGTCCACCAGCTGCTCGACCACAGTCTTCAGCAGATTGACCTGCACGGCCTGCAGGTACGCTTCGATACCGGCGTTCTCCGCATACTTCTCCGACAACGGTGCCAGCAGCGGCTGCAGTGCCTGGCTGATGGTCTCGTCATTGAGCTGGCGCAGCTGGTTGGTCGACTCACGCTTCCACTGCGGCAGGCTGGCGAGCTCCTCGTTCAGACGCACTTCCAGCGCGGAAATGTCTTCGTGATAACGCTCGCGCTCGGCTTCGGGCAGCTGGGCGAACTCGGTTTCGTCCAACGCCTTGCCTTCCTTCATGGGCGTGAAGGCGATGTTTGTGCTGTCGCGATAGAGAGCGATCTCCTTTTCCAGGGCGAGCTTCTCGATCACATCCAGCGCCTTGTCGTAGCGCTGATTGAAGCCGCGGTCGATGGCGCTCTTCTTCTGCTGGAAACTCGGATGCTCGAATACCGCCGGAAAGGTCGCCAGCAGGTTGTCGATCAACTGATTGATATCGGCGATGAACGCCGTTGCGCCGCCGTGAGGCAACTCCAGCACACGCGGCTCGCGAGGCTCGTCGAAGTTGTTCACGTAAACCCAGTCCGACGGAGTATCCAGACGCTTGCCTTCGGCCTTGAGGTAGCGCCGTACGAACGAGAAGCGCCCGGTGCCCGGCTCTCCCATCACGTAGACGTTGTATCCCGGACGCGGCATGGCCACGCCGAACTGCAGCGCCTCGACCGCGCGCTCCTGGCCGAGCACACCGAGAAACGGCTCCAGTTCAGAGGTGTCGTTGAAGTTGAATTGGCTGGGCTCGAAGGGACGGGTCAGCGCATCGGGTGCCAGGCGCAAGCCGGCAGCGACAGTTTCAGGCATCGGGAATCCTTGCTGGGGTGGCTCGTTGGCCACGATTGATGCCGTCATTCTGGCGCTGCGCCGGTCGCGCCGCAAGGCTGATACCCGGCTAACCCAGCCTCGCAACGACGCTGCATAGCCGAGCCACATGGATGGAAATCGCGAGCCGGCTGCGAATCGACACAAGCAGAAACATTTCGTCGCGCCCACTACGCCCGACCGCCTTGATGCAGGTCAAGCGGTCGCTTGACGAAAAGGCGCCTCCTAGAGCCAGCCAACACAAAAGGAGCTTCCGTGATGCACCCTTCTATTCCGCTATTGCTTAGCAGCCTACTAATGACCAGCGCAGCGAACGCTGATGAGCTGCGTGAGCGCGCCAACGCGATGTTCAAACCGATTCCCGACAAGGTCACCGAGGTCCGCGGTCAGAAGGTCAGCGAAGATCAGGCAATGCTCGGTCACAAACTCTGGTTCGATCCGCGTCTGTCCAGCAGTCACGTCATCAGCTGCAACACCTGCCACAACCTGAGCATCGGCGGCAGCGACAACGTGCCAACCTCGATCGGTCACGGCTGGCAGAAGGGCCCGCGCAACTCGCCCACCGTGCTGAACGCCGTATTCAACGCCGCGCAGTTCTGGGACGGACGCGCCAAGGATCTGCAGGAACAGGCCAAGGGCCCGGTCCAGGCAAGCGTGGAAATGAACAGTACGCCCGAGCGTGTCGTCTCGACGCTGCAGAGCATTCCGGAGTACGCCGCCGAGTTCAAGAAGGCCTTCCCCAACGACAAGGAGCCGGTCAGTTTCGACAACATGGCCTACGCCCTGGAAGCCTTCGAAGTCAGCCTGACCACGCCGAACTCGCCGTTCGACCGCTTCCTCAAGGGTGAGGACGGGGCGCTGGACGACAAGCAGAAACAGGGTCTCGCCCTGTTCATGGACGCCGGCTGCTCTTCCTGCCACAACGGCGTCAACCTTGGTGGCCAGGGTTACTTCCCCTTCGGCGTGATCAAGAAGCCCGGAGCCGAAGTGCTGCCGACCGGCGACAAGGGTCGCTTCGCGGTGACCAATACCGCTAGCGACGAGTACGTCTTCCGTGCCGCGCCGCTGCGCAATGTCGCGCTGACCCCGCCGTACTTCCACAGCGGTGAGGTCTGGGAGCTCGAACAGGCCGTTGCCATCATGGGTGACAGCCAACTGGGCCGTAAACTGGACAAGGACGAAGTCAGCGCGATTACCGCGTTCCTGCACAGCGTGACCGGCGAGCAGCCGCAAGTCGCCTATCCGGTACTTCCCGCCAGCACCGCGAACACTCCGAAGCCCGAGTGATCGCTCCCCGTTACCCGGCGCCAGCCGCCGGGTAACTGCCCCCGTTTCAGCTTCCCTTCTGCTCCTTGAGCAGGTCGCGTATCTCGGTCAGCAACAACTCTTCCTTCGAGGGCGCAGGCGGTGCGGATGGCGCCTCGGCTTCCTTGCGCTTGAGATGGTTGATCGCCTTGATCGCCATGAAGATGGCGAAGGCGATGATCACGAAATCCACCACGGTCTGAATGAATGCACCGTACCGCAGCACCACCGCTGGGGCCTCGCCGACGGCGTCCTTGAGCACTATGGCCAAATCCGAGAAGTCCACTCCGCCGATCAGCAGCCCCAGCGGCGGCATGATCACCCCGTCGACGAACGACGACACGATCTTGCCGAACGCAGCGCCGATGACGATACCCACGGCCATGTCGACGACATTTCCCCGCACGGCAAACGCCTTGAATTCGTTGATCAGACTCATACGTAGATTTTCCTTTAGTGGATGACCGGGCCGCCCGCCATGCCCCCGCGGACATGGCGGTGAACGCCGTGGTAGAGCATAGGCGAGCTTGCCGGCGCAGGCCACGACAGAACGCCTTTCATCGACCGGTTATTGCGAATGAGGTTCGCTTGATCGCCGTCAACCGGTTCTCGGAGGAAGGAGACTAAGGTGAACGCCTTCCTGACAAACCGGAGCGGTTTCCATGCACGTCGAACATCACCCACTGATCAAGGATTTCCCTGAGAAACGCGAGCAGTTGCAGAAACTGCGTCAGGAAGATCCGGCGTTCGCCCGCAAAGCGGATGAATACGAAGCGCTGGACAAGCGCATCTGCCGCGTCGAAGACGGTGTCGAAACTCTAGACGACAGCGCGCTCAATGCCCTCAAGCAGGAGCGCGTGGCGATGAAGGACGACATCGCCCGCGACATCAAGCGCGCCTCGGGCAGCTGCTGCGGCGGTTGCTGCGGCTGATAGCGCCTACCCGTGAAGGGAAGCCCGCCATGTGCGGGCTTCTTGCTGTCTGGCCCGCTAGAACAATCCACCGAAGCGGAACCCGGAGCCGACCCAGACGAAGGCAACCGCAGTCAAGGTGATCAGCACGATGTGTAGCCCCAGTTGCGGCAGGCGCTGCGCATCCAGCTTGGGAATCAGTGCCAGCCGCGCATGCACGCCGAGCAGCGCGGTAAATCCGAGCAGTACCAGCTTGGCTTGCACCAGATGCGCCATGGGCGACGAATCGAACCATTGCCCATGGGGCAGCCAGAGGCTGGCCAGCCAGAGCCCGCTGACGATCTGCACCAGCAGCGCAGGTATCCCGACGCGCTCGTAGAGTTGTTCGAACTGGCGTACCGGTTGCACATCGCGGCGACGCAGGGCACCCGGCAGCACACTGAACAGCAGTACCAGATGCCCGCCAACCCAGACACTGGCGCCCAGTAGATGCAGAAACAACAGATGTCGCATGGCGCTCACTCCTGTTCGATTTGTTTACAGTCTGGCCGCTGCCTCGCCGCTTGTGGCTGATGGCGATCAAGTCAGCCGTTATCATGCGACACCACCAATCAGACCCGGAGTTTCCCATGGCCAAGGCCAAGCGCATGTATGGCTGCACCGAATGCGGCTCGACCTTCCCGAAATGGGCCGGCCAGTGCGGTGACTGTGGCGCCTGGAATACGCTGGTGGAAACGATCATCGAGGGTGCGGCACCGCCATCCGGCCGCGCAGGCTGGGCCGGGGAGCAGGCCAACATCAGGACGCTCGCCGAGGTCAGCGTCGAGGAAGTACCGCGCTTTTCCACCGCTTCCGGCGAGCTGGATCGCGTACTCGGAGGGGGGCTGGTGGACGGCTCGGTAGTGCTGATCGGCGGTGATCCGGGTATCGGCAAGTCGACGATCCTGCTGCAGACCCTCTGCGCCATCGCCCAGCAGTATCCGGCACTCTACGTCACCGGTGAAGAATCCCAGCAGCAGGTGGCCATGCGTGCGCGTCGTCTGGACCTGCCGCAGGACCGGCTCAAGGTGATGACCGAGACCTGCATCGAATCAATCATCGCTACCGCGCGGCTGGAAAAGCCCAAGGTGATGGTGATCGACTCGATCCAGACCATCTTCACCGAGCAGCTGCAGTCCGCGCCGGGCGGTGTGGCTCAGGTGCGCGAGAGCGCGGCGCTGCTGGTCCGCTTCGCCAAGCAGAGCGGCACGGCAATCTTCCTCGTCGGCCACGTGACCAAGGAAGGTGCACTGGCCGGCCCGCGCGTGCTTGAGCACATGGTCGATACGGTGCTGTATTTCGAGGGCGAGTCCGACGGTCGCCTGCGCCTCTTGCGCGCAGTGAAGAACCGCTTCGGCGCGGTCAACGAGCTCGGTGTTTTCGGCATGACCGACAAGGGCCTGAAGGAAGTCACCAACCCCTCGGCGATCTTCCTCACCCGCGCTCAGGAAGCGGTGCCCGGCAGCGTGGTCATGGCCACCTGGGAAGGCACCCGCCCCATGCTGGTGGAGGTGCAGGCGCTGGTGGACACCAGCCACCTGGCCAACCCGCGCCGCGTCACCCTGGGCCTGGATCAGAACCGTCTGGCCATGCTGCTGGCCGTACTGCATCGGCATGGCAGCATTCCCACCTACGATCAGGACGTTTTCATCAACGTGGTCGGCGGCGTGAAGGTGCTGGAAACCGCGGCGGACCTGGCGCTGATGGCCGCGGTGATCTCCAGCCTGCGCAACCGGCCGCTGGATACCGATCTGCTGGTATTCGGTGAAGTGGGCCTGTCGGGCGAGATCCGCCCGGTGCCAAGTGGTCAGGAGCGTCTGAAGGAGGCCGCCAAGCACGGCTTCAAGCGCGCCATCGTGCCCAAGGGCAATGCGCCGAAGGAGGCCCCCGCCGGTTTGCAGATCATCGCCGTGACGCGCCTGGAGCAGGCGCTCGACGCGCTGTTCGAGTGATCGTTACTGGCCGCCAAGTGCGGCCAGCTCGCGTTCCAGCAGTGCCTCGTCGCCGAGGTTGAGTTCGACCAGGCGCCGCAGGTGGGCGATCGAGTCGAGATCGATATGCTGGCAGACGAAGCCGATCAGATCGCCCTCTTCATGGGTCATCGCCACCTCCATGCGCAACTCGGCATCATCGGCCAGGCGCACCCGCGCTTCGAACGACTGTTCAGCATCGGCATCCCAGCCTTCCGGGCGGCGAACCAGCAGGCCTTTCAGGGACAGGTCATGCAGCTCGACCGGCCAGCGCCGGTCACCCTGCACCAACTCAGTGGCGGCATCGAACTCGATACGCTGGAAGCGCCGGCGATCACTGGGGGAATCAGTCATGAACATCACTCCGCGGTGTCTGAATTCACTATAGGACAACAACTCTCGACATCGCCGTTACAACCAGCGGCGCACCCGTCCACAGTACGCCAGATAGTCGTCGCCAAACAGCTGGGTCAGCAAGCGCTCCTCGTGCACGATCACGGCGCGCTGCATGGTGAAGATCAGGGCGGGCAGCAACAGCCAGGGCCACAGCGTGCCCCAGAGCAGCGCGATGCCACAGTAGATCAGGCTGTCGGCCAGATAGATCGGGTTGCGCGAGAAACCGAACGGCCCCTCTTCCAGCAGCTTCGCGGGCTTGCCGTAGGGATTGACCGTGGTCCTGCGCCAGAGCATCAGCAAACCGGCCCAGAGCATCAGCAACACGCCCGCGTCGATCAGCCCCCAGCCCAGGTAGTGAGTCCAGAGATTGCGCGGCAAGGCGATAGGCAACACCGACTCCAGCAGCCAGGCTGCCGCGAGAAACAGCAGATAGATGACCGGTGGCGGAAGGATTACACCCGTGGCGCGCTTGAACATTTCGGACTCCGGAGGAACAGGACACGGCAGTCTAGCGCGACGCGTCGCCGGGGATCAGGAAGATGTGTCGCGACAACCGCCAGACAGCAAAAAGCCCGCTTTCGCGGGCTTTCGATGCAGCGATGTAACGTTTTTAGTTGCCGTATACCGGGAACTTGGCGCAGACCGCTTCGACCTTGCCACGAACCGCTTCGATCACCGACTCGTCGCCCATGTTGTCGAGGATGTCGCAGATCCAGCCGGCCAGGTCGCGGCACTCGGTCTCCCCGAAGCCGCGAGTGGTGACGGCCGGGGTGCCGATGCGCAGACCGGACGTCACGAACGGCGAACGCGGGTCGTTCGGCACGCTGTTCTTGTTCACGGTGATGTGGGCGTTGCCCAGGGCAGCGTCAGCATCCTTGCCGGTGATGTCCTGCTTGATCAGGCTGAGCAGGAACAGGTGGTTCTGAGTACCACCGGACACCACGTCGAAGCCGCGCTGGATGAACACGTCGGCCATGGCCTGAGCGTTTTTCACCACCTGCTGCTGATAGGCCTTGAACTCAGGCTGCAGCGCTTCCTTGAAGCACACAGCCTTGGCGGCGATGACGTGCTCCAGCGGGCCACCCTGGGCACCGGGGAACACGGCAGAGTTGAGCTTCTTCTCGATCTCGGCGTTGGCACGCGCCAGGATCAGGCCGCCGCGGGGGCCGCGCAGGGTCTTGTGGGTGGTGGTGGTGACGACGTCAGCGAACGGAACCGGGTTCGGGTAAACGCCTGCGGCAACCAGACCGGCCACGTGAGCCATGTCGACGAACAGGTAGGCACCGACCTTATCAGCGATTTCGCGAAAACGGGCGAAGTCCAGGATCTGCGAATAGGCGGAGAAACCGGCAACGATCATCTTCGGCTTGTGCTCGACGGCCAGGCGCTCGACTTCGTCATAGTCGATCAGGCCCTGGTCGTTGATGCCGTACTGCACGGCGTTGTACAGCTTGCCGGAGGAGGAAACGCTGGCGCCGTGGGTGAGGTGGCCGCCGTGGGCCAGGCTCATGCCGAGGATGGTGTCACCGGCCTGCAAAAGCGCGAGGTAGACGGCGCTGTTGGCTTGAGAGCCAGCATGCGGCTGGACGTTGGCGTAGTCGGCGCCGAACAGTTCCTTGGCGCGATCGATGGCCAGCTGCTCGACCACGTCGACGTACTCGCAACCGCCGTAGTAGCGCTTGCCCGGATAGCCTTCGGCGTACTTGTTGGTGAGCACCGAACCCTGGGCTTCCATCACCGCCGGGCTGGTGTAGTTCTCCGAGGCGATCAGCTCGATGTGGTCTTCCTGACGCTTGGCTTCCTGCTCCATGGCAGCGAAGAGATCGGCGTCGAAACGGGCGAGGGTCAAATCACGGCTGAACATGGCAGTCCTCTGAGATCAGCTGGCGGTATAAAAGAGAGGCGCGGATTCTACCTCATCCGACCGGTTGCGGGTATGAGCGATAGTCATGCACAAGATGAACAGCCGCCGCTTCCGCAGCCGCGACGGCGCACTGTCGCGGTTTGCCCTGACCGGTGCATTCGGGTAGCTTTGCGCCCTTTCCATGCCACCCCATTTTCGGCCCCCCACGGCCTGGGTCAGGCATCATTCACCACTGTCACGGGCATTCGTTTCCATGGCTCAATACGTCTACACCATGCACCGGCTGAGCAAGGTCGTTCCGCCGAAGCGTGAGATCCTCAAGAACATCTCCCTGTCGTTCTTCCCCGGCGCCAAGATCGGCGTGCTCGGCCTGAACGGCGCGGGTAAATCCACCCTGCTGCGTATCATGGCCGGCGTCGACACCGAGTTCGACGGCGAGGCCCGCGCCATGCCGGGCATCAATGTCGGCTACCTGCCGCAGGAACCGCAGCTCGATCCGGAAAAGACCGTGCGCGAAGTCGTCGAGGAGGCGGTTGGCGTGATCAAGGACGCCCAGGCCCGCCTGGATGCTGTCTACGCCGCCTATGCCGAGCCGGACGCCGATTTCGATGCGCTGGCTGCCGAGCAGGCCAAGCTCGAAGCGATCCTGCAGGCATCCGACGGCCATAACCTGGAGCGCCAGCTGGAGGTCGCCGCAGATGCACTGCGTCTGCCGGCCTGGGATGCCAAGGTCGCGCACCTGTCCGGCGGCGAGAAGCGCCGCGTCGCCCTCTGCCGCCTGCTGCTGTCGGCCCCGGACATGCTGCTGCTGGACGAACCGACCAACCACCTGGACGCCGACTCGGTGGCCTGGCTGGAGCGCTTCCTCCACGACTTCCCCGGCACCGTGGTGGCGATCACCCACGATCGTTACTTCCTCGACAACGTCGCCGGCTGGATCCTCGAACTCGACCGCGGCGCGGGCATCCCGTACGAAGGCAACTATTCCGGCTGGCTGGAAGCCAAATCGGCGCGTCTCGCGCAGGAATCCAAGCAGCAGTCGGCCCATGAAAAGGCCATGAAGGAAGAACTGGAATGGGTACGTAAAGGCGCCAAGGCCCGCCAGTCCAAATCCAAGGCTCGCCTGCAGCGCTTCGAGGAAATGCAGTCGCAGGAATTCCAGAAACGCGCCGAGACCAACGAGATCTACATCCCGGCCGGCCCGCGCCTGGGCGACAAGGTCATCGAATTCAAGAACGTCACCAAGGGCTATGGCGACCGCGTACTAATCGACGACCTCTCCTTCAGCGTGCCGAAAGGCGCCATCGTTGGCGTGATCGGTGGCAACGGTGCCGGTAAGTCGACCCTGTTCCGCATGCTGATGGGCAAGGAAACACCGGATTCCGGCAGCATCGAAATCGGCGATACCGTGCAGTTGGCCTGCGTGGACCAGAGCCGCGACGACCTGGACGGTGGCAAGACCGTATGGGAAGCGGTCTCCGATGGCTTGGACCAGATTCGCATCGGCAACTACGAGGTGCCATCGCGCGGTTACGTTGGCCGCTTCAACTTCAAGGACGCCGACCAGCAGAAGTTCGTCAAGGATCTCTCCGGCGGTGAGCGCGGTCGTCTGCACCTGGCGCTGACCCTCAAGCAGGGCGCCAACGTGCTGCTGCTCGACGAACCATCCAACGACCTCGACGTGGAAACCCTGCGCTCGCTGGAAGAGGCACTGCTGGACTTCCCCGGCTCGGCCATCGTGATCTCCCACGACCGCTGGTTCCTCGACCGCGTCGCCACCCACATCCTCTCCTACGAGGACGATGGCGGTGTCGTGTTCTTCGAAGGCAACTACACCGAGTATGAAGCCGATCGCAAGAAGCGCCTCGGTGACGCGGCCTCCCAGCCACACCGCGTCAAGTACAAGAAGCTGGCGCAGTAAGCGGTAGATCACAACAACGGAGCCGGACAGGCTCCGTTGTCGTGTCTAGAGAAAGCACCCACAAATAGTGGCACAATGCCGCCTGCGTGAATTACTGATCCCTCCGGCAGGCGCGGCAATCGCACCATGCCGACCCCCGCGACCGACAAAGGACAATTCGCATGGCGGCACTTGGACTGCGCGGCAAATCACTGCTGGCATTGTTGCTCAGTTGCCTGCTTGCTTTCGTCTTTGCCGGTTTCATTGGCCGAGAGGCGTTGCTCGGCGTGCAGAGTCGCTTCGGCGAGGCCTATGCGCGCAATGTGGTCCAACTCAACCGCGAACGCCTGTTCGCACCGGTTTCACGCGAACTGGCACTGGCTCAACGGCTGGCGGCTTCGCAGCTGACGCTGGCCTGGTTGAACGACGAGCAGGACCCGGCCAAGCGCAAGATCTTTTTCCAGGAAGCGGCCGGCTACCAGCAGGCCTTCGGCGACCACGCCTACTTCGCCGCCTCGGCGAGCAGCAACGGCTACTACTCGAACGGACCCGACCAGCCACCCAGCGATGCGCCTCGCTATGTGATGGCCCCAGACGCCCCGCGCGACGAATGGTTCTTCCAGACACTGCAGGCCGATACCCCCTACGCCATCAACGTCGACCGCTCGGTGGTCACCGAGGAGCTCAAGGTGTGGTTCAACGTGCAGGTGCGTGACGGCGATCGACGCCTGGGCCTGGTCGGTTCCGGCATCAGCCTGCAGGCGTTTCTGGATGACTTCATCGAGGCGAACAAGGTCGGCGTCGAGTCGATGGTGCTCGATGCCTACGGCTCCATCCTCGTTCATCCTAATCAGAATCTGGTCACGCTCAACGCCGAAACCGCGCGTGGACGCTCCTTGTCGACGAGTATCCTCGGCCAGCTCGACGACCTCGGCGCGGCCTCGGCAGTGCGTCAGACCATGGCGGAAAGCCGCGAGAACCCCGGCACGGTGGCGACGTTGCGCGTCACCCTGGATGGCGCGCCCCGCTTGCTGGCGCTGAGCTGGATTCCCGAGCTGCAGTGGTTCGTCGCCAGCGCCGTGGACCTGGGCACCGCACAGGTCGTCGAGGTGCGTCCGCTGCTGCCGGCCATCGCCCTGTTTCTGGTGCTGTTCCTGCTGCTGATCGGTGGTGGTGCCTGGCTGGTCGAGAAACGTGTGCTCAAACCGCTGCGCCAGCTGAGACGCAGCGCCCAGGCCCTGGCTGCGGGACAGTACGATGCCCCCCTGCCCCTGCACCGGCAGGACGAGATCGGCGAACTCAGCGCAGCCTTCGGTGCCATGGCGCAGCAGGTTCGCAGCCACACCAGCGAGCTGGAGAATCGTGTGCGTGAGCGCACCCGCGACCTGGAACAGGCCAACCTGGAAATGGCCGCCGCGCACAAGAAGATCGACGACTCGATCGACTACGCCAGCCTTATCCAGCGCTCGATCCTGCCCAACCGGCAACTGGTCACCGCCATGGGCGATCGTCATGCGGTGCTCTGGCGGCCACGTGATGTCGTCGGCGGCGACTTCTATGTGTATCGCGCCGACGAGCATGGCTGCCTGTTCGGAATCGTCGACTGCGCGGGTCACGGCGTGCCCGGCGCGTTGATGACGATGCTGGCCCACGCCGCCATCGATCAGGCGCTCGGCGCGACCGGTCTGGACGACCCCGCCGCCGCGCTCGCGCGTACCGATGCGATCGTGCGCAACATGCTGCGCGAAGAGCAGGACTCCCATGCCCTGGCGACCAACATGGATATCGGCCTCGCCTATGTCGATTTGCGCCAGCGCAAGGTGCATTATTCCGGCGCGAAGATTGCGTTGTACTACTGTGATGGCGAAGAGGTGCACGAGATCAAGGCAGCGCGGCGCGCCATCGGCGATAAACGCATCGGCGACTACCGCAACACCAGCGTCAACCTGCAACCGGGGCGGACCTTCTACATGACCACCGACGGTTTCCTCGACCAGGCCGGCGGCGACGACGGGTTCGGCTTTGGCAACAGCCGCTTCGCCAGCATGATCCGCGAGCATGCACGGCTTCCCCTGGCCGAACAGGGCGAAGCCTTCAGCCTCGCACTGGCGCGCTATCAGGGTGAATTCCCACAGCGCGATGACATCACGATGTTATGTTTCCGCTTCGATTGAGACAGGGAGTTGGCCATGGCCCCCATTGACATGTTCGCGATGCGCGAATGCTACAACCAGCAACAGATCATGCTGTGCTTCAACGGCCCCATCTCCCGCAGCCTGATCGAAGAGATCGGCAATGCCCTGCGCAATTACATGAGCGAAGAACAGGCGCACCCGTCCTCGGCCATGGACGTGTTCGCCGTGTACATCGAGATGACGCAGAACATTCGCCACTACACCCGCGAAAAGAACTGGTCCGATCAGCAGGCCGGCGCCACAGTCGTGGTCGCACGCGATGACCAGGGCCGCTACGTGGTTTCGGCCGGCAACCTGATCGAAACCGCCGACGGCCAGCAACTGCTTACCGCCGTCGCCGAACTGGCAAAAAAGGACAAGGCCGGCCTCAAGGCCCTGTACAAGGAACAATTGCGCAGGCCGCGTGACGAACACGTGGCAACCGGCGCCGGACTCGGCCTGATCGATATTGCCCGCAAGTCCAGCGAGCCGCTCAAGGCTTCGTTGCAGCCGGTCTCCGACGAGCTTTCCTTCATCAGCCTGAGCGCCGTCATCTGAAACTCAAGAGCATCCCCATGAACGATTTTTCAATCCCCGGTAGCCAGTCCACTCCCGCCATCCAGTCCGACTGGGAAAAGGGCATCGTCTCGATGCAGGGCGACTCGTACCCGGAAAACTCCTACGAGCTGTTCCACCAGGTCTACGAATGGATCGAGCGCTTCCTCGGCGAAGCCGCACATCCGCTCAGCCTCGAACTGCGCCTGCTGTACCTGAACACCAGCAGCATCAAGGCGATGATGGACATCTTCGACCTGCTCGAAGCCGCCTATCAGGAAGGCCGGCAGGTCGCGGTCAACTGGTACTACGACATCCGCAACGAGCGCGTCGTGGAGTTGGCCGAAGAGTTCAAGGAAGACTGCACCTTCCCCTTTTCCATCCAGAGTCACGACTGACAGAAGGTCGATATGCGTGGGCCATCGCCGCTAGAGCAAGAGGTCATCAATCTCCTCGCCGATCCGCAGTTCGAGGGGCACCCGCTGAAGGAAGCGCTGAGCCAGCTGTGGGGAGCGCACCATGACCTGCTTGGCCGAATCGAACGCATCGCCCGCGTATCGGACGGCTACCAGAGCATCGCCCGCGAGCGCGAACTGAGCCTTTCGGCGCGCTTCGACAAGCAGTTGCGCCAGCTGGAAAAGGTCGCACGCATCTCCGATCGCTACCAGATGATGATGCAGGACCTGAATGCCTCGCTGCGCGAGGCCTCGACCCTCGACACCCTGACCGGCATCGCCAACCGCCGCCTGCTGACCGAGCGCCTGCGTGAGGAAAGCGAGCGCGCCAAACGCTACGGCC
Organism: Stutzerimonas kunmingensis; assembly: GCF_900114065.1. Taxonomy (GTDB): domain Bacteria; phylum Pseudomonadota; class Gammaproteobacteria; order Pseudomonadales; family Pseudomonadaceae; genus Stutzerimonas; species Stutzerimonas kunmingensis. Next base: position 748,035 of record NZ_FORS01000001.1, read on the forward strand.
GCCCGCTGGCCGTGGTCATGCTGGACATCGACCGTTTCAAGGTCATCAACGACGAATACGGCCACGAAGTCGGCGACCGCGTGCTCATCGAAGTGGTGCGCGTCATGGAATCGGAGATTCGCGAGCACGACCTCTGCGGTCGCTGGGGCGGCGAGGAGTTCCTCATCCTGATGCCGGAGAGCAGCGCCGAAATGGCCTGCACGGTGATACGCCGTCTTGGCGACAGCATTGCCGCGCTCGGCGTGCGGGTAAACGATGACCTGCTCGGGGTAACCGCCAGCATGGGTATCGCCGAGCTGCGCGCCGACGAAACCTACTCGAGCACCATCAACCGCGCCGACATCGCGCTGCTGAGAGCCAAGCGCAGTGGTCGCAATCGCTGTGAGCTGGCCGACTAGCCATCACCCCACCTGGCACAAGAATGACGCACCCATCGCTCCAATTCCGTGCAAATCGAGCAACGCCTCCGCCCTGTGAAGTCTGAAGCATCGGGAAACATAGAAACCAGACGCCACGCGCGGAGCCGAGACCTTCAGCACCACAACCCTCAAACGCACCATTTGGCGGCATGCCAGACTCATATCGCACTTCCGCGGTGCAAATCAGGTTTGCTACAGTCGCCGGCCAAAATTATTAATGACTGCCGACACGCGGTCGCCGAGGGCCTACCTGATGATCGAAACCGTTGATGCCTTTCTCGCGCGGTTGAAGCAACGCGACCCCCACCAACCCGAGTTCCACCAGGCGGTGGAAGAAGTGGTTCGCAGCCTCTGGCCCTTCCTCGAAGCCCATCCGCATTACATGCAGGCCGGCATTATCGAACGCATGGTCGAGCCGGAGCGCTCGATCATCTTCCGCGTGCCCTGGGTCGACGATCAGGGCCGTGTGCAGGTCAATCGCGGCTTCCGCATCCAGATGAACAGCGCCATTGGCCCATACAAAGGTGGTCTGCGCTTCCATCCGTCGGTGAACATCGGCGTCCTCAAGTTCCTCGCCTTCGAACAGGTCTTCAAGAACTCCCTGACTTCGCTGCCCATGGGCGGCGGCAAGGGTGGCTCGGACTTCAACCCCAAGGGCAAGAGTGACAACGAAGTGATGCGCTTCTGCCAGTCGTTCATGACCGAGCTGTACCGCCACATCGGCGCGGATCTCGACGTGCCGGCCGGTGACATCGGCGTCGGCGGCCGCGAGATCGGCTTCCTCTTCGGCCAGTACAAGCGCCTGTCCAACCAGTTCACCTCCGTCCTGACCGGCAAGGGCCTGGCCTATGGCGGCAGCCTGATTCGCCCGGAAGCCACCGGCTACGGCTGCGTGTACTTCGCCGAGGAAATGCTCAAGAGCAGCCACAGCAGCTTCGACGGCAAGCGCGTGGCGATCTCCGGTTCCGGCAACGTCGCGCAGTACGCGGCGCAGAAAGTCATGGAACTGGGTGGCCGGGTCGTCTCGCTGTCCGACTCGGGCGGCACCCTGCACTTCGCGGACGGCATGACCGCCGAGCAGTGGACATACCTGATGGACCTGAAGAACGTCCGTCGCGGTCGCCTCGAGGAGATGGGCACGCACTTCGGCGTCACCTACCTGGCCGATCAGCGTCCGTGGAGCCTGCCGTGCGATATCGCCCTGCCTTGCGCCACGCAGAACGAACTGGATGGCGAAGACGCCCGCGCGCTGCTGAAGAACGGCTGCATCTGTGTGGCCGAAGGCGCGAACATGCCGTCGACCCTGGAAGCCGTCGACCTGTTCCTCGAGGCCGGCATCCTCTACGCACCGGGCAAGGCATCCAACGCCGGTGGTGTGGCCTGTAGCGGACTGGAGATGAGCCAGAACGCCATGCGCCTGCACTGGACCGCCGGTGAGGTGGACACCAAGCTGCACGGCATCATGCAGTCGATCCACCACGCCTGCGTCGCCCACGGCGAGGAAAACGGTCGGATCAATTACGTGAAGGGCGCCAACATCGCCGGCTTCGTCAAGGTTGCCGATGCCATGCTGGCCCAGGGCGTCGTGTAACGGCTGCGCCCGCCGCCAAGCCTCAGCCAGAAAGACAAAGCCCCCGTCGGATCGTCCGGCGGGGGCTTTTGTTTTGTTGCGCGAGACTCCGCGCGGCAATCGCCTACCAGTAGTTCTCCACCGCCACCTGGCCGGGCCTGCGCGTCATCGCCAGGTTCAGATCACGCGCTTTCAGCACCGCTCGGGTGTCCTCGATCATCTGCGGGTTGCCGCAGAGCATGATCCGCGAATGCTCGGGCGTCAGCTGCAGATCGGCGGCGCGCTCCAGTTCGCCGTTCTCGATCAGCGTGGTGATGCGTCCGTGCAGCGCACCGGGTATCTGTTCGCGCGTTACCACCGGCAGGTACAGCAGCTTCGAGCCCAGACCATCCAGGTAGTCGCGTTGCGGCAGTTCGGCGATCAGCTGCTGATAGGCCAGCTCACGCGCCTCGCGCACGCTGTAGACCAGAATGATGCGCTCGAAGCGCTGCCAGGCCTCGAAGTCCTGCAGGATCGAAAGGAACGGCGCGATCCCGGTGCCAGTTGCCAGCAGCCAGAGGTCGCGGCCGTCGGGAAAGCGATCGAGGGTGAGAAAGCCGAAGGCCTGCTTGTCCACCAGCAGCTCGTCGCCGACTGCCAACCGGCTCAGCTCGCTGGTGAATTCGCCGTCCGGCACGACAATGGAAAAGAAATCGAGAAACTCGTCGTGCGGCGCCGAGACCATGGAATAGGCGCGCCAGACGATGCAGCCGCTTGGCTTGCGCACACCGAGGCGGGCGAACTGCCCGGCGGTGAAGCGAAAACCGGGATCGCGGCTGGTACGCAGGGTGAACAGGTTAGGCGTCAGCGTCTGCACCTCTAGCAGGCGCTGGCGGGTGAACTTCTCTTCGCTGGCGGTCATACTTCGCTCCCTCCGGGCATCTTCGGGCCCACTGCACGCAGCGCCCGCATGGGTCCTTGATACTCCTTTACGCAGCCGACAAACACCGCCAGTTCTCATGCCTATTCTCGATACCCCCTATGCAAGCCTCGATCTGATCCGTCAGCCGGAGCAGCCCAACGAGCCGCTGCAGGCCTTCGATGCCGCCGACGAATACCTGCTGGCCCAGCTGCATGAGCAGGGATTTCCAGCGGCCACGCGAGTGCTGATCCTCAATGACAGCTTCGGCGCCCTGGCTTGCTCGCTGGCCGCACACGTCGCGGTCACCAGCAGCGGCGACTCGCACCTCGGCCACCTGGCATTGCAAAAGAACCTGGCACGTAACGAGCTGCCCGCCGAGCGCGTGCGCTTCGTACCTGCCAGCGAGGTCACCCAGGGCCCGTTCGACCGGGTGCTGATTCGCGTACCGAAAACCCTTGCCCTGCTGGAAGAACAGCTGATCCGCCTGCGCGGCCAGCTGGCGCCCGGCGCGCAGGTGATCGCTGCGGCGATGATCAAGCACCTGCCGCGCGCCGCCGGTGATCTGCTGGAGCAGTACATCGGCCCGGTGCAGGCCTCGCTGGCGGTGAAGAAGGCACGTCTGCTCAGCGCAACGCCGAGCGCGAAACCGGCGCCGCAGTCACCCTACCCTACCCGCTACCAGCTCGATCAGCCGAAGCTCGAACTGCTCAACCACGCCAACCTGTTCTGCCGCGAAGGCCTCGATATCGGCACCCGCGCCTTCCTGCCACATCTGCCGCAGGCACTCGGTGCGCTGCGCGTCGCCGATCTCGGCTGCGGCAACGGTGTGCTCGGCATCGTCTACGCGCTGGGCAACCCGCAGGCGGAACTGACACTGGTGGACGAGAGCTACATGGCGGTGCAGTCGGCGCGCGAGAACTGGCAGGCAATCCACGGTCAGCGTCCGGTCGAGATTCGCGCCGGCGACGGCCTGGCTGAGCAACCGCCTGCCTCGCTGGACCTGGTGCTGTGCAATCCGCCGTTCCACCAGCAGCAGGTGGTCGGCGATTTCCTCGCCTGGCGCATGTTCACCCAGGCCAAGACGGCACTGGCCAAGGGCGGCGAGCTGTGGATCGTCGGCAATCGCCACCTTGGCTATCACCTCAAGCTCAAGCGCTTGTTCGGCAACGCCGAGCAGGTGGCCGCCACACCGAAGTTCGTCATTCTGCGGTCGATCAAGGCATGAGCGAGGCGCCGGTCCGCCTCAGCATCCGGCAGTTCGCCGCGCGCTGCGGCCTGTCCGCCGATACGCTGCGCTACTACGAAAAGATCGGCCTGCTACGGCATGTCAGCCGCGATGCAAGCGGCTATCGCGTCTATGGCCCACGCGACCTGGAGTGGATCAGCTTCATCCTGCGCCTGAAAGACACCGGCATGGCGCTGGACGACATCATCCGCTATGCCGAACTGCGCGAATGTGGCGACGCAACCCTTGCGGCACGTCAGGCGCTGCTCGAGCAGCATGCTGCCAGGCTGCACGAACGCATCCAGCGCGACCATCAGCATCTCGACGCGCTGCGGGCGAAGATCGCGCTGTATCGCCAGCAAACTTCCGCTTGACCTGGAGTCGACTCCAACCCGCAGGCTTTCCTCTGACCTATTGAGAGGAACGCTCCATGTCTGTATCAGCCCGCTATACCGAAGGCCTGGCCAAGCTCGACGAGATCGACGGCGAGGCCGGGCGCAAGGTCATCGACAGCCTGCAAGCCATTGCGCCGGACCTGGCGCGCTACGTGATCGAATTTCCCTTCGGTGACATCTACCAGCGCCCCGGCCTCGACCTGGCCCAGCGTGAGCTGGCAACCGTGGCGGCGCTTACCGCGCTCGGCCACTGCCAACCGCAGTTGGCCGTGCACGCTCACGGCGCGCTGAACGTCGGCTGCACGCCGGAACAGATCGTCGAGGTGGTCATTCAGATGGCGGTTTACGCCGGCTTCCCGGCCGCGCTCAACGGCATGCACACGGTCAAGGCGGTGTTTGCCGAACGGGGCCTTTTGCCGGATGCGTGATCGGCAAACCAGCACACCACGTGGCTAAGCCGGCCGACAACAGGTTCTGTGCCCTGGCGCAGGGGCGGTTGGCGGGAGCCCACCAACCGTACGGACATCGCAGCCGCCGTCGAAGGCGCGTTACAGCACCTTGTCCAGGGTGATCGGCAGATCCCGCACGCGTTTGCCCGTCGCGTTGTAGATCGCATTGGCCACCGCCGCCGCCACGCCGACAATGCCGATCTCGCCCACGCCTTTGGACCCCAGGTCGTTGACGATCTCGTCGTGTTCCTCGACGAAGATCACGTCGATCTCGGGAATGTCCGCGTTCACCGGGATGTGGTACTCGGCAAGGTTGTGGTTCATGTAGCGGCCGAGCCGGTGGTCGATCAGCGTCTCCTCGTGCAGCGCCTGGCCGATGCCCCATACCACGCCGCCGACGATCTGGTTGCCGGCCGTCTTCGGGTTGACGATCCGTCCAGCGGCGATCGCGCTGACCACACGGCTGACCTTGATGGTGCCAAGGTCCTCATCGACGCGCACCTCGACGAACACCGCCGAATGGGTCGCGGTCGCCCAGGCGTCGCGCTTCTCGTCGGGCTTGACGCTGGCTTCAGCGTCCAGCGCCCCGCTGACCTGGACGATGTCGCGCAGCGCCACGGCATGTTCGCCGGTTTTCAGCCGCAGCTGCCCATCGACGAACTCCACCGCGTCCAGACTCGCCCCGGTGAACGGCGAGGCCGGCGACTGCTGCACGGCGTCCAGCAGCTTCTGCCGCAGGCCGGCGCAGGCGCGCTGCACGGCGCTGCCCACCGATGACACGGTGGCCGAACCGCCTTCCAGCGGCGCCTGCGGCAGGCTGGAGTCGCCGAGACGGAATTCCACCTCGCTCATTGGCAGGCCCATCGCGTCGGCGGCGATCTGGGTCATCGCGGTGTAGGTGCCGGTGCCGATGTCGGCGGTGGCGCTGGTTACCAGCAGCCTTCCGTCCGCGTCGAGACAGGCGCGAGCGGAGGCTGGCATCTGCATCGCCTCCCAGACCCCAGTGGCCATGCCCATGCCGACCAGCTGATGACCGTCGCGCAGGCTGCGTGGCTGCGCCGGGCGCCGCGACCAGCCGAAGCGCTCGGCGCCCTGCTGGTAGCAGGCACGCAGCTCCTTGCTGGAATAGCGCTTGCCCTCGTTGCCGTTGATGTCGGTGTAGTTGCGCAGGCGTAGCTCCAGCGGATCGATACCGACTTCATACGCCAGTTCGTCCATCGCGCACTCCAGCGCATAGACGCCGATGGTCGCCCCCGGAGCGCGCATGTCCAGCGGGGTATAGACGTCCAGCGGTGCCAGACGGTAGCCGAGGCGCACGTTGTCGCAGGCGTAGAGCATGCCGGACCACTCCACCTCGTGCTCGGTGAAGTCCTCGAAACGCGAGGTCTGGCCGATGGCCCTGTGCTCGATGGCCTGCAACCGCCCTTCGCCATCGGCGGCGAGCTTGAGCTGCTGGACGGTCCGCGGGCGATAGCCGAAGGTGAACATCTGCTGGCGGGTCAGCTCGACGCGCACCGCGGCCTTGAGCTTGAGCGCGGCCATCACCGCCAGCGGCAGCTGGTATTGCGGGCGCAGGCCGGAGCCGAAGGCACCGCCGACGAAGGGCGACAGCACGCGGATTTTGCCCTGCATGTCGAACACCTGTTCCAGGTAGCGTTGGCAGTTCTGCACGCCCTGGGTCTTGTCGTGGATCAGCAGCTCCCCGCCCGGCTGGTACTGGACGATGGAAGCATGCGGCTCCATGGGGTTGTGGTGTTCCACCGGGGTTTCGTACTCACGGTCGATGCGCTTTGCCGCCGCCGAGAACGCCGAGTCGAAATCACCACGCGGCTCGGGCAGCTCGGCAGGCGCATCGTGGGCCTGGTCGCGCACGACCTGCAGATCGGTCTGGTGCGCCTCGACGTCGTATTCGATGCGCACCAGGCTCGCGGCGTGGCGCGCCAGCGCCTGGGTCTCGGCGACGACCAGCGCCAGCGGCTGGCCGCTGTAGAGCACGCGGTCGTTGTACAGCGGGCGGAACGGCGAGCCGTCGGCGGCATCGTCGTCCTCGTAGGGCTCGTCGTAGCTGGCCACCGGCGGGCGGTTCTGATGGGTCAGCACCAGGCGCACGCCGGGCAGTGCCTCGGCCGCGGCGGCATCGATGTGCGTGACTCGGCCACGGGCGATGCGGCTCGAGACCACCGCGCCGTAGAGCAGCCCCGGCACCTCGGCTTCGGCGGCATAGCAGGCCTTGCCGGTGACCTTGAGCGGGCCGTCGACGCGGTCCAGCGGCTTGCCCAGTGGAGAGTTGGCGCTGTTCATCGGACGGTTCCTCCGGCGGCTTCGGTGAGCGCGCGCACGATGGCGCGATGGGCCAGGTCGATCTTGAAGGCATTGTCGGCAAGCGGTTGCGCACCTTGCAGCAGGCGATCGGCCGCCGCGGCGAAACATTCGGATTCGGCACGCTTGCCGCTGAGCAGTTCTTCGGCCTCCTCCAGGCGCCAGGGTTTGTGCGCCACGCCACCGAGCGCGATACGCCCGCGGCGAATGATGTCGCCATCCATCTCCAGCGCCGCCGCGACGGACACCAGGGCGAAGGCGTAGGAGGCGCGGTCACGCACCTTGAGATAGGCGCAGTGGCTGGCAAAACCTTCCACCGGCAGCTCGATGGCGGTGATCAGCTCGCCCTCGACGAGTACGTTGTCCTGCTGCGGCTGGTCGCCGGGCAGGCGGTGGAAGTCCACCAGTTCCAGGCGTCGCTTGCCGTGCGGCCCCTCCACATGCACCCGGGCATCCAGCGCCGCCAGCGCCACGCACATGTCCGACGGATGCACGGCGACGCAGTGTTCGCTGGCACCGAGAATCGCGTGGATGCGATTGCGCCCGTCACGCGCACTGCAACCGGAGCCCGGCTCGCGCTTGTTGCAGGGCGTGGCGGTGTCGTAGAAGTAGTAGCAACGGGTGCGTTGCAGCAGGTTGCCGCCGGTGCTGGCCATATTGCGCAGCTGCGGCGAAGCCCCGGCGAGAATCGCCTTGCTCAGCAGCGGATAGCGCTGTTCGATCTGCGGGTGCCAGGCCAGGTCGGCGTTGCTAACCAGCGCACCGATGCGCAGGCCGCCCTCGGCGGTCTGCTCGATCTCGCGCAGCGGCAGGCCGTTGATGTCGATGAGCTGGCCGGGTTGCAGCACATTCTCTTTCATCAGGTCGAGCAGGTTGGTGCCGCCGGCGATGTAGCGGCTCTGCGGCCCGTGCAGGGCGATGGCCTGGTCGATACGTTCGGGGCGCTGATAGCTGAACGGCGTCATTGCGCACCCTCCTGGCCGCGCAGCGTCGGCAGTGCGTCCTCGATGGCGGCGAGGATGTTGGGATAGGCGCCGCAGCGGCAGAGGTTGCCGCTCATGTGTTCGCGAATCTCGTCGCGGCTGCTGGCACGGTTCTCCGCTACTAGCCCGGCCGCCGAGCAGATCTGCCCCGGCGTGCAGTAGCCGCACTGGAAGGCATCGTGCTTGACGAACGCAGCCTGCAGCGGATGCAGCGTCGCATCGCTGGCCAGGCCTTCGATGGTGGTCAGGCTGGCGCCGTCGTGCATCACCGCCAGGGTCAGGCAGCTGTTGATACGCCGGCCGTCGAGCAGCACCGTGCAGGCACCGCACTGGCCGTGATCGCAGCCTTTCTTGGTGCCGGTCAGGCCGAGCTGGTCGCGCAGCAGGTCGAGCAAGGTGGTCCAGGGTTGCACCTGGAGCTCACGGCGTTCGCCGTTCAGCTCCAGGCTGATGGTGCAGGTCTGGCCTGCGGCTGAAGAATTTTCGCTCATGGCGGCCTCACGGTTTGGGCGTTGGTATGCGCTGTCCGTGCGTCTTGGGGTACGACTGGCGTGCCGCGAAAATCGTTCAGCCCTGCCGGTCGAGTGGCTGCCGCTGGCTGAGGGTCATCTCGCCGCGAACGGCGTGGCGCTGCGCGGACCGGCCAATTGATTCGTGCCGGTTTCCGGTAACCGCCACGGCGATTGGCGTTCAGGCCTGCCGGCGATCATCGGGATGGTCGATGTCCTGCAGTACACCGGGATCGTTCAGGGCGAGCTCCAGTACCGGGTGCGCCGCGAAAAGCACCTGGGCACCGCGATCACCATCCAGCTGCAGCAGCGCATCGCGATGGGCGCTGCCGATGCCGCGCGGATGGCCGGGGCGGCCGTCATAGGTCGGCACAACCAGGTTGTCTTCGCGGATTGCCGCCGCGATCTCGCGCAGGGTCCGCGGCTGCACATAGGGCATATCGGCCAGCGCCACCAGCCAGCCACGTCCTGCCGGCGCCTGGGCCACGGCCTGCGCAAGGCTGTGGCCGAGCCCGCGGGATTCCAGCGCAAGCACCTCGCAGTCGGCAGCGTTGGCGCTCAGCCAGTCGCGCAGAGGCAGATTGTCTGCACGGGTCACCACCAGCAGCGGTTCGGCGACACCACGAAGGTTGGCCAGCGTGGCCGCCAGCACCGGCGGCGAAGACGCAGCAGCCAGGCTGGCCGCCAGCAGCTTGTCCGCCCCACAGGCCGCGCGATAACGGCTGCCCTGCCCCGCGGCGAGAACGATGGCGCAGACGCCCGGTTCAGGCACAGCGCTGTTGTTCCGGCAACGCCTGGCTGACCAGAGCGCCGTTTTTCAGCGCAACCACCTCGGCCATCAAGGACAGCGCGATTTCCGCCGGTGTACGGCTGCCGATGGGCAAGCCGATGGGTCCGTGCAACCGCTGCACCTGGCGCTCGCCGAGGCCCAGCGACAGCAGTCGCGCCTTGCGCTTTTCGCTGTTGGCCCGCGAGCCCAGCGCGCCGACGTAGAAAGCCTCCGATTGCAGCGCGGTAAGCAGTGCCATGTCGTCCAGCCGCGGGTCGTGGGTCAGCGCGACGATGGCGGTGTGCGCATCCGGCTCGATGGCCAGCACGGCATCGTCCGGCATGCCGGGGACGAAGCGCACCGTCGCCGCATCCCAGTCGTGGGCATAACCTTCGCGCGGGTCACAGATCAGTACTTCGAAGCCAAGGCCATGTGCCAGGTCGGCGACATAACGCGACAGCTGCCCGGCGCCGATCATCAGCAGGCGCCAGGCCGGGCCGAATGGGGCGCGCAGGGTATGGCCATCGAACTGCAGCGCGGCGTCGCGGCCGGCGGTTTGCAGCGTTACGTCACCACTGGCGATATCCACGCAGCGCAGCAGCCGCTCGTGTGCGGCGCAGCGCCGCAGCAGCTCGTCGATCCAACCGGCATCGCGCAATGGCTCCTGCAGCAGGCGCAGGGTGCCACCACAGGGCAGACCGAAACGCGCGGATTCTTCCTTGCTCACGCCATAGGTGATCAGCTGGCAGGTCGACGGTGGCTGGTCAGCCATGACCCGGGCGAGCAGATCGTCCTCGACGCAGCCGCCAGACACCGAGCCTTCAACGCGGCCATCGCCGCGCAGCGCCAGCAGCGAACCCACCGGACGTGGCGCACTGCCCCAGGTTTCCAGCACCGTGTAGAGCACCACCGCGTGGCCGTCGCGCAACCAGTCGCGGGCGCGCCGCAGCACCGCCAGATCGACACTGTCCATCGTTCTCCTCGGCTCTAGCCAGTTGCCGCCGGGACTTCCGGCAATGCAAGGAGTGACCGATCCGGGACGAGGTTAGTTCGTCGCCGGCACCAGCATGGCGTCGGCCACCTCGCGCCGCTTGCCCCGTCCGGCCAGGCGCTCCACCAGGCTCAGGGCGAATTCCAGGGCGGTCGCCGGGCCCTGACTGGTGATGCAGTTGCCGTCCACCACCACCGGCTGGTCGAGGAAATGTGTGCCGGTGAGGTTGTCGCTCATGCCCGGATAGCAGGTCACCTGGCGGCCTTTGAGCACGCCGTAGGGATGCAGCGCGACCGCCGGTGCGGCGCAGATCGCGGCGAAATCGAGCCCGGCACGGGCCTGCTGGCGAACACGCTCGGCCAGCGGCTCCAGCTCGCCGAGGGTCTTCGCGCCCGGCATGCCGCCGGGCAGCACGATCAGGTCAAAATCCTGCGCCAGCACGTCGAGCAGCATGGCGTCGGCGGTGATCCGGGTACCGCGCGCGCAGGTCAGCATGCGCCGCTCTTCGGCACTGGCGACCAACACCTCGAACTCGGCACGCCGTAGCACGTCGATCAGGGTGACGGCCTCCAGGTCTTCGGAACCGTCGGCGATCGGAATCAGGACTCGTTTGCTCATGGCCTTCACCTGCTCAATGGAAATTCAACCGCGCTGCCGCCCGGTGTAAGATGCGCGGCTTTTGCGATGACACGCGAATCGCCCGCCAGAGGCGACAGCCCTCACACTGACCGGCACATAGAGGATCGACCATGCTGGAAAAGCTATTTCAACTCAAGGCGCACAACACCACGCTGCGCACCGAGGTCCTGGCCGGTATCACCACCTTCCTGACGATGGCCTACATCCTCTTCGTCAACCCGAGCATCCTCGCCGAAACCGGCATGGATCACGGCGCGGTGTTCGTTGCCACCTGCCTGGCCGCGGCCATCGGCTCGGCGATCATGGGCCTGGTTGCCAACTACCCGATCGCGCTGGCGCCGGGCATGGGCCTGAACGCCTTCTTCACCTACACCGTCGTGCTGACCATGGGTTACACCTGGCAGACCGCGCTGGGTGCGGTGTTCCTCTCCGGCGTGATCTTCTTCGGCCTGTCGATCTTCAAGATTCGCGAGTGGATCATCCACAGCATTCCGCTGGCCCTGCGCGCCGGCATTGCCGCGGGTATCGGCCTGTTTCTGGCGATCATCGCGCTGAAGAACGCCGGCATCGTCGTCGATAACCCGGCCACCCTGGTCGGCCTCGGCGACCTCAGCGCCGGCGGCCCGCTACTGGCCTGCCTGGGCTTCTTCCTGATCGCCGCGCTGGCCTACCGGCAAGTCACCGGGGCGGTGATGATCGGCATTCTGGTGGTCACCGGCCTGTCGATCCTGCTCGGCCTGTCGCAGCTCAACGGCGTGGTGTCGATGCCGCCGTCGCTGGCGCCGACCCTTATGCAGCTGGACATCATGGGCGCGCTGGATATCGGCCTGATCAGCGTGATCTTCGCCTTTCTCTTCGTCGACCTGTTCGACACCTCCGGCACCCTGATCGGCGTGGCGCAGAAGGCCGACCTGCTGGACAAGGACGGCAAGATGCCGCGCCTGGGCCGCGCCCTGCTGGCTGACAGCACCGCGACCATGGCCGGCGCCGCACTGGGCACCTCGACCACCACCAGCTACATCGAATCCGCCGCCGGTACCGCCGCCGGTGGCCGCACCGGCCTGACCGCCTGCGTGGTCGCCCTGCTGTTCCTGCTCAGTCTGTTCTTCGCCCCGCTGGCCGGTGCCGTGCCGGCCTATGCCACCGCCCCGGCGCTGCTGTTCGTCGCCGTGCTGATGATGAGCAGCCTGGCCGGCATCGACTGGGACGACCTCACCGTCGCCGCGCCGGTCGTGGTTGCCGCGCTGGCCATGCCGCTGACTTTCTCCATCGCCAACGGCATCGCCTTCGGCTTCATCGCCTGGACCGCGATCAAGCTGCTGGCCGGCCGCTGGCGCGAGCTGAGTCCGGCGATGTGGATTCTCTCCGCACTGTTCGTGGTCAAGCTGGGCTGGTTCGCCGGCTGATCGCAGCGTAGGGTGGATGTGGCTTTTCTCATCCACCTTCCGTGCGGCAACGGTGGATGGATGAAGCGTCAGCTGCGCGCACCGATCCACCCTACGATTTACCTACCATTCCAGAGTCTTCATGAGCGCTCCGCAATTCGACCCCGCCACTTACGACGCCCAACTCGCCGAGAAAGCCGCGCGGCTGGGGGAATTGCTGGCGCCCTTTGACGCACCCACCCCGGAAGTCTTCGACTCCCCACGGGAACACTATCGTCTGCGCACCGAGTTCCGCCTGTGGCGCGAAGACGGCCAGCGCCACTACGCGATGTTCGAGCAGGGCGAAAAGCACAAGGCGATCCTGATCGACGACTTCCCCATTGCCAGCCGTCGCATCAACGAACTGATGCCGCAGCTGAAAGCCGCCTGGCAGGCGTCGGAAGTCCTCAGCTTCAAGCTGTTCCAGGTGGAATTTCTCACCACCCTGGCCGGCGATGCGCTGATCACCCTCGCCTATCACCGCCCGCTGGACGAGGCCTGGCAGGCCGAAGCCGAGCAGCTCGCCGCCAACCTCGGCGTCAGCCTGGTCGGCCGTTCCAAGGGCAAGCGCATCGTCATCGGGCGCGATTACGTGGAAGAAGAACTGGTAGTCGCCGGCCGCAGCTTCCGCTACCGCCAACCGGAAGGGGCCTTCACCCAGCCAAACGGTGAGGTCTGCCAGAAAATGCTGAGCTGGGCCTTCGAGGCGCTCGGCGAGCGCGACGACGACCTGCTCGAGCTCTACTGCGGCAACGGCAACTTCACCCTGCCGCTGGCCACCCGCGTGCGCCGCGTGCTGGCCACCGAGATCAGCAAGACTTCGGTCAACGCCGCGCTGGCCAATATCGCCGACAACGGCATCGACAACATCGAGCTGGTGCGTCTCTCAGCCGAGGAGCTGACCCAGGCGCTGAACGAGGTGCGCCCGTTCCGCCGCCTGGCCCATATCGACCTGAAGAGCTACGACTTCGGCAGCATCTTTGTCGACCCACCGCGCGCCGGCATGGACACGGACACCTGCGAACTGGCCCGTCGCTTCGAGCGCATCCTCTACATCTCCTGCAACCCGGAAACCCTGGCGCAGAACATCGCCCAGCTGGCCGATACCCACCGCATCGAGCGCTGTGCGCTGTTCGACCAGTTCCCCTACACCCACCACATGGAGTCCGGGGTACTGCTGGTTCGCAAATGATCGCCGAGTGAACACCGGCCACCCGTCGACGTTCCACATCCGTAACCATTCAGCCGTTACGGAGGTGCAACCATGCTGGTCTTCGAGCCGATCTATACCGACGGCCTGGAGCAGATTTCCTACCTGGTGGGCGACAGCAAGGCCGCGGTCGCCGCAGTGATCGACCCGCGACGCGACGTCGATGTCTACCTCGACCTGGCCCGAGAGAAGGGCCTGCGCATCGCCTACGCCATCGAAACCCACATCCATGCCGACTTCGTCTCCGGCGCCCAGGCGCTGGCCGAACGCAGCGGCGCAGAGATCATCGGTGGCTGCTCGCCGGACTACGCCTTCAAGCTGCGCCAGGCTGCCGATGGCGAGGTGCTGGAACTCGGCCAGGTCAGCCTGGAAATCATCTACTCGCCCGGCCACACGCCGGAACACATCTCGCTGCTGCTGCGCGACGGCCAGCAGGGCGATGAGCCCTTCGCCCTGTTCACCGGCGACACCCTGTTCAACCTCGACGTCGGCCGCCCCGACCTGCTCGGCGAGGACAGCACCAAGCAACTGGCCGCCCAGCTCTATGCCACTCTGTTCACCCGCTACCTGCCGCTCGGTGAGCGAGTCGAGATCTACCCCTGTCACGGCGCGGGCTCGGCGTGCGGCAAGTCGATCGGCGACCGGCGGCGCTCCACGCTTGGCAACGAGTTGTTGTTCAACCCGGCGCTCAACCAGCGACGCAACGAAGCCGAATTCATCGACTGGCTGCTCAGCGGCATGCCCGAGCCGCCGCGTCACTATGCACGGCTGAAAAAGCTCAACGTGCGCCCGGCCACGCGCATGCACGGGCCGATGCTGCCAATGCCGCTGTCGCCGGAAGAGTTCGCCGAGCGCAGCGCCGACCACAGCGCCGTGCAGCTGGTGGACCTGCGCTCGATCCTCGCCTTCGGCGGCGGCCATGTGCCCGGCGCGCTGAACATCGCCCTGCAGAACGAATTCGTCAGCTGGGCCGGCTGGATGCTCGACGATCAGCGACCGATCTACCTGATCGGCGAGGACAGCGAGCAGATCCACCAGGCCACGCTGCAGCTGTATCGGATCGGTCTTGATCGGGTGGAAGGCTATCTGCGCAACGGCATGACCGACTGGCAGAACGCCGGCCTGCCTCTGGCCAGTGTCGGCCAGTGGACGGTGCACGAGCTGAACCGTCGCCGCGACGATACCGAGGTCCAGGTACTCGACGTGCGCGCCCCCGAGGAGGTCGAGCAAGGCCGCGTACCCGACGCCCGCCACGCCTTCGTCGCCCATCTGCCCGAAGGACTGGAGCAACTGGACAAGAACAGGACCGTGGCGACCTATTGCGGCAGCGGCTACCGCGCCTCGATTGCCGCCAGCATCCTCAAGCGCCAGGGCTTTCGCCACGTGGTGAACGTGCCCGGCTCATGGATCGCCTGGCAGAAGCACGATCTGCCGGTGGCGGAGCGCTAAGCCCGCCGCCGGGTAACCCGCCAAGGGTGGAAAACGGCCGACGGCCTTTTCGACTGCCCGGGCGCTTCCGCCCGCCGGATAAAGGCTATGCCGCTATCCGGCGGACGCTGCGTCAAATCATGCAAACTAGGGCCTTTTGCATCTCAGTACTCAACCTGCAATTCGGCGCTGCGCGGTTCGGCCTGACAGGCCAATGCCCAGCCCTGACGCACTTCGCTCTCGCTCAACACCTGATTGCTGCGCATGCTTACGCTGCCTTCCAACACCCGGCACTTGCACGCGGCGCAGACGCCCGAGCGGCAGGCGCTCGGCGGCCGCAGACCGGCGTGTTCCATAGCCTCCAGCAACACCTCGCCGCGCGGCACGTCCAGCTCATGGCGGCGACCGTCGAGCGCGACCCGCAGGCGGCTGGGGCGACCGCCCGGTACGGCCGTCGGTGCTGTGGCGGCAAAGCGTTCCAGATGGATGCGCGCCGCATCCACACCCAGCTCGCCCAGCGCGGCACCGGCGGCATCCATGAACGGTTGCGGCCCGCAGACAAAGGCGTCGGCAGCAGACCAGTCGGCAATCCTCTCGGCGATCGCCCGTCCGCTCGGCACGCCCTGCTCCGCATCCAGCCAGATGCGCAGCTGCAGACGCTCGGGGTAACGCACGGACCATTCAGCCAGTTCTTCGGCAAAGATCAGCGAAGCGGCATCGCGGCTCGCGTAGAACAGACACACTCGCCCGCAGCCCTCGACCAGCGCCGCCTGCAGGATCGCCATCAACGGCGTGATGCCGCTACCGGCACCGAGCAGCAGCAAATCACTGTCCAGGCTGCGCGGCACGAACACGCCAGCCGGTGGCAGCGCCTCGATGCAGTCGCCCGCCTGCAGGTTATCCAGCAGCCAGTTCGATGCACGCCCGCCAGACACGCGCTTGATGGTGATGCGCAACGCGCCATCACCATCCGGCCGTTGCGACAGCGAATAGCAGCGCAGCAGCGCTGCCTCGCCACAGGGAACCTTCAGCGTGAGGAACTGCCCCGGCCGCGCGGCAAAGCGTACGCGCTGAGCCGCAGGCACCTGCAGAGTGAACGAACAGCTGTCGGCGGTTTCGGACTGACGCGAGGCGATACGCAGGCGAGTGAATTCATCGGCGACAGGGGTCGGTGAAGATGCGTGGGAAGTCGCTACCGAAGCCGGTGCCAGAGTCGAAAACGAAGCCGGCCCCGACTTGGGCAGTCCACGCAGCATCGGCCATGCCGCCTTGCGGCGGAACAGCAGCACGTAGCCGATATGCAGGCCGATCAGCCACAGCCCCAGGTTGGCGAAGAACTCGTGCACCTCTTCGGCGTCGCCCATCCAGCCAATAAAGTCGACGTCGCTGGCGGCGCCGAACACGTCCGGCCCGACGCCCGGCAGCGTGGCCAGTACGTCGCCGTTATCGACCATGCCCAGCCCGACCAGGCTGGCGATAGCAAAACCGCCCAGCGCACCCACCGTCAGCCACTTGCCAATTGCCGACAGGCCCGGCTTGCGGCGCTGTCCCTGCGGCGGCAGCAGCTTCGGAAAACCCCGCAGGCGCAGCGGCTCGATCAGCAGCCGCCACACCAGCAACGCCACAAGACCGTAACCCAGCCAGATGTGCAGCGCCTCGGCGTCGTCGCCAGTCAGGTACACCGCGAGGAAGAAACCGGCCAGCAGCCAGTGGAACAAGCGAAAGCGGTTGTAGGCAGCCACGGTGGCAATCCTCGATACAGGGAATGCCTACCTTGTATGCCCCGCAGCTGAAGCCAAGCTGAACGCCATCATTCGGCCACGTTCAGCTTGGCGTAAGGCTGCGCGCCTAGGCTGCGCTCATCCGTCCTGGAGACCGCACCATGAACGCTTACTGGATCGCCCTCGCCTGCTGCCTGAGCCTGCCGGCGCTGGCCGAAACCGAACACCCGCTGCTGGCCGGCTACGCCGCTCAGGCCCGCCAGCAGGACGCGAACTTCACCGGCTTTTCCGCCGAGCACGGCAAGGCGCTGTACTTCGCCGAGGAGCAGCGCAACGGCAAGAGCATGAGCTGCACCACTTGTCACACCAGCGACCCGCGCCAGCCCGGCAAGACACCCGCCCATCGCAAGGTTGATCCGCTGGCGCCAGCCGCCAATCCCGAGCGCTTCACCGACCTGAAGAAGGTCGAGAAGTGGTTCCGCCGCAACTGCGACGACGTCTTCGCCCGCGAATGCACGGCGCAGGAAAAAGGCGACTTCATCAGCTGGATCGACAGCATCAAGTAAGGAGCTCGCCATGAAGATTGCACCCCTCGCTGCCGTCGCCGGGCTGGGCCTGACCCTGGTACTGGCCGGCCTCAGCTTCGCCGATGACGACGACCATCACGAGCGCCAGAGCTACAAGCGCCCCAAGCGCCTGGCGGTTCCGAGCGACGCATCACTGGTGTGGAAGGAAGAATGCGCCGCCTGCCACATGCTCTATTCCCCCGGCCTGCTGCCTGCCGATGCCTGGCGCGAGCAGATGCGCACCCTGGGCGACCACTACGGCAGCAACGCGTCGCTGGACCCGGTGCAGGAAAAGGAAATCCTCGACTTCCTGGTCCGCGCCTCGGCCGCCAACCGCCTGCCGGTGGAGCCGTCACCCACCGTCGGCGAGCAACCACGGATCAGCCAGACCCGCTGGTTCGAGCGCAAGCATGACGAGGTCAGCCAAGCCAAGTTCAAGCGTGAATCGGTGGGCGGCCGCGCCAACTGCGTGGCCTGCCACCGCGACGCCGAAAGCGGCGACTTCGATGAAGATCGCGTGAAGATTCCGCGCTAAGCGGCCGTTTTCCCACTGAGGTAATTCATGATGACGACTTCCACTCTGCGCGGAGCCCTGGCGCTGTCGCTACTGGTCAACTGTGGCGTGCTGGGCGCGCTCGCCTGGCAGAAACTGCAAACCGACGGGCTGCCCATGCCGTCCGGCGCACCAACCGAACTGTCGCACCAGCTGGAGCTTAGCGCCAACCAGCTCGGGCGCTGGCATGACGGCCAGGCGCCCTATCTGGCCCGGCTGCGTGCCCTCGACAGTGACCTCGATGCCCTGCGCAGCAAGTTGCTACAGGCGCTGCTCGGCGAGCGAGTCGACCCCGCGCAGATCGCCAGCGAGCAGGCAAAGCTCGGTGAACTGCGCGACGCTCGCCAACAGTTGCAGATCGAGCAGCTGCTGAACGAACGCGAGCTGCTCGACGCCCGTCAGCGGCAGAAGCTGGTGAACTTCCTCGCCAGCAAGAACGCGTCGGCCGAACTGACGTCGCTGCACGCTCGGTAGCCGTCATCCAGGCTAACGCCCCCAACCTTCGGCGTTCGCCGCCGATCCGCTGAATCTCAGCCCTCGCGCGCCTTGCGCGCCTGGTTCGGCATCTTGGGCGGTTCTGTGGGGACGCCCGCGCTGGCCAGCGGTACGCTGCCCGGCGCGGCCTCGCGCTCGCGATCACCGCTGCGGTTGGCCAGCAGGCTGGCAGTCGCGGTCTGCAGGTAGGCTTCGAGCTGGCGCTGCAACTGCGCTGCGTCGGCATCCGGCGCGAGGCGTTCGCCCTGCGGGTTGGCCCCCAGGCGATAGCGATACAGGCGCGCCGCTTGCTCCTTGGGCTGTACCAGCACGCGGTCACCGCGAATCATCGCCACCGTCTGGTCGCTGCCCGAGGGTTTGATGATGCCGAAGCCCGGATCATCCACCGCCAGGCTGAGCAGATCGCGACCCCAGCACTGGTGTCGAACCTCACCGCCGAGGCGGCCCATGATCGTCGGCACCACGTCGACCTGGGTACCCACTACATCACGGCGGCTGCCGAAGCGCTCGCTGATACCCGGCGCGATCAGCAGCAGCGGTACGTTGAAGCGGAACAGGTCCATCTCGGTCACCTCCTCCGGCACCCCGAAGCCGTGATCACCGACTACCACGAACAGCGTCTGCTTGAACCAGGGCTCGTCACGCACCTGATCGAAGAACTGGCCAAGCGCCCAGTCCGAATAGCGCATCGCGGTCAGGTGCTGATCCAGCGCGCCATGCCCCTCGACGACGGCAATCGGCAACCGCTCCGGCAGGGCATAGGGCGTGTGATTGGACAGCGTCTGCAACAGCGCATAGAACGGCTTGCTGCGGTCCAGCTGCGCTAGCTCCTCGGCAGCGCGGGTGAACATGTCCTGATCGGATACGCCCCAGGTCGGGTCGGCGACGACCGGGTCGACGTAGTCGCCGCGGCCGATAAAGCGCGTCATGCCCTGATTGCTGAAGAAGCCGGCCTGGTTGTCCCAGGCGAAATCACCGTTGTAGACGTAGAGGTCGTTGAACGCCCGTGTGCTGAGCAACTGTGGCAACCCGGAGAAGCGGTTGCCGCCTTCCGGCGTCTGCATCAGGTACTCGAAGCCCGGCAGGTTGGGAAAGCAGGCCATGCTGGCGAACATGCCCTGGTGGGTGTGGGTGCCGTTGGCGAAGAAGCGCTCGAACAACAGCCCCTCGCCGGCCAGGCGGTCGAAGTTCGGCGTGATGCCGTCGGCACTGCCGAGCGCGCCGACATAGCGGCCGGCGAAGCTCTCCATGAGGATCACCACCACGTTGCGCACCGCCAGCTGGCCGTCCGCCGGCGGCTGGAAGTCACGGCGCACCGGCGCCAGCTCGGCGTCCACCAACCGGTCGTTGGCGGTCAGCAGCAGCTCGCGGGTGATAGCCTGCGCATCCGCCACCGGCAGTGTCGCCTTCCAGCTATTGTCGCGGTGGCTGGAAAAGCGGTTCTTCGCCGCGTCATACAGCGACAGTGTCGCGTTCAGGCCGAGGTGATTGGCGAACATCGACTCGGTGGTAAAGGCATCGCCCCAACGCAGCGGCGGTCCCTGGCGCAGCGTGCCGCGGGCAGCCACCACGCAGACCAGTATCAGCACGCCGAATACCGCCGCGCGGGTATACCAGGCCGAGCCGCGGCGGCGCGCGCCGGTCTCGCGCACAGCCGGCGCGCCACGGGTCAGCCGCTCCAGCCAGCCGAACAGGGCGTACATCGCCGCGCTCGCCACACCCCAGCTCGCCAGCAGTTGCAGTACCGGGAAGCCGTGCCAGAGCATGCTCAGCACCGTCGCCGGGTCTTCCTGCAGGTACTGGAACACCAGACTGTTCAGGCGCTGATGGAACTCGCGATAGAAGTTCAGCTCGATCAGCCCGAGCAGGATCGTCAGGCTGGCACACACACTCAACCACAGCCGCAGCAGGCCCCGGGCGGCCATCATGCGCATGCTCAGCACGCCGAGCAGCAGTGGCAGCAGGATGTACACCGTTACCCGCAGGTCGAAGCGCAGGCCGTTGCCGAACGCCTCGACGAAGCTGGCAAGCGGCGTGCTGCCGATCAGTTCGCGGTTGAACAGCAGCAAGCCCAGCCGCAGCAGCGCAAAAAGCGCCAGCAGGGCCAGCGCACTGGCGAACGTGAAGCGCAGGTGCGCGGCCAGGCAATTGAAGCCGGACGCCGGGCGCTCTCGAGCAGGGCGTCGCAAAGAGGAAAGCATGGGTACGTCCTTCAGGGGATGAGGATCACCGCCCAGACCAGACCGATCAGGCACAGCGCCAGCAATTGCGCGGCGCTTCCCATGTCCTTGGCCTGTTTGGCGAGCGGATGCAGTTCGAAAGAGATGCGGTCGACCGTCGCCTCGATGGCCGAGTTGAGCAGTTCGACGATCAGGCCGAGAAACACCACGGCAATCAGCACGGCGCGCTCGACGCGGCTGACGTCGAACAGAAACGCCAAGGGAATCAGCAGCAGATTCAGCAGCACCAGCTGGCGAAACGCCGCTTCGCCTCTATAAGCGGCCTTGAGACCTGCAGCCGAATAGCCGGACGCGTACCAGATGCGCGCCAGTCCGCTGCGCCCCTTCAGCGCCGCACCGTCGGCCGGCACGTCGACGCTGGCCACGGCATCGGTAGCCGCGCAGGTCGGCTCAGATGACATCGCAGCGCAACTCGCTGAAGGTGCGGTGGGCGGCCAGTAATCGTTGCCAGTCCTGTTCCGGCATGGCCTGGCGATGACGCTTGAGCTGGCGCAGGTCATGCCGTGCCGCGGCGCTACGCCGCAAACGGCGACGACTCTTTTCCAGATCGAGCAGCGCGACTTCGACGCTGGCCGCGTCACCTTCACCCTGAACCCTGATGAAGATGTGCTTGGGGTAGCAGCAGCCATGCTGCCAGCGTGCCTGGTGGATGCGACCGAGGCTAATTCCGACCGCTGTCAGCATGCGCTCCTGTACCGTCGGACCGAAGCGCCCCCCCAAGTCCTGTTGATACCAGTCCTCCAGGCTGACGAAGCCTTCCAGCTCCGCCGTCACCAGCAGCGCCTGCCACTGCCCGGCCTGTTGTCGCGTGCCGCAGTAGACCAGTTCCGGCACCTGCACGCCGAGCCGGGCGAATGCTTGCAGCGCCTGCAATTCGCGCAGCACCGTGGGCCGGCCGAACGGATGCAGCAGCGAGCGATACAGGTGGCCAATCTGCCGTTTGCAGTACAGCAGCGGCTGCTGCGGATCGCGCAGCCGTATCCGTTGCACACCGCTTTCGCCGGCGCGGCGCTGGTTAGGTTCCTCGACCCATTCGCCCTGGGTGTTCCACCAGCGCTGGAAGGTGCTGGTACGCGCTTCGCGGGCCGGCAGTACGAGTGGTCGGCTCATGTTCAACCCCGCTTGCGCAGCACGTAGACCCGCCACATGGCGTAGCCCGGGAGGAAGTCATTGCGGTCGAGGATGTCGAAGCCGGCCTCGGCGAATTCCGTCTCGATCACCGAGCGCGCGACGACGAAGCGGTTCTGGTTGTCCTTTGCCGGCCGGCGACGCTCCAGGCGCTTGCGCTTCCAGGCCTTGTAGTTGCCATCGACCCACAGCGAGACGATCAGCGTGTCACGGGTGACGCGGTGGAACTCACGCAGCATCGCCAGCCGGTGCTCCGGGTCGGCGATGTGGTGCAGTAGGCGCATGCAGAAGATGTTGTCTACCGCGTTGTCACCCATGTCGATGGCGAAGGCGGAGGTCTGAAAGGTCTCGACCCGCTTGAGCACTTCCAGCGAATGCGCCGATTCGGCGATCGCCAGCATGTCGGCGGAGTTGTCGGCGGCAAAGATCATCCGGCTTGGGTGCTCGGCCAGCAGCGGCCAGAAGCGCCCGGCGCCGCACGGCAGGTCCAGCACCAGATCAGGATCGCCGGCGATCTTCAGTGCGCGGCGCGCCATCTGCTCGTCACGCCAGTGCGACAGCCGCCGGGCCGGGCCATCCTGATGCTTGTGCAGGTATTCGTAGGCGTGCTGGCGGTCGTACTTGCGCGAGAACTCCAGTTCGATAGGGCTCGATGTGGTCATGGCGGGCATTCCGGTTGGAAACGGAACGCCAAACTAACCAGGCAGACATCAAGGGCACGTCAACGGAATGTGAAAAAAACGTCAAACCGCGCCGTCATGAAAGCGCACCTGAAAACAGCTGCCCTGCGGTTGCCGCGGCACCACACCTACCTGCCAGCCCTGGTGCGCGCAGATCCGCTTGACCAGCGACAACCCCAGCCCCAGCCCTTCGCCGCGCCCCTCGGCACCCCGCACGAACGGCTGGAACATGCGCTCCTGCTCCGCCAGGGGAATGCCCACGCCGCTGTCCTCGACGCGAAAGCCACCTTCGTCGAGGACCAGCCGCACCGTGCCGCGGTCGGTGTAATGCAGTGCGTTGCGCAGCAGGTTAGACATCACCGTGCCGAGCAGGGTGTGGTTGTAGACGCCGCGGTCCTCGCCCTCCTCCAGCAGCTCGAAGGCCAGGCCCTTCTCCGCCAGCAACGGTGCCCAGCGCTCGCTCTGCTCGGTCGCCACGCTCCGCAAGCTGGCGTCGCCGGCCAAGGACGTCTGTTGCGGACGCGCCCGCGCCAGCATCAGGAAGGTTTCCACCAGCTCGTGCATTTCCCGCGCGGCGCGCTGGATGCGCGCCAGCGGTCGCTGCGCAGCTGGCGACAGCTCGGCCTGCTGCTCGAGCAGCTCGCAGGCGCCGAGCACCACCATCAACGGGGTGCGCAGTTCATGGCTGACATCGGCGGTGAATAGCCGCTCGCGCTCCAGGGTCTGGCGCAGCTGGCCGAGGGTGCTGTCGAACGCCGCGGCCAGATGGCCGACCTCGTCATCGGGATACTGCAGGGCCAGCGGCGGCGCCAGCGGATGCAGTTGGTCGCGGTGGCGCACCTGGTTGGCCAGGCGACTGACCGGCGCCAACACCCGGTTGGCCATCAGCCGCCCCAGCGCCCAGGCGCCGAGCACGCTGAGCAGAAAGCCGGCCAGCACGACGTTGAACAGCGCATCTTCACGGGCCTCGAACTCGTGCTGCTCCCGCACCAGCACGTAGCGGTCAGCGCCGACATTGCGCACATAGACGTAGTAGGCATCGTCACCGCGAACCAGCTCGGTGAACCCCTCACCGAGCCCGGCAAACGCCTTTGGCATCGGGTGCTCGGGCAGATGCGAGGCGAAGAAGTGGGTGCTGGTGTCCAGCTGCGGTGTCCGTCCCTTTGGCAGGTCCTCGTTGAGCACGATGTCCAGGTGGCGACTCAGCTCCTCGGTGACCAGCTGCTCCTCGATGAAGTGCACGACGCCGACGATGCCGAGGGCGAACGCACCGCTCACCACCAGCGTCATCAGCGTGAAGGCGATGACGATCCGCCGCGCCAGCGGCTGCTTAGCGAGCATCGCAGTCCTCCGCCAGGCGGAAGCCAAGGCCGTGCACGGTATGCAGCAACGGCTTGGCGAACGGCTTGTCGAGCACCTGGCGCAACTGGTGGATATGGCTGCGCAACGCATCGCTGTCCGGCACGTGATCACCCCAGACGGCATCTTCCAGCGCTTCGCGGCGCACCACCGCCGGGCTGCGCTGCATGAGGATCGCCAGCAGCTTGTGGCCGATAGGGTTGAGGCGAATCGGCTGGCCACCACGACTGGCCTCTAGGGTGTCCAGGTCGTAGCAGAGATCGGCCACCTGCAGCTGCCGGCGACGCGATCCCTGGCAGCGACGCAGGATCGCCTCGATACGGGCAACCAGCTCGGACAGCGCGAAGGGCTTGATCAGATAGTCGTCGGCACCGGCCTGCAGCCCCTTGATGCGGTCAGGCAGGGCATCGCGGGCGGTGAGCATGATGATCGGCGTATCACGCCCGGCATCGTCACGCAGGCGCTTGCACACCTGCAGTCCGTCGATGCCCGGCAGCATCAGGTCCAGCACGATCAGGTCGTAGTCCTGGGTGGCGGCCAGGTGCAGACCGCTGAGGCCATCCTGCGCGCAGTCGACCACGTAGCCCTTGAGCTCGAGGTAATCGAGCACGTTGGCCAGGATGTCGCGGTTGTCTTCGATGACGAGAATGCGCATATCGGTTCGCTAGCAGGCAAATGACGGAATTTTCACGCCTTCTTTACGAAGGGCTCACAGGCGGGTGCGCAGACTTCGGCGCGTTCGTCCTTAGCCGTGGATCATACGATGCCTTTTCCCCGACATGCTCAGCTTCGTTATCTCGCCCTGCTTCTGGGCCTCTGGCTCGGCACCTTCGTGCTGACCCGCTCGGCGTTGCTCGTCGCGCACTGGCAGGAGGCGACCGCCGGCCCGCTCGACATCCTGCGCATCTATGCCGAAGGCGCGATCTACGACCTGGCCTACCTGGCCTTTGCCGCCGTGCCGCTGGCGCTGTATCTCGCGCTCTGCCCGCGAAAGATCTGGGCCAGCCGCTGGCACCGCTTCGGCCTGCGCCTGCTGCTGGTGCTGAGCCTCTACGCGATGCTGTTTACCGCGGTGGCCGAGTGGCTGTTCTGGGACGAGTTCGGCGTGCGCTTCAACTTCATCGCAGTGGATTACCTGGTCTACTCCGACGAGGTCATTCACAACATCATGGAGTCCTACCCGCTCTTCACCCTGCTCGGCCTGCTCGCCGCCCTGGCCCTGGCTCTCGGCCTGGCCCTGCAGCGGCCGGTCAGCCGCGCCCTTGCCGCGCCGAGCCTGCCCTGGCGCGGGAGCCTGGCGACGCTGGCCGGCGTAGCGGGCCTGGCACTGGCCGCGGCCCTGGTGGTTGGCCAGGACTTTCCGCGCGGCAGCGGCGGCAACGCCTACCAGCGCGAGCTGGCGAGCAACGGCCCGTTCCAGTTCTTCGCCGCCTTTCGCAACAACGAGCTGGACTATCCGCAGTTCTACGCCACTCTGCCCGACGCCGAGATCGGCAGCCGCCTGCGCCGGGAAGTCGCCGAGCCGAATGCGCGCTTCCTCGGCAAAGACCCGCTGGACATCCGCCGGGCGATCGACAACCCCGGCCAGCCACGTCATCTGAACGTCGTGCTGGTGACCATCGAGAGCCTCAGCGCCAAGTACCTGGGCAGCTTCGGCGACGCGCGCGGGCTGACCCCCAACCTCGACGAGCTGCGCAAGCACAGCCTGACGTTCACCAACTTCTATGCCACCGGCACGCGCACCGACCGTGGCCTGGAGGCGATCACCCTGTCCGTGCCGCCGACCCCGGGGCGCTCGATCGTCAAGCGCATCGGTCGCGAGAGCGGCTTTGCCAGCCTCGGCCAGCAACTCGGCGCCCAGGGTTACGACAGCGTGTTCCTCTACGGTGGGCGCGGCTATTTCGACAACATGAGCGCCTTTTTCGGCGGCAACGGCTACCGCGTGGTCGACCAGAGCAGCGCCGACGAAGCGGACATCCACTTCAAGAATGCCTGGGGCATGGCCGACGAGGACCTCTATGCCCTGGCCATGCGCGAGGCCGATGCCGACCACGCCGCCGGCAAGCCGTTCCTGCTGCAGCTGATGACCACCTCCAACCACCGCCCCTACACCTACCCGGACGGCCGCATCGACATTCCCTCGGGCGATGGCCGCGAAGGTGCGGTGAAGTACACCGACTACGCCATCGGCCAGTTCCTCGACAAGGCGCGGCGCAAGCCCTGGTTCAAGGACACGCTGTTCGTCTTCGTCGCCGACCATACCGCCGGCAGCGCCGGCTCGCAGGACCTGCCGGTGGCCAACTACCACATTCCGCTGTTCGTCTACGCGCCGGGTCTGGTCGAGCCGCGCGAGTTCACCGGGCTGGCCAGCCAGATCGACCTGGCCCCGACCCTGCTCGGCCTGCTGAACATGGACTACGTGTCGACCTTCTTCGGCCGCAACCTGTTGCGCGAGGATGCCGCGCCGGGACGCGCACTGATCGGCAACTACCAGCACCTGGGCCTGTTCGACGGCCAGGACCTGGCGATCCTCAGCCCGCGCCTGCAGGTACGCCGGCATGACGAGGCGCTGCGCTCGAGCCGCGAATCCGAGGCGCCGCTGAGCGACCCGCTGGTGCAGCGCGACATCGCCTACTACCAGGGCGCGAGTCACAACTACCGCCAGGGCCTGCTGAGCTGGCGGGCGCCAGCACCGCACGCCGATCAGCTCAGCCAACCCTAGACCGACCCGGCGCCCGACCAGGGCGCCTCTGGAGTTCCGATGCCCCGCCTACCCGACCGCTGCGAAAGCAGCCGCCCGTACAATTTCGTCCTTGGTTTCGGCGTGCCCGCCGCGCTGATGCTGGCACTGCTGATCGGCGACCCCAGCGAACTCGACTTCGCCTTCTCCCGGCTGTTCTACGAGCCGGGCGTCGGTTTCGTCGGCCGACACAGCTGGCTGCTCGAGGACTTCCTGCACGACCGCGTCAAGCAGGCGGTGATCGTCATCGGCGTGCTGGCCATCGCCGGCTTTCTGGTCAGCCTGCTGCCGACGCGCCTGGCGCGCTGGCGCCGTTCACTGGGTTACCTGGTGCTGGCACTCGGCGTGTCGACCAGCATCGTCACCCCGCTCAAGGCCCTGACCGGCGTGCATTGCCCCTGGAGCCTGACCGACTTTGGCGGCCAGGAGACCTTCACGCCGCTGCTGGCCGAACGCGCACCTACGCTCAAGCCCGGTCGCTGCTGGCCCGGCGGGCACGCCTCGGCGGGCTTCTCACTGCTGGCGCTGTTCTTCGTGTTGCGCGACCGCCGCCCGCGCCTGGCGCGCTACGCGCTGGGGCTGGCACTGGGCCTGGGCACGGTGATGTCGCTGGGCCGGGTCATGCAGGGCGCGCACTTCCTCTCGCACAACCTGTGGACGCTGCTGTTCGACTGGACGATCTGCCTGGCCTGCTACCGCCTGGTGCTCTATCGGCCGGCGCCGGTTCTGCAAGGTGCCGTCGCCGTCGAGCCCGCGCTCTAGTCAGCCGCCGGAAACGACAAAGGCGCAGGGTGCGGTTGCCCCTGCGCCTTTTTTTCGTCTGGACCTCAGCCGCTGGCTCAGCGATGGAAGGCCTCGGCCCGGTCCTGGTCGACCTGATGACGCCACTCGCGGTCACGCTGGCGCTGCCAGGCATCGCCACGCCGCGACGGCAGGCCACCGCTGCCCAGCGGCAGCGCCTCGCACTGGCGATAGCCGTCATCCCAGCCCTGCGCATAGAGCGGCTGGCTCAGGTAGCGCGACACGTCCTTGCGAAATGCGGCCATGGCGCCGGCGGCCTGGCGGCCGCTGCTGCAACCGGCGCCATAGCCCTCGAGGTAGGCCGGCGGATAGCCGTCGCCGGCGGGCTGGCCGGGGTCACTCTGACAGCCCACCAGCACCAGTGCGGCGAACAACAGCGCCCGCGGCGCAGCGGCAGGCCGCCCCGCGCGAGACCGGGTCGAGGAGCAATCAGGCAAGCGGCGCATGAGCATCGAATCACCCTGCAGGAGGCGACCGCACGCAGGCAGCGCGCGGCATCCGAGGCAGTCTGCGCGGGGCGCCGTCAGGGTTCCGTCAAACCGGCGTGAATGAAACGTGAAGCCGCGGGCGCCGGCCTGCCACTCGACCAGCGGCGAGGCCGCTGGCTTCAGCCCTCGCGGCGAAAGCTGTAGAACAGGTTCGGTTCGCTGACTACGTATAGCGTGCCGTCATTGTCGATCGTCACGCCTTCGGGCTGCGGTGCCGAGCGTTTCAGATCGCTGAACAGGCCGTTGAGGCTGCGGTAGCTGAGCATCCGCCCGTCGCCGCTGAGCTCCATCACCAGATGCGACTCGTCGCTGAGCAGAATCAGGTGGCCGGTGGCGGCATCGAAGTGGATGTCCGAGAGGTCGGTGGCGAACACCTGGCCCGTGATCCAGTCGCTGCGGTCGCGCACCTTCAGCTGCAGCCCCCCGTCGAGGCTTGCCGCCACGCCATCGACCTCGTAGAGCTGGCGCGGGTCGCGCTCTTTGACGATGAACATGCGGTCGCCCGCGGCATCGTAGGTCACCCCTTCGAAACCCTTGTTGCCGTTGAGGTTGATGCCCAGGGAAAAGAACCTGGCCTCGGCGCTGTCGATGGTGCGCGGCACGGACGGCAACTGGAAGATGCTCACCTGCTGGGCCCGTTCGTCGGACACCGCCACGCGCCCGCCGCCCATGTAGGTGAGGCCTTCGATGTCGCCAAAACCCTGCAGCGGATAGCGCTCGAGCAGCTCGCCGGTCTTGCTCAGCGCGACGATTTCGGTCGGCCCGCCGTTGACCACGCCCAACAGGCGGTCAAGGTCGGTGTCATAGGTGATGGCCGACAGGTTGCGTGCGATGCCCTCGATCGGCTTGGCGTCGATCTGCACCCGGTAGGCGGGCAGCCAGCGATTGGCGACGCCCTGGTCGGTGACGTTCATCTGCCGGGTCAGGTAGAAGTACAGCCGCTCGTCCCAGTGCAACGCCACACCGACGCCCAGGCCGACCAGCAGCGCCAGCAGGCCGAACAGCCGACGCCGGCCGAACCGCAGCTTCAGGCGTTGCCCGGGGTAAAGGGAGATCTGCATCATCGTGGTACTTCCTCGTCCTGGCGCCGCCAGTTCTGTTCGGTAAGGAGCGTCCAGTGCCCGTGCTGTCCCGTTTCATGGCCCGCCTGCAAGGCTGGGCCCGTGCCCTCAAGCGCGACGTCATGGCGCTCTGGTTCTGCGCCCGCCACCCGGCGCTGCCCTGGTGGCTGCGCCTGCTGACCCTGGCCATCGTCGCCTACGCCCTGAGCCCGATCGACCTGATCCCCGACTTCATTCCGCTGCTCGGCTACCTCGACGACCTGCTGCTCCTGCCGCTGGGCATCTGGCTGGTACTGCGCCTGACGCCGCCGCAGGTGCTGGCCGAAAGCCGTGAGCAGGCGCTGGCCTGGGAGGCACGGCGTGCGGCCCGTCCGACCAGTCGCGCCGGTGCCGTGGCAGTCGTGCTGATCTGGCTGCTCGGCGCCGCGCTGGCCGGCTACTGGCTGCTCGGGCAAGGCCGACCATAACCAGCACCTTGTGAAAAAAACGTAACGGCCGAGCGCCGCCAGAACAGCGCTCGCCGCTTAAGACTGCCTTAAGTTTGCCGCCGCAGACTCCAGCCCAGATTCCTGAACCGAGGTTCCCCGAATGGAACTCCCCTGGGTTGATCACACTGACGTACTGGCACGCATCGGCCGCGAGCGGCCGATGACCCTGCAACTGGCCCAACCCGATCAAGGCGAGCGCCGCATGGCGCTGGAAGCCTTCATCCACCAGCGCTTCGCCGAGCACTACGGGGCGCACGTGAAGCACTTCATGCCCTGCCTGCTTGGCCTGCACGACGAAGACGGCACCGTGCAGGGCGCGGTCGGCCTGCGCAGCGCGCGGCGCCGCCCGCTGTTTCTCGAGCGTTATCTGGACGCACCGATCGAAGAGGCCGTCAGCCTGCGCAGCGGCCGGGCGATCCCCCGCGAGGAGATCGTCGAGGTCGGCAACCTGGCCGCCTTCGGCAATGCCTCGGCACGCCTGTTGATCGTCGCGCTGACCGACCTGCTGGTCGCCCAGGGCTTCCGCTGGGTGGTGTTCACCGGTACTCCGGCGCTGCTCAACAGCTTCCAGCGTCTGGCGCTGACGCCGCTGCCCCTGGGCCTGGCCGATCCGGCACGAATGGGCGACGAGCTGCCGGACTGGGGCAGCTACTACGCCAGCCGCCCGCAGGTGATGGCCGGCGAGATCCTGCCCGGCCACCAGCATCTGCTGCAGCTCGGCGTGTACGCCAGGCTTGGCTATCAGCCGCTGTTCGATACCAGCGAGGTGCCCCATGCAGCCTGCAGCTGAACGCTTCTGGACGGCCCTTGAACAGCACAGCGGTATTGCCCTGAGCGAGGGCACGCGCCAGCTGAGCTATGCCGAACTGCGCCACGAGGTCGCCGCCCGTGCCAGCCGGCTCGAAGCGCTCGGCGTCGCGCGCGTCGCGCTGGCCCTGGACAATGGCCTGGAATGGGCGCTGTGGGACCTCGCGCTGCTGCGCGCCGGGCTGGTCTGCGTACCGCTGCCGGGCTTTTTCTCGCCGGCGCAGCAGGCGCACGTGCTGGAGCACGCGGGCATCGATTGCCTGATCGGGGCGACCCCGGCACCGATCGAGCGCAGCAGCTTCACCGCCCAGGAGCCCGGCCTGTACCTGCGTCAGCCGGGCGCCGTCACCGCGGTGCCGCCCGGCACCCTGAAAATCACCTATACCTCCGGCACCACCGGCCAGCCCAAGGGCGTGTGCCTGGATGCACGCGCACAGCTCGCGGTGGCCGAGAGCCTGTGGCAGGCCAGCCTGCCCTGCGCGGTGGAGCATCACCTGTGCGTGCTGCCGCTGGCGACCCTGCTGGAAAACATCGCCGGGCTCTACGCACCGTTGCTGGCCGGCGCCCGCGTCGAGCTGCGGCCGCTGGCCGAGGTCGGCTTCAGCGGTGCGGCGGGATTCGATCTGCCGCGTTTTCTCGGCACGCTCAACGAGAGCCGCCCGCACAGCCTGATCCTGCTGCCGCAGCTCTTGCTGGCGCTGATCAGCGCTGCCGAGCAGGGCCTGCCGCTGCCACCGGCGCTGCGCTTCATCGCGGTCGGCGGTGGCCGCGTCGCGCCGCAACTGCTCGAGCGTGCCGAGCGTCTCGGCCTGCCGGTGTTCGAGGGCTACGGCTTGTCCGAATGCGCCTCGGTGGTCTGCCTGAACACTCCCGTGGCACGGCGCATCGGCACGGTCGGCCGACCGTTGCCACACGCCGAGCTGCGCTTGGCCGACGATGGCGAGGTACTGGTGCGCGGCCCGCATATGCTCGGTTATCTCGGCGAGCCGCCGCTGACGGGCGACTGGCTGGCGACCGGCGACCTCGGCCATTTCGACGACGGCTTCCTGGTCCTGCATGGGCGCAAGAAGCACCAGTTCGTCACCGCCTACGGGCGCAACGTCAATCCCGAATGGGTGGAGGCCGAGCTGATCCAGCAGGCGCCGATCGCCCAGGCCTGGCTGCATGGCGAGGCGCTGGCGCAGAACGTCGCGGTGCTGGTGCCGCGACGCGCCGAACTCGGCGATGCCGAGCTGCAGGCGGCAGTCGAACGGGTCAACGTCGGCTTGCCGGACTACGCCCGCGTGCACCACTGGCTGCGCGCCGCCGAGCCCTTCACCGCCGGTAACGGCCTGGCCACCGCCAACGGCCGGCTGCGCCGCAACGCCCTGTTCAACCATTACCAATCGGCGATCAACGCCCTTCTGTCCTGACTTTCGAGGTTCATCATGGATTTCTTCGACCAGCTGCAACACCAGACCAATGCCGAGCGCGAATACCTGCTTGGCGCGCCGATCATCCACGCCGCGCTCGCCGGCACCGCGACCCGCGCGCAGTACATCGCCTTCCTCACCCAGGCCTACCACCACGTCAAGCACACCGTGCCGCTGCTGATGGCCTGCGGTGCGCGCCTGCCCGAGCGGCTCGAGTGGCTGCGCGAGGCGATTGCCGAATACATCGAGGAAGAGATCGGCCACCAGGAGTGGATCCTCAATGACATCCGCGCCTGCGGCGGCGATGCCGAGGCGGTGCGCAACGGCCAGCCCGCGCTGCCCACCGAACTGATGGTGGCCTACGTCTACGACCGCATCGCCCGGCACAATCCGGCGAGTTTCTTCGGCATGGTCAACGTGCTGGAGGGCACCAGCATCGCGCTGGCGACCCAGGCCGCCGGCGTGCTGCAGGACAAACTCCAGCTGCCGGCCAAGGCGTTCAGCTACCTGACCTCGCATGGCAGCCTGGACCTGGAACACATCGAATTCTTCAAGAGGCTGATGAACCGCCTCGACGACGAGGACGACAAGGCCGCCGTGGTGCACACCGCGCGCGTCGTCTACCGCCTCTACGGCGACATCTTCCGCAGCCTGAGCGCGCCGGAGCACGACCATGCAACTGCGTGACGCGCGCATCCTGCTGACCGGCGCCAGCGGCGGCATCGGCCAGGTGCTGGTCGAGCGGCTCTGCGCGAACGGCGCACGGCTGTTACTGGTGGGACGCGACAGTCTTGCCCTGGAAGCGCTGGCGCGCCGCTATCCGGGGCAGGTCAACTTGGTCTGCGCCGACCTCACCCAGCGCAGTGGCCGGCATACGGTGCTCGATGCCGCGCGGCGTTTCGGCGGCCTCAACTGCGTGATCAATGCCGCCGGGATCAACCAGTTCAGCCTGCTCGAACAGCAGGACGAGGATGCCATCGCCCGCCTTATCGGCGTCAACGTCACCGCCACGCTGCAGCTGACCCACCTGCTGCTGCCGCTGCTGCGCCAGCAACCGCAGGCGCTGCTGGTCAATCTCGGCTCGACCTTCGGCTCCATCGGCTACCCGGGTTTTGCCGCTTATTGCGCCAGCAAGTTCGCCCTGCGCGGCTTTTCCGAGGCGCTGCGCCGCGAGCTCGCCGACAGTCACGTCAAGGTGCTCTACATCGCCCCGCGCGCGACCCGCACGGCAATGAACAGCGCCGACGTGGTGGCAATGAACGATGCGCTGAAGGTCGGCATGGACGATCCGCAGGCCGTCGCGCGGCAGATCGTCCACGCCATCGCCACCGAACGCGAAGAGCTGTATCTCGGCTGGCCGGAAAAACTCTTCGTACGCCTCAACGGGCTCCTGCCGCGGCTAGTCGACCAGGCCTTACGCAAACAGTTGCCGGTGATCAAGCGCTTCGCCCGTGCTGAACAACCGCTGCCTCCCTCCCAAACCACTTCGACCGGAGATCACCCATGAAGCATCTGCTCGGCCTGTGCACCCTTGTGCTGGCGCTGGCCTGCCAGCCGTCCTTCGCCCTCAGTCCGGCCGGCGAATCGTCGCTGCGCCAGATCCAGGCGCGCTGGGCGGAGATCAACTACCAGCTGCCGGCGGCACAGCGCGAAGCGGCCTTCGCCCGGCTCGCTTCGGAAGCCGAAAGCGCGGTGGTCGGCGAACCGCAGGCCGCCGAGTTGCACATCTGGCACGGCATCGTGCTCAGCACCTGGGCCGGCGCCAAGGGCGGGCTCGGCGCGCTGGGTCTGGTCAAGCAAGCTAAAGCCGAACTGGAAAAAGCTATCGAACTTGAGCCACAGGCGCTGGATGGCTCGGCCTACACCAGCCTCGCCAGCCTCTACTACCAGGTGCCCGGCTGGCCGATCGGCTTCGGTGACGAGGACAAGGCTGAGGCGCTGTTCAAGCAGGCGCTGGCGCTGAACCCGAACGGCATCGACCCGAACTACTTCCACGGTGATTTCCTGCTGCGTCAGAAACGCTACGGGGAAGCGCGCGCGGCGCTGGAAAAGGCCCTTGCCGCGCCCGACCGTGCGGGTCGTGAAGTCGCCGATGCCGGTCGCCGCGACGAAGCCCGCGCGCTGCTCGCGCAGGTCAAGGAAAAGCTGGAATAACCGGCTGCGGCGGCGTTGAATGCACAGCAATGCCGCAAACCCTTCAGGACGACAGGAACGACATGCGCATTCTGCTGGTGGAAGACGATCGCGCCCTCGGCGAGGGCATCCGTACCGCACTCAAGCCCGAGGGCTACACGGTGGACTGGCTGCAGGACGGCGCCAGCGCGCTGCATGCGCTGAGCCACGAGAGCTTCGAGCTGGCCATCCTCGACTTGGGCCTGCCGCGTATGGACGGTCTGGAAGTGCTCAAGCGCCTGCGCGCCAGCGCCAACCCGATCCCGGTGCTGGTACTCACCGCGCGCGATGCCACCAGCGACCGCATCGCCGGGCTGGATGCCGGCGCCGACGACTACCTGGTCAAGCCGTTCGACGTCGCCGAACTCAAGGCCCGCCTGCGCGCACTGCTCCGGCGCAGCTTCAATCGCCCTGAGCCGGTACTGGAGTACCGCGGCATCCTGCTCGACCCGGTCAATCAGCAGGTCAGCTACCAAGGCACCCCGATCAACCTGCCGCGCAAGGAATTCGTCCTGCTGCATGAGCTGATCGCCCAGCCCGGTCGCGTGCTGACCCGCGATCGGCTGCAGCAGGTGCTCTACGGCTGGGACGAGGAAGTCGAGAGCAACGCGCTGGAGGTGCATATCCATCACCTGCGCAAGAAATTCTTCCCCGAGCTCATCCGCACCGTGCGTGGGGTCGGCTATCTGGTGGACAAATGCTGAGGCGCTCTATCCGCAACCGCACCCTGGTGCTGGTGCTCGGCATCCTGCTGCTGTCGCTGAGCCTGATCTCCTGGCGCAGTTATCGCGACGCCCGCCACGAGATCGAGGAGCTGTTCGACGCCCAACTGGCGCACAGTGCTCGACTGGTGCAGGGGCTGGTGATGCGCGACATGAACCCGCAGGCCCGCAATGCGCTGCAGCAGGCGCTGGACGCCGCGGTGAATGCGCGGCGCGATCAGGGCGTGCCGGGGCACGACTACGAAACCAAGCTGGGCTTTCAGGTCTACGCCACGGATGGCAGCAGCCTGCTGCAGTCAGCCGGCGCGCCGCACGGCGCCTTGCAGCGGCTGGCCGGCGCTGACTCCGCGTCACCCTTCAGCCATCTGAGCGGCGGCTATCACGACGTGCAGCTCGACGGCCATGCCTGGCGGCTGTTCCTGCTACACGACCGCGAGGACGATCTGTGGATTCTGCTCAGCGAGCGCGGCGACGTACGCGGCGAGCTGGTCGGCAAGATCGCCCGGCGCAGCCTGCTGCCCGACCTCATCGGCCTGCCGCTGCTGGCGCTGCTGATCTGGCTGGCGGTGGGCTGGGGTCTGCGGCCGCTGGCGCACATGGCGCAGCTTCTGAAGAGTCGCGATCCGGACAACCTCGCGCCGCTGCTGCTGGCGCCGCTGCCGCAGGAGCTGGAGCCGGTGGCCGCCTCGCTGAATCGCCTGCTGCAGCAGGTCAATCAACTGGTCGAGCGGGAAAAACGCTTCATCGCCGATGCGGCCCATGAACTGCGCACGCCCCTGGCAGTGCTGCGCATCCATGCGCAGAATGCGCAACAGGCCGAGCAGCCGGAGGACCGTGAAGCCGCGCTGCAGCAACTGCTGACCGGCGTCGATCGCACCACCCGCGTGGTCACTCAGCTGCTCACGCTCGCTCGCCTGGAACCCAATGCGCAGCCGCGGCATCCACAGCAGCTGGACCTGCTGCCGCTGTGCCGCGAATGCCTCGCCGAGCTGACGCCGCTGGCCCTGGCGCGCGATCAGGAACTGACGCTGGAAGCTGACGACGTGGCCGATCACCGGCTTCCCGGCGATGCCGCCGCGCTCGCCACGCTGCTGCAGAATCTGGTCGGCAATGCCCTGCAGTACACGCCCGATGGCGGGCAGATTCAGGTCAGCCTCCAGACCATGGAAAACGGCGTCAGCCTGTGCGTGGATGACAGCGGTCCGGGCGTGCCGGCAGCGCAGCGCGACAAACTGTTCGAGCGCTTCTACCGCCAGGGCGACGGCCAGGGCGCGGGGCTCGGCCTGGCCATCGTCGCACGCATCGCCGAACTGCACGGCGCGACCATCGAACTGGCGGACTCACCGCTCGGCGGGCTGCAGGTCGCCGTGCACCTGCCCCGCCAGTCACACCACTAGCCTAGAACGACCAGCGGCGAGCTGCCGCGACCGTCCGCCGCAGGCGCAACGGGCATTCGCTAAGGTTCGCTTAAGGCTGGCGCCCTAGACTGCCGACATTCCCCTACTCGGAGTGAGTGAAATGACTGCATCGAACCCTCTGGCACGCTACGGTCGCCTGAGCATTGCCCTGCACTGGCTGATGCTGCTGTTGATCGCAGCGGTCTACGCGACCATCGAACTCAAGGGCAATTTCGCCAAGGGCAGTGAACCGCGCGAACTGCTCAAGCACTGGCATTTCATGCTGGGTCTGACGGTATTTGCACTGGTCTGGCTGCGCCTGATTGCACGCTGGCTGCATCCCGCACCCAAAGCGGTCGCCGGGGCCGGCTGGGAACGCGCGCTGGCCAAGCTTATGCACCTGGCGCTGTACGGCCTGATGATTGGTCTGCCGCTGCTCGGCTGGCTGACGCTGAGCGCGGCAGACAAGCCGATTCCCTTCTTCGGCCTTGAGCTGCCGGCGCTGATCGGCGCCAACAAGGAGCTGGCCGGCGAGTTCAAGGAGCTGCATGAAACGCTGGCGGTGGCCGGCTACTGGCTGATCGGCCTGCACGCGGCGGCGGCCTTGTTCCACCAATACGTGCGCCGCGACGGCACCCTGTTGCGCATGCTGCCGCAGCGCCACCAGGCCTGAGGCGCAGACACGACAACGCCCGGTCGACTCACCATCGACCGGGCGTTTTTGTTTGTCAGCCGAGCAACTCGCTGAACGGCAGATACTCCACCGTCTCCCCTTCTTCCAGCGTGCGGTTGCGCTCGACGATGGCCAGGCCTTCGGCCCAGCTGGCCGAGGTCAGCATCGCTGAGCCCTGACGCGGATGCAGGCACACGCGCATCTCGCCATCGACCTGTTCCAGCCGCGCGCGCAGGTACTGGCGACGGTTGTTCGGCTTGCGCCAGGCGAAGCCGGCGGTCAGGCGCAGCGGCTTGGGCAGCACCTCGGTGCAACCCTGGGCACTGAGCAGGAACGGTCGCGCCACCACCAGCGAGGTGATCAGCGCCGCAGCCGGATTGCCGGGCAGGCCGATCCACGGCTTGCCATTGACCTCGCCAAAGGCCAGCGGCTTACCCGGCTGGATCGCCAGGCGCCACATGTGCAACTCGCCCAGCTCGCGAATGGCCTGCTTGAGATGGTCCTCCTCGCCGACCGAGACGCCGCCGGAGGTGATCAGCATGTCCCATTCGGAGGCGGCCAGCGCCAGGGCGTCACGGCTAGCAGCCAGCTCGTCGACGAGGATTTCGTAGTCGTGCACTTCCATTCCGATGCTGCGCAGCACGCTGAGCAGGCAGTAACGGTTGGAGTTGTAGATCTGTCCCGGCGCCAGCGGCTCGCCGGGTTCGCGCAGTTCGTTGCCGCTGGAGAGCAGGCCGATGCGCAGGCGCCGATAGACCGCCACGCGGGCAACGCCGAAGCTCGCCAGCAGGCCGATCTCCTGCGGGCGCAGACGCTTGCCCGCCTGCAGCACGGGGGCGCCAGCCTGCAGTTCCTCGCCCTGACGACGCACATGGGCGCCCTGGATAACGCCGGGGAAATGCACGCGATCGGCCTCGATCTGGCAATCCTCCTGCGCCACCACGGTGTCGGCGCCCGGCGGCAGCGGCGCGCCGGTGAAGATGCGCACGGCGTGGCCGGCAGGCAGTTGCTGGTCGGCGGCATCACCGGCGGCGATGCGCCCGGCGAGTGGCAGCCAGCCGCCTTTAGCCGGCAGGTCGGCGGCGCGCAGGGCGTAGCCGTCCATTGCGCTGTTGTCCCAGGCCGGCACCGGGAAGGGCGCGTCTAGCGATTCCGCCAGCACCCGGCCAAGGGCATCGGACAGCGCGACGTGTTCCACTGGCGGCAGCGCCGGCACCCGTGCCAGCAGCTCGGCGATGGCCTCGTCGACCGGCTTCAGGCCACTGGTGTCGCAGCCACAGGCGCTCATGAGCGTGGCCCGCAGTATTCGACTGCGCTGGCCTTCAGGTGCGGTACGAAGTTGCAGGGCTTGGTGCGGCTGTCCAGCTGCTCGACGAGGATCTTGTTCCAGGCGGTGCGGCAGGCATTGGTCGAGCCGGGCAGGCAGCAGACCAGGGTGCCGTTGCTCATGCCGGCCAGCGCGCGGGACTGCACGGTGGAGGTGCCGATCTCGCTCAGCGAAACGTAGCGGAACAGCTCGCCGAAGCCGTCGACATCTTTGGCCAGCAGCGGCTGCACCGCCTGCGGGGTGTTGTCACGGGCGGTGAAACCGGTGCCGCCGGTGATCAGCACCACCTGCACGTTTTCGCTGGCGATCCAGCTGCACACCCGGGCGCGGATCTGCCAGATGTCGTCCCTGACGATGGCCCGCTCGGCCAGCGTGTGGCCTGCGCTCTGCAGGCCGTCGATCAGCGCCTGGCCGGAGGTGTCGGTGTCCAGGTTGCGGGTATCGCTCACCGTGAGCACGGCGATGTTCAGAGGCTGGAATTCGGTGTTGGACAGGTGAGCCATGGCTCGAAACTCCCTTGAAGATGTGTGCGCAGGCTGCACCGGCGCCGCGGGCCAGCCCATTCCCCGTTGGAGGTAGGCGCGCGGCAGGCGGTGCCGGCAGGTCGACCAACGCGCATGGCGTTGGCCAGCGAGCGTTGCGACAGCCCGACTGCAACGCAGCGGGGCATGGGTCAGACCGGCAGTGCCGGCCGATGGTAGCGAATAAAACGGTCGGCCCGCAGCCCGTTCGGCGCGGGCAGTCAACCGCCGCTGGCGTTCATGAAGCGCAATACCTGGACCTCGCCGCCGCTGGAGAATTCGTGGCGCAGCGGTTTGCGTTGCAGCGCGGCGTGAATGGCGTCGATCACCGGCTGGTCGCTGGTCGGATGGCGGCGCAGCAGTGCGCGCAGGTCGATGGAATGCTCGTGGCCCAGGCACAGCAGCAGGCGACCTTCCACGGTCAGCCGCACGCGGTTGCAGGTGGCGCAGAAGTTGTGCGAATGCGGCGAGATGAAGCCGATGCGCGTCTGCGGGTGCTCCGGCAGGCGCACATAGCGCGCCGGACCGCCGCTCTGCTCGGCCGAATCGATCAGCGCGTGACGCTCGGCGATCAGCGCCTTGACCTCGTCGCTGGAGCAGAAGCTCTCACCGCGCGAACGGCCGACGTCGCCCAGCGGCATTTCCTCGATGAAGCTCAGGTCCAGCCCGCCGGCGATGGCGAAGTCCACCAGGTCGGCGACCTCCTCGGCGTTGCGGCCCTTCATCACCACGGCATTGAGCTTGATCCGCTCGAAGCCGGCGGCGCGCGCCGCATCGATGCCGTCGAGCACCTGCTGCAGCTGGCCGGTGCGGGTAATGGCGTGGAATTTCTCGGCGTCCAGGCTATCCAGGCTGATGTTCAGCCGCTTGACCCCGGCCCGAGCCAGCGGCGCGGCAAGCCTGACCAGCTGCGAGCCGTTGGTGGTCATCACCAGTTCACGCAGACCGGGCAAGGCCGCGATGCGCTCGCAGAGACCGACGATGCCCTGGCGTACCAGCGGCTCGCCGCCAGTGAGGCGGATCTTCTTCACGCCCAGCCCGACGAAGATGCGCGCGATGCGCTCCAGCTCCTCCAGACCGAGCACCTGCTGACGCGGCAGGAAGGTCATGTCCTCGGCCATGCAGTAGACGCAGCGGAAGTCGCAGCGGTCGGTGACAGACATGCGCAGGTAGTCGATCTGGCGGTTGTGGGCATCGCGTAGTTGAGTCATCGATAACACCTCTAAGCCTCGTAGGGTGGATGACGTTTGTCATCCACCATGGCCCTGCTCGATGGAACAGCGCCTGCGCAGCGATTTCGATGCGGCGGTCGCGGAGTTCGAGCGCGGCCTGGACGAGCTGAACAAGGCGCCGCAGAACACCGAGCAGATCAACCGCCAGCTCGATCAGATCGGCGCACAATGGCGTTTCGCCCGCGCTGGTTTCAGCCTCGCCGACGACGCCCGTTTCGTCCCGACGGTAATCGTCACCACCAGCGATTCGCTGCTGCGCAAGATCGAACAACTGACGCTGGACTACGAGCGACTGGCCGGCAGCACCCGCTGATCGACTACCTACCCTGCCCAGAAAGAGGTATGGCCTGCCCGCACGGCGCGACCTAGCATGCCGTTCATCGAAAGGAAGGGGGATGGCCATGCTGACCGGCTCTGCAGTGCTCAATACGATGCGCCGTCATCATCTGTTCAATGGGCTGGCCGAGACGGCTCTGCTGAACCTCGCGGCGCATACCACGGTCAAGCGCCTGCCAGCCGGCTGCACGCTGTTCCACCAAGGCGACGCCGCCGAGCACTTTCACGTGCTGATCAACGGCCAGGTCAAGCTGCACCGGGTCACCTGCGATGGTCAGGAGAAGGTCATCGAGGTAGTCCGGCCGGGCGAGGCCTTTGCCGAGGCGATGCTCTTCAACAAGCAGCCCGAACATCCGCTGAGCGCCACCACCCTCAAGGAAAGCCTGGTGCTCAACGTGCAGAACGCCCACTACCTGCGTCTGCTCGAGACCCAGCCACAGCTGTGCATGCAGCTGCTCAGCAGCCTCAGCGACCGACTCAACCAGCGGCTGCACCAGATCGACAGCCTGACCTCATCCAACATCTGCCAGCGTGTGGTGCGTTACCTGTTCCAGGAACTGCAGGCGGCACGCAGCGGTGTGATCGACCTCGACCTGCCCAAGCGCCTGATCGCCTCGCAACTGGGCATCCAGCCGGAAACCTTGTCACGCATCCTACATCGCCTGACCGACGCAGGGCTGATCGCCGTGCAGCGGCGGCGCATCGAGATCCTCGACCAGCGCAGCCTCTCGGCCTACCTCGAAGCAGCCGCCTGATCAACCCTGGGCGTCGGGGTCACCACGACGGAACGGCTGCGGGGCGACTTCAACCGGTGCAGGCTCGACCGGCGGCGGACCATCGCCAAGCTTGAAGGGTTTCGGCGGCTCGCTGACCAGTCTCCGCGTGGCCGGCTCGAGGCGCTCCGGCTCAGGCTCCGGGCGCTCGCGGACAAGATGCCAGGCAGCGGCGGCAAGGGCGGCGGCCAGCACACGATAGAACAGCGATGCCAGATCGAAACCGACCAGCTCACCGCCATCCAGCCACAGCGACACCAGGCGCCCGAGCACCAGCGCGGTCATGGTGATCATCAGCATCATCAAGGCCGGTCGCGCACGCTCGGGGGCACGCGCGGCCCAGATCAGAAACAGTGCCAACCCCAATTGCAGGCCACCGTAGTAGACCCGCATGTGGCTGACCGAGGCGCCCTCCATCAGCAGCATGCCGTTCAGATTGGCCATCTCGTAGGGGCGAAACCAGTAGGCCAGGCTCAGGCTGGCCATCACCAGCGCCTGCGCGAGCAGAACGAAACGGGCAAAACGCATCGAAAACTCTCCTGATGTGCGACTCGCTATTCCGATTGGCATGGGACTGTCAGGCGGCCGGTTTGTTCTGCGCCCGGCACTTCGGCCATCTCTCC
Source organism: Stutzerimonas kunmingensis (assembly GCF_900114065.1). GTDB lineage: Bacteria > Pseudomonadota > Gammaproteobacteria > Pseudomonadales > Pseudomonadaceae > Stutzerimonas > Stutzerimonas kunmingensis. The sequence continues at coordinate 789,581 of NZ_FORS01000001.1, forward strand.
GGCGCGGCGTCGGCAGGTGATAATTGCCCGCTCGCCGCACCTTGGGTATGGGCGCAACCCGGCGTATTCTGGGCCTCTCGCTCGTAGGAGGTTCCCATGCGCCGTCTTCTGTTGCTGCTTCCCGTCCTGCTCGCCGGGTTCGCCCAGGCCGTCGAGCCCATTGCTATCGACGTCTATCGCGACCCCAACTGTGGCTGTTGCGAAGCGTGGATCGATCACCTGGAGGACAACGGTTTTTCCGTGAGCGATCACGTGGTCAACGACATGACCTCGGTAAAGATGGAACACGGCATCCCGCACCGCCTCGGTTCCTGTCACACCGCGGTGATCGACGGCAAGTTCGTCGAAGGCCACGTTCCTGCCGCCGACATCCTCAAGCTGCGTGCGCAACCGGACCTGATTGGCGCAGCCGTACCCGGCATGCCGATCGGCTCGCCGGGCATGGAGATGGGCGATCGCAAGGACGCCTTCAAGGTGATCGGCGTCAGCAAGGCGGGCGAGGAACGCGTGCTCTCCGAATACCCCGGCGACTGAACCGTCGCGCCGCTGCGAATGCAGTGCGGTCCGCGCTGCAGCTTTTTCGAGCCGTGCGGGTCTTAACGGGAGGCAAGGCGCCGCTTCGGTGCTGCGCACTCAACCCGTCAACCGTTCAGAGGGACACCCCATGCGCTGGAAACGAGCCCGACGCAGCGACAACGTAGTGGACGCCAGGGGCCGCAGCGGCATGCGCCTTGGCGGCGGACTGGGCCTGGGCGGCATCGCCATCGTGGTGATCATCGGCCTGCTCTCCGGCCAGGACCCGCTGCAGATCCTCGGCCAGCTGGCCAACCAGAGCGGACCTGCCGTCTCCCAGCAAAGCCAGCCGCCGGCCGGCGATGACCCGCAGACCGAATTCGTCCGGGCGATTCTCGGCGACACCGAAGACACCTGGCGTGCGTTGTTCCAGCAAGCTGGCGCTCAGTATCGCGACCCGACCCTGGTGCTGTTTCGCGGCGGCGTGAACTCGGCCTGCGGCTTCGCCAGCTCGGCGGTGGGCCCGTTCTACTGCCCCGGCGATCAGCAGGTCTATCTCGATCTGCAGTTCTTCGACGAGATGGCCCGGCGCTTCTCCGCCGCCGGCGACTTCGCCCAGGCCTATGTGATCGCCCATGAAGTCGGCCATCACGTGCAGACCCTGCTCGGCGTTTCCCAGCAGATGCAGAGCGCCCGTCAGCGCGGCGCGAAGATGGAAGGCGACAACGGCCTGCTGGTCCGCCAGGAGCTGCAGGCCGATTGCTTCGCTGGAGTCTGGGCCTATCACGCGCAGCAACGCCACGACTGGCTGGAAGAAGGCGACCTGGAAGAGGCGCTGAACGCCGCCAATGCCATCGGCGACGACAACCTGCAGAAGCGCAGCCAGGGCCGTGTGGTGCCCGATGCCTTCACTCACGGCACTTCGGCGCAACGGGTGCGCTGGTTCCGTGATGGCTTCGAGCATGGCGATCCGGCGCGCTGCGACACCTTCAAGGTGACGCGGCTGTAATAGACGGCCACGGGAGCCTCGCCAGCAAGGCGCTTCTACGTGGTCATGCGGGTTCGGACCGGCTGCACGCGACCTGCTGCAGGCGGCGGGAGAACAGGGTTGGCGACGGGCTTGTGCACGACCTGACTCGTGCTCGGCCCGAATGCGGCAGCGGCCTCGCCCGCGAATGGCTGTGACTTCGGTGTGCGCCCCGCTCCCCGTCGCGCCGCGCTCAGACTTCGCCCGAAGACAGCAGCCCGTGCAGCACCCGGCAATCCGGGGCATAGAGATCGGCCAGTTCCGGCCATTCGTTGTGCGGCACGTTGACCAGTACGCCACGCGCGCCGGCCGCCCGAGCGCACTCCAGGTCGAAGCGGTAGTCACCGACCATCAGCATCGCCGACGGCGCCACGCCCCAACGTTCCGCCAGATGCAGCAGCCCGCCCGGATGCGGCTTGGGCGGCGCTTCGTCGCGACCGAGGATGTCCTCGGGCAGGAAACAGTCCCCCATGCCGACCGCGTCCAGAGTCACCCTGGCCAGTTCCTGGGCATTGCGAGTGAGCACTCCAAGCCGGCAGCCGCGCTCGCGCAGAGCATGCAGCAGCTCGCGAGCGCCTTCTGCCGGGCGCGCCGCGCAGGCCAGCTCGCGCTCGTGCTCCAGCAGCCAGGCGTGCTTGGCGGCGGCCTCCTCGGCAGGTAGCGCCGCCAGGTGATGGAGGATGTCGTCCTCCTCGGGGATTGCCAGCGCGCGGCGGATCGCGGCGAAATCGTGCACGGCGATCGTCAGGGTGCCGTCCATGTCGAACACCCAGTGACGGACCTCGGCGATCTTCACATCCAGTCCTCGCGCACGCGGATCAGCCCTTCCTGCGCCACGGACGCGACCAGCTGGCCCTGGCGATTGAAGATGCTGCCACGGGCGAAGCCGCGCGCATTGCCGGCCCAGGGGCTGTCGATGGAGTACAGCAGCCAGTCGTCCAGCTTCACCTCACGATGGAACCAGATGGCATGGTCGAGGCTAGCCAGCTGGATGAACTTGCTCCACGAACTGACACCGTGCGGCTGCAGTGCGGTGCCGATAAAGCTGAAGTCCGAGGCGTAGGCCACCAGGTACTTGTGCAGCGCCGGGCTGTCGGGCAGCGCGCCGTCGGCGCGGAACCACAGGTGGCGGACCGGTTCGATGGGCTGCGGGTTGGCAGGATCGACCAGGGTGACCGGGCGGATCTCGATGGGCTTGGGACGGCGCAGCTTTTCCATCACCCGCTCGGGCACCATCGGCGACAGCTTGTGCAGCAGCTCCCACTCGTTGGGCAGATCGTCCGGCCCGACCACGTCCGGCATCGGCAACTGATGCTCGTAGCCCGTTTCCTCGGCCTGGAACGAGGCGATGCCGGTGAAGATGGTCTGGCCCTTCTGGATCGCACTGACCCGCCGCGTGGTGAAGCTGCCGCCGTCGCGTACGCGATCGACGTCATAGACCACGGGCTGGTGCGAGTCGCCGGGGCGCAGGAAATAGCCGTGCAGCGAATGCACATGGCGCTCCGGCGTCACCGTCTGGCTCGCGGCGGAGATGACCTGGCCGAGCACCTGGCCGCCGAACAGCTGGGGAAAGCCGAGGTCCTGGCTCGCGCCACGGAACAGGTTCTCCTCGATGCGTTCCAGGGTCAGCAGGTTGACCAGGGCGTCGAGTATCTGGGTCATTTCGGCTTCCTTGATAGGGGGCTCGTACGGGCGCGCCATGTTACGGATTTCGCCGGCAACGCTCCAGCAACAGTGCTCATTGTCGCCAATCGTCCCGCCGCAGCCGGTAGAGCACCTGGGTGTGCAGCGGGTGCTCGGGCGAAACGTCCGGATGACCGAACGTGGTGGCCGGGTCCGGGCGCATGCCGAGCCCTTCCAGCAGTTGCCTGCCCGGTTCGTTGATCTGCGAGACACAGGCCACGACCTCGTCCAGCTCCAGCGCGCCGAATGCGCATTTCAGCGCCGTCTGCGCGGCCTCGCGAACAAGGCCCTGCCCCCAGTGCTCGCAGGCCACCGCCCAGCGCAGCTCGGCGACCGCGTTCGGCAGCGGCAAGGCGGACCAGACCAGCCCGCAATAGCCGATGAAGGCGCCGTTGTCCTTGCGCTCCAGCGCCCACAGGCCGAAACCATTGCGCAGCAGATGCAGCCTGCTGCGCACCATCAGCGCGGCGCAGTCATCCCGGGACCACCGCGCCGGGTTGTAGCGCATCACCTCCGGGTCGGCACAGAGCCGCACCAACGGATCGAGGTCTTCGTCATGCCAGTTGCGCAGCCGTAGGCGTGTGCTTTCGAGTGCGAGTCGTTCAACCATCCCTGCTCCTTGAGCGCTCCGACGGCCAGCCTGCATACTGCGACGCACATCCATCGAACACGCGTGGTTCATGTCGCTTCCCCTGGTATTTCACGACGATTACAGCCCGCCATTGCCACCGGGTCATCGGTTTCCCATGGAGAAGTTTCGTCTGCTGCGCGACCATCTGGTCGCCCTGGGTTTGACCACAGACACAGCGCTATTGCGCCCCGAGCTGTGCAGCCATGACATTCTGGCGCTGGCGCACGAGCGCAACTACGTCGAGCGCTACTGCAGCGGCGCGATGGGTCGCGACGAGCTGCGCCGCCTCGGCCTGCCCTGGAGCCCGGAGCTGGCGCAGCGCACCGTGCGGGCGGTAGGCGGTTCGCTGCTGGCCGCCGAACAGGCGTTGCAGCATGGCCTGGCCTGCCACCTGGCCGGCGGCACCCACCATGCCCATCACGACCATGCGTCCGGCTTCTGCATCTTCAACGACCTGGCGGTGATCGCGCTCTACCTGCTGGAAAGCGGACGCGTCGGCCGCGTGCTGATCTTCGATTGCGACGTGCATCAGGGCGACGGCACCGCACGCATCCTGGAGAACGTGGCGGACGCGGTGACCGTCTCGCTGCACTGCGAAAAGAACTTCCCCACGCGCAAGGCCCATAGCGACTGGGACATCCCGCTGCCACCCGGCATGGGTGATGAGGCCTACCTCAAGGTGGTGCACGACACCCTGAACTACCTGCTGCCGATCTATCAGCCTGATTTGGTGCTCTATGACGCCGGCGTCGACGTCCACCGCGACGACGCCCTGGGCCTACTCTCGCTGACCGACGCCGGGCTCGCCGCACGCGACAGCGCGGTGCTCGATCACTGCCTGGGTCGCGACATTCCCGTGGTCGGCCTGATCGGCGGCGGCTACGACAAGGACCGCGCCCTGCTCGCGCGTCGCCACGCGACCCTGCATGTCAGCGCCCACTCGGCCTGGCAGCGCCACGGACTCGGCTGAGCACCCGTCAGCGGCTACAATGCCCGCCCTGCTCGCCTGCCCGGTTGCCGCCATGCCCCAGCCCGCTTCTTCCTTTCGCGTCGCCATCATTGGTGGTGGCCCGGCCGGCCTCATGGCCGCCGAAGTGCTCGGCCAGGCGGGCGTCAGTGTCGATCTGTACGACGCCATGCCCTCGGTCGGCCGCAAGTTCCTCCTGGCCGGCGTCGGCGGCATGAACATCACCCACGCCGAGGACTACCCCGCCTTCGTCAGCCGCTACGGCGAACGCGCCGGCGAGCTGCGCCCGCTGCTGGACGCCTTTACACCCGCCGCGCTGCGCGAATGGATTCACGGGCTGGGTATCGACACCTTCGTCGGCAGTTCCGGCCGGGTATTTCCCACCGACATGAAAGCCGCGCCATTGCTGCGCGCCTGGCTCAAGCGCCTGCGTGAAAACGGCGTACACATTCATACCCGCCAGCGCTGGCGGGGTTGGGACGAGCACGGTGCGCTGCGCATCGCCGGGCCGCAAGGCGAAAGCCTGATCGACGCACACGCCACCCTGCTCGCCCTCGGCGGCGGCAGCTGGGCACGACTGGGCTCCGATGGCGCCTGGGTGCCGCTGCTCGCAGCCCGCGGTATTGCCATCGAACCGCTGCAGCCGGCCAACTGCGGCTTCGAGGTGGAAGGCTGGAGCGCCCATCTGCGGGACAAGTTCGCCGGCGCGCCGCTGAAGACGGTCAGCCTCGCCCTACCGGGTAGCGCGCCGCGCAAGGGCGAGTTCGTACTTACCGCGACCGGTATCGAGGGCAGCCTGGTCTATGCGCTTTCGGCACCGATCCGCGAGGCCATCAACCGTGACGGCGGCACCACCGTGCTGCTCGACCTGCTGCCGGATCGCACCCTGGCGCAGGTCGCCAGCGCCCTGGCCAGACCGCGGGGTTCGCAGTCCATGGCCAAGCATCTGCACCGCCAGCTGAAGCTCGATGGGGTCAAAGCGGCGCTGTTGCGCGAGCTGAGCGATGCCGCGTCCTTTCAGGATCCGCAGACCCTGGCCACGGCGATCAAGGCGCTGCCCATCCGCCTGGTCCGCCCGCGCCCGCTGGACGAGGCGATCAGCAGCGCCGGCGGCGTGCCCTTCGAAGCGCTGGATGCCAACCTGATGCTGCGACAGATGCCCGGGGTGTTCTGCGCCGGGGAAATGCTCGACTGGGAGGCACCAACCGGCGGTTATCTGCTGACCGCCTGTTTTGCCAGTGGCCGAGCCGCGGCCGAGGGAATGCTGCGCTGGCCGCGGGCTGATCGGCCCACAGCCGCGCAGGCTTGATCGACGGGTGAGCGGCGGCCGGATGCACCGGCCGCACCCAGCGCTCTACATCTTCATCACGATACGGCCCTCGATGCGCCCGGCACGCATGTCGTCGAGGATCTGATTGATGTTGTCGAGGTTGTCGGTATGGATGGTCGCCTTGACCAGCCCCTCGCCGGCGAAGTCCAGCGCCTCCTGCAGATCGGCGCGGGTGCCGACGATGGAGCCGGTGATGCTGATCGCCTTGAGCACCACATCGAAGATCGGCGTCGGGAAGTCTCCCGGCGGCAGCCCCACCAGCGCGACAGTGCCACGCCGCCGGGCCATGCCGATGGCCTGACCGAAGGCACTGTTGGATACCGCAGTCACCAGTACACCGTGGGCACCGCCGATGTCGCGCTGCACCACCTCCACGGGATTCTCCGTACGTGCATTGATGGTCAGGTTGGCCCCCAGACGCTTGGCCAGCTCGAGCTTGGCATCGTCCACATCGACTGCCACCACGTGCAGCCCCATGGCCTTGGCGTATTGCACCGCGACGTGTCCGAGGCCGCCGATGCCCGAGATCACCACCCATTGGCCGGGCCGCGCTCCGGTGACTTTCAGCCCTTTGTAGACAGTGACTCCGGCACAAAGAATCGGCGCAATCTCGTCGAACTCGACGTTCTTCGGCAGGATGCCGACGTAATTCGGGTCCGCCAGCACATACTCGGCATAGCCGCCGTTCACCGAGTAACCGGTGTTCTGCTGGCCTTCACAGAGCGTTTCCCAGCCGGTCAGGCAGTGTTCGCAGCAACCACAGGCGGTGTACAGCCAGGGTACGCCGACGCGATCACCCTCTTTCACGCGCGTGACACCGGCGCCAACAGCGGAGACATGGCCCACACCTTCATGGCCGGGGATAAACGGCAGTGACGGCTTGACCGGCCAATCGCCTTCGGCCGCGTGCAGGTCGGTGTGACACACACCGGAGGCGGCAATCTTCACCAGAATCTGGCCGGGGCCGGGCATCGGCACCTTGACTTCCTCGAGGCGCAGCGGCTCGCCGAAGGCGTGTACCACTGCAGCTTTCATGGTCTGGGTCATGGGCTAGCTCCTTCATGCGGGACGTTCGAGTCTGCATTGGCGCAGACCCGATCAGCCTAGACCCGGATCGATCGTCGCGTGACCCTCTGGACCGCCGGTCGGCGGCGAAGACGCGTGTGTTCCACTACGCCATGACAGGGTTGTTGATGTCGGCACCATCGAGTCTGTGACGGGAGCAGCTGTGGAAATGGCTTCGCCGATTCCACCCTGCGCTGCGATCAGCGCTTCTTCGCCGGCTTGCCACCGCCCAGGCTCGGCACCTTGCGAATCGGCCTGGCGTTGGGCTTTTCGCTCTCGTCGAACCAGTTGCCGAGATGAATCTTGCCCTTGCCGCCGCCGTCCTTGGGCTTTTTCGGTTTCTTCGGCTTCTTGATGATCTGCCCGCCCAGCGTGGTGGTCGGCACGCGATGGTCCGGCACGAAACCCAGCTCTTCGTGGCGCGGCAGCACCTGGTTGATCAGGGTTTCGATGGCGGCGAGCTGATCGACTTCATCGGCACTGACCAGGGAAACCGCTTCGCCCGTGGCGCCGGCGCGACCGGTACGGCCGATGCGGTGTACGTAGTCTTCGGCGACGATCGGCAGGTCGAAGTTGACCACTTGCGGCAGATCATGGATGTCCAGCCCGCGCGCGGCGACGTCGGTCGCCACCAGCACCTGCACTTCGCCCGCCTTGAAGCGCTCCAGCGCGCGCAGGCGCGAGGCCTGAGGCTTGTCGCCGTGGATCGCATCGCTGGAAATGCCCGCAGCCTGCAGCTCGTCCACCAGCTGATCGACGCCCTTGCGGGTTTTGACGAACACCAGCACCTGGCCCCAGCGCTTCTCCGCCAGCAGATGCAGGAACAGCTCGCTCTTGCGTTTCTTGTCCACCGGCACCAGCCACTGCTTGACCGTCTTCGCCGCGGCGTTGCGTGGGCTGACCTCGACCGATAGCGGGTCGCGCAGCAGCTCGCGGGCCATCTGCCGGATCGCCTCGGAGAAGGTCGCGGAGAACAGCAGGGTCTGGCGCTTCTTCGGCAGTGCGGCGAACAGCTGGTCCAGCTCGTCGGCGAAACCGAGGTCGAGCATGCGATCGGCTTCGTCGAGCACCAGCGCCTGCAGCTGATTGAAACCCACGGCGTTCTGCCGGTAGAGATCGAGCAGGCGACCGGGCGTCGCCACCAGCACATCGATGCCCTTGCGCAGCGCCATCATCTGCGGGTTGATGCTGACCCCGCCGTACACCGCGTAGGTGCGCAGCGGCAGGTTCTGCCGATAGACACGAAAGCTCTCGTGGACTTGCTCGGCCAGCTCGCGGGTCGGCACCAGTACCAGCGCGCGTACCGAATTGCTCGCCACCTTGGCGCCTTCCATGGTCAGGCGCTGCAGCAATGGCAGGGCGAAGCCGGCGGTCTTGCCGGTACCGGTCTGCGCCGCCGCCATCAGGTCGCGGCCCTTGAGCACGGCGGGAATGGCTTCGATCTGCACCGGCGTCGGCTTGCGGTAATCGAGGGTTTCCAGGGTCCGCAGCAGCGGATCGATCAGGCCCAGGGAGGCGAAGGTCATGGCAGGCTCGCAGCGCCGTTTCGGCGGGATGAAAAAGGGCGGATTCTAGCAGCAGGCCGGGCACATCGGCTCACCAGCCGATTGCAGGCGGGCCAGGCGATGCCTTGCTGTCACAGTTTCATACGCTGCCGCGCTGGTAGCTGGCCAACGCCTGCCGCAGGATAGGCACAGCGCCGCGACGCCGTCACATCAACCGCACGGAGACCCTGATGGAAGCGCTGCTCGCCCACGGCCCCTTCGCCGAATTCGCCCTGCTGCTGATCGTTTCCGCGGTGGTCGGCGCGATTGCCGTGAGCCTGCGCCAGCCGCTGCTGATTTCCTACATCGTGGTCGGCATTCTGCTTGGCCCGGCGGTGTTCGGCCCGGTCAACGCCGCCGAGCAGGTCCATCTGCTGGCCGAGATCGGCGTCGCCGTGCTGCTGTTCGTGGTTGGGCTCAAGCTGGACCTCGCGCATATCCGCAATATCGGGCCGGTGGCGCTGGCCACGGGGCTCGGGCAGCTGACCTTCACCATCGTCTTCGGCTTCGCGCTCACGCTGCTGATGGGCAAGAGCACCATGGAGGCGATCTACATCGCCGTGGCGCTGACCTTTTCCAGCACCATCATCATCGTCAAGCTGCTCTCGGACAAACACGAGCTGGACTCGCTGCACGGACGCATCGCCGTGGGTTTCCTGATCGTCCAGGACCTCGCCGTGGTGCTGGCGATGATGACCATGAGCGCCCTGCGCGGCGCCGGCGATGCCGGCTGGGCCGAGGTCTCGGGCTCGCTGCTGCTGCGTCTGGCAGGCGCGGCCATCCTGATGTACGTGCTGATGCGCTACGTGCTGCCGCCGCTGGTCAGCCGCATGGCGCGCTCGCAGGAACTGCTGCTGATCTTCGCCATTGCCTGGGACACCGGGCTCGCCGCGCTGGGCGACTACATCGGTTTCAGCAAGGAGGCCGGAGCCTTCGTCGCCGGCTTTTCGCTGGCCTCGACGGCCTATCGTGAAGCGATGAACGCGCGCCTGACCGGCATCCGCGACTTCATGCTGCTGTTCTTCTTCATCGACCTCGGTGGCCGGCTGGATTTTTCCACGCTCGGCAACGAGATCCTGCCCGCCATCGTGCTGGCGTTGTTCGTGCTGATCGGCAATCCGCTGATCGTCATGGCAATCATGGGCTACATGGGTTATCGCAAGCGCACCGGCTTTCTCGCGGGGCTGACCGTCGCGCAGATCAGCGAGTTCTCCATCGTTTTCGTCGCCATGGGCATCACCCTCGGCCATATCGGGCCGGAGGCGCTGGGCCTCACCACGCTGGTCGGTTTGGTGACGATCATGCTGTCGACCTACATGATCCTGTTCTCGCAACCGCTCTACGAGCGGCTGGCGCCCTGGCTCGGCCTGTTCGAACGCAAGCGTCCCTATCGCGAACTGGAAGTGGAGGCCCAGAGCAGACCGCAGGGCCATCCGCGCATCATCATCTTCGGCCTGGGCCGATATGGCTCGCGTCTGCTGCAGCAGCTGGCCGCGGCACGACTGCCGGTGCTCGGCGTGGACTTCGACCCGGAAGCCGTGCGCACGCTGCGCCGCAGCAAGCTGCCGGTACGTTTCGGCGACGGCGAGGACCCGAGCTTTCTCGAATCGCTGCCGCTGCAGCATGCCGAATGGGTGGTCACCAGCTTTCCGCAGTGGGAGGCCAATCGCGCCTTTCTGCATGCGCTCAAGCATGCAGGGTTTCAGGGCAAGATTGCCGGCGTGGTGCGCGACGACCAGCATGGCAAGGCGCTGGATGCAGCCGGCGTCGCCCGCGTACTGAACCCCTTCACCGATGCGGCGGACTTCGCCGCGCGCAGCCTGATCGACGAGCTGGGGCAGAGGCCAAGCCACTGACCCGCGACCGCAAGGGATTCGAGGGCCATCCCGCACACAGTACTGGCAGACCAAAGGCATTCAGTGATCGAATGCACAGCCGCTAACTTGCTATCAGTCGGTCCAATCGAGTGCGCCCATGAGTTCGAGCAACACCAGCAGCATCCCTGCCCCAGATGCCTATCCGTGCCACGGCGCCGCCGAGCACGGCGCCTGCCCCAGCTGCGCCAGTGGCGAGCGCCTGGGCTTCAGCTTCAGTTACGCCTTTCAGCCGATCGTCGATCTGCGCAGCCGGCAGATCTTCGCCCACGAGGCGCTGGTGCGCGGCATCGGCGGCGAGCCGGCACCCACTGTGCTGTCGCAAGTCACCGAGCAGAATCGCTTCCGTTTCGATCAGGCCGGCCGGGTCAAGGCGATCAAGACCGCCTCCAGGCTGGGCATGCAGAGCAAGCTGTCGATCAATTTCATGCCCAACGCGATCTACCGCCCCGAGCTGTGCATCCGCTCAACGCTGGAAGCCGCCCGTGCCCACGATTTTCCCATCGAGCAAATCATCTTCGAGACCGTCGAAGGCGAGCGCATCAACGACGGCAAGTGGCTGACCGAGGTGTTCCGCGAATACCAGCGCATCGGCTTTCTTACCGCCATCGATGACTTCGGTGCGGGCTTTGCCGGGCTCAATCTGCTGGCCGATTTCCAGCCGGACATCATCAAGCTGGACATGGACCTGATCCGCGGCATCGACCAGAGCCGCATGCGTCAGGCCATCGTCCGGGCGACGGTGGGGATGTGTGAGGAGTTGGGTATCAAGGTGATCGGCGAAGGCGTGGAAACCGCCGACGAATGCAGCGCCCTGTTCGATCTGGGCATCCATCTGATGCAGGGCTACCTGTTCAGCCGGCCGCTGTTCGAGGCCTGTGGCCAGGCGGAACAGCTCGCCTGGCCGCAGTGAGTTCAGCCGCGCAGCAGCTTGAGCAGTTGCTCTGCCGCCGCTTCCGATGAGGCCGGGTTCTGCCCGGTCACCAGCAGCCCGTCGACCTGCACGTAAGGCGCCCAGTCCGCGCCCTTGCTGTACTGGCCGCCACGCTCGCGCAGGCGGTCCTCGAGCAGGAACGGCACTACATCGGTCAGCTCCACACCCGCTTCCTCGCCATTGGTGAAGCCGGTGACGCGCCTACCCTTGACCAGATACTCGCCATCTTTGCCGCGCACCTCGGTCAGCGCCGCCGGTGCGTGGCAGACCGCGGCCACCGGCTTGTCGGCCTTGACGAAGGATTCGATCAGGGCAATGGAGGTCGGGTTGTCCACCAGGTCCCACAGCGGGCCGTGGCCGCCCGGATAGAACACCGCGTCGAAATCCTCGACAGACACCTGATGCAGACGATAGGTGTTGGCCAGCAGCGTCTGCGCCTCGCCATCCCCGTTGAAACGCTCGGTGGCCTCGGTCTGGGCGTCGGGCTCGTCGCTCTTCGGGTCCAGCGGCGGTTCGCCACCCTCGGGCGACGCGAGCACCACCTGCGCCCCGGCATCCAGGAAGACGTAATACGGCGCGGCGAATTCCTCCAGCCAGAAGCCGGTCTTTTTGCCGGTGTCACCCAGCTGGTCGTGGGACGTGAGCACGATAAGAATTTTCATGGAGCCTCCTTGTTGAAGCGCGACGTGAACAGTTGAGACTGTAGTCACGGGCACATTGCTCCGCTGCCGAATCACATCCATGAAAAAGGGCGCCGCAGCGCCCTCTAGAACCACCGTTCCGGTCAGATCCGGAAGCTATCCACCAGCTGCTTCAGCCGGCGCGCCTGCTGGTCCAGGTCGCCACAGGCGCGCAGTGTCGACTGCAGGTTCTCCACGCCTTGCTGGTTCAGCGTGTTGATCTCGGTGATATCCATGTTCAGCGACTCGATCACCGCGGTCTGCTCCTCGGTGGCGGTGGCCACTGACTGGTTCATGCCATCGATCTCGCCGATACGCTGAGTGACCTCGCCGAGGCGTTCGCCGGCGCGGTCGGCGATGGAGACGCTGGACTCACTCTGCCGCTGGCTTTCGGTCATGGTCTGCACCGAAGCGCCGGCACCGACCTGCAGCTGCTCGATCATCTGCTGGATTTCCTGCGCCGAGCTCTGGGTGCGATGCGCCAGGTTGCGCACCTCGTCGGCGACCACGGCAAAGCCGCGTCCCGCCTCGCCGGCCCGCGCCGCCTCGATGGCGGCGTTCAGCGCGAGCAGGTTGGTCTGCTCGGAAATGCCCTTGATCACCTCGAGAATCTGGCCGATGTCCACGGTCTTGGCGTTGAGCGCCTCGATCTGCCCGCAGGACGCGCTGATCTTCGCCGACAGCTCGCGCATCGCGGCGATGTTCTGCTCCACCACCTGACGACCGTCTTCGGCCTGATGTCGCGCGCCACTGGCGTGCTGCGAGGCATCTGCCGCGTTGCGGGCGATCTCCTGGGCGGCGGCGCCAAGTTCGTTGATCGCCGCCGCCACGCTGTTGGTGCGACTGGCCTGCTCGTCGGAGTTGGCCATCGATGCGTTCGAAGCGCCGAGCACGCGCTGTGCCACTTCGTTGACCTGCAGCGTGGCCGATGACACCTCGCGGATCGATTCATGGATACGCTCGACGAAGCGGTTGAAGGCGGTCGCCAACTGACCGAACTCATCCTTGGACTGCACCGCCAGGCGCCGGGTCAGGTCGCCCTCGCCCTCGGCGATGTTGGCCATGGCGCGGCCCATGTCGGTGAGCGGACGCATCAGTACACGAATCAGCATGCCCAGCAGCAGCAGGATGAACGCCACGGCGGCAACCGTGGCGACCAGCGCGGAGGTGCGGAAACTGGTCAGCGCGGCATAGGCCTTGTCACGATCCAGCGAAATACCCACGTACCACTGCACCGAAGGCAGGCCCTTGACTGGGCTGAAGCCGAGGATGCGCGGATTACCCTCAAGCTGCGCCTCGACATAGCCACTACTGAGCGACGGCGTATTCTGCGGGTAAATATCCTGGAGCGACTTCATGACCATCTGCTGATCGGGATGGACCAACACCTTGCCGTCGCCGCTGACAAGAAAGGCGTACCCCATGCCATCAAAATCCAGCGCGTTGAGCATATCCACCAGAGTTTTCAGGCCTAGGTCGCCACCAACTACACCCGTCGCGCCCTGGCCGCTTTTGACCGGGGTTGCGACTGTCACAACCAGCTCGTTCAGCGTGGCATCCAGGTAAGGTTCGGTCAGCGTCGTGCCATCTGCAGACAGCGCATCCTTGTACCAGGGGCGAGTTCTCGCATCGTAGTCGTCCGGCATGGCCTCGTAAGGGCGGAGGATATAGCTGCCATCGGCTCCGCCGAGATAGGTGAACATGAACGTAGAGGTCAGTGCACGTTGTTCGAGCAGACTGCCAACAGACTCTGCCGAGTCATCCCGGCCGATGGTCTGCGCAGCGCTTTCCACCAGCAGGATACGGCCTGACAGCCAGTTCTGAATGTTGTGGGCGGTAACCTCGCCCATTTCCCCCAGGTAGCTTTCGAGGTTGGCGCGAATGGCGCTCCGCTGCAGATAATCGTTATAGAGGGTAAACAGCGCAAAAGTTGCGATCACCACTAACGAGGCGGCCAGCAGAATCTTGTGGCTGAACTTGAGATGACTAGACATTTGAGGCGCATCCGAATGACTGAACGGGGTGCTGGCATCCTGCGCACTGTGCATTCCTTTGATCTCAATCACTTTTTCGGCCGCTCCCAAAGAAACTTGACCTACTAGTCGCAATGCGGATGTTTCCCCATAAAAAACGCCAGCCTGCTGGCTGGCGTTCTTCACGCGAAGGGGCCGCGCCGTGGTCAGCGACCGGCCAGGGCCGGCATCACCCGCGGACGCAACATCTCGCCAAGCACCGCCAGCGCACCGATCGCTCCGGCGATCCAGTACCAGCGCTGCAACGGGTCGAAGCCCAGCCAGCCAAGGGCATGCAGGAAGACCATGAGGATCAGCACTGGACAGACATAGCGAACCATGAACAGCCACAGCGCGTAGCCCAGCGGCGGCAGGTTCAGCTCGTCGCGCATGATCTCGCTGCGCAGCGCGTAGCCGGCCAGCAGCACGGTGAAGATCCCGCCCAGCGGCATCATCCAGCGCGAGGTCAGGTAATCCAGCCAGTCGAAGAAGTTCTTGCCCATCGGCGTCCAGCCCGACATCAGGTTGAACGAGAGCATCGCCAGCAGGCTGATCACCAGCAGCACCACGCCGGAACCCATTGCCGCCTTGATCCGCGAGATGCCGTGCTTCTCGTTGAGGTAGGCGACGGTTGCCTCGATCATGGAGATCGCCGAGGTCAGCGCGGCGATCGACACCATGGCGAAGAACAGCACGCCGAAGGCGGTGCCGAACGGCATCTGCTGGAAGGCCAGTGGCAGGCTCATGAAGATCAGACCCGGGCCTGCAGTCGGGTCCATGCCGTTGGCGAAGATGATCGGGAAGATCGCCAGGCCCGCCAGCAGCGCGACGCAGGTGTCGGCGATGGCGACCATGAAGGTGGTGCGGGCGATGGACTGGTCATCCGGGATGTACGAGCCGTAGGTGAGGATCGCACCGGAAGCCAGGCTGAGGGTGAAGAATGCGTGGCCAAGCGCGGCCAGCAGCGCCTCGCCGGTGATCTTCGAGGTATCGAAGCTGAACAGGAAGGCGAAGCCCTGATCGAAGCCGCCGCTGGTGACCGCGTAACCCACGAGGATCAGCAGCAGCACGGCCAGCCCCGGCATCATCCAGCGCACCGCGTTCTCGATGCCCTTCTGCACGCCCTTGGCGACGATCCACAGGGTCAGCAGCGCTACCAGCAGGCTCCAGCCGCCGAGTTCCCAGGGGTTGGCGTTATGCGCCTCGAATACGCCGCCCAATGCCTCGACGCTGGTCGCGGCCAGGGAGCCGTCGAGCATCTTCACCGTGTAGGCGAAGGCCCAGCCGGCGACCACCACATAGAAGCAGAGGATCAGGAAGCCGGCCGTCATCGCCATGCCGCCAACCGCCTTCCACAGCGGGTTGCCGTTGTTCTCGCGGACTACCCGGCCGATGGCGTCGATCGGGCTGCCACGGCCGCGGCGACCGATGGCGATCTCGCACATCATTACCGGTACGCCGATGGCGAGGATGCACAGCAGGTACATCAATACGAAGGCACCACCGCCGAACTCGCCGGTGATGTAGGGGAATTTCCAGATGTTGCCCAGGCCCACGGCGGAGCCGGTTGCCGCGAGGATGAAGCCCCAGCGCGACAGCCAGAGGTTCTTCGGTTTTTCACGAGTCATACGTCACCTGTTTGTTGTTATCTGTGACGGGATCGGGACCGTCGCGCAGGGCGCGACGGCGTGCAAGGCGAATTCAGTCGTTCATTGAGCGTCGGGCTGCACCTCCGGCGCGGCCTGCTGGAAGGCCGGAAGCGTCTCGCAGCGTGCAACGATCTCGAGAATGCGTGGATACGCCGCGAGGTCACAGGCAAAACGGCGCGCATTGTATACCTGCGGCACCAGGCATGCCTCCAGATAACCTGGCCGATCTTTCAGGGAAAGCCTGCCATCGAAACATTCCAGGCCCGCTTCCACGGCGGCGAGACCCTGACCGACCCAGTGCTGATACCACGCGTTCCTGGCCTCGTCGTCGACACCCAGTTCGGCGGAGAGGTACTGCAACACACGCAGGTTGTTCAGCGGATGGATCTCGCAGGCGATGTGCATGGCCAGGGCGCGCACCTGGGCGCGGCGAACCGGATCGTCCGGCAGCAGCGCCGGCACCGGGAACACCTCGTCGAGGTATTCCAGAATCGCCAGCGACTGGCTGATGCGTGCCCCACCGTTGGCTTCGTCAACCAGCAACGGCACCAGCTGCTGCGGGTTGAGGGCGCGGTAATCGGCCGCACGCTGCTGGCCGCCATCCTTGACCAGATGCACCGGCACCTGCCGGTAGGCCAGCCCCTTGAGGCTCAGCGCGATGCGCACCCGGTAGGCGGCACTGGAGCGCCAGTAACCGTAGAGCGTCAGCTCAGTGCTCATAGCGCTCGACCTGCTGATCGATGGCGCCAAAGATGCTCTGCCCGGCGGCGTCGAACATCTCGATGCGCACCCGATCGCCGAACTTGAGGAATGGCGTCTTCGCCTCGCCGTGCTCGACCACCTCGAGCATGCGCTTCTCGGCCAGGCAGGACGAGCCGGCGCTGCGGTCGTAGTTCGACACGGTGCCCGAGCCGATGATGGTCCCGGCGCCCAGTGGGCGGGTGCGCGCGGCGTGGGCGACCAGGGTCGGGAAGTTGAAGGTCATGTCGGTGCCGGCATCCGGCTGGCCAAACAGCTCACCGTTGATGTGCGAAACCAAAGGCCGATGCACCTTGCCGTCGCGCCAGGTTTCGCCCAGCTCGTCCGGCGTCACCGCCACCGGCGAAAAGCTCGACGACGGCTTGCTCTGGTAGAAGCCGAAGCCCTTGGCCAGCTCGCCGGGAATCAGGTTGCGCAGCGAGACGTCGTTGACCAGCATCAGCAGCTGGATGTGCGACGCCGCCTCGGCCGGCGTCGCACCCATGGGCACGTCGTCAGTGATCACCGCCAGCTCGCCTTCCAGATCGATGCCCCAGGCCTCGTTGGCCAGGCGGATCGGGCTGTGCGGCGGAATGAAGGCATCGGCGCCGCCCTGGTACATCAGCGGATCGTGCCAGAAGGATTCCGGCATCTCGGCGCCGCGCGCCTTGCGCACCAGCTCGACGTGATTGACGTAGGCGCTACCGTCGGCCCAGTGATAGGCACGCGGCAGCGGGCTGTGGCAGGCGGCCTGATCGAAGGCGAATGCGCCCTCCTCCAGCCCGTCGTTGAGGCGCTGGTAGACCGCCTCCAGCTTCGGCTTGCAGTAGTTCCAGTCATCCAGCGCGGCCTGCAGCGTGGCGGCGATCTGCGGCACTTTCACCGCCTGGGCGAGATCACGGGAAACGACGACGAGCACGCCGTCGCGGCCCTGGTTGAGGGTTGCGAGTTTCATCAGGATTCCTTGCCCGGCGCACGCCAGGAGTTGACGTATTCGGGGACATCGACGGCTGCAGCGGCCTCGCCGACCTCCAGCGCGCGGCGGGTGTCGATCATCACCGCCACCTCGTCGGCAAAGGTCGCCGGGTCGGTGCTGGCCTTCTTCAGCGCCTTCGGGTGCGGCCCGTGGGGGAAGCCGCAGGGGTGGAAGGTCACCATGCCCTGCTCGATGTTGTCGCGGCTGAAGAAGTTGCCGCGGTGGTAGAACAGCACTTCGTCGTAGTCGTCGTTGTTGTGGAAGAACGGCACCTTCAGCGCGCCCGGATCGGACTCCACCGGCCGCGGGGTAAAGGTGCAGACCACGAAACCGTTGGCGACGAAGGTGGTGTGCGCCGACGGCGGCAGGTGGTAGCGATGGCTCATCAGCGGGCGGATGTCGCGCCAGTTGAGCCGTACCACGGTGTTGTCGCCGTGCCAGCCGACCACGTCCAGCGGGTTGTACGGGTAGGTCACGGTGGTGATCTGCTCTCGCCGCTTGATGCGGATCTGCCAGGGGTTCTCGTCCTGCTGCGCACGAAAGGCGTCGTCCAGGCGCGGGTGGTCGAGCACCGCGGCGTCGAAGATGGCGTGCGGGCCGACCAGGCCTTTTTCCGGCAGCTGGTAGGCGCCGTCGGTGTTCTCGATCAACAGCATGAACACCGGCTGCGTCGCCTCGATGCGCCAGGCGGTGCCGCGCGGGATCATCAGGTAGTCGCCGTCGCGGAACTCCAGGTGGCCGAAGTCGCAGTACAGATACCCGGCGCCCTCGTGGATGAACAGCAGTTCGTCACCATCACCGTTGCGCACCAGATGGCGCATGGCGCCGTTGGTCTTCCACAGGCGCAACTTGACGTCGGCGTTGTGCAGCGCCAGCGGCGCCTGCAGCGGGCAGTCGCCTTCGCTGGGGATGTGATTGAAGTTGAAGGCGTGCGGGCGCAGCGGGCCTTCCCAGTCGATCCAGCCGGTCGGCGGATGCTTGTGATGCAGGTGCGAAGCCGGGCCGAAGAAGCCTTCGCGGCCCATTTCGCGCTCGTAGGTGCCCTGCGGAAAATCGCAGTGCGCCTGACGCGAACTCTCACCCTCGCGGATGGGGAAACTGATCCATTTGCGGCTCATGTGCCTCTCCTCGTGATACCGCGTGATCTCAATGGCGGCGTAGGGTGGAAGACTGCGAAGCATCTTCCACGCGTCTGAACCGGATCGGACCCATGCGGGCCCGTCGTTCCCGCTATACGCGTGGATGTGCTTCGCGACATCCACCCTACCCACACCCACCCTGGTCCTGGCTCTCGACTTACTCGTCCGCCTTGATCACGCCGCGGCGCACTTGGTCTTCCTCGATGGATTCGAACAGCGCCTTGAAGTTGCCTTCGCCAAAGCCCTGGTTGCCCTTGCGCTGGATGATCTCGAAGAAGATCGGGCCGATCACCGTGTTGGTGAAGATCTGCAGGAGGATGCCGTCGTCCCCCGGCGCGCCGTCGATCAGCAGGTTCAGCTCGCGCAGCACATCGGTTGGCTCGCCGTGGCCGGCAACGCGCGTATCGACCTTCTCGTAATAGGTGCCCGGGGTGGTCATGAAGTCCACGCCGTTGGCACGCAGGCGGCGGACGGTCTCGTAGATGTCGTCGGTGGACAGCGCGATGTGCTGGATGCCCTCGCCGTGGTATTCGCGGATGAATTCCTCGATCTGCGACTTGTCATCGGCCGACTCGTTGATCGGGATGCGGATCTTGCCGCACGGCGCGGTCATGGCGCGGGAGAACAGGCCGGTGAGCTTGCCCTCGATGTCGAAGTAGCGAATCTCGCGGAAGTTGGCGATGCGCTCGTAGAAGCCGGACCAGACATCCATCTGCCCGCGCATGACGTTGTGGGTCAGGTGGTCGATGCACATCAGGCCGACGGCATTGTCGTTCGGCGTGCGCCCTTCGATGTACTCGAAGTCGACGTCGTAGATGCTCTTGTCGCCGTAACGATCGACGAGATACAGCAGCGAGCCGCCGATGCCTTCGACGCAGGGGATGTTCAGCTCGCCGAAGTTGGCGTGGCTGCCGACCAGCTTGGCGCCTTGGGATTCGACGTAGGCAGCGGCCTGGGCGGCATTCTTCACCCGAAAGGCCATGGCGCAGGCGCTCGGCCCGTGCTTTTCGCCGAAGGCGCGTACATGCCCGGTCGGGCTGCCGTTGAGTACGATATTGATGTCGTGCTGCTGGAACAGCCAGACCTCCTTGGAGCGGTGCTTGGCGGTTTCGGTAAAGCCCATCTGGGTGAACAGCGTGCGCAGCTGCTCGATGCCCTCGGCATTCGGCGCGGTGAATTCGACGAACTCGAAGCCGTCGGTACCGATGGGATTGTGCTGTTCGATCTTGTTCACGGCGTTCATATCGCCTCCTGATTATTGTTGTGAGGACTGCCGCTGCACGGCTTGGCTGGCCCCATCACACCCCAGGGCCGAGCGCCGAACAATGCTGTTTACGGGCACGGCAAGCAGCCGGCGCCATCCCTGCTGTCAGGTTTTCCTTACAGCGCCTGTTTCGCTGAAAAGCCTGGCCCGGCGGCTTGCCAGGCGTAACGAAAAGCTGACAGAGCGGTGCGACAACCTGCCGCACATGTCATCTCCCGCTTAACCTGGCGCATAAAAAAAGGTGGGCTGAAGCCCACCCCATGAAGGCCTGCGTCGGCCGGCCTATGGGATGGACCTGAGCCCACCAAAACGGCTTCCTGAGAAGCCCGCAGCATTCTTGTAGGGTGGGCTTCAGCCCACCAGTGCGTACTGCACGGACGACCGTGATCGCGCTAGATCAAACCCATGAGGTTGAGGAACACCAGCACGATGGCCACCGGCGTGCCGTAGCGCAGCAGGCTCCACCAGGCTCGAAAAACCCCAGCGCTGCGAATGCCGATAGCTTCGGCGACGACCTGTTTCTGCAGCACCCAGCCGGTGAACAGCACGGTGCCCAGCCCGCCCAGCGGCATCAGCCAATTGGTGGTCAGGTAATCGAGGGTGTCGAAGAACGTCTTGCCGAACAGCTGGTAGTCGGCCCAGTGGTTAAAGGAGAACACGCTGCCCAGGCTCAGTAGCCAGAGCACCAGACCGCTGCCCAGCACGGCCTTGGTCCGGCTGATACGGAAGCGTTCGGTGAGCCAGGCGATGCTCGGCTCGGAGAGCGAGATGGCCGACGTCAGCGCGGCGATCACCAGCATGATGAAGAACAACCCACCGACGACCTGCCCCAACGGCATCTGGCCAAAGGCTATCGGCAGCGTAACGAAGATCAGCCCCGGCCCGGCACCCGGCTCCAGGCCGTTGCCGAACACCAGCGGGAAGATCGCCAGGCCGGCCAGCAGCGCCACCGCGGTATCGGCCAGCGCCACCAGAATCGAGGTCTTGGCGATCGAGGTGCCTTCCGGCAGGTAGGAGCCGTAGACCATCATCGCGCCGCAGCCCAGGCTCAGGGTGAAGAAGGCATGACCGAGGGCGATCAGCACGCTCTGCGCGGTCAGCGCGGAAAAGTCCGGCACGAAAAGAAACTGCAGCGCCTGGGCGAATTCGCCTTCGATGGCGGCGTAGACGACCAGCACCAGCATCAGCACGAACAGCCCGGGCATCAGAAAGCGCAGCGATCGCTCCAGCCCGCCGCGCACGCCGAAGCCGACGATCAGCATGGTCGCCGCCAGCACCAGCGTGGCGCAGACCACCAGGCGCAGCGGGTCCGCCAGCAGCGCGCCGAACAGCTCGCCGCTGGCCTCGCCGCTGACCCCAGCGAAGCCGCCGCTGAAGGTCGCCGGCACATAGGCCAGCGCCCAGCCAGCCACCACCAGATAGAAACTCAGGATGAGAAAGCCGGTCAGCCCGCCGAGCCAGCCGACCACGCGCCAGCGCGAACTGGCTCCGGCTTCACGGGCCAGCCGAGCGACGGCGCCATCAGGATTCGCCCGACCGCGGCGGCCGATCATCACCTCGGTCATCAGCAGCGGAATGCCGATCAGCAGGATGCAGGCGAGGTAGACCAGAACGAAGGCGCCGCCGCCGTTCTGCCCGGTCACGTAGGGGAATTTCCAGATATTGCCCAGGCCCACCGCCGAGCCGGTGGCGGCGAGGAAGAACACCCAGCGCGAGGACCACAGGCCGCGGCTGGCGTTGTCTTGGATGCGTGCGCGCGCGCCGGCGAAGGTGCCGGCCGCGAGGCTGGTTTTATCGGTCATTGCGGATTCCTGCTTGTTGTTTTTGTCAGGGATGGTGCGAACGAACGGAGCGGGCGCAGCGCTGGCATTCAGAGCCCGCCGCCCCGCTCAGCGAAGGCCGGCGCACTCAGGCGCCCGGCCTGGATCACTCATGAAGCCTGGCGCTTGAACGCTTCGGTTTGCGGCACGCCACCGGCGTGCAGCCGCTCCAACGCCAGGCGATCGGCGATCACCGAAGTCGGTTCACCGCTGGCAGCGGAGCGGGTGAAGATCTCGCCCAGCGTGTCGCCGATGGCTTTCACATGGGCGTCGATCTGCGCGGCGCTGCCGCCGGTGCGCTGGTAGTAGACGTCGATGATGCCGCCGGCGTTTATCGCGTAGTCCGGCGCGTAGAGCTGGTTGCGCCGCTGCAGTTCGATGCCAATCTCGGCGGTTGCCAGCTGGTTGTTCGCCGCGCCGGCGATCACCGGGGCGCGCAGCACTTCCAGGGTCTGCTCGTTGAGGATGCCGCCCATGGCGCAGGGCGCGAAGACATCTACATCGAGACCGTAGATGTCCTGCGGGCGCACCACGTTGGCGCCCACTTCCTCCATCGCCTGCTTGACGTTGGCATCGAAGATGTCTGCCACCCACAGCTCGGCGCCGGCAGCTTTGAGGTGCCGCGCCAGGCCTAGGCCGACATGGCCGACGCCCTGGATCGCCACCTTCAGCCCGGCCAGGTCATCGCGACCGAGGCGCTGACGCACCGCTTCCTTGAGGCCGACGAACACGCCATAGGCGGTGGATGGCGAGGGGTCGCCGCTGGCGATACTGCCATCCAGCGTGGTGCGCGGCGTGGCGCCCACCACATGGCGGGTGCGCTGGGCAAAGGCCTGCATCTCGGCATCGCCGGTGCCCGAGTCGGCGGCGGTGATGTAGCGCCCGCCGAGGCTGTCGACGAAGTCGCCCATCGCATGCAGCAGCGCCTGGCTCTTGCCGGTATGCGGGTCGCCGATGATCACCGCCTTGCCGCCGCCGAGCTTGAGCCCGGCCAGCGAAGATTTCAGGGTCATCCCGCGCGACAGCCGCAGCACATCGCGCAGGGCGTCGTCGTCATTGGCATAGGGAAACATCCGGCAGCCACCCAGCGCCGGACCGAGGCGCGTGTCGTGGATGGCGATAATGGCTTTCAGGCCCGACGCCTGGTCATGGCAGAAGACCACCTGTTCGTGGCGATCGAAGTCGGGGTGAGCGAAGACGGACATTTGGGTTACCTCGTTCTTGTTGGTCTGGTTCCCTGCCGTGGGCAGGGCCTACTTGTCTGGTACCGGGGCCACCGCTATTCGGGCGATCCCGGCCGCGAAAAACTGGCTGTCAGTCGTTACTCCTGCGCCAGTAACTTCGCGACCATCGCGCTAGGCCGCCGGCTGGAACAGCCGCACGCTCTGTACCTCGTCGCCCTTGGCCAGCTGCTCGCGGAGCAACTTCTCCTGCTGGCGGGCCCTGGCGATGGAGCGCTCCTTCACCGGGCCGTAGCCGCGGATCTGTTCCGGCAGCGCGGCGATGGCCACGGCGGTGCGGTAGTTGGTCGGCTTGAGCTGGGCCAGCAGCTCGTCCACGGTCTTCTCGTACTCGCTGATCAGCTGGCGCTCGACGCGGCGATCGTGGCCATAGCCGAACGGATCGAGCGGCGTGCCGCGCAGGAAGCGGAACTTGGCCAGCACGCCAAACACATTGAGCACCCATGGCCCCAGCTCGCGCTTGCGCGGCTCGCCAGTGACGGGGTCACGCTTGGCCAGCCAGGCCGGGGCGAGGTGGAACTGCAGCCGGTAGTCGCCCTCGAACTGCGCCTCGAGCTGCTGGCGGAATTCCGGCTCGCTGTACAGCCGCGCCACCTCGTACTCGTCCTTGTAGGCGAGGAGCTTGAAGTAGTAGCGGGCGACGGCCTTGGACAGCGCCAAGTCATCGGCGCTATCGGCCTCACGCACCCGCTCGACCAACTGGCGATAGCGGCGCGCCAGCCCGGCACTCTGGTAGCGGGTGAGGAAATCCACGCGCCAGTCGACGATCTCTTCCAGGGTCTTGCAGATCGGACCGGCCAGGCTAGGCTCGGCCACTTCGGCCGGGCGCGCCAGCCCTTCCACGGCCTCGCGCTCGAGCACGGCACGGCGGCCCCAGCGGAAGGCCTGCAGATTCAGCTTGGCCGACACGCCGTTGAGCTCGATGGCCTTCTCGATGGCCTCGGCGCTGATCGGCAGCAGCCCCTGCTGATAGGCGAAGCCGAGAAGGAACAGGTTGGTGGCGATGCTGTCGCCCAACAGCCGCGTGGCGAGGCGGGTGGCGTCGACGAAGTGGGTCTTCTCGGCACCGACCGCATCGCTGATGGCCTGGCGCATGGCAGCGCCGGGCACCTGGGCATCGGGGTTGCGGGTGAACTCGGCGGTGGCGGACTCGTGACTGTTCACCACGGCATTGCTGATCTGCTCGTTGAGGCGGGTCAGCGATTCATCGCCCGCCGCGACGATCAGGTCGCAGCCGAGCAGCAGGTCAGCTTCACCGGCGGCAATGCGCACGGCGTAGATGTCGCTCTGCTTGGCGGCGATGCGCACGTGGGTGGTCACCGGGCCGAACTTCTGCGCCAGACCGGCCTGGTCGAGCACCGTGCAGCCCTTGCCTTCCAGATGCGCGGCCATGCCGAGCAGCGCGCCAAGGGTGGTCACACCGCTGCCGCCGACACCCGGAATCAGCACGTTCCATGGACGATCCAGCGTTGGGTGCTGCGGCTCGGGCAATGTCGCCGCCTCGATACCGCCGGCTACGGCTTCGGGCTTGCGCAACCCGCCGCCATGCACGGTGACGAAACTCGGGCAGAAGCCCTCGACGCAGGAGAAATCCTTGTTGCAGGCGTTCTGGTCGATCTCGCGCTTGCGGCCCAGTTCGGTTTCCAGCGGCAGCACCGCCAGGCAGTTGGACTTCTCACCGCAGTCGCCGCAACCCTCGCACACCGCCGGGTTGATGAAGGCGCGCTTGGCCGGGTCTTCCAGCTTGCCGCGCTTGCGTCGACGACGTTTCTCGGTGGCACAGGTCTGATCATAGATGATCACCGAGACGCCCTTGAATTCTCGCAGCTCGCGCTGCACCGCATCCAGTTCGCGGCGGTGGTGGAAGCTGGTGATCGGCGCGAAGCTATCGCGGGTCGGGTACTTGTCCGGCTCGTCGCTGACCAGGGCGATGCGCTTGACGCCCTCGTGGAAGATCTGCCGGCTGAGCTGATCGACGCGCAGCTCGCCGTCGATGGGCTGGCCGCCCGTCATGGCCACGGCATCGTTGTAGAGAATCTTGTAGGTCACGTTCACGCCGGCCGCGACGGCCGCACGCACGGCCAGGCTGCCGGAGTGGAAATAGGTGCCGTCGCCCAGATTCTGGAACATGTGCGGGGTGTCGGTGAACGGCGCCTGGCCGATCCAGTTGACGCCCTCGCCGCCCATCTGGGTAAAGGTCTCGGTGCGCCGGTCCATCCACTGCACCATGTAGTGACAGCCAATACCGGCCGAGGCGCGGCTGCCCTCGGGCACCTTGGTCGAGCTGTTGTGCGGGCAACCGGAGCAGTAGTGCGGCGTGCGCACAGTGTCGTAGCTACGCGCAGCCAGGGCTTTTTCCTTGGCGGCGAGGAAGGCCAGGCGCGCCTGGATGCTGTCGCTGGTATAGATTGGCGCGAGGCGCTTGGCGATGACCCGGGCGATCATCGCCGGGGTCAGCTCGGAGAGGTTCGGCAGCAGCGAATTGCCCTGCTCGTCGAACTCGCCGACCACCCGCGGACGCTTGCTGACCGGCCAGTTGTAAAGCTGCCCGGTGAGCTGGTCCTCGATGATGCTGCGCTTTTCCTCGACCACCAGAATCTCGTCCAGCCCCTGGGCGAACTCGTGCACCGAGACCGGCTCCAGCGGCCAGCTCATGCCGACCTTGAGCACCCGCAGGCCGACCGAGGCGCACAGCGCTTCGTCCAGGCCGAGGTCGTCCAGCGCCTGGCGCACGTCGAGATAGGACTTGCCGGTGGTGATGATGCCCATGCGCGGATTCGGCGAATCAAGCATCACCCGGTTGAGGTTGTTGGCCCGTGCGAAGGCACGGGCGGCATAGATCTTGTACAGGTTGAGGCGTTTTTCCTGAGCCAACGGCGGGTCCGGCCAGCGGATATGCACGCCGTCCTCGGGCAGTTCGAAGTCGTCCGGGATACGCGTCTGCATACGCAGCGGATCGACTTCCACCACGGCGGAGGAGTCGACGTTCTCGGCAATGGTCTTCAGCGCCACCCAGCAGCCGGAGTAGCGCGACAGTTCCCAGCCGATGATGCCGTAATCGAGAATTTCCTGAACGTTGGCGGGGTTCAGCACCGGAATCGAGGCGGCGATGAAGGCATGCTCGCTCTGGTGCGGCAGCGTCGAGGACTTGCAGCCGTGGTCGTCACCCGCCAGCAGCAGCACGCCGCCGTTGGGTGCAACACCTGCCGCATTGCCGTGCTTGAACACGTCGCCGGCGCGGTCGACCCCCGGGCCCTTGCCGTACCACATGGCGAACACGCCGTCGTACTTGGCGCCGGGGAACAGGTTGGTCTGCTGGCTGCCCCACACCGCGGTGGCGGCTAACTCTTCGTTGACGCCCGGCTGGAAGTGGATGGCGTGTTGCTTGAGGTAGTCGCGGGCTTCCCAGAGGCTCTTGTCCAGCCCGCCCAATGGCGAGCCGCGATAGCCGGAGATGAAGCCACCGGTATTCAAACCACGAGCCTGATCACGCTGATGCTGCAGCATCGGCAAGCGGGTCAGCGCCTGGGTGCCGGTGAGGTAAAGATGACCGGTTGCAAGCCGGTACTTGTCGTCCAGACGGATCTCGGCCAGAGACATGGGGCGCTCCTAATTTGTTGTTATCGGAGTCAGGGTTGCGTTGTTCGCTACCCGCCTGACGCAGTCATGGAGAAACCGCACGGTTGTCTCTCCACGCCGGCAATCGGCAGGGGATCACCCCACCGTCGCGTGTCGATTAACAGTCTGGCCGTGACGAAGAGAGATTTTCTTTCTACTTTTGCGGTAGAACAGCGCTTCTGTGCATGACCCATTCGCTAACAACAAGAAAACAGGCACGACCATGCAGACTTCGCCCCTAAGCAGCATCGATCGCAAGATCCTCCTTCTGCTGCAACACAACGCCGATCTCTCCGCGGCGGAAATCGCCGAGAAGGTCGAACTGTCGCAATCGCCGTGCTGGCGACGCATCCACCGCATGCAGGAAGAGGGGCTGATCGAGCGCAAGGTCGCCCTGCTCAACCCGAAGAGACTCGGGCTGAACATGACAGTGTTCGTCAACATCAAGCTCTCGGCCCACGGGCGCAGCAACCTCGACGAGTTCGAGCGGGCGGTGGTCGGGTATCCCGAGGTGCTGGAGTGCCACACCATGGCTGGCGAGTCGGATTACCTGCTCAAGGTGGTGGCGCGCGATATCGACAGCTACGAGCGCTTCCTGCGTGATCAGCTGCTGCAGCGCCCCCACGTGCAGGAGGCGCACTCGCATATCGCCATGAGCGAGGTGAAGCGGACCACGGAGTTGCCGCTGGATTGAGCGTTGAGACTGGCGGGACGTTCGCGGCAGGCGGTGGATAAGGCGGAGCCGTTATCCACCCTACGCTCAACGCACCGCTTGCAGCCTTACTCCCCAGGTATCCCGTCCAACCGCGCGTCCCGTCCGATCTGCCGCTCGGCGAACCAGCCCTGATCCATCTCCAGCGCGTAACGCGCCGGCCGCTTCGAACAACGAATCTCGGTGTTGAACGGCTCCAGATCGATCACATCGACCAGAACGCCGGCCTCATCGAAGAATGCCGCGGACAACGGCAGCGGCGTGTCCTTCATCCACAGGCAATGCCGGCGGACTTCGTCGAAGCGGAACAGCATGCCGCTGTCGGCGGCCAGTTCGCTGCGTCCCATCAGCCCGCGTTCGCGCTGGGCGACGGTCTGTGCGTATTCGGCGTGCAGCTCGTGCCCCTGAAGGCGCAGCCGCAGCGGTTCTTGCGCCTGAGCGGAGCCCGCAAGCAGCAGCGACAGTAAAAGCGCAACACGCATCGACCAACCTCCTCAAGCGCAGCGGGAACAGCCGGCCGCCGCCGCACTCATAAGCGAAGCGCCGCACCTGCGCGGCGACATAACGACAACAAGGGAGAACCCCATCGTGCTCAATAGAATAACCGCCGCCAGCGTCTACCTGGTGCAACGCTTCCTCCCCTCGCCCTTCGTCTTCGCCATCCTGCTCACGCTGATCGTGCTGATCGCCGCCATGCTCAGCACCGGTCAGGGCCTGACGGCCATGGCGCAGCACTGGGGCAACGGCTTCTGGAACCTGCTGGCCTTCACCATGCAGATGTCGCTGATCCTGGTCACCGGCCATGCCCTGGCACGGGCGCCGGCGATCAACCGACTGCTCGACCGCATGGCCCGCATCCCGCAGTCGCCGGGGCAGGCGATCATTCTCGTGACGCTGGTGGCGTTGGCCGGTTCCTGGATCAACTGGGGTTTCGGTTTGGTCATTGGAGCAGTCTTCGCCCGCGCGCTGGCACGCCAGGTGCGCGGCGTCGACTATCCGCTGCTGGTGGCCTCGGCCTACTCCGGCTTCCTGATCTGGCACGGCGGCTTTTCCGGCTCGATTCCGCTGTCGCTGGCCAGCGGCGGGGCCGATCTGGAGAAGATGACCGGCGGTGCACTGACCGAGGCCATCGGCGTTGGCCAGACGCTGTTCGCTTCCTACAACCTGATCATCATAGCCGTGCTGGTGGTCGGCCTGCCGCTGCTGAACTGGGCCATGCAGCCGAAGACGCCGAAAGTGGTCGACCCGGCGCTGCTGGAGGAACCCCAGCCGAGCGACATCCCGAGGGAAACCGCTACCCAGCGCCTGGACGACAGCCGCATCCTCGGCCTGATCATGGTCGCGCTGGCGGTGCTGTTCTTCTACCGGCACTTCAGCGAGAACGGCCTGGCGTTGAGCCTGAACATCGTGATCTCGATCTTTCTCTTCGCCGGCCTGCTGATGCATGGCACGCCGGAGCGCTACATGCGCGCCATCGAGGAGAGCATTCGCGGCATCGCCGGCATCGTCGTGCAGTTCCCTTTCTACGCCGGGATCATGGGGATGATGGTCGGCGCCAATGCGACCGGCGTATCGCTCGGCCGGCAGGTCACCGACACCTTCGTAACCTGGTCGACTACCGAGAGCTTCCCGGTGCTGGCCTTTCTCAGTGCCGGGCTGGTCAACGTCTTCGTGCCCTCCGGTGGCGGCCAGTGGGCAGTGCAGGGGCCGATCATGCTGCCGGCCGGCGCCGCGCTCGGCGTGGCACCGGAAGTCACGGCCATGGCGATCGCCTGGGGCGATGCCTGGACCAACATGATCCAGCCGTTCTGGGCTCTGCCGCTGCTGGGCATCGCCGGGCTCGGTGCCCGCGACATCATGGGCTACTGCCTGCTCTGCCTGGTGTTCTCCGGCGTGGTGATCGCCGGCGGGCTCTATTTCCTGACCTGAGGCCTGAAGCATTCCGGACGGCGACGTTGTCCGAAATGCTGGACCGCACTGTCCAGGATGCAAGACACAATCGCCGTCCAACGATCTGGACACTCAAGATAAAGACCATGCAAATCAGCGAGTTGCGTATCTGGCACGGAACTCGCTAAATCACCGTGCGGCCTGTCCGCAGCCGAAACAAGAAAAACAATGCGCCTGCCGTGCAGCAGCGAGTCCCCGAATGCCCTCGGCAGCGTTCGGTCGTGCCGCACGGGGCCAGGAGATCGTCCCCGATGAGCGTCGTCATCGCCCTTGCTGCATTGGCCCTGCTGATGCTCGCCGCCTACCGCGGCTACAGTGTCATCCTCTTCGCCCCCATCGCCGCCATGGGCGCGGTGCTGCTCACCGACCCGTCCGCGGTGGCGCCGGCGTTCACCGGCATCTTCATGGAGAAGATGGTCGGCTTCATCAAGCTGTATTTCCCGGTATTCCTGCTCGGTGCGGTGTTCGGCAAGCTGATCGAAATGTCCGGCTTCTCGCGCTCCATCGTCGCCGCGGCGATCCGCCTGCTCGGCACCAGCCAGGCGATGCTGGTGATCGTGCTGGTCTGCGCACTGCTGACCTACGGCGGCGTGTCGCTGTTCGTCGTGGTGTTTGCCGTGTACCCGTTCGCCGCCGAGATGTTCCGCCAGAGCAACATGCCCAAGCGGCTGATCCCGGCGACCATCGCCCTCGGCGCATTCACCTTCACAATGACTGCCATTCCCGGCACGCCGCAGATCCAGAACATCATCCCCACCACCTTCTTCAACACCACCACCTGGGCGGCGCCCTGGCTCGGCCTGATCGGCACGATATTCGTCTTTGGCCTGGGCATGCTCTATCTCAAGTGGCAGCTCGGCAAGGCCATTGCCGCCGGCGAAGGCTACGGCACCAACCTGCGCAACGAGCCGGAAACGCCCGCCGATATCGCCCTGCCCAACCCCTGGCTGGCGCTGTCGCCGCTGCTTCTGGTGCTGGTCGCCAACCTCTTGTTCACCCGCTGGATTCCCGAGTTCTACGGCACTAGCCACAGCCTGCAGCTGCCCGGCATGAGCGCCCCGCTGGTCACCGAGGTAGGCAAGCTCACCGCGATCTGGGCGGTGGAGGCCGCACTGCTGCTGGGCATCGCCCTGGTGCTGGCGACCAGCTTCGGCACCCTGCGCGGCAAGCTCGCCGAGGGCAGCCGCACGGCGGTCGGCGGTTCGCTGCTGGCGGCGATGAACACCGCGTCGGAATTCGGCTTCGGCGCGGTGATCGCCTCACTGCCGGGCTTCATCGTGGTGGCCGATGCGCTCTCGGCGATCCCCAATCCGCTGATCAACGAAGCGATCACCGTCAACCTGCTGGCCGGCATCACCGGCTCGGCCTCCGGCGGCATGAGCATCGCCCTGGCCGCGATGGCCGACAGCTTCGTCGCCGCCGCCAACGCCGCGCAGATTCCGCTGGAAGTGCTGCACCGGGTCGCCTCGATGGCCTCCGGCGGGCTCGACACCCTGCCGCACAACGGCGCGGTGATCACCCTGCTGGCGGTCACCGGGCTGACCCATCGCGAATCCTACAATGACATCTTTGCCATCACCCTGATCGCCACGGCCGCAGCCTTCTTCGTGATCGGCGTGTACTACGCTACCGGCATCGTCTGATCGCGGCGCTTCGCCGATTTCGGCGAGCATCACGACATCTGCGATTGCCTTCCGACAACAAGAAAAACGAGGCGCCGCCCCAGTGCGGTCGCCGCCAAGCGGGAGAAACCATGAACCTCACAGGCAAGACCGCACTGGTCACCGGCTCCACCAGCGGCATCGGCCTCGGCATCGCGCTGAAGCTGGCCGAAGCCGGCGCCAACCTGATTCTCAACGGTTTCGGCGATGCCTCGGCAGCGCTGGCCGAAGTCGGCCGCCACGGCCACAAGGTCGGCCACCACGGTGCGGACGTGTCCGACCCAGCGCAGATCGCCGAGCTGTTCGCCTACGCCGAGCGCGACTTCGACGGCGTCGACATCCTGGTCAACAATGCCGGCATCCAGCACGTGGCGCCGGTGGAGGAGTTCCCGGTCGAACGCTGGGACGCCATCATCGCCATCAACCTGTCCTCGGCATTCCACACCACACGCCTGGCGCTGCCCGGCATGCGCCAGCGCGGCTGGGGGCGGATCATCAATATCGCCTCGGTGCACGGGCTGGTCGGCTCGGAGCAGAAGGCGGCCTACGTCGCCGCCAAGCACGGGTTGGTCGGGCTGACCAAGGTGGTGGCACTGGAAACCGCCACCACGCCGATCACCTGCAACGCCATCTGCCCCGGTTGGGTGCTGACCCCACTGGTACAGCAGCAGATCGACGAGCGCGCGCGGGAAAGTGGTGACGAACAACGCGCCCGCCACGACCTGCTCGCCGAGAAGCAACCCTCGCTGGACTTCGTCACCCCTGCACAGCTGGGTGCCTTGGCGCTGTTTCTCTGCAGCGAGGCCGGTGACCAAGTGCGCGGTGCGGCATGGAACATGGACGGCGGCTGGGCGGCGCGCTGACGACGACTGGCCACCCCCGGCGAACGGCTGCGCATCGCAGGCTGTCTGTATCCCATTCAGGCGGACTGATCGCCAGAGGTTCAGGTCGGCAGCGCCGGACAGCCAAAAACCGTTTCGGGAGTGCCGATGCAAAGCCAGCTGCTGTATTTCGATGACGAGCGCGCCGCCGCCCTGCGGCTGGCCGAAGCCTCTGGGCTGGCCGCCGCGGCAGTCGAGCGCCACCGCTTTCCCGATGACGAACTACGCCTGCGTCTGCCACTGGGCGAAGGCGAGGCCATCGCCGAGCAGCTAGTGATCTACCGCGGCCTCGACCATCCCAACGAGAAGCTGGTCGAGCTGCTGCTGATCGCTGGCGAGGCGCGCCGACTGGGCGCCAGGCGACTGATCCTGGTCACGCCTTATCTGGCCTACATGCGCCAGGACATTGCCTTCAATCCCGGTGAAGTAGTCAGCCAGCGGGTGCTTGGCCAGCTGCTGGCCAGCCAGTTCGACGGGCTGATCACCGTCGACCCGCACCTGCACCGCGTCGCCACCCTGCAGGAAGCCGTGCCGCTGGAAGATGCCGTCACGCTGTGCGCGGCACCGGCGCTGGCACGGCTGATAGCCGAGCGGCATCCCGATGCCCTGCTGATCGGCCCGGATGCCGAGGCGCTGCAGTGGATCGAAGCCGCTGCCGTCGAACATGGTTTCGAACACGGCGTGTGCAACAAGGTGCGCCACGGCGATCGCCAGGTCGACATCGCACTGCCGGCGCTGGAGTTTTCCGGGCGCCATGTAGTGCTGCTCGATGACGTCGCCAGTTCCGGTCGCACCCTGGCCAGCGCCGCGGAGAAACTGCTGGCTGCTGGCGCTGCCTCGGTGGACGTCGCAGTGACTCACGCGCTGTTCGCCGACGATGCGCTGACGGTGATCCGCGCTGCAGGCGTAGGGCAGATCTGGAGCACCGACTGCATCGCCCACGAGAGCAACGCCGTGAGCATGGCACCGCAACTGGCTGAGGCGCTCAGGCCGCTGCTTCGCTGAGGCGATACTCAACGAGCGGCACATAGGGTGAAAAACGCGGCAGCTTTCCACTGTTCTTCCAAGCCAGCCGCGTGGACAAGGCGGTGCCGTTGTCCACCCTACGAGGGTCCTGCACCGGCGAACCATCTACGCCCCAACACCACGACTGCCGTAGGGTGGAAAACGCGCAGCTTTTCCACCAGAACCCGGCGACCACCTCGGCGGCGGCGAATCAATCGCGTGGACAAGGCGGTGCCGTTGTCCACCCTACGAGCATCCTGCACCGGCCGGCTACCTGCGCCCCAACACCAAGGCTGCCGTAGGGTGGAAAACGCGCAGCTTTTCCACCGGAACCCGGCGACCACCTCGGCGGCGGCGAACCAGCCGCGTGGACAAGGCCGCGCCGTTGTCCACCTCACCCCTCATCCACCGCGCTCGGCTCGTCGGCCACGATCTGCGCTGAGTCGCCATAGCGCTTCTGGCAGCGCTCGCAGAAGAATGCCCGGCGCTGGCTGCGCCCCAGCTCTTTCACCTTCACCAGCGGAATATGGCAGCGCACGCAGGTCGTCTTGCCGTGGGCCAGCCAGTGCGCCTTGAGCACGCCGGCCCGCTTCCACTGGAGAAATTCGAAGCTGTAGGTACGCGCTTCACGCACCAGCTCGCGCAGCTTGGCCGCCGGCAGCTCGCCGATCAGCGACAGTGGATGCACGCGAATGCGGTAGAGCACCTCGTTCTTGATGATGTTGCCGGAGCCGGCGAAAAGCGTCTGGTCGAGCAGCGCATCGCAGGCCACTAGCCGCGGACGTTCGCGCAGCCGCTTGAGCGTGGCGCGCGGGCTCCAGGCGTCGCTCATCAGGTCCATGCTCCAGTCGTACGTCGCATCCAGCGGCCCTTCGATCAACTGAACCGAGCAGGCATAGAAGTTCAGCTCGCCGTTGGCAAAGCCCAGGCTCAACCGTGCTACGGCGTCCTTGCGCTCATTGATGCGATAGCTGCCGAACAGCAGCAGCTGGATGCGGACGGAGACGTCCTCCAGCTCGATCAGGAAATGCTTGCCCCAGCTATGGAAGCCACGCACCACCTGACCGGCCAGCCGGGACATGTCGATCTTGGCGCTGCCCTCGGCACGTTCGATGGTGCGCCCGGCGAATGCCGCGACTTCTTCACGCAGGATGACGATGGAAGGACCTTCGGGCATGGCTGCACCAGGGGCTGGGCTGTCCATGTATGGACTGGAGCCCAACACAAAGGTGCCCGGCCCCCGCATGATCAGGCCGACAGATAGCCCCATATCCAGATGGTGCCGCCAAAGATGACCCCTAGGTAGCCCAGAATCAGCACCATGTAACCCATCACATCGCGCAGCTTCAGCTTGGAAATGGCCAGGACCGGCAGAATCCAGAACGGCTGGATCATGTTCGTCCATTGGTCACCCACCTGAACGCCCAGTGCCGTTGCCGCGAATGATGCGTTCAGTTCGCGCGCTGCCTCGATTACTACAGGCCCTTGCACTGCCCACTGCCCACCGCCCGATGGCGCGAGAATATTGATCAGGCCACCGCTGACGAACGACCAGATTGGCAAGGTCTCGGCTGTGGATATACGCACGAACAATTCCGCAAACGAAACGACCAGCCCGGACCCCACGAGGATGCCCATGATGCCGGCGTAAAACGGATATTGGATGATGATTCCGGAAACGATCTTGACTCCCTCGCCCAGCGCGGCGAGGTAGCGGGCAGGAGACGCGAATAACAGGATTCCAAGAAACAGGAAAATAAAATTGACCGTGTTCAGGTCCAGCGAACCGCCTTCGATAAAGTGCAAACCAATGTAGACCAACCCGAGCAGGCCGATGACGACACCGACTACCTTGCTGTGATTCATTCGGTCGGCCAGGGTCATGTCTTGCCTGCCATCCAGGCTCGGCTCGAACGGCACGGCAACAGTGGCCGGATCAATCTCGACGATATCCTTCGCGTTCTTCGGGTGCAGCCAGGCGTTGAACAGTGGCAGGGTCAGCACTACCAGCGCGGTGGCGATCAGCAGTGGCGCGCTGAATATGGTTTCCGACAGAGGCACCAGCCCCATCTGATCCTGAAGGAAATGCCCTTCCGTAGCGATGAGCAAGGGCACACTGCCGGACAATCCGATGCCGTAAACCGAGAAGCCGGAAAACGCTGCTGCGATGACCAGCGGGTAGTGCAGGCCCCGAACCTTGAGCGCCAGCTTTTGCGCAACGATACTGCCGATCACCAGGCCGAACCCCCAGTTCAGCCAACTGCCGATGGTGCCGATCAGCGTAGCGACCACGATAGCGGCGAATGGCGTCTGTACGGTAGCTGTGATGCGGTCGAGCATGCCGTCAACGAAGGGGGTACGGGCCAGGATATAGCCCGCCAACAGAATCACCGTCATTTGCATGCTGAAAGCCAGCAAGTTCCAGAAGCCGTCACCCCAATAGCGAGTCGCATCGAGCGGACTTGCGCCCTCGACCAGCACGGCCAGAAGCAATGTGAGCATGGTCAGGCCGATGGCAATCACCAACGGGTCAGGCATGTAGCGATTCACTAATCGCGTGAAAAAATTGGCTAACGCATTCATCGTGATCCCCGCCATTGTTGTTCTAGTTGAAGCCCAACGGTAGGCGGACGGCCACTGCGCCTGCAATTCGATAATCGATTTAATGTTCGATTATCGAACATTAAATAAGGTGCTCAATTTTCCATCGAGGGAGCGCGGTTCGGCGTTGGAGCCAGAACTCCTGTCCGCGATAAAGCGTTCGATTACCGAACAACTCGGCATAGAGGAGGATTGCATTGCGGACCATGCGCCTCGTACGGTCTAAGACCCGCCACTTTCTGGCGATCAACGGCCGGAGCCGTCTAATGCTCTTCCTCGTCCATATGCAAGTGAACATCCCCCATGACCTCGATCCGGCCGACGCCGCCGCGCTTATCGCCAAGGAAAAGGCCTACTCGCAGGAGCTGCAACGCAACGGCACGTGGCGTCATCTGTGGCGCGTAGTTGGCCAATACGCCAACTACAGCGTGTTCGATGTGGCCAGTAACGACGAGCTGCACCAGAAGCTCAGCGCTTTGCCGCTGTATCCCTACATGACGCTGGAGGTCACCCCGCTGGCCCAGCATCCGTCTGCGCTAGCTCCGAACTGAGGTGGTCCATGCCCTACCTGATCGAAACTTTCGACAAGCCTGGCCACCAACAGCTACGGCGCGATACGCGCGATGAGCACCTGCGCTTTCTCGAGGCGAACAAGGCATTGCTGCTCGCCTGCGGCGCCAAGCTCGCTGATGACGGCAGCGACTTGGGCGGCGGCCTGTATGTGGTCGACCTCGAAACACGCGACGAAGCCGAGCGCTTCATTGCAGACGATCCGTTCAGCCGCGTCGAGCTCTTCGAGCGAGTCACCATCACCCGCTGGCGCAAGGCCTATCTCGCGGGCCGGTGCTTTCTCTGATTCACGACCGCCTGGGAGCAGTGCATGCGTAACCGACGCTGGAAGCATCGTCCAGAGGGTTCGAACTGGGGCGACTATGGCGAAGACGATCAGCTCGGCAGGCTGAACCTGATCACCGCGGAGAAAGTGCTTCAGGGCATCGCCGAAGTGCGCGACGGCAAGACCTTCTGCCTCAGCCTGCCGCTGGACCATCCGGGCGGCTGTGCCCTCAATCCCAATCGCCATCCACCTGTGCTGCGACCCACGTTGCGCCAAGGCGGCGTCAACTTCAATTTCCGCATGGGCAACCTGCAGCCTGGGCGGCCAGACGTCGTGTGCGACGACCTGGCGATACTGCATCTGCAGTACTCGACCCAGTGGGACAGCCTGGCGCATGTGGGCGCGCTATTCGACGTGGATGGCAACGGCGCGCCCAGGCCCGTCTACTACAACGGCTACGCCGCCGATGAGCATATCCGCGGCCCGCAGCACCCGGACGATGCCGGCGTGCAGGAGCGTATGCGCTCGGAAAGCACGTCGCAGGCTGGCGCGCTGGGCATCGAGCGGATGGCTGAAACCGGCGTGCAGGGCCGCGCCGCACTGATCGACCTGCATGCCCACCTGGGGCCGGCACGGACACTGGTGGGTTATGACTCCTTGATGCGCGTACTTGAAGCCGACCGGGTCGAAATCGAACGCGGCGATATCGTCTGCCTCCATACCGGCTTTGCCGACGCGGTCCTCGCCATGGGCCGCCAGCCCGACGCAAAGACCCTGGCCGAGCGCTGTGCGGTGCTCGACGGACGTGACGGAAAGCTGCTGCAGTGGATAACCGACAGCGAACTGGCGGCAATAGCGGCGGACAACTATGCGGTCGAGGCCTATCCGGCCGCAGGCGGCGACGCCTGTTGCGCCGCCTTGCCGCTGCACCAGCATTGCCTGTTCAAGCTCGGCGTTCACCTGGGTGAGCTCTGGCACCTCGGCCCGCTGGCGGCATATCTGCGTCGCCAGGCCCGCTACCGTTTCTTCCTCACCGCCCCGCCGCTTCGGCTGCCGGGCGCCGTTGGCTCACCCCTGACGCCTGTGGCGACTGTCTAATCCCTGCGAGATCGTTATGAGCCTACCTAGAGTCCTGATCACCGGTGGTGCCGCCGGCATTGGTGCCGCCACCGCCGAGCGCTGCCGCGAAGAGGGTTACGATCCCATTATCATCGACCGTGAAGGCAGCGGCATTCGCGCCGACCTGTCCGATCCAGAGGCCACGGCCGAGGCGCTACACGTAGCCTTGGCGCGCGGCCCGATCACCCGCCTGGTGAACAATGTCGGCATGGTCTGCCCGGCGACCGCCGAAGCGCAGACGCTCGCCGAACTCGATCGGGTAATGGCGCTCAATCTGCGCTGCGCCATGCAGTGCATGCAGGCGCTGCTCCCCGGCATGAAGGCAGCCGGCTTCGGTCGCATCGTCAACATGGGCTCCCGGGCTGCGCTGGGCAAGGAGCTGCGCACCGCCTATGCAGCAAGCAAGGCAGCACTGGTCGGCATGACCCGCGTCTGGGCGCTGGAGCTGGGCGCACACGGCATCACCGCCAACGCAGTCGGCCCCGGACCGATCCGCACGGAGCTGTTCGACCGGGCCAATCCCCCCGGCTCACCGCGCACGCAACAGATCATTGACTCGGTGCCGGTCAAGCGCGTTGGAACCGCCGACGACGTCGCCCATGCCGTCGCCTACCTGCTCGACGAACGCAGCGGCTTCGTAACCGGCCAAACGCTCTACGTTTGTGGAGGCATGACGGTGGGCGTGGTGGATCTCTGAGCCTGCCCGCAGGCGGTGCTAGCCCCTCAAAACGCCGCCATGCTCAATCAAGCGCGCGCTGACGGCGACGAGCCACCATGACCATGACTACCGGCATTACCAGTCCAGTTGCAGCGTGCTCTCGAATTCGCGCAGCGCTCCGCTCAGCGGATCGCTAAAGCGCAATCCACGCGCCAGCAGCTTCAGTGGCCGCTCGTAGTCGTCGGCCTCACGCTCGCTGCGCTCGAGCAGCTCGGGATAGAACGGGTCGTTGCAGATACCGGCGCCGAAGGTGGCCATGTGCAGGCGCAGCTGGTGCTTTTTGCCGCTGATGGGGGAAAGCCCGTAGCGCCAGAGGTCGCCGCGCCGTTCGAGCACCTCGATCAGCGTTTCGCTGTTCGGTTCGCCGGCGCCCTCACGCATCAGGAAGAAGGGGTCGCCCGGCACCATGCACAGGCGTCGGCGCAGGGGAAATTCGAGATGCGGCAGCGCCGGGCAGATTGCCTCGTAGCGCTTGCTGATCTCCCGCTCACGGAACAGCGCCTGGTAGGCACCACGACTCTCCCGGTTGGCCGAGAACAGCACCAGACCGGCGGTGAGCCGATCGATACGATGAATCGGCACCAGGTCGGCGTTACCCAGCCGTTTGCTGAGCCGTGCCAGCAGGGTCTCATTGACGTATTCGCCAGCCGGCATCACCGAGAGAAAGTGCGGCTTGTCGGCCACCACCAGATGCTCGTCGACGTGCAGGATGCGTTCTTCGAACGGCACCGGGGTCTCATTCGGCACTTCGCGAAAGTAATGAATGCGCATGCCTACCCGATAGGCCTGCGCGGCATCGATCGGCTGCATCTGCGCATCCAGCACGCGGCCGCGGGCGATGCGATCGAGCCAGGTATCGCGACTGATCGCCGGGAAGTGCGCGCACAGGCAGTCGAGCACGGTAGGCCAATCACCTGGCGGCAGATGCAGGGTGCTGGGGCGGGAGCTGGAAGCGGACATGAATGCAGCTACACGGTAGCGACGAGGGAGGTGGATGATACCCGCTCTGTCGGTAGCTGCCTCCCGTTGCGGGAGCGCTGTGGCAAGTGGCTGCTGAGCGCAGCACCGACATAAGGCAGGCAATGCGCTCAGCGAAGACGCCAGGCGAGAGGGGCGCGTAGGCTCAATCAACCTTTTCCTTGGTCACCTCGCCGGTGCGGCCATCGATGCTGAACTCGTACTTCTTGCCATCCTGCTTCATGCCCTCGCCTTCCCAGCCATTGTCATCGGCCTCGATGCCATGCAGCTCGGTGTAGCCGGCGGCCTTGGCTTTCTCTACGGCCTGCTCAAGGCTGATCCAGTCGGCGCCGGGCTTGTCGGCGGCGAAGGCAGCACCAGAACCGAGGATGGCAACGGCGAGGGCGGCGGTCAGTGTCTTGTTGTACATCTCGTTTATTCCTTCTGCGAACGGGATCAGATCGGGCCATACGGTTGGCCCCTGCATGAATTACGAGCGCAGCGGCGGCCGCTAAGTTCAACCGCAGCGCCGCCAGGCGCCGGACGCTCACTGGCCCGATGTCGATTTCGCCCGGCGCCAATCGACTCTGTCACAGGGCCATTGCCGCGCGGCAGTGGCT
Source organism: Stutzerimonas kunmingensis (assembly GCF_900114065.1). Taxonomy (GTDB): domain Bacteria; phylum Pseudomonadota; class Gammaproteobacteria; order Pseudomonadales; family Pseudomonadaceae; genus Stutzerimonas; species Stutzerimonas kunmingensis. The sequence continues at coordinate 829,345 of NZ_FORS01000001.1, forward strand.
CCGCGCTCGCTCCCCAATCCGCGCCCTGGAGGTCTACATGGCAACGCACAAGGTCGTATCCGATCAGGACTGGCTGGCCGCCCACAGCGCCCATCTGCAGGAAGAGAAACAGCTCACCCGCCAGCGCGATGCGCTCAGCGAAAAGCGTCGGCAACTGCCCTGACGACGCCTTGCGCAGGACTATCGATTTCACGATGCCAGCGGCGCGGTACGCCTGAGCGAGCTGTTCGAGGGTCGCAGCCAGCTGGTGATCAAGCACTTCATGTTCGGCCCGGACTGGACCGAGGGGTGCGTCGGCTGTTCGTTCGAGGCCGATCATATCGGCGGTGCGCTACTGCACCTGCTGCAGCATGACGTCAGCTTCGCCGCCATTTCCCGCGCGCCGTTCGACCGGCTGGAGGCTTTCCGCCAGCGCATGGGCTGGCAGTTCCGCTGGCTGTCGTCGGCCGGCAGCACGTTCAACCGCGACTTCCACGTGTCCTTCGATGCCGAGGAGGTCGTCGAGGGCAAGGTCTTCTACAACTACGCTTGGCAACCCTTCGTCTGCGAGGAGCTGTCGGGCTTCAGTGTTTTCTATCGCGACCCGCAGGGCGACATCTTCCACACCTTCTCGGCCTATGGTCGCGGCGCGGAAGAACTGCTCGGCACCTATGTCCTACTGGACATGACGCCCAACGGGCGCAACGAAATCGGGCCCCAACACAACCTCACCGACTGGGTACGCCTGCATGACCGTTACGACAGCGACGATCGCGTTGCCCCGACCGGCCGCTCCGAGCCCGCTGGCTGCTGCCATGAGCAGCGACGCTGAGGCTACTGCCGTCGAATGAAGACGATCTGCGGGTCCATCTCGCCGTTGCTGAAGCGGAACTCCACCGCATCGCCCACGGCCAGCCCGCCGAGCTGTGCGGCGTCCGCCTTGAACGGCATCACCATCGCCGGCCACTTCAACTCCGGCACCGGCCCGTGGGCGATGGTGACGCTGCCCTGCCGGGCATCGATGGCGCGGATCACGCCTTCGGCCTGGTAAGCGGGCTCGGCCTCCAGGCTGTTGCCAGCCGCCACATCATCGACCGGTGGCGGTGTGGTGGAGGGCTTCAGCAGATCCTCGGCAGAGGCCTGGCCACTCAGCCCGAGGGTCGCGAGCAGTACGAGAAACACGTTTTTCATGACGACTCACCCCGATCGATCGGTCGTGCTGACCTGCAGCAAGCGTAGTCCCCATGGCGCGGTTCGCCCTCGCCCGAACGGTGCATTCGCAGCCGCCTGGCGACGTTCAGTTTCGTTTAAGCAAGCCCCCGTAACCTGTGAATCGTCAAAACCCACACAGGAAAACGAACCATGAAAACACTGACTACGCTGTTCACCGCCGCCACCCTCGCCCTCGGTGCCAACCTGGCCATGGCCAAGGACATCGGTCCCGACGAAGCACTGAAGCTGCGCGATGCCGGCACCATTCAGTCGTTCGAGAAGCTCAACGAAGCGGCACTGGCCAAGCACCCCGGCGCTACCGTCGAGGAGACCGAGCTGGAAGAAGAGTACGGCCGCTACGTCTATCAGCTTGAACTGCGCGACGACAAAGGTGTGCAATGGGACGTCGAGCTCGACGCCAAGACTGGCGAAGTGCTGAAGGACCATCAGGACGACTGAGGCCATCCATGCGTGCCCCCCTTTTCGTAACCGTTCCACTGACCCTGCTGCTCGCTGCCACTCCGGCGGCGAGCCGCGACCTGGACCAGGATGAGGCCCTGCGGCTGCGCCGCGAGGGTCTCATCATGCCGCTGGAAGCCCTGCTCCAGCGCGCCATGGAGCGCTATCCGGGGGCCAGCCTGCTGGAAGCGGAGCTGGAAGAGGAAGATGGCATCTACGTTTACGAGATCGAATTGCTCACCACCGACGGCGTTGCCCGCGAGCTCGAACTGGATGCCCGCGACGGGCGCCTGCTCAAGGATGAAGAAGACTGATGCGTCTGCTACTGGTCGAAGACAACGTCCCACTGGCCGATGAGCTGGTCGCCAGCCTCAGCCGCAACGGTTATGCCATCGACTGGCTGGCCGATGGCCGCGACGCCGGATACCAGGGCGCCAGCGAGCCCTATGACCTGATCATTCTCGACCTCGGATTGCCTGGCAAACCGGGGCTGGAGGTGCTGCGCGACTGGCGTGCCGGCGGCCTCACCACACCGGTGCTGATCCTTACCGCGCGCGGCTCCTGGGCCGAGCGCATCGACGGCCTCAAGGCCGGCGCCGACGACTACCTGACCAAGCCCTTTCATCCCGAAGAACTGCTGCTGCGTATCCAGGCGCTGCTGCGCCGTGCCCACGGCCTGGCCAACCAGCCCATGTTGCAGGCCGGCGGCCTGGAGCTGGACGAGTCGCGCCAGTGCTGTCGCAAGGATGGTCAGGACATCGAACTCACCGCCGGAGAATTTCGCCTGCTGCGCTATTTCATGCTGCATCCGGGGCAGCTGCTGTCGAAAACCCAGCTGACCGAACACCTGTACGACGGTGAAACCGAGCGCGATTCAAACGTCATCGAGGTGCATATCAACCGGCTGCGCGGCAAGCTCGGCCGCGAACTGATCGAAACGCGCCGCGGCCAGGGCTATCGCTTCGGCGGCCAGCCGTGAAATCGATTCAGCGCAGCCTCAGCCTGGCACTGATCGCCACCCTGCTACTGGTCGCGCTGGTGCTGGTGCAGACCAGCCTGTGGCTCTTCGAGTCAGGCCTCAGGCGCAGTCTGGAAACCGATCTGCGCGAGGAAACCGAGGGCCTGCTGATTGCCCTGGTGAAGGGGCCGAACGGCGATCAGCTGGACGTGCAGCGCCTCAACCCGCGCTATCAACGGCCGTTCTCCGGCCACTATTTCAAGATCGAACTGCCCGAGCGCACCTGGCGCTCCCGCTCGCTGTGGGACGCCTCACCAGAATGGCCGGAACGCGCGGGCCTGGCGGACGAGCTGCTCGACGGCCCGCAGGAACAGCGACTGCTGGGTTATCGCGCCGAGTACCGCCGCGACGGCCAGCCGATCATCATCAGCGTGGCGCAGGACTACACGCCGGTCCTCGAAAGTTTTGCCCGCGTGCGGCTGAGCGGTCTGGGCCTGGTCGGTTTCGCCCTGCTCGCCCTGCTGCTGTTGCAGCGCTACGCCATGGGGCTGGCACTGCGCCCACTGGAGCGCGCGCGGCAGCAGATCGCCCAGCTGCAGCAGGGCCAGCGCCAGCAGCTGGACCAGCAGGCGCCCGTCGAGCTGCAACCGCTGGTCGAGCAGATCAACCACCTGCTCAGCCACACCGAGGACACCTTGCAGCGCTCGCGACATGCCCTGGGCAACCTCGGTCACGCGCTGAAGACGCCACTGGCAGTGCTCGGCAGCCTGGTGCAACGCGAAGAACTCGCCGCCCACCCCGAACTGCAGGCCAGCCTGCAGGAGCAGCTGGAGCAGATCCAGCAACGGGTCAGCCGCGAACTGGGCCGCGCGCGGCTATCGGTGGACGTGCTGCCCGGTGCGCATTTCGACTGCGACGCGGAACTGCCGGCACTGTTCGATACGCTGGCGATGATCCACCGCAGCGGCCTCGACCTGCGCTGGCAGGCGCCCGCCGGCTGCCGCCTGCCGCGTGATCGCGAGGACATGCTCGAGCTGCTGGGCAATCTGCTGGATAACGCCTGCAAGTGGGCCCGTAGCCGCGTCGACCTGAGCATCGAGCGCAGCGGCGATGGCTTCGTCCTGCTGGTGGACGACGACGGACCGGGGATTCCGGCGGCACAGCGCGAGCAGGTCATCAACCGTGGCGTACGGCTGGACGAGTCGGCGGAAGGTCACGGTCTGGGGCTGGGAATCGTCAGCGATATCCTGACGGCCTGGGGTGGCGAGTGGAGTCTTGAAGAAAGCCCGCTGGGCGGTTTGCGGGTGCGCATCGCACTGCCGGCGACGCGCTGAGCATCATTGCGGACGAGCCAGTTCGTTACGCATGTCTTCGAGTATGGTTTCGACCAGCAGGGTGTTCTGCACCTGGTGCCCGGCCATGATGCGCGTGGCGTGGGTGCCATTGATCGGGTAGCCGACATGCACCAGCAGGCGACCGTCCGCTTGCGGCTCGACGCGCGTGCGGTACTGCGAGGTGAAGGTTTCGGCCAGGTAGCGGGAAAGAGTCTTCATGAAGCATCTCTAGCAATGAGCCTGAGACAAAGACCCTGTTCATCGCTCGGAGATTCATGCCGTCCATCGGGAATCCACTGATCTTCATAGAACTGTAACGCTCATCACCCCTTCCGATCGCCGCTGCCATAGGCCAGCCAGGCCAGAAACAGCATCACGACGAACGCCATGCAGGACATCACCATCGCGTTGATCATCAGGCTCATGTCAGGGTCTCCTCATCCACCGGATCGAGTTGAAACATACCCCGAATATATGTAGCGTTGCGCGACACGTCGACCTGCTCGACATAGGCATGTAAATCTTTGGAACAGGTGCAGAGGCGATGAAACGCAAGCAATCGATCAGTCAGATTCGCTGGGACCTGGCGCTGCGCTACCGGCTGATCGAGACCATCGCCTGGTGGGAAGGCCGCCTGACCACGGGCCACCTGATGCAGAGTTTCGGCATCAGCCGCCAGCAGGCATCGAAGGACATCAACACCTACCTGAACGAACATGCGCCCAAAAACCTGACATATGACCGCCACCTGAAGGGCTACAAGCCGACCAAAGGCTTCCAGCCGCTGTTCATCGACGGCAGCGCCAGCGCCTACCTGCATTTACTCGACCAGAACCGTGTGCGCGCCCCGCATATCGAGGGCCTGGCGCTGGCCTACGCGCATACCGAGGTGCTGCAGGTGCCGGACCGCAGTATCCGACCCGAGGTGCTGCGGCCGATCCTGCTGGCCTGTCGAGAGGGGCTGCGGCTGGAAAGCGAGTACGTCTCGCTGGCCAATCCCGAGGTGGAAATCCGCGTGATGGCGCCGCACACGCTGGTGTTCACCGGCATGCGCTGGCATGTGCGCGCCTACTGCGAGAAGAACCGCGAATACCGCGACTTCGTGCTCAGCCGCTTCCGCGGCGAGCCGGACCTGATGGACGCCAGCGAACACACCCGCGAACAGGACGAGGCATGGAACACGCCGGTGACCGTGCTGATCGAGCCGGACGCGCGATTGAGCCCTGCGCAGAAGGCGATCATCGAGTTGGACTTCGGCATGCTCGAGGGCCAGCTGCCGGTGGAGACGCGCGGAGCGCTGGTGCAGTACGTGCTGCAGCGCTTCGGCATCGACCCGAATACCGTGCAGGCGAATGCGGCGGCGCAGCAGCTGCAGGTGGGGAATCTGCAGGCGTTGAAGGGGTGGTTGTACTCGTGAGGGCTTGTGGGGGTGGTTTTGTGCGCGAAGAGCGTCGGCACGGATTTCGGTATGTGAGCGCCGCGCTTTTCGCGGCCGGGACTACAGGTTGCGCCTTGCACGGCGCCTCGCTGGCTTTCGCTCCGCGCTCACACTCGACTGGCCCGTCTGGCGGAAGCATTGGTTTCGCCCTGCTGGGCGACTCACTTTTTCCAAACGCCGGACGGCCGGCCCCAAAAAAAGTAAGCAAAAACGCTTGCCCCTGCATCCGGGTCTCGCTGCGCTCGACTTCCCTCACTCCATCCGCGCTCCGGCGGCCGGCGTACAAGGGCCATCCCTGGCCCTTTATCGCGGGAACGCCTAGTTCTCTCGCGGCATCCATGCCGCTCGCTCCCCTCCGCGCGGATTCCGTTCGACATCCTGAAAGGGGCATTCGGTGGGGACTGATAGCTTCTTCGTCAACAAACAAGCAACGCGTGCTTGTTCCGCTGTTTGCGAATTTTCAGGCGGCTCGGACTCGACTCCCCTTCAGGAGGCCGAGCGTAGGTGCTGCGCAGGGGGACGCGAGGCATGGACGCCGAGCGAGGAGCGAAGGGACAGGGACGTCCCTTCGCGACGGCCCCCGGAGCAGCGCCGGAGGGAGGGAAGTTTTGCGAAGCAAAACCCGGATGTCGGGGTGGCCTTCTTTTTGGTTACTTTTTCTTGGCCAAGCAAGAAAAAGTGACGCGCCGTGCAAGGCGCAACCTGTAGTCCGGGCCGAGGAAAGCGCGGGGCGCCCAAACCGTCCGCCGAAGCCCGCGACAGTCACGAGTTCCACAAGCCTTACATCTGACGCAACCACCCGCCGCACAACCCAAGCCAGCGGTTCGCCACTGCACCCGCCCACAATGAGCCTGAGCCCATGCGCCTGATCCACACCTCCGACTGGCACCTCGGCCAGACCCTCCACGGCCAGGACCGCGACTACGAACACGCGCAATTCCTCGCCTGGCTGCTCGACCAGCTGGTCGCCCAACGCGCCGACGCCCTGCTCATAGCCGGCGACGTGTTCGACACGGTCAACCCGCCACTCAAGGCCCAGGAACGCCTCTACGATTTCATCGTCCGCGCCCACGAAAAGCTCCCGCAGCTGGACATCGTGATGATCGCCGGCAACCACGATTCCGGCGGTCGCATCGAACTACCGGCGCCGCTGATGAAGCGCCTCAACGCACACGCCGTCGGTCGCATCAGCTGGGTCGCCGAGGGCCAGTTGGATCACCAGCGGCTGCTGGTGCCGCTACATGACTCCGCCGGCAACACCGCCGCCTGGTGTCTCACCCTGCCCTTCCTGCGTCCGGCCGAAGTCACGGGAATGGAACTGGGCGATGACTACATGGCCGGCATTCGCCAGGTCCACGAGCGGCTGATCGCTGCTGCCGAAACCGCACGCCAGCCCGGCCAGGCGCTGGTCGCCATGAGCCACGCGCACATGGCCGGCGGTGCGGTGTCGGAGGAATCCGAGCGCAATATCGTCATCGGCAACGCCGAAGCGCTGCCGGCCAGCCTGTTTCCCGAATCGGTCGCCTACGTCGCCCTCGGCCATCTGCACAAGCCGCAGCAGGTCGCCGGGCAGGCGCGCATCCGTTACAGCGGCTCGCCGCTGCCGCTGTCCTTCGCCGAGGTCAATTACCCGCATCAGGTGCTGCTGGTCGAACTGGACGGCGACCAATTGAAAAACGTCGAACAGCTGCCGGTGCCGCGCGCGGTGGAGATGATTCGTATCGGCCGCGCGTCGCTGGCCGAGGTGATCGCCGCGCTGGAGGCGCTGCCGCCCACCGGCCTGTTCGACGACCACCAGCCCTGGCTGGAGGTACGCGTGCTACTCGACGAACCATTGCCGGACCTGCGCCAGCGCATCGAAACCGCGATAACCGGCAAGGCCTGCCGACTGGTGCGCATCGCCAGCGAATACGCCGGCAAACGCGGCGAGGCGGAATCGGAAGTATTGCTCGGCCTGGATCAGATCACCCCGCAGGAGCTGTTCGCCCGCGCCTGGGAAGCCGAATACAGCAACCCGGCGGACGATCAGGCGCTGGACGACTTCGCCACGCTTCTGCAACGGGTCGAGTTCGCCCATGCGGAGGGCGACCAATGAAAATCCTCGCCATCCGCTTGAAGAACCTGGCATCGCTGGCCGGCGAACAGATCATCGATTTCACCGCCGAGCCGCTGGCCAGCGCCGGCCTGTTCGCCATCACCGGGCCTACCGGTGCCGGCAAGAGCACCATTCTCGACGCCTTGTGCCTGGCGCTGTTCGGCAGCACGCCGCGGCTGGACAGCGTCTCGCCGCTGAACAAGGTCCCCGACGTCGAAGCGGAGATCGGCGGCGGAGACGAGCGCAACCTGCTGCGCCGTGGCTGCGGCAGCGGCTATGCGGAGGTGGATTTCGTCGGCGTCGACGGCCACCGCTACCGCGCGCGCTGGGAGGTCAAACGCGCCCGCGAAAAGGTGGACGGCCGCCTGCAGGCCAGCAGCCAGAGTCTCACCGACCTGGACAGCGGCACGCTCCTGGCCAGCGGTAAAAAGCGCGAGTTCAAGGAATTGCTGGAAGCGCGCCTGGGGCTGACCCTGGCCCAGTTCACCCGCGCCGTGCTGCTGGCGCAGAGCGAGTTTTCCGCCTTCCTCAAGGCCGACGACAACGAGCGTGGCACCCTGCTGGAAAAGCTCACCGATACCGGCCTCTACAGCCGTCTCGGCCAGGCCGCGTTCGAGGCCGCCAAGCAGGCGAAGGAAAGCCTGACTCGCCTGGAACAGCAGGCCGGCGGCCTCCAGCCGCTGGAGCCCGGGCAGCGTGAAGTACTGGAGCGCGAACATCAGGCCCAGCTCGAAGACTTGAGAAAGCTGCAACAGCAGCTCAAGGAGCTGGAAGCCCAGCGGCAATGGCTGAGCGAACTGCAGCGCCTGGAAAACGAGCGCGAAGCAGCGCGCCAGCAGCTGCAGGACACAGAAGACGAGCGCGAGAGCCTGACCGAGGCCCGCCGTATTCTCGACCTGTTCGAACGGCTCGCACCGCAGCGCCATCGTTTTCTGCGTCAGCAGGAACTCGAACCCCTGCTCGGCAAGGCCGCCGACAGTCTCACTCGCCTGCAGCACGAGGTACAAAGCCTGCAGCAACGTCTCGACACCTTGCAGAGCCAGTGCGAAGCCGCCGGCAACGACCTGCGCGCAGCCGAACAGGCGCGCCAGGCGGCCGAGCCGAGGCTTGCGCAAGCGCGCCGCGAAGAGGAGCGCCTCAGCCATCTGAACACCGACCTCGCCTCGATTCGCGAAGAAAGCGTCCAGGCCGATGCCGCGGCGAGCACCGGCGAGGCAACGCTCAAGCAGCTCGCTGAGCAGCAACAGCGCGCCGCCGAACAGCTAGCAGCGCTGACGCAGCAACTCGAGACGAACGCAGCGCTGCAACCGCTCTGTGCAGCCTGGGGCGGTTACCGTCCGCGTCTGCAACAGGCCGTCCAGCTGGCGGCACGGCTGCAGCAAGGTCAGGGCGAACTCCCGGCACTGGAAGCGCAGGCCAAGGCTGCCGAAACCCGGCAAAGCCAGGCGCGCGAGGCGCTGGACAATCTGCAACGCGAGCGCGACAGCCATGTCGGCCTGGCCGAACAGCTGGCCCAGCTGCATCAACAGCTCGACGAATGGCGCCAGGCCGAGCGCGAAACCGAGGCCCTGCGCGAACTCTGGGCGCAGCAGCTCACGTTCACCGCCAGCCAGCGCGAACTGAGCGACGCCCACATCCGCCAGCAGGCCGAGCTGGACAGCCTGGTGCCGCAGGGCAAACAGCTTCGCAGTGACCGTGATGCTGCCGAGCAGGCGCTCAAGGTCACCCTCGCCCTGCTTGAACGCCAACGTCTGGCACGCAGCGAGAATGTCGAAGCGCTGCGCGCGGCGCTGGTCCCGGGCGAGCCCTGCCCGGTCTGCGGCAGCGACAAGCATCCCTGGCAGCACACCGACGCGCTGGTCGCCAGTCTCGACCGCCACGACAACAGCGAGGCCGAGCGTGCGCAGCAGGCGCTACAGGAACAGGATCAGCGTCTGCAGGAGCTGCGCGATCGCCATGTCGCGCTCAGCACGCAGTTGCGCCAGACGCAACAACGCCAGGGCGAAGTCGAGGTGCAGCTGCAGACCCTGGCACCGCGCCTGCTCGCCCTGCCCGTCCACACGCGATTGCTTGAGCAACCGGAAGCCGAGCGTTCGCAATGGCTGGAAGCGCAGCTGACCAATCTCAAAGACCAGATCGCCAGCGCCAGTGAGCGTCAGCAGCAGTTGCTCGCCCTGCAACAGCGCAGCGAAACCCTGCAGCAGGCCTGGCAGGCCGCGCGCGAGGCCTGTGTCGAGGCGACCCAGCAATTCGCCCGCCAGCACGATGCCCTGGCCCGCGACAGACAACAGCTCGACGAGGAGCTGGCGGCCTTCGCCGAACTGTTGCCCGTCGAGCAACTGCAGCGCTGGCGTGAAAATCCGGCGCAGACCTTTATGCAGTTGGACGTCAGCATCGCCACGCGCCTACAGCAACTGCAGGCGCAGACCGAGCTGGCCGAGGAGCTGCGCCAGTGCGAGCAGCGCCGCAGCGACGAGCAGTTGCAACAACACCATCGCCAGGAGAAACAGGCAAGCTGCAGCGCACGACTGAGCGAGCGCGAGAAACTGCTGCTGGCCTGCCAGCAGGCGCTGCGTACCAGCCTTGGCGAACAAACCAGCGCCGGCACCTGGCAACAGCAGCTGGACGCGACCATCCAGGCGGCGCGTCAAACCCGGGCCGAGATTGATCAGCAGCTCAACGAGAGCAAGCTCGGCCTGACGCGCCTGCACAGCGAGCAGCAGAACTGCCGCCAGCGCCAAGCCGAACTGGAACAGGAACGCGACGCGCTGAATGCGGAATTGGCCACCTGGCGCACCAGCCACCCGCAGCTGGACGACGCCACCCTCGCCCAGCTGCTGCACATGGATGACCAGCTGATCGCCGAGGCGCGCCAGCGCTTGCGAGAGAACAGCGAAAACCTGACCCGCTGTCGCGAGCGTCTCGACGGCTGCCTCAACCGCCTTAACCTGCACAAACAGCAGCAGAGCGAAGCCCTGGATGCCGAGCAGCTGCAGCAGCGCCATGCCGAGCAACTGCACCAATGCGAGCAGGCCGACCAGCGCTGCGCGGAAACCCGCGCCCAGCTGATCGACGACGACAAGCGCCGCAGCCAGAGCCAGGCGTTGCTCGCACAGATCGACGTCGCACGGGCCGAGCATCAGCGCTGGGGGCGCATCGCCGCCTTGATCGGCTCCAGCGACGGCGGCGCCTTCCGCAAGATCGCCCAGGCCTACAACCTCGACCTGCTGGTGCAGCACGCCAATGTGCAGCTGCGCCAACTGGCCCGGCGCTACCGGCTCAAGCGCGGCGGCAGCCCGCTGGGCCTACTGATCATGGATACCGAGATGGGCGACGAGCTGCGCTCGGTGCATTCGCTGTCCGGCGGCGAGACCTTCCTCGTTTCGCTGGCCCTGGCGCTGGGCCTGGCCTCGATGGCCTCGAGCAAGCTCAGGATCGAGTCGCTCTTTATCGACGAAGGCTTCGGCAGCCTCGACCCCGAGTCGCTGCAGATCGCCATGGACGCGCTGGATTCGCTGCAGGCCCAGGGCCGCAAGGTGGCGGTGATCTCCCATGTGGCGGAAATGCACGAGCGCATTCCAGTGCAGATCCAGGTGCGCCGGCAGGGCAATGGGCAGAGTGATCTACAGATTGTCGGGGGGCTTTCATAAAGCTCGGCGCTGTCGCGCGGACATGCCGCCGTCGCTTGGCGACAGTCGGCACGACCTCGGCGGCTTCGAGCCCAATGTAGGCGCCCGCAAGTCAGCGCCGATCGCTGAACATTGCGCACCATCGAGGCTGGATGTTTTTCGAGCAACGCTCGAGCGGCCCTGGGACGCGGCTTTGCTTGGAAACCACTGTCCTTGCGGCCATTCGTCCGCTTGTGTTTCCCCAGCACCGGCCGTAAGGTTCGCGCGTTTTCTTATCCGCCCAGGTGTGCACGACCGCAAGGTCCGCATTAATCGGGAAGCCGGTGCGCTCGATGAGCAAGGCCGGCGCTGCCCCCGCAACGGTAATCGACCGCGATCCTCAGGGATCGCCGTCCGCTCGACAACCACTGTGTTCCGACATGGGAAGGTGAGCGTGATGCGTGTCGAAAGCCCGGAGACCGGCCTGACGGATTCGACTGGTGTTGCGGAGGGCAGCACCGTCAAGCGCTGCTGCCCGTCATCCCCGCGCTTGTTCCTGCCCTCCTCAAAAGTCTGCGATCTTTTGAGGAATTCCAAGAATGAAACTGTCCCGACTTGCCCTGGCTGTGGCGTTGTTGCCTGGCGTGCAGGTGTTTGCTGCTGAGCAGCAGCTGCCAAGCATGCTCATTACCTCCGCCCGCCAGGCTGAACCCCGCGCCCAGGCGACGGCAGCCAATACCGTATTCACTCGCGCCGATATCGAACGGCTACAAGCCCGCAGCGTGCCCGAGCTGCTGCGGCGTGTGCCAGGCGTACAGGTGAGCAGCCCTGGCGGTGTGGCGTCGCTGTCGCTGCGCGGCACCGGCACCGCGCAAACACTGGTGCTGGTCGACGGCCAACGCATTGCCTCGGCCACCAGCGGCTTCGCCCGTCTCGACTATCTGGCCATCGACAACATTGAGCGTGTCGAAGTGATCCGTGGCCCACGCTCGTCGCTCTATGGCGCGGATGCCGTTGGCGGCGTCATCCAGATCTTCACCCGTGGCGGTGAACCTGGAATAAATCCGGAAGTCCGTATTGCGGCCGGCAGCGAGCAGACCTTTCAGCGCAGCCTGAGCCTGGCCGCCGGGACCGAGCAGACCCGTGTCCATCTCGGCGCCAGCCTCGACGAGCGCGACGGCTTCGATATCACCCGCGACAACCGCGGCGCCGATCGGGACAACGATGGCCAGCGTAACAAGGCTCTGCATTTAAAACTGGATCATCAGTTCGACTCGAACTGGAAAGCCGGCTTGAGTCTCAACGACCAGCGCGGCAAGAACGAGTACGACGATGCCAATGACTTCGAACCCGGAAGGCCGCAGGACGAGTTTCGGGTCAGCAGTTACAGCGGCTACCTGGACGGTCAGTTGACCGACATGTGGAATAGCCGTCTGGAACTGGGTCGCAGCTTCGATCGTAATCACGCCGTCGGCGCCGGTAGCGCTTGGAATAACACCCTGTTGGAAACCACGCGTCATTCGGCGGCCTGGATAAATCGGCTGCAATTGAGCGAGCGCCACCAACTGAGCGTCGGCGGCGACTGGTATGAAGACCAACTCGATTCCGCGACGACTTTTGAGGAAGACAGCCGCGACAACTGGGCTTTCTTTGCCCAGCACAGCTTTCAAGGCGAGCGCTTCGGCACCGAGCTGGGGCTACGCCACGATGACAACCAGCAGTTCGGCAGCCACAACAGCTGGAATGCCGCGGTCAGCCTGCCGGTAGGTCAGTCGCAGCGCTGGATTCTGAGCTATGGCGAAGGCTTCCGCGCGCCGACATTCTCCGATCTTTACGGACCGCCGTTGTGGGGACCAAATCCGGACCTCAAGCCGGAGACCTCGAAGACCTATGAGTTGCAATGGCGCGCCGAATTCGACGAGACCCAGCTGGAAGCCGCGCTTTATCGTACCGACCTCGAAGACATGATTGCCTGGGGTGGAACCCGGATGGGGAACGTCAGCCAGGCACGGATCAACGGTTTCGAAGCCAGTGCGGCGCGCCAACTGCTGGGGTGGCAGGCGAGCCTCGGCGTTAGCATCATCGATCCACGCGATCGGGACAGCGGCCATACTCTGGCGCGCCGGGCAAAGCGCACGCTCAGCATCGACCTTGATCGCACTTTCGGCACGCTTTCGGCTGGCGCCGGTTGGCACGTTTCCAGCGCTCGTTACGACACGATCGCAAACACCCGCGAGCTGTCCGGCTATGGGGTTTTTGATCTGCGCGCTGGCTGGCAGAGCCATCCGGAGCTGCGTTGGGAGGCGAAGGTCAACAACCTGTTCGACCGCGACTACGCGCTGGCGACCTACAACCGCCCAGACGGAACTAATTGGTGGGATCACGGCTATCGCGAGGCGGGCCGTACAGGGCTGTTCGCCGTCACCTGGACTCCGTCGCTGTAGTCGCGTTAACTGGCGCGCCCGCTCAGGGCGCTGCCGCCATCACTTCGCAGAGCTTCCCGATCGCCCCCAGCATCTGGAAGCTCGGCCGCTCCAGCCCCTTGTCGGGGACTTCCAGTAATCGCCCATCGCGCACAGCACTGAGCTGCGGCCAGGCCTGCCACTCATCCAGCTGCGCACCACTGCCGGCCAGAATGACTTCAGGATCGCGAGCAAGCACGGCTTCGATGCTGACCTGAGGCGCCGCCTGGGTCAGATCGGCGAAAACATTCTGCCCACCACACACCTCGATCGCTTCGCTGATGATCTGCTGTCCGCCGAGGGTATACAGCGGGCGATTCCAGATCTGATAGAACACCCGCAGCGGTTGCTCACGTACATACTTCCGGCGCAGCTCGACCAAGCCCTGGCGAAAACGCTCGGCCAGTATCTCCCCTTCCTCGGCTCGATTGACGGCATTGCCGACCACGACGAATTGTTCGGCCAGCCTTTCGAGACGGGTTTGCTCGACGACTAGAACAGGAATACCGAACTGCTGCAGCTGCTCTCGCTGGCTACGCGGCACGCTGTCCGGCCAGAGCAGGACGAGATCAGGACGCAGGCTGAGCAGGGTTTCCATTTCCACCTGGCCGTAGCGCCCAACCGAAGGTACCGACTGCAGCGCAGCTGGCCGCTCGCCGCCATCCAGAACGCCAACCAAGCGGTCGGCGGCATCGAGTTCGAGCATGATCTCGCTGAGCGATGGCGCCAGGCTCACCACCCGCTCGGCAGCCAACGCAAGCAATGACGCCAGGGAAAGAAGCGCGGCGAGCAGCAGACGTCGCATCAATGCAATTGCCGCGGAATGCGGTAGAGCACCAGCAACACCAGGCTGCCAAATACCAGCAACAGGCGAGCAACCGGCTCCATGCCGAATAGCGCACCCGCAGCGCCGAACCAGGCCGGTAATGAGGCGATCAGCAGACCGCGACGGCGCACACGCCGCAGATCGCTCCAGGCATCGTCTTCCTCCGGGCCATTTAGCGCCTGTTCGGTGGCGATCAGAGCATGTTTGAAGCGGGTGAAGGCTCGCAGGCTGAAGAACAGCGAAACCAGGCCGGCAGCGAACAGCGGCAGCCCCCAATCGGCAAACACCACCGATGTGCGCCCAAGCACCAACACAGGCAGCACCATTAGCAGCGTATGCAGCCAGCCGTCACGTGCGAGCTGGCGAAGGGCGGCGGCTCGCGTCACGACTGCTCGGCTTCGCCCTGGTGAATCTCGCCGAGCATGTGGCCGAGCTTGCCGGCCTTGGTGGCGAGGTAGTTGCGGTTGTATGGGTTATGCGCGATCTGCAATGGCTTGCGCTCGGCGACGCGAATGCCGAAGCCCTGCAGCGCCTTGACCTTGCGCGGGTTGTTGGTCATCAGCTTGATCTCAGCGATGCCCAGGTGTTCGAGCATCGGCAGGCAAATAGCGTAGTCGCGCATGTCCGGGGCGAAGCCCAGGCGCTCGTTGGCCTCAACGGTATCGGCGCCGGCATCCTGCAGCTCGTAAGCGCGAATCTTGTTCAGCAGGCCGATACCACGGCCTTCCTGGCGCAGATAGAGCAGCACACCACGCCCCTCTTCGGCAATCGCGCGCAGCGCCGCTTCGAGCTGGAAGCCGCAGTCACAGCGCAGGCTGAACAACGCATCGCCGGTCAGGCACTCGGAGTGCAGACGACCCAGTACCGGCTTGCCATCGGCCACATCGCCGAGCGTCAGCGCGACATGTTCCTTGCCAGTGTCCTGGTCGAGAAAACCATGCATGGTGAACACGCCGAACGGCGTCGGCAGTTGGGAAGCGGCGACGAACACGACAGACACGGGCGGAGATCCCAGAGGCAGAAAAGCGGACATTGTAACACCAACAAAAGGCGAGTCAGGCCGGAGAGTTTGCCGACGAAAGCGCCAATCGTGTCACCCAGAGAGCGGATGCGCAGGTGCTAGGAGGTCTTCGACTCCAGCACGAGCATACCCTGCTCCTCGCGCCAGCTGACGCGACCGAGGAAGCTCATGCCAAGCAGGGCCTCAGTGGGCGAGCCACCTTCGACGACAACCGCCTCCACCCCAATAACCTCGATTGCCCCAACTTTGACGCTGTTGAGGTGCACCCGCCAGGCCTTCGCCGTGCCGCTGGCGGTGTTCACCACCATCGGCCGTCCGTTGACCCGATAGTCGATACCCAAGCGGCGGGCCTGATGCTCGTTGATCGCCACCGAGGTAGCGCCGGTATCGACGAGAAACTGGATCGGCTGGCCATTGATAGTGCCGGCGATCCAGTAATGGCCGCCGGTGCCCTTGGCTACGCTCAGTTGGGTCTTGCTTGGTGTGGCGTAGGCGCCGCTGTATTCGCGGCTCAGGTTGTAGTGACGTTCGACGCCATCGACCCGCAGCACCGCGCCGCTGGCATCGGCACTGACTACCTGAACGCCACCTGGGCCGGTCTGCCCGACCTTGACCAGCTTGCGCTGGCCGTCGACATTGACCACCGCCGCTCCCGGAAACAGCCCGACCACCTGCACCATGGATGCGGCCTGCGCCAGAGCGGGCGACAGCAAAAGGCTGGCGAACAGAATGTGGATGCTACGCATGGCAATTTCCCTCGAAACCAGGCCCGGGCAGGACGCCGATCATCCTTCAATGGCCAGCCGCCTGCAGCGACCGGACGCACAATCAAACCAATAGCGCCACCAGCCCCTGCATAACGACCCAGGCCGCGACGCCTGCAAGGATGTCATCGAGCATGATCCCGAAACCGCCGTGGATATGCCGATCGACCCAACTGATCGGCCAGGGCTTGGCGATGTCCATTACGCGGAAGATGACAAAACCGAGCAGCATCCAATACCAGCCTTCCGGCACCAGCCAGAAGGTGATCCAGATGCCGACGAACTCATCCCAGACGATGCCTTCGTGGTCATGCACACCGAGTTCGCGCGCCACCTTACCGCACAGCCAGACGCCGAACAGCATGGTCAGGCCGAGCATCAGCAGATAACCCCAGCCTGGCAGCAGTTGCCACAGCGGCACGAACGGCAGTGCTACCAGCGAACCCCAGGTTCCCGGTGCCTTGGGCATCAGCCCGGAGCCGAAGCCGAACGCCAGGTTGTGCCAGGGGTCGGACCAGACCAGGGTTTGCGGCTTGGCCGCGACTGGTGAGGATTCAGTCAAAACAGCGTTCCTTTCTCGGATCGGAGGTAAGCGATCGCATCGCAGCACTTACGCATTGAAATGGTTGTAACCACGTTCGGACACAGCGACTTCATTACCCGCCGCATCGATCAGCTGCACACCCTCCCCTGCCAACACCCGGCCGATGACCTGTACCGGCCAGCCGGCGGCCTGCAGTGATACGAGCTCAGCAGCCGGCAGGGTGAACGCCAGCAGGTAGTCGTCGCCGCCGGCCAGCGCGCAACGCAGCGCTTCGGCGTCGCCGGCGAAGCGCCGCAAAGGTTCGGACAGCGGCAGGCGATCACGTACGATCTGCAAGGCCACGCCCGAAGCCTTGGCGATATGCCCACAATCGGCCAGCAGACCGTCGGAGATATCCAGCGCTGCAGTGGCCTTGCCTCGCAGCGCTTCACCCAGGGCCAGCTGCGGTTGCGGCGACCAGTAGCGTGCCAGCAGGTGTTCGGCGACGTCCGCATCGGCTTCGGCCTGGCGCAGCACCAGCGGCAGGGCACCGGCCGCCTCACCGAGCACACCGCCGACACAGAGCAGATCACCGACCTGCGCGCCAGACCGAACCAGCGCCAGCCCGGACGGCACCCGGCCGAACACGGTGACGGTCAGGCTCAGCGGGCCGCGGGTAGTGTCGCCACCAATCAAACGCAGGCTGCAATCAAGCGCCATCGAATCCAGGCCACGGGCAAGTTCCGCCAGCCAGAGTGGATCGCCAGCAGGCAAGGTCAGGGCAAGGGTGAAGCCGATGGGCGTGGCGCCCATGGCGGCGAGATCACTGGCGGCCACGGCCAACGAGCGCTGGCCGAGCAGGAAGGGATCGCAGGGATCGGGGAAATGTACCCCGGCGACCAGGGTATCGGTGGAAACCGCCAGCTGTTCGCCGACCGGAAGCTGCAGCAGGGCACAATCATCGCCGATGCCGAGAACAACTTCGCCGCCAGCCCTGGCACAAGCGGCGGCGGCGAAGTAGTGACGGATCAGCTCGAACTCACCCAGCAAGGCGAGCAGCCCTCAGCGCTTGTGATTGCGCACTTCGGCGCTGCGCAGCGTGGGGGCCAGCTTGTCCAGCACGCCGTTGACGAACTTGTGCCCGTCGGTGGCGCCATAGACCTTGGCCAGCTCGATGCCTTCGTTGATGACCACGCGGTAAGGCACGTCGATGCGCTGCATCAGCTCGTAGGTGGACAGCCGCAGAATCGCCAGCTCCACCGGATCGAGCTCCTCCAGCGGACGGTCGAGATTCGGCGCGATGGCACCGTCGACTTCGCTCTTGCTACGTGCGACACCGGTCAACAGCTCGTGGAAGTAGCTGCCGTCCACCCCGGAGAAATCGTTGTCGACGCGGAACTGCGCCTCGATTTCGTTGAGGCTCTGACCGGCCATGTGCCACTGATACAGCGCCTGCATCGCCAGGCTGCGGGCAACCCGGCGCGTGGCGATCTTGCCCTTGGCCTTGGGCTGGGGAGCGTCCTGGCTATCGTCGTGATTCAGGCTCACTTCGCCTCCAGCTGCGACAGCAGGCTCACCATTTCCAGTGCGGAAAGTGCGGCTTCGGCGCCCTTGTTGCCGGCCTTGGTGCCGGAGCGCTCGATGGCCTGTTCGATGGAATCGACGGTCAGTACGCCGAAGGCGACCGGCACACCGAATTCCATGGAAACCTGAGCCAGACCCTTGGTGCATTCGCCGGCAACGTATTCGAAGTGCGGCGTGCCGCCACGAATGACCGCACCGAGAGCGACGATGGCGTCGTATTCACCCTGCTGGGCGACCTTCTGCGCAACCAGCGGAATCTCGAAGGCACCCGGTGCACGGATGATGGTGATGTCGTTCTCGCTGACGCCGTGGCGAACCAGCGCATCGACCGCGCCGCTGACCAGGCTCTCGACGACGAAGCTGTTGAAGCGGCCTACGACCAGGGCGTATTTGCCCTGCGGGGCGATGAAGGTTCCTTCGATGGTCTTCAGGGGCATGGGTGCTTTCTCATCTCTTTAAAGAACGAAGGCGCCGCGGACTGCGCGGCGCCTCTGATTATTCGGCCGGGAGGTATTCTACAACTTCCAGATCAAAGCCGGATATCGCGTTGAACTTCATCGGCGCGCTCATCAGGCGCATCTTGCGTACACCAAGATCACGCAGGATCTGCGAACCGGCACCGACGGTGCTGTAGGTCGCCGGGGTCGGCGGCTGCTGACGGGTCAGCTGCGCCAGCAACTGCGGGCCGGTCAGCGGGTTGCCGAGCAGCAGCACAACGCCCTTGCCGGCCTTGGCCACTTCGCTCATTGCCGCGCGCAGGCTCCAGCGACCCGGCACGGTGACCAGCAGCAGATCACGCAGCGGCTCCATGTTGTGCACGCGCACCAGCGTGGGTTCTTCCGGGGAGATTTCACCGCGGGTCAGTGCCATGTGCACGGTGTCCTCGACGCCGTCGCGGTAGGTGACCAGGTTGAACTGACCCAGCTCGGTTTCCAGCGGCTGCTCGGAAACCCGCTCGACTGTGCGCTCGTGGATCATGCGGTAGTGGATCAGGTCGGCGATGGTGCCGACCTTCAGCCCGTGCTGCTCGGCGAACAGCTCAAGCTCCGGGCGGCGCGCCATGGTGCCGTCGTCGTTCATGATCTCGCAGATCACGCCGGATGGTTCGAAGCCCGCCATGCGCGCCAGATCACATGCCGCCTCGGTGTGACCGGCACGCGCCAGTACGCCGCCCGGTTGCGCCATCAACGGGAAGATGTGACCCGGGCTGACGATGTCCTCGGCTTTCGCTGCTCGCGCTACAGCTGCCTGCACGGTACGAGCGCGGTCGGCCGCGGAAATGCCGGTGGTCACGCCTTCAGCCGCCTCGATGGAAACGGTGAATTTGGTGCCGAAACCGGAACCATTGCGCGGCGCCATCAGCGGCAGTTTGAGCAGCTCACAGCGCTCGCGGGTCATCGGCATGCAGATCAGGCCGCGGGCGAAGCGTGCCATGAAGTTGATGTGCTCGGCGGTGACGCATTCGGAGGCGACGATGATGTCGCCCTCGTTCTCGCGGTCCTCGTCATCCATGAGGATGACCATCTTGCCGGCGCGGATGTCTTCGATCAGTTCTTCAGCGGTATTGAGCGCCATGGAGCGTCTCCTCAATTCTTCAGGTAGCCGTGCTCGGCGAGAAAACCTTCGGTGAGCCCCGAGGCCTTGGGTTCGGCGGCCTTGTCGCCCATCATCAGGCGCTCCAGGTAACGCGCCAGCAGGTCGACTTCCAGGTTCACCTGCCGCCCGGGGCGGTAGTCGGCCATGATGGTTTCGCCGAGGGTGTGCGGCACGATGGTCAGCTCGAACTCCGCGCCGTTGACCGCATTGACCGTGAGGCTGGTGCCGTCCACGGTGATCGAGCCCTTGAGCGCGATGTACTTGGCCAGCTCGCGCGGCGCACGGATGCGGAACTGCACGGCGCGGGCGTTATCTTCACGCGCCACGACCTCGCCGACGCCGTCGACGTGACCGCTGACCAGGTGCCCGCCGAGGCGGCTGGTAGGCGTCAGGGCCTTCTCCAGATTGACCCGACTGCCGGCCTTGAGGTCGATAAAGGCGGTGCGCGCCAGGGTTTCGCGGCTGACGTCGGCCCAGAAGCCGTTGCCCGGCAGCTCCACCGCAGTCAGGCAGACGCCGTTGACAGCGATGCTGTCGCCCAGTTTGACGTCGCCCAGATCCAGCTTGCCGGTTTCGACCAGCACGCGTACGTCGCCGCCCTTGGGCGTGAGCGCACGGATGGTGCCGATGGCTTCGATTATTCCGGTGAACATGTGGCCTCCCGAGGAAGGCGGGTAAAACGCTGCATACGACGAACTCCTGTTTTTGAAAAACAGGGCGCTACGGATCGATAGGGATGCATGACGGGCGCACGGACGACGTCCATCGGGATATCCCGCTCTCTCTCATCCGGACTATACCGTCGGCCCCGGAATCACACCGGGTCTGCTGACCTTGCCTAAGCAAGCGCTCGCGGGCTAGACGCGATTGAAAGCTACTGCGCGCAGAGCATGCTGCGTTGTGGTCCTCCTCGAAGTGCTCATTTACCGAGGTAAACTCCGCCTTCTCGTCGAATCACGCATTGCCTGCTCAGCGCTCGCTACGCTTTCATCCTTATAACTGCGCCATTACCGCCGGTGGGGAATCGCACCCCGCCCTGAGAACGTTGGGCCGCTTGCGGCCCGGCAGCGTTTTTAACACAAATAGCGGCGCGGGGCAGCCCGATATCGCCAGATAGCAGCTATGAGGGTGCAAGACACAGGCTATCGGCGGACACAGCCGACACGGGTTGCCGATCAGCTGGCCGGACGCGCCACCATCTTCCAGTCGTCACCCACCGCACGGATGTCGACGATCTTCAGCTCGCTCGCCTCGCTCATGCGCTCCAGAGGCAGCTCCAGCAGCGGCCGTGCGGAGGAGCCGAGAAACTTGGCGGCCATGAATATCTGGTATTCGTCGATCAACCCGAGGCTGGCAAACGCACCAATCAGCCGCGGGCCCGCTTCGACCAGCACCTCGTTGGCCCCGCGCGCGGCCAGTTCCCGCAGCAGTGCGACCAGATCGACCCGCTCCTGCCCCAGCACCAGTGCCTCATGGCCCGCTGCACGATAGGCCTCCTCGCAGCCCGGCACGGCCGTAGCGACCAACGCCGGACCAGCCTGGAAGAACGGCGCTTCCAGCGGCACGCGCAACCGGCCATCGACCAGCACTCGCAACGGCGGACGTTGCAGCGCCAGCGCAGTCGTTTCCGCATCCAGCCCTAGCTCGTCTCCGCGCACGGTCAGCCGCGCGGCATCCATGAGCACCGTATCGGCGCCGGTCAGCACGACGCTGGAACGGGCGCGCAGGCGCTGCACCTCGGCGCGCGCGGCCGGCCCAGTGATCCACTGACTCTCGCCGCTGGCCATCGCGGTGCGCCCGTCCAGGCTCATCGCCAGCTTGGCACGAACAAACGGCAGGCCGCTTTCCATACGTTTGATAAAGCCGCAGTTGAGCTCCCGTGCCTCGAACTCCAGCACCCCGCTGGCGACCTCGATGCCGGCGCTACGCAACAGCTCCAGACCGTTCCCGGCGACCTGCGGATTGGGATCCTGCATGGCCGCCACCACGCGGCCGACGCCGGCCTTGACCAGCGCTTCGGCACAGGGCGGCGTGCGCCCGTAATGGCTGCAGGGTTCGAGGGTGACGTAGGCGGTGGCACCGCGGGCGCGCTCACCCGCCTGGCGCAACGCGTGGACCTCAGCATGCGGCTCACCGGCACGCACGTGCCAGCCTTCACCGACCAACTCACCATCAGCGACGATGACGCAGCCGACCCGCGGGTTCGGGTGGGTCGAATACAGCCCCTTACGCGCCAACTGCAGTGCGCGGGCCATCCAGGCGTGATCGGTAGTCATTCGGGCTTCGCAGGCTCGCGGGACAGCCGCTCGATCTCCTCGCGGAATTCGTTGAGGTCCTGGAAGCGGCGGTAGACCGAGGCAAAGCGGATATAGGCGACCTCGTCGAGCTTCTGCAGCTCGGCCATCACCAGCTCGCCGAGCACCCGCGACTTGATTTCGCGCTCGCCGGTGGCGCGCAGCTGATGCTTGATATGGGCGATGGCCGCTTCGAGACGCTCGACGCTGACCGGACGCTTTTCCAGCGCACGCTGCATGCCGGCGCGCAGTTTCTGCTCGTCGAACGGCTGTCGGCTGCCATCGGACTTGATCAGGCGCGGCATCACCAGCTCGGCGGTTTCGAAGGTGGTGAAACGCTCGCCACAGGCCAGACACTCGCGGCGGCGGCGCACCTGATCGCCTTCGGCAACCAGGCGGGAATCGATGACCTTGGTATCGTTGGCGGCACAGAAGGGACAATGCATGGGGCTGAAATCGGTCGTACGTCGGGACGGCCATGGTAGCGCATCCGACCCGCAAGACAAGGCGACGGCTTTGCTGCTATACAACCCGCAATCATCGTTCAGGAGGCTGTCCGTGCCGCCACGTTTTTTCGTTCTCCCTGCCTTCCTGACCTTGCTCGCCGGCTGCAGCAGCCAACCCAGCGAGCCGCCGACCGCGCCGGTCGAGCTGAGCACTGCCCCGCACTCCAAATTGCTCAACGAACTGAGCGGCAGCCTGATCGGCGCGCCGGCTGGCAGCGACGTCGAACTCGCCTTACTGGAAGTCGATCGCCGCGACCAGCCAGACCGCCTGCTGAGCAACGTGCAGCTCAAGGGCCGCGGCAGCGAATTGCCATTCATCCTGCAGTTCAACCCGGACACTTTCCGTCCAGGCCAGCGCGTGGAGCTGCGCGGCCGTGTCACGCGAGCGGGACAGCTGATCATGCGCCTGCCATCGCGCAGCATTGCCAGCCCCGCCAGCCAAGCGCTCGGCCCGCTACAGCTGGTCCCGGCGCCGTGACGGCACCGGCACCCTTACAGGCGGCATTGAACGATCTGCTGGGCGACGCAGACCTGGTTGCCGAGCCGCTGCCGGGCACCGATCTGCGACTCTGGCTGATCGACGCCGCCAACATGGATCGCGCCTTCAGCCCCGAGGAAACCCGGCGGATACTCGAAGAGCCGCCGTACTGGAGCTTTTGCTGGGCCAGCGGCCTGGTGCTGGCGCGCTGGCTGGCCGAACGGCCGGAATGGGTGCGCGGCAAGCGCGTGCTCGATTTCGGCGCGGGCTCGGGCGTCGCCGCCATCGCCGCGGCCAAGGCGGGCGCTGCCGAAGTGGTGGCCTGCGACCTGGACCCGCTGGCGCTCGCCGCCTGCCAGGCCAACGCCGCGCTGAATGAGGTCGAGCTACGCTATTCGCAGGACTTCTTCGGCGAAGCGGATCGCTACGACCTGATCATCGTTGCCGACGTGCTCTACGATCGCGCCAACCTGCCGCTGCTGGATCACTTCCTCAGTCGCGGACGCGAAGCACTGGTGGCCGACTCACGGGTGCGCGATTTTGCTCATCCGCTCTATCGGCGTCTGGACGTGCTGGATGCCTGCACCTGGCCGGATCTGGCAGAGCCTGCGGAATTCAGGCGCGTTAGCCTCTATCACGCCGCAAGGAAATGAAAGCTGAAGAGTCTGAGGTAGCGTGGAAAACCACGAAACGTTTTCCGCCGAGATGTGCCGCCGCGACCGGAGACCAGACATGATCGACGACACCCTGCGTCTGTTCTTTGCCCTGCCCTGTCCACCCGCGCAGGCAGAGGCCATCTGCACCTGGCGTGACAGCCAGGCTCTCGACGGCCGGGCCGTGGCACGCGTCAACCTGCACCTGACTCTGGCCTTTATCGGCGAGCAACCGAAGAATCACCTCGATGCCCTGTTGCAAATGGCCGCGACGGTGCGGGCCGACTCATTCAACCTCTCGCTCGACCGCCTGACCACCATCGGTAAAGGCTTCATCTGCCTGCAGCCTTCCTCCACACCTTCCGAACTGCTGCAGCTGGTCGAAGCACTGACCGAACGGCTGGCGGCGCTTGGCGTGGTGCTCGACTGCCGGCCATTCCTGCCACACCTGACGTTGAGCCGCCAGGCCCGGAGCCGAGCGCAGAAACCGGCACCGGATTTCAGCTGGCACGTCGACCGCTTCGTGCTCTACCGCTCCCGCAATACCGAGGATGGTGTGCGCTACGACGAACTGGGAAGCTGGTCTCTGGCTGCGCCGTAGCGACCGCTCAGGGCCGCCATGGCACTGTCGTTCAACGTGGCACTTCGATCAGAAAACGAAACAGTGCGCCATGTTGCTCCACCGCCAGGCAGTTATAGCCCTTGGATTTGGTGTCCTCCGGAATGCCATGCACCGACTGCGAGCAATCGGTCACCACCTCGAGCAACTGACCCGGCTGCATCGTTTCCAGGGTTTCCAGCGTAGCGATGGCGTTGTACGGGCAGTGCTCGCCACGTAGATCAAGCGAGAGATTCGGTTTGGCCTGGCTCACGGGCAGGACTCCTTTTCGATTGGAAACGACGGGCATTGAGGTGCACCAGCAACATGGCGATGGCCAGGCCGGCAAAGGTCAATAGCAAACCACTGGCCGGGCCGAAGCTCTCCAGCAGATTGATCTTCGGATAGGGCAGCGCCAGCGATGTGCCGAGTTGGTCCCAGTAGACGGCGACCAATGTGCCGCCGATGACATTACCGACGCCGACCACCCAGAAGTGCACCTGCCCTTCCATGGCGCGATACATCCAGCCGGTTTCGCAGCCGCCAGCGACGACGATACCGATGCCGAACAGCACACCACCGATGATTGCGTTTGGGCCCATCCAGAAAATCTTCGGGCTTGCCCCCAGCGCGATGGCGCCGAAAGTACCGACGCAGGCCACCGCCATGCCCAGCAGGATGCCGTAGGCGGCGCGGGTGCGGCCGGTGGTCCAGAGATCGCGGGCAGCGCTGGTGAAGCAGATCTGTGCGCGCTCGATCAGCCCGCCGAACAACAAGCCGAACAGCACGGCCATGCCGAGCACCAGCGAAGCATCGAAGCGCCAGGCGGCGAACGCGATCGCGAGCACCGCAACCGCCGTGCCGATCCGGGCCTGTAATGTGGCCCGCCGCCGTGTGCCTTCCATGTCGCCAAACAGGGAACTGGCCTGGCTACCGACCTTCAGCGGCGTGCGCAGCCAGGGTAGCAGGCAGATCTTCACGCCAACCCAGGCGCCACCCACGGTGGCCAGCATGAAGGCCCAGGCGTGCAGCGAGAACATCGGAATGCCGGTGAAGAAGGCCGCCAGGTTGCAGCCCATCGCCAGGCGCGCGCCGAAGCCGGCGATCACCCCGCCGATCAGCCCCTGCAGCAAACGTCGTTTACTCGTCGGCCAGCGCAGGCTGACGTTGTTCGCCCACAGCGCCGCGCAAAGTGCGCCAAGCAACATACCGATGATCATCACGCCATCTACACGATCGAGCGGCGTGCCGGACAAGCCGATCAGCTTGAAGTAGCTCCACTCCTCGGGCGCGTAACCAAACCAGGAAATGACGTGTCCACCCCAGCGGGTGAACTCTCCGGTGACGGCCCAGAAGGTGCCGGTGATGGCAAAGTAGTAAGCGGAGGCGACGCCTAGCGCAACAAGCGCGGGCAATGGCGACCAGAAGCGCACGAGATAGCGCTCCCGGAAGTCGGAGAGGAAAGTCATGTACAACTCCTTTGACGCGCGACTGCAAACGCCGCACCGGTCTAGGAAAAAG
Source organism: Stutzerimonas kunmingensis (assembly GCF_900114065.1). Taxonomy (GTDB): domain Bacteria; phylum Pseudomonadota; class Gammaproteobacteria; order Pseudomonadales; family Pseudomonadaceae; genus Stutzerimonas; species Stutzerimonas kunmingensis. The sequence continues at coordinate 855,254 of NZ_FORS01000001.1, forward strand.
GTGTTGCCTCAACGCCGCAGGCAAGTGCCCTGCCGCGCCGGGCGGCGAAACCATAGTCCAATACCCCGCCGCATGCGAGCCCTTGCTTCCGAAGTCAAGCGCCCCCACATACCATGCACGCCTTTCCTGTCATTTGTGCCCACGAGAATCCCGATGAGCCAGACGCCCTATATCTTCGATGTCACTACCGCCAGCTTCGAACAGCTGGTGCTCGAAAACTCGTTTCACAAGCCGGTACTGGTCGACTTCTGGGCCGAATGGTGCGCGCCGTGCAAGGCGCTGATGCCAATGCTGGCGAAGATCGCCGAGGAGTATCAGGGCGAGCTGCTGCTGGCCAAGGTCAATTGCGACGTCGAACCGGATGTCGTGGCCCGCTTCGGCATCCGCAGCCTGCCGACCGTGGTGTTGTTCAAGGATGGTCAGCCAGTGGACGGTTTCGCCGGTGCGCAGCCCGAATCGGCGATTCGCGCGATGCTCGAGCCCCACGTGCAGGCTCCGGCGACGCCGCAGGGCAACCTGCTGGAAAGCGCGCAGGCCGCCTTCGCTGAAGGCCGTTTCGCCGAGGCCGAGGCGCAGCTGCAGCAGCTGCTGAGTGAAGACAACGAGAACGCTGCCGGGCTGATTCTTTATGCCCGCTGCCTGGCCGAGCGCGGAGAACTGGGCGAAGCGGAAACGGTGCTCAACGCGGTAAAAGGCGATGAGCACAAGCAGGCTCTGGCCGGCGCCCGTGCTCAGCTGACGTTTCTGCGCCAGGCCAACGACCTGCCGGAAGTCGCCACCCTGAAGAGTCGCCTGGCGCAGAACGGCGAGGACGATGAAGCGGCGTATCAGCTGGCCATCCAGCAACTGGCTCGCCAGCAATACGAGGCGGCGCTCGACGGCCTGCTCAAGCTGTTCGTGCGCAACCGCGGCTACGCCGATGGGCAGCCGCACAAGACGCTGCTACAGGTTTTCGATCTGCTGGGTAATGACCACCCGCTGGTGACGCTGTACCGCCGCAAGCTTTACCAGGCGATCTACTGATCGCGGGCAAACCTCCGGCGTGCCCATCAGGAAGGCGCGCCGACCCAGTGATAGCAAGCCGAGTCGGCGCCGTGCTCGACCTTCACCTCGTCACAGTGACGCAAGCGCACCAGCAGCCGCTTGGCCAGCAGCGCATTGCCGGCAAGCGCTTCCAGTTCGGCGAGCAATTCCGGGCCGTCCAGTTTGCCGGCGCAGCGCAGTCGCTCCCGCGCGCTGTGCCACAGGGCATCGCCAGGTGGCGTCGCAGGCGCCGGGACGCCGCCCGCCGCAGCCTCATCGGTGCCGACGCTACGGGTCAGGTTCATCCAGTCCTGGGCGTCCAGCTCGATTTCCAGATCGACCGGCCAATCTCCTATGCGTCCGCGGATTCGAATCATGCTGTCCCTCCAGAGCTATGCGCTCATCCTCACATGAAGGCAGCGGACTGGCCAGCCGCACGGCAAAGTTGTTATAACGTAACGAACCCCTTTCGATGGAGCCGACCATGCGCCACCTACTCTTTGCCGTGCCTATGCTTCTGCTGCCCCTGAGCTACAGCCAAGCACATGAAGACGATCATCACCATGAACACGAAGGCGCGACCAGCCTGGGTGCGCATGAGCATGGCGCGGCGCGCCTGAATGCGGCACTGGATGGCAATCAGCTGGAGCTGGAGCTGATCAGCCCGGCGATGAACCTGCTCGGTTTCGAGCACGCTGCTGCCAGCGCAGCAGATGAGGCGAAGATCGCCAGCGTACGCTCGCAACTGGAACAACCTCTGGCCCTGTTCGGCCTCCCGGCGGCGGCAGGTTGCAGCGTCAGTGAGCAGCAGTTTGCCGGCGAACTGCTCGGCTCGGCCCATGCGGGCTATCAGCGCGGCGATGATCACGAACACAAGCAGGAGGATAAGCACGACCACGACGACCACGAAGCCGGTGGCCACAGCGATATCGAAGCGCACTACCAACTCGACTGCAGCAACCCAGAGGCGCTGCGCGCACTGGATCTCACACGGCTGTTCGAAAGCTTTCCCGGCACGGAAAAGATTCAGGTACAACTGATCGGCCCGAGCGGCCAGCAGGGCACGGAACTGACGCCGGCCCGCGCGCAGTTGCCCTTCTGAACCAGCACTGGACCCCGATGAGCGCTCCACTCCTCGCAATCGACAACCTCGGCTTCGCCTGGCCCCGCCAGGCCGAGCTGCTGGACATTCCCACGTTTCGCCTCGAACGCGGCGAAAGCCTGTTCCTCAAGGGCCCGTCGGGCAGCGGCAAGACCACCCTGCTCGGCCTGATCGGCGGTGTGCAGAAAGCCGGCCGCGGCAGTATCCGCCTGCTCGACCGCGACCTCGGCAGTCTGTCGGCCGGTGCCCGTGACCGCTTCCGCGTCGATCACACCGGCTACATCTTCCAGCAGTTCAACCTGCTGCCTTTTCTTTCGGTACGCGAGAACGTCGGCCTGCCCTGCCATTTTTCGCCGCTGCGTGCCGAACGTGCGCGCAAGCGCCACGGCAGTACGGACGCCGCGGCGGCGAGCCTGCTGGAGCATCTGGGACTGCCCCCGGAGCTGTTCGAGCGTCGTGCCGATGCGCTCTCCATCGGCCAGCAGCAACGCGTCGCTGCTGCCCGCGCACTGATCGGCCAGCCGGAGCTGGTCATCGCCGACGAGCCGACCTCGGCGCTGGATGCGGATAGCCGCGAAGTCTTTCTGCAGCTGCTGTTCTCCGAGTGCCGCGCAGCCGGCGCGAGCCTGCTGTTCGTCAGCCATGATCAGAGCCTGGCGCCTCTGTTCGACCGTAGCCTGTCGCTGGCCGAACTCAATCGCGCGACGCGCGCAGTGGAGTGCTGAGCGATGTATCTCCTGCGCCTGGCCCTGGCGAGCCTAAACAATCGGCGCTTCACCGCCCTGCTGACCGTGTTCGCCATCGCCCTCTCGGTGTGCCTGCTGCTCGCCGTCGAACGGGTGCGCAACGAAACCCGCGCCAGCTTCGCCAGCACCATCAGCGGCACCGATCTGGTGGTCGGTGCGCGCTCCGGCTCGGTCAATCTGTTGCTGTACTCGGTGTTCCGCATCGGCAATGCGACCAACAACATCCGTTGGGACAGCTACCAGCGCTTCGCCGAACACCCGCGGGTCGCTTGGGCGATCCCGATTTCCCTGGGCGACTCCCATCGTGGCTACCGCGTAATGGGCACCAACACGGCCTATTTCGAGCATTACCGCTACGGTCGCAAACAGCCGCTGCAACTGGCCGAAGGCCGCGCCTTCGAAAGCGACCCGTTCGAGGTTGTGCTTGGCGCGGAAGTGGCTAGTGCACTGGGCTACAAACTCGACGACAGCATCGTCCTCGCACATGGCGTAGCGCGTGTCAGCCTCGTACAGCACGATGACAAACCGTTCCGCGTGGTCGGCGTGCTGCAGCGCACCGGCACGCCGGTCGACCGTACCCTGCACATCAGTCTGGCCGGCATGGAAGCGCTGCATGTCGACTGGCAGAACGGCATGCCGGCCCGCGGTGCCGGGCGTATCGACGCCGAGCAAGCGCGGGCACTCGATTTACAGCCGCAGCAGATCACTGCGGTCCTGCTCGGTTTGAACAGCAAGGTCGCCACCTTCACCCTGCAACGGGAAATCAACCAGTACCGCAGCGAGCCGCTGCTGGCGATCCTGCCCGGCGTCGCCCTGCAGGAGCTCTGGAGCCTGATGGGCACGGCCGAGAAAGCGCTGTTCGTGGTCTCGCTGTTCGTCGTGCTGACCGGCCTGATCGGCATGCTCACGGCGATCCTCACCAGCCTCAACGAGCGACGCCGGGAGATGGCGATCCTGCGCTCGGTGGGTGCTCGCCCCTGGCATATCGCCGCGCTATTGATCATCGAGGCGTTCGGCCTGGCCCTCGCGGGCACGCTGCTGGGGCTGGCGCTGCTGTATATCAGCATCGCCATCGCGCAGTCGCCGCTGCAGAGCCTCTACGGCCTTTATCTGCCGCTGGCCTGGCCGAGCGCCTATGAGTGGGGACTGCTCGGCGCTATCCTGCTGGCGGCACTGCTGATGGGCAGCGTGCCGGCCTGGCGGGCCTATCGCCAATCGCTGGCCGATGGCCTGTCGATTCGACTGTGAGGAACCCGATGTCGCGCCTGCTGCTTGCTCTGCTACTGGCCTGTGCGGTCTCTGCGTATGCCGATGACGTCCGCGATCTACAGTGGTCGGAGCTGATTCCCGAGGGTGCGCCGCCACCACCGCCGCCAATGGCCATGCATGACATGTCGCAGCTGGCCGATGCACTCGCTGCCGAGGCTGGGCCGGCTGCCGCACAACAGTCGCCGGCCGCGCCAGTGGTCGAAGCCCTCGATGGGCAGATGGTGAAGTTGCCGGGGTATATCGTGCCGCTGGACATGACCGAGGAAGGGCGCGTCATCGAATTCCTGCTGGTGCCCTACTTCGGCGCCTGCATTCACGTGCCCCCGCCGCCATCCAACCAGATCGTGCATGCCACCAGCGAGCTGGGCGTGCGGGTGGAAGCGCTATATGAACCGTTCTGGATCGAGGGCCCGCTGAGGGTGGAACACGCCAGCAGCGAGCTGGCGGAGTCTGGTTATCGCATGCAGGCACAGAAGATCTATCCCTACGAATTGCAGTAATCACCAGCCGGCAGGTTACGTTCTGCCAGCTCGATCAGTGCGCGCTGGCGATCTGCTTCTCACGCTCGAAACTGAGCTCACCTTCCGCCCACTCGCGCCATTCGCGCACGCGACGACGTTCGGCGCCGGCCCGCTCGGCCTGCTTCAATGCGTCAAGCCCGGCCTGCCAACGAGCCTGTTCCAGCTCGAGCTGCGCCACATTCATCCAGAACTTCGCGCTGCCGGTCTGAGTCGCCAGCTGGCGATAGATCTTCGCGGCCTCGGTGCGCTCGCGGGCCTGCCACCAGAGCATGCCCATGCGCTCCTGGCGACTGGCATTGCTCGGCAGCAAGCGTGACGCCAGCATCCCTTCGAGCAGTTTGGCGCCTTGCCATGGCTGCCCAGCGGCACTAGCGAGAGCGACCAGGTTGTCCAATTCCGCCTCACTGAAGCGCAAGCCCTTCGCGTGCGCAGTGCGCAGCGTCGCCAGCGCGCGATCTTCAGCGCCGGCCATCTGCTGCAGGCCGGCCAGCTGCCGCCAGGCCTTGACCTGATCGGGGTGGCGCAGCAGCAGCTTCTGTTGCCAGCGTTCGGCAGCCTGATAGCGCTTGAGCTCGGCGTTGCCGGCAACCAGGAACTGCAGCCAGGTATCGCCCGCCTTCGGGTTCGCCTGCACATAACGCTCGGCCAGCGGCAGCGCCTTGGCATGCTGACCGAGGCCCTGGTAAGCCTGCACCAGCATCTGCAGCACTTCTTCGTTGCCCTGATTAGCCGATCCCAGCAGGCTGACCACCTTGGCGTAGCGACCCTCGACTAGGTTCAGCCGCGCAAGGTTCATCCGCTCACCGGCCAGCAGCTCTTCGTCCAGCTTGCCGCTGGCCACTGCCTTGTCCAGCCATTCCAGCGCCTGGCGATTATTGCCTTCGGCCCAGGCCAGATAGCCGCGACTGCGCCAGAGCAACGCCTCTTCACCGCTACCGGCCTTAGCGCTGACGCCCTCCAGCGCCTTGCGCGCAGTGGCATAGTCGCCCTTGCTCTGCGCGGTCTGCGCTCGCTCGAGCGCCATGAACACCGCGGGGTCGATGGCCAGGGCGGCCTGGGCCGAAGCGGAGAGAAAAAGCGACAGCACGAGCAGCAAACAAAGCATCTCAGCGTTCTCCTTGCAGGCGGAAGTGCAGGGTTTTCACGGCTTCACGGGATACCGGTGCACCGTTTTCGGTACGCGGCGCGAAACGCCAGCGGGCCGCCGCGCGCCGGGCCTCGCGGTCGAACACGTTACGAGGCGAGGCTTCCAGCACGCGGATGTTCTCCACCCGCCCCTGCGGGTTGATGGTGAACGCCAGTTTGATATGCCCTTCGATGCCCTGTTGCCGTGCACGGTAGGGATACTCCGGACGCACATCATTGAGCGGCATCACTTCCTGCTCCGGGCCGCCGGGCTTGCCCGCCGCTTCAACTGCCGCACTGGCCGGCGCTGGCGCCGCGGCCGGGGCACTCTGTGCCGCCGTCAGGCCGGACAGACTCGGCGCTGGAGCGGTGGCGACCGATACGCCTGCGTCGATGTTCGGCAGGTCGAGGTCGAGCTTGGGCAGATTGGCGTCTGGGGTCGCCATGTTCGGCGTCGGTGGCGTCGGCGGTTGTGGCGTCTTCGGCTGCGGTGGCTGTGGCGCCTGCTGACGTGAACGCGTGGCGGTGTCCTCGTTGCGCCCATCCATGCGCACGAAATTGGCAATCGCCAATGGATCTTCCTCAATCTTGCTGCGCGGGGGATTGACCATGCTCAGCATCAGGGCGAACAGCAGCAACGCCACCACACAGGCGGCGATGAAGGCCAGACTGAAACGGACCAGCCGCGGTTGCATCAGCGCGACCCCGTGCTGGCGGCCAGCGCAACGTCTTGCACGCCGGCCTGACGCGCCTGGTCCATGACCTGCACCACCAGGCCGGTGCGCGCGTCCTGGTCAGCCTGGACGACCACTGCGCCCTCCGGCTGATCGACGCGCAGCCGCTCGACATGCGCCCGCACACTGCGTACGTCGACCACCTGCTTGTCGATCCAGACCTGGCCATCGGCCGTGACGGCGATGAGGATATTGCCCTTGTCCTGGGTGCTGGCGGTGTCCGCCTGCGGGCGCTGGACTTCGACACCGGATTCCTTGATGAAGGAGCTGGTGACGATGAAGAAGATCAGCATGATGAAGACCACATCGAGCATCGGCGTGAGATCGATGCCGGTATCTTCTTCCTGCTGGTAATGATGACGGCGCATACGCATCCCGCTAATCCTCAGTCGTGACGCAGCTGGTCAGCCAGCCGGTCGAGAGACTGGCGCGCGATTCGCTCTAGGCGCGCCAGACTGAACAATCCTGTGATGGCCAGCACCATGCCGGCCATGGTCGGCAGGGTCGCCTGCCAGACACCCGCGGCCATGCCGCGTGGGTTGCCGGAGCCACTGAGCGCCAGCACGTCGAAAACCGCGATCATGCCGCTGACCGTACCGAGCAAGCCAAGCAGCGGATACATCGCCACCAGGGTCTTGCTCAGCCGTAGCGGTCCGGACAACTGCTGCTGAGCCTGCGCCAGCCAGGCCGAACGCACCGCACGCTGCCAGCTACCAGGCTCATCGGCCATCTGCGCCCAGGCCTGGCGGCGTGACTCGACCCAGTGCGGGAAGACCCGCCGCATGAACCAGAGGCGCTCGAAGACCAGTGTCCAATACAGCACGCACAGGCCAGCCAGCGCCCACATCACCACGCCGCCGGCAGCCATGAAATCGAGCAGCGCGTGACCGCTGTCGATCAGACCCAGCCAGTGAGCGCGCAGATCAGTCACGACGTGGCGCCCCCGACAGGTGCAGCGCGATGAGGCCGGCGCTCTGCTGCTCCAGCAACTGGATCAGCGCCTTGCTACGGCTGGCCAGCAGGCTGTGCAGGAACAGCAGCGGAATCGCCACCACCAGGCCCAGCACCGTGGTTACCAGCGCCTGGGAGATACCGTCGGCCATCAGCCGCGAGTCGCCGCCACCGCTCTGGGTGATGGCCTGGAAAGTGATGATCATGCCGGTCACGGTGCCCAGCAGGCCGAGCAGCGGTGCAACAGCTGCCAGCAGCTTGAGCAGCGGCTGACCGCGCTCCAGTGGCGGGGTTTCCTGGAGGATCGCCTCGTCCAGCTTGAGCTCGAGGGTCTCCAGATCCGACAACTGTGGCTTCGGCCCCAGCACGCCGATGATTCGGCCGAGCGGATTGTCATCGCGCGGCTGGTTCAGCTCGCGCATCTGGCTGCCCACCTTGCGACCGACGCCACCCAGATACACCATGCGCCAGATCGCCAGCAGCAGGCCGACGGCACCGAGCACCAGAATGACGCCACCCACCAGACCACCTTGCTTGACGCGATCCCACAGGTCCGGCTGGCGTTGCAACTGGGCGATCAGCGTGCCGCGGCTCGGATCCACCGGCAATGTAGCCAGCGCATCGGAGCTGCTCAGATAGTCTTCGATCAAACCCTGACCGGACGGCTGGCGTGTCGGTACCAGCAGCTCGCCGGCATCGGCGTCGTAGCGCAGGAAGGCCTCGTCGGTGAATGCGGAGAAGCTGCCGACCCGCAGTACCGGCTGCTCGCTGCGCGCGCCATCGGTGCCCACCACCGGCAGCTGTACGCGCTCGACGCGGCCGCTGGCCGCCAGGTCTTCCAGCAGGGTCATCCAGAACGCATCGAGGTCATCGGCCGACGGCAGCGCGCGGCTTTCCGCCAGGCTGCGCAGCTGGGTCAGGCGCTCGGGATACTGAGCGTTGAGCAGACTGTCCTGCCACTGGCCAGCGATGTCACCTGCACTCTGGCGCACGACGCCGAACAGCTCACCCAGATGGCCAACACGCTGCGCCAGGAGTTTTTCCTGCTCGGCCAGCTCGGCCTCCTGGCGATCGAAGTCGGCCTTCAGGCGTTCGGCCTCGGCCTTCTGCTCGGCCAGTGCGGCACGGGCACGGGAAAGCAGTTGCTGCTGCTCGCCACGATCACGAACGAAGCCCTGCTCGCGGGCCTGCATGGCGCTGACCTCGGCGGCACGGTCGCTGCGAATGCGTTCGAGCAGCTGGTCGGGACTGAGCGGTTCTGCCGAATGAGCCGTGAGGGGCAACAGCGCGACAAGAAGGAGGGAAAACAGACGGCTCATTGCGCGGCCTCCTCGGCCAGGGTCTTCACGGGCAATTGCAGGTAGGCCGGAGCCTGTTGCTGACGGGCGATGGCGATGGCCTGCGTAAGCGGCCGGCGGGCGCTGCCGTCGAGCACTTCCCAGGCGCGAGTCTGCGGATTCCACCAGCCGCTCTCGTGAGCATCGAGAGTCTGGTAATAGAGCATCACTCGACCGAGCCGCAGGAATTCGACGCTGCGTGACTCCGCGTCGCCCGGCAGCTCACCACGCCAGGCTTCCAGCGTGCGGCCGTAATCGCTTTCGATCTGATAGGCCTCGAGGATGCGCCGGTACTTTTCCGCCAGGCTGACGTCGGCGCGTGGCAGTAGGTCCTGCAGGCCGGCCAGACGGTCGGCACGCTCATCGGGGAGGAACGGCAGATCGGCCGCGATGAATTCCCCCAGCACCTCGACCATACGACTCATCTGCGGCGTAACGGCTTCCTGGGTGCGCTCGATGCTGTCCAGCTGGCGCTGAAAGCCCACCAGCTCCTTGCTCTGCGCTGCGGTCAGCTCCTGCAACTGCTTGTTGTAGGCCTTCAGCGCTTCGGTCTGCTGCAAAGCACTGCGGTACTCGTTGAGCATCTCGCGAGTGGCGTCGTCGAGCTGGTCGATCCGCGCCTGCGAGGCCTTCGCCTCGGCGGACAAACGCTCGCTCTCATCCAGCGCTGCGTCCAGCGGTGCCGCGGACAGCGACCCGGCATAAAGCTGAAGACAGCACGGCAGCACGGCAACCGCCAGCAGGCGGGGAAAGAAGGAAGGCATTGAAGGGTCCTTGCAGACGGTCGTTAACTCAAAAGAGAAACATTATCATCTGTGAGTTGACGCAAAGCAACCCGGGCGTTTCGTCGCAGTCGAGGCGGCGTTTTTCATTGAGCTGGATCAAAAAGCCCCAGCGCTCAGTCCCTACCATGGCGCTCAATCGCATTCCAACAAACGGAGCATCATCATGCGCAAGACCCTGTTCACCGCTTCCGCGCTGGCCCTGGCGCTGGCCGCACCCTTCGCCCAGGCTTTCGAAGCCGGGGACATCATCGTTCGCGCTGGTGCTATTACCGTTGATCCGCGTGAAGATAGCGGGGAGGTCAAAGCTGGCGGCACACCATTCACTGGCAGCCAGGCGACGCTGAACAGCGACACCCAACTCGGCCTAAACTTCGCTTACATGGTCACTGACAAGGTGGGTATTGAACTGCTTGCCGCCACCCCATTTAGCCACGACGTGGGCGTCAAAGGCGTAGCAGCTGGTATTGATGGAAAGCTCGGAAGCCTGAAGCACCTCCCACCGACGCTCGGCGTGATCTACTACCCGCTTGAGAAGAACTCCGCCTTCCAACCTTATGTAGGGGCTGGCATCAACTACACATGGTTCTTCGATACGAAGCTGAGCAGCTCTGCGGATCAAATCTTTGACGGCCTGGACGTTAAAGACTCGTGGGGTTTAGCCGCTCAAGTGGGCATGGACTACATGCTGACTGACAACATCATGCTGAACGCCCAAGTTCGCTATATCGACATTGATACCACCGGCACCACTCACCTGGGTGACACCAAAGTGAAAGTAGATATCGATGTCGACCCCTTCGTCTACATGGTCGGTCTCGGCTACAAGTTCTGACGTAACCGGCCCAGCCGGATCGCAGACAGACAAAAGGCGCCTGGGGCGCCTTTTGTGTTTTCAGAGTTTGCAACCTACAAACCCAACAGCTTGGCCAACCCTTCCCGCATGTCGGTCGGCGGTTCCGGCAGACGATAGCGCTGCACTAGCCGGGCATTATTCGCCCGCGAATGACGAATATCCCCCGGCCGCGCGGCCTGATAGCTCACCTTGGGAAGCCCGCCCAACACGTCACCGATGGCCACCAGCAGCTGATTCAGCGAAGTGGCCTGATTCAGCCCAACATTCACCGCGCCCTCCACCGCCTCGGGCGACTCCAGCGCCTGCACCAACACCTCGACCAGATCGGCAACGTAGAAAAAATCGCGCGTCTGCTCGCCATCGCCGAACACCGCAATCGGCAACCCCTTCTGCGCCCGCTCGGTGAAGATGCTGATCACACCGGAATACGGTGACGATGGATCCTGCCGCGGCCCGAAGATATTGAAGAAACGGAACACCACCGGCTCCAGACCATGCTGGCGCCGATAGAAATCCAGGTAGTGCTCGCTGGCTAGCTTGTCCGCGGCGTAGGGTGTCAGGGGCGCCTTCGGTGTGTCCTCATCGATAGCATGGCCTTCGCCGTTGTTGCCATAGACCGCTGCGCTCGAGGCAAACAGCACACGCTTCACACCCGACTCGCGCATCGCCTCACACAGATTGAGCGTGCCAATCAGGTTGCTCTGGTGCGTACCGAATGGATCATCCACCGACGCCTGCACCGACGCCACCGCGGCCAGATGCACCACCGCCCGACATCCCTGCACCGCACGACGCACGCAATCGGCATCGGCGACATCGCCGACGATCAGTTCGACGCGTGTATCTTGCGGCAGGTTTTCGCGCTTGCCGGTCGAGAGATTGTCCAACACACGAACGGCATAGCCGCGCGCCAGCAACGCATCGACCAAGTTCGAGCCGATGAACCCGGCACCGCCGGTGACCAGAATCGGGGCATCAGCCATGACGGTAGTAACGCTCCAACAGGCTCGGCAACCCGGTGCGCCAGGCGCGAGGCTTGATGCCGAAAGTGGTGAAAATCTTCTTGCAGGCGAGTACGCCGTGCTGCGGTTCGGCTGCGGCATCCGAACAGGCGGCATGCGCCACGGCCGTCAGATTCGCCGTTGTGACGTCGCGATACTTGCCGGCCTCGCCGAGCAACGCCTGGGCGACCAGCAACGGGGTGGAAGCCTCATGTCCGCCGTAGTGATAGGTACCCCACAGCGGTGCCTGGCAGTCGAGCTGCTTCAATACCGCAAGGATCACGCGCGCGGCATCGTCGACAGGTGTCGGATTGCCGCGCCGGTCATCCGCCAGCAGTATCGCCTCGCTCTGCTCGAGTCGTTGCAGCACGCGCCCTAGAACACCGTCCCGACTGTCATCGAGCAACCAGCCAAAACGCAGCAGGACATGTCGCGGGCATAGCGAACGCACACTCTGCTCGATGCGCCACAGCGCCCCGCCTCGTGCATCCAGCGGCGCCACCTCGTCCTTTTCGCTATAGGCCGTGGTTCGGGCACCGTCGAATACCCGGTAGCTCGATGGCTGCAACAGGACGAAATCATGGTGCTGACAGAGTTCGGCGAGCCGCTCGACCGCACGCTCCTGTGCGGCGAGCGCCGGCTCGTTGGGCTGTCCGCTCTGGAACCAGTCGTAATAGTAGGCAAGGTTGACCACGACATCCGGACGGTTGTCGTCGAGCAACTGGGTAAGACTGGCGGCGTCCCAGCCCTGAGCGGGCGGTCGCGGTGCGAGGAAGCCGATGTCTTCCTCGGCGCCGAGGCGGATGAGCGCCTGGCCCAGGGCATTGCCGCCGCCCAACAGCATCAGGCGCATTCGCATTCAGATAACTCTAGAAAGGGATGTCGTCGTCGAAGCTGTCGTAGTCCGGTGCCGGCTGCTGCCGCGCAGCGGGCTGCTGCGGCTGGGCCTGCTGACGCGGCGCCTGCTGCGGCTCACGCTGCTGCGGGCGAGCCTGACGCGGCGCATCGTCGGAACTGCCGCCACGGCCACCGAGCAGCTGCATGGTGCCGTTCATGTCGACGACTATTTCGGTGGTGTAGCGCTTGACGCCGTCCTTCTCCCACTCGCGGGTCTGCAGGCGTCCCTCGATGTAGCATTGCGAACCCTTGCGCAGATATTCGCCGGCGATCTCGGCAACCTTGCCGAACAACACCACGCGATGCCACTCGGTACGCTCCTGAAGCTGGCCGGTCTGCTTGTCCTTCCAGCTATCGGTGGTTGCCAGCGTGATGTTGGTCACCGCATTGCCATTGGGCATGTAGCGGGTTTCCGGGTCGCCGCCGACATTGCCGATCAAGATGACTTTATTCACCCCTCTGGCCATGGGTAACTCCTCATTGGAACGTTGAATTGGATGGATTCACCGATGGCGGTTGTACCGCCAGCAAAGCCGATGACCGCGAATCTTACCTCAGCCACCCTTGACGGCCAACCGACGCACTTTCATGTTGCGCGGCACTATGCAGCCGCGAACAGGCGCCTCAGGCAACCAAGCGATCAAGAGCTTCACGATCCAGCTGCTGCGTATCGACCTTGATATAGGCCGCTGCCTCGTCGGCAACGATGAGCACGTCGCTAACACCGGCGACTTGTAGCAGGTCACGCCCAAGCCCTGCGTTGGCCAGCGCTCTGGTCGAAAGCGGCAAGCGCAGGCTCGTTACATAAGGAGGTTCGCGCATGCTGAAGGCCACCACGAACCACAACGCGCACAGCGCAGCGCAACCGGCGAACACCAGCGCCAGGCCACCCTGCTGATAGAGCATACCGCCCAGCACGCCACCGAGACCGGCACCGAGAAACTGACTGGTGGAGTAGACGCCCATCGCGGTGCCCTTGCCGCCGGCCGGCGCGACTTTGCTGATCAACGAAGGCAGCGACGCTTCCAGCAGATTGAACGCGATGAAGAAGCCCACCATGCCGACGACCAGCATCCACAAGCCATTTCCGAACCACCAGAAGAACAGCTCGCAGAGCAGCAGCGCGGTGACCGCGCCCAATAGCACGCGGCGCATCTGGCGCTTCTTCTCGCCATAAATAATGAAGGGAATCATGCCGAAGAAGCCGACCAGCAGTGCCGTGAGGTAGACCCACCAATGCTCTTCCTTGGGCAACGCGCCCTGCTCTACCAGTGCCAGCGGCAGCGCGACGAAGCTGGCCATCAGGATCGCATGCAGCGCCAGGATGCTGAAATCCAGACGCAGCAGATCAGGATGGCGCAGCGTCAGGCCGAGTGCCTGCTTGGCGACGCCCGATTCGCGATGGCGCACATGCGCCTGGGCCTTGGGCAGCAACGCGACGATGACTCCGCCAAGCAACGCCATGCCGGCGGTTACCCAGAACAGTCCGGAGAGACCGAAGGCACGGGTCAGCAACGGCCCGACGATCATCGCGACAGCGAAGGAAAAACCGATGCTCACGCCGATCAGCGCCATCGCCTTGGTCCGGTGCTGTTCGCGGGTCAGGTCCGAGAGCAGCGCCATCACTGCAGCGGAAATCGCCCCCGCCCCTTGCAGGATGCGCCCGGCGATGACGCCCCAGATGCTGTCGGACATCGCCGCGAGCACCGCTCCAGCGGCGAAGATCAGCAGGCCGAAATAGATGATAGGCAAGCGACCAATACGATCGGAAAGAATACCGAAGGGAATTTGCAGCAGCGCCTGGGTCAAACCATAGGCACCTATCGCAAGACCGATCAGGGTCGGCGTAGCGCCTTCCAGGTCCATGCCGTAGGTTGCCAGCACGGGCAAAACCATGAACATGCCGAGCATGCGAAAAGCGAAAACCAGGGCCAGCCCGGAAGCTGCGCGTTTTTCGCTGGCGCTCATGCGCTCGCTGTAGGGGTCCTGCATGGAGGGTCTCGCTTGTATGAACCGGCGGCGATTCTAGCAGCCCTACCCTGTTCGGCACAGGCGCGCGGTTTTGCCGCGACTATCACCCCGGCCGTATACTTTCGGGTTTCCGCCCGCCACGCGAGGCTGTTTTGGACAAGATTCTGATTCGTGGGGCCCGCACCCACAACCTGAAGAACATCGACCTCACCCTGCCGCGCGACAAGCTGATCGTCATCACCGGCTTGTCCGGTTCTGGCAAATCATCCTTGGCATTCGACACTCTCTACGCAGAAGGCCAGCGCCGTTACGTCGAATCGCTTTCGGCGTATGCGCGCCAGTTCCTCTCGATGATGGAAAAGCCCGACGTCGACACCATCGAGGGGCTCTCCCCGGCGATCTCCATCGAGCAGAAATCGACCTCGCACAACCCGCGCTCCACCGTGGGCACCATCACCGAGATCTACGACTACCTGCGTCTGCTCTATGCGCGGGTCGGCACGCCGCGCTGTCCAGATCACGATGCCCCGTTGGAAGCGCAGACGGTCAGCCAGATGGTCGACCAGGTGCTGGCACTGCCCGAAGGCCGCAAGCTGATGCTGCTGGCCCCGGTCATCCGCGAACGCAAGGGCGAGCACCTGGCCGTGTTCGACGAACTGCGTGCTCAGGGTTTCGTGCGCGCCCGCGTCAACGGGCGGCTGTACGAGCTCGACGAGCTACCCAAGCTGGACAAGCAGAAGAAGCACTCGATCGACGTGGTGGTGGATCGCTTCAAGGTTCGCGGCGACCTGCAGCAGCGCCTGGCCGAATCCTTCGAAACGGCGCTCAAGCTGGCCGATGGCATCGCCCTGGTCGCCTCCATGGAAGAGGACGACGACAGCGAGGAAATGATCTTCTCCGCACGCTTCGCCTGCCCGATCTGCGGCCACTCGATCAGCGAGCTTGAGCCCAAGCTGTTCTCCTTCAACAACCCAGCCGGCGCCTGCCCCACCTGTGACGGCCTGGGCGTGAAGCAGTTCTTCGACGCCAAGCGCCTGGTCAATGGCGAGCTGACCCTGGCCGAAGGCGCCATACGCGGCTGGGACCGGCGCAACGTTTACTATTTCCAGATGCTCGGCTCACTGGCCTCGCATTATGGCTTCAGCCTCGACGAGCCTTTCGACTCACTGGCCGCCGATCATCAGAAGTCCATCCTGCGCGGCAGCGGCCGTGAGAATGTCGAGTTCCGCTACCTCAACGACCGCGGCGATATCGTCAAGCGTTCGCACCCGTTCGAAGGCATCGTTCCCAACCTGGAACGCCGCTACCGCGAAACCGAATCCAATTCGGTTCGCGAAGAGCTCGCCAAATACCTGAGCACCCAGCCCTGCCCGGACTGCCGCGGCACGCGTCTGCGCCGCGAAGCACGCCACGTGTGGGTTGGCGACAAGACCCTGCCTGCGGTCACGGCCATGCCCATCGGCGACGCCACCGACTACTTCGGCGTCCTCTCGCTCAGCGGACGACGCGGCGAGATCGCCGACAAGATTCTCAAGGAGATCCGCGAACGCCTGCAGTTCCTGGTCAACGTCGGCCTGGATTATCTGACCCTGGATCGCAGCGCCGACACCCTGTCCGGCGGCGAAGCCCAGCGTATTCGCCTGGCCAGTCAGATCGGCGCCGGCCTGGTTGGGGTGATGTACATCCTCGACGAACCCTCGATCGGCCTGCATCAGCGCGACAACGAACGCTTGCTGGGCACCCTTCGCCACCTGCGCGACATCGGCAATACGGTGATCGTCGTGGAGCATGACGAGGATGCGATCCGTCTCGCCGACTACGTCGTAGACATCGGTCCAGGTGCCGGCATACATGGCGGCCGCATCGTCGCTGAAGGCACACCTGACGAGGTGATGGCGCACCCGGATTCGCTGACCGGCAAGTACCTCTCTGGCCGGGTGAAGATCAACTATCGGCCTGAGCGCACCCGCCGTGATCCGAAGATGCTGCTCAAGCTCAAGGGCGCGCGTGGCAACAACCTGCGCAACGTCGACCTGGAGATTCCGGTCGGCCTGCTCACCTGCATCACCGGTGTGTCGGGCTCGGGCAAATCAACGCTGATCAACAACACGCTGTTCCCGATCACGGCGACTGCACTCAATGGCGCGACCACGCTGGAAGTAGCACCGCACGACAGCTTCGACGGGCTGCAGCATCTGGACAAGGTAGTGGACATAGATCAGAGCCCGATTGGTCGCACCCCGCGCTCCAACCCGGCGACCTACACGGGGCTGTTCACGCCGATTCGCGAGCTGTTTGCCAGCGTGCCGGAAGCGCGCTCACGCGGCTACGGCCCGGGCCGCTTCTCTTTCAACGTCAAGGGCGGACGCTGTGAAGCCTGCCAGGGCGACGGCGTGATCAAGGTGGAAATGCACTTCCTGCCCGACATCTACGTGCCCTGCGACGTGTGCAAGGGCAAGCGCTACAACCGCGAAACGCTGGAGGTGAAGTACAAGGGCAAGAGCATTACCGAAGTGCTCGACATGACCATCGAGGAAGCCCGTGAATTCTTCGACCCGGTACCGGCCGTCGCGCGAAAACTGCAGACGCTGATGGATGTGGGGCTGTCGTATATCAAGCTGGGGCAGAGTGCGACGACGCTGTCTGGCGGCGAGGCGCAGCGCGTCAAGCTGTCCCGTGAGCTGTCCAAGCGTGACACCGGCAAGACCCTGTACATCCTCGACGAACCCACCACCGGCCTGCATTTCGCCGATATCCAGCAGCTGCTCGACGTACTGCACCGTTTGCGCGACCACGGCAATACGGTCGTAGTGATCGAGCACAACCTTGACGTCATCAAGACGGCCGACTGGCTGGTGGATCTCGGCCCGGAAGGTGGCTCGAAGGGTGGCCAGATCATCGCCTGCGGTACGCCGGAAGAGGTGGCAGGTATGGCCCAGTCTCATACCGGTCATTTCCTCAAACCGTTACTTGAGCGCGACGGCTCGGCGGGTTGATCATCGCGTCGGCAGCCGTTTCGGCAACAAGCGCAAGCGCAGCGGGGTCCACTACGGATCCCGCCGGGCAGTTGGGCGGGACACTCCAGCCCGATAAGGAGAAATCCTGATGCGAATTGCGCTTGCTGCCTGCTGCTTGGCGCCGGCCTGCTACCCGGTCTCGCCGCTGCCGCCCAACCCAACGGCCCTTGGATCCCCAATGAGCAGAACGTCTCGCTGGAGGCGTTCATGAGCACCAACAGCTGTACGATCAACTGAACGCGCTGTCACGGCGCTTCCCGGACGCCCTGCGGCTGGAACAGGCCGGCAGCAGCAACGAAGGCCGGCCGATCTGGCTGGCCAGGCTGAGTAATTCAGACAAACCAGCCGTAATGATCACAACCCAACAGCACGGCAACGAACCTCACGGCACCGAAGCGGCGGTCAATCTGATAAAACGCCTTGCCTCGGGCGGGGCCTTGTCCCGTCAGGTGTTGGATAATCTGCAGGTGGCTGATCGTGCCGAGGGTCAACCCGGACGGCGCCGAGCGTTTCAGTCGCGGCAACATGGATTTCAGCGCCCCGCAAACCAGCGCTGACTGCCTGCGCGCCGATGGCACCCTGAATCCTGCCAAGTTGGATCAGCACCTCGGCGCCAACGTGACCGCTTTCAATGCCGACGGCCAACGCCAATTTAGCTACGACATCAACCGGTACCACTGGACAGACTGGAGCAATAGCACGCAGATACGCTGCAATCCAGGCCTAGCCAGTGAGCAGCACTTCAACCCGGGGCAGAACCCGGTGCCCGAAGCGGTTGCGGTACGCGGCATCTATGACCGTTACCGTCCCATCTGGCTGGTAGATGTGCACAATCAGAACCCTGCCGTGGTAATCAAGGATGTGGATCCTGAAGTGAACCGCCCGGGACGCCAGGTGACCGGCTCTATCACCTGGCCAACTCTCCCGGATGTCGCCCCGGAAGCGGTAGCACTGTCGAAGCAGCTGGCAATCGTGATGAAGCAGCGCTCCACGCAGCTTGGCTTCATGGAAATCACCAACTACTACTATGAGCCCCCAACGGCGATGTCCGCCGCGGCGGCGGCGATCCGGGCATTGCCCGAAACGCCTACGGCCTGCTGAGGACCGAGCGACTGGCCGCCGGCGAAACAGGCCCATTGGGCGGCAGTGTGCTCATGGAAATCGGCGGATTGAACAGTCGCGGCCAGAAGTCTGTCGGCATGCTGCGCAACAATGTGCGTGAAATGCTTGAGGCCGTGCTTGTCGCAACTGCCGACGGCAGCCTGACGGCGATCGATCCGGCAGAGGCCGATCGCCTTCTGCCACACGGACAGGAGAGCGATAAGCCGCTCAACAATCCCCACGAATAGCGCTGAAGAAACAAGAAAGCCCGCAGCACTCGCTGCGGGCTTCTCGATCCTGCGGATACCGCGAATCGCTTATGCCGGCACTTCCGACAGCGGAATATCCAGGGCGGCGGCAATACCTGCTCCATAGGCCGGATCAGCCCTCAGGCAGTGACTGATGTGGCGAATCTTGATATGACGCGCCACTCCCTGCATCGACCGTGCGGTATTTTCGAACAACCGCTGCTGTTCATCGGCCTTCATCAAGCGGAACAGGTTGCCCGGCTGAGTGAAGTAATCGGCGTCGTCGGCACGGTAGTCGTAACGATCCGCCGCCTCCTCGAGAGCCAGCGGTGGCTCGCTGAAGTCAGGCTGTTCCTGCCACTCGCCATAGGTATTCGGCTCGTAATGCAGACGACCACCCTGATTGCCATCTACGCGCATGGCACCATCGCGATGGTAGCTGTGGACCGGGCAACGCGGAGCGTTGACCGGAATCTGATGGTGATTCACCCCCAGCCGGTAGCGTTGCGCATCCCCGTAGGAGAAAAGACGGCCCTGCAACATACGGTCTGGAGAGAAGCTGATGCCTGGAACGACATTCGCCGGTGTGAATGCCGCCTGCTCGACATCCTGGAAGTAGTTGTCGGGATTGCGGTTGAGCTCGTAATAGCCGACCTCGATCAGCGGGTAGTCGGCATGCGGCCAGACCTTGGTGAGGTCGAACGGATGGTACGGCACCTTGGCGGCGTCGGCCTCCGCCATTACCTGCACATACATCGTCCAACGTGGATATTCGCCACGCTCGATGGCCTCGAACAGATCGCGCTGCGAACTCTCCCGGTCATTGGCAACGATGGCTGCCGCCTCGGCGTCGGTGAGATTCTTGATGCCCTGCTGGGTCCGAAAGTGAAACTTCACCCAGAAACGCTCGTTGTTCGGACTGATGAAGCTGTAGGTGTGCGAACCGAAACCGTGCATATGGCGGTACGACGCCGGAATGCCCCGATCGCCCATGACATAGGTGATCTGGTGCAAGGCTTCAGGCAGCCCGGTCCAGAAGTCCCAGTTGTTGTTCGCGCTGCGCATGTTGGTGCGCGGATCGCGTTTTACTGCGTGGTTGAGGTCCGGAAACTTCAGCGGATCGCGGAAAAAGAACACCGGGGTGTTATTGCCCACCATGTCCCAGTTGCCTTGCTCGGTGTAGAACTTCAGTGCGTAACCACGAATGTCACGCTCGGCATCGGCGGCACCACGCTCGCCTGCGACGGTCGAAAAGCGCGCGAACAGCGGAGTGCGCTTGCCGATCTCGGAAAACAGCTTGGCTTTGGTGTAGCGGGTGATGTCATGGGTGACGACGAATTCTCCGAACGCCCCCGACCCCTTCGCATGCATGCGCCGCTCCGGAATCACCTCCCGGTCGAAATGAGCGAGCTTCTCTAGAAACCATACGTCCTGAAGCAGCATGGGACCACGGCGGCCCGCAGTCATGGAGTTCTGGTTTTCGGATACCGGCGCACCGGCAACGGTTGTGAGCTTCTGCTTGTCAGTCATGGTTGCAGCTCCTTGGTATTCAATAGCTTCCAGGGTCTTGGTAAGTACCTGCTGGTTGAATGCCATCATAGGAAGCAAGCGCAACGCCGACTAATGATGAAGATCAACGCCCCTTATAGAGCCAGTCTCTCAGAATCCTTTGGGCATAAAAAAACCGAGCCAAAAGGCTCGGTTTTTAATTGCTGCTACCGATCTTACTCGGCGGCTTCCACTTCACCAGTGACCGGACGGTCAACCAGCTCGACGTAAGCCATAGGTGCGTTGTCACCAGCGCGGAAGCCGCACTTGAGGATACGCAGATAGCCGCCCTGACGGGTGGCGTAACGCTTGCCCAGATCGTTGAACAGCTTGCCTACGGCAGCCTTCGAACGAGTACGGTCGAAAGCCAGACGACGGTTAGCGACGCTGTCTTCCTTAGCCAAGGTGATCAGCGGCTCGGCAACGCGACGCAGCTCCTTGGCCTTGGGCAGGGTGGTCTTGATCAGTTCGTGCTCGAACAGCGACACCGCCATGTTTTGGAACATGGCCTTGCGGTGGGCGCTGGTGCGGCTCAGGTGACGGCCACTTTTACGATGACGCATGATTGAAATTCCTTACCAAACGTTCAGTTCGGTTACTGGGGGCGATCAGGCAGTGGCCTTATCGTCCTTCTTGAGACTTGCCGGCGGCCAGTTATCCAGACGCATACCGAGGGACAAACCACGCGAAGCCAGAACGTCCTTGATCTCAGTCAGGGACTTCTTGCCCAGATTCGGCGTCTTCAACAGCTCTACTTCGGTGCGCTGAATCAGATCACCAATGTAGTAGATGTTTTCCGCCTTCAGGCAGTTGGCCGAACGTACGGTCAGCTCCAGGTCATCAACCGGACGTAACAGGATCGGATCGATCTCGTCTTCCTGCTCGATTACAACCGGCTCGCTGTCGCCTTTGAGGTCGACGAACGCAGCCAGCTGTTGCTGCAGGATGGTCGCTGCACGACGGATCGCCTCTTCGGGATCCAGGGTGCCGTTGGTTTCCAGGTCAATGACCAGTTTGTCCAGGTTGGTGCGCTGCTCGACACGAGCATTCTCGACCACGTAAGCCACGCGACGAACCGGGCTGAAAGTGGCGTCGAGCTGCAGACGACCGATGCTACGGCTCTCGTCTTCATCGCTCTGACGCGCATCAGCAGGCTCGTAACCGCGGCCGCGAGCGACCTTGAGCTTCATGTTGAGCGAGCCGTTGGCCGCCAGATTGGCGATCAGGTGATCGCCATTGACGATTTCGACATCGTGATCCAGCTGGATATCGGCAGCGGTAACAGCGCCCGCGCCCTTCTTCACCAGGCTCAAGGTCACTTCATCACGGCCGTGCAGCTTGATGGCGATACCTTTGAGGTTGAGCAGGATTTCGATGACATCTTCCTGCACGCCCTCGATGGCGCTGTACTCGTGGAGCACACCGTCGATCTCGGCCTCGACCACAGCGCAGCCGGGCATGGAGGACAACAGAATACGACGCAGCGCGTTGCCAAGGGTGTGGCCAAAACCACGCTCGAGGGGCTCGAGAGTGATCTTGGCACGGGTCGGACTGACCACCTGCACATCGATATGGCGGGGGGTCAGGAACTCATTTACCGAACTCTGCATGGATACACCTATTTTCTAGCCCTTACTTGGAGTAGAGCTCGACAATCAGGTTTTCGTTGATGTCGGCGGACAGATCGCTGCGAGCCGGAACATTCTTGAAAACACCGGATTTCTTGTCGGCATCTACTTCGACCCATTCAACGCGACCGCGCTGAGCGCACAGTTCGAGGGCCTGGGCGATACGCAGCTGGTTACGGCACTTCTCACGAACAGCCACTACGTCACCGGCCTTGACCTGGTAAGACGGAATGTTCACGGTCTGACCGTTGACGCTGATTGACTTGTGCGAGACCAGCTGACGCGATTCGGCACGAGTAGAGCCGAAGCCCATGCGATACACGACGTTGTCCAGACGGCACTCGAGCAGCTGCAGCAGATTCTCACCGGTAGCGCCCTTACGGCTGGCCGCTTCCTTGTAATAACCACTGAACTGACGCTCCAGCACACCGTAGATGCGGCGTACCTTCTGCTTTTCACGCAGCTGGGTGCCGTAATCGGACAGACGTCCGCGACGCTGACCGTGAACACCCGGCGGGGTTTCGATATTGCACTTGGATTCGAGCGCGCGCGCACCACTCTTCAGGAAGAGATCGGTGCCTTCACGACGAGACAGTTTGCACTTGGGACCAATATAACGAGCCATTCTTCACTGTCTCCTGATTACACGCGGCGCTTCTTCGGCGGACGGCACCCGTTATGCGGGATAGGCGTCACGTCGGTGATGCTGGCGATTTTATAACCACATGCGTTCAAAGCACGCACGGCGGACTCCCGACCCGGACCTGGGCCCTTGACGTTGACGTCGAGGTTCTTCAGGCCGTACTCCAGCGCAGCCTGGCCAGCGCGCTCTGCAGCGATCTGGGCAGCGAACGGAGTGCTCTTACGCGAGCCGCGGAAACCGGAACCACCCGAAGTAGCCCAGGACAACGCATTGCCCTGACGATCGGTGATGGTCACGATGGTGTTGTTGAAAGACGCGTGGATGTGGGCGATGCCATCAACCACTGTCTTTTTGACTTTTTTACGAGGACGAGCAGCAGGTTTTGCCATGACTAAATTCCTGTCGATTCGCTAACGCGATTACTTGCGGATCGGCTTGCGCGGGCCCTTACGGGTACGTGCGTTGGTCTTGGTACGCTGACCGCGAACCGGCAGACCACGACGATGACGCAGGCCGCGATAGCAACCCAGGTCCATCAAGCGCTTGATTTTCATGTTGACTTCGCGACGCAGGTCGCCTTCAACGATGAACTTGCCGACTTCGCCACGCAGCAGTTCGACCTGCTCGTCGGAAAGATCCTTGATCTTCGCTGCCGGATTCACACCGGTAGCAGCACAGATTTCCTGTGCACGGGTGCGACCAACACCGTAGATGTAGGTCAGCGAGATAACAGTGTGCTTGTTATCCGGAATGTTGACGCCTGCAATACGGGCCATTCAGTGAAACTCCAATTGACAGCTACCTACGCCCCGGAAGCCAAGAAAAGGGCGCGAGATATTAACGCTGTAATAACAAATATTCAACCCGGCAGCGCACTAGCTGCCGGGTTATAACGCCTTACACAATCAGCCTTGGCGCTGCTTGTGACGCGGTTCTGCGCTACAGATCACGCGCACGACACCGTCGCGACGGATGATCTTGCAGTTACGGCACAGCTTTTTAACCGATGCACGAACTTTCATCACCAACTCCTAGAACCTTACGAGCCACCTCAGCGGAGCATTCCACTGCCGTAGCCCTTCAGGTTGGCTTTCTTCATCAGGGAATCGTACTGGTGCGACATGAGGTGTGACTGCACTTGGGACATGAAGTCCATTACAACCACAACCACGATCAGCAACGAGGTCCCACCAAGGTAGAACGGCACGTTGGCTGCAACCACAAGAAACTGTGGCAGCAGGCAGACAGCCGTCATGTACAGGGCGCCGAACATGGTCAAACGAGTCAACACGCCATCAATGTAGCGAGCCGACTGCTCACCAGGACGAATCCCGGGAATAAACGCGCCAGACTTCTTCAGGTTCTCTGCTACGTCTTTCGGATTGAACATCAATGCCGTATAGAAGAAGCAGAAGAAGATGATCCCGGCACTGAACAGCAGAATGTTCAACGGCTGCCCGGGCGCGATCGCCTGCGAAATGTCAGCCAACCAGCCCATGCTCTCTGACTGACCGAACCACTGCCCCAGCGAAGCCGGGAACAGCAGAATGCTGCTGGCAAAGATAGCCGGGATGACCCCCGCCATATTCACCTTCAACGGCAAGTGACTGGTCTGCGCGGCAAAGACCTTACGGCCCTGCTGACGCTTCGCGTAGTGAACCGCGATACGGCGCTGACCACGCTCGATAAACACCACGAAACCGATGATCGCTACAGCGAGCAGGCCGACAGCGAGCAGCGCGATGATATTGATATCGCCCTGGCGAGCAGACTCGAACGACTGACCGAGCGCACCCGGCAAGCCGGCGACGATACCTGCGAAGATCAACATCGAGATACCGTTGCCAACGCCACGCTCGGTGATCTGCTCACCCAGCCACATCATGAACATAGCACCAGACACGAACGTCGTGATGGCCACGAAGTAGAAGCCGAAATCGTTGCTGAACGCGACACCTTGCCCCGCCAACCCGACCGACATACCGATCGCCTGAACGATGGCCAGCACGAGCGTACCGTAACGCGTGTACTGACTGATCTTGCGACGACCGGCCTCACCTTCTTTCTTCAACTGCTCCAGCTGTGGGCTGACAGCGGTCATGAGCTGCATGATGATCGATGCCGAAATGTACGGCATGATCCCCAAAGCAAAAATACTCATGCGCTCCAGCGCACCACCGGAAAACATGTTGAACAAGCTAAGGATGGTCCCCTCGTTCTGACGGAACAGCTCGGCCAGCCGATCGGGATTTATCCCGGGAACAGGGATGTGTGCGCCAATCCGATAGACGATGATCGCCATGAACAGAAAGCGCAGACGAGCCCAGAGTTCGGACAGACCACCATTACTCAGCGCGGAGAGAGCACCTTGCTTAGCCATTTATTCCTCGAACTTGCCGCCAGCTGCTTCGATAGCCGCACGCGCACCTTTGGTGGCTGCGATACCCTTGAGAGTAACCGCACGACCAACCTCGCCCGACAGCATGATTTTCACGCGCTGTACGTTCTGGTTGATTACGTTGGCGTCTTTCAGGCTTTGCACGGTAACGACATCACCTTCCACCTTGGCCAACTCAGAGGTACGAACCTCAGCGCGATCCATGGCTTTCAGCGAAACGAAACCGAACTTCGGCAGACGACGATGCAGAGGCTGCTGACCACCCTCGAAACCGGGAGCGATCTTGCCGCCGGAACGAGAGGTCTGACCCTTGTGACCACGGCCACAGGTCTTGCCCAGGCCACTACCGATACCACGACCGGGACGCAGCTTTTCGCGACGGGCACCCGGCGCAGAACGCAGATCGTTCAGTTGCATGGCTTAGCCCTCCACACGGAGCATGTAATAAGCCTTGTTGATCATGCCGCGATTTTCAGGAGTATCCTGAACCTCGACGGTGTGACCAATGCGACGCAGGCCAAGACCCTTGACGCACAGCTTGTGATTGGGGATACGACCGCTGACACTCTTGATCAGCGTGACCTTGACGGTGTTAGCCATGATCAGGAAATCTCCTCGACGCTCTTGCCACGCTTGGCAGCAATCGACTCAGGCGACTGCATCGCCTTCAGACCCTTAAAGGTGGCGTGAACCACGTTGACCGGGTTGGTAGAGCCGTAGCACTTGGCCAGTACGTTCTGAACGCCAGCAACTTCCAGAATGGCGCGCATGGCACCACCGGCAATCACGCCGGTACCCTCGGAGGCAGGCTGCATGTAGACCTTGGACGCGCCATGCGCGGCCTTGGTGGCGTACTGCAGAGTAGTGCCATTCAGGTCGACCTGGATCATGTTGCGGCGAGCCGCCTCCATAGCCTTTTGAATAGCAGCCGGTACTTCACGGGACTTGCCACGACCGAAGCCGACACGACCCTTGCCATCACCGACCACAGTCAGCGCGGTGAAGGTGAAGATACGACCACCTTTTACAGTTTTTGCGACGCGGTTAACTTGAACCAGCTTCTCGATGTAGCCTTCGTCGCGCTTTTGCTCGTTATTCGCCATAACTTAGAACTCCAGCCCGCCTTCACGAGCAGCTTCAGCCAGTGCCTTGACACGACCGTGGTACTTGAAGCCAGAACGGTCGAACGCCACCTGAGTGACACCTGCGGCTTTCGCGCGCTCAGCGACCAGCTGACCGACTTTCTTGGCAGCGTCGACGTTGCCGGTGGCGGCGTCACGCAGTTCTTTGTCCAGAGTCGAGGCGCTGGCCAGGACCTTGCCGCCGTCGGCCGAAAGGACCTGGGCGTAGATGTGCTGGGAAGAGCGGTACACGCAGAGGCGTACGGTTTCCAGCTCGCGCATCTTCAGGCGTGCCTTGCGAGCGCGACGCAGACGAGTTTCTTTCTTTACGCTCATTTGCTATGCCCTACTTCTTCTTAGCTTCTTTGCGACGGACTACTTCATCCGAGTACCGCACGCCTTTGCCCTTGTAAGGCTCAGGGCGACGGAAGTCGCGGATTTCAGCAGCCACCTGACCGACCAGTTGCTTGTCGACACCCTTGATCAGGATATCGGTCTGGCTGGGGGTCTCAGCGGTAACGCCTTGCGGCAGTTCGTAATCCACCGGATGCGAGAAACCGAGAGCCAGGGACAGCACTTGACCTTTGGCTTGCGCCTTGTAACCAACACCAACCAGCTGAAGCTTGCGCTCGAAGCCTTGACTGACGCCGATCACCATGTTGTTGACCAGTGCACGAGTAGTGCCGGCCATGGCGCGAGTTTGCTGATCGCCATTACGGCCAGCAAAACGCAGCTCACCAGACTCCTGGATGACCTCCACGGACGGATGAACATTCAGTTCGAGAGCGCCTTTTGCGCCCTTCACCGAAAGCTGCTGACCAGACATCTTGATTTCGACGCCAGCAGGCAGCTTGACGGGGTTCTTAGCAACGCGAGACATGCTTATCCCCCCTTAGAACACAGTGCAGAGCACTTCGCCGCCAACACCAGCAGCCCGAGCAGCCCGATCAGTCATCACACCCTTGTTGGTGGAGACAATCGACACACCCAAACCGCCACGTACTTTCGGCAACTGGTCAACGGATTTGTACTGGCGCAGGCCAGGACGACTTACGCGCTTGAGCTCTTCGATGACCGGACGGCCTTCGAAATACTTCAGCTCGATGGACAGTTGCGGCTTGGCGTCGCCACTGACCTGGTATCCCGCGATATAGCCTTCACCTTGAAGAACGTTGGCAACAGCCACCTTCAGAGTGGAAGACGGCATGCTTACGACGGACTTTTCGGCCATCTGGGCATTACGGATACGAGTTAGCATGTCCGCTAACGGGTCCTGCATACTCATGGGCTCTTAGCTCCTAATACAAAAAAATAAGCCTTGGACGGCTCGTGTCGCCAACAGGCAAACCCCACAAAAAATGCAAGGCTCAGGCGAGCCGGGCATTCTAGAGAGTTGCCAGAAACGAATCAAGCCCCATGAGGGGCTTGAGCGAAAAACAAACAGGACCCGCAGGGCCCTGGATGCTTTTATTACCAGCTGGCCTTAACCAGACCCGGCACGTCACCACGCATTGCAGCCTGACGCAGCATATTGCGCGCGAGGCCGAACTTGCGGTAAACGCCGTGCGGACGACCAGTCAGACGGCAGCGGTTGCGCAGGCGCGAAGCGCTTGCGTCACGAGGCTGCTTCTGCAGTGCGACCTGAGCTTCCCAGCGCGCTTCCGGAGAGGACTCCGGGCTTGCGATGATTGCTTTCAGTGCAGCACGCTTCTGGGCGAACTTGGCGACCGTTTGCTGACGCTTCAGCTCACGGTTCTTCATGCTTTGCTTAGCCATGTGCCTACTCCAATCAGTTACGGAACGGGAAGTTGAAAGCACGCAGCAGAGCGCGACCTTCTTCATCCGTCCGAGCAGTAGTGGTCAGAGTGATGTCCAGACCACGCAGGGCATCGATCTTGTCGTAATCGATTTCCGGGAAGATGATCTGCTCTTTGACGCCCATACTGTAGTTGCCGCGGCCATCGAAGGACTTGGCATTCAGGCCGCGGAAGTCACGCACGCGCGGCAGGGAGATCGAAAGCAGTCGATCCAGGAACTCATACATACGATCACTGCGCAGCGTGACCTTGACACCGATCGGCCAGCCTTCGCGGACTTTGAAGCCTGCGATGGACTTGCGAGCGTGAGTCACTACAACCTTCTGGCCGGTGATCTTTTCCAGATCGGCAACAGCATTATCGATGATCTTCTTGTCACCGATCGCTTCGCCGATACCCATGTTGAGGGTGATCTTGGTGATACGCGGAACTTCCATCACGTTGCCAAGCTTCAGTTCTTCCTTCAGCTTGGGCGCGATTTCCTTCCGATAAACTTCTTTTAGTCGTGCCATGGTTATCTACCTAGCAGTCTCAAGCGTCAACCGGCTTCTGGGTCGACTTGAAGACACGAATTTTCTTGCCTTCTTCAACCTTGAAACCAACGCGGTCTGCCTTGTTGGTCTCACCGTTGAAAATGGCGACGTTAGAGACGTGCAAAGGCGCCTCCTTCTCGACGATACCGCCCTGAACGCCGGACATCGGGTTAGGCTTGGTATGGCGCTTCACGAGATTGATCCCGCCAACGACCAGACGGTCGTCCGCGAGGACCTTCAGCACCTTACCGCGCTTGCCTTTGTCTTTGCCGGCGATGACGATGATCTCGTCGTTGCGACGAATCTTTTGCATGCGGCTACTCCTTACAGCACTTCAGGGGCGAGCGAGACGATCTTCATGAACTTCTCGGTACGAAGTTCACGCGTCACCGGCCCAAAGATACGGGTGCCGATAGGCTCCTGCTTGTTGTTCAGCAGAACAGCAGCATTGCCATCGAAGCGAATGATGGAGCCATCGGGACGACGAACACCGTGACGAGTGCGAACCACAACAGCGGTCATCACCTGGCCTTTCTTGACCTTGCCACGAGGAATCGCTTCCTTGACGGTTACCTTGATAATGTCGCCGATGCCGGCGTAACGGCGGTGGGAACCGCCGAGCACCTTGATACACATGACGCGACGAGCGCCACTGTTATCAGCCACATCGAGCATGGATTGAGTCTGAATCATATAATTTCTCCGACCCCTAGCCCTTAGACTTCGACGGCGCGTTCAACGACGTCAACCAGCATCCAGGACTTGGTCTTTGCCAGCGGACGAGTCTCGCGGATGGTGACCTTGTCGCCGATACGGCACTGGTTGGTTTCGTCGTGGGCGTGCAGTTTGGTCGAACGCTTCACGTATTTACCGTAGATCGGGTGCTTTACGCGACGCTCGATCAGAACGGTGATGGTCTTGTCCATCTTGTCGCTGACGACACGACCGGTCAGCGTGCGGACGGTTTTCTGAGCTTCAGCCATGATCACTTACCTGCCTGCTGGTTGAGCACAGTCTTGACACGAGCGATGTCGCGCTTGACTTGCGAGAGCAGGTGAGACTGCCCCAACTGGCCAGTCGCTTTCTGCATACGCAGATTGAACTGGTCCCGCAGCAGCTCGAGCAGTTGCTCGTTCAGCTGCTCAACGGATTTTTCACGAAGTTCATTCGCTTTCATCACATCACCGTCCGCTTAACAAAGGAGGTGGCGAGCGGCAGCTTTGCAGCGGCCAGGGCGAAAGCCTCACGCGCCAGCTCTTCGGAAACACCCTCGATCTCGTAGAGGACCTTGCCCGGCTGAATCTGGGCTACCCAGTACTCGACGCTACCCTTACCTTTACCCATCCGGACTTCCAGAGGCTTCTTGGTTACAGGCTTGTCGGGGAACACGCGGATCCAGATCTTTCCGCCACGCTTTACGTGACGGGTGAGCGCACGACGTGCAGCCTCGATCTGACGCGCGGTCAGACGACCACGGGAAACAGACTTCAGCGCGAATTCGCCGAAGCTGACCTTGCTACCGCGCTGAGCCAGACCACGGTTGTGGCCGGTCATCTGCTTGCGGAATTTTGTACGCTTGGGTTGCAACATTTGGCGTACCCCTTACTTAGCAGCTTTTTTACGAGGAGCAGGCGCTTGAGGCTTGAGCTCTTCATGGCGACCACCAATTACTTCGCCCTTGAAGATCCACACCTTCACGCCGATCACACCGTAAGTGGTGTGCGCTTCGTAAGTGTTGTAATCGATATCGGCACGCAGGGTGTGCAGAGGCACACGACCTTCGCGATACCACTCGGTACGGGCAATTTCAGCCCCACCCAGACGACCACTGACCTGGATCTTGATGCCTTTGGCACCAATGCGCATGGCGTTCTGTACGGCGCGCTTCATGGCGCGACGGAACATCACGCGACGCTCCAGCTGCTGAGCTACGCTCTGTGCAACCAGCATTGCGTCGAGCTCCGGCTTGCGGATCTCTTCGATATTGATGTGCACCGGCACACCCATTTGCTTGGTCAGGTCCTGACGCAGCTTCTCAACATCCTCACCCTTCTTGCCGATCACAATGCCGGGACGAGCGGTGTGGATGGTGATGCGTGCGGTTTGAGCCGGGCGATGGATATCGATACGGCTTACGGACGCGCTTTTTAATTTGTCTTGGAGGTACTCACGCACGTTCAGATCTGCAAGCAGATAGTCTGCATACGTACGGCCGTCTGCGTACCAGACGGAGGTGTGCTCCTTGACGATTCCCAGGCGAATGCCAGTGGGATGTACTTTCTGACCCATCTGATCGACTCCGTTACTTGTCCGCAACCTTGACAGTGATATGGCAAGACCGCTTGACGATGCGATCAGCGCGGCCTTTGGCACGCGGCATGATGCGCTTAAGCGAACGCCCCTCGTTGACGAAGACCGTGGAGACTTTCAAGTCATCCACATCTGCGCCTTCGTTGTGCTCGGCGTTGGCAACGGCCGACTCCAGCACTTTCTTCATGATCTCGGCGGCTTTCTTGCTACTGAAAGCCAGGAGGTTGAGCGCTTCGCCCACCTTCTTCCCGCGGATCTGGTCGGCGACCAGGCGGGCTTTCTGGGCGGAGATGCGAGCGCCCGACAACTTAGCGGCTACTTCCATCTTTCCTTACCCCTTAGCGCTTGCCTTTCTTGTCCGCCACATGCCCGCGATATGTACGGGTTGCAGCGAACTCGCCGAGTTTGTGGCCGACCATGTCTTCGGACACGAGGACCGGTACATGTTGACGACCGTTATGTACAGCGATGGTCAGACCGACCATTTGCGGCAGGATCATCGAACGACGCGACCAGGTTTTAACTGGCTTACGATCGCTCTTTTCCACCGCCGCTTCGACCTTCTTCAGTAGGTGAAGATCGATAAAAGGACCTTTTTTCAGAGAACGCGGCACTGTCGTATCCCTCTAGTTACTTGCGACGACGGACAATCATGTTATCGGTGCGCTTGTTAGTGCGGGTCTTCGCGCCCTTAGTCGGGAAGCCCCATGGCGACACCGGATGACGACCACCGGAGGTACGACCTTCACCACCACCGTGCGGGTGATCGACCGGGTTCATCGCGACACCACGAACGGTAGGACGAATGCCCTTCCAGCGCTTAGCCCCTGCCTTGCCCAGCGAACGCAGGCTGTGCTCGGAGTTCGAGACCTCGCCCAGGGTCGCACGGCACTCGGCCAGCACCTTGCGCATCTCGCCGGAGCGCAGACGCAGCGTCACGTAGGAACCCTCGCGAGCAACCAGCTGAGCCGAAGCGCCAGCGGAGCGAGCGATCTGAGCACCCTTACCCGGCTTGAGCTCGACACCGTGAACGGTAGAACCCAGCGGGATGTTGCGCAGCGGCAGGCTGTTGCCAGCCTTGATCGGAGCATTGATGCCCGAGACCAGCTGATCGCCAGCGCTTACACCCTTCGGCGCGATGATGTAGCGACGCTCACCATCGGCATATTTCAGCAGCGCAATGTGCGCAGTACGGTTCGGGTCATATTCGATACGCTCGACGATGGCAGGAATGCCATCCTTGTTGCGACGAAAATCAACCAGACGGTAATGCTGCTTGTGACCACCACCAATGTGGCGAGTGGTGATACGACCGTTGTTGTTACGGCCGCCAGTCTTCGACTTCTTCTCGAGCAGCGGTGCGTAAGGAGCGCCTTTGTGCAGCTCCTGATTGACCACCTTGACCACAAAACGGCGGCCCGCGGAAGTCGGTTTGCATTTAACGATTGCCATGATGCACCCCTTCCTTACTCAGCACTGCCGGAGAAATCGAGATCCTGGCCCGGCTGAAGCGCGATATATGCCTTCTTCCAGTCGTTGCGCTTGCCCAGACCGCGAGCGGTACGCTTGGTCTTGCCCTGAACGTTCAGGGTGTTGACGGCGGCGACCTTCACGTCGAACAGGCTCTCAACAGCCTTCTTGATTTCCAGCTTGGTTGCGTCGGTCGCAACCTTGAAAACGAATTGCTTCTTGCTGTCAGCCAGCACGGTAGCCTTCTCAGAGACGTGCGGACCAAGCAGGACTTTGAATACGCGTTCCTGGTTCATCCCAGCAGCTCCTCGAATTTCTTCACAGCCGACACGGTGATCAACACCTTGTCATAGGCGATCAGGCTGACCGGATCGGAACCCTGGACATCACGCACATCGACATGCGGCAGGTTGCGCGCAGCCAGGTACAGGTTCTGATCGACAGCATCGGAAACGATCAGCACATCGCTCAGGCCCATACCATTGAGCTTGCTAGCAAGCACTTTGGTTTTCGGCGCGTCGACGGCGAAATCTTCTACAACAACCAGACGCTCGGAGCGGACCAGCTCAGCAAGAATGGAGCGCAGCGCAGCGCGATACATCTTCTTGTTCAGCTTCTGATCATGATTCTGCGGGCGAGCGGCGAAAGTTACGCCACCGCCACGCCAGATCGGGCCACGACTGGTACCAGCACGAGCACGACCTGTGCCCTTCTGGCGCCACGGACGCTTGCCACCACCGGACACATCGGAGCGGGTTTTCTGCTGCTTGCTACCCTGACGACCGCCGGCCATGTAGGCGACGACTGCCTGGTGCACCAGCGTCTCGTTGAACTCACCACCAAAGGTGCGATCGGAGACTTCGATGGCTTGTGCGCCATTTACATTCAATTGCATGTGAACTCCCCCTTAACCGCGAGCCTTGGCGGCCGGACGCACGAGCACGTCACCACCAGTGGCACCGGGCACTGCGCCCTTCACCAAAAGCAGATTCCGCTCAGCATCGACACGCACGATTTCCAGAGACTGCACGGTTACGCGCTCGGCGCCCATGTGCCCGGACATCTTCTTGCCCTTGAATACACGACCTGGGGTCTGGCACTGACCGATAGAGCCCGGGACGCGGTGGGATACGGAGTTACCGTGGGTATTGTCCTGACCACGGAAGTTCCAGCGCTTGATGGTACCGGCGAAGCCTTTACCCTTGGACTGACCGGTGACATCCACCATCTGCCCAGCCTGGAAAATCTCAGCGTTGATCTGGTCACCAGCCTGGAACTCCTCGCCATCGAGGCGGAATTCCCAGACGCCACGACCAGCAGCAACATTCGCTTTAGCGAAGTGGCCGGCCTGAGCCTTGGTAACACGGGACGCGCGACGCTCGCCGACAGTGACCTGCACTGCACGATAGCCATCGCTCTCTTCATTTTTGAACTGAGTGACGCGATTCGGCTCGATCTCGATGACCGTAACCGGAATAGAGACACCATCCTCGGTGAAAACGCGGGTCATACCGCATTTGCGACCGACTACACCAATAGTCATTTTGAAACCTCTTGAGTGTACGGGGCTTTCACCCGCTATGGCCGCCCATTTCAGAGCGTTACACGACTAAAACTCTCAGGTTTTAGCCGAGGCTGATCTGCACTTCCACACCAGCCGCAAGATCGAGCTTCATCAGCGCATCGACGGTTTTGTCGGTCGGCTGAACAATGTCCAGCACACGCTTGTGGGTTCGAATTTCATACTGATCGCGCGCGTCTTTATTGACGTGCGGGGAGACCAGCACAGTGAACCGCTCTTTGCGGGTTGGCAGCGGAATCGGACCACGCACCTGAGCACCAGTA
Organism: Stutzerimonas kunmingensis; assembly: GCF_900114065.1. Classification (GTDB taxonomy): domain Bacteria; phylum Pseudomonadota; class Gammaproteobacteria; order Pseudomonadales; family Pseudomonadaceae; genus Stutzerimonas; species Stutzerimonas kunmingensis. The sequence goes on from NZ_FORS01000001.1 coordinate 889,248, forward strand.
CGTTTCGCGGTTTCCACGATTTCCTGGGTTGATTGATCGATCAGGCGATGGTCAAAAGCCTTCAACCGAATACGGATTTGTTGGTTTTGCATTTTGACCTCAGACTCCAAGTAGCCACCCTACCAGGCGCAATACCCCCGGTAAAAGGAGGCGCAATTGTACGGATGCGCCCATAGGGTGTCAATAAATGATCAACAATAGAAAAAGGCCCCCGAGGGGGCCTTTTTCATCATCGTCAATTATTACTCGACGATCTTGGCAACCACGCCGGCACCAACGGTACGACCACCTTCGCGAATTGCGAAGCGCAGGCCGTCTTCCATGGCGATCGGCTTGATCAGGGTGACAACCATTTTCACGTTGTCGCCCGGCATTACCATCTCAACGCCTTCCGGCAGTTCGCACGAACCAGTCACGTCGGTGGTACGGAAGTAGAACTGCGGACGATAGCCCTTGAAGAACGGGGTGTGACGACCACCCTCTTCCTTGGACAGAACGTACACTTCGGCTTCGAACTTGGTGTGCGGCTTGATGGTGCCCGGCTTGGCCAGAACCTGGCCACGCTCGACGTCATCACGCTTGGTACCACGCAGCAGAACGCCGCAGTTCTCACCGGCACGACCTTCGTCGAGCAGCTTGCGGAACATTTCGACACCGGTACAGGTGGTC
>NZ_FORS01000008.1 GCF_900114065.1 Stutzerimonas kunmingensis
CGCCCTGCTGGATCGGCTGACCCACCACTGCCACATCGTCGAAACCGGTAACGAGTCCTATCGCCTGCAACACAGTAGCTTGGCGGCCCAGGCCAAGATCAAATCACGGGAGCGAAAGCGTAAGGGCGGCCAGGAACCGGAGGACGATGAGCCGTTCTGATTTCATGGCGACGACGGCCTGCTACGTGGCTGCGTGTGGCAGGTCTTAAACAACTGAACTGGGCTAGCGAAGGAGTGGGGGCAAAAGCAGCTGCGCTGGTAGACTTATCCACAGTTGCTGGTAACAAAATCAGCAATCCGCCCTGGGTCAAATTTCAATCGGCAGGGTGGGTCAATTTTCCATCAGCGCCAACATACTGGCGTCAGCAATTCGGAAACACTCGTCGGCCGTTCAGTCAGCACGCGCCAGAGAATAGCGATGTAGCGAATCCACATTTGGGCATCAGGGCGAAACTTGAACTGAAGGGTGAGGCTAAGCAGAACCATCACTCCGGCGCAGCCCTGCGCTACCTGATGCTGATGGCTTCCATCGACTGGCATTTCCGTGCCTGACCAAGTCCGGAGGGCATTCAGCCCTCCGGATCATCCTGCAGTTCCAGCAACTCACCCACCTCACAGTTCAGGTACTGGCAGATCGTCTCCAGGTCCTTGAGCTCCACCCGTTGCGCGGTCTCGTGATAGAGCCGCGTGAGGGTTCCGCGGTTGATCCCCGTGTCCCTAACCACGTCACTTATCTTCAATTTCCGCTCACCGAGTAGGCGAGATAAATGGCACTTGACCATCTCAATCTCCAAAAAATGATCTTCTAGAGATCATTTTGTACTTGCAAAGCCCAAAATGAGCGTTATATTGATCTTCAGGAGATCATTATGAGCTATCAGGAGCTCATAAGAATCCGCTGTCGTTCAATTTAGCAGAGAGGGCATTGCTATGTCTCACACCTATCTGACCACCGAGGAGCTGGCCACGCGTATGAAGTACGACGTGCGCACCATCCGTAACCGCCTGAAGGACTCGGTACTGCTCGAAGGCATCCATTACTTCCGCCCGTTTGGTGGTCGAAAGATCCTGTTCATTTGGGAGGCCATCGAAAAGGACATGCAGAAGCATTCCCGCACCTCCAGTTTGATACCTATGGCCGGCGGAGGCATTTGCCATGGGTAAGATTCGTGCCCGTGCCGACAACGAGAAGTTGTTCTTCGACTTCACTTATCTGGACAAACGCTGCCGTGAGCAAACCACGTTGCCTGATACGCCGGCCAATCGAAAAAAGCTGGAGAAAATCCTTGAGCGTATCGAGGCAGAAATCACGCTGGGAAGCTTCGACTATGCCACTTACTTTCCGCAAAGCAGCAAGGTTCAGGAGTTCGCAAGACTGCGGGCTGGCTGCGCGATATTGAAGACTCCACCATTTAGGGACTTCGCCGAACGCTGGTTCGACGAAAAGCGTGTGGAGTGGCGCGACACACATACAACGACGGTACGTCAGACCCTTGATAAATACCTGCTACCAACATTCGGCAGACAAGAAGTCAGCGCCATCACCAAGGCAGAAATCCTGTCCTTCCGCTCGGCACTCGGCAAAGTTCCCGGGCTGAAGGGGCAGGCTCTGTCAGCGACGCGAATCAACCACATCATGACGCCATTGCGCATGATCCTTAGTGAGGCGGCTGACCGGTTTGAGTTTACTTCACCGTACCTCAACATCAAATCGCTGAAGGTTCCCAAGACCGATGTGGAGCCGTTCACTCTGGATGAAGTGCTGCAGATTCTCGGTGCCGTGCGCGAGGACTTCCGCAACTACTACACGGTGCGCTTCTTCACCGGGATGCGCACGGGAGAAGTCGACGGCCTGCAGTGGAAATTCGTCGACTTTCAGAGGCGGCAAATCCTTATCCGCGAAACTTGGGTCGGTGGCCGGCTCGACTACACGAAGAATGACGGCTCGCAACGCGAAATCGACATGTCTGGCCCGGTGTACAAGGCCCTGCTCGATCAGCAGAAGAAGACGGGGAGTGGTCAGTTCGTCTTCTGTTCTCGGGAAGGTACGCCTTTTTCGTACCGCAACATCAACAACAGGGTTTGGTTTCCGCTGCTGCGTCATCTGGGGCTGCGCCAGCGACGCCCTTACCAGACCCGCCATACGGCTGCGACCCTTTGGCTGGCTGCAGGCGAAAACCCGGAGTGGATTGCCCGGCAGATGGGCCACACAACTACAGAGATGCTGTTCCGCGTCTACTCGCGCTACGTGCCTAACTTGACCCGACGTGACGGAAGCGCCTTCGACAATCTGATCCAAGCCAATTTGAAGGACTGAGGAGTACTCACATGAAATTGATCAACCGCAGCAGCGTCACGTACCTGCATCCGGCGATAGAAGCTCGTGAACACCAGTACTTGAAGCATTTGGCTTCTGCCATGAGCCACTACCTCGAGAGCCCCAACGGCAATGAACTGGTCTGCATCCTTGGCTCCGGCTACGAGAAGAACAACCGCCAGGCGCTCGATACCTGGGTCGCCTATCACCGTAATGAGGTCTTCGAGAAACGGTTGGAGGGGCGCAGCCCGCTGGACTTCCTGATCGAAAAGCTGGAGAGCATGCTCAACAACTAAAGTAACGAAGGGGCCGAAAGGCCCCTTCTGCTTAGGTGCTTTCAGATGGGTTGGGAGTTGTGCCCGATTGTGGCTAATACTCAATCTCTGCGAAGTAACCGGCATGCCATCTCACCGTGCGGCACGCTTTGGGCACAGAATTGGCACAGCCTGAAAAGCCGCCGCTAGATGACACTGAGGGCAGTGCTCATCGCAGCCTGAGAGCTGGCATCAAGGGAATTTTGCTGGAGGGCGCCGATTCAGCAGCGGAAGCGGCGAAGCCTTAGAAAAAAACCATTGAATCAAGAGGATATGGCGCACCTGGCGGGATTCGAACCCACGACCCTTGCCTTCGGAGGGCAATACTCTATCCAGCTGAGCTACAGGTGCGTATGTGTTGCGGCGAACTATTTGACCACTAGCCTGCACCCTTCTCAACTCGATGATCACTGCCTTCGGAGGGCAGTACTCTATCCAGCTGAGCTACGGATGCGTTGCGGGGCGCAATCATACGCATGTCGTTGACGGGCGTCCATGCTGGTGCGGCCGGGCGGATACGTCCAGGTGCGGCTTTTTCGCAGCTGCCTGTCACCGGGCCGGCTGGTACCCTGCGTGTCGCGGCCGGGGGCCGTGGGTGTTCGGATGGCGAGGGGATGGAGATGTCGGGCCATATCAAACTCTGGGATGCGCCGCTGCGGCTGTTTCACTGGTTGTTCGCCGGGACGGTGATCGCAGCCGTCGTCACCGGCTGGGTGGGCGGCAATCTGATGCCCTGGCATGGCCGGCTCGGTCTGCTGGTGCTGGGGCTGCTGGTATTTCGTCTGGTGTGGGGCTTCGTCGGGTCGACCTATGCACGCTGGTCGCGGATCTTCGCGGCAACCGTCGGTGTGAAGGATTATCTGCAGGGCAACTGGCGCGAGGCCGGGCACAACCCGCTCGGTGCTTTTTCGGTGCTGGCCATGCTACTGCTGGTGAGCTTTCAGGTGACGAGCGGCTTGATGGCAACCGATGACATCGCCTTCCAGGGCCCGCTTTATACGTTGGTCAGCAGCGAAACCGGCAGCGCGCTGAGCGGCCTGCATCGGCAGGCAAAGTGGCTGCTGCTGGTGCTGATCGGCATGCACATCGGGGCCATCATCTATTACACGCTGGTGATGCGCCGTCCGCTGGTGCGCGCGATGATTGCAGGAAGAACGCAGCGCGAGCACCCGACCCAGCAGGATGCCCGCGGTGGTTCGCTGTTTGCGGCGGTGCTGGCGATTGCGCTGGGTGCGGCTTGCGTATGGGGTGTGCAAGCGGTAGGGGATTGGCTGGAGCCGGAACCCGCCGCGGTCGCACCGAGCCTGGACTGGTAAGCCAGCCGACGGGTTGGTGTCGGCTGGCTGCGACGGGTCAGTCGGCGCGGAACTTGTCGTGGCAGGACTTGCAGCTGCCGCCGACGTCACCGAAGGCCTTCTTGATCGCGGCTTGGTCGCCTTCCGCTGCGACCTTGGCGAGCTGGTTGGCGGCGGCGGTGAAGTCGCGACCGATGCGCCCAGCTTCGTCGAGATTCTGGAAGAACTCAGGCTTCAGGCGAGTCGTCTTGCCCAGCTGTTCGGTGGTGGTGTCCGGGCTGTACAGGCTGCCCATGCCGGAGTTTGCGATGGCGGCGATGGCATTGGCAGCGGCAGCTACCTTGGCCTGGTCGTAGGGCTCCTTGCCATCGACTACCTGGGCCTTGATCTTGCCCATGTTCCAGGACATGAACTGGTAGCCGGCCTGGCGGGTTTCGACCATCTCTTCCGGCTTCATCTGCGCCTGGACGGCAGTGCTGGCCAGCAGGGCGGCGGCCACGGCGCCTGTCATCAATGCTTTCACGGTAACTCCTTATCGATCCTTGGTTATCGGCGGCCGAGGCCGCTCGCGCGCAACTATACCCCGGCCAGTAGTAGGGTTTGGGTAACAAGTCGTGACAGGCCGTGCGATGTATCAGGCTGGTCAATGGCGCGACAACGTCATGCGTCATGAGCTTGCCGGGCCAGTGGCTGCGGTCCTAGCATGGCCGTTCGCAGTGCAATGCGGCGACAGGAACCGGGCGGCTAAGGACGGTTCAGATGATCGTCGTATCAGCCAAACTTTCCGCAGCGGGCCTGCCGCTACGATGCCCGAGGAGACTGCCATGCAACTCAAAGACACCGCTCTGTTCCGTCAGCAGGCCTATATCGATGGCGCCTGGGTCGATGCCGACAGCGGCCAGACCATCAGCGTGAACAACCCGGCCACCGGCGAAACGCTTGGCACGGTGCCGAAGATGGGCGCCGCGGAAACCCGTCGCGCCGTCGATGCCGCCGAGCGTGCGCTGCCGGCCTGGCGTGATCTTACCGCCAAGGAGCGTTCGCAGAAGCTGCGCCGCTGGTTCGAGCTTTTGATGGAGAACCAGGACGACCTTGGCCGCCTGATGACCCTGGAGCAGGGCAAGCCGCTGGCCGAAGCCAAGGGCGAGATCGCCTACGCCGCCTCCTTCATCGAGTGGTTCGCCGAGGAAGCCAAGCGCATCTACGGCGATACCATTCCCGGCCATCAGAAAGACAAACGCATCATCGTCATCAAGCAGCCGATCGGCGTGACCGCGGCGATCACCCCGTGGAATTTCCCGGCAGCGATGATCACCCGCAAGGCCGGCCCGGCACTCGCAGCTGGCTGCACCATGGTGATCAAACCCGCTTCGCAGACGCCGTTCTCGGCACTGGCGATGGTCGAGCTGGCCGAACGCGCCGGGATTCCCAAGGGCGTGCTCAGCGTCGTGACCGGCTCGGCCGGCGACATCGGCAACGAGCTGACCGCCAACCCCAAGGTCCGCAAGATTTCGTTCACCGGCTCCACCGAAGTGGGTGCCAAGCTGATGGAGCAGTGCGCGCCGGGGATCAAGAAGGTCTCGCTGGAGCTCGGTGGCAATGCGCCGTTCATCGTCTTCGACGACGCCGATCTGGACGAGGCGGTGAAGGGTGCCGTGCAGTCCAAGTACCGCAATGCCGGGCAGACCTGTGTCTGCGTCAATCGCATCTATGTGCAGGATGGCGTGTATGACGCCTTCGCCGAGAAGTTTCAGGCGGCGGTGGCCAGGCTGCGGGTCGGTAATGGCCTGGAGGAGGGCACGGATCTCGGCCCGCTGATCGACGATCGCGCTGCCGCCAAAGTCCGCGAGCATATCGAGGATGCCGTCGCCCAGGGCGCGCGACTGGTGGCGGGCGGCCAGGCCCATGCGCTTGGCGGCAGCTATTTCGAGCCGACCGTGCTGGTCGACGTGCCGGACAGCGCCAAGGTGGCCAAGGAAGAGACCTTCGGCCCGTTGGCGCCGCTGTTCCGCTTCAAGGACGAGGCCGATGCGATCGCCAAGGCCAACGACACCGAGTTCGGCCTGGCCTCCTACTTCTACGCGCGCGATCTGGGCCGGGTGTTCCGCGTCGCCGAGGCGCTGGAGTACGGCATGGTCGGCATCAATACCGGACTGATCTCTACCGAAGTGGCGCCGTTCGGCGGCGTGAAGTCCTCCGGTCTCGGCCGCGAGGGCTCGAAGTACGGCATCGAGGATTACCTGGAGATCAAGTATCTCTGCATGGGCATCTGAGCCACCTGCGACAGCTGGCCTCAGGGGCCGAGGCTGGCTGTTTGCTATAGGTCCGTGCAGAATCGCGCCCCCACTGGCGCGATCCCTCTCAAGGATCTTTCGCCATCTACCTACACCGTCGCTAGGCTGTGGTGACATCTCCAGCGAGCAGTGCAGTGAGCATCTCCGCCCAAGTTTCATTCGTTCTGGTTGCCTACAACGAGCCCTGGCGCGCGGATCAGCTTTGTCAGCTGGTGCGCGAACTGCGCCCCGGTATGCGCGTGCAGCCAGCGGCCGATGGGCATGCCGCGCTGGAACTGTGCAAGCGTCAGGTGCCCAGCCTGTTGATTGTCGATGGTGAGCTGGATGGCCTTGATGGCCGCCAACTGCTGCGCGAACTGCGTCGTCACGGTCCGACCCAGCGCCTGCCCTGCGTGCTGATCAGCGCGCGCACCGATACCGCCAGCGTACGCACCGTGCTGCCGCTGGCACCCGCCGCCTACCTAGGCAAACCCTATGATCTCGACGACCTGCGCCAGCGCCTGGACAAGCTGCTGCCGCGTTCGGCCGGTCGTGCAGGGATAACGACGCCCGCATCGACAGACAGCGTGGACAGTTTTCTCGAGCGCATGCGCCCGCATAACCGCGGCGCTCCGCTGCAGGAGGGGGTGCTGGTGGCACTGCAGCGTCTGCAGAGCGGCGATCAGGATTTCGCCGAGCTCGAAGAGCTGTTGACCCGCGACCCGCAGGTGACCGCGCGGCTGATCAGCGTCGCCAGCAGCGGTACGCAACAGGCCGCACCATGTCTCAGCCTGGGCGAGGCACAGCGCCGGCTCGGCGCTGCGCGCAGTCTCCAGCTGGTGACCGAGCTGGCGCTGCAGCACAACGCCCGGCTGATCGAGCCACGTCTGGCCGAACTGGGTGCGCAGCTTGGCGCGCAGGCGCTGCGCACCGCACGCCTGGCCAGCTGGTTGGCGCGGCAGCTGAAGCTGGACAGAGAGCTCTGCTTCAGCGCCGGCCTGCTGAGGAACATCGGTGAACTGGCGCTATTACGCAGCCTGCAGGACTGGCTCGACAGTGGCGGTGAGCTGGATGAGTCGAGTCTTCAGCGCTGCCTGCGGGAACGGGCCGCAGGCTTTGGCTCGGCGTTGCGCGCGCAATGGGCGCTGCCGCTGGAGTTGCGCCAGGTGATCGCGGCCTACTACGCCCTGGGCGCCGGCGCACTCAGCCGCGAAGCGCTGGTGCTCAACCTGACGCGACTGCTGATCGATCTGCCGGAAGGCGTCGAGCCCGCCTCCCTTTCCGGCGAGCGGACGGTGCGTTTGCTGCGTATCGACCCCGACCTGCTCGCTCGCGCCCCGCGGCATGCCGTTTCCGGCTGAAACCGCCGTGCCCGCTTTGGCGGCGACATTCCTCTGACTGATAGTGCTGTCCGACGCCGGCCCGGCTGCCGGCAATATCAAGCGCTGACGCGCATTACGCGCCTTTGCCCCGCCTGATTGCTGGGCAATGCCGGCCTATCGACATGCGTAACGTGACTCCTTTATTCTGCTGTGCGAAACATGATTCCGTGAAATTACAATTCCAATCAGCATTTCACACAGCGGAGGCCAGTCATGACAGATGTCGTACGGCTCGAAATTCAGGGCGATATCGCGCTGATCACGGTCAACAACCCACCTGTTAACGCCCTTGGCCAGGCAGTGCGTGAAGGCCTGCTGAAGGCCTTTCAGCACGCCGAAGCGGACCAGCAGGTCCGTGCCTTGGCGCTGGTGTGCGAGGGCAATACCTTTATTGCTGGCGCTGACATCAAGGAGTTCGGCAAGCCCCCGCAAGCGCCGAGCCTGCCGGAGGTGATCGAGGTTATCGAAGGCTGCAGCAAGCCGAGCGTGGCGGTGATCCATGGCACTGCGCTGGGCGGCGGACTTGAAGTCGCGCTGGGTTGTCATTACCGCATCGCCCGGCAGGACGCCAAGGTCGGTCTGCCGGAAGTGAAGCTGGGTTTGTTGCCCGGCGCCGGGGGTACTCAGCGCTTGCCGCGTCTGGCAGGGGTTGAGAAGGCGCTGGACATGATTGTCAGTGGCTCACCCATCGGTGCGGCGGAGGCGGTCGAGCACCACATCGTCGACGAGCTGTTCGAGGGTGATCTGCGCGAGGCCGGCCTGGCTTATGCGCGTCGGCTGGTAGGCGAAGGCCGCGGCCCGCGCCGCACGGGTGAACAGACCTATGGCCTCGAAGGCGTCGACAACGAGGCGCTGATCCGCGCCAAGCACGCAGAAGTCGCCAAGCGCATGCCCGGGCTGTTCTCGCCGCTGCGCTGCATTGCGGCGGTCGAGGCCGCGACAAAGCTGCCGCTGACCGAGGGCCTCAAGCGTGAGCGTGAGCTGTTCGCCGAGTGCCTGAACTCGCCACAGCGGGGTGCCTTGGTCCATTCATTCTTCGCCGAACGCGAGGCGGGCAAGATCAACGATCTGCCCTCCGACGTGAAACCGCGCACGATCAAGACCGCCGCGGTGATCGGTGGCGGCACCATGGGTGTCGGCATCGCGCTGAGCTTCGCCAATGCCGGTGTGCCGGTGAAGCTGCTGGAAATCAATGAGGAGGCGCTGCAACGCGGCTTGCAGCGCGCCCGCGACACCTACGCGGCGAGCGTCAAGCGCGGCAGCCTGACCGAAGACGCGATGGAGCAGCGCCTCGCGCTGATCGAGGGCGTGACCGAGTACGCTGCGCTGGCTGATGCCGACGTGGTGGTCGAAGCGGTCTTCGAGGAAATGGGCGTCAAGCAGCAGGTCTTCGAGCAGTTGGATGCCATTTGCAAGCCCGGCGCGATTCTCGCCTCCAACACTTCCTCGCTTGATCTGGACGCCATCGCGGCTTTCACCAAGCGCCCGGAAGATGTGGTCGGCCTGCATTTCTTCAGCCCAGCCAACGTCATGCGTTTGCTGGAAGTGGTGCGTGGCGAGCGGACCAGCGATGAAGTGCTCGCCACTGCCATGGCGATCGGCAAGCAGCTGAAGAAGGTTTCGGTGGTGGTCGGCGTCTGCGACGGCTTCGTTGGTAACCGCATGGTCTTCCAGTACGGCCGCGAGGCGGAATTCCTCTTGGAGGAGGGCGCCACGCCAGGACAGGTCGACGGTGCGCTGCGAAACTTCGGCATGGCCATGGGGCCGTTCGCCATGCGTGATCTGTCCGGTCTCGATATCGGCCAGGCGATCCGCAAGCGTCAGCGCGCGACGTTGCCGGCGCACCTGGATTTCCCCACCGTGTCCGACAAGCTCTGCGCCGCCGGCATGCTCGGGCAGAAGACTGGCGCCGGCTACTACCGCTACGAGCCGGGCAACCGCACACCGCAGGAGAATCCCGACCTCGCGCCTATGCTGGAAGCCGCGTCGCAGGAGAAAGGCATCGAGCGAAAGGCTCTGGACGAGCAGTACATCGTCGAGCGCTGCATCTTTGCGCTGGTCAACGAGGGCGCCAAGATTCTTGAAGAAGGCATCGCCCAGCGCTCCAGCGATATCGACGTTATCTACCTTAACGGCTACGGCTTCCCGGCCTTCCGCGGCGGACCGATGTTCTATGCCGACAGCGTTGGGCTGGACACCGTGCTGGCGCGGGTCAAGGAACTGCACACACGTTGCGGCGACTGGTGGAAACCGGCGCCACTGCTGGAAAAACTGGCCGCCGAAGGCCGCACCTTCACCGAATGGCAGGCCGGGCAATGAGCACCGCCCGCCTGCACTCTGCCGATCGGATATCGAGGATTCATCCATGAACGTCAACTACACGGCCGAAGAGCTCGCCTTCCGCGATGAAGTGCGCGCCTTCCTGAAAAGCGAGCTGCCGGCGGATATCGCCGCCAAGGTCAAGCTCGGCAAGCACATGTCCAAGGAAGATCACCAGCGCTGGCAGCAGATCCTGGTCAAGCGCGGCTGGTATGCGCCGGGCTGGCCGGTGGAGCTGGGCGGCACCACCTGGGGCCCGGTGGAAAAGCACATCTTCGACGAGGAGTGCGCCGCCTTCGGGGCGCCGCGTACCGTGCCCTTCGGCGTCAACATGGTCGCCCCGGTGATCATCAAGTTCGGCACCCAGCAGCAGATCGACCACTACCTGCCGCGCATCCTCTCCGGCGAGGACTGGTGGTGCCAGGGCTATTCCGAGCCCGGTGCCGGCTCCGACCTGGCGAGCCTGAAGACCCGCGCCGTGCGTGACGGCGACCACTACGTGGTCAACGGCCAGAAGACCTGGACCACCCTTGGTCAGCACGCCAACATGATCTTCTGCCTGGTGCGCACCGACCCCGAGGCCCAGCAGCAGCGCGGCATCAGCTTCCTGCTGATCGACATGAAGAGCCCGGGCATCAGCGTGCGGCCGATCATCACCCTGGACGGCGACCACGAGGTCAACGAAGTCTTCTTCGACAACGTCCGCGTGCCGGTGGAGAACCTCGTCGGCGAGGAAAACCAGGGCTGGACCTGCGCCAAGTACCTGCTGACCCACGAGCGCACGGGCCTTGCCGGCATCGGCTCTTCGAAGGCGGTGTTGGCGCATCTGAAGCGCATCGCGATGAAGGAAGTTTGCGACGGCAAGCCGATGCTTGAAGACCCGCTGTTCCGCGCTCAGGTCGCGGAGGTCGAGATGCAGCTGATGGCCATCGAGATGAGCACCCTGCGCATCCTCGCCGCGGCGAAAGAAGGCGGCGTGCCCGGTGCCGAGTCGTCGATTCTCAAGGTCAAGGGCACCGAGATTCGCCAGGCGATCACTCACCTGTTGCGCAAGGTCATTGGCCCCTACGCGTTGCCGTTCCTCGAAGAGGAAATGCAGCTGGACTACGACGGCGAGCTCTTGCACGCCGATTACAGCGCGTCGCTGGCCGGCGACTACTTCAACATGCGCAAGCTGTCGATCTTCGGCGGCTCCAACGAAATCCAGAAGAACATCGTCTCGAAGATGATTCTCGAGCTGTAAGGGGGCACCGCAATGGACTTCAAACTGACTGAAGAGCAGCAAATGCTGCAAGACACCGCGGCGCGCCTGGTGCGCGACGCCTACCCGTTCGAGCAGCGCGAGAAATTCAGCGAGTCGGAGCTGGGCTTTTCCGCCGAGTTCTGGGGGCAACTGGGCGAGCTGGGCCTGACCGCCGTACCGTTCGCCGAAGAGATCGGCGGCTTTGGCGGCGGCGGCGTGGAAACCATGCTGGTCATGACCGAACTTGGTCGCGGTCTGACGCTGGAGCCGTATCTGCAATCGGTTATCTATGGCGGCGGCCTGCTCAGCCAGCTGGGCAGCGACGCGCAGAAAGAAGATCTGCTGCCGCAGGTCGCGGCCGGTTCGCTGCAATTGGCGGTGGCCTTCGATGAGCCGCAGAGCCACTACAACCTCCACGACGTGCAGACCAAAGCCGAAGCGGTCGACGGCGGTTATCGCCTGTCCGGACGCAAGGCAGTTGTCATCGGTGGACACAGCGCCGGGCAGATCATCGTCTCTGCGCGCACGGCCGGCGACAGCCGTGACGAAGCGGGTATCAGCCTGTTCCTGGTCGACCCGGGCGCTCAGGGCGTCAGCCGCCGCGTCTACCCGACCATTGATGGGCGTAAGGGCTGCGAGCTGTTCCTCGACAACGTGCAGGTGGGCGCTGACGCCGTGCTCGGCGAAGTCGGCAACGCGCTCCCAGCACTGCGTTACCAGCAGGGCCGTGCCATTGCCGCGCAGTGTGCCGACGCCCTGGGCAGCATGGATGAGGCCTGCAAGCTGACCCTCGACTACCTGAAGACCCGCAAGCAGTTCGGTGTACCGATCGGCAAGTTCCAGGTTCTGCAGCATCGCATGGTGGACATGCAGACCGAGCTGGAGCAGGCCACCAGCATGGCGATCCTCGCCGCGACCTTTGCCGATGGCGAAGACAACGACGAGCGCCGTCGCATCATCGCCGCCGCCAAGTACATCTGCGCCCGCGCCGCGCGCAAGGTGGCCGAGGAAGCCATCCAGCTGCACGGCGGCATCGGCATGACCTGGGAATACAACCTCGCCCACCACGCCAAGCGCCTGGTGATGATCGCCCACCAGTTCGGTGACGACGACCATCACCTGAAGGCCTATGCGAAGCTGATGCAGGTGGCCTGATCGTCCCGCCTGCAGCATGAAAAAACCCGCTCTCAGGAGCGGGTTTTTTGTGGGCGGTGGATACCGTTGCGGTGATTGTGCTGTGGGAGCGGACTTATCCGCGACGTTCCTTGGCTCCGGTGCTAAGCCGGGTATGCGAACAGTCCGGTAGGGCGGTTGGCGCGCTTCACCACACGCGGCGGGTCGGCACGGCGGCTGGGTGGGGCGGTGGATCGGTAAAGCGTGATCCACCCTGCGCCTGACGTCCCGCGTCCGATCAGGCCGGTTTCGCCTCTGCCCCGACTGGCGCCGCACCCTGCGGCTTCCATTCCTGCAGCCGTTCCAGGCTGCCGCGGTAATGCTTGAGGCCCATGCCGAGCAGGACTATCGCGCCGACCAGCGCAACGCCGGTGACGATCAGCAGCGAGTAGCGCAGGGCGTTGTCGTCGCCGAAGACGAAATCGGTGCCCAGCGCCACAGCGGTCGGGCCGATGCCCAGGCCGACCATGGTGATGACGAACAGGTACACCGCCGACGCCTGGCCACGCATGGAATTGGGCATGATTTCCTGAATCGCCGCCGGACCGACGCCGAAGGGCATGGCGATGGTGAAGACGTGCAGGGCGATCAGCGCCAGCGCCAGTTCGCCGGTGCCGGCCATGTAGGCGAGATTGAGCGGCAGGGTCAGCGCGGCGGAGATGATGCCGACGCGCAGCGGTGCGTCGCGATAACCGCGGCGGTGCAGCAGGTCCGACAGCCGCCCGCCGGCGATGATGCCGATCGAGCCGGCCACTGCCACCACCGAGCCGTAGAGCACGCCGACGTCGCTGGCCGACCAGCCGTAGGTGCGGATGAAGAATGTCGGAATCCACGCCGAACTGCCGTAGGCGGCGAAGGCCAGGCAGGCGAAGCCGAAGTTGTGGCACAGCACGGTGCGGCGGTTCTGGCGGATATAGCCCGCCACCTCGCTGAGTGGCACCTCGACGCCGGCGCCGACGCCCTTGCGCGACGGCTCGCGGATCAGCAAGAGCACGGCGGTGAACAGCACGCCGGCTGCACCGAGCACGAGGAAGATCAGCTGCCAGGGTCGGACCATGCCGAGCACCGGCAGCTCCACATCACCTTGGGCCGAGGCGAACTTGACCACCAGCCCGCCGAGCAGAAAGGCCAGACCGGAGCCGATGTAGATGCCCATCGAATAGACGCTCATGGCGGTGCCGCGCAGCTTGGGCGGGAAGCTGTCGGCGATCAGCGAATAGGCCGAGGGCGACAGTGCGGCCTCGCCGACACCGACGCCGATGCGGAACACGAGAAACTGCCAGAAGGTCCGCGCGGTACCGCACAGCGCGGTCATCAGGCTCCACACCAGCACGCCGATGGCGATGATGCCGCGGCGGCTCTTGCGGTCGGCCAGGCGTCCGATGGGCACGCCGCAGATGGTGTAGAACACCGCGAAGGAGAAGCCCATCAGCAGGCTCATATGGGTGTCGGTGATGCCCAGGTCGCGGCGGATCGGCTCGACCAGCAGGTTGAGGATCTGCCGATCGACGAAGGACAGCACATAGGCGAGCATGAGGATGGCGACCGTGACCCAGGCGCGGGTTTGCGAGGGGTAGCCGTTATTGTTGTTGTGCATGGCAAGGCTCCATTGGCGAGGAGGGCTGTAACCAGCCCATCCTCACTTTTGTCGGAGATCAGCCATCCGGCAAGGTGAATAACCCTCGCATATGTTTCGAAATATGCTAGCAGTGTTCCGCTCTGCGAAATTAATGCGCTTGGAGTCAGGCCACCGTTTGGTGTTGGCTCGGCATCAGCTCCGGCAACAAGCGCGGCGTCCACAAGTTGTCGGCGAAGCCGCGACGGAAGAAGCCGAAGTGGCCGATCCGCGTGGCGCCGATTTCCGCGGGCGCGATGCGCTGCATGGTTTTCGGTGCCGAGCTGTAGAAGCCATGCAGGGATTCAGTGTTGCGCGCCGACATCATTTCGTCGTCGCTGAAGGACAGCGAGGTCAGGGGCGTGCGCACGGCTGCGAAGGCCTGGCGCATGGGCTCGCCCTCGACACCGACCAGGTAGTCCGGATGCAGGCACCAGCGCCGCCACTGGCGAATCACCCCGGCGGGCAGGTCGCCGACCGCTCCGATACGACCGCCCGGGAAGTAGCCGGCCACGGCGGTCAGTACGGGCGCCAGACCATGCCAGAGCAGCCAGGCTTTGTTGCGGATCTGCGGGCTGTTCTCGCGCCAGTAGCCGCTGCCAGCGGCAATGGTGACGATGCGGGTCAGGCGCTCATGGCCGTTGACCAGCGGCAGGATCTGCGCGCCGACACTGTGGCCGATCCAGTACAGCGGCAGCTCACCGGCAACCTCGGCCGCCGCGGCGAGCACCGCGCTGCAGTCGTGGCGCGCCCAGTCGAGGATATCGACGTTCAACTGGCGGAGCGGCACCCGCCGCGAGCGGCCCATGCCCAGGTAATCGAAGGTCACCGCCAAGTAGCCCTGGCCGGCCAGCCAGTTGGCGAAGTCGGTGTAGAAGCGCTGCGGCACGCCCATCGCCGGCGCGATCAGCACGACGCCGCATGGCAGGCTGCTCGGCTGATACCAGTAGCTGGACAGGGCATGGCCGTTGCCGTTGTCGATGGAGCGTTCTTCAACCTGTATCGTCGCCATCTTGTTGTTCTCCGCGCTTCTGCGATTGCTGCGATCGGTGCAGTATACGAAGGGTAGAAGATAATTCTAGAAAAATATTCTAGTTCAGACTGGAGGCCGGATGGCCCGTAGTAGCCGCAAGCAGGAAATCCTTCAGGCCGCTCTCGCCTGTTTCACCGAGTTCGGCGTGGAGGCGACCACCATCGAGATGATCCGCGACCGTTCCGGCGCCAGCATCGGCAGCCTCTATCACCATTTCGGCAATCGTGAGCGGATCATCGCCGCGCTGTATCTGGAAGGCATCGGCGAGTACGCTGCGCTGCTGGAAGCCGGCCTGATCGAGACGCTCGATGCCGAGGCCTGCGTCCGGCTGTTCGTCACCAGCTACATCGACTGGGTGGTGGCGAACCCGGACTGGGCGCGCTTCGTTCTGCACAACCGCGGGCGGGTCGAGGCGGGGGAGATGGGTGAGCAGCTCCGCGAGGTCAATCGCACCCACGGCGAGCGGGTCGGGGCGATCCTGCGCCGTCACCGGGAAAGCGGAGCCTTTCGGCGGATGCCCGGCGACTGCTTTCTCGCGGTGGTGATCGGACCCTGCCATGACATGGCGCGCAACTGGCTGGCGGGACGTTCCCGCACCGCGCTGGCCGACTGCCGCGAGCTGCTCGCGGACATCGCCTGGGCCAGCGTCAGGGCCTGACGATCAGACGCCGAGGCTTTCGATATCCCGAGCGAGCATTTCCAGCTGGTGGGCCAGCGAGTTCTTCAGGGTTTCCTCGCTGAGCTGGAATGACGGCGCGCCGCAGGTGAGCACCATGATGCTGCCGTCGGCCAGGTGCAGCGGCACACCGGCGGCCATCACGTTGCGGTCCCAGTCGCCGAGCGACAGGCAGAAGCCGTGCTGCACGAACTCCTCGAACGAGGCGTGCAGCGAAGCCTCGATGGCGGCCCAGTCATCACCGTACTTGCTGGCCAGAGCGGCCATCAGATGCTCGCGTTCCTTCTCCGGGGTGGCGGCGAGAAAGGCGCGGCCAGCGGCGGTGATGGCCAGCGGCAGACGCACGCCGGCGTCCATGCGCAGGGTGGTGACCTCGGCCGGGCGGCAATTCTCCACGTAGATCATCGACAGCCGGTCGCGGCAGGTCAGGCCCACGGTGGTGTTGGTGCGGCGGGCGAACTCGTCCATGTACGGCTTGGCCAGCTGGCGCACGCGCAGGTTGGAAACGTAGGCGTAGCCGAGCGCCAGCACACCGGAGTCGAGTTGGTACTTCTCCAGCTGCTGCGAATAGCTGAGGTAGCCGAGCTTGGTCAGCGTGTAGGTCATGCGCGACACGGTGGGCTTTGGCAGCCCGGTGATGCGTGCGATGTCCTGATTACCCATCACCACCGAGCCATGGGTGAAGGCACGCAGCACGTCCAGCCCGCGTGCGAGGGCCTCGACGAACTTGCGATCCTTGGGAGTGCCGGTGTCTTCGATGTCGTCGCTCATGGTCTCGGTCTGTCTGGCTAGTGGGCAGCGGTGGCGAACGATAGCAGATCGCCCGACGCCGGGCAGTGCGGCCATTGGCGATCATTGCGACGGAAAAAGCGATCTACTACTATCGGATTCGACATCCAGTTTCGCACAGTAAAACAATAATTCATTTTGGAGAATGTCGATGTCCGCTTCCGTGCAAGGCTACGTGGCTACCGAACTCGCCCGTGGCGGCTACCAGAACGTCCATGACCTGCTGGCTCAGGCCTGCGCGAAGCATCCGCAGCGCGCGGCATTTTCCTGTGGCGACGACCACCTCACCTACGCCGAGCTGGGCAGTCTTGCCGACGCGTTCGCGCGCTACCTGCGGCATCACGCCGGGCTGCAGCCCGGTGACCGGCTGGCGCTGCAGCTGCCCAATTCGTTGCATTATCCCATCGCCGTGTTTGGCGCACTCAAGGCCGGGCTGGTGATCGTCAATACCAATCCGCAGTACACGGCCGCCGAAGCCCGCCATCAGTTCGCGATTCCGGCGCCAGGGCGATCCTTGTGCTCGATCGGCTGCTGCCGCTGGTACGCGCGGTGCAGGCGGACACCGAGCTGGAGCACGTCATCCTTACCGGCGTCGAGGATCTGCAGGCGCCTGTCTATGACAGCCAGGAGCCGGGAACAGAGCGCTTCATGCAGGCCCTGCGGCTGGGGGCGGAAAGCCCGCCTCTGGAACGCGAAGCAGGCCTCGACCGGCTGGCGTTGTTGCAGTACACCGGCGGTACGACCGGCGTTTCCAAGGGTGCGATGCTCAGTCACCGCAATCTGCTAGCCAACGTGCTGCAGACCATCGAGCTGTTCGACAAGCCGGGTCTGCTGGAGCCTGAAAAGGACGTGCGCATCGCGCCGCTGCCGCTGTATCACATCATGGCGTTTGCTACGAACTGCCTGAGTTCGGTGGGTATGGGCCTGCACACCGTATTCATCCGGGACGGGCGCAATCTGGACGAAACCATCGGTGCCATGCAGCGCTATCCGTTCAGCCTGCTCAGCGGCATCAACACGCTGTTCGTCGGGCTGATGAATCACCCGGAGTTTCGCAGCATCGATTTCTCCAATCTAAAGTGGGCGACGTCCGGCGGCGCGCCGCTCAACAGTGAAGTCGGGCGTCGCTGGCAGGCACTGACCGGTGCGCCGATCCGCGAAGGTTTCGGCCTGACCGAGGCCTCGCCTGTTGTGGCGACCGGTACACAGCTCAGCCCTTACCGCGAGGGCTACATCGGCCAGGCGCTGATCGAAACCGAGCTGCGCACCGTGGATGACGAGGGCAACGACGTAGCGCCGGAAATGCCGGGCGAGCTATGGCTGCGCGGTCCGCAGGTGATGCAGGGCTACTGGCAGCGACCGGACGAGACGGCCAAGGTGCTCACGCCCGAGGGATGGCTGAAGACCGGCGACATCGCCTTGCTGGGTGCCGCGGGCTTCGTGAAGATCGTCGATCGCAAGAAGGACATGATCCTGGTCTCCGGCTTCAACGTCTTTCCCAACGAGATCGAGGATGTGCTGATGCAGCATCCATCCGTGCGTGAATGCGTGGCGGTCGGCGTACCGGATGCGCGCAAGGGTGAGGCAGTGAAGGTCTTCGTCAGCCTCAAGGACGATGCGGCCGACGAGCAGGCGTTGCTCGAGCATTGCCGGCAGTACCTCACCGGCTACAAGATGCCGAGCTATCTCGAGCTGCGCGACGAGCTGCCGAAGACAGCCGTGGGCAAGTTGCTGCGTCGGCAGCTGCGCGACGAGGCGCGGGGCAGCGCAGGTTGATTGCCACCTATATATAGGTGGTGAGCTGACGAACGGGCTGCAGTGCTCAGGCCCCGGTCGGCATCGGGCAGCAACTCTCGAAGGCACGGCAGTCGGGCGGAAATTTCAATCCGCGCTTGTTGCCCTAGGGGGTTTCTGATATAAAGCAGCGCTCTTTTCTAGGGGCCCGGTATCTTCGTTCGCAACGTGGCCGGTAAGACCCCCATGAAACGTGGCGCTGAGCGCCGAACTGACAAGTGAATTCAAGCGGCCAACCCATGCCGGGTTGGGCATGTGGTTTTAGAGGGCTGAGGCATGTCGAGAGTCTGTCAAGTTACCGGTAAGGGTCCGGTAACCGGGAACAACGTTTCCCACGCAATGAACAAAACCCGTCGTCGTTTCCTGCCGAACCTGCAGCATCATCGCTTCTGGGTCGAGTCGGAGAACCGCTTCGTCCGTCTGCGCCTGAGTGCCAAAGGCATGCGCATCATCGACAAGCGCGGCATTGACGTCGTTCTGTCCGAGCTGCGCGCCCGCGGCGAAAAGGTTTAAGGAGAGCAATCATGCGTGACCTGATCCGTTTGGTGTCCAGCGCCGGTACCGGCCACTTCTACACCACCGACAAGAACAAGCGCACCACCCCCGACAAGATCGAAATCAAGAAATTCGATCCGGTCGTACGCAAGCACGTGATCTACAAGGAAGCCAAGATCAAGTAATTGATCGGCCCTTGAAGAAAGAACCCGCCTCTTGGCGGGTTTTTTCGTTTCTGGCGTACGCTTGGTGCCGGTGCCTGACACCAGTCGTCGTTCGCGTTGCCTAGTTTGATATGCATCATGTACGGCGCCTGTCGAATTCGCCTATCGTGCGAGCTTCTTTTCTCCCACTTTCGGCACGAGGATGCGCAGCGCATGGCGAAGACGGACGGGCCCATCGCGGCAGACAGCAAGAGCACTTCCAGCATCGCCCTGCAGGCGGCTTCCGAAGATATCTGGGCACAGAAATACCGTCTGACCAGCAAGGACGGCACGCCGATCGATGACAGCGTCGACGCCACCTGGCAGCGCGTCGCCCGCGCCCTGGCTGACGTCGAGCCGGCCAAGCAGCGCGAGCACTGGCACGAGCGTTTCCTCTGGGCGCTGCGCAACGGCGCCATCCCGGCCGGACGGATCATCTCCAACGCCGGCGCGCAGGATTACAAGCCGGCTACCTCGACCATCAACTGCACTGTCTCGGGTTCGATCACCGACTCGATGGATGACATCCTCGGCAAGGTCCACGAGGCCGGTCTGACGCTCAAGGCCGGTTGCGGCATCGGCTACGAGTTCAGCACCCTGCGTCCGCGCGGCTCCTTCGTCTCGGGTGCCGGTGCGCACACCAGCGGCCCGCTGTCGTTCATGGATATCTTCGACAAGATGTGCTTCACCGTGAGTTCGGCCGGCGGCCGCCGCGGCGCGCAAATGGGCACCTTTGATGTCGGCCATCCGGATGTGCGCGAGTTCATCCGCGCCAAGCGCGAAGACGGCCGACTGCGCCAGTTCAACCTCAGCCTGTTGATCACCGATGAATTCATGCAGGCGGTGGAGGTCGACGGCGAGTGGCCGCTGATCTTCCCGGTGCACGCCAAGGAAGCCGCCGAGCTCGACCTGGCGGACGCCGAGCATGTGCTCTGGCGCGAATGGCCGGTGCATGACGGCTATATCGTGCGCGACGATGGGCTGGTTGCCTGCAAGATCTACGGGCGGGTCAAGGCGCGGCATCTGTGGGACATGATCATGGTCTCCACCTATGACTACGCCGAGCCGGGCTTCATCCTCATCGACCGCGTCAACCAGCTGAACAACAACTGGTGGTGCGAAGCGATCCGTGCGACCAACCCCTGTGGTGAGCAGCCGCTGCCGCCGTACGGGTCGTGTCTACTGGGCTCGATCAACCTGACCAACTTCGTGATCGACCCGTTCGGTGCGGACGCGCGCTTCGACTGGGACAAGTACCGCGAGGTGGTGCGTGTCTTCACCCGCATGCTCGATAACGTCGTCGAGATCAACGGCCTTCCGCTGGAGCAGCAGCGCCACGAGATCGAAAGCAAGCGCCGCCATGGTATGGGTTTCCTCGGTCTCGGCTCGACCCTGACATTGCTCAAGCTGCGCTATGGCAGCCCGGAAGCCTGCGTGTTTACCGAGGAAGTCGCCCGCGAGATGGCGCTGGTCGGCTGGGAGCAGGCGCTGGAGCTGTCCAAGGAGAAGGGTCCGGCACCGTTGCTGAGCCAGACCTTCGAAGTCACCGCCGAAATGCTGCGCAAGCGTCCGGAGATGGCCAAGGACGGTTACAAGGTCGGCGACCAGATTGCCGGTCGCGTGCTGCACGCCAAGTATTCGCGTTACATGCAGAAGATCGCCGAGTACGCGCCCGAGCTGATCGAGGCGCTGGCCGAGCAGGGCGCGCGCTTCACCCACCACAGCTCGATCGCGCCTACCGGCACCATCAGCCTGAGCCTGGCCAACAACGCCTCCAACGGCATCGAGCCGAGCTTCGCCCATCACTACTCGCGCAACCTGATCCGTCCGGGCCGCAAGGCCAAGGAGAAGATCGAGGTGTTCAGCTACGAGCTGCTGGCCTATCGCACGCTGATCAACGAGCGCGCCAAGCCGGGCTCCGACGAGCCGGGCGAGAAGCTGCCGGACTACTTCATCACCGCCGATGATGTCAGCCCGACCCAGCACGTGGATATCCAGGCCGCCGCGCAGCGCTGGGTCGATTCGTCTATCTCCAAGACCGCCAACGTGCCGACCGATTATCCATTCGAGGCGTTCAAGGACATCTACCGCTACGCCTGGCGCCAGGGCCTCAAGGGCTGCACCACCTTCCGCTTCAATCCGGCGGCCTTCCAGGGCGTGCTGGTCAAGGAAGCCGATCTGGAAAAGACCCTGTACCGCTTCACTTTGGAGGACGGCAGCGTGGTCGAGCTCAAGGGCAACCAGGAGGTCGAGTACGACGGCGAGGTGAACACCGCCGCCAACCTGTTCGACGCCCTCAAAGAAGGCTATTACGGCAAGTACTGAACCGAACTGCCAATCGTATAAGCGCCGGGCCATCGCTGCGCCCGGCAGGAGAATCTGCACAATGACCGTAAAGATCACCCAGCGCATCAAGGGCTTCAAGGTCGTCGACGAGGCCCTCGAACGCCCCGCGGCCGCTGCCGCCAGCACCGATAACAAGGCGAGCAAGGCCGTCAATGTGGTGGAAATGGACGAGAGCCTGCAGCGTCCGGAAACCCTGATCGGCATGACCTACAAGATCAAGTCGCCGCTGTTCGAACACGCGCTGTACGTCACCGTGAACGACATTGTGCTCAACGCCGGCACCCCGCACGAGCAGCGCCGGCCGTTCGAGATATTCATCAATTCGAAGAACATGGACCACTTCCAGTGGATCGTGGCGCTGACCCGCATCATGTCTGCGGTGTTCCGCAAGGGTGGCGACTGCACCTTCCTGGTCGAGGAGCTGAAGGCGGTGTTCGATCCGCGCGGCGGCTACCTGAAGAAGGGCGGCGTCTACATGCCGTCGATCGTGGCCGAGATCGGTGCGGTGCTGGAGCGCCATCTGATCGCCATCGGCATGCTCGAAGGTCATGCGCTGGACGAAACCCAGCTCAAGTACCTGGCCGAGAAGCGCGCCGCCTACGAAGCCAGCCAGGGCGCGGTGGCGGTCGAGCCGGGCGAGGGTTTCCCGGCCGGCGCGCAGCTGTGCAACAAGTGCAATACCCAGGCCGTGGTGCAGATGGACGGCTGCGCCACCTGCCTGAACTGCGGCAACTCCAAGTGCGGCTAAACGGCTTGCGCTGATTTCGCCTGCCGTGACGCTCGTCAGGCTCGCTTTACCCGGCGGGCCTGGCTCTGCTAGTTTTCCTTCTCCATACCGCCGTCCGGCCGTTGACCCAATGTCTTCCACTGCTCACAGCCTGTTACCCATGAAGCCAGCCGATCTCGGCGCGGCCCGGCTGTGCGCAATCGCTCCACCTCCCTCTGTCGTTGCCGATCTGGCAATCGCGCCACCACCTCCACAGGCGGTTGCGCTGGGCTGATCCGCCCACATTTCGCAGCTCCGGTTTTCGCTTCCGATCCTTCCGGGTCGGTGCGCGCACGCTTTCGGCGTTCGCTGGAGCCTGTTTCGCTTCGACAGGTAATCACTGATGACTTTCAACAAATCGTTGTGGACGTCCTATGGCGTCATGACTGTGTTCGTATTGCTGTGGGGCGGTGCGGCCATCTTCACCCGCTGGGGACTACCCCTTTCGCCCTGCTGATCGTGCGCTTTGCTCTCGCGCTGACTGCAGTTCTGCTTATCGGCCTCTACCGTAGGCGCTGGCGGCCAGCGCTTGGCGCTGCTTGGCAGACGGCGGCGACCGGGCTGCTGATGATCGGCTGTTATTCGATCTGCTATTTCCAGGCCATGGCCCATGGCGTGACGCCGGGTGTGATCGCGACGCTGCTTGGCGTGCAGCCGATTCTCACCCTGTTGCTCCTCGAACGACGCTTCTCGCCGCTGCGTCTGCTGGGATTACTGGTGGCACTGGCCGGGTTGGCCGCGGTGGTATTCCAGAGTCTGGTGCTGGCACGTTTCTCAGTCGCCGGGATGCTCTTCGCCCTCGGCGCGCTGCTGTGCATGACAGTGGGTGCGATCCTGCAGCAGCGCGTTCGCCAGAGCCCGGTGGAGGTGCTGCCGACCCAGTACGGGGTCAGCCTGCTGCTGTGCCTTGCGTTCGTGCCGTTCCAGCCGATCCGCCTGGAAGCGGTGACGGGCTTCATCATTCCGGTGCTGTGGTTGGGTCTGGTGATCTCGGTGGCGGCGCAGCTGCTGCTGTACCGCATGATCCAGACCGGCAATCTGGTGAACGTCACCAGTCTGTTCTACCTGGTGCCGGTGGTGACCGTGGGGATGGATTACCTGTTCCTCGGTAATCAGCTGTCGCGCACCGGCTTGCTGGGAATGGGGGCCATTCTGCTGGGGTTGGCGCTGGTGTTCAGGGCCGCACCGCAGCCGCATCGCGGATGAAAAAAGGCCGGGCGGTTGCCGCCCGGCCTTTCGGCAGCTTCAGCTGACCACGCGGTAGCATGGCGTGTAGGGTACGCCGCCGGGCAGCTTCATGCGGTGCTGCTCGACGAAGGCCTGCAGCAGCTTGTCCAGCGGTTGCATGATCGCCGTGTCGCCGTGGATCTCGTAACGGCCGTATTGCTCGATGCGACGAATGCCCTTGTCCTTGACGTTGCCGGCGACGATGCCGGAAAACGCGCGGCGCAGGTTGGCGGCCAGCTCGTGGGGCGGCAGGTCGCGGCGCAGCGGCAGGCTGGCCATGGCCTCGTGGGTCGGATCGAAGGGTCGCTGGAAGCCTTCCTCGATCTTCAGCAGCCAATTGAAGTGGAAGGCATCGTTGCGCTCGCGGCGGAACCGTCGTACTTCGCGCAGGCCCTCGGTCATCTGCCGGGCCACTTCGGTAGGGTCGTTGAAGATGATCTGGTAGCGCTTCTGGGCTTCCTCGCCAAGGGTCGCGCCGACGAAATCGTGCAGCTGCTGCAGATAATCCGCCGCATCGCTCGGTCCGGTGAGAATCACCGGGAAGGGCACGTCGCGATTGTCCGGATGCAGCAGGATACCGAGCAGGTAGAGGAATTCCTCGGCGGTGCCGACGCCGCCGGGGAAGATGATGATGCCGTGGCCGACCCGCACGAAGGCTTCCAGACGTTTCTCGATGTCCGGCAGGATCACCAGCTCGTTGACGATCGGGTTCGGTGCCTCGGCGGCGATGATGCCCGGCTCGGTCAGCCCCAGGTAGCGGCTGCCAACGCGGCGCTGTTTGGCGTGGGCAATGGTGGCGCCCTTCATCGGCCCCTTCATCACGCCCGGGCCGCAGCCGGTGCAGACATCCAGGCTGCGCAGGCCCAGCTCATGGCCGACGCGCTTGCTGTACTTGTACTCTTCGGTGCTGATCGAGTGGCCACCCCAGCACACCACCATGTTCGGCTCGATGCCCGGGCGCAGCGTGCGGGCGTTGCGCAGCAGATGAAAGACGTAGTCGGTAATGCCCTGAGAAGTGCTCAGATCGATGCGCGCGCTGCTCAGTTCGCTCTCGGTATAGACGATGTCCCGCAGCGCGCTGAACAGCATCTCGCGGGTACTGGCGATCATCTCGCCATCGACGAAGGCATCGGCCGGCGCATTGAACAGCTCGAGGCGTACGCCGCGATCCTGCTGCAGGATGCGCACCTCGAAGTCCTCATAGGCTTCGAGGATGGTCTTGGCGTTATCGATGCGCGTGCCGGTGTTGAGGATTGCCAGGGCACACTGGCGGAACAGCTTGTGCGTGCTGCCGGAACCGACTTCGCTCAGCTGCTGTACTTCGCGTTGCGACAGGGTTTCCAGGCTGCCTTTGGGGGTAACCGAGGCGTTGATTACGTTGCGTTGGGTCATTGGTGATTCCTGAATTCGATGGCGACACCATCGCGGAGCTGGTGCACCGAAACGGCGGCTGCGTGCCGCCATCTTAACGCGGTGGCGCAGCGGCGGTGGGCGATCCGTTCGGTAGGCGAGAGGCAAATCGCTCCGAGAGCCGTGGCAGGTTCGACCCTCGGGGCGATCGGCGGTTCGCCGGGCAGCGCAAGTGCCAGGCTGGTCAGGTCCAGCCGTAGCGCACCAGGTGGAAGAAGATCGGCGCGGCGAAGCAGACCGAATCGAGCCGGTCGAGCATGCCGCCGTGGCCCTCGATCATGTGCCCCCAGTCCTTGACGCCACGGTCGCGTTTGATCGCCGACATCACCAGGCCACCGAAGAAGCCCAGCAGGTTCAGCAGCAGCGCCATCAGCGCCGCCTGCCACCAGGCGAACGGGGTGATCCAGAACAGCGCCGCGCCGATTAGTGTCGCGAGGAAGATCCCGCCGACGAAGCCTTCGACAGTCTTGGACGGCGACAGGCGCGGGGCGATCTTGCGCTTGCCGGCCAACTTGCCGCACACGTACTGCAACACGTCGGAGAGCTGCACGACGATGATCAGCCAGGCGATCAGCAGCAGGTTGCGACCTTCGTAGCCGGCAATTTCCAGGGTGAGCAGGGCAGGGACGTGGGAGACGCAGAAGGCTGCGATCATCAGGCCCCATTGCACCTTCGAGGCACGTTCGAGAAAGCGCGTGGTGTCGCCACCCAGCGACGCCAGGATCGGCAGCAACAGGAACACGTAGACCGGAATGAAGATGGCGAACAGGCCGTACCAGCCGACCGCTACCAGCAGATACTGCAGCGGCAGCACCAGGTAGAACGCCGCGACCAAGGCCGGATAGTCGCTGCTGCGCGTCGGCGTCAGCGTCATGAATTCGCGCAACGCGAAGAACGACACCAGGTAGAAAAGGATCACCACGGCGGTGTGGCCGAGCCAGAAGGCGATACCGATCAGCGCAACCATCACCCACCAGGCATTGATGCGGGCGTTGAGGTTGTCGATCACCGGACTCTCGCCGCCGCTGCGACGCTTGAGGACGAAGCCGATCAGCGATGCCAGGGCGAGCAGGGCACCGATACCGGCGAACAGCAGCAGGGTATTGCGATCCATGTCAGTCTTCCTTCGGGGCCAGTTCTAGCAAAGCCAGGCGAGCGCGCTGCAGAAACGCGTCCTTGTCCTCGTCCTTTTCGATGCTCATGGGCGCGCCGAAGCTGACGCTGCACAGCAGGGGCAGCGGCAGGCTGCGGCCCTTGGGCATCACGCGATTGAGGTTGGCGATCCACACCGGCACCAGCTCCACGTCCGGGCACGCCAGGCCCAGGCGATACAGCCCGCTCTTGAACGGCAGCAGGCCTTCTTCCAGATTGCGTGTGCCCTCGGGGAAGAGGATCAGTGAATCGCCTCCGGCCAGGGCGTCGAGCATCGGTTGCAGCGGATTCGACTCCGGGCCGCTGCGCTCGCGATCCACCAGCACACCGTTGAACAGGCGATGGATGACGAAGCGGCGCAGCGCGCTGCTCTGCCAGTAATCGGCGCCGGCGACGGGCCGGGTCCTGCGCCGCAGGTCAGGCGGTAGCGATGCCCAGAGCAGCACGAAATCACCGTGGCTGCTGTGGTTGGCGAAATAGATGCGTTGCCGGTTGAGCGGCGCGCAGCCGATCCAGAGGCTGCGCGTACCGGTCAGCAGGCGTGCAACGGAAGTGATCGCGAAGGCGAGCAGAGCGCCGAGCATGGGATGTTCCTCGGTATCGGGCGGGAAGTCGGTGGTGCGGATGGGTGGCGGTTCAGTCCGCTTCGGCGGGCGCCGATGCGGTTTCCGCCAGGCCTTGTCTGACCCGGTTGCTCAGCGTGAGAATCGACAGCCCGGCGATCAGCAGCAACAGGCCGTTGATCCAGGCGGCTGGCAACAGGCCCAGGGCGACGCCGGTGGCCAGCACGCCGAAGGCGAAGGCCCTGTCGCTCTTGCCCATCGGGCCGTCGTAACGGCGTGAGGCGCCCACCATCGGACCGAGCACACCGGCGTACTCGGTCAGCGCTGCGAGCACCACCACCAGCACCACGGCAGCTGGCCAGACGCCGGTCACCAGCGCGAGCGGCAGGTAGAGCGCCGCATCGGCGGCCACATCGCAGAGTTCGTTGAGGTAGGCGCCGAGCTTCGATTGCTGGCCGAATTCTCGCGCCAGCATGCCGTCGATGGCGTTCAGTGCCATGCGCAGCAGCATCCACAGTGGGATCAGCAGGAAGATCCAGAGGTGCTCGATCAGCAGCGCGACCGCCGCTGCGACGGCCAGCGACACGACCAGCGCTGCCAGCGTGACCTGATTGGCCGTGATGCCGCTGTCATGGAGGCGCTGGACCAGTGGGCGCAGTAGTGCCTGAAAACGGGGCTTGAGCTGATAGATGGAGGGCATGCATCGATTCCTTTCGATGATCGGCGAGTCGCGCGTTTCGGCTAACGCCAGCGCGCATCCTGTGCGCCCGGCACTTTGGGGTAAAGCCCTGGCGGTCGCAAGTTGCTCTGGAAAATTTGCGAGGTGTTGAACGCTTTCGCGCCGAGCCGGTAGCGGGGAATCGACCTAGAAGGCAAAAGGAAGCGCGCTGGATGGATGCTGGCGCGCCTTCAGCAGGCGGTGAAACTCATCGGGATCTTTCACCTGCACGTCCGTCTTGCCTTCGTGACGCTGCGCCGCGATCAGTCGCGATAGCCAGAAACGCACGCAGGCCACGCGCAGCATCGGCTGCCAGAGCTCGGCTTCGGCCGGGGTGAAGCGGCGCAGTGCGGAGTAGGCCGCCAGCAAGGGTTCGCTGCGTTCACCGTCGATCTCGCCATTGGGGTGCGAGCACCAGTCGTTCACGGCGATGGCCAGGTCGTAGAGCATCGGCCCGGAGCAGGCGTTGTAGAAGTCGATCACACCGGTCAGGTGGCTGCCTTCGAACAGCACGTTATCGCGGAACAGATCGGCGTGCAGGTTTGCGCGCGGTAGGGCGAGGAGTTTCGGGCGCAGCTCGGCGATCTCTGCCAGGCCTTCGCGCAACAGCGGCAGCTGGTCCTCGGAGAGGCTCAGCGCCAGGCTTGGCCCCTGTTCCTGCATCCAGTCCAGGCCGCGGTCGCTGGCGCGTTCGAGGATGTGCTCGCGGGTGGCCAGATGCAGACGCGCCAGCAGCCGGCCGACCTCGGCGCAATGGTGCGGATTGGGCGCCATCACATGCTTGCCGGGCAGGCGCGGCTGCAGCAGCGCAGGCTTTTCCGCCAGCTTGCGCAGCGCCTCGCCCTGCTCGCTGCGCAGCGCATAGGGCACCGGCAGGCCGGCGCGGTGCAGCACGTCGAGCAGCTCGATGAAGAACGGCAAATCCTGGGTCGGACCACGCTCGATCAGCGTCAGAACGTATTCGCCCTGTTCGAGGCTGACGAAGAAATTGCTGTTCTCGCTGCCTGCGACGATGCCCTGGAAGTCGCGCAACCGGCCGAGCCGGTACGGCGCCAGGAAGGCTTCCAGTTCATCGCGTTGCAGGGGCGTGAATACCGACATGCTGTGCTCCCGGCGGTTGATGGGTTACCAGCTGAAGATCTTCCAGGAGGGGATCAGCATGTCCGGCTGGTCGGAACGGACGAAGTTGCCGTCGTTGCCGTCTGCGCGCACCAGAAAGTACGGTTTGCCATGCTTGGGCGTGACTTTCACGGCATAGAGGAAGCCATTGACGCGGTATTCCTCGACGGTACGGTCGCCTTCCTGACGGATGGTTACGTCGGGCTCGCCGTCGACCGACTCCTGGGCAAAACCGGCCAGGGGAGCGCACGCCAGCAGGCTGGCCAGCATCAGGTGTTTGAGAGCGCGCATGGTAACCTTGTCCCTTTGTCGATAAGTGGTCCTTGGCATTCTAGCTCCGGGCCCGCCGAAAAGGTTGATTCCGCTCATGAGCCAAGCTCCCCTGATCCTGGTGGACGGTTCGTCCTACCTCTATCGCGCCTTTCATGCCCTGCCTCCTCTGACCACCTCCACCGGAAAGCCGACCGGCGCGGTCAAGGGCGTGCTGAACATGCTGCTCAGCCTGCGTCGGCAATACCCGGACAGTCCGTTCGCGGTGGTTTTCGATGCCAAGGGGCCAACCTTCCGCGACGCGCTGTTCGAGAACTACAAGTCTCATCGTCCGCCGATGCCGGATGACCTGCGCTCCCAGGTCGAGCCGCTGCATGCCAGCGTCCGCGCCCTCGGCATGCCGCTGCTGTGCGTGGAAGGCGTGGAGGCCGACGACGTCATTGGCACCCTGGCGCGTCAGTGCGCGGCGCTCGGCCGCGACGTGATCATCTCCACCGGCGACAAGGACATGGCGCAGCTGGTCTGTCCGCACGTCACCCTGGTCAACACCATGACCGGCAGCGTTTATGACATCGAAGGCGTGAAGAACAAGTTCGGCGTCGGCCCGGAGCTGATCATCGACTTCCTTGCGCTGATGGGCGACAAGGTCGACAACATTCCTGGCGTGCCAGGCGTGGGCGAGAAGACGGCGTGTGGTCTGCTCAACGGCATCCCAGGCGGGCTCAAGGGGCTTTACGACAACCTCGACCAGGTCGCCGGCCTGCCGATCCGCGGCGCCAAGTCACTGGGCGCCAAGCTCGCCGAACACCGCGACGCCGCCTTCATGTCCTATGAGCTGGCGACCATCAAGCTCGACGTGCCGCTGGACGTCGAGGTCGCCGACCTGATGCCCGGCGAGCCGCACCGCGAGGCGCTGATTGCGCTGTACCGCGAGCTGGAATTCAAGAACTGGCTGGACGACCTGCTGCGCGAGGCCAAGGCCGCGGGCGAGAACTGCGAGGTGCAGCCAGAAGGCTGCTCGATCCAGGCCGAAGCCGAGTACACCACGATCCTTGATCCGGCCGAGTTCGATGCCTGGCTCGAGCGCCTGAAGAACGCCGAGTGCTTCGCCTTCGATACCGAAACCACCAGCATCGATGCTCAGCGCGCCGAGCTGGTCGGCGTGTCGTTCGCCGTCGAGCCGGGCCAGGCGGCCTACGTGCCGCTGCGTCATTCCTATATGGGTGTGCCGCAGCAGCTCGAGCTTGATGCCGTGCTTGGCGCGCTCAAGCCGCTGCTGGAGGATCCGGCGAAGACCAAGATCTGCCAGCACGGCAAGTACGACATGAACGTGCTGATGCACTACGGCATCGAGATGCGCGGCATGACCTTCGACACCATGCTCGAATCCTACGTGCTCGACGCCACCGCCACCCGCCACGACATGGACAGCCTGGCGCTCAAGTACCTCGGCCGTGGCACCATCCGTTTCGAGGACATCGCCGGCAAGGGCGCCAAGCAGCTGACCTTCGACCAGATCGCCATCGAGCAGGCCGGGCCCTATGCCGCGGAAGATGCCGACGTCACCCTGCGCCTGCACCAGACCCTGCTCGGCAAGCTGGAGCAGACGCCGTCATTGCTCAAGGTGCTGAGCGAGATCGAGATGCCGCTGGTGCCGGTGCTGGCGCGCATAGAGCGCAACGGGGCGCTGGTCGATGCGCAGCTGCTCGGCCAGCAGAGCGTCGAGCTGGGCGACAAGCTGGTTAGGCTGGAACGCGAGGCCTTCGACATCGCCGGCGAGGAGTTCAACCTCGGCTCGCCCAAGCAGCTGGGCGCGATTCTCTACGACAAGCTCGGTTGTCCGGTGATCTCCAAGACCGCCGGTGGTCAGCCGTCCACCGCGGAAAGCGTGCTTGCCGAACTGGCCGAGCAGGATTACCCGCTGCCCAAGGTGATCATGCAGCACCGCTCGTTGAGCAAGCTCAAGGGCACCTACACCGACAAGCTGCCGCAGCAGATCAACCCGCGCACCGGGCGCATCCACACCAGCTATCACCAGGCGGTGACGGCCACCGGCCGGCTGTCTTCCTCCGACCCGAACCTGCAGAACATTCCTATCCGAACCGCCGAGGGCCGCCGCATTCGCCAGGCCTTCATCGCCGCGCCGGGCTACAAGCTGCTCGCGGCCGACTACTCGCAGATCGAGCTGCGCATCATGGCTCATCTGGCGCAGGATGCCGGTCTGCTGCACGCTTTCCAGAACGACCTCGACGTGCACCGTGCCACCGCTGCCGAGGTCTTCGGCGTGCCGCTGGAGCAGGTCAGCAACGATCAGCGCCGCAGCGCCAAGGCGATCAACTTCGGCCTGATCTACGGCATGAGCGCTTTCGGCCTGGCCAAGCAGATCGACGTCGGCCGCAAGGAGGCGCAGGAGTACATTGACCGCTATTTCGCCCGCTACCCCGGCGTGCTCGCCTACATGGAGCGCACCCGCACCCAGGCCGCGGAGCAGGGCTACGTCGAGACGCTGTTCGGTCGGCGGCTGTACCTGCCGGAGATCAATTCGAAGAACGGCGCCATGCGCAAGGGTGCCGAACGCACCGCGATCAACGCGCCGATGCAGGGCACCGCAGCGGACATCATCAAGCGCGCCATGATCGCCGTGGACGGCTGGCTGCAGGACAGCGGGCTGGATGCGCGGGTGATTCTGCAGGTGCACGATGAATTGGTGCTGGAAGTGCGCGAAGACCTGGTCGAGCAGGTCCGCCAGCAGATCTGTCCGTTGATGAGCGAGGCGGCCCAGCTGGACGTACCGCTGCTGGTCGAAGCGGGCGTTGGCAACAACTGGGACGAGGCGCACTGACCGGCCTGCTGAAAAATGTCGATAGTCGACGAATTTTTTTTCGTTCGCGTTGAACTTCCGCTGCAACCATCCGGTCAGAGCATGCGAAGGGTGTAAAAGCCCTTCGATGCTCCTTGTTGTGTTAAGTGTTGGCAGATCTCTGGACCCCGCCCTAGCGGTCCGGATTTGGACCTCGAACTTCCCCCTCCCCCAATGAAGTTCGAGGTTTTTTTTGCCTGCAGAAAAGTGGATGAGGCCTCACCGGGGGCAATGGCCTGCGCAATCTCTTGCGCAGCATTCTGTGGATAAGTTTGTGGGTAAGCTGTTCGCAGTGCGATGAGTCGCGAGCTTGGTGGGCGTTGCGCAACTTGTTGCCATGTCTGCGCAGGAACTTGCGCAGCTTTCTGTGTCGGGCATCACTTCTGCTATTCGGGTTGTGTGATGAAAATTAACTATCTCTTTGACAAATAAGCATTTTTTATTTTTGGCACGGCGCTTGTTGTTACGAAATGGCCATTTGGCACTCATTTCAGACAAGGAGAGCACCCATGCCAACACCCGCGTATCTGTCCCTCGAAGGCACCAAGCAAGGCCTGATCACCGCCGGCACCTTCACCGAGGACTCGGTTGGCAACATCTTCCAGGAAGGCCATGAGGACCAGATCCTGGTGCAGGCCTTCCAGCATCAGGTCATCATCCCGCGTGACCCGCAGTCCGGCCAGCCGACAGGCCAGCGCGTACACAAGCCGCTGATGATCACCAAGGTATTCGATAAGTCGTCGCCACTGATCTTCAACGCTCTGACTTCCGGCGAGCGCCTGAACAAGTGCCGTCTGGAGTGGTACCGCACCTCGTCCACCGGCACCCAGGAGCACTACTTCACCATCGAGCTGGAAGATGCGGTGATCGTCGACGTGCAGTCGCGCATGCCCAACTGCCAGGACCCGAACATGTCCCATTTCACCCATCTGGAAGACGTGTACTTCACCTACCGCAAGATCGTCTGGACCCACGAGGTTTCCGGCACCTCCGGCTCCGACGACTGGCGCACCCCGATCGCTGGCTGATTCGCGGCGGTCCCGCTTCGGCCAGGCTCGCCTGGCCGAACGCTTTTTGCGAAGCACTGAACAGATTCCGCCATCGTCGTTCTGGAATGCGCTAACCATGCATTCTAGAGCGGCCGGCCTGTGTTACACGGGGCTCCGCAAGCGCCCATACGCTGATACATGGACTGAACAGGAGGAACATGGATGTTCGCCCCAGCCAACCAGGCCCACTTCACGCTTTCCCTCGAAGGCATCGAGCACGACTTCAAAGTGCTCGAATTCCAGGGCCGCGAGGCCATCAGCCAGCCCTATCGCTTCGACCTGGAACTGGTCAGCGAGCACCCCGATCTGGATCTGGAACGCCTGCTGCATCGCCCGGCCTTCCTCGCCTTCGCCCCGGACGGCAGCGGCATCCACGGGCTGGTGCATCAAGCCGCCCAAGGTGAATCCGGCCAGCGCCTGACCCGCTATCGCCTTACGCTCGTGCCGCAGCTGGCCTACCTTGCGCACAGGACCAACCAGCGCATCTTCCAGCACCTCAGCGTGCCGCAGATCGTCGCCCAGGTGCTTGATGAACACGGTATCCAGGCCGATGCCTACCGCTTCCAGCTTGGCCCGATGATCTACCCGCCGCGCGAATATTGCGTGCAGTACGACGAATCGGACCTGCACTTCATCCAGCGCCTGTGCGAGGAAGAGGGCATCCACTATCACTTCCAGCACAGCGCGGCCGGTCATGCCCTGGTCTTCGGTGATGACCAGACCGTCTTCCCCAGGCTCGCTGCCACCGCCTATCAGCAGGACAGCGGTCTGGTCGCCGACCAGCCGGTGATCAAGCGCTTCGGCCTGCGCCTGGAAACCCGTACCAGCCGGCTCACGCGCCGCGATTACGATTTCGAGAAGCCACGTCTGACCATGGAGGCCGCGTTTCATAGCGACTTCCAGCCCGACCTTGAAGACTACGATTACCCCGGCCGCTTCACCGAGCGCGCCCGCGGCAAGCACCTGTCGCAACGCGCCCTGGAGCGCCACCGCCACGACTACGAACTGGCCGAAGGCGAAAGCGACCAGCCACGACTGGCGAGCGGGCACTTCCTCCCGCTCGGCGAACACCCCCGCACCGACTGGAACCAGCTCTGGCTGCTGACCGAAGTGCTGCATGAAGGTAAGCAGCCACAGGTGCTGGAGGAATCAATTACCAATGTCCCAGCTCACGACGGACTGGCCCCCTCTCCCCTATGGGGAGAGGGCTGGGGTGAGGGGGCTCTTACCAGCTCCGACTTCCAACAAGGCTACCGCAACCACTTCACCGCCACCCCTTGGGACATCCCCTTCCGCCCGGCGCTAAACCATCCGAAGCCGAAGGTGCTCGGCAGCCAGACCGCCGTAGTCACTGGCCCGGTCGGCGAAGAAATCCACTGCGATGAATACGGCCGCGTGCGCGTCCAGTTCCACTGGGACCGCGAAGGCCAGGCCGACGACAAGACCAGCTGCTGGCTGCGCGTCTCCTCCAGCTGGGCCGGCGACCGCTACGGCGGCATCGCCATTCCTCGGATCGGCATGGAAGTGCTGGTGACCTTCCTCGAAGGCGACCCCGACCAACCGCTGGTGACCGGTTGCCTGTACCACAAGGAACACCAGGTCCCCTACGACCTGCCGGCGAACAAGACCCGCACGGTGTTCAAAACCCTGAGCAGCCCGGGCGGTGGCGGCTACAACGAACTGCGCATCGAAGACCGCAAGGGCGCCGAACAGATCTACATCCACGCCCAGCGCGACTGGGACGAGAACATCGAGCACGACCAGAAGATCCGCGTCGGCCACGAGCGCCACGACACGGTGGAAGCCAACAGCTACAGCGAATTCCGCGCCGAAGAACACCGCGCCACCCACGCCGACCGCAAAACCGAAATCCGCGCCAACGACCACCTCACCGTGGGCAATACCCAGCACCTGAAGATCGGCACCGGGCAATTCATCGAGGCGGGCAACGAAATCCACCTCTCCAGCGGCCTCAAGGTTGTACTGGAAGCCGGAAGTGAACTGACCTTCAAGGCTGGTGGCAGCTTTATCAAGCTCGATGCCAGCAGCGTGACGATGGTCGGGCCAGTGATCAGGATGAA
Source organism: Stutzerimonas kunmingensis (assembly GCF_900114065.1). GTDB lineage: Bacteria > Pseudomonadota > Gammaproteobacteria > Pseudomonadales > Pseudomonadaceae > Stutzerimonas > Stutzerimonas kunmingensis. The sequence continues at coordinate 34,483 of NZ_FORS01000008.1, forward strand.
CTCGGGAGGGAGTTCAGGCAAAGGCTCTGGTGCGGCGCCGATATTGCCTGGGAAGGCCAAGCCGGCGGATGCGGATAAGGCGGGTGTACCGCTGGAAGCCTTGCTTAAGCAAAACCTGCTATTTCGCAGTACTCGAGCGGGCGTATGCGAACTATGCGAGGCGGCCAAAGCACAGCAGGAGACCAAGGTATGAGCGCGCCCACGATCACAGGCAATGGCGCCATTCTGCTAGACGGTGCGCGGTATGAAAACGCAACGGCCTGGCTCTATCAGACCTTCCCCAGCCATCAGCCCTGGCCTTTACTGCTCAACACTCCCTATGAGGCAATCGCTGAGGCAGGGCCTATCCTGCTGGATGCCCCCATGGGTAGCCCAGCCTATGAAGCCTGGAAGCACGGCAGTGGAGTTAAGGACAGCGTTTGGCTGGAAAGCGATGCCTCAGTGGAAGAACTACACCGCATTCTGCAGCGCCGTCTGCGCATCTTTACCCCAGAACACCGCGAGCTCTGGTTGCGCTTTGCTGACGCCCGCCCTTTGTACCAAGCGTGGCAAAGCAAGGCGCAATGGCCAGAGGGTTTCTGGCATCGCATCGCCCGTATCTGGCTCCATTACAAGGGCACAAATTTCTGTGCCTGGAACAATGAACACCCAGAAAAAGACGGCGCCCCGACCAGTCAGGGGATCGCGGCCCAACTGACACTTGACTGGCCGCTGCTGGAAGCACTTGCCAAACAGGGCGACACGGCACAGGAGGCGGCTCTATGACCGCTCAAACCACCGCACCAGCCAGCTTGACGGTAGCCGCCTGCCCACTGCTTAGCGCCGTCCTGCCGTTGCGCTATGCGCTCGGGCCAACACTGGCGGTGGATACCGCCGCCTATGATTTGCCCGCACTGCAGGGCAACTTCCCGGCCATCGGTGATTACTTCGAGCCCCTGCAAGGCCGTCCGCTTAACTACACCGCCCGCCTTTTGCGTGATGGCTGGTTATACGTTTGGCAAAGCACCATGCAGCAATTAGTCGAGTACCGCGTCAGCCAGGCTACCTTTTCCCAGACAGCCCGTGGCGGGAAAGTCATTGACGGACGCAGCTTGCCCTACCTGCTTCTCCCTGCCGGAACACCCGCGATGTTGGTCTGGTCGCCGCAGCAATGGGCCGATGCGTCATTCGCGGCAGCCAAAAACAAACCAGAGGTGCGCCAACGCGTGATGCGTACCATCACTCCTGGCGCCGCACCCTTCAGCGGCCAGGCTCGCACTGTCCACGAACGCATCGGCGACTACATGGACGCCAACTGGTATGGCTGGAGCTGCGAACCATCCACATCCCACCGCCCAGCCTGGCCACAACTGCTGGAAGATATGCAACGCTGCGAACAACAGTCCTATGCCCTGATCGACGATCCCTGGGGCGTACTACTGGATCTGGCTGAATTGCTCCGCGCGCGCCAACAAGCTTTCAACGTCACCCGGGAAGTCCGTGGCGAAGATTGGGCCATGGCCGGTGTGCTCAAGTCTCTGACCAAAAGCGACTCGCAAATTGGCGGTCAGCTACGCAGCATGACCAATTACCGCAAATTGCAAACCGCTTGGCAGGAGCAAGCTCAGGAAGAGAATGCATACACTGCTGATGTGCGTCGTCTCAGTGAACTCTGGTCGGCCTGGTTCAATACCCTGGCACAGCGTGGCCCCGCCAGCCTAGACACTGCCTGCGGTCACTTCGACATTACCCAACCGGCCCCACGAACGGAGCTAGAGCTGCACTTCGCCGCTGCCTGCCTTGGCCCAGCGACAACGGGTCCTGGCGCGCAGGCCATCGCCAATGCTTTAACGCTTCAGCAACAGGCAGGTAAACCCTGGTTGGTCTGGTCACTATTGGGTCTGGGTAAACGCCTGGGTATTGGCGAGATCAACACCATTGTCGGGCTGGCTGATGGCGCCAGAGATAATGGTGCCAGTGCCATGGCCGAAGCACGCAAGGTGGCGGAACTGCTTAACCTAGCGGCCGAAAAACTGGCCCGCCATATTCAGGGATCAGCACTGGAAGCGCTGTTCACCGCCCTAGCCCCAATTGCTGGGGTGGGTCTGCAACAAGCCAATGATGGCACCAAGGCTGCCGGACGCCTCTACCTGGCTGCCGCGCTGGCGCGTAGTCAGCAGCGTCTGGCTATCGAGGTCGTCAGTCGGCGCCAAGTCGGGGAGTGGATGAGCGACCTGATGGGCACACGGCCCCAACTGCCCGCCAAACTCAGACCCACACAACTGAGCGTTGCGGTCAGTGATGCCTTGCCGTTCTTCCGACTGCTACCGGCCAAAGACCTGCCCGCGTTGACCGGGCACTTGGCAGCCGACGTCAATCTCAAGGGAATGCTCGACCTTAGCAAAGGAGCGATGGAAAAGGCTCCGGTAAAGTGTCTGGTGGCTCTAGTCGCCGGAATGAATTTTTTTTGGGGTGGGGCACAGCTGACTGAAAAACAGTCAGGTAAAAGCTGGCTGAGTTTTACAGGAGGAGCTTTTGGCGTTGCCTCTGCTACATCCGCAATAGCACAAAAAGTTGCCGAAGTAGACTGGGAAGCAACCACCAAGATTGCAGGTTCCCATTCTCTCTCGTCACAAGCAGCTCTGACCAAAGCCCTGGGCGTCGGAGCGAGAACCGCTTTATGGCAATCCGTCACCTCAGGCTTTGATGTAATGGTCTTCAGTATTGAGGCATTGGAGTCCTATCAAGCCGGTGATATCGATACCGCGAATATTAATGCCGGACTTACCCTGGCCTCCGCCGCCAACCTGCGGCTGTACGTGCAGAGTTTTCGAGCCATACGCGCCGCCCGAGCGGCGGTGATCGCTGGCGAGACTGCGGCTATCGGACGAGGTGTTAGCGTAGTCCCGCACCTGGCCACCCGCGCACTGGGCTGGACCTTGCTGATTGTCGGCGGGGTCATCGCCCGGCAATACACGCAAGACACGCCACTGGAAACCTGGGTCAAGCGCACCCGCTTTGGCATCCGCCCTGCCGACTGGGCCGATAGTTACGAGCAATCGATGACCGAGCTTTATAGAATCGTCTTCCCCATCAGCTTCCAGGCTTATCGTCTCAACGAGCTGAACCCCTATCGCGGCATGCAGACCATCACCTATGTACTACTGCGCCTACCGGGCAGGGATACCCTAACCGACGAGATGATCCACTTCAAAGGGCACGAAACCTGGGGCACCTTTCTGGGCTTCGGCGGCACCCGCAAGGCCGTGGAATGGACGGGCAAAGATTTTGATCATCACGGCGGTACTCAAGTCAGAACCGAACCAGGGGTTGCAGTCTACCGCCGCGTTTACCATGAAAAAAACGGCGACGAACTCGATGCCATTCATGGCGAACTAAGCTATTCGCCCATTGAAGGCCTGACCCTGCCACCTATTGAAATCAAGGAACTCGCGTGGCTGTAAGCGACCTGATCCAGCAAGCCCGCGCCCGCTTCGGACAAGCGCCCAGTGTACTGTTGCGCGCCGACCAGTCCACGGGGGAAAAGCCTTGGGAGATGTTCGTTACCGAAGAACATACCGAACACTATCTGGCCTTAAAGGCAGGAGGCGATACTGATAGGGGAATGCTTACTGGAGTAATGGGCGGTGTTGGAGGAGTAGCCACAATTCTCATGAGTGCCATTTTGATCCTGACTGGGAAGATAGAAGGCGTTTGGATGGGACTGGCATTGGCTGTCATTTTCTTCATCGTCCCTTTTCTCTGGGAAACCCGCCGCCCTCTCCCCCTGCCAATCCTCTTCAACCGCCGTACCCGCGAGGTCTATTTCGATCACAACGGTGAGCTCTACCACAGCCCATGGGATGGTATTCAAGCGCTGGCCGGTGAGTACGTGATGGTCGGCCCCCATACCGGCGGTATGCGTAACGCTTCGCTGGAAGTTCTGGTGCGCCGGTTGGGGGAACCGGATAAGGCGCTGCTAGTCAGTCTCGGGCTGCCCATGGGCAAGACGTTGCAAATGCAAAAAGGCTTCTGGGAATGGCTGCGTGCCTATATGGACAACGGCCCCTGGTTTGATGAAAACGGCCAACGCAGCGATTCGGATGCCTATATCAAGGAAATGCTCAAGGCCGGCAATATCAAAGGCACTGACTGGCACTCATTGACACTGGCCAAGATAGCCGAGAAGAAAGCCGCCAACGGCGGAAAGAACTACCTGGAGTGGACCGATGCTTTCATGCTGGCTTGGGAAGTGCTGTCTTACCCGACGAGCTGGCTACACGAGTACACCTATAGAATTGCCAAACGTCGCTCGCGCAATCGCTGGCCGCAGATTGTCACCGAACGTCTGCAAGCTGATGGCCCAACTACGCGACTGATCGACCTGGAGCGAGAGCGGGGATTGGACGTGTGAACTAACCCTCGTACCCGACGGAAGAGGTAGTTGTCCGATTACTGCAATTGAGTTGTTTGGCTAATTTGCTTACTACCGAAACGTAATTTCTCACGGCAACTCCAACCCACCCCCAGCCTTGTGCAACCCGCGCAGATGCTCGCCGATCTGCGCCAGGTTCACTTCGATCGCTTCGAGTTCCTCCCGCCGCTCGTCCCCCAGCAGCACCCGGACTTCCTGGTCCAGCTCTTCGCTCAGCTGATTCAGGCGCAGTTGGCGTTGTTCGCTTTCGCGTTCGAGGCGGGTCCATTCGCTGGGTTGTGGCAGGCCGTAGCCTTGGCCGTCGAGCAGTTCGGCGGGGCGGCTGAGGTAGCCGCTGTTGGCGAGGATTTCCTGCAAGGCGCCGTCGGCCTTGTTCAGGCTGGCGTCGCGCCCGCGGCCGCCGAGGTAGCGGTTCTTCAGCTCGTCCTGGGCGAGGAGCAGCTGGCGGCGCAGGGCGGCCTGCTCGACCAGCAGCAGGGCGGCGGCGGCACGGAGGTCGGCGCGGTCGATCCATGGCTGGCGTTCGGCAGCGTCGAGCTCGAGCCATTGTTCGACACTGTCCTGCGGTAGACCGAGGCGCTCCTTGAGGATGGTGAACATGGCCTGGTAGCGATCGCGGTAGGAGTCGAAGCGATAGCCCAGGCGCAGCGCCTCGCGGGGATCGTCGAGCACGCTGGCGTCGGCCAGGTCGCGGTGGATCAGCACCTCCAGCAGCCCGTTGGGCATGATGCTGTCCAGGGCGACGAGTTCGTCGCGTGTGGTTCCGCTGCGCAGCAGCTTGAGGGTTTCCACCGCGCAGTTGTTGGACAGGAAGTAGTAGTCGCCGTCGTAGCTCCAGTGCAGCTCGGCGCTACGCTCGACCAGTGCGCGAATCTCTTCGTGCTGCAGCTTCAGCGGCACCGAGGCCAGCCCGCGCAGCTCCACCTTGGTGTATTCCTCGATCACCTGGCCCAGAGGCAGGATGAACAACCGCGAGGGATAGACGCCGGTGAGGCCGTCCCAGCTGGAGAGCTGCACATCATCGACGAAGGCGCGGAAGGACAACACAAGGTGGTGGTCCAGATCCAGTCGACAATCGGGACCGGGCTCGCGGCCGGGCGCGCAGATCACCAGGCGCAGCATGCTGTGGCCCCAGCGGCTGACCCAGGCATCGTTGGCTTCGGCAAACAGGTAGTCGACCTCGTAGACACGTGACGGATCGAGGCTCAGCAGGGGCGTGCGGCCGAACTCGCGGCCGGCGTTGAGGAAGGGGTAGCCCGGTGCGCAATCGGCGGATTCCAGCGCCCAACCAAAGTGTTCGTTGAAGTAGCGGTGCAGCGAAGGGCGCCGGCAGGCGTAGCTGGGATCGAGCAGGAAGTATTCGAGGTTCACCGCGACGAATTCCAGCGGGCTGGTCAGCTCGTACGCATCGGGACTGCGGGCCAGCTGCGCGTTGTCCTGTTCGCGCAGGCCGCGTTTGCCGACTCGTTGCGGCCAGCCGGCCAGATCGAGCAGGCGCGGGTCGTCGCTGAGGGTGAAGCGGCGGTCGGTCTGTCCGCGGCAGTCGTCCGGCAGGCCGACCTGCCCGAGATTGCTGGCGCGTTGACGGCACTGGCCCTGCAACAGGTGCTGATCCGGCGACCACAGGCGAGCACGGTCATAGAGATGCGCCACTTCGTGAATGACGGTGGCGAGCAGCTCACGGCGCACCGTCCCGTGGGGGCGATTGGTCTTCTCGCTGGCAGCGCTGCCATCGGTCAGTGTCGGCAGTAGACGGCGATTGAGCTGAAGACGGTTACCGCCGGCGCGACCATAGGCCTGTTCCGGCAGGTTGTCGCGCCATTGCACGCGCACCTCGCGATCGAGGCTCTGCACCAGGCGGGGTGGCAGTGCGGCCATGGCTTCGTCCAGCAGCGCCTGGCTGGCGGCGCGTTGCTCGGCGTCCAGTGTGCGTGAGTCGAGAACCAGGCGCAGGTCTGCCTGGGCTACACCTGCAGCAAGGCTCAGGCAGCCTGCCAGCAGCCAGGCGCCGGGGCGTATCACAGGGCGAGGATGGCTTCGGCCAGTTGCAGGTCGCTGGCATTGCGCGCTGCAGGGAGTTCGCTGCGCAGGGTGCCTATCGCGGCTTCCAGATGCGCACCGCGGATCTCGCCGCCGCTGGCGACGAAGCTGGCGGCGTCTTCACGCGCTTCGACGACGACCTTCATGTCACTGATGCGGCTGGTCACATCGGAGGTGAAATTGATGCTGCGGTCCAGGGCACGCACGACGATGTTGCTGGTGGCGACGAGGGTCTGCGCCTGGGCTGTGCCCGCGACGACGGCCAGCGCTAGCGGGGCGGCGAGCAATAGCTTGTTCATCGATGAATCTCTCACGGGTCGGGGCACCGGCAGGCGGTGCGATTATTGGACGAGGATCGCTTCGGCCAGTTCCAGATCGCTGGCGGCAAGCTCCGGGTGTTCCTGGCGCAGCCGCGCTATGGCCGCTTGCAGGCGAGCCGCGGTGAGCTGGCCTTCGCTGGCGACGAAGCCGGCCGCGTCTTCGCGGGCCTCGGCGATCAGCTTGTTGTCGAAGGGAGCACTGGTCAGCTGGCTGCTGACGTAGCTGGTCTGCACGACACCTGCGGTGGTGACATCGAAAGCCTGGGCGGCGCCAGCTGTGAGGCCGAGAAATAAGAGAACGATTGAATACGAACGCATGCGGAACCTGTTGCCGGGAAAAACGGCGCCAAGGCTAGCGAAACGCCGGCTGCAGAGCCAGCGTTCGGTTGCTTCCGCAGGTTGCAGCAGCGCTCATGCGCTGCTGCACGCATCAGAGCACCAGGATCGCCTGAGCCAGTTGCAGATCGCTGGCGCCCAGTTCTGGCTGCTGGCTACGAATATGGCGCAGCGCCGCTTCGAGGTGGGCGCCGCGCAGATCGCCCTGGCTGGCAACGAAACGCGCCGCATCGTCGCGAGCATCGAGCACCAGTTTGTCGTCGCGCAGCGACGAGGTCAGGTCCGAGGTTGCGTCCACGGTATTGATCAGGCCGCCGACCACCATGTCGGTGGTAGCGGTGAAGCTGGCAGCGGACGCGCCGCCGCTCAGCAGCAAGCCGGCAGCGAAGAAGGGGAGCAGGATTCGGGACATGGCAGATCTCCAGTGGTGAGGCTCTAGACCGCGCCATGGGTGCGACGTTCCCGTTGCTGCGGCCTTGCAGCACGCAGCATAGGCTCGAATCGGTGGGCGCGGAATGCCTCAGCGCCAGAACGGCTTGTCCAGCTCTGCCGAGCGGTCGCTATGGCTGATGCCGACATCCGCCAGCTGGCGGTCGTCAAGCTGCGCCAGTTGCTGCCGGGTACGGTAGTTGCGTTGCCAGCGCTGCAATACTTGCAGCAGCTGTAGCCAGTTGCGGCGGGCGCGGGTGGCGACATACGGACGAGACAGCGTGCGATCCATGCTGCGCTCCTTCCCGGTGTGACCGGGTACGGGTTATGGGAGAACAGGATCGCGCGCGTCAGCCAAGTGCAACAGCCACAGGGATTCTCGATTGTGCCGGTGCAGTTCCAGAAATGGATGCAACTGTATTGGTCGCGAACGCGCCAACTGTTTTCGCTGCGCTGCTTATCGGTCCGGTGTTCGTGCCAGAGCGCCTGGTGTGGTGCCGAACTGCTGACCGAACGCGGCGATAAACGCCGAGGTGGATTCGTAGCCGCAGGCCAGCGCGACATCGGTAACCGGCTGGCCCTGCTCCAGCAGAGGGAGCGCGCTGAGCAGGCGCAGACGCTGGCGCCAGGCGCGGAAGCTGAGGCCGGTGTCACGCTGGAACTGGCGGGTCAGGGTTTTCTCCGAGACCTGCAGGCGCTCGCTCCATTGCTTCAGGCTGAGTGAAAGATCGGGCTGCTCATAGAGCGCTTCGCACAGCTGACGAAGCCGGGCATCCCCGGGCCAGGGCAGGGAATAGCCGATTGCCGGCGCCGCCCGCAGCTGGTCCAGCAGCACCGCTGCCAGGCGGCCTTCGGCACCTTGCTCGTCATATTCCGCCGGCAGCGCGCCAAAGGCGCGGATCAGCTCGCGCAGCAGTGGGCTGACCGCGAGTACCTGGCAATGCTCGGGCGCCCAGGCCACGGCGCGCTGGTCGATGTACAGGCTGCGCATCTCGGTGTGCGGCGAGCTGATCACCTCGTGCAGCAGGCCCGGCGGAATCAGGATGGCGCGCTGCGGCGGAGCGAGAAAGCGCCCACGCTCGGTATGCACGCGCAGCACGCCGCTGATGGCGTAGGACAGCTGTGCCCAGGGATGGCTGTGGCGTGGCGTGGTGGTTCGCTCAGCCAGGGATTCGCTGCGGGCGAAGAGCGGGCGCGGCAGTGCATCCATGGCTGGGATGCTGCGTTGCACGAGGCTGCCTTGTCCTTTTCTCGACATTTGTCTGGCTTATGGCGTTAGTCGGATATGCAGCGCGACAGTAGACTCGCTGGCAACCTGCCACAAGCCACACAATCAGGAGCGCCCATGGCCAGACCTCGCCTGTTACCGGACAACTTCACTCTGGCCCTGCTCGGTGCGGTGGCCATCGCCACGCTGCTGCCAGCGCGGGGGCAGGGCGTGGCGGTATTCGAGTGGATCACCAACCTGGCCATAGGTCTGCTGTTCTTCATGCACGGCGCCAAGCTCTCGGGCAGTGCGATCCTCGCCGGCATGGGCCATTGGCGCCTGCATCTCCTGGTGTTCAGCTGCACCTTCGTGCTGTTCCCCCTGCTCGGCCTGGCGCTGCGCCCGCTGCTGACGCCGATGATCGGCGCCGAGCTGTACCTGGGCATGCTCTACCTCTGTGCCTTGCCGGCCACGGTGCAGTCGGCCATCGCCTTCACCTCGCTGGCGCGCGGCAACATCCCAGCGGCGGTATGCAGCGCGGCGGCTTCCAGCCTGATCGGCATCTTCCTCACGCCGCTGCTGGTACTGCTGCTGATGGGCGCGCAGGGCGAAGGCGACTCGACGCTGGATGCCATCGGCAAGATCGTCGTGCAGCTGCTGCTGCCGTTCATCGCCGGGCAGATCGCGCGGCGCTGGATTGGCGACTGGGTGGCGCGCAACAAGGGCTGGCTAAAGAACGTCGACCAGAGCTCTATCCTGCTGGTGGTCTACACCGCGTTCAGCCATGCGGTGGTCGAGGGCATCTGGCAGCAGGTGCCGCTGCCGCAGCTGCTGGGTCTGGTGCTGGCCTGCTGTCTGCTGCTGGCGCTGGCCCTGCTGATTACCTGGCTGGCGGCGCGCTGGCTGGACTTCGATCTGGAGGACCGCATCACCATTCTCTTCGCCGGCTCGAAGAAGAGCCTGGCCACCGGCATCCCCATGGCGCAGGTGCTGTTCGCCGGCGGTGCGCTGGGCACGCTGATCCTGCCATTGATGCTGTTTCACCAGATTCAGCTGATGGTATGCGCGGTACTGGCGCAGCGCTATGCGTCGCGACCAGAAACAACAGCGGTCGCAAAAGCGGGCTGAATCGAAGCCAATCAGCGGCGGATTCGTGACTGCAGCGCAAAGATCATTTGCCCGTTACGGTCTGGGAGCGGTGCGCAGGGGTGGCTAAGCTGCGCGCCATTCTGTTGCTGAGGCATTCCCATGAAGAAGATTCTGCTACTCAACGGCGGCAAGGCCTTCGCCCACTCGGCCGGCCAGTACAACGCCACGCTGCATCAGGCAGCCATCGAAACCCTGACCGCGGCCGGCTTCGAGGTCCGCACCACCGAGATCGATGCCGGCTACGACGTGCAGCAGGAAGTCGAAAAGATCCTCTGGGCCGACGCGCTGATCTATCAGATGCCCGGCTGGTGGATGGGCGCACCCTGGACGGTGAAGAAATACCTGGACGAGGTGTTCACCGCCGGCCACGGCAGCCTCTACGCCAACGACGGCCGCACCCGCTCCGACGCCTCGCAGAAGTACGGCAGCGGCGGTCTGCTGCAGGGCAAACGCTACATGATCTCCGCCACCTGGAATGCGCCGCAGCAGGCCTTCGACGACCCCAGCGATTTCTTCGCCGGCAAGGGCGTGGATGCCGTCTACCTGCCGTTTCACAAGGCCAACGAGTTTCTCGGCATGCAGGGCTTGCCGACCTTCCTCAGTGTCGATGTGATGAGACGGCCGCAGATCGAGGCGGATGTCGCACGCTATCGGCGGCACCTGGGCGAGGTGTTCGGCTTCAGTGTCTGACCTTCGCGTCAGGCAAAGAAAAAACCCCTCGCGGCAAGGGCCGGGAGGGGTTTTTCGTTTCAGCGCGAGGCGATCACTCCACGGCCTTGACCATATCCTCGACCACCTTCTTGGCGTCGCCGAAGACCATCATGGTCTTGTCCATGTAGAACAGCTCGTTGTCCAGGCCGGCGTAGCCGCTGGCCATGGAGCGCTTGTTGACGATGACCGTCTTGGCCTTGTACGCCTCGAGGATCGGCATGCCGGCGATCGGCGACTTCGGATCGTTCTTCGCCGCTGGGTTGACCACGTCGTTGGCGCCGAGCACCAGCACCACGTCGGCCTGGCCGAACTCCGAGTTGATGTCCTCCATCTCGAAGACCTGCTCGTAGGGCACCTCGGCTTCGGCCAGCAGCACGTTCATGTGCCCCGGCATGCGGCCGGCGACCGGGTGGATCGCGTACTTCACGGTCACGCCCATGTGCGTCAGCTTCTCGGCCAGTTCCATCAGCGCGTGCTGCGCGCGGGCCACCGCCAGGCCGTAGCCCGGGACGATGATCACGGTGTCGGCGTTGGTCAGCAGGAAGGCGGCATCGTCGGCCGAACCGGACTTCACGTTGCGCTCCAGCTGTGCGCCCGCCGGGCCGCCGGCATCCGCGTCAGCACCGAAGCCGCCGAGGATCACGTTGAAGAACGAGCGGTTCATCGCCTTGCACATGATGTACGAGAGGATCGCGCCGGAAGAGCCCACAAGCGAGCCGGCGATGATCAGCATCGAGTTGTTCAGCGAGAAGCCGATACCGGCGGCCGCCCAGCCCGAATACGAGTTGAGCATCGACACCACCACCGGCATGTCCGCACCGCCGATGGGGATGATGATCAGCACGCCGATGACGAACGCCAGCGCCACCAGGATGGCGAAGGCGGTCAGGTTGCCGGTGAAGGTGTAGACCAGGCCCAGGCCGACGATCGCCAGGCCCACGGCCAGGTTGACCATGTGCTGGCCCTTGAATACCACCGGGGCGCCCTGGAACAGGCGAAACTTGTACTTGCCCGAGAGCTTGCCGAAGGCGATCACCGAACCGGAGAAGGTGATGGCACCGATAGCAGCGCCGAGGAACAGCTCCAGGCGGTTACCCACCGGAATGGCGTAGCCGATCTGCTCGACGATGCCCAGCGACTGCGGCTCGACCACCGCGGCGATGGCGATGAATACCGCGGCCAGGCCGATCATGCTGTGCATGAAGGCGACCAGCTCGGGCATCTTGGTCATCTCGACGCGCTTGGCCATGACGGTGCCGACGCTGCCGCCGATCAGCAGGCCGACGATCACGTAGCCGATGCCGGCGGTGGCCAGCTCGCTGCCGAGCTTGAAGATCAGGCCGACCGTGGTGAGCACGGCGAGGCCCATGCCGATCATGCCGAACAGGTTGCCGCGTCTTGAGGTGGTGGGGTGGGAAAGGCCCTTCAGTGCCTGGATGAAGCACACCGAGGCGACCAGATAGAGCAGGGTGATCAGGTTCATGCTCATGGCTTACTTGCCCTCCGCCTTGGCCGCACTGCGGTCCTTCTTCTTGAACATTTCCAGCATGCGGCGGGTGACCAGGAAGCCCCCGAACACGTTGACCGCGGCCAGCGCCACGGCCAGGGTGCCCATGGCCTTGCCCAGCGGGGTGACGGTGAGCGCGGCGGCCAGCATGGCGCCGACGATGACGATCGCCGAAATCGCGTTGGTGACTGCCATCAGCGGAGTGTGCAGGGCCGGGGTGACGTTCCAGACCACGTGGTAGCCGACGTAGATCGCCAGCACGAAGATGATCAGGTTGTAGATGCCGTCCGAAATCAGATCCATGTTCGCGTCTCCCTTAACCGTTGGTCCGCACGACCTGGCCGTCGCGGCACATCAGGCACGCGGCGACGATGTCGTCTTCGAGGTTGAGCTGGAACTGGCCGTCCTTGTCGATGACCAGCTTGAGAAAATCCAGCAGGTTGCGGGCGTACAGCGCCGAGGCGTCGGCCGCTACCAGCGTCGCCAGGTTGGCGTGTCCGACGATGGTCACACCGTGGCGCACCACCACCTGGTCGATCTCGGTCAGCGGGCAGTTGCCGCCGTGGCCGGCTGCCAGGTCGACGATCACCGAGCCGGGCTTCATCTGCTCGACGGTGGCTTCCTGCAGCAGCGTCGGCGCCTTGCGGCCCGGGATCAGCGCGGTGGTGATGACGATGTCCGACTGCAGCGCACGCTCGTGCACCGCCTGCGCCTGACGCGCCATCCACGAGGCCGGCATCGGCCGCGCATAGCCGCCGACGCCTTCGGCGCATTCGCGCTCCTCGTCGGTCTCCAGCGGCACGTCGACGAACTTGGCGCCGAGCGATTCGATCTGCTCCTTCACCGCCGGACGCACGTCCGAGGCCTCGACCACCGCGCCGAGGCGCTTGGCCGTGGCGATGGCCTGCAGACCGGCGACACCGGCACCGAGGATCAGCACGCGTGCGGCCTTCACCGTGCCGGCGGCGGTCATCAGCATCGGCATGAAGCGCGGGTAGTGATGGGCGCCGACCAGCACCGCCTTGTAGCCGGCGATGTTGGCCTGCGACGAGAGCACGTCCAGGCTCTGTGCACGGGACGTACGCGGCGCGGCCTCCAGGGCGAAGGCGGTGATGCCGCGGGCAGCCATGCGCGCGATGCAGTCATTGTCGAACGGGTTGAGCATGCCCAGCAGCACGCTGCCGGACTGCATCTGCGCCAGTTCGGCCTCGTCCGGCGCATTGACCTTCAGCACCAGCTCGGCGGCAAAGGCCGCGGCCGCATCGCCGATGGTTGCGCCGACCGCTTCATAGGCGCTGTCCGGCACGCTGGAAAGCAACCCGGCGCCGCTTTGCAGCGTCACCCGGTGCCCTTGGCCGATCAGTTTCTTGACGGTTTCCGGGGTTGCGGCGACGCGCGTTTCCCCGGAGTGGGTTTCGAGAGGAACACCGATGTGCATTGTTGTTGTTCTCCTGCGTGATCATGACCGGTGCTGCGGCGAACCGCGCACCGACGTGCTTTTCACCCGCCCGCTGCTCTGGCGAACGGGGTATGGAACAGGTGAAGCCAGCCGGGCGATGCGCAAAACGGATCGCCCGGCGCGGCATTCTGCAAGCCTTGAAAAAATCAAACAACTGTTTCAATCAAACGATTGTATTTGACGCGCCGGTCGCAGGATGACTGCCTGTTTTCCGTGCTTCGCTGCAGATTGCGTCCTGTTTGGCTCTGCGTACGACCAATTCGTCCGCGCCAGGCACACGACACGGCCGCATCATGAATGACGCGCCATTGACGGGGTATTCGTCAGCGGTGCCAAGCATCTCCGACCTTGGTGTCGGGTTAAGTCGATATGCGGGAAAAACGCGCGCACGTTGAAATGTCATTCAATCCTTGTAGTCCAACTAGGCTGGTTGGACCCGATTGGAGTGTTTCGAACGCAGTGACGTCGGGTCGCTGCGTGTCGCTGGTGGAGCTGGACGATGCCCGAACTCGATGTAAACGAAGTCACCACGCTGCTCGAACAGCCGGCCCAGCGCCGCCTGCCGTTCGCCTTTGCGCGCCGGCACGGTGTGATCCTGCTGGAGCGTGGCGGCGAGCTGCACCTCGGCCTGCGCGAGGGCGCCGCGCTGACGGCGGTGCAGGAGGCGCAGCGGGTCGTTGGTATGCGTCTGCCGATGCAATGGTTAGCGCAGGCTGATTTCGATCAGGCGCTCGGTGCCGCCTACCAGCACGATTCCTCGGCGGCGATGTTGATGGTCGAGGGGCTGGGCAACGACCTGGACCTGGCCAGCCTGGCCGATCAGATCCAGGAAACCGAGGACCTGTTGGAGCAGGAGGACGACGCGCCGATCATTCGCCTGATCAACGCCATCCTCGGCGAGGCGATCAACGAGAACGCCTCGGATATCCATATCGAAACCTTCGAGAAGCGCCTGGTGATCCGCTTTCGCGTTGATGGCATCCTCCGTGAAGTGGTGCAGCCCAAGCGCGAGCTGGCGGCGCTGCTGGTGTCGCGGATCAAGGTCATGGCCAAGCTGGACATCGCCGAGAAGCGCATCCCGCAGGACGGGCGCATCTCGCTGCGCGTCGGCGGCCGCGAGGTTGACATCCGTGTCTCCACGCTGCCCTCGGCCAATGGCGAGCGGGTGGTGTTGCGTCTCCTAGACAAGCAGGCCGGTCGCCTGACCCTGCGCCATCTGGGTATGAACGAGCAGGATCGCGACCACCTGGAGCGGGCGGTGAAGAAACCGCACGGCATCATTCTGGTCACCGGCCCCACCGGGTCGGGCAAGACCACCACGCTCTACGCCGCGCTGACCACGTTGAATGACCGCACGCGCAACATCCTCACCGTCGAGGACCCCATCGAATACCACCTCGAAGGCATCGGCCAGACCCAGGTCAACACCAAGGTCGACATGACCTTCGCCCGCGGCCTGCGCGCCATCCTGCGCCAGGACCCTGACGTGGTGATGGTCGGTGAGATCCGCGACCAGGAAACCGCTGACATGGCGGTGCAGGCCTCGCTCACCGGCCACCTGGTGCTCTCCACGCTGCACACCAACAGCGCCATCGGCGCCGTCACACGGCTGGTGGACATGGGCGTCGAGCCGTTCCTGATCTCCTCCTCGCTGCTCGGCGTACTGGCCCAGCGCCTCGTACGGGTGTTGTGCAATGACTGCAAGCGCGCCTACGTCGCCGATGCCGCCGAGTGCCAGCTGCTCGGGGCCAGCCTGGCCGAGGCGCCGACGCTGTATCACGCCGAAGGCTGCGAGCAGTGCCGGGGCCTCGGTTACCGCGGGCGTACCGGCATCTATGAGCTGGTGCTGTTCGACGACGCCCTGCGCACCATGGTGCACACCCGCGCCAGCGAGCAGGACATGCTGCGTCACGCTCGGATCTTGGGTCCGAGCATCCGCGACGACGGCCTGCGCAAGGTGCGCGAGGGGGTGACCACCATCGAGGAAGTGCTGAGGGTGACGCGTGAGGAGTGAGGGGATGAGGTTGATTCCGACGCGCCCGCAGAGGCATCCGCAGCCTGACCGACATCGCATGGTGGTGCCATTCGCGGCTGCTCCCTCGGCTGTGCGGTGTCTGTGTAGCGGCGCTCTCGACCGCGGATCGCCGCTGTTGGAGACCGCCTGATGGCTGCCTTCGAATACCTCGCCCTCGACCCCCGCGGCCGCGAGCAGAAGGGGCTGATCGAGGCTGACAGCCCGCGTCAGGCGCGCCAGTTGCTGCGCGAGAAGCAGTGGGCACCGCTGGAGGTGAAGCAGGCCAAGTCCAAGGAAGACGTCAGCCGTGGCGGCCTGAGTTTCGGCCGCGGCCTGTCGGCGCGCGATCTGGCATTGGTCACCCGGCAGCTGGCGACGCTGGTGCAGGCCGCGCTGCCGATCGAGGAAGCCTTGCGCGCGGCAGCGGCACAGTCCACCTCGGCGAAGATCAAATCGATGCTGCTGGCCGTGCGTGCGCGGGTGATGGAAGGCCACAGCCTGGCTGCGGCCCTGCGCGAATATCCGTCGGCGTTTCCCGAGCTCTATCGCGCCACCGTGGCGGCGGGGGAGCATGCCGGCCATCTCGGGCTGGTGCTCGATCAGCTCGCCGACTACACCGATCAGCGTCAGCAGTCGCGGCAGAAGATCCAGCTGGCGCTGCTCTATCCGGTGATCCTGATGGTCGCCTCGCTGGCCATCGTCGTGCTCCTGCTCGGCTACGTGGTGCCGGACGTGGTCAAGGTGTTCGTCAACACCGGCCAGGAATTGCCGGCGTTGACCCGCGGCTTGATCGCTACCAGCGACGTGGTGAAGAACTGGGGCTGGCTGATCGTGCTCGGTCTCATCGCCGCGTTCCTCGCCATGCGCGCGGCATTGCGCGACCCGGCGCTGCGCCTGCGCTGGCATGCGTTCATTCTGCGGATACCGCTGATCGGTCGACTGAGCCGGGCGACCAATACCGCGCGCTTCGCCTCGACCCTGGCGATCCTCACCAAGAGCGGCGTGCCGCTGGTGGAAGCGCTGTCCATCGCCGCCGCGGTGATCGCCAATCTGCGCATCCGCGAGCGGGTGGTGGAGGCGGCGCAGAAAGTGCGCGAAGGCAGCAGCCTGACCCGCGCCCTGGATGCCACCGGCGAATTCCCGCCGATGATGCTGCACATGATCGCCAGCGGCGAGAAATCCGGTGAACTGGATCAGATGCTGGCGCGAACCGCGCGCAACCAGGAGAACGACCTCGCTGCCCAGGTGTCTCTGCTGGTCGGCCTGTTCGAACCGTTCATGCTGGTGTTCATGGGGGCTGTGGTGCTGGTCATCGTGCTGGCGATCCTGATGCCAATCCTCTCTCTCAACCAACTGGTGGGGTAACGACAATGAAGTTGCAACGACGCACGCAAGGGGGCTTCACCCTCATCGAAATCATGGTGGTGGTGGTCATCCTCGGCATTCTCGCCGCGCTGGTGGTGCCGCAGGTGATGAGCCGCCCGGATCAGGCCAAGGTCACCGTGGCCAAGGGCGACATCAAGGCCGTCGCCGCCGCGCTGGACATGTACAAGCTGGACAATTTCGCCTACCCGAGCACCCAGCAGGGGCTGGAGGCGCTGGTGAAGAAGCCTTCCGGCAACCCGCAGCCGAAGAACTGGAACCGCGATGGCTATCTCAAGCGCCTGCCAAAGGACCCATGGGGCAACGACTACCAGTACCTCTCGCCAGGTACCCAGGGCCAGTTCGACCTCTACTCCTTCGGCGCCGACGGCAAACCCGGCGGCAGCGACCTTAACGCCGACATCGGTAACTGGGACCTCTAATCGATGCGGCAGCGCGCCCGCGCCTTCACGCTGATCGAACTGCTGGTGGTGATCGTCCTGCTGGGCATTCTGGTCAGCGTGGCGGTGCTCAGCGTCGGCGGTTCGAGTACCTCGCGCGAGCTGCGTGACGAGGCGCGGCGACTGGCTGCGCTGATCGGCGTGCTCAGCGACGAGGCGGTACTCGACAGTCGCGAATACGGCCTGCTGGTCAACAGCGAGGGTTACCGGGTGCTGCGCTACGACGAGGCGGCCACGCGCTGGCTGGAAGTCGAGCGACGCAAGGTGCACAAGGTGCCGGAGTGGATGCGCCTGGATCTGGAACTGGACGGCACGCCGCTGGAACTGGTGGCCCCAACCCAGCGCGAGGACGACCGCGCCGGGCTGTCCGGAGACGGCGAGCGAACGGCACGCCGCGCATCACGGCTGGAGCCACAGCTGCTAATCCTTTCCAGCGGCGAGCTTTCGCCGTTCAGCCTGCGCCTGTCCGAACGCCAGCAGCGCGGCGGTGGCTGGCTGGTCACCAGCGACGGCTTCCGTCTGCCTGAGGCGCGAGTCATCGAGGACAGGCGATGAGCAGACGCCTGGCCAGGGCCGGCCGTGGCTTCACCCTGCTCGAAGTGCTGGTCGCACTGGCGATCTTCGCCAGCGTGTCGGCCGTGGTGCTCACCGCTGCCGGCCGCAGCCTTACCAATGCTGGGCGGCTGGAGGAACTGACCCTAGCCGGCTGGATCGCCGACAACCGCATCAGCGAACTGCAGTTGCAGCAGATTCCTCCCTCCATTGGCCGTGAGACCCAGGAGTTGGATTACGGCAGCCGCAAGTGGCAAACGCTCAGCGAAATCGAGGCCAGCGCCGACCCTGGCCTGCTGCGCGTCACCGTTTGGGTCGCGCTGCAGACGCCGCGCGGGCGCAGCGGCTCGGTGTCTGAGCGAGCGGTGACCAGTCTCACCGGCTTCATTGCGATCGGCCCGGGAGTGGCGCGCCAATGAACGCCCGCTCGCGCGCCTGCTCCGGTTTCACCCTGCTCGAACTGCTGATTGCCATCGCCCTGTTCGCGCTGCTTGGCCTCGGCACTTACCGCATGCTCGAAGCGGTGCTGCAGAGCGATGAGGCTGTGCGCGCCCAGGAGCTGCAGTTGCGCGAACTGAGCCGTGCGGTGTGGGCCTTCGAACGCGACCTGCAACAGGTGATCGGACGCCCGATACGCGATGGCTTCGGTGACGAGCGCAACGCATTTATCGGCCAGCTGGGTGGCGAGGATGGCGCGCCGGTGCTGGAGCTGACCCGTGCCGGCTGGCGCAATCCCACCGGGCTGCGTCGCGCCAATCTACAGCGGGTGCGCTGGCGCCTGGCTGGCGACAACCTCGAGCGCGTCTACTGGGTGGTGCTGGACCGTGACCTCGACAGCGAGCCGCGCGTGCAGCGGGTACTGGAAGACGTGCAGGGCCTGCAGTTGCGCTACCTGGACGAAGAGGCGGTGTGGCACGAGGAGTGGCCGCCGTTCGATTTCGGCCGCGGCAGCCCGGAGAATGCCGCCGAGCGCCTACCGATCGCCCTGGAATTGAATATCGAGCACGCCCGCTACGGCCGTATCACCCGTCTGCTGCGCCTGCCCGACGCCGTCGAGCAGGCGACGCAGCAGGCGCTTCCCGGCGCCGAGGGCGTGCCCGAGCCGTTCGAAGGGGAGCTGCCGCAATGAAGCACCAGCGCGGCGTGGCGCTGATCACCGTGCTGCTGGTGGTGGCCATCGTCACCGTGGTCAGCGCGGCAATGGTGGCGCGTCAGCAGCTCAGCATTCGTGCCAGCAGCAACCAGCTGCAGGCACGCCAGGCCTGGCACTACGCGCTGGGCGGCGAAGCGCTGGCCCAAGCCATGCTCGCTCGCGATCTGCGGGCTGGCGCGACGGGTGAGACAGGCGCCAATGGTGAGGCCGCGGCCGTCGATCATCTGCTCGAGCCCTGGGCGCAGCCGCTGCCGGCGTTCGAGATCGATCAGGGCGAGATCCTCGTGCGTATCGAGGATCTCGCCGGACGCTTCAACCTCAACGACCTGCTGCGCGACCAGCAGCCCAACCCCGCCGCGGTCGAGCAGTTTCGCCGGCTGCTGCTGCGTCTGCAGATCAGCGCGCCCTATGCCGAGCGCCTGCTCGACTGGATCGACCCCGACCAGCAGCCGAGCGGTGAGCTGGGTGCCGAAGACAACGCCTATCTCGGCCTCGATACGCCCTATCGCAGCGCCGGTCGCCGGCTCCACGACCTGTCCGAACTGCGCCTGCTGCTGGACATGCGCGAAGAGGATTTCCAGCGCCTGGCGCCCTATGTCGTCGCGTTGCCGCCCAACGTGCCGCTGAACGTCAACACGGCGAGCGCGATGGTGCTTTCCAGCCTGAGCGACAACCTCAGCCTCGGCGCGGCCGAGTCGCTGGTCGAGCTGCGCCGCGCCGCGCCGTTTCGCAACAGCGCGGCATTCCTCGCGCAGCCGGCGCTGGCCGGGACTACGCTGCAGGGCACTGCGCTGGCGGTTGGCAGTCAATTCTTCCAGGCCACCAGTGAAGTGCGCCTGGGCGACCGCCGGCTGGCGCTGGTCAGCCTGTTGCAACGTGAGCAGGACGGCAGCGTCCGCGTGCTCGCGCGAAATCTCGGTCAGCCTGCCCGGCAGACCCTCCCATCCGACGGAGAACGCTAGACCATGGATTGCCTGTTTCTGCCCGCCGACAGTCCGGCCCGGCTCGATGCCGAGACTCGCGTCTACTGGCTGCCAAAGGACGAACCCGGCCGCTGGCAGCCACTGGGCGAATGCGCCGCAGGCAATGGCGCGATCAGCCTGATCCTGCCGGCGGAAGTCTGCAGCTTTTTCGCCGTCACCCTGCCGACGCGCAAGGCGCGCTGGATGCAGCAGGCGCTGGCCTACGCCGCCGAGGAACTGCTGGCGGAAAACGTCGACGATCTGCATCTGGCCCTCGGCGAAGCACTGCCGGACGGCCGCCTGCGGGTCGTAGCGATCCGCCGCCAGCTGCTGGATGACTGGCTTGGCCAGTTGCGCGAGCTGGGCCTGCTGATCGTGGCGATTCATGTCGACGCCGATCTGTTGCCGCGGGAGGGCACGCAGCTGTTGTTCATCGGTGAGCGTGGCCTGCTCGGCGGCGTCGGCGAAACGCGCTTGGCCTTCGCCACCGAGGATTGGCCGCAGCTGTCCGGCCTCTGCCCGGCGCCATGGCATGCCCAGGGCAGTGAAAGCGAGCCGCCTCTGGCGCTCGACGACTACCGGCAGGTGGACGAGCCCTATGCGTTTCTCGGTTCGCAGCGCGCGGCAGCGATCAACCTCGCCCAGGGTGACTTCGCCGTGGAGGTCGGCAACACCGGCCTCGGTTACTGGAAACCGCTGTTCGCCGTCGCCGGCCTGATCCTGCTGGTGCAGCTGGGCTTCAACCTGAGTCAGGCCTGGTATTTCCAGCGCCAGGGCGATGCCTACGCCGAGGCCAGTCTGGCGCTGTATCGCGAGCTGTTTCCCGAGGACATCCGCATCGTCAACATGCGCGCGCAGTTCGATGAACATCTGGCCCGCGGCAGCGGTGGCCAGGCGGGCTTTCTGCGCCTGCTCGACCACGCCGCCGCGGCACTGGAGGACGGCATTCCGGTGACCATCGGCCAGCTCGACTACAACCAGGATCGCGGCGATCTGGCGCTGCAGGTGCAGGCCATGGACTTTCCCACGCTGGAAACATTGCGCCAACGCCTGGGTGACACCGGTCAGAGCGTGCAGCTGGGCTCGGCCAGTCGAGAAGGCGATGGCGTCAGCGCGCGCGTGGTGATCGGAGGCTGATGATGAATCTCAAGCAACAACTGGCCGTGCGCCTCGCCGATTCGCCGCTGTGGCAGCGCTGGCAGCGTCTGGCGCCCCGTGAGCGCACCTCGCTGAGCCTGCTCGGCGCCTTTCTGCTCGCCGTGCTGTTCTATCTCTGGCTGTGGCTGCCGGCGCAACGCCAGGCCGCCGACGCTCGCGAGTATTACCAGGCGCAGCGCGAACTGCATGCCTACATGGAGCAGAACACCGATCTGGCGCGCCAGATGGAGCGCAGCAACCAGGTCGAGCTGGCGCCGGAGCAGCTGCAGGGGGTGATCACCGAAAGCGCGCAGCAGGGCAACCTGCGAATCGAGAGCTTCGACAATGGCAGCGACGGCAGCGTGCAGGTGAGCCTGCCGGGGGCATCGTACGCGTTGCTGTTGCGCTGGTTCGATACCCTGCAGGGGCAGGGCGTGAGCATTGCTGACGTCAGCCTGGAGCGCGCCGGTGAAGGGCTGGTGAATGCGCGGGTGAGCTTTCGCGCGGGGAGTTGATGGCGCCCTGATCCATCGCCGGGCCTGTGCGAGGCACAGACCCGGCGGCGCGGGCTTTCAGTGTGGCGAGTTGAACTGTATCGCCAGGGCGCGCAAGGCGGCTTCAGCGGCGAGTACCTTGGCAATCGCGTCGTTGGCCTTCTCGCGGGTGATACCCAGGCGATCGAACAGCTGCTGCGGCACCTCGGTATCCGGCCCGCTGCCGATGCCACGGTTGCGCAGCATGCGTACCGCCAGGCAGACCAGGTTCGGATAGGCCGCATCTTCGCCGTCATAGCCGGGGTCGTTCTGGAAACGCAAGGCGGCCGCCAGTTCCTCGGGCATGCCCCACAGACGCATCAGCCAGGCACCGATCTGCTCGCGGGTGATACCCAGCAGATGCTGCTCGACGTGACTGTGCGACAGGTGCGGGTTGGCTTCCAGGTGCCGGCAGATCAGCGAAAAATGCGGTGGAAAGACGTGCGCCAGTACCAGATAGCCGAAGTTGTGCAGCAGTCCGGCAAGGTAGCTCAGGCCGGGTTCCGGGCGCTGTTCGCGGGGAATCGCACGGGTCAGCCCCTCGATGACCGCGGCTGTATAGATCGCCTGTTGCCAGTAGGGCGTGGCGTCCTGCGGCTTGTCGTCCGGCAGGCTGATGGTCTTGCCCAGCGCTAGACCAAGGGCCAGGTTGATCACCAGGTCGAAGCCGAGCACGCGGACGATGGCGTCTTCCACCGAGCGGATGCGCCCGGGAGCGGCGTAGTAGGGCGAGGCCGCCCAGCTGATAACCTGCGCCGCCAATGCCGGGTCGGTTTCCACCACGCCGGTGATGTCGTCGACCGTGGCGTCGGGGTTGACCCGCAGCTTGATGATTTTCTGCGCCGTATGCGGCAGCGGCGGAATCTCGATGGTTTCTTCCAGACGCTTCTGGATGCGTCGCGCGGTGAAACTCTGCACCGCCTGACTGATCTCGGCGCGGTCGTCGTCCGGGCGGTCCAGGTTCGGCCGGATGCTGCTCAGCGGTACGGCGAAACTACCGGCCGTGGCCTTGCTCAGCAGACGCTTGAAGTCGCCACTGCTGACCTCCACCAGCAGGCCAGGCTGGCCGGATTCAACCAGTAGCCGTGGCTGCTGCATCAGGCACTCTTCGTACAGGCAGGGCGAGCTGGTCAGTGGCGGCAGGCCGGGCAGGCGGCTCAACTCGTGCTTGGCGAGCATGCGCGCCAGCCGCTCCGGCTTGACCGCGGCCAGCTCGCGGCCGGTGAGTTCGGCCAGGCGTGCAAGGTCGAGCAGATGATCCTGAGGGAAGAGCACCAGCATCGCGCCGATGCTGTCGTCCAGCAGCACCGCCTGCACCCGCTGCGCAGCGGGAATGTTGGGGCGATCGCGCTGGATCTGGTAACTCACACCGAGGTCTTTCAACAGCTTGGTGATCAGGAGGGGCAGTTCGGAGCAGCTTTCGGTGTCGACAGCAGAATTCATGAGCGGACCCGTTGTAGTGACCTGCCGGAGTATAGCGAAGCCGTCAGCCACGGATGATGTGGCGACGGATGGTTGTCATACCTGGCCGTATTCCTGGCCATGACGCAGCCAACGCTCGAGCAGCGGGCTGACGTGCTGCGGCCAGCACGCCAGCAATTCCTGGGCGGCATCGCGCACCGCCGGGAGCAGCTCGGCATCGCGCATCAGATCGGCGACCTTGAACTGCAAGAGGCCGGTCTGTCGGGTGCCGAGCATCTCGCCGGGGCCGCGCAGTTCCAGGTCTTTCTCGGCGATCAGGAAGCCGTCACAGGTCTCGCGCATGATCGCCAGCCGTTCGCGGCCGAGCTGCGACAGCGGCGGATGGTACAGCAGCACGCAATGACTTGCCGCACTGCCACGGCCGACCCGCCCGCGCAGCTGGTGCAGCTGGGCCAGGCCCAGGCGCTCCGGGTTTTCGATGATCATCAGGCTGGCGTTGGGCACGTCGACGCCCACTTCGATGACGGTGGTGGCGACCAGCAGTTGCAGCTCGCCACGCTTGAACTGCTCCATCACCGCGGCTTTCTCGGCCGGTTTCATGCGCCCGTGGATCAGCCCGACGCGCAGCCCGACCAGCGCCGCCGAGAGGTCTTCGAAGGTGGTTTCCGCAGCTTGGCAGGTCAGCTCCTCGGATTCCTCGATCAGGGTGCACACCCAGTACGCCTGGCGCCCCTCGTTGCAGGCGATGCGCACCCGCTCGATCACCTCCAGGCGCCGGCTATCGGCGATTACCAGGGTGTTCACCGGCGTACGCCCTGGCGGCAGTTCGTCGAGGATCGAGGTATCGAGATCGGCGTAGGCACTCATCGCCAGGGTGCGAGGGATTGGCGTGGCGGTCATGATCAGCTGGTGCGGGCAGAGTCGACCGTCGATGCCTTTCTGGCGCAGGGCCAGGCGCTGCTGCACGCCGAAGCGGTGCTGCTCGTCGATGATCACCAGCGCCAGGCGCCTGAAGACCACCTCGTCCTGAAACAGCGCGTGAGTGCCGACCACCATCGGGCAGCCGCCGGCGATCTGCTCCAGCGCGGCGGCGCGGGCCTTGCCCTTGAGCTTGCCGGCCAGCCAGGCGACCTCGATGCCGAGCGGTTCGAGCCACTTGCTGAAGTTGAGAAAGTGCTGCTCGGCGAGGATCTCGGTCGGCGCCATCAGCGCCACCTGGTAGCCGGCTTCCAGCGCCTGCAGGGCGGCGAGGGCGGCGACCACCGTCTTGCCGGCGCCAACATCACCCTGCACCAGACGCAGCATGGGCTCGTCCTGGGCCAGGTCATAGGCGATCTCGGCACCGACACGCTGCTGCGCGCCGGTGGGCGCGAAACCGAGGTTGGCGAGAAAGCGCTGCGGCAGCTTCTGCGCCGGCGGCAGCGCCGGCGCCTGCTGCGCGCGAACACGCTCGCGCAGGCGCTGCAGTGACAGCTGATGGGTCAGCAGTTCCTCGAAGGCCAGGCGGTGCTGGGCCCAGTGCCGGCCTTCGGCGAGTTCTTCCAGATTGGCGTCGGCTGGTGGCCGGTGCAGATAGCGCAACGCCTGATCCAGCGGGCCGAGCCGATAATCACGGGCCAGTTCGGCGGGCAGCCAGTCCGGCAGGCTGTGCGGGCCGAGCCGCGCCAGCGCCTGCTCGCTGAGGTTGCGCAGGCGCTGCTGGGTCAGGCCTTCGGTGGTCGGGTAAATCGGCGTCAGGGTCTGTTCCACCGGTGCCGGCTCGCTGGTCAGTGCGCGGTATTCCGGGTGGTAGATCTCCAGCCCCGAGGCACCGGGACGCGCCTCGCCGTAGCAGCGCAGCTGGGTGCCGCGCTTCATGGCTTCCTTCTGCGCCTGGCTGAAATGGTAGAAGCGCAGGCTCAGGGTGCCGCTGCCGTCCTGCAGGCGCACCAGCAGGCTGCGGCGGCGACCCATGACGATATCGGCACCGGACACCACGCCTTCGATCACCGCGTCCTGCCCCGGGCGCAACGCGCCAATGGGCACCACGCGGGTGCGGTCCTGGTAGCGCAGCGGCAGGTGGAAGAGCACGTCCTGCAGGGTTTCCAGGCCGACCCTGGCGAGCTTTTCGGCCAGCGCGGCGCCGACGCCCTTGAGTGCGGTGACCGGAACGGTCGCCAGTTCGCTCATGGCCTCAGGCTTTCGCCGACGGCGGCTTGCCTACCGAACACAGGCGGATCGAGTCGGCGAGGATCTCGATGGCCTTGGGCCGCGGAAAGCTGGCGCGCCAGGCGATCGCCACGGTGCGGAACGGCACCGGCGGCGTCAGCGGGCGGGTCTCCAGCACACCGGCGGAGTAGTGGTGGCTCTCCACCGCCGACAGCGGCAGGATCGACACGCCGAGGCCCGAGGCGACCATGTGGCGGATGGTTTCCAGCGAGCTGGATTCCACCGTGGTGTGGCTCGGCGCCTCGCCCTTGCGGGTGGTCGGACAGGCTTCGAGCACCTGATCGCGGAAGCAGTGGCCTTCACCGAGCAGCAGCAGGCTCTTGTCGTTGAGCATCTCGGCGTCGATGGTTTCCTTTGCCGTCCACGGATGGTCGGCCGGCATCAGTACGTAGAACGGCTCGTCGTAGAGCGGCTTGGTCAGCACGTCGGCTTCCTGGAACGGCAGCGCGACGATGATCGCGTCCAGTTCGCCGGTGCGCAGCTTGTCGCGCAGGATGTGGGTGAAGTTCTCTTCGATGTACAGCGGCATGTCCGGCGCCACACGATGCAGCTGCGGAATCAGGTGCGGGAACATGTAAGGGCCGACGGTGTAGATGGCGCCGACCTTCAGCGGTGCGGCCAGCTGATTCTTGCCGACCTGGGCCAGCTCGCGAATGCTCTGTGCCTGCTCCAGCACCTTCTGCGCCTGGGTGACGATGCCTTCGCCGACGGGCGTGAGGCGCACCGCGCTCTTGGTGCGCTCGAAGATCAGCACACCGAGCTCGTCCTCGAGCTTCTTCACGCCGACCGAGAGGGTCGGCTGGCTCACGTGGCAACGCTCGGCGGCACGGCCGAAGTGCTGTTCCTGGGCGAGGGTCACGATGTAGCGCAATTCGGTCAGAGTCATAGTCAGCATCCATCAATGTGCCGGCAAGCATAGCCTTTTGCGCAGCGCAGAACCAACCGGTCGGCCAGGCTTCGAAAGTCGGTACACTCCAGTTTCGTGCGGCCCGCGCGGCGGGTTACAACTGAGGGAGCAGAACATGGGCAAGCGCCTAAGCGTATTGATCGCAGGCTGTGGCGACCTTGGCAGTCGTCTCGGTCTGCAACTGAGTCGGGACGGCTGGACGGTGTATGGCCTGCGGCGCAACGCCGCCCAGCTGGCAGTGCCGATCCTGCCGGTCAACGGCGACCTTTCCGAGCCGACCTGTCCGCGCTGCTGGCCCAACGGCTCGCTGGACTATCTGGTCTATGCGGCATCCGCCACCGAACATGACGAAGCCGGCTATCGCCAGGCCTATGTCGAAGGCCTGCGCAATGTGCTCGGTTGGTTACAGCAGCGCGGCCAGCGCCCTCGGCGGCTGCTGTTCGTTTCCAGCACCGGTGTGTATGCCCAGCGCGACGGCGAGTGGATCGACGAGGACTCGGCCACCGAGCCCGGCGGCTTCACCGGTCGGGTGATGCTCGAGGCCGAACAGCTGGCGCTCGACAGCGCCCTGCCGGTAACGCGGGTGCGTCTGGGTGGGCTGTACGACCCGAAGCGCCCCTGGCTGCAGAATCAGGTGCGCGCCGGTTTGCGTGTCGAGCGCGATCCGCCGCAGTACAGCAACCGCATCCATCGCGACGACGCCGCCGGGCTGCTGGCGTTTCTGCTGCAGAGCGACGCCAGTGGTGCTGCCCTGGAAGATTGCTATCTGGGCGTCGACGATGACCCGGCACCGTTGCACGAGGTGGTCGACTGGCTGCGCGAACGCCTGGGCGTCACCCACTGGGCCGAGCAGAGCATGACCCGCCGCGCCGGCAGCAAGCGCTGCAGCAATGCCCGCGCCCGTGCGCTGGGCTGGAAACCCAGGTACCCCAGCTATCGCGACGGTTACGCTTCGCTGGATCGCAATCGGCATTAGTGCAGCCCGTCGGTAATCGGGCAACTCTGGTGCGGCGCTGCTTACTAAAACCCTGACAGCACGCCGCACCGTGACAGAGGAGCAACAGCGAGGCAGCAAAGGAGAATCACCGAGACGGCGTTTCCGAAACCCGACCAGGAGATTGTCCATGAGAGCCCTCCGCTGGCACGGCAAGCACGATATCCGCTGCGACAACCACGTCCCCGATCCCTCCATCGAAGACCCTCGCGACGCCATCATCAAGGTGTCGTCCTGCGCC
This sequence comes from Stutzerimonas kunmingensis, assembly GCF_900114065.1. Taxonomy (GTDB): domain Bacteria; phylum Pseudomonadota; class Gammaproteobacteria; order Pseudomonadales; family Pseudomonadaceae; genus Stutzerimonas; species Stutzerimonas kunmingensis. Next base: position 62,001 of record NZ_FORS01000008.1, read on the forward strand.
ATCTGCGGCTCCGACCTGCACCTGTACGACGGCTTCATGCCCGGCATGCAGCACGGCGACATCATGGGCCACGAGTTCATGGGCGAGGTGATGGAGGTCGGCTCGGCGAACAAGAAGCTCAAGGTTGGCGACCGCGTGGTGGTGCCCTTCACCATTGTCTGCGGCGAGTGCGACCAGTGCCGGCGCGGCAATTTCTCGGTGTGCGAGCGAACCAACCGCAACAAGGAGGTGGCTGACAAAGTCTTCGGCCACACCACCGCCGGCCTCTATGGCTACACCCACCTCACCGGCGGTTATGCCGGTGGTCAGGCTGAATACGTCCGCGTGCCCTACGCCGATGTCGGTCCCGTAGTGATCCCCAATGGTCTGACTGACGAGCAGGTATTGTTCCTCGGCGACATTCTCCCCACCGGCTGGCAGGCCGCGGCGCAATGCGACATCCAGCCCACCGACACCGTGGCAGTCTGGGGGGCCGGGCCGGTCGGCCAGTTCGCCGTCCGCAGCGCGGTGATGATGGGCGCCGAGCAGGTCATCTGTATCGACAACGTGCCCGAGCGCCTGTCCATGGCCCGCGCCGGCGGTGCCATCACCATCAACTTTGACGAAGAGAGCGTGCTCGAACGCCTCAAGGAGCTGACCCGCGGCAAAGGCCCGGAGAAGTGCATCGACTCGGTGGGCATGGAGGCGCACGCCGCACGTTCGATCGATTCGATGTACGACCGCGCGAAGCAGGCGCTGATGCTCGAGAGCGACCGTCCGCATGTGCTACGCGAGATGATCTACGTCTGCCGCCCGGCCGGCATCATTTCGATTCCAGGCGTCTACGGCGGGATGATCGACAAGATCCCGTTCGGCGCGGCGATGAACAAGGGCCTGACATTCCGCATGGGCCAGACCCACGTAAACCGCTGGACCGACGACCTGTTGCGGCGCATCCAGGAAGGCGAGATCGATCCGAGCTTCGTCATTACCCACAGCGTCAGCCTCGAGCAGGGTCCGGAGATGTACAAGACCTTCCGCGACAAGCATGACGGCTGTATCAAGGTGGTCCTCAAGCCATGAACCGGTCGCCGATCCCTAACGTAGGGATCGGCCGAGCCACGTTATCGAGCGAGGAGTCTTCATGAGCATTCCACGTCAAGTCACCCGGCCCAACCATTCCGCGCGCACGCTGGCGCGGGGGCTGGGCTGGTTCAGTATCGGTCTGGGCGTCGTCCAGTTGGTGGCGCCGCGGCAGGTCGCACGCTTTATCGGCATGCCCGGCAGCGACGGGCTGGTCCGCGCCTGCGGGCTGCGCGAGATCGCCACCGGTGTCGGCATCCTGCTGGCGGATGATCCGAAACCCTGGATCTACGGTCGTATCGGCGGCGATGCACTGGACCTGGCCGGTCTCGGCTGGAGCATCGAGCACGGCCACGAGCCGGCGAATGCGGCTATTGCCGCCGGCGCGGTGGCCGGCATTACTGCGCTGGACCTGAGCTGCGCCAAGGGTCTGGATGCCGAGCAGGTGCCGGTGGTCGAATGGGACTACAGCGACCGCAGCGGTTTCCCCGGCGGCACTGCGCAAATGCGTGGCAGCGTCGAGGCCGAGTTCGCCGCCGCGCGGGCCGAGCCCAACGGCTATTCGCCGTCGCTTCATTGAGCTGAAACCCAGGGTCGGCTGGGTAGTGCCTGGTCGACTCTGAGCGCGACGATCCGCCGCATTTGCTATGGTGGCCGGCCGTTTCGGTCGTGGCCCTGCGCCGCGCCGCCAGCTTGCAGATGAGAGTCCATGTCTTCGGTCGTCAATGTCGTCCTGCCCGTCTTTGCGCTGATCCTGCTCGGTTACCTGTGCCGCCGTAGCGGGCGGATGGGGCCAACCGGCGCTTCCGAACTCAATCGGTTCGTGGTCTGGCTGGGCCTGCCGGCGCTGCTTTTCAGCGTGGTTGCCACCTCGACCTGGGATCAGCTCTGGCAACCCGGCTTTATCGCCGCCTTCGCCATCGGCTGCCTCGGCGTGTTCGCCTTCACTCTTGCGTATCGCATGTTGCAGAAGCAGCCGCTGGTCGACGCCAGCCTGGATGCGCTAGGTGCCTCCTACGCCAACACCGGCTATGTCGGGATTCCGCTGTGCATGCTGGTGCTCGGCGACGAGGCGCTACAGCCGGCGATGGTCGCCTCGATCGTGGTGGTCTGCGTGCTGTTTGCCATCGCCCTGGCCTGCGTCGAGACCGGCCTGCATGCCGGGCAGGGCGTGTTGCGGACGCTGGGAAAGGTAAGCAGTGCACTGGCGCGCAATCCACTGGTGATCGCGCCGCTGCTCGGCGCGCTGTGGGCGGCGAGCGGCCTGCAACTGCCGGTGCCGCTGGCGACGCTGCTCAAGCTGCTGGGCGCGGCGGCGGCGCCCTGTGCACTGGTCTCGCTGGGACTGTTCCTCGCCCAGCCGCAGCCGGCGGCAAGGGTGCAGGGCGTCTGGCCGCTGGTGGGGCTGAAGCTGGTGGTGCAGCCGCTGATCACCTGGTATCTGGCGTTTCAGGTATTCGAGCTGCCGACGCTGTGGGCCTATTCGGCGCTGCTGCTCAGCGCGTTACCCACCGGGACCGGGCCGTACATGCTCGCGGAATTTTATGGACGCGAAGGCTCGCGGGTGTCGCGGGTGGTGCTGCTGTCGACGCTGGGTTCGCTGATCACTCTGTCACTGATCTTGGTGCTATTGCCGGTCTGATAAGCGCGCTCACTTGCGCGTGGATAAGCCTGCGGCGTTATCCACCCTACGCCTGGCCGGTCGTAGGGGGGAAAACCGCGAAGCGTTTTCCTCGGGCGAACCTCCCCCTACTGTCAGCCCATCGCCCGCGTCACTTCCAGCACCACGGCAGCAATGCGATCGCACTGGGTATAGGCCCCGCCAAGCAGCTCCTCGCCGAATACGTCCGGGTCGATCTCACGGTAGCCCCACTGCAGGTCGGTACGCTCCAGGCGTTGGCGCACCTCGGCCAGGAAGGGGTCCTGGTTGTCGATCATGGCGACCCCGGTATACAGCAGTAGCGTGCCGCCCGGCGCCAGGCGGCCGAGCGCGGCATCCAGAATCGCCAGCGACAGCCCGGCACCGAGCGGTCCGCCGCCGTGACGATAGGCGCGCTGGTCGGCATCGACCAGATAGGGCGGATTGGCCAAGACCAGATCGAACTCGCCCTGCGCGTTGCTAAGCAGGTCACTGCGTTCGGCGCGCAGGTTGTTCGCCCCAGCCAGCGCTGCGTTGATACGCGTCAAGCGCAGCGCTTCCGGATTGATATCCACCGCCAGCACTTCGGCTTGCGGTCGCGCCAGGGCAGTGAGAATGGCGCCGGCGCCCGAGCCACAGCCGATGTCCACCACGCGGCGGATCTCGCCGGCATGCTGATTCAGATGGCAGCAGATGGCGCTGGCGAAACGGTAGGTGTCCGGGCCGAAGAACACCGCGTCGGTGGCTTCGGTGGGAAAGGCCGAATGCAGGAACAGCTGCCCGTCGAGGCTGGACAGGCGCACCTTGGAGCGCCAGCGCGAGCCGTAGGGTTCCAGCACGTCAGACTGATCCATCAGGCTGAACAGCGGTGGTGGCAGCAGTTCGTGCTGGAACGGGCGGCTCCAGCCGAAAACCCCGGGCAGGTCATCGGCGAGCGCATTTTCCGGGCGCTGATTGACTCGTTCATGGGTCAGCGGTGTGGGCGTGATGAAGTGATAGCCGCGATCCCGCAGGGCCTGGCCCAGGTGCAGCAGCGCGCGGTCCTGCGCATTGTCCATGGTCATCGTCGCGTTCCTTGATGGTGCCTTCAGTTGAACAGTCCGTTGAACAGCCGCGTGGCCAGCAGGCCGGCGGCGGTGTGGTGGCGTTGCGGAGCGAGCAGCGGCAGCAGCAGGCGCATGCGCGCGGCGCGATCGGGCAGGCGCGCCACCTGCTGCTCGAGCAGCTGCAGTTCCTCGTCGAAATCGTTGCCGCTGACGGATTCCGCCGGTTGCGGTGCGCTCGGCTCCTGTGGCGCGCGGCGCGCGTTGAACAGCGCCTGCCGCTGCAGCAGCGCGCCGCGCGGGCTGCGCTTGCTGTCGGCCTGCCAGTCGCCAGCGATCCAGTCATGGATCATCTGCTGTTCATAGGCGCTGAAGACGCCGAACATCGGCGCCTGTTCGCCGGCGATCAGCTGCCAGAAGCGGCTTTCCTGCGGGTCATGGCCGCGCTTGATCCAGCCGCGCTTGTCCAGCACGGAGAGAAACTGTTCGACGTCTTCGGCAAGCCACTGATTGACCGTGCGGCCTTCGAAACGGCAGTAGTCGGAGTGTACGAACTGGCCGACCGCCGCCTTCTTCCCGAGGATGCGCTGCACCTCCCGAGACAGATCGAAGTCGCCGATCACCGAGACGGTGCTGGCGCCGAGGTCGTTGAGCCGGTAGCCGTTGCGCACCCGTCGATAGAACTCCGCGCTGTCGCCGACCTGCGGCAAGGCATCCAGCACGCCCTGCACGGCTTTCTTGGCGTGGCCGTTGTCGGCGTTGTCGACGGTGACATGCAGGGTGAAGTAGTAGGGATCGATGCCCAGCTCGGTCAGCTCGTAGGAGGTGATCAGCAGGTGCAGCGGTAACTGTTCGTAGCCCAGGTTGAAGCCGATCACTTCCGGCAGGAACTGCTCGGCATGCTCGGCCAGTGCCAGCTGGATGGCGCCCTGGACGAAGTGCTCGTCGTCCAGCTCCTGCCAGTCATCGCAGCCCTGGCTGGCCAGCAGCTTGCGGTAGAGCACCACATGGTTCTTCTCCGGCAGGCCTTCGCCGAGCTCTTCCAGATAGGTCTGGATCAGCGCGGTGAAGCGCGCATCGTCCCAGCGCTGCAGCAGGCCATAGAGCCAGGCGCCATCGACCAGCTTGGTCGGTGCCACCCCGCGGAGGAAATGCAGAGCATGGGCCTTGCTGGCGAAATAGCGGCGCGGACCGCCGGCACGGCGCTGGTCCAGGTAAGCCTGATACTGGCGTCCGACCACTTCGGTGCGCCGCATGACCCAGGCTTCCAGGCTGGCCGGGTCCTCCGGCAGGTCGGACGGCAGCGCAGCGGCGGCCTCGAGCTGCGCACGCAGGTACTCCGCAGCGCTGTCGCGTGATTGCGCGTCGACCTCGCGGGCAAGGGCGAAGTAGAGCGCCCGTGAGGGCTGATCCTGCGTGGGTTGGAGGGCAGGAATGATCGGCAGGCTGCGAGAAGTCAGTTGCATGATTCTGTTCTATGGCAGTTCTAGTCCAGTTTTGGCTGCCGGGCCTGTGGTTTAGTTCAGCTGCACCGCTGAGCGGCCATCGGTCCAGAAAAGCGCCTTTACGTTGCAACTTCCGCCGCCACGTTTCCTCCCAATCGACAGAGCCACCCGGACGGGCCGGGCATGGCCACAGATACGCGAGGAGCAGCTGATGAGTCAGAACGACCAGGGTCGCGAGAGCATCGAGTCCATCGACCAGAGCGGCGATGCCCACGAGCAGAATCCGGAAACCACGTCCACCCAGGGCGAGGTCGCCGGTGGTGACGAAGCCGACGTACCCGGCGGCGCCTATAATGTGCCGCCGGGCCTGGCCGAGGAGGTGAGCGAAGAGGACGCCTCGCGCGAGTCGCAACGCAAGCCTTGATTGTGAGCGCCGATGTCAGGCTCAGCCGGCACGCGGTCCGGCTGGCCTGCTGCTAATACCGCCGCTCGGCGTCAGGGTTTGGCAAGGAACTTGATATCCGACGGGCGCTCGACCGGCAGGGTCTGCAGCGTCTCGAGCTTTCCGCTGTCTGGGTCGCGCCCGATCACCACCACGTCATCGCTCAGCTGATTGGCGATCAGCAGGAAACGGCCGTCTGGGGCGATGGCGAACTCTCGTGGTTCGCGGCCTTCAGTGGGGCGGCGCTGGATTTCCCGTAGGGCGCCGTCGCTGTCGATGGCGAAGACGATGATGTGGTTGTAGTCGCCGCGGTCGCTGACATAGAGGAAACGGCCATCGGCCGAGGTGTGGATCGCCCCCGGTGAATGACGCACCTCGCTAGCGGCATCCTTCAGGTCCAGCAGTTGCCGGCGGATCAGGGTGCCGTCCGTGTAGTCGAAGCTCGCCACTTGGGCGCTCAGCTCGAGGGCGAGATAGGCGTGCTTGCCATTGGGGTGGAAGACCAGATGGCGCGGGCCGCTGCCCGCTGGCAGCTCGATGCTGGCGGGTTCGTCGGGTTGCAGGGGACGTTCGGCATTGCGCGGGTCGTAGCGGTAGACGAATACATGATCGGCGCCCAGGTCGCTGACCAGCAGGCGCTTGTCGTCCGGGCTCGGTACGGCGGAGTGCACATGCGCCGCCTGCTGCCTCTCGGGGTGCACGCCGCTCGACTGATGCGCAAGAAGCTGCGTGACCGGCAGCGGCTGGCCATCCTCGGCCAGCGGCATCACCGCCAGGCTGCCGCCCGGGTTCGGTCGCGCCCCGTAATTGCTGATGAACAGGTAGCGCCCGTCATGGCTGAGGCTGGCATGGGTCGGTTCGTCGCCCAGGCTGATGTTCTGCCCGATCAGCTGGTGCTCGCCGCTGCTGTCGAGTTGCCAGGCGCTGACACGACCGACTGGGTCGGCGTGGGTCGGGCTGTTCTCGTTGGTGGCATAGAGGCGCCCGCGCTGCTCGTCCAGCACCAGCCAGGAGGGATTGTGGCTGGCGAGCGTCTGCAGCGGTTGCGGGTCGATCCGACCTTTCGCCGGATCGAAGCGCAGGCGCAGAACGCCCGGGCTGTCGCTGTCGTGCGTGTAGCTGCCGATCAGGATGTGCATGTCGTCGGTCTCGGCTCGCGCGCCGGCAGACAGCGTCGCGCCGACCAGCACAGCGAGAGCGAGGCGAAGCAGTACGGGGCGTTTGCGCCTGGTCATTGATGTCATGCCACTATGACCACCGTGGACGCCCAACGCTCCCGAAGACGTTGTTCGAACAATACCCGACTGTCAGGGTCTGATATGCACCTGGGCGGACGCCAGCCACCCGCGAATTCAGGAAGATTCATGGACCACTTGCTACCCGTTCAGCTCGTCGAATTGCAAAACGTCGCCGCCGATCTGGCTGAAACCGTCATTGCGCCGCTGGCGGCCGAGGTCGATGCCGACTGCCGCTGGCCCGCCCATTCGCTGCGAGCACTTGGCGACGCCGGGCTGCTCGGGCTGCAGGTGCCGAGCGAACTGGGCGGCCTGGGGCAGGGGCTGCTGGGCTTGTGCGTGATTACCGAAACCATCGCCCGCGCCTGCCCGTCGTCGGCGCTGTGCTACGGCATGCATTGCGTGGCGACCGCGGTGATTGCGGCCAAGGCCACCGAGCATCAGCGCGAACACTACCTGCGGGAGATCGCCGCGGGACAGCACATCACCACGCTGGCGCTCTCCGAGCGGGGCACCGGCGCGCATTTCTACCTGCCGGAAACCCGTCTGGATGCCGACGGCGAAGATTTCCTGGTCGACGGTACCAAGCAGTTCGTTACTAACGGCGACCATGCTGACTCCTACGTCGTGTCCACCGTCGCGGCGGGCGCCGAGGCGGGGGATTTCAGCTGCCTGATCGTCGACCAGGGCAGTGCCGGCATGCACTGGCTCGAGCCCTGGGCCGGCTTTGGCATGCGTGGCAATTCCTCGCGGCCGTTGCAGCTCGATCGCGTCCGGGTGCCGGCGCGCAACCTGCTCGGCGAGCCGGGCGATCAGGTCTGGTACGTCTTCGAGGTGGTCGCGCCGTTCTTCCTCATGGCCATGGCCGGCACCTATCTGGGCGTTGCCCAGGCGGCGCTGGACGAGGCGAGCCTGCATCTGCGCTCGCGGCATTACAGCCATTCCGGCGAGTCGCTGCGGGATGTGGAAAGCCTGCAGATCCGCTATGGCGAACTCTGGACCGAGCTGGTCAAGACCCGCGCGCTGGTGCGCGAAGCCGCACGCCGGGGCGATGGCGCCCACCCCGAGGCGTTGTCATTCATCCTGGCGTGCAAGGCTGATGCGGCGGAGACCGCAGTGCGCTTGGCCAACGAGGCGATGACTCTTTGCGGCGGCGCGGCCTATCGCGAGAACAGTCGTGTCGCCCGTCTGCTGCGTGACGCGCGGGCCGCGCACGTGATGACCCCCACCACCGGCCTGCTCAAGCTCTGGACCGGTCGCAGCCTGCTGGGGCTGCCGCTGCTATGAGCGACCTGCTGCTCGATCAGATCGCGCTGCTGGAGGCAGGCGATGCCGCGTTGCGCGAGCAGATCGACAGCTGGGCGACAGCCCACGGTCTGCAGGTGCGCAGCCTTGATCCAGGCGCGTTGCTGCCCGACGAGAACGAGCCGGCGCTGGTGCTGCTGGCGCCCGGCTTGCAACGCCCGGTGGCGCAGGCCCGACAGCTGCGCAGTCGCTGGAAGGCCACCCAGTTGCTGTTCCTCAGCGATGAGGCGGGCGTCGACTCGCTGCACCGCGAGCTGGGCCCGGCGCCGTTGCTCGGACCTCACTGGTCGATCGTCACCCTCGGCGCCAGCGCGCTGGCGCAGCTTGATCAGGCCTTGGCCAGCGTGCGGCGGCGGGCGCGCCTGCGCACCACGTTGGCGCAGGCCAACGCGATGGTCGATGGCGGCCAGTTGAGCAAGCGTTCGTCACTCACCGCAGAGCTCTATCTGCATCATTTCATCGACGCGGCGCGCGACGCCATCGTCGGTCTCGACCGCGCCGGGGCGGTGCTCTACTGGAGCGCCGGTGCCGCCGAGATGTTCGGCCTGGGCCGTGGCGAGGTGCTACGCCGTGCGGCGAGCGGGCTGCCGTTCTGGAGCGACGAGCTGGGCCAGGCCCTGGCGCAGGTCCAGGATTGCGACACGACGCTGACCCTGCAGCATGAAGACGTGGCTAACGGGCGAACGCTGGAGATCGTCGTCGCCGCCGTGTGTTCTGCGGATGGCGCGGTGGTGGGTGCGGCGCTGACCTTGCGCGATGTCTCGGCGCTGGTCGCGGAGCGTCGCGCCAACGAGTTGCATGGTCGTCAGCTCAGCGAGGAGCGCGCCCACCTGCAACGGCTGTTCGACCAGGCGCCGGGCTTCATCGCCATCACCGAAGGGCCGCAGCACGAGCTGAAGATCGCCAATCGCGCCTTCCACCAGCTGGTCGGCGCCCGCGAGCTGCTCGGGCGTCCGGCGCTCAAGGCGTTTCCGCAACTGGAAAGCCGCGCGCTCTCTGACTTGCTACAGCAGGTCTATGTCACCGGGCGGCCCTATATCGGCCGCGACATCGCCGTGCGCGTGCGCCCGCAGGCCGGCGGCAAGGCCGAGCGTCACTATGTGAATTTCATTTTCCAGCCGGTGTTCAGCGAGGACGAGCAGGTCAGCGGCATCTTCTGCCAGGGCCATGATGTCACCGCCCAGGTGCTGGCGCAGCAGGCGCTGCAGCGCTCCAGCGAGCAGCTGCAGGAGCTGGTCGAGGAGCGCACCCGCGAGCTGGAACTCAGCCGACAGGCGCTGTATCAGTCGCAGAAGCTCGAGGCCATCGGCAAGCTCACCGGCGGCGTGGCACACGACTTCAACAACGTGCTGCAGGTGATCGCCGGCAATCTGCAATTGCTGCAGCCGCTGGTGGAGGCCAACCGTGGCGCGGCGAAGCGGGTCGATGCGGCCAGCTCCGCCGTCGAGCGCGGTGCCAAGCTGGCGCGGCAACTGCTGGCCTTCGCTCGTCGGCAGCCGCTGCGCCCGCAGCCGACCAACCTTGGTCGGCTGTTGCGTGACCTCGACGAGCTGCTGCGCCAGGCGCTGGGCGAGCGCATCGAGATCGAGACCGTGGTGGCCGGCGGGCTGTGGACCACCATGGTCGACCCCCATCAGCTCGAACAGGTGGTGCTGAACCTGGCGATCAATGCCCGCGATGCCATGCCTGATGGCGGCAAGCTCACCCTGGAGCTGGGCAACGCCATGCTCGACGAGCACTACACCGGTACCCAGATCGACGTCGCGCCAGGGCAATACGTGTTGCTGGCGGTGTCGGACACAGGCGTTGGCATGCCCGCCAACATTATCGAACAGGCCTTCGAACCGTTCTTCACCACCAAGCCAGAAGGCCACGGCACCGGGCTGGGGCTGAGCATGGCCTACGGCTTCGCCAAGCAGAGCGGTGGGCATATCCGCCTGTACAGCGAACCGGGCGCCGGCACGAGCGTAAAGCTCTACCTGCCGCGCACCGAGCAACCCGAGGTACAGGCGCAGCCATCCACCGTCGGGCCGGTTGTGGGCGGCAGCGAAACCATCCTGGTGGTCGAGGACGATCTGCCGGTGCAGGCCACGGTGATCGAGCTGCTCACCGGCCTCGGCTATTCGGTGCTGCGCGCCAACGATGCGCAGAGCGCCCTGAGCATCCTGCAGAGCGGCCTTTCCATCGACCTGCTGTTCACCGATGTGGTCATGCCGGGGCCGCTCAGCAGCACCGAACTGGCGCGCCAGGCTCGCGTGTTGCTGCCGGATATCGCCGTGCTGTTCACCTCCGGCTACACGCGCAATGCCATCGTGCATGGCGGGCGCCTCGATCCGGGCGTGGAGTTGCTGAGCAAGCCCTATCGGCAGGAAGACCTGGCGCGCAAGGTGCGCCAGTTGCTGGGCACGCAGCACAGCGACGACAAACCCGTCGAGCAGCAGTGGGTGATGGTGGTGGAGGACCAGCCGCAACTGCTGGTGCTGGCCTGCGAGATGGTCGAGGAGCTGGGCTACCGCGCGTGCGGCTATCCGAATGCTGAAGCGGCCGCGCAGGGGCTGCACGAACAGCGCTTCGATCACCTGTTGCTGGACGTCAATCTGCCGGGCCGATCAGGCCCCGACTTCGCCGCCGAGGCCTTGCGAACCCAGCCATGGTTGCGGCTGGTATTCGTCTCCGGTGAAGGGCGTATCGAAAGCAACCTGCCGGCGCGCTCGCTGCCCAAGCCGTTCAGCTTCGACCAGCTCGCCGAGATCCTGCAGGGGTAAGGGCCTCGCCGCGTGCCTGGGGGCGGGCGCCGCTGCGTGACAAGCCATGCAGGCCGATGGCGACGGGCGTCGCCAGGGCCAGCCAGCTCAGCCAATCGCCCGCGCCTTCGGACACCAGCCCGGCGATCAACCCGAGCGTGCAGAGCACGCCGATCAGCACCGGCCACAACCAGATGCGCATCATGAGCGCACCTCAGTCGCGCCGCGCTTGATCCACAGGTACAGACCGCTGCCGAGCACGACGATGGTGAGGATATCCAGCAACGCCCAGAGGACCTTCAGCGGCAGGCCACCGTAATCGCCGAAATGCAGCGGCTCGGACAGTTGCAGCGCGGTGACGTACCAGGGTCGCGCGCCGGCTTCCAGTACCTCGCCATTGGCCGGATCGACCAGCAGCGCCTGGGTCAGGCGCGAGGTCAGCGGCGTGTCGCCGCGCAGGATCACCGCGACGTGCTCCGGCGTGGCGCGCAGTGTGCCGGGGTAGGCAATCATCGACACCGCCATGTCCGGCGCCGCAGCCAGCACGCGATCGACCGCAGTCTGCAAGGAGCCATCAGCGGCAGGCGCATCACTGGAATCGGTGGCCAGCAGTACCCGCGTTTCACCGGCTTGCAGTGCGGCGACCTGTTCGGCCTGCCAGGCCTGGAAGATCAGGTCCGCCCAGGTATTGATCACTCCGGTGAAGCCCACCGCCAGGGCCCACACCAGGGTGACGATGCCGAGCAGGTTGTGCAGGTCCAGCCAGCGGGTGCGCGGCGTGCGTTCCTGACGCACCTCGCCGAAGCGCAGCTTGCGCATGAAGGGCGCGTAAAGCACCACGCCGGAGACGATCGCCACCATAAGCAGCAGCCCCATGAAGCCGAGAAACAGCTTGCCGGCGAGCCCCGCGTAGAGGTCCACGTGCAGGCGGTACATCACGCTCATGAAGCCTTCGTCGAAGTTCGGCGCGCCGAGTACCTCGGCGGTGCGGGCATCGGAGAGGATCAGCGTCGATTCGCTTTCATCGGTGTCGACGCGGGTATCGAGCTTGACGTACCAGACGTCCGGCGCGTCTTCCTCGGCGAAGAAGTACAACGGCACGAGGCCCGGATAGGCCTTCACAGCTTCGGCCGCAACCCGGTCGACCGCAGCGCGCGGCGTGCCCTCGGGCATCGCCGGCGCCTCGATCTCGTTGCCGGTGAGGTGATCGATCTCGTGGGAGAAGATCAGCGGCAGGCCGGTCAGGCACAGCATCAGGATGAACAGCGTAGAGACGAGGCTGGACCACTTGTGGACCCAGCCCCACCGCCGCAGGGTGACTGCCTGCATCAGAAATCGACCGTAGCGCTGACCGAGAGCGTGCGCGGGGCGCCGAGGACGAGGTAGTTAGAGCCCGGATAGCCGCCAGCGGAGGCCCAGTAATCTCTGCCCGTGGCGTTGTCCAGACGGGCTCGCAGAGTCACATCGCGGTCGTCGATGGTCATGCGATAACGGGCGCCGAGATCAAAGCGGGTCCAGGATGGTAAGCGGAGGTCATTGCCGGCGCTGGCGTACTGCTTGCCGGTATGTATCACCAAGCTGGTAAGCGTCAGCCCCTGCACACCGGGCACGTCCCATTCGCCGCCGAGGTTAGCCTGCACCTTGGGAACGCCGATGGCATCGTTGCCATCGTTTGCGCCGTTCAGCGTCTTCCTCTGTTCGGCATCCAGCAGCGTTAGTCCCCCCAGCAAGCGCGTCCCGTAAACGGGTTCGCCGAAAACCGACAGCTCTATACCGCGATTGCGTTGCTCGCCGCCCTCGCGAAACACTTGATTCTCAACAATGCCGAAGGGGCGCTCGGTACTGAAAACCGCAATACTGCCGCCCAGATTGCCGCCATCATATTTAAGACCGATTTCTGTCTGTTTTGCGACATATGGCGCCAGCGAGGTTCCGGCATTGAGTACGGGCAGATTATTGGCCGTCGCCGTTGCGGTATCGCCCTTGGTCAGCCCCTCAATGTAGTTGGCATAAACCGATAGGTCGTTGTTCAGCTGGTAAACGATGCCGGCCACTGGAGTGGTTTCATAGGCGTCGTAACGATCGATGCGATCGCCTGTAACGGGCGCGTAGCTCCTGGTTTCGATGCCTTGCCGGCGGGCGCCCAGCGTGACCTGCAGGCGATCATCGAGAAAGCCCAGTGTGTCGGCTATCGCCAGACTCTGCGTGCTGACCTGTTCAGTGCGTTTTGGATCAGAAAGATCCCCTCCGGGGAAGGTCACCGTCGTTGGTAGCGGCGCAGCGAACGGGTCGTGGATATTGCCGATCACAGGACCGAAGAAGGTGAAGGCATTCTTCTCCTCGAAGTCGTGCATTGCGGCCGAGGTCACGATCTCATGTGAGACCGTTCCGGTTTGCACACGGAAACGCATGCCGATCTCACCTGTGTAAACGCGGTCTTTGCGGTGATTGTCGAACCGCGACGCCGTAGTTGAGCCGTCGGAGGTAGCCCTAGGGTTGGAGAGCCGATTCTGTTCTTCTCCGTCACGTATGCCAGCGGCCGCCCAGCCGGTGATCGAGTCGGCGAAATCATATTCGGCGCGGAAGGTGCCGAAGGTCTGCTTCTCTTTCGAATAGGTCCAGGGCTGTGCAAAGTTGTCGTCGGCATCCGGAGCGCTGGGAATTCCACCATTTGGCGTCACGCTCGGCCTAGGATTGTCGAGGAAGTGGTACTGATGGCCGATGTCTGCCGACAAGCGCAGACGGTCACCTTGGTAGTCCAAGCCCAAGGCGAACATGTCCAGCGTCTGGTCCTCGTCCTCAACGCCTGTTTCGCCGGCGCGCTTGGCGGCGTTGAGGCGAACGCCAAACTGGTTCTGCTCACCAAAGCGGCGACCCAGGTCAGCGGCAACCGTGCCCTGACCGCCGGAACTGGCGCCAAATGTCATGCGAGTCAGGGACTCGTTCGGTGCACGCTTGGGCAGCAGGTTGATAGCGCCGCCAAGACCCGTACCACCCGGTGCGGCGCCATTGAGAAAGGCGCTTGCACCACGGAATACCTCCGCGCGCTCGATGAACTCCGCGGCCACATACTGGCGCGGCAGCAGACCGTAGAGTCCGTTATAGGAAATATCATCGGAATACAGCGGGAAGCCGCGCACGACATACAGCTCCTGCATGTTGCCGAAGCCACGCGCCACGCGCACCGAAGGATCGTTCTGCACGATGTCCGACACGCTACGCGCCTGCTGGTCCTGAATCAGCTGCGAGGTATAGGACGTCGAGGTGAACGGGGTTTCCATGTAGTCGCGATTGCCCAGAATCCCTACTCGCCCACCACGCGCAACCTGTTCGCCGGCGTAGGGCTGGGTCAGGCCATCGGCCGAGGCGTCGGCGCTGGCGGTGATTTCCACCGATTGCAGTTCGACCGGCTCGGCGGCAGTGCCTTGAGATTGATCTTCGAGTTGCTCCTGAGCCATGAGCGGCGAGCCAGCGAAGCTGGCGGCAAGGCAAACGGGCAGCAGTGCGGTTTTACGCGGGAAGCGAAGAGTGGGCATGGCGGACCTGACCGGACGTTGAGCTGTGAGAGTGGCGGATGACGGCGCGATGGGCAGTTGAGAGCCTGTGCCATCTGAGAGCCACTATCATATTTCAATGCTAACAATTCGCAACCGTATTCCGCTCGATGGAGCCGCGGTGTGCTCGCGCGCCGCCGGCGCAGGGCGTCTGGCATGCGGGCCGCGCCTGCGTAGAAAAAACTGATTGGGTCTGTCGATTCTGGAAGTCGCCGGACGACTAGTTGGTGAACCCCGTTCACCCGATCAGAGGAGAAGGACATGAATAGCCAGAACAGCCAGGTCGAGAGCGCCATTCGCCAGCTGCACGAAACGTTCGAACAGGCCACCAAGGCCAAAGATCTCGACCGGATCATGGCGCAGTACGCCGACGACGTAGTCGCCTTCGATGCGGTCGGCGCACTGCAATTCAAGGGCGTTGAGGAATACCGGGCGCACTGGCAGCGCTGCTTCGAGTTCTGCCAGGGCGAAGGTTTCTTCGAGACCCATGAACTGCATGTGGACGTCGGCGGCGAGCTGGCCTGCAGCCGCATGCTTACCCATTGTGGCGGACCCAACGCCGAAGGCGAGATGCAAACGGCCTGGATGCGCGGCACGCGGGTCTGGGCGCGGCGCAACGGTGAGTGGAAGGTGATCCACGAGCACTTTTCGATGCCCTTCGACATGCAGACCGGCCAGGTATGCATGGATCAGGCACCGTCGCAGCAACAGACCGGTTGAGGCTGGCCCGCGGTCTTCGTCGCGCGATCGGGCGAGGTCGTTCAATGGCTGCTAGCTTTGCTGCGTTGCCGGCAGACGGAGCCCCGCCATGAACTACCTGTGCCTGATCTATTACGACGAACAGCGTGTGGATGCGATGACCGACGAACAGTGGCATGCGCTGGTCGCGCGTTGCGTGAGTTGCGGCGAAGAGTTGCGCGCCAGTGGCCACATGCTCGCCGGCGAACCGCTGCAGTCGGTGCGTACCGCGCGCACGGTGCGCGTGCGTGATGGCGTCACCTCGGTGGTCGACGGCCCGTTCGCCGAAACCCGCGAGCAGCTGGCGGGCTTCTACCTGATCGAGGCGGCGGACCAGCAGGAGGCCGAGGCCATCGCGGCGAAGATCCCGCCGGCCAGCCTTGGCTGCGTTGAGGTCCGGCCGTTGCGCCAGCTGCCGCAGCGCTGAGCATGCCGCTGACCGGACATTTCACGGCGGCGCGGGTCGAGGCGGTCTATCGCAGCGAGTCGCGGCGCGTGTTGGCCACGCTGATCCGCCTGCTGGGCGACTTTGATCGCGCCGAAGAGGCCTTGCATGACGCCTTTGCCGCGGCCCTGCAGCAGTGGCCGCGCGATGGGATTCCGGACAATCCGCGCGCCTGGCTGGTTTCCGCCGGCCGCTTCAAGGCCATCGATGCCCTGCGCCGCCGTGCGCGTTTCGATGCCTCGTTGCGGCTGGTGGCCGAACAGCTGGAAGACGCGGCGCAGGCAGTGGAGGTCGATGAGATGGAAGACGACCGTCTGCGGCTGATCTTCACCTGCTGCCACCCGGCCCTGCCGGCCGATGGCCGCGTGGCGCTGACCCTGCGTGAAGTCTGCGACCTGACCACCGAGGAGATCGCCCGCGCCTTTCTCGCTCCGCCGGCCACCATTGCCCAGCGCATCGTGCGCGCCAAGGCGAAGATCCGTGACGCCCGGTTGCCGTATCGGGTGCCCGAGCGCGACGAGCTGCCGGCGCGGCTGGAGAGCGTGCTGCGGGTGGTCTATCTGGTGTTCAACGAGGGCTACACCGCATCGGCCGGCGCCGAGCTGACCCGCGCCGACCTCTGTGCCGAGGCGATTCGCCTGGGCCGACTGCTCCTCGAGCTGCTGCCCAACGCCGAGGTGATGGGGCTGCTTGCGCTGATGCTGCTGCACGATGCCCGCCGGGCTGCGCGTACCGATGCTACCGGTGAGCTGGTGCGGCTGGATGAGCAGGACCGCAGCCTGTGGAGCCGCCAGCAGATCGCCGAAGGATCGCAGCTGGTGCAGCTGGCGTTGACCAGTCGCGCGTTCGGCCCCTATTCGTTGCAGGCCGCCATTGTCGCGGTGCATGCCGAGGCGCCGGGCGCCGCGCAGACCGACTGGCCGCAGATCGTCCGGCTCTACGATGTGCTGGTGCAGTTGAGCCCGTCGCCGGTGGTGGAGCTGAACCGCGCGGTGGCCGTGGCCATGCGCGATGGGCCCGAGGCCGGCCTGCTGTTGGTGGATGAACTCCTCGGGCGCGGCGATCTGCAGGACTATCACCTCAGCCACGCCACCCGCGCCGATCTGTTGCGCCGGCTGGCGCGTATCGACGAGGCTCGCGAGGCCTATCGCAGCGCGCTGCGCCTGGTGCAGTTGGAGCCCGAACGGCGTTTCCTGCAGCGGCAGCTGGATGAGTTGGGCGACTGACTGTATCCAGAACCCTTTTGTGGGAGCGGTCTTGACCGCGAAAGGCGCGCGGTACGCGGTGTAATCACATCTAGGCAAGCCTTTAGCCCAGCCGGCGCACGCGCTTCGTGGCCAAGGCCGCTTGCGCGAGTCGTGCGGAAAGCGAAGCTGAATGCGCAGCGCTTGGCCTTCAGGGGTTGGTGGCTTCCACTCCTGCGTGACGGCTGCTCAGGTCTCGGTGCTGCCCGCCGGCAAGTAATCGCTGCGGCTCAGACCGTGGCGTTGCATCTTCTCGTTGAGGGTGCGGCGCGGCAGCTGCAGCTGGGTCATGACCTCGGCGATGTTGCCTTTGCACTGTTGCAGGGCGTTGTGCAGGCATTGCGCCTCAAAGGCTTCCATCTGTTCGGCCAGCGAATGGCCGCCGCGGCTCGCCGTGGCCGGGGCGCTGAGGCCGAGGGCGTGGCGTTCGGCGGCGTTGATCAGTTCGCGCACGTTGCCCGGCCAGTCGTGGGCGAGCAGTTGCGTCAGCTCGCCGGGCGTCATTGGCGGAGCGGCACGGCCGTGGCGCTGGGCGGCCTGGCTGGCGAAGTGTTCGAACAGCAGCGGAATGTCCTCACGGCGCTCGCGCAATGGCGGGATATGCAGTTCGGCGACGTTCAGCCGGTACAGCAAATCCTCGCGGAAGCGCCCGCCGCGCACCTCTTCCAGCAGGTCCGGCTTGGCCGCGCTGATCACCCGCAAGTCGACTTCGATACTGCGGTTCGAGCCCAGCCGTTCCAGGGTCTTTTCCTGCAGCACGCGCAGCAGCTTGACCTGCTGGGCCAGCGGCATGCTTTCGATCTCGTCGAGGAACAGCGTGCCGCCGGCGGCGTGTTCGATGCGGCCGATGCGCTTGCCGTGGGCACCGGTGAAGGCGCCGCTCTCGTGACCAAACAGCTCGCTTTCGAAGATGGTCTCCGGGATCGCTGCGCAGTTCAGCGCCACGAACGGCCCGCCGGCGCGCGGGCTGAAGTCATGCAGGCAGCGCGCGACCTGTTCCTTGCCGCTGCCGGTCTCGCCGCGGATCAGCACATTGACGTCGGTCCCGGCCAGCTCCAGCACCTGCCGGCGCAGGTTCACCATCGCCCGTGATACGCCGAGCAGCTGCGATTCGATACGCCCCTTGCGGGCGAACTGCTCGCGCAGCTGGCGGTTCTCGCAGACCAGCCGGCGCTTGTCCATGGCGCGGCGCACGCTGTCGAGCAGGCGTTCCGGGGTGAAGGGTTTTTCGATGAAGTCGTAGGCGCCCTGGCGCAGCGCCTGCACCGCCATGGGCACGTCGCCGTGCCCGGTGACCATGATCACGGGCAGGTCGGCGTCCAGCGCCACCAGCTGTTCGAGCAGGCCGAGGCCGTCGAGATCGGGCATGCGCACGTCGCTGATCAGCACCCCGGGAAAATCGCGATCCAGCGCCGCCAGCGCCTCGCGCGCGCGTGAGAAGGTGCGCACCTGGAAGCCGGACAGCTCCAGCCACTGCTGCACGGCCTGGCGGATCGCCGCCTCGTCGTCGATGAAGATTACCTGCCCGCTCATTGCCTGCTCCTCGCGGTCGCGTCGCGGCAGTTTACTCGGCGACGTGCCCTTCGGGGCAGCTGGTAAAAGATCGGCGAGACAGCCAGGGCAAGGCAAAAGCAGGGGGGAAAGCGCAGTTCACGAGGTGTAAACCAGCATGTCGAGTCTGCATTTAACGCGGCGTTGACAGCGTAGATGGTTGCTAACGCTGCTCCTCGGCAGCCGGCAGCGTCAGGGTGAACACCGCGCCCTGTTCATCGTTGCTGACTTCCAGCGTGCCGCCCATCTCACGGACGATGCCGTAGGACACCGCCAGCCCGAGACCGAGGCCCTGGCCGACCGGCTTGGTGGTGAAGAAGGGCTCGAACACCTGATCCAGATGTTCGCTGGCAATACCGCCGCCGTTGTCGCCTACGCTGAGCTGCCAGCGGTCACCGTTGAGCTGACAGAGGATGCGCAGGCGTCGCTGCGGGCGCTCGGCCATGGCATCCAGCGCGTTGTGCAGCAGATTGATCAGCACTTGCTCGAGGCGGATGGCGTCGCCGCTGACTGCGGCTTCGGCCGGTACCTGGCGGAACACCTCGACCTGCTCGCTGCGAATGCGCGGCGAGAGCAGCTGCAGGGCCTGCTCCAGCACCTCGGCCAGGCTCAGACGCTGGCGCAGCCCGGCCGGGCTCTTGCGAGCGAAGGTCTTCAGGTGGCCGGTCAGCGCCGCCATGCGTTCGAGCAGGCCTTCGACATGCCCGAGGCCTTCGCGCACCTCGCCGTCGCGGCCGCTGTCGAGCAGCAGGCGAAGGCTGGCGAGCTGCATGCGCAATGCGGTCAGCGGCTGGTTGATCTCGTGGGCGAGGGCGGCGGACATCTGCCCCAGGGCGGCCATGCGCGCCGCATGCACCAGTTCGTCCTGGGCGGTGTGCAGCTCGCGGGTGCGCTCGTGCACCAGGCGCTCCAGCTCGTTGCGGCTGCGCTGTTCGACGCGGCGGGTCTTGCCGCGTTGCGCCAGGTAGAGCAGCAGAAAGGCCAGGGTCATCCACACGCCCGCCGCGGCCAGGCGATAGCTGCGCACGCTGGCGACCACCATCTGTGGGTCGTGCAGCAGGTGCAGGGTCCAGTCGTCTTCCGGCAGCGCCAGGCGTTGCCAGAGGTATTCGCGGCGGCCGTCCGGGCCATCCACCAGACGTCGCTCGCTGCCCTCGGCGAGTTGCTGCACGCGGCTGCTCGGCAGCGGCTGCAGCGTCTGTTCGGCATAGCGCCGGGCATCGACCAGGCGGCTGCGCACCTCGTCGCTGAGCGGGCGCAGATAGCGGAAGCGCCAGGCCGGGCGATTGGTGAGGATGACGATATCCAGCGAGTCGGCGATCAGCAGGATGCCCGGCTGGCCGACCCAGTCGCGCTGCATCTCTTCCAGCTCGAGCTTGACCACCAGCACGCCGAGCACCTCGCCGTCGGCATTCTTCACAGAGCTGGAGAGGAAGTAGCCAGGAATGCCGGTGGTGACGCCGACGGCGAAATAGCGGCCGCTGTCGTTGCTCACCGCATCGCGGAAATACGGGCGGAAGGCGTAATTGTTGCCGACGAAGCTGCTCCAGTCGCGCCAGTTGCTGGCGGCGATGGTCTCGCCGTCGCGGTCGAGCAGGTACAGCACCGAGGAGCCGGCTGCGTGGTTCTGCTGTTCCAGGCGCTGGTTGAGCTGGCGGCGCAGCGCGCGGTTGCCCGGTTCGGCGAGCAGCGCCTGGATGTCGCTGTCCAGCGCCAGTAGGGCCGGCACCGAGCGGAAGCGTTCGACCTGGGTGTGGATCGCCTGTGCATAGAGTTCCAGCTGCCCCTGCGCTTCCTGGGCACGCTCGACCCAGGCGCGCTGCTCGGCCAGGCGCCCGGCCCAGTACATGCTCAGCAGCAGGCCGATGAGGATCAGCGCAACGATCAGGGTTACCCGCAGGCGGTTGGACAGTGCTGGCATGACGACGCTCGCGACAGGACCCGACGATGGTAAGCGATAGTCGGCAGCGGTGGCGCATCGCCGAGCCTTGGCATAGCACCAAAGTCTTGATCTACCCCAATAGAGGCATAGTGCCATCATCGCTATACTGCGGGGAGTTACTTTCAGCTTCAGCAGGGATCGCTAGTACGGAACGGCCAGCCGCTCCAGTCGAGGTCCGCCTTGCTCAGAAAAATCCTTGTCAGCCAACTCCGCTTCGGCATGTACGTCCATGGGCTGGACGGCAGCTGGTTCGATCATTCCTTCTGGCGCAGCAAATTCTTGCTCACAGACCCCGCCGACCTGCAGGCGCTGCGCAATAGCGGCGTCAAGGCGCTGTGGATCGATACCGGCAAGGGCGTCGATGTCGAAACGGCAACGCCGCCGGCTGCCGAGGCCCCACAGGCTGTCTCCGACGCCATGCCGATTGCGCCTCGACCGACCACAGCACCGGCCCAGCAATGCAGCGTCCGGGAAGAAATGCAGCGCGCCGCGCAGTTGCTCAAGCGTTCCAAGCAGCAGGTGACCTCACTGTTCAACGAGGCGCGCCTGGGCAAGGCCGTCGACCCGCAGCAGTGCCTGCCACTGGTCGAGCAGATTTCCGCATCCCTGGCGCGCAACGGCTCGGCATTGCTCAGTCTGGCGCGGTTGAAGACCAAGGACGAGTACACCTACATGCATTCGGTGGCGGTCTGCGCGCTGATGGTCGCGCTGGGCCGGCAGCTGGGCCTGAGCGAACAGGAAGTCCAGGAAGCCGGCTTTGCCGGGCTGCTGCACGACATCGGCAAGATGGCCATGCCGCTGGATGTGCTGAACAAGCCGGGCAAGCTCAGCGACGACGAATACGCCGTCATGCGCAGCCACCCCGAGCGTGGTCACGCGATCCTGCTCGGCGCAGGAGCGGCCGTGTCCGAGGCGGTCCTGGATGTCTGCCTGCATCATCACGAGAAGATGGACGGCACCGGCTATCCGCACCGGCTGGCCGGCGAGCAGATCAGCCGGCTGGCGCGCATGGGCGCGATCTGCGACGTGTATGACGCCATCACCTCGGATCGCCCGTACAAAACCGCCTGGGACGCTTCGGGCTCGCTGGCGCGCATGGCGCAGTGGCAGGGGCACTTCGATACCCAGATCCTGCATGCCTTCGTGCGCACGGTGGGCATCTACCCGTTGGGCTCGTTGGTACGGCTGCAGTCCGGGCGGCTCGGCGTGGTCATCGAACACAACGCGCAGCAGCTGACGGCGCCGCGCCTGAAACTGTTCTATTCCACCCGCGCCCGCGCGACGATCGTGCCGGTGGAGCTGGACCTCTCCAGCCCGCAATGCAGCGACCGCATCGTCGGCCGCGAAGACCCCGCCGCCTGGGGCTTCAGCAATCTGGATGCGCTCTGGACCTAAATTGGCGGTCGTAAGCGGGGGGCGATGCGACTAGAATGTCGCCCCCCGAATGCGATTCGCCCGGCGAGTCGCTCAGAGAAGAGTTCGTAATGCCCATGACCTGGCTGCCTAGTCCGCCATAGCGCTGCGCCCCCTCGCGTCACTTTGCGACTGCCTGTCATGGGGTGGTCGTGCGCTGCTGTCCGTGCGTTTCGTCGACTGACAGCCGAATCAATCACACCAAAAATCTCGTCTTGTATCGCTGCCGGCCGTCCGTGGCCTGCATGGTGGTGCTTTTGCTCTGGATAGTCCGATGCTGCAATCGATCAAACAAAACTGGTTCTCCAACGTCCGTGGCGATGTGCTGTCCGGCCTCGTCGTTGCGCTGGCGCTGATTCCCGAAGCCATCGCCTTCTCCATCATCGCCGGGGTCGATCCGCGGGTCGGCCTGTATGCCTCCTTCTGTATCGCCGTGGTGATCGCCTTCGTCGGTGGCCGCCCGGGAATGATCTCTGCCGCCACCGGCGCCATGGCGCTGCTGATGGTGACGCTGGTGCGCGAGCACGGCCTGCAGTACCTGCTGGCGGCGACGCTGCTCTGCGGCCTGTTGCAGATCGGCGCCGGCTACCTGCGCCTGGGTTCGCTGATGCGCTTCGTCTCGCGTTCGGTGGTTACCGGCTTCGTCAACGCGCTGGCCATCCTCATTTTCATGGCGCAGCTGCCGGAACTGACGAACGTCACCTGGCACGTCTACGCCATGACCGCTGCGGGCCTCGGCATCATCTACCTGTTCCCCTATGTGCCGAAGCTCGGCAAGGTCATCCCGTCGCCACTGGTGTGCATTCTCTCGATGACGGCGGTGGCCATGTATTTCGGTCTGGATATCCGCACCGTCGCCGACATGGGTGACCTGCCCGACACCCTGCCGGTCTTTCTCTGGCCGGAAGTGCCGCTGACCTTCGAAACCCTGGCGATCATCTTCCCGTATTCCGCCGCGCTGGCCGTGGTCGGCCTGCTGGAATCGCTGATGACCGCGACCATCGTCGACGACCTCACCGACACCGGCAGCGACAAGAACCGCGAATGCAAAGGGCAGGGCGTTTCCAACATCGTCTCCGGCCTGTTCGGCGGCATGGCCGGCTGCGCGATGATCGGCCAGTCGGTGATCAACGTGAAATCCGGCGGCCGCACGCGCCTGTCGACGTTGATCGCCGGCGTGGTGCTGTTGCTGATGGTGGTGTTCTTGAGTGACTGGGTCGGGCAGATCCCCATGGCCGCGCTGGTGGCGGTGATGATCATGGTGTCGATCGGCACCTTCAGCTGGGATTCGCTGCGCAACCTCAAGCGCTACCCGCTTTCCACCAACATCGTCATGGTCGTCACCGTGGTGGTGGTGGTCTTCACCCACAACCTGGCCTACGGTGTTCTGGCGGGCGTGCTGCTGGCGGCGATGTTCTTCGCCAACAAGGTCGGCCACTACCTGCACATCGGTTCGGAGCTGGATGCCGCCGGCAATCAGCGCACCTACAGGGTGGTCGGGCAGGTATTCTTCAGCTCATCGGACAAATTCACCGGTGCGTTCGATTTCAAGGAAGCGCTTGGCAAGGTCACCATCGACCTGTCCCGCGCACATTTCTGGGACATCACCGCCGTGGCGGCGCTGGACAAGGTGGTCATCAAGTTCCGCCGCGAAGGCACCGAGGTCGAGGTGCTGGGTCTGAACGAAGCCAGCGCGACCATCGTTGACCGCTTCGGTGTGCATGACAAACCCGAGGCCATCGACAAGCTCATGAGCCACTGACCAGGAGAACGACAATGACCCACGTAATGGCTTGTATCGACGGATCACCGCAGGCCGCGGCGGTTTGCGACTGTTCGGCCTGGGCCAGCAAGCGCCTGGATGCGCCCCTGACGCTGCTGCATGTGCTCGACCGCCAGCAGTATCCGGTGTCGGGCGACCTGAGCGGCATCATCGGCCTCGGCAGCCGCGAATTCCTCCTGCAGGAGCTGGCCACGCTGGATGAGAAACGCGCCAAGCTGGCGCTGGAGGAGGGCCGCATGATGCTCGATTCGGCACGTCAGCGGGCGATCTCCGCCGGCGTCGCCCAGCCCGAGTGCCGGCAGCGCCACGGTGATCTGGTCGAGTCCCTGCGCGATCTGCAGGACGAAACGCGCCTGCTGGTCATTGGCCGTCAGGGCGAGGACAGCGGCGATGCCATCCAGCACATCGGCAGCCAGCTGGAAAACGTCATCCGCACCATGCAGCGGCCGATCCTGGTCGCGCCCGGCGACTTCAGCGCACCGCAAAGCGTGATGCTCGCCTTCGACGGTAGCGCCACCAGCCGCAAGGGCGTGGAAATGCTCGCCGGCAGCCCGCTGTTCAAGGGCATGCCGATTCATCTGGTAATGGTCGCGGCCGACACCGCCGACAATCAGGCCCAGCTGGAAAATGCCCGCGGCGTGCTGACCGCCGCCGGTTTCAACGTGGAAATCGCCATCCGCGCCGGTGAAGTCGAGCCGACCCTGCATGCCTATCAGGCCGAGCACGGTATCGACCTGCTGGTGATGGGCGCCTACGGCCACTCGCGCATTCGCCAGTTCTTCGTCGGCAGCACCACCACCAGCATGATCCGCACCACCCGCACGCCGCTGCTTTTACTGCGCTGAGCCATGAGCGCCTTGCCGGGCGCTGCGCGTTGCAGGCTTCGGCTGGTGCTCAAGCGAATCGAGGGGGGGTGGCTACGGTTTACTGCGCATCATGTGGCGGAGCGATCGCTGCAGGGCGGCTGAACTTTGATCCGGCAAACCCGTAGTACATCGATTGCGCTAACAAGGCATCCGCCTGGCGACGCAGCCGGCTAACTCCGGCCGGCTGTGCATGCTTACTGATACAGATCGGCCCGCGTCCAGGGCAGCTCATGGGAGCCGTCCGGTAGCGGCTTGCTGGCGAGAATCTGATGCAGGTCGATCCAGTCGCGGCGAAAACCGTACGCGCAGCCCGCTAGATACATCCGCCAGATCCGCAGCGCCCGTTCGGGCACCAGCTGTTTCGCCTCCTGCATATGTGCTTCCAGGCGTTCGCTCCACAGCTGCAGCGTGCGCGCGTAATGCAGGCGCAGGCTTTCCACATCGACGATTTCCAGTCCCGTCTCGCTGATGCAGCTGCTGATGTTCACCAGATGCGGCAGCTCGCCATGGGGGAATACGTAGCGGTCGATGAAAGCACCAGCCCCGTGGCTGACCGGCCGTCCATCGAGGTGGCGCGAGGTGATGCCGTGATTGAGCACCAGCCCGCCTGGACGAACCGCACCGAACAGTTGCTGACAGTACAGCGGCAGGTTGGCGTGCCCGACATGCTCGAACATGCCGACGCTCACCACCTTGTCGAAACCGCCATCGGCCGGTAGGTCGCGGTAATCCATCAGCTCAAGCTGCACCTTGCCTTGTAGGTCCTCGGCGGCAATGCGCTCGCGGGCCAGCGCCAGCTGCTCGCGGCTCAGGGTGATGCCGAACACCTGCGCGCCGAATTCCCGCGCCGCGAAACGCGCCAACCCGCCCCAGCCGCAACCCACATCCAGCAGCCGCTCGCCGGGCTTGAGCCGCAACTTGCGGCAGATCAGGCGCAGCTTGGCTTGCTGCGCCTGGTCGATATCCTCCTCACCGGTTTCGAAATAGGCGCAGGAATAGACCATCTCCCGGTCCAACCAGAGCCGATAGAAGTCGTTGGAAAGGTCATAGTGGTAGGCGATCGCCTCGGCATCGGTAGCCTTGTCGTGCGCCTCCCGCGCAGGCGCTGCGAAATGGTCCTTGCCCAACGCCCGGCTAATGACATCGCCGATACGGATAACTTCGCCCACCGGCCCGAGCAGGTCGATCTGCCCCTCGACATAGGCGGCGCCGAGCATATCCAGGCTCGGTTGCGCCAGCCGAGTGACCAGGTTGGGGTCCTTGATCACCAACGTGACGCAAGGGGCAGGGCCGATGTCGATCTCGTTGCCATCCCACAACTGCAGCTTTAGCGGCAGGGCGAGTTCTTTAAGGGCCGGTAGCAATGTTGCCAACATGCTCGATCTCCTTTTCAGTGCACGCAGAAAATCCTAGACCATCAATTCGGAAACGGTAGGCTATGGTGATGATAGTTTCGCGCTATGGTTCGAACGGCTGCGAACGTGCGCTTGACGGCTTAACTCGCCGAATGACTTTTGCGATCGAGGATTTATGCAGCAGAACCGTCCACAACGCGTGCTCGTTTTGGTCGCCAGCGGCCCCAGCACCCCGGCACGCTGCGCCGCTCCGTTCCATATCGCCACGCTGCTTGCCTGTATGGATGCCGAGGTAACCCTCTACCTCACCGGCGAGGGTGCGCAGCTGGCGCGCTGCGAAGTGGCCGAATCGCTATGTGCGGTAGAGGGCGGCGAGCCACTGCTGCACTTCATCCGCAACGCCAAGCAGGCCGGCGCACGACTGCTGATGTGCCGCCAGCCCGGTGTTGAGGTAGACCCCGTCACGCTGATCGCCGAGCTGGATGAAATCTCCAGCGGAGGTGAGCTGGCGCAGATGATCCTCGAATACGAACGGGTGCTGAGCCTATGAATGTGCACGGCCTGGAATTCCCCGACTCGCTGCGTTACGCCCCGGAGCACAGCCTGTGGCTGCGCGAGGAAGCCGACGGCAGCCTGACCATCGGCCTGACCGCCTATGGCTGCGCGCTGTACGGCCAGATATTCGCTTTCACGCCCAAGCGCGTCGGCGCACGCATCGAGCGCGAGCGCAGCTTCGGCGTGGTCGAGTTCGCCAAGGCCGCCTCGTCGGCACGCAGCCCGGTCGCCGGTGAGCTGCTGGCGGTGAACGAAGCACTGCTACAGCGTCCGGCTCTGATCAATCAGGATTGTTATGGGGAGGGCTGGATGGTCCGCCTGCAGCCAACGGATTGGGCTGCCATGCGCGACGAATTCCCGCTGGGTGAGGCCGCAGCAGCGGCCATCGCCGAACGTATGCGGCTCGACAACTTCGACCCCGCCAACGCCCATGTGCAGGCGTTGCAATGGAAATAGGCGCCGGCGCCTACGTAGGGTGGGCTTCAGCCCATCAAGCCAATACCAATCGACAAAGCCCTAGCGATTGCACCGCGCCGCGCTCAAGGCTTATCCGGCGTCGACCCCTCGAGAACCTTGTCGCAACGCCCTGATCGCATGGCCATGCAACGTAGGGTGGGCTTCAGCCCACCAAGCCAACAACAATCGATCACCTGGCGATTGCACCGCTCCGCGCTCAAGACTTATCCGGCGTCGACCCCTCGAGAACCTTGTCGCAACTCGCCTTGATCGCATGGTCCAGCTGCCGGATACAGATATCGATCGCCATGTCGCGCGTACGCTTGTTCTTCCACTCCAGCTCGGCCAGCGTCTCGATCAGATCCTGATGGCCATTCTCGTTGACCAACATCCCGTGCTGCACCGTCAGCGTCCGTCCCTGAAAGCTCAGCCGAACAGGCTCACGCCCCACGAGGGATGCACCTTCAGCTAGCAGACACTCGATGTGGTCACGCAGCGCATGAAACGCCCGACGCTCATCTGGCGGGTTACCCAAGACACCTCTCCTATCCCTGGAAAGAAAAGCCGCGATTGTGACGCGCTTCGCGCTGGAGTGCGATGGCTTTTTGATATTGCGAAGTGAGGCGGGCTGTCGCAGGCTGTTTGCGTGGGGTGAGGCGCGCGGCGCGAGAATCGAGATGACGTGCAGTCGAATTCGCTACTCGGTTCTCTGTAGCCCCCGGCACATCAAAGGCTCCCCATTTAACGGGTTGCTCATCGCTACGACTTACAGCGGCTCTTCCAGATAAGCGCGAACTCCACCGGCGCATCCGCTGTTCGCAAGAGCACATGTCCGCTGTCGAGAACGATGAAGCGCCTACGCGTTACCTTGATTCCAGAGTCGCTGAGGTAACTCACTTCGCCACAGCCGTTTCGTTCATCCCTAAACGTTGCCGTATCCGGACGGCTCAAGGTCTGCTGAACCTGATGGCGAGCATATTTGGCCGCCGCATCAGGCTCGCTCGGGTGCCCGCAGCTGCGTGCCAACAGAGCCAGCACTGCGGCGGCGACCAGCAAGGCTCCGGCTATTACTGGCCTAGACAAAATCGAGTCCAGAGGTGCTCAAAGGCTGGATCATCATACGTAGCCTCCACTAGCGCTTCGTTCCCGCTGGTGGCTATGAACCGCCGATAACCGGATGCACGACCGTAAAAATCGCGGTGTTTGAATTGTCCGCAACGGCCAACCTGATTGCGGAACTCCACAGTTTCGGGGTTGCTGACGTGGGCGAGTAGGGCGGACCGAGCTGCAGCCTCGGTCTTTTGCTGCGCGGGATCGTTGGCATCGGCGGGCGACATGGAACATTTCACAACGAGCAACAGGATGAGCGCCATGATGCTGGCGAGAACAAAGATCTTACCCGCCGCTTTTCCTGGCTGATTGATGCTCTTCAACCTTTAGCCTCAGCTCTCTCGATGTGCCGATTCCACGATGCGACCGATAAGCCTAACTTGGCGGAAGGCAGTGGGAGTCGAACCCACCCGGGAGCGGCTGCCGCCCCCAACCGGGGTTGAAGCCCGGCCGCACCACCGGGTGCGATTGCCTTCCTTGAATGATGGATTTGGCCTGTTTCTGTTGCGTCCGATTGAGAAATATCAACAGAACGGGCCGGGACGAAAGCTAGCATGTATCGCCGCTTGAGTGGCAACATCGAGCCGTGGCCCAAACCATCAGACGAGGCCACCTCCAGGCTGGCCAGCCAGCGCAGGAAGCGATCCGTAAGATATGACGAGCCCTAGGGACGGGAATGGAATATGAAGGCTGAATGGAACGACGCCCCGGACTACATCAGAAGGCGCCCCCGCAAGGGAGCTGTAGCATGGCTGATACCAGGGCTGATCGGCACCGCGATCATGCTGGCCGCACTACAGATGGTGAGTTCGGCATTCCTCAAAGGCACCGCCCAGGGCATCGCCGATAAGCGCATCCAACCCAAGCCAGCCCCCGTCGCCGAGATCACACGAGCAGAGCCAGTATCGACGGAGGATTGGGACAGGGTAGTAGAGGAAGTGGCCGCAAGAGGTGCAACGCCTCAGTCGCAAACGCCCCAGCCCCAAACGGCTACGGCAGAACCACCACCCAAGCAAACCGTATTCAATGACAAAAACTACGTTCCCCAGGGTGCGACCAATATCGTTCCAGCTACTCGGGTAATCCCGGAGCCGGCCGTAACGATCCCAACCCGGCAAAAAGACATTGTAGTTGTAGGCAAAGAGCGACGGATCAGCGACTTTTGCCCAGGCGGGGAAGGGAGCATTGCTCGCAGAAACTGTAAATCGAGCGTTAATTTAAATTTGCGAAACTAAATATTTTTTAACTGATTAACTGATTAACTGATTAACTGATTAACGGGTAGCGCACGAGGCTGTCGTGCGCATGAAGATTTGGGGAATTAAAATCAAAGCATTTAAATTTATCTGTAAGGTTGTTGCAGGAGTCGCCGCTGTAATAACTGCGCTGTCCGTATCGCTGTATTTCTTCTCAGATCAAATTCCGACGGCTTTAGATAAGTATTTTTATCGATCCAGCGTGTGGGACGGTAACTGGTCATCGAATACTGAATACACGATTGCGCCCGGGTTGAGTGACTATGTTTCGCCAGACTCACCAAAAATCATCATTAGGCTGAAGCCGGATGCTGAACGTGGCACTGTTCAAGGCGATATCATATCCGAGGGTCTTTGCGAACTGCAGCCTATTACATGGATATTCTACTTTGATAGCAAGAAGCCTAACTTTCTATCTTTTGGTCGTACCAGAGACTTTCAGGTGAGCTATCTTCGATCAGGTATAAAAGTGCCAATAGCCTTAGTTAGGGCGGAAATCCAAGAGCCCGTCGAAGATATACAGGTTTTAGTATTAAGCTTGATCGGCTCTCATGTTGACACTGCTTTTCCTCAAGTTGTTGGTGTCGCAAAAAATCTCAATGCTTTTGATGAAGATGTTGAGTATTTAAACGAGAGGTGTACGGATATAACTGTTCGATTTCATAAGTCGCTAGCCGATCATTGGAATAAGGATAAAAGTAAAGAGCGCCAAAAAGATGATCGGTGATGGTGGTACTTAGGCTCTGCCGTTCGTTTCGTTAGGCTTGTTCAGGATTATGAGGATAGGACATGGAAGAGGTTGATTCCTTCGTTGGGCCTCAGGTGCTTAGAGAAGTGCACCTAGCAGGCGGCGGTCGTGCGTTTAATGGGATGGATCAATACGTTGATCTGGAAACACCTACAATTCATGGAAAACATCTAAGACTTAAATTGGCAAGTTTTTCTGCTTTGTATTCTGAGTTAAAGAAACTAAGGGTTCCTATTGTAGGGTGCGATTTTTTTCATACTCAAGACCAAGCTAGCGGACTCGTGCCGCCGGAATGGCGAGTTAAGTCAGTAACCGGGCCAGCGTGGCTATGTGCCGACCAAGGCCATAACTGGTCTTTTATACAGAATTCAGCCTTTGAAGAGAGGGACGGAGTTTTGTGCGACTTAGCTTCACGTCTTTCACACCAGATAAGAGCGTGTGAATGGCGCGTCAGGGAACTATCTAACTGCTATGCAAAGCAACTGGCTAGCAGCCTCCCTAAGAATTATAAAGAATCAGCTTTGTTCCTAGATGGCAATACATCTCAATGCTACATGGCGTTTCAATCCTTCCTTATTGATGCCTGCATACTGCGAGACTATTTGTGTGAGTTTTATTCGGCGGTAGTTTTGAGGAAAGATATTGCATCTGTTGGTGGCCTGATGAGCTATTTTAAAAAAAATCCGCCCAATGATGCCGCAGGTAAAGAACTACAGGTTTCCGCAAATAACGGGCAATGGCTATGCGAGCTTGGAGCTTATCGTAATCTCGTAGTTCACGCTGCGCCGCTTTCTCAAGCTGGAGAGTCGCTCTATGCAGTGGTTAGGCATTTCCCCCTTCCGGAAGGGGAAAAGCTTCCTGCTGTTAAACTACCGATTCCTAAGAATCCCTCTAGCCTTAGAGAGGCGCGCAATAATGGCGGCTATTTTGCAAATGTGGACTTTGCGCGCTTCTCAAATTCGGTTAAAGACGTGGAAAACTGCAACGATGCATTAGAGTACAGCCACTTATGCATGCAGCTGCTCGGCGCACTATCTGGATCGATAGCGAAAATCTCTCCGCTGAAGCCAACCATTCCAATAGCTAAGCCACTGCCAGGGACTTTGAAAATCACGCCGATAGGCGAATAGTATCCTTGGGGTCTTAGTGTCGAAACCAATGTGCGGTATAGCCCAACGATAGCTGGCACAACCAAACAGGAACCGCTAATTGACCAGCTTTGGCCAACATAGGCCATTGATGTGCACGACAAAAACAGGATTTGAAGCCCGGCCGCACCACCGGGTGCGATTGCCTTCCTTATCCGGTTTTGATGTGAGAAAGGAAGCGCGACCAGCCTAACCCAGGCCTGACTGGATCGCCAACGCGCTGTCTTGGCGGACTTTGCGTTCGTTGCCGAAGCGGCGGGTGAGGCCGATGCGGTCGAAGTGTTCGAGCAGTTGGATGCTGCGTTTGCGGCCGAGCTGGATGCGGTCGCGGAAGGCGGCGGCGCGGATCACGCCGCTTTGTGCTTCCAGTTGCAGTACATGCCCCGCAAGTTGGCGAATGGTGAACTCGGGGTAGAACAAATCTTTTACCACCTGTTGCAGCAGGCCGAGGCGGGCGAGCTTGCGGAGCAGGTTGCGCATCTGCGTTTCGTCGACACCGAGGTCGCGGGCCAGGTCGCGGACCCAGGGTGGGTCGAACTGGCCGGCTTCGAGCAGCGGCCACAGGCGTTCCTTCAAACTTTCTTCCGCATCGCTCAGGCGTACCCGGTGATCGGGGTGGTGCAGCCAGGGGCCGCTGGTTTCGATGCTGCCGGCGGCCAGTGCCTGTTCCAGCAGGGCGATGAATACCGGCCGTTCCAGTTGCGGCAGCGCATAGCGGCGCAGGCGGTCGCGGTCGGGGCCGAGTTCGTCGGGTTGTTCTTCGTGGAAGCGTTGCAGGGCGCCGAGCAGGGTGACTTCGAGTTCGCTCCAGCGGGCCCTATCGAACAATCGTGGGCCCAGTCGTGTGCTTATCTCCAATACGCCGTGCGGCAGCTGCCAGCCTTCGCGCGGGCGGTTGAACTGGCGTTCCAGGTTTTGCGGGTCGATGCCGTTGGTGGCGCTGGCGAGCAGCGGCGGCAATGCCTGCTCGAGGCTCGGCTGGTCGATGGCGCGAAGTTGTTCCAGCCGTGCGGCGCGGCGGCGATTGCGCGGTGGTGCGTACGGGTCGAGCACGCGGCCGCCGCCGAGGGTGCGCTGAGCGGACTGATCGCGCAGGACGATGCGGTCACCATGCACGGCGTGGCTCGGTGCATTCAGCAGTAGTTGGGCGAAGGCGCGTTCGCCCGGCGCCAGGCTCGCATCTTCGAGCAGGGCGACGCGGGCGGTGACGTCCTGGGCGCCGAGGTGTACGTGGACCGGCGTCCAGTGCTTGAGCTCGTGGGCTTCGCCGGGCAGCAGCTGGAAGTCGATATCGATGCGTTGGGTCGGTGCATGCTGCAGTGGGTGCAGCAGCCAGTCGCCGCGGTGGATCTGTTCCACTGCCAGCCGCTCACCGGCGAGATTCAACGCGACGCGCTGGCCGGCATGGGCTTCGCCCGCTTCACGGTTCTGCGCGTGCAGGCCGCGGACGCGCACGCGTTTGCCGGTGGGGCCGAGCAATAGTTCGTCGCCGATCCGCACGCGCCCGGCAAAGGCAGTGCCGGTGACCACCACGCCAGCGCCGGTAACGCTGAAGGCGCGGTCGATGGCCAGGCGGAAATGGCCGCTGTCGCTGCGTGCGGCGGTGCGTGCTGCTTCTTCGATCAGCGCGGTGCGCAGGGCGTCGACGCCATCGCCGCGGATGCTGGAAACCGGAAAGATCGGCGCGCCGGCCAGTGGTCCGGCGGCCAGCAGGGCTTCGATCTGCTGCTGGACTTCGGTGATGCGCACCGGCTCGACGCGGTCGATCTTGGTCAGCGCTACCAGCGCGCGGCGGATGCCGAGCAGTTCGACGATGGCCAGGTGTTCACGGGTCTGCGGCATCACGCCGTCATCGGCAGCCACCACCAGCAGCACGCAGTCGATGCCGCTGGCGCCGGCCAGCATGTTGTGCACGAAACGCTCATGGCCGGGCACGTCGATAAAGCCGGTGAGGCTGCCTTCACCTAGGTCGGCGTAGACGTAGCCGAGGTCGATGGTGATGCCGCGTTCGCGCTCTTCGCGGCGGCGGTCGCCCTGTTGCCCGGTGAGGGCTTGCAGTAGCGCGGTCTTGCCATGGTCGATATGGCCGGCGGTACCGACGATCAACGGGCCAGCTCCTCTTGCAGGTGCATCAGTTGCTCGAGGAATGCCGGCTCGTCGTCGAGCTGGCGCAGGTCGAGCCAGAGGGCGTCGTCGTCGATGCGCCCGAGCACCGGAATCGGCAGGCAGCGCAGGGTTTCTTCCAGCTGGCGCAGGCTGCGGCCGCGCAGGCGCTTGGGCTGCTGCGGGCGGATGCATAGCGCTGCGCTGGGTAGGCGTGCCACCGGCTGCGCGCCGCTACCGATCATGCCCAGGGCATCGGTTACTGCGACTTGCCAGGTTTCGCCGAGCAGGGCGGTCAGTGCCGGGGCGATGCGTTCAGCCTGGGTACGAATGTCGGCCTGCGGGCGGCTGAGCAGGCGCAGGCTGGTGAGGCGTTCGGCCAGGCGGTCGGGATCGCGATAGAGGTTGAGCACCGCTTCCAGCGCGGCAAGGGTCAGCTTGTCGACGCGCAGGGCGCGCTTGAGCGGGTTCTTCTTGATCTTCTGGATCAGCGCCTTGCTGCCGACGATCAGCCCGGCCTGCGGGCCGCCGAGCAGCTTGTCGCCGCTGAAGGTGACGATATCGGCGCCGTCGCGCATCGCTTCCTGCACCGTGGGTTCCTTCGGCAGGCCCCAGCGCGAGAGGTCGAGCAGGCTGCCGCTGCCGAGGTCTTCCAGCAACGGCAGGTCGTGGGCGTGGGCGATGCGCGCCAGTTCGGTGGTGGCGACGCTGGCGGTGAAGCCCTGCACGCTGTAATTGCTCGTGTGCACACGCATCAACAGGCCCGAGCGCGGGTTGATCGCCGCTTCGTAATCCTTGGCGTGGGTGCGGTTGGTGGTGCCGACTTCATGCAGCTTCACGCCGGCGCGGGCCATGATGTCGGGAATGCGGAAGGCGCCGCCGATCTCGATCAGCTCGCCGCGGGAAATGATGCCTTCCTTGCGTGCGCCGAGACTGTTCAAGGCCAGCAGCACGGCGGCGGCGTTGTTATTGACCACGGTGACGGCCTCGGCGCCGGTCAGCTCGCGGATGAGCCCTTCGATGAGGTCGTCGCGATCGCCGCGCTTGCCGGTGGCGAGATCGAATTCCAGATTGAGCGGATAGCGCGCGGCAAGGGTGATCGCCTCGATGGCTTCATCCGGCAGCAGAGCGCGCCCGAGGTTGGTGTGCAGCACCGTGCCGGTGAGGTTGAACACCCGGCGTACGCGGCTGCGGTGCTGGTTGGCCAGGCGTTCGCCGGCGCGCCCGGCGAGCACCGCTTCGGACAGTTCCAGCGCGGCCAGCTGGCCATGGCGAGCTGGCTCGCGCAGTTCATCGAGCAGGTCGCGCAGGGTGCTCAGCAATGCCTGACGGCCGTAGCGCTGCTGCAGCGGCTGACAGGCTGGGTCGCGCAGCAGCTTGTCGACCGAGGGCAGGTGGCTGCTGCTCATGCATCGCCCCCCGGCGCCAGCAGCAGGTTGGGGGCCTGGCGCTGAAAGCCCTGCTCGGACAGCAGCATGTCCAGATCCAGGGTGGCGAGGTCGGCGGAGAGGCTTTCGCCATCCGGCGCCAGGTCCAGGTAGAGCTGCTTGAGGTAGCCATTGCACTCAGGGCAGACCTCGGCCTTGACGCCTTGCGGCGAGCCTTCGAAGTGCAGGTAGTCGAGTTTCTTGGTGCTGCGGCAGAGGCTGCATTTGACGCGCACGTAATGCCACTCGCAGGCGCACAGCGAGCAAACCAGATAGCGCAAGCCGTTGAGCTGGCCGCGATGGCGGATGATGCCTGCCATCGGTGGCGCACCGCAGCAGGGGCAGTGGGTCTGGTCTTCGCGCTCGCGCATGTCGGAGAGGTCGAGCTGCAGCAGCCAGTGGCTCCAGGCCAGCTGCAGGGCAGCGCCGAGGAAGGGCACCAGTGCTGGCGGCAGGCTGTCGTACTGGCCACTGACCAGTGCCACGGCCCATGCCTTGCGCTGGCCGCTCTCGGCCTCGCGTAGTTGCTCGATGGCAGCGACTACCGCCGGGTTTTCCGGCACCACGAAGGCATCCAGCCAGGCATCCAGCATCGTCAGCCAGGCATCGTCGCGTACCAGAGTATCGGCAGCCAGCGGCGGCAGGTTGTGTCTGAGACTTTCGCGGGTGCGGTGTTCGTCCAGCGGCGCGATTGTCGGTGGGTTGTCCAGCACCTGCTGTTGCGCCTGGCACACCGCTGCCAGCAGGCGCAGGTAGTCGGCGAACGGATGGCCTTCGGCGAGCCTGGTCAGGCGCTCGCTGCGCAGGGCGAACAGGTTGCGCGGTGGCAGGTTGAGGAAGGGTGGTTTGCTGGCAGCGGCTTCGATCTGCCCGGGTTCGAGAATGGTGCCTGCCACGCAGGACTCCTTATTCTTGGGGTTGTGCCGAACAGCATAGTCCGTCACCGGCTGTCGCTCGGCTTTCGATGATGCGCGAGGTCGAAGATTCCCGCGCGTGTGCGGGGAATCTTCGGCTTACAGCGGTGTGCTTATTTGCGCTCGGTGATCTCCCGATACCAGGCCGGATGGTGCTTGCGCGCCCAGGCGCGGCTGACAGTGCCGTAGAGCATGGCGCCCATCGAGCCCTTGAGCCAGATGGCGGCGTAAATGTGCACGATGATGCTGACGATCAGCACGAAGGCGGCGGCCGCATGCAGCAGGCTTGCCCAGCGCAGCGAGACGATGCCGAAGAAGCTGCTGAAGTACTCGCGCCAGATGACGATGCCGCTGAGCAGCAACACCAGCATGCTGACGATCAGCACCCAGAACAGCACCTTTTGCCCGGCGTTGTAGCGGCCGACTTCCGGCAGTTTTTCCTCGCGGTTGTGCACCACGTCGTTGATCTGCCTGAGCCACTGGCGGTCGCGTGCTTCGATGCGGTTATGCCCGGCGAAGCGGATCGCCAGCCAGAGGAAGAAGACGAACATCGCGACCCCGATGAAGGGGTGCAGGATGCGCGTCCAGGTGCCGCCGCCGAACAGCCCGGAGAGGCCGAACAGCGCCGGATGGAACAGCGCCAGGCCGGACAGCGCGGCGAGTACGAAGAGGATGGCAACGATCCAGTGATTGGTCCGCTGCGAGGGGTTGTAGCGTTCGATGTCGTTGTTATTCATCGTTGGCTCCTTGAGCGATCGACTCCGAGGATGGCCCCGCGAACGGGGCCGCCGGATTCAGGGTCGCGGCTCCTTGGGGTCGACCACATGCACCGAAGGATCGACCTGGTGCACCACGGGCTCGCTGAGTTCGGCCTTGTCGTCCTCTTCCTCGACGCGAACAGGACCCACCCGCGTGTAGTGGAAGAACCCGGCCAGCACCGCCGCGCCCATGCCCAGCAGAGCGAGGGGCTTGGTCACGCCTTTCCACAGGCCGACCAGTGGGCTGATGGTCGGCTCGTTCGGCAGGTCGTTGTACAGCGAGGGCTGATCGGCATGGTGCAGCACGTACATCACGTGCGTACCGCCGACGCCATCGGGGTCGTACAGGCCGGCCTGGTCGAAACCGCGTTCCTTCAGATCGGCGATACGCCCGGCCGCGTGATCCTTCATGTCCTCCTTGCTGCCGAAGACGATGGCCCCGGTGGGGCAGGTCTTCACGCAGGCCGGCTCGAGCCCGACCGACACGCGGTCGGAACAGAGCGTGCACTTGTAGGCCTTCTTGTCCTTCTCGGAGATACGCGGGATGTCGAACGGGCAACCGGTGATGCAGTAGCCGCAGCCGATGCAGTGGTCCTGGTTGAAGTCGACGATGCCGTTGGCGTACTTCACGATGGCCCCCGGCGCCGGGCAGGCCTTGAGGCAGCCAGGGTCGGCGCAGTGCATGCAGCCGTCCTTGCGGATCAGCCACTCGAGGTTGCCGCTGCCGGGGTTCTCGTACTCGGCGAACTTCATCACCGTCCAGGATTCGGCGGTGAGGTCGATCGGGTTGTCGTAGGTCCCGTTGCTGGTGCCGACTTCATCACGCAGGTCGTTCCATTCCGAACACGCCACCTGGCAGGCCTTGCAGCCGATGCACTTGGAGACGTCGATCAGTTTCGCCACCTCGCCGATCTCGCGGATCGACGGCCGCTCGGTGGTCGTGGCGGAGCGGGCAATCACGTCTTGAGTAGCCATCATGCCTTCTCCACGTTGACCAGGAACGACTTGAACTCCGGCGTCTGGGTGTTGGCGTCACCGACGAACGGCGTCAGCGTATTGGTCAGGTAACCGTTGCGCGCCACCCCGGCGAAGCCCCAGTGCAGCGGGATACCGATGTGATGCACGGTCTGGCCGTCCACCGTCAGCGGCTTGATGCGCTTGGTCACCACCGCCACCGCCTTGATGTAGCCGCGGTTGGACGACACCTTGACCCGCTCGCCGGCCTTGATGCCCAGCTCGTTGGCCAGCACCTCGCCGATCTCAACGAACTGCTCGGGCTGGGTGATCGCGTTGAGCCGACAATGTTTGGTCCAGAAGTGGAAGTGCTCCGTCAGCCGGT
This sequence comes from Stutzerimonas kunmingensis, assembly GCF_900114065.1. Classification (GTDB taxonomy): domain Bacteria; phylum Pseudomonadota; class Gammaproteobacteria; order Pseudomonadales; family Pseudomonadaceae; genus Stutzerimonas; species Stutzerimonas kunmingensis. The sequence goes on from NZ_FORS01000008.1 coordinate 99,621, forward strand.
AGGTGGTGGCCGCGTAGGGGAAGTCCTCCGCGGTGCCGAACAGCTCCATGTCGTTCTTGAACACCCGCGCGGCCGGATTGCTGATGGCCTGGACGTTATCCGGGTGCATGGGATTGCGGCCGATGGGCGTCTCGAACGGCTCGTAATGCTCGGGGAATGGCCCCTCGTTCATCTTGTCCACGGCGAACAGCCGCGCCACCCCTTCGGGGTTCATGATGAACGGGTTCATGCCGGCTTCGGGTGGTGAATCGACCTTGAAGTCGGGCACGTCGGTGCCGCCCCACTTGGTGCCGTCCCACCACACCAAGCGTTTCTTCTGCGGGTCCCACGGGTCGCCGGCCGGGTCGGCCGAGGCGCGGTTGTAGAGGATGCGCCGATTGGCCGGCCAGGCCCATGCCCAGCCCAGCGTCTGCCCCATGCCGTAGGGGTCGGCATTGTCGCGTCGGGCCATCTGGTTGCCGGCCTGGGTCCAGGAGCCACACCAGATCCAGCAGCCGCTGGAGGTGGTGCCGTCGGCACGCAGCAGACCGAAGCCTGGCAGCAGCTCGCCGGCCTTGGCCACCTGCGCTCCGGTCTGCAGGTCGAACACATCGCTCAGGGCCTTTCCGTTGTACTCCTGGGCGATTTCCTCGGCGGTCGGTTCTTCCGGCTGGCGATAGCCCCAGTCGATGTTGAGCAGCGGCTCGGCGTAGGCGCCGCCTTCCTTGCGATACAGCTCGCGCAGGCGATGGAACAGCCCTCCCATGATCACCACGTCGGTCTGCGCCTGGCCCGGCGGCTCGGCGGCCTTCCAGTGCCATTGCAGCCAGCGGCCGCTGTTGACCAGCGAGCCGTCCTCCTCGGCGAAGCAGGTGGTCGGCAGGCGGAACACCGTGGTCTGGATGCTGGCGGTGTCGACGTCGTTGTACTCGCCGGCGTTGCGCCAGAACTCCGAGGTCTCGGTGGCCAGCGGGTCCATGATCACCAGGTACTTGAGCTTGGCCAGCGCGGCGCTGACCTTGGCCTTGTTGGGGAACGAGGCGATGGGGTTGAAGCCCTGGCAGAAATAGCCGTTGACCTGCCCCTGGTACATCATGTCGAACACCTTAAGCACGTCGTAGCCGGGGATATCCAGCTTCGGCAGCCAGTCGTAGCCCCAGTTGTTCTCCGCGGTGGCGTTCTTGCCGTACCAGGCCTTCATCAGGCTGACGTGGAATTTCTCGTAGTGCTGCCAGTAGGACAGCTGCCCCGGGCGCAGCGGCTTGGCGGTGCGCTTGGCGATGTAGGCCGCGTAGTCCTGCTCGGCTTCCAGCGGCAGCGTCATGTAGCCCGGCAGCAGGTTGGAGAGCAGGCCGAGATCGGTCAGGCCCTGGATGTTGGAGTGCCCGCGCAGCGCGTTCATCCCGCCGCCGGGCATGCCGATGTTGCCGAGCAGTAGCTGCACCATGGCGCCGGTGCGGATCATCTGCGAACCGGTCGAATGCTGCGTCCAGCCCAGGGCGTACATGATGGTCATGACCTTGCCCGGCGCCGAGGTTTCGGCGATGGTTTCCCAGACCTGCAGCATCTTGTCCTGCGGTGTGCCGCAGATGTTGCTGACCACTTCCGGCGTGTAACGGCTGTAGTGCTGCTTGAGCAGATTAAACACGCAGCGTGGGTGGGTCAGGCTTTTGTCGACGCGGGCGAAGCCTTCTTCGTCCAGCTCGTAGCTCCAGCTGGCCTTGTCCGTATAGGTACGCCGGTCGCCGTCGTAGCCGTTGAAAAGGCCATTCTCGAAGCCGAAGCCTTCCTTCACGATGAACGAGACATCGGTGTAGTTGACCACGTACTCGTGCTGGATCTTGTCGTTTTCCAGCAGGTAGTTGATCAGCCCACCTAAGAAGGCGATGTCGGTGCCGGTGCGGATCGGCGCATACATGTCGGCCACCGAGGCCGAACGGGTGAAGCGCGGATCGACCACGATCAGCCGCGCCTTGTTGCGCGCCTTGGCTTCGGTGACCCATTTGAAGCCGCACGGGTGCGCTTCGGCTGCGTTACCGCCCATGATCAGGACCAGGTCAGCGTTCTGGATATCGGACCAGTGATTGGTCATGGCTCCACGGCCAAACGTCGGGGCAAGACTTGCCACCGTCGGGCCGTGTCAGACACGTGCCTGGTTATCGAATCCCAGAATGCCGAGTGAACGAACCACCTTGTGGGTGATGTAGCCAGCCTCGTTGGAGGATGCCGAGGCGGCGAGGAATCCGGTGCTCAGCCAGCGGTTGACCGTCTGGCCCTGTTCGTTGCGCTCGATGAAGTTGGCATCGCGGTCGTCCTTCATCAGCCGCGCGATGCGGTCGAGTGCATCACTCCACTCGATGCGCTTCCACTCGTTGCTGCCGGCTTCGCGGACTTCCGGGTGGGTCAGGCGGTTGGGGCTGTGAACGAAGTCGAGCAGGCCGGCGCCTTTCGGGCACAGGGTGCCGCGGTTGACCGGGTGATCGGAGTCGCCTTCGATGTGGATGATGTTCTGCGCAACGTTTTTGCCGCCGCTGCCCTGGCTGTAGATGATCAGCCCGCAACCGACGGAGCAGTAGGGGCAGGTGTTGCGGGTTTCGCGCGTGTTGGTCAGTTTGAAATGCCGGATCGACTCGGCATACGCCGTCGGCGGGGCCATACCCAATGCCGCCATGCTCGACGCCCCAAGGCCCACACCGCAGACCTTGAAGAACTGTCGACGGTTCATATCCATCGGAGGTTCTCCTTCCTATCAGGCTGGTACGCCGATGCTTTGCCGGCGTCTGCTAAGCAGCTTAGTCAAGAATGGGCAAAGTAAAGGGCTAATTCCGCGCTCCGCTGCCTCGCGCTGCACCTATGAAAGAGCCTGAGTTGTGCCGGGAATTCACCCGACAGCGGCCATGGCCAGCTGCTTTTTCCACTCCCGCGGCGATTGCCCGGCGTGCACCTTGAACGCCCGGGAGAACGCGGCTTCGCTGCCGTAGCCCACTTCGAAAGCGATCATCTTGATCGGCCGTCCGCGACGCAGGGCCTTCTGCGCCAGGCGGACGCGCCAGCCCTGCAGATACTGTCCTGGCGTGGTGCCGACGGTCTCGCGGAAGGCCGTGGCGAACACGCTGCGCGACATCCCGGCAACGCTGGCCAGCTCCTCGAGCGTCCAGTCCTGCGCCGGCGCCTCGTGCATCGCCACCAGAGCATTGCGCAGGCGCGGGTGCGCCAGCCCGGACAGCAACCCGCCATTCACCTCGTCGCTTTCCATCAGCTGGCGCAGGACCTGGATCATCACCACTTCGAGCAACCGCTCGACCAATGCCACGCGCCCGCAGCGTTGCTCGAAGGCCTCCTCGAACAGCAGCGAGAGGATCGGCTCGGCGCCCCAGACCTGATCCAGCGGCAGGCAGACGACATCGGCCAGCGCCGAGGCGATCGGGTTGCTGGTGCCGCCTTCGAACGACAGGTTTGCGCAGACCATGTCGGCGTTCTGCCCGGGGGCGATGATGAAACGGTGCGTCAGCGGGCGCGGAAACAGCAGCAGGCTCGGTCGCTCGACCTGCAGCGACTCCCTGCCATAGCGCACCTCCAGCGTGCCGCTGCGCACCAGATGCAGCTGCCCGTGCACGCCATCGCTTTGCAGCGTGTTGATGCCGCACAGGGGGCCGGTATTGAACACCTGTGCGCTCATCGGGAAGTGGGTCATCAGCGCAGCGAGCCGGTCGGCCATCTTCGTACTCCTGATCATGTTTTCCGGATTCTACGTCACCAATAGTTTTTTCTGGTGAGCAGAATAGCTCTCACCGGGCAACAACGCCCTGGCCTACCAGCAGAACAGGAACCGTAGCCATGACCATCGAAAAGATTCTCTACACCGCCACTGCAACCGCCACCGGCGGCCGTGAAGGACGGGCCAGCTCCTCCGATCAGGCGCTCGACGTGCAGCTGTCCACGCCGCGTGAACTGGGCGGCGCCGGCGGCCCCGGCACCAACCCCGAGCAGCTGTTCGCTGCCGGCTACTCAGCCTGCTTTCTCGGCGCTTTGAAGTTCGTCGCCGGCAAGCAGAAGGTCGCCCTGCCGGCCGACACCCGCATCACCGGCAAGGTCGGCATCGGCCAGATCCCCACCGGCTTCGGCATCGAAGCCGAGCTGACCATCAGCGCACCCGGCATTGCCCACGACGTGTTGCAGGAGCTGGTCAACCAGGCCCACGTGGTCTGCCCGTACTCCAATGCCACCCGCGGCAACATCGACGTAACCCTGATCCTCGCCGACTGATCCAGCCCACAGCACCTACTAACAGGAGACACACACCATGAATGCCATCATCCGCACCTTCACCCTCCCGCTGCTGGCCATCGCGATGCAGCCAGTTTTCGCCGCGCAGCCGGAGCAGACCACGCAACCGACATCCAGTATCGCCAGCGCTCGCACCGCCAGCACCATCACCACGGCCGATGGCGTGCAGCTCTACTACAAGGACTGGGGCCCGAAGGACGGTCCGGTGGTCACCTTCAGCCATGGCTGGCCGCTCAACTCGGACAGCTGGGAATCACAGATGCTGTTCCTCGCATCCGAGGGCTACCGAGTGGTCGCTCACGACCGCCGCGGCCATGGCCGCTCCAGTCAGCCGTGGGAAGGCAACGACATGGATCATTACGCCGACGACCTGGCCGCGGTGATCGAAGCGCTGGACCTGAAGGACGTGACCCTGGTGGGCTTTTCCACCGGTGGCGGTGAGGTGGCGCGCTACATCGGTCGCCACGGCACCGAACGGGTGAAGAAGGCCGTGCTGGTCAGCGCCGTGCCGCCGATGATGCTGAAAACCGCGGATAACCCGGGTGGTCTGCCGCTGGAAGTCTTCGACGGCATCCGCAAGGCATCGCTGGAGGATCGCGCGCAGCTGTACCTCGACCTCGCCTCCGGCCCGTTCTATGGCTTCAATCGTCCGGGGGCGAAGGTCTCCCAGGGGCTGATCGACAACTGGCGCGCCCAGGGGCTGCAGGCCGGGCACAAGAACACCTACGACTCCATCGCCGCGTTCTCGGCCACCGATTTCCGTGGTGACCTGAAGAAGTTCGACGTGCCGACGCTGGTGATCCACGGCGACGATGACCAGATCGTGCCGCTGGACAGCTCGGGCAAGGCATCCGCAGCGCTGGTCAAGGATGCGAAGCTGATCGTCTATCCCGGCGCGCCGCACGGCCTGACCGACACCCACAAGGAGCGCTTCAACAACGATCTGCTGGTCTTTCTCAAGGAGTGATGCGCAGCGGCTATATCGAGCGGCTCGCAGCACCGCGTCACTTGCCGTTCAGAAACGACAAACCCCGCCAGATGGCGGGATTTGTCTGTGGACTGCGCTAAGGCAGACAGATTTTCTACACGACGCCGATCAGGCGTTCTGGCGGATACCAGCGACCAGCCAAGGCTGGTTCTCGCCCTGGGCACGTTCCATGCGCCAGCTTTCGCTGAACGGCTCGCCCTGGTCGAAGCGCGAAGTCTTCGCGGTGCCGGTGAAGGTCAGGGTCGCGGTGGTCTTCTCGGCATCGTCGTCGACGCCGTCGAGCTGGATTTGCAGATCGTCGATGTAGGTCGACTGATAGGCATCACCGATCTCGGCGCGCTCCTGCTTGAGGAAGCCCAGCAGCTGCGGGGTGACGAACTCGGAGATCTTGTCCATCTCGTTGGCGTCCCAGTGCTGCTGCAGCGAGAGGAAATGCTCACGGGCTGCGGCGACGAAGCTCTGCTCGTTGAACCAGGCCGGGGCGTTGATCACCGGAGCGGCGGCAACCGGGGCGGCGCTGCCACCGAAGATGGAGGTCGCCGGCTGCTGCGGCATGTCACGCTGCATCGGCGCATGGCCGGCTATGGCAGGCTGCTGCTGGCGACGGCGGGCGGCGAGGAAGCGGAACAGCAGGAACGCGATCAGGCCGAAGATCAGGATATCCATGAACTGGATGCCCTCGAAGCCGTCGCCCATGAACATCGAGGCGAGCAGACCACCGGCGGCCAGACCGGCCAACGGGCCGAGCCAGCGCGAGGCACCGCTGGCGGCAGCGGGCGTCTGACGGCCAGCCTGATTCGGTGCGGCCTGGGTCTGTTGGGGCGCCTGGCGGGTCTGGTGGCTGGGCGCCGAGCCGAAGCTCTTGCCGCCGCCGAAACGCTTGGCGTGGGCGTCGAGCGCGAAGGTCAGGCTGATACACAGCGCCATGAAGATGCTAAGCACACGTTGCATTGAGTGTTCCCGCTGAAAAGAGTGGAGTACGCGCGCCATCCTGCCGAGGCAGGCAGGGGTTGGCCAGGGGCAGTATGTTACCGGCTTTTGCTTGCGACCGTTGGTCGCGCCAGGTCAACGCTGGGCGAGATGCGAAAACGGAGCCTGACGGCTCCGTTCTGTGCTGCAGCGGGTTTAGCGCCAGTTGTACAGCTCCTTCTCGGAGATCTCGTGCATCGGCTTGACCTGTTCCTGGAAGGCTTTCATCGAGGCCCAGATGCGGCCGTTCAGCTCGCTCTGTTCGGCCAGCTCGCCGAGCACCAGCTCCGACTGCTCCTGCATGGCGCCGAGCACTTCGTCGGGGAAGCGCTTGAGCTCCACGCCTTGCTGCTTGAGCTGGTCCAGCGCTAGGGCGTTATTGTAGACATAGTCATCCATCATGTCGCGACTGGCCGCGCGGGTCGCCTCGGTGAGGATCGCCTGCAGGTCCTCGGGCAGGGTGTCCATCGCCTTCTGGTTCACCAGCAGCTCCAGCACCGCCTGCGGCTCCTGCCAGCCTGGGTAGTAGTAATACTTGGCGGCCTTGTGCAGACCGAAGGCCAGGTCGTTGTACGGGCTGACCCAGTCGGTGGCGTCGATCGCGCCGGTCTGCAGTGCGGTGAATACTTCGCCGCCGGGCAGATTCACGGTGGTCGCGCCGAGACGCGCCAGCACTTCGCCGCCGAGGCCCGGCATGCGGATCTTCAGCCCGCGCAGGTCGTCCAGCGAATCGATTTCCTTGTTGTACCAGCCGCCCATCTGCATGCCGGTGTTGCCGACCACCATCGGCTTCACGCCGAAAGGTGCATAGGCCTCTTCCCAGAACTTCTGGCCTTCGCCCTTGCTCAGCCAGGCGTTCATCTCGATGGCGGACAGGCCGAACGGAACCGAGGTAAAGAACTGCGCGGTGGGCACCTTGCCCTTCCAGTAGTAGGCGGCGCCGTGGCCCAATTCGGCGGTGCCGCGGGAAACGGCATCGAACACTTCCAGCGCCGGGACCAGCTCACCGGCGGCGTAGACCTTGATGGTCAGGCGACCGTCGCTCATCACCTTTACGCGATCGGCCAGGCGCTCGGCGGCGGTGCCCAGGCCCGGGTAGTTCTTCGGCCAGGCGGTGACCATCTTCCAGGTGTAGGTCTTGGCGGGTTCGCTGGCGGCCTGCTGGCCTGTGGTTTCGACTTTCTTGTCGTCGTTGCAACCGGCAAGGCCGAGGGTGGCAAGCAAGGTAGCGGCAGCACCGAACAGATGGCGGCGTTTCATGGGTCGGTATCCTTGGAAGACTCTTCTTATAGGAATGGCTTGTTGGTATGACGGGTTGACGTTAGCGTCAACCCTACAGGGCTTCAAGTTTTGCGTAACTGAGCATCAGCCATTTGCTGCCCTCATCCTCGAAATTCACCTGCACTCGGGCCTGGGCGCCGGAGCCTTCGAAGTTGAGGATGGTGCCTTCGCCGAACAGCGAATGGCGTACACGCTGGCCGAGGCTGAACGGCGTTTCCGGCACGCCGGCGCCGTCGAACAGCGACGAGCCACTCATGCTCTTGCCGCTGAACGAGCGCGTCACGGTATTGCTCAGACGTACTTCCTGGATCAGTGCCGGCGGCACTTCGCGGACGAAACGCGAGATCTTGTTATAGGTCTCGCTGCCGTACAGCCGGCGCGTTTCGGCGTAGGTGATCACCAGCTGCTGCATGGCGCGGGTGATGCCGACGTAGGCCAGGCGGCGTTCTTCTTCCAGACGGCCGGATTCCTCCAGGCTCATCTTGTGCGGGAACAGGCCTTCTTCCATGCCGACCAGGAACACCAACGGGAACTCCAGGCCCTTGGCGCTGTGCAGGGTCATCAGCTGCACGCTGTCCTCGTGGTCGCCGGCCTGCTGTTCGCCGGCCTCCAGCGAGGCGTGGTCGAGAAACGCCGCCAGCGGTGACTGGACGTCGTCGTCCTCTTCGCTGTAGCTGTCGAAGGCGCGCGCGGCGGAGACCAGTTCCTCGAGGTTTTCCACCCGCGCCTGGGCTTTCTCGCCCTTCTCGTCGCGGTGATAGGCAAGCAGCCCGGACTGCTCGATGACCAGCTGCGCCATGTTGTGCAGCTGCATGCCTTCGACCTTCAGCGCCAGCGTGTCGACCAGCTCGACAAAGGCGTTCAGCGCGCTGGCAGCGCGGCCGGAAACCGCCTTGGTACCGACCGCCTGATGCAGCGCCGCCCACATCGACAGGCCCTGATCACGCGCCAGCTGGCGCAGTGCTTCGACGGTCTTCTCGCCGATGCCGCGCGCCGGCACGTTGATCACCCGTTCCAGCGCCGCGTCGTTGTCGCGGGTCTGGATCAGCCGCAGGTAGGCCATGGCGTTCTTGATCTCGGCGCGCTCGAAGAAGCGCTGGCCGCCGTAGATGCGGTAGGGAATCTTCTCGCGCAGCAGCGCCTCTTCCAGCACCCGCGACTGGGCGTTGGAGCGGTAGAGGATGGCGATCTCGCTGCGGCTCATGCCGTCGCGGATGGCCTTCTCGATGCTCTCGACCACGTAGCGCGCTTCGTCGTGCTCGTTGAACGCAGCGTACAGGCTGATCGGCTCGCCCTCGCAGCCGGAAGTCCAGAGCTCCTTGCCGAGACGGCCCTGGTTGTTGGCGATCAGCGCGTTGGCGGCCTTGAGGATGCAGGCGGTGGAGCGGTAGTTCTGCTCCAGGCGGATGGTTTCGGCGTCGGGGAAGTCCTGGCTGAACTGGTGCAGGTTCTCGATCCGCGCGCCGCGCCAGCCGTAGATAGACTGGTCGTCGTCGCCGACCACCATCAGGCTCTCGCCGCCCTTGGCCAGCAGCCGCAGCCAGGCGTACTGCACGGCGTTGGTGTCCTGGAACTCGTCCACCAGCACGTGGCGGAAACGCCGCTGGTAGTGATCGAGCAGGCCCGGGTGGTCGCGCCACAGGTCCAGGGCGCGCAGCAGCAGCTCGGAGAAGTCGATCACCCCGGCGCGGGCGCAGGCCTCTTCATAGGCTTCGTAGATCTTCAGCTGGGTGGCGAGGAACAGATCACCGCCGGCCTGGATGTTGCGCGGACGCAGGCCTTCGTCCTTCTGCGCGTTGATCCACCACTGCGCCTGGCGCGCTGGCCAGCGTTGCTCGTCGAGGCCGAGTTCGCGGATCACCCGCTTGACCAGCCGCTGCTGGTCGTCGGAATCGAGGATCTGGAAGTTCTGCGCCAGCTTGGCCTCCTGCCAGTGCGCGCGCAGAAGGCGGTGGGCCAGGCCGTGAAAGGTGCCCACCCACATGCCCTGCGGGTTCACGTGCAGCAGCTGCTCGATGCGCTGGCGCATCTCGGCGGCAGCCTTGTTGGTGAAGGTCACCGACAGGATCGAGTGCAGCGAGGCGCGTTCGACCTGGTGCAGCCACGCGATACGGTGCACCAGAACGCGGGTCTTGCCCGAGCCGGCGCCAGCCAATACCAGCTGGCGGCCAAGCGGCGCGGCCACGGCCTGGCGTTGAGCATCGTTGAGGGAATTCAGGAGGAGAGAGAGATCGTCATGCATCGCGGCATTCTATTGGAAATGCCTGCGCTGCGCTCGCCCTGCGGTCCATTCGAAAGCGCAGTCTGCGGCAAACCGGCGCGGGCGCGGTCTTGGTTGATCGCGCCTGGTGGAACCTTCCGCTGGTCGGCTGGAGTACCGATCGCCGTTTTTCCGACGCACCATGGTATGACGCGACGCCATCAACGTGCCATTATCGACGGTGGTATGGTTCCGAGGGAGCCTGTTTTAGGTGCAGTTATTACTAGAACAATATTCATGACCGATTCCATCCGAGCCGCCTGCCCGGCATCAACACAGCCATTGTCCCGCGGGGCGTCGGCGGCCGATATCGTTGCCGAGCGTACCCGGCTGCTGTATCGAGGTTCGCGCGTACCTGCCTGGCTGTTGTTGCTGACGACACTGGTTCTCGGCGTGGTGCTCTGGGGCGAGCAGGGCGGTGTCGAGCTCGGGCTGTGGCTGGGCTGGATGGGCGCGCTGGCACTGTTGCGCTTGCAGCAGATATTCGCCTTCAACCGAGCCAGCCCCGAGGCGCAGGCCGCGCCGTGCTGGCGCTGGCGCTTTCTGCTCGGAAGTGGCGCGTCTGCGCTGAGCCTGTGCTACGCCATGGTCGTGCTGGTGCCGGCCGATGTCTTCGTTACCCAAGCGCTGCTGTACGGGCTGATCGGTTCGGTCGTCGTGGCCGCCAGCGTCGCTTACGGGGTCTGCCTGCCCGCCTTCTTCAGTTTCGCCGTGCCCAGTCTGTTGCCGACCGGCCTTCTGCTGATGACCAGCGGCTATCCGTTGCAGCAGGGCTGGGGTTTGCTGGCGATGATCGTGCTGGCCACCCTCAGCCTGATCGGCTGGCAGATCAGCCGGCTGGTGAACGACGGGCTCGAACAGCGGCTGCATAGGCAGCAGCTGATCGAGCGGCTGGAAACCGCCGGCCGCGAAGCCGACCAGCTCAATCGCCGTTTGGCCTCGGAAGTCGAGCAACGCCGCCATGCCGAAAAGCAGCTGCGCAGTGCCTACGATGGCCTCGAGCAGCGCGTCGCCGAGCGCACCGCGGAACTCGCGCAGCTCGCCGAAGAGCTGGGGGAAAGCGAGGCGCGGCTGAATCTAGCGCTGGACGCCAGTGGCCTCGGCCTGTGGGACTGGGATCTGCAGAACAACCATGTTCATCATTCCCGTCTGGAGGTGGTGTTCGGCATCGGCCGGCAGCACCGCTACGACGAGGATGGCTCGCCGTTGCCGGACATCCATCCCAAGGATCTGGAAGGCGTGCGCGCCATCCTGATCGCGCACCTGAAGGGCGAAACCGAGCAGTTTGCCGTCGAGTACCGTGCGTTGCGCGCCGACGGCAGCGAAATATGGCTCGAGGATCGCGGCCGGGTGATCCAGCGCGACGCCGCTGGCCGTGCCCTGCGCATGATCGGCACCCGTCGCGACATCAGCGAGCTGCGCCGCCAGGCCGAACAGCAGCGCCTGGCAGCGACGGTGTTCGAGGCGGCCAGCGAAGGCATGGTGATCATGAACGATCACTACCGCGTGCTGGCGGTCAACGACGCCTGCTGCGCGCTGTCCGGCTACAGCCGCGAGGAATTGCTCGGGCACAGCGTGGCGCGCATCGCCGGTTCGCCGGAGAGTCAGCGCCAGTACCAGACCATGCGTGAAGCGCTGGAACTGCACGGTCACTGGCAGGGCGAGCTGATCGAAACCCGCAAGAGCGGCGAGGTCTACCCGCAGTGGGTACAGCTGCGCGAAGTGCGCGATGCCAACGACAGCGTCACCCATGTGGTCGCGTTCATCTCCGACATCAGCGTGCGGCGCAAGATCGAAGAGCGTCTGCGCTACCTGACCCATTACGACGACCTCACCGGGCTGGCCAACCGCGGCCTGCTCAAGGAGCGTCTGCACGAGGCCTGCCAGCGGGTGCGCCGCAACGGCCGCAACATGGCGGTGCTCTACATCGACCTGGACCGCTTCAAGCTGCTCAACGAAAGCCTCGGGCACGAGGCCGCCGACGCATTGCTGCGCGAGATGTCGCGGCGCATCACCCAGACCCTGGCAGATGCTGACACCATCGCGCGGCTGTCCGGCGACGAGTTCGTCGTGCTGTTCGACGCCTACGGCAGCCTCAGCAGCCTCGCGCATCTGGGCAGCCGGCTGCTGCAGCGAATCCGCAAGCCGCTGATCATCGATGAGCAGGAGCTGGTCATCAGCGCCTCCATCGGCGTCAGCCTGATGCCGGACAACAGCCGTGACGCGGAAGTGCTGCTACGCCAGGCGAACATGGCCATGCAGCAGGCCAAGCATCTGGGCGGCAACACGCTGCAGTTCTTCACCGACCGGCCGCAGGCGTCGAGCATGCAGTACCTGCAGCTGGAGAATCAGCTGCGCAAGGCGCTGGAAGTCGGCCAGCTGGAAGTCTTCTATCAACCACGTCTGAGCTTGGCTGACGATGCTCTGGAGGCCGCCGAAGCGCTGGTGCGCTGGCGTCATCCGCAGCGCGGGCTGGTCGCGCCGGCGCACTTCATTCCGCTGGCGGAAGAAACCGGTTTGATCATTCCGCTCGGTGAGTTCGTCCTGCGCGAGGCCTGCCGCCAGGCACGCCAGTGGCTGCAGGACGGGCTGGCGGAGATTCGCGTGTCGGTGAACCTCTCGGTCAAGCAGCTGCGTCAGGGCAATTTCGTCAGCCTGGTGCGCCAGGTACTCGAGGAAACCGGCCTGCCGGCGACGATGCTGGAGCTGGAGCTGACCGAGAGCCAGTTGCTGGACGATATCGACAATGCCATCAGCATCAGCGAGCAACTTCGAGCGCTAGGGGTCAGGCTGGCGATCGACGACTTCGGCACCGGCTTCTCGTCGCTGAGTTACCTCAAGCGCTTCCCGGTGGACTACGTGAAGATCGACCGCTCGTTCATCAGTGAGCTGGAGCATTCCAGCCAGGATGCGGCGATTACCCGGGCGATCATCGCCATGGTCCACAGCCTGGAGCGCAAGGTGGTGGCCGAGGGGGTGGAAACCCAGGCGCAGATGGATTTCCTCAAGGCCAACCAGTGCGACGAGATTCAGGGCTACCTGCTCAGCCCGCCGGTGCCGGCCGAGCAGTTCGCCGAGCTGCTGCGCTAGGCTGCGGCGCCGCAACGCGGCGCCAACCCGATCTCAACCGCGAGTGGTGCTGCCGTCGAGTTCGCGCATCAGCAGGGCGTAGCGCAGATCGACGTCTTCCGGCACCGGCAGGTAGACCGTGTGACCGTCGCCCGGAGCCACCTCGATGGATTCGCCGCGCTTGTTCTCCAGTCGCTCAAGACGCAGGTTGAGGTTGCCCTGCGGCGTCATCAGCTCCAGTCTGTCGCCCACCGCGAAGCGGTTCTTCACCTTCACCTCGGCCAGGCCGTTGCGGCGTTCGCCGGTCAGCTCGCCGACGAACTGCTGGCGCTCGGAGAGCGAGAAGCCGCGTTCGTAATTCTGGTATTCGTCATGCACGTGGCGGCGCAGGAAGCCTTCGGTGTAGCCGCGGTGGGCCAGCGATTCGAGGGTATCCATCAGCGACTTGTCGAATGGCCGGCCGGCGAGGGCGTCGTCGATGGCCTTACGGTAGACCTGCGCAGTGCGCGCCACGTAGTAGTGGCTCTTGGTGCGGCCTTCGATCTTCAGCGAGTGCACGCCCATATGCACCAGGCGCTCGACGTGCTGCACGGCGCGCAGGTCCTTTGAGTTCATGATGTAGGTGCCGTGCTCGTCCTCGAAGGCGGACATGAATTCGCCCGGACGGCTGCTGTCTTCGAGCAGGAATACCTCATCGGTCGGCGCGCCGATACCCAGGGTTGGGTCGGGGCTGGGAGTTTGTGCCGGCTGCACGACGATCGGCTCGTACTTGTGCACGATGTCGCCGACTTCGTTCTCCTTCGCCTCATGGGTCTTGTACTCCCAGCGGCAGGCGTTGGTGCAGCTGCCCTGATTGGGATCGCGCTTGTTGATGTAGCCGGACAGCAGGCAGCGGCCGGAATAGGCCATGCACAGCGCGCCGTGGACGAACACTTCCAGCTCCATGCCCGGCACCTGTTCGCGGATCTCGCCAATCTCCTCCAGCGACAGCTCGCGGGAGAGGATCACGCGGCTGACGCCCTGGCTCTCCCAGAACTTCACCGTCGCCCAGTTCACCGCGTTGGCCTGCACCGAGAGGTGGATGTTCTGCTGCGGGAAATGCTGGCGCACCAGCATGATCAGCCCCGGGTCGGACATGATCAGCGCATCCGGTCCCATCGCCACCACCGGCTCCAGATCCTTGATGAAGGTCTTCAGCTTGGCGTTGTGCGGGGCGATGTTGACCACCAAGTAGAACTGCTTGCCCAGTGCATGTGCTTCGTCGATGCCAAGCTTGAGGTTGGCATGGTCGAACTCGTTGTTGCGCACGCGCAGGCTGTAGCGCGGCTGCCCGGCGTACACCGCATCGGCGCCGTAGGCGAAGGCATAGCGCATGGATTTCAGCGTGCCGGCAGGGGACAGCAGCTCGGTGCGGTAGGGGGTGCTCATGGCGCGGGACTCGCAGGAGGGCATCGAAGAAGCGCGGCATTTTACTGCGCTCGGCGGTCGATTGCGCGTCGTCTGCGATATTCGGGGTGAGGCGCAATGGCGCCCCGCCTGAGCGGGGCGCCGAGGATCAGGCGGCGGGCGCTTCCTTGAGCATGGCGTAGAGCCGGTCCTTGAGCTGTAGCTTCTCCTTCTTCAGGGTCTCGACCTCGCTATCGGTGCCCGGGACGATGTGCGCTTCGATGTTCTTGACCCGTTGATCCAGCTCGTTGTGCTCGTCGAACAGGCGGGCAAAGGTCTTGTTTTCCGCCTTCAGGCGGGTGATCAGATCGCGGTACTCGGGGAACATGGCAACTCCTGCGGCATGGATGAGCGGGTTGGGCAGACCGGCTTGGGCCGAGCTGCCTCGTGCTTCCATGGTCGTACCGGTGCTTACCTGTGGTATTGACCCGCGTCATACGCAGTCGGGAAGCCGGACAGCAAAACGCCGGGACGAGCCCGGCGTTTCGGTCTTGCGCCTGGATCAGGCCGCGGCGATCACGTCACCGTGGTTTTCCGGCTCGATCAGCGCGCGGTGCAGCGCGGCAATGGCGGCGTCGTAGTCCTCTTCGTTGACCACGCACTGCATCTCCACCTGACGGATTGACTGGTGGATCGCCTGGATGCTGATGCCGGCTTCGGCGAGCGCCGCCACGGTCTTGGCCAGGATGCCCTTGACCTTGAGGTCGGAACCGATCGCCGAGACGATGGCCAGGTTGTGCACCGTGACCTCGGCCGCGGGGTACTTCTCCTCGATCAACTTGGCCGCGCGGTTGATCAGCTTGCGCGAACCGGAGGCGTAGTAGGTGATGCTGTTGGCATCGGAGTCCTTGTTCACCACGTAGAGCTTGAGCTGCTTGAGCAGCTTGCTGATTTCCATGTCGTGGCTGATGTCGCCGAGCATGTCCTGGTCGAACACCTCGATGCCGAAGACGTCCTTGCGCCCGGCGATGATTTCCACGCAGGGCTTCTCGCTCTTGTAGTCCTGGCTGATCAGCGTGCCGCCGTGCTCGGGCTCGAAGGCATTCTTGATGCGCAGCTCGACACCGGCACGGCGCAGGGTCTTGGCCGCGCGCGGGTGGATCGCTTCCATGCCGAGGTTCGACAGCTGGTCGGCGACGTCGTAGTTGGTGCGGCCGATGGTCACCACCTTGTCGGCACCGACCAGGTTCGGGTCGGCAGAAGAGAGGTGGAATTCCTTGTGGATGATCGCTTCATGCGCGCCGGTGGCGGCGGCGATCTGGGCGAAGGTGATCTCGCTGTAGCCACGGTCGTAGGTGTTCATCAGGCCTTCGGCGCAATGCGTGTAGCCGGTGGCGACCACCAGTTCGCGGCTCAGGTCGAAGCCGGCGAAATGGCTGGCGATCATCTCCTCGAACGGCAGCGGCGCTTCCTGCTGCCAGCCGGTGAGGTCGGCCAGACGGGCGTTGACGCCGCGCTGCTTGAGCGCCAGCACCGAGTTGAAGGCGCTATGCGCTTCACCGAGGGAGGCGAGCATCTCGCGCACCTTCATCAGGTGCTCGGAGAGCTGGAAGTGGCCGTAGGCGCAGAGCTTCTGCAGGCTGTGCATGCACTCGCTGGCGTCGTCGATGCGCGAATTGATGAACTGGTTGGCGGCGTGCAGCTCGTACTCGGAGCTGAACAGCTCGGCGTTCTTCGCCAGCATGCGCTGACGCACGCCTTCCAGCGCCTCGCGCCAGGCGCCTTCGCTCTGGGCATCGGCAAAACGCTGGTAGACGCCGGGCTCGCCGGTCTTCTTGTGTTCCAGCAGCAGATTGGTCATGCCGCTATAGGCCGAGACGACGAAGACGCGCTGGTACAGCGCTGCGCCTTCCCGGCGGCCGATGAAGATGTTGTCGAGGACTTCCTCGAAGCGGCTCATCGACGTGCCGCCGATCTTTTCTACGGTATGCATATTTTTATTGCGTCCGAATCTGGCAGGCCGTTGACGGGCCCGGCGCGGCTGGCGCACCTGTCGATCAACGAGCTGAAAGTGAATTCATCCCTGGGCCGTAAGTGATCGGCCAAGCCGGGGGATCGGGCCCGTCATCAGACGCGCCCAATCGCCTCAGAGATACTGTTGCGGCTGAATGTCCAGCGGCTTGAACGTCTCGCGCTCGGCGACGAATGCCGGGCGGGGTTTCTGCTCGCAGAACGGCGGCTGCACGGCATTATCCACGTGGTTGTAGACGTAGAACAGATTGCTTCGCGCGCTGGGTGTGATGTTGCCGTTGGAGCCGTGCATGGTGTTGCAGTCGAAGAACACCACGCTGCCCGCGGGGCCGGTGGCGCAGTCGATGCCGAAGCGGCCGGCTAGCTCGCTCAGGCTGTTCTGGTCAGGCACACCGAACTCCTGCTTGCGCAGGGATTTCTCGTAGTGGTTCTCCGGCGTGGCGCCGACGCAGCGCACGTAGTGCTTGTGTGAGCCAGGCATCAGCATCAGCGGGCCGTTGTGCGGCTCGTTGTCGGTCAACAGAATCGAGCAGGACAGGCAGCGCATGCGCGGCATGCCGTCCTCGACGTGCCAGGTCTCGAAGTCCGAGTGCCAGTAGAACTCCTTGCCGGTGAAGCCGGGCTTGAAGTTCATCCGTGACTGATGCACGTACAGATCACCGCCGAGGATGTAACGGGCGATGCCGGCGGTGCGCTCATCGGCGGCCACGCGGGCGAACAGTTCGTTGTCGCTGTGAATGTCGAACACCGAGCGGACGGCGCCGCTGTCGGGTTCCTTGATGGTCTTGCCGGAGCCGGCGACGGCCGGGTCCTGGCGCATGCGCTCGAGTTCGGCGCGGAATACCGCCACTTCGTCGGCGCTGAACAGGTTGGGGATGACCAGGTAGCCGTCGCGCTCGAAGCGCTCGATCAGCTCTGCCGCTATCGGCGCATTCTCCAGGTCGCTGCGGTAGACGACCGGATCCAGGCGTTCCTGCCAGCTGGGCTGGTCTTCCTGGCGCGAGGGATACAGGTCGGCTTGCATAGGGTTCACGCATACCTCCTTTCTCTTGTGATGGCGGGGCGGCTTCATGGCCGCCCCGGTAAACCGGTATCAGACGGTTTCGGCCTCCAGCGGATAGACGCCGCTCTCGTCATGTACTTCCTTGCCGTTGAGCGGCGGGTTGAAGACGCAGGCCATCTTCATGTCCTCGCTACCGCCCCGCAGCAGGTGCTCGTCGTGCTTGTCGAGGATGTACAGCGTGCCGGGTTCGATCTTGTAGATCTTGCCGTCGGCGATGGTCTCGATCTCGCCGTTGCCGCTCATGCAGTACACCGACTCCAGGTGGTTCTGGTAGTGGATGTGCGTCTCGGTGCCGGCGTAGATGGTGGTTATGTGGAACGAGAAACCCATATTGTCGTCTTTGAGCAACAGACGGGTGCTGTCCCAGGTGCCGGTCTTGCTGTGGACCTTGCGGTTGGTCTGCTCGCACTCGGCGAGGGTTCTGACGATCATTGCAAATACCTCAGGAAGCTTGGTTTTCGGTCTGCTCGCTCATCACGGCGGCGAAGGCCTTGTCGAGGATGGCGAGTGCGCGGTCGATCTGCTCTTCGCTGATGATCAGCGGGCAGAGACACTTGACCACTTCGCTGTGGGCGCCGCTGGTTTCGATCACCAGGCCGTTCTCGAAGGCGTGACGGCAGACGGCGGAGGCGATATCGCCATCCGGGCAGCTGATGCCGATCATCATCCCGCGGCCTTTGAGGAACAGCGAATCCGGGCCGTGGCGGCGGACGATGCGCTGCATGCCGTCGGCGATGCGCTTGCCTTTGGCCTTCACGCTGTTGGCGAACTCGTCGTTCTGCCAGAAGTGCTCGACGGCTGCGGCAGCAGTGACGAACGCATGGTTGTTACCGCGGAAGGTGCCGTTGTGCTCGCCCGGCTTCCACTGGTCCAGCTCCTGGCGCAGCAACACCATGGCGAATGGCAGGCCATAGCCGGACAGCGACTTGGACAGGGTCACGATGTCCGGATGGATGCCCATTTCCTCGAAGCTGAAGAAGGTCCCGGTGCGGCCGCAACCGGCCTGGATGTCATCGACGATCAGCAGCATCTCGTGCTTGCGGCAGAGCTTCTCGAGCTTGCGCATCCACTCGGTCGACGCGGTGTTCAGTCCGCCTTCACCCTGCACCACCTCGACGATCACCGCGGCGGGCTTGTCGATGCCGCTGGAGGGGTCGGAGAGCAACTTGTCCATCATGCCGATGGTGTTGGTCTTGTCGCCGAAGTAGTTGGCGTACGGCATGCGGCTGACATCGGTGAGGCTGATGCCGGAGCCGCCGCGGTGATGCTGGTTGCCGGTCGCGGCCAGCGCGCCGATGCTGCAGCCGTGGAAGCCGTTGGTGAAGCTGATGATGTTGTTGCGCCCGGTGACCTTGCGCGCCAGCTTCATCGCCGCTTCGACCGCGTTGGTACCGGTCGGGCCGGTGAACTGCATGCGGTAGTCGCCCATGCCGCGCGGTTCGAGGATCAGGCGGTTGAAGGTTTCGAGGAAACGCTCCTTGGCTGCGGTGTACATGTCCAGGCCATGGGTGATGCCGTCGTTCTGGATGTACTCGAGTAGCGCCTTCTTGAGTACCGGGTGGTTGTGCCCGTAGTTGAGCGTGCCGGCACCGGCGAGGAAGTCGATGTAACGCTTGCCGTCCTGCGTGACCAGTTCGGCACCCTGGGCCTGGTTGAAGACCACGGGGAAGGAACGGCAGTAGCTACGGACCTTGGATTCGTTCAGTTCAAAAGTTTTCATGCGTGCTCCTTGAGCTCTTCTTCTAGATGGGAAACGGTGAACGGGCCGGCGCGGTAGAGCACCTCGTCCTCGTGCTGACCGCCAAAGTGCGCGGCGCGGGAGAACAGCGTGCGCGTGGTGCAGTCGGCACCCAGCCGATCGAATGCCCGCTTGAACAGTGCCTGCGACGCCGCGTTGTCCGGGGAAATGGTGGTTTCCATGAAGCGCACGTCGTGCTCACGGGCCACACGGGCCGTCAGCGCCAGCAGCATGCGCAGGGCCAGGCCCTGACCGCGCATCGAACTATCGACGGCGACCTGCCAGACGAACAGGGTGTCCGGGCGGGCAGGGGGGCGGTAACCCGAGATGAAACCAACCAGTTCGCCCTGGGCGTTCTCTGCGGCGATGGCGGTGTCGGCGAAATCGGAGCACTGCAGCAGGTTGCAGTAGACCGAATTGGTATCGAGGGGCTGGCAGCGAGCCACCAGCTGATGCAGGTTGTAACCGTCGCCGTCGGTTGGGCGACGGAGCACTACGGTAGGGAAACTCAAAACAATGCCTTTGGGGTTGTTGATTGAATTCCTTTTTAGGGTAGGCATATCCGGAGAAGTTTCTCAACCCGAACTTCTGAATATGCGAAGTTCTGGGCGCTGCATATATCGCTCGATCCCGCGTAATTACGGCGATTGCGCCGTGGATGTTTCAGTCTGTTTCATTTCGCCAGGCTGGCGGTGAAGGCTGATAGTTACGGGGGAAGTTTCGGGAGTGTCGCGAGAAGTTCGATGGCGGTGGTGCGCAGAAGTTCGCCTTGAGTGGCCATGGCGTAGCTGCAAGCGGCATGAATGCTGGCTTTGCTGTGGTTGATCGATGCCCGAATCGTTCGCCATGCACGCGCTGTTGAGCATGGCGTGCTGCGGATAAGTGTGCGGGGAAGAATCAGGCTGAGAATCGACGCGGAAATAGCACTAAATGGCGGCGTGAACTACCGATAATATTTCGCTGATGTGACGTCTGTATGTCGGCGCGATATGGCCACGGCCGAGCTAGTTGCTCGGCGTAGTTGTGGTGGTCGCGATCGATGATTTCAGAAAGTCTGCCGATCCGCTCTATCTCGCGTTATGCGGGGGCTGTGGCGAAGTTGTCGGAAGTTGTGCCAGGCAACTTCATTGCCACCAGCGATGGCCCTGGCGTTCGATGAATTGATGGGCCTGTTCCGGGCCGTCTTCGCCGGCCGGATAGGGGCGCGGCTTGCGGTAGTAGCTGTGCCAGCCGCGCAGGATCGGATCGACCCAGTTCCAGGCCGCCTCGACCTCGTCACGGCGCATGAACAGCGTGGAGTCGCCTTCGATCACATCCAGCAGCAGCCGCTCGTAGGCTTCCCAGCGACGGGTGCTGCTGAAGGCGTGCGCCAGGTTCAGATCCAGCTCCACCGGTTCCAGCTGCATGCCCTTGCCCGGTGCTTTGGCCATCAGCTGCAGGCTGATGCTTTCTTCCGGCTGCAGGCTGATCACCAGGCGGTTCACTTCACCCTTGCTGAACAGCAGGTGCGGCACCTGTTTGAAGGTGATGATGATCTCCGAGCGCTTGCGCGCCATGCGCTTGCCGGTGCGCAGGTAGAAGGGCACGCCAGCCCAGCGCCAGTTGTCGATCTCGGCCTTTACCGCGACGAAGGTTTCGGTGTCGCTGTCGTTGTCGATGTTCGGCTCGAAGTAGTAGGCCTGCACGTCGTGGCCACCGATGCGGCCGGCGCCGTATTGGCCGCGCACGGTCTTGTCCAGCACGTCGTTGCCGGTGATCGGCTTCAGCGCCTCGAGCACCTTCACCTTCTCGCCGCGGATGTGCTTGGCATCGAAACGCACCGGCGCCTCCATTGCCACCAGGCAGAGCAGCTGCAGGAGGTGGTTCTGCAGCATGTCGCGCATCGCGCCGGCGTTGTCGTAGTAGCCGCCGCGGTTCTCCACGCCGAGGGTTTCGGCGACGGTGATCTGCACATGGTCGATATGCCCGGAGCGCCAGATCGGCTCGAACAGCGCGTTGGCGAAGCGCAGCGCCATGAGGTTCTGCACCGTTTCCTTGCCCAGGTAGTGATCGATCCGGTAGATCCGCGACTCAGGGAACACGGCGCCGATCGATTCGTTGATTTCCAGCGCCGAGTCCAGCGAATGGCCGATCGGCTTTTCCAGCACGATGCGCGCATCGTCACCGGCCAGCCCGGCGCTTTCGAGATTGGCGGCGATGGGTTCGAACAGGTCCGGCGCGGTCGCCAGGTAATACACCCGCACACGGCCGTCGGCCTGGCCGAGGTGATGGGCAAGGCGCACGTAGTCGCCGCGCTGTGAGGCATCCATGGCGAAGTAGTCCAGACGCTGGGCAAAGGCCTGCCAGGTGTCAGGGCTGAAGTCGCTGCGGGCGACCTGCGCGCGGCAATGCCGCTCGGCCAGGGCCAGGTAGCCGTCGCGGTCGAGCTTTTTTCGCGCCAGGGCGAGTATCCGTACGTCGGCGTGCAGGCGTCCGTCACGGTGCAGGTGGTAGAGCGCCGGAAGCAGTTTGTGCAGCGTCAGGTCACCGGTCCCGCCGAACACGAGCATGTCACAGGATATCGACATCGATTCTCTCCCAGGGCCAAAAAATGGGCGTCGTGGCGAGGCTTGTAGTATAACTACCGCCCCACTACAACCCGCTGACGGCTGAGCGGCGCCGATCGCGCCCGAGCAAAGCCATCAGACGAGAGCATAGCGAGTCCGGAACGTGAATCTGCTGCAGCACATCGCCCAATCCAGAAGCCTGCTACGGAAGTCGGAGCTGAAAGTGGCCGACCATGTCCTGCTCGATCCGGCGTCGGTGATGCACAGCTCCATGGCCGACCTGGCCCACGTGGTCGGCGTCAGCGAACCCACCATCGTGCGCTTCTGCCGCGCCATCGGTTGCCTGGGTTTTCAGGATCTCAAGCTCAAACTGGCGCAGAGCCTGGCGGCTGGCGCCAGCTTCGGTCAGTTCGCTATCAGCGAGAACGATTCGGTGGCCGACTTCGCCTTGAAGATCTTCGACACCACGCTGCACACGCTGATGGAAGTGCGCGAGCGGCTCGACCCCGAAGCGCTGCAGCGCGCCATCGCTGCCATGGCTAAGGCCGAGCGCGTGGAGTTCTACGGTTTCGGCGCATCCGGCGCGGTGGCCACCGACGCCCAGCACAAGTTCTTCCGTCTGCTGCTGTCAGCTGCCGCCTATTCCGATCCGCACATGCAGGCCATGTCGGCGGTGACGCTCAAGCCTACCGACGTGGCGATCTGCATCTCGCAGTCCGGTCGCTCGAAGGATCTGCTGATCACCGCCAACGTGGTGCGTGAATCCGGCGCGACGCTCATCACCCTGTGCCCGAGCCAGACGCCGCTGGCCGAGCTGGCCACCATCAACCTGGCAATCGACGTACAGGAAGACACCGAGATCTACACCCCGCTGACCTCGCGTATCGCTCACTTGGTAGTGATCGACGTGCTGGCGATGGGTGTTGCCATGGCGCGCGGACCGAGTCTGGTCAATCACCTCAAGAGCGTGAAGCGCAGCCTGCGCAGCCTTCGCCTGTCGCCGCAGAAGGTCAAGACGCACGACGACTGAGGCGCCGCTGCACCTTCACGGTCGCGTAATCGCCCTGACTTCAGTTTGTCATCCATGACGTCGATGCTGATCTCTCCTTACCTGTTCTGGGAGATCGCTTCATGCTCCGGCACACCGACGATAGCAGCCAGCTCGACAGCAAGTCCCGTCGCAAACAGCAGGATGAGCGGCGCATGCGTTTTCGCCGCGCCATCGAAAGCTATACCGAGCAGCGTCAGCTGCATGCCGAGCTGAACGACTACGCCGATGCGCTGGTGATCAGCTCGCTGCGCTCGTCGTCGGCGAGCCGGCGAAGCGCTCCGCCAGCGCACTGATCTGCGCGCGCTCTTCACGGAGGAAGGCGAAGAACGCCTGGGCCACCGGACTCAGGCGCTTGCCGCGCGAATGCACCACGCACCAGCTGCGATATAGCGGCAATTCCTCGACCGGCAGCTCGCGTAGCAGCCCGTTGGCCAGCTCCAGATGCACCGCATGGCGTGGCAGCAGTGCCAGGCCGAGCCCGGCCACCACGCATTCGCGCAGCGCATCCAGCGAGGCGACCTGGATGGTCTGGGCGAAATGCGCGCGCTTCTGGCGCAGGTAGTCCTCGCCGGCCCGTCGCGTGCCCGAGCCGGGCTCCCGCACCAGCAGGGGATAGTCCGTGAGGTCCTGCAGGGACAACGTGGCGGCGTTGCACAGCGGATGGTCGGGTGGCGCCACGGCGATGATCGGGTTGTTCAGGAAGGGCATGAACTCCAGGTCCATGTCGGTAGGCACCTGAGACATGATCAGCAGGTCGTCACGGCTCACCGACAGGCGCTTGACCGCCTGGGCATGGTTGACCACCACCAGTTGCAGGCTGACCTCAGGGTGCAGGCGCTTGAAGGCGGCGAACAGGTGCGGCGTGACGTACTTGGCGCTGGATTCAACCGCCAGGTTGAGCTGGCCCTGCAGCGAGCCCTGCAGATCCGAGAGCTGCATGTCGAGGCTGTCCAGGCGACCGAAGATGTCGGTACTGGCGCGCTGCAGCGCTTCGGCCGCATCGGTCAGGTAGAGCTTCTTGCCGAGGTACTCGAAAAGCGGTTGACCGACCAGTTGCTCAAGCTGCCGAATCTGCAAACTGACGGCGGGCTGGGTCAGTGCCATTTCCTCCGCCGCACGGCTATACGAGTGCGTTTCGCACACTGCTCGAAATACCTGAAGCTGGCGCAATGTCATGCGCATCAACGATTTTCGCATCACGTTCTCCGCAATATTATAAAGCGCAACCCCGTTGCACCGTTGCCAGCGGCGCTGACCGTTCGGCCAGATTAATGCTGCTCAGAGCGTATCTATAAGTAATTACTTATTATCAAGCAAACAATTATTCATTTTCAGTAATCCCCCCAGCGGGCGTAGGGTGAAACGGCTCGTTGCAAATGCGAGTGATCATGACCCGCACGCGGGTCGCCTGCTCAACGATCCGAGGGAAGACAGCGTGATCAAGAAGCTGCTGATCGCCAACCGCGGGGAAATCGCGGTGCGCATCGTCCGCGCCTGTGCCGAAATGGGTGTCCGCTCGGTGGCGGTATTCTCCGAAGCCGACCGCCATGCGCTGCACGTCAAGCGTGCCGACGAGGCGCATTTCATTGGCGAAGACCCGCTGGCCGGCTACCTGAACCCGCGCAAGCTGGTGAACCTGGCTGTAGAAACCGGCTGCGATGCGCTGCATCCAGGCTATGGATTTCTTTCCGAGAATGCCGAACTGGCGGAAATCTGCGCCGAACGTGGCATCCGCTTCGTAGGCCCCAGCGCCGAAGTGATCCGCCGCATGGGCGACAAGACCGAAGCGCGGCGCAGCATGATCAAGGCCGGCGTGCCGGTCACGCCGGGCACCGAGGGCAACGTCGCCGATCTTGCCGAGGCGCTGCGCGAAGCCGAGCGTATCGGCTATCCGGTGATGCTCAAGGCCACCTCCGGTGGTGGCGGTCGTGGCATTCGCCGCTGCAACTCGCAGGCAGAGCTGGAATCGGCCTATCCGCGAGTGATCTCCGAAGCGACCAAGGCCTTCGGCAGTGCCGAAGTCTTCCTGGAAAAGTGCATCGTCGAGCCGAAGCACATCGAGGCACAGGTATTGGCCGACAGCTTCGGCAACACCGTGCACCTGTTCGAGCGCGACTGCTCGATCCAGCGCCGCAACCAGAAGCTCATCGAGATCGCCCCGAGCCCGCAGCTTACCCCCGAGCAGCGCGCCTATATCGGCGACCTGGCCGTGCGTGCGGCCAAGGCGGTGGGTTACGAGAACGCCGGCACCGTGGAGTTCCTGCTCGCCGATGGCGAGGTGTACTTCATGGAAATGAACACCCGGGTGCAGGTGGAACACACCATCACCGAGGAAATCACCGGGATCGATATCGTCCGCGAGCAGATCCGCATCGCCTCCGGCCAGCCGCTGTCGGTCAAGCAGGAGGACATCCAGTATCGAGGCTTCGCCCTGCAGTTCCGCATCAACGCCGAGGAGCCGCGCAACGACTTCCTGCCCTGCTTCGGCAAGATCACCCGTTATTACGCGCCGGGTGGCCCCGGTGTGCGCACCGACACGGCGATCTATACCGGCTACACCATTCCGCCGTATTACGACTCCATGTGCCTGAAGCTAATCGTCTGGGCGCTGACCTGGGAAGAGGCACTGGCCCGTGGTTCGCGAGCACTGGACGACATGCGCGTACAGGGCGTGAAGACCACCGCCACCTATTACCAGCAGATTCTCGCCAGTCCGGATTTCCGCAGCGGCCAGTTCAACACCAGCTTCGTCGAGAACCACCCGGAACTGCTGAACTACTCGATCAAACGCAAGCCGGGCGAGCTGGCCCTGGCCATCGCTGCCGCCATCGCCGCCCACGCAGGACTGTGAGGAACGAACCATGACTGCTCAGAAGAAAATCACCGTTACCGACACCATCCTGCGTGACGCCCATCAGTCGCTGCTGGCGACCCGCATGCGCACTGAAGACATGCTGCCGATCTGCGAAAAGCTCGACCGTGTCGGCTACTGGTCGCTGGAAGTCTGGGGCGGCGCCACGTTCGACGCCTGCGTACGCTTCCTAAAGGAAGACCCCTGGGAGCGCCTGCGCCAGCTCAAGGCCGCGCTGCCCAACACCCGACTGCAGATGCTGCTGCGCGGGCAGAACCTGCTCGGCTACCGCCATTACAGCGATGATGTGGTCGAAGCGTTCTGCGCCAAGGCGGCGGAGAACGGCATCGACGTGTTCCGCATCTTCGACGCGATGAACGACGTGCGAAACCTGGAAACCGCGATCAAGGCCGTGAAGAAGACCGGCAAGCACGCCCAGGGCACCATCGCCTACACCACCAGCCCGGTGCATACCGTCGAGTTGTTCGTCGAGCAGGGTCGGGCGATGCGCGGCATGGGCGTCGATTCCATCGCCATCAAGGACATGGCCGGCCTGCTCACGCCGTTCGCCACCGGCGAGCTGGTGCGCGCGCTGAAGGCTGAGATCGACCTGCCGGTGTTCATTCACTCCCACGACACGGCTGGCGTCGCCAGCATGTGCCAGCTGAAAGCCATCGAGAACGGCGCCGACCACATCGACACCGCCATTTCCTCCATGGCCTGGGGCACCAGTCATCCCGGCACCGAATCCATGGTTGCCGCGCTGCGCGGCACGCCCTATGACACCGGCCTCGATCTGGAGCTGCTGCAGGAGATCGGCCTGTACTTCTACGCGGTGCGCAAGAAGTACCACCAGTTCGAAAGCGAATTCACCGGCGTCGATACGCGTGTGCAGGTCAACCAGGTGCCGGGCGGGATGATTTCCAACCTGGCCAACCAGCTGAAGGAGCAGGGTGCGCTCAACCGTATGGATGAAGTACTCGCCGAGATTCCGCGCGTGCGCAAGGACCTCGGCTACCCGCCGCTGGTAACCCCGACCTCGCAGATCGTCGGCACCCAGGCGTTCTTCAACGTGCTCGCCGGCGAACGCTACAAGACCATTACCAACGAGGTGAAGCTCTACCTGCAGGGCCGCTACGGCAAGGCGCCGGGCACCATCGACGCCAAGCTGCAGCGCCAGGCCATCGGCGGTGAAGAGATCATCGACGTGCGCCCGGCCGACCTGATCAAGCCGGAGCTGGACAAGCTGCGCCAGGAAGTCGGTGCGCTGGCCAAATCCGAAGAAGACGTGCTGACCTACGCCATGTTTCCCGACATCGGCCGCAAGTTCCTCGAGGAGCGTGAGGCCGGTACGCTGGTACCGGAAACACTGCTGCCGATCCCTGACGGCAGCACCGCGACCGCTGCAGGCGGGCAGGGCGTGCCGACCGAGTTCGTCATCGACGTGCATGGCGAAACCTACCGCGTGGATATCACCGGTGTCGGCGTCAAGGGCGAAGGCAAGCGGCACTTCTTCCTTTCCATCGACGGCATGCCGGAAGAGGTGGTGTTCGAGCCATTGAACAACTTCGTCGGCGGCAGCGGCGGCAGCCAGCGCAAGCAGGCCAGCGGTCCGGGTGACGTCAGCACCAGCATGCCGGGCAACGTGGTCGACGTGCTGGTCAAGGAAGGCGAAGTGGTCAAGGCTGGCCAGGCCGTACTGATCAGCGAAGCGATGAAGATGGAAACCGAGATTCAGGCGCCCATGAGCGGAACGGTCAAGGCCGTGCATGTCGCCAAAGGTGACCGGGTGAACCCGGGCGATGTCTTGATAGAGATCGAGGGCTGAGTGAAGGGTGGCTTGGCGGTCTGATCACGCCACGCCAGCGTCGTTTCGACTGTTTTGGCCGCGCTGCGCAAGCATGCGCGGCAGCCAGCGGAACGGACGGCGCGGGCAGTGTGTCCCCTTTGGGAGCCCTTGCGGCTCCTTTTTTTCGAGCCAATGTCTGCCAGGGATCGGTCCATTGTCCAAGCTGTGGAGACTGTAGATGGGTATCGACCCAGTAGTGCTGTTCTTCGTGTTCGGCCTGTTTGCGGGCCTGGTGAAGAGCGAGTTGAAGCTGCCGCCGGCGCTCTACGAGACGCTGTCGATCATCCTGCTGCTGGCGATCGGTCTGCACGGTGGTGTGGAACTGGCCGAACAGGCCAGTGCCGCATTGCTCGGCCAGTCGCTGCTCGTCTTGGCGTTGGGCGTGCTATTGCCGATCCTGGCCTTCATCCTGCTGCGTGGCCTGCGTTTCGACAGGGTCAACGCGGCGGCGGTGGCGGCGCACTACGGTTCGGTGAGCGCTGGTACCTTCGCCGTCGTGGTGGCCTATCTGGCGGCGCGGGAAATCTTCTTCGAAAGCTACATGCCGCTGTTCGTGGCGATTCTCGAAATCCCGGCGATCCTGGTCGGCATTCTGCTGGCCAAGGGAGTTTCGCGCGATACCGACTGGAAGGAACTGGGCCGCGAAATCTTCCTTGGCAAAAGCATCATGCTGCTGCTCGGTGGCCTGCTGATCGGTGCGATCGCCGGCAAGGAGGCCATCAAACCGCTCGAACCGCTGTACACCAGCATGTTCAAGCCGGTGCTGGCGTTCTTCCTACTGGAGATGGGCCTGATCGCCTCCGGCCAGCTGGGCTCGCTCAAGCGCTACGGCTTCAAGCTCGCTGCCTTTGCGCTGCTGATGCCGCTGATCGGTGCGCTGATCGGCGCCCTGCTGGCGCGCTTCATGGGCCTGTCGCTGGGCGGTACGGCGATGCTCGCCACGCTGGCGGCGAGTGCCTCGTACATTGCGGTGCCAGCGGCGATGCGCCTGGCGGTGCCAGAAGCCAATCCGTCGCTGTCGCTGACTGCGTCGCTGGGCATCACCTTTCCGTTCAACATCCTGATCGGCATTCCGCTCTACCTGGCCCTGGCCGAGCGACTGATCGCCTGGGGGTTCTGAGATGAACGCGCACAATCGTACGCTGCTGACCGTGATCTGCGAGGCAGCGCTGGAACACAAGCTGGAAGCCGACCTGAAAATCCTGGGCGCTCCGGGCTGGACCCTGTCGGACGCCCGTGGCAGCGGCAGCCGCGGGGTGCGCAGCGCCGGCTGGGATACCGACGGCAATATCCGCCTGGAGGTGATCTGCAGCCGCGAGATCGCCGAGCGTATCGCCGAGCACCTGCAGGCGCGCTACTACGAAAACTTCGCCATGGTCTGCTACCTGGCCGAGGTGGAAGTGCTGCGGCCCGAGAAGTTCTGATCGAATCGACCGCTCGGCACCGTTGCGCTGTCCGCCGCCCCGGCGAGCAGACGGGGCGGGCGAATCGAGACGGCTAGCGCTCGAGCCGATGCTGGCTGCGCAATTGCTTTAGGTCGCCCTGGGTGCAGGTCAGGGGCGCAGGGCCTGTCAGGTCATAGCAGCGCTGACCGAAACCCATGGGCCAGTAGATGATGCCGCCCGGCGGCCAGAAGATGGAGGCCACACGGAAGCGCGCGCGCAGCTTGCCCTGCTGCAGCAGTTCACCGTTCTGACTGCTCAGCGTGTACGGGATACCGCCAGCGGCTGTCCAGAAGAATGGGCGCGCGTCTTGACCAGCCCTTGTGAGTATTGCTGCGGGCGTTCGTAAACGGCGACTTTGCTGTTCTCGGGCAGTTTGAAATAGGTGGCGGTGGAGCAGCCAGTGACGGCCAGTGCGAGGGCCAGAACGCCCGCGGCTCGTTTGAACATCATCAATTCTTTCCTTGTGGTGACGCCCAGGACACAAGGCCGTGCCCCGTAAAGCGGGCGGCACTATACCTGAGGCCGTGGTGAAGGCGAACGGTGGCGCCGCGCCGCAGGCGTGATCGTCATCGCGGATGAGGCGTGGTTCCAATTGCCTCGCGCGTTGTCTGAGTGGGACGACACCTCCGCAAGGCTGTGCTGGCCTTGTCAGATCGACAGGCAACGGATTGGTCCTGCCTAAGCCTGTGATGGGCGCCCCCCGATTGGCGTCTAGTAGCCTAAGGCGTGGCGCATAACCTATTTCTTGGAGTCTGCATGCAAGAGCTGTTGAGCGAAATCCTCGATGAGGTCCGACCATTGTTTGGTCGGGGCAAGGTCGCGGATTACATCCCCGCACTGGCAGACGTACCGGCTGACCAGCTGGGTATTGCCGTGTGCAGCGCCGAGGGCGAGATTTTCGAAGCCGGCGACGCGCAGACGCCGTTCTCGATCCAGAGCATTTCGAAAGTGTTCAGCCTGGTGCAGGCCATCGCCCATCGCGGCGAGTCGTTGTGGGAGCGTCTGGGCCACGAGCCTTCCGGGCAGCCGTTCAATTCACTGGTGCAGCTCGAGTTCGAACGCGGTCGCCCGCGCAACCCGTTCATCAACGCCGGGGCGCTGGTGATCTGCGACGTCAACCAGTCGCGCTTCGCCACCCCGGAGCTGTCGATGCGCGACTTCGTCCGGCACCTGTCCGGCAACCGGCAGATCGTCTCCGACACCCGCGTCGCCGAATCCGAATACCAGCACCGCGCGCGCAATGCGGCCATGGCTTACCTGATGCAGGCCTTCGGCAACTTCCACAACGATGTCGAAGCGGTATTGCGCAGCTATTTTCATCACTGTGCGCTGCGCATGAACTGCGTCGACCTGGCCCGCGCGTTCGCCTTTCTCGCCCGCGATGGTGCCTGCCCGCAAAGCGGCGAGACGGTGCTGGCGCCGCGCCAGGCCAAGCAGGTCAACGCGATCATGGCCACCAGCGGGCTGTACGACGAGGCGGGCAACTTCGCCTATCGCGTCGGCCTGCCCGGCAAGAGCGGGGTGGGCGGCGGCATCGTCGCGGTGGTGCCGGGCCGCTTCACCGTCTGCGTCTGGTCGCCGGAGCTCAACGCCGCGGGCAATTCGCTGATTGGCATGGCCGCCCTCGAAGCGCTGTCGCAGCGTATCGGCTGGTCCATCTTCTGACGCGCCGTCGCGGCGGCGCCTACCCTTCGAATTCCTCTGGAGAGAACCAAGCATGAATGACGGCAAGAAGAGCGAAACCGCCCAGGAGGCCCTCGAACACATCGTCTCGGGCGTCAAGCGCTTCCGCGAAGAGGTCTATCCCGAGCAGCGCGAGCTGTTCGAGAAGCTCGCCTACGAGCAGACACCGCGGGCGATGTTCATCACCTGCGCCGACTCGCGAATCATCCCCGAGCTGATCACGCAGAGTTCGCCCGGCGACCTGTTCGTCACCCGCAACGTCGGCAACGTGGTGCCGCCCTACGGGCAGATGAACGGTGGCGTGTCGACCGCCATCGAGTTCGCCGTGATGGCGCTTGGCGTGCAGCACATCATCGTCTGCGGCCACTCCGACTGCGGCGCGATGAAGGCGGTGCTCAACCCGGCTCAGCTGGAGCGCATGCCGACGGTCAAGGGCTGGCTGCGGCATGCCGAGGTGGCGAAGATCGTCGTCGAGCAGAACTGTGGCTGCGCCGACCACAACACCCTCGGCATCCTTACCGAGGAGAACGTGGTGGCCCAGCTCGACCACCTGCGCACGCATCCCTCGGTGGCAGCGCGGCTGGCCAGCGGTCAGCTGTTCATCCACGGCTGGGTGTACAACATCGGGACCAGCGAGATTCGTGCCTACGATGCCGAGAAAGGCGAGTTCCGCCTGGTCGGCGACGGCCCGCTGCCGATGGCCACGCCGCGGGCGCGCTATCAGGTGAGCTGAAGCGCTTCCGGGCGGTTTCGGTCTGCTGACGAGGCGCGGGGTCAGCGACCACTGGCCAGCGTCGTGCCGCGCTCCTGAATCAGGTAGCACAGGTCAGGGGTCTTGCTGCAGCCGGCGTAGCCTTCGGCGATCACTTCCTCGAGCGCCTTCTGCAGGCGATTGACCACTTCGTCCGGCGTATCAGGGCTCAGTGCCAGATACAGCGGTTCGCTGCGATAGCTCAGCGCTATGCGCAGCTGGCTCTCGTCGACGCCCTGCAGCCGCGCGTAATGACGCCACACTGGGTCGGCCACCGCCCACAGGTCGATGCGCCCGGTCAGTAGTTTGCGCAGGTTTTCAGCGTAGTTGAGGCTGTTGCTGGTGCGGATGCCCTGGCTTTCCAGGAACAGGCTGACACTGCCGTTGGCGTGGCCGCCGATCTGGTAGCCCTGCGCCTGCTCCAGGCTGTCGAACTTCAGGCCACTATTGGCCGGCGCCAGCAGCACGCTGGCGTGATGGGCCAGCGGCCCGACCCACTTGAACTGACTGGCGTTCTGCGGCGTGCGCGCCACTGAGAACAGGCCGTGGGCGGGCTGCTGCCGGGTCTGCTCGTAGAGCCGGCTCCAGGGGCCGCGCAGGGTCAGGTTGTAGGCGATGCCGGCGCGGCGAAAGATGTCGCGCACGGTGTCGGCATCGATGCCCTGCACATCGTCGCCGCGGGCGAAGCCCTTGCTGTTGGGGCCCATGTTGAATGGCGGGAAGCTGTCGGTTTGCAGAGTGATCTGATAGTTGGCAGGCAGTTCGGCCTGGGCGGCACATGCAGCGCTGATGAGCAGGGCGAACAGCGCCCCGGCAGTTCGGGATCTGGCCATGGCATCGGCTCCTTGACGCTTTTCTTGTTGTTGGCGTGAGCAAGGGTAGCGGTGCTGCAGGCACATCGCCAGCCGGCCGCGCTGCCCTGCGGGGCAACGCGCATTTTTGCCGGTGTCGTTTTCAGTCGGCCATTTCGCCGCAGAGGTCGCGGCAGAACCAGTGTTCCACCTCGGCATGGTCGAGCCCGGCGGCGAGCAGGGCGAACAACTTGCCCAGCGCTGCTTCACGGGTCATGCCGCCGCCGGAGACCAGACCGGCATCGCGCAAGCCGCTGCCGGTGGCATAGACGTCGAAATCGACATGGCCGCCCGGGCACTGGCTGATCGCCGCCAGCACCACGCCCTGTCGATGCGCCTGGCGCAGCGCTTCGATGAACGGGACGTCGTCCGCCGGGCCGGTGCCGCTGCCATAGCACTCGAGCAGCAGCGCCTGAGCGCCGCTGGCGACCAGTGCCCGGACCTGCGCGGCGCCGACGCCGGGGTACAACGGCAGCACCACGACCTGCGCCGGTCGCTGCGGCAACAGCGCCGGCGGACGTTCGCTGGCCGCTGCGGCGAGGCGTTTGCGCGGCGCCTCGGCAAAGGCGTCGAAGGCGTCGCTGCGCAGTTTACTGACCCGCGCGCCGTGCAGCAGCACGCCGTTGAAGAACAGTTGCACGCCGTGCACCTGCCCGGCCTGCAGGGCGCGCATGGCGCCGAACAGGTTGGGCCAGGCATCGCTGCCCGGGCTTCCCGCCGGCAGCATGGCGCCGGTGAGCAGCACGGGGATCTCAAGATCCAGCAGCAGGAAGGACAACGCAGCGGCGCTGTAGGCCAGGGTATCGGTGCCGTGCAACAGCAGCACCGCATCGCAGTCGCCCTGCGCCACGGCGTCCCGAACGACGGACGCCATCTGCAGCCAGTGGATCGGCTGCATGTTGGCGCTGTCCAGCAGCGGTTGCAGTTCGCGGAAGGTCCAGCTCGGTAGCGGCCCGGTTTCCAACGCCTGTTGCGCGCGCAGGCGGGCTTCGAAGCCGGAGGCCGGCATCAGTCCGGCGGCGCTCTGTTGCATGCCGATGGTGCCGCCGGTGTAGAGCACCAGCAGGCGTTCGATTGATTGGTTCACATGCGCTCCTCGCTCATTCGGCGCAGGCCATCAGGAATACGGCGGATGGGGCCAGCCCCGTGCGCGGTTGCGCAGAGGGCTGGCCGATCGCGGCGGAGCGTTAGCGGCGCTCGGTGGTGTCCGGCGTGGCGGACATGTTGGCCTTCCACACCGCCGGGTCGAGATCCAGGTCGGCGAAGTCCTTTGGATCGAGCACGGGTTGCTCGATGCCGGCGCGGATCTGGCGATCGTAGTCGCGCATCAGGCGCAGGCCGACCTTGAACAGCAGGGCCACGGCGATCAGGTTGGCGATGGCCAGCAGACCCATGGTCACGTCGGCGAAGGCGAACACGGTGCCCAGGTCCTGCACCGAACCCCAGAGCACAAGGATGACCACCAGGATGCGGTAGATCACCACCGGCAAGCGCTTCTCGGTGAAGAAGCCCAGCGCGTTTTCACCCAGATAGTAGTTGTAGATCAGCGTGGTGAAGACGAACAGCAGCAGCGCGATGCTGATGAATACCCGACCCCACTCGCCAACCACGGCCGCCATGGCGGTCTGCGTCAGCACCACACCGGCCTGGTCCATACCCGGCTCGTAGACGCCCGAGAGCAGGATGATCAGCGCCGTGCAGCTGCACAGGATGATGGTGTCGATGAACACCGAGAGCGACTGCACGATGCCCTGCGCCACCGGGTGCTTGACCTCGGCGACCGCGGCGACGTTGGGCGCACTGCCCAGGCCGGCCTCGTTGGAGAACAGGCCGCGCTTGACGCCCATCAGGATCGCCGCGCCGATGCCGCCGGCGAAGGCCTGCTCCAGACCGAAGGCGCTGCGGAAGATCAGGCCGAAGGTTTCCGGTACGGCACCGAAGTTGCTGCCGATGACGAACAGCGCCATGCCCAGGTAGGAGAAGGCCATGACCGGCACCAGTACGTCGGCCCACTTGGCGATACGGCGGATGCCACCGAAGATGATGCCGCCGATGACCAGGGTCAGCGCGATGCCGCTGGCTACGGTCGGCACGCCAAAGGTGTCATGCAGCGAGCTGGCGACGGTGAACGACTGCACGGCGTTGAAGCCGAAGCCGAAGGTCATCAGCAGCAGGATCGAGACGACGATGCCTAGCCAGCGCTGGCCGAGTCCGTGCTGGATGTAGAAGGCCGGGCCGCCGCGGTAGGTGCCGTCCGGCTCGCGACGCTTGTACAGCTGCGCCAGCGAGCACTCGAAGTAGCTGGTCGCCATGCCCACCAGCGCCACCACCCACATCCAGAAGATAGCGCCCGGGCCGCCGAGCATGATTGCCACCGAGACGCCGGCGATGTTGCCGGCGCCGACGCGGCCGGCGACCGAGAGCATCAGGGCCTGGAAGGAAGAGAGCTGTCCCGGCTGACGCTCGAAGGCGTGGCCGAAGATGCTGAACATGTTGCCGAAATAACGGAACTGGACGAAGCCGGAGCGAATCGTGAAGAGCAGACCGAGGCCGATCAGCATGACGATCAGCAGCTTGCTCCAAATGAGGTCATTCAGAAGGTCGAGCATGGCAATGTTCACCTTGTTGTCGTTGTTAGGGTGCCGGCGCGCGCCGCTGCGCCGTGCAAGCGGGGGATGTTTCAACAGTAGCGACGACAGGACAATTTCGCAGGTGGCCGCGATGTGACGCGACCTGATGCTAGAATGGCGACACTCGCGCCAACCGTCAGGGCATCCCATGACCTCCCACCTCGCCGAAAACCTGAAGTTGCTCTGCAGTCATTACCGTTCGATTGCCGAGGTGTGCCGCAAGCTGGCCATCAATCGAGCGCAGTTCAACAAGTACCTGGGCGGGCAGAGCCGTCCCACGCCGTTCAACCTCAAACGCATTGGCGACTTCTTCGGCGTCGAGGGCTATGAGCTGGAAATGCCGCCCGAGCAGTTCGCCCGGCTGGTCGGGGCGCGCCATCCGGAAGCCCAGGCGCTGCCGCGGACCGATCCGCTGCTGGCCCTGCTGCAGCCGTTGCGCGAGCACGCCGCGAGTCTGTCGCGCTATTGCGGCTACTACTTCGAATACGCCAACTGCATGTCGGTGCCGGGCAGCATCCTCATCTCGCTGGTGCATCTGCGCGAGGAAAACGGCATCTACCTGTTCGAGCGTCAGGAGCGCCAGGAACGCGCCAGCCCGACCCTCGGCCACGCCGAGGACTGGGTACGCTGTCGCTACCTCGGCGCGGCGTTCGGCCTGCAGGACCGACTGTTCCTGATCGACTACGAATCGCTGACGCTCAACGAGATGAGCCAGACCATCCTCATTCCCAGCTTCAAGAGCCGCATCACCCGTCTTAACGGAATGAAGACCGGCGTCTCTTCGGGCGACCGCCGCACGCCTGCGTGCACCTCGGTGGTGTGGGAATACCTGGGCCGCGAGATCAATCGGGTCAGCGCCTATCGCCAGGTGATGCTCTACAGCCCGGACGACCCGCGCATCGACCTGGACATCCGCGAGCGCCTGGCGACGCCGCATGTGGAGAACGGGCTGTTCGGCATCGAGTGAAGGCTCAGAGGATCTTGCGGTACTGGATGAAGCCCGAGCGTTCGGCGATGCGGTCGTAGAGCATGCGCCCCGTATAGTTGGTCTCCTGGGTCAGCCAGTGGACGCGCGAGGCGCCAGCGGCTGCGGCCTGGGCGTAGACGTGCTCGATCAGCGCCCGACCGATGCCTTTGCCGCGGGTGCCCTCGGCCACGTAGAGATCCTGCAGGTAGCAGTAGT
Organism: Stutzerimonas kunmingensis; assembly: GCF_900114065.1. Taxonomy (GTDB): domain Bacteria; phylum Pseudomonadota; class Gammaproteobacteria; order Pseudomonadales; family Pseudomonadaceae; genus Stutzerimonas; species Stutzerimonas kunmingensis. Next base: position 135,512 of record NZ_FORS01000008.1, read on the forward strand.
CACCGCGGGTCCAGCAGCTGTGATGGAAGATCCAGTGCACCAGGCCGATGGCGTGGCCGTCATGCCAGGCCAGTGCGGCATGCATCGGCTCGGCTGGATCAAGGAAGCGCTGCCAGGTGAGGTCGCTGGTCTGCTCCGCAATCGCAGCGGCGTAGAAGCGTTGGTAGTTCTGCCAGAGTTCTCTCCAGACAGCGTGGTCGGCAGCGGTGATAGGGCGGATCTCAGGCACAGTGCATTCCTCTTCAATCGGTGATGGGCATGCGCGCGGCCAGGGCCTGGTCGCGTGGATCGAGCGAGGCGGCCAGGCCCTGGCGAACGCCGGCCTGTTCCGCCGGCGAGCGGTTCTGCCCGAGTTTCCACTTGCCCTCCAGCCGGCGAATCGGCAGGGCGAAGCCGACGATGGCGCGCAGCATGGCGTCCAGGTAGTCGTCTGGTGCATCGCTTACGGCCCAGGGCTGTGGGCGGCTGGCTTCATGCTGATCGCTGAGGCGGCTGACGATCTGCAGCAGGCTCTTGCGATCCTCGATCAGCCGCACCGGGCCGCGGGCATGCACGGCGATGTAGTTCCAGGTCGGTACGACCTTGCCGTGCTCCGCTTTGGTCGGATACCAGCTGGGGCTGATGTAGGCGTCAGGGCCGCTGAACACGGCTAGCGCTTCGCAGCCGTCCTGCAGCTCGCGCCAGTGCGGATTGGCCTTGGCGAAGTGCCCGTAGAGCGTGCCGAACTCGCCTTCGTCCGATTCCAGCAGCAGCGGCAGGTGGCTGGCCTGCACGCCGTCCGTGCCCGCGCTGGTCAGCAGCGCGAACGGCATCGCCCGAATCTGGCGATGCAACTCGCCAGGATCGTCCTGGCGGAATGAGGCTGGCAGGTACATGGCGTCTCTCCAAATACAGTGTTGCCATGCTAGGCAGGATATTGGCCCGCTGTAAGATCCATTACTTGTGACTTTGATAGAGCCAATACTACCTATGCCGACCACGCCCCCATTGCCCGTCGATCTTTCCGGCATTTGCCTGGAGCGCAGCCGGGGGCTGACACGCCAGCTCTATCAGGCCCTGCGCGAGCGCATCCTCGACGGGCGTCTGGCTGGAGGAAGTCGGCTGCCGGCCGGTCGCGATCTGGCGGCATTGCTGGCGGTGTCACGCAACACTGTCACCCGGGCGTTCGATCAGCTCTACGCCGAGGGCTACATTGAAGGCCGGGTAGGCGATGGCACTTACGTGGTGGAACTCGGCAGCGCGCGGCCGCTGATGCAGTCGTCTGCTTCCGGGGTGGCGCCGACCGAGGCGCTGTTGCGCCTGCAGCGTAATCACTTGGCGCCGCCGGTGAGCGGTGCGCCGCGTGCCTTTCGCATCGGCGTACCGGCCTTCGATCTTTTTCCCTTCGAAATCTGGGCGCGGCTCACGGCGCGCTTCTGGCGCAAGCCATCGCCGGCGCGCCTGGGCTATGGCGACCCGGCGGGTGAGCCTGCCTTGCGCGAACTGGTAGCGGCCTATCTGCGCAGCAGCCGCGGGCTGAACTGCGATCCGTCCCAGGTGGTGATCACCTGCGGTGCGCAGCAGGGCATCAGCCTCTGTGCCCAGCTGCTGGTGCAGCCCGGCGATCGTGTCGCGCTGGAGAATCCCGGCTATCGCGCCGCCGGCCATGCCTTCGCCGTGGCTGGCGCCGAGCTGTGTGGGGTCGCGGTGGATGGCGAGGGACTGGATACCGCCGCCCTCGCGCAGATCGAAGGCTGTCGGCTGGCCTATGTCACGCCCTCGCATCAGTACCCGACCGGCGTGACCCTGTCGCTGGCGCGGCGCCTGGAATTGCTCGCGTGGGCCGAACGCAACGAGGGTTGGATCGTCGAGGACGACTACGACGGCGAGTACCGTTACAGCGGGACGCCGTTGACGCCTTTGGCTGCGCTGGACCGGCAGGGGCGGGTGCTCTACGTCGGCACCTTCTGCAAGATCACCTTCCCCGCGCTGCGCCTCGGCTACCTGGTATTGCCTCCCGGCCTGGCAGAGGCCTTCGCCCGTCGCCGCGCATTGGATATGCGTCACTCGGACATTGGCAGCCAGATGGTGATGGCCGAGTTCATCGCTGCCGGCCATTTTCAGCGTCACGTGCGCCGTATGCGCCAGGCCGCCCGGGTGCGCCGCGACACCCTGTTGCAGCACTGGCCAGAGGCGATCCCTGGCTGCGCGGAGTTGCCGGCGGTGGATGCCGGGCTGCATCTGTGCGTGCCGGTGCACAGCCACGCCCGCGAAGCCGAGCTGGTTGCCGCGGCGCGAGCGGCCGAGGTGGAAATGAACGGGCTGGCCGACTACTGGCTGGACGGTCAGGCGCCGCGAGGCGCACCGGGCGGCCTGGTGCTGGGTTTTGCGGCGGTTCCGGAAGTGGAAATCATCGCCGCGCTGCAACGCCTGCGTCACGCCTGGGACCTGCCGAGCTAGCGGCAGGTCTTCGGACGGCGCTCACTCCTTGTTGCTGGCGTCGTACATCGCTCGGTCGAGTTCCTGCTCGCTGCGACCGACCAGCGTGGTGGTCATCAGGTCGCCGGCGACGTTCACCGTGGTGCGTGCCATGTCGAGGATGCGGTCGATCCCGGCGATCAGCGCCACGCCTTCGAGCGGCAGGCCGGCAGCGGTGAGCACCAGCCCGAGCATGATCAGCCCGGCGCCGGGGATGCCGGCGGTGCCGATGGAGGCCAGCGTCGCGGTGAGGATGATCATCGCGTACTGCCCGGCACTGAGGTCGATGCCGAAGGCCTGGGCGATGAACAGTGCGAGCACGCCCTGATAGATCGCCGTGCCGTCCATGTTGATGGTCGCGCCCACTGGCAGCACGAAGCCCGCCACACCTTCGGATACGCCGAGGTTCTTGCGCGCGCATTCGATGGACACCGGCAGGGTGCCGGAGCTGCTCGAGGTGCTGAAGGCCACCGCCAGCGCCGGGGCGATGCCCTGGAAGAAACGCAGCGGATTGAGCCGCGCCAGCAGGCCGAGCAGGCCGCCGTAGACCAGCAGTACATGGGCGATGCTGGCCAGGTAGATCACCCCGATCACGCCCGCCAGCGGCAGCAGTACTTCAGCACCATGGCTGCCGACCACGCCGGCGGTCAGGGCGAAGACACCGATCGGCGCGACGCGCATCACCAGATCGGTGAGCTTGTAGAAACTCTCGGCCAGCGCATCGAACAGGCGCACCGCCGGCGCGCCGCGCTCGCCGATCAGGTTGATGCTGACGCCCAGGGCGATGGCGAAAACGATGATCTGCAGGATGTTGCCCTCGGCGAAGGCAGTGACCGGATTGGAAGGCACCAAGCCGACCAGAATCGACACCAGCGAGGGCGCCTGCTTGGCCTGTTCGCTGCCACTGGCGACCATGTTCATGCCTTCGCCCGGGGTGAACAGCGCGCCGAACAGCAGGCCGATGCTGACCGCGAAGGCGGTGGTCACCAGGTAGATGGCGATGGTCTTCAGACTGATGCGGCCGAGCTTGGCGCTGTCCTGCATCGAGGTTATGCCGGCCACCAGCGAAACGAACACCAGCGGCACGATGAGCATCTTGATCGCATTGAGAAACAGCGTGCCGATCGGTGCCAGCAGCTGCGCGTCTGCGCCAAAGGCCATGCCGGCGGCGACGCCGAGGGCCAGGCCGATGAGGATCTGCTGCCAGAGCGGCAGGCGGACGAGCAGGCGCAGGGGAGCGGAGAGGGTCGTACTCTGAGTCATGGGTTTTCCTGTTGTTTTTATTGTGCGAACGAGCCGGGCTGGTGGCTCGTAAAGCGAACGCCCGGCATGGGTGCCGGGCGCTTGGGACGATCACACCACCAGCGGTGCCAGGCGTGGCGCGATCATGTTTTCCGGGCGCAGGATCTCGGCGAGCATGGCGTCGTCGAGCAAGCGCTCCTCGCGCACCAGCTCCAGCACACTGCGGCCGCCGAGCAGCGCCTCGCGGGCCAGGCGGGTGCTGTTGTCGTAGCCGATGTAGGGGTTCAGCGCGGTGATCAGACCAATGGAGCTTTCCATCAGCTCGCGGCAACGGTCTTCGTTGGCGGTGATGCCTTCGATGCAATGCTCGCGCAGCATGTCCATGGCGCGCTGCAGCAGGCGGATCGAATCGAACAGCTTGTAGGCGATCAACGGTTCCATGACGTTGAGCTGCAGCTGCCCGCCCTCGGCGGCCATGGTCAGCGCGAGGTCGTTGCCGATCACTTCGAAGGCGACCTGGTTGACCGCTTCCGGGATCACCGGATTGACCTTGCCCGGCATGATCGAACTGCCCGGCTGGCGCGGCGGCAGGTTGATCTCGTTGAAGCCGGTGCGCGGGCCGCTGGAGAGCAGGCGCAGGTCGTTGCAGATCTTCGACAGCTTCACCGCCAGGCGCTTGAGCATGCCGGAGAACAGCACGAACGAGCCCATGTCCGAGGTGGCTTCGATCAGGTCCGCGGCCTGGCGCAGCGGCTGGCCGCTGATCTGCGCCAGGCGCTGCACGGCAATGGCCTGGTAGCGCGGATCGGCATTGATGCCCGTGCCGATCGCGGTGCCGCCGAGGTTCACTTCCAGCAGCAGCTCCGGGGCGAAGCCGCGCAGATGGTGCAGATCCTCGCCGAGGGTGGTGGCGAAGGCGTGGAACTCCTGGCCGAGGGTCATCGGCACGGCGTCCTGTAGCTGGGTACGGCCCATCTTCAGCACGTGGGCGAAGGCATGGCCCTTGCCGGTCAGCGACTGGCAGAGGCTCTCCAGGCTGGCGAGCAGGGTGTCGTGGCCGAGCAGCAGGCCCAGACGAATCGCCGTCGGATAGGCGTCGTTGGTGGACTGCGCCATGTTCACGTCGTTGTTCGGGTGCAGGTACTGATACTCGCCCTTGGCGTGGCCCATGGCCTCAAGGCCGAGGTTGGCGATTACTTCGTTGGCGTTCATGTTGGTCGAGGTGCCGGCGCCGCCCTGGATCATGTCCACCACGAACTGCTCATGGAATTCGCCGCGAATCAGTCGTGCACAACCCTGGCTGATCGCCACGTGCTTGGCTTCGGGCAGGTAGCCCAGCTCGCGGTTGGCGTCTGCGGCGGCCTGCTTGACCATCGCCAGGGCGACGATCAGCTTCGGGTAATGCGCCAGCGGCACGCCGGAGAGGCGGAAGTTGTGCAGTGCGCGCAGGGTCTGGATGCCGTAGTAGGCGTCGGAAGGAACGGGGAGGGTGCCAAGCAGGTCTTTTTCGACTCGCGATGATGCAACTTCGGACATGATGGTAATGTGGCTTCGGTAGGCGCAGGCAGTGCTGCAGTGCGCCTAAAATAAGGCTTTCAGGCGTTTCGCGGCCAATGCCGTTGCTGGCTGCCCTATGCCGAAACGGCATAATGTCCGTGTGACTTTGTACCGGTCGCAATCGTATCGAGGGATGTTCAGATGAATCTGGAAACCAAGTGGCTGGAGGATTTCGTGGCGCTGGCGGCGACCCGCAGCTTCTCCCAGGCCGCGCAACGCCGCTTCGTCACGCAGCCGGCCTTCAGCCGGCGGATACGCTCGCTGGAAGAGGCGCTCGGCCTGCAACTGATCAACCGCTCGCGCACGCCGATCGAGCTGACCGAGGCCGGCCAGCTGTTCCTGGTCAGTGCGCGCAACATGGTCGAACAGCTCGGCGAAGTGGTGCGCCATCTGCACCACGTCGAGGGCCAGCAGGGCGAGGTATTGCAGATATCCGCCGCGCACTCGCTGGCGCTGGGCTTCTTCCCGGCGTGGATCGCCGGCCTGCGCCACGACGGGCTGAACATCGCCACCCGGCTGATCGCCACCAACGTCGGCGAAGCCGTGCATGTGCTGCGCGAAGGCGGCTGCGACCTGATTCTCGCCTACTACGACCCGGATGCAGCCTTGCAGCTCGACCCGGAGCTGTTCCCCTCGCTGCACCTGGGGCGCACCGAAATGCTGCCGGTCTGTGCGGTGGGCGATGACGGCACGCCGCTGTACGACGTCGACAGCGGCCAGACGGTGCCGCTGCTGGCCTACAGCGCTGGCGCCTTTCTCGGTCGCTCGGTGAACCTGCTGTTGCGTCAGCGCGCGCTGCGTTCGACCACGGTCTACGAGACGGCTATGGCCGACAGCCTGAAGAGCATGGCACTGCAGGGGCTGGGGATCGCCTGGGTGCCGCGCCTGAGCGTCGAGCCCGAGCTGCAGCGTGGCGAGCTGGCGATCTGTGGTAGCGAGCAATGGCGCGTACCACTGGAAATCCGCCTTTATCGTTGCTCGCTGATGCGCAAGGGTGCAGTGCGCTTGCTCTGGCGAAGGCTGGAAAACCGTGCCGCGCAAGCGCAGCGACAGGCGGGCGAAACGGCAGGTTAAAGCGCCCCACGCGGCCAAATGTGCGTAACAAGCGGTTATCTGCACACATTTTGTTGCTTCGCGCGAGGCAACTTTTTCGGGCGACGCTGTCTTAGCTGAGCAATCCGTGCCATGGCCAGGCCGGACTCTAGCCAAGGACAGACAGCCGTGAATTACGACTCCGACGCCGCCGTGCCCCCTGCGGGCTCGGTCTTTGCTGTGCCCGACCCGGCGACCGCCGGCATCGAGCCCGTCACTTTGCATGCCGCGCTGAGCCGCGTGGCGCATGGCGCGCCTGATCGATCGGCGGTGCTTTCGACACGCTTCGCGCCGCTGGACCATCGCGGCCTGCAGCAGATGATCGAGCAGACCCGTCGCCAGTTGCGCCTGGCCGGCTTCGGCCGCGACGCGCGCATCGGCGTATTGCTGCCAGAAGCCCCGCAGGCGGCGGTCGCGATTATTGCCGTCGCCTGCTCAGCGGTTGCCGTCCCGCTCGATCCGCGTCTTGGCCCGACCGAGTTGGACCAGTTTCTCCAGCAGCTGCCGCTCGATGCCCTGCTGATCAGCAGTGACGGCGATCAGCAGGGCCGGGCGGCCGCCGAGCGCCACGGGCTGACGCTGATCAGTGCCGAAGCGGCCGCGGACGGCAGCCCGGCGTTGCAGTTCGACATGCCGCTGGCTGCACAACCGGCCGCCGATGATCTGCCCGAGGCAGACGCCCCGGCGTTCATCCTGCGCAGCTCCGGCACCACGGCGTTGCCCAAGCTGATTCCCTTCACTCATCGCAACATGCTGACCGCCGCCCGCAAGTGGCAGCGCTGGTTCGGCCTGGATGGCGGCGACCGCTGCCTGTGCGTCTCGGCCCCCTATTACTCCCACGGGCTGAAGGTCACCATCCTCACGCCGCTGCTCACCGGCGGCAGCGTCGCCTTTCCGCTCAGCCCGGCCGTGGTGGACCTGCACGAGTGGTTCGAAAGCCTGCGGCCGAGCTGGTATTCCGCCGGCCCAGCGTTGCACCGCGCAATTCTCGAAGCGGCCAGCGCGCACCCCGAAGGGTTGGGTACGCAGCGGCCGCGCTTCGCCTCATCCGGCGGCGCGCCGCTGGGACAGGACATCATCGATGCCTTCGAGCAGACCATGGGCTTCCCGCTGCTGGAGCACTACGGCTCCAGCGAGGCCGCGCAGATCGCCGTCAACACCCCGACCGAGCGCAAGGCAGACACGGTCGGTCGGCCCTGGCCGGAAACCCTGAGCATCGTCGACGAGAACGGCATTCCGCTGGCGGCGGGCGAGCGCGGCGAGATTCGCGTGCGTGGCGCGACGGTGATGCCTGGCTATCTCGGCGATGACACGCTCAACCGCGAGGTGCTGCGCGACGGCTGGTTCCACACCGGCGACATCGGCAGCCTCGACGAGGACGGCTTCCTGCGCCTGCATGGACGCCTGCGGGAAGTGATCAACCGCGGCGGCGAGAAGGTCAGCCTGCCGGAAGTCGATGCGGTGCTGTTGCGCCATCCGGCGGTGGCCGATGCAGCGGCGTTCGCCGTGCCGCATCAGCGCCTCGGCCAGGACGTCGCCGCCGCCGTGGTGCTACGCCCTGGCGCGCAAGTAGCGGCCGAGGAGCTGCAGCGCTACCTGCGGGGCGAGCTGGTCTACTTCAAGGTGCCGCGGCGCGTGCAGATCATCGAAGCCTTGCCGCGCGGCTTAACCGGCAAGGTGTTGCGGCATCGGCTGGCGGATGCCTACCTCGAGCAGCGCAGCGCGCGGGCCAGGGCCGCGGCGGTGGCCGAGGCGGCGTCCGAACTGGAGCAGCAGGTGCTGGCGCTCTGGCGGCGACTGCTGAAAACCGAGGCGGTCGGCCCGAACGACAACTTTCTCGATTGTGGTGGTGACTCGCTGCTGGCCACCGAAATGCTTGCCGAGCTGGAGCAGCTGCTCGGGCGGGTGATTCCAGAGTCGTTGCTGGTCGAGGCCGAGACCGCCCGCGAACTGGCGGCACGCCTGGAAAATCTCGCCAGCCACGTCATTCCGGTCATCGATTTCAATGCCCAGCCAGGGCGCACGCCGTTGTTCTGGTTCCACGGCGATTTCGCCCATGGCGGCTACTACATCCGTCGCCTGGCCCGGCTACTCGGCCCGCAGCAACCGCTGACCGCCATCGCCCCGCATGGCATGGACAACGAGCCGATACCGGCGTCGGTGCAGCAGATGGCGCGTGAGCGTCTGCCGTTGATCCTCGAGCGCCAGGCACAGGGGCCGTACCGCATCGGTGGCTACTGCAACGGTGCGCTGGTGGCCTTCGAGGCCGCTCGCCTGCTGATCGAGGCGGGCCATGAGGTGGAGATCGTCGCCCTCATCGATCCGCCCACCGCCAACGTTCGTCCGTGGTCGCGGGCCATCCTGCGCACGCTCGACCGCGTGCTGCCGGACATGCAGCTTGCGCGTGCCTACGAGGCTCTCAGTCGTTTCGGTGAAACCAGCAAGTGGCCCTATTCCAAGCGCTTCACCAACCTGGCCTGGAAGCTGTCGCGGCGCAGCGTGCGCGTGGTGCGGCAGCGGCTGGCAGGCCACGTGCCGACACCGCCGAGCGCGCGTGATCGAGAGGTGCGCGTGCGCTTCCTGCAGTACTCGCTGGTGATGGCGCGCTATCTGCCCCGGCGCATCGATGCGCCGGTGGTGTACTTCTCCGCCGACTACACCAGCCTGGCCTGGCGCGGCATGGGCACGAGCTTCGAGAGCTACGACGTGCTCGGCGGCCATCACCGTTGCGTCAAGGACTACACCGCCTCCATCGCTACGCCGCTGCGCGCGCTGCTGGAGGATTCGGCTGCGGCAATGCCTGGTCAGAGCGGCTTGATGTTGCCGCTGACCGAGCCGGGCGAGCGCGATGGCCTGGTGCCCTGATCATGCCCGCGTCGATCCCCGTGCTGCCGCGCAGCATCCCGAGTCACCCGGTAACAGGAGTAACCGCATGAAACGTTCGATCGCCACCGTGTCGCTGAGCGGCACCCTGCCGGAGAAGCTGGAGGCCGCCGCGGCGGCTGGATTCGATGGCGTCGAGCTGTTCGAGAACGACCTGCTCTATCACTCCGGCAGCCCGCAGGACATCCGCCGCCTGTGCGAGGACCTGGGCATTGCCGTCACGCTGTTCCAGCCGTTCCGCGATTTCGAGGGCTGCCCGCGTGCGCGGGTGCAGCGCAATCTCGATCGCGCCGAGCGCAAGTTCGACCTGATGCACGAGCTGGGTGTCGACCTGATGCTGCTCTGCAGCAACGTCCAGGCCGATGCGCTGGGCGACAACGAGACGCTGGTGGGTGACCTCGGCCAGATCGCCGAGCGCGCCGGCGCGCGCGGGCTGCGCGTGGGTTACGAAGCGCTGGCCTGGGGCCGCCACGTGAAGACCTGGCGACAGGTCTGGTCACTGGTGCAACAGGTCGACAATCCCGCACTGGGGGTGATTCTCGACAGTTTCCATACGCTGGCGCTGGGCGACGACCCGAGCGGCATCGTCGACATTCCCGGCGAGCGAATCTTCTTCGTGCAGCTGGCCGATGCGCCGCTGCTGGCGATGGATGTGCTGCAGTGGAGCCGGCATTTCCGTTGTTTTCCCGGGCAGGGCGAATTCGACCTGGCGGGCTTTCTCGCGCCGGTGCTGCAGGCCGGCTACAGCGGCCCGTTGTCGCTGGAGGTGTTCAACGATGGCTTCCGCGCCGCGCCGCCGCGTGGCATCGCCGCCGACGGCCTGCGTGCGTTGCAGCACCTGGAGGAGAAGACCGGGCAACGCCTGAGTCTCTCGGCCAGCCCGGGGCTGGCGCAGACACTGTTCACGCCACCACCGGCACCGCGCTACGAAGGCATCGATTTCCTCGAGTTCGCGGTGGACGAGCCGCACGCCGTGCGCCTCGGCAGCTGGCTGCAGCGTCTTGGCTTCGCCCATGTCGGTCAGCACCGCTCGAAGGATGTACAGCTGTTTCGTCAGGGCGAGATCAATATCGTGCTCAATGCCGAGCCCTATTCGTTCGCCCACAACTATTTCGAGGCGCATGGCCCTTCGGTGTGCGCCATGGCGCTGAAGATCGGCGAGGAAGGGCCGGCGCTGGCACGTGCCTGCGCCTTCGGCGGCCAGCCCTACCGTGGCCTGATCGGGCCGAACGAACGGCAGATTCCGGCCGTGCGGGCGCCGGACGGCAGCCTGATCTATCTGCTCGAATCCGGTGCGCCAGGGCAGAGCAACTACGATATCGACTTTCGCCTGCATGCGGTCGGCCCGAAGGATGCGGGCTTGCAGCGTATCGATCACATGGCTACCGCGCTGCCGGCCGAAAGCCTGGCCAGCTGGGTGCTGTTCTATCGCAGCCTGTTCGATTTCGAGGCCGACAACGAGCTGCTGCTGCCCGATCCCTACGGACTGATGAAGTGCCGCGCCATGCGTAGCCCCTGCGGTCGCGTCCGGCTGCCGCTGAACACCTCGCAGGATCGCGACACCGTGATCGCCCAGGCGCTGTCCAGTTATCGTGGCGCCGGGGTGCACCACGTGGCGTTCGCCTGCGACGACATCTTCGCCGAGGTCGCCCGGGCGCAGGCGGCCGGGGTGCCGTTGCTGGAAATCCCGCGCAACTACTACGACGATCTGGCGGCGCGGTTCGATTTCGACGACGCGCTGCTCGCCGAGCTGGCGCGCTACAACGTGCTCTACGACCGTGATGCCGAGGGTGGCGAGCTGTTTCACGTCTACACCGAGCCGTTCGAAGGCCGCTTCTTCTTCGAGATCCTGCAGCGCTGCAATGGCTACACCGGCTACGGCACCGCGAATGTCGCGGTGCGCCTGGCGGCGATGGCCAAGCAATGCCGCCGTTCGGTCTCCGGCACCACCAGCGTCGCCAGCGCCTGCTGAAATGACGGCGAACTCGACCGCCAGGCTCCAGTGGCCTGTTTGGTAAGTTCAGTTGGTCAATTTCGGTGCCCATGGCCCCCGATACTGCGTTGCTGCTCCTTGCCATAGCCCAGCTATGACTCGTCGCAGCGCCTTGTTTCGGACCCATGCTCATCCGAACTTGCCTCAACCCACTCACCGCAAAGGCCACTAGCTCGACGCCGCGAGCGCGATGGTATGATCACGGCCTCGCCGCGCCTACTGCTGATTATTCGCCTCGCGCGGCCGCTGGAGCCCACCGTGCCCACCTCAAAGCCAATCGGCCTGCGTCAATGGATCTGGCGGGCCTTCGTGCGCAGCGCGCTCATCCCACTGGTGCTGGTGGAGACCGCGTTGATCGCGATCTATCTGCTGACCAACAACGCCATTCGCGACGCCCAGGTCGAGCATCTGCGCGAAACCGCGCTCAACGACCTGCAGGCGGCGGTAAGTCTTGAGTCGCGTCTGATCAGCGAGCAGCTCAGCCAGGTCAGCTCCCTGACCCAGTTGTATCGCAATCTCACCGCGCAGGCGCTGCAGAGTGAAGCGCCGCAGCAGACGCCCAATCTAGCGCTGAGCGACGACGGGGTGCGCTACAGCCCCAGCGATGACGGCGGTGCCGCCGTGTTCTATTCCAACGCCACTGCCCCCGAGCGGCATGACCTGCAGAAGATCGCCAGGCTGCGGCAGCTGGAGCCGCTGATGAAGGAGATCGAGGCGCGCAATCCGCTGGTCGCCAGCCTCTACTTCAACACTTGGGATAGCTTCAACCATATCTATCCGTGGTTCTTCACGCTCGATCAGTACCCGGCGGACATGGATATCCCCAAGTACAACTTCTATTACCTGGCAGACGCCAAGCACAACCCGTCGCGCGGCGTAGTGTGGACCGATGTCTACCTCGACCCGGCCGGGCACGGCTGGATGATGTCGGCGACCGCGCCGGTGTACCGCGGCGATTTTCTCGAAGGCGTGGTCGGCATCGACATCACCGTCAGCGGCATCCTCGAGCAGATCGGCCAGGTGCAGGTGCCCTGGGGTGGCTACGCCATGCTGGTCAGCGATGATCTGTCGATCATGGCGCTGCCCGAACCTGGCGAAGCGGATTTCGGCCTGGCCGAGCTGACCGAGCATTCCTATCTGGATGCCATCCGCCGCGAGGTGTTCAAACCGGAGGATTTCCAGCTTGATCGCCGCCCGGAAACCGCTGAACTCGCCGCGGCGATCTCCGGGGCCAGCAGCGGCGTACAGCAGGTGATGCTTGGCGGCCGGCCGCAGCTGGTGGCCTGGACCACTGTGGCGCAGACCGGCTGGCACCTGCTGGCGGTGGTCGATGAGGCCGCGGTATTTCGCCAGACCAATGCCCTGGCGAGCCGTTATCAGCAGATCGGCTATCTGCTGATCGCCGGGTTGGTGCTGTTCTATATCGGTTTCTTCGCCCTCATGTGGCTGCGCGCACGCCAGCTCAGCGGCGCGCTGCTGACGCCCATCGCCGGCATCTCGCGGATGCTCGGCGAGATCGGCGTCGGCCGCTGGCAGCCGCAGCCGGCCCAGTCGCAGATCCGCGAACTGGACGAAATGTGTCGCCACACCCAGGACATTGGCAGCCGCCTGGCCTATAGCGAGTCCGAGCGCTGGGAGGCGCAACGACGACTGGAACTGGTGCTGGAAAGCGCAACCGAGAGCCTCTGGGAATATGACATGCCCAACCACCGGCTGCGTATACGCGGCGGTATGGGGACGCGCTTCGGCCTGCCGTCGGGGCAGCTCAGCGATAGCGAGTTCCGTCGCCGTATCCACCCCGACGACTTGCCGCAGGCGCTGGCGCAGATCGAACGCGTCAGCCGCGGGCTGCAGCAGCGCTACGAGGCCGAATACCGCTTCGCCGATACCCAGGGCCACTACCACTGGCTGCTCAGCCGCGCGCGTGTGCTTGAACATGATCCGGATACCGGCGTGGCGAAGATACTGGCCGGTACCCATGTGGATATCGACGCGCTGAAGCGGGTCGAGGAAGAACTACGCGCGGCGACCCTGCAGGCCCAGGCTGCCAGCGAAGCGAAGGGCCGGCTGCTCTCGGGTATCAGCCATGAACTGCGCACGCCGCTCAATGCGATTCTCGGTTTCGCCCAGCTGATGCGCATGGACTGCGACGACGAGAGCCAATCCGAGGCGGCGGAATACCTCGACGAGATCCTGCTTGCCAGCCGCCATCTCAACCAGCTGCTGGGCGAGATTCTCGAGTGGTCCAGCCTGCAGAACGAACCGGCGCAGCTCGAACTGCAGGCGGTGGACGTCTGCAAACTGATGCGCGAGTGCGCCGAACTGGTCTCGCTCGAGGTTCAGCAACGCGGCCTGCATCTGCAATTGCAGTTGCCGGATGAGCCACTGCAGGTGCTTGCCGAGCCGCGTCGGTTGCGCCAGGTGCTGCTCAACCTGCTGTCCAACGCGATGAAGTACAACGTCCCCGATGGCCACATCAGCCTGCGTACCGAAACCAGCCCGGGGCATGTGCGGCTGTTGGTCGAGGATACGGGATTGGGCATCGAGCCCACGCAGCAGGCGCAGGTGTTCGAACCCTTCCAGCGGCTCGGGCGCGAGAACAGCATGATTCAGGGCACCGGTATAGGGCTGTCGCTGTGCCTGGAGTTCGCCCGCCTGATGAACGGCCAGCTGGGACTGCACAGCGAACCTGGCGTCGGCAGCCGTTTCTGGATCGAACTGCCACGCCTGGCGCCTGCTGCGCTGCAGTAGCGCGGGGTACTGGCTGGTCACGCCTTGCGCTATACTGCGCGGCTTTCGCGCGGGCGGCCAAGGTCGGTCCGCGACTGTCCAGGCCACGCTCTTTTGCGTGGTTTGTTGTTCTTGACGCGCCCGCGGGCGCCCAATGAGAGGCACGACGATGAGCGCACTGGTAGGCGTGATCATGGGCTCCAAGTCCGACTGGTCCACCCTGAGCCACACCGCCGACATGCTGGAAAAGCTGGGCATCCCCCATGAAGTGACGGTGGTGTCCGCCCATCGCACCCCGGACCTGCTCTTCCAGTACGCCGAACAGGCCGAAGCCCGCGGGTTGCGCGTGATCATCGCCGGCGCCGGCGGTGCCGCCCATCTGCCGGGCATGTGCGCCGCCAAGACGCACCTGCCGGTGCTCGGCGTGCCGGTGCAGTCCTCGATGCTCTCCGGCGTCGATTCGCTGCTGTCCATCGTGCAGATGCCGGCGGGCGTGCCGGTCGCCACCCTGGCCATCGGCAAAGCCGGCGCGATCAACGCCGCGCTGCTGTCGGCGAGCATCCTCGGTCACGAGTTTCCCGAGTATCACCAGGCACTGAAGAAATTCCGCGACGAGCAGACCCAGACCGTTCTGGACAGCCCGGACCCACGCGTCTGAGCCGACCCTGCCGGCGCGGCGACGCCCGCTGGCGGGTATAAACTTGCTTTCCTGCGCCGCGCGACGCGCGCGCTCGATCTGCCGCCTACTGAAGGGCCGTTGATATGAAAATTGGTGTGATCGGTGGCGGCCAGCTGGGCCGCATGCTGGCCCTGGCGGGCACTCCGCTGGGCATGAGCTTCGCCTTCCTCGACCCGGCACCGGATGCCTGCGCCCAGGCCCTCGGTGAGCACATCCGCGCCGACTACGACGACAAGGACCACCTGCGCCGGCTGGCCGACGAGGTGGATCTGGTGACCTTCGAGTTCGAGAGCGTACCGGCTGAAACCGTGGCCTTTCTCTCGCAGTTCGTGCCGGTCTACCCGAGCGCCGAATCGCTGCGCATCGCCCGTGATCGCTGGTTCGAGAAATCCATGTTCAAGGATCTCGGCATTCCCACCCCGGAGTTCGCCGATATCCAGTCCCAGGCCGACCTCGACGCCGCGGTGGCCAGCATCGGCCTGCCAGCCGTGCTCAAGACCCGCACCCTGGGTTACGACGGCAAGGGCCAGAAGCTGCTGCGCAAGCCGGCCGATGTGAGCAATGCCTTCGCCGAGCTGGGCAGCGTGCCGTGCATCCTCGAGGGCTTCGTGCCCTTCACCGGGGAAGTCTCGCTGATCGCCGTGCGCGGCCGCGACGGCGAAACCTGCTTCTATCCGCTGGTGCACAACAGCCACGAGAGCGGCATCTTGCGGCTGTCGGTGGCCAGTAGTAATCATCCGCTGCAGGCGCTGGCCGAGGATTATGTCGGTCGTGTGCTCAAGCAGCTCGACTACGTTGGCGTGCTGGCCTTCGAGTTCTTCGAGGTCGATGGCGGCCTGAAGGCCAACGAGATCGCCCCGCGCGTGCACAACTCCGGGCACTGGACCATCGAAGGCGCCGAGTGCAGCCAGTTCGAGAACCACCTGCGTGCCGTCGCCGGTCTGCCGCTGGGCTCGACCGCCAAGCTGGGCGAGAGCGCCATGCTCAACTTCATTGGTGAAGTTCCGCCGGTGGAAAAGGTCATCGCCATCGAGGATTGCCATCTGCATCACTACGGCAAGGCCTTCAAGGTCGGACGCAAAGTTGGCCACGCCACCCTGCGCTGCCCCGATCGCGCCACCCTCGACCGGCAGATCACCGCCGTAGAGACGCTGATCCCGCATTCCTGACGCCCGGCCGTCAGGCTTCGGCGAACGGTGACAGAGCCCTCGGGTCCGATTGGTTACCCACCTTTCGGACCTCAGGAGCTTATCCATGGGCATCATCGGCACCATCATCATCGGCCTCATCGTTGGCCTCATCGCGCGTTTCCTCAAGCCCGGCGACGACAGCATGGGCTGGATCATGACCATCCTGCTCGGTATCGGCGGCTCGCTGCTGGCGACCTATGGCGGACAGGCGCTCGGTCTGTACCAGGCGGGCGAAGGCGCAGGCTTTATCGGCGCGGTGGTCGGTGCGATCATCCTGCTGGTCATCTACGGCATGGTCACCAGCCGCAAACATTGATCCACCGGGGGCCGCGCCCAGTGGCCCCGTTCTCTCTCATGTAGTTGCCTTATGCGCACATTCGTCCTCTCGCTGCTCTGCTGTCTCGCACTTGTTTCCCACGCCCAGGCCACGCCGCCCGAACTCGACTGGCTCGAGCTGATGCCGCCCGAGGACCGCCAGGCGCTGGAGGAAATGCCCGAAATCGACCACTCGACGCCGGAAGATGCCGGCTTCAGCGATCAGGGCGGGCTGAAGCAGGACGCCGGGCTGCCGGCGGTGATGTACTCGGCCAAGACCGTCGCCGAACTGAATGGCCGCGAGATCCGTCTGGGCGGCTATCCGGTGCCGCTGGAGAGCGACGCGCGCGGGCGCAGCACCGAATTCTTCCTGGTGCCCTATCCGGGCGCCTGCATTCACGTACCGCCGCCGCCGCCGAACCAGATCGTGCTGGTGCGCTACCCGAAGGGCATCGCCCTGGAGGACATCTACGCGCCGCTGTGGGTGGACGGTCGCCTGCAAATCGAGCCGGTCAGCAACGATCTGGCCGATGCCGCCTATGCGCTGGAAGCCGCCGCAGTCGAGCTGGTCGACGAAAGCGACTTCTGAGCCACAGGCAATGACGCTACCCACCGAGATATGTCAGGCGCTGCGCGAGCTTGCCGCGCACACCGATGGCATCGATCGACCGGTCTACCAAGCATTAGAGCGTGATCCGCTGGAGCCAATCATCGGTCTTGGCGACGCCGATGCGCCGCTCTGCTTTTTCGGTCGTGACCCAGGCCGCGAGGAGGTCCGCCATGGCGAGCCCTTCATCGGCTCCGGCGGGCAGATCGTCCGCCGCGTGCTCTATCGCCACCTGCATGGCGAGCAGATGCCGGATTTCGAGGCGGGGCGGGCGCTGGGGCGGCACTACTTCTGGATCAACACCGTGCCGTACAAGCAGGTCGGCAACAAGGCCTGGTCGATGGCAGTCAAGCGCCGCTTCCATCCGCTGATGCGCCAGTTGCTGGTGGACAACTGGCGCGGGCGGCACATCATCACCCTCGGGCGCGAGGCGTTCCTCTGGTTCGGCATCGACCAGACGCGTGAGACGCGCCAGCGCCTGCAAGACTTCTGGCAGCGTGAGGACCGCTTCACCGCCAGCGTCGACGTCGAGCTACAGGACGAGCAGGGGCGGGCCCGAACCTTCACCCTGCACCCGCTGCCGCATCCCTCGCCGTTGAACCAGACCTGGTTCAAGCGCTTCCCGGTCCTGCTCAAGGCGCGCCTGCGCCAGCTCGACGAAAAACCAGCCCGTTAGTGGCCTTTGCTAAGTTCAGTTGGTCAATTTCGGCGCCATGGCCCCGATACTGTGTTGCTGCTCATCCGAACTTGCCTCAACCTACCCACCGCACAGGCCGCTAGCCGCTGACCTGATTGCTGATCTGCCCGGCCTGCCAGGCCGCGACATTGCCCAGCGTGGTGCCTGCGATCGCAGCCAGCGCCTCGTCGGTGAGAAATGCCTGGTGCGCGGTGACGATGACGTTGGGAAACGACAGCAGCCGCGCCAGCACATCGTCCTGCAGCGGCAGGCCGGAGTGGTCCTCGAAGAACAGCCCGGCCTCTTCCTCATAGACGTCCAGCCCCAGATAGCCGAGCTGGCCGCTCTTCAGCGCGCCGATCAGTGCCGGCGTGTCGATCAGCGCGCCACGGCCGGTGTTGATCAGCATGGCGCGCGGCTTCATGGTCGCCAGGCTCTGCTGGTTGATCAGGTGGCGCGTCTGCTCGGTCAGCGGGCAGTGCAGGCTGACGATATCGCTGCTGGCGAGCAGCTCGTCGAGCGCCACATAACGCATGCCGAGGCGCTCCAGCTCCGGGTTGGGGAAGGGGTCGTAGAGCTGCACCTCGCAGCCGAAACCGAGCATGATCCGCGCGAACACAGCGCCGATCTGCCCGCTGCCGACCACGCCGACCCGCTTGCCGACCAGATCGAAGCCGGTCAGCCCCTGCAGCGAGAAATTGCCCTCGCGGGTACGGTTGTAGGCCCGTGGCAGGCGCCGGTTGAGTGCCAGGATCAGCGCCACGGTGTGCTCGGCCACCGCGTGCGGCGAATAGGCCGGCACCCGTACTACCGGTAGGCCGAGGCGCTGGGAACAGGGCAGATCGACGTGGTTGTAGCCCGCCGAACGCAGGGCGATCAGCTGCGTGCCTCCAGCGGCGAGCCTCTCCAGCACGGGCGCCGACAGCACGTCATTGACGAACGGGCAGACCACCTCAGCGCCCGCGGCCAGCGCCACGGTGTCGGGATCGAGGCGCGATTCGAGGAATTGCAGCTCGAAGCCATGTGCCTGATTGGCGGCTCGGAAGCTGTCACGGTCGTAGGGCTTGCTGCTGAACAGGGTGATACGCATCGGGAGCCTCGTTGAATAGGGCGACTGCCCACAGGGTGCGGCAGTTGTCGGCCGAGGCCAAGCCGATTCGGAAGGGGATGTACTTCACTGCGTCAGCGCGGTACGCAGCGTCTGCACCTGCCGGATCGCTTTCCTATCTTCTTACGTTACCGTCTGTGCTAGGCGACTGATGCGCGGAGGCCGCGTTAAATAGAGCCATCGGCTTTCAGCATTGATCGAATCCCGCGCAGCGCCTGGCGGATGCGGCTCTGGTTTTCTATCAGCGCGAAGCGGACGTGATCATCGCCATACTCGCCGAAGCCGATCCCGGGAGAGACCGCGACTTTGGCGTCTGCCATCAGCTTTTTGGCGAACTCCAGCGAGCCCAGGTGCTGATATCGCCCAGGGATTTTCGCCCAGACGTACATGGTTGCCTTGGGTTGCTCGACCATCCAGCCGATGGCTCGCAATCCTGAAACCAGTACATCTCGGCGGACTTGGTAGGTTTCAGCGATCTCTTTCACGCAGCCCTGGTCACCCTCCAGTGCGGCTATTGCGGCAACCTGAAGCGGGGTGAACATGCCGTAGTCGTGGTAGCTCTTGATTCGCGCAAGCGCGTTGACGAGTTCGGCATTGCCCACCATGAAACCAACGCGCCATCCGGCCATGTTGTAGCTTTTCGACAGCGTGAAGAACTCGACTGCTACATCCTTGGCTCCAGGTACCTGCATGATCGAGGGGGCTTGCCAGCCATCGAACACGATGTCCGCGTAGGCGAGGTCATGCACGACCAAGATGCCGTATTGCTTGGCGAGCGCGATCACCCGCTCGAAGAAATCGAGTTCGACGCATTGCGCCGTCGGGTTCGACGGAAAGCCAAAGATCATCATCTTCGGTGTCGGAATGGACTCACGAATGGCCCGCTCCAGCTCGATGAAAAAGTCCACGCCTGACACAAGTGGAACGGAGCGAACTTGAGCGCCGGCGATCACCGCACCGTAGATATGGATCGGATAGCTTGGATTGGGCACTAGCACCGTGTCTCCGGCGTCCAGCGTCGCGAGCATCAAGTGCGCCAGCCCTTCCTTGGAGCCGATCGTCACGATTGCCTCGGTTTCCGGATCAATCTCCACGTTGTATCTGCTCTGGTACCACTGGGTGATCGTGCGGCGCAGCCGGGGAATGCCTTTTGAACTCGAATACCCGTGCGTGTCGTCCCGCTGAGCGACCTCACAGAGCTTTGCCACGATATGTGGCGGCGTCGCGCCGTCTGGGTTGCCCATAGCGAGATCGACGATGTCCTCCCCTCTGCGTCTCGCTTCGAGCTTCAGCTCTGCGGTTACGTTGAAAACATATGCAGGTAGACGGTCAATTCGGCTGAACGCCATTTTGGATGGCGGGGTGGCGGACTGGTTGTTATTGGACATTTGGATCTCGAGAATGAAGGCGGATATCCGAGCGGGAACGCGTGTGGCCAGTTGTTTTGCTAGCGGCTGGATTCCGGCCCACCCAGACGCTTGGCCCAGGACTCAACGGTGCTGGTCTTGATGCGATTTTCCACAATCTTCTGCCAGGAGGGCGGCAATCGAAGCGACTGCAAACGCACTAGTGCGTCCAGGTCCATCGTGTTGATGTAGAGGAGTTGCAGCACGCTGCGCAGTGGCCACTCGGGGTGTGGGCGATCGAGCAGGTTCAGCGTCGCGCCGGCTTCGATGACGCCCGGCTCAAGCACTCGGTAGTACCAGCCAACTTTGCCGCTACGCTGCATTTCGAGTGCTGCGCCCTTGGTGCCAAGCCGATCATCGAGCTTCCAGCAGGGCTGGCGAGTCTGCGAAACCTCCAGCACTGTGGTTCCGCACGAGAGGATGTCGCCCATGCAGATGTTTTCTTCGGTTAGCCCTACGGTCGATAGGTTTTCGCCAAAGGCGCCGGGAGCGCTTAGTAGCGGCCGATCACCGAACGTTTGCCTCCAGTGGTGATAATGCTCGTACGGGTAGTGGTGGATGGCCTTGTCCGGCCCGCCATGCACACGCCTATCACCTTGCTCGTCACCTTCGAGCCCCTCAAACCCGACCCTGACCGACCCTGTGCGCGGTCTTTTATCGATTCCACTGAAGGTCTCGGGCCGCGTGAATGGCACAGCTGTTCCGGTCATGATGGTTTGAATCTTCCCGAGTAGCATCTATGCGGCTCCGTCAGTTCCTATCCAGCCAGGACGCGAACACCGTCTGCGCGGCCGCGAGCAGTTCGTCGGCGCATGCCTGCGCCTGCTCTCTGAGCACTCGTGGGTCGAGCTTGATGCTGTCGAGCTCACCTGCGTGGCCGACCAGCCAATGCTCAATACGCTGCGGATTGGCCTCAAGGTGGAATTGCAGGGCGAGAACCGAGTTGCCTACGGAAAACGCCTGGTTCGGGCAGGTGTCGGTTGCTGCCAGGCGCGTCGCTCCCTCTGGGATTTCGAACTGATCGCCATGCCAGTGCAGTACCGGCACGCCGCTACTCAAGGGCTCAAGGCAGGACTGCAGACCTTCGTCCGTGAGCGATATCGGCGCAAAGCCGATCTCTTTTCTCCCCATGGGGCCGACGTTGCTGCCCAGTGCTCGTGCTATCAGCTGAGCGCCAAGGCAAACTCCCAGTATTTTCTTGCCGCGCTGAAGCCGCTGTTCGACGAACGAAAGCACGGATTTGAGGAATGGGTACTTCGCTTCGTCGAAAGCCCCTATCGGGCCGCCGAGAACGATGACCAGATCGTGGGCTGACGGATCGAGGCCCGCAAACGAGTCGAGGTTCGCGTCCAGTGTTTCGATCTTGTATCCACGTCCATCAAGAATCTGCTGCAGCGAGCCGAGATCTTCGAAAGCGAGAAAGCGAATGACAAGGGCGGTTTGCATTTATGTACCAATACAATAGAATAAATGTATGAATACAATAGCTAGCGGATCGACCGCTGTCGAGATCGCTGAGTCGATCGAACAGCAAATTCGTTCGGGTTTTTACCCGGATGGCGCCCTGCTGCCTGCCGTCAGATCACTCGCACAGCAGCTTCAAGTCAGCCCAAACACTGTGGCGGCGGCCTATAAGCTGCTGCGTGATGCCGCCCTGATAGTTACCGACGGACGGCGCGGTACGCGTGTGGCGAGCGAGATGCCGACGGCCGAGACGCAAACCACCATTCCGGAAGGTTTGCGGGACATGGCCTCTGGAAATATTGACGGGGCTACACTGCCTGCCATTGAGTCTGGCTGGCTCACGGAAAGCCAGTCCGGCTATGACGTGCAAAGTAATGACCCACAGCTGCTTGATGTTGCGGGCCGGTGGCTGGCTGAGCAGAGAATTCCCTGTCAGCAGCTGGGCATCTATTCGGGAGCGCTCGACGCCGTAGAGCGCGCGCTTCGCCTGCGTTGCCGGCCAGGAAACAAGGTAATCGTGGAAGATCCTTGCTGGCCGCCAGCGCTGGCATTACTGGCGAGCCTGCGACTCAAGGCTGTTCCCGTCCCGGTAGACGAAGAGGGCGCGATGGTCCCCTCTACTGAAATCCTTCGCTCGGCGGCGGCGGTCATCTTGACGCCGCGTGCGCATAATCCCACCGGGTTTTGCATAAGCGAGCGTCGATGGAAAGAGTGGCTCGACAACCTTGCAGATGCGCCCGATACGCTGCTCATTCTTGACGATCATTGGGGGCCGCTCAGCGTTGCCGAACCCTTGAACTTCAGTCGTGAGCCTCTTAGTTGGGTCTACGTTGTATCGGTCAGCAAATTCCTGGGGCCTGACCTGCGCGTTTCGGTGGTCACAGGCACCCCCAGCGTGCTCAAGAGCATGCACCACCAGCAGGCCCTCGGCCCCCGGTGGGTCAGCCTGTTGCTACAAAGGCTTGCAGGACGCCTCTGGCAAAAGATGCTCGATAGCAGTCGCCTATCGGCAGTGGGGGCTGAGTATTTGCAACGGCGTTCGGCTCTGGTCCGGGGGCTGAACGACTTAGGCGTAGCCGTGCCCACTCAGGGGGAGGGCTTGCATGTGTGGTTGCCTGTCTCGGACGAGACCTCTGTGGTCCAGACGCTGGCATCGCTGGGCTGGGCCATCCAGGCGGGATCGCCGTTCAGGCTGGAAAGCCCGGCGGCTGTACGGATCAGTATCGGCAACCTGAACCCTATCAGCGTGCCGGCTTTGGCGCGCGATGTTGCTCATGCATTGAAGCAGCGTCGCCGAACGGTTAACTGAACGAGTGCAGCAAATCACCTGGGGCGCTGGGTCATTGCATGCAAAGGCTCAAGTCTTCGGCGAAACGGGCCGCCTGGTTCGCGTCCATCGTCGAGGTAGTGATACGGATGCCGCGCACCTGCTCTTGCACGGTGAAGCCCGTGCCGCTGCGCACGACCCAGCCTCGCTGGGCCAGATGGAGAATGATCGGCTCGACATCTTCATCAAGCGGCACCCAGACGTTGAGCCCATCACACGGATGTCCGGCCCGTACACCATGGGTACTCAGTGCGGCGATCAGAAGATCTCGGCGATGCTTGTAGTCCGCTCGAGCGCGTTCGATTTGCGCTCCGACCAGTGGCGAGGTCAGGCAGGTATGAGCGATATCTTGCAGAAGGTGACTCACCCAGGTTGTGCCTGAAGCCAGCCGCAATCGAAGCCGCTGTGATGTTTCCCGATCGCTGCCGATAGCAGCGAGTCGCAGATCCGGGCCAAGCGCTTTGGATACGGACCTGATCAGCGCCCAGCGTCGGCTGGATGCGGGGATGACCTGGTGGAATTGCGCTTCGGATAACAGTGCGAAGTGATCATCTACAAGCACTAGAACCTGAGGGTGTCGTTCAAGCACGGCGCGTATTTGTGCAGCCCGCTCAGCGCTCAAACTCGAGCCGGTAGGGTTGTGAGCGCGAGGGGTGATCAGCACCGCCTGCACGCCCTTCGCCAAGGCAGCATCAAGCCCGTCGGCTTGCAACCCTTGCTCGTCGACAGGTACGCCGACTGCCTGCAAGCCAGCGATGCGCAGCGTGTTGATGCTACTGATGAAGCAAGGGCTCTCGACCACAACCTTGTCGCCAGGCACCAGGTAGGCGGCCAGCAGGCGCTCAACTGCGTCGACAGCGCCATGGGCCAGGTCGATTTCCGGAGGCGAGGGGCAATCGTCAGCCAACCATCGATAGGCTACGTCGTGAAAGCCCGGATCAACCGGCGCGTCGCCATAGAGTCGCAGGCGCGGTTGCCGCTGTGCCAGTGCGAGCGCCGGGTCAGGTAGCCATAGCGAATTCGGGTTGCCGCTCGATAAATCGGTCAGTCGAGAATGACCGATACCGCCTTCCTGCTCACCGGGCCCGACTGTTTCGCAAATAACCGTGCCCAGGCGACCTCGGGTCTCGGCAACGCCTGCCGCGACCAGGCGCTTATATGCAGCGGCGACGGTATTGCGATTGACCCCAAGCTCCGATGCCAGTTGGCGAACGGGCGGCAATGTCTGGCCGGGACTCAGCTGTTGCGCCTGCACCTGGCTTCGTATCGTTTCGAAGATGTCGTTTGCGGTCTTGCTTATAATTTTCATATTGTCCTATGACAATGTTTACTTGAGCACAGGACAATCTTACACTTTGCCAAAGCGGTTGCTACCTCATGGGCTATCGGATCGACGCAGCTAGAGCTGCGAACCGCTTCAGCCGTGGATCACCAGCAGGCTGCAATTGGATTATGTGTGATGGCTGTGAGCATCGATTTCGCCGGCGTTTCGGGTACTGAGCCGCTTCCACTGGACGTGATCTCGATTCAATCGCAGGTGGTCTATGGGTGCGTTGGTAACAGCATCGCGGTGCCTGTCCTGCAGGCAAGCGGTCTCTGCGTTGGCGCCGTGCCCACTGTCGTACTCAGCAATACCCCCCACTACCTAACCCACCATGGCGGTGCGCTTCCGACCAGCTGGTTCGCCGGTTACCTGAAAGATCTGGAGGCGCGCGGCGCCTTGCGTTCGGTGAGAACTGTCCTCGTGGGTTATCTGGGCAGCACCACGCAGGCGGCGGTCCTGGCCCGTTGGTTGGGCACGGTATTGGAGAAATTTCCCGATATACGCGTCCAGTTGGACCCGGTCTTGGGTGATGACGACTGCGGTATGTATGTAGAGCCGGCCATGGTGAATGCCTTTCAGGCTCATTTGCTTCGGTTCGCCCACGGGCTCACGCCCAACGCATTCGAGCTGGCTCGGCTATCCGGCCGCCGTGTCGAGACCGTTGAACAGGTTATCGATGCCGCACGCAGCCTGCTGACCGGGCGTACTCAGTGGGTTGTCGTCACCAGTGCCGCTCAACATGAGTGGCCAAACGAACGTATGTACGTGGTGGTGGTGACGAAAGAGTCTGCAGAGGTGATCGAGCACGAGCGAGTCAGCGTATCGCCCAAGGGTACCGGCGATTTTTTCAGTGCAGCCCTGGCCGCCTCATTGCTGAGGGAATTGGAGCTTACCCACGCCGTCAAGTTTTCCTGCCGCCAAGTCATTGATTCCCTTGCCATTACACGCCAAAGCAATTCGGCTGAGCTGCGCTTGCCTGCATTTGGCACCTCTCTCTTCGCCAAGGAATGACCCCATGCCCGTCTATCGTCTGAACATTCGCCGTGACCAAAAGCATCTAGGTCATTTTGAGTCCGATGCGCCATGGGCTTTGGAGGCCGTACAAGACATCGCTCAACGTCTGCCTGCGGCCGAGGGCTATTGCATCGAGATGCAGGTATCCGATGGCGAACGGCGCTACCTGGAGGTCGGGCCCAGCGGAATCCGAGTACTGGGTACGGAGCGCAGCTTCAGGCCCGTAACGCAGCGTTCAGCGCTTCTCTCGCCAGCGGAGTGAAGGGGCATGGACGGTCAAAGCTCTCATCTGATGCATGCTTATGCCAGGCAGCCGGTTTACTTCACCCACGGGAAGGGCGCCCGCCTCTGGGACACCCACGGGCGCGAATACCTCGACGCCATCGCGGGGGTTGCCGTAACCAATCTCGGTCACTCTCACCCTGAAATAACCGCCGCCGTTGCCGATCAGGCGGGTCGTTTGATGCATACCTCGAATCTGTTCGGCATCGAGTGGCAGGACTCGCTCGGTTCGAGGCTTTGTGCGATATCCGGAATGCGTCGAGCGTTTTTCTGCAACTCGGGAGCGGAGGCAAATGAGACGGCGCTGAAACTGGCGCGCTTGCATGCAAGCCGGCGAGGCGTGGCCCATCCGCTCGTAGTGGTAATGGAGAACAGCTTTCACGGCCGCACACTCGCAACGCTGGCCGCAACCGGTAACCCCGGCGTGCAGCGTGGCTTCGAGCCACTTATGCCGGGATTCATGCGGGTGCCATACGCCGACATCGACGCGGTAAGGACGCTCGCGTCGCAGTTCTCAAATATCGTCGCGGTGCTGGTCGAGCCAGTCCAAGGCGAGAGCGGCGTACGCATTGCGCCGATTGAGTACATGCAGGCGCTGCGCGACCTTTGCACGGCGAACGACTGGCTGTTCATGGTCGATGAGGTACAGACCGGCTTCGGTCGCACCGGGGCATGGTTCGGGTATCAGCATGCGGGAGTGTTGCCGGACGTGATCACCTTGGCCAAGGGTCTTGGTAACGGCTATCCAATCGGTGCGTGTCTAGCCAGAGGCACCGCGGCGGACCTCTTCTCGCCCGGCCACCACGGCTCTACTTTTGGCGGCAACCCGATGGCCTGTCGAATTGGCTGCACCGTCGTCGATGTGATGGAGCGAGATCGCATACCGCAACGTGCGAGAGTCATGGGGCAGCGCCTGGAAGGCGCTCTTCGCCAGGGGCTCGCGGGGTGTGAAGGCGTTGTAGCGATTCGCGCACTGGGGCTGATGGTAGGCATCGAGCTCGATCGTCCATGTACCGAGCTGTTGACCTGCGCATTGAAGGATGAGGCCCTGCTGATCAGCGTTTCGCGGGAAAGGACGATCCGCCTGCTGCCGCCGTTGATCTGCTCCGAAGCGGAGATCGATGAAATAGCCGCCCGCCTGTCTCGCCTGGTTTGGCAGTGGTCGCGGCGCTGCGTCAGCCAGTGCGTAAGGGATGCGGTGTGAGCAAGCTTACCCCGCATCGCCGGATTCTCGCCGGCGTCTTGTGCGAGGGTGCTATGAGGCAACGCAGCCTGGCCCGCCGCCGAAGCTCGATACAAGGAGCTGCGCTTGCCTACGGCGCTGAAGCGCATGTTAGATGTCGCAGGGCCGGGGTCTCCGCCGAGCTGCCGATGAGTGCGGTCGGCTGGCTTAGCCTGCTTACCGTTGGCCAACAGCGTTTTCCGGCGGACAAATGCCGCGTATCTGTCTCCGCTACACCCCTCAGCCCCTCGTCTGATGCGGGTCGGCACTGCGCGGGTAGGTCCGCTCCTCCTGGATGCTGCCGTCCTTCTTGTGAATCTTCACCGAGGCCGTTTTGCCTTCGAGGAAGGTTGCGGTCACCTGCAGCATCTCATCCTTGGTCGCAGCGGTCTTCGAAGCGCGGGTCGCCCCCTGCTTGCGCAGTTCCCAACCGTTATCGGTGGCGTTGATGTGGTAGTTGTCCATGCGTGCCTCCTCTGACGTGATGCAGGTTTAGAGGGCCGTCGGCCGGGGCGGTTCGCCGAGTCGCGCACTGGCGGCGTGCAGGCTGATAGCCTGTGCGGCCAGCCCTCGCGGAGCACCTCATGCACACACACGCCCGATTGCGCGCCATCATCACGGCCGACCCGCCGCGCATGCGGGTGCTCGATCTTGTGAAGGCGCTCGCCCTGCCGGATTGCTGGGTGGCTGCAGGTTTTGTGCGCAGTGCGGTGTGGGATCACCTGCATGGGCGTGACAGCAGCCCGCTGCCTGCGGATATCGATGTCATCTGGTTCGACCCCGACCGGCCCGACAAGGCGCTGGATACCGGGCTCGAGGCGGCACTGCGGCGCTCCGACGGCTCGCTCAACTGGTCGGTGAAGAACCAGGCCCGCATGCACCTGCACAACGCGGATCAGCCCTACCGGTCGGCAGTGGACGCGATGACCCACTGGCCGGAAACGGCCACTGCAGTAGGGGTGAGGCTGGGAGCGCTGGAGGAGATCGAGGTGGCGGCCCCGCTGGGGCTGGACGATCTGTTCGATCTGATCGTCCGACCCACGGCGGCCTTTCGAGCCGGCAAGCGACAGGTCTATCTGGAGCGCCTGGCCACGAAGGGCTGGTCTGAAACCTGGCCAGGCCTGCGCATTCGGCAGGACTGACCGGCAGCGCCGTTCTGCGGGCTAGATGAACGCCTGCCGCGCTACGCCACGAGGCAGGCGATTGCGCCCCGGCAACTGCTCCAGGCGCTTCTGCCATTCGGCGCGTGCGGACAGGATGGAAGCCGGCTTCGCTGTCGTTGCTGGCGCAGTCGGGGCGGTCTTTACCGGCGCTGCGGGCGCACTCGCTGCAGTTTTCGCTGCCGCTGCGGGGGCCGTCGTCGCTGTCTTCGCCACGGCTGCGGGTGCACCCGCCGTGGTCTTCGCCGCCTTCGCGGCAGCCCTCAGTTCGGCGAGGCTCGGTGTCTTTCGTACAGGCTCGCTCACAGCCTTTTCCACGCTGCGCAGGCACAGCTTGCAGGAAACCTGAGCGGCATCGCCGGAACTGTTGAGGCTTGAGCCGGTGCGCCCGCATGCGACATTCCCATTGGGCGCGGAATAGTGAATCACCACCGTACTGTCTCCTGAATTTCGGGGCGCGGGATTCTACACGCTCGATCCAACCAGGCAATGCCGGTGGTAGAAACTCAGGGGGCAGCCGTCCGTGCGCCGACGCCAGCCGGTTGCAGCGCGTCGATGCCCGGTGAGGTCATGCCGACGAGGTTGGGCATGTCCGTACGGATGATTTCGGCGAACAGGCGCAGCTTGGCGGGGTAGCTGCGCGCGTGCGGGTAGATGAGGTAGACGGGCAGGGGAGCGGCTCGCCACTGCGGCACGAGCTGAATCAGCCGGCCTTCTTCGATGTCCTGCGCAACCACCCAGGCGGAGCTGACGCACGCGCCAAGCCCTGCCAGTGCCGCACTGCGCAGGGCGTAGAGGCTGTCCGTGCTCATGCGTGGCTGGATCGCGAAGCGATGCGAGCGCCCGTCCGCCTGGCATGTCAGTACGACCTCGTCGGTGTAGTAGGTCCGCAGGGCCAACCAGGGCAGACGCTCGAGTTGCTCGGTGGTCCGCGGCAGCGGGCCGTCGCCAGCCAGCGACGGATGGGTCACCACAATGCGCGGGACTTCGCCGAGGCGGATGGCAACGACGGACGGGTCCTCGATGACGCCCACCTGGATGGCGCAATCGATTCCCTCGGCCGTGAAGTTGGGCGAGCGATCATGCAATACCCATTCGACGCTGACGTTCGGGTAGCGCGACAGGTACTTGCCGAGCGGAGCGATCAACTGGTCCTGGCCGAAGGCGTGCGGGACCTGCGCCCGAAGCGTGCCGCGCGGGTCGTCACGCGCGCCGAGCAGCTCGGCTTCCATCTCGCTCCAGCTTTCGAGGACCTGTCGGGCGAAACCGTAGCAACGCTCACCATCACCGGTGAGCTGCATGCGGTGGGTCGAGCGATTGAGCAGTTGCAGGCCGAGCGACCGCTCCAGCGCCTGCAGCCGGCGACTGACCGTGGGTTGGGTGGTGCCCAGTTGCGCCGCCGCCGCCGAGAGACTGCCGGCATCGACGATTCTGATGAACGTTCGCAAGAGATCGATGCGATCGATGCCAGCCGTCGAGTAGTCGTTCATACGTGTCTCGCATAACGGATCTGCAGATGAGCCTACTACAGCAGTCGATCATGCACATGGAGAATGACCAGACACTGTTCGGACCGGACCCTTCTCATGACTTCCTCATATTCATCCCCGGCGCTCGCCAACAGCTCGGGTCTGCTCTCGCCAGGGCTTGTTCTGCTCCTGGCGTCAGGCGCCGGCTTCAGCGTCGCGACGCTCTATTACAGCCAGCCGATCCTCGGTGTGCTCGGTGCGGAGATCCAGGCCAGCGAAGGCGCTGTCGGCATGGTTCCGATGCTGACGCAGCTTGGCTATGCGCTCGGCATTCTGCTCTTGGCGCCGCTGGGTGACCGTTATGACCGGCGCGGGATCATTCTGGCGAAGGCGGTGCTGCTCATGCTGGCTCTGCTGCTCGGCAGCATCGCGCCGGGCGTCGGTACGTTGCTCGCTGCGAGCCTGGTGATCGGCCTTGCCGCGACCCTGGCACAGGACATCGTTCCAGCGGCCGCGACCCTGGCGCCCGAATCGCAACGCGGCAGGGTCGTGGGCACGGTCATGACCGGCCTGCTGCTGGGCATTCTGCTCTCGCGGGTCATGAGCGGCCTGATCGCCGAGCAACTCGGCTGGCGTGCCGTTTATGCGCTCGCGGCTGGCTCGATTGGCTTGATCGGGCTCGCCGCCTGGCACGGGTTGCCACGGTTCTCCCCGACCTCGTCGCTGGGCTACGGCGCCTTGCTCTGTTCCATGCTCAAACTCTGGTCGCTACATCCGTCCCTGCGCCGCGCGGCCGTTTCCCAGGGCCTGTTGTCCGTTGCCTTCAGTTCATTCTGGTCGACGCTTGCCGTCATGCTGCATGCCGATTTCGGACTCGGTAGCGCCGCGGCCGGCGCCTTTGGCCTGGCAGGTGCCGCTGGCGCACTCGCCGCACCCTTGGCCGGTCGCCTGGCCGATCGCCGCGGACCGGAGCGTGTGACACGCCTGGGCGCGGCCCTGACTGCCGCATCCTTCGCTGCCCTCGGCTTGGTCGGAGTGGTGCCGCCGGAGATCCAGTTGGGCGTGATCGTGGTGGCCGCCATCGGCTTCGATTTCGGCATCCAGGCGACCTTGGTCGCTCATCAGACCATCGTCTACGGTATCGACCCGCCGGCTCGCAGTCGCTTGAATGCCGTGCTGTTCACCGGTGTTTTCCTAGGGATGGCGACCGGCGCGGGACTGGGCAGCCTGGCGCTTGGGCAATGGGGCTGGAATGGCGTGGTCGTGCTGGCGACCCTGGCATCCATAGGCGCACTGGCGGCGCGTCTTGTACGACGGGTTGCACCTTGACCGCCACCGAGCTCGACCGATGCCACGAGATGCGCGTCGCTACGTGCATCTGCGGCATCTCCTCGCAAGCTGCTCGGCTGAATTGGTCGCCGGAGTATTGCGAGCTCAGCCTAAAACGAAAAAGGCCCGCATTTCTGCGAGCCTTCAAATCGTGGTGCGGCACCAGGAATCGAATAGTAGGCATCTAGGGCCCACAGAATCATCGCATGCGTATATTTTGATCGGGTGCGTATACCTAAACGTATACCCATAGCCCACTTTGCCGCTGTGCTTCTATGTGGCGAACCGTAAGCAACTGCCGAGTTGGCAGTCGGCTATCCCGTTTGGCAACAGAAAATGCCGCAATGCGGCTTCTTGCCTGATGTCGATGCTCAGATCGTGGGTGCAGCCGTAAGCCGCGTTAGTAAGCGTTATGGTTTGGACGTTGGCTTCACGAAAAGCAGCTCTTGGCCACGGTTAAGCACTAAAGGGATGCCTGCGTTGTTATGCGCGTACTCGGGGCCGAAATAGATAAATGCCCAGTCGGGTAACGCTGTCGAGAGGCGACGATAAAACGCTGCATGATCGAACCCCGACAGCGGCTCGGTCTTCACGCGATGCCAATGGCCGGAAACCGCGCCTTTTTCGTCATATTCCTCAATGACTTTGTGCAGCTCAACTCCGCCCAAGCCTCGCAATCGGTATGAGCTGCCATCGCCGTCCCGTATGAAAGGCGGCGTATCGACCGGGACCATCTTGGCATCGAACGACTTTGTCGGACGTTCGGAGCTGGAGAGGCTGCCACGGATCACGCAGGACCAATCCTCACATAGCGGGCCATCCACGCGGAGTATTCGGTAGCTTGATTCCGCCCCGAAGACTGCTTTGTTTGACCATTCGTAGGGTTTGGTCCGGTAGCCGGCAGGCAGTGATTCAGCTACGGCTTGCTCAATGATTGCAGTCAGCTTCTGCTGAGCATCCAGCGCGTCGCGGGCGAGGCTTTGAGGCATCCAGACCGGCATCCACATGCCGTGCCTTGGCAGGTAGGTTTGGTCGTTGAAAAGCTCAAGCACGAAGAAGGCTGACATTGCAGAGTTCGGTACGCCTGGCAGCGGCGTGGCGCGTCCTAGCAGATGTTCGCGGAGCAGGAGTGCGTTCAGGGTATCGGCTGTGAGGCCTCCCGAGTTGGGCGTCGCTTCCAATTCGACTTCTGCGTCCTTCAAGCCCGCTGAGTAGCCGTTGGCTTTCATCACCTGTAGCGCCAGGGAGTCGGAATTTGCCCTGTCCGTTTTCGTCGGCGATACGGCGGGCGTCCCTGCGCAACCGGCCATAACTAGCCCGCAGGCCATTAGCAAGATGGCTTTATTCATTTCTCATCCCTAATAGATCGTGGCGTGATCGGAGTGCAGCGCTATCGCTGCCTGAGTGATGTCCAGATGATATCACTGCAAAGGCTTGCGTGAAGGGTTCTGAGGCTCTTGCTTCTTCGCTTACGTGGGTAATTATCTGCTCGGACTTAAGAGGGATAAAACGTGCAAGAGTTTTCATCAAAGTTACGAGAGCTATTGGTAATGGCTGAGCAAGCGCCCGGCTTCTATGAGGTCGAGATTACTTTCTCCATCCGTTTGCAAGAGGGCAGCGAAAGTTATTATCTACGTTTAATGTCGGATGCAGACAAGGTGGCTCTGCCTGGCTCGGCGCCATCGCCCGGCAGTGCGGAAAAAATAGCGGGCTGGTTTTAGGAGTTTTTAGATGCTTGGATTTTTTCGAAGGCTGCTTAGCGCGCGGCAAACAAACGATGGGTATATCACTATCATCTACCCGGTTAAAAACGAAGGGGTGGTTATTAATGACACGCTCTCTGCTGCGTTTTACGACAGCCTACAGTGCAATGTAGTTTCCGCTGGCTCCGCTGTGGATTCGGCCTCTTGCATAGAAGTTAATGGCTGGAGCTTTGTGGATGTAAGTTGTCAATTTGATACTCAGCCGACGTTTTGCATTAATCCGGCTACTGGGTTGCCGATGGTTGATGATTTTGTTGACGTGGGCGGCAATGTTTTCGGCTTTTCCTCCGATTTATAGTGCGATTGCGGACGGTTTAGAGTGGTCGCGATTTGTGTTGTTTTCTAGCTGTGGATTGCATGGGCGCTCTAGTTGAGCTCGTCGATTCTTCTAGTACGTTATGCAATCTGTGCAAGGCTCGTCGCAATCACAGCTGAAGTTGTCAGCTACCATGATGTCTTCCCATTTCAAACGCTTGCGCTCACGCTTACAGTGATCCCCTATTAGCCTCATTTGAGGAATTGAATTTAGGGCCTCAGAGATTTTCGAGACATGCTGGCAAAGCTTTCGCACCTTTTCGAATGCGTCCTCTGCATCCTTGATCGCCCTGGACTCTGCAGCTGAGCATTTTTTAAATTTGCTGGCGGGAATTCTTAGTAGCCCCTCGCTTCGAATTCCTTCCGAGTAGCACTGGTCTCCGTACCGTCCTTTGTAGGCGAACCACTCCACGTATGCGCCGCTTACTGTGTCTTTAATGCGAACATCGTGAACCCAAGCGCCCCCTTTTTTTATATTCTTCTGATATTCCTCGCGCGCCTTTCGGTACGTATATTGAATATTTGAGGCTTCCTCCCTTGCGAGCGCCGCCAACGAATCACGCACATCGCGCAGATAAGGAAAATCTCTTTCTATCAGCTTGGGCAGTTCACGCCCAAGCTGACTTTCCCGGTTATCTGCCATGGCTAGAACTTGCTGAATCGTTAAAACTTAAAATAGCGTTGATGGCCGCATCTATGATTCTTAGTTGCTCACGCAGTGGCTGCATCTGCTCTTCTACATCCAGAAAAATCTCTACCTCTTCGTCGCTCATGTTGAAGCAAAATTCGCACATCAACGCCTCGATTGGCGAGGTGGCCAACTCGATTACCAATTCGTTTTCGGAGTTTTTTGGCAGCCACGTTACAAACGACTGGCCATCAAGTACTGCCAACACAGGGCGGATCTCCTTGTAACTGGAATTGTTGATCATGTAAGCGTCACGGAGTTCAGATACCTCCTGCAGGATTTTGTGCTTTGCACCTTCCATGCATTCTAAGTCGATTTGGAAGAAGTTCTTGGTCATGGATATATCCCTGTGTGTTGGTTGTGTGGGGATTATCCGGTTTCCCTGCAGCTAATGGTTCTCGCAAAATGCAAAAAAAAATGAAAAACTCTTGAAATGGCGCGCTGTTAGCGCCGGTTTTTTATGACGGGAGTGTGAATTGGTATCGGCGGGGCTATTTTTCGCTTGGTTTTTTAAATTTGCGGAAAGAGGTATTGATACTTTTATGCGTGTTGAAAAAAGAAGAAGCCCGCGTCGTACCTCACGATGCGGGCTTTTTTAATAAGCGGGATGCGAACCCCCGAGATGGAGGCAGTGCCGAAGCACAAATCTCGTGGTTCGCTGCCGGTGTTTACGGGCCACCGCCGGCTGGGCCGCCCCGGTATCACTCCCAGAGCAGAGCTGCAAAACTTACAAAGGATATTCACACAGTCGCCACGACTAGCAAGACCGAATACTGGCTCGGCCGCAGACGAGCGGTTAAGGTTCGTCACCCGATCAAGCTAACTCGTGGGGGTTGAGCATTCACGCTCTCCCTTGGGGCGCTACAAGGAACTACGCACGTGCATCAACAGACCCTGGCTCCCTTTATCTGGAACATCGCGGACCTGCTGCTAGGGGCCTTTCGTCCCTCCGAGTACGGCCGCATCATCCTGCCGTTCACCGTGTTGCGTCGTCTGGAGTGTGTGCTGGAGCCCTCCCGTGACAAGGTCCGCAGCCAGTACGAGGCGATGAAGGCCAGCGGCGTGGACATGGACTTGATCCTGCCGACCACTGCCGGCGCCACCTTCTACAACGTCTCGCAGTTTTCCCTGGCCAGTGTCGGCTCCACCAGTACCCGTGCCAACCTGGAAGACTACATCGCAAAGTTCTCTGCCAACGCCCGCCAGGTTTTCGACCACTTTGCCTTCGACCGCTGGCTGGAGAAGCTGGAGAAGGCCAATCTGCTGTATCTGGTTGCGCAGAAGTTTGCAGCGGTCGACCTGCACCCGGACAAAATCAGCAACCATGAAATGGGGCTAGTATTCGAGCACTTGATCCGCAAGTTTGCCGAATCATCCAACGACGACGCCGGACAGTACTTTACCCCGCGCGACGTGGTGCGCCTGGCTACCACCCTGGTGTTCGCGCCGGATCATCAGGCCCTCAATGGTGATGGCGTGGTGCGTACCGTGTACGACTGTGCGGCTGGTACGGGCGGCTTCCTGTCTTCGGCCATCGAGCAGGTCTACGAGTGGAACCCCAATGCCCGCCTAGTGCCCTACGCCCAGGAGCTGAACCCGGAAACCTACGCCATCTCCGTTGCGGACAAGCTGATCCAGGGCTACGACACCCGTAACATCAAGCTCGGCAACACCCTGTCCGACGATCACCTGCCCCATGAGCAGTTCGACTACTGCCTGGCCAACCCGCCGTTCGGTGTGAAGTGGGAGAACGTTCAGAAGCAGGTACAGGCCGAGCACAGTCAGCAAGGCTTCGCTGGCCGCTTCGGTGCTGGCCTGCCGCGCGTGGGCGATGGTTCGCTGCTGTTCCTGATGCACCTGCTGTCCAAGCGCAAGCCCGTCGAACTGGGTGGCAGCCGCATCGGCATCGTGCTGTCCGGCTCGCCGCTGTTCAACGGTGGGGCCGGCTCCGGCGAGTCGGAGATCCGCCGCTGGATTCTGGAGAACGACTGGTTGGAAGCGATCATCGCTCTGCCCAACGACCTGTTCTACAACACCGGCATCGGCACCTATATCTGGGTGCTTTCCAACCACAAGGACGCGCTACGCAAGGGCAAGGTGCAGCTGATCGACGCCAGCGCCATGCACGTGCCGATGCGCAAGAGCCTGGGCAGCAAGCGCAAGTACCTATCGGACGAGCAGATCGCAGAAATCGCCAAGCTGCACGAGGCGTTCGAGGAAGGTCCGAACTCGAAGATCTTCGCCACTACCGACTTCGGTTACCGGCGCATCACCGTCGAGCGCCCGTTGCGCCTGCGCTTCTCTGTCACCCCGGAAAAGCTTGCTGCTTACCGCCACACCAAGGGCGCTGACCAGATCGAGGCCTTTGCTGGTGTGCAGGGCGAGTTCGACAACCTGCCGGCCTTCCTCAAGACCGCCGGCATCAAGAAGCTCGGCAAGGGTGCGCTGAAAGCCGCGCTGGCCTGCTTCGGCGAACGCGACGCGAATGCCCAGCCGGTGCTGGACGACAAGGGTAACCAACAGGCCGACGCCGACCTGCGCGAGTTCGAGAACGTGCCGCTTAACCAAAGCATCGACGACTACTTCGCCCGCGAAGTGCTGCCCCATGTACCGGATGCCTGGATCGACAGCGGCAAGACCGATGCGAAGGATGGCCAGGTCGGTATCGTCGGCTACGAGATCAACTTCAACCGCTACTTCTACGTCTACCAGCCGCCGCGTGCGCTGGCCGAGATCGATGCCGATCTCAAAGCGGTGGAGGCCGAGATTGCCGCGCTGCTGGGTGAGGTCACGGCATGAGCCATTACAAACCCTATCCGGCCTACAAGGACTCCGGGGTGGAGTGGTTGGACGCTATACCAGACAACTGGGAAATCTCTCGCCTTGGCTTTGAGGCTTGGGTTAGAGCTCGTCTTGGGTGGAAGGGTTTGAAGGCTGAAGAATATGTAGATGATGGATATGCATTCCTTTCTACCCCTGACATAAAAGGGACAGAAATAGATTTTTCCGACGTTAATTTTATTACTGAAGAGCGTTATGAAGAGTCGCCCGAGATAAAGCTAGCTGTAGGTGATGTTCTTCTTGCCAAAGACGGCTCTACGCTCGGCACTGTGAATGTTGTTAGAAAATTGCCGCGCGCTGCTACTGTTAATAGCTCTATTGCGGTCATCACGCCTTTCCAAAGATTGACCCCTTTGTACTTGTATTACTTATTCAAATGCTCTTACTTGGAAAATACCATTCAGGTGCTTAAGGGGGGGATGGGAGTACCGCATCTGTTTCAGTGGGATATCAATAAATTCAAGATACCTCTGCCAGGCATGTTGGAGCAGGCTGAAATTGCAGCTCACCTCGACCTCGAAACCGCCCGCATCGACGCGCTGATTGAAAAGAAAACCCGCTTTATCGAACTGCTGCGCGAAAAGCGCCAGGCGCTGATCACCCATGCCGTCACCAAGGGCCTCGACCCCAACGTGAAGATGAAAGACTCCGGCGTGGAGTGGCTGGGAGAGGTGCCGGAGCATTGGGAGGCTCTGCCTCTGCGGCGTGTAGTGACTGCTGTAAAAACTGGCGGTACTCCGTCCGAGGAGCAGCCCGCCCCAGATGCTGATGGCCTAGCGTGGTACACGCCGGGAGACTTCGGTAGTTCGCTGGTGCTTACTTCTTCTGAAAAGCGCGTCAGTGCTTTAGCTGTCAGCACTGGAGAGGCAAAGGTCTATCCAGCGGGCTCAGTGCTTGTTGTGAGCATTGGAGCCACGCTGGGCAAAGTTGGTTATATCGCTGATCCGGCCTCGGCAAATCAGCAGATAAATGCAGTCATTCCTAGTTCCCGCGTGAATGGGTACTTCCTTGCCTATTCGCTTTCGGTTAAGACCGAAGCAATGTGGTTCCTGGCAAATGCGGCGACCATCGGGATCATGAACCAAGAGAAAACCAAAGAAATCTGGCTTGCAGTTCCATCACAGGTAGAGCAGGAAACAATCACGCAATACCTCGATAAAGGTACTGGGCGGCTAGATAGCCTGATTGGAAAAACCGAGCGCAGTATCGAACTCCTAAAAGAACGCCGCTCCGCCCTGATCACCGCCGCCGTCACCGGCCAGATCGATCTGCGGGAGGCGGTATGAACCAGGGCCGTAGTCTGCGTCTGTTTCTGGTGGATGGCACGCCCAATGGCCTGCTGACCGCCGAGATTATGAACTGGACCGGCCATGTGCTGACCGGCCCACGCTCCAAGCTGGCCGAACTGGTGCAGCGCCCCGAGTGCGCGCGCACCGGCGTGTACTTTCTGGTTGGCCCCGACCCGGATAACAGCTTGCGCTCGAAGGTGTATATCGGCGAATCGGACGATGTGGCCAAGCGCCTGAAGAGCCACAATCGCCCGGAGGAGGCGGGCGGCAAGGACTTCTGGGAGCGCGTTTGCCTGGTCACCAGCAAGGACCAGAACCTGACCAAGGCCCATGTGAAGTATCTGGAAAGCCTGCTAATCAGCATCGCTGGCAGTCTGGGGCGCGCCGAGCTGGTCAACGGTACTGCGCATGAATACGTCAGCCTGCCCGAATCCGACCGTGCCGATATGGCCTTTTTCCTGGAGCAGATCCGCACCGTGCTGCCGGTGTTGGGCTTCGACTTCCTGCGCGAGCTGACCAAGCCTTCCGCACCGGCTGTGGCAAGCACTCTGGTGCCGGTCAGCCGCTCTCCGCGCTTCACACTGGAGGTTCCGCGCTACCGCCTCAGCGCTCAGGGGCAGGAGATCGACGGCGAGTTCTTCGTGCTCAAAGGCTCCAAGGCCCGGGCCGACTGGGTAGGCACCGAGCGCGGCTATCAAGGGCTGTTCAAGCAACTGGTCGACGAAGGTGTGCTGGTGGCCGATGGCGGCGAACACCTGACCTTCAGCGACGACTACGCCTTTAGTAGCCCCAGTGCGGCAGCGGCCGTGGTCTGCGGCCGTGCTGCGAACGGTCGTACGTCCTGGGTGGTTGAGGAAACCGGGCAGACTTATGCGGCCTGGCAGGAGCAGCAGTTGAATATCTCAGAGCTGCCGACGGGGGCTGAAGCCTGTGAATGAAGCCAGACTGCAACAGTACCTGCTTGAGCATTTCCCCAAGGAAAATGCCGCCTGCGAGTGGAAGGAGTTCAAGAACCTGCGCCATGCCCTTATGGGCGCCGAAGGTAAGGATGTAATCAGCTACCTGTCGGCTATCGCCAATATGGAGGGCGGGCATCTGGTGATCGGTGTGGAGGACGCCACGCTGCGCATCGTGGGCATTCAAGACTTCAACAACCAGACGGTCGATAATGTTCGCCAACGTTTGCTGGAGCGCTGCCGGGCGCTCGACTCGGAAGGCTTCCGCGTCGAGCCCTTTACGACCGACGACACCGGCAAGACGGTGTGGGTGTTCCATATCCCCAAGCACCGGCCGCGTATGCCGGTGTATGCCCATGACAAAGCCTGGCAGCGGCTGGATGACTCCTTGGTGGAAATGCGCCAGGAACGCCTGGAGGCCATTCTGCACGAGCCGCTGGATACCAGTGACTGGTCTGCGCAGATTGTAGAAGGGGCAACGCTGAACGATCTGGACCCTGCCGCGCTTGCTCTTGCCCGCGAGAAATTCGCCGAGAAACACCGTAATACGGCTTTCGCCCAGGACATAGCCTGCTGGGATGTGGCCACCTTTCTCGACAAAGCCAAACTCACCATACAGGGCGGTGTAACCCGTACGGCTCTGTTGCTGCTGGGCAAGCCAGAGGCCAGCCATTTCCTGCCGGCACTGGCGCAAATCACCTGGAAACTGATGGGTGAGGAGCAGGCCTACGAACACTTTGGGCCGCCGTTTCTGCTGAGCACCACTCAGGTGCTGCACCGCATCCGCAATATCGGCTACAAGCTCTTTCCGCAGAATCAGCTACTGGCCACTGAGGTCAGCAAGTACGACACCCGGGTGATTCTGGAGGCTCTGCATAACTGCATCGCGCACCAGGACTACCAGTTGCGCTCGCGCATCCTGGTGACCGAGCGGGTGGACCGGCTGGTGTTCGAGAATGCCGGTGGCTTTTTCGAGGGTAAGCCTGAGGACTACTTTAGTGGTGAGGTCACACCGAGTCGCTACCGTAACCCCTGGTTGGCACAGGCCATGGTCAGCCTGAGCATGATCGATACCATGGGCTTTGGTATCAGCACCATGACCCAGTCCCAGCGCAAGCGCTACTTCCCTCTGCCCGACTACAGCAAGTCGACTCCGGACAAGGTGGTTCTGGAAATATATGGGCATGTTCTCGACGAGAACTACACTCGCCTGCTGCTGGAGCGTCAGGATCTGCCGTTGAATACGGTGATGTTGCTGGACCGGGTGCAGAAGAAGCAGGCAATCACCGATGACGCAGCCTCCTTGCTGCGTAAGCAGGGGCTGATCGAGGGGCGTAAACCCAACTACTACCCGGCCGCGCAGGTGGCAAAAACCACCGGAAACAAGGATGACTACATCCGTAACCGCGCATTCGATGATGCCTACTACAAGGATCTGATTATTGGCTTCCTGAAGAAGTACGGATCTGCTTCGCGGGAGGAGCTATTGAGGCTGATCCTAGACAAACTTTCCGATGCATTAGACGAAAAGCAGAAGCTGAACAAGTTTCGCAACCTGCTGCACGCCATGTCGAAGCGCGACCAAACCATTGTGAAATCAGGCGGATTGCACAAAGGACGGTGGGTGCTCAGTTCATCTAAAGACGCCGAGCGTTAGACAAACCTAAGACAACCTAAGACAAACTGCCCTCCGATCTTCAGGGGCAGGTAAGACAAGGGACTGCTCCATGAGCCACATCCACCACGAATGCGAACTGGAACGCCATATCGTCGAGCAGCTTGAGGCTGCCGGCTGGTGGGTGGGCAAATCCGCCGACTATGACCAGGGGCGGGCGCTCTTTCCCGAGGATGTACTGGGCTGGCTGCAGGACAGCCAGCCGGCGGCCATGGACAAGCTCCGCGCCATGAATGGCGCTGGCACTGAAGCGG
Source organism: Stutzerimonas kunmingensis (assembly GCF_900114065.1). GTDB lineage: Bacteria > Pseudomonadota > Gammaproteobacteria > Pseudomonadales > Pseudomonadaceae > Stutzerimonas > Stutzerimonas kunmingensis. The sequence goes on from NZ_FORS01000008.1 coordinate 175,819, forward strand.
TGGTGCTGGATCGCCTGGTCAAGCAGCTGGAGAACAAGGTCGATGGCGGCACAGTGAACGTGCTGCGCTACGGAATTGCTATCGCCGGTGCCGGCACCCTGGCCATGAGCCAGGGACTGCCCGAGGATGCACGCAACGACACGGTTATCGCTCGCTATGCGGCTAATCGCCTGCGCGTGGTGCCGCAGCTGCGTTACTCGTTGGACAAGGCCGACGAGATCGACCTGGCTTTCTTCATTAACGGCGTTCCGGTGGCCACGGTGGAGCTGAAGACAGACTTCACCCAGTCCGTCGAGGCTGCGATGGAGCAGTACCGGGTGGATCGCCGACCTGAGCGCAGGAGTGGAGGCACAGAGCCGCTGCTGACCTTTAAGCGCGGTGCGGTGGTGCATTTCGCCATGAGCGACAGCGACATCCGCATGACCACCAAGCTGGCTGGGGATTCGACCTTCTTCCTGCCGTTCAACCGAGGCAACGATGGCGCCGCCGGCAACCCTCCGGGCGAGAACGGCAGCTACCCGGTGAGCTATTTCTGGGAGCGGGTGCTGCAGAAGGACAACTGGCTGCACATCTTCCATCGCTTCGTGCTGCAGGAACGCAAGGAAGCCGAGGATGTGAACGGCAAGACCTATTTCAAGGAAGGCCTGATCTTCCCGCGGTTCCACCAGTGGGAAGGCGTGACCAAGATGATCGATGCGGTGCGGGTAGAAGGGGCAGGGCAACCGTACCTGATCCAGCACAGCGCCGGCTCTGGCAAGACGAACACCATCGCCTGGACGGCGCACTCGCTGATCCGTGTCCGCCGTCCGGATGGCGAGCCGTACTTCCACAGCGTGATCGTGGTGACTGATCGCCAGGTGCTTGACCAGCAGCTGCAGGATGCCATCCAGCAGATCGAACACCAGGCCGGTGTGGTCTGCGCCATCGACCGCCAGCAGTCGAGCCTGCCCAAAAGTCAGCAGTTGGCCAAGGCCATGCTCGATGGCGTGCCGATTATCGTCTGTACCCTGCAGACTTTCCCCTATGCGCAGAAGGCCATTCTCGGCGAGCAAAGTCTGCGCAACCGCCGCTTCGCCATCATCATCGACGAGGCGCACAGCTCCACCGGCGGCAGTACGGCCGATGACCTGCGCTATGTGCTGACCGGACAGAGCGAGGCGGAGTGGGAAACGCTGACCAAGGCGGAACGGTTGTCCGTGTGGCAGAGCTCGCGCTCTCGCCCTGGCAATGCCAGCTACTTCGCTTTCACTGCAACGCCAAAGCATTCGACGCTGAGCCTGTTCGGTCGCCCGCGCAACCCGGCGCAGCCGGTAAGCACTGACAATCCCCCAGCACCGTTCCATCTCTACACCATGCAGCAGGCCATCGATGAAGGCTTCATCCTCGATGTGCTGAAGAACTACACCAGCTACGAGGTGGCGTTCAAAATCGGCAGCGACATGGTCGATGACAAGCGCGTGGACGAGAAGAGCGCCGGTCGCAAGCTGGCCAGGTGGCTATCGCTAAATCCGGTTAACGTCGGCCAGAAGGTCGAGTTGGTCGTCGAACACTTTCGCAAGAACGTGGCGCACCTCCTCGGTGGCCAGGCCAAGGCTATGGTGGTGACCAGTTCGCGTGCTGCAGCGGTGAAGTACCACCTGGCGCTGGAGGACTATTGCCAGCGCAAGGGCTACGAGAACATACGGGCCATGGTCGCCTTCTCAGGTGAGGTGCCCAACACGGATGTGGAGGAGTCCAGCCTGCCAACGGATCACAGCTTCAGCGAGACCAACCTGAATCCCAGGCTGAATGGCCGTGATATGCGCAAGGTCTTCGACACACCGGACTACCGGGTGATGATCGTCGCAAACAAGTACCAGACCGGCTTTGACCAGCCGAAGCTGGTGGCCATGTACCTGGACAAGAGGACATCTGGCGTGGAGGCCGTGCAGACACTCTCGCGCCTGAACCGCACCTTCCCCGGCAAGGACAAGACCTTCGTCATCGACTTCGTCAACAAGTCCGAAGAGATCCTCGCATCGTTCAAAACCTTCTACCGCGATGCCCAGGTGGCGGACATCCAGGACCCGAATATCGTCTACGACATCAAGCAGCGCCTGGATGGCATGTTCATCTACGAGCAGGCTGAGGTAGAGGCCTTCGGCAATGCCATCGTTGATCCGAAGGTGACGCACCAGAAGCTGTTCTCGCTTACACAGTCGGCGACCGACCGCTTCAACGGTAAGCTCAGGACGCTCAACGACGCCATCGACCAGTGGGAAAAGGCTTGGGAGAAGGCTCACGCCGAGGGCAACGAAAAGGACATGGATTACGCCGATGTGCAGCGCTCGGAGTACTGCAAGGCGCGTGACGAGCTGATGATATTCAGCGAGAGCCTGACGAAGTTCGTGCGTAGCTATGAGTACATCGCCCAACTGATTGACTTCGCTGACCCGAGTCTGGAGGCCTTCGCCAGCTATGCCCGCCTGCTGCGTAAGCGGCTCAAAGGCATTACGGCGGAGCAAGTGGATCTGGGCGACCTGAAGCTCAGCCACTACAAGATCAAGAAGGGTAGCAACCTCAGTGGTGTTGGCGTGCAGGCAGAAACGCCCGGCCTCTACGGAATGACCGACAACGGCCTGCGTGATGCCCGCGACCGCGAGAAAAAGTATCTCACCGAGCTGATCGAGAAGCTCAACAACGCCTTCGGCAAGGACATCACCGACACCGACCAGGTGGCCTTCGCTGTGCACGTTTCCGAGAAGCTGCGCGCCGACAACGTGGTGATGGCGCAGGTGCACAACAACACCATGGAGCAGGCCATGAAGGCCGACCTGCCCTCAAAAGCCATCTCCGCCATCGCCGCCGCCATGAGCAGCCATACCAGCATGGCGACCAAGTTGCTCAGCGATGAGTCGACGCGGGATGTGTTCCTGACAGTTGTATATGAGCTGCTTAAGAAGGATGCGGGGGCTGGCTTGTTTGGCTCTGTCCGCGCGTGACAGGGCTATCTGACGGGCTTGCGGCCCCTTCATTCCGCATATCTATCTTGGTGGAATGCACCCCCCTCATTCCACTGCCAGTGCAGCGGAATGAGGGGGCAGCATGACGCTGTCGTATGCCCTTTGTAGTGGTCAACCCATCCCGGACAGTGGGTTAAGTTTTTCTTCGGCCACCGCAGGCGGTAGCCCATCGTTGAATTGATGCGGCCTGATCCAGTTGTAGCGGTGCATCAGGTAATGACTGATGTCCCGTTGGGCCTCCTGAGCTGTCAGGTAACCGGTCGGTGGAATCCACTCCGATTTCAAACTGCGGAACAATCGCTCCATCGGCGAGTTATCCCAGCAGTTGCCCCGGCGGCTCATGCTCTGTTCCATCCGATATCGCCACAACCGTTGCCGAAACAGGCGGCTAGCGTATTGGCTGCCCTGATCGGAATGAAACAGTACCTGCTGCGGTTTGCCACG
>NZ_FORS01000002.1 GCF_900114065.1 Stutzerimonas kunmingensis
TGCCCGATTGAAGTCATGACAGAGGTGGTAGGAATGCATCATGCTGCGCCTGCTTCAATTCAATAACCGTGTTGCACTCAGCCCCTGCAACCGCCAGGAATATCTTGATGGGTATATCGACGGAATTATTAATGCTCTAGCTAATTCTGAAGCCAAAATTTTGTGTGCTTCTGGAGTAACAGGAACAATTCATAATTTGACTAGCGAGGCAGCTTTAAAGCTTGAAAAGCTTATCTCCGAACTGTTACACCCACTGGTGAAGAGAGAACACGAGAGACTAGTCAAATACAATAATCTCCCGCATATCAAAATTGAGCGTGAGAAAAGTGGCATCTGAAAATGCGCTCAAAGCGCTTACTCAGTTGGCTGAGGCCGGCGAAGCCGGCCCCTTAGCTTAATCGTTAGATCGCTTGGAAAAGCATATGCCCCCTTCGTCACAAAACGACCGCTCGTTGATGCCTTTGCTGATCACCAGCATGGCCGTTGTTGCTCCACTTCTCTTTATACTTGGGTTGGTAGTCGGCAACCACCTACAAGGAAACGCAAGCTTCACCGCGGACTCAATCTCTTCATGGTTGTCTGCAATTGCAACTGTCGCTATTGCAATCTTGACATTCGTACTCGCAAAGGAAACCTGGTATTTGCGAGAGGCGCAGGTTCGACAACTTGAAGAGCTGAAGCGCGAGAATATTCGGCCTAGTATCGGAATTCAGCTTTATAGCAGCCCCGTCGGGATCCACTTCATAGATGCAAGAGTCACCAATTCCGGTAAAGGCATAGCAAAGAAGGTCCGCTTTGCCTTTAAGGACCGGTCGGGGGCAGCACTGCCTCCTGACAACGATCCCGTCACAGAAAAGTTCCTAAAGCTTTCGATGTTCAGCAAAGGAATAGAGACAATCGGTATTGGTCAAACAATGTCTAGCTTTGTCTTCAGTTTCCTCGATCTGGGCAAAGAACTGGACGGCAATATATTTGAACCGTACCTCAACATCGTCATCGACTTCGAAGATGTTGAGGGCAACAAATATCAGAACACATTCGAAATTGACTTTGCACAGTACGAAGGAGTGAGTCACCTAGGCGGTGCAGATGCTCTGCACAAGATTTCGGATGAGATGAAGTGGATTCGAGAACTACTCGGAAAGGTAGTAAAGACCTCGAGAAACAGACTCGAGGTGGATGTATTCAACGAAATCGATAGGCAGGTCGAGATCGAGCTGAATCGTAAACGTCTTGAAGAGGCCCGCGGCCAACATAGCGGTGCAGCGGCCTAACCATTCGATCAACCTGACTACCCAAAGCTGCGCTTTGGGTGCCCTCCATGCCTCCGCATTCCGGCGGCAGGTTATTTCCAACGTTCCGCAGCAGAATCTGTCTGTTCCGACTGCCTCGCTGCTCTCATGGCGCCACACCGTCCAACAGGCGCTCCGCACGCGTTCAAACGCCGGCTTCCTGCATCCACTTCGGTCTCGGGTAACGGCGATCGGCCTTCCCGGCCTTGAGCACGGCTCCCGGTACGTCGTGGCCGACCAGCTGGGGCAGGTCGGCGGCGCATTGCAGCAGACGGTCGAAATCGACGCCGGTGTTCAGGCCCATGCGCTGGAACATATGCACGAGATCTTCGGTGCAGATATTGCCGCTGGCGCCAGGGGCGTAAGGGCAGCCGCCGAGTCCGCCGAGAGAGGCATCGAAGCGGTCGATGCCGGCGTTCAGCGCTGCCAGCGCGTTGGCCAGGCCCATGCCGCGGGTGTTGTGGAAGTGTGCGGTGAATACTGCCTGCGGCCAGCTGTTCAGCACTTCGCGGCAGATGCGCTCGACCTGCGCCGGGTCGGCCATGCCGGTGGTGTCGCAGAGCGTGATGCCCTGCACGCCGGTTTCCAGCAGGCGTTGCACCAGCTCATAGATGCGCCGCTCGGGCACGTCGCCCTCGAAGGGGCAGCCGAAGGTGGTCGATAGCGAGGCGTTGATGAACACGCCACTGCCGCGAGTGACTTCGATGATTTCGCGGAACTGCACCAGCGACTGTTCGGGCGTCATGCGCAGGTTGGCCAGGCCGTGGGTATCGCTGGCCGACATCACCAGGTTGATCTCGTCCACCTCGCAGGCCAGCGCGCGCTCGCAGCCCTTCACGTTGGGCACCAGCACGGTGTACTCGACGCCCTCCGCACGGCGGATGCCGCGCATCACGTCCTCGGCGTCGCGCAGGTTGGGGATGGCCTTGGGCGAGGTAAAGGAGGTGACCTCGATCTTTGCCAGCCCGGTTTGCGAGAGGCGGTCGATCAGGGCGATCTTGGCTTCGGTCGGCACGAAGTTCGCTTCGATCTGGAAGCCGTCGCGGGTGGCGACTTCCTGGATATACAGACGTTTGCTCATGGGGAGTCCTGGGGTTTCGTAGGGTGGATGACGCTCTACCCATCCACCGTTGTGGCTTGCTGGCTGGTGGACAAGCTTCGCCTTGTCCACCCTGCGTGGCGTTCAGATGATCCCGCGTTCGCGCAGGCCCTGGCGTTGTTCATCGGTGAGGCCGAGGCCGGCCAGCACATCGTCGGTGTGCTCGCCCAGTTGCGGGCCGCCTTCGCCGATGCGCCCCGGCGTGCGCGACAGCTTGGGCAGCACGCCCGGTACCTTGAGCGGGCCGGCAAAGGTCTGCACCTGCTCGATCATCTGCCGCGCCAGGTAGTGCGGGTCCTTGACGATATCGGCGGCGGTGTAGGGATAACCGGCCGGCACGCGGGCGCCCTTGAGTGCTTCGATCACCTCGTCGCGGCTGTGCTGGATGGTCCATTCGCCAATGGCGGCATCGATCAGCTCGGCGTGCTGGGCGCGGCCGTCGTTGTGGGCGAAGCGCGGATTATCGGCGAGGTCCTGGCGGCCCATCAGGATCATCAGGCGCTTGTAGATGCTGTCGCCATTGCCAGCGATCAGGACGTAAGCGCCGTCGTTGCACAGATAGGAATTGGACGGCGTGATGCCGGGCAGGGCACTGCCAGCCGGCTCGCGTACGTAGCCGAAGGCGTCGTATTCGGGCACGAGGCTTTCCATCATGGCGAACACCGACTCGTACAGCGCCACGTCGATCTCCTGGCCCTGGCCGCTACGGTTGCGCTCCTGCAGGGCGAGCAACACGCCGATTACCCCATACAGCGAGGACAGCGAATCGCCAATGCTGACGCCAACCCGCACCGGCGGCTGGCCCGGATAGCCGGACAGGTGGCGCAGGCCACCCATGGCTTCGCCGATCACACCGAAGCCAGGCAGGTCGCGATAGGGCCCGGTCTGTCCGTAGCCGGAGATGCGCAGCATGATCAGCCGAGGGTTCAGCTTCGACAGCTCATCCCAGCCCAGGCCCCATTCTTCCAGCGTGCCGGGGCGGAAGTTCTCCACCAGAATGTCGGCTTCGGCCACCAGCCGGCGGACGATTTCCTGGCCTTCCGCGGCCTTGAGATCCAGCGTCACCGAGCGCTTGTTGCGCGATTGCACATGCCACCAGAGCGAGGTGCCGTCCTTGAGCTTGCGCCACTTGCGCAACGGGTCGCCGACCTTGGGCGGCTCGATCTTGATCACATCGGCGCCGAATTCGCCGAGCAGCTTGCTGGCGAAAGGGCCGGCGATCAGCTGGCCCATCTCGATCACCTTGAGGCCCTGCAGCGGCAGGTTCTTGTCTGTCTGTTCGCTCATCACGACACCTGTGCCGGTTGATTCATGGTGCCGAGCATGACCGACGCATCGGCAGCGGACAATTGGCCGTTGGCCAAGTGAGGTTTCGCGCCTAACGAAGGCTAAGACGAAAGGCGCTTTGAAAAACTCGGCTTGAGCGGCGCATGCTTCGTCACCCGCGAATACGGAAGCTTGCCCATGCGCCGCATCGATTTCGTCACCGTTCGGCTGTTCGTCGCCATCGCCGAGACCCGTAGCCTGACCCGCGCCGCCGAGCGCGAGCATCTGGCGCTGGCAGCGGTGAGCAAGCGCGTCAGCGATCTGGAAGGGCAGCTCGGCGTCAGCCTGCTCTATCGCCAGCCCAAGGGCGTCGAGTTGACGCCGGCCGGCCACGCGCTGCTGCACCACGCGCGCAACCTGCTGGACAACCTGCAGCAGCTGGACGCTGACCTCAGCGAGTTCAGCCAGGGCGTGAAGGGCCATGTGCGCATCCACGCCAACACCTCGGCGGTGATCGAGTTCCTGCCCGAAGACCTGAGCGCCTTTGCCCGCCAGCATCCGGAAGTGAAGATCGACCTGGAGGAGCGCGTCAGCAGTGACACCCTGCGCGCCCTGCGCGAGGGGCTGACCGATATCGGCATCTTCGCCGGGCACATGCCGGCCGGGGACCTGCAGGTGTTTCCCTACCGCGAGGATCGGCTGGTGCTGGTGACGCCACGCGAGCATCCGCTGGCCGGCCGCGAACGCATTGCGCTGCGCGAGGCGGCAGGCTTCGACTTCATTGGCCTGCAGCAGGACGCTTCGCTGCATGCCCTGCTGCAGCAGTCGGCACAGCAGATGGGCACGCCGCTGCGCCTGCGCATCCAGGTGCGCAGCTTCGAGGCGATCTGCCGGATGATCCACACCGGCATGGGCATCGGCGTGCTGCCCGAGCAGGTGGTGCGCAACTACCTGCCGGCGCTGGACGTGGCCATGGTGCCGCTGACCGATGTCTGGGCGCGGCGCGAACTGAAGCTCGGCGTGCGCAATCTGGAAAGCCTGTCGGTGACTGCCCGGCAGATGCTCGAACACCTCACGCTTCGCGAAGGCCAGGTTTGAACGAAGCCGTTCGGCGGCGCCATCGCGCCACGGCCTTCGCCAAACGCGAAGTCGCGCTTGGCCAATTAGCAATTCAGCCCGAGGGGCAGCGGGGTAGAGTCGGACCAGCTGCATGGCTCACACAACTACAAAACGGAGCTCTCCATGGCACGACTCACCCGTGGCATCACCCGTCTGCTCGCCGCTTCGGCGCTGTTTAGCGTCCTCGGCGCCCAGGCCGATCCGATCCTGATCAAGTTCTCCCACATCACCGCCGACAGCACGCCGAAGGGCCAGGGCGCGCTGATGTTCAAGAAGCTCGTGGAAGAGCGCCTGCCCGGCCAGGTAGAAGTGCAGGTGTTCGCCAACTCTTCGCTGTATGGCGACGGCAAGGAGATGGAAGCGCTGCTGATGAACGAGGTGCAGCTGCTGGCGCCGGCACCGTCGAAGCTCGAGCAGTACACCAAGCAGCTGCGGCTGTTCGACCTGATGTTCCTGTTCGACGACATGGCCGCGGCGCAGCGCTTCCAGCAGTCGGACAAGGGCCGCGCCATGCTCAAATCCATGGAGGACAAGGGCATCACCGGCCTTGCCTACTGGCTCAACGGCATGCGCCACTTCACTGCCAACAAGCCGCTGCGCGAGCCGGCCGACGCCCGCGGGCTGAAATTCCGCGTACAGCCCTCGGACCTGCAGGCCGCCCAGTACACCGCGCTGCGGGCGGTGCCGCGCAAGATGGCCTTCGCCGAGATCTACCAGGGCTTGCAGACCGGCGTGGTCAATGCCCAGGACAATCCCTGGTCGAACATCTACAGCCAGAAGTACCACGAGGTGCAGAAGTACATCACCGAGTCCGGTCACGGCATTGGCAACTACCTGCTGATCACCAACACCAAGTTCTGGACCGGCCTGCCGGCAGAGGTGCGCGGCGAGCTGGAGGCGATCATCGATGAGGTCACCGCAGAGGTGAATCGCCAGGCCGAAGCGCTGAACGAGAAGGCCAAGCAGGGTGTGATCGATTCGGGCAAGAGCGAGATTCTGGTGCTGACCGACGAGCAACGCGCCAAGTGGCGTGACGCGGTGCAGCCGGCGTGGAAGAAGTTCGAAGCCGATATCGGCAAGGACCTGATCGAGGCCGCGCGCGCAGCCAACTCTGCGCCCTGAGGCAAGCCCGCCAATGGTCTGTTAGACCAATGTGCAGTTTCGGCCACGGCGCTGGCTGCACAGAATGGCGGCGTCTATCTGCGTGATCGGACAAGTGTGTATTCCAACCGGATGGTTGAACGAGCGGCCCTTGAGGCCGCTTTTTTTTGCCTGCAAAACGCGTTCGCTGGTCTCGGGACTGAAGCATTCAGCTACGCGAAAGCTCTGGCAAATGGCGGTAGTGCACACGCCATGCGGTGAGGCGAGGTCTATGCTTGAGCAAAGCCGATACGCCAAGGGTGGCGTGCTTGGCTGGAGTGCACCGTCTGACAGGCGCTGGGTTGGTCATTGGGTTCGCCTGCTGGACAGGGTTCTGCATACCAACAAGACAGACGAGGAACTGCCATGAGCGCTGCGTCCGTATATCCGGTTCGGCCCGAGGTGGCCGCTCAATCACTGACCAACGAAGCCAGCTACAAGGCCATGTACCAGCAGTCGGTGATCAATCCCGAGGGCTTCTGGCGTGAACAGGCGGCGCGGCTGAACTGGATCCGGCCTTTCACCGAGGTCAAGCGCACCTCCTTCGACGATCACCATGTGGATATCAAATGGTTCGCCGATGGCACGCTCAACGTCTCGGCCAACTGCCTGGATCGGCACCTGGCCGAGCGCGGCGATCAGCTGGCAATCATCTGGGAGGGCGATGATCCTTCCGAACACCGCGAGATCACCTACCGCGAGCTGCACCAGGAAGTCAGCAAGTTCGCCAATGCGCTGCGCGGGCAGGATGTGCACCGCGGTGACGTGGTGACCATCTACATGCCGATGATTCCCGAGGCCGCGGTGGCGATGCTGGCCTGTGCGCGTATCGGCACGATCCACTCGGTGGTGTTCGGTGGCTTCTCCCCGGAAGCACTGGCCGGGCGCATCATCGATGGCCAGTCGAAGATCGTGATCACCGCCGACGAAGGCATTCGCGGCGGCAAACCCGTGCCGCTCAAGGAGAACGTCGACGAGGCGCTGACCAATCCCCAGACCAGCTGTGTGAAGAAGATCATCGTCGTGCGCCGCACGGGTGCGGACATCCGCTGGCACTCGCATCGCGACATCTGCTACGACGACCTGATGCGCGTGGCCGGTGAGGTCTGCGCGCCGAAGGAAATGGGGGCCGAGGAGCCGCTGTTCATCCTTTATACCTCCGGCTCCACGGGCAAGCCGAAGGGCGTTCTGCATACCTGCGGCGGCTATCTGCTCTATGCCGCACTGACCCATGAGCGGGTGTTCGACTACCGCCCCGGGGAGGTCTATTGGTGCACGGCCGATATCGGCTGGATCACCGGGCACAGCTACCTGATCTATGGTCCGCTGGCCAACGGCGTGACGACGCTGATGTACGAAGGCGTGCCGAATCATCCAGACGTTACCCGCATCGCCCGGATCATCGACAAGCACAAGGTGAACATCCTTTACACGGCGCCCACGGCGATCCGCGCCATGATGGCCGAGGGGGGCGCGGCGGTGGAGGGGGCCGATGGCTCCAGCCTGCGTCTGCTCGGCACGGTGGGCGAACCGATCAATCCCGAGGCGTGGCACTGGTATTACGAAACTGTCGGCCAATCGCGCTGCCCCATCGTCGATACCTGGTGGCAGACCGAGACCGGCGGCATCCTGATCAGCCCGCTGCCAGGGGCGACCGCACTCAAGCCGGGCTCCGCCACGCGCCCGCTGTTCGGTGTGGTGCCGGGGTTGGTGGACAACCTCGGCAACCTGCTCGAAGGCCCTGCCGAGGGCAATCTGGTGATCCTCGACTCCTGGCCTGGACAGATGCGCACCATCTACAAGGACCACGACCGCTTCGTCGACACCTACTTCAAGACCTTCCGCGGCATGTACTTCACCGGTGATGGCGCGCGCCGCGACGAGGATGGCTATTACTGGATCACCGGAAGGGTCGATGACGTGCTCAACGTGTCCGGGCACCGCATGGGCACTGCGGAGATAGAAAGCGCCATGGTCGCCCATGCCAAGGTGGCCGAAGCGGCAGCGGTGGGCGTTCCGCATGCGCTGAAGGGGCAGGCGATCTACGTGTATGTGACCTTGGTCAGCGGCGTGCCGCCCACGGACGCGCTGCGCCAGGAGCTGCAGCAGTGGGTGCGCAAGGAGATCGGGCCGATCGCCGTGCCGGATGTGATTCAGTGGGCCCCTGGGCTGCCGAAGACGCGTTCCGGCAAGATCATGCGCCGGCTGCTGCGCAAGATCGCCACGGACGACTATGACGCGCTGGGCGATACCTCGACCCTGGCCGATCCTGGTGTGGTCGATCAGCTGATCGAGGCTCATGAGGCGGTGAAGAAGCGCTGAAGGCGAGGGCGACCGGAGCGTAGTCCCGCAGCCAGTCGCCTTTACCAATGAGCCTGTGCCCGGCGGCAATGCCACGACTCGCCGGGCTCGATGTTCCCCGCTTGTATGGGCGGGGATCAGACGCCGGCAGGCGGGCTTTTCAGGCTGTCATTGCCGGTTACGGTGGTGCCGTTGGTGGCTGCCGCGGCATTGGCCTGCAGTTGTTGACTATCTTTTTCCGAGCGTTCGAACGGCATGTGGTGCGAGCGGCCTTCGGCCATGCCGGCCTGTTCGTTGATTTCATTGAACACGCGCTTGGCTTCGCAGTGCCCGGTTACGCCACGGGATAGTGCCAGGCCGCCGATACCCAGCTGCAGCAGTCCGCCCAGGCCGCCGCGGCTGAGGCCCTTGGCAAGGAAATACAGCCCGCCGGCCAGGGACATGGCGCGTTCCCAGCCGTGGACGTTCTGATTCTGGTGGTTCGAAGAATTGTTGTTCATTGGGTGGCTCCGACGAGGACATTCTCAATGAATGACTCTCGCCGGCGCAGGCTGTTCGGTGCCGCAGGTCGGCATCTGGCGGCAACGCCGGTGAAGTGGCTGTTGTGGGAAGCCAAACGGATGCAGGGGGAGCAGGGCTCACCAACGTGTGGGAGCGGTCTTGACCGCGAATCGTGAAAATGCGACGGGCGAACTTCGCGGCCGACATCGGCGCGGGGCAGCCGTGCTTCACGGTCGGCCCCGAGGATGAATGTCTCGCGCAACCAGACAGGCTGCACGCGAGAGCGTGCTAACCGGCCATGCCGAACACCTTGAGCACGAAGGCGTACTCCAGCGCCACGTCCTTGAGCGCCTGGTAGCGACCGCTCATGCCACCGTGCCCGGCGCCGAATTCGGTCTTGAGCAGCAGCAGGTTGTCGTCGGTGCGGGTGGCGCGCAGCTTGGCGACCCACTTGGCGGCTTCCCAGTACTGCACGCGGCTGTCGTTGTAGCCGGCCACCGCGAGCAGCGCGGGGTAGGCCTGGGCGCGGATGTTTTCGTAGGGCGCGTAGGCCTTGATCCGCTCATGCACCTCCGGTCGATTCGGGTCGCCCCACTCGTCGTATTCGGTCACGGTCAGCGGCAGGTCGGCGTTGAGCATGGTATTGAGCACGTCGACGAAAGGCACCTCGGCGACGGCCGCACCGAACAGCTCAGGGCGCATGTTCAGCACTGCGCCGATCAGCAGGCCGCCGGCGCTGCCGCCGCTGATGGCCAGGCGCTCTGAGGTGGTGTAGCCATCGGCCAACAGCTGCTCGGCGCTGGCGATGAAGTCGCTGAAGGTGTTCGGCTTGTGTTCCAGCTTGCCGGCGCGATACCAGGCTTCGCCGAGATCGCCGCCGCCGCGCACATGGGCGATTGCGAAGACGAAACCGCGGTCGAGCAGCGACAGGCGCGCATGGGAGAACCACGGATCGAGGCTGTGCCCATAGGCGCCGTAACCGTAGAGATAGAGCGGAGCCGGCTTGCCGAAGCTGTCGCGGCGGCCGACCAGGCTGATGGGTATCTGCGTGCCGTCCTGGGCGGTCGCCCAGATGCGTCGACTTTCATAGGCGTCCGCATCGAAGGGGCCTTCCACCGGCGTTTCCTTGAGCACTTCCTGCGTGCCGTCGGCCAGCGTCAGCTGACGGACTTGCGCCGGGCGGTTGAGCGCTTCATAGCGCAGGCGGATCACCGTGCTGGTGAACTCCAGCGAATTCTGCACGTGCAGGCTGTAGGCCGCATCTGGCAGCTGCAGGCGATAGGGCTGCACGCCCTGTGGCCGCACCTCGATAACCGGCAGGCCGCCTTCGCGCAGGGTCAGGGTGATCGCCTCGGCGTTGAGGCTGACGTCCTCGAGCATCACCGTGTCGTCATGGGCAACCAGTTCCTGCCAGTGCTCCCGCTCGGGCTGCGCCTCGCTGGCGTGATAGAGCGCGAAGTTGATGCCAGCCTGATTGCTGCGGATCAGCCAGCTCCACTGACCTTCGTGAAGGCCATGATCGGGAAAGTACTCGTGGTCTTCCTGGCGTGGTGCCAGGCACGTCCATTGACCTTCCGGCTCGTCCGCCGACAGCACCCAGGCTTCGCTGGTGGTCTTGCTGTGGGAAAGGATGACCAGCTGGCGCTCGGAGCTGGTGCGGTAGCAATGCACGAAGAAGCGCCCGTCCGGGTCGTGATAAACCTCGCTGCTGTTCGTATCGCCAAGGCGATGGCGGTAAATCTTGTGCGGGCGGTGGGTGTCGTCCAGTTCACCGTAGAACAGCGTCTGGCTGTCGTTGGCCCAGGTCATGCTGCCGTCGCAATCGTCGAAGGGCAGGGCGGTCACGTCGCCGCTGGCGAGATCCTTGACGAACAGTCGGTAGATCTCGTCGCCTTCGCGATCGAGGCTGTAGGCGAGCTTGCTGTGGTCCTGACTGACGCTGAACGCGCCCAGGGAGAGGAAGCCGCCTTCGGCCAGCTCGTTGGGGTCGAGCAGCAGCTGTTCGGCGTCCTCGTCAACGGTGAGCGAGCCATCGACCGGGCGTGGGCAGCGATAGTGCCGCGGGTATTCGTCGCCAGCGGTGGTGCGCTGGTAATACAGCCACGGTCCCCAAGGCGACGGCAGGGACAGGTCGGTTTCGCGGATGCGGCCCTTGATTTCCTGGAACAGCGTCTCGCGCAGTTCGGACTGGTCGGCGAGCTGTTCTTCGAGATAGGCATTCTCCGCCTTGAGGTATGCCAGCACGTCGTCGGCGTCGCGATTCTCCAGCCAGCGATAGGGATCGGTGCCGGTGTCGGCGCGGGCGATGGGGGCATTGGACATGCAGTAACTCCGGATTCGTTTCGCGGCCGCTAAGGCCGGTGATGGCATAGAGCGAGATGCGGCAGTGTACCTGCTCGGCTACGGCTAGGATTCAACAGACAAACGTGGCGTCGGTCGGTGACCGGTGCACGGCAAGGATCGGCGCGGTGAATGGCGGCGAATCGGCGTTGTCGATGATGACCGGGTGGTCGCGAAATGTCTGCTTGCAGGTGGCTTTCGCTTAGGCAAACCAGCTGATTGACAATGCGGAGCTTTTCCCCGAAGGTGTGCCGACCCAAATCAAACGGGCGTATGAATCGAGCGTTTGCCAGAGCAGATGCCGATCACCCGGATTATCGTGTCGGTGGGTGTCGTTCGCTGCAAGGCGCGGTCGAGTAAGGGCCGAAGACGTGAGACACGTAACGTTCAGCTTCCATACCTGGAGATCAGTTGATGATTTACGAAGGTAAAGCCATCACGGTTAAGGCTCTTGAGAGCGGCATCGTCGAATTGAATTTCGACCTCAAGGGTGAGTCCGTCAACAAGTTCAATCGCCTCACTCTCAACGATCTGCGCCAGGCCGTCGATGCCATCAAGGCTGACGCGTCGGTGAAAGGCGTCATCGTTACCAGCGGCAAGGACGTATTCATCGTCGGCGCCGACATCACCGAATTCGTCGACAACTTCAAGATGGCCGACGAGGAACTGGTCGCCGGCAACCTCGAAGCGAACAAGATCTTCAGCGATTTCGAAGACCTGGGCGTACCCACCGTGGCCGCTATCAACGGCATCGCCCTGGGTGGCGGTTTCGAGATGTGCATGGCTGCCGACTATCGCGTCATGTCCACCGCCGCCAAGGTCGGTCTGCCGGAAGTGAAGCTGGGCATCTACCCGGGCTTCGGCGGTACCGTACGCCTGCCGCGTCTGATCGGTGTGGATAACGCCGTCGAGTGGATCGCATCCGGCAAGGAAAACCGCGCCGAAGACGCGCTCAAGGTTCATGCAGTCGATGCCGTGGTCGCTCCGGAGAAGCTGCAGGCCGCTGCACTGGATCTGGTCAAGCGCGCCATTTCCGGCGAGCTGGACTACAAGGCCAAGCGTCAGCCGAAGCTGGACAAGCTCAAGCTCAACGCCATCGAGCAGATGATGGCTTTCGAAACCAGCAAGGCCTTCGTTGCTGGCCAGGCCGGCCCGAACTATCCGGCCCCGGTCGAAGCCATCAAGACCATCCAGAAAGCCGCCAACTTCACCCGTGACAAGGCCATCGAAGTCGAGGCCGCCGGCTTCGTCAAACTGGCCAAGACCTCGGTTGCACAGAGCCTGGTCGGCCTGTTCCTCAGCGATCAGGAGCTGAAGAAGAAGGCCAAGGCCTACGACAAGCAGGCGCGTGACGTGAAACTGGCTGCCGTACTCGGCGCTGGCATCATGGGCGGCGGCATCGCCTACCAGTCGGCCGTCAAGGGCACGCCGATCCTGATGAAGGATATCCGCGAAGAGGGTATCCAGATGGGGCTGGACGAGGCCTCCAAGCTACTCGGCAAGCGTGTTGAAAAAGGTCGTCTGACCGCTGACAAGATGGCTCAGGCGCTCAACGCGATCCGCCCGACCATGTCGTATGGTGATTTCGGTAATGTCGACATCGTCGTCGAGGCCGTAGTCGAGAACCCGAAGGTCAAGCACGCCGTGCTGGCCGAGGTGGAAGGGCACGTTCGCGAAGACGCGATCATCGCCTCCAACACCTCGACGATCTCCATCAATTACCTGGCCCAGGCGCTCAAGCGTCCAGAAAACTTCTGCGGCATGCACTTCTTCAACCCGGTACACATGATGCCGCTGGTGGAAGTGATCCGTGGCGAGAAGACCAGCGAAGTGGCTATTGCTACCACCGTCGCCTACGCCAAGAAGATGGGCAAGAGCCCGGTCGTGGTCAACGATTGCCCGGGCTTCCTGGTCAACCGCGTGCTGTTCCCGTACTTCGGCGGCTTCGCCCGCGCCATCGCCCACGGTGTCGACTTCGTTCGCGCTGATAAGGTGATGGAGAAGTTCGGCTGGCCCATGGGCCCGGCTTATCTGATGGATGTCGTCGGCATGGACACCGGCCACCACGGCCGTGACGTGATGGCTGAAGGCTTCCCGGATCGCATGAAGGACGACACCCGCACGGCTGTCGACGTCATGTACGAGGCCAACCGTCTTGGCCAGAAGAACGGCAAGGGCTTCTACGCCTACGAGATGGACAAGAAGGGCAAGCCGAAGAAGGTCGTCGATGCCGAGGCCTACGAGCTGCTCAAGCCGATCGTTGCCGAGACTCGCGAGCTGTCCGACGAGGACATCATCAACTACATGATGATCCCGCTGTGCCTGGAAACCGTGCGCTGCCTGGAAGACGGCATCGTCGAGACCGCTGCCGAAGCCGACATGGGCCTGATCTATGGCATTGGCTTCCCACCCTTCCGTGGTGGTGCGCTGCGCTACATCGATTCGATCGGCGTCGCCGAGTTCGTCGCGATGGCCGACAAGTACGCCGACCTGGGCCCGCTGTACCACCCGACCGCGAAGCTGCGCGAGATGGCTGCCAACGGCCAGCGCTTCTACGGTTAATCGAGGGAGAGAGAATTCATGAGCCTGAATCCAAGAGATGCAGTCATCGTCGACTTCGGTCGCACCCCGATGGGGCGCTCCAAGGGCGGCATGCACCGTAATACCCGCGCTGAGACCATGTCCGCACACCTGATCGACGGCGTGCTGGCGCGTAATCCGAAGATCGACCCGGCCGAAGTCGAGGACGTGATCTGGGGCTGCGTGAACCAGACCCTCGAGCAGGGCTGGAATATCGCCCGCATGGCTTCGCTGATGACGCGTATCCCGCACACCAGCGCCGGCCAGACCGTGAGCCGCCTCTGCGGTTCGTCCATGAGCGCCCTGCACACTGCCGTGCAGGCCATCCAGACCAACAACGGTGACGTGTTCGTCATCGGTGGTGTGGAGCACATGGGCCACGTCAGCATGATGCACGGCGTCGACCCGAACCCGCAGCTGTCGCTGTACGCCGCCAAGGCGTCCGGCATGATGGGCCTGACTGCCGAAATGCTCGGCAAGATGCACGGCATCACCCGCGAGCAGCAGGATGCCTTTGGTGAGCGTTCGCACCGCCTGGCGCACAAGGCCACGCTGGAAGGCAACTTCAAGGATGAAATCATCCCGATGGAAGGCTATGACGAGGATGGTTTCCTCAAGGTCTTCGATTACGACGAAACCATCCGTCCGGACACCACCCTGGAAAGCCTGGCTGCGCTGAAGCCTGCGTTCAACCCGAAGGGCGGCACCGTGACTGCAGGTACTTCCTCGCAGATCACCGACGGCGCGTCCTGCATGATCGTCATGTCCGCCCAGCGCGCCAAGGATCTCGGCATCCAGCCGTTGGCCGTGGTTCGCGCCATGGCACTGGCCGGTGTCGACCCGGCAATCATGGGTTACGGCCCGGTGCCATCCACCCAGAAAGTGCTCAAGCGTGCGGGTCTGACCATGGATGACATCAGCCACGTCGAGCTGAACGAGGCCTTCGCTGCACAGGCCCTGCCAGTGCTCAAGGACCTCAAGCTGCTCGACAAGATGGAAGAGAAGGTCAACCTGCACGGCGGCGCGATCGCCCTGGGTCACCCGTTCGGCTGCTCCGGTGCGCGTATCTCCGGCACCCTGCTGAACGTGATGAAGCAGAACAACGGTACGATTGGTATCGCCACCATGTGTATCGGTCTGGGCCAGGGGATCAGTACGGTCTTCGAACGCGTCTAACAGACAGATGCAAATGACTGCGCTAGGCTGACAGCCAATCTCGCGACTGAGCGGGAATATGATTGTCAGCCGGTGCATGGAAGCCGGGGCCTGGTGCCCCGGTTTTTCTTTTTTGTATTTGTGTGGAGGTAGGCATGCAGTTGCAGCCGGGGCGTTATCGCCATTACAAGGGGCCGGAATATCGCGTTTTCGCTGTTGCGCGGCACTCCGAGACCGAGGAGTCGGTGGTGTTCTACCAGGCGCTGTATGGGGAACGTGGACTCTGGGTGCGCCCGTTGTCGATGTTCATCGAGACTGTCGAAGTCAACGGCGAAACGGTCCCGCGTTTCGCATTGATCGAAGCCGAAACGAGCGTTTTCGAAGGTTGAGCTGGCTAGCGGCCACCAGGTCCGCGCTTGACCTCACCTCCATCGCCACTATATATAGCGGTGCTTTTCAGACAGAGCTTAAACCTTGCTGTTCGCTGGATGGCATCGAACGGCTGATCTGATTCGCACCAGGCGGAGCCGGGCAGGGCGATTTTTCTGTCAGGTCGGCCCGTTCGCAAAACGCGCACTAACGTACGCTGATGCCTTGCCGTTTAGCGCCGGTGCGGGTATTCAAACTGTCGGAGGCTCCGCCTCTGTTCACCTCTAGATTCAGGAACTCTCCTCTCCATGGGTAAATCGCTGGTCATCGTGGAATCACCGGCCAAGGCCAAGACAATCAACAAGTATTTGGGCAACCAGTACGTGGTGAAGTCGAGTATCGGCCATATCCGCGACCTTCCTACCAGCGGCTCTGCCAACAAGGAGCCGGTCAAGCGCGGCAAGGCTGCGGCCGCCGAAGCGCCTGCGCTGTCGCCGAAGGAGAAGGCCAAGCGTCAACTCATCACCCGTATGGGGGTCGACCCGGAGCACGGCTGGAAGGCCAAGTACGAGATCCTGCCCGGCAAGGAAAAGGTCATCGAGGAACTGCGCCGTCTGGCCAAGGAAGCCGACACCATCTATCTCGCGACCGACTTGGATAGAGAGGGGGAGGCCATCGCCTGGCACCTGCGCGAGTCGATTGGCGGCGACGACAGCCGTTACAAGCGCGTGGTGTTCAACGAGATCACCAAGAAGGCGATTCAGGAGGCTTTCTCCAAGCCTGGCGAACTCGATCTGAACCGGGTCAACGCACAGCAGGCGCGTCGTTTCCTCGATCGGGTGGTTGGCTACATGGTGTCGCCGCTGCTCTGGGCGAAGATCGCCCGCGGGCTTTCCGCCGGCCGAGTGCAATCGGTAGCGGTGAAGCTGGTGGTCGAGCGCGAGCGTGAGATTCGCGCCTTCGTTCCGGAAGAATACTGGGAAGTTCACGCGGACCTGGCGAATGCGCAGCAGGCCAAGGTGCGTTTCGAGGTCGCGCGTGAGAACGGCGAAGCCTTCAAGCCGCTGAACGAAGCCCAAGCCACCGCTGCACTGGAGAAGCTCAAGGGCGCGCAGTACAGCGTCAGCAAGCGCGAAGACAAGCCGACGAGCAGCAAGCCCTCGGCCCCCTTCATCACTTCGACTTTGCAGCAGGCGGCGAGCAATCGCCTCGGCTTCGGTGTGAAGAAGACCATGATGATGGCTCAGCGCCTGTACGAAGCCGGTTATATCACCTACATGCGTACCGACTCGACCAACCTTTCCGCTGACGCGATCGGTATGGTGCGCGGTTTCATCGAGAGCGAGTTCGGCGACAAGTACCTGCCGGAAAAACCGAATGTCTATTCGAGCAAAGAAGGCGCGCAGGAAGCGCACGAGGCGATTCGCCCGTCCGACGTCAACTTGCGGCCGACCCAGCTTTCGGGCATGGAACGCGATGCCGAGCGTCTGTACGAGCTGATCTGGCGCCAGTTCGTAGCCTGCCAGATGCCGCCGGCACAGTACCTGTCCACCAGCGTGACCGTCGCTGCCGGCAATTTCGAACTGCGCGCCAAGGGCCGCATGCTGAAGTTCGACGGTTACACCAAGGTCATGCCGCAGCAGAGCAAGGCCGGTGAGGATGACGTGTTGCCGGAGATGAACAAGGGCGACGACATGAAGCTGCTCAAGCTCGACCCGAGCCAGCACTTCACCAAGCCGCCAGCGCGCTACTCCGAAGCCAGTCTGGTCAAGGAGATGGAGAAGCGCGGTATCGGCCGGCCGTCCACCTACGCCGCGATCATCTCGACCATTCAGGACCGCGGCTACGTTTCGCTGCACAACCGCCGTTTCTATTCGGAGAAGATGGGCGACATCGTCACCGAGCGCTTGTCCGAGAGCTTCAACAATCTGATGGACTACGGTTTCACCGCCGGCATGGAAGAGCATCTGGACGACGTCGCCCAGGGTGAGCGCGACTGGAAGCACGTACTGGACGAATTCTACGGTGACTTCCGCAAGAAGCTCGAGGTTGCCGAGGCCAGCGAGAACGGCATGCGTGCCAATCAGCCGACCGTGACCGATATCCCGTGCAAGGTCTGCGGTCGGCCGATGATGATCCGTACCGCTTCCACCGGCGTGTTCCTCGGTTGCTCCGGGTACAGCCTGCCGCCGAAGGAGCGCTGCAAGTCCACCGTCAACCTGGTTCCGGGCGACGAGATCGCTGCCGATGACGAGGGCGAGTCCGAGTCTCGCGTGCTGCTTGGCAAGCACCGCTGCCCGATCTGCAGTACCGCGATGGATGCCTATCTGCTCGACGAGACGCAGAAGCTGCATATCTGCGGCAACAACCCGGATTGCTCGGGTTATGAGATCGAGAAAGGCCAGTACCGCATCAAGGGCTATGAAGGCCCGAGCCTGGAATGCGACAAGTGCGGCAGCGAAATGCAGCTCAAGACCGGTCGCTTCGGCAAGTTCTTCGGTTGTACCAACGCCGAATGCAAGAACACCCGCAAGCTGCTGAAAAATGGCGAAGCCGCGCCACCGAAGATGGATGCGGTGAAGATGCCCGAGCTCAAGTGCGACAAGGTCGACGACACCTACGTACTGCGCGATGGCGCTTCCGGCCTGTTCCTGGCTGCCAGTCAGTTCCCGAAGAATCGCGAAACCCGCGCGCCGCTGGTGCGTGAGCTGATTCCGCACAAGGACGAGATCGATCCCAAGTACCACTTCCTGCTCGATGCGCCGCAGAAGGATCCGGAAGGCCGCTTCGCGGTTATCCGCTTCAGCCGCAAGACCAAGGAGCAGTACGTGCAGACCGAAGTGGACGGTAAGCCGACCGGCTGGAAAGCGTTCTACGACGGCGGCAAGTGGAAGGTCGAAGACAAACGCTGATTTCTTTGCGGTCGACCGCTCAGCAGACCGGCTGCACCGAGTGCGTTCTTCAGATTGGCTGACACTTCGTCAGCCGATCTGGTGCGGCAACCTGTGAAGGTCCATTCTCTGTCCATCTTCTTTCGGAGAGCACGCCATGGCTCACGAGCTCTACACACGTACCAACCAGAAGATCTTCTTCGCCGGTTTGTCACTGGAAAGCTGGCGCAAGGCCGAAGAATCTGCCTCGATGAATTCTCAAGGTTTGATTCAGGCCGAACGTGAGGCTTGCCTGTTCCACCTTTACGGCGCCTTGCTTGGACTGTGCCATGAGATCGCCGGTTACTACCGATCGCCCGGTGCGGATGCGCCTGTCGTCGAGGCATTTCTGACCCGCAGCGTGCTCGAGGCTGCGCCGAGCCCGGAACTCGCCGAATTGCTGGAATTGTCGGAGCAGCCAAGCACCTGGCTCGGGCAGTTGCTTACCGCCTACAAGCAGCTGCTCCAGCCGCCACGCGCTCCTGCCAAGGCCAAGACTGATCCGCGCCAGCCGTTGATCGAGGCAGTCAGTGTCGAGGACGATGTGCCACCGCTTTCGCGCGTCGAGCTGGAAGCCTGGCGACAGAACCTCAAGGGCCTGGCATTACGTTTTCGTGAGTCGCTGACCGAATGGTGACACTCGGGACCGTGGCGTCAGCCGCGGTGCCTGATACTCAGGGCCATGGCGATGCCGCCGAGAATCGCCGCACCTGAGATGATCAGCGTTGCCGTCAACGCTTCACCCAGCAGCACAGTCCCGGCGATGGCTGTGAGTAGCGGAACGCTGAGCTGGACGCTCGCCGCCTGTATTGCCGCAAGACCGGGCAGCGCCGCGTACCAGATGGCGTAGCCGACGCCAGAGGTCAGCGCCCCGGAGAGCAGGGCGTACACGATTTCTGGCGCATCCCATTGCTGCTGGCCAAGCGTCACCAGACAAAGCACTGCTGCCAGCGGCACGGCCTTGATGAAATTGCCCGCAGTTGCTGCAAGGGGATTGCTCGCGCCCCGTCCACGCAGCGAATAGATGCCCCAGGCGACACCGGACAGCAGCATGAGCAGTGCGCCGTCCAATGCCGGCGCGCTGCTTCCCGGCAGCAGCAGAATCAGCAATCCGCTCAATGCCAACAGCAAGCCGACAATCTGCCAAGCGCTAAAGCGCTCGCCCCGCAGCAATCCCCAAGCAAGCATGCTCAACTGCACCGCGCCGAACAGCAGCAGGGCGCCGGCTCCGGCATCCAGGTTGATATAGGCGTAGGAAAAACTAGCGGCGTAGACGAACAGCGCCAAGGCGCTGAACCAATCTCCGCCCTGCGATTGTCTCGGCGTGCCGATTCGCAACAGTAGCCAGAGCGTGAGCGCTCCGGCCAGTATACGGAGGCCGGTGAAGCTGGCCGGGTCAATAGCGGTGTCTCGCAAGGCGATACGGCATAGGATCGAGTTGCCGGCAAATGCAAGCATGGCCAAGGCGGTAAGCAGCAAGGTGCGGGTTGTCATACACAATCCTTATCGAGCGCCGGCGCGCGCTTTTTTTTGTGCATGCTACGTGTCGGTATCCATAGCCGCATCGTTTTGTTGGTCGGGCAATTCACGGCTGCATGATGCTGCTACCTATCGGGGTGTTGCTAGCGAAAGGAGCTTGAGGCCTGCAAAGGCTGTCCTGAGGCTGGTCGGCTGCTACAATGGCCGCCTTTCACGCGGAGCTGATCCATGCCTACATCTTTTCTGGAAATCGTCGAGCTACCTGACGGGCGCATCGTGCTTCGTCGTGCCGAGGACGAAGAGGTGTTGGTCACGCTGAATTTTTCGGAAGACGCCAAGCTATTTCTACAGGGGCAGCACGTCGAGATTGCCAAGGCGATGTTCAATGTCGGCGTTCAGATGGCCGGTCGCATGTCGGAAGGGGATTTCGAGCGTGACGATGAAGAGCCGCGTGTTCTGCACTGAGTGAGCTGTTGTTATAGCTTCAGGATTCCATCCGCGATTTTCAGCACGTCCCTGTGCCGTGCGGTTCAACATCCGAGACGAATATTCAGACTCTGAGCTGCGCCCAGGCTGGCGGCTGCGCATAGTTTGCTACGTGTTGCCCCATCGAGCTGATCAAACCAGCTGACCACGGTATGGCTGCACCCCGAGGCCAGGGCTTTGCAGGCGAGTTCCATCGCCCCCTCGGCGTCGCGTGGCTGCAGCAGGATGATGCGTTCGCGATTCAGACCGCACTTGCGCAGCCAGTTCTGCGAGAGGAAAGCAGGCGGGGCAATCAGCGTCAGCCAGCGGCTGTCCGTTGCATCGCCGAGTTCACGCAGGATCGGGGCAAGCAGCAGGTGGCAGTGCTCGCTGCTGCCACTCAGGCTCAACTCGCTCAGATATTCCTTGTCCTGCTCGGGTTTGTTGCGTGGTTTCAGGTTGCCGAACGGTGCCAGGCTTTGCGCAATGACGCCGTCGAACAACGAAAGTTGGGGCCGGGAAGTGCTGGTCTGGTACTGCATGAACCTTCTCCTTAGCGGCGGATTACGCCGACACTCAAGCCTTCTATCACCAGTTCCTGCTGTTCGAGGTCGACCTCGATGGGCGCGAACTCGGGGTTTTCAGCCAACAGCCAAACCTTCTTGCCGTCACGCTTGAAACGCTTCACCGTGACTTCGTCACCGACGCGAGCAACCACGATCTGGCCGTTGCGGGCCTCACGGGTGGTGTGCACGGCCAGCAGGTCGCCATCAAAAATGCCGACGTCCTTCATGCTCATGCCGTGGACACGCAGCAGATAATCGGCGCGCGGATGGAAAAACGCGGGGCTGATCTGGCAGGATTCTTCGACATGTTGCTGCGCCAGAATCGGCGCGCCGGCAGCAACGCGGCCGATGATCGGCAGGCCATTTTCGGATGCGGCGGGTTCGAAGTCCGGAATACGTATCCCGCGAGACGCCCCGGGCGTCATCTCGATAGCGCCCTTGCGGGCAAGTGCCTTGAGATGTTCTTCGGCAGCGTTGGGTGACTTGAAGCCGAGTTCCTGAGCGATCTCTGCGCGAGTGGGTGGATACCCATTGTCTTCCAGGCAGCGCTTGATGAACGCGAGGATTTCCGTCTGGCGAGGCGTCAGCTTGATCATGTCGGTCTCTGTTCTTTTATACAGTGACTGGGATTATATACAGTGCTCCGGCCTTGGCAACGAATGATTATGATGGTTTAGAAAGCACATCCGGCGTGCTCCGTGGTCTGTCTGCGACAATGACGCTAGTGCCACAAGGCGTTTCGTGGTTGACTTGCCGGTCGGTGAAACGTAAGTTTCAAACAGTTGTTTGTCTTTCGGAGGGGGCATGGCGCAGTCGGAAACAGTTGAGCGCATTCTTGATGCAGCGGAACAGCTGTTCGCGGAAAAAGGCTTCGCCGAAACCTCGCTTCGCCTGATCACCAGCAAGGCTGGGGTCAACCTCGCGGCAGTGAACTATCATTTCGGTTCGAAGAAGGCGCTGATCCAGGCGGTGTTCTCGCGTTTTCTCGGGCCATTCTGCGCCAGTCTCGAGCGTGAACTGGATCGACGCGAGGCATTGACCGACAGGAAGGACACGCTCGAGGAACTGCTGGAAATCCTCGTCGAGCAGGCCTTGGCGGTCAAACCGCGCAGCGGCGATGATCTGTCCATCTTCATGCGCCTGCTAGGCTTGTCTTTCAGTCAGAGCCAGGGCCACCTGCGCCGCTATCTGGAAGACATGTACGGCAAGGTGTTCCGTCGCTACATGCTCAAGGTGCATGACGCGGCGCCGGCCATTCCGCCCATCGAACTGTTCTGGCGTGTGCACTTCATGCTTGGTGCGGCGGCATTCAGCATGTCGGGTATCAAGGCACTGCGCGCTATTTCCGAGAACGATTTTGGCGTCAGAACCTCGATCGAGCAGGTCATGCGTATGATGGTGCCGTTTCTCGCGGCCGGCATGCGCGCCGACAGTGGCATTGATGACAACACGCTGGCGGCGGCACAACCGATCGCGCGGCGCAACGCAGTGGCCATTCCGGCGAAGGCTTGAGCTACAAGCCTGCCGGGTGATCGGCTAAGCTAGCCGCCCATGGCATTTCTCGATTTTCTGCATATTTCCATCGCCGATCAGCAGCTCTACGGCTTCGCTGAGGGCCAGTTGCATCTGCGCTTTTCTGTCTCTACGGCACGCAATGGTGCGGGCGAGCTGAACGGTTCCGGTTGCACGCCGCGCGGTCTGCATCAGGTGCGTGCGCGCCTCGGTGACGGTTTGCCTCAAGGTGCGGTGTTGCGTGGGCGGCGCTGGACAGGGGAGGTATGGTCCCCTGAGCTTCACGGAATTTCTCCCGGTCGTGACTGGATCCTGACTCGGATTCTCTGGCTCAGCGGGTGCGAGCCTGGAGTCAATCGCCAGGGGCAGGTCGATACCTTCCGCCGTTACATCTACATTCACGGCACCCCCGATTGTGAGCCGATGGGCGTACCTCTTTCCCATGGTTGCATTCGCATGCGCAATGCCGACCTGCTGCAACTCTTCCCATTGGTGCCGCCTCACTGTGCGGTGCGCATCGACGAGGCGCCCTGTCCCGATTGGGCTGCCGCTGAACTCGAATAAGGATTCCTTCTGCATATGCACGGTTCACTGATGCTGGACATTGCTGGTACCTGGTTGACTGCCGAAGATCGCCAGCTGCTTCGCCAGCCCGAGGTCGGCGGGCTTATTCTGTTTGCCCGAAACATCGAGCACTCGCGCCAGGTCGACGAGTTGTGTCGATCGATTCGAGCCGTGCGGCCAGACCTGCTGTTGGCGGTGGACCAGGAGGGTGGCCGCGTTCAGCGGCTGCGCCAGGGTTTCGTACGGCTTCCGCCGATGCGCGAACTTGCGCGCTGCGCCGACGCGCCGCGGCTGGCGGAAGCCTGCGGTTGGGTGATGGCGACCGAGGTACTCGCTGCGGGCCTGGATTTCAGCTTCGCACCGGTTCTCGATCTTGACCACCAGCGCAGTGCCGTGGTGGGAACGCGTGCATTCGAATGCGATCCTCAGGCCGCCGTAGTGCTGATCGACGCGTTCATCCGTGGCATGCACGCGGCGGGTATGGCCGCAACCGGCAAGCACTTTCCCGGTCATGGCTGGCCCGAGGCGGACTCCCATGTGGCGATCCCGGTCGACGAACGAAGTCTTGAGGAGTTGCGCCGCTGTGATCTGATTCCCTTCAAGGCGCTGAGCGGCACGCTCGATGCGATCATGCCGGCGCACGTGATCTATCCTCAGATCGATGACCAGCCCGCAGGTTTCTCGCGGCGCTGGCTGCAGGACATCCTGCGTAACGAGCTCGGCTTCAAGGGCGTGATCTTCAGTGACGATCTGTCGATGGCGGGCGCGCACGTTGCCGGCGATGCGGCCGATCGCATCCAGGCAGCGCTGGTTGCCGGCTGTGACATGGGGCTGGTGTGCAATGATCGGGCGGCGGCTGAACTGGCGTTGGCTGCGCTGCAGCGCCTCAGCGTCACGGCGCCACCTGCGCTTTCGCGTATGCGCGCTCGCCGGGAGTTCGCTGCTGAGTACAAGCAGAATCCGCGTTGGCTTGACGCGATTGGCGCGCTCAAGGCCGCCGATCTGATTGACTGACCCTTTTTCTTTCAAGGAATACCCATGACTGTCCATGCCATCATCGGCGGCACCGGCCTGACTCAGTTGAGCGGCTTCAAGATGCAGCGCGCGCAGCTCATCGATACGCCCTACGGGCGCCCGTCCGGTGAGATCCTGCGTGGCGAGTACAGCGGCCGAGAGGTGCTGTTCCTTGCACGGCATGGCCATCCGCACCGCATTCCGCCACATCAGGTGAATTACCGAGCCAACTTATGGGCGCTGAGGCAGGCCGGGGCGGAGGCGATTCTTGCAATCAATGCGGTCGGTGGCATCCATTCGGCCATGGGCTCCGGACATTTTTGCGTACCCCATCAGATTGTCGATTACACCTACGGTCGCGAACACACCTTCTTCGAAGGCGATATAGATCACGTGACCCACATCGATTTCAGCTATCCCTATGACGAAGCGCTGCGCGAGCGCCTGATCGGCGCACTCGCAGCCGAGGGCTATGCGTTCAGCAGTCACGGTGTGTATGGCTGCACGCAGGGTCCGCGGCTGGAAACCGTAGCGGAGATCACCCGTATGGAACGCGACGGCTGCGACATCGTCGGTATGACCGGAATGCCCGAGGCTGCGCTGGCGCGCGAACTCGACCTGCCTTATGCCTGCCTGGCGCTGGTGGTCAATCCGGCGGCTGGCAAGGCGAGCGGGGTGATCACCATGACCGAGATCGAGGCGGCACTGGCTGCCGGCATAGGCAAGGCGCGACAGGTCCTCGCAAACGTGCTGGCGACGTGAGTGATCCGCGGCGCACTGCAATGCGGGAGCGCTTTGTCTGAAACGTCGTTGTCATATTGCGGCCTGAGACTGGTATTTTTGCGGTGGCCCCCGTTGCGGCAAGCATGCTGCTTGCTACACTTGGCCGTCCTTTGGAGTACCGGAATGTTTTGCCAGGCACACACAATAAGAATTCTTAGAACCGTCGTGTTGCTCTGCCTGCTTGGCGGCATGGCCGGATGCTCGACCTGGTTTTCGGGCGATTTCAAGGACCCTACGGTCGAGCTCACCAAGGTCGATATCATCAAGGCGCGGCTGCTGGAACAGCAATTCATGCTGCGCTTTCGTATCGACAACCCCAACGATCACAGCCTGCCGGTGCGCGGGCTGATTTACAAAGTCCATCTCAACGATGTGGAGCTGGCCAGTGGCGAGTCCAGTGGCTGGCTGACGGTGCCCGCCAACAGCTTCGAGTACTACGAAGTGCCGGTGCACACCAACCTCTGGCGTCATATGAAGTACATCGTGCGCCTGCTGGAGAAGCCCGACCGCCCGATCGCTTACCGCCTGGCCGGTGAGCTCAAGACCGGACTGATGATGGGCCGGCGCGTGCACATTTCCAACAATGGCGAGATAATCCCGGGCAACTTTATTCCGGAGTAGTACCCAGATGAGTCAAGAACCCCACGTACATGGTCCCGACTGCAACCACGATCACGACCATGACCATCACCACGTTCATGGCCCGCATTGCAATCACAGCCACGAGCCTGTGCGTAATCCGCTGAAGGACGTCGGTCGCAATGACCCGTGCCCTTGTGGCAGCCAGCAGAAGTACAAGAAATGCCACGGCGCCTGAGCCTGTCATGACCCTGGCCATCGGTCTGTTCGTCATCGCCGCGCTGCTGATTGCTGCGCTGGGTGGCTATGCGCTGTATCTCTGGCGCCGTGTCTGGCGCAACGAGCGGTTGCAGGCAGAGGCGCGGACGCAGCAGCAGACCGCACTGGCGGAGGATCTGCGAATCCTCGCCAGCTGCCTGCTGGAGGAGCAAGTCCCGCTCATCGAAGGGGCAATCCGCATCAAGGTGCTGCTCGACAACTATGATGTGGCGCTGGGGCAGCATCCTCGTTGTCAGGTCTTCCAGCAGCTGTTCGAGGCCACCGAGCAAGTGCCGACCCATGCGGCCTGGAAGGCTCTGGACAAGCAGGAGCGGCGCCGACATGAAGCGCAGTTCAGTGCCCTCGAGCTGCAGCACAAGGCCGAGGCTCGGCGTTCGGCCCGTTGGCTGCTCGACGAAGCTCTGCCAAAATCCCGCGACGCGGCCTGATCGACCGATCTTCTTCGCCGCGCGCCCTCTAATCTGTCAGTACCATCCCTTGCCAAGCTCGCTCAGGAGTCTTTGATGTCTCTGCGTCTGCCGTTCGCCCTGGTTCGCCTGACGCTGGGGGCCGCACTCGGCCTGGCCGGCCTTGGCGGTTGTCAGGCCTATCTCGATAATCGCTACAGCGCCAGCCTGCCGCCGTCGCAGGGCATTCAGCCGCTGACCGGCCTGGCAGGCAGCGCGAGCATCCGGCGCAATTCGCTGGGCATGCCGCTGATCGAAACCTCGTCGTTCCACGATGCGCTGTTCGCCATGGGTTACGTCCACGCCACCGATCGTCTGAGCCAGATGGTCAGCCTACGGCTGATGGCTCAAGGGAGATTGGCGGAGATGGTCGGCCCCGGCGTGTTGGAGACCGACCGCTTCATGCGCGCGGTGAATCTGCGCCAGAGCGCCGAGCTGCTCTATCGCGAGTCCTCGCCGCGGATGAAGAAGTTCTTCGAGGTCTACGCCCGCGGCGTGAACGCCTACCTGTATCGCCATCAGGACAAGCTGCCGATGGACCTTGCCGAGTCCGGCTACAAGCCTGAGTACTGGAAGCCCGAGGACTCGGTGCTGGTGTTCTGTTTGCTCAACTTCGGGCTTTCGCAGAATCTGCATGAAGAAGTGGCGGCGCTGCTGCTGGCGCAGAAGGTGGGTAGCGATAAGCTCGCCTGGTTGCTGCCGATCTATCCGGACGAAGCATTGCCGTTCGCCGAAGCCGACAAGCTCAAGGGACTCGCGCTGGGTGGATCGGTACCAGGGCTGGCGGCGATCGAGCAGGCGGCGCAAAACTTGGCATCGTTGACCCCGACTGGGATGGCTGCGTCGAACAACTGGGCCATTGCCGGCAGCAACACCCGTAGCGGCAAACCGATTCTGGCCAACGACACGCACCTGCCGCTGTCGATGCCTTCGTACTGGAATTTCATGCAGGTCCGCGCACCGAAGTTCCAGGCCGCGGGTGTCACCATCGCCGGGGTGCCAGCAGTGGTCGCCGGTTTCAACGGCAAGCTCGGCTGGGGCATGACCATGGTGATGGGCGACAATCAGGACCTCTATCTCGAGCAGGTGCGCCGCGAAGGCTCGCGGCTGATGTACCTGGCCGATGGCAAGTGGCTGCAGGCCCGCGAGCGGCACGAAACCTACTTCGTCAAAGGCGAGCGGCCGATTCGCGAGACCATCTACGAAACCCGTAATGGGCCTCTGCTGAACACGGCGCTCGGCGAGCGCAAGCACCCCTTGCAACCGCTACAGCTCCGCAGTGGTTACGGCCTTGCGCTGAAAACCACGCAGCTGGAGGCCGATCGCACCCTGGATGCCTTCTTCGATCTGTCCCGCGCGCAATCGGTGGATCAGGCCTTCGAGGCGACCCGCGAAATTCGTGCGACGGCGCTGAATCTGGTGTTTGCTGACCAGCAGGGAATCGGCTGGCAGGTCACCGGACGCTTCCCAAATCGTCGCGAGGGATTGGGGCTGGTGCCGTCGCCGGGTTGGGACAATCGTTATGACTGGGACGGCTTCGCTGATCCGATGCTGCATCCCTACGACCAGGATCCTATCCAGGGCTGGCTCGGCACCGCCAACCATCGCAGTGTACCGCGCGGTTACGGGATGCAGCTTTCCAGCTCCTGGTATGGCCCCGAGCGCTATGAGCGCCTGGCGGAACTGGCGGGGCGGGGCAAGCATGACACCCGCAGTACCATCGCGATGCAGTACGACCAGGTCACGCCGTTTACCGCCAAGCTCAGGGCAATGTTCGAGGCGCCGGGCATGGCCGAGCCGTTGCGCAAGGCGATCGATGCACTGCCGGCCGCCGAACGCAGCAAGGCGCGAGAAGCGCTGGATCGACTGATGGCGTTCGACGGCAAGCTCGCTGCGGATTCGGCCGATGCTGCGCTGTATGGCGCTTTCCTGCACGAAAGCGCGCGGCAGACGTTCCTCGACGAGCTGGGGCCGGAAGATACGCAGGCGTGGCGAGCGCTGGTGCAGACGGCTAACACGTCCTACTCGGCGCAGGCGGACCATTTGCTCGGACGTGAAGACAGCCCGTTCTGGAACGACCAGCGGACTGCGCAAACCGAAGACAAGCCGGCGATTCTGGCACGCAGTCTTGCTGGTGCGGTGAGTCTGCTGGAAGGCCGCCTAGGCAACGATCGCAGTGCGTGGCAGTGGGGCAAGCTGCACACCGCCAGCTGGACCTCCGGCGCGACGCAGTTGGCGTCGCATATGCCGGCCAGCCAGCGGAGCAAGATCAACGCTATCGGCAGCTACCTGGATCGCGGCCCCTTTGCCATGGGCGGCGACCACAGCACGCTGAATGCCTCGGCCTATCACCTGGGAACGGACTTCGATACCTGGCTGATCCCGGCGATGCGCATCCTCGTCGACTTTGGCCGCGACGAGCCGATGATCGGCCTCAACAGTTCAGGCCAGTCGGGCAATCCGGCCAGCCCTCACTACGCCGATGGCATCGACGCGTGGATGAAGGCGAACTACATGAGTTTCCCGTTCAAGACGGAGAATCTCGACAAGGTCTACGGCAACCGGCGTCTGTTGCTGACGCCCGCCGGCAAGTGAGGAGGGGCGCCGCGCCGCCCCTAGGCCGGTTGCGGCGCTGCTGGCGCGACTTCCAGAACGCGGATCACGCCTGGCGCAGGGTAGTGCCAGCGTACGTCCACATCCCATAACTGCGCGCCGTAACGTCGTTCGGGCTCCGGCTTCTGATAGGCCGGGCGCGGGTCCTGCGCCAGGCACTGTTCGATGAGTTCGACCAGAGGCTCGCCCAGGCGCAGTGCTTCGCGGCGGGCTTGCAGCAATCCCGATTCCGACCATTGCACCTCGATCAACTCTGGCGCATCGGCGGCCATGTCGTTGCGTGCGTCAGGTAGCGCATCGGCGTAGGGCACGTAGGGTTTGATGTCCAGCACCGGGGTGCCGTCCAGCAGGTCGATGCCGGAAATGAACAGTCGTCCCGGCTCGACCTTATCCAGCCTGACCACCGACTGACCGATGCCATTGGGTCTGTGCGTTGCTCGCGTGGCGAACACGCCAACCGTGCGATTGCCGCCCAGACGTGGCGGGCGAACCTTGAGGCGGGGTTTGCTTTCCAGCGCCTGATGGAAGAGAAACAGCAGCCACACGTGGCTGACCTGCTCGAGCCCGGCTACCGCATCACCACTGTCGAACGGCGGCAGCAGTTCCAGCACGCCACGTGCGGCTGGCGCCAGGCTGGGCTGGCGGGGGATGGCGAACTTCTCCTTGAAGCAGGAGCGGACGTAGCCGATAGGCGAGACGCTGTGATCCATTACACGGGCCTGGAAGCAGTCGGGCGGCTGCGCATCTTAACCGCTATGGCCGCCTGTTGCGTTTACGCCCGGCCGACGCGCATATGCACTGTCGGCCCGCGCTGATGTGTTACAGGCCGAGCAGGTTGGCGACGTAATCGGCGTCCTTGTCGCCGCGGCCGGAAAGGTTGACCAGGATATGGCTGTCCTTGCCCAGCGTCGGCGCGGTGCGAATCGCCCAGGCCACGGCATGGGCGCTTTCCAGGGCAGGGATGATGCCCTCCACACGCGATAGAGTCATGAAGGCGTCCAGGCATTCCTGGTCGGTCGCGGTCTGGTAGTTCACCCGGCCGATGTCCTTGAGATAACTGTGCTGTGGGCCGACACCGGGGTAGTCCAGACCGGAAGCGATGGAGTGCACCGCGGACGGGTTGCCATCGGCATCCTCCAGCACGTAACAGGCCATGCCATGCAGTTCGCCTGGCTTGCCCTTCGTCAGCGTGGCCGAGTGGCGGCCTGGCTTGTCCAGGCTTTCACCGGCCGGCTCGATACCGATCAGCTCGACCGCGGCATCTTCGAGAAATGCGGTGAACATGCCCATGGCATTTGAGCCGCCACCGACGCAAGCAACTACGCGATCGGGCAGGCGGCCATGTTTGGCGAGGAATTGCTCACGGGCCTCGGTGCCGATGATTGACTGGAAATCGCGGACCATCTTCGGGAACGGATGTGGGCCGACCACCGAGCCAATGGCGTAGATGTAGTTGTGCGGGTCCTTCAGGTATTCCTCGAAGGCGCTGTCCACCGCTTCCTTGAGCGTCGCCGCGCCGCGGGTGACGGCGATCAGCTTGCAGCCGAGGATCTTCATCTTGGTGACGTTGGGATGCTCCTTCTCGATATCCACCTGGCCCATGTGAATCTCGCAGGGAATACCCACCAGCGCGCAGGCGGTAGCCAGGGCAACACCGTGCTGTCCTGCGCCAGTCTCTGCAATGACCTTCTTCTTGCCCATAAACTTGGCGAGCAGGGCCTCGCCGAGGCAATGATTGATCTTGTGTGCGCCGGTGTGGTTCAGGTCTTCACGCTTCAGATGGATCTGCGCACCGCCGAGCTGCTCAGACAGGCGCCGAGCGTGGAAGATCGGACTTGGCCGACCCACATAGTCTGCGAATAGCGACGCCAGTTCCTGCTGAAAGTCCTCCCGTTGACGGATTTCCTCATAGGCAAGGTTGATGTCGTCCATCGCCTGCTTGAGGTGTGGCGGTACCAACTGGCCGCCATACGGGCCGAAATATCCGTTGGCATCGGGCATGGCGTTGAAGCGTGGATCGGACGACATAGGAACATCTCTGCTATTGAATTTGGCTGATCATATGCCACCTCATTTGCAGCTGAAAACGCAGTGGCTTAACGCTTCAGGGATCTGCTTCATAACGCCCTGAATCGGTGACTGCCGAGTCGGAGCGGGGCGCGCAGATATCGCCGACTTTGACGTAAATTCGCGAATTTGAAGCTTATCGTGTAGGATGCGCGCCGACTTCGCCATTATGGGAGCAGAATTCAAACTTGTTTTTTTGTCGGCAGCCCTTGCCGACGGGCATAGCCGTCATCAGTACGGCTGCTATGCATGCCCAACCCGCCATTGGTGCGCACCAATCTCAAGAGATTTGCCCGCTACCTGCCGCAATACGTCGCACCGCGATGTCGTAAAAGCCAGAACAAGTTCAGGAGATAGAACTGATGAACGAGGCTGAGCTCTCGCCCAATGATTCCGACGCGCCCGCTGACCGGATCAATCCCGTAGTTTTCTACGGTTCCGCAATCGCCATCGTGTTGTTTGCCGTATGGACGATGTTCTTCACCGATCGCTCGCTGGCGATCATCAACACGGTACTTGGCTGGATTTCCAATTCATTCGGCTGGTTCTACTTTCTCGCCGTGCTGCTCTACCTGCTGTTCGTAGTGATCGTGGCGACCAGCCGTTACGGCAAGATCCGCCTCGGGCCGGATCATTCCAAACCCGAATTCAACGTGGTCACCTGGGCGGCGATGCTGTTTTCCGCCGGGATCGGCATCGACCTGCTGTTCTTCTGCATCGCCGAACCCATCACCCAGTTCCTCGAACCGCCGGTAGGCGAGGGCGGAACCACTCAGGCCGCGCGCCACGCCATGGAGCTGACCTTCCTGCACTGGGGCCTTTCCGGTTGGGGTGTCTATACCCTGGTCGGCATGTCGCTGGCGTATTTCAGCTTTCGCCAGGGCTTGCCGCTGTCGATCCGCTCATCGCTGTATCCGATCTTCGGCAAGCGCATCTACGGCCCCATCGGGCATACCGTCGATACTGCCGCGGTGCTGGGCACGGTGTTTGGCATCGCTACCAGTCTCGGCATCGGCATCATCCAGCTCAACTTCGGCCTCAACTACATCTTCGGCATACCGGAAGGCACGCTTACCCAGGCGGTGCTGGTGGTGCTGATCGTGGTGTTCTCGGCGATCTCGGCGGCGACCGGGGTCGAGCGCGGGATTCGCCGGCTTTCCGAATTCAACATGCTGCTGGCGGTCCTGCTGCTGCTGTTCGTGCTGGTGGTCGGCGATACGGTGTTCCTGCTCAACGCGCTGGTGATGAACGTCGGCGACTACTTCTCCAACTTCATCAGCCTGTCGCTGGACACCTACGCCTACCGCCGTCCGACCGATTGGCTGAATGCCTGGACAGTGTTCTTCTGGGCCTGGTGGATCGCCTGGGGACCGTTCGTGGGCCTGTTTCTGGCGCGCATTTCCCGCGGTCGCACCATCCGCGAGTTCGTCATCGGCACGTTGCTGCTGCCGCTGGCCTTCATGATGGCCTGGATGTCGATCATGGGTAACAGCGCCATCGAGATGGTCATGGGCGGCGCCCTCGAATTCGGTCAGCAGGCGGTGAGCAACCCTGGCTCGTCGATCTATCTGTTCCTGCAGAGCCTGCCCTGGGCCGGTCTCACTACCATCGTGGTGACCATCCTCGCCATCGTGTTCTTCGTCACCTCCGGCGACTCCGGCTCGCTGGTGCTGTCGAACTTCACCTCCATCCTCAAGGATGTGAACAGCGATGCGCCGGTGTGGATGCGCATCCTCTGGGCGGCGATCATCGGCATTCTCACCCTGGCGCTGCTGATTGCGGGCGGCCTGACTGCGCTGCAGGGCACCGTGGTGATCATGGGGCTGCCGTTCTCCATCGTCCTGCTGTTCATGATGTACGGGCTGTTCAAGGCATTGCACGTCGAGGGCGTCATGGCCGACAGCTACCAGAAGAGCCTGTCCGGCTACTTGTCCGGGCGCGCCACGCTGGAACACACGCAGATGAACTGGAGTCAGCGGCTGTCGCGGGCGATGAGCTTTCCCAGCCGTTCGCAGATCCGTCGCTACCTGAAGGACGTGTGCAAGCCGGCGATGGAGGAGATTCAGAAGGCGCTGGGCGAGAAGGGCGTGCCCGTGGAGATCGTCGAAGGCGAACCGGGCAACGAGCACCTGGCGCTGCACGTCAATCTGGGCAGCGAGCAGGACTTCACCTACCAGATCTGGCCGGTGCGCGGCACCATGCCCTCCTTCGCCCTGCGCACGCAGAGCAGCAACGCCGACTAC
Source organism: Stutzerimonas kunmingensis (assembly GCF_900114065.1). Classification (GTDB taxonomy): domain Bacteria; phylum Pseudomonadota; class Gammaproteobacteria; order Pseudomonadales; family Pseudomonadaceae; genus Stutzerimonas; species Stutzerimonas kunmingensis. Next base: position 32,703 of record NZ_FORS01000002.1, read on the forward strand.
TACCGGCTCGAGGTGCATCTGCGCCAGGGCAGCCTGGGCTACGACCTGATGGGCTACTCCCGGCGCCAGCTGATCGAGGACATCCTCGACCACTACGAGCACCACATGCATTTCCTGCATCTGCAGCGCGAGAACGGCGGTGGTGAAAGCGGCATGCCCAATCCGGGCGCGGCGCCGACACCCTGACCCTGTACGCCTCGGGCGATCCCCGAGGCGTTCCATTCATGTCGCGGCAGCGTCGATCCGCTGCCGCCACGAACAGTACGAACGAGGTAGAACATGGCCCGTTTCCCACGGCAGCAACTCTATATCCATGGCGCCTACGTCGACGCCAGCAGCAACCAGACCTTCGAGAGCATCAACCCGGCCAACGGCGAGGTGCTCGCCGAAGTGCCTGAGGCCGGTGCGGCCGACCTGGAACGTGCGGTTGAAAGCGCCGAGCAGGGCCAGCGCGTCTGGGCGGCACTGACCGGCATCGAGCGGGCGCGCATCATGCGGCGCGCGGTCGATCTCTTGCGCGAGCGCAACAACGAGCTGGCGCTGCTGGAAACCCTGGACACTGGCAAGCCGCTGAGCGAAACCCGAAGCGTCGACATCGTCACCGGTGCCGACGTGCTGGAGTACTACGCGGGCCTGGCTCCGGCCATCGAGGGCGAGCAGATTCCACTGCGCGACAGCAGCTTCGTCTATACCCGGCGCGAACCGCTGGGCGTGGTGGCCGGCATCGGCGCCTGGAACTATCCGATCCAGATCGCCTTGTGGAAAGCCGCACCGGCACTGGCCGCGGGCAACGCGATGATCTTCAAGCCCAGTGAGGTCACGCCCTTGAGCGCGCTCAAGCTGGCGGAAATCTTCAGTGAGGCCGGGCTGCCCGATGGCGTGTTCAACGTGCTGACCGGCAGTGGCGCCGGCGTCGGGGCGCTGATCACCGAGCACCCGCGCATCGCCAAGGTGTCCTTCACCGGCGGTGTGGCCACCGGCAAGAAGGTCATGGCCAGCGCGGCGGCATCGTCGCTCAAGGACGTGACCATGGAGCTGGGCGGCAAGTCGCCGCTGATCGTGTGCGAGGACGCCGATCTGGATCGCGCGGCCGATATCGCGGTGATGGCCAACTTCTTCAGCTCCGGCCAGGTGTGCACCAACGGCACCCGGGTGTTCGTTCCAGCGGGCCTGAAAGCGGCCTTCGAGGCCAAGCTGCTGGAGCGCGTGCAGCGCATTCGCCTGGGTGATCCGCAGCAGGAAGAGAGCAACTTCGGCCCACTGGTCAGCTTCGCGCACATGAACAAAGTGCTCGACTACATCGCCCAGGGCAAGGCCGCTGGCGCGCGGCTGCTTTGTGGCGGTGAGCGGGTGACCGAGGGCGACTACGCCAGGGGCGCCTTCGTCGCACCCACCGTCTTCAGCGACTGCAGCGACGACATGACCATCGTGCGCGAAGAGATCTTCGGCCCGGTGCTGAGCCTGCTCGAATATCAGGATGAGGACGAAGTCATCCGTCGCGCCAACGACACCGAATATGGCCTCGCCGCCGGCGTGGTCACCACCGATCTGGCGCGGGCGCACCGCATCATCCATCGCCTCGAGGCTGGCATCTGCTGGATCAACACCTGGGGCGAATCGCCGGCGCAGATGCCGGTCGGTGGCTACAAGCAGTCCGGCATCGGTCGCGAAAATGGCATTGCCTCGCTGGCGCACTACACGCGGGTCAAATCGGTACAGGTGGAGCTGGGCGAGTTCGCCTCGGTGTTCTGAGGGAGGTAGATCATGGAATACGACTACATCATCATCGGCGCCGGCTCGGCCGGTAACGTGCTCGCCGCACGCCTGACCGAGGACACCGACGTCAGCGTGCTGCTGCTGGAAGCCGGCGGCCCGGACTACCGGCTGGACTTCCGCACCCAGATGCCCGCCGCGCTCGCCTATCCGCTGCAGGGCACGCGCTACAACTGGGCCTACAAGACCGACCCCGAGCCGCACATGAACAACCGTCGCATGGACTGCGGTCGCGGCAAGGGCCTGGGCGGCTCGTCGCTGATCAACGGCATGTGCTACATCCGCGGCAACGCCCTGGACTACGACAACTGGGCCAAGGCACCGGGACTGGAGGACTGGACCTACCTCGACTGCCTGCCGTACTTCCGCAAGGCCGAATCGCGCGACATCGGCCCCAACGACTACCACGGCGCTGTCGGCCCGGTCAGCGTGACCACGCCGAAGGCCGACAACAACGAGCTGTTCCACGCCATGGTCGAAGCCGGTGTGCAGGCCGGCTATCCGCGTACCGACGACCTCAACGGCTATCAGCAGGAAGGCTTCGGCCCGATGGACCGTACCGTGACGCCCCAGGGCCGGCGCGCCAGCACGGCGCGCGGCTATCTGGACCAGGCCAGGGAGCGGCCGAACCTGACCATCGAAACGTATGCGGTGACCGATCGCGTCCTGTTCGAAGGCAAGCGCGCAGTGGGTGTGCGCTACCTGCGCGACCGCAAGGACCCGTACATCGTGCGGGCGCGTCGCGAGGTGCTGCTTTGCGGTGGAGCGATCGCGTCGCCGCAGATCCTGCAGCGCTCCGGCGTCGGGCCGGGCGAGCTGCTGCGCCGGGTCGGCGTGAAACTTGTCCACGAGCTGCCCGGCGTTGGCCAGAATCTGCAGGACCACCTGGAGATGTACCTGCAGTTCGAGTGCCTGAAGCCGGTTTCGCTGTATCCGGCGCTGAAATGGTGGAACCAGCCGGCCATCGGCGCCGAATGGCTGTTCCTCGGCAGCGGCATCGGCGCCAGCAACCAGTTCGAGGCCGGCGGCTTCATCCGCAGCAGTGACGAGTTCGAATGGCCGAACATCCAGTTCCACTTCCTGCCGGTGGCGGTCAGCTACAACGGCAGCAACGCCCATGACGGTCACAGTTTCCAGGCCCACGTCGGCTCGATGCGCTCGCCCAGCCGCGGGCGTATCGAGATCCGCTCGACCGACCCGGCCGAGGACCCGAGCATTCTGTTCAACTACATGGCCCACGAGCAGGACTGGCGCGAATTCCGCGATGCCATCCGCATCACCCTCGAGATCATCGCTCAGCCGGCGCTCGACCCTTACCGCGGTCGCGAGCTGAGCCCTGGTATCGATGCGCAGAGTGATGCCGAGCTGGACGCCTTCGTCCGCGAGCACGCCGAGACGGCCTATCACCCGTCCTGCTCGTGCAAGATGGGCAGCGACGACATGGCCGTGGTCGACGGCCAGGGCCGGGTGCATGGGCTGGAAGGGTTGCGCGTGGTGGACGCCTCGATCATGCCGCAGATCATCACCGGCAACCTCAACGCGACCACCATCATGATCGCCGAGAAGATCGCCGACCGGATTCGTGGTCATGAGCCGCTGCCGCGCAGCACGGCGAAGTACTACGTGGCCGGCAATGCACCGGTGCGGCAACCGCCGCGGCGTTGACGAGCCGGCAATCAGGCGGTGGAAAAGGCTGCGCCGTTTTCCACCCTACGCGGCCCAGGGCTCGTGGCTCAGAAATGAAAACGCCCCGCAGATGCGGGGCGTTTTGTCTAACCGATCAGCTCAGATCACTTCGGCCCAGAGGTCGTACTCGTCGGCGTTGGTGACACGCACGCGGACCTTGTCGCCCGGCTGCAGCGGCTGTTCGCTGTCGACGTAGACCATGCCGTCGATCTCCGGGGCGTCGGCCCAGGAGCGGCCGATGGCACCGTCGTCATCCACTTCGTCGATCAACACGTCCAGCTCCTTGCCGACCTTCAGCTGCAGGCGCGCGGCGCTGATGGCCTGCTGGTGCGCCATGAAGCGGTCCCAACGGTCCTGCTTGATCTCGTCCGGTACCGGTTCCAGGCCCATGGTCTCGGCCGGTGCGCCTTCGACCGGCGAATACTGGAAGCAGCCGACGCGGTCGAGCTGGGCTTCGGTCAGCCAGTCGAGCAGGTACTGGAAGTCTTCCTCGGTCTCGCCGGGGAAGCCGACGATGAAGGTCGAGCGGATGGTCAGCTCGGGGCAGATCTCGCGCCACTGCTTGATGCGCGCCAGGGTCTTGTCCTCGAAGGCGGGGCGCTTCATCGCCTTGAGAACCTTCGGGCTGGCGTGCTGGAAGGGGATGTCCAGGTACGGCAGGATCTTGCCGGCGGCCATCAGCGGGATCACGTCGTCGACGTTGGGGTAGGGGTAGACGTAGTGCAGGCGCACCCAGACGCCCATCTTGCCCAGCTCCTCGCACAGCTCGAGCATGCGCGTCTTGACCGGCTGGCCGTTCCAGAAATCCAGCTTGTACTTGAGGTCCACGCCATAGGCGCTGGTGTCCTGGCTGATCACCAGAACTTCCTTCACGCCGGCCTTGACCAGGCGCTCGGCTTCGCTGAGCACATCGCCCACCGGGCGGCTGACCAGCTTGCCGCGCATGGACGGGATGATGCAGAAGCTGCAGGTATGGTTGCAGCCTTCGGAAATCTTCAGATAGGCATAGTGGCGCGGGGTGAGCTTGATGCCCTGCGGCGGCACCAGATCGACGAAAGGATCGTGCTCGATGCTCGGCGGCACCACTTCGTGCACCGCATTGACCACCTGCTCGTACTGCTGCGGGCCGGTAACCGCCAGCACGCTGGGGTGCACGCCGCGGATGTTGTTCTCGTCGACGCCCATGCAACCGGTGACGATCACCTTGCCGTTCTCGGCGATCGCCTCGCCAATGGCGTCCAGCGATTCAGCCTTGGCGCTGTCGATGAAACCGCAGGTGTTGACCACCACCACATCGGCATCCTCGTAGGACGGCACGATCTGATAGCCCTCCATGCGCAGCTGGGTGAGGATGCGTTCAGAGTCGACCGTTGCCTTGGGGCAACCCAAGCTCACGAACCCGACTGTTGGCGTTTTGCTCATCGACTTTGAACCTCGAAAACCGCGCATGAAAAAGGCGCGCGAGTATATAGAGCTGAGCATTTTTTAGCCAGACTGAAAGCGGGAGCGCTCGTCCGTTCAGCGGTTCACCGTTCCATTGCCTTGGCCGGGAGCGTGGCGGTCTGGCTGGGCTAAACCTCGAACCATTGGTCGCATGCGGCGGTCGTACTGCGATCGTGTTGCATGAGGTGTCAAAAGGCTATCATCGCCGCCTTCATTCAACAGGGGAAATGGACTTCATGAAAACGTTGCTATCGAAAGGCCTGGCGATGACCGCTGCCATGGCGTTGTGCACGAGCGCTTTGGCCGATGATGCGCTGTTCAAGGAGCATGTGTATGGCGCGCCGTTCAGCAAATACAGCAATCAGGCTGGCTATTACGATTGTTCTGTAGAAATTGGCGCCACCGCACTGTGCATAGATGACGTCAAATTCGTGGGGCACGCTTTTACCGCCGCTTTACTGTTCTCCGGCGACAAGCTTTATATGGTCAGTCTGTTGTCAGCTTTTGAGCAGCAGGCCTATGTACAGGCGGTCGCTGCGCTGGCTAAGACCTTTGCGCTTGTCTCACTGGCTGATGCCAGTTCGCAGCTTGATCTTCTTGATCTGGACCGCCGTAGCAGCCGGCAGGATTTCGCAGCAAAGTTGTCCAGTTACGAAAGCGTGGCGGCTAACGCAGGAAACCTAACCTACACCTTCATCGAAGGCCTGGATCGCGCCAAGAAGCATCCTAATGTCACGACAGCCGTAGCTGCCGCCAAGGACAATACGCGTGTCGCTGAGCTGGTGATAATGGATGACGGCGCTGACTCGATACTTGCCGTCCGTTTTTCGTTTCCTAAACTGGAGGCAAGAAAGCTCAAGGACGCGCTCGCCAGTCCCGTAGAGGATTTTTAGCGATCAGCGATTGGATGTCGCAACTACCGGCGCCGTTGAGGGGCTCTGGCGCGGCAGGTAGCGCTTGAGCCGAAGCGCTGGCGATTCGACGAGGTGCCAGGACAGCACCGCGAGCGCCAGGCTGGCAGCGAAGCCAAGCAGCATGAAGGGAATCAGTGGCAACTGGCCGTCGGTCCAGTGCATCAGAAGCTGCTGGACCGGGAAGCTGAAGATGTACAGGCCGTAGGAGAAGTCGCCGGCCTTGCCGAAGCCGGACAGCCTCGGAATGCGCAGTTGGGCGAGGTAGAGCGTCAGGTAGGGCAGGGTCAGCACGTGCACCAGCTCCCAGTGATCGGTGCGGGCACTCACCAGGTTGGCCGCAACCAGCAGAGCTGCGATTTTCCAGTTCCACCGAACGAGCTGCCGGTACAGATAGAGCAGCACGCCGGTATAGAAGAACATTCCCAGGCGAGTGGCCTTGCGCAGCAGGTCGCTCTGCATCTCGTAGATCGGCATCAGGTGGAAGTGCACACCCACCATCAGAATCAGGCCGATCAGCGCGCTGCTGCGGCCGAAGACCTTGACGATTCCGAGCGTCAGCACGGTGACGTACATCAGCACTTCGTAAGGCAGTGTCCAGAGCGAACCGTTGACGGTGTGGGGAAACGGGTTGGCCTCGAATACGCCGGGCAGGCGGAACTCGGTGATCAGCGCGGCATTGGCCAGATAGGCGAGCGTGCCGGGGGCGGTGAAGTAATCGCCAAGCGGCAGCTCGGTGGCCAGCGGGCCGATCAGCAGGACCACGAACAGCACCGAGACGATCAGTGCCGGCATGATGCGCAGGGCTCGCTTGGCGGCAAAATCCAGCACGCTGCGGCTGTTCAGCCAGGACGCCGCAATGAGGAAACCGCTCATCACGAAGAACACGTGTACGGCGATATCCGCCGAGTCGTAGCTGCCGCTGAACAGGCGCAGAGGTTCCCGGTCCGCCTGACCGGATAGGCCGTAGCTGTGGCCGAACACGACCATCGAGGCGGCAAAGAAGCGCAGGAAATCGAAGTTGTTGTCTCTTGGCGCGGTGGTTGGCGCGTGCATCGGCTCCTCCTTGGAAGGGGTTCAGCGCAACGGAAAGGTCTGATGCATCCCCAGCGAACGGTTCTCGCCGTCACGGATGGCCTGCTCGATCAGCTGCAGCCGTTCCGGAACCTGCTGCCGCCGGGCCACATGCCGCAGCAGGCCGAGGAAGATGCTCCGGTTCAACCGATAGAGCCAGGGTGAGGCGGCCCAGACGTAGGTGTCGAACCAGGCCTGGTTGCGGGCGGTGTAGTAGGCGCGGAAATCGGAATCACCGAGCAGGAAGGCTTCGTAGATGTTGCGGGTGTGCGCCTTGATGTTCCAGGACAGCTCAAGCTCGTCGATCAGCGCATCGGTCACCAGACGCAGACGGCCACCTTTGGCGGTAATGCGACGGGTGTACTCGGTGTCGTCGGCGTAGAGCACCAGCTCGCGCAAGGGCACCCCGATCGCCTTGTACAGGCTGCGATGGGCGAGCATGCCGCCATAGGGGGCGAACGGCAGGTCGATGGCCCGCGGCGGCGTGCCTTTTGGCCGGCCCCAGGGCAGACGGCGCCAGACCTTGTACGGCAGCTGCGCGACGTGAAAGCCGAAGTAGCTGGAACGTGGCTGGATGGCGAAACGGCTCGGTACGCCGTGGGCGATGTCTTCCTGCTGACTGGGGCGAAAGCCCAGCACGGCGGCACGATGCAGCCCTACCTCGTCCGCCATTCGCGCCAGTTCTTCATGCAGCAGCCGCACCGCGGACGCGGTGGGGGCGTTGTCGTCATCCATCATCCAGATGTACTGCGCACCTTCGGCTAGCGCCGCTTCCAGCCCCACCGCATAGCCGTTAGCCGAGCCGGTGTTGTGCGCCAGCGGAATGATGCGCACCTGACCGGGCCAGCGGCTGGTCAGTTGTTCGAGTGGTGCGGTCGAGGCATTGCTGACCACCAGTACGCGGGTGATCTGTTCGAAGGCGAAGGCCTGCTCGATCAGTCGGCGCAGGTAAACCAGGCGGTCGCCGTAGGTCACCGTGACGATGGTGGTTTGCCGTCGCACCGGCATCTCGCCGGCGCAGGTGGCGGCTGCCTGTGCACTCTGCTTGCAGGGTTCGACGCGCGCGGTGTTCTGCACGGAATATCTCCTCAGCTCTGTTCAGGCGTGGCCAACGGCAGGCAGTCGGGCTGCTGCACATCGGCTGTCGTGCCTTCTTCGTTGGGGCTGAAGAAGGCATGGAAGATGCGGATGAATCCATTGCCCGACGGTCCGTCAGGCGCGCCGGGTGCGGGAATGAGTTCGGTGTAGGAATAGCCATCGGCCAGAATCAGCGACGTTCTGGATGTTTCTTCTGTGCTCATGCCTGTGCTCCTGCATAACCCGGTGCTGTGACGCCCGGATCAGAATGAATAGCGCCTGCTGTCTGCCGGCGGACTCCAGAACGAACCGGACGCCGGTTCCGCGAATCGATACGGTTGATGACCGGATGGGCTTTCCTGCTGCCCGCCGCCATTGGAGCCACAGCGTGGCGTGGCGTCGATTGACGAGTCGCTGTAGGCGATGACGCTCGCACTGCCGGCGCTGCTGCAGGCCGGCAACTGGCCTGGCGGGTTGGTCGGTTCGGTGATCAGCGTGTCGGCGTTCACCGCAGCGCTGGCTGGCTCGATCACTACAACGAGAGCGAACCCGAGCGCTCGGGTCACTCTCATCCACTTCTTTACTGTGTTCATCCTTGAAACCTCGTAAGTGAATGGGGTTGATGGGGGACTACGCTCAGGCGTGCTTGATCGGCACCACGGCTGCCGGGTAGAGCGGCGTGCTGGGGGGCGGCAAGGGCGCGGAGCTCTGCTGAAGGTCGAAGGACCTGGCTTCGCGCAGACGCGCGTCGACGAAGGCGCGGATTTCCTGCTGGAAGCGTTCGCTGGAGAAGCGCTCGGCATTGCGTCGGCAGTTTTCCGGGGTGATGCGCGAGCACTGGGCCTCGAACTCGTCGATGGCGGCGATGAGCGAGGCGGTGGTCTGCTCCGGGTAGAACACGCCCGTGGGTTCGGCATGTTCGAGCCCGCGTACGGTTTCCAGTACGCCGCCGCGCCCGTAGGCGACCACCGGCGTGCCACAGGCCTGCGCCTCGATCGGCGCGATGCCGAAATCTTCTTCGGCGGCGAAGACGAACGCCTTGGCGCGCTGCATGTGTTGCAGCAGCACCTCGAAACTCTGGTAGCCGAGCAGGGTGACGTTGGGCCCGGCCGCTTCACGGGCCTTTTCCATTTCCGGGCCGGTGCCGATGACGATCAGGCGTTTGTTCGGCATGGCCGCGAATGCCTCGATGATCATCGGCATCTTCTTGTAGGGCACCATCCGCGAGGCGGTGAGATAGAAGTCTTCCTTGGCCTCGTGCAGGGTGAACTGGCAGGTGTCGACCGGCGGGTAGATCACCGTGGATTGGCGCCGGTAGCTCTTGTTGATGCGCCGGCCGATGAAGTGCGAATTGGCGATGAACTCGTCGACGCCGCTGGCGGTGCGCTGGTCCCACATGCGCATGTAGTGCAGCAGCATGCGCGCCAGCTTGGCCTTGATGCCGCGCTCCAGGCTGGCTTCGTGCAGGTACTGGTGCTGCAGGTCCCAGGCGTAGCGGATGGGCGAGTGCACGTAGCTGATGTGCAGCTGGTTGGGCCCGGTCAGCACGCCCTTGGCCACTGCGTGGCTGCTGGAAATGATCAGGTCATACGAGGACATGTCGAGCTGCTCGATGGCCAGCGGCATCAGCGGCAGGTACTTCTGGTAATGGGTGCGCGCCTTCGGCAGTTGCTGGATGAAGGTGGTGGTGGCGCGCTTGCCGCCGAGGTGGGCACGGTCGGCGTCGGAGAGAAAATCGATGACGGCGAACAGATCGGCGTCCGGCCAGACGGCGCACAGCCCGGCGAGCACGCGCTCGGCGCCGGCATACGTCACCAGCCAGTCGTGAACGATGGCAACTTTCATGGCATGACATCCTTGATCGAGAAAGAGTGAGCAGCGAGGCGGTGAGCCTCAGCGGCTGTGCAGGCGTGCCAGTGGCATCAGGTCGTGTTGTCTGGTCAGGCGCCTGCCGGCGTGAGCCAGCGGTAGATCCAGCAACTGTCGGCAGAGCTGGGCGCTGCCGAGGGCCAGCAGCAGGCCGAACACAACGCCAGCCAGGCTGGCGGTCGGGCCGGTCAGGCCGAGCGCCTGGGTTAGCAGCTCGCTCAGGCGCTGCATCGCTGGCAGCAACAGATAGAGCGAGTAGCTGAGGCTTCCAAGCCAGACGAGCGGCGGTGCCCGTAGCGGTAGCCGGCTGGTGACCAGCAGGAAGGTCACGATGGCCAGGGCATAGGTGAGCAGGTCCCGGGGCCAGGCGGTTGCGTCCGCAGACCAGCCGGCCAGGAAGATGATCGGCAGCACCAGCAGGTAGATTCGCAGCGTGTAGCGCGCATATTCGCGGGCTCGTCTGCGGGCGTAGCTGCTGCTTTCATGCTTGGCCTCGTACCTGAGTGACGCGAAAAACATCAGTGATAGCGCCAGCGGCAGCGTGACCGGTAGCTCTGTGCCCAGCAGCTGCCGCGCCAGGGCGAGCAGCAGCGCCACCGCCAGCAGCACGAGCGCGCAGCTGGTCCGCAGACTGACGCTGTGCAACAGGCCGAGCACCTGCAGCAGCAGGCAGAACCCGTAGAACAGCAGGATTGGCGGCAGCGCTCCGTAAGCGCCGATGACCTCGAACGCCATGGCGCTGCCTGGCGCGGCCACACCCGGCAGCCAGGCCGGTGCCGTCGGCAACAGAATGGCGGTCAGCAGCACCGCCAGCAGGTAGACCGGCAGCAGGCGCAGCAGGCGGCGGACGACAAAACCTCGCCCGCCGTCGACGCTGGCGTGCAGGCTGGCCGGCACGATGAAGCCGCAGCACAGCAGGAACCAAAGCATCGCCAGCAGCCCGGGGTCCAGGGCGTGCTGCAGTGCCCAGCCGTCTGACAGTGGCAACAGCAGGGTCTGGAAAATCAGGAGTAGGGCTGCGCTGCCGCGTAGCGCGTCGATATGCGCCAACCGTTCCATGGTCTGCCTCGCTTGCGTCGGGCATCAGGGGCGGTCCGATGACCAGGCGATAAAGGACGGCGGGCTGGGTTTGCCCATCAGTGCCTTGTCGATCAGCTGCGACACGGTCTGCGCCGAGCGCTTCCAGGAGTAGCGCTCGACGTTGGCCAGGCCGAGGGTGCGCAGGTCATCGCGCAGGCGCGCGTCCTGCAGCACGTGGCGCATACAGCGGGCAATGTCCTCGATGTTCAGCGGCTCGAAATAGAGCACGCTCTCGCCGAGCACTTCGGGTATCGACGCGGCCCGGGCGGCGATCACCGGACACCCGCAGGCCTGGGCCTCCAGCGGCGGAATGCCGAAGCCTTCGTAGAGCGAAGGGAACACGAAGGCGGTGGCGCCCTGGTATTCGCGCACCAGCTGATCGTCGTTCAGCCGGCCGAGAATGCGTACGCGTGGATTGCCATCAATGCTGGAGGTGGAGCCGGAGAACACCGAGTGCGAGTCGCCGACGATGTGCAGTTCCACGTCATCGAAGCCTTCCAGGCTGAGGAAGGCCGCGACCATCCGCGCGAAGTTCTTGTGCGCGTTCGGGGAGGACACCGCCAGCACGTATGGCCTGGCATTGCCGCTGCGATCCGCGCCACTCGGCGGATGGAACTTGGCCGCCACCGCATTGGGGACGACGCAGATCTTCTCGCTCGGGTAGCCGTAGTAGCGGGCGATTTCCTTGCGTGAGAAGTCGCTGACGGTGATCAGTGCCTTGATGCGCTTGAGCAGCAGCGGCGTGATGCCCTTGTAGACGCTGCGGAAGGTGCGCGAATAGCTTTCCGGATGGCGCACATAGGTGATGTCGTGATGGGTGGCGATCTGGTTGCGGTAGATCAGCGGTGCCGTGTTGCACAGTGACACCAGGGGCGGATAGCCATGGCGCGCCAGCCAGAGAGGCAGGTCCAGCTGTTCCCACAGATGCCCGTGGTTGCGGCCGATGCGCCGCACCTGCAGGCGCTCGGCGCTGGCGTGCATGCGGATGTCGTCCGGTGCGACGAATGTCAGGTCCTTGCGCATGGCAGCAAGCTCCAGGCAGACCTGTTCGGCAAAACGTTGCACACCGCGGGTTTCCTGGGTCAGGAAACGGGCGTTGATGGCGATCATGTAGGGCTCTCCTTGCGGGGATGGTGTGCGCCGCCGGTTGCTGGCAAGCGGCGAACGCCGGCAGGTGGCGGCTTTGGCGACTGGCGAAGCGATGCGTGGTGCGTGGCGGTCAATGCGGGTTGGCCAGCGCGTGCTGGTCCGGTTGCGTTTCGCCTGGGTGGCCGGTCGTGCGGTCAGTGCATGTCGTGACAGGGGTCAACCGTCGTTCTGCACCGCGCGCAGGCTGATGATTTTCGGGAATCCATCGAGCTCCACCTCGGTGCTGCAGGCCTGGCCTTTGCCCGGACACTTCCACTCGGTACTGGTGACCACGCGGCCGTGCTGGGGCTGGGCGGTATCGATCAGCGCCACCTGGCCCGCCTGGCCTTCGGTGTTCTGCAGCTCCACGGTCCTCGGTTTGCCGGTGCTCCAGGCCACCATCAGTTCATCGTCTCCGCGGGCGAATCGCAGCATCACCACGTCACCCGGGGTTTTCTCTTCGCGGCTGAGGAAGCTGTACTGGCTGACGATCTGGCTGATGGAGGCGAGCACCGAATAAGCCGGCTTGAGGGTGAAGTCCTGCCGTACCAGGCCGAAGTTGTGTTCGCGCTCGGTCTTGTCGGTGCCATCGTTGCGGAAGTCGTACCACCACATGCCCTTGATGCTCGGCAGCGTCTTGGCCAGGAAGAAGGCGCGGGCGAGGTAGGCCGCCTGCAGGCTTTCATCGATGCCGCATGCGCCCTGGTGGGCAGGCCAGGCCATTTCCGTCAGGTAGAGCGGTACCGGGCGTCCGGCGGCGCGGGTCAGGTCCTTGTCGACCTCGCTCATCCATTCGATCCAGGCCTCTGGGGTGTTGCGCCGCCAGCCGCGGCAGTGCACGTAGGGATGCAAGGACAGGCCGTCCACCGATTGCATCAGGCCGTTCTCCAGCAGGCGCAGGGCGAAACCGGAGTCGATGCCCTGGCTGGTCACGGCGCCGGCGAGCACCTTGGCGCCGGGCGCGCGCTGCCGGATGATCCCGGACGCATCGGCGATCAGCCGCGCGTAATCCTGGGTGAATTCCGGGTCGCGCGGGTCCTCGACGTCCCATTCGTTCCAGATCTCGTAATAGGCGACCTTGCCTTTCAGCTCTTCGGTGATGAACTCGACATAGCGATTGAATGCCGCCCTTACCGGCTCGCTGCGGGGCTTTTCACCACCGCCGTAGTGCGAGTTGCCGTAGCCGAGGATGAACTGGGTGCTTAGCCCGTGAGCGGCTGTTGCCTTCAGGTAACGGTGCCAGGATGGTTCGATCTTCAATTGCCCGGGCCGGCGTTCGACATAGGCCCAGTGGGCGTCGGTGCGCACGGAGGTGATGCCGGCATCGCGCATCATCGCGTAGGCGCGGCCGCTGGGGTCGCCCTTGTGCAGTTCATGGGCACATACGCCGACCACGAAAGGCTCCTCGGTGGTCTGGGCCGGTGTAAACGGAGCAAGGCCAAGCAAGCCGCCCAGCAGCAGGGTGTTGAGCGGGGTAGAGCGCTTCGTCATGTGGATCATCCGTGAAGGTAGGTCTCAGGTCAGGTGCTGCAACTCGGGCAGCCGTTGCGCCGCCAGGTTGTTGCTCGGGGCGCGGGCCGGGGTCAGCACGTGGGAGATCGCCAGGCCCAGGAACAGCGTGGCGATGGACACCTCCAGTACATCCGTGGCCCAGGCCACCAGGCAGATGCAGAAAACGATCGGCAGCAACGCGCTGCGCAGTCGCGAGCCCCGTTCATGCAGGCGCAGCATCAGCGGAAAGGTCAGCAGGTAGAGCAGCACACCGAACACGCCGAGCATTCCCCACAGGTACAGCGCGGTATTGTCGGCAATGCTCAGCAACTCCAGCCCGGGTACGGGATAGACCTTGCCAGTGCTGCCCACCGCGCCGAATCCCGCGCCCCACCAGCCCCATCCCTCACGGGTGATGACCTCGATGAAGTTCGGCCAGCTGTTGATCAGACGGTCGGCGAACGAGGCCAGCAGCGAGCCGTTGTTGGCGGCGTTGGGGTCCAGGCTGAGCACCAGGCTGGCCATCGGCAGCATCAGGCCGACCAGCACTGCGACGAGAAACGCAGTGGCGCTGGCGAAGCGGTAGGCCGTGACGATCAGCATCAGCAGGGTCAGCACGTAGGCCGCCGCGGTGGATTTGTTGGTGGTCAGCACGATGCCGATCAGCGCTGCGATGTAGAGCATCAGGCGTAGCACGCGCGGCTGGATGAATGCGGCGATGAACAGACTGTAGATCGCGATCATCACCGACAGCGCGGTGGACATGCGGGCGAAGCCGCCGATGCGGTCGATGTCGTCGAACGCCCACGAGCGGTTGGCGCTCAGTTCCACCTCGCCGACCATGTAGCTGTAGCCCTTCCACGGCACGCTGGTGAGCATGTCCAGGGCGATGCCGACGAAGCACGCAATCAGGCAGAAGCCGATGATTCGGCGCAGCAGCCCGAGCCGCAACTCCACATGGCGGCCGCAAATCAGACCGAACAGCAGCGGAATGTAGATGAACAGGCTGAAACCGATGTTGGCCAGTTCGGCGCCATGCATCAGTGCCAGCTGGGCGGAAGTGACAAGCCCCAGCAGCACCAGCCAGAACGCCGGCCAGCCGCGGTAGCGCAGCAGCTCCAGGCCCAGTGCGATCAGGCAGGCAACCTTGGGCAGGTACAGCAGCCAGGAGACTCCGGCCATGTCGAAGTAGTAGCGCAGGGCGCCGGAGAAGGTTTCAGTCAGCAGCAGCGAGGCGACGACCAGCGTCAACAATGTCGGCTTGTCGAAGGCCAACGGGTTCGAGTCGCGTCGCCGCGGGGTAATCAGCAGGCTCTGGTTCATGGTGGATTCTCGTTCCCTGAAGTGTTTCACGCAGGATGGTCTGGTATTGATCCAGCATGCGTTCCATATCCAGCAGCGGCAGCACGCTGGCCCGTGCCTGGCTGGCGAGCCGCTGCCGCAGTGCGCCGTCGATGTAGAGCCAGAGCATGGCGATGCCGAGTGAGTCGGGATCATCGGGCGAGCAGAGCAGGCCGTTGCATTCGTCGCGGATGATCTCCGGCAGCCCGCCCATATTGCTGGCGATCACCGGCAGGTTGTTGGCGCAGCCTTCGACGGCCACCAGGCCGAACGGCTCGCCCCACAGCGACGGCACTACCAGCACGTCGATGTTCTGCATGAACTCGTCGCTGTCGCAGTAGCCGAGAAAGCTGACCTTCTTCGGATCGGCCATGGCCTTCAGCCGGGCTTCGTAGTCCAGCTTGCCGCGCCCGGCGATATCCAGCCGCGCATCGATGTCCAGCCGCTGGAACTGCTCGATCAGCCAGCCGACGCCCTTGTTCTCCGACAGCGTGCCGATATAGCCGAAGCGCAGTGGATGGTTGCTGCGCTGCCTGGGCTTGCTGCCCTGACCGGGATTGGCCGGCGTGCAGTTGTGCACCACATGCTGGCGCGCGCCACTGAAATAGCCCTGTGCGGTGATGCGTTCGAGCACGAAGCGGCTGACGCCGATCGCCGTGGCCACTTGCGCTGAGGCGCCGGCGTGGCGGAGACGGAACACCGAACACATACCGCACTGGCGCTGGCAGCTCTTGCCGTGGTTGAACATGGTGTCCTTCGGGCAGAGCAGGTACAGGTCGTGCAGCACCTGGACGATCGGCAGGCCGGCGGCGGTGATTTCGTCCCAGGCGGAAATCGACCAGCCGGTGAGGTTGTTGCAGACCACGATATCCGGCTGCTCCCGCGCGATCACCTCGCGCACGTGACAGCGCATGTCGCGGTTGTAGCGGTCCCGGTAGTGCCAGCCGAGGCGGGCGACGCGACTCGGGCGCTGCTGGGTGTAATGCCAGTAGCTGTTCGCCAGGTTGGCGCGATAGACCCGCACACCGTCCTGAATCTGCATGTTCAGCCCGGCATCCGGGCCGGTCGCCAGCACTGCCACCTCACAACCACGCCGCTGCAACCCTTCGGCCAGGTGCCGGAGGATGACTTCTGCGCCGCCGCCGACATGCGGGATGTAGAACGCATTGAGGAATAGGATCTTCATCGGTTGGCTCGCTCATTGAACCTGTCAGGCTGCTCGCATGGCCCTACGGGCACTCGCCTGGCTCAGGAGTAGCACTGGAGATAACGGGTGGGTACCCGGACCTTCTGCTCACGCTGCAGCAGGTTGAGCAGGATGACGGAGCGTTCTTCGCCGTCGCTGCTGACGAAGATCGCTTCGATGTCGCTGAAGCTGCCCCCGCTGACCTGGACCCGTTCGCCGGGTGAGAACGGCGCCGCCGCCATGGTCTGCGGCTGGGCGAGGCGCTGTCGCAACTGTTCGATCAGCTCGTCGCGTACCGGCGTCGGCTGGCCGCCGAAGGTCACCACGCGGCTGACACCACGGGTAGAGCGGATCGGGTACCAGTTGTCGTGAATGCAATCCAGGCGGATGAACAGGTAGCCCGGAAACAGCGCCTCGCCGGACTTGGCCCCCTGTGAGCCGCGCAGGGGCGCAGGCGCCTTGAGCGGGCGGTAGCACTCGAAGTGCTGGCGCTGCAGGTGCTCCTCGGCGCGGGCCTCCTGGCGAGGCTTGGTCTGGATCAGGTACCAGCGTGCGGTAATGCTCGGTGTCATGGGGATGTCCTTCCCTGATTGGCCTGCCCAAATCCCGATGGCAGGCGGAATGTCGTCACGCCAGTGTCAGCGTTGCCCTTTTTTCCTGTCCCTCGACCACGCTGAAGCGCTGCAGCAATTCCTTGATCTCTTCGCGGCTGTTGAACATCAGCACGTCGATGATCGACAGCGACGGCACGAACGGATGCTTGAGCTGCGCGTAGGTGACCTCATCCATGCGCAGGAAACGCAGCAGCAGGCCGTCGGCGCGGAAGCGGGCAGGGCAGTACAGCTCCATGCCGCCGATGGGGTTGAGGTAGAGCTCGCCGTCCATGCGATGGGTGATCTGGATGACGCGGTCCTGCATGTCCATCTTCGCCGGCAAGCCCAGGCTGGAGCCGCGGTAGATCGGCGTGCGGATGTTCAGGTAGGCGCAGAGGCAGCGCAGCGAGTTTTCGGTGAACAGCGCCAGATTGCGTTCCGGGCACTGCAGGATGCCGCGGATCAGCGGCAGCACCGCGTCGCGCTGGGGTGCCTTGGCGTAGCAACGCTCGAGGGTCAGCATCAGCCCCGCGGCTTCCTTGTCGAAGTCGTCGCAGAGCCAGCGCTCGTTGATGCGCTCGGTCTGGTGGCCCTTCTTCAGCGGGAAGCTGATGAGCTTGGGTTGGCCATTGACGAGAATCCGGTTGCGGTTCATCCAGGAGCCCCTGACGAATTGCAGGTCGTCACCCAGCACGAACACGTTGCTGAGTGCGATCAACTGAAAATAGCCCAGGTAGGGAAATAGGTAGGGCTGCATCATCGAGACGGTTCTGAGCACGGTGCACCTCCTTGTCTGGCGATCAGGCTTGCTGGGTGTAGGTGTAATAGCCGTAGGCGCCACTGTCGTACGGCGAGGTCGAGGCCTTGCGCTTCACGGCATTGAGGATCACGCCCTTGAGCAGCACGCCGTTCTGCGCGAGCCGCCGCTTGGATGCATCGATCTGCGAGCTGGTGCTGAGGCCGAAGCGGGCCACCAACAGGTTGGTGCCCGACTGCTGGGCGACCAGTACGGCGTCAGTCACCGCGAGCACCGGTGGCGTATCGATGATGATGAAGTCGTAGAGCTTTTCCGCTTCACGCAGCAGGCGGGAGAAGTTGTCGTGCATCAGCAGTTCGGACGGATTCGGCGCGGAGAACCCGGCGGAGATGAAGTGCAGGTTCTTCTGCTCGGTGCGGTTGGTGATCTCCGCCAGGTTCAGGCCACTGGCCAGTGCATCCGACAGCCCGTGACGCGGCGCCATGCCGAACAGGGTATGCAGGTAGCCGCGGCGCATGTCGGCATCAATCAGCAGCACGCGCTGGCCGGTCTGCGCGATCACCGCAGCAAGGTTGCTGGACACGAACGACTTGCCAACCGAAGGGGTCGGGCTGGTGATCATCAGCACTTTGTTGCGCGCCTCGAGCATGGCGAACTTGAGGCTGGTACGCAGGCTGCGCAGCGATTCGACCGCCAGATCGGTCGGTTCGGTGAGGCTGAGCAGTCGGGTCTTGCCGTCGCGGCTCTTGCGGCTGCGATTGAGCTGATCCTGAGAGGCGCTGTAGGGCAGGCCGGCATAAACCGGTACGCCAAGCTTCTCGATCACGTCCGGGCTTTCCACACCGCGGTAGAAGGCCTGGCGCAGCAGGATGACTGCCGCCGAGACGAGCAGGCCGACGAAGATCGCGATGGCCACCACCAGCGGTTTGACCGGTTTCGACGGCTTCTCGATCATCGAGTAGGCGTTGTCGATGATGCGCACGTTGCCGATGGTGCCGGCGCGCAGGATGTCTTGCTCCTGTGCCTGGTTCATCAGCAGCGTGTAGGTCTGGGTCGTGACTTCCATGTCACGTTGGAGGCGTAGCAACTCCTGCTGCGTCATGGGGAGGGCGTCGACCTTCTTCAGCAGCTGTGCCTTTTGCGCCTGCAGCTCGTTCATCTGGGTGATCAGCGTGCGATAGGTCGGGTGCTCGCGGGTATAGAGGCGGTCGTACTCCACGCGCTTGAGCGACAGTTCGGATATCTGCGTTTCCAGCGCGACGATCTGGTCCAGCACGCCCTTGGTCTCGATGCTGATATCCACCGACTTGGAGCTGGTCTGGTAGGCATTCAGCGCGGCTTCGGCCTTCTCCAGCTCCTTGCGTACCTGAGGTAGTTGAGAGCGCAGGAAGTCCAGGCGCTGGGCCGCCTCGGCGGAGCTGCGCTGGATGTTCTGGCTGACGTACAGCCGGCTGATCTCGTCCAGCACATGGCTGGCCAGCTGCGGGTCCGGGTCTTCCAGGGACATGTAGATGATCCCGGAATCCTTGCCGGCCTCGCCGACCTTCAAGCGGTTCTGGTAATCCAGCGCGGTGGTCTGCGGGCGGTTCCTGACTAGCTGGAATTCGGTGCCAGGGCGCGCTTCCAGCTGGGCGATCTGAACCTTGAAACCCTGGTTCTCCACGGCCTGATTGACCTGGCCGCGCAGAACCAGCTGCTGCTCGTCGTCATGCAGCGTGAAGCTGCCGGCCGTGCCGGCGATCAACGTCAGCTCCACGCCCAGATACGCTTCGGGCACATCGAGCTGGAATACTTCGAGCTTTTCCCCACCCCAGGCATAGCCGGTCAAGCCGAACAGCGGGGTGGCCAGCGCGCCATCAGTCGCCGGGTCGTGCTTGCGCGCCATGAATGCGCCGAACACCGGGAAGTGATGGGGTTTGGCGACGATGTAGAGCTTTAGCTCCTCGACGGCTCTGCCGAGCACGGCGCGGGATTTGAGCAGGGAGATTTCAGTGACCGCCTGGGACACCGAATCCGGCCGGGCCGATATTTCCGGCACGCCGGTGATCGCGGCTTTTTTCGGTTCGATCTGGATCATCGCGGTCGCCTGGTAGATCGGCGTGGCGATCAGGGCATAGAGCACGCCCAGTGCAGCGAAAAAGCCGGTAATGGTGATGATCAGCGCCTTGTGATCGTAGGCGGTGCGCATTATTCCGGCGAGGTCGATGCGGTTGTCCGCGTCATATTCCAGCGAAGAGCGGGTCCAGGCAGTCATTGGGAATCCTTCCTCATGGTGCGTTTTTGCAAAGAAGCGGGGTCGGGCTGATCAGCTCCTGGCCAGCCGTGGGCTCAACCGGCGCAGCAGGTTGAGGCTGATGTTCTGGGCGATGGTTGAAAGCGCCTGGATCTTGCTGAACGGCGAGATCAGCGACAGGCACTCGCCGAACACCTGGATCAGGAAGTACTCGTAGAGCGCGTTGTTGCCGATGCGGTTGTAGTAGCGCGCCAGGGAGTAGTGGGCATGCATGGCCATCTGGATGCGCTGCCGGCTCGGCTGCATGGAGAAGATGCCACCCTCGTGTACCCGGTAGGCGGCGGGGCTGATGCCTTCCATGAACTTGCCTTTGCCGTAGGCGCCGAGCAGCGACCACCAGCAGATATCCAGCACCTTCACGCCGAGCAATTCCGGTGGCAGTTCCTGAATCAGGTTGCGAAAGCACACGGTCAGCGTCGAGAGCGGGCGGCCCTGCATCAGTTCCAGCGCCGTGGCGTCCTTGCGCAGTTTTCCGGTCAGCTGCGGGCTCTGGATGATGCCCTGGCTGTTGAACATGAACGCATCGTGATAAGTGATCACGTAGTCACGATGCTGCTCGAGAAAGTCCACCTGCTGCTGCAGCTTGGTCGGGTCGGTCCAGTAGTCGTCGCCTTCGCAATAGGCGATGTATTTGCCCCCCGCACGGGCGAACAGCCGCGTGCTGAATGGCACGCCGAGGCTGAACTGATTCTGTGTCTGGTAGATCGGCTTGATGATGCTGGGGTAGCGCGCCGCGTAGTCGGCGATGATCGCGGCGGTGGTGTCAGTCGAGGCGTCGTCGTGGACGATCACCTCGAAAGGGAAATCCGTTTCCTGCTGGAGGAAGCTCTCCAGCGCCTTCCTTATAAAGGATGCGTGGTTGTAGGCCAGGCAGACGACGCTCAGCAGCGGTTCGGTCTTGCCGCCCCAACGTTCAATCAAGGCTTGCTCGCTCTTCAATTCCATTTTTGGATGCTCGCTTGGTGATGAGTAGATGAAGCTTGAGTAGCAGTGATTTCGAGGTCGCCGCGACCAGCAGCAGGCAGATGAACCCGCTTGCAGCCAGCGCCATCAGAATGTCGAAACGGTTGTCGCTGACGATCAGCAGGAACAGCGGCTCGCCCAGCGCCACGCCGATCACGGTCGCGGCGGTAATCCGCAACATGTCTCGTGCCCAGACGCCCTGCAGGCCCGGAGCAAAGCTCCGGTGCACCACCGGTGGCCAGATCACGAAGGTCGCCAAGCGCAGGAAGAACCACGCCAGTGCGGCACCGTAGGCGCCGTGGGCAAGCGCTGTGTAGATCACGATCGGCACGCTGACGGCGGTGGAAACCACGCTGTACCAGATGTGCAGCCGCAGCTGGCCGTAGGCGTACTGCAGGTAGAACTGGAAGGCGCCGACCGCCATCAGCGCGCTGCCCGGCACGTACCAGAACAGCATGCGTTCGCTCCATTGGGCGGCGGCAGCGTCGCCAGTCCAGGCGTAGATCAGCGCCTGACCGTGCCAGGCGATCACCGCAGCGATGGGAAACAGCACGCTGCAGACGAAGCGGGTGGCGTTCAGGTACAGCCGCTCCATCTCGGCGATTCGCCCTTCGGCCACGAGCATGGTCATGCGCGGCAACAGCGTCTGCACCAAGGGGTTGGTCAGAGTCATGATGCCGGTGGTGATCAGCGCCACCAGCGAGAAGTAGCCGTACTCCTTGAGCAGCAGCACCTTGGAAAGCAGCACTTTGTCCAGCTGGGTCAGCACGATCCACAGCAGCGAGGTGAAAAACATGCCGCCGGCGAAAGGCAGCACCGGCTTGACCACGCCCCAGTCGATGCCGGTGAGCAAACGTGGGCTGGCCAGTTGTACATAAGCCTTGCTGGCGAAAGCGAGCGTTTCCACCAGGGCGACGGCCGTTTGAAATAGGAAGAAGTCCAGCGGGTCTTGCGAGACGTAGGCGACCAGGAACAGGCCGCCGAAGTAACGCAGGGTAGCGATCAGTACATTCGTTGCGTTCAGCCAGCCATGCAATTCGACGCCCTGCAGACCGCTTTTGTACAGCGTCGCGTAGAGCCTCAGCCCGACCATCAGGCCCATCAGGCTGATGCACTGCATGATGGTGCCGGTACTCAATTCGCGGGCCTGCAGCCAGGTTTCGGCGATCCAGCCGCTGCTCAGGTAGATCGCCACGCAGGTTGCCAGCGTAATCGGCAGCAACAGCAGCTCGAACGAGCGCAGCAGTCGTCCCGCTGGGCCGGGCGCAGCGGACAGGTCGCCCTGCCCGCGGTAGTGCGCTACCTGTCGCACCAATGCAGGCGACATCCCGGCATCGAGCAGCTGCAACCAGGCCTGGAGCACCGCGAAGAAGCCAATCAGGCCGTAGGCTTCGGCGCCGAGGTGCTTCAGGTAGAACGGCAGGATCAGAATGCCGATCAGCAGGGCGTACGCCTGGCCGAGGTAGTTCAGGCTGGTATTGCGGATCACCGATAACCGCTTGGGATCTGACATGGGTTATTGCTGGCCTCCGGATGTCAGGGGCATGCGCGGGTAGTCGGCGCCCGGCAGGCGCTCCGTGGCGCTGAACAGCCCGAACGCTTCGGCAAGGGGCTGGAACAGCGTGCGGCTCGATTGCTCGCTGTGGATTGCCTCCTGGATCAACGTCTGCATGACCTTCTCCTGCACCTTGCGCGGCAGCCCGGGATAGATCGGCAGGCACAGGACCTTGCGACTCAACGCTCGCGAGCGTGGTTGTGGTACCTGCGGCTGCAGATGGTCGAGCGTGTCCAGCGAGGGGTAGAAGTAGCGGCGGGGGTTGATGCCGTTCTCGTTCAGTTGCGAGCGGCAGCGCAGCAGCTGGCTTTCATCGGCAAGGGCAACGGGGAAATAGCTGTAGTTGCACTGGGATTCGGGCTGCGGTCGTTGCAGCTCGAAATGCTCGCCGAGGCGCCGCTCGTAACGATGGCCGATCTCCGCCCGGCATTCGAAAATCAGCTCGATGTCGTCGAGCACGCACATGCCCATCGCGGCGGAGAACTCGTTGAGCTTGGCGTTGATGCCGATGCCTTCGATCTGGTCGGTATCGACGATGCCGAAGTTGCAGAGCAGACGGATGCGGTCGGCCAGTGCGTCGTCGTTGGTGACGATGGCGCCACCCTCGATGGTGTGGAACAGCTTGGTCGCATGGAAGCTCAGCGTGCTGATATCGCCCCAGTCGTAGACCGACCGCCCCTTGTGACGAACGCCGAACGCATGGGCGCCGTCGTAGACGACCCTCAGATTGTTCTTGCGCGCGATCTGCTCGATGCGTTCGACGTCGCAAGGATTGCCGAATACATGCGTCGCGACGATGGCGGAGGTGTCGGGCTGGATATTCCGCTCGATCTGTTCCGGGTCCAGATTCCAGGTCGCCGGATCGATGTCGGCGAAGATCGGCTTGATGCCTTCCCATTGCAGCGAGCTGGTGGTGGCGACAAAGCTGAAGGGGGTGGTGATGGCGCTGCCGGTCAATCCCAGCGCTCGATAGGCAATCTGCAGCGCGATGGTTCCGTTGTTGGTGAGGATGATGTTCCTCACCCCGAGGTAGTCCTTCAGCCGTTGCTCGAGCGCAGTCACTAACGGTCCGTTGTTGGTGAGCCAGCCGGTGTTGTAGATCCTGTCGATGTAAGCCTTGAACTTGTTTTTGCTGCCCATGTACGACTTGGTCACGTTGATCATGGTGATTTCCTTATCGAAGCTCAGCCGCCCCCGAATGGCATTCGGGGGTTATCGCTGGGTGCTACAGATGCGCGCTCAGACAGGTTGATGCGCGCCGATTGCGCTGGCCCGCCGTGCCCTGCGTTGGTTGTGCCTGAGGATCATTCGAGTCATCAGGCTGCCGGCGTGGGGATCGCCGTAGTGGAAGATCGCGGTAGCGCGCAGCTGCGCCGGATCACAAGGCTCGTTGGCATGCAGGGATCGATAACCCCAGAACAGGTAGAGATTGCCGGGTACCAGCTGCAGGCGCTGTGGCTTTAGCAGCCCGAGGCCTATCGCGCGGCTAATCAGTTTGCGGCTCAACTTGTTCTGCAGCAGTGCTTTCTCCACCACGTTGACCAGCACGTACTTGCGAAGCTTGCGCAGGTTGGGAAACACCAGCAGGTCGCCGCGCTGGTCGCCGTCCTGCGGGATTTCCACCGGCAGCAGTGCCGTAACCAGCGAAGCGTCGTAGTGGAAGCAGTTCGACTCCTTGCGCCCTGTCTGCCCCTGCACGCATCGCATCACCAGGTAGATGCGCTTGCTTGGCGCCGCCTTGCCCGCGCCGAGCTGGTACACGTCGTCCAGCAGCGACTGGAACTCCGGCGCGCTGCTCAACGTGGCAAGTAACGAGCCCGCTACCTGTTCACCGTCATGATGAGCAAAATATTCACCATGATGCTGTCGAGCCTGCTCGTGAACCTGCTCGCGCAGTTGAGTTAGTTGCAGATTGTTCAAGTAGCCGGGTATGCAGGCGTAGCCATTCTGATTGATATCCCGCGCAATCAATGCCTTGTCCTGATCTTCCGTTCCATAAAAGATTGTTGACACGGTAGTTCTCCCTGCACAAAGGCGAGGCGAAACGGTTTGTCGAACCGCAGCTACTGCGCGCCGCTGCTGGTCGGCGTTCTGAGTGGAAATAAAGAATTACGGCGTAATGCCTGGGCAGTAGGTTTAGCCTGTGGCAAAAGTTAATACCGATCTAGAATATTTTTTATTAGACAAAGCTACCGCCATCGACTTGTTTATATGTCGAGTTGAATAACTTATACGTAATTCCCCGTCATCTGCGATCGGTAGCGTCCGCGTGCGGCTTTGAAAGAATCGGGCATGGCTACCGCACTCCGGGCACTCTGCGAGCCCCGATTCTCTCAATGCTTGTGGCGAACGAGCCTGCATCGCTTTACTAAAAGCGATACTAATCAGGCAGGGGGTTTAACTCTCGCGCCGCAAAACTTGACCTGTCCAGTTGGTCTTAAACTGCTCCGTATTGCTCCCTGTTGCGACTAGATATCCGTCATAACGTGAACCAAGTCAAGCTAGGGAGCCAAAAAAAAGTTGCGGATGGAGGTCGCGAGGTGTTTAGGAGAGCCAAGTTATTGAGTTCAAAAGAGTTTTTTTTTGACGCAGGCTGGCCTAGGGCTATCATCAATGGTTATAGCGGATGCGGTAATTAGCTCTAAGCTGAATAAACCATCTGCTCCTTTGCTGGCCATAAATGACGTATGCATAAACAAAGGGAATATTATTCCGACTATGCTGAGCAACTATTCCGATAAAGAGTTAATTCTGCGGGCCAGTTGTTACAAGTCGCGGCTTACTGGCCGAAGAGGGGGCGCTTGTCTGTACGTGACAGAAAAGATGCGCAAACGAAAAAGGCCACTCGTCTGAGTGGCCTTTTCGTGATTTGGTTGCGGGAGCCGGATTTGAACCGACGACCTTCGGGTTATGAGCCCGACGAGCTACCAGACTGCTCCATCCCGCGTCTGTGGGGCGCATTGTACAGCCCGATTACCCGTTGTCAATCAAAAGGAAGGAAAAAAGCGTATTTTATTCAAAAGGTTAGCGATTCATGCAAGGTCTGGTGCCAACACGAGCGTCTCAGAGTTATGCGCGCACAAAAAAAGGCCACTCATCTGAGTGGCCTTTTAAATTGGTTGCGGGAGCCGGATTTGAACCGACGACCTTCGGGTTATGAGCCCGACGAGCTACCAGACTGCTCCATCCCGCGACGCGCATTCTACAGCTTTAAACGCGGCTGTCACGGGTTTATTTGAAATCAGATGGAAATACCGGTCAGGCGTGCCATGAGGGCAGGGTGCCGGGAGCTGTTGGCTGGTGTGGCAGACACTGTTTGATTGCCGGGCGAGCCTGCGGCAGGTGATGGCGACGAGCGATTCTCATCATGCCCCAGAGCATGGAGAGCGCTACCGACAGCCAACCCAGGATCATCATCAGGAGTATCAGCGCAGGTTCCATCTGGAGCTTCCTCTTTGAATCCAATATTCGTCCTTGTGGTTGTGACCCCGCGCGCTGAAAGCGGTTCCGGCATGCCATCGGTCGCTCGCCTGCGCACTCCTTGGAATCGCCGCTGCCTAAGTATCAAGTGGATGAGGCGGAGGTGTCGGACATGCGTATTCAGCTTGGTGTGCTGGTTGCAGCGCTTGCTTCAACAGTCAGCGCGCAGGATCTGGAATTACCGCTCGCTGATATCCCGTTGGCTCAGAACACGGGCGCGGCGGATCGCGGCGCCGCCGGCAATGGCTCGATGGGCATTGGCGGCGGTATCGACTACCTGGAGGATGACCAGGGCCAGTCTGAGGCAAGTGACGCATCCTCCAAGAAGCCAGCGGCGGAGCAGTACGACGACACGGCCGAACCCGGCCATGGTGGCAATGAGACCGACATGGAGCACCGTCGCCGTCCCAAATTGGAAAGACGTAGTGATTAACGCAGTCGTTCATCGATAGGAGGTAGCCATGAATCGGGCACTCACAGCGGTAACAGTATTGCTTCTGGCGGGTTCTGCGGGGGCGTACGCCGGTTCGGCGGAGAACGCCGATGACGCCCGTCGTCCGGGAGCTGCAAACGAAAGCTCAGTTGAATCGAGCGAGCGTTCCGACCAGCACAGCGAAAAGTCGGAAGGCCATGACGGTCGGGACCACAAGGCGCAGCAGGGCAGTGACCTGGGCACCATGGGAACGGGTAATACCGGAACCACAGGCGGCATGGGTGCTACCACGGGAACCGACACCATTGGCGGGACCATCGAGGAATAGCCCGCTACCGGCCACGCAACATTCATAAAGCGGTCGGGCATCCGTACAATGCCCAACCTTTCAACATCTATTGGCCTGGTATGCAGATCGCTTTGGCGCCCATGGAGGGGCTGGTCGACGAAATCCTTCGTGACGTTCTGACTCGGATGGGTGGGGTCGACTGGTGCGTCACCGAGTTCATCCGAGTCTCTGATCGTCTGCTGCCGCAAAGCAGCTTTCGCAAACTTGCACCCGAATTGCAGACTGGCGCCATTACTCGCGCCGGAACCGCTGTGCGCGTTCAATTACTGGGCTCCGATCCTGCCTGTCTGGCTGATAACGCTGCCTATGCCTGCTCACTGGGTGCGCCTGCTATCGATCTGAATTTCGGCTGCCCGGCCAAGACGGTAAACAAATCGCGCGGTGGGGCCATCCTGCTCAGGGAGCCTGATTTGCTGCACGCCATCCTCTGTGAGGTACGGCGAACTGTGCCGGCGCACATCCCGGTCACCGCCAAGATGCGCCTGGGTTTCGACAGCCCGGACGGTGCACTCGATTGCGCTCGGGCGCTGGTGGACGGCGGGGCAGAGCAGTTGGTGGTGCATGCGCGAACGAAGGTCGAAGGCTACAAGCCGCCGGCGCATTGGGAATGGGTGGCTCGCGTGCAGGAAGTCGTCGTGGTGCCGGTATACGCCAACGGCGATATCTGGTCGCTAGAAGACTGGCGTCGCTGTCGAGAGGTCAGCGGCGCGGAGAATATCATGTTGGGCCGCGGCCTGGTTTCGCGGCCAGACCTGGCACGGCAGATCGCGGCCGCTGAACAGGGGCAACGCATCGCCGAGATGAGCTGGGCAGAGTTTCAACCCACGCTGGTGGACTTCTGGCAGCAGGCGCGGGGCAAGATCGCACCACGCTATGCGCCCGGCAGACTGAAGCAGTGGCTGGCCTTGCTTACGCGCAACTACCCCGAGGCGGTGGCGCTGTTCGCCGCACTGCGCCGGGAGAATGATTGCGCGCGGATCGACGCGATGCTCGGCGTCGATACCGTCGGAATTCCGGTGGCGGCGCTGGGTTAGGCCGATCAGCGTCCGCCGCTGACGTCCAGCAACGCGCCGGTGGTATAGCTGGCGTGCTCACTGGCGAGCCAGAGTATGGCTTCGGCAACTTCCTCGGCTTTCCCGCCGCGCCCCATGGGCACGCTTGCCTTGACCCGCTCGATGCGATCCGGCTCGCCGCCGCTGGCGTGAATCTCGGTATGGATCACACCGGGTCGTACCGCATTCACCCGAATGCCTTCGCCGGCCACTTCCCTAGCCAGCCCGACCGTCATGCTGTCGATGGCGCCCTTGGCCGCGGCATAGTCGATGTACTCCCCAGGCGCACCAAGCTGCGCGGCGATCGAGGACAGATTGATGATCGAACCTCCCTGGCCGCCACGCTGAGTGGACATGCGCTTGATCGCCTCGCGCGCGCATAGAAAGCTGCCGATGACATTGGCACCGAGCACGCGCGTCCAGCGGGCGGCGTCCATCTGCTCCAGGCGCATCTGCTGTTCGAGCATGCCGGCGTTGTTGACCAGCACATCGAGGCGGCCGAACTCGCGATCGATCATGTCGAACATCTGCAGTACCTGGCTCTCGTCGGCGACATCGGCCTTGACGGTCATTGCCGATACGCCCGCAGCGCGGACCTGTTCGAGCACCTGTTTCACCGCGTCTTCGCGTTGGTGAAAGTTGAGGCACAGTGCGTAGCCCTGGTAGGCCGCCAGCCGGGCGGTGGCGGCGCCGATACCGCGGCTGGCACCTGTGATCAGCATGACTCTGGACATGGCAGTACCTCTCGCCGGCAGGCTCATTTTCTGTGCCTTGAAATCTGCAGAACGGTTCCTATCTAGAGATCAGCGGGATGCCGAAGGCGGGTCCCGCCTGTTTCAACTCGCTGATTTCAGGAGGTTTATCATGAGTTCGTTCCCCATGGCCCCTCTGTTCCGGCAATCCGTGGGCTTTGATCGTTTCAATGACTTGTTCGAGTCCGCCCTGCGTAACGACACCGGCAGCTCGTATCCACCCTATAACATCGAGAAACACGGTGACGACCAGTATCGAATCGTGGTCGCAGCCGCCGGCTTCGAGGAGTCCGACCTCGATCTGCAGGTCGAGCGCAGCGTGCTGACCATTAGCGGCGGGCGGCGCGAAAGCGAGACCGAGAATGTCACCTATCTGCATCAGGGAATCGCTCAGCGGGCGTTCAAGTTGTCGTTCCGGCTAGCCGACCACATCGAGGTGAAAGGTGCTGCGCTGAACAGTGGCCTGCTCAACATCGACCTGGTGCGCGTGGTGCCGGAAGAGGCCAAGCCCAAGCGCATCCCGATCAATGCCGATCAGCGGCCCGCGCTGGAGGGTTGATCTGCAAAGAAGAGAAGGGCGCCATAGGGCGCCCTTTCTCGTAGTTGTCTCGTCTGGTCAGTCACCGCGTTCAGCATCCAGCAGTGTCATGAACGCCCTGGCCGCATTGGACAGGGTGCGCTCCCGGTGCAAGATGTAGCCGAGTTGCCGGGTCAGCTGAATGCCTGGCAGAGGCAGGCTGACTACCTGTTCGTCGAGCATGCTGCGCGGTAACACGCTCCAGGCAATCCCGATGGAGACCATCATCTTGATGGTCTCCATATAGTTGGTGCTCATGGTGATATTGGGCGTCAGGCCCTCACGCTCGAACAGTCGCTGGGCGATGTGGTGAGTGAAGGTGTTGCCGCCGGGAAAGACGGCAGGATGGCCGGCAACGTCGGCCAGACGAATATCCGCCTTGCCCGCCAGCGGGTGCTCGGGCGCGACAACGAAATCCAGCGGGTCGTCCCATACCTTCATTGCCCGGACCGGCTCGGCAGTCTGCGGCGCCAGGGTGATGACCGCCAGTTCGGCGCGGCCATGCAGCACTTCGTCGTAGGCGACTTCCGAGTCGAGAAAACGAATATCCAGGCTGACCTGCGGATAAGCGCGGGTGAACGCGCGTAGCAAGGGCGGCAGGCGATGCAGGCCGATGTGATGGCTGGTCGCCAGGCTCAGCCGGCCGCCAATGTCGCCGTTGAGGTTGGTCAAGGCGCGGCGGGTGTCGTCCAGTACATTCAAAATCTGATAGGCCCGCGGCAGCAGGGCTCTTCCTGCCTCGGTCAGGCCAATCTCGCGGCCGAGCCGGTCGAACAGGCGCACGTCCAGCTGCGATTCCAATGCGGCGATGCGTTTGCTGACTGCAGGCTGGGTCAGATGCAGGCGCTCCGCGGCCAAGGAAAAGCTGCCCGTTTCCGCGATGGCGATAAAGGCATTGAGGTTGGCCAGGTCCATGAACGATCTCTATCCGGTGATGATTCGGATTCCTGTAGGGAATGCTTGGGATGAAAAATATGAATTTGAGTAATTGAATGCAAGTCCCTAGCATCGTCCCCATAAGCGCAAGGGCTATTCGCCCCGCATAGAAAGCAGATGAGGAAAAGTCCGATGGCCTGCAAGACGCTCTACGACAAGCTCTGGGAAATGCACGAGGTGAAACGTCGCGACGATGGTTCGTCGCTGATCTACATCGACCGCCACATCCTGCATGAAGTGACTTCGCCACAAGCGTTCGAAGGTCTGCGTCTGGCCAATCGCAAGCCATGGCGTATCGACGCCAATATCGCCACGCCGGACCACAACGTGCCGACCACCAAGGGCGAGCGTCAGGGCGGCCTGGAAGCCATCGCCGACGAGGTCTCGCGCATCCAGGTGCAGACGCTGGACGAGAACTGCGATGACTTCGGCATCCTCGAATTCAAGATGAACGACGTGCGTCAGGGCATCGTCCACGTCATCGGCCCGGAGCAGGGCGCGACACTGCCCGGCATGACCGTGGTTTGCGGTGATTCGCATACCTCCACCCACGGCGCCTTCGGCGCGCTGGCCCACGGCATCGGCACCTCCGAGGTCGAGCATGTGCTCGCCACCCAGTGCCTGGTCGCCAAGAAGATGAAGAACATGCAGGTGCGCGTCGAAGGCAAGTTGCCGTTCGGCGTCACCGCGAAGGACATCGTGCTGGCGGTGATCGGCAAGATCGGCACCGCTGGCGGTAACGGCCATGCCCTGGAATTCGCCGGCAGCGCGATTCGCGATCTGTCCATGGAAGGGCGCATGACCATCTGCAACATGTCCATCGAAGCCGGTGCCCGCGTAGGCATGGTGGCGGTGGATGAAAAGACCATCGCCTACGTCGAAGGGCGTCCGTTCGCGCCGAAGGGCGACGACTGGGACAAGGCGGTCGAGCTGTGGAAAGGCCTGGTCTCCGATGTCGACGCGGTGTTCGACACCGTCGTCGAGCTCAAGGCCGAGGACATCAAGCCGCAGGTCAGCTGGGGCACTTCGCCGGAAATGGTGCTGGCTGTCGATCAGAGCGTGCCGGACCCCGCCGCCGAAGCCGACCCGGTCAAGCGCGATTCCATCGTTCGTGCGCTGAAGTACATGGGCCTGGCGGCCAACCAGCCGATCACCGATATCAAGCTGGATCGCGTGTTCATTGGTTCCTGCACCAACTCGCGGATCGAGGACCTGCGTGCCGCGGCTGAGGTCGCCAAAGGGCGCAAGGTGGCGGCGAACGTCAAGCAGGCCATGGTGGTGCCGGGCTCCGGCCTGGTGAAGCAGCAGGCCGAGGCTGAAGGGTTGGACAAGATCTTCGTCGAGGCTGGCTTCGAGTGGCGCGAACCGGGCTGCTCCATGTGCCTGGCGATGAACCCGGACAAGCTGGGCAGCGGCGAGCATTGCGCCTCGACTTCCAACCGCAACTTCGAGGGGCGTCAGGGCGCTGGTGGCCGCACACACCTGGTCAGCCCGGCCATGGCGGCCGCTGCGGCGGTAACCGGCCATTTCATCGATGTACGCGAACTGGTCCAGGCCTGAGGAGATAACGGATGAAAGCCTTTACCCAACACACCGGCCTGGTCTGTCCGCTGGATCGTGCCAACGTCGATACCGATCAGATCATTCCGAAGCAGTTTCTCAAGTCCATCAAGCGCACCGGCTTTGGCCCTAATCTGTTCGATGAGTGGCGCTACCTGGACGTCGGTCAGCCGAATCAGGATTGCTCGCAGCGTCCGGTGAACAAGGACTTCGTGCTGAACTTCCCGCGCTACCAGGGCGCCAGCGTGCTGCTGGCGCGTGAGAACTTCGGCTGCGGCTCCTCCCGCGAGCACGCGCCGTGGGCCCTGGAGGAGTACGGTTTCCGTACGATCATCGCGCCGAGCTTTGCCGACATTTTCTACAACAACAGCTTCAAGAACGGCCTGCTGCCGATCGTGCTGAAGGAAGAGGAAGTCGATGAGCTGTTCGCACAGGCCGAAGCCAACGAAGGCTACCAGCTGACCGTGGACCTCGCTGCGCAGGTCGTGACACGCCCGGACGGCAAGCAGTACGACTTTGAAGTCGATGCCTTCCGCAAGCACTGCCTGCTCAACGGCCTCGACGATATCGGCCTGACGCTGCAAGACGCGGACGCGATCAAGGCGTTCGAGACCCGTCACCAGCAGAGCCAGCCATGGCTGTTCGGCGCCATCAAGTGAGATAAGGGCAGGGTGGATGATGCGTCATCCATCCACTTGCAGGGTTTCGGTGGATGAACACAACGGCGTCCACCCAAGTGAAAATCGAGGAATGTGATGAGTAAACAGATTCTGGTTCTGCCCGGTGATGGTATCGGTCCGGAGATCATGGCCGAGGCGGTCAAGGTTCTGCAGCTGGCCAATGACAAGTTCCAGCTGGACTTCGAGCTGAGCTATGACGAGTTGGGTGGCGCAGCGGTCGACAAATATGGCGTGCCGCTGGCCGACGAAACCCTTGCGCGTGCACGTGCTGCCGATGCCATTCTGCTTGGCGCGGTGGGAGGCCCGAAGTGGGACAAGATCGATCCAGCCATTCGTCCCGAGCGCGGTCTGCTGAAGATTCGCGCCGAGCTGGGGCTGTTCGGTAACCTGCGTCCGGCACTGCTCTACCCGCAACTGGCCGATGCGTCGTCGCTGAAGCCTGAGATCGTGGCCGGTCTGGATATCCTCATCGTTCGCGAGTTGACCGGCGGCATCTATTTCGGCAAGCCGCGCGAAAACAAGGTGCTGGAGAACGGTGAGCGCATGGCGTACGACACGCTGCCGTACAGTGAAAGCGAAATCCGTCGCATCGCCAAGGTCGGCTTCGACATGGCGATGGTGCGCAACAAGAAGCTCTGTTCGGTGGACAAGGCCAACGTGCTGGCGTCCAGTCAGCTGTGGCGTGCTGTGGTCGAGGAAGTGGCCAAGGACTATCCCGAGATCGAGCTGAGCCACATGTACGTCGACAATGCGGCAATGCAGCTGGTGCGCGCACCGAAGCAGTTCGACGTGATCGTCACCGACAACATGTTTGGCGACATCCTCTCCGACGAGGCATCGATGCTGACCGGCTCCATTGGCATGCTGCCGTCCGCCTCGCTGGATGCGGGCAACAAGGGCATGTACGAGCCATGCCACGGTTCAGCGCCAGATATCGCTGGCCAGGGCATCGCCAATCCGTTGGCGACCATCCTGTCCGTTTCGATGATGCTGCGTTACAGCTTCAATCAGGTAGCGGCAGCCGATGCCATCGAGCAGGCGGTGAGTGATGTGCTCGATCAGGGCCTGCGTACCGGTGATATCTGGTCGGAAGGCTGTACCAAGGTCGGTACTCAGGCGATGGGCGATGCAGTAGTCGCGGCCCTCGCGAAGTTGTAATCTTCTGGCCCGCCTTAATCTGCGCGGGCCACTTTTTCTATAGGTGTAGTTGCGATGAAACGTGTAGGTCTGATCGGTTGGCGCGGTATGGTCGGTTCCGTGCTCATGCAGCGGATGCTGGAAGAGCGGGATTTCGACCTGATCGAGCCTGTGTTCTTCACCACTTCCAATGTCGGCGGCCAGGGCCCCGATATTGGCAAGGAAACCGCTGCGCTGAAGGACGCCTACAGCATCGACGAGCTGAAAGGCCTCGACGTGATCCTGACCTGCCAGGGTGGCGACTACACCAATGAAGTCTTCCCGAAGCTGCGTGAAGCCGGCTGGCAGGGCTACTGGATCGACGCAGCGTCCTCGCTGCGTATGCAGGACGATGCGGTGATCGTGCTCGATCCGGTGAACCGTCGCGTGATCGACCAGCAACTGGATGCCGGCACCAAGAACTACATCGGCGGCAACTGCACCGTCAGCCTGGCGCTGATGGGCCTTGGCGGTCTGTTCGAAGCCGGTCTGGTCGAGTGGATGAGCGCGATGACCTATCAGGCAGCCTCCGGCGCCGGCGCGCAGAACATGCGCGAACTGATCAAGCAGATGGGTGCAATCAATGCGGCCGTGGCCGATGACCTGGCCAATCCCGCCAGCGCGATCCTGGATATCGACCGTAAGGTGGCTGAAACCCAGCGCAACGAAGCATTCCCGGTCGACAATTTCGGCGTGCCGCTGGCCGGCAGCCTGATTCCTTACATCGACAAGGAGTTGCCGAATGGACAGAGCCGCGAAGAGTGGAAGGCGCAGGCTGAGACCAACAAGATCCTTGGTCGATTCAAGAGTCCGATCCCGGTTGACGGCATCTGCGTGCGCGTGGGTGCCATGCGCTGCCACAGCCAGGCGCTGACCATCAAGCTGAACAAGGATGTGCCGATCTCCGATATCGAAGGGCTGATCAGCCAGCACAATCCCTGGGTCAAGCTGGTGCCGAATCATCGTGATGCCAGCATGCAGGAGCTGAGTCCGGCCGCAGTCACCGGAACGCTAAGCGTGCCGGTCGGCCGTCTGCGCAAGCTCAACATGGGGTCGCACTACCTGGGCGCGTTCACCGTGGGCGACCAGCTGCTGTGGGGCGCCGCGGAGCCGCTGCGGCGCATGTTGCGTATCCTGCTGGAGCGTTGATGCGCTCTCGATGAAGTGCCAGACGCCGCGACTTGTTCGCGGCGTTTTCGTTTATGCGATGTGCCGCTCGGCGGCGCTGGTTGCAGTGGTCTGCCATTTCGCTACAGTGCCGGTCCTTAGTGCGTGGAGGTGACGATGGCCACAGGTGTCGGTGTTGCGGTCGTAGGTGCGGTCAGCCTGGTAGGCGAAGCGCTTGTCGAGGTGCTCGAGGAGCGTGCGTTTCCCGTTTCAGAGTTGCATCTGTTGGACGACAGCGAGGGTGCCGGGCACACGGTGCCGTTCAAGGGAAGGAATTTGCGTGTTGGCGAGGCGGATCGCTTCGACTTCAATCGGGCGCAGCTGGTGTTTCTGGTCGGTGCTTCGGAATTGGTGAGCGAGTGTCACGTCAAGGCAGTAGCGGCAGGCTGCCGAATCGTCGATCTGTCAGGCACGATTCCCGTCAAGCAGCAGCTGTGCGTGGTGCCAGAGGTTAACGGTGTGCTGCTCGATTCGTTGCCCGAGCGGCACGCCGTTGCCAGTCCACTGCCTGAAGCGGTCGTCCTGGCCATTGCATTGAAGCCGATCCGGCAACAGCTGGATTTGCATCGCGTGACTGTTACGGCCTGTCTGCCAGTGTCCAGCCGTGGCTCGGCAGGTGTGAAGGAGCTTGCCCGGCAGACATCTGAATTGCTCAATGCGCGACCTTTGGAGCCCCGAATATTCGGCCGGCAGATGGCTTTCAATATGCTCGCACAAGCCGAGGCGGTCGACGCGCAAGGATATGGAGCGCAGGAACGGCGTCTGGTTGAAGAGCTTCGTCAGCTCCTGGATATGCCTGAACTCGCCGTCTCTGTTACGTTCGTTCAAGCTCCGGTGTTCTTCGGAGAGAGCCTCATCGTCTCGTTGCAGGGTGGCGTCGAGGCCGATATGCCAGCGCTGTCTGCGGCTCTCGACGCGGCGCAAGGGGTTGAGCTGGTGGAGTCGGACGACTATCCGACAGCGGTTGGTGACGCAGTCGGGCAGGAAGCGATCTATGTTGGAAGACTTCGCAGAGGCATCTGTGATCCATGGGAAGTCAATTTGTGGATTGTGTCTGATAACGTGCGAAAAGGCGCGGCACTAAACGCTGTGCAGTCTGGTGAGTTGTTGATAAAAGACTATCTGTAAAAGATACTTACTGGTAATTCGAAGAATATTTCTAGCCGATGCGCTGAACGGCTTATCGCTGATGGGGAGCCACCGCCAGGTGGCGCGGGCAGTGACATAAGACCCTCTCGTAGTTCGAGAAAAAGATAAACAAGGGATTAAATAATGGTTCGGGTTCGCAATCTGGTGCTGGCAATCGCGGCTGCTACCGCGCTGACTACAGAAATGGCCCACGCGCTTGGGTTGGGAGAGGTCACGCTTCAGTCGTCATTGAATCAACCGCTGATCGCGGAAATCGAGCTGCTGGATGCAAACAGCCTGGCGCCCGGGGAGGTGATCCCGGTATTGGCCTCGCTCGAAGAATTCAATCGCGCCGGTATTGATCGCCAGTACTTTCTGACGGACCTGAAATTCACTCCAGTACTGCGTCCGAACGGAAAGAGCGTCATTCAGGTTTCGTCCAGCAAGCCGGTACGCGAACCCTATCTCAATTTTCTCGTAGAGGTGCTCTGGCCCAGTGGGCGCCTGCTCCGTGAGTACACCCTGCTGCTCGATCCGCCACTCTATTCGCCGGAAACCGCAGCGGCCGCAGCACCGCAGTTGCCCATTTCCGCTCCGTCTCGGGCCGTAGAGCCCGTGCGTACTGCTCCAGCTCGTCCGTCTACAACGCGCTCGACCCCAGTTCAGCCAGTAAGTGCCCCGCAGAGCGGTGGTAGCGAATACAAGACTTCCGCGCGCGATACTCTCTGGGAGATCGCGGAGCGCAATCGTCGCAATGGAACGGTTCATCAGGCGATGCTGGCGATTCAGGACCTCAATCCTGATGCTTTCATCGGCGGCAATATCAACCGGATGAAGAGCGGGCAGGTACTTCGTCTGCCGGATGCCGAGCAGATATCGACTCGCTCTCAGGCCGAAGCGATCGCTCAGGTCGCGGAGCAGAACGCGGCATGGCGTCAGGGTAGTGGTGGCGCGGTTGCAGGCGCTCGCCAGCTGGACGCGACCCGTCGTACTGAAGCTGGAGCAGCACCGTCGCGTAGCGAGTCTCGTGACAGCCTCCGCCTGGTGGCGGCTGATGCAGGCAAGGAAACTGCCGGCTCCGACACCGGGTCCGCCGAAGGCGGCCAGGCCTTGCGTGACAAGCTGGCGGTAACCCAGGAGAGTCTGGACTCCAGCCGTCGTGAGAACGACGACCTCAAGGATCGTCTGAATGATCTCCAGGGGCAGCTGGAAAAGCTGCAACGGCTTATGCAGCTCAAGGATGACCAGCTTGCCAAGCTGCAGGCCCAGGTCGGTGCCGAAGGCCAGGCCCCGGCGCTGGACGCCAACGCCAGCCAGCCTGCTGCCGCAAAAACAGAGCCCCAGGCAGCTGAAGGTAGCACGCAAGAGCCGGCCCGCGTTGACGGTGACACCCAGGCTGATTCTGCTGTTGATACCCGGCAGGAACCTGCTCCAGTCGTAGCTCCGGCACCGGCCGAGCAGTCTGCGGCGTCCAAGCCTGCTGCAAAGCCAGCCAGTCCAGCGAAACCGGTCGCACCTGTTGTTGAGCCTGAGCCCAAGAGTCTGATTGACGATCTGCTGTCCAACACTTTGCTGCTCGGTGTCGTCGGCGGTAGTGCCCTGTTGCTGTTACTGCTGGGTCTGATGGCTCTTTCGCGCCGCAATGCGATGAAAGAAGCGGAGCTGCACGAAAGTCTGATGGCGGATGACACGGTCGACGATCTGCGAGTGGAATCGCCAGCGTACGTTGATTTGGGACAGGAGCATCAACTTGAACCGACTTCCTTCCATGCCGACGCTCCGGCTGCGTCGGATGAGCTGACTTCCACTACAGGTGATGCATTGGCCGAGGCGGACATCTACATCGCTTACGGCCGCTTCAATCAGGCTGCAGAACTGCTACAAAACGCCCTTAATGACGAGCCTCAGCGGAGCGATCTGCGGCTGAAGCTGATGGAAGTGTATGCGGAGCTTGGCAATCGCGATGGCTTCGCCCGTGAAGAAGCTGAGCTACGTGAAATCGGCGGCGCTACCACCGAAGTCGAGCAGCTGAAGTACAAGTATCCCGCCATGGCCGCGGCGATCGGCGGCTCGGCAGCTGTCGCCGCCACTCATATGGACATGGACAGCCTCGACCTTGATGATCTGCAGTTCGACGAGCCGACCGCGCCGGCGGCAGGGCAAGATCTGGACGATGCATTCGACCTCAGCCTGGATGACCTGGACATCGATCTGAACGAGGAGCGTCCGGCTGCACCTGCGCACGACTCTTTGGATTTCGACGACCTGACGCTGGATGAGCCGGTTACCGAGCGTGAGGCCTCGCCTGCAGCCAGCGATTTCTCCTTCGATCTCGCAGAAGATAAGTCTGCGCAAGAGGCCGAGCAGGACGATCTTTCCGATTTCTCGTTCGATCTGGACAGCGACAAAGGAACGGAGCAAGCCCCCACAGAGTTTTCGCTCAATCTCGACGAGGTGCCGGTTGAAGGTCCTGCCGCGTTTGAAAGTGATGATCTCGATTTCGAACTGTCGGAGTCTGTAGCGAATCCGAGCGACGATTTGCCCGAAGGGTTCGATATTTCGCTGGATGAGCCCGAGTTTGAGGCGCAACCGGAAACCTTTGCCGACAAGCTGAACGAGGTGGAGGCTGATCTGGATGATCTGTCCAAGGAACTGGAGGGGCCGGCCACTGCTCCTGCTGACAACTTGGCTACGACTGACGCCGACGGCGGTGGGGAGGACGACTTCGATTTCTTCTCCGACACCGACGAAACTACCACCAAGCTGGATCTCGCCAGAGCCTATATCGACATGGGCGACGCTGAAGGTGCACGCGACATCCTGGATGAAGTGATTTCCGAGGGTAGCGATGTCCAGCAGCAAGAGGCGCGAGAGATGCTCGCCAAACTAGCCTGATCATGACCCAAGCAGTACCCCAAGCGGCAGCCGAAATGGCTGCCGTCGGCGTTTCCAGGATCGCGCTTGGCGTCGAATACAAGGGATCGCGCTATCGCGGATTTCAGCGTCAGCGCGCCGGTGTGCCATCCATTCAGGAATCACTCGAAACCGCGTTGACCAAAGTGGCGGGTGGTCACTCCGTCACGCTGAGCTGTGCAGGTCGCACAGACGCGTTGGTCCATGCCAGCGGGCAGGTCGTGCACTTCGACACGCCGGTCTCGCGAACCATGCACGCATGGGTGATGGGCGCGAACATGAACCTGCCATCCGACATCAGCGTCACCTGGGCGAAGGAGATGCCGCGTCATTTCGATGCGCGCTTCAGCGCGATGGCTCGCCGTTATCGCTATGTGATCTACAACGATCAGATACGGCCGGCGCACATGGCCGAAGAGGTTACCTGGAACCATCGCCCACTCGATATCGAGCGTATGCGTGCCGCTGCGACGGCGTTCGTGGGAACACATGATTTCAGTGCCTTCCGGGCCAGGCAGTGTCAGGCCAAGTCGCCGATCAAAACCATTCATCACCTGGAGCTGCTGGAGCACGGCCGGCTGATCGTCATAGATGTTCGGGCCAATGCCTTTCTGCATCATATGGTTCGCAACTTCGCTGGCGTTCTGATGACCATTGGTGCGGGTGAGCGGCCAGTGGAATGGGCTGCGCAAGTGCTGGAGTCTCGTGTGCGCCGAACGGGCGGAGTGACAGCGCACCCGTACGGGCTCTATCTCATCGAAGTCGATTATCCCGAAGAGTTCGAGCTGCCGAAGCGCTATCTCGGTCCGCACTTCCTGTCGGGTTTGCCGGATGTTCGTCGCTAATGAATTAGGCAGGAGCCGTTTTGCCTATTCGCTTGCAGGTGGCAGGTCTTTTGTTACCATCCGGTTTCCTTTTTGGCAGGTAGCATCCGTTGTCAGTCGTTCGCAGCAAAATATGCGGGATCACTCGCGTCGACGACGCCTTGACAGCAGCCAAGGCGGGCGCCGATGCCATCGGCCTGGTTTTCTATGCCAAGAGTCCGCGTGCCGTCGATGTGCGGCAGGCACGTGAGATCGTCGCGGCATTGCCACCGTTTGTCACGACGGTAGGTCTGTTCGTCAACGCCAGCCGCTGCGAGATCAACGAGATACTCGACGCCGTTCCGTTGGACATGCTGCAGTTTCACGGCGATGAAACACCGGCGCAGTGCGAGGGGTTTCATCGGCCGTGGTTCAAGGCGCTACGGGTAGGGAACGGCGAGGATATCGAGGCTGAGGTCGCGCGTTATGCAAATGCCAGCGGCATCCTTTTGGATACTTTCGTCGCGGGCGTGCCGGGTGGGACGGGCGAACGCTTCGATTGGTCGCTGATCCCAGCAGCGCTGGCCAAGCCGCTGATTCTGGCAGGTGGGCTGACCGCCGAGAACGTTCAGCAAGCCATTGCCCAGGTTCGTCCGTATGCAGTGGATGTCAGCGGCGGGGTGGAGGCGAGCAAGGGCGTCAAGGATGCTTCCAAGGTGATGGCCTTTGTCGGTCGGGTTCGAGCGGCTATGTGACGCCTGGGCAGCCTTTGCCGTCCAGTAACGAGTCGCTGGTGAGACCAGTAGCGTGATTCCTTGCCTGAAGGAGTCGGAGTTTCGCGGCTGCGCCGATAGGCGCATCGCTCACGCGACCAAGAGCGCCTGATACGCGTGGTCGCAACAATGAATCTGCCTGCAGCGCGAGTGCGCTCGGGACTGAAGCTTTGGAGAACAAGAGCATGAGCAACTGGCTGGTAGACAAACTGATCCCTTCGATCATGCGGTCGGAGACGCAAAAGAGCTCGGTCCCCGAAGGCCTTTGGCACAAGTGCCCCTCTTGCGAGGCGGTTCTATACCGCCCTGAGCTGGAAAAGACGCTCGATGTTTGCCCCAAGTGCCAGCATCACATGCGCATCGATGCCCGTAGCCGGCTCGATATCTTCCTCGATGCCGAGGGCCGCGAAGAGATCGCTGCCGAGCTGGAGCCGGTCGACCGCCTGAAGTTCCGTGATAGCAAGAAGTACAAGGATCGCCTCTCTGCAGCACAGAAGCAGACCGGCGAGAAAGATGCGCTGATCGCAATGAGCGGAAAGGTCGTCAACATCCCGGTCGTGGCTTGTGCATTCGAATTCTCGTTCATGGGTGGCTCCATGGGAGCAATCGTTGGCGAGCGTTTCGTGCGGGCCGCCAATGTTGCTCTTGAAAAGCGTTGCCCGCTGGTGTGCTTCTCCGCGTCAGGCGGTGCCCGGATGCAGGAGGCTCTGATCTCCCTGATGCAGATGGCAAAGACTTCCGCCGTGCTGGCCCGCATGCGTGAAGAGGGCCTGCCGTTTATCTCCGTACTGACCGATCCGGTCTACGGTGGTGTGTCTGCGAGTCTGGCGATGCTTGGTGATGTGATCGTCGCCGAGCCCAAGGCATTGATCGGCTTCGCCGGCCCGCGAGTGATCGAGCAGACCGTACGAGAAAAACTGCCGGAAGGCTTCCAGCGCAGCGAGTTCCTGCTGGACCATGGTGCTGTCGATCTGATCATTCATCGCTCCGAACTGCGTACTCGCTTGTCGCGCTTGCTGGCCCAGATGCAGAAATTGCCAAGCCCGGTGGAACCCGCCCAGGTCACGGCTACTGCATGACCGGTCGGAGTCTGGCCGACTGGCTCGCCTATCTCGAGCAGCTGCATCCCACTGCCATAGACATGGGCCTGGACAGGGTCCGAGCGGTGGTGGGGCGGCTCGGCCTGACACGGCCGGCTCCGCTGGTGATTACCGTCACGGGTACGAATGGCAAAGGCTCTACCTGCGCGTTCATCGCTGCTCTGTTGAGCAGTCAGGGGTACAAGGTCGGTAGCTACAGCTCGCCGCATCTTCTGCGTTACAACGAGCGCGTTCAGTTCGACGGGCACCAGGCCAGCGATGACCAGCTTTGCCAGGCTTTTTCCGCGGTGGAGGCGGCGCGAGGCAAGGTTTCGCTGACCTATTTCGAAATGGGCACACTTGCAGCCTTCTGGCTGTTCGAGCAGAGCGGGCTCGACGCCGTGGTACTGGAAGTCGGTCTTGGTGGCCGTCTCGATGCCGTCAACGTCATTGACGCGGATCTGGCGGTGATCACCAATATCGGACTCGATCATGCTGATTGGCTGGGTGATACCCGCGACAGCGTTGCGTATGAAAAGGCCGGGATCATGCGCGACGGAGTCCCCGCGCTTTGTGGCGATCTGGATGTTCCGGGGCCATTGCTTGAGCACGCGGAGTCCCTGAAATCACCGCTGTTTCTGCGCGGAAGAGATTTCGACCTGGCGCTTGATCCCCACTCCTGGCATTGGCGGGGCGTCGGGCCTGGCGGCGAGCCGTTGGAGCTGCATGACCTGCCGCTGCTGTCATTGCCGATGGAGAACGCTGCACTTGCCCTGCAAGCCTATGCCACGCTTGCCTTGCCATGGGAGCCGGCGGCGTTGTCCGCGGCGCTTCAGCGGACACGCGTTGTAGGGCGCCTCGATAGTCGGCAGATCAGCTGGCGCGGCCGCGAGATCTCGCTGCTGCTGGACGTTGGACATAATCCTCATGCTGCAAGCTACCTCGCGCAACGCCTTGAGCAGCGGCCAGTAGATGGTCGTCGCTTGGCTGTTTTTGGTCTGCTGGCGGATAAGGATCTCAACGGTGTGCTCGAAGCGATGTCCTCCTGCATCGCTGATTGGGCCGTCGCTCCACTGCTTACGCCGCGAACGCAATCAGCTACACAATTG
Source organism: Stutzerimonas kunmingensis (assembly GCF_900114065.1). Taxonomy (GTDB): domain Bacteria; phylum Pseudomonadota; class Gammaproteobacteria; order Pseudomonadales; family Pseudomonadaceae; genus Stutzerimonas; species Stutzerimonas kunmingensis. Next base: position 74,890 of record NZ_FORS01000002.1, read on the forward strand.
GCTGCAGCGCTGCTTGAGCGGGGCGCGTCGGTCAGTCAGTATGCGAGCTTCGAGCAGGCGCTCGATGCTCAATGCGCGAAGGCCAAAGCCGATGATGAAGTAGTGGTTTTCGGATCGTTCTACTGCGTGGCGGCGGCGCTTGACTGGCTGGAACAACGGGCGGGGGAGAGTTGAATGGCGATGCTGGATAAGAGATTGCTGCAGCGTATGGTTGGCGCTCTGGTGTTGATTGCTCTGGCGGTCATATTCGTGCCCATGCTGTTCAATCGTGAGGACGATCTGCGCCACGTCACCGTCGATGCGCCCACCATCCCTGCTGCACCGGCACCGGCTGAAATCGAGATGCAGGAGGTCGAAGTGCCAGAGCCAGCGTCGGAGCCCGAAGGATTCGAGGTCATCGAGGAAGGTGCCGAGGCAGAAGCGGCATCACCCGTCGGTGAGCAGGCTTCGGAGCCGATCGAGCCGATCGAGCCGGTCGCTCCGAGCGAGCCTGCGCCAGCTGCGCAGCCGCCGGTGGAACAACCGCAGGCGGCGAAAGTCGAGCCACGGCTCGATAACGACAACCTGCCGGTCAGCTGGTCGATCCAACTCGCCAGCCTGTCCAATCGCGCCAGCGCCGAAAGCCTGCAGCAGACCTTGCGTTCGCAGGGCTACAACGCCTACATCCGCACTGCGGATGGTATGAATCGCGTCTTCGTCGGACCGCTGGTGGAGCGCAGCGAAGCGAATCGGCTTCGCGATGTGTTGCAGCGCCAGCAGAAACTCGATGGCTTCGTCGTTCGTTTCAAGCCGGAAGGAAGCTGAATCGTTGAAGCGCTGGCCGGGGTACTGACGACAGGCCCCGGCTGCGGAGTTGCCGCCGGGTAGTCAGCGCGTATTCCTGGCGCTCCTGCTCTGCTAAAATGCGCCGCCTTTTCCCCATTGCAGAAGACATCGTGGCATTCACCTGGGTCGATTGGGCCATCATCGCCGTCATTGCAGTATCGAGCCTGATCAGCTTGAAGCGTGGTTTCGTGAAAGAAGCGCTTTCGCTGGTTACCTGGATCGTTGCCGGTGTGGTCGCATGGATGTTTGGTGGTGCGTTGTCCCACCATCTCGCGGAATACATCAGCACGCCCTCGGCGCAAGTCATCGCAGCCTGCGCGTTGCTGTTCGTGGCTACCTTGCTGGTAGGAGCACTGGTTAATTTTCTGATCGGCGAGCTGATCAGAGTGACGGGGTTGTCCGGCACCGATCGCTTTCTCGGCATGGTGTTTGGTGCGGCACGGGGTGGTCTATTGGTGGTGGTGCTTGCAGGGTTGCTGAGCCTGGCTCCGGTCGAGCAGGACCTCTGGTGGCGCGAGTCGACGTTGTTGCCGCACTTTCTCCTGATCGCCGACTGGTCGAAGAACCTCATTCTAGGGTTCAGCGGCCAGTGGTTCGCCGGATCACTCAACCCGCCCGGTTGAGTCCCTTTTTCTACGGATGCTCGGCCTGCCGTCGTATCCGGTCTGCCTGTAATAACTGAGAGGTTCCTTGCATGTGTGGCATTGTCGGCATCGTCGGTAAGTCGAACGTCAATCAGGCGCTGTATGACGCGCTTACCGTACTGCAGCACCGCGGCCAGGATGCAGCCGGTATCGTCACGAGCCATGACGGCCGGCTGTTTCTGCGCAAGGATAACGGCCTGGTACGCGACGTCTTTCAGCAGCGCCATATGCAGCGCCTGGTCGGCAACATGGGGATCGGCCACATCCGTTACCCCACCGCGGGGAGCTCCAGTTCCGCCGAGGCACAGCCGTTCTACGTCAACTCGCCTTACGGCATTACCCTGGCGCACAACGGCAACCTGACCAATGTCGATCAGCTGACCAAGGAGATCTACGAGTCGGATCTGCGCCATGTGAATACCAGCTCCGACTCGGAAGTGCTGCTCAACGTGTTCGCTCACGAACTTGCCGTGCGCGGCAAGCTGCAGCCGACCGAGGAGGACGTCTTCGCCGCAGTGAGCAAGGTTCACGAGCGCTGCCGCGGTGGCTACGCGGTAGTGGCGATGGTCACCGGTTACGGCATCGTCGGCTTCCGCGACCCCAATGCTATTCGCCCGATCGTGTTCGGCCAGCGCCATACCGACGAAGGCGTCGAGTACATGATCGCCTCCGAAAGCGTATCGCTCGACGTGCTCGGCTTTACCCTGATTCGCGACCTGGCGCCGGGCGAAGCGGTTTACATCACGGCTGACGGCAAGCTCTTCACGCGCCAGTGCGCGGATGCGCCGAAACTCGCACCCTGCATCTTCGAGTACGTTTACCTGGCGCGTTCCGACTCCCTGATGGATGGTGTCTCGGTTTACAAGGCTCGGCTGCGCATGGGTGAGAAGCTGGCGGACAAGATCCTGCGCGAGCGTCCAGAGCACGATATCGACGTGGTCATCCCGATTCCCGACACCAGCCGTACCGCTGCGCTGGAGCTGGCCAATCGCCTCGGTGTGAAGTTCCGCGAAGGCTTCGTCAAGAACCGCTACATCGGTCGTACTTTCATCATGCCCGGCCAGGCCGCGCGGAAGAAATCGGTACGGCAGAAGCTCAATGCCATCGATCTCGAGTTCCGTGGCAAGAACGTGATGCTGGTGGATGACTCCATCGTGCGCGGCACCACGTGTAAGCAGATCATTCAGATGGCGCGCGAGGCAGGGGCGAAGAACGTCTACTTCTGTTCCGCTGCGCCGGCGGTCCGCTATCCGAACGTGTATGGCATCGACATGCCCAGTGCCCACGAGTTGATCGCGCACAACCGCACCACCGAAGAGGTCGCCGAGCTGATCGGTGCCGATTGGCTGATCTACCAGGATCTGGAAGACCTCGTCGACGCCGTTGGTGGCGGCAAAGTCAAGATCGACAACTTTGACTGTGCAGTTTTCGACGGCAATTACATCACCGGTGATATCGACGAAGCCTATCTGCACAAGATCGAGCAGGCACGCAATGATCTGAGCAAGGTTAAGACGAACGCGGTCAGCGCCATCATCGATCTCTACAACAACTGATTCATGCCGGCGTGGCAGCCTCGGCTGCCCGCGGCCGAGGTAAGAGCTATGACGACTGAATGGGATGCCGGACGGCTGGACAGCGATCTTCAAGGCGTCGGGCTCGATACGCTCGCGGTACGCGCCGGACAACGGCGCACACCGGAAGCCGAACACGGTGAGCCGCTGTTCTTCACTTCCAGTTACGTGTTTCGCAGTGCCGCCGATGCTGCGGCGCGCTTCGCCGGTGACGTGCCGGGCAATGTCTATTCGCGTTACACCAATCCCACCGTCCGTGCGTTCGAAGAGCGTATGGCGGCGCTCGAGGGCGCAGAGCAGGCGGTCGCCACGGCATCCGGCATGGCGGCCATCCTCGCCACCGTGATGAGCCTGTGCTCGGCAGGCGATCACGTGCTGGTCTCGCGCAGCGTATTCGGCGCCACCGTTTCCTTGTTCGAGAAGTACTTCAAGCGTTTCGGTGTGCAGGTCGACTATGTGCCGCTCACCGATTTTGCCGCCTGGGAGTCCGCGTTCAAGGAGAACACCAGGCTGGTGTTCGTCGAATCGCCATCCAATCCCTTGGCAGAGTTGGTGGACATTACCGCACTGGCGCAGCTTTGCCACGCCAAGGGCGCGATGTTGGCCGTCGACAACTGCTTCTGCACACCGGTATTGCAGCAGCCGCTGGCACTGGGTGCCGATATCGTCATTCATTCCGCGACCAAGTACATCGATGGCCAGGGCCGTTGCCTGGGCGGTGTGATTGCAGGTCGCAGCGAGCAGATGAAGGAACTGGTCGGATTTCTGCGTACCGCCGGCCCGACGCTCAGTCCGTTCAATGCCTGGGTCTTCCTCAAGGGATTGGAAACGTTGCGGCTGCGCATGCAGGCGCACTGTGCCAGCGCTCAGGAGCTTGCCGAATGGCTCGAGCAGCAGCCCGGTATCCAGCGCGTCTACTATGCGGGTTTGTCCAGCCATCCACAGCACGAGCTGGCCAAGCGTCAGCAGAAGGGTTTCGGTGCGGTGGTGAGCTTCGAGGTTGCTGGAGGCAAGGAGGCCGCCTGGCGCTTCATCGATGCGACTCGACTGATCTCGATTACGGCCAATTTGGGCGATAGCAAGACCACCATTACCCATCCTGGCTCGACCACTCATGGTCGGCTGTCCGCCGAGGATCGCGCGACCGCAGGCATTTCGGACAGTCTGATTCGGGTAGCGGTGGGGCTGGAAGATGTCGCTGACCTCAAGGCCGATCTGGCTCGCGGTCTCGCGGCGCTCTAGATCAACTCATCAGGATGCCGTGCCCGGCCTGCGCAAGCAGGTCGGGCACGAACGCTTGTGCCCTTTTTTCACTGACGCAGATCGATAGCCGGTGCGGGCTCGCCCCGTCCGTCGAACAGCTGCGCGGGATTCGCCGGCAGGATGCTGGGGCTGGCCGAATCCGTTTCGATGACCCGAATATCGCTGTATTTCTTCCCGGAAAGTGCCGCCAGGCCGGCACGGTCGCGAATGACCGTAGGTCGCAGAAACACCATCAGGTTGCGTTTGACGTGGGTTTCCTGAGTCGAGCGGAATAGGGCACCCAGAAACGGAATGTCTCCGAGTAGCGGCACCTTGGCGTTGGTGCGGGTGACGTCGTCCTGGATCAGGCCGCCAAGCACGATGACCTGGCCATCTTCGGCGAGGATGGTGCTTTTTATGGCGCGCTTGTTGGTCACCAGGTCCACCGCCTGGGCCGTCAGGCTGGCGCTGGGCGCGATCGAGGAGATCTCCTGCTCGATCTGCAGGCGTAGCGTGGCGCCTTCGTTGATGTGCGGAGTCACCTTGAGGGTCACCCCGATGTCCTGGCGCTCGATGGTGGTGAAGGGGTTGTTCGCGCCCGCCGCATCGGTGGTGTAGGAGCCCGTCTGGAACGGGACGTTCTGGCCGACAAGAATCTCGGCTTCCTGGTTATCCAGCGTCAGCAGGCTTGGCGTCGACAGCAGATTGCTCTTGCTGTTGGACGACAGTGCGGTAATCAGCGCGCCGAAACTGCGAGTTCCAACGCCGATGATCGCGCCGTCGGGCAGGTTCTCCGGGATCTCGTTCTCGTTGATGGCATTGAGCACGCTGCCGACCGAAATACCGGTGTTGCCAAAGCTGACGCCACCGGCTCCACCAGTGCCTCCGCGCGCGTCGACCGCCCATTGCACGCCGAGGGCGTCGGTGATGTCGCCGGAAACCTCGACGATAGCCGCTTCGACCATGACCTGTGCACGGGGAACATCCAGCTGGCGAACGATGCTTTCCAGAGTGCCGATCAGCTCTGGATCAGCGAGAAGGACCAGCGCGTTCAGGCTTTCGTCGGCGCGGATCAGGATGTTCTGCGGCCGGGCAGTGGTGGCGGATTCGCCGCTTTCGGGGTTTTTCAGACCTTCGGAAATATCACCTAGGGTCTCGGCCAGGGATTTCGCATCGTTGTGGCGCAAACGGATAACGCGCGTGTTGGCCGAACGCGTTGTTGGCGTGTCGAGCGATTGGGCCAGTGCCGCCAGCTTGCCACGGGCCTCGCTGGGGCCAATGAAGATCAATCGGTTGGTGCGTGAATCGGCGATGATCTGCACGCCGGAGGTGGTTTTCGCATCACCGCGCATCAGCGAGTTGCGCAGCACTTCAGCGATATCCATCGCCCAGCCGTGCTGCAGATTGAGCACGGCGTAATCGTTGCTCTCAGCACGATCGAGCTGGCGCACCAGGTCCTCAATGCGCGCGATATTGGCGCTGCGATCACTGATGATCAGTGCATTGGCCGACGACACCGCAGCAAGATGGCCGAACTGCGGGACAAGCGGGCGGATCAGGGGTATCAGTTCGGCCGCGGAAGTGTGCTGCACCTGGATCACCCGTGTTTCCAATTGGTCGCCGCCGGTAGGCCCGCTGCCCGCTTCGGCCTTGGCCTCTGCATTAGGAACTACTCGGGCGACATCGCCCTGGGTCAGCACGCTGAACCCGTGCGTCGCCATGACCGAGAGGAACAGCTGGTACACCTCGCTCAGCGACAGCGTGGCATTGGATACCACGCTGACTTGCCCCTTCACTCGCGGATCGACGATGAACGTCTGTCCGCTGAGCTGGCTGATCTGATCGATGAAGGCGCGGATATCCGCGTCCTTGAGATTGATGGTCCAGCCGTCCTGTTGATTGGGGCTTGGCTCGATACCGGGTTCGACGGCAAGCAAAGGCAGAGGGGCGGCCAGCAGGCCGGTGGCGAGCAGGGCAAGCAACGGGCGCGAAAAAGGCTTCGGCATCGGTCAATTGTCTTCCGTGGGCTGATCGTTGGCGGGGGCGGCATCGGGTTGGTTGACGGCTTCTTCCAGCTGCTGACGCAAGGCGTCCATCTGCTGCTGCATCAGCTGCGTCTCCTCGTCCGGTGGCTCGGCATAGGGTGGTTGATCCTGATAGGGCGCTTCGGTCATTTCCTCGGGAATGTAGCTGGGCGAGCGTACCTGAGGGAAATGCAGCACTTCGACGGCGCCGTTGCGCGCCAGCTCCACGCGATCAGGGTAGACCTGATGCAGACTGACGCCACTGGCCAGCTCTTCGCCCTGCCAGTAGAGCCGTGGCGGCTGCCCGTCGACTTGAACAATGGCGCTGGAGCGCTGCGGATCCATGTGCACGAAGCTGCCGCGCAGGGTAAAGCCGCTGGCAGCCGCGGTGGGCGCGTAGGAGTCAGAAGGGGCCGCCGAGCCGAACAGTATTTCCAGCCGCTGCATATCGGGCTGGCCCAGATTGCCGGCTTGTTGTTCATAGACGTCGGTGGGGGTAGGGGCGCGAGACAGGTTCATCCATTGCTCGATCTGCATCGCGAGGTAGAGCGCGAACACGCAGAGCAGCACGGTACTGATGATGAGTGGGACGTAGCGGCGGTAGTTGTCCAGTTTTCCCGGCAGTGGCAAGCGAAATACTCCGTGGCGCTTTTGTTGTTCGGTTCCCTAGTACGCGGGTTGCCTCTGTCAGGCGATACAGCACTTTTAGAACACTTTCGCGGACGCCGCAGCGAATTTACAGGTGCTCTTGGCGAATCGATGGTGCGGGACCAAGGTTACAAAGTGACGCGGCAGCTCCTGTTGACCACGGTTCCGTAAAAAAAATTCAATGCTGTTGTTGACTTAGCGTAGGGGGCTGAGTAAATTGCGCGCCTCGCAAGGCGATCGGCTGATTAGCTCAGCTGGGAGAGCACCTGCATCACACGCAGGGGGTCGGCGGTTCGATCCCGTCATCAGCCACCAACCTTTGTGAGATTTCGGACGAAAGTCCGGCCGACGCGCAGCGGTAGTTCAGTCGGTTAGAATACCGGCCTGTCACGCCGGGGGTCGCGGGTTCGAGTCCCGTCCGCTGCGCCATATCCCTCCGCTCACTTCCTTTAGAAGTGATGAGACAAGAGAAGCTGCCCAAGGGCAGCTTTTTTTGTGCCTGTCGATAGCGATGTGATTGGTGAACACTGCACTATCCAATCCCCGTCGGCGACCCGTTTCGGCGGAATCCTATGGCCTTTCGCATTTGCCAAATAGCGCGTCTAGCTCCGCTCCAGAGGCCGCTTTGGCAAAACCATCGAACCGGCCATGCTCGGCGATGGACCGTGCTGCCTGCAGAAAACCGGCCCATGCCGCTCGGGCCAAGGCGCCGCCGACGCTGATGCGCCTGACGCCGAGGTTTGTGAGGTCCTGAACGGTCAGGTCACTGTTCCAGCCAATCAATACATTGACCGGCTTTGGCGATACTGCCTCGACGACGGCGCTGATCTGCTCGCGGGTTCTCAGGCCTGGTGCATACAGGCAGTCGGCGCCTACATCGGCATAGGCTTTCAGGCGTGCAAGGGTGTCGTCGAGATCAGGCCGATCGACGAAGAAATTCTCGGCGCGACCGATCAGCAATGTTTCGCCTCCGGTAGCGTCGATTGCCTCACGCGCGGCGCACATACGTTCGGTGGCCTCGGCAAGCTCGCGTAACGGCTCGCGCGGGTCACCTGTGGAGTCCTCGATGGAAATACCCGCGACGCCGGTTCCGACCGCCATGTGCACGCTTTCGGCCACGCCTTCGGGCGTATCGGCGTAGCCACTCTCGAAATCGGCGTTCACCGGCAGATGGGTGGCTTGGACCATGTAGCGCATATGGGCCAGGACCTCGTCCCGCGGCATCTGTCCGTCGACGCGGGCGCACGACCAGGCGTAGCCGGAGCTGGTCGTCGCCAACGCCTTGAAACCGAGACTTGCGAGGACGCTCGCGCTGCCGGCGTCCCAGGGGTTGGGCAGGACGAAACAGCCGGACTGGTGCAGCGCACGAAAGGCAGCACGTTTTTGCGACACACTGGGATGGACCATGAACCCTCCTGGTTGGTGAGATGGGTGGGGCACGACGCATTCGCCGCCGCGCGTTGTCAAAGACTAGATGGGATTCAGCGTGCCGTGGTTTTCAGAACACGCGCTGCAGGGTGCCACAGCGTTACTGAATTTCCCTGTGGGCGACCGTGAAATGTGCCGCCGTGATATCCGCGCTGGGCGCTTCGCTGTGCTAAGACGTTGCGTGGAGGCTGACGAGGGCGGGGCGGCGCCGGCATCACCCCGTACATGCTCGCCTGACACTCCGTTTGCGCTCGCGTGTCCGGGCTTCTACAACGTAACGTGCAGCCACCAACCGCCCGGCAATGCCATAACGAGGATTTGATGACGACCGACAAGCAGCAATTTGCCAGCGACAACTATTCCGGCATCTGCCCTGAAGCCTGGGAAGCCATGGCGAGGGCGAACCAAGGCCACGACAGGGCGTACGGCGACGACCAATGGACAGCCCGCGCGGCTGATCACTTCCGCGCACTGTTCGAGACCGACTGCGAGGTGTTCTTCGCCTTCAACGGTACAGCGGCCAATTCCCTGGCGTTGTCGTCCCTTTGCCAGAGCTACCACAGCGTGATCTGCGCCGACATCGCCCACGTCGAGACGGACGAATGCGGCGCGCCGGAGTTCTTCTCCAACGGCTCCAAGCTGCTGCTCGGCAGGACCGAGCAGGGCAAGCTGACGCCTGCTGCCATTCGCGAGATCGCGCTGAAGCGCAAGGACATCCATTACCCCAAGCCACGCGTGGTCAGCCTGACCCAGGCCACGGAAGTCGGTACCGTCTACCAGCCCGCCGAGCTGCGTGCCATCAGCGACACCTGCAAGGACCTCGGGCTGCACCTGCACATGGACGGCGCGCGCTTTGCCAATGCCTGCGCTCACCTGGGCATGTCGCCCGCCGAACTGAGCTGGAAAGCCGGCGTCGATGTGCTCTGTTTCGGTGGCACCAAGAACGGCATGGCGGTCGGCGAGGCCATCCTGTTCTTCAATCGCGAACTGGCCACCGATTTCGAGTACCGCTGCAAGCAGGCTGGCCAGCTTGCCTCCAAGATGCGATTTCTGTCGGCACCGTGGGTCGGGCTTCTGGAAAACGGCGCGTGGCTCAGATACGCCGAACACGCCAACCGTTGTGCCCAGCTGCTGGCCGAGTTGATTCAACCGTTGCCTGGCGTCGAGCTGATGTTTCCGGTGCAGGCCAATGGCGTCTTCGTCAGCCTGCCGCCATCGGCACTGGAGGCGCTCAGGAACCGCGGCTGGATGTTCTACACCTTCATCGGGGTCGGCGGTGCGCGCTTCATGTGCTCGTGGGACACCAGCGAAGCGCGGGTGCGCCAGCTGGCCGATGACATACGTGCGGCGGTAACCGACGCCCTGTAGCTGCCGACGATGTGCCCGCTCGCGAAGTGGCCTCGGCAATACGCGGGCAGCGGCTACTGAGCGCTGTTCATTTGGATAAGGTTGGACGAGCACTGTCGTGAGGCTAGATGCTGGCTTGCTCGAGCAAGGCGCGGCGGAACGCCTGTGCCACAGGCCCGAGTGGCTCATCCAGCCGGTGCGCCAGGTAGGCTTCGGATTGCACCTCGCTGTTTCTACCAAGGTCGGGAATGGCGACGCGCGCCAGTCGCCCTGAAGCCAGATCCTCCTCAACCAGCCATGTCGGGAGCCGTCCCCAGCCGAGTCCGGCGCGAATCAGTGCGGCCTTAGCTTCCTGGGTATTCACCCGACAGGTGAAGGGCGACAGAACGCCGAATGAGCGGCCCTCGGAGAGTGGCGTGGGATCGGCAAGCACGATCTGCAGATGGCCGGCGAGATCCGGCACTCCGAGTGGCGCACGGCTGCCGAGTTCGGCCAGCGGATGATCGCTGCGTACGACGGCAATCTGCGCAATCGAGCCAATCGCCTCCAGCGCCAGCCGGGGATTGCGAAAATCCTCGCCGACGATGATCGCGAGCGTGCAGCGCCTCTCATCCAGCGCTGCGATGGGGCCGCCCAGGGCCTGTGACTCCAGGCGAAAGCTGGTGGAAGGAAATTCGACGCTGGCCCGGGTAATGGCCAGCGCCACCGATTCGATCGGAAACAGCGTATCCACCACCAGGGTCAGTTCCAGCTCGACACCCGCACCCAGCGCCCGCGCCCGAGCACGCATGGCATCGGCGCGCAGCAGGATGTCGCGTGCGTGGGCCAGCAGTGCCTGACCTTCCTGAGTGAGGACAGGGCGGTAGCCGCTGCGATCGAACAGCTGCAGGCCCAGCTCTGTCTCCAGGTTCGCGATGGCATTGCTGATGGCCGATTGCACGCGCAGCAGCCGTGCCGCGCCGGATCGAAAGCTGCCGCTGTCGGCCACAGTTACGAACGTACGAATCTGATCCAGTGTCATGCCATCGAGCATGATCTGCTCCATAGATCGAGTTGATCGAAATTTAATCACTCTGCGAGAGCGTTTTTAGTCATTAGCCTGGCTCCAGTCAATGCCATTGGAGGACTGCAGCAATGACGAACGTACTGGTGCTCTATTACTCATCCTATGGGCATGTCGAAGCACTTGCCGATGCCGTCGCCGAGGGCGCACGCGAAGCGGGCGCGTTGGCAGACGTCAAACGGGTGCCCGAACTCGTTCCGCAAGAGGTCGCGCAGAATGCGGGGTACAAGATGGACCAGCCCGCGGATACGGCGACCGTGGCGGAACTGCCGAACTACGACGCCATCGTGATCGGCACGCCGACGCGTTTCGGCAACATGGCCGCGCAGATGAAGAACTTCCTCGATCGATGTGGCGGGCTATGGGCCGAGGACCGGCTGGTCGGCAAGGTGGGCAGCGTGTTCACCTCGACCGGCAGCCAGCACGGGGGCCAGGAGAGCACGATTCTGGCGACGCACACCGTACTGCTTCATCTGGGGATGGTTGTGGTCGGGCTGCCGTACAGCTTCAAGGGGCAGCTGCGGATGGATGCCATAACCGGTGGCACGCCCTATGGCGCCTCGACGCTGGCCGATGACGGCAGCGGCGGTGACCGCCAGCCGAGCGAAAATGAACTGTAGGGCGCCCGTTACCAGGGCTGGCACGTCGCTCGCGTGGCCGCTGCACTCGCCGCCAATCCGGTCGGGGTGCCGGAATGAATGCCGCCCGGCCGCTCCGCGCGAGGCTGGTCGTCTGGGTCGTGCTCGGCTGCGGAGTCGTGGCGGCTCTGCATTTGGGCAAGGCTGCCATTGCCACACCGTTGCTACAGGCGGACCTTGGGGTCGATCTCGCCGGAGCCGGCTGGCTGACCGGCATATTCGCGGTGCTCGGCTTGCTCGGGGGAGCGGCGGCCGGTGCGGTGGTGGCGGCAGTCGGAGATCGGCGGGCCCTGCTGTTGGGGCTCGGGGTAACCGCGGTTGCCGGCGTCGCGGGCGCCGCCGCGCCGTCATTCGCGCTGCTGCTGATTTCCCGGCTGCTGGAAGGACTCGGATTCCTGCTCATCATCGTCGCCGGGCCGGCGATTCTGGAACGCCTGACGACCGGCGCTGCACGGGACAGCGCCTTCTCGCTGTGGAGTTGCTTCATGCCGAGCGGGATGGCGCTGGCCATGGTCGCCGGGCCGCTGTTCCAGACATGGCAGGGGTTGTGGTGGACGGGTTCGGCGCTGGCGGTAATCGCCGCGGTGGCGGTGGGCTGCTGCATACCCGCTGGCGTTTCGTCTGGCATACCCGGACGGTTACTGGGAAATATTCGGCGCGTGCTGTTTTCCCGAGCCAGCGTTTTGCTGGCGGTTGGTTTCGCGCTGTACAGCCTGATGTTCTTCGCCCTGTTCAGCTTTCTGCCGGTTCTGCTGATGGAGCGTATGGATATCTCATATCGGAGTGCGGGGCTGTTGAGCGCACTGGCCAGTGTGGTCAATGTCAGCGGCAACCTTGCTGCTGGCTATCTGCTCACGCGCGGCGCTGGGCGTGGTTCGCTGATCCTGTTTGCCAGCGGCGTCATGGGGGCGTCCGGGATAGGCATATTCCTGGGCTGGTTCGAACCGCAGGCGACCTTCCTGCTGTGCCTGCTGTTTTCAGCCGTGGGTGGGTTGATCCCGGCCACGCTGCTGGCATCCGCACCGTTGGCTGCGCGGGAGACCTTCCTCGTTCCAATTGCTGTCGGCCTGATGATGCAGGGCAGCAACCTGGGACAACTGCTGGGCCCGGTAGTGGTCGGCGGCGTGACCGCGGTTTTCGGTTGGAACGCCGCCGGCCCCGTCGTGTTGCTTGCGGCGCTGGCCGCTGGCGTGACTGCGCTTCTTTTGCCAGCAGCACTGCAGCGCAGCGAGCCGGCGAAGTAGGGCAGTTCTAGGCGTTCCAGAAGCGGCTACGTGCAGTGCTGATCCGATATGCGCGGCGAGCTGTCCCTAATAGCGGGCACCATGGCAGAGCGGTATGAAGCGATACGGTGCCCTGAAATGGGGCTCGGCTGTGACCGGCGCGTCACATTATGGTGCGCGGTTCCGGGCAGGAGGCAGGACGAGGGCTCGATGGGTGGCCATGTGCCGTCCATGGAGCGTTTCTTGCTGCGCATCGGTTTTCTGCCTTTCCTGCTGACCTCCGGGCGACAGCCTCAACATTGTCGCGGCTCCGGGTCATGCAGGATAACCACTTCAAGCCCAGATCAATGACCCAAGAACTCTCTGCCAGAACCAACCGCCGGAGCAGCCTGCTCACCTGTGAGGTGCTGGACCGCTCGCGTGTGCTCGACACGCTGGTCAACAACCTCGAAGGCATGGCCTACCGCTGCCGCAACGACGCGCCCTGGACGATGATCTTTGTCAGTCAGGGCTCGCAAGGCTTGTGCGGCTACAGTGCTGCGGATCTGGTCGACGACAACGGCATCTCATGGGACCGGATCACCCATCCGGATGACCGGCTTCGCGTCCGCCGCTGCATCGATAATGCTGTCGTCGGAATGGGGCGATTCACCGTGCATTACCGGATCCGCACCGCCGCGGGGAACCTCAAATGGGTCATCGAGCGCGGCGTCGCGGTGCCCGATGAGCAGGGTGAGATCGTGGTGGAGGGCTTCATCGAGGACATCACCGCCCAGAAGGCTGTGCTCGAAGCGCTGGAACAGGCCGAACTGCGTTATCGCAGCATCTTCGAGAACGCTTCGGAGGGCATTTTCCAGTCCACCCGCGATGGACGCTATCTGGCCGCGAATCCTGCGTTGGCGCGCATTTACGGATACGACAGTGCGTCCGAGCTGGTGGCCGATCTCGCTGACATAGAGCGTCGCCTGTACGTCGAGGGTGGGCGTCGCGAAGTGTTCTGCCAGCTGATGGAGCAGCAGGGCGAGGTGCTCAACTTCGAGTCCGAGGTCTATCGGCGCGATGGCACACGCATCTGGATATCCGAGAACGCGCACGTGGTGCGAGGCGCCAGCGGCGAGTTCATCTGCTACGAAGGCACCGTGCAGGACATCTCCGAGCGCAAGCATTATCAACAGCAGCTCGAACGTCAGGCCAACCATGATCTGCTGACCGGCCTGCCCAATCGCATCCTGCTCAACGACCGCATCGAGCAGGGCCTGGCCCGTGCGGCTCGCCTGGGCTACTACCTGACGCTGGTATTCATCGACCTGGACAACTTCAAGTTCATCAACGACGGCCTCGGGCATGTCGCTGGTGACGAGCTGCTCAAGAGTATTGCGGCGCGGCTGGCCGGTAGCCTGCGCAGCTCCGACACCGTGGCGCGGGTCGGTGGGGATGAATTCGTGCTGGTGCTCAGCGATCACTACCGCATCAGCACAGTGATCTCGCTATTGGAGCGTGTGCTGAACGAAATCCGCCGGCCGGTCATGCTCGCCGGTCGCGAGTTTCAGGTCGGCGCCAGCCTGGGTGTGGCGATGTTCCCCGACGACGGCGAGGATGCACAAAGCTTGCTCAAACACGCCGATATCGCCATGTACGCGGCGAAGAAGCGTGGCCGCAACAATTTCCAGTTCTTCACCCACGATCTCAACCGGATCGCCGATGAGCGCCTGAATCTCGAAGCCGCCATGCGCGTGGCGCTGGAGCGCAACGAGTTGTCCGTGCATTACCAGCCGAAGGTCGATGCGACGCGGCGGATTGTCGGTGTCGAGGCGCTGGCGCGTTGGACCCACGCGGAGCTGGGGGTGATAGGACCGGATCGTTTCATCCCGGTGGCCGAAGAGAGCGGGCTGATCATGCCGCTGACCCTGGCCATCCTGCGCCGCGCCTTCACCGATGCTCGGCAGTGGAACGAGGGGCGCGGCACGCCACTGCTGGTTGCGGTGAACCTGTCACCGCTGCTGTTTCTTGGCGACGATGTGGTCGAACGCATCCTCGCGGTGCTCGACGAAATAGGGCTGCCGCCGACCCAGGTGGAGCTGGAAATCACCGAAACGGTATTCCTCGGAGACGGCACCCGTGCGATTTCCATCCTGGCCGAGTTCAAGGCGCGGGGCTTTCGCTTGGCGATGGACGATTTCGGTACCGGCTACTCGGCGCTCAGTTATCTGCGGCGTTTTCCGCTGGACATCATCAAGATCGATCGATCGCTGGTCACCGGGCTCGAACAGGAGGAGGAAGTGGCGATGATCGCCCGTGCCGCCATTTCGCTGGGCAAGAGCCTGCACAAGACGGTGGTGGCCGAAGGGGTCGAGAACGCCGCGCAGTTCGATTTCCTGCGTCGCAACGGTTGCGACGAGTTCCAGGGCTACCTGCTCTCACGCCCGCTGCCGGCGGCGCAGATCACCGCATTGCTTGCGGACGGCGGCGTGATCCGCTTCTAGCTGTCGCCGGGGATGGCGCCGTTCTGCCAGAGCTGCATCAGTTCCTGTGGCGCTCGGTCCTCGGCGATCTGCAGGATCAGTTCGGCGTCGGTGTCCTCGCGTCGGTAGTGCAGTTCGACCTGGAAGAAGCGCTGATCGCCGGCACCGACGTTCTTGCTGGCGACCGGCAGGCAGCGTTCGACCACCGAGCAGAGGCCGCGGCGCTGCTCGGCGTCGCAGTCGGCGAATTCGATCTGCCGGGGTCGCGCCAGGCTTGGCGCCGCGACGAAGCCGCCCTGGCGCGATACGCGCAACGAGGTTTCCGGTCCCAGTGCTGGCATCTTCATCCTGCCTCCTTAGCGCAGTGCTACGCCCACTGACGTCCAGGCTTCATACAGCGCCTGAACCTGAGGCGACTGGCGACCGAACAGCTGCGCCGCGTGGTTCAACGTCACACCGGCGAAGGTTGCGAAGTCCGCATCATTGGGCAGTTGTGGATCACAGATGGTGGCGTACCAGATTCGTCCGGCCTGCTCCCAGGCGTAACCACCCAGCGCCATGGCCGCGAGGTAGAAGGCGCGGTTGGGAATGCCGGAGTTGAGATGCACGCCACCGTTGTCGTCGCGGGTCTCGATGAAGTCGCGCATGTGCGCAGGCTGCGGGTCGCGACCGAGCAGCGGGTCGTCATAGGCGGTGCCCGGGTTGGCCATGGAACGCAGGGCGACGCCGTTGATCTTGTCGGTGAGCAGTTCGGCGCCGACCAGCCAGTCGGCCTCCGCCGCAGTCTGGCCGAGCGCGTGCTGTTTGGTCAGTACGCCGAACACGTCCGACACCGATTCGTTGAGCGCTCCGGGCTGGTTGAAATAGACCAGCCCGGCTTCGCTCTCGATCAGGCCGTGGGTCAGTTCGTGGGCGACCACGTCCAGCGAGCGGGTGAAGCGCTGGAACAGCTCACCGTCGCCATCGCCGAACACCATCTGCTCGCCGTTCCAGAAGGCGTTCTCGTAGCCCTGGCCGTAGTGCACGGTGCCGATCAACGGCATCCCCAGGTCATCAATCGAGTCGCGCTGGAAAACCTGCCAGAAGAATGTGTAGGTCGCGCCGAGCGCGTCGTAGGATTCGTCCACCGCGGCGTCGCCGGAGGCCGGCTGACCTTCGCGACGTCGCAGGGTGCCCGGCAGCTGCATCTGCTGCTCGGCGTCATGGATTCGTCGTTGTGGGTGGCCGGGCGTGCGCAGCTCGCCAAGCTCGGCGATGGCTGTGGGTCGTGGCGGGCCGGGGTTGGGCAGCAGGCTCTGCACGTGGTGCAACGTCTGTTGAGCGCAGCCGCGCTGGTAGGGCGAGCCGCGGTCGATGATGCGGTCGAGAATATATGGCGGGATGAAGGTGTGAATCGGCACCGGCGGTACTCCAAGGCTGACGCGGCTACGACCAGCATAGACCGCTGGAGCGCGATGGATCGACCGCCGATCCAGAGGGCGCGACGAGATGGCGCGGCACGCGCGGCGCACCCTTGGCGCGTTCTGCTGTCACTTGTGCTGGACCCCGTTTTTACCGTCATCGACGACGCGGGCGCTCATTTGACGAGGAGTTGTTGCCCATGTTCGGATTGGAAGCACTAGAGCTGGCGCGCGTCCAGTTCGCTTTCACCATCACCTTTCACATCATCTTTCCGGCGATCACCATCGGGCTCGCCAGCTTTCTCGCCGTGCTCGAGGGGCTCTGGCTGAAGACCCGGCAGGAGGTCTATCGCGACCTCTATCACTTCTGGCTGAAGATATTCGCGGTCAATTTCGGCATGGGTGTGGTGTCGGGAATCGTCATGGCGTACCAGTTCGGCACCAACTGGAGTGCCTACTCCGAGTTCGCCGGCAGCGTCACCGGGCCGCTGCTGGCCTATGAGGTGCTGACCGCGTTCTTCCTGGAGGCGGGTTTCCTCGGGGTCATGCTGTTCGGCTGGAATCGGGTCGGCGAACGCCTGCATTTCTTTTCCACGCTCATGGTGGCCGTGGGCACGCTGATCTCGACCTTCTGGATTCTGGCGTCCAACAGCTGGATGCACACGCCGCAGGGGCACGAGATCATCGACGGCATCGTGGTGCCGGTGGACTGGCTGGCGATCATCTTCAACCCGTCGTTCCCTTATCGACTGGCGCACATGGCGGTCGCCGCGTTCCTCGCCACGGCGTTCTTCGTCGGCGCGTCGGCGGCCTGGCAGCTGTTGCGCGGCAAGGACAACCCGGCGATCCGCAAGATGCTCTCGATGGCCATGTGGATGGCCCTCCTGGTGGCACCGGTGCAGGCGGTGATCGGCGATTTTCATGGGCTGAACACCCTCGAGTATCAGCCGGCGAAGATCGCCGCGATGGAAGGGCACTGGGACAACTCCGAAGGCGGGCCGACGCCGCTGTTGCTGTTCGGCTGGCCGGACATGGAGGCCGAGGAAACGCGCTACAAGATCGAGATCCCCTATCTCGCCAGCCTGATCCTCAATCACAGCCTGACCGAACCGATTCCGGCGCTGAAGGACTTCCCGCCCGAGGACCGGCCGAACTCGACGATCGTGTTCTGGACGTTCCGCATCATGGTCGCGCTCGGCCTGCTGATGATCGTCACCGGTATCTGGAGTCTGCTGTTGCGGCGGGGCGACCGGATGTACAGCTCACGCGCGTTCCTGCGGCTGGTGTTGCTGATGGGCCCTTCCGGGCTGATCGCCATCTTGGCTGGTTGGTACACCACCGAGATCGGGCGTCAGCCCTGGGTGATCTATGGCCTGATGCGCACCGCCGACGCCGTATCCAATCACGGCGCCGGCCAGCTGGGGCTCACTCTCGCGATGTTCGTGGTCGTCTACTTCGCCGTGTTCGGGGTGGGCATGGTGTACGTCCTGCGCCTGGTGCGCAAAGGCCCGGTGATCAGCGAAGGGCGCGAGAAAGGTACCGGTGGACCCGGCGAGGCGCGCACGCCGATGCGACCGATCTCCGCGGCGGACGAAGCCCTTCCCGAGGGACAAAGCGATCAACTGGGCGAGAGGAACTGAGCCATGGGTATCGATCTTTCACTGATCTGGGCGGTGATCATCATCTTCGGCATCATGATGTACGTGGTGATGGACGGTTTCGATCTCGGCGTCGGCATCCTTTTTCCCTTCGTGCAGGACGCCTCGGAGCGCGACGTGATGATGAACACCGTTGCGCCGATCTGGGACGGCAACGAGACCTGGTTGGTACTCGGCGGTGCCGGGCTGTTCGCCGCGTTTCCGCTGGCCTATTCGGTGGTGCTGTCCGCGCTCTATCTGCCGATCATCTTCATGCTGATGGGGCTGATCTTCCGCGGAGTGGCGTTCGAGTTCCGCTTCAAGGTGGTCCGCGAGCGCCAGCATGTCTGGGACAAGGCCTTTATCGGCGGCTCGCTGGTCGCCACCTTCTTCCAGGGCGTGGTGCTTGGTGCATTCATCAGCGGGTTGCCGGTCGAGGATCGGGCCTATGCCGGCGGGGCACTGGACTGGTTGACGCCGTTCTCGCTGTTCTGCGGACTGGCGCTGATCGTTGCCTATGCGCTGCTCGGCTGTACCTGGCTGATGATGCGCACTGCCGGCGACCTGCAACGGCGCATGCACGACATCGGCATTCCGCTGGTGTGGGCGGTGCTGGTGGTTACCGGCATCGTCAGCCTGTGGACGCCGCTGACCCATCCGGATATCGCCGAGCGCTGGTTCAGCATGCCCAACCTGCTGTATTTCATGCCGGTTCCGGTGCTGGTGCTGCTCTGCGCATTCGGACTGCTGCGCTCGATTCAGCGCTACGCCAACTACACGCCATTCCTGCTGACGCTGGCGCTGATCTTCCTCGGCTATAGCGGTCTGGGCATCAGCCTCTGGCCAAACATCATTCCTCCGTCGGTTAGCATCTGGGAGGCGGCCGCACCGCCTCAGAGTCAGGGCTTTACTCTGGTCGGAGCACTGCTCATTCTGCCGCTGATCCTGATGTATACGGCCTGGAGCTACTACGTGTTCCGCGGCAAGGTCAGTGCGGAGGATGGGTATCACTGATGGCTGATCTGGATAACAAGCCGCCCGCACAGCCTGAGCAGCGGCCGCTCTGGAAGCGCATGAGCTGGCTGGTGCTGATCTGGAGTGGCAGCGTGCTGGCGCTCGGCATCGTCGCCTGGCTGCTGCGCCTGGCGATGAATGCAGCGGGGTTGTCTTCACCCTGAAGGCGCGCCCCGGTTTGGGGCGTGTCACTCGCGCGTGCCCCGTGATCTGGCCGCCCGCGAGGCTCAAGGCACGTCACGATTCCTTCATTTGCCGGTTGTAGCCTGCTGGCATGAACCTTGATGCACAGACAGGCATCAAGCCTTGGGCAACCGCCGACGACTGAGGAATCTAGCGATGGACGACTACCAGGACGAACTACTGGAATGGCATGCCGCCGAGCAGGATCACCCCGACTGCGCCGAGGATGCGGTCGAACTCTGAGCGCCGCTCGCGTATGCGCCGTTTACGCGCCGCGCCGCTGCGCCCGGCGATAGTCTCCCGGCGTCTGCCCGCTCCAGCGCTTGAAGGCACGCTGAAACGCTTCGGCTGAGGAAAAACCAAGCAGCCAGGCGATCTCGCCGAAAGCGGATTCGGTGTCGCGAATGTAGGCCATCGCCAGGTCGCGGCGGGTGTCGTTGAGGATCGCGCGATAGCTGCTGTCTTCCTCGGCCAGCTTGCGTCGCAGTGTCCAGACCGGCATTTGCAGACGTGCAGCGATCTGTTGCAGGTCCGGCTCCTGGCCCTTGAGCATCGGCCCGAGAAGCTGTGCGACCCGCTCGCGCAGACTGCGGGTGCGGGTGCGCCGTTCCAGTTCCGCTTCACACAGCTCCAGCAGATGCCGCCAGGTGCCGGGGCAATGATCCGGGTTGCGCAACGCCAGGCTGCGCTGATCCAGCTGCAACTGATTCGCTTCGGCGCCGAAGATTACCGGCCGGCCGAACTGCTCGTCGTAGCGCGAGGCGTAGTCAGGGGCGTCGAACTCGATGTGGATCGCCATCGGCACCAGCGGTTGTCCGCTCAAGCGGCTGAGCTGCGAGATCCAGCTGGCGAGCACCGTATCGACGACGAAGCGGTTGTAGGCGTTGTAAGGGCTGATGGAATAAAAGCGCAGCCAGGCGCCTGACGCATCTTCGTGAAAACTCGAACTGCCGCGGTAGTTGGATGCATACAGCGCCTCGTAGCGGGTCAGCGCCCTTGCCGCTTCGCGCACGGTGGGCGCCTGAGCGGCGGTCAGCCCGGCGAGGCCGAGGTGCCCGGGCTTGCGCAGGCGGCCCATCTCCAGGCCCAGAGCGGGATCGCCAGCCAGCTGGATGGCCGCATGCCCGAGCCGCATGTAACGGGGGATCGAGAGGCGGGCATGCGGCTCAGCGAGCCGCTCGCCATCCAGTCCGTAGGCCAGCAAAAGCGGCTGAGGGTCATGGCCGTACAGCTGCAACGCATCGTTGAGGCTGTGCAGAAAACCGACCGACAGATCGCCCAGGCGCACCCGTTGCGCATTCATGGGGTGCTGCCGAGCCATTGATTGCGTACCTGGACCGGGACGCCGTGGCCCGGGGGCGCCGGGCGGCGCGGCGAGCCGAGCAGATTCCAGGGCAAGGCGAGGGTATGCACGGCCATGTGCGGTCTTGCGCTGAGCGCGTCGGAATGTGTACTGCCACAGCTCGCCTGCGGATCTGCCAGCGCGCCGGGTACAGCCAGCAGTTTCGCTTCGGCAGGCGGTTGCTCGAGGTAGGCATCGCAGCCCAGCAGCACTGCCAGCGAGCCCGCCGGTGTTTCAATCAGCCGTCGACGCTCGGGGATGGGGGCAACGCTGTAGCGGCGTTCGTAACGGCTCAACGCCTGCTTGTACTGCAGCGTTCCGAGGGGCTTGCCGCGACCGTCAAAGGTCAGGCTTACCTGGCGCAGCGGGCCATCGCCGATCATCAGCTGATCGTTCTCCAGATAGGGCTCCGGCAGCACGATCGAGCCAGCCACCAAGGTAACGCCGAACTCTCTGGCGAGGCCGCCGAAGACGTTCTGGTATTCCTCTGCCATCTGTCGGGCCTTGAGTCGCAACACCGCACCGGTACGCCGATCGTCGCCCTGATTATCCGGCAGTGCGCGCAGATAGCCGCCGGGATTGCTGAGCGCCATCCACTGCATCGCATCGCGCAGGGTGCGGGCCTGCTGCACTTCCGGCTTTTCGCCCAGGGCGAACAGGCCAGTGCCAACGTGTTCGGGGAGCACCACGACGGTTCGCTCGCTGAGCATTCCGGCTTCGGCCGCCTGCTTGAGGTAGGTGCGAAACTTGAGTTGCAGCCGCTCGCGGCTCTGATAGTCGGCTGGCTGCAGCCGCGTCTCGATGCCCAGCAGGTTGCCTGCGCTTCCGGCCTGCCCGTGGTTTTCGATGGGTAGCGTACGCAGATCGGACAGCAGTGGGCCGCTACGACGGTCTTGCGTCCAGTCGAGGTAGACGGCAAATGTGGCTGCCGCGAGGGCGAGCAACAGCACGATATTGATTGAGGTGCGCATGTGAGGCAGGGCAGTGAGGGATTGCGTCAGCGTAGGTAACGCGGCGCCTGTTGCCAAGCTTTTTGCGCAGAAGGATCAAAAAGTTGTCACTTTGGATCATTGAGTGCGGCACCTTCGCTGTTTATCGTCGCTGCATACCGACCGTAGCCCCATGAGGCTCGGCACTCGTCATGATGAGGATGCTTCGATGACCGCTTTCCCGAAACTGCTGGCTCCGCTCGATCTGGGCTTTACCACCTTGCGCAACCGTACCCTGATGGGATCCATGCACACGGGCCTGGAGGAAATGCCCAACGGCTTCGAGCGGATGGCGGCATTCTTCGCCGAGCGCGCTCGCGGTGGCGTCGGCCTGATCGTCACCGGTGGCGTCGGCCCCAATGAGGAAGGCTCGGTACGCGCCGGGGCGGCCAAGTTGTCCACGCCGGAGGAGGCCGAAGAGCACAAGATCGTTACCCAGGCGGTTCACGAAGCTGGCGGCAAGATCTGCATGCAGATCCTGCATGCCGGGCGTTACGCCTACAGCCCGCAGCTGGTGGCGCCGAGCGCTATCCAGGCGCCGATCAATCCGTTCACCCCGCGCGAACTGGACGAGGAGGGCATCGAGAAGCAGATCCGCGACTTCGTCAACTGCGCGAGCCTGGCCCAGCAAGCCGGTTATGACGGCGTCGAGATCATGGGTTCGGAAGGCTACTTCATCAATCAGTTCCTGGTGGCGCACACCAACCACCGCACCGATCGCTGGGGTGGCAGCTACGAGAACCGCATGCGCCTGCCGGTGGAGATCGTGCGCCGCGTGCGCGAAGCGGTGGGCAGCGACTTCATCATCATCTATCGCCTGTCGATGCTCGACCTCATCGAAGGCGGCAGTGTCTGGGAAGAGGTGGTGCAGCTGGCCAAGGCCATCGAGCAGGCGGGCGCCACGCTGATCAATACCGGCATCGGTTGGCACGAGGCGAGGATTCCGACCATCGCCACCAAGGTGCCACGCGCCGCGTTCACCAAGGTGACCGCGAAGCTGCGTGGCGAGGTAAGCATTCCGCTGATCACCACCAACCGGATCAATACCCCGGAGGTCGCCGAGCAGGTGCTGGCCGAGGGCGATGCGGACATGGTCTCCATGGCGCGGCCGTTCCTCGCCGATCCGGAATTCGTCAACAAGGCCGCCGCCGGTCACAGCGAGCGCATCAATACCTGCATCGGTTGCAATCAGGCCTGTCTGGATCACACCTTCAGCGGCAAGCTGACGACCTGCCTGGTCAATCCGCGTGCCTGCTACGAAACCGAGCTGAACTACATCCCCACTACCGCGGTGAAGAAGATCGCCGTCGTCGGTGCCGGGCCTGCGGGGCTCGCCGCCGCGACCATCGCAGCCGAGCGCGGTCATGAGGTGACGCTGTTCGATTCGTCCGCCGAAATCGGCGGGCAATTCAATGTTGCCAAGCGGGTGCCGGGCAAGGAGGAGTTCTACGAAACCCTGCGCTACTTCAAGAACCGCCTCGAAGAAACAGGAGTCGAGGTTCGTCTGAACACCCGCGCGACGGTGGAAGCGCTGCTGGCCGGTGGCTTCGACGAGATCATCCTGGCGACAGGGATCGCGCCGCGAGTGCCGGCAATTCCCGGGATCGACCATCCGAAGGTGATTGGCTACCTGGATGCGATTCTGGAGCGCAAGCCGGTCGGCCGGCGCGTCGCGGTGATCGGCGCAGGTGGCATCGGCTTCGACGTGTCGGAATACATCACCCACGACGGCGAATCCACCAGTCTGGATCGTGAAGCCTTCTGGAAGGAGTGGGGTATCGATCTCGGGCTGTCGGTGCGCGGCGGTATCGCCGGCATCCAGCCGGCTCCGCATGCGCCCAAGCGTCAGGTCTATCTGCTGCAGCGCAAGAAGTCCAAGGTGGGTAACGGGCTGGGCAAGACCACTGGCTGGATCCACCGTGCCGGACTGAAGAACAAGCACGTGCAGATGCTCAATTCGGTCGAGTACCTGCAGATCGATGACGCCGGACTGCACATCCGCGTGGGCGAAGGCGAGCCGCAGGTACTGCCGGTGGATACGGTGATTCTATGCGCCGGGCAGGAGCCGTTGCGTGAGCTGCAGGAAGGCCTTGAAGCCGCCGGCGCGCGGGTACACCTGATTGGTGGCGCCGACGTCGCCGCTGAACTGGACGCCAAGCGCGCGATCAATCAGGGCTGTCGCCTGGCTGCGGCGCTCTAGGCCAACGGCACATCCGCAAAGAGGATCACGCATGGAAACTGCAATCGCGCTGCAACCGGGGGGCTGCCAATAGCCTGCAGGCCTGGCACCGAATGATCGCTGAGCGAGACCTGAGCCGGCTGCCGGTGCTGCTGCATCCGCAGGCGGTGTTTCGCTCGCCGATGGCTCACACG
The DNA here is from genome assembly GCF_900114065.1 of Stutzerimonas kunmingensis. Lineage (GTDB taxonomy): Bacteria > Pseudomonadota > Gammaproteobacteria > Pseudomonadales > Pseudomonadaceae > Stutzerimonas > Stutzerimonas kunmingensis. Next base: position 98,946 of record NZ_FORS01000002.1, read on the forward strand.
CCGTATGAGGGGGCAGCGACGGTGAGCCTGATCCTCAACACTGTGCTGCAAGTTTTCGAGGACTTCCGCTACCACCGTGAGCTGGCCAGCGCCCAAGGCACGGATGTAGTCCTCGAGTTCAGCGCCCGGGTGGGTGATCGTGAACTCAAGGGCATCGACATGATCCGCTTCGACGACGAGGGGAAGATTGTCGAATTCGAGGTCATGATCCGGCCCATGAGTGGCTTGCAGGCTCTGGGCGACGAGATGAAGCGACGTCTCGCTGCCTACAGTGGCAAGTGATTTAGCTAAGCTCATCGCAAATCCGCTGGGCGCCTGGTCGAACGGCGTCCGATGCGGCGACTGCCTGCCAACCCAGTCACATTGCCTGCGCGAACATTTCCCCTAAACTTGCGGCACCAACGGGACGACGGCATCGGATGGCCGCTCGTTTCGCTAATCGCTGGCTCGCAGTTGCGGGCGATAAAGGAAATCGAGCATGCAGAACAAACCGCAGATGGTCGAAGCCGTCCTGTTCTTCAATGAGGGCTCCATCTGCAAGGAAATGCTGTATCCCGAATTCGAAGCGGTGCTGGATGGGGTGGTCGCGCTACCCGAGTTCGCAGACCGCCAGATGCATGCTGTCTACGTAATGATCAATCCGCGGCTGCAGGTGCGCGCCGCGGTGTTTTTCTGTCTCGACTTCAATGATGACGGCTCTGCCGACGCCGGTTGGAACATTCCCCTGCGTCAGTTGGCCGAGCGTACCGGGCGTGGTCCGGACATGGGGGCCGGACCGATTCGCCTGGCCTGCCGCAGCCAGTGCCCGGTCTCCTGGCACCAGATGCACATGTGGGACCCTAAAGTTGGTCCCGAACGCAATGATCTGGTTGTGTTGCGCGAGACCATCAAGCGCAACCAGCTCGGTCTGCTGGTCGAAGAGGAGACGCCTCAGGCCGTACCTGCGGAACGTCTGCAGATGGTCGCCGAAGACACCTGGTATGCAGCCGAGGCCGGCAAGGACGCAGCTGCGAAACGTTCCGAAAGCCATGAGCGTGAACAGCGGCAGAAGGCTGCGCTGCTGATCAAGCAACAGCGCCAACGCATTACCAACCTCGAGCGTCTGCGCGAAGAAGACGCGCTCAAGCTCACGGCTGCCGCGGAGAAGGAACGCAAGGCACAGCAGGAGGAGATCCGCACGCTGCAGCAGAAATTGCAACAGCAGACCGAGCTGAACGCCAGCCTGCATGCGCAGATGACCGCCCAGGGCGAGAGTTTCCAGAAAGCGCGTGAGGAAATGAGCAAGCAGCTGCGTACGCTGGAGGTCAGCGGTCGGGTTGAGATCGGCGCCGCCCGGGAGCAGTTCGAGCATGAAGCCCAGGCCCGTATCGCGGCGGCGATTGCGGAGTACAAGGAGCAGGTGGCGATCCGCGATGTCGAGCTGGCCTACCGCAACGAACTGGATGCACAGCTGGAAGAGGAAATCCAGCGGCTCAAGACCGAGTGCGAAACGCTGCGCCATAGCGGTGACCGGGTGCTGGAGGAACTGTCTCGACAAGGGGTCGTGTTCATGGCCTACCACCCGGGTGCCGGGCATCTGACGATCGCATTGCAGGACCTGGCCCGCTACCGCGCCAATCCTCTGGCTTATGCCGCTGCCAAGTGCTTTGTCTCCGAGGAGCAGTACCGACAGTGGCTGGAGCATTATCAGAAGCCGGCCTGCGTCGCGGCGCTTTCCAGCGGTGAGCGTTGCGCGATGCCCCTGGACAAGATCGATGCGCCGAGTCGCTTCGTGATCGGCGAATCCAACTGCTGCGCCCGGCACCGCAAGGAAGACCGGCAGCGCACCGGCAGCTGAGCGGTTTGTCCTCCGTTCAATCCGATCTCGGCTTCGATGCTCCGCTGATCCTGCAGCCGCTGTCATTGGACTGGCTCGCGCGCAGCGGGGTCGAGGTTGCGGTGCTGCGGCTCGATCTGCTGGATCCCGAGCTGTCCGGCAACAAGTGGTTCAAATTGGTAAAGCATCTCGATGCAGCGCGTTCTGTCGCTGCGCCGGGGCTGATCAGTCTCGGCGGCCCGCACTCCAATCATCTGCATGCACTGGCTGCAGCCGGCCACCGACTCGGCCTGCCTACTGTCGGCCTGCTGCGCGGCCATGAGCAGGTAACGCCAACGGTCGCCGATCTACGTGCCTGGGGCATGCAGCTGCATTGGCTCGGCTACGCTGGGTACCGGGAGCGCAATCTGCCTACCTTCTGGACGCCATGGCGAGCGCGATATCCAGGTTTCTACTGCATCCCTGAAGGTGGCGGCGGTTTGCCCGGCGCTCTGGGGTGCGCCGGACTCGTTCCGAGAGTGGAGTCCGCGCTCGCGTCGCTCGGCTGGAAGGACTACGACGCGCTCTGGCTGGCCGCCGGCACCGGGACGACGCTGGCAGGTCTGGTCATCGGCGAGGCAGGTAGGCATCGGGTGTTCGGCGCGCTGGCAGGGCCGCCTTCCCACGCCGTCGATGCCGGCGTGGCCAACTTGCTCGCGCAAGCCGGCGTGGCGTCCAGCGGCTATGAACTGCTGGACGCCAGTCGTGGCGGATTTGGTCGCTTCGACAGGGAGTTGGCGCAGTTCATTCTCGATACCGAGCGCCAGGGTGGCGTGCCGCTCGATCCGATATACACTGCAAAGACCATGATGGCATTGCGCCTTTATGTCGAGCGCGGTTATTTTCCCGCCGGCACGCGGCTGATATTCGTCCATACCGGTGGACTGCAAGGGCGCCGTGCTGCTCAGGCCCAGCTGCAGAAGCTGATTGACGGATAGACGTTTGGATTTTGTCGGATGAATAAACCGCTGCACCCCGATCAGCTGCGTAATCTGGTCCCGCTCAATGGCTTGTCGCCACGCCAGTTGTGGGAGCTTCGCGTGCGCATAGTGCCGCTCGTGCTTGCGCCTGGGCAGTTGCTCGACCTTGGTGATGAGCTGAGTTCGAAACGTCATTACCTGATGTCGGGCAGCCTGCTGTTGACCGATCACGACGGGCAGCAAACGCGGCTGGTGGCGGGCACATCGGCTGCTCTATACAGCCTTGCTGCGGGCCGCCTGGTGGAGGCGAGGGCGCTGGATGACTGCCAGCTGCTGACGGTGGACAGCGCGGAGTTGGAGCGGCTGCTGTCCTGGCGCCAAGCCCTGCAAGATGTGCTGCTGCAGCTGTCGATGGAGGGCGAGGACGGGGAGTGGCTGGAGCGCCTGCTGGAGAGTCCGCTGTTCGCCCAGGTTCCACCGGCAAATATTCGCAGCATGCTCAGCCGCCTCGTTGAGATCGAGGTATCCGCCGGGCAAACCCTGCTACGCGAAGGGGAAGCCGGCGATTGCTGCTATTTCCTCAAGAGCGGCGGCGCCCAGGTCCTGAAGGCTGCCGGCAGCGGCGAGCAGCTGTTGGCCGAGCTGGAACCCGGAGCCTGTTTCGGTGAAGAGGCGCTGCTCGAGGAGCGACCGCGTAATGCCAGTGTCGCGATGGTCGAGGACGGTCGGGTGCTTCGCCTGGCGCGGGCGGACTTTCTCGAGCTGCTCAAGGCACCGGTGGTTGGCGAAGTCGATCTGGATGGCGTGGGTGATCTGCTGGCGTGCGGTGCGCAGTGGCTGGATGTGCGTCTGCTTGATGATTACGAGCAGGGCCATGCCATGCAGGCGCTGCACATGCCGCTGCACCTGCTGCGTTTGAAAACCCGTCTGCTGGACCCGCAGCGGCCCTACCTTTGCTATTGCGAAAGCGGCAAGCGCAGCGCCAACGCGGTGTTCCTACTGACGCAGCTCGGCTTCACCGCCTATGCGCTGCGTGGTGGACTCGACGCACTTGGTACCGAGGACCGCGCTGCACTGCTTTGGGAGTGTGGCACGGGTTACCTGGCGCGCTCCGACGGCCGAATCGACCGCAGCCTATGATCCGCACCGCCCCATCCCGACCTTTGTCAGACGGCCGCCCTGCGAAGCGCAGTGTGCCGACGAATCTCGCGTCGGGCGCTGCGGGCCAGGCGCACGCTGAGCAACAGAGCTGCGCAGCTCAGGCCGGCGATCAGGCCTTGCCATAGACCGGCAGGCCCACTGGCGGCGCCGAGGTGGTCGGTCAGGCCGAGCAGATAGCCCAACGGCAAACCGATCCCCCAGTAGGCGAAGAGGGTGTAGACCATCGTCATGCGGGTGTCCTGATAGCCGCGCAACGCGCCAGCAGCCGTGACCTGAACCACATCGGAGAACTGGAACAGCGCGGCGTAGAGGAACAGGCTGGCAGCGACGGCGACCACGGCCGGATCCGGGGTATAGATTCGCGCGATCTGCTCGCTGAACAGCAGCATGGCGCTGGCGGAAAAGCAGGCATATACCAGGGCGGCGCCGATCCCGACGCCGGCGACAAAGCGAGCGTCGCGTGGAGCGTTGCGGCCCAGCTCCTGACCAATACGCACGGTCACCGCCATACCCAGCGACAGTGGAATCATGAAGATCAGCGACGTAAAGTTCAGTGCGATCTGGTGACCGGCGACGACCGTTGCCCCGAGGGCGCCGATCAGTAGGGCGATCACCGAGAAGATGCTGGCCTCGGCAAACACCGCGACCCCGATTGGTACGCCGACCGAAAGCAGATGACGCAGCATCGGCCAGCGTGGCCATTCGAAGTGGGAAAACAGCTGACTGGCCTGATAGGACGGTGCGCGCTTAACCCAGAGGCTCATCGCCACCAGCATGAACAGCATCACCAATGCCGTGGAAACGCCGCAACCGACGCCGCCCATCGCCGGCACGCCGAACTTGCCGTAGATGAACACGTAGTTCAGCGGAATGTTCAGTAGCAGGCCGAGGATGCCGATCACCATGCTTGGCCGCGGATGGCCCAGTCCGTCGCTGAAGCAGCGCAGCACCTGATACAGCGCGACCGCCGGGAAGCCGCAGGCGACGGCGCGCAGGTAAGCCATGGTCGGATCGACCAGCGCTTGATCGACGCTCAGCAGATGCAGGACGGGCTCCGCGTTCCACATCAATGATGCACTGAGCACACCGATGCCGCCGCCCATCCACAACGCCTGGCGAACCAGCGGGCCGATTTCGCCATGCCGCCCTGCGCCGAAGCGCTGTGCGACGTTCGGCGTGGTCGCCAGGGTGATTCCGCAGACGAGCAGATAGACCGGCACCCAGATCGAGTTGCCTAGCGCGACGGCGGCCAGGTCCTGCGGGCTTACGCGTCCGGCCATAACGGTATCGACGAAACCCATCGCCGTGCTGGCCAGCTGGGCGATCATCATGGGTAGGGCAAGGGCAAAGAGGGTGCGCAATTCGAGGCGGACCCGTCTGAGTCTGAGCTCAGTGGGCATTACTGGGCGTTCCGGTTGTATACAAGAAGCGCGCTAGTCTACGCCGCGTGGCTACGCTCAGGAAGGCGGCAAAGCAGTGGCAAGCCGTCTAGAATGTGCTCCCCCTCACCGGAGCCGTGCAATGCATATCCTCGCCGATGAAAACATTCCGCTGGTCGATGAGTTCTTTGCCGGTTTCGGCGAGATTCGCCGCATGCCCGGCCGCAGCATCAATCGAGCCGCGCTGGAGAATGTCGACGTGCTGCTGGTTCGCTCGGTGACGCGGGTCGACCGCGAGATGCTGGAAGGCAGCGCAGTGCGATTCGTCGGGACCTGCACGATAGGCACCGATCATCTGGATCTGGATTATTTCGAGCAGGCCGGCATCGAGTGGGCCAGCGCACCGGGGTGCAACGCGCGGGGCGTGGTCGACTATGTGCTGGGCAGCTTGCTCGCGCTGTCGGAGGTGCGCGGTGAAGCGCTGGCCCGGCGACGTTTCGGCGTGGTCGGTGCCGGTGAGGTGGGCGGGCGGCTGCTCGAAGTGCTGCGCGGACTTGGCTGGGACGTGCGCGTCTGCGATCCTTCGCGGCAGGTCCGCGAGGCAGGCGATTTCGTCTCGCTAGATGAGATCCTCGCGGAGTGCGATGTGATCAGCCTGCACACGCCGCTGACCCTGGGGGGCGACTGGCCGACCTTTCACCTGTTCGATCAGGCGCGACTGTCGAGGTTGCGACCCGGTACCTGGCTGATCAATGCCAGTCGGGGTGCCGTGGTGGACAATGCCGCGCTGCGCGATCTGCTATTGCAGCGGCCGGACCTGGAAGCCGTGCTGGATGTCTGGGAAGGCGAGCCTCAGGTCGACGTCGCACTGGCCGGCTTGTGCCATATCGCTACGCCGCACATCGCCGGGTACAGCCTGGACGGCAAGCTGCGCGGTACGGCGCAGATATACGCGGCGCTTTGCGCGGCGCGTGGTGTCGAGCCGGCTATCGAACTGGCGCAGCTGATGCCCGGCCCGGCACTCACCGAGCTGGCGTTTGCATCCTCCGCAGAGCCCGACGAGATGCTGGCCACACTGTGCCGGGCGGTCTACGATCCGCGTCGCGACGATGCTGACTTCCGCCGCAGCCTGCTTGGCGATGAGGCGCAGCGTCGGGCCGGGTTCGATCTGCTGCGCAAACAGTATCCGCCGAGGCGCGAGATCGATGGCCTCAAGGTGCGGATCGGCAGGCACAACCCGGTGCTGGCTACGATAGTCGAGGCGCTTGGTGCGCGATTGCTGGGCTAGCCGGCGGTTCGAGTGCAGCCCGGATGCAATTTCCATCCTGCTCCGCTAGCATTACCCGTCCTCTGCCTTGTCCCCCCCGCGATGGTGTTATGAGTTATCAGGTTCTTGCACGAAAATGGCGTCCGCGCTCGTTCCGCGAAATGGTCGGCCAGACGCATGTGCTCAAGGCCCTGATCAACGCGCTGGACAACCAGCGCCTGCACCACGCGTACCTGTTCACCGGCACGCGAGGCGTGGGCAAGACGACCATTGCGCGGATCATCGCCAAGTGCCTGAACTGTGAAACCGGGGTCAGCTCGACGCCCTGCGGTGTGTGTTCGGTATGCCGGGAAATCGACGAGGGGCGCTTCGTCGACCTGATCGAGGTGGACGCCGCGAGCCGTACCAAGGTCGAAGACACCCGCGAACTGCTGGACAACGTGCAGTACGCGCCGAGCCGCGGGCGCTACAAGGTTTACCTGATCGACGAAGTGCACATGCTCTCGTCGCACTCATTCAATGCGCTGCTCAAGACCCTCGAGGAGCCACCGCCCCACGTCAAGTTCCTGCTGGCGACCACCGATCCGCAAAAGCTGCCGGTCACCATCCTCTCGCGCTGCCTGCAGTTCTCCCTGAAGAACATGCCGCCCGAGCGAGTGGTCGAGCACCTCACTCATGTGTTGGGCGTCGAGAACGTTCCCTTCGAAGACGATGCGTTGTGGCTCCTGGGGCGTGCCGCCGATGGCTCGATGCGCGATGCGATGAGCCTGACCGATCAGGCGATCGCCTTCGGTGAAGGCAAGGTGCTGGCCGCTGATGTGCGCGCCATGCTCGGCACCCTCGATCATGGTCAGGTCTATGGTGTGCTGCAGGCATTGCTTGAAGGCGATGCCAGAGCGTTGCTCGAGGCCGTTCGCCACTTGGCGGAGCAGGGGCCGGACTGGGCTGGCGTGCTGGCCGAAATCCTCAACGTGCTGCACCGCGTCGCCATCGCCCAGGCGCTGCCTGAGGCGGTAGACAACGGCCAGGGCGATCGTGATCGCGTGCTGGCCCTGGCTCAGGCGCTACCGGCCGAAGATGTGCAGTTCTACTATCAGATGGGATTGATCGGCCGGCGCGATCTGCCGCTGGTGCCTGATCCTCGCAGCGGTTTCGAAATGGTGCTGCTGCGCATGCTGGCATTTCGTCCTGCAGGCAGTGATGGCGCACCGCGAACACCGCTAAAGACACTGGGAATCAGCCCGGCCACAGCTGATTCCAAGCCCGCAGCGGTGGCCGATTCCGCTCCCGCTGGCGTGTCGTCCACTCCATCCGCTGCGATTGCCGTAGCAGCTGTGCCAGAGCCCGCTCCCGTTGCGCCGGCCGTTACCATGCCAGTGAACGTGCCGGCTCCCACGCCCTCGGCAGTGACCCCGGTCGCCACTCATGTGGTGGAAGCGCCGCAGGCCGCGCCTGTCATCGATGTGCCGTGGAATGAGCCGCCTGACGTACCGCCCGTCGCGGTCGAGGCTGATGCCGTTTTACCCGAACCTGTGCCGGTGGACGGCGCTGCCGATCACGTGGCGTCCGTGGTACAGGTCGAAGAGCCGGATGATGACGAACCGCCGCTGACGGACGAGGACTACTTCGAGGTCGAGAACCAGGCTGAGGCCTATCTGGACGAACTGGAACACTCAAGGGATGAGCCGGAGCCCGTCGAGCCACTGCCTTCGGTAGAGCCTGCGACCGGGTTGGCTGCCGAGTGGCTGGAGCTGTATCTCAAACTCGGCTTGTCCGGTCTTACCGGCAGCATTGCCGCCAACTGTACGTTGATTGCCGTGGAAGGCGACCGTTGGCTGATGCATCTCGATCCTGCGCAGAGCGCACTATTCAACCCCACGCAACAGCGACGACTCAACGACGCCCTGAATCAATACCACGGGCGTACGCTACAGCTCGAGATCGTGCTGCAGAAGCCGGAGCAGGAAACGCCTGCGCAGGCCGCTCAGCGTCGCCGTGCCGAGCGGCAGCGTGCCGCGGAACAGTCGATTCACGCAGATCCCCTGGTCCGGCAGCTCATGCAGCAGTTCGCCGCTGTGATCCGCGAAGGCACCATCGAACCCGTAGAACACTCCGAAACCTGATTAATTGAGGGATTCCCATGATGAAAGGTGGCATGGCCGGCCTGATGAAGCAGGCGCAGCAGATGCAGGAAAAAATGCAGAAGATGCAGGAGGAACTGGCGAACGCCGAGGTGACGGGCCAGTCAGGCGCCGGGCTGGTCAGCGTGGTGATGAACGGTCGCCATGACGTCAAGCGCGTCAGCCTCGACGACAGCCTGATGCAGGAAGACAAGGAAATCCTGGAAGACCTGATCGCTGCCGCCGTCAATGACGCGGTACGCAAGATCGAGCAGAACAGCCAGGACAAGATGGCCGGCATGACCGCCGGCATGCAGCTTCCGCCAGGCTTCAAGATGCCTTTCTAACTCGAACGGCCAATCGGCGCGCATGGGCGCGCCACTCGAGGCGGGGCATCGTCATTTACGCGCAGTAGACTCCGATGTCCCGCTTTCTTGCCTCTGGTCCGGCAAACCGCCTGCCTGAACCCCTGGCACTGTGCTGCCCCTTTGCATAGCGACGCTTAATTTATGAGCTTCAGTCCCCTGATCCGCCAACTCATCGACGCCCTGCGCATTCTTCCCGGCGTGGGCCAGAAAACTGCACAGCGCATGGCGTTGCAGCTACTGGAGCGGGATCGCAGCGGCGGCTTACGCCTGGCGCAAGCGCTGAGCAAAGCGATGGAAGGGGTCGGCTACTGCCGGCAGTGTCGTACCCTTACCGAAGACGACCTGTGCCCGCAATGCGCCGACCCGCGACGCGACGATTCGCTGCTCTGCGTGGTGCAGAGCCCGGTGGACGTTTTCGCCGTCGAGCAGACGGGCTTTCGCGGGCGCTACTTCGTGCTCAAGGGGCATCTGTCGCCGCTCGATGGTTTGGGCCCTGAAGCGATCGGCATTCCCGAGCTTCTGGCGCGTGTTGCAGATGGTGCGTTCACTGAAGTCATTCTCGCGACAAACCCGACGGTGGAAGGTGAGGCAACGGCGCATTACATCGCGCAGATGCTGATTCCAAAGGGGCTGACCATCAGTCGAATCGCTCACGGCGTTCCACTGGGCGGCGAGCTGGACCTGGTCGACGGCGGAACCCTGGCCCACGCACTGGCCGGCCGCAAGACAATCCGCCTATAACCCGAAGTACTGACGATATGCCACCTCGGTAGTGCAGTTTTCTGGGTGATTCAGGTAAAGTTCTAAGCCATCAACGTTAGATAACTAAAACGAATATAGTCCTTCGTTCTGGTTATATGTGCTGGCTATCCGAATCGAGGTCGAAATGAAAGCAAAGCATTGGCTGGTTCCAGCTCTGCTGCTGCTGAGCGCGTTTGCTCAGGCGCAGGAGAAGTTCAAAGTTGGCTACATCCGTGTGATGGACGATGCCCAGGCCATGGTTGCACACGAGGCCGGTCTGTATAAGAAGCATGGCCTTGACGTCGAGCTGATCGAGTTCAGTTCCGGTACCGACCTGATCAAGGCGATCGTCGGCGGGCAGTTGGATACCGGCGTCCTCGGCTTTACCAATGCGGTGGCCTGGGCCTCCAAAGGTGCTGACCTCAAGGTGGTCGGTGGTGCTCAGCAGGGCTACCACTCCATCGTGGCGCTTGAGGGTTCGGGTATCGAGAAGGTTGCCGACCTGAAGGGCAAGATCCTCGCTTCGCAGAAAGAGGGGAGCACCGCTGATGCAGTGCTGCGTGGCGTGACCTTGAAGAATGCCGAACTCAAGCCGAGCGACGTCAACATCATGGGTGTCAGCCCGGCCGTTGCGGTGCAGTCGCTGGTGTCCGGGCGTGTCGATGCGGCGTTCCTGTTCGAGCCGTATGATCGCATCGCGCAGCTGGTTGCCCCGGTTCAGCAGGTCTACGAGATCGGTGAAGTGTGGCCATTCCCGTGCATGGTGGTGATCACCTCCGGCGATACCCTGGCCAAGCGCAAGGATGCCGTCTGGAAGTCGCTGGACGCCCAGCGCGATGCCATCGAAATGCTCGACAAGCAGCCTGCCGAGGCAGCCAAGCTGATCGCCGACTACTTCATCGCCGAGCCGACTGAAGACGCTCAAGCGTGGTGAGCTCGCTCGCGAGGTTGTCATTGAGGAGGCGATCGGAACCCAGACCTTCAGCGCCAAGCTTGGCAAGGACGATCTGGCGCGCATCCAGGAGCTGGCGGACATTCTGCAGGAGCTCGGTTCGCTGAAGACCCGCGATGGCAAGCCGTTCGACACCAGTGCCATCGTCGATCTGTCCTGGCAGGAAGCTCGCGAACTCTGATCGCTTGACTCTGGTTTGAAACTACACGGGTCCGGCCTTTGTGCCGGGCCGTTTGCATCGCCCGCATTGCCGGGCAATTTCGTTTCTGGATTTGCGGATTTTATGCAACTCAGGTTTGAAGAAGTAGACAAGCGCTTCGGGCAGCTCGAAGTCATCAAGGGCTTCAGTGGTGAGTTCGCCCAGGGTGAACTGGTGGCTCTGGTTGGACCTTCGGGGTGCGGCAAGTCGACCCTGCTGCATCTGGTTGCCGGGCTGGAGAAGCCCAGCGCGGGCCGCGTGCTTGCTGACGAAAAACCGATCACCGAGCCGAGCCCTCGACGTACGCTGGTGTTCCAGGAGCATGCCCTCTATCCCTGGCTCAGCCTGCAGGGCAACGTTGCCATGGCGCTGGAACTGCAGGGCGTGGCCAAGGCCAGCGCATTCGAACAGGCGCAGGCTTGGCTCGAGCGGGTCGGCCTCAATGGATTCGAGCATTACTACCCGCATCAGGTATCCGGCGGCATGCGCCAACGCACGGCCCTTGCCCGCGCATTCATCGCCAAACCCGAGGTGCTGTTGCTGGACGAGCCGTTTGGCGCCCTTGATGCCCTGACCCGAATGGCATTGCAGGACGTGTTGCGTGAACTGATCGAGGAGCATCAGCCGACGGTGCTGTTGGTCACCCATGATGTCGATGAGGCCCTTTACCTGGCCGATCACGTTCTGGTGTTCAGCGCGCGGCCGACTCGCGTGCTGAAAACCTTCAACTTCACCCATTGCGAGAAGAGCCACGACCTGTCCGACTTCACTGTCGAGCGTAAGGAAATTCTCAGTCTGCTGGGTATCAAGACGGAGGTAGCGCATCCATGAGTCAGGCTCGCCGTCTTACTGGCCCAAAGAAGTACCTTGCGGTCGTTCTGGCCATCCTGTTCATTCTTCTGATCTGGCAGGCCGCAGCATGGAGTTTGCCGGCCTTTCTGATGCCAGGTATCCCGACCGTCTTCGAGCGTCTGTTCAGCACTATCCAGGAGCCGGAGTTCCGCGAAGGGCTTTACGGCAGTATGAGTCGCCTCGGCAGCGGCTACAGTTTTGCGCTGCTGTTCGGGATCGGTTTTGGCTTGGTGGGCGGGGTGCTGTTCTTCTTCCGCGAGATCCTGCGCTCGGCCATCGTCATTCTGCAGTCGATTCCGTCGATCGCCTGGGTGCCGCTGTTTCTGATCGTGATGGGTTTCGGCAATCTGCCGATCATCGTGGTGGTCGCCCTGGCCGCTTTCTTCCCGATGGCGCTGTCGGTGATGAATGCCACCGAGAGCGTGCAGCCGGTGCACGTCGCTGCGGCGCGGGTCATGGGTGCCTCGCGCTGGCAGCTGCTGCGCCGCGTTTATCTGCCCGCCGTGATGCCAGAGCTGATCACCGGCGCGCAGCTTGCCTTCGGTAACGCCTGGCGTGCACTGATCTCCGCCGAAATGCTGATTGGTTTCGGCCAGGGGCTCGGGCGTTCGCTCGCGTACTCGGGCGAGATTGCTGACATGGTTGGCGTGATGATGAACATTCTGGTCATCGCCATTCTCGCCACGCTGATCGATCAGGTTGTACTAGAGAAGTTCAAGCAGCGGATGCTTCGCTATCAGTACGTCTGAGGCCATTGCATGTCTGTTCCCTCGCGCATTGCCATATGGCTCGTCCTGTTGATGCCGGTCGCGTCGATGGCCGAGTCGTTGCGGGTGCAACTGCCCGAACGCCGGGTGCTGTCCAGCAGCGAAACGGAGAGTTTCGAGTCGGCGCTGATCGAACAATTGGCTGAAGCGCTTGGGCGTTCCGGGTCTTCCGTGGTCAGCGCAGATAACGCTGAAGTGCGCCTGGTCGCAGGCGATCGGGTCGGCCCGGCCACTTACTATCATGCTGTGCCTGCCGCGCTAAGCGCGACGGAAGGTGAGTTGCTTGCCTGGTCCGATCTTCAGGGGCAGACGGTTTGCGTCAATCACGCGAGTCCATATGGAGCGTTGCTGAGCGAGCGCTTCGCGGCGGTGCCTCGGGAATATCCGAGCGCGGCGCATGCGCTGATCGGACTCAAGCTTGGTGAGTGCGCTGCGGTTGTCGAAGATGATGTGCTGCTGACGGAGATCGCCACCTTGCCCGAGTGGCGGCGCTACAAGCACCTGTTACCGTCGCTTTTCGATGCCGGGTGGCAGCTAAGCCTGACGGTCGCCGATGACGCTAACCTGCAGCAGCAGATCAACGCGCTCTTGGCGCAATGGTCAGCAGAAGGGCGGTTGGCGGGGCTGACCCAGCAATGGGTCGATGAGGTGGCGTTTCAGGCATACGTGCTGGCCGATACCCTGGACTGCCACTGATTCGGTAATGCGACTTCGATGGCCAGTTTCAGCGTACGTTCTCGAGTATCTGCGGCAGCATCCGCTGCAAGCCCTCCAGTTTCAGCGGCGCACGAATATGCCCGCGCAGGCTGCCATCCGGTGCGACCAAAGCCAGATTTCCGCTGTGACTGACACTGTAGTCGCCTTCTGTTTCGCGCGCCGGAACGAAAGGGAGGCCCAGTGCCCTGGATAGCCTTAGCAGTTGCTCCATGTCGCCGGTCAAGCCGCTGAAGCCGGCGCGGTAGTAGCTCAGGTAGGCCTTGAGTTGTTCCGGCGTATCGCGCGCGGGATCGGCGCTGACCAATACCACCTGCAACTGCTCGCGAGTCTCGGGCGGTAGCTGGCTGAGCAGCCGACGCATGTCGCTCAGCGTGGTCGGGCAGATGTCGGGGCAGGCGGTAAAGCCGAAGAACAGGATGTGCCAGCGCCCCTGCAGCGACGAAGTACTGAAAGGCTGGCCGTCCTGGTCGATCAGCTCAAACTGGGAAATGGGTCGTTCACGCGGCAGCAGCAGGATATTCGCCTGGTCCAGCAGTGCATCGCGATCGAGTGCGAACCCGGGAGGAGTACAGGCCAGAACTAGGATAAGCAGGCTGCGCCTTAACGTTATTAACACGGGCAGATCCTTTACCTAGCAGCGGCGCGGAGAATTCGCCGTCAGCGGTCGCTTAGGGCGAAGGCAGTCAGAGTGAACGTGGGAATGCCGATATCCTGAAGTTTCTGCGATCCGCCCAGTTCGGGCAAATCGATGATGGCAGCCGCCTCATGAATGCTCGCGCGCATGCGTCGCACAAGCTGTGCGGCGGCTAGCAGCGTGCCGCCGGTCGCAATCAGGTCATCGAACAACAGCACCGAATCGCCCTCGCAAAGGCTGTCGGCGTGAATCTCCAGATGCGCTTCGCCATATTCGGTGCTGTAGGCCTGCGACAGCACGTCGGCCGGCAGCTTGCCCTGCTTGCGAAACAGCACCAGAGGTTTGTTCAGCTCATAGGCGAGAATCGAGCCGACCAGGAACCCTCGTGCATCAAGCGCGCCGATATGTGTGAAGTCGGCCTCCACATAGCGCTGAATGAAGCTGTCAGCCACCATGCGTAGCGCCTTTGGCGACTGGAATAGCGGGGTGATGTCGCGAAACACCACACCCGGGCGGGGAAAGTCCTGCACCGGGCGGATCAGGGTCTTGATGCTGAACTCGTCGAAGATCATCGGATCTGCTACTCCAAACGCGCTGACTCAGACATCCATTGCGCCGCCGGCTAGGGCGCACAGTCCGATGGAATCCAGAATGCGTACTTCCTTGCCCTCGGCCTCGAGTAAGCCGCTCTGCTGAAAACGGGTGAATACACGGGAAACGGTCTCGACCGCCAGGCCCAGGTAATTGCCGATCTCGTTGCGCGACATCGGCAGGCGGAACTGATTGGCCGAGAAGCCGCGTGCGCTGAAGCGTGCAGAAAGGTTGATGAGAAAGGTCGCGATGCGCTCATCGGCGGTCTTTTTTGACAGCAACAGCATCATCTGCTGATCATCGCGGATTTCGCGGCTCATGATGCGCATGAGCTGGCGACGCAGCTGCGGCAGCAGGACGCTTAATTCGTCGAGTCGTTCGAAGGGAATCTCGCAAACCGAGGTGGTTTCCAATGCCTGCGCGGTGACTGGATAGCTTTCGGTATCCATGCCGGAAAGACCGACCAGCTCGCTGGGCAGGTGGAAGCCGGTGATCTGCTCCTCGCCGCCATCGGTAACGCTGAACGTCCGCAACGCGCCGGAGCGTACGGCGAATACGGAACTGAACACGTCGCCCTGGCGGAACAGGGTTTCGCCTTTCTTCAGGGGGCGGCCGCGTTTGACGATGTCGTCCAAAGCGTCCATGTCCTGCATGTTCAGCGACAGGGGCAGGCACAGCCCGGACAGGCTGCAATCCTTGCAATGAGCTTGCCGCTGCGCACGGACCTTGATCGATTCGGACATAGAGGGCTTCCTGGAAACCTAGTTATAGCGCGCAAGGTTAACTCAGGACGTCGGCGATGGCCAATCGGCTCAAGGGTCGCAGGCAATGATTTGGACGATAGTCTGAGGCGCTCTAGATCAGGCGCGACTGGCCTGGCTGACCTGCTCGGGGAGATAGTGGTCGAAGAGCATGCATATCGAGCGAACCAGTAGCCGGCCAGCAGGCTGAATCAGCAGATGGCTCTCGGTGATCTCGATCATCCCGTCAGCGGCCATCTGCTCGAGCATCGGCCAGGCTTCGGCGAAGTACTGTCTGAACTCGATGTCATGCTCGCTCTCGATTTTCGTGAAGCTCAGCTCGAAATCGCAGATCAGAGACTGGATGACGGTGCGGCGGATATGGTCGTCCTGTTTGCAGCGTAAGCCTCTGGCGGTGGCTAGCTGATGCTGATCCAGCTGATATTGGTATTGTTCGATGTCGCTGGTGTTCTGGCAGTAGAGATCACCGATCTGGCTGATGGCCGAAACGCCGAGGCCCACCAGATCACAATGGCCATGGGTGGTGTAGCCCTGGAAGTTGCGCTGCAGGCTGCCATCTTCTTGCGCCATGGCCAGTTCATCGTCCGGCAGGGCGAAGTGGTCCACGCCTATGTAGCGGTATCCCGCGTCGGTGAGCAAATGAATGCTCCGCTCCAGCATGGCCAGCTTTTCGGCGGGGGGCGGCAGGTCGTTGGCGTTGATACGGCGCTGCGGCGCGTATTGCTCAGGCAGATGAGCATAGTTGAACAGCGAGAGCCGGTCCGGCTGCAGGTCAATGATCGCCTCAACGGTTCTGGCGAAGCGTGCTGGCGTCTGCAGCGGCAGGCCGTATATCAGATCGATGCTCAGCGAGTGGTACTGCAGCGTGCGGGCCGCCTCGATGATGGTGCGTGTTTGCTCCAGGGTCTGCATGCGATTGATGGCGCGCTGGACGTCCGGGTCCAGATCCTGCACGCCGATGCTGATGCGGTTGAAACCTAGTTCGCGGAGCAGGCCGATGGTTGGCCAATCCGCTTCCCGGGGGTCGATCTCGATACTGAAGTCGCCATGATCATCGTCCTGCAGGTTGAAGTGCTGGCGCAGATGGCCCATCAGCCGACGCAGTTGATCATGGCTGAGAAAGGTAGGTGTGCCGCCGCCAAAGTGCAGCTGCTCGACCACCTGGTCCTTGCCCAGGTGGCAGGTGATTAGCTCGATTTCTTTCTCGAGGCGTTCCAGATAGGGCTGTGCGCGTGTCCGGTCGTTGGTCACCACTTTGTTGCGACCGCAGTAGTAGCACGCGTTGGCGCAGAATGGCAGATGGACGTACAGCGACAGCGGGCGTGACGCCTGGCGGCTGCCGCGCAATGCGTGCAGCAGGTCGAACGAGCCGACCTTTTCATTGAACTGGGCCGCGGTCGGGTACGACGTATAGCGCGGGCCGGCCTGATCGTAGCGACGGATCAGGTCGGAATCCCAGCGAATGGAGTCGAGCATGTGGCGTTCCCGGTCATGACGGCGGTCGCTGGATTCTAGGGGCAGGGCATTGCGGCGGACTTGACCTGTATCAAACTTGATCCGACCCTAGCGCGCTGGGCCAGATCAGCGCCGACATCCGGAAGGATCGCGCTGATTGGCGGTCAGATGATCACGTCAGCGTCTTATGCTTCAGCAGCGCCTTCATATCGCCAGAGGAGAGATTCATGCACAGCCGCCAGCAGGAAATCGCAACCGCGCTCAACGTCTGCGCACCATTTACCGGGCCGGAGTCGGTACAGGCCGAGATTGATCGTCGGGTGAGCTTCATCCAGACCTGCTTGCGCGAGTCGGGCCTGAAGACCTTGGTGCTCGGGATCAGTGGTGGCGTCGATTCGACCACGGCGGGTCTGCTGGCCCAGCGGGCGGTCGCCGGCATGCGCGAAGCAGGGGAAGGCGACGACTATCGCTTCATCGCCGTGCGCCTGCCTTATCAGGTGCAGCATGACGAGCATGAAGCGCAGCTGGCGGTGGATTCGATCAAGCCCGACGAGTGCCACACCGTGAACATCGGCACCGCGGTGCTGGGCCTGGCTGCCGCCACGCAGGCGCTTGATCCTTTGAGCCCGGCGCAGCGTGATTTCGTGCTGGGCAATACCAAGGCGCGGATGCGCATGGTGGCTCAGTACACGATCGCCAACGCGCGCCAGGGCCTGGTCATCGGTACCGACCATGCGGCAGAGGCGGTGATGGGCTTCTTCACCAAGTTCGGTGATGGCGCGTGCGACCTGACGCCACTGGCGGGTCTGGTGAAGGACCAGGTTCGGCAGATAGCCGCGGCATTGGGCGCTCCCGATCAATTGGTGCACAAGGTGCCAACCGCGGATCTCGAAGAGTTGTCACCTGGCAAGCCCGATGAGGCAGCTCATGGTGTCAGCTACCGCAACATCGATGATTTTCTGCAGGGTAAGCCGGTACCGGACGAGGCGGCCCGGATCATCATCGATACCTACGACAAGACTGCTCACAAGCGCCAGTTGCCCAAGGAGCCATGAGCGCTCGCAAGCCTTCCGCTAGTGCGCGTGTGTCTCGTGAGATGGCGCTGAGCCATGCCCCATCAGCCACTGCTGATGAGGGCCTGGCAGCGTCCAGATACCGAACAGAATCACCATTACCCCGCCGACGACGCGCACGCCACGCTTGCGCAGCAACGTTGTCAATCGCTCGGCAGCAAGGCCGGTGGCAAGCAACACCGGCCAGGTGCCGATGCCGAACGCCAGCATCAGCAAAGCGCTATCCAGTGCATCGCCCTGGCTGGCTGACCACAACAGGGTGCTGTAGACCAGGCCGCACGGTAGCCAGCCCCACAGCGCCCCCAGTATCAGGGCGCGTGGAATGCTCGTTACCGGCATGAATTTGCTAGCGATAGGCTGGATATGACGCCAGAGTCCGCGTCCTAGCGACTCGATGCGTGTCAGCCCGCTCCACCAGCCGGCGAGGTACAGGCCCATGGTGATCAGCAGAAGTGCGGCTACGACTCGTAACGCCATGGCCGCTGGACTGTTGGCAACGGCCAAGCCCGCCAGGCCGATCAGGAATCCGGCAACGGCATAGCTTGATACGCGTCCGAGGTTGTAGGCGACCAGGAGGCGCAGGCGCCTGCCGCGCTGATCCGGTGGAATGGCCATGGTCAGTGCACCCATCAGGCCGCCGCACATGCCGAGGCAATGGCCGCCACCCAGTAGTCCCAAGACCAGTGCTGACAGCAGCAGGGGCAGCAGTTCAGTCACCTTTGCGTTGCTCCGGCTGATCTTCCGAGGATTCCACTGCATCGGCTGCGGAAGGCTTCTGCGGCTCGTCGTCGTCGAACAGGATGCTGTGCGCCGGTCCGTCGAGATCGTCGAACTGCCCGCTGTCCACCGCCCAGAAGAACACCCAGATTGCGACGGCCACCAGGACCACGGCAACAGGGATGAGGATGTACAGAGCGGCCATTAGGACCTCCAGGATCCGAAGCGAAGTCTTTAGCTGCGTAAAGTGCGCCGCTGCGCCAATGACGTGCGTTGCAGCAGATTCAGCCGTGACTTGCCGGCTGACGTGTCAGCCGCAAGGCGTTCAAAACCACCAGCAGCGAGCTGAGCGACATCCCCAGCGCGGCCCATAGTGGGGTGACCCAGCCAAAGGCGGCGAAGGGCAGAATCAGGCCATTGTACAGGCTTGCCCAGGCCAGGTTCTCGATGATGATGCGGCGGCTGCGGCGTGCGACGTCGAATGCCTGCGCCAAGCTGCCTAGACGGTTGGATAGCAGCACCGCATCAGCACTGGTCTTGGCCAGGTCGGTCGCCGAGCCCATAGCGACGCTGATATCCGCTGCGGCAAGCACCGGGACGTCGTTGACGCCGTCGCCGAGCATTAGCACCCGATGTCCGGCGGCCTGCAATGCCTGCAATCGGGAAAGCTTGGCAGCAGGGGTCATGCCGCCTTCGGCCTCAGCGATGCCCAGTTCCCTGGCAATCTGGCCGACCATCGGTGAGCTGTCACCGGATAGCAGTAGCGTCTGCCAGCCACGGGCGCGGCAGGCCTCAAGGAGTGCCGGGGCATCGTCGCGAAGCCGATCGTCCAATACCAGCCAGGCCAGCGGGCCTTGATCGTCGCCCAACAACAGCCATTGCCCCTGGTCGCCGGGAATAGCGGGTGCCGGTTGGGCGAAGCCTTCGGCGACGAAACTGGGCTGGCCGATCCGCAGGTTGCGACCTTCAACGTTGCCTTGCAGGCCCAGGCCCGGCACCGTTTCGACCGATTCCGCCGCCAGCGGCGCACGTCCGAAGGCGCGGGCAATCGGGTGTTCGGAACGGTTCTCCAGGGCTGCGGCCAGCGCCAGGCAGGCATCGGCATTCAAAGCTCCGAGCGGGTGCACGGCGCTAAGTGTCAGGCGGCCCTCGGTCAGGGTACCGGTCTTGTCGAACACCACGGTATCGATATGATTCAGGCCTTCGAGCACATGCCCGCGGGTCAGCAGCAGACCGAGCTTGTGCAGCGTACCGGTGGCCGTGGTAAGTGCTGTGGGTGTCGCCAGCGACAGCGCGCATGGGCAGGTCGCGACGAGCAATGCAAGAACGATCCAGAACGCGCGTTGCGGATCGATCTGCCACCAGACCGCACCGACGACGGTTGCAACCAGCAGCACCACCAGCAGAAACCACTGCGCGACGCGGTCGGCCAGCTCGGCAAGCTTCGGTTTGTCTGCCTGAGCACGCTCCAGCAGGCGGACAATGGCGGATAAACGGGTGTCGTCGCCCAAGGCCTGGACTTCCACGGTCAGCGGGCCTTCGACGTTCAGCGTGCCAGCGGTTACTGCATCGTCCACGCCGCGGGGTAGGGGCAGGTACTCACCGGTCAGTACCGATTCATCGACGCTGGACTGACCGCTGATGATGAGGCCGTCTGCCGGAATCAGCGCACCGGGTTGCACCAGTACGCGGTCGCCGAGCTGCAGCTCGCTGAGCAGGATGCGATTGCTGTGACCGTCTGCGTCGAGTTTCAGGCAGGACGCAGGCAGCAAATTGACCAGTTGTGCGGTGGCGGCTGCGGTGCGTTCGCGCGCGCGCCGCTCCAGGTAGCGCCCGGCCAGCAGGAAAAGGGCAAACATGCCCACCGCGTCGAAATAGAGTTCACCCTGGCCGGTGATGGTGGACCAGATGCCGGCGACGTACGCACCGCCGATCGCCAGCGACACCGACACGTCCATGGTCAGGTGGCGGGTGCGCAAATCGCGCAGTGCTCCTTTGAAGAAGTCGGTGCAGCAGTAGAAGACGATCGGCGTGGTGAGCAGCAGGGCGGTCCAGCGAAGGGTGACGAAGAAGCTTTCCGACAGGTCCAGGTTGAACTCGGGCCAGGTGGCCATGGTGGCCATCATTACCTGCATCCACAGCAGCCCGGCTACGCCCAGCTGGCGCAGCGAACGGCGGTTCTCGCTGGCCAGGCGCTCGGCAGCCTGGTCGGCCTGGTAGGGGTGTGCTGCGTAGCCGATCCGTCGCAGCTCGCCGAGCAGCTCGCTGAGCGGCAGCTGTGCGTCGCTCCAGCGTACGTTCAGGCGATGATTGGACAGGTTGAGGCTGGCCTCGGCCACACCGTGCAGGTTGCGCAAGTGGCGTTCGATCAGCCAGCCGCAGGCGGCGCAGCTGATCCCTTCGATCATCAGCGAAGTGCTTGCCAGATCGCCCTGGTGCTGTACGAACGGCTGTTGGACGTCCTCGCGGTCGTACAGCGCCATCTCTTCGCTCAGTTCCTGAGGGAGAGTCTGCGGGTTGATGGCGGTGTCGCTGCGGTGCTGGTAGTAGCTCTCCAGCCCACCCTTGACGATGGCTTCAGCGACGGCCTGGCAGCCTGGGCAGCACAAGGCCCGCGTCTCACCCAGCACGCGGGCCTGGAACGGCCTGCCGGCTGGCACCGGCAGGCCGCAGTGGTAGCAGGGGAGAGGCTTTGCCATCAGCAGCTCAAGGCTTCAGTTCGAGGGCGTGGCCGGTTTCGATGGTTTTTTCCCCGTACAGGCGCCAGTCCTGATCACCTTCGCGACCTAGTAGCTCGATGAAGCGGCGGCCACTGATCGATTCCTGCATCTGGCCCTGATAGATGCCGTCGCCCTGCGGCTGCAGGATGATGCGGCGGTCACGCTCGGGCTGGGTCGGAGAGATCAGGTTGAGCACCAGTTGCTGCGGGCGGCTCGCACCGCTCAGTTGCACTTCGGCCAGGCCGCGCTCGTCATTCAGGGCGATGCGTGCCTGCATCTCCAGGCGCTCTGCCAGTTTCTCGCGCTCCAGCGACTGGTTGATGCCCTTGCCGGCGTCGTAATAGTTGTCCGCGACCAAGGTGTCGGCATTCTTGATCGCCAACGTCAGCAGAGACACGCCCAGTATCACGGAGCTGAGCAGGATGGCGATGACAAACCAGGCCCAGAACTGGGTGTACCAACGCGTTTGTTCGTTATCAGAGCGCATGCATTACCTTACTTAGCGGATGCTCGGGCCGATGAAACGGCTGTCTGCATCGTCGGTTATCGAGTCGTCGTCTGCCGAGCGAATGTGGAAGGCGATTTCATTGGTACTCGAGGGCAGTTTCTCGGCGGCGATGGACAGCTCGACCGGGATCGTCACAAGTTCGCCGCCTTCGGCGCGAATCTCGCTGCGACCTTCGTAGACGAGGCCGTCGAGGCCGGTCGCTTCGATGACGAAGGTCTGTTCGCGCTGGGCCTTGTTCATCACCTTGAGGGTGTAGACGTTTTCGATGTTGCCCTGCTCGTTCTCGCGGTAGAGCACGCGATCCTTGAGCACGTCGAGTTTTACCAGCGGGCGATCATACACGGCATAGGCGAACAGCCCCATCATGGCCACCAGCGCGATGGCATAGCCGATCAGGCGCGGGCGCAGCAGATGAGTCTTCTGCCCGGACAGGTTGTGTTCGGTGGTGTAGCTGATCAGCCCGCGCGGGTAGTTCATCTTGTCCATGATGGCGTCGCAGGCGTCGATACAGGCCGCGCAGCCGATGCATTCGATCTGCAGGCCGTCGCGGATGTCGATCCCGGTCGGGCAGACCTGTACGCACATGGTGCAGTCGATGCAGTCGCCGAGGCCCATGGCCTTGTAGTCGGCGTCTTTCTTGCGCGGTCCACGCTTCTCGCCGCGCCGCGGGTCGTAGGAAACGATAAGGGTGTCTTTGTCGAACATCACGCTCTGGAAGCGCGCGTAGGGACACATGTAGATGCACACCTGCTCACGCAGATAGCCGGCATTGCCGTAGGTGGCGAGCGTGAAGAAGGCCACCCAGAACAGGGCCCAGCCGCCAACCTGCAGGGTGAGCAGGTCAGGTACCAGTTCGCGGATGGGGGTGAAGTACCCGACGAAGGTGACTCCCGTCGCGAACGACACGGCGAGCCAGATGCCGTGCTTGCCCAGCTTGCGGATGAACTTGTTGCCGCTCATGGGCGCCTTGTCCAGCTTCATGCGCTGGTTGCGGTCACCCTCGGTGACCTTCTCGGCCCACATGAAAACCCAGGTGAACACGCTCTGCGGGCAGGTATAGCCACACCAGACGCGTCCGGCGAACACGGTGATGAAGAACAGGCCGAAGGCACAGATGATCAGCAGCCATGACAACAGCATGAAGTCCTGAGGCCAGAAGGTTGCCCCGAAGACGTGGAATTTGCGCTCCGGAAGATCCCACCAGACAGCCTGTCGGCCGTTCCAGTTGATCCACGCGGTGCCGAAATAAAGGATGAAGAGAACCGCTCCGCCGACGCGGCGGACATTGCGAAACAGGCCGGAGAAGGCTCGGGTGTAGATTTTTTCACGCGCGGCGTAGAGGTCTGCCGACGCTCCTGCCTTGGACGGGGGGGTTACATCACGAACGGGGATCTGCTCAGTCATCGAGTGCGTACCACGGCGGAAGGTGGGTGTCCCGGCCGATACGTGCCAACCGGGATCATTTTTCTGTCCAGCTGCGAATGGTACGCCCGGAGTGTCGGGGTCGGGTGCGACAGGTCGTCACCCCGACCCTTTGTATCACTGCTCCGGCTGCTGCGACAGGCTGTAAACGTAAGCCGCCAGCAAGTGCACCTTGTCGTTGCCAAGGATTGCTTCCTGGGCCGGCATGCGGCCATTGCGACCGTAGCGAAGGGTCTGCTGGATCTGAGCGAAGCTCGAACCATACAGCCAGACATTGTCGGTCAGGTTCGGCGCGCCCATGGCTGCAACGCCCTTGGCTTCCGGTCCATGGCAGACTACACAGTTGGTCGCGAAGATTTTTTGACCCTGCTCAATGTCGACGCTGATACCCTCAGGGGTATCACGGCCGGATAGGCTGCGTACGTAACCCGCGACGTTGCGGATGCCTTCTTCACCGATCACATCGCGCCATGCCGGCATAGCGGCCTGACGGCCATGCAGGATGGTGGTCTTGATGGTTTCAGGCTCGCCGCCCCACAGCCAGTCATTGTCGGTGAGGTTCGGGAAGCCGTAGGCACCCTTGGCATCGGAGCCATGGCAGACGGAGCAGTTGGAGGCGAACAGGCGACCGCCCATCTTCAGCGCTTGCGCGTCCTTGGCGACTTCCTCTACCGGCATTGCAGCGTACTTGGCGAACAGCGGACCGTACTGCTCATCCGCCTTGTCCATCTCGCGCTGCCATTCCTTGACCTGGGTCCAGCCACCCTCGTAGCCCGGCAGCAGGCCCTTCCAGTTGCCAAGCCCTGGATACAGCGCCAGGTAGCCAAGGGCGAAGACGACGGTGCCGACGAACAGCATGAACCACCAGCGTGGCAGCGGGTTGTCGTATTCCTCGATGCCGTCATAGGAATGGCCAACGGTTTCTTCGGTGCTGTCAGGGCGTTGGCCCTTGCGAGTTGCCAGTAGCAGCCAGACCAGCGCGGCAATGGTGCCGAGGCTCAGCAGGGTGACGTACCAACTCCAAAACGAGGTCATTTATTTCTTACTCCTGGAAGCTTCTTCATCACGCTTCTTGGCGTCGGTCTCGTCGTCCGCGAAGGGCAGGTTGGCGGCTTCGTCGAAGCTATTCTTGCGTTTGCTGCTGTAAGCCCAGAGCACCACGCCGATAAAGGCGACGAATACCAGAATTGTGCCCAGGCCGCGAAGAGTCCCGATTTCCATCATGCGTTACCGTTTGTTGGTGAGTGCAGTGCCGAGTACTTGCAGGTAGGCGACCATGGCGTCCATCTCGGTCTTGCCACGGACGGCGTCCTTGGCACCCGCAATGTCTTCTTCGGTGTAGGGCACGCCGAGGGTGCGCAGCGCCGACATCTTCTTGGCGGTGTCCTTGCCGTCGAGGGTGTTCTCCACCAGCCACGGGTAGGAAGGCATCTTCGACTCGGGCACTACGTTGCGCGGGTTGTACAGGTGCGCGCGGTGCCAGTCATCGGAGTAGCGGCCGCCGACGCGGGCCAGGTCCGGACCGGTACGCTTGGAGCCCCACAGGAACGGATGGTCATAGACGCTTTCGCCAGCGACCGAGTAGTGGCCGTAACGCTCGGTTTCAGCGCGGAACGGACGCACCATCTGCGAGTGGCAGCCGACGCAGCCTTCGCGGATGTACAGATCGCGGCCTTCCAGCTGCAGCGCGGTGTAGGGCTTCATGCCTTCGACCGGCTCGTTGACGGCGTCCTGGAAGAACAGCGGGACGATCTGGGTCAGACCACCGATGCTCACCGCCAGGATCATGAACAGGGTCAGCAGACCAATGTTCTTTTCGAGTACTTCGTGATTCTTCATCTATCCGTTCCTCAAGCGATCTGCGCAGCAGCGTCGTACTGAGCTGCTTTGGCGGCACGCACAGTGCGCCAGGTGTTGTAGGCCATCAGCAGCATGCCGGCGAGGAAAAAGGCACCGCCCAGTGCACGGACGATGAAGCCGGGGTGGCTGGCTTCCAGTGCCTCGACGAAGGAGTAGGTCAGCGTGCCGTCTTCGTTGATTGCGCGCCACATCAGACCCTGGGTGATGCCGTTGACCCACATCGAGGCGATGTAGAGCACGGTGCCGATGGTGGCCAGCCAGAAGTGCGCATTGATCAGGCCGATGCTGTGCATCTGCTCGCGACCGAACACTTTCGGGATCAGGTGGTACATGGAGCCGATGGTGATCATCGCAACCCAGCCGAGGGCGCCGGCGTGAACGTGGCCGATGGTCCAGTCGGTGTAGTGCGAGAGGGCGTTGACGGTCTTGATCGCCATCATCGGACCTTCGAAGGTCGACATACCGTAGAACGCCAGCGATACCACCAGGAAGCGCAGGATCGGATCGGTGCGCAGCTTATGCCAGGCGCCCGAGAGGGTCATCATGCCGTTGATCATGCCGCCCCAGCTCGGAGCCAGCAGGATGATCGACATCACCATGCCCAGGCTCTGCGCCCAATCCGGCAGAGCGGTGTAGTGCAGGTGGTGCGGACCGGCCCAGATATAAAGGGTGATCAGCGCCCAGAAGTGAACGATCGACAGGCGATAGGAATACACCGGGCGCTCGGCCTGCTTCGGCACGAAGTAATACATCATGCCCAGGAAGCCGGTGGTCAGGAAGAAACCCACGGCGTTGTGGCCGTACCACCATTGCACCATCGCGTCGGTCGCACCCGAATAGATCGAGTAGGACTTGAACCAGGACACCGGGATTTCCAGGTTGTTGACGATGTGCAGCATCGCCGTAACCAGGATGAACGCGCCGAAGAACCAGTTACCCACATAGATGTGCTTGGCCTTGCGCTTCATGATCGTGCCGAAGAACACGCCGATGTACGACACCCACACCAGCGTGATCAGGATGTCGATCGGCCATTCCAGTTCCGCGTATTCCTTGGAGCTGGTGAAGCCCTGTGGAAGCGTGATGACTGCAAGCACGATCACAGCCTGCCAACCCCAGAAGGTGAAGGCCGCGAGTCCGTCGGAGAACAGACGCGCCTGGCAAGTGCGCTGAACCACGTAATAGGACGTGGCAAACAGTGCGCAACCACCGAATGCGAAGATCACCGCGTTTGTGTGCAATGGTCGTAGACGGCCGAAGCTCGTCCACGGCAGGTCGAAGTTGAGCGAGGGCCACACCAACTGCGCGGCGATCAAAACACCCAGGCCCATCCCGATGATTCCCCATACCACCGTCATGATGGCGAATTGGCGAACCACCTTATAGTTATAAGCAGTCTCACTTATTGCTGTGCTCATGCAAGGCTTCCACGCTAATGGCATTTTCGAAGGCAAAAACGGCGGCAAGTATGGAGAAAGCATGGGGGCAATGCAAACGACGCCCGGGCTCTCTTTGCTGGCCAAAACCCTGATTTAAAGCGTTTTCCATGCGCTGCGCAGGGACGTTTCGCACCAGGCCGGTGCGCCAGAAATACCGAGTTCGCCTTATGCTTCTAGGTGGTGCGGCGAGTCGGAAGCAAAGCTTAGAAGTGCGTGGGCGGGCGGGGAAGGTCTTCGGTCGGCTGATGATGCGACAGATGGTCGCAGCGCGACGAGAGTTGCCTGAAGACAAGGCGAGAAGGGCGGTACGAGTGTACCGCCCTTTTTACGACTTACTGCTTGGCGAGTTGTTCCGGTTTCTGCGACAAGCTGTAGACGTAGGCGGCGAGCAGGTGAACCTTGTCGTCGCCCAGGTACTGCTGCTGGGCAGGCATCTGGCCGTTGCGGCCGTGGCGGATGGTCTGCTGCAGCTGAGCGAGGCTCGAGCCGTAGATCCAGCCGGAAGCATGCTGAAGATTCGGCGCACCCAGTGCTGCCATACCTTCTCCACCCTGGCCGTGGCAGACGGAGCAGGTCTGTGCATAGACCTCTTTGCCTTTGCCCAGATCAGCGTCGGTGCCTTCCGGCAGCGCCAGGCCAGCGAGTTCCTTGCGGACGAAGGCTGCCACGTTCTTCACGCCTTCCTCGCCGATGGCCTGACCCCAGGCCGGCATTGCTGCGATACGGCCGTTGAGGATGCTGGTCTTGATCGAGGCTGCATCACCACCCCAGCGCCAGTCATGGTCAGCCAGGTTCGGGAAGCCCAGGGAGCCCTTGGCATCGGAACCATGGCAGATGGCGCAGTAGTTGGCGAACAGGCGAGCACCCATCTTCACGGCTTGCGGGTCCTGAGCGACTTCTTCCACCGACATGGCAGCGTACTTGGCGAAGATCGGACCGTATTTCTCATCGGCCTGAGCGACCTCGCGCTCCCACTGCTTTTCCTGAGTCCAGCCACCCTCGTAGCCGGGCAGTACGCCTTTCCAGTTACCCAGGCCCGGATAGAGCACGAGGTAAAGGATGCCGAACACCAGGGTGCCGATGAACAGCAGGAACCACCAGCGCGGCAGCGGGTTGTCGTATTCCTCGATGCCGTCGAAGGCATGACCCATCGTTTGATCCGTGGTGCCGGCCGACTCGCCCTTGCGGGTGGCGAAGATCAGCCAGAACAGAGCGACGATGGTGCCCAGCGTCAGCAGGGCGATGTATCCACTCCAGAAAGTGCTCATGTGCTACTCCTGAACAGCCCGAGCAACTCTGGCTGTCCGCGATTGAAGTCCCTGACGGCTGGCTTGGCAGCCGTCATTTTTCTTGGCTGCGATTAGCGCTTGTTGGTCAGAGCCGTGCCGAGCACCTGCAGATAGGCCACCATGGCGTCCATCTCGGTCTTGCCCTTGACGGAGTCGCGAGCGCCGGCGATGTCTTCTTCGGTGTACGGCACGCCGAGAGTGCGCAGTGCCGACATCTTCTTGGCGGTGTCCTTGCCGTCGAGGGTGTTCTCGACCAGCCACGGGTAGGACGGCATCTTCGACTCGGGCACTACGTTGCGCGGGTTGTACAGGTGCGCGCGGTGCCAGTCATCGGAGTAGCGGCCACCGACACGGGCCAGGTCCGGACCGGTACGCTTGGAGCCCCACAGGAACGGATGGTCATAGACGCTTTCGCCAGCGACCGAGTAGTGGCCGTAACGCTCGGTTTCAGCGCGGAACGGACGGATCATCTGCGAGTGGCAGCCGACACAGCCTTCGCGGATGTACAGATCGCGGCCTTCCAGCTGCAGCGCGGTGTATGGCTTCATGCCTTCGACCGGCTCGTTGACGGCGTCCTGGAAGAACAGCGGGACGATCTGGGTCAGACCACCGATGCTCACCGCCAGGATCATGAACAGGGTCAACAGCCCGACGTTCTTTTCTAGTTTCTCGTGCGATTTCATTTACCTAGGCTCCTCAGGCGATCTGCGCGGCAGCGTCGTACTCGGCGGGCTTGGCAGCCTGCACGGTGCGCCAGGTGTTGTAGGCCATCACCAGCATGCCGGCGAAGAAGATCGCGCCACCGATCATCCGCACCACGAAACCGGGGTGGCTGGCTTCCAGTGCTTCGACGAAGGAGTAGGTCAGCGTGCCGTCGTCGTTGATCGCGCGCCACATCAGGCCCTGGGCGATACCGTTGACCCACATCGAGGCGATGTAGAGCACGGTGCCGATGGTGGCCAGCCAGAAGTGGGTGTTGATCAGCGCGACGCTGTGCATCTGAGCGCGGCCGAAGACCTTCGGAATCAGGTGATACAGCGCGCCGATGGACACCATGGCAACCCAGCCGAGGGCGCCGGCGTGTACGTGGCCGATGGTCCAGTCGGTGTAGTGCGAGAGGGCGTTGACGGTCTTGATGGCCATCATCGGGCCTTCGAAGGTCGACATGCCGTAGAACGCCAGCGAAACCACCAGGAAGCGCAGGATCGGGTCGCTGCGCAGTTTGTGCCAGGCGCCCGAGAGGGTCATCATGCCGTTGATCATGCCGCCCCAGCTGGGAGCCAGCAGAATCAGCGACATCACCATGCCCAGGCTCTGCGCCCAATCCGGCAGAGCGGTGTAGTGCAGGTGGTGCGGACCGGCCCAGATGTAGACGGTGATCAGTGCCCAGAAGTGGACGATCGACAGGCGATAGGAATACACCGGACGCTCGGCCTGCTTCGGCACGAAGTAGTACATGATCCCGAGGAAGCCGGCGGTAAGGAAGAAGCCCACGGCGTTGTGGCCGTACCACCATTGCACCATCGCATCGGTCGCACCGGCATACAGCGAGTAGGACTTCATCGCACTGACCGGGATTTCCAGGTTGTTGACGATGTGCAGAATGGCCACGGTCAGGATGAAGGCGCCGAAGAACCAGTTACCGACGTAGATGTGCTTGACCTTGCGCGTCGCCAGCGTACCGAAGAAGACGACCGCATAGGCCACCCAGACGATGGTGATCAGGATATCGATCGGCCACTCCAGTTCCGCATATTCCTTGGAGCTGGTGAAGCCCAGCGGCAGGGAGATCGCGGCGAGCAGGATGACCAGCTGCCAGCCCCAGAACGTGAACGCGGCCAACTTCGGCGCGAACAGTGTGGTCTGACAGGTACGCTGTACCGAGTAGTAGGACGTTGCGAACAGAGCACAGCCGCCGAAGGCGAAGATCACCGCGTTGGTGTGCAATGGACGTAGACGACCGAAACTGGTCCAGGGGAGGTCAAGGTTCAGAAATGGCCAGGCCAATTGTGCTGCGATGAAAACGCCGAGCCCCATCCCGACGATTCCCCACACCACCGTCATGATGGCGAATTGGCGGACCACCTTGTAACTGTAGGCGGTACTGGTTGCTGTGTTCATGTATGGGCTTCCATCCACGGGTAATGAGCAGTTTTTTTCTTTCTAATAGAAAGCGGGGCAAGGATGGGGAAAGGGCAATCTGCCGGTATTGACCCGGATCAATACACACAAAGTGACAAAGGGCATCTCGTCAGGTGGAACCAGCCGTCTGCCGGCGCATGGGTGAGCCTGATCCTGGCGCATGGTGCAGGAGCACCGATGGACAGCCCGTTCATGGAACAAATGGCTGCGCGCCTTGCTGCGCGCGGGATAGCGGTTTGCCGATTCGAGTTCGCCTACATGGCGGCGCGACGTGCCGGGGCAGGCAAGCGGCCGCCCAGTCCACAGGCTCAATTGTTGGCCCAATGGCGTGAAGTCCATGCCCTGGTGCGACAGCAGGCCACAGGACCGCTGGCCATCGGTGGCAAGTCGATGGGGGGGCGAATGGCCAGTTTGCTGGCCGATGAGTTGGGCGCGGACGCGTTGGTCTGCCTGGGTTATCCGTTCTATGCCGCCGGCAAGCCGGAAAAGCCTCGGGTGGCGCATCTCGCCATGCTGCAGACGCCGACCCTGGTTGTCCAGGGTGAGCGCGACGCCTTGGGTGATCATGAAACGGTGGCGCAGTACGCGCTATCCCCGGCGATTGCGCTGCACTGGCTGGCCGCCGCCGATCACGATCTCAAACCGCTGAAACGCTCGGGCCTGAGCCACGACCAGCACCTCGACAGTACTGCCGATGCGATTGCCGCTTTTCTCCAGGGTGTGATCTCGCACAGAGCGCTGCCTGCAGCCGGATCGAGCGATACCGGCTGCGGCTTTTCCTAGCGGTTGAAGCGCTCGATCAGGGCGTACTGCCCTTGCGCCGTGGCGGCGAGGTCCTCGCTGAGCAGCGCAGAGCTGCGCGCGTCACCGGTGGTCTGTTCGGCCAGCTGGGCGATGGTGCTGACGTTGTTGCTGATCTCGTCGGCCACCGCGCTCTGCTGCTCCGTCGCGGACGCGATCTGCGTGGTCATGTCGATGATATTGCCTATCGCCTCATTGATCCCGCTGAGGGCCTGATCGGCCTGGACCACCTGATCGACGCCGCGCGTCGCATGCACTCGGCCATCCTCGGTGGTCTGCACGGCGTGGCGCGCCTGCGACTGAAGCTTCTCGATCAGTTGGTGGATCTCACCCGTGGCACTGGCCGTTCGTTGGGCAAGCTGGCGGACTTCGTCGGCGACTACCGCGAAGCCGCGGCCACTTTCACCGGCACGCGCAGCCTCGATCGCGGCGTTGAGTGCCAGCAGGTTGGTCTGGTCGGCGATGCTCTTGATCACATCGACCACGCTGCCGATCGCCTCGCTGTCGTTGGCCAGTTGGTTGACCGCCTCGCCCGTCTTGGCGACGGACTCGGATAGCTGCTGAATGGCCTTGCGTGTCTCGGCAGTGACCGCACGGCCCTGATCGGTGAGGCGGCTGGCCTCTCGGGTCGCGTCGGCGGCCAGCGCTACGTTGCCGGCGACCTCCTGCGTCGTCGCGGCCATCTCGTTGATCGCCGTTGCGACCTGCTCGGTTTCCTGATGCTGCTGCATCAGGCCATTGGCGCAGTTCTGTGCCAGCGAGTCGGCCTGTTTGGCTTGGCCCTGCAACTGCACGGCCATGTCCTGCAAGCGCGTGAGGCAGGTCTTCAGGTGCGCATGCTGACTGAGCATCGCCATTTCCAGCTGGGCTTCGACGCCGCTGCTGTCGGTATACATACGCGCGATGAGTGGGTCACTGGTGCTCTCGCTCGCCAGCTGCAACAGGCGCTTTATGCCACGTTGCTGCCAGTGCAGCGCGACCAGGCCGAACGGTACGGCCAGCAGCGCGGCGGCGATGAACCCCAATGCATGATCGAAGCTGGCCCCGACCAGAAACCCGATCTGGCTGATGACCAGAAATGGTAGCCATTTGCTCAATACGGGCAGCCAGGTGTCGCGGCGGGGCACGCCGGACTTGCCGGAATTGATGCGCGCATACAGGGCTTCGGCTCGCTGAACCTGTTCGCGGGTCGGTTTGGTACGCACCGACTCATAGCCTGTTACCTGGCGCTGCTGATCGAAAATGGGCGTGACGTAGGCGTTGACCCAATAATGGTCGCCGGTCTTGCGCCGGTTCTTGACGATGCCCATCCACGGCTTGCCCTGCTTGAGGGTCGTCCACATGTGGTCGAACACGGCCGGCGGCACATCCGGATGGCGCACCAGGTTATGCGGCGCGCGAATCAGTTCGTCACGTGCGAAGCCGCTGACCTCGGCAAATATGTCGTTGCAGTAGGTGATCTGGCCTTTGAGGTCGGTGGTCGAGATGAGGCGTTGCTGGTCAGGAAACGCGTATTCGCGCTGAGTTACGGGTTGATTGTTACGCATCGACTATCACGCCTGGCAGAGGAATCGTAGGGTGTCGCACCCGACCTTATGTTTTTCTAATGGGTCAGGCTGACCAGTTGGTCGGCCGGAGAGTGGCGTTCTTGAGCGAAAGCTGATCCGTGGATCAGCTTCTCCTGCGCACAGGCGACCAGCGGCAGCCATGGCTTAATGGTTCTGTAACGGGTTTTGGGCATTGTCGGTGCGTGTCCGGTGCTTCGCGATGCGAAGCGAACTCAGGGAGCCGGGCAGCGGGCAGGGACGTCAGGGCAGCTGGAAACCAATCGCCGAAGGACCGGCGGACGCCGATGCGAAAGGAATCGCATCGGCGTTTCCGGTTTCGATCAGCTCCCGATCAGCTGGCGCAGCACGTAGTGCAGAATCCCGCCAGCCTTGAAGTACTGCACCTCGTTGAGCGTATCGATGCGGCTCAGCACCTGGAACGAGTCACGCGAACCATCGCCGCGCTCCACATCCACGGTCAGCATCTGGCGTGGCGCGATGTCGGCGCCTAGACCGCGGATCGACAACTTCTCCGTACCGTTCAGGCCCAGCGACTGGCGTGTCTGATCATCGACGAACTGCAATGCCAGCACGCCCATGCCGATCAGGTTGGAGCGATGGATACGCTCGAAGCTTTCGGCGATCACCGCCTTGACGCCCAGCAGATTGGTGCCCTTGGCCGCCCAGTCACGGCTGGAACCAGTGCCGTATTCCTTGCCGGCGATCACCACCAGCGGTACGCCCTCGGCCTGGTAGCGCATGGCGGCATCGTAGATCGAGAGCTTCTCGCCACTCGGCTGATAGAGCGTGTTGCCACCTTCCTCCCCGCCGAGCATCTCGTTCTTGATGCGGATATTGGCGAAGGTGCCGCGCATCATCACTTCATGGTTGCCGCGGCGCGAACCATAGGAGTTAAAGTCCTCCGGCGCCACGCCCAGCGACTGCAGATAGGTGCCGGCCGGTGAGCTGGCCTTGATATTGCCGGCCGGTGAGATGTGGTCGGTGGTGATCGAGTCGCCGAACAAGGCCAGCACGCGAGCGTTCTCTACGTCCGTCGGTGGAGTCGGTGGCTGGCCGATATCCTCGAAGTAGGGCGGGTTCTGCACATAGCTGGAGCCAGCGTCCCACGCGTAGGTATCTCCGGCGCTGACTGGAATCTTCTGCCAGTGCTCGTCACCGCTGAACACGTCGGCGTAACGGCTGCGGAACATTTCGCCATCGATGCTCGCCACCGCTTCGGCGATCTCGGCACTGCTCGGCCAGATGTCCTTCAGGTACACCGGCTGGTTCTGCGCGTCATAGCCCAGCGGTTCGCGGTCCATGTCGATGCGTGTGGTGCCGGCCAGTGCAAAGGCGACCACCAGCGGCGGTGAGGCCAGCCAGTTGGCCTTGACCAACGGATGTACGCGCCCTTCGAAGTTACGGTTGCCGGACAGTACGGAAGAAACGATTAGATCGTTATCTGTGATCGCCTGGCCGATGGCATCCGGCAGCGGCCCGGAGTTGCCGATGCAGGTGGTGCAGCCGTAGCCCACCAGGTTGAAGCCGAGTTCGTCGAGATAGCGGGTCAGGCCGGCGCGCTCGAGGTAGTCGGTCACCACCTTCGAGCCCGGCGCCAGAGAGGTTTTGACCCAGGGTTGGCGTTGCAGGCCGCGCTCGATGGCCTTCTTCGCAACCAGGCCGGCGGCCATCAGCACGTTCGGGTTCGAGGTATTGGTGCAGGAGGTGATGGCAGCGATCACCACCGCGCCGTGCTTGAGCTGGAACTGTTCACCAGCGACCGCAAAATCGGTATCAGCCTGTTGCTGGCGCCCGCTGGTCTCCAGCAGCAGATCGAAGTTCGCGCCGATATCGCCGAGGGTCACACGGTCCTGCGGACGTTTCGGTCCGGCCACGGAGGGGCGTACCTGACTGAGATCGAGTTCCAGCGTGGCGGTGAACTCCGGGTCGGGCGAGTTGGTGTCGCGCCACATGCCCTGCGCCTTGCTGTAGGCCTCGACCAGCGCGATGCGCTCTTCATTGCGGCCTGTCAGGCGCAGGTAATCGATGGTCACCTGGTCGACCGGGAAGAAGCCGCACGTGGCGCCATATTCCGGGGCCATGTTGCCGATGGTGGCGCGGTCGGCCAGCGGCAGGTGATCCAGGCCGGGGCCGAAGAACTCGACGAACTTTCCGACCACGCCGTGCTTGCGCAGCATCTGCGTTACGGTCAGCACCAGGTCGGTGGCGGTGACACCCTCGTTGAGCTTGC
This sequence comes from Stutzerimonas kunmingensis, assembly GCF_900114065.1. Lineage (GTDB taxonomy): Bacteria > Pseudomonadota > Gammaproteobacteria > Pseudomonadales > Pseudomonadaceae > Stutzerimonas > Stutzerimonas kunmingensis. The sequence goes on from NZ_FORS01000002.1 coordinate 133,454, forward strand.
CGGTCAGGCGGAAGCCGATCACTTCAGGGATCAGCATCGACACCGGCTGGCCGAGCATTGCCGCCTCGGCCTCGATACCACCAACGCCCCAGCCAAGCACACCGAGGCCATTGATCATGGTGGTGTGCGAGTCGGTGCCGACCAGGGTGTCCGGATAGGCATAGGTTTCGCCGTTCTCTTCACGGGTCCAGACCACCTGGCCGAGGTATTCCAGATTCACCTGGTGGCAGATGCCGGTGCCCGGTGGCACCACGGCGAAGTTGTCGAATGCCTGCTGGCCCCAGCGCAGGAACTCGTAGCGCTCGCCGTTGCGCTGCATCTCGATCGCGACGTTCTGCTCGAATGCCTGATCGTTGCCGAAACGGTCGACCATCACCGAGTGGTCGATGACCAGGTCCACCGGCGACAGCGGATTGATCTTCTGCGGATCGCCGCCGGCCTTGGCCACGGCGTCGCGCATGGCTGCAAGATCGACGACTGCCGGGACGCCGGTGAAGTCCTGCATCAGTACGCGGGCAGGGCGGTACTGGATCTCCATCGTGGAGCTGCGCGTGTCCAGCCAGCGCACCAGGGATTTCAGGTCGTCGGCGCGCACCGTCTGGTTGTCTTCCCAGCGCAGCAGATTCTCCAGCAGCACCTTCAGTGACGTGGGCAGGCGGCTGATATCGCCGAGTTGGGCGGCTGCGTCGGGCAGGCTGTAGTAGTGGTAGGTCTTGCCGGCAACTTCGAGGCTGCGGCGGCAATTCAGGCTATCCAGGGAAGGCATTCCTCATCTCCTTGTGCCCACACGGTAAGGGCTGGCTGATGAACGAGCGGTGAAACCCATGGGGCTTCGCTACTGCACTGGACCGGGTCATGCAGGCGAGGGTTCCCGTGGTCGGCTATGATGCGCGGCTTTGGCGCTGGCCCGACCGCTGACAGGATTCGAACATGAACACATTGCTGCTGCATTGCCGCCCCGGTTTCGAGGGCGAGGTATGCGCGGAAATCAGCGAGCACGCCGCCGTCCTGGAAGTGGCCGGCTACGCCAAGGCGCGGCCCGAGAGTGCCTGTGCGGAATTCATCTGCAGCGAAAGCGGCGGCGCCGAGCGGCTGATGCGAAAGCTGCGTTTCGCCGAACTGATCTTTCCGCGGCAATGGGCGCGCGGCGAGTACCTGCAACTTCCTGAAACGGATCGTATCAGCGTATTGCTGGAGTACCTGGCGGCTTATCCAGTCTGCAGTGGCTTGTGGCTGGAAGTGCTGGACACCAACGATGGCAAGGAACTTTCCAACTTCTGCCGCAAGTTCGAGGCGCCACTGCGCAAGGCGCTGATCAAGGCCGGCCGCCTCGACGAGCATGGCAACGGCCCGCGACTGTTGTTGACCTTCAAGAGTGGCCGTGAGGTGTTCGTCGGTATTGCCGAGGTGAACAACAGCGCCTTGTGGCCGATGGGCATCCCGCGACTGAAGTTCCCGCGCCAGGCGCCCAGTCGATCCACGCTCAAGCTGGAGGAGGCCTGGCACCATTTCATCCCGCGCGACCAGTGGGATGCGCGTTTGGCGGCGGGCATGACCGGCGTCGATCTCGGCGCAGCGCCGGGTGGCTGGACCTGGCAGCTGGTCAACCGACACATCAAGGTCAGCGCCGTGGATAACGGCCCGATGAACGCCGAGCTGATGGATTCCGGGCTGGTCGAACATTTCCGTGCCGACGGCTTCACGTTCCGCCCGCGCAAGCCGGTGAACTGGATGGTCTGCGATATCGTCGAAAAGCCGGCGCGCAATGCCGCGCTGCTGGAAACCTGGATCGGCGAGGGCCTGTGCCGCGAAGCGGTGGTCAACCTCAAACTGCCGATGAAGCAGCGCTATGCCGAGGTCAAGCGGTTGCTCGAGCGCATCGCCGATGGCCTGGCCGCGCGCGGCGTCAAGGCCAGCATCGGCTGCAAGCAGCTGTACCACGACCGCGAAGAGGTGACCTGCCACCTGCGGCGTCTCTGATCAGCCAGCGGATGACCCGCCTGCGCGCATGCGTAACAATGCACGCCAGTTTTCCGGAGCCCAAGATGACCCAATCAGCTGAAATGTCCGTCGATGCCGTGCTCGATGCCAGCGGCCTGAACTGCCCCGAGCCGGTGATGATGTTGCACAACAAGGTGCGCGATCTGGCCGGTGGTGCGCTGCTCAAGGTGATCGCGACCGATCCCTCGACCCAGAGAGATATTCCGAAGTTCTGCATCTTTCTCGGCCATGACCTGGTCGAGCAGCAGGAAGCGGCTGGCACCTACCTCTACTGGATTCGCAAGAAGAGCGAGTGAGCGACGCGGCTGCAGGCTCGTTCGCAGCCTCAGCCCAGCTCCTCCCGGGCAGCACCCGTTTGCTGGCGCCGCCACATGCGGGTCAGCCAGCGCCAGGCGATCCAGCCCCCGCCGATCAGATAGATAAGCCCACCGGGTACCCACATGATCAGGCCGGCGAGTTGCTGGTCGTCCACCGAGCGACCTTCGCCATAGAACGAGACGGTGCCGAAGGTGAGCAGGGCGCCCAACAGGCCGGTGTGCATCAGCGTCAGCAACACGGCCATCAACGCCTGGGGCACCTGCTTCGGATTGGCGCGCAGCACCGACCACCAGAACAGCCAGCCGGTGAACAGAAAGCACGCATGTTCGAAGGCGTGCCACCAGAGGTTGTCCAGCGCCAGCACATAGAGCTTCGGCGTGTGCCAGATCCAGATGATCGCACCATGCAGCAGCGCCAGCAGCGTGGGGTAGCGGCCGGCGCGCAGAATGCCAGTCCACAGCGGCTGGGCAAAGCGGCCGGTGACGCCGCGCCATTGCGGCAGCGGCCGGGCCAGCGCCCACAGCGGCGCGATCACGATGATGAACAGCATGTGCTGGGTCATGTGCCAGCTGGTGCTGCTTTCCGCCCAGTCGTCGATGGGGCCGAAAACCGAGAACACCGCCAGCAGCATGGCGCTGTGAAAGCAGAGGGCCTCGCTGCGCCGCGGCGGTACCTTGCGGGCGCCCAGCACATAGAGCAGCCAGGCGGCCGCGACCAGCACCGCCGTGAGTAGCAATGGCGCGCGGCCCAGCAGGTGGGCATCGAACAGGCCATGGGCCTGCGCCGATACCGGCAGGAAGATGGCGGTCAAGGCTGCAGCGGCTGCCCAGCGCATCGGCGGTCGGATTACAGGCATGGCGGAATCTGCAGCAGCGGAATGCCGACGAACAGGGTGGCCAGCGCGGCAATGAAGTGAATACCGGCAGCCAGCTTGGTGACGAACTGCTGCCGCTCGTTCAACTCATGCGGTGGTCGCGACAGGCGCCAGAAGTAACGCGCTAGCCAGAGCAACAGCGTCAGGGTAAGCAGGGTCAGCACGCCGAGGCTGCCGTTCAGCCAGTTCCACACGCCGTCCGCGGGGTCCGGTGGGCTTACCTTGCAGATCACCGCCTGGCCACCGTACATCGCGACAAACCACAGGCTCCAGATGATCAGGCCGATCGGGATCTGCACCGGGTGAAAGGGTGACGTGCGTGCATAGGCCATCAGGCACCTCCCCAGGTCGCCGGGAACAACACGATCGCCGCATAGCTGACCCACAGCACACCCAGGTTGTAGTACCAGAGCTGCTCGACCACGATGGGCTCGTATGGCGCCTTGTCGCCCACGTAACCGAGGGCTACCCGCCACGCCTGCAGTCCGGTCAGTACGGCTGCCAGCGTGCAGTGAATCAGGTTGTACGCCAGCATCACGAAGATCACTGCATCGTGGGCGGTTTCGGTCGGCGCCAGGCCGGCCGACAGCATCAGCCAGAGCAGCAGCGCCGATTGAATGAAGGCGACGATCGCCAACACGGCAAGTTGCCCCATCAGCCCGCAATGCATACCGGCGCGCAGACGCTTGATCAGCTGGTGCAGCCAGAGCGTGCCGGCACTCAGTAACACGGTGCTGGCCAGCATCAACCAACCGTTCAGGTCGCTGTCCGGCACCTGCCATTGCGGCGACACGGTCCACAGATAGAACCAGCCGAACAGCAGCGACAGGTACAGCGCGCCATTGGCCAGCAGCGTCACGCCCATGCCCCACAGGCCCGGGCCGTCAAACGTGCGTGAGTGCAGCGGTGGTTCGCCGGGTTGGGTATGGGCGTCCGGCGCGGCAGCAGGATGGGCGCCGTTTTCCCAGGACCAGCGCAGCAGCACGATCAGCGTTGCCACGGTGGCGATGATCGCGAGGATGTAGGCCTTGTTCAGCAGGCTCAGGCAGAGCACGGCGAGGAACACCGAGGCAATGAACGGTAGCCAGCTATTGCCTGGCAGGTGGATGATCTCGCGGACCTTCCCCGTCAGCGGGTCGCTGCCCCAGGTCTCCCGCCGACCATGATCGATCACCGTCAACGCATGCTCACCGCGGGCGATACTGTCGGGCAGGTCCGGGTCTTTCCACAACGGATGGCGCTCCGTCACGTCGGGCAGGCTGACGAAGTTGTAGGCGCTGGGCGGCAGGCTGGTGGCCCATTCCAGCGTATCGGCCTTCCAGGGATTCTTCGGCGCCGGGATGCCGAAGCGGAAGTGCAGGATGATGTCCAGCAGGATGGTGGCGACGCCTGCGGCCATGATGAAGCTGCCGATCGACGACACCAGGTTGGGCATGTCCCAGCCGAGGCCGGTGTCATAGGTGTAGACGCGCCGAGGCATGCCGATCAGGCCCGTCCAGTGCATGATCATGAAGGTCACGTTGAAGCCGATGAAGAACAGCCAGAAACCCCAGCGGCCGAGCTTTTCCGAGGGCATGCGCCCGGAGAAGTGCGGCAGCCAGTAGTACAGACCGGCCATTAGCGGGAACAACATGCCGCCCACCAGTACGTAGTGCATGTGCGCGACGACGAAATGGGTGTCGTGTACCTGCCAGTCGAACGGCACCAGCGCCAGCATTACCCCGGTCAGGCCGCCGGCGACGAAGACGATCAGAAAGCCCACCAGCCAGAGCATTGGCACCCTGTACACCGGCTTGCCGAGCCAGAGTGTCGCCAGCCAGGCGAAGATCTGCACGCCGGTGGGGATTGCCACCAGCATGCTCGCCGCCGAGAAGAACGCCGTGGCCAGCTGCGGAATGCCCACCGTGAACATGTGGTGCACCCATAGTCCGAAGCTGATGAAGCCGGTGGTCAGTACGCCCAGCACGACCCAGCGGTAGCCCACCAGCGGGCGCTGGCAGAACACTGGAATCAGCGTCGAGACGATGCCGGCGCCGGGCAGGAAGATGATGTACACCTCCGGGTGACCGAACAGCCAGAACAGGTGCTGCCAGAGCACCGGATCGCCACCGCGGGCGACATCGAAGAATGGCATGCCGGCCGCGCGTTCCAGTTCCAGCAGGATGGAGCCGAGGATCAGCGGCGGAAAACCGACCACGATCATCATCGCCATCACCAGGATGTACCAGGCGTACAGCGGCATCTTGTGCAGCGCCATGCCGTTGGTGCGGGTGCGCAGGATCGATACCACCAGCTCGACGCCGGCGGATACCGCGGAAATTTCGACGAAGGTGATGCCCAGCAGCCAGAAATCCGAGTTCACCCCGGGGGTATGTGCCGAGCTGGACAGCGGCGTGTACATGAACCAGCCGGCCTTGGGCGCGACGTCGAGAAAGATGCTCGACAGCAGGATCAGCCCGCCGAACAGGTAGCAGTAGTAGCCCAGGGCGGAAAGGCGTGGGAAAACCAGGTCGCGGGCGCCGATCATCTTCGGGATCAGGTAGACCGCCAACCCCTCCATCATCGGCACCGCGAAGAGGAACATCATCACCGTGCCGTGCATGGTGAAGACCTGGTTGTAGACGTCCGGCTCCATCAGCTCGTAGCCGGGGAGGGCGAGCTGCGTGCGGATCAGCATCGCCAGCAGGCCGCCGACGAGGAAGAAGAAGGCTCCGGTGACCAGAAAGCGCAGACCGATGCTGGTGTGGTTGACGATGGTCAGCGCACGCCAGCCACGGGGGTTGCCCCAGACCTCGTTGAACTGGTCCTGCAACTGGTCGAGATCGGTGGCGGGCGCGCCATTCTTCGGGGTCGGTGTCATGGAGCGAGTGTCTCCAGCCAGTCGGCAAGCTGGCCGAGGGTTTCATCGGAAATGTCGTCGTGCCGCGGCATGGCGTTGCCGTGCTTGAGGCTCTGGTGATCGCTCAGCCAGCGGCGCAGGCCGTCCGCATCGTTGGCGATCACGCCGGCGCCGAGGGTCGGACGGGTGGCGAGATCGCTCAGGTCCGGTGCGCGATTGCCCTCGCTGACGCCCGTGACGCGGTGGCATTGCCCGCAGCGCTCAGCGAAGACGCGACCGGCATCGCCGCTGGGTGGCTGGTGCTGCAGCTCACGGCGGGCCTTGATCCAGCTGGCAAAAGCGTCAGCTTCCAGCGCCTCCACGTGCAGAATCATGTGCGCATGCTGGCTGCCGCAGAACTCCGAGCATTGCCCGCGGAAAATTCCGGTCTGCGAGGCCTGCACGCGCAGGGTGTTGGTCCGGCCGGGAACCATGTCCAGCTTGCCGCCCAGGCGTGGCACCCAGAACGAGTGGATCACGTCGGCGCTGGTGACCTCGACGTCCACCGGGCGATCGACCGGCAGGATGAATTGGTTGGCCGTCACCACCCCGCTTTCCGGGTAGCGCACCTCCCACCACCATTGGTGGCCGATAACCTGGATGCGCAGCGGTTGCTCGCCTTCGACTGGCAACGGCAGCATGCCGCGCCCGGTGGGAATGCCGAACGCCAGCAGGGCGATGATGGTGACGGTGGGCAGGATCAGGCCGCCGCCGATGATCCAGCGACGATTGATCCGTTTGGCTTCTTCGGCGGTGTGCGTTCGCGGGCGGCGCAGCATCGCGTAGATCCACAGCGCGCTCACTACCAGCAGCACCACCACGGAAAAGCCGAACATCGCCCACCAGACGTTCGCCACGTCGCGGGCCATCGGGCCAGCTGGTGAAAGCGCCGATTGCGGACCGTCGCAGGCCGCGAGTAAAGGAACTGCCAGCGCCAGCGTGGTCCATTTGAAAGGGTTGCCGCCTCGTCTCGACCACAGGGCGACCCGTTTCACTTCAGTGCCTGGGAGGGCCGGATGGCCACAGAACGCGAGTCGATCAACAGTAACGCCGCCATTGCCGGCCATCCGCTGCACCCGATGATGATTCACTTCCCCGTCGCGGCGTTGATCGGCCTGGTGCCGGCGGATCTCGCCTTCCTGTGGACGCTTGACGAATTCTGGTGGCGCGCTGGCCTCTGGCTTTCCGGTGTGGGTGCGATCGGCGGCTGGATCGCCAGCGTCGCCGGCGTGATTGATCTGGTCACCGTGCAGCAGATTCGCCGCAAGGTGACCGCGTGGTGCCATGCGATCCTGGCGGTGATGATGCTTTCCCTGGCCTCGCTGAACTGGCTGTTGCGCTACCAGGGCATGGATCGCGGTGACGGCGATGCCATGTGGGGTCTCTACCTGTCGCTGCTGACCGCCGTGCTGATCTCGCTGGCGGCCTTTCTCGGCGGGCGCCTGGTCTACGAGCACGCGGTTGGTGTGGACATTGAAGGTGATGGGCCGTAAGCGCGAGTCGCGACGGATCGAGTCGTCTCCTGGCGACCTGCCGGGCTGCGCCGCGCAATGGCGCTGAGGGTATACGAATCGGGCCGGAGAGTCGGTCATGCGAGGCGGTCGTTCCTTGAGGTCAGAAGGGCTTGGCCAGCACCAGCCACAGAGTCAGGGCGATCAGCACGGGCACCATCACGCCCAAGGTGATGCACTGGTATGTGACGCCACGCTCCGGCTCGCGTTCGATGCGCAGGACGAGAACGCCGCACAGCGCATGACAAAGCGCCATCGCCGTCACTACCGTGAGCTTCATGATCAACCAGCCGGCCAGCGTGCCGTCGCGCAGGAACAGAGCCGTGCCGGAGCCGATCGCCAGCAGCGCAGCCGGGGTGCTGATGAGGGTAAAGGCCATGCGGGTGAGGTGTGCATGGTCACGGTAGAAGAGCTGATCGCTACGCTTGGTGCCCGCCGCGATCAGCGCCGGGAGATAGAGCAGCGAGCCGCACCAGCAGAGCAGGGCGGCGAAGTGCAGCAGTTTGAGCAAGGGCATGCCGGTCTCCATCCTGCCTGACGCGAGTCTGAGGATGTGACAGCCCTGCTTCAGGGCAGTTCGTCGTGCCGTTGGTGCGGCATCGGGGTGGAGACCCAGCCCGCGCGACGGTTGGCTCGTGTCAGTCGCGCGCCTCGCCGTCGCGCCGCTCGAACAGTTGGCTGCCGCAGCGGCTGCAGAAGGCCGCATTGGGCTCGTGGGTGAGCTTGTCGCAGGTCGGGCAGCTGTGGCGCAGGCTGTCCTGGCGCATGGCGTTGGCCAGTTCGGCGGTGAAGATGCCGGTCGGCACGGCGATGATCGAATAACCAGTGATCATCACCATCGTCGCCAGCGCCTTGCCCAACGGCGTATGCGGAACGATATCGCCGAAGCCGACCGTGGTCAGCGTGACCACCGCCCAGTAGATGCTTATCGGAATGCTGGTGAAGCCATTGCTTGGCCCTTCGATCACATACATCAGCGTGCCGTAAACGATGATCAGGGTGGTTACGCTGACGAGGAAGACGATGATCTTTTGCCGGCTGCCCTGCAGCGCCACCAGCAGGAAATTCGCCTGGCTTAGGTAGGGCGTGAGCTTGAGTACACGGAAAATCCGCAGCATGCGGACGATGCGTACCACCAGCAGGTACTGCGCATCGGGTAGCAGCAGGGCGATGAAGGCCGGCAGCACCGAGAGCAGGTCCACCGCGCCGTAGAAGCTGAAGATGTATTTGCGTGGCTCGGGGTGGGTGTAGATGCGCACCAGGTACTCCAGGGCGAATATCGTGGTGAATCCCCATTCCAGAGTGGTCAGCAGCTCGCCGTGGCGCTCATTGAAGGAGGCGATGCTGTCGAACATCACCACGACCAGACTGGCGAGGATAATCACCAGCAGCCAGGTATCGAAGCGTTTTCCCGCTGGGGTATTGGTGAAAAAGATGATGACGTATAGCCGTTCGCGCCAGCTCATCGCTTTCAAGGAGTCGTTATCCATTCGCCGTGGTCTCTCGCATGGTTGCAGGTCGAGCGGGTTGCCTGCCAAAGCGGCTCATTAAAGCATTGCGACCGTGATGCTGCATGCCCGGCGGTGGCGCGGACCGCTCGCCGTTGGTAACGTCACTTTGCCTGATTCGCGCTTAGCGCATAGTCTGAATACAGGCGCAACCAGCAGTTGGAGAGTTCCATGCCCGATTCCCAGTTGGTCGACCCGTTCGGCCGGCGCATCACCTACCTGAGGTTATCGGTAACCGATCGCTGCGATTTTCGCTGCACCTACTGCATGAGCGAAGACATGGTCTTCGCTCCCCGCGCGCAGATACTTACCCTCGAAGAGCTCTATGCCGTGGCCGATGCCTTCATCAGTCTCGGTGTCAAACGCATTCGCGTGACCGGCGGCGAGCCGTTGGTGCGCAAGGGTGTGACCGGCCTGCTGGCGCAACTGGGCGCGCGCAGCGAGCTCGAAGACCTGGCCATCACCACCAACGGTTCACAGCTGCCAAGTCTGGCGCCGTCGCTGCGTGATGCCGGCGTGAAGCGCCTGAACATCAGCCTCGACTCGCTCAAGCGCGACCGCTTCGCCGAACTGACTCGCCGTGACCGCCTCGATCAGGTACTGGCAGGCATCGAGGCGGCACGCGCTGCTGGCTTCAAGCGGATCAAGCTCAACAGCGTGGTGCAGAAGGGGCGCAACGACGACGAGATTCTCGATCTGGTGGAGTTCGCCATTGAGCGCGGCCTGGATATCAGCTTCATCGAGGAGATGCCGCTGGGTAGCGTGTCCAGTCATCAACGCCAGATCACCTTCTGTTCCAGCGACGAAGTGCGTGAGCGAATCGAGGCGCGGCATACCCTGGTACGCAGCAGTCATGCCACCGGCGGCCCGTCGCGTTACTGGCAGGTAGCGGGCAGCGAAACACAGGTCGGCTTCATTTCGCCCCACAGCAACAACTTCTGCGGCAGTTGCAACCGCGTCCGCGTGACTGCCGAAGGCAAGCTGGTGCTATGCCTCGGCCACGAGGGTGCGCTGGATCTGAAAAGCCTGATGCGCCGGCATCCGGGCGATGGCGAACGCCTGCGCAATGCGCTGGTGGACGCACTGCAACTCAAGCCGGAGAAACATCACTTCCGCACTGATGAGCAGGTTCAGGTGGTGCGCTTCATGAGCATGACGGGCGGCTGACGAATCGTCTTTCCAGCCCGAGCGCCGCTTGCAGTTCCGATGCCTTACCTGCCACACCGTTCTGTGCGCGGCCACGCTGCGAGCGGAGCCAGGCTGCGTGATAAACTCCCTGGCTTCTTGCCAGTACCCATTCGATGCCAGGATTTCCGATGTTCACGGCGACCCCGCTTGTTCGTTCCCACGCTGACTGCCACGGATAGGCCGCATGCGACTGAAAAGCATCAAACTCGCCGGCTTCAAATCCTTCGTCGATCCCACCACGGTCAGCTTTCCGAGCAACATGGCGGCGGTGGTCGGGCCGAACGGCTGCGGCAAATCCAACATCATCGACGCCGTGCGCTGGGTAATGGGCGAAAGCTCGGCTAAGAACCTGCGTGGCGAGTCGATGACGGACGTCATCTTCAATGGCTCGAACACGCGCAAGCCGGTAACCCAGGCGAGCATCGAGCTAATCTTCGATAACTCCGACGGCACGCTGACCGGTGAGTACGCAGCCTTCGCCGAAATTTCCATCCGCCGCCGCGTCACCCGCGACTCGCAGAACACCTACTTTCTCAACGGCGTGAAGTGCCGGCGCCGCGATATCACCGATATCTTCCTCGGCACCGGGCTGGGGCCGCGCAGTTACTCGATCATCGAGCAGGGCATGATCTCCAAACTGATCGAGGCCAAGCCCGAGGACCTTCGCAACTTCATCGAGGAAGCGGCCGGCATCTCCAAGTACAAGGAGCGCCGGCGCGAAACCGAGAACCGTATTCGTCGGACGCACGAGAACCTGGCTCGCCTGACCGACCTGCGCGAAGAGCTGGAACGCCAGCTCGAACGTCTGCACCGTCAGGCGCAGTCGGCGGAGAAGTATCAGGAATACAAGGCCGAAGAGCGTCAGCTCAAGGCGCAGCTGTCGGCACTGCGCTGGCAGGCCTTGAACGAGCAGGTCGGCCAGCGCGAGCAGGTCATCGGCGATCAGGAAGTCGCCTTCGAAGCGCTGGTCGCCGAGCAGCGCAACGCCGATGCGAGCATCGAACGCCTGCGTGACGGCCACCACGAGCTGTCCGAGCGCTTCAACCAGGTGCAGGGTCGCTTCTATTCGGTTGGCGGCGATATCGCCCGGGTCGAGCAAAGCATCCAGCACGGCCAGCAGCGCCTGCGTCAGTTGCAGGACGATCTGCGCGAGGCGGAGCAGGCGCGTCTGGAGACCGAATCACACCTCGGTCACGACCGCACGCTGCTGGCCACGCTCGGCGAGGAATTGGCGATGCTCGAGCCTGAGCAGGAACTCTCCGGCGCCGCCGCGGAGGAATCTGCCGTCCAGCTGGAAGAGGCGGAGTCGGCCATGCAGAGCTGGCAGGAACAATGGGAACGCTTCAATCAGCTCAGCGCTGAGCCACGCCGCGTGGCTGAGGTCCAGCAGTCGCGCATCCAGCAGCTGGAGCAGAGTCTGGAACGGTTGGCCGAACGTCAACGTCGGCTGGATGACGAACGTGCGCTGCTGGTTACCGATCCTGAAGATGTGGCGATTCTCGAGCTGGGCGAGCAGCTTGCCGCCAGTGAGCTCGATCTCGAAGCGCTCGCCGCGGCTGGCGATGCGCTCAATGAACGCCTGGAGCAATTGCGTGAAGCGTTGCAGCAGGCGACCCAGACGCAGCAGCAGGCGCAGGGTGATCTGCAGCGTCTGAATGGCCGCATCGCCTCGCTGGAGGCGCTGCAGCAGGCGGCGATGGACCCCGGCAAAGGCGTCGGCGAGTGGCTGCGTGAGCAAGGGTTGGAAAAGCGCCCGCGCCTCGCCGAAGGGCTGCGTGTCGAGCCCGGTTGGGAAGTGGCGGTGGAAACCGTGTTGGGCGCCGATCTGCATGCCGTGCTGCTGGATGATTTTGCGGCGATCGAGTTCGAGGGCTTCGAACAGGGCGACCTGCGGCTGGTCAGTCCTGCAAATGGCGGTGCGCGCCGCGCTGGTAGCTTGCTCGATCTGGTCGAGTCCGCTCTGGATTTGTCGCCCTGGCTGGGCAACGTGCGTCCGGTCGATTCGCTGGAGCAGGCGCTGGCCGCGCGCTCGGGTCTCAACGACGGCGAAAGTCTGGTAAGCCGCGACGGCTACTGGGTCGGTCGGCATTTTCTGCGGGTGCGGCGCGCCAGCGAGGCCGAATCTGGTGTGCTCGCCCGCGGGCAGGAACTGGAGCGGTTACAGGCAGAGCGCGAAGAGCGTGAAACCGCCCTGGCGGCAGTTGAAGAGCGCATCGCTGAGTTGCGTAGCGATCAGGCCCGTCTCGAAGACGAGCGCGAGCAGCAGCGTCGTCGGCAGCAGGAGGAAGCTCGCAGCCATAGCGATCTCAAGGCGCAGCTATCTGCCGGGCAAGCGCGCCTCGAGCAGTTGTCGCTGCGCCGCCAGCGTCTGGATGAAGAGCTTTCCGAGCAGAACGAACAGCGCGAGATCGAGACCGAACAGCTTGGCGAGGCGCGTCTGCAACTACAGGACGCGCTGGATGCGATGGCCCATGACACCGAGCAGCGCGAGACATTGCTGGCCAGTCGCGACGGCATTCGCGAGCGGCTCGATCGCATTCGCCAAGATGCCCGTCAGCACAAGGACCAGGCGCATCAGCTGGCGTTGCGGGTCGGTTCACTCAAGGCGCAGTACGAGTCCACCCGGCAGGCGCTGGAGCGATTGGAGCAACAGTTCGAACGTGCCATCGAGCGCCGCGAGCAGCTGACGCTGAACCTGGAGGAGGGCGAGGCACCGCTGGAAGAACTGCGCATGAAGCTCGAAGAGCTGCTGGAGCGGCGCATGGGTGTCGAAGACGAACTCAAGCATGCGCGACTGGCCTTGGAAGACGCCGACCGCGAGCTGCGTGATGCCGAAAAACGCCGCACTCAGGCCGAGCAGCAAGCGCAGCTGCTACGTGGGCAGCTGGAGCAGCAAAGGCTGGATTGGCAAGGGCTGAGCGTCCGCCGCAAGGCTTTGCAGGATCAGCTGCAGGAGGACGGCTACGATCTGCATGGCGTGCTTGGCACGCTCCCTGCCGATGCAGACGAGCCGCGTTGGGAGGCGGAGCTGGAGCGCCTTGGCCAGCGCATTCAGCGCCTGGGCCCGATCAACCTCGCGGCGATCGATGAGTACCAGCAGCAATCGGAACGCAAACGTTACCTCGATGCGCAGAACGATGATCTGGTCGAGGCGCTGGATACGCTGGAAAACGTCATCAGCAAGATCGACCGGGAAACTCGCAACCGCTTCAAAGAGACCTTCGATCAGATCAACGGTGGCCTACAGGCGCTTTTCCCGAAAGTGTTCGGCGGCGGCAATGCCTATCTGGAACTTACCGGAGAAGATTTACTCGATACCGGGGTGGCGATCATGGCGCGCCCGCCCGGAAAGAAGAACAGCACCATTCACCTGCTTTCCGGTGGCGAAAAGGCGTTGACGGCGCTGGCGCTGGTTTTTGCCATCTTCCAGCTCAATCCCGCGCCGTTCTGCATGCTCGATGAAGTTGACGCACCGCTGGATGATGCGAACGTCGGTCGATACGCGCGCTTGGTGAAGGAGATGTCGGAGAAAGTGCAATTCATCTACATCACCCACAACAAGATCGCCATGGAAATGGCCGATCAGCTGATGGGTGTGACCATGCATGAGCCGGGCTGCTCACGCCTGGTGACGGTCGACGTCGAGCAGGCCGTTGCACTCGTCGAAGCCTAGGATTAAGCCGCGTGTTTGAGCATTTTTGATACAAGGAACGCTATAAAAAGAGAACTACCGCACGGTGCAAAGTTACCGTTCGTCGTGCTAGCTTAGAGCACAATTTTTGCGATGCGCTTGAAGCAGTCCCAAGTGACTGTTCGTTGCGTCTTTATCATCGAATTCAGAGGTTAAAGCATTAATGGATATCGGTCTGCGCGAGTGGCTGATCGTCATCGGCATCATTGTCATTGCCGGCATTCTGTTCGACGGCTGGCGTCGCATGCGCGGTGGCAAGGGCAAGCTGAAATTCAAGCTGGACCGCAGCCTCTCCAACCTTCCCGATGCCGACGATTCTCCGGAGCTTCTAGGCCCGGCGCGTGTGGTTAATCGCGATCAAGAGCCTTCTCTGGATGAGGGCGACATGCCGACGGTGAGCGCGCGCGAGTCCGGCAAGAAGCGCCGGCAGAACGAACCCTTTCAGGGCGACCTCCAGCTCAACAGCGACGAGCCTGTACCGACGCTGCTCGATCCGGTTGTTGGTGATGACGAGGAAGGGAAAGACCAGCCGCAGAAGGAACTGGCGCCCGTCGAGGAAGTACTCGTTATCAACGTCATTTGCCGTGATCCTCACGGTTTCCGTGGTCCGGCGCTGCTGCAGAACATTCTCGAGAGTGGCCTGCGCTTCGGCGAAATGGACATCTTCCATCGCCACGAAAGCATGGCCGGCAATGGCGAGGTGCTGTTCTCCATGGCCAATGCCGTCAAGCCTGGTACTTTCGATCTGGACGACATCGATCACTTCACCACGCCGGCCGTGAGCTTCTTCCTCGGTCTGCCCGGCCCACGCCATCCGAAGCAGGCCTTCGATGTCATGGTTGCTGCGGCGCGCAAGCTGTCCCAGGAGCTCAACGGCGAGTTGAAGGATGACCAGCGCAGCGTTCTCACCGCCCAGACCATCGAGCACTACCGCCAGCGCATCGTCGAGTTCGAACGCCGGCAGATGACCATCAAGCAGCGTTGAGTGATATTTGCACCGGGCCTTGCGCCCGGTGTTGTGTGTTAGCAGACGTGGCTTGCTCGCGCCGTCTCATGCTCATGTCTCCAGTGCAGCCATTCCATTGACGGGCGCGCTCCGCCTCTGTCCATCAGTGAGCAGTTTGATTCGGGATGGCTGAGGCCGTCCCGCTGCGCTTCCAGCCTCCGACTAGCCAAAGCCGCGAACCTGCCTTCGATTGCGCATTCGGCTAGAATCCGACGCCTCACTATCAACCAAGGCGCGCTGATGCGGTCTGAATCAGCACAGCCCCAGTCACGGCTCCGTCCCTATGCCTTCCGCCCAAACCGCCGCCGAGCGCATCGCCGAACTGCGCAGCGAAATTGACGCCCACAACTACCGCTACTACGTGCTCGACGAACCCAGCGTTCCCGACGCCGAGTACGACCGTCTGTTCAATGAGCTCAAGGCGCTCGAGGCGGAGCACCCGGAGCTGGTGACACCCGAGTCGCCAACCCAGCGGGTCGGTGGCGCGGCGCTGGCGGCGTTCGGTCAGGTGCGCCACGAAGTACCGATGCTGAGCCTGGGCAACGCCTTCGATGAGCAGGATCTGCTCGATTTCGACCGCCGCGTGCGCGAAGGGCTGGATCTGCCGGCGGGCGACCTGTTCGGCGATGGCGCTGTGGTCGAGTACAGCTGCGAACCCAAACTGGATGGTCTGGCGGTCAGCCTGCTTTATGAGAACGGTCATCTGGTGCGCGGCGCCACCCGGGGCGATGGCAGCACGGGTGAGGACATCAGCGCCAACGTGCGCACCGTACGCAACATTCCATTGAAGCTGCATGGCAGTGGCTGGCCTGCGGTACTCGAGGTGCGCGGCGAGATCTACATGCCGAAGGCCGGCTTCGAAGCGCTCAACGCGCGACAGCTGGAAAGCGGCGGCAAACCCTTCGCCAATCCTCGCAACGCCGCTGCTGGAAGCCTGCGTCAGTTGGATTCGAAGATAACCGCCAGCCGTCCGCTGGAGCTCTGTGCCTACGGCGTCGGTCGCAGTGACGGTGATCTACCGGGCACTCACATCGGCATCCTCGAAGCGCTTAAAACGTGGGGCCTGCCTATCAGTCGCGAGCTCAAGCTGGCGAAGGGCGTGCAGGAGTGCCGCGACTACTATCACGCGATTGGCGAAAAGCGCGACGCGCTGCCTTACGAAATCGACGGCGTCGTGTTCAAGGTCAATTCCACCGCGCAGCAGCGCGAGCTGGGCTTCCGTGCGCGGGAACCGCGATGGGCCATCGCGCACAAGTTTCCGGCTCGCGAAGAAGTGACCGAGCTGCTGGACGTGGAGTTTCAGGTGGGGCGCACCGGCGCCATTACGCCGGTCGCGCGGCTGAAGCCCGTGCAGGTCGCCGGCGTGACGGTTTCGAACGCCACGCTGCATAACATGGATGAGGTCGCGCGGCTGGGCGTGATGATCGGCGATACGGTTATTGTTCGCCGCGCCGGCGACGTTATTCCGCAGATTCTTGGCGTCATCCCTGAGCGTCGCCCCGAGAACGCACGCCACGTCCAAGTGCCTGAGCATTGCCCGGTCTGTGGCTCGGATGTTGAACGCACCCAATTGATCAAGCGCAGCAAGGGGAGGGAGTCGGTCAGCGAAGGCTCCATCTATCGTTGCGTCGGCCGCCTGGCCTGTCAGGCGCAGCTCAAGCAGGCGATCATCCATTTCGTCTCCCGCAGGGCCATGGACATCGACGGCCTCGGCGACAAGATCGTCGAGCAACTGGTCGATACCGGATTGGTCAGCTCGCCGGCCGATCTCTACTCACTGAGCTTTGAACAGGTACTGGCGCTGGAAGGCTTCGCCGAAGTATCGAGCCGCAACCTGCTCAAATCCATCGACGCCAGCCGCAGACCGTCGTTGGCGCGCTTCATCTATGCGCTGGGTATACCAGACGTCGGCGAGGGCACTGCGAAGCTGCTCGCGCGTGCGCTAGGTTCACTCGATCGCATTAGCCGGGCTTTGCCAGACGTGCTGGTTTACCTGCCTGATATCGGATTGGAGGTCGCGCACGAAATCCATAGCTTTTTCGAAGATGACCATAACCAGCTCGTCATCAAGCAGCTGCGCGAGCGTGGCGTGCAGCTGCAGGAGGAAGGTGACGTTCATCCTGAGTTTGCCGCCTGCGCAACCTTGGCCGAGCTGCTCGACAAGCTGAACATTCCCTTCATCGCCACCACCGGTGCCCAACGCCTCGCCGACCGTTTCGCCAGTCTTGAAGGCATTATCGAAGCTGACTGGCTGGATCTGCGTCAGGTCGAGCGCCTCAACGAAAAGGCCGCTCGTGCATTACGCGACTATTTCGACGACCCGGCCAACGCCGAGCGCGCCCGTGCCATCGAGGCCCAGCTGCACGAGTTCGGCATGCACTGGCAAAGCGAACGGAAAACGGCGGAAGGGCTTCCCTTGGCAGGCCAGACCTGGGTACTCACCGGCACGCTGGAAAGCATGAGCCGCGATGAGGCCAAAGCGAGGCTGGAGGCGTTAGGCGCCAAGGTTTCGGGTTCCGTTTCAGCCAAGACGAGCGTAGTGGTAGCTGGACCAGGAGCTGGATCGAAGCTGGCAAAGGCTAATGAGCTGGGCTTGGCGGTTAACGACGAGGATGCCTTTCTGGAACGGCTTGCTGAACTTGAGCATTAACTCAAAGATCAGCTAGTCAGCTTCGCACCGAAGGCGAGTCACCTAGCCCAAGTCACGGGCGGCTACGGCCCGCTTCTCGTGGGAGGTGCGTCCCGCGGCGAAATGGCCTTTCCAGGCAGTGCAAAGCAAAGCAAAGCAAAGCTTCGCGCAGAGGACAGCCCTTCTACAACAGCAGCGGCTGACTCCAGCCCTGTGGGAGGGCGCGCCCTCGTGGTGAAAAGGGCTTCCAGGCCACTCCTGAAGCAAACACTCCCGCACTGGCCTGTCACTCACCTCGCCACCTTCTATTCAAACATTAAAGATTTCCACCCAACGTCCGAAAACCTTGCAGGCGGGCTCGCTTGTTTGCGGATTCGCCGGTGTCGTACAGGTTGTTCTCGGGGCTTGCAAAATTATTTTCAACCGCCTCCTAAAGCTCACCGAAACGACGCCGATAAGCTAATCGAATGCGAACTCAATGGGTGCCTGGGCAAAAGCCGGCCCGGAGTCGCAAGCTCAGGCAACCAACGTAACTAGCGCCCTTGGAGGCACATCATGGCTCTTACAGTTAATACAAACATTGCGTCGCTCAACACTCAGCGTAATCTGCAGTCATCATCCAATGCGCTTGCGACCTCCATGGAGCGTCTATCTACTGGTAGCCGCATCAACAGTGCTAAGGATGACGCTGCTGGTCTGCAAATATCAAACCGCCTCACTAGCCAGATTAATGGCTTAGGTGTGGCTGTACGTAACGCGAATGACGGAATCTCGTTGGCTCAAACTGCCGAAGGTGCGCTGCAACAGTCCACCAATATTCTGCAGCGGATGCGTGATTTGGCTTTGCAATCTGCTAACGGCAGCAACGATGGGAACGATCGTGAATCGTTGCAAAAGGAAGTCTCGCAGCTGAAAGATGAACTGAAACGTATTAGTGATACTACGAGTTTCGGCGGCCAGAAGTTGCTAGACGGCTCTTTCGGCTCTCGCAATTTCCAGGTTGGCTCTAATGCGAACGAGACGATATCGGTATTTATCGGCGCTATGGACCCAAGCTCCCTTGAAGGAACTATCGCTGAGAAGACCCGCGCAACAGCCACTTTGAGCGGCGTAGACTTAGCCGCTGCTGCTATTGCCGGATCTGCAGCTGGTGAGTTGAAAATTAAAGTTGGTGAAAACGACGCGGTGGGAATTTCTGTTTCAGCCGGAGATACGGCTCAAACATTGGCCGATCGAATTAATAATAAAGGCATTGTTGGGCTCACGGCATCTGTGGATACCACTGGCAGTGTGGAAAAGCTGAAACTAGATACGGCTGTCGTAGGCGAAACAGTTGTAGCAGGCGATGCGACTATAGATATATCTGGAACAGCCGCTACCGTGACGGCCGTATTTGGCGCGACAGCATCCAATGCTGGGACAAGCGCTACTGTTGCAGCAGAGACGAAAAGCGTCGAGGCGGTTGACGTTTCGACAGATTTAAAAGCTCAGGATGCTATCCAGATTATCGATGGCGCTATTAAGGCGATCGACTCTCAGCGTGCCGACCTCGGTGCTGTGCAGAACCGCTTCGATAATACCATCGCCAACCTGCAGAGCATCTCCGAAAACGTCTCCGCTGCTCGGGGCCGTATCGAAGACACCGACTTCGCAGCCGAAACCGCCAATCTGAGCAAGAACCAGATTTTGCAACAGGCTGGCACCGCGATCCTCGCCCAGGCCAAGCAGCTGCCGCAGGCTGTTCTGAGTCTGCTGCAGTAATCGAGCAGAAGGCGTTAATGATGAGGGTAGGGCTGCGCTCTACCCTCATTGATTCATGAGAGGTGAATCAATGGACGTCGGAAAAGTAACTGGCGGAACCGCACCGCAAACACAGATGACTGCTGGATCGCCACCCAGCCTCCGCAAAGAGGCTGGGTTTTCTGCGTCCGATACGATTCAGCCAGTAACGGCTTCCGTAAAAGGCGAAGAGCAGGAAAGCACCGCTGATCTGGTCGAGAAGCTTCGGTCGCAGATGCAAGATATCCAGCGCGATCTGAGCTTCAGCGTCGACGATTCTACGGGCGACGTGGTTGTTCGGGTGATTGATAACGAGTCAGGTAAAGTTGTTCGGCAGATACCGTCGGAGGAAATCCTTCGCCTTACCGAGCGATTGGATGAAATGCGTAGTTTGTTATTTGAAGCCAAAGCGTGACGGTACGATTTTTGTATTGAGCTCTGCGGCTAACAGTTTCTTGACGAGGTAAGGCTATGGCTGGCGTAACAGGTATTGGTTCAGGCATCGACATCGACAGCATCGTAAAGAGCATGGTCGCTGCCGAGCGCGCGCCCAAGGAAACACAGCTGGCCAACCTCGAAAAGAAAACCACCACCCAGATTACTGCCATCGGTGCGTTGAAAAGCGCAATCAGCGATTTTCAGACGGCGCTGGGCGGATTGAACAAGCCGGAGCTGTTCCAGGCGCGTTCGGCTACGTCGAGCAAGTCCGACCTGGTTGGTATTACCGCTAGTACCAAGGCGGGCGCGGGCAGTTATCAGGTCGAGGTGAAAAGCTTAGCGACGAGCAGCAAGGTTGCATTGCGGTCGTTCGAGAACTCGGTGGATCAGCCGGCGACTTTCGGCAGCGGGACGCTGACGGTAAAGGTAGGCCAGCAGGACAAGTCCCTGAGCATCGACGTCGACGAAAGCAACAACACCTTGGCCGGTATTCGCGATGCGATCAACAAGGCCGGCGTAGAGCTTGGCGTGTCTGCCACTATTGTTACGGATGACACCGGTGCTCGACTTGTGCTGAGCAGTACAGCAACGGGCAAGGGTGAGGATATTACCGTTCAGGCCACGTCGTCAGATCCTGCTGCGGGCCGTTTCGATTTGACTGATCTCGAAACCAGCGCGCTAGTCCAGAAACCCGAAGCGGACGGCTTGACCGCGGCGCAGTATCAAGATGCGCTGGCTGCCTATGCGGCAAACCCCGGGCCAAAGGCGCTGCAAATGGCTCAAAGTGCCCAGATAACTGTCGATGGCATGGTGGTGACCAGCAAGACCAACAAGATCGAAGGCGCCATCGAGGGCGTTACGCTCGATCTCAAGGCTAAAACGCCAGACAACGAACCGCTGACTATCAGTGTTGCAGAAGACAAGGCAGGCGTTAAAAAGCAGATCCAGTCTTTTGTCGACAGCTACAACAAGCTGATCGGCGTGATCAACGCGCAGACCAAGGTTACAAGCGTGGGTGACGGCAAGGCTCCTGTTACCGGCGCGTTGGTAGGGGATGCTACGGCGCGAACGTTGTTGGGGACGATTCGCAGCGAATTGACCAATGTGCAGGGTGACGGCGCGCTCCGGGCGCTGGCTGACCTGGGCATTACCACGCAGAAAGACGGCACGCTGAAGATCGACGATGCCAAGTTGAGCAAGGTAATGGACAGCAACTTTACCGAGCTGCCTGCATTGTTTACTGGCGAGAAAGGCCTGGCGACACGGCTGGATGAAAAGCTGAAGCCCTATAGCGAAACCGGCGGTATTCTCGAGCAACGCAATAAACAGATGACGGAGACCATCTCCGGTATCGACAAGCAGAAAGAAGATCTCACCCGGCGCATCACCTCGCTGCAGGACCGGCTCTACAAGCAGTTCAACGCGATGGATCTGCTGGTTGGGCAGCTGGCCAACACGTCAAGCAGCCTTATTGCTTCGCTGGAAAACCTGCCGTGGGCGGCGAGTAATTCCAAAAGATAAATTGCTTTGGCCGGCCAATGTGGTGGGCTGAAGCCCACCCTACGTTTTGACGTCCCCTGTAGGGTGGGCTTCAACCTGTAGGGTGGGCTTCAGCCCACCAGCGGAGCGCCACACAACCTATCTGAACGGCTGACGCTGGTCCGACAGCGAACTTCTACAAGCGTGACGCCTACCGTTCTGGTCTCGGTGCGCATACCTCGGAAACGCAGCCAACGGCGCACGGAATTGCCAATCCTTACTCCGATGATCAGCGAAGAATGGTCCGGTCCTCCAAACTGGTGAAACTCTCCATTAATTTCAATCCGCCGCCGAGGCGGTTTTTTTTATTACTGTGGTTTATCCAACTGCTATCAAGCTTGAGCGAACTCGACCGATAAGCTGTACATGCAAACTTGATGTGGCAAGGGGCTTATCCAAATGAATGCAATGACAGCAATGAAGCAGTATCAGCAGGTTGGCGTTATGGTTCAGGTCAACGAAGCTGATCCGCACCGCTTGATCCAGATGCTGATGCAGGGTGGTCTAGATCGCATCGCGCAGGCTAAAGGTGCCATGGAGCGTGAGGCCTTTGCCGAAAAGGGCGTGCTTGTTGGCAAGGCCATTAATATTGTCGGTGGCTTGCGCGATGGGCTCGATAAGAGTGTTGGCGGTGAGTTGGCAGAGAACCTCGACCGACTCTACGAATACATGACGATGCGCCTGTTCGAGGCGAGCCGGCATAACGATATCGACAAGCTGAACGAAGTTGGCAAACTGTTGGGCGAGATCAAGCTGGCCTGGGATCAGATCGCACCGAAGGTATAGATTGTCTGACCCGACGGGCATAGACAGTTCGACGTCTCTCGCACGATTCGACTAATTTTTTGAGGGCATTCATGCAGTCACGCAAACAGGCGTTCGCTACGCTGGCCGACAGGCTGCGCGATGCACTGGCGGCAGGTGACTGGGAAGCCATAGCGGTGCTGGATGAAGAGTGCCGCGCCCTCGTAGCCACCTTGCGCGATGAAGATGCGTTTGATGCTGGCTTACGCGAGCAACTCGCGGAGCTGTCGCGTTTGTACGACGACCTTCAGCAAGTCGGCCGCGGGGAGCGAGAGCGCTTGGCGGGCGAATTGACTCGGTTGAATCAGTCGAAGCACGTTAACCGAGCCTATAAACCGTTAGGGTGAGGCGGGGTTATAACGACATCCGCGATTGGAAATTATGCACGCCTCGGTCGGAAGCGTTTTCCAGCTAAGCCTTTGGAGCCATGGCTGAACAGGTTGTTGGGTAGGTTGGTGGGCTGAAGCCCACCCTACGGGTGTCGTCGTGACGTAGGGTGGATGACGCTTCATCCATCCACCGTAACGATGGTCCTTCGCTTCGTATCAGAATCGCTTATCGATACTCGCACAGGTAGGCAGTCGCCTCCGCCACCTTCAGCTGAAACTTGCTATTCGCCGGCACGGTGAACTGGGTGCCAGCGCCGAACGTTTCGTAACTTTCGTTTCCTGGCAATTTCACGTCCAGGCTGCCGGCGACCACGTGCATGACTTCCAACTGGTTGGTGCCGAACTCATAGTCGCCTGGCGCCATGACGCCGATCGTCGCCGGTCCGGCTGCCATGTCGAAGGCGATGGATTTGACGGTGCCGTCGAAGTACTCGTTGACCTTGAACATTCGAAACCTCTAAGGGTGCGGTAAAGGGCGGCCAGTATGCCGAAGCGGCTTGATGGCGTCATCAGGTCGCTGGCATATCGAATGAGGCTGCTAATTCCGGGCTCTAAGGCGGCCAGGCTCATGAGCGGAAGATGAAATACACCGCACCCAGCAGGCACAGCCCGGCCCACAGGTAGTCGAGTTTCAACGGCTGCTGCATGTACAGCACGCTAAACGGCACGAAGATCATCAGAGTGATCACCTCCTGCATGATCTTCAGTTGGCCGATCGATAGCTCGGTGTAGCCGATGCGGTTGGCGGGCACCATGATCAGGTACTCGAAAAGCGCGATGCCCCAGCTGATCAGTGCCGCGATTACCCAAGGCTTGCCATTAAGCGTTTTGAGATGGCCGTACCAGGCGAAGGTCATGAACAGGTTCGAAAAGCAGAGCAGGGCAGCGGTCTGTAGCCAGATGGGCATGGGGCGATACTCCGGGGCGATGGCGGATCCTATTGATTCGTCGCCTGCCTCGCAAGTGCCCGAAAGGCGCCCGTTGGCGCTAATGCCTTTTGCGCGAACACTCATTATTATCGCCGCCCCGTTTTTCATTTCGGACAATTGCAAATGAGTTGCCGTCCCGGTTGCGGTGCCTGTTGTATTGCCCCTTCGATCAGCTCGCCGATTCCAGGCATGCCTTATGGCAAGCCGGCGGGTGAGCGTTGCTTGCATCTTTCGGAACGCAATCTATGCGGATTGTTTGGCCAGCCCTCGCGGCCTGCTGTCTGTACCGCGTTCCAGGCGGATCACTCGGTCTGTGGTGATAGCCGTCAGGATGCTATTCGATTGCTCGGGTGGTTGGAGCAAGCGACCGCGTGATGTCGGGATTGGCGTGTAGGCACGGCCGGACGGCGGTAGCAGTCATAGATGCACATGGTTTTTTTTGGCGGCAAACCTGAGTCGATGCGATGCAGCCTGATGGCGCTCTCTGGGTCGTGGCGTGGCGTATTGGACGGTAGGTAGTTCCGCTGCGCTGTACCGACCGCATTTTCGACAACTTTCACCCACTCAGTAATCGTTGTTGGGTTTGGCTGATCTTACGCAAACTGTGGTTGGCGAATGGAATGTTGTTCACCTGGGACAAGCTTCGTCCCGAGGTCGGCCAGCAACATGGAGCCGGTAGCGCAGCAAAACGGTTTATTGCCAAGTGGCGGTCTTGGACGCTCGACGCTGCCACGGCGCTATCCTGGTCGAGGTTTCGGAGGGTTTATTCAGGTCGTGGCGTTAGACATAAAAAAAAGGCTGCCTCTTGGGCAGCCTTCTTCGTTTCAGCTAAAGCTCAGCGTGGCAGGTCGCGCTGCGGATGGCCGGTGTACAGCTGACGCGGACGGCCAATTTTCTGGCCTGAGGCTATCATTTCCTTCCAGTGCGAAATCCAGCCAACCGTCCGCGCCAGGGCGAAGATCACGGTGAACATGCTGGTCGGAATACCGATCGCCTTGAGGATGATGCCGGAGTAGAAGTCGACGTTCGGGTACAGGTTGCGCTCAGCGAAGTAGGGATCATTCAGTGCGATCTCTTCCAGCTTCATTGCCAGCTCCAGCTGTGGGTCATTGATACCCAGCTCGCCGAGCACTTCGTCGCAAGTCTGCTTCATCACCTTGGCGCGCGGATCGAAGTTTTTGTAGACGCGGTGACCGAAGCCCATGAGCTTGAACGGATCGTTCTTGTCCTTGGCCTTGGCCAGGAATTTCTCGACATTCGAGACGTCGCCGATCTCGTCCAGCATGGTCAGCACGGCTTCGTTCGCGCCGCCGTGTGCCGGCCCCCACAGTGCAGCGATGCCGGCTGCGATACAAGCGAACGGGTTGGCGCCGGTGGAGCCTGCCAGGCGGACGGTAGAGGTGGAGGCGTTCTGCTCATGGTCGGCGTGCAGGATGAAGATGCGATCCATTGCCTTGGCCAGCACCGGGCTGATCGGTTTGATCTCGGCCGGTGTGTTGAACATCATGTGCAGGAAGTTTTCCGAGTAGTTCAGGTCGTTGCGCGGATACATCAACGGCTGGCCCATCGAATACTTGTAGACCATGGCCGCGATGGTCGGCATCTTCGCGACCAGGCGGTGTGCGGAAATTTCACGATGCTGGGGGTTATTGATGTCCAGCGAGTCATGGTAGAAGGCCGAGAGTGCGCCGACGATGCCGCACATCACAGCCATCGGGTGAGCGTCGCGACGGAAACCGTGAAGGAACGACTTCAGCTGCTCGTGAACGATGGTGTGGTTCTTGATGGTGTCGACGAACTTGGCTTTCTGCTCGGTGGTCGGCAATTCGCCGTTCAGCAGCAGGTAGCAGGTTTCGAGGTAGTCGGATTTTTCCGCCAGTTGCTCGATTGGGTAGCCACGATGCAGCAGGATGCCCTTGTCGCCATCGATGTAGGTGATCTTGGACTCGCAAGAGGCGGTCGACATGAAGCCGGGATCGAAGGTGAAGTGACCCGTGGAGGTCAGGCTTCGTACGTCTATTACATCAGGCCCTACGGTACCGGTTAAAACGGGCAGTTCGACGGGGGCAGCGCCCTCGATGATCAACTGCGCTTTCTTGTCAGCCATGTATGGCCTCCTGTTTTGTGCTTGGAATCATCATGGCCCCCCACGCAGGGCCCGCATCACTATAGAGTGATAAATCGCAAAGTCAATTTGCGTGAACCCATGCCGTAGAGGGCTCTGCAGGGGGATGCGTACAGCTTGGGTGCACTGTTTACGGTATTTATATAGGGGCTGCTATCAGCCTTTAGTGGCACTTCACCACATTGTCATTAGTGACCTAACTGTTTATACTCGGACACCGACCGGCAGGGGCCTTACAGGCAGTATTCTGTAGGTTGTCACTCGTGGGTAGCGGGTACTGCTGCGTACTCTTCCCAACAACTTTGCCCTGCGCTCTGGGGCTCTCAAGTGTGAAAAAAAGCCGTGAAAAGCCAACGACCTGTAAACTTAGATCTTAGGACAATAAAACTCCCCATCACTGCTTACACGTCGATTCTCCACCGTGTATCCGGTGTCATCCTGTTCGTCGGTGTCGCCTTGCTGCTGCTTGCGCTCGATACCTCGTTGTCTTCGCCAGAGGGCTTTGAGGATGTTCGTGCGTATCTGAGCAGTCCCCTGGCCAAGCTGGTGAGCTGGGCGTTGCTGTCCGCACTGCTGTATCACCTGGTGGCGGGTGTGCGTCACCTGATCATGGACACTGGGCATGGCGAGACGCTGGAAGGCGGCAAGCTGGGCTCGAAAATCGTAATCGCCGTGTCGGCGGTGCTGATCGTTCTGGCGGGAGTGTGGATATGGTAACCAATGTCACCAACTTTTCGCGCTCGGGTCTGTACGACTGGATGGCACAGCGCGTTTCTGCAGTGGTTCTTGCGGCTTATTTTCTGTTCCTGCTTGGGTACCTGATTGCGAACCCGGACTTGGAGTATGCACAGTGGCATGAGCTGTTTTCGGCCAACTGGATGCGGATCTTCAGCCTGTTGGCGCTGGTTGCCCTGAGTGTGCACGCGTGGGTTGGTATGTGGACGATTTCCACTGACTACCTGACCAACATGGCGATCGGCAAGTGGGCTACCGGCGTTCGTTTCCTGTTCCAGGCGGTGTGTGGCATTGCCATGTTCACCTTCTTCGTCTGGGGCGTGCAGATTCTTTGGGGTATCTGATTCATGGCTAACATTCGTACGCTTTCTTTTGACGCCATCATCGTTGGTGGCGGTGGCGCCGGTATGCGCGCGGCGCTGCAGTTGTCCCAGTCCGGTCACAAAACCGCTGTGGTCACCAAGGTTTTTCCGACTCGTTCGCACACCGTTTCCGCTCAGGGTGGCATCACCTGCGCCATCGCTTCGGCCGATCCGAATGATGACTGGCGCTGGCATATGTACGATACCGTCAAGGGTTCCGACTACATCGGTGACCAGGACGCTATCGAATACATGTGTTCCGTCGGCCCGGAAGCTGTGTTCGAGCTCGAGCACATGGGCCTGCCGTTTTCCCGTACCGAGCAGGGTCGTATCTATCAGCGTCCGTTCGGTGGTCAGTCCAAGGATTTCGGCAAGGGCGGGCAGGCTGCTCGTACCTGCGCTGCCGCCGACCGTACTGGTCATGCACTGCTGCACACCCTCTATCAGGGCAACCTGAAGAACGACACCGTATTCCTCAATGAGTGGTATGCGGTCGATCTGGTTAAGAACCAGGATGGTGCGGTCGTTGGTGTTATCGCCATCTGCATCGAAACCGGTGAAACCGTTTACATTCGTTCGAAGGCCACTGTTCTTGCGACTGGTGGTGCTGGTCGCATCTATGCTTCGACCACCAATGCTCTGATCAACACCGGCGACGGCGTGGGCATGGCGCTGCGCGCGGGCGTGCCGGTTCAAGATATCGAGATGTGGCAGTTCCACCCGACTGGTATCGCCGGCGCGGGTGTGCTGGTAACCGAAGGTTGCCGTGGTGAAGGTGGCTACCTGATCAACAAGCACGGCGAGCGTTTCATGGAGCGCTATGCTCCTAATGCGAAAGACCTGGCTGGTCGTGACGTCGTTGCGCGCTCCATGGTCAAGGAAATCCTGGCTGGCAATGGCTGTGGCCCGGATGGTGACCACGTGATGCTGAAGCTGGATCACCTCGGTGAAGAAGTGCTGCACAGCCGCCTGCCGGGCATCTGTGAACTGTCGAAGACCTTTGCGCATGTCGATCCGGTGACCGCTCCGGTACCGGTCGTGCCGACGTGTCACTACATGATGGGTGGTATCGCCACTAATATTCATGGTCAGGCCATCACTCAAGACGCCAATGGTAATGACACCATCATCGATGGCCTGTTCGCAGTAGGCGAAGTGGCTTGTGTATCGGTGCATGGCGCCAACCGCCTGGGCGGCAACTCGCTGCTGGATCTGGTTGTGTTCGGTCGCGCCGCAGGTCTGCACCTGGAGAAAGCGCTGAAGGAAGGTATCGAGCATCGCGGTGCCAGCGAAACCGATCTGGATGTCGCCCTGAGCCGTCTTGCCGGTCTCAACGAGCGCACCACTGGTGAAGACGTCGCCCCGCTGCGCAAAGAACTGCAGAACTGCATGCAGAACTACTTCGGTGTATTCCGTACCGGCGAGTACATGCAGAAGGGTATCGCTCAGCTGGTGGACCTGCGTCAGCGTATCGCCAATGTCAAGATCTCGGACAAGAGCCAGGCGTTCAACACCGCGCGCATCGAAGCGCTCGAGCTGCAGAACCTGCTGGAAGTTGCCGAGGCTACTGCTATTGCCGCGGAGAACCGCAAGGAATCCCGTGGCGCGCATGCTCGCGAAGATTTCGAAGAGCGTGATGACGAGAATTGGCTGTGCCACACCCTGTACTTCCCGGGTGACAAGCGCGTTGCCAAGCGTGCCGTGAACTTCGCTCCGAAGACCGTTCCGGCATTCGAGCCCAAGGTTCGGACTTATTGAGGTCGACGATATGTTGCAAGTGAGTGTTTATCGCTACAACCCCGATCAGGACGAAAAGCCGTTCATGCAGGATTTTCAGGTCAATACCGATGGTAAAGATCTGATGGTTCTGGACGTCTTGGCTCTGATCAAGGAACAGGATCAGGGTTTCTCCTATCGTCGCTCCTGCCGCGAAGGCGTGTGTGGCTCCGATGGGATGAATATCAACGGTAAGAACGGTCTGGCTTGCATCACGCCGCTGTCCGCCGTGGTCAAGAACAACAAGCTGGTCGTACGTCCGCTGCCCGGTCTGCCAGTTATTCGTGACTTGGCCGTCGATATGAGCATCTTCTACAAGCAGTACGAGAAAGTGCGTCCGTATCTGATGAACGATACGCCGCCACCGGCTATCGAACGTCTGCAAAGTCCGGAAGATCGCGAGAAGCTGGACGGTCTGTACGAGTGCATCCTGTGCGCTTGCTGCTCGACCAGCTGCCCGTCCTTCTGGTGGAACCCGGACAAGTTTCTCGGTCCGGCCGCGTCGCTGCAGGCTTATCGTTTCCTGGCCGACAGCCGCGACACCGAAACCGAGAACCGTCTGGCAGGTTTGGACGATCCGTTCAGCGTGTTCCGCTGCCGCGGTATCATGAACTGCGTTGACGTTTGTCCGAAGGGATTGAACCCTACCAAGGCAATCGGTCACATACGCAACATGCTGCTGCAGAGCGGCACCTGATGACACCCCGGTCGCGAAAGGTTATGCGCTAGCCTGGAATGGCCGGATTGCGTTACCCGTTACACCTGCGGCGCCGAAGTTGAAGCTCGGCGCCGTAGTTTTAGTAGGAATCCCAGCTCACAAAGCCGGGATTCCACTCTGAAAATTTGATGACCAGCAGGAGCACCCGGCTTGTGCCCGGGAACTATCTGCGCGGTCCGTAGTGGCTTTACCTGAGTCGCTGCTTCAGAACTTGGGAAGTCATGCTGCGGTTTCCACGCTGGTGGTGTCTCCTTATCGAAGGTGACCAGACATGCAAGAAAGCGTAATGCAGCGCATGTGGGACAGTGCCCACCTATCCGGTGGTAACGCTGCCTATGTGGAAGAGCTTTATGAGCTCTACCTGCACGATCCCAACGCTGTGCCCGAAGAGTGGCGCACTTACTTCCAGAAGTTGCCCTCCGGTGGCAGCGCTTCAGCCGATGTATCGCACTCGACTATTCGCGACCACTTCGTCCTGCTGGGCAAGAACCAGCGTCGTGCTCAGCCTGTGTCCGCAGGTAGCGTCAGCAGTGAGCACGAAAAGAAGCAGATCGAAGTCCTGCGCCTGATCCAGGCCTATCGGGTGCGTGGCCATCAGGCAGCACAGCTCGATCCGCTTGGCCTGCAACAGCGCACCGTTCCTGCCGATCTGGCGATCAATAACTACGGTCTGACCGACGCCGACCTCGACACCGTGTTCCGCACCGCCGACCTGGCCATGGTCAACGGACAAGGCACTCTGCGCGAAATCCTGCAGGCGCTGCAAGAAACCTATTGCCGCACCATCGGCGCCGAGTACATGCACATCGTCGATTCCGAGCAGCGCAGCTGGTTCGTTCAGCGCCTGGAAAGCGTGCGTGGCCGCCCGGACTTCTCGCCGGAGATCAAGAGCCACCTGCTCGAGCGCCTCACCGCTGCCGAAGGTCTGGAAAAGTATCTGGGTACCAAATATCCGGGCACCAAGCGCTTCGGTCTGGAAGGTGGCGAGAGTCTGATCCCGCTGCTCGACGAGATCATTCAGCGCTCCGGCTCCTACGGCACCAAGGAAATCGTCATCGGCATGGCCCACCGTGGCCGTCTGAACGTACTGGTCAACACCTTCGGCAAGAATCCGCGCGACCTGTTCGACGAGTTCGAAGGCAAGAAGGTCGAAGGCCTGAGTTCAGGTGACGTGAAATATCACCAGGGCTTCTCCTCCAACGTGATGACCCCGGGTGGCGAAATTCACCTGGCCATGGCGTTCAACCCGTCCCACCTCGAAATCGTTTCCCCGGTGGTCGAGGGTTCGGTGCGGGCTCGTCAGGATCGCCGTTGTGATCCGGTCGGCGACAAGGTGCTTCCGGTAACCATCCACGGCGATGCTGCTGTCGCCGGTCAAGGCGTGGTGATGGAAACCTTCCAGATGTCGCAGACCCGTGCTTATCGCACGGGTGGCACCATTCGCATCGTGGTCAACAACCAGGTCGGCTTCACCACCAACAAGCAGGAAGATGCTCGTTCCACCGAGTACGCAACCGATGTGGCGAAGATGATCCAGGCGCCGATCTTCCATGTGAACGCAGACGATCCCGAGGCGGTGCTGTTCGTCACCCAGCTCGCTGTCGACTACCGGATGCAGTTCAAGCGCGACATCGTCATCGACCTGATCTGCTACCGCCGTCGTGGTCACAACGAAGCGGACGAGCCGAGCGGCACTCAGCCGCTGATGTATCAGAAGATCGCCAAGCAGCGCACCACTCGTGAGCTGTACGCCGATTCGCTGATCCAGTCCAAGGTGTTGGACGACGAGCGTGTTCAGGCCAAGATCGACGAGTACCGTACGGCGCTCGACAATGGGCTGCACGTAGTCAAGAGCCTGGTCAAAGAGCCGAATAAAGAACTCTTCGTTGACTGGCGTCCGTATCTGGGTCATGCCTGGACTGCCCGTCATGACACCAGCTTCGATCTGAAGACCTTGCAGGATCTGTCCAACAAGCTGCTGCAGACGCCGGAAGGCTTCGTGGTGCAGCGTCAGGTCTCGAAGATTCTTGAAGATCGCCAGAAGATGGGTGCGGGCGCGCTCACCATCAACTGGGGCTACGCGGAAGTCATGGCGTACGCCACGCTGCTGTTCGAAGGCCACCCGGTACGAATCTCCGGTCAGGACGTCGGCCGCGGCACCTTCTCGCACCGCCATGCTGCGCTGCATAACCAGAAGGACGGCAGTACCTACATTCCGCTGCAGCACCTCTATGAAGGTCAGCCGCGTTTCGATCTGTACGACTCGTTCCTCTCCGAGGAAGCGGTTCTGGCCTTCGAATACGGTTACGCCACCACCATGCCCAATGCGCTTGTCGTGTGGGAAGCGCAGTTCGGCGACTTCGCCAATGGCGCCCAGGTAGTGATCGACCAGTTCATCACCAGCGGTGAGCACAAGTGGGGTCGCCTGTGTGGCCTGACCATGCTGTTGCCACACGGCTATGAGGGGCAGGGCCCGGAACACTCGTCCGCTCGTCTGGAGCGTTACCTGCAGCTGTGCGCCGAGCACAATATCCAGGTTTGCGTGCCGACGACTCCGGCGCAGGTCTACCACATGCTGCGTCGCCAGGCGATTCGCCCGCTGCGCAAGCCGCTGGTTGCGCTGACACCCAAGTCGCTGCTGCGTCATAAGCTTGCGACCTCGACACTGGAAGAGCTCACCCAGGGTTCCTTCCAGACCGTTATCCCGGAAGTCGACGCGATCGATCCGGCGAAGGTCGAGCGTGTAATCATGTGTAGCGGCAAGGTCTACTATGACCTGCTGGACAAGCGTCGTGCCGAAGGCCGCGAAGATATTGCCATCGTGCGTATCGAGCAGCTGTATCCGTTCCCGGAAGAGGATCTGGCCGAGGCGCTTGCGCCTTACCAGAATCTCAAGCACATCGTCTGGTGCCAGGAAGAGCCGATGAACCAGGGTGCCTGGTACTGCAGCCAGCATCACATGCGCCGTGTGGCCACCGCACACAAGAAGGAACTGTTCCTTCAGTACGCGGGTCGTGATGCTTCAGCGGCGCCGGCGGTCGGTTACGCCTCCATGCATGCCGAACAGCAGGAAAAACTGCTGCAGGACGCCTTCACCGTTTAACCATTTCGTGCAAGGGGCCGCGATATCGCGGCCTCGATGTAGAAACCGAATCAATAGGACCCCTGAATAATGGCTATCGAGATCAAAGCCCCTACATTCCCAGAATCGGTTGCCGACGGCACCGTTGCCACCTGGCACAAGCAGCCGGGCGACGCGGTCAAGCGTGATGAGCTGATCGTCGACATCGAAACCGACAAGGTGGTGATGGAAGTGCTCGCCGAAGCTGACGGCGTGCTGACCGAGATCGTCAAGAACGAAGGCGATACCGTGCTGAGCGGCGAGCTGCTCGGCAAGCTGGAGGCTGGTGCTACTGCCGCCGCCGCACCTGCGCCGGCTGCTGCCCCGGCTCAAACTGCTGCTCCGGCTGCTGCCGCAACCGCAGGTGAAGAGCCAATCCTGGCTCCTGCTGCGCGCAAGATGGCCGAAGAGAACGGCATCGATCCGAACAGCATCGCCGGTACCGGTAAAGATGGTCGTGTGACCAAGGAAGATGTCGTTGCCGCCGTCGAAGCCAAGAAATCCGCTCCGGCTGCTGCTGCCAAGCCGGCTGCTCCAGCTGCCTCCGCTCCGATCTTCGCCGAAGGCGATCGTGTCGAGAAGCGCGTGCCGATGACCCGCCTGCGTGCGAAGGTCGCCGAGCGTCTGGTCGAAGCGCAATCCTCCATGGCGATGCTGACTACGTTCAACGAAGTCAACATGAAGCCGATCATGGAGCTGCGTTCCAAGTACAAGGACCTGTTCGAGAAGACTCACAACGGCGTGCGCCTGGGCTTCATGTCCTTCTTCGTCAAGGCCGCGGTCGAAGCACTCAAGCGCCAGCCGGGCGTCAACGCTTCCATCGATGGCAATGACATCGTCTACCACGGTTATCAGGATATCGGCGTCGCCGTTTCCAGCGACCGCGGCCTGGTGGTTCCGGTCCTGCGCAACGCCGAGCACATGAGCCTGGCCGAGATCGAAGGCGGCATCAACAACTTCGGCAAGAAGGCCAAGGCCGGCAAGCTGACCATCGAAGAGATGACTGGCGGCACCTTCACCATCTCCAATGGTGGTGTGTTTGGTTCGCTGCTGTCGACGCCGATCGTCAACCCGCCTCAGACCGCCATCCTCGGTATGCACAAGATCCAGGAACGCCCGATGGCCGTTAACGGTCAAGTGGTCATCCTGCCGATGATGTACCTGGCCCTGTCCTATGACCATCGCTTGATCGACGGCAAGGAAGCGGTGACCTTCCTGGTTACCATGAAGGACCTGCTGGAAGACCCGGCCCGTCTGCTGCTGGATATCTGATAGAAACGTCACGGGCTGCAGCTGGCAGGTCAGGTGAAAGCCGGCCGTGCTACCTACAGCCTTTGGCTTTTAGCTGCTTTTGAAGAGGATTCGTAATGAGCCAGAAATTCGACGTCGTCGTCATCGGTGCCGGCCCTGGCGGCTATGTGGCCGCCATTCGTGCAGCCCAGCTGGGTCTGAAGACCGCATGTATCGAAAAATACCAGGGCAAGGATGGTAAGACCGCTCTGGGCGGCACCTGCCTGAACGTAGGTTGCATTCCTTCCAAGGCGCTGCTGGACAGCTCCTACAAGTTTCATGAAGCCCACGAGAGCTTCAAGGTTCATGGCATCAGCACTGGCGAAGTGGCCATGGACGTTTCGACCATGGTCGCGCGCAAGGACCAGATCGTTAAGAACCTTACCGGTGGGGTTTCGGCTCTGCTGAAGGCCAACGGTGTGACCGTATTCGAAGGCCACGGCAAGCTGCTGGCCGGCAAGCAGGTTGAAGTGACCGGCCTGGACGGCAACGTGCAGACTTTGGCTGCCGAGAACGTCATCCTTGCCTCCGGCTCGACTCCGGTAAACATTCCGCCGGCGCCGGTCGATCAGAACGTCATCGTCGATTCCACCGGCGCACTGGACTTTCAGAGCGTTCCGGGCAAGCTCGGCGTCATCGGTGCTGGCGTGATCGGCCTCGAGCTGGGTTCGGTCTGGGCGCGCCTCGGCGCGGAAGTGACCGTTATCGAAGCCATGGAAAAGTTCCTGCCAGCTGCCGATGAGCAAATCTCCAAGGAAGCGTTCAAGGTTCTTTCCAAGCAGGGTCTGAAGATTCTGCTGGGCGCTCGTCTGACCGGTTCGGAAGTGAAGGGCGATCAAGTGACCGTCAACTTCACCAGCGCCGAAGGCGAGCAGCAGATGACCTTCGACAAGCTGATCGTCGCAGTTGGCCGTCGTCCGGTCACCTCCGAGCTGCTGGCTGCCGATGCTGGTGTCGATATGGATGAGCGCGGTTTCATCTTCGTTGACGACTACTGCGCGACCAGCGTCCCTGGCGTCTACGCCATCGGTGATGTTGTTCGCGGCGCCATGCTGGCCCACAAGGCCTCGGAAGAGGGCGTGATGGTTGCCGAGCGTATCGCTGGTCACAAGACCCAGATGAACTATGACCTGATTCCGTCGGTCATCTACACTCACCCGGAAATCGCATGGGTCGGCAAGTCCGAGCAGGCGCTCAAGGCTGAAGGCGTTGAAGTCAACGTCGGTACCTTCCCGTTCGCTGCCAGCGGACGTGCCATGGCTGCCAACGACACCGCTGGTCTGGTCAAGGTCATCGCCGATGCCAAGACCGACCGCGTGCTGGGCGTTCATGTCATGGGCCCAAGCGCTGCCGAGCTGGTTCAGCAAGGCGCGATCGGCATGGAATTCGGCACCAGTGCCGAAGACCTGGGCATGATGGTGTTCTCGCACCCGACGATGTCCGAAGCGCTGCATGAAGCGGCCTTGGCAGTGAATGGCCACGCCATCCATATCGCCAATCGCAAGAAGCGCTAATCGGCTTCGTGCTGTACCCGGGCCCGACGTATCTGCGGATACGCCGGGCCTTTTGCAAACTGCAGATTCGAAAAGGATTGCAGGTCGCTGAGAGGTATCGTGAATTAGCAGATAGTTTTCAGCGACTTGTGAGGGAGGCACGGCGGTTCGTCGTGCCGTAAATGCGCCAATACCAAACAGACGGTAGAAAGCATGAATCTTCACGAGTACCAAGGTAAACAACTGTTCGCTGAATACGGTCTGCCCGTGTCCAAAGGCTATGCGGTAGATAGCCCGAAGGAAGCAGCGGAAGCCTGCGACAAGATCGGCGGCACACAATGGGTGGTCAAGGCCCAAGTGCATGCCGGTGGACGTGGCAAGGCGGGTGGCGTAAAGCTGGTTCGCAGCAAGGATGAGGCCCGGGCGTTCGCCCAGCAGTGGCTCGACAAGCGTCTGGTGACCTACCAGACCGATGCCAATGGTCAGCCGGTCAGCAAGATTCTGGTCGAGGCGTGCACCGATATCGACAAGGAGCTCTACCTGGGCGCCGTGGTCGATCGCGCCAGTCGCCGGATCGTCTTCATGGCGTCGACCGAAGGTGGCGTGGACATCGAAAAAGTCGCTCACGACACGCCCGAGAAAATCCTCAAGGCCACCATCGATCCACTGGTGGGCGCGCAGCCCTTCCAGGCGCGCGAACTGGCGTTCCAGTTGGGCCTCAAGGGTGACCAGGTCAAGCAGTTCGTACACATCTTCGTCGGCCTCGCCCAGCTGTTCCAAGACTATGACCTGGCCCTGCTGGAAGTGAACCCGCTGGTGATCAAGACCGACGGCAATCTGCACTGCCTGGACGCCAAGATCAACATCGATAGCAACGCCATCTATCGCCAGCCGAAGCTGCGCGACATGGCCGACCCGTCACAGGACGATCCGCGCGAGGCGCATGCTGCCAAGTGGGAGCTGAATTACGTGGCGCTCGACGGCAACATCGGTTGCATGGTCAACGGTGCCGGTCTGGCCATGGGCACCATGGACATCGTCAACCTGCACGGCGGCGCGCCGGCGAACTTCCTCGACGTGGGCGGTGGCGCCACCGAGGAGCGCGTGACCGAAGCGTTCAAGATCATTCTCTCCGACAGCAATGTCGCTGCGGTTCTGGTGAACATCTTCGGTGGCATCGTGCGTTGCGACATGATCGCCGAGGGCATCATCGGTGCCGTGCGTGAAGTGGGGGTCAAGGTGCCGGTGGTGGTGCGGCTGGAAGGCAACAACGCCGACCTGGGCGCCAAGATGCTGAGTGAGAGCGGTCTGAACATCATCGGTGCGAACAGCCTGACCGATGCGGCCATTCAGGTTGTCAAAGCCGCGGAGGGCAAGTAATGAGCGTATTGATCAACAAGGACACCAAGGTCATTTGCCAGGGCTTCACCGGCTCGCAAGGTACCTTCCACTCCGAGCAGGCCATTGCCTACGGCACGAAGATGGTCGGCGGCGTCACGCCGGGCAAGGGCGGCACCATGCACCTCGGTCTGCCGGTATTCAACACCGTTCGGGAGGCCGTCGAGACCACCGGTGCTGACGCCTCGGTGATCTACGTGCCGGCGCCGTTCTGCAAGGACTCGATCCTCGAAGCGGCTTTCGGTGGGATCAAGCTCATCGTCTGCATCACCGAAGGCATTCCGACACTGGATATGCTCGAGGTTAAGATCAAGTGCGACGAGCTGGGTGTGCGCCTGATCGGGCCGAACTGCCCGGGTGTGATCACGCCGGGTGAGTGCAAGATTGGCATTCAGCCTGGGCACATCCATATGCCCGGCAAGGTCGGCATCGTCTCGCGTTCCGGCACGCTGACCTACGAAGCCGTGAAGCAGACCACCGACGCCGGTTTCGGCCAGTCGACCTGTGTTGGCATCGGTGGTGACCCTATTCCGGGCTCGACCTTCATCGATATCCTCAAGCTGTTCCAGGATGATCCGCAGACCGAGGCCATAGTCATGATCGGCGAGATCGGCGGTTCGGCCGAGGAAGAAGCGGCGGCCTTCATCAAGGCCAACGTGACCAAGCCAGTCGTTTCCTACATCGCGGGTGTCACCGCTCCGGCTGGCAAGCGGATGGGGCACGCCGGCGCGATCATTTCTGGCGGCAAGGGAACGGCGGAAGAGAAATTCGCAGCCCTGCAGGACGCCGGTGTGAAGACCGTTCGCTCGCTTGCCGATATCGGCAAGGCGCTGGCGGAAGTGACTGGCTGGGAAATGAAGGCCTGATGTGACGCCCGCCCGGCTGCAGCCGGGCGTTCGAGCTGCTCAGTCTTCGCATGCCCCGAGGCAGACCTGA
The DNA here is from genome assembly GCF_900114065.1 of Stutzerimonas kunmingensis. Taxonomy (GTDB): domain Bacteria; phylum Pseudomonadota; class Gammaproteobacteria; order Pseudomonadales; family Pseudomonadaceae; genus Stutzerimonas; species Stutzerimonas kunmingensis. Next base: position 170,890 of record NZ_FORS01000002.1, read on the forward strand.
CGGTTCTGCCTCGGGGCTTTCAGCTTTGGGTTTGGTAATGTTGCAGCTTCAATCGCTGCTTGGTCCCGCGCTTCATCTATCACGCGTTGAGCGCTTCAACCCTGCGGCGCGACGTTTTTTCGCGGCCAATGCTGACGCTCCGGTCAGCATCCATCGCCGCATCGTGGCATCATTGCCGCTCATTCATACGCTTGTTCGGTCCACAAGAGCGACAGCGTGCAACGAAGGATTCGGCCCAACCGGCTGAATGACGTTTCCCCTTATCCCTGAAGGAAACCCGTAATCCCATCATTCAGGCCAATATGAACCGCTGACCCGTCGCGCTCGTGGCATGTGCGTCGCGTTCATTTATGCCGTCATCCATTTGGTAGTTTTTTCCGCATGAATCGTTTGAAAGGTTTCGACCTGCTGGCTCTTGGCTTCATGACATTTGCGCTGTTCCTTGGCGCCGGCAACATCATCTTCCCGCCCAGCGCCGGTATGGCGTCGGGCGAGTTTATCTGGCAGGCGGCATTGGGCTTCTTGCTGACAGGTGTCGGGTTGCCGCTGCTGACCGTCGTTGCGCTGGCGCGAGTGGGTGGGGGCATGGACCGTCTGACCGCACCGCTCGGCAAGGTTGCTGGTACGGTGCTGGCGGTGGCCGTCTACCTGGCGATCGGTCCGCTGTTCGCGACTCCGCGCACCGCCGTCGTTTCGTTCGAGATGGGCATTGCGCCATTCAGCGGTAACGCCGGCATGCCGCTATTCATCTACACGCTGGTGTTCTTCGCGGCCATGCTGTTCCTGGTGCTGAACCCCGGTCAGCTGGTCAACCGTATCGGCAAGTTCATTACGCCGGTGCTGCTGGCGGCACTGCTGGTGCTCGGTGGCGCGGCGATTTTCGCCCCGGCGGGAGAGGTCGGTGCTGCGAGTGAGAGTTACCGTGCGTCGCCGCTGATCAAGGGTTTTCTCGAGGGCTATCTGACCATGGATACCCTCGGCGCTTTGGTTTTCGGCATCGTGATCGCCACCGCCATTCGCGACCGCGGTGTCACCGAGCCCGCGCTGGTTACCCGTTACTCGATGATTGCCGGCGTGATAGCTGCGGTCGGGCTGTCGCTGGTCTATCTCGCTCTGTTCTATCTCGGTGCTACCAGCCAGGGCATCGCCGCCGGTGCGGAGAACGGCGTGCAGATTCTGACGACCTACGTGCAACATACGTTCGGCACACCGGGCAGCCTGCTGCTCGCAGTAGTCATCACGCTGGCCTGCCTGACCACGGCGGTCGGCCTGACCACGGCCTGTGGCGAGTTCTTCAGCGCATTGCTGCCGGTTTCCTATCGCACAGTGGTGGTCGTTTTCGCTCTGTTCAGCCTGCTGGCGGCCAACCAGGGTCTGACGCAGTTGATCAGTGTGTCGGTGCCGGTCTTGGTGGGCCTTTACCCGCTGGCCATCGTCCTGGTTGCTCTGAGCTTGCTGGATCGCTTCTGGGTTTCGCCCTCGCGGGTGTTCGTGCCGGTCATGGCGGTGACGCTGATCTTCGGCGTTGTCGATGGACTTGCCGCCGCGGGCTTCACCGATTGGGTTCCGGTGCTGTTCACGCAGTTGCCATTGGCCGATCAGAGCATGGGCTGGCTGGTTCCGGTTCTGGTGATGCTGGTGTTTGCAGTCGTCACTGATCGCCTGCTCAGTCGCGCCGATCAGGCACAGCATCACGCCTGACTTGTTCTCGCGCTGCGCCGCGGCTGACGATAGATCGGTCGCGGGGTAGCGCTGACATTAGGCGCAAGCTTCGGCGACGCGGTGCTGGCTATAATCGCGTGATGTCTCCGAGGGCGCGCCATGACGTTATCCGATTCAACCCTGCCGCATCTGATCGCCGTGCTCTGGTTCATCGTCTGTTGGGCTGGATACACCCGCTACGCGAGCTGGCGCGGTCGGGATACGGCTTGTCTGGCGAGTGTGTTGCACCTCTATCGGCAGGACTGGATGCAGCGCCTGCTGTTGCGTGACAACCGTATCGCCGATGCCAACGTGATCGGCAATCTGGAGCGCAACGCATCGTTCTTTGCATCCAGCACGCTGATCATCCTTGCAGGCATCCTGACCGCGTTGGGTGCATCCGATCGAGCGGTTTCGCTATTGGCCGACCTGCCATTTGCGCAACCGGTCAGCCGCGGTCTTTCGGAAGTCAAGCTGCTGTGTCTGGCGGTCGTCTTCGTCTATGCGTTCTTCACCTTCAGCTGGTGCATGCGCCAGTACAACTTCGCCGCGGTACTGGTTGCTTCGGCGCCGATGGTGGGCGAGCGCAACGTCAGTGATCAGGAGCGCAGGGCTTTCGCCGAGCGTGCGGCGCGGGTCCTGTCCATGGCGGCCAACCAGTTCAACTTCGGCTTGCGCGCCTATTACTTCGGCATGGCCACCTTGGCCTGGTTCGTTCACCCCTGGTTCTTCATGTTGGTCACCACAGGCGTGGTCCTGATCCTCTACCGCCGCGAATTCCACTCGGACGTGCTCGGGGTGATGGTATTCACGCCAACTTCCCCGGCCGAAATGCCCAAGGAATAGGGCGCGTGCATGGCAAGGCGGTATCATGCGCGCCTTGAGCCATCCCCCGAGAATTCGAATGAGCGATAGCCAGATACTCGAGCGCACCCAGCGCTTCTTGTCCTTTCTGCGACACTGTCAGGTGCTGGGGCTTACAGTCGAGCATGCCGACAGCCGCGGCCTTACCCTGCGCCTTCCATACAGCGAGAAGATCATCGGAAACCCGGAAACCGGCGGAGTCCATGGCGGCGCGATCACCACGCTAATGGACACCACCTGCGGCATTTCAACGGCCTGCGCCCTGCCGGAGCTGGAAGTTTGCCCGACGCTCGATCTGCGAATCGACTACATGCATCCCGCCGAGGCCGGACACGATATCTTCGGCTTCGCCGAGTGCTACCGCGTCACCCCAACGGTCATCTTTACTCGTGGCGTCGCCTATCAGCGCGACATCAACGAACCGATCGCTCATGTGGTAGGCACCTTCATGCGCATGGGCAAGGCTGCACCGGCAGCCATGGGCAAGGAGGGCGGCGCATGAGCGATCTCAACCTCAACGAGCTGGTCCAGCATGCACACGCCAACAACGATTACGACTCGCTGATCAAACTGGTGCCGTACGCCAAGCTGATCGGCATCGAGTGCCTGCGGCTCGGTGACGAAATGGTTTTTCGTCTGCCGCAGAACGAGGACAACATCGGCAATCCGCTGCCGGCCATTCACGGCGGGGTCATCGCAGGCTTCATGGAGCACGCGGCGATGCTGCATCTGCTGATGTTCATGGGCGCGCCACATTTGCCCAAAATCATCGACTTCTCGATAGATTATCTACGCGCCGGTCACTATCGTGACACCTTTGCCGCCTGCCAGGTCTGGCGCCAGGGTCGCAGGGTCGCCAATGTCGCGATCACCGCCTGGCAGACCCATCAGGCCGAGCCCATCGCCACCGCCCGCTGCCATTTCAAGATCGACGAGCCCTGACGCATTCGTCAGGGTGGCGTTGCGGTGTGCGGCGTCACCTTGTGCGATTGCGTGAAGGAACTTGAATGGAAGCACTTCTCATCCTCGGCGGCTTGCTGCTGATTCTTGCTGGCGCCGTCTGGCTCATCAGCCTGGCATTCTCGACGAGCTTGCTCTGGGGCTTGGGTAGCCTGCTGCCTCCATTGACGTTGGCGTTCGTATTCAGTCACTGGCGCGTTGCGCGCAAGGCACTGATCCTGTCCTGTCTGGGTTTCATTCCGCTGATCGTGGGGCTGTCGCTGCTGGCCAGTCGCGATGCCGAGCGGCTGGAGGCGATTTTCAGTCTGCGTTGGCTGCCAACCCAGGTCGAGCCGGATCTTGCCATGGGGGTGCGCGGGGAATTGAACGGACGTCGATTCGCGCCGCAACAGGGTGAGCTCATAAATGGCGTACTGAATCTGCGTGAGGGGAAGGGCTTCTTCGCTCGCCAGGAGGTGACGATTCGCCTGCGCGAACCGATCGAGGGTGCGTTGCGCATCGACGTTCTGCCCGACGACATCGGCGCAGTGCCTGAGGTCGAAATCGCCTGGCTGAACCCCGATCAGGAGCTGCCGGAGACGCGACGCCTCGATCGCGGTTACACGTTGCATCTTGATCTGCAACCGGTGGCGCCGAACAAGCTGCGTGGCGATTTCCATCTCGTGCTGCCGCCACAGTTCGACACCAGCATCACCGGCGTCATCGAGCTGTACACCGATCGCCTGCGCTACCTGAACGGTCAGGTCGACCGCCGCCATGATTCGCGGGACACCCTGGCCTTCGTGATCGAGGACTACCTGCAGCGTCGTCACGCGAGCCGGGACGTCGCTTTGCAATCGACGCCCGTCGTCACGTTGCCGGCCGAAGAGTTGGAGGTTGAGGTCCAGGCTCAGGTGAAGGGCGAGATGCAGGCGTTCACGCTGCCCCTGGCAAAGAACGAGCAGGGCTGGCACGTCAGGGGCGATGACTATCCGCCCCTGACCGAACCTGCGGTGGAGACACCTGTAACGACGATCAAGGCGGCTGAGCCCGTTGCTGCGACGGTGCCGCAAAGCAGTCTGGATCGGCGACTGCGCTTCTCGATGGAGCAGGTCCTGCGCACGCCTGACCGCTATCAGCACCTGTTGATGCGCGCGCACACCGAGCGCGGCGGTGTTGCAGAAGGGCGCTTCGCTGGTCTGGATAGCGAGGGCAATCTGATCATCAGGCGGGTCATCAGCGGCCCAGGCGAAGCGACCTATAACCTGGCTCCCGGGGAGATCGTGCTGCTCGAACTCGTTGACCCTTGACTGGACTGGCCGGCGTTGCGACGCGTCGGCTGCCCTTGAAAATCATCGCCACGCCCCCATCTGCCAGACATCGCCGCAACCGCGGTCCGTGCCATTACGCTGATGTGGAGTTTGTAGACGATGAGTGTGGAGACTCAAAAAGAAACCCTGGGCTTCCAGACCGAAGTGAAGCAGCTGCTTCATCTGATGATCCATTCGCTGTATTCCAACAAGGAAATCTTCCTTCGCGAGCTGATTTCCAACGCCTCCGATGCCGCCGACAAGCTGCGCTTCGAAGCGCTGGCCAAGCCGGAGCTGCTTGAGGGTGGCGCTGATCTGAAGATTCGCCTCAGCTTTGACAAGGATGCCAATACCGTCACCCTGGAAGACAACGGCATCGGCATGAACCGCGATGACGTGATCGCGCATCTGGGTACCATCGCCAAGTCTGGTACTGCCGACTTCCTGAAAAATCTCTCTGGCGACCAGAAGAAGGATTCGCACCTGATCGGTCAGTTCGGTGTGGGCTTCTATTCGGCGTTCATCGTCGCCGACAAGGTCGACGTCTACAGCCGCCGCGCCGGTACCCCGGCCAGCGAAGGGGTGCATTGGTCGTCGAAGGGCGAGGGCGAATTCGAAGTCGCCACCGTCGAAAAGGCCGAACGCGGCACCCGCATCGTCCTGCACCTGAAGAAGGGCGAAGAAGAGTTTGCCGATGGCTGGCGCCTGCGCAACATCGTCAAGAAGTACTCCGATCACATCGCGCTGCCGATCGAGTTGCCTAAAGAGTTCCACGGCGAGGAGAAGGACAAGCCGGCCGAGCAGGAGTGGGAGACGGTCAACCGCGCCAGCGCCCTCTGGACCCGTCCGCGCACCGAGGTGAAGGACGAGGAGTATCAGGAGTTCTACAAGCACGTCGCTCACGACTTCGACAATCCACTGTCCTGGAGCCACAACAAGGTCGAGGGCAAGCTCGAGTACACCTCGCTGCTCTATGTGCCCGGCCGTGCGCCATTCGATCTGTATCACCGCGAAGCGCCGAAAGGCCTGAAGCTCTATGTACAGCGCGTGTTTATCATGGATCAGGCGGACGAGTTCCTGCCGCTGTACCTGCGCTTCGTCAAGGGCGTGGTCGATTCCAACGACCTGTCGCTCAACGTGTCCCGCGAAATCCTGCAGAAGGATCCGGTTATCGATTCGATGAAGTCGGCGCTGACCAAGCGCGTGCTGGACATGTTGGAGAAGCTGGCCAAGGACAAGCCCGAGGACTACAAGAAGTTCTGGTCGCAGTTCGGCCAGGTACTCAAGGAAGGTCCGGCGGAAGATTTTGCCAACAAGGAGAAGATTGCCAGCCTGCTGCGATTTGCCTCCACCAGCGACGCGTCGGGCGAGCAGTCGGTTTCGCTGACCGATTACCTGTCGCGCATGAAGGAAGGTCAGGACAAGGTTTACTACCTGACTGGCGAAAGCTACGCGCAGGTCAAGAACAGCCCGCACCTGGAAGTCTTCCGCAAGAAAGGCGTCGAGGTACTGCTGCTCACTGATCGTATCGACGAATGGCTGATGAGCTACCTGACCGAGTTCGACGGCAAGCAGTTCGCCGATGTTGTGCGCGGCGACCTGGATCTGGGCAAGCTGGATTCCGAAGAGGACAAGAAGGCTCAGGAAGAAATCGCCAAGACCAAGGAAGGGCTGATCGAGCGCCTGAAGGGCGCGCTGGGTGATGAAGTCGCCGAGGTGCGCGTCTCCCATCGTCTGACCGACTCGCCGGCGATTCTCGCCATTGGCGAGCAGGATCTGGGCCTGCAGATGCGGCAGATTCTCGAGGCAAGCGGGCAGAAGGTGCCAGAGTCCAAGCCGATCTTCGAGATCAACCCGCAGCATCCGCTGATCGAAAAGCTCGATGCCGAGCCGGACGAGGATCGCTTCGCGGATCTGTCGCACATCCTGTTCGACCAGGCTGCGCTGGCGGCGGGGGATAGCCTGAAGGATCCCGCTGCTTACGTGCAGCGTCTGAACAAACTGCTGGTCGAACTATCGGCCTGATCCCAGGCAGCGATGTACGAACGGCCCGTCAAGTGACGGGCCGTTTTCGTTTCGGGTTGCTTCAGAGCAGGACGCTGATCAGACGAGTGCCGTGGGTGAGATTGTCGGCTACCGGGCAACGCTGCTCGATCTGCTCCAGCAATGCCTGCTTGCCGGCCCGATCCAGATCCGCGTCGATGTCCACCTTAATGCGCAACTCCTGAAAGCCCGGCCGTACAGCAGGATCGCGTCCGAGCAGTCCGGTGGGATCGTAATCGGCTTCGATCTCGAAGCGCATGCCGCGCAGTTCGATCTTCTGCTGGTGAGCGATGAAGCGGCCGATGGTGCCGAAACATCCGGCCACTGCCGCCAGAATGGCTTCCAGCGGCGTCGGGCCGAGGTCCTGGCCCGCCGCGCTCTTTGGCTGGTCCATGATCAGGCGGTGGTTGCCGCATTGCACCTCGATTGCCATTCCGGCATTCAATGTTCCGTGCGCGCTGATGGTTTTCATTGCCATGCGATGGGTCCTTTTGTGAGGCGGAAGAAAAGCAGCGCGCAGTGAGGTAGCGGCTGCGCGGCTGTGGTGATCATGAGACTAGTTTGATGGCGATGGATGGTCGTTGATTTCAGTCAAATACTGTTGGGGGTATGCCTCGGCTGAGCTTCTGGTCGTGTCCCGCAGCACGGCAAAGCTGAACGGGTAGCCCTCCTGGCGGTCTACTCGCTGGCTGTCAGGAGGACCGAGCTTTGTACATTTTCAGAATATTTTCCGTTGTAGCCCTCGTTACGTTGTCGTCCGTCGCGGTAGGGGAAGGGCGTAACTATCGTTACAGCGATGCGCATCTGCACTATGTGGATTTTTTCCAGGAAACCGATGGCATGCAAAATCTGCTTGCAGCGATGGACGCGGGCAGCATCGATCACGTGATGATCAGCGGCATTCCGGTGGCGAAGAAATGGCACGAGAACGAGCCCAAGCGGCCTCGCTACTACGCAGGTGACGATGCGCCGGTGTACTGGTACAGCGCGACCGACGTGCTGGTCGCCGCAGCGCTGGAAGATCTGGATGAGGAGCAGCGCAAGCGCTTCCATCCGTTTCTTTCCGGTTTCAACCCTAACGACAAGAACGCCGACGCGCATATCCGCCGCATGCTGGAGCTGAACCCGGGCCTCTGGCAGGGTCTGGGGGAGGTATTCACCCGGCACGATGACGTGACCGCGTTGACCGAGGGCGACACCCCGCGGGCCAACAACGAGGCGCTGGCCAGGGTCTATCACCTGGCGGCGGAGTTCGATCTGCCGGTGATGCTGCATTCCAACATCACCTCCAAGCGAGAGCGCAATCCGCTCTACCTGGTCGAGCTGGAGGAGCCGCTGCGCAATCATCCGCATACGCGCTTTATCTGGGCTCATGCCGGAACCAGCATGGAGCTGCACCGACACCAGGAGAAGCTTGAATTCCTGCACGATACGGTCAGCCGCCTGCTCGATGACTATCCGAATCTGTACATCGACCTTTCCTGGACGATGTTGCAACCTTATCTGCTGGACGAAGAGAAGCGTCCCGACCCGAAGTGGGTCGCGTTGGTGAAGCGGCATCCCAAGCGCTTCGTGATCGGCTCGGACGTGGTCGGCCATTTCGATAACCTGGCGACCGGCATGCACGCCTTCGCTCCCTTCCTCGATGCACTTCCAGCCTCCGTAGCGCAAGGCGTGGCGCGAGATAACTTTCTCGCGCTGCTGCCCCGCAAGCGTCAGGCTGAGCTACGTTGAGCGTCATGAGACTGTAATCGGGGCGTCATAACCTGCCTGCTTCGCAAACAGGAAGGAGCAGGTTCCATGTCGTTCAGTCGTTGGGCGCTCGTCGCCATGGTACTGGGTGTGAGTTCGCCCGCAGCGCTGGCGCAGGTCGAGGTCGTGGGTGCCGTGGAGTACGGCGTGTTCGAAACCGTCAAAGAGGATTTCGAGCCAGGCGAGCGCGTGCTGACTCGTCGTGACCAGCCCATTCGCCAGACGACTGAGGTGCCGGCGCGGCTCGGAAGCAAGTTCGGCCTGCGCTATCGCCTCGCTGGTAAGCACGAAGCCGATACGCCGCTGACCTTGCTATACCTGACGCCAGGTGTGGTGACACCCGATGGCAAGCGGCATGACAAGTTCGAGGTCGTGCAAGCGCTGGTGTCGGGCGCCGAAACGGACGTGATGGCATTCGAATTCACCGAGCCTCATGAGATTGTGGTCGGCAGATGGCATCTGATGGTGTTCCAAGGGGACCGCAAGTTGGCCGAGCAGATGTTCGACGTCCGGTGATGGCCATCCTGTCCGGTCCGGCTGGGCAATCGAACCGTTAGTCGGTGTGGGTAGGGCGAGAGGCAAAAAGTTGGCGCCAACGCTCAAGTGATTGAACGTGCTGCGTATGAACGCTTCAAGCAGAGCTTCGAACAGTACTTGCTGCTTCAGCAACGTGTCGTCGAGCATGTGCTCCGCGGTGAGCGCGCCCAGGCCGTGACGATAATCAACGGCGAAATCAACGGGCACGCGGATAACGTGACTGCGTCACTGAACCAGCTCCTGACCATCAACAGCGAGGAAGCCGGCGGGGCGGCGGGTCGCGCGTCTGCACATTACGACACGGCGTTCAGCTGGGTGGCAGCGACGCTGGTGTTCGCTGCCGCTATCACCGTTACCCTGGCCTGGGTGTTCACCCGCAGCGTCGTGGGCCCGCTGGGAGCTGCTGTTTCGGTAGCCGAGCGTATCGCTGGTGGTGATCTGACCGGCGATTTTGTGGTCGAGGGCAAGGACGAGCCGGCCCGCCTGCTGACATAACTGAAAGCCATGCATGCCAATCTGCGCTCGACCATTCAGGGCATCGCCGACTCGTCCAATCAGCTTGCCTCGGCAGCCGAGGAGCTCAACGCGGTCACCGAAGACTCCACCCGCGGCCTGCACCAGCAGAACCACGAGATCGAACAAGCGGCTGCCGCCGTGAATGAGATGACCGCAGCCGTAGACGAAGTGGCGCGCAACGCGGTGGCTACCTCCGAGGCCTCCCAGGACTCCAACGACACCGCACAGCGCGGGCGCAAGCAGGTGCTGCAGACAGTCGAGTCGATCAATCTGCTGGCGAGCGACGTGACCAACACCGCCGGAGAAGTGGAGCATCTGGCTGGTCAGGTGCGGGACATCAGCAAGGTGCTGGAAGTGATCCGCTCGATTGCCGAACAGACCAATCTGCTCGCGCTGAACGCCGCGATCGAGGCGGCTCGGGCTGGCGACGCCGGCCGCGGCTTTGCGGTGGTGGCCGACGAGGTACGTGCCTTGGCGCATCGTACCCAGCAGTCCACCGGTGAGATCGAGCAGATGATTGGCAGCGTGCATCAGGGCACGGACAAGGCCGTGCACGCGATGCAATCGAGCAACGAGCGTGCCCGTACCACGTTGGAAATGGCTCGGGCGGCTGGCGAAGCTCTTGATGGCATCACCTCGGCGATCAGCCAGATCAGCGAGCGCAACCTGGTGATTGCCAGCGCCTCAGAAGAACAGGCGCAAGTCGCGCGGGAAGTGGATCGGAATCTGGTCAATATCCGTGACCTGTCGCTGCAGTCCTCGGCAGGTGCCAATCAGACGAGCGCGGCCAGTCAGGAACTGGCGCGCCTGGCCATCGACCTGAACGGTCTGGTGGCGCGCTTTCAGGTGTGACATGCGCTAGCCGCAATGGCGCCTTCCCGCCGTCTGTAGGCGCTTCAGCAGCCTCCTGTGCCCCCGTGACAGCACAACGCTGGGCATGGGCGGGAGAGCGGCGTACCATCCGGCGTTTTTCCATGGCAGGCACGGGCTGTTTCGGGCCGTACCTGCCGAGCTGCGAGATGCGCCCATGTCCGATATGCCTCGATTCATTCGCTTCATCAGCCGTACCAGCCTCGTTGCCCAGATCGTCGTGGGCCTGGTGGCTGGCGCCTTGCTTGCGCTACTGCTGCCTGGCGCAGCAAAATCCGTAGCTCTTCTCGGTGATCTGTTCGTGCAGGCGCTCAAAGCGGTAGCACCGATTCTGGTGTTCGTGTTGGTGACCTCTTCACTGGCCAACCACAAGCGCGGCCAGCCGACCCACATCCGCCCCATCATCTTGTTGTACGCGCTCGGCACGCTGAGTGCGGCGGCCGTTGCCGTGCTGGCGAGCTTCATATTTCCAACCACGCTCACGCTGGTCAGCGGTGCTGCGGATGTAACGCCGCCGTCGGGCGTTGGGGCCGTATTGCAGACGCTGCTGTTCAATATCACGGCTAACCCGGTGCAGGCGCTGCTCGACGGCAACTTCATCGGCATCCTGGCCTGGGCCATCGGACTTGGCTTCGCCTTCCGTCATGCACAAGAAAGCACCCGGCATCTGATCAGTGACCTTTCCGATGGCGTCACCTTGATCGTCAAGGTGGTCATCCGCTTCGCCCCGCTGGGGGTATTCGGGCTGGTAGCCGGCACGTTGGCCGAATCGGGCTTCGACGTGCTGCTGGGCTACATGCGGTTGTTGCTGGTGCTGGTCGGCGCGATGCTGTTCATGGCGTTGGTGATGAATCCGCTGATCGTGTTCTGGCAGATCCGTCGCAACCCGTATCCGCTGGTATTCGCCTGCCTGCGAGAAAGCGGTATCACGGCGTTCTTCACGCGCAGTTCTGCCGCGAACATTCCGGTGAACATGCAGCTCTGCCAGCGGCTCGGGCTGCACAAGGACACCTATTCGGTATCCATTCCGCTCGGAGCGACGATCAACATGGGCGGCGCGGCGATCACCATCACGGTGCTCACCCTGGCGGCGGTCAACACTCTGGGTATCGAGGTGGATATCGCCACGGCGGTGCTGCTCAGCCTTCTGGCTGCGGTATGTGCCTGCGGTGCGTCGGGTGTCGCCGGTGGTTCGCTGCTGCTAATTCCGCTGGCGTGCAGCCTGTTTGGCATCTCCAATGACCTGGCGATGCAGGTGGTGGCTGTCGGCTTCATCATCGGGGTCGTCCAGGACTCGGCGGAAACCGCGCTCAACTCCTCTACCGATGTGTTGTTCACCGCCGCTTCATGTATTGCCCATGGCGATATCGATGGGGGCGCCGAGCGCCGGGTGTGACGGCGTGAGGTGGAAACAAAAAACGGCGCCCTAGGGCGCCGTTCTTGTTTGTCGCTAGTCGATTCAGCCTTTGTAACGGCGCAGCACCAGCGTAGCGTTGGTGCCACCGAAGCCGAAGCTGTTGCTCATCACGGTGTCGAGCTGCACGTTCTCGCGGGTTTCGTGAAGAATCGGCATGTCGGCGACTTCCGGATCCAGCTCGTCGATGTTGGCCGAGCCGGCAATGAAGCTGCCTTCCATCATCAACATCGAGTAGATCGCTTCGTGAACGCCAGCGGCGCCCAGAGAGTGACCGGACAGGCTCTTGGTCGAGCTGATGGTCGGGATCTTGTCGCCGAACATGTTTCGCACGGCCTTGATCTCGGCCACGTCGCCTACCGGCGTGGAGGTGCCGTGGGTGTTGAGGTAGTCGATGGTGGTATCGACGGTGGACATCGCCTGCTGCATGCAGCGCAGGGCGCCTTCGCCACTCGGGGCGACCATGTCGTAGCCGTCGGAAGTGGCGCCGTAGCCGACGATTTCCGCGTAGATCTTGGCGCCGCGCTTGAGGGCGTGCTCCAGCTCTTCGACCACCACCATGCCGCCGCCGCCTGCAATTACGAAACCGTCACGCTTGGCATCGTAGGCGCGGGAGGCTTTCTCCGGCGTATCGTTGTACTGGCTGGACAGCGCACCCATGGCGTCGAACAGGCAGCTCTGGCTGTAATGCTCTTCCTCGCCGCCACCGGCGAAGACCACATCCTGCTTGCCCATCTGGATCTGTTCCATGGCATGGCCGATGCAATGCGCGCTGGTGGCGCAGGCCGAAGCGATGGAGTAGTTGATGCCCTTGATGCGGAACGGCGTGGCCAGGCAGGCGGATACCGTGCTGCTCATGGTGCGCGGCACGCGATATGGGCCAATGCGCTTGACGCCCTTGTCACGCAGGATGTCGATGGCTTCCATCTGGTTGATGGTCGAAGCACCACCAGAGCCGGCCACCAGGCCGATGCGCGGGTTGGAGATGTCATCGAGGGTGAAGCCGGCGTCTTTCACGGCCTGCTCCATTGCCAGATAGGCGTAGGCGGCAGCGTCACCCATGAAGCGCAGGACCTTACGGTCAATCAGCTCTTCGAGGTTGAGGTTGACGGAACCGGAAACTTGGCTGCGCAACCCCATGTCCGCGTAGGACTGGTTGAAGCGGATGCCGGGGCGGCCGGCGCGCAGGTTGCCGGAGACGGTCTCTTTGTCATTGCCCAGGCAAGAAACGATACCCAGGCCAGTGATCACGACGCGACGCATGCGGATGTCCTTCAAAAGCTGTCGGTAGAGGTGAACAGGCCGACGCGCAAGCCTTCGGCACTATAGATCTCGCGGCCATCAACGCTGACGGTGCCATCGGCAATGCCGAGAATCAGCGAGCGGTTGATGGTGCGCTTGATGTGAATGTTGTAGGTGACTTTCTTGGCGGTCGGCAGAACCTGACCGAAGAACTTCACTTCGCCGGAGCCGAGGGCACGGCCACGGCCGGGGTTGCCCTGCCAGCCGAGGTAGAAGCCGACCAGTTGCCACATAGCATCCAGGCCCAGGCAGCCGGGCATGACCGGATCGCCTTCGAAATGGCAAGCGAAGAACCAGAGATCAGGGTTGATGTCCAGTTCGGCGACCAGTTCGCCCTTGCCATACTTGCCGCCCACTTCACTGATGTGAACGATACGATCGACCATCAGCATGTTCGGCGCGGGCAGTTGCGCATTACCGGGACCGAAGAGTTCGCCGCGGCTGCAACGAAGCAGGTCTTCCCGAGTAAAGGCGTGTTGTTTGGTCATGCGTATTCCTCAATGGGCCCCTTGCGAAGGGCTTTGCTGCTTACATACCGGGCCAGAATTCAAGGCCTGATCATCAAGACTAGTCATAGACTGCCGCGTTGTGGCTAAAGTCACAGCCCGCCAACAGCGACGCCATTCAACCCGTACCTGCGGCTGAACGCGCAAAGACAGAATTGGGCGGCTACTTTAACACTCCTTAACGGCGAACGAGGACCTTGCGACAGCGTGTCCTCTATAGACAATCGTTGCAGTGACGGTTGCATGGCGTGAACGAATACCGATCCAAAGGCCCCCGGGAGGCTCTGGACTAGCCTTCGTGACGACTGTAACCAAATGATTTCACTGGGCCCCGTAGTTGCGCTGGCCGCTGTGAAGATGAAACGTATAATGCCCGGCACTGCCATTTCGGATGGCCAACAACGGATTCCACATGACACGACAGCAACCCATCGCGGTACTCGGCGGCGGCAGTTTCGGTACCGCGATTGCCAATCTGCTGGCCGAGAATGGTCACCACGTCCTGCTCTGGATGCGCGATGCGGAGCAGGCCGAAAGTATCCGGACGCTGCGACAGAACCCGCGCTATCTGAAAGGCGTCGAGATCCTTGCGCAGGTCGAGCCGACCACCAATCTCTCGTCGACCCTCGATGCCTGCGAGCTGATCTTCGTTGCGCTGCCGTCCAGCGCGCTGCGCCAGGCACTGCAGCCGTTCGCGGCGCAGCTCGGCGGCAAGATGCTGGTCAGTACCACCAAGGGCATCGAGGCTGACGGCTTCATGCTGATGAGCCAGATTCTCGAGCAGATCGCGCCGCAGGCGCGCATCGGCGTGTTGTCTGGCCCGAACCTGGCGCGTGAGGTGGCCGAGCACGCGCTGACCGCAACGGTCGTGGCAAGTCAGGACGAGGCGCTCTGCCGCAGCGTCCAGCAGGTGCTGCACGGCCGCACCTTCCGCGTCTACGCAAGCTCGGATCGCTTCGGCGTCGAGTTGGGTGGGGCGTTGAAGAATGTTTACGCGATCATGGCGGGTATGGCCGCAGCTCTGGGCATGGGTGAGAACACCCGTAGCATGCTTATCACCCGCGCTCTTGCGGAAATGACTCGTTTCGCCGTGAAGCTGGGCGCCAATCCCATGACCTTTCTCGGCCTGGCCGGCGTCGGCGACCTGATCGTCACCTGCACATCGCAGAAAAGCCGCAATTTCCAAGTGGGCTTTGCGCTCGGTGAAGGCCTCAGCCTTGATGAGGCGGTTTCCCGGCTGGGCGAGGTCGCGGAAGGCGTCAACACTATCAAGGTGCTCAAGTGCAAGGCCGAGGAGCTGCAGGTGTACATGCCACTGGTCGCGGGTCTGCATGCCATCCTGTTCGAGGGGCGTACGCTCGATCAGATCATCGGTGTGCTGATGCGTGGCGAGCCCAAGACCGATGTGGACTTCATTTCAACCGACGGTTTCTGAGCCGAGCGTAGGGGACATTCCATGAGTCAATCGAACCAGGCAACGGACCGGGAATCGCTTATCCTGCGAGCCGTCTGGATGCTGATCTTCTTCTTCGTCTGGCAATTGGCCGAACTGGCCCTGCTGGTGGTCGTGGTGCTGCAGCTGGTAATGCGCCTGGTCAAGGGGGGGCCGGACACCAGCCTGCAGGGCTTTGGCGACAGCCTCAGCCAGTACATCGCGCAGATTGGCCGTTTCGCCACCTTCAATACCGAACGCAAGCCTTGGCCGCTTTCGGACTGGCCGACCCCACGTCCGGCGGATGTCGAGCTGACCACCCCGACTCCGCCCGTTGCGCCGAACGAGCCGAAGGACTCCCAGCAGGGTCCGACGGCATGAAGCTGTGGCTGCTACGACACGGCGAAGCCGAGCCCCGTGCGCGCACCGATGCGGAGCGCAACCTGACCGAGGGAGGGCGCCGCGACGTGCGCCGCAGCGCCACCTTTCTTCGCGGCAAGCCGCTGAAGACGATTCTGGTCAGTCCGTTCCAGCGCGCGCAGCAGACTGCGGATGAGGTGCGCAAGGCTCTCGGCTTCGTCGGCCAGTGTGAGACGGTTGACTGGGCGACACCGGAATCCGATCTTGCCGAGGCATTGCGGCAGCTAGATCTGCGCGGCGAAAGCGATCTGCTACTGGTTACCCACCAGCCCTTCGTCGGCAATCTTGCCGGCTGGCTGGTGAACGGCAACTATGCGGAGCCTGTGCCGATGGCGACAGCGTCCCTGGCGGAGCTGGAGGGTGAGGCAATTGCCGGAGGGCTGATGCGGCTGGTGTCCTTGCGTCACGTTGGTTAGGGTTGACCGGTCCGCCAGGCTGTTTTGCTCACGGCGGCACATCAATCAAGAACAACAATAGACGTCAGGAGTATGCGCCTTGAGTATCTGGCACCGTCAGCCCAACCTGGAAGAGCTTCACAGTACCCGCAAGAACACCATCACCGAATTGCTGGACATCCGCTTCGAGACCTTCGATGACTCGTCCATCACCGCCAGCATGCCGGTCGATGCACGCACCCATCAGCCTTACGGCCTGCTACATGGCGGTGCCTCTGTAGTGCTGGCTGAAACCCTCGGTTCGATGGCCAGTTATCACTGCATCGACAGCAGCAAGTTCTATTGCGTTGGCCTCGAAGTGAACGCCAACCATCTGCGCGGTTTGCGCAGCGGACGCGTGACCGGCGTATGCCGGCCGGTGCACCTGGGACGTTCGACCCATGTCTGGGATATCCGTCTCAGCGGCGAGGACGGCAAGCCAAGCTGCATTTCGCGTTTGACTGTCGCGATCGTGCCGCTGGAAAAAGGTGCTTCGGCGGGCTGACAGCAAACTTGGGACATTGCGGCCTGCTGATTGGCCTGAATGCCCTTCATTCGGCAGGGCTATGGCGATTGCCGCCTGCCGAGGCCTGCCAGACAATGAGGCTTCAGTCTGTCCGGCAATGCCTTTCATGTCGCAACGCATCTTCTTCGCCCACGCCAATGGCTTTCCCTCGGCCACCTATCGCAAGCTGTTCGACGCCTTGGCGCCGGAATACCGGGTCACGCACATGGACCGCCATGGGCACGACCCGCGCTTTCCGGTCGACGATAACTGGAACAACCTGCTCGACGAGTTGTTCGAGCAGCTAGATCGATTGCACGAGCCGGTGTGGGGGGTAGGGCATTCGTTCGGTGGCATGCTGCACTACCGCGCCGCGCTGCTGCGCCCGGAGCTGTACCACGGGGTCGTCATGCTGGATTCGCCGATACCGACCTGGTTCGACCAGACGGTGATCTGGGCGGCCAAGCGCCTCGGTTTCATCGACCGGCTGACGCCGGCTGGCCGCACGCTAGGACGGCGCGAACAGTTCGCCAGTGTCGAAGAGGCACGCGCCTATTTCGCCGGTAAAGCCCTGTTCAGCAGCTTTGATCCGGAATGCCTCGAAGCCTATATCGAGCATGGTCTGGAGCCTGTGGGGCAGGGGGTGCGCCTGCGTTTCGATCCGCAGACCGAAATCAGCATCTATCGCAGCGTGCCTCATCTCACTCCCGGTTGGCCGCCGGCCTTGAAGATTCCGCTGGCGATGATTCGCGGGCGCGATAGTCGTGTCGTGCTGCCGCATCATGGTTATCTGCTGCGGCTGATGTCGCGTGGCGAAGCGCACAGCTTGCCAGGAGGCCACATGTTTCCGTTCGAACAGCCGCAGCAGACCGCCGAAAAGCTGCGTGAACTACTTGGCCGCTGGGGCAGCTATACCGAGCTTTCCAAGGGGGCTGCATGAGCGTGCTGTTCGAAGAAGTCCGGCTGAGCCTGCCGCATCTCGAGGTGGCGGCGCATCTTTACGGGCCCGACGATGGTAAGCCGGTGATTGCGTTGCATGGCTGGCTGGATAACGCGGCGACCTTCAGCCGGCTGGCGCCCAGGCTGAAAGGGCTGCGCATCGTGGCGCTGGATCTGCCTGGTCACGGCCATTCCGATCATCGTCCGATCGGGGCCGGATACAACATCTGGGACTACGCCCATGACGTGCTGCAGGTCGCCGAGCAGTTTGGCTGGCAGCGCTTTTCATTGCTCGGGCACTCCATGGGCGCGATCGTTTCCGTGCTGCTCGCCGGTGCGCTACCCGAGCGCGTCGAGCGGCTCGCATTGATCGACGGCGTGATTCCCTACACCGGCGAGGCGGATAGCGCGCCGCAGAAGCTTGGTTCCGCCCTCGAGGCGCTGCTCGCGGTGAACGACAAGCGCAAGCCGGTCTACGCGAGTTTCGACCAGGCTGTGGAAGCGCGGCTGAAAGGTGTCGGCGCGGTCAGTCGCGAGGCGGCCGAGATGCTCGCACAGCGCGGGTTGATGCCTGTGCCCGGCGGCTACACCTGGCGCACCGATCCACGCCTGATGCTTCCCTCGGCAATGCGGCTGACCCGCGCCCATGCATTGGCCTTCGTCAGTCGGGTCGCTTGCCCGACCAGCCTGGTGCTGGCCGAGCAGGGGTTGATGATGCAGCCTGAGCTGCTTGAGCTTGTCGAAAGCTTCCCGTTCGATATCCGCCGCCTGGTGGGTGGGCATCATTTGCATCTGGACGATGACATTGGCGCTGAGGCGGTCGCCAGGGTATTCAACAGCTTCTTGCACGACTGACGTATCCGGCGGGCTCGCAATACTCTCTCGCAAACCCTTGCTTGACTTGCTTTTGCCAACTGGCGAGGCTGGGAAGCAATGTTCCAGCAGAGCCAGCGCAATGATCGATCGCTACAGTGCCACGTTTCCCTGCGAGCACCGGCCTGCTGACGTTCTGAGCCTATCGGGTCCATGCGACGCGATACGCCGGTTGAGCTTCGGCAAGCAGTCGAAGGTGTCCCGTTGAGGAGAGTTATGCGAAGTGCATGGATAGCAGCGGCGGCGTTTTTCTCCGCCGCTGTGCTGGCGGCTGACGTTACCGGGAGCGCCGATCTGGAGCGCCTGCCTCGTTTTGCCCAGGCGCAGATCGTCGATTACCGGCAAACCCAGGTTCAGGAGCGGGTGTATCCGCAGGACTCGATACGTCGCATCAGTGGCAACCTGCGGATGGCCTCCCAGGTGGTCGTCTCTGGCGAGCTGACCGCGATCACCTATCAATTGCCAGCCACGCACACGGGTATTGAAGCCTTTACCGAGGCTCGCGGCACGCTGTTGCAACGGGGCGCCGAGTTGCTCTTTTGGTGCGAAGGGCGTGAGTGTGGTTCCAGCAGTCTGTGGGCCAACGCAATCTTCGACAAGTCGATGCTCTACGGTCCCGAGGCGCAGCAGGCCTATCTATTGGCGCGCATGCCCGGGGGTGAGGGCGAACTGATCGCGCTGTACGGGATTACCCGTGGCAACGGTAGGCCTTATCTGCATGTCGAACAACTTCTCTCCGACCGGCCTTTGACGGGTGTACTGCCGACTGCGGCGACATTACAACGACAGCTGCGCAGCACTGGCGAACTGCGTCTACCGGATCTGGCCGATGAGCCGACGGCCGAGTGGGGTGCGCTGCTAGCCAACGTCATGCGCCTGGACAGCACAACGCGGGTGAGCCTGGCCGGCCGCAGCGCAGCGGCCTGGCGTGAGGCGCTGGTCGCCGAACGCATTCGTGGCGGCCGCCTGGAAGTGGATGAGTCGGAGCAACCCGGTTTGCTCATCAGACTATTGCGCTGATCCTGCGTAACGGCTGCAATAGCCGTCTTCGCTGGCGCGTTGCTGACAGAACGCGCCGGCTCTTTTCAGTAGAGTAACTTCGCATGCTCAACAATGATCGCCTGCTGGTGCAGATTCTGCTCCTCGGGCTGCTGGCCGCCTGTCTCTGGGTACTGGCGCCCTTTGCTTCCGCGTTGTTCTGGGCTGCCGTTCTGGCATTCGCCAGCTGGCCGGTCATGCGCGTGCTGACCCGTTGGCTGAATGGCAATGCCACGCTCGCCGCCGGTCTGCTCACGTTCAGCTGGATGGTTCTGGTGGCGGTGCCGCTGGTTTGGCTGGGCTTCAACATCGCCGACCAGATACGCGATGCCAATGCATTGCTGCACGATCTGCAGGTTGAGGGACTACCGCCGGCGCCGGCCTGGCTGGGTGAGGTGCCGCTGATAGGCGATGCACTGCTGAATTTCTGGAGCACCGTGGACGAGCAGGGCACGGCGCTGATCGCCAGCATTCGGCCCTACATCGGCCAAGTCGCCAACTGGCTCCTGGTGCGCAGCGCGCGCATCGGCGGCGGGATGCTCGAACTGGCGCTGAGCCTGGTGCTGGTGTTCTTTTTCTATCGCGATGGGCCACGCTTGTCGGCATTCGTCCATAGCCTGTTGCACAGGCTGATCGGTGACCGTGCGGATCATTATCTGGAACTCGTTGCGGGGACGGTGCAGCGCGTGGTCAACGGGGTGATAGGCACTGCCGCGGCTCAGGCGATTCTGGCCTACATCGGTTTTCTCATCGCCGGGGTGCCGGGAGCGCTGGTGCTCGGGCTGCTGACCTTCGCCTGTAGCTTCATCATGGTGCCGCCGCTGATCTGGGGGCCTGCCGTTGCCTGGCTGGCCTGGCAGGGCGATTACGGTATGGCGATCTTCCTCGGCATCTGGGGGATGTTCATCATCAGCGGCGTGGACAACGTGCTCAAACCCTATCTGATCAGCCGAGGGGGCAATCTGCCGCTGGTGGTGGTGCTGCTCGGTGTGTTCGGCGGCATTCTCGCGTTCGGTTTCATGGGGCTGTTCCTCGGTCCGACCCTGCTCGCGGTGGCCTATAGCCTGCTGGGTGACTGGCTGATCAAGGAGGTGCCGCAGATGCCACCGCACGAATCGACGCAGCTCGCGAACGAGCGGCGGGAACCTGCCAGACGGTGAGGTGGCGTCTGCCGGTCACTGCTCCTCTTCGTAGCGCACGAGGGCGTCGTGGGCGACGATGCGGCCCAGCGCTATGAGCTCCGGCGCCTTGTAGAACTCGTAGAAGCGGCAGGCCCGCTTCGGAATATTGACCAGTACATTCGGCGGATAGCCGGCGATCTTGTACTGCGCCAGCGAAGACTGCATGACATCGAAGCTCTGGTTGATCAGCTCCAGCAGCGACGCGGGGCCAGTCACATCGATTACCGTCGAGCCCTCTGCCGAACGCGGCGCGCCGCGGCTGGTCGGTGCGGCCGGTGGCTGATCCCCGCGAGTCAGTTCGCCTGCGCGGATATCCTCGATCTGTTCGGTCAGCTCGGCTTCGTCCTTGCGCCAGAACGGGATGTGCGAGCTGATCGAGGTCATGAGCGAGTCGAAGCGGCCGGGGCGCTCGATCTCCGGTAGCGGGTATTGCTTGTGATTGTTGGCGTTGAGGTTGACCGCGATGATCATGTCGCAATGCGCCGACACCACCGGGACGATCGGTAGGGGATTGAGCAGGCCGCCGTCGACCAGCATGCGATTGCCCTGCATGACCGGCGTGAACAGGCTCGGGATGGCCGCTGAGGCGCGCATCGCCAGTTCCAGGCTGCCTTCCTGAAACCAGATCTCCTGCTGATTGGTCAGGTCGGTGGCGACCGCCGTGAACGGAATCGGCAGATCCTCGATGCGGGTCTTGCCGACCATGTCGCGGATGCGGCCGAACACCTTTTCGCCGCGGATCGCGCCGAGGCTGAAGCTTGGGTCGACCAGGCGCAGCAGGTCCAGGTAATCGAGGCTTTCGATCCAGCTGCGGTACTCGTCGAGCTTGCCAGCTGCATAGATGCCGCCCACGACCGCGCCCATGGAGCAGCCGGCGATGCAGGCGATCTCGTAGCCACGTGCCTCCAGTTCCTCGATCACGCCGATGTGCGCATAGCCCCGTGCGCCACCGGATCCCAATACCAGTGCAACTTTCTTACTCATGCGGTTCTCCCTGTGGCACTCGCGATAGCTTCATGCCTGGCCGGCGAGCCTGCAAGCGCTGATCGGGAACTCGTCATGTGCGAGCCTGTCACCGCGTGCCAGAATCCAGCGGCAACCGGCGAAATCACGGTGGCCTTTGCTACAATCGCCGCCCGTTTGTGCACGTGTCACGAGAGAGCCTGATGAGCGAACCGATCCGCCTCACCCAGTACAGTCACGGCGCCGGCTGCGGCTGCAAGATATCGCCCAAGGTGCTGGATGTGATTCTTGCCGGCAGCGGTGCGCAGAACCTCGATCCGCGCCTTTGGGTCGGTAACGCCTCGCGTGATGACGCCGCGGTGTATGGCATCGATGAAGAGCGCGGCGTGGTGTCGACCACAGACTTCTTCATGCCCATCGTCGACGATCCGTTCGATTTCGGTCGCATTGCTGCGACCAATGCCATCAGCGACATCTACGCCATGGGTGGCGATCCGCTCATGGCCATCGCCATCCTCGGCTGGCCGGTCAACGTGCTGCCGCCGGAAGTCGCCCGAGAAGTGATCGCCGGTGGCCGCGCCGTCTGCGATGCCGCAGGCATTCCCCTCGCCGGCGGCCATTCGATCGATGCGCCCGAGCCGATCTTCGGCCTGGCCGTCACCGGCCTGGTGAACAAGCATCAGATGAAGCGCAACGACACCGCTACCGCCGGCTGCAAGCTGTACCTGACCAAGCCGCTGGGCATCGGCATCCTCACTACCGCGGAGAAAAAGGCCAAGCTGCGCGCCGAGGACATCGGCTTGGCCCGCGACTGGATGTGCACGCTGAACACCGCCGGCAGCCGTTTCGGCAAGCTTGAAGGCGTTCGCGCCATGACTGACGTCACCGGCTTCGGCCTGCTCGGCCATCTGGTGGAAATGGCCGACGGCAGCGGCCTGACCGCCGAGATCGACTACCCTCGCGTCCCGCGCCTGCCGGGCATCGAATATTACCTGGAGCAGGGCTGCGTGCCCGGCGGCACCCAGCGCAATTTCGACAGCTACGGTGAACGCATCGCCACGCTCGACGAACGCCACAAGCAGCTGCTCTGTGACCCGCAAACCAGTGGTGGCTTGCTGGTCGCCGTGGCGCCGGAAGGCGAAGCTGAATTCCTCGCCGTTTGCGCCGAGCTCGGCCTCGCCCTGGAGCCGATCGGCCAGCTGGTGGATGCGCGTAGCCATGCAGTAGAGGTGCGTTGATGCGCAGCGATACCGAAGATTTTCGCGCGCTGTTCCTCAACGACACCCCGATGATGGATGCCCGTGCGCCGGTGGAATTCGACAAGGGCGCGTTTCCCGGCGTGGTCAACCTGCCGCTGATGAGCGACATCGAGCGGCAGAAGGTCGGCACCTGCTACAAGCAGCACGGCCAGAAAGCCGCCATTGAGCTGGGCCATCAGCTGGTGTCCGGCAAGACCAAGGCGGAGCGGCTTCAGGCCTGGGCCGATTTCGCCCGGGCTCATCCGAACGGCTACCTGTACTGCTTCCGTGGTGGTTTGCGTTCGAAGATCGTCCAGCAATGGCTGAAGGACGAGATGGGCATCGAGTACCCGCGGGTCGTCGGCGGCTACAAGGCGATGCGCCATTTCTTGCTGGACACCATTGATCAGGCTGTCGAGCAGTGCGGTTTCGTGCTGGTGGGCGGGATGACCGGTACCGGCAAGACCGAAGTGCTGGCGCAGCTGGATAACAGCCTGGACCTGGAAGGCTTGGCCAATCACCGTGGCTCCAGCTTCGGCAAGCGCGCGACACCACAGCCGGCGCAGATCGATTTCGAGAACGCCCTCGCGATCCGGCTGCTGAAGATGCGTGCCATGGGCATCGAGACGTTCGTTGTCGAGGACGAGGCGCGTCTGGTCGGGCGTTGCTCGATTCCATTGCCGCTGTTCAACGGCATGCAGGAATTTCCGCTGGTCTGGCTGGAGGACAGCCTGGAAGGGCGCGTTGAGCGGATCCTCAAGGACTACGTGATCGACCTCTGCGCCGAATTCATCGCCGAGGAGGGTGAAAACGGTTTCGCTGCATTCGCCGAGCGTCTGCAGCAAAGTCTGGTCAATATCAGTAAGCGACTTGGCGGCGAGCGTTACCAGCGCCTGGCATTGCTGATGGATCAAGCGCTGGCGGAACAGGCGCGTAGCAGCTCTGTCGACCTGCATCGCGCCTGGATTGAGGCGCTGCTGGGTGAGTATTACGACCCCATGTACGCCTATCAGCGCGAGAGCAAGGCCGAGCGTATCGAGTTCGCTGGCGACCAGCCGTCCGTGGTCGAGTATCTGCGGCACCGTCAGGCGCGAGCGGCGCCTTAATTCCTGAATGGCATACGAGGGATCATGCGATGAAAACCTGGCTATCTTTGCCTTTGCTGGTTCTGTTGCTGGCCGGTTGTGCTGGTAAGACGGCATATCGTGACAGCTGCGCCGCGGAGCTGAATGCGGCGTGGAGGGAGCAGAGCCTGGCAGAAGCCGAAGGCTTCGCCGGTACGGTCAGCTACTCCAAGGCCATGGCCTTGCTGACCGGCGCCAAGACGCAGCAGCAGTTCGAAGCCTTCCGCGGCTGCACGCAGAAGGCGCAGAAGGCGCGCTTCTACCTTCGCGAATCCCGCGCCGGTCGCTGAGCCGGCGTCCTCAGTTGCCGGCCCGTTCGCTAGCGCACGGGCCGGCAATTGCCTTCGAGCCTTCCGGCTCGCTTACCGCTTTTTCGCGGCCGTCATCTCACAAGTAATGTCTGCAGCTGCTTTCCATCGTCTGGAATCAGGCGCAGCGGCGTGAGCGCTGCAACGGTGCCAGGATCACAAACTCGTCACCGGGCATTTCCTTTGCTTTGCCTGGCCGCAACTGACCAGTAGCATCAGGGCGACGAACGAAGGAGAGTCTATGCGCACCCGATTGGACGCCTGCCTGCGAGCAGTCAACGAAGTATTGCTCGGCAAGGAAGCCCAGGTTCGACTGGCCCTTGCCTGTCTCTTGGCCCGAGGTCATCTGCTGGTCGAAGACATGCCGGGCATGGGCAAGACCACCCTGAGTCATACCCTGGCCAAGGTGCTGGGACTGGAGTTCCAGCGCATCCAGTTCACCTCCGATCTGTTGCCCGGCGACATTCTCGGCACCTCGGTGTTCGACAAGGACAGCGGGCAATTCGTCTTCCACCCGGGTCCGATCTTCGCCGAGCTGGTGCTGGCCGACGAGATCAATCGCGCCACGCCGAAGAGCCAGAGCGCGCTGCTTGAAGCCATGGAGGAGGGGCAGGTCACCATCGAGGGGGCGACGCGCCCGTTACCTGACCCATTCTTCGTCATTGCCACACAGAACCCGGTCAGTTCAGGCGGCACCTTTGCATTGCCGGAATCGCAACTGGACCGCTTTCTCATGCGCGTTTCCCTGGGCTATCCGGCCAAGGCAGCGGAAAAGGCGCTGCTGTTGGGCGAGTCGCGACGCGATCTGCTGACCCGCCTCGAACCTCTGCTGGAACACGACGAGCTACGTGCCATTCAGGACGCAGTGGGCAACGTGCGGGTCAGCGATGCGCTGGTCGATTACGTGCTGCGACTGGTGGAGGCCACCCGCACGCAGCCGCAATTCGCCTGGGGACTGTCGCCGCGTGGCAGCCTGGCCCTGCTTGCGGCTGCACGTGCCTGGGCGTTTCTCGACGGTCGCGACTACGTGATCCCGGAAGACGTGCAGGCGGTGTTGCCAACCGTGGTCGGTCATCGCCTGCGCGAGCGCGCGGATGCTACCGGTCACGGCGGCGGCGCGCTGGTGCAGTGGTTGCTGCGCGAAGTGCCTGCGCTGTGACAGCGACATTCGCGCATGATGGCGGGCAACCATCGTGAGGCTGTTGCCGCGCTTTCGTGACCGCTGGCTGCTACGGCGCATCCCGCCCGCTTCCAGCGTGCGCCTGAACCAGCGGCGCATCTTCATCATGCCCACCGCGGTCGGGCTCGCGTTCCTGGTGGCGCTGCTGCTGATGCTGCTGACCGCGATCAACTACCAGAACAGCCTGGCCTACGGCCTGACCTTTCTGCTCGGGTCGTTGTATCTCGTCACCATCCTGCATACCTGGCGCAATCTTGCCGGCCTGGTCCTGCAGGCGGGCGGAACCACCGCAGCATTCGTCGGTGAGCAGGCGCTGTTGCGGGTGCGTCTGGAAAGTCCCGGTCGCGCCTATCAGGCGGTGGCGCTCGGCTGGCCGGCCAGCGGCTTGCGCCTGGTCGATGTGCCGGCGGGCGGCGCCGTCGAAGTCGAATTGAGCCTGCCGACGCAACGCCGCGGCTGGCTGCGACCGGGGCGTGTGCGGGTCGAGAGCCGGTTTCCGCTGGGCCTGCTGGTGGCCTGGAGTTGGATCGATCTGGAGTTGGCGGCGCTGGTCTACCCGCAGCCATCGTTTGCCGAGCGCCCTCCTGGCGGCAGTGCGCCGGAAACCGAGGATGAGGGCACACTGACGCGCGGCGCCGGTGTCGACGACTATCAAGGGCTACGGGCCTGGCAGCCGGGCGATCCGCGCCGACGCCTGCACTGGAAGGCCTATTCCCGTGGCCAGGGCCTGCTGGTGAAGGATTTCGCCAGCCTGCTCGGCAACGATCCGCTGCTCGACTTCGATGCCCTGGACGGCGACATCGAGCAGCGCCTGTCGAGGCTCTGCCACTGGGTCGTCGACCTCAGCGACAAGCAGCAACCGTTCGCACTGCGCCTGCCGGGTGAGCTGGTCGGACCCGATGGCGGGCAGGCTCATCGGGATGCCTGCCTGCGTGCACTGGCGCTGCATGGCCTGAGCGAGGAGGGCGTGAAGTGAGCGCGAAGCCGGGAATTCCGCGCAACAGCCTGATCTGGCTGCTGGTGGCGCAGGTGCTGGTGATCCTGCCGCACCTCACTCATCTGCCGCTATGGATCATCGGCCTGTGGTTGGGCTGCGCCAGCTGGCGGATCCAGATATTCCGCATGCGTGCGCGTTATCCGCGCAGCTGGCTCAAGGCGCTGCTGATGATTGGCGCCGGCTTCGGCGTGTATTTCTCGCGCGGCAGCCTGGTCGGCCTGGAAGCCGGCGTGGTGCTGCTGATCGCTGCGTTCATTCTCAAGCTCGTGGAGATGAGCACCCGTCGCGATGCGCTGGTGCTGATCTTCCTCGGCTTCTTCGCGGTGGTGACCAGCTACCTGTTCGAGGACAGCCTGGTCGCCGGACTGTATAGCCTGCTGCCCGTCACCGCATTGCTGGCCGCGATGATCGGGCTGCAGCAGAGTAGCCTGGTCACCCGACCATGGCCGACGGTACGCCTGGCCGGTTCGCTGCTGTTGCAGGCGATTCCGCTGATGCTGGTGCTGTTTCTGTTCTTCCCCCGCCTGCCGCCACTGTGGTCGTTGCCGCAGGCCGGCGACCGCGGCACAACCGGCTTGGCCGATCACATGGCGCCCGGCGATATCGCCCGTCTTGGCCGTTCGGCGGAGCTGGCCTTTCGCGTCACCTTCGACGGCGGCATTCCGCCCCGCGACCAGCTCTACTGGCGCGCGGTGACCTTCGAACGCTTCGACGGTCGTCGCTGGTCGCAGTCCTACGCCTCACAGCTTCCCCAGGCGCCGGAGTGGCAGGCGGCTGTTGAGCCGCTCAGTTACAGCATCGTCATGCAGCCCAGCGGTCAGCCCTGGCTGTTCGCGCTGGATGTGCCGCAGGTCGCGAGCGGCGAGGCGCAGCTGATGGCAGATTTTCATCTCCAGCGCCGCCAGCCGGTGAACAAGCCGCTGATGTATCAGGCGACTTCATGGCTGGACGCGCGTCGCGAAGCGACCAGCGCACCGGCGAGCCTCGGGCCCGCATTGCAGCTGCCGGAACAGGGCAATCCACGTACTCGCGCCTGGGCGACCGAGCTACGGCGCTCTGCGCAAGAGCCGCAGGCGATGGTGGATGCGCTGTTGAAGCACTTCAACCACCAGCCCTATCACTACACTCTGGAGCCGCCGCCGGTGGGGAGCGATATCGTCGATGATTTCCTGTTCGAGACGCGCAGCGGTTTCTGCGCACACTACGCCGGCGCCATGACTTTCGTGCTGCGCGCAGCCGGCATTCCGGCCCGGGTGGTGGCGGGCTATCAGGGCGGTGAGGTCAACCCGGCGGGCAATTATCTCTCCGTTCATCAGTTCGACGCACACGCCTGGGTCGAATACTGGGTCGCCGAGCGCGGTTGGGTCAGTGTCGACCCGACCTTCCAAGTTGCGCCCGAGCGGGTGGAGCAGGGCCTGGAGCAGGCGCTCGCCCGTGAGCAGAGCTTTCTCGCAGACGAACCGATGTCACTGCTGCGCTACCGTGATATCGGCTGGATGAACGCGCTGCGCCTGCGCTGGGACAGCCTCAATTACGGTTGGCAGCGCTGGGTACTCAACTATCAGGACGAGCAGCAGTCGCAGATGCTGCAGCGCTGGTTCGGCAAGCTGGACGGGCAGACGCTCGGTCTTGGCCTGGTGGCGCTGCTGGGTGTGCTGACCGGCGTGCTCGCGCTGCTGCTGTTCAAGCCTTGGCGGCGCGAAACGGACGTTCAGCAGCGCCTGTTCCGGCGCTTCGAACGCCTTCTGGCACGTCATGGCGCGCGCCGCCACAAAGGCGAGGGCGCCCGTAGTTTCGCCCAGCGCGCCGCAGCGATGCTGCCCGAGCAGGCGCCGGCCATTCTTGCGTTCGTCAGCCTCTACGAGGCGCAGCGCTACGCCCAGCAAACTGATGCGACTGACGACCTGTCACGCGCCTTGAGCCGGCTACGCCGGGCGCTGCCCT
Source organism: Stutzerimonas kunmingensis (assembly GCF_900114065.1). GTDB lineage: Bacteria > Pseudomonadota > Gammaproteobacteria > Pseudomonadales > Pseudomonadaceae > Stutzerimonas > Stutzerimonas kunmingensis. The sequence continues at coordinate 199,220 of NZ_FORS01000002.1, forward strand.
GGCGTCCCGCCGCGCCGGCACAACGTGGCTGACGTCCATTGCCGGCATGGATGATTCGACATTTCATGCGGCCGCTTCTGCCAGGCAGGCTCGCACCCTCACCGGCGCCCCTTTAACATCGCTCGCATAACGAACGATAACGAGGTGGATATGGAGCTTTGCGAGCTGTTGCAGGCGGTGCGTGACAACCCCGGCAGTGTGGTGGTACCGGCCAGCTGGGGACAGGGGCGTGCCGGTTTCGGCGGTCTGGTCGCCGCGCTGGTCTTCGAAAGCATGCGCGCCAAGGTGCCCGACGGTAGACCGCTGCGTTCGCTGGCGATTACCTTCGTCGGGCCGCTGGCGCTGGACACGCCGGCGAGCTTCGAGGCCGAGGTATTGCGAGAAGGCAAGGCCGTGAGCCAGATGCTCGGCCGGGTGATGCAGGACGGGCAGGTGGTCACCATAGTCCAGGGCAGCTTCGGCGCAGCGCGCAGTTCCGTCGTGGATGTCGCGGCCGAGCCGGCGCCAGCCATGCCACCGGTCGAAGCCTGCCAGGAACTGCCTTACGTAGCAGGCGTAACGCCGGAATTTACCCGTTACCTGGCCATGCGCTGGGGCATCGGCGGGCTGCCATTTTCTGGCAACGCGTCCCGCGAAATGGGCGGCTGGGTGCGCCAGCGTGGTGATGTACCCCGCGAGCCGATGACTGAAGCGCACCTGCTGGCGCTGGTCGATGCCTGGCCGCCTGCCGTGTTGCCGCATCTGAAGAGCTTCGCGCCCGGCAGTTCACTGACCTGGACCATCGAATTCATCCAGCCGTTGCCTGAACTCGACAGCCACGACTGGTGCATGTACCGCGCCGTTATCGAGCATGCCCGTGACGGCTACGGCCACTGCGCCGCGGCGTTGTGGACACCAACCGGAGAATTGGTCGCGCTGAGCCGGCAAACGGTGACCGTTTTTGGCTGATGGCCGATCGGCGGTGTGCGTTACCGATGTTCATCGCCGAGGTGCCGCGCTACGCGAGGGTTTACTTGCGATCGGTGCGGTAGATCTTTTCCGGATTCATCTTCGGGCTCCACGGCAGGCCGGCGTTCTGCCAGCCGTTCTGTAGGCGAAAACCTGCCTGCGGTCCTTCCTTTATCGCCGCGCCCTGAAATCCATCGACGACATACCGCGCATTGGGAAAACCGTTCTCACGCAGGAAATCCGTACTGGGTTTGCCACGCTCGCTGCCCGAGCGGCACATGGTGATGATTTCGGTGTCGGCGCCCAGCCCACGCTTGTCCAGTTCGGCCTGGATCTGCTCGAGGAACTTCGGATTACGGTTGGTCTGGAACGCACCGCGCTCGTCATTCCAGGCGTCCCGATCGACGAGCAGATACGGAATGTTGGTATCCACGGCGTCGGTGAAGCCGACGAACATGATCTCCACCGGGTCGCGGACGTCGACGAAGAGGATCTTTGCATCCTCCTGTTGGGCGCGAGCGTAGGCGTCTTGCGGGGTGACTTCGAGTTCTACTGCCTGGGCCGCGAAAGCCAGCATGCTGAGGGAAAGGGCGATCAATGAGGATTTCATCCGGAGCTCCGACATGAAAGGACGTAGATGTTCGGCTCATCTTATACCGGTGGGGGTATTTATCCACTCATTGATCATTCATTGCTTCTCTTCCCACCCGCTCAGCATGGCTCTGATGTGTTCCAGGGGCGTCCGCCCGGTTGTGGCCAGGTATACATGCGCTATCAGGAAGATCAGCATCATGAACGCGCCCGCCGTGTGCAGCAGTGCGACCTGTTGCAAGCTGAACCAGGGCGAGAGTAGCTCCTGTACCTGCTCCCAGAAGAGATAGAGCAGCCCGGTCAGCCACAGCAGCGGGCCGATCATCACTTTGACGAACAGGTACGACAGGCGCTGCAACGGGTTGTGCTTGCGCTCCACCGTGATCTTGTACGGATGGGGGGCGCCGATGAAAATCCCGTGGACGTAGTAGCGCAGCATCCGGTCGATGCTGTTCAGCGTGGGAATGTACTGGCGCCACTGGCCGGTGGTGAAATGCCAGAAGATGCCGAACACCCACAACAGCATCAGCAGCCAGGCGGATACCTCGTGGATTTCAACCGCAGTGCGAAACTCCAGTAACGCGTGGCTGCCATGAACCGCGAAGCCGCTGAACAACAACGTGATGATCAGTGTGGCTTGCGACCAGTGCCAGAAGCGCTCGAAACGGGTAAACAGGTAGAGACGCTCGCCCATGTCAGTGACTCCTTCTGCGACGGCGCGAGAGTACGCGCAAGGCGGCATGCATGAGGACGCCCAGCAGAGTGAGGCCAGCCAGCCCAAAACCGATCCGGTCGAGCAGGGGGCTGTGGTGCTTGCCAGTCAGCCAGATGCCGGGTACAGCGCCGAGCCGGCTTTGCCGGGCATGGCACTGCGCGCAATCGAGCGCCTGTTCCTTCGGTGCGACCATATGGGTGATCGGCCACAGCATCGACGTGTCGACGAAGTCGAACTCTCCGCTGTAGGGTGCGCCAGAAGCGCCGGCTCCAGCCTGCAGGGCCTTGCCCCAATCGAAGTTGTACCAGAACGCCGTATCGTTCGGGATCGCGGTATGCGGCACCAGCAATGTCAGGAGTTCGGTATCGAAAGGCTGGCGCCCGTGAAAGGTTTTGACCGGCCAGATGCGTGCATCAGTGGCCCCCGGTGTGCCGTGAAAGCTATTGATCGGTACCCGGGTGCTTGGGTCTATTACAGTATCGGGTTGCACATAGCTAACCCGACCGTCGAACCAGACATAGTCGGGTACTACATTCTCGCCGAGTACGAAACTGCCCTTTCTGCTGTCGTAAAGAACCTGACCGCGCTCGTTGCGCGTCTGGAATGGCTTGCCGTTGGCGTCCATTCTTCCGGCGCTGGACCAGTCCCAGGCCATTTTGGTAGGCACGCCGCCGCGGGCGAAGGCCGGGATATGACAGCTCTGGCAGGCAAGCACACTGGTGTGGTCATTAAGGCGCCCCGCGTGCAGCAGGTTTCCCTGGTGCGGCTTGTCACCATGGCAGGACTGACAGGTCGAACGATTGCGCTCGCTGCGCTCACCTCTGGTGACTGCGCCGTGCGGGTCGCTGGCAGTAACGTTGATGCGACTGCCGGCGATCCGGTGCTCCTCGGCAACGTGGCACGTCGAACAGGTGAAATCGAGACCCTCGGCGGCCATGTGTACGTCCAGCTCACGCGACGGCGCATTGAGCGACGAATCGAGATCGCCGTGCTTCACGCCGTCGCCACCGCCGCCGTAGTAATGGCAGGTCCCGCAGGTCCGGCGTGTGGTTGCACCAACATGGCGTGCCACGGCGGCCAGGTCGACCGGTTCGATGAATTTGCCTGAGCTGGGTGCGGTTTCGCTGCGCACCAGCGGCGGATGCCCGGCGAGGCCCGCAAGCTTGAGGTAGTTGCCGGTGTTATGGCAGGAAAGGCAGTCGACCTTGGTTTCGTCAGTAAAGTCGAAACTGGCGTCCTTCCAACCGTAGCCAATGTGGCAGGACTGGCAGAATGCCTCGTTGGAACGGTCGCCGATGCAGAAGCCATTGAGCATGGTCTTCTTGCCCAGACGCTGACCGGTATCTGGGTTTATGTAGTCCCAGGTCCAGTGTCGCGTGGCCATGATCTGCTTGGCTGCCTTGCCGTGGCAGCTCAGACAGGCCCGCGTTACTTCTTCGCCACTGGCGAAAGGACCCAGCAGGGCATCGAAACGAGCGTGATTGGCGGTGGATGCTTGCGCCAGGCCGCCAGCAAGCAGGAGCGGCGCTAGTAGCAGGGCGATGGTGCGCTGGCGGAATGCTCTCATTTGCCTCTCCCTTGCTGCATGGCAGCGGCGCTAGGGTCCAGCATAGGTCACCTCTGGCAATCTGCTACTGCAGCCATTGCGGCTGGTAGCAGCTGACCCGCGGGAGCATCACCGCACCGCTGATGAGCTTCAGCGTGCCGCCAGGTCGTTTTGTGAGCTTGCGGCTGCTCAGCGCGAGCACGGCGAAACAGGTAGTACATCTGATCAGCGATGACGAATGTCGACACTGCCGGCGGCCAGATGCCGGCGTCACGGGACAGGCGCAGCAGATCGGCGCGAGCGGCAGGATCGCGATCGACTTCCCGCAGGCGAATCTCCAGCGCCGGATGCTGCGTGGAGAGCTCCGCGAGATGGGCCTTGGCTGCGCTGCAGTGCGGGCAGCCGTCACGCACGAATACCTTAAGCACCGTTGCGTTAGCGAAGGCATGAGCGCTGGCCAGTATCCCCAGAAGCATCAACAGAGCCCCGCGCAACACGACGTGGTACATGAGCGTGCTTCCCAGATGCTGGCCTAGCCGCCGGCGGGGCGATGGCACATGGTTTGCGAATCCACGCCCATCCTCGACCGTCCTTTTCCGGCCGGCAATGATCTATAGCAAGGTTGCGCGGTGTGAGCGGCCTTGGCACAGCAGGGTGGACTAATCTCTTAATCAGCGTCATGTAACCGGACCTGGCAAGCGGACAGAATCAGGCACCGGTGAGACAGGCCTGTGCCGTGCTGTTTGCCGTCCTACCAGCGGAGATTTTGGCGATGAAGATCGAGCGATTCGAAGACCTGGTCGACTGGACACGCGACACCCACGCCATGCTGGCGCGATGCATGGCGCGCTGTTCCGACAAGCATGACGAGACCCGCGCCAAATGGCTGCTCGTATACATAGCCGACCACGAGAGAGCACTGGCGGAAACGGTCGACAAGATCGAGAAGCATGCCGACCCGAAGGCATTGCATACCTGGATCTACGACTATCTGACACGCAATCCCGTGTTGCGCAATCAGGCCTGTAAGGCTTACGACACCATGACGGTGGAGGAGATTTCCCTGGATATCTTCACCATTCATAACCAGGTGATCGATCTCTACCGCTCCTTGGCGCGTCGCGCCGAAATTGATGGTGCACGCAATCTCGCCGAGGACCTTCTACGCATGGAAGAGCACGAGACCATGCGTCTTGCTCGTCAGGTGAGCCGTATTCACGAGATGTGATGTCAGTGCGGCCCGTCCTGCCGTCCATGGCAATGTCCGATCTCGGCAACACCGGTGCCGCATGTAAATTTGCCCTGTTGCCCTGTTGCCCTGTTGCCCTGTTGCCCTGTTGCCCTGTTGCAAGGTGACACAGTGACGCCGGCTAGTCTGTCGCGAGTGAATCGCCGCGGGCTTGGAGGTTCTTACTCAAGCATCATCCCAGCCGCAGTCACCGCCCAAGCGATGCGCTTTCCCGCATACTGCGCGCCGTCAGTCAGCATGGTTACGGTTGCATATTGATGGTGTCGCTCTCCGGCTATCTCGGCCTTTTTCTCGCGGCGTTCGGTGCCGCCACGCTGCTACCGATGCAGTCCGAGGCGGTGCTCGCCGGCCTCCTTCTTTCCGAACGCTACACGGTCTGGGCCCTGGTCGCCGTGGCCAGCCTCGGCAATGTGCTGGGCTCGGTTGTGAACTGGCTGCTCGGGCGTTACGTCGAGCATTTTCGCCACAAGCGCTGGTTTCCGGTCAACGAGCGGCAACTGACGAAGGCGCAGCACAGCTACCATCGCTACGGTCGCTGGACCTTGCTGCTCAGCTGGGTGCCGATCATTGGTGATCCGCTGACCCTGGTCGCCGGCGTGATGCGTGAGCCGCTATGGAGCTTTCTGCTGATCGTCACGTTGGCGAAGACCGCGCGCTACCTCATGGTGATGGGGTTGACCCTGGGCTGGATGTGACGCAAGGGCTGACAGCGCGACCGTGCCTGGCCGATCATGGCGGCCAACGACTACAGGCCAGGAAACCGAGCCGCATGACCAGCGAGGCGCAAACGACAGCAGACGAGGCAGCCGTCTCGGCGATAGCCCGCCGGGACAGCATCAGCGTCCGCCTGGTAGCCGAGGCGCTGCTGGGTTTCGTGCAGCCCGGGCTATCCACCGGGCAGCTGCTGGATGAGATCGGTCTCGACCCCGCCTGCCTGCAAGATCCCGACGGCCGCATGAACGTGCGTGACTACTCGCAACTCTGGCTGCGACTGGCGCGGCGCTTCGATGACGAATTCTTCGGCATGGACCCGCGCCGGCTGCGCTGGGGCAGCTTCGTCTTTCTCAGCCGCAGCTGCATCCAGCAGCCGACACTGGAGAAGGCGCTGGTTCACGCACTGAGCTTTCTCGGGCTGGGCCTGGAGGACCTGCGTGGCAAGCTGATCCGCAGCCAGAGCCTGGCTGAAGTGTTGCTGCGCGAACGCAACCCCGAGCCGGCGCGAGCCTTTTGCTACTTCACCTTCTGGATGCTCCTGCACGGCCTGGCCTGCTGGCTGGTGGGGCGGCGTATCCCGCTGCTGGCGGTCGAGTTGCGTTGTGCCGAACCGGACTACACGGATGATTACCGGGTGATGTTCTCCGACAACCTGCGTTTCGGCCGGCCGTCGACGCGGATTATTTTCGCTGCCGAAGTGCTCGATCTGCCGATCCGTCGTAGCGAAGCAGAATTGCAGGTCTTTCTCGCCGAAGCGCCAGCCAACATCCTGGTGCGTTATCGCGACCACTCCAGCCTGGCCAGTCGCATCAAACAGCACCTGCGCAGCCTGCCTGCCGAACGCTGGCCAGACAGCGAGACGCTGGCACAGACCCTGTGCATCTCGGCCTCGACCCTGCGTCGCCGGCTGGCGGAGGCGGGGCAGCCTTATCAGGCCATCAAGGACGGCTTGCGCCAGGAAATGGCCACCGAATGGCTGGCCGACGCCGCCATCAGCTATGGCGAAATCGCCGAGCGGCTGGGGTTTGCCGATGTCAGTTCGTTCTACAAGGCGTTCCGCAAGTGGACAGGTATCAATCCCGGGCACTACCGCAACCTGATTCTGGCGCCGGCGCGCGCCTGATAGCGCGTTGTTGGGCCTGAGGCCTCCAGCTGTCCTCACGCCTTTAGCGATAGCGGGAAGATTGCCTTTTGCCATTGGCCAAAACGGTCAGGCAGGTTGAGAACATCGACCATTGCCGCACCCGTGTCGCTGTCCAAAGATAACCCCGGCTTCGCACCGAATAACAACAAGCACGGGAGACAGCCATGCAGATTCGCGACAAGGTATTCCTCATTACTGGCGGCGCCTCCGGCCTTGGCGCTGCGGCGGCGCAGGCGCTGGTCGAGGCGGGCGGCAAGGTCGTGCTCGCCGATCTGGACGAAGCCGCGGCCAACGCCACGGCACAGGCGCTCGGGCCTAGCGCCCTCGGCGTCGCCGCCGACATTCGTGATGAACAGGCCGCGCGCCATGCCGTCGCCACCGCGCGCGAACATTTCGGCGGGCTGCACGGGCTGGTCAATTGCGCTGGCGTCGCCGGTGGCGAAAAAGTGCTCGGACGCAATGGTCCGCACAGCCTCGACGCTTTCAGCCGCATCGTCGGCATCAACCTGATCGGCAGCTTCAACATGCTGCGGCTGGCCGCCGAGGCGATGGCGGAGAACGCGCCAGACGCTGATGGCGAGCGCGGCGCGATCATCAATACCGCATCGATTGCCGCCTTTGACGGGCAGATCGGCCAGGCCGCCTATGCTGCGTCCAAAGGCGGTGTGGTCAGCATGACCCTGCCGGCCGCGCGCGAGCTGGCGCGCTTCGGCATTCGCGTGATGACCATCGCCCCCGGTGTGTTCGAGACACCGATGATGGCCGGCATGACCCAGGAAATCCGTGACTCGCTGGCCGCCGGCGTGCCGTTCCCACCACGCCTGGGCCATCCGGCCGAATACGCCGCGCTGGTGCGGCACATCTTCGAGAACAGCATGCTCAACGGTGAGGTGATTCGCCTCGACGGCGCCTTGCGCATGGCCGCCAAGTAAAGGAAGCAGAGATGAAAGATGATCCGATCGTAATCGTCAGCAGTGCGCGCACGCCCATGGGCGGTTTTCAGGGCGACCTGCAGGGGATGACCGCCTGGCAGCTCGGTGCTGCCGCCATCCGTGCCACCGTGGAACGCAGCGGCCTGCCGGCCGAGAACGTGCAGGATGTGCTGATGGGCTGCGTGCTGCCTGCCGGCCAGGGCCAGGCACCGGCGCGCCAGGCGGCATTGAGCGCCGGGCTGACCCGCGCCACCACCTGCACCACGGTCAACAAGATGTGCGGCTCGGGCATGCAGACGGTGATCATGGCCCACGACCAGCTGCTCGCCGGGAGTGCCGATATCGTCGTCGCCGGCGGGATGGAAAGCATGTCCAACGCGCCTTACCTGCTCGACCGCGCCCGTGGCGGCTATCGCATGGGGCACGGCCGGGTGCTCGACCACATGTTTCTCGATGGTCTGGAAGACGCCTACGACAAGGGCCGCCTGATGGGCACCTTTGCCGAGGAGTGCGCCGACGCCTTCGGCTTCACCCGTGAGGAGCAGGATGCGTTCGCGCTGGAATCGCTGCGACGGGCCCAGGCGGCAATCGCCGAAGGGCACTTTGCCGATGAGATCGTCGCGCTGGACGTCACTCAGGGCAAACAGCAGCGGCAGATCCGCGATGACGAGCAGCCGCCCAAGGCGATGCCGGAAAAGATTCCCAGCCTGAAGCCGGCGTTCCGCGAGGGCGGCACGGTGACTGCGGCCAACTCCAGCTCGATTTCCGATGGCGCCGCCGCGCTGCTGTTGATGCGCCGTTCCGAAGCCGAGCGCTGGGGCCTGCAGCCACAGGCGGTGATCCACGGCCACGCGGCCTACGCCGATGCGCCGAACCTGTTCACCACCGCGCCGATCGGGGCGATCCGCAAGCTGATGGAGCGCACCGGTTGGTCCACCGGAGACGTGGATCTGTTCGAGATCAACGAAGCCTTCGCGGTGGTCGCCATGGCCAGCATGCGCGAGTTGGGGCTGGACCACGCCAAGGTCAACGTCAACGGCGGTGCCTGCGCGCTCGGCCATCCCATCGGTGCTTCGGGCGCGCGGATCCTGGTGACGCTGCTTTCGGCCCTTCGTGCACGTGGTCTGCGCCGTGGCGTAGCGGCGATCTGCATCGGCGGCGGCGAAGCCACCGCCATGGCCGTCGAACTGATCTGAGGAGGCACCCATGCTGCCCAATGAAGATCAAAACGCGATCGCCGAGATGGCCCGCCAGTTTGCCCAGGAGCGGCTGAAGCCTTTTGCCGAACAGTGGAGTCGCGAGCATCGCTATCCCGCCGAAGCAATTGGCGAAATGGCCGCGCTCGGCTTCTTCGGCATGCTGGTGCCGGAGCAGTGGGGCGGCAGCGACACCGGCTATCTGGCCTATGCCATGGCGCTGGAAGAGATCGCCGCCGGTGACGGCGCCTGCTCGACCATCATGAGCGTGCACAACTCGGTGGGCTGCGTGCCCATCCTGCGTTTCGGCAATGACCAGCAGAAGAGTGACTTCCTTACTCCGTTGGCCCGTGGTGAGCAGATCGGCGCCTTTGCGCTGACCGAGCCGCAAGCGGGCTCCGACGCCAGCAGCCTGCGCACCCGCGCCCGTCGCGACGGCGATCATTACGTGCTCAACGGCGCCAAGCAGTTCATCACCTCCGGTAAGCATGCCGGCACGGTGATCGTCTTCGCGGTGACCGATCCGGACGCCGGCAAGCGCGGTATCAGTGCCTTTATCGTGCCGACCGACAGCCCGGGTTATCAGGTGGTGCGGGTGGAGGACAAGCTCGGCCAGCACGCGTCGGATACTTGCCAGATCGCCTTCGAGGACCTGCGCGTGCCGGTGGCCAACCGGTTGGGCGAGGAGGGTGAGGGTTATCGCATTGCCCTGGCCAATCTCGAAGGCGGACGCATCGGCATCGCCGCCCAGGCGGTCGGCATGGCGCGCGCGGCGTTCGAGGCGGCGCGTGATTACGCCCGGGACCGGGAAACCTTCGGCAAGCCGATCATCGAGCATCAGGCGGTGGCGTTCCGCCTGGCCGACATGGCGATGCAGATTGCCGTGGCGCGGCAGATGGTGCATCACGCCGCCGCGTTGCGCGAGGTCGGGCGGCCAGCACTGGTGGAGGCTTCGATGGCCAAGCTGTTTGCATCGGAGATGGCGGAGAAGGTCTGCTCGGCAGCAATCCAGACGCTCGGTGGCTACGGCTATCTGGCCGACTTCCCGGTGGAGCGCATCTACCGCGATGTGCGGGTCTGCCAGATCTACGAAGGCACCAGCGACATCCAGCGCCTGGTCATCGCGCGCAACCTCGGAGGGCCGGCCTGACCGAGACCAGCTGCGCCTGCGTGCCTTACGGCGCATCGATACATGATTTCAGTGGTGCCGGTAGAACGCCGTTTCCTCGACCGGCACTTGCACAATAAAAACAAGATAGAGGTAGGAAACATGCAACCAGGATTGATGCAGAACGCCCCGCTGTTGATCAGCAGCATCGTCACCCACGCCGCCCGTGCTCACGGTGATCGCGAGATCGTCTCGCGGCTGGTCGACGAATCCCTCTGGCGTTATGACTATGCCGGGCTCGCCGCCCGTTCGGCGCAGGCCGCCAGCATGCTGGGCAAGCTCGGCATCGGCCCCGGCGATTGCGTGTCGTCGCTGGCCTGGAATACTCACCGTCACTACGAGCTGTTCTTCGCCGTGCCCGGCATCGGCGCCGTGCTGCACACGGCCAACCCGCGATTGTCGGACGAACAGATCGTCTACACCATCAACCACGCCGGCAGTAAGGTGCTGCTGTTCGACAGCAGCTTTGCCGAGTGCGTCGCCCGGCTGCGGCCACGTCTGGGCAATATCCGCCATTTCATCGAACTGGCCGCACAGCCGAGTTCCGGTCTGCAGGATGTCCTGGGCTACGAGCAGCTGATCGCCAACGAGCAGCCGCTGGACTGGCCGCGGTTCGACGAGAACGCCGGCGCGGTGCTCTGTTACACCTCCGGCACCACCGGCGACCCCAAGGGCGTGCTCTACAGCCACCGTTCGGTGGTGCTGCATGCGATGGCCGCTGGGTTGTCCGGCGCGTTCGGCCTGTCCGCCTTCGATTGCATCATGCCGTGCTCGTCGCTCTATCACGGCACCGCCTGGGGCATCCCATTTGCGGCTGCAATCAATGGCTGCAAGTTCGTACTGCCGTGCGACAAGATGGACGGCGCGAGCCTGCAGGAACTGATCAAGACCGAAGGCGTGACCCTGTCCGGCGGCGTGCCGACCATCTGGACCATGTACCTCGCCCATCTGGGACGTAGCGGTGAGGATTCCGGCAGCCTGGCGCGGCTGGTGATCGGCGGTTCCGCCGTGCCGCGGGCGATGGCCGAAACCTTCCAAACCAAGTACGGCGTCGCAGTCTGCCAGCTCTGGGGGATGACCGAGACAAGCCCGCTGGGCGTGGTGGCAACGCCAACGCCCAAGCTGGCCGAACGTGGTCAGCAGGCCACCAATGACACCATCTGGACGCGTCAGGGGCGCCTGCAATTCGGCATCGAGCTGAAGATCGTCGACGAGGAGGGACGCGAACTGCCGTGCGACGGCGTCAGCTCCGGCAGCCTCAAGGTGCGCGGCCCCTGGACGGTGGAGCGCTACTACCGCAGCGAAGTGAGCGCACTGGACGAAGACGGCTGGTTCGACACCGGTGACATCGCCACGCTGGACGCCGATGGCTTCATGCGTATCACCGACCGCAGCAAGGACGTGATCAAGTCCGGCGGCGAATGGGTTAGCTCCATTGATATCGAGAACGTCGCGGCGGCCTGTCCCGGTGTGAAGGTGGCCGCGGTGGTCGGCGTATTCCACCCCAAATGGGAGGAGCGCCCGGTACTGGTGATCGAGCCGCATGCCGATGCCGAGGTCACCGTGGAGAAAATCCTCGCCCATCTGGAGCCGAACATCGTCAAGTGGTGGATGCCGGATGCGGTGATCTTCGACGCGGTGCCGCTGACTGCTACCGGCAAGATCGACAAGAAGGTGCTGCGCGAGCGCTATCGTAACCATCTGGTCGAGAACCAGCCCAGCGCCGCGAACCAGTAACGCCTGTTACCCATACGCGCTCCGTGCTTCGGTGCGGGGCGCGTCTGCGTGCGTGTGCATCGAGGAGATCGACCCATGAACGAACACGACGACACCCGTAGCGGACCGCTGTGCGGCCTGCGCGTGCTGGAGTTCGCCGGCATCGGCCCCGGCCCGCATTGCGCCATGCTGCTGGCCGACATGGGCGCCGAGGTGCTGCGCATCGAGCGCGAAGGCGGCAATGGCTGGCCGAACCCGGTGGTCGATCGCGGGCGCAAGACGCTGACCCTCGACATCCGCAGTGTGGCTGGGCGAGAGCGCTGTCTGACGCTGGCCGTGGACGCCGACGTGCTGATCGAAGGCTTCCGCCCCGGGGTGATGGAACGGCTGGGGCTGGGCCCGGACGAACTGCTGGCGCGCAATCCGCGGCTGATCTACGGACGCATGACCGGTTGGGGGCAGACTGGGCCGTTGGCCAGGGCTGCCGGGCACGACATAAACTACATCGCCTTGACCGGCGCGCTGGCGGCAATCCGCGGCGAGAGCGGGACGGCGATTCCGCCGTTGAACCTGGTCGGTGATTTCGGCGGCGGCTCGCTCTTTCTCGCCGTCGGCATCCTCGCCGCGCTGTGGGAGCGCGAACGTTCGGGGCAGGGGCAGGTGATCGATGCGGCGATCGTCGATGGCGTGTCGTCGTTGATGACTTTCTTCGCCGGCCTGCTGCCGAGCGGGCGGATCGACATGCAACGCGAACGCAATCCGCTGGCAGGCGCTGCGCCGAACTACCGTTGCTATCGCTGCGCCGATGGTCGCGAGATTGCAATCGGGCCGCTGGAGTCGCAGTTCTGGCACGAGCTGCTGGAGCGAATAGACGCACCGGAAGCGCTCTGGGCGGGCTGTGCCGATCCAGGCGAATGGCCTGTGCAGAGCGAGCTGCTGGAGCGGCTGTTCGCGACCCGCACGCGAGCCGAGTGGTGCGCCTTGCTCGAGGGCAGCGACGCCTGCTTCGCGCCGGTGCTTGAACTGGAAGAAGCGGCGCAGCACCCGCATCTGCGCCAGCGTGGCGTTTACCAGGACGTTGAGGGCGTGTTGCAGGCAGCACCGGCTCCGCGTTTTTCCCGCACGCCAGGCAAGGCGAGGCGGACGTTACGTTGCGGTGCGGAGGAGGGGTGGGACTGAGCTGCGCAGCTGACGGTAAGCACTGTTACGACGCACGCAGGCTTGCGCGCGAGTATCGAAGTCGACGATTTTCATGCTGCGAAAAAAAGCGCGTCCATTATTGGGCAAGCAGTCAGGAAAATGATTCCTGAATATATAACGCTTATATCGCAACACTGTTCAAAGTAATCATTCGGGGTCGACCAAAGTAGTGTGCAGCGCCCGTAAAGCGCGGCCTAGACGTGCCGCACGTCGGTTTTGGTTTGCGAGTTGGCACCAGCTGACTACTATGAAAACGGAGGCTGCTTATTACAACAAAAACGGGGAGTACAACGTCATGATTAATGATGCCGAACAACAAGTAGTTGCACTTGAACTGTGCCGTTTCCTGGCCCACTGCGTCGCTGCGATCGTTGTCGTGGGGATGCTGTTCGTGGCCCTCGTCGGATCCTGGCACGCTGCCCTCAGTGTAGGTGTCGTCCCTTTGCTCGCCATCATGGCCTGCGATTACCTAGCGAGACGCAAGGAAACTGCTGTGCAGACAGCAGACGCCTGATACGACACAGGCGCTAACCAGCCGAAGAACCTTTTTATGCCCATCGAGCGATAGACACCCTGACAGTGAACCACTGCCGGGGTGTCCTGCGTTATGCAGCCGCGAATCGGCTGGCAGACCCTTTCATATCACTATCGCGCCCTTGCACGTCGCTGCGCACAGAGGCGGTTACCCAAAGGTGTTACTCCTTTCGTACAGCGTAACGGTCACTGAGGTGGGCGGTAACGAATCAGGCGCGGATTCTGTGCTCTCTCTGCATGCCTAAATCGTAACCTATTGAAAAATATGGAGTTATCGAAACTGGCACGACGAATGCTGTGTTATTGGCATAACAAGAACAAGAAAGCACACCCCATAACAAGAACAACACGTAGCGACTCCGACACAATAAAAACAAGCAGGTGGGAGACGTAGCAAACTGATTCTTTTGGAGAGGAATTGCCCGACAGGTTTCCTGTCGACCGGACCGAGAACAATAAAACTGCCTTGAGGCAGCTCCAGAACCGGTTGAGCCCGCGAGGGTAGTGGCAACATCAGCGACCAAAATAATCCGTTTGTTCTTTATGTCCCTTATGGGACTGCTACTCGGACGATGTCCGACCGGGCTGCCAACAAAAACAACAAGCCCGTCAGCAGAAGAAGAACAAAGCAACACGACCTGAAGGGGAGCCTAGCGGCTCCCCTTTTTATTTGGGCCGCAAGGCAGCGGCCGCGCTGTCAGGCGTTGTGGGCATTGATTGTGTAATTGAGTGGGCTTCGATACAGCCAGGCTGGCTTTGCCGTGCGAGTTACGGCGCCCTTGTGACGAATGCCGAGCTGTCACATTGCAGCACGGCATTCGTCCAGCACGCAGTGGCGCTTACAGCGGGTAGTTCGCCAGCTCCCGCGCGATCAGCAGGCGCTGGATTTCGCTCGAGCCCTCGTAGATTTGCGTGATCCGTGCGTCGCGGTAGTAGCGCTCGACCGGATAATCCTCGAGATAGCCGTAGCCGCCGTGAATCTGCACGGCCTGCGAACAGACCTTCTCCGCCATTTCCGAGGCAAACAGCTTGGCCTGCGAGGCTTCGGACAGGCAGGGCAGGCCGGCGCTCTTCAGCCGCGCGGCATGCAGAATCAGCAGACGCGCCGCATTCAGCTGGGTCTGCATGTCGGCGAGCATGTTGGCGATGCTCTGGTGCTCGGCGACCGGCTTGCCGAACTGTACGCGCTCGCGGGCATAGAGCAGGGCGGCTTCGAAGGCGGCACGGGCGATACCCAGGGCTTGCGCGCCGATGCCGATACGGCCGCCTTCGAGATTCGACAATGCGATGGCCAGGCCCTTGCCGCGCTCGCCAAGCAGGTTCGCCTGCGGGATTCGGCAGTCGCTGAGCGAGACCGCGCAGGTGTCCGAGGCGCGGATACCCATCTTGTGTTCGCTGCGCTCCACCGCGAAGCCGCGCGTGTCGGTGGGCACCAGAAAGGCGGAAAGTCCCTTCTTGCCGAGGTCCGGATCGGTCACCGCGAAAACGATGGCCAACTTCGCCCGCTTGGCATTGCTGCAGAACTGCTTGCTACCGTTGAGTACCCACTGGCCGTCCACCAGCTCTGCGCGGGTGCGCAGGTTGTGCGCCTCGGAGCCGGCCTGCGGTTCGGTGAGGGCGAAGCAGCCGATGGCGCGACCGCTGGCCAGTTCCGCCAGCCACTCGTCCTTCTGCGCCTGCGAGCCGTAGTTCAGCACCGGGCCGCAACCCACCGAGTTGTGGATGCTCATCAGCGCGCCGGTGGCGCCATCGCCGGCGGAGATTTCCTCCACGGCCAGGGCGTAGGCGACGTAGTCGATGTAGCTGCCGCCCCATTCTTCCGGGACGACCATGCCGAGCAGGCCAAGCTCACCCATCTGGGCGACCAGGGCGTCGTCGATCCAGCCGGCCTTTTCCCAGGCCTGTGCATGGGGTGCGATCTCGCGGCGGGCGAAGTCGCGCGCCATGTCGCGGATCATGCGTTGGTCTTCGCTGAGTTCGAGGTCATGCATTGCGCGGTCTCTTCTTGTTGTTGTGCTGCAAAAGAGGTTCAGGCCGTGGCGCTGCGGCGTGCCTTGCCGGTTGTGGCCTTGAAGCCGTCGAAGAACGCCTGCACGCGCTCCGGCGTGACCTCTGCCAGCGCCGGCGGGTTCCAGCGCGGTGACTTGTCCTTGTCGATGATCAGCGCACGCACGCCTTCCATGATGTCGCCCTTGGCGAACCACTGACGATCCAGATGCAACTCCAGGGCGAAGCAGTCGGCGATCGGCAGCTCGCGGCCGCGCCGCAGCATCTCCAGCGTGACGCACATGGCCAGGGGCGAGCGGCTGTCGAGCACCTTGAGCGTTTCCTCGGCCCAGTCGGCAAACTCCGGACGCGACTCGGCGGCCAGCGATGCGCGAATCGCCGCCACGTTGCTTTTGCCGAAATGCTCGTCGATGGCCTGATGCAGGGCCTTCAGCTCGGAACCCGGCAGTTTGTTGCTGCCCAGCGTCGCCACCAGGGTGCGCAACGCTTCCTGCGGATGGACCGACCAGCTCATGCGGTCCAGGCAGCGATCCAGCTCGGCAATCTGGTCGTGGCTGACGCACCAGTCCGCCAGGCCAACGTGCAAAGCATCAGCGGCGCGGATCTGCAGGCCGGTGACGCCCATGTAGGTGCCAAGCTCACCCCGCAGGCGTGAGAGGAAATAGCTGCCGCCGACATCCGGGAAATAGCCGATGCCGACTTCCGGCATACCCATGCGCACACGCTCGGTGACCACGCGCAGCGACGCGCCCTGGACCAGGCCCATGCCGCCGCCAAGGACGAAACCGTCCATCAGCGCCAGCAGCGGCTTTGGGTAGGCGTGGATGTACTGGTCGAGGGCGTATTCCTCTTCGAAAAAGGTTTCGTGCTCGGTGTCGCCGCGCTGGAAGCTGTCGTACAGCGAACGGATGTCGCCGCCGGCACAGAACGCCTTCTCGCCATTGGCGCGCAGCACCACGGCATGGATCTGCGGATCGGCCGCCCAGGCGCTGAGCTGCTGTTGCAGCAGACGGACCATTTCCAGGGTCACCGCATTCAGCCCGGCCGGGCGGTTGAGGGTGAGGTGACCGACGTGGTTGCGTACGGCGGCCAGCACGGGGCGTTCGGTTGCACTCATGGTCAGGTGTCCTTGCGGTACTGGTTGATGATCGCCGAGAAGTCCAGGCCGCCATGGCCCTGGGCGCTGAAGCTCTGGTAGAGCTGCTGGGCCAGGGCGCCGAGGATTACCGGCTGGCGCACCTGCTCGGCGGCCTCGGTGGCCAGGCCGAGGTCCTTGAGCATCAAATCGCTGCCGAAGCCGCCGCTGTAGCCGCGTGAGGACGGAACGTTGTCCAGCACGCCGGGGAAGGGGTTGTAGGTATCCGAGCTCCAGCAGCGGCCACTGGAGGTGTTGATTACGCCGGCCAGGGTCTTGGCATCCATGCCCAGCGCGACGCCCAGCGCCATGGCTTCGGCGACGCCGATCATGGAGATGCCCAGCAGCATGTTGTTGGCGACCTTGGCCACCTGGCCGTTGCCGGCTGCACCGCAGTGCACGATGTTCTTGCCCATGGCCGCGAGAATCGGCTGTGCGCGATCGAAGTCCGCATCGCTGCCACCTACCATGAAGGTCAGGGTGCCGGCCGCGGCGCCGCCGGTGCCGCCGGAAACCGGTGCATCGAGCATCGGGTTGCCATGCTCGGCGGCAGCCTTGGCCACTTCGCGCGCGCTGTGCGGGTCGATGGTGGAACAGTCGATCAGCATCACACCCGGACGGCTGTGGGCGATCAAGCCGTTCTCGCCCAGATACACGCTCTTCACATGGGCGGCGGCCGGCAGCATGGTGATGATCAGCTCGGCATTGCCCTGGGCGATTGCGGTCGGGGAGTCGACCGGCAGCGCACCAGCGCCGACCAGATTCTCCACGGCCGCGGCGTTGAGGTCGAAGACGCTGAGCTGGTGGCCTGCCTTGAGCAGGTTGTGGGCCATGGGTGCGCCCATGTTGCCCAGGCCGATAAATCCGATATGCATGGCGTGTTTCCTCTTGTTGTTATGGCCAGATGCGGCTCAGCGATTGGTGAACTCAGGCTTGCGCTTCTCGCTGAACGCGGCCATGCCTTCCTTCTGGTCGGCGGTCGCGAACACCGCATGGAACACTCGACGCTCGAAGCGGATGCCTTCTGCCAGCGTGGTCTCGAAGGCGCGGTTGACGCTTTCCTTGATCATCATGGTGGCGGGCAGGGATTTCTCGGCGATCACCCGGGCGGCCTTGAGGGTTTCCTCCAGCAGGCTTTCGGCCGGGAACACACGGGCGACGAGGCCGGCGCGCTCGGCTTCGGCGGCGTCCATCTGGCGACCGGTCAGGCACATGTCCATCGCCTTGGCCTTGCCCACTGCGCGGGTCAGGCGCTGGGTGCCGCCAATACCCGGCAGCACGCCGAGGTTGACTTCCGGCTGGCCGAAACGCGCGTTGTCGGCGGCGAAGATCATGTCGCAAAGCAATGCCAGCTCGCAGCCACCACCCAGGGCGTAACCGGCGACGGCGGCAATCAGCGGCTTGCGGCGCGTGGCAATGCGGTCGGCTTCGGCGAAGAAATCATCAAGATAGATCTGCGGGTAGGACAGCTCGGCCATTTCCTTGATGTCGGCGCCGGCGGCGAAGGCCTTGGCCGAGCCGGTGAGCACGATGCAGCCGATCTGCGGATCGGCCTCGAGCTGGCCCAGGGCCTGGTTCAGTTCGCTGATCAGCTGGGCATTGAGCGCATTGAGCGCCTGCGGCCGGTTCAGGGTGATCAGAGCAACGCGTTCTTTGATTTCTACGAGCAGGGTTTCGAATGTCATTTCAGCGTCCTTGAGGGCCGGCGCGTCCGCCGGCCCGGTGGGTGATGTCACTTCAGGTTGATGGTGGTGTTGACCGGGCCGCCGACCTCGTTTTCATCGAACCAGCGCTCGGTGATGGTCTTGGTCTGGGTGTAGAACTGCACTACCTGCTTGCCGTAGGGGCCGAGGTCGCCGAGCTTGGAAGCGCGCGAACCGGTGAAGGAGAACATCGGCACCGGCACCGGGATCGGTACGTTGATGCCGACCTGACCCACGTCGATCTCTTCCTGGAAGTGCCGCGCGGCCGCGCCAGAGCGGGTGAAGATGGCGGTGCCGTTGCCGTTCGGGTTGGCGTTGATCAGCGCGATGGCTTCGTCCATGGTCGCTGCCGCCATGACGCAGAGGACCGGGCCGAAGATTTCTTCCTGATAGATGCTCATCTCGCGGGTAACGCCGGAGAAGATCGTCGGGCCGACGAAGTTGCCCTTTTCGTAGCCGCTGACGCTCGGGTTGCGGCCGTCCAGCTCCAGCTTGGCGCCTTCGCGTACGCCGCGTTCGATCAGTCCGCTGACGCGATCCAGCGCCGCGCAGGAAACCAGCGGGCCGACATCGGTGCCGGCCTCGACACCGGCGTTGACCTTGAGCGTCTGCGCCTTGGCTACCAGATCGGGAATCCAGGCCTGCGCTTCACCCACCAGCACCACCACCGACAGCGCCATGCAGCGCTGGCCGGCCGCACCGAAAGCGGCACCGGCGAGGTTGTTGAGGGTCTGTTCCTTGTGCGCATCGGGCAGCACGATGGCGTGGTTCTTCGCGCCCATCATGCACTGCACGCGCTTGCCGGCCTGGCTGGCGCGGTTGTAGACATGTGTGCCGACCCTGGTCGAGCCAACGAAGGACACCGCCTTGATATCCGGGTGGTCGCAGATCGCGTTCACCACGTCCGGCCCGCCGTGCACCACGTTGAGCACGCCCGGTGGCACGCCGGCTTCCAGCGCCAGTTCGCACAGGCGCATGGTGACCATCGGGTCCTGCTCGGACGGCTTGAGGACAAAGGTGTTACCGGTGGCGATGGCCATCGGGAACATCCACAGCGGGATCATGGCCGGGAAGTTGAACGGGGTGATGCCGGCGCAGACGCCCAGCGGCTGCAGCAGGGTATAGGTATCGACGCCCGCGGCGACGTTGTTGGCCAGCTCGCCGAGCTGCAAGTTGCCGATGCCAGCAGCGTGCTCGACCACTTCCAGGCCGCGGAACACATCGCCTTCGGCATCGGCCAGGGTCTTGCCCTGTTCGGCGGTGAGGATCGCCGCCAGCTCCTTCATGTTTTCGCGGATCAGCTGCTGGTACTTGAGGAAGATGCGCGCCCGCGCGCCGATCGGTGTCTTGCGCCAGGTCTTGAAGGCTTTCTGGCCGCTGGCGACGGCACGGTCGATTTCCTCGGCAGTCGCAAAAGGCACGCGCGCCAGGACTTCCTGGGTCGCCGGGTTGACGACATCGCGCCAGTCCTGGCTGGTCGATTCGATAAATTCACCGTCGATCAGCAATTTGACGGTAGGAATGGAGCTGGACGTTGTCATAAGGCTCTCCGCCTGAGAAGGCACTGTTGTTGTTATGGCTCGCGGACGGCTGCGACCAGGTGCATCGAATGTAGCAATGCAAAAAACCACATTACAATGCGATCTACTGCAGAGTCGTTCTGCATAAATGCACAGGAGCTAATGGAGGCTTCAACCATGGACTGGGACAATCTGCGCTATTTCCTCGAGGTCGCCCGAGCGGGGCGGCTGACGACCGCGGCGCGCCGGCTTGCTGTCGACCACACCACCGTGTCCCGTCGTTTGCAGGCGCTGGAAAAAAGCATGGGCCTGCAGCTCTTCCTGCGCGAGCCGGGTGGTTACAAGCTCACCGAAGCCGGGCGCAATCTGCTGCCGCGAGTGGAAGCGATGGAAAGCGCCAGCGTGGCCATCGAGCATTCGTTGCCGAGCATGGGTGATGGCCTTTCGGGGCAGGTACGCATCGGCGCCACCGAGGGTTACGGCACGGTGATGCTTGCCGGCCAACTCACCGGACTCAGCCGGCGCTATCCGCACCTGAACATCGACCTGCTGGCGTTGCCGCGGGCGGTGCGCCTGTCGCGCCACGAGGCGGACATCGTCATTACCCTGGAACGCCCGGAGCGTGGACCGTTCATCATCACCCGGCTCACCGACTACGTGCTGCGGCTGTATGCGTCGCCGGCGTATCTCGACGAACACCCGCCGATCCGCAACCGCGATGACCTGGCCGCGCACCGCTTCGTCAGCTACGTGGATGACCTGCTGTTCAGCAAGGAGCTGCTGTTTCTCGATGGCATCGCCGACGCTCGCTCCATCGGTTTGCGCAGCACCAGCCTGCTGGCGCAGCAGGAAGCAGTGGCGATGGGGGCGGGGATTGCGATCCTGCCGGCGTTTTCCGCCGACGCCGATCCACGGCTGCGACTGCTGCTGCCGGAGGAGGTCAGCTTTACCCGCACCTTCTGGATGCTGATGCCGATCGAGTTCAAGGACTTGGCGCGCATGCGCACGACCTGGGATTACCTGAAGGAAATGGCGCAGCAGAATCAGGACCGATTGTTGGGCCAGTAGTTATCGATGATTGACCGCATTGCAGCCACGGCGCCGCTAGAGCGCCGTGAGGTTTGCACTTTTGCCGCTTGTAGAGGCGGTTAGCGAGCAGCGCATCATCGAGGCGCTGCCCGGTCGATCAGACGCGCGGCGTGGTGCGGCTTTCGTTGCCCATGGGGGTGGAGTCCGGCATTTGTACGCTGGTATCGGTGAAGTCCGAACTGTGCACTTCGGAATCCATTGGCATATGGCTGTAGCGCTGGCTCGGCAGCGCCGGCTTGCTTTCCATCTCCGCGAGCATGCGCTTGGCCTCGCAACGACCGCTGATACCACGAGCCAGCGCCATGCCGCCCATGGCCAGCTCGGCGATCCCGATCAATCCGCCACGGCGTAGCCCCTTGCCCATCATCACCAGGCCGCCCGCCAGCGACGCGGCGCGCTCCCAGCCGTGGACGTTCTGTGGGGCGGTTTTGTCGAACATTTGCTTGATCATGACGCGGCATCCTCTATGCGGGTGGTTTATAGATGACTGCGGCGTGCGGGCAGCGTTCCGGCTGTTCATCGCTGCCAGAGAATGAGCGGCAGCTCCAGCGGCACCGCCAGGCCCAGGTCGGGGCTGGGGACGACCCGTGCCGTGTAGTCGGCTGCAGGTCGTTGGGTGCTCAGCTCCGCTCGGAAGGTGGCGTAGGTGCCGTCGCGGTGCTGGAGTTTCAATGGTTGAACGGTAGCCGGCTCGTCTCCCTGCGATTCGGCGAACAGCTGCACGGCAATCTGCTCCGGTTCGATTCGGCCGAGGTGCAGGCGCGCCTCTATGTTGTGGATGTTGCCCTCGCTCCGCCACTCAAGCTGCTCGAAGGACAATTCGTGCCAGTAGCTGCGCAGGTTGGTGATTCGGCGCGACATCTCGGTGGCCAACGCAGAGCCATCCGCGCAGCGCTGTCGGTAGTTACTGGACAGCGGCAGGTAATAGCGCTCGGTGTACTCACGCACCGTTCGGTCGGCGGAAAAGCGCTCCACCAGAGCACTCATGCTGCGGCGCATGCGTTTCACCCAGGCGGTGGGGATGTTCTGCTGGTCGCGCTGGTAGAAGCTGGGCACAACGTGCTCTTCGAGTAGCCGATACAGCTGTTCGGCGTCCGCGGCATCGTGTTCGGGTTCGTGCTCCAGGCCGTCGCCGACCGCCCAGCCGAGGTCGGCGGCATAGGCTTCGGCCCACCAGCCGTCGAGCTGCGAAAGATTCAGCCCACCGTTGGCCAGGACCTTCATGCCGCTGGTGCCACTGGCTTCCCACGGGCGACGCGGGGTATTCAGCCAGACATCCACGCCCTGCACCATGTGCCGGGCGATACGCATGTCATAGTCCTCGAGAAATACCACGTGGCCGGTAATATCGGGGCGCGCGGCGAACTGCTGCCATTCGCTGAGCAGCGCCTGGCCGGCGCGATCGGCGGGGTGCGCCTTGCCGGCAACCAGCAGCTGCACCGGGTAATCGCGATGGGTGAGGAGGCGCGCCAGTCGCTCCGGGTCCTGCAGCAGTAGGTTGGGGCGCTTGTAGGCGGCGAAGCGCCGGGCAAAGCCCAGCGTCAGCCGTTGCGGGTGCAGGCGCGAGCCGGCGAATTCGATCTCCGCAGGCGAGGCGCCGTGCACCGCGAGGCTGCGGGCCAGGTGACTGCGTACGAAACTGAGCAGTTCGCCACGGGCATGCTGGCGGATCTGCCACAGCCAGCGGTCATCGACCTGCGCCAGCAGGTCGTCCACGGAAGCCTGGTCGGTGCCGCGCCAGGGGATTTCATCGCCATGCAGCTCATACCAGTGGGCTTCGGCGTCCGGCGATACCCAGGTCGGCAGGTGGATGCCATTGGTGACATGACCGACCGGCACCGACTCGAGCGGCCATCGCGGATAAAGCTCGCGGAAGATGTAGCGGCTGGTGCGGCCATGCAGCTGGCTGACGGCGTTGACCGCCCCGGCCCCGCGCGTTGCCAGGTAGGCCATGTTGAATGGCTCGTGTAGGTCGTGCACATGTTTGCGACCCATGGCCAGCAGCGCCTGCAGCGGGATGCCCAGTTCGTACTCGGCATAGCGCTCCAGGTATTTGCTCAGCAGCTCCGGCGGGAAGCGGTCGAAACCGGCTTCGACGGGCGTATGGGTCGTGAACAGATTGCCCGCGCGGGTTGCGTGGAGCGCCACTTCGAAGGACACGCGCTCCCTGGCCATGTAGCTGCGGGCGCGCTCCAGGACGGCGAATGCGGCGTGGCCGTCGTTCAGGTGAAGCACGTCGGCCTGCAGGCCGGCGGCTTCGAGCAACCGCCAGCCGCCGATGCCCAGCACCAGCTCTTGGCGCAGACGCATTTCGTTGTCGCCGCCGTAGAGTTCGCTGGTGATCAGTCTCGCGATGGGCGGGTTGGCAGGGTCGTTGGTGTCCAGCAGGAGCAGGCGGTGGCGGCCGACCCTGGCCTGCCAGCCGCGCAGCCAGATCTGCACGCCGGGCAGCTGGATCGCGAAACGCAATGCTGTTCCGCTGGCGTCGAGCAGCGGTTCGATGGGCATCTGCCGGGTGTCATTGACCGGGTAGAGTGCCTGCTGGCGACCATCCGGGCCGATGCTCTGGCGAAAATAGCCGTGCTGCCAGAGCATGCCTACTGCGGTTATCGGCACGCCGAGGTCGTTGGCGGCCTTGAGCTGGTCGCCGGCGACATTGCCGAGCCCGCCGGAGTAGATCGGCAGCGCCTCGCTGAGCATGTACTCCATGGAGAAATAGGCGACTCGCGCGAGTTGTTCGCTGTAACTCTGGTCACCGTGACTTTGACTGGCGAACCAGGTCGCCCGCTCCAGGCGTGCCTGCTGAGCTTCGACGATGCCCTCCACCAGACGATGGCATTCAGCGCGCTGCAGCAGTGCTTCCAGCTTCTGCAGCGGCACCGTGCTGAGCACCAGGCTGGGATTGCGCGTGAGCTGCCACAGATCGTTGTCGATCAGTTGCCACAGGTCATCGTTCTGGCTGGTCCAGCGGATGGACTGGTCAAAGGCGAGCTGGCGCAGGGTTTCCGGGGTGATGGAGGGGCGTTCGGATGCAGGCGTCATGCGGGCTCTCTCGTCTGAACTGGGCGCACGGTGTTTTCCAGCATAGGCCGACCGCCGCGGCTGATGGACGGCGGCTCAGCGTCGCGGGCCGGCCGCAGGCTGCGGCACCTCGCCCGGGGTGACCGGCTCCTCGTCGATGGTTTCCTCGGCCTGCTGTTCGTCCTCGCGGTCGGCTTCGAGGCCATGTTGTTCTTCAGTGTGCTTGGGGTCGTACTGCAACTCGATGAACACCGGGAAATGGTCGGAGCCGATATCAGGCAGCCGCAGCATGCGGATGAAGCGGAAATGCGCGCTGTGAAAGAAGTGATCCAGCGGCCAGCGCAGAAACCAGTGATGGGCATGGAAGGTGTTGTACATGCCGCGGCCCACACGCGGATCGAGCAGCCCGCTGATCTTGCGGAACAGGCGCGTGGTGGGCGACCAGGCGACATCATTGAGATCGCCGCTGACGATGATCGGGTCATTGCTGTTCTGGATGCTCCTGGCGACCACCAACAGCTCGGCGTCGCGCTCGGTGGATTCCTCGTTCTCGGTTGGACTGGGCGGTGCGGGATGGAGGAAGTGCATGCGCACCGTGAGCTCGTCGCTGACAGGCACCCGAGCGTGCATGGAGGGCACGTCGTCCTCCACCAGAAAGCACAGCTCCGGCTCTTCCAGCGGCAGACATGAAAAGACATGCATGCCGTAGAGGTTGTCCAGCGGGCAGCGGATGCTGTGCGGGTATTGCTCGGCGAGTTGCCCGAGCTGCGTTTCCCACCACTGGTCCGATTCGAGCGTCACCAGAACGTCCGGGCGGTACTCGCGAACCAGCGCCAGCAGCCGATCGGACTGTCGGTTCGGCCCCAGCACATTGGATGACATCACCCGGATGCGCGGCCCTGCGGCATCTGCCTCCGCCCGGCGCACCTCGTTGCGCCAGGGGCGTGTGTAGGGCACGACCCATGCGAGCTGGTAGGCCAGACAGGCGCCGGCCAGGGCAGAGATCAGGTAATGCCACGGCTGGCTGTAGTCGAGCAGCATGCCTTGAGCGACGAGCAGGGCGACCAGCAGCGCGCCGAGCTGTAGGCGCGGAAACTCCCATACGCGCACCCACCAGGCGCGATGCCGCCACAGCGGCAGTAGTGTGACGAGCACAAAGAGTCCCGTGGTGAGCAGCAGTATCCCTTCGATCATGACGTTTCCCGTTATGGCCGATCAGTTCGGCAATCAGGTGTGCACTCCAGATTGGTTCCAGGACCGGGTATTCGACAGGCAATCAGGCGAAGCGTCGCAAACGAATTCGGATTACGTCCAGTTTTTGCCGGTGCGTGCGCCGAAATCGGCGCCGGGAAGGGCACCGATGCGGGCGTTTGGGGATCACTTTTCGGCCGAAAGCATGCCGCTGGTCAGTGCCGGCAGGTTTTCCGGTCGGCACAGCGTGTTCTGGCCTTGCAGGTAGGGTTGCAGGATGGGCGCCATGCCCTTGAGTGTCTGCACGGGCAGCGCCGAGGTAAAGCGGAAGCTGTCGGCGGCGCGTCCCGGTACATAGGCCGTCAGCGTGCCGAAGTGATTGGGCCCGAGATAGAAGACGAAGGTAGCGGTGCGGTTCAGCGCCAGCGAGCTGATTAGCCGGCCGCCAGCGCCGACGCTCTGGATGCGATTGTCACCGGTGCCGGTCTTGCCGCCCATTCGCAAAGCGCTGCCGTCCTGCTGCACGAAACTGCCTTGCAAACGCCGCGCAGTACCGCCTTCGACGACATTGGCCAGCGCATCCTGCAGCGCGCGGGCCACTTCGACCGGCATCACCCTCTTGCCGGTCCCGGCGACCAGGCCCATGCGGGTTTCATAGGGCGTGCCCTGAGCGAAGTGCAGGTTGTCGATCCGAACGCTGGACAGGCGGACACCATCGTTGAGGATGATGCCCATCAGCTCGGCCAGCGCGGCCGGTCGATCACCGGAACTACCCAGCGCGGTCGCCAGTGACGGCACCAGGTTGTCGAACGGATAGCCCAGCCGCTGCCAGCGGCGATGAATGTCGGTGAAGGCCTCGACCTCCAGCATGATGCGAATCCGGCTGTCGCGCGCGCTCTTGTGCCGGCTGCGGAACAGCCAGCCGTAGACTTCCTGGCGCTGCGCGCGGCTGTCGGCAACCACTTCGGAGAGCGTCGCCTGCGGGTGGGCGATCAGGTAGCCCAGCAGCCAGAGGTCCAGCGGGTGCGTGCGGGCGATGTAGGCCTGATCGGGCAGGCTGTAGGCGCCCGGGCCATAGCGGGTGTAGAGCGCATCCAGCTTCTTGTCGTTGAGATCGGAGTCCGGCAGATGCTGCTTGAGAAAACTGTCGAAGACCGGCCGCTCGGCATCCGGCATCAGGTAGCGATGCACGGCCGCCAGGCGCACGGGTGTCGGCCGCATGCCCTGCAGGAAGGTCTCGATGCGCTGCTCGGCGCTCTTGTTGCGGTACTTCTTCCAGAAACGTTGCAGGAACACCGAGCCCTCGCGATCGGCGAAGCGGGTCAGGTATTCCTGGCGGCGCGGGTCCTTGTCGTCACCCAGCAGCTCGGCACTGTTGATGGTTTCGTAGGTGCTGTAACTCACCAGATCACGCATCAGCCGTACGAAGGGTAGATTGATCGATTCGCGCAGCGATTCGCGCACGGTGGGGATGCGCCCGTCGTCTTCACGGCGGAAGTTGCCGAAGCGGTGCATGCCGGCGCCGGTGAAGAAGCGTTCGGCGGGGCTGGCCGAGTAGCGCCGATCCAGCGCGGCGTCGAGCATGCGCTCCAGGCTGCGGTCGCTGTGCGTGGCCAGGTAATCGATGGCCCAGCGGCTGAGATTGGCCTTGGTGTCGATCTTGCGCAGCTCGCCCGGCGTGAGGTCCGAGTAACGCTGGTGCAGCTCGGCGATAACCTCAAGATAGGTGGTCAGCACGCGCAGCTTGGCGGTTGAACCCAGCTCCAGCTTGCTGCCCTCGTTGATGTCGAACGGCTGGTTGGTGTTGTCGGTCTGCACCCGCACCTGGAAGCCTTCCTCGCCGCGCTCGAACAGCGTGAAGCTGTAACGCACGGCGGCGGTCTTCTCCGGGGACAGCATGCGATCACCAAACAGCCCGACCGTTTCAGCGAAAGCGGGATCGGCCAGGCGCACCAGGTATTCGCTGATCTGTGCCTGCAGATCACCCTGCAGCGGCGTGCTGGCGGTGAGGTCCAGGCGATCCAGGTCGTACAGCGGCAAGCCGAGCAGCCCGGCCAGACGCATGCGCGCGACGGTGATGCCCTTGGTGGCTTCCACCTGCCGGATCGCCGAGTCGCGACTCGGGCTTTGTCCGAGGACGCGCTGGCCCAGCGCTGCGTCGCGCAGGCCGGCATCGATGATGCCGCCGTTGGCCAGCAGGCGGATGTGACTGTCGGTCAGCGTTGCCATTTCCTCGCGACCGGCACCCAGGTAGTACGACGGACGCCGCTGTGCGATCAGCAGCGACAGCACCTGACGCAGCGCCAGACCGCGCGCCTGCGCATCGACCTCGTCGGCGCTGCGTGGATCGAGCAGGCGATTGACTTCACGGAAGTCGGCGCCGAACCACAGCCGCAAGCCATCGGCGATGCCATGCACTTCACCGTGTCCGGGCGCCGCGGAGAGCGGCACGCTGTTGAGGTAGTCGCGCACGATGCGCTGACGGGTGGCCAGGGTTTGCGGGCCCTCGCGATAGGTACGCACGCTGGCGGAGATCATCTGCCGGATCTTTTCCTGCGGATCGCCGGTGCGGCCTTCGGGCGAATGCCGATACTTCTCGACCTGGGTGGCCAGGGTACTGCCGCCGGCGGCCTGGCCGCTGAGGCCAAGGCGCTTCTCCAGCTGGCTGATCGCTGCCTTGGTGAAGCGCGGCCAGTCAACCGCCGGGTTGGCGTGGGGACGGCTGGCGTCCAGCAGGCCACGGTCCTCGATGAACAACAGGCTCATCACCACCAGCGGTGGGATGTCCTCGAAGCGCTCGTAATACTGGCGTGGATAGCTGTTGGTGTAGATCGGCACACCGCGGCAGTCATTGATGGTCAACCCGGCCTGGGAATCCTCGGGGTAGGGCGGAAAGAATCCGCGGTGGGTGTAATCCAGCAGTGCCCGCGAGAAGCGTGCCTGCTCCTCGATTCTGAAGTTGCGCTGTGACAGCTGTTGAATGAAGCGCGGCAGATCGACGTAGCCCAGGCGGCGGTCGAACGGACCGTCCTCGGGGAACTGAATGCGTGGGCTCGGCCCGGGTTTGACCGCGTAATCCAGATCGGCCGCATAGCGGCTTAACCAGTGCGATTGCCACCGGGCGCTGTCCAGCTCCTGCCAGCCGAGATAGCCACCGCCTGCCAGCAGCGAAATGCCGACGAGCAGCGCCAATCGGCGTGCCGTCTTGCGACGGCCTTTAGCTGATGTGCGGGATGATTTGGGGGAAGGGGCGCGCTTGTTACGCCCATCCTGGGATGTATTGTCGGACCGCCATACTGCGCCCATGTGTGCCTGGCTTCCTAGCAGTGCTCTACGGCAAGCATAGTTCGCCCGCACGGCTTAAGCGATGGCGGTTTGACGAACGGAGCGGCTCAAGCACGAGCCTTGAAGCGGAGGCGGTGGGGCGCCTCGGCATGCTTATAAAGTCCGGCGCATGGAGCGCCGGAATGGGGCGTGATTCATATCTGCGCTCTGCTTGACGGACCCGCCTTGCGAGAACGGAGACACAGCTACTGGCCACCGGGTACCAATCAGCCGCGAATGTCCATCAGCACCTGAGCGAGTCGGCGACCGTGCGCCTTTCGGCCGGGCCGCTTATCGTCAGAACCAGCGATCGTTACGCTTACGGCCGCGGGTGAGCATTGGCAGGATCAGGCCCACTAGCAGCCCAGCACCGGCGATGCTGCCGCCATAGACCATGTACTGCATGAGCACCTGCTTGTTTTCGTCGCCGAGCCGCGCCTGGGTCGTACGCAGTTCGGACTGTGCTTCGGTCAGCTCCGCCTCGAGGGCGATGCGGCGGGCGTCGAGTTCGTCGATCAGAGCTTTGCGCGAGTCCAGGGTTTCCTGCATGCCTTGCACGCGCACCTTCCAACTATCGTCGATGGTCTTGAGTTCCTCGCTCAGTTCGGCGACTTGCTGTTCAAGCTGCGGCAGGCGCTCGGCCTGGCCGGGAACGTCCTGCAGTTCCTTGCTGGGTATCCAGACGTTGCTGCCGGACTCCGAGCGGACCTGACTGTAGTCGCCCTGGGTGCTGATCAGCTCGACCTTCTGCCCCGAGGTAAGCGTGCCGACGATGCGATAGCCATCCGTGGGGCCGCTGCGTACATAGGTGTTCAGGCTGTCGCTGACCCAGCGCGCGTTATCGGACGATTCCTGGGCGTCCACAGGCCCTGCAATGAGCAGGGCGCCGAACAGACTGGCGCCGATGACTTGGCGCGGCTGGGAAAAGCTGAACCGGGAGAGCAAGGCAAAAAGATGAAGAGATATGGACATGAAAAATTCGCGTTATTGGAAGAATAGGACCCAAGCGTGAGGGTAGTGAGGTCGGCTTGTCTGGCGCGCGAGACGCAGGCTCGGACGCAGCGAGAAGCACGCTGAACGTGGCCTGAGTCGGTGGCAGCCACGGGCCGGGGGCCGACGTGCAAACGGCACTAAAACGCAGGCGCTCCGTAGGGTGCATCAGCTGACTGACAGTCTTCCCTGGCGAAAGTTCAGGCGGTTTTTGTCGGGCTGAGAATGCTGGCGATGAGGGGCGGCGAGCTCGGCAGCTGTAGTCGATGCCAGCCGCAAGCGGCTAAACCGCGGTGTGGGGCGGTGCGAGACCGAGCCGATCTCTATGCCAGCATGGCTATGAGAGCTTCGGCGCGGCGGGCCTGCTCCAGCGTGACTCCTGTTCGCTGATGCAGGCCCACCGTCAGTTTATTTCGATTGCTGTTGAGCGAGACCGAGCTGCTTCTGCCGTGCGCGCCGGGCCATCATGTTCAGCATCTCGACTCCGGCGGAGAATGCCATGGCGGCATACACGTAGCCCTTTGGTACGTGGGCACCGAAGCCCTCGGCGATGAGGGTCATGCCGATCATCAACAGGAAGCCGAGCGCGAGCATCACGACGGTCGGGTTCTCGTTGATGAATTTGGCCAACGGGTTCGCCGCCAGGAGCATCACGGTTACCGCGACGACCACGGCAATGACCATGATCGCAACATGATCGGTCATACCCACCGCAGTGATGATGCTGTCCACCGAGAACACCAGGTCGAGCAGCAATATCTGCGCAATCGCGGCGCTGAAGCCCATCGTGACGGCATTGTCGAGCTGCTTGCCTTCGAACATGTCGCCGCCGGGTGTCGGGTCGACACTGTGGTGAATCTCCTTGGTGGCCTTCCAGAGCAGGAACAGGCCGCCGGCGATCAGAATCATGTCCTTCCAGGAAAACGCATTGCCGAACAGTTCGATGACCGGCTCGGTGAGCTGAACGATCCAGGCCACCGTGCCGAGCAGGCCTAGTCTCAGGACCAGCGCCAGGCTGATGCCGATGCGCCTCGCGCGCTCACGCTGATGTTCCGGAAGCTTGTTCGTCAGAATCGAAATGAAGATCAGGTTGTCGATGCCGAGAACCACCTCCATGGCGATCAAGGTTGCCAGGGCAACCCAGGTGGTGGGTTCGGAGAAGAGCTGGATAAGCGATTCCATATGGATCTCTAGCGTGAGTGACGACGATCCCGCGTCTGGCGGGTGCGCGAGCATAGCTGCAAGGCAATCCGTAATAGAGCCCCATTTTGGACCGCTTTGTATCAAATCGATTCAGTGCTCGACGGCGACCGCCGCGCGTGCGGTGCCCATCTGGGCAGAGCAGGGTCCTGGCGGAAATGATGCACCTGGGGCGCCACAGTTCGGCGAGCCAGGCCGCTTGATTTCGTGCAACCGCCTGGGCAGCTGCAAGTGCAAAGCCTGGCGGTTTCTGCTTTTATGACCTGCAGCACGCTGCGGGATTACCGCCCGCCCATTCATCACGATGCATAGTGGAAATAGCTCTGGAAAATCTGACCCGAGAGGAGCTGGTGGCTGAGGTGGCGCGCCTGCGCACGGTTCTGGACCGGGCTGGAATCGATCCGGATCCGGCCCTATCTCAAGTTCACCGTGATAGTCAGCCCGCCCGCGAGCAGCATCGTCAGCGCCCGACACCCGCACAGTTGGGTGCCTCCAAACATCTCCCCGAAACGCTGCATGCCAGCCTTCTGGCACTGGCTGGCAGCGAGGCACGACAACGCGCGATATTCGAGAGCGCGATCGACTTCGCCATCATCCTGACCGACACCGCTGGCATCATCACCGACTGGAACGCCGGCGCCGAGCAGGTGATGGGCTGGACCGCAGACGAGATGCGCGGGCAAAGCGCCGAGCGCTTCTTCACGCCAGCCGATCGGGCCTGCGACTGGCTCGGCGAAGAGATGCAGAGCGCGCTACGTGAGGGCCGCGCTCTGGACGAGCGCTGGCACCTGCGCAAGGACGGTCAGCAGTTCTGGGCAGCGGGCGAACTCTCGCCGATCCATGACGAAAACGGTGCACACCTCGGCTTCATGAAAATCCTGCGTGACCGCACCAGCGAGCATCTTGCGGGCCTCGCCATGGAAGATACCCAGGTGCGCTATCGGCTGGCCGCGAAGGCGACCAACGATGCGGTCTGGGACTGGGATCTGCTCAACAATCACGTGTTGTGGAATGACGCGCTGGAGCAGGCGTACGGCCATCCGCTGGCAAACGTCGACAGCTCCGGTGACTGGTGGCTGGCGCATATCCATCCGGATGACCGTGCACGTATTCACCGGTCGATCCATGCGGTCATCGATGGCAGCGGGACGACCTGGACCGACGAGTATCGCTTTCGCCGTCTGGATGGCTCCTACGCGGATATCCTCGACCGCGGTCATGTGATTCGTGACGTTCACGGCCAGGCCGTGCGGATGATTGGCGCGATGCTCGACCTGACGCGCATGCGCGCTGCCGAGGCGGCCTTGCGCCAGAGTGAGGAACGCTTCAGCACCATTCTGGAGACCATCGAGGCGGCATTCGCCATCGTTCAGGTCAAGTTCGACGCCGACGACAATCCCGTGGATTACTGCTTCCTCGAGGCCAATCCTGCGTTCGAGCGCCAGGCCGGCGTAGACCTGCGCGGTAAATGGGTCACCGAGTTCGCGCCGGATCTCGAGCAATTCTGGTTCGAAATTTACGGCCACGTCGCCAAGACCGGTGAGCCTACCAACTTCGAGAATTATGCCGAGGCGTTCGAACGCTGGTTCGACGTTCGCGCCGTACGCGTCGGCGATCCCGCCGAGCGGCGAATCGCCATCCTCTTCAACGACGTAACCGAACGCAGAAACGCCGAAGAACGCCTGCGCATCAGCGAAGCTCTTGCGCGGGAGAATGTTCAGCGCGTCCAGTTGGCGCTCGAGGCGGGCGCGATCATCGGTACCTGGAACTGGCATCTGCCAACCGACCGCTTCACCGTGGATGAGGGGTTTGCAAGCGCCTTCGGCCTCGATCCCACCCTTGCTCGTGACGGGCTTAGCCTCGAGCAGATCATCGCAACGGTGCACCCTGAGGACCGGGACGGACTGATTGCAGCGATCGAAGAAGTCATCGCCCGCGGTGGTGCCTATGCGCACCAGTACCGTGTGCGCCGCGCTGATGGAAGGTTCTACTGGCTTGAGGCCAACGGGCGCGTCGATCATGCCGAGGACGGCACGCCCTTGAGCTTTCCCGGCGTCTTGATCGACGTCGAGGACCGGCGCTCCATCGAGGCGGAGCGGGATCGCGCCACCGCTGCGCTGCGCGCACTCAACGACACGCTGGAGCAGCGCGTGGCCGAGCGGACGGCAGAGCTGATCCAGGCCGAGGAGAAGTTGCGTCAGTCGCAGAAGATGGAAGCGGTCGGCCAGCTGACTGGCGGTCTTGCCCATGACTTCAACAACCTGCTGGCCGGTATCAGCGGCGCGCTGGAATTGATGAATCTGCGGATTTCCCAGGGGCGGCTGGACGATATCGACAAGTACATGGCGGCTGCGCAGGGCGCCGCCAGGCGTGCCGCGGCGCTGACCCATCGGCTGCTCGCCTTTTCCCGCCGGCAGACTCTCGACCCGCGGCCGGTTGACGTCAACATGCTGATGGAGGGTATGACCGAGCTGATCCAGCGCACGGTGGGGCCGAGCATCCTCCTCGAAACCATCAGTGCGCCCGACCTCTGGCCGGCGTCGGTCGATGCCAGTCAGCTGGAGAACGCGATCCTCAATCTCTGCATCAACTCGCGCGACGCGATGCCCGACGGCGGTCGGATCACCATCGAGACCGCCAACCGCGTGCTCGGTCCCGAGATGGCGCAGGCCTATGACCTACCCGCCGGCGAGTATCTGTCGCTGTCCGTCACCGACACAGGGACCGGCATGACGCCCAGCGTGATTGCAAAAGCGTTCGACCCGTTCTTCACCACCAAACCGATTGGCGAAGGCACCGGGCTGGGGCTTTCGATGATCTACGGATTCGCCAAACAGTCCGGCGGGCAGGTGCGCATCGATTCCGAGGTCGGTCGCGGAACCTCGATGTGCATCTACCTGCCGCGCTACCACGGCAATGCCGGGGCCGGCACGTCCGCACAGACCAACTCAGCGACCGCACTCGCTGGCGCCTGCGGCACGATTCTGATCGTCGACGACGAGCCGACTGTGCGCCTGCTGCTGATGGATGTGCTGGGCGATCTCGGCTACACACTGATCGAAGCGTCGGACAGCGTGGCCGGGCTGAAGCTGCTGCAGTCGGATGTGAGCATCGACCTGCTGATCACCGATGTCGGCTTGCCCGGTGGGATGAACGGCCGGCAGATGGCCGATGCCGGTCGCCAGGTGCGCCCCGGTCTGAAGACGCTGTTCATCACTGGTTATGCCGAGAGCGCCGCGTTGGGCAACAGCTCGCTCGGCGCTGGCATGCAGGTGCTGACCAAGCCTTTCGCGATAGATGTCCTCGCTGCCCGGGTGCTCGAGGTGATGAAAGGCTAGGTCAGGCTTCGAGCGTTCTATTTCGGCCGTCCAGTTGAAGAATCGAAGCAATGCGCCTAGCCTCTCGCTCTGCTTTCAGGGCCGCCGATTCCGGCGGTTCTCACTCTTCGGATCCGTCAGTGTGGGTCGAATGAAATCACTGCTGCACCCAGGCAGGGTTGTCTCGCTCGTTTTTCTCTTCGCCATTCTCTGCGGTACAGCGTTGCTGTCATTGCCCGCTGCCCAAGCCCAGGGCGAGTCGGCGCCGTGGATCACCGCCTTCTTCACCGCCGTCTCAGCGGTCAGCGTTACCGGTCTGGTGGTGGTCGACACCGGCACCTATTGGTCCACTTTCGGCCAGGTGGTGATCATGCTGCTGTTCCAGCTCGGCGGTTTCGGCATGATGACCCTGGCCACGCTGCTTGGGTTGCTGGTCAACCGCTCGTTTCACCTGCGAACCAAGCTGATCGCCCAGGCCGAATCCCACGTGCTGGGGCTGGGTGACATCACCAGCGTGGCGAAGCTTGTTTTGGTGGTGACGCTGGTAATGGAGCTGGCGGTGATGCTGCTGCTCACCCTGCGTTTGCATCTGACCTACGGCCTCGCCTGGGGCGATGCAGCCTGGAGCGGGCTGTTCCACGCGGTGTCGGCATTCAACAACGCCGGGTTCTCGATTCACGGCGACGGCCTGGTCCGCTATGCCACCGATGCGCTGATCCTGACCCCGGTGATGAGCGCCATCGTGATCGGCGGGATCGGCTTTCCGGTGCTCTACGATCTGCGCAGCAAGTGGACCGATCCGCGGCATTGGTCGCTGCACACCAAGCTGACGCTGTCCGGGACTGGGGTATTGCTGGCAGGCGGCTTCCTGGCCGTGTTGCTGTTCGAGTGGTCCAACCCGGGCACGCTCGGCCCGATGACCTGGGCGGACAAGATGCTCTCGGCGGCCTTCGTTTCCGTCTCGGCGCGTACAGCCGGCTTCAATGCCATCGACATCGGCGCGCTGACCCACGAGAGCTGGGCGCTGCACTATTTTCTGATGTTCATTGGCGGTGGCAGTGCCGGTACCGCGGGCGGGGTCAAGGTCGGAACAGTGGCCATCCTGGCGCTGATGGTGATCGCCGAGATTCGCGGCCGGCCCGATGTCGAGGTGTTCGGCCGTCGGGTCGGCAGTTCGGCGCAGCGCCAGGCTATCACCGTGCTGGTGCTGGGCAGCGCGCTGGTGGTGCTGGGTACGCTGGTCATCCTGCGCGACACCGATATCCCGACCGATCAGGTCATCTTCGAAGTCATTTCGGCATTCGGCACGGTCGGCCTGTCCACCGGCATTACCGCGGACCTGCCGGAAACCAGTCAGCTCATGCTGACCCTACTGATGTATGTCGGTCGGGTCGGCACCATCACGCTGGCCGCTTCCCTCGCACTGGGCGAGCACCGCATGCCATACCGCTATCCGGAGGAACACCCAATTGTTGGCTAAATTGTTGTTTTCAGAACAGTTTTCGTTCTCTAAAGGCGACAGCGTGGTGGTCATCGGGCTGGGGCGGTTCGGCAGTTCGGTGGCGCGCTCATTGACGCGTCTGGGCCATGATGTGATGGGTATCGATCAGGCGGCGGAGCCGGTGCACACCTGGGCCGACCTGCTGACCCATGCGGTGCAGGCCGATTCCACCAATGTCATGGCGCTGCGGCAGCTGGGCGTCGCCGATTTTCCCCACGCGATCGTCGGCATCGGCTCCGACATGGCGGCAAGCCTGATGACCATCATGGCGCTGACCGAGCTGGGCATCAAAGACATCTGGGTCAAGGCGCTGACCGCCGAGCACGGACAGATCGCGACGAGGATCGGCGCGCATCATGTGGTCTACCCCGAGGCGGACATGGGCGAGCGGGTTGCCCATCTGATCTCCGGGCGGATGGTGGATTTCATCGAGTTCGACGACGGCTTCGCCATCGCCAAGATCCATGCGCCGGAACGCGTTCATAACGCGACGCTCGCCGCAGCCGGGGTGCGCGAGAAGTTCGGCGTGACCGTTGTTGGCCTCAAGCGCGCCAATGAGGATTTTCAGCATGCGACGCCCAGCACCCAGGTGCTGCCGGGTGATCTGCTGATCGTTTCGGGCCCGACCCATGACATCCAGCGTTTCGCCGGCCAGGGGCGCAAGCGAAGCTGAGGCCTGGAGCTACGCGCTCCTTTAGTGCGGCAGCCGAGAGGCGACTACGCTTCTCGGGCGGTCGAGCCTGCGGATCGTGACGGCGGGGCAGCCCTATCGGGTCGGGATCTGCCACTGCCTGGACTGCCGCAAGCATCATGGTGCTTTGTTCTACGCAGCTGCGGTGTTCCCGCAGGATGCGGTAACCGTCGAGGGCGAGACGGCCGAATATGCCGGACGGCATTTCTGCCCGTGCTGTGGCTCGTCGGTTTTTTCCCGCCTCGCCGATGAACTCGAGGTGCATCTCGGCGCCCTGGATGCACCCGACCAACTGACGCCGACCTACGAATGCTGGACCGTGCGTCGCGAAGGCTGGCTGCCGCCGTTTCCGCTCATCCGGCGCTACCAGCATGATCGCGACGACTCCAGCCGCTTCGAATGAGCGTCATTGGCCGCTGGCGATCAGCGGCTGCTCGGTCTTCTGCGTGTTCGGCAGCACTCGAATCGCGATGAATTTCGAAGTCGGCGTGTGGCTGCGCTCGCCAAAGCTCTCCAGCGGCACCAGCGGGTTGGTTTCCGGGTAGTAGGCGGCGGCTTGGCCGGGCGGGGTGTCGTAGGCGAGCAGGGTGAAACCGCGCACGCGGCGCTCGATACCGTCATCCCACAGCGAAATCAGATCGACTTGCTGCCCGGCTTCCAGGCCCAGCCGCTGGATGTCGGCGGGATTGACGAACACCACATCGCGCATGCCTTTCACCCCACGATAGCGATCATCCAGACCATAGAGCGTGGTGTTGTACTGATCGTGGGAGCGCAACGTCTGCAGGATCAGGTCGGCCTCCACGCCGCCGTGGCGGGCCTGCTCGGGTAGCAGATCGGCCGGCAACGGGTGCGCCTTGAACTCGGCGCGACCGCTGGCGGTGTTCCATTCGCGCCGGGCGGCGGCGTTGCCCAGGTAGAAACCGCCAGGGCGATGCAGACGGTGGTCGAAGCCGGTGAAACCGGGAATGGTCGCCGCGATCAGCGCGCGGATACGGGCGTAGTCCTCCACCAGCCAGAGCCAGTCCACCGGGCGTTTGTCCAGCGTGGCGGCGGCGATGCCGGCGACGATGGCCGGCTCCGAGCGCATCTCGGCGGACGCGGGCTCGAGCTGGCCGCGCGAGGCGTGGATCATGCTGAACGAGTCTTCCACGGTGACCGCCTGCGGGCCGCAGGCCTGGCGGTCTATGTCGGTGCGGCCGAGGCACGGCAGGATCAGCGCGTCGCGGCCCATGGTCAGGTGGCTGCGGTTGAGCTTGGTGCTGATCTGTACGGTCAGCGCGCAGTTGCGCAGCGCCTGCTGCGTGCGCGGGGTGTCCGGCGTGGCCTGGGCGAAGTTGCCGCCCAGACCGATGAACACCTTGACCTGCCCGGCGAGCATGGCCTGGATGCATTCCACGGTGTTGTAGCCGGGCTGGCGCGGCATTGGCAGGTCGAACTGGCGCTGCAGTGCATCGAG
Organism: Stutzerimonas kunmingensis; assembly: GCF_900114065.1. Classification (GTDB taxonomy): domain Bacteria; phylum Pseudomonadota; class Gammaproteobacteria; order Pseudomonadales; family Pseudomonadaceae; genus Stutzerimonas; species Stutzerimonas kunmingensis. Next base: position 237,021 of record NZ_FORS01000002.1, read on the forward strand.
TAGCGCAAGCGGCGGCCGCTCATTGATGCCCATGGTGCGGTCGCCCTGCACGTTGCTGTGGCCGCGCACCGGGCAGGCGCCAGCGCCGGGTTTGCCGAGGTTGCCGCGCAACAGCAGCAGGTTGGCGATTTCCTGGATGGTCGCCACCGAGTGACGGTGCTGAGTGATGCCCATCGCCCAGCAGACGATGGCCCTTTCCGCGTTGCGGTAGATCGTGGCGGCGTGGCGAATGGTTTCGCGATCGAGCCCCGACTGCTGCTCGATCAGCGCCCAGGGCGTGGCTTCGACCTCGGCCAGATAGGCGTCCAGCCCGTGGCTGTGCTCAGCCAGAAACGCGTGATCGAACACCGCCGGCGCGCCGCTGGCCTGGGCTTCCTGCTCCCATTGCAGCAGGTACTTGGCGATGCCGCGCAGCACCGCCAGATCGCCACCGAGATTGGGCCGCAAGTAGGCGCTGTGAGTCGGCGCGTCCTGGTTGGCGAGCATCTCGATGGGCTTCTGCGGGTGCTGGAAGCGTTCCAGCCCGCGCTCGCGCAATGGATTGAAGCAGACCACCTGAGCGCCGCGCTCCACAGCCTGCCGCAATGGTTCGAGCATGCGCGGATGGTTGGTGCCGGGGTTCTGCCCGAGGACGAAGATCGCATCGGCGTGATCGAAATCCTCCAGCGTCACCGTGCCCTTGCCGACGCCGATGGATTCGGTCAGGGCGACGCCGCTGGCCTCGTGGCACATGTTCGAGCAGTCGGGAAAATTGTTGGTGCCGAAGCTGCGACCGAACAGCTGGTAGAGATAAGCCGCTTCGTTGCTGGCCCGGCCGGACGTGTAGAAGGCTGCCTGGTGCGGGCTGTCCAGGCCGTTCAGGTGATGGGCGATCAGCGCAAAGGCATCGTCCCAGCTGATCGGCAGGTAGCGGTCGCTGGCGGCGTCGTAACGGACCGGTTCACTCAGGCGACCTTGGTATTCGAGCCAGTAATCGCTCTGCTGGCGTAACTGGCTGACGCTGTGGCGGGCGAAGAAGGCGGCATCCACGCGGCGGCGCGTGGCTTCCCAGTTCACTGCCTTGGCGCCGTTTTCGCAGAACTTCACCGCACCGGCCTCCGGCGAATCACCCCAGGCGCAGCCGGGGCAGTCGAAGCCGCCGTTCTGGTTGGTGCGCAGCATGGCGCGGATGTTCTTCAGCGCGTTGCCACTGCCGAGCCAGGCGCTGGCCACGCTGCGCAGCGCGCCCCAGCCGCCTGCCGGGCCGGCGTAGGGCTGGAAACGGGTGGCGGGATGGAAGCGGGACGTGCGGCTCATGGTTGGCATCCGTTCTGTTCGGGCAGCGCAGGTGCCGGGCTGTAGACCCGTGGCGCGCTGTGGTGGGGCAGGTGAATGAGGTTGAGGTGATGGCGACGCGCCCACTCGACGGTCAGGTGGGTCGGCGCGGACAGACTGACCAGGGTGCCGATACCCGCGCGCACGGCCTTGTGGATCAGCTCCAGGCTGCAGCGGCTGGTGACCACGACGAAGCCTTCGCTCGGGGTACGGCGCTGCAGCGTCAGCGCACCGATCAGCTTGTCCAGGGCGTTGTGCCGGCCGATGTCCTCACGGCACAGGGCGATCTCTCCGTTGCCGTCGACATACAGCGCCGCGTGCAGTGCACCGCTGTCGCGGGCCAGCAGCTGGGCGTTGGCGATGCGCTGGCGCAGATCGTGGAAATGTCCTTCGGGCGGCAGATCGATTGGCGAAAGGGGTGCGAGCTGCGGCAATGCCTGCTCCAGCGCCTGCACACCGCACAGGCCACAACCGCTGTGGCCGGCCAACTGCCGCCGTTGCTGCTTGATGTGCCAGAACGCCCGCGGGCTCACCTGCACTTCGGCATGCTGCGCGCTGCCATCGCCCCGCAAGCGCAGATCGCGTAGATCATCGATGCGCTCGATCAAGCCGCCGCTCAGGCTGAAGCCGATAACGAAGTCTTCCAGATCCAGCGGCGTCACCATCATCACGGCCTGATTGAGGCCGTTGTAGCTGATGGCCAGGGCGCATTCGTCAGCCAAGGGCGCCGCGCCGAGATCCGGAGCGTTGGCGCTTGGGGCATTGAGGGTGGCGTATTGCATGGCGATGGCCTGCGACAGGTCGACGCAGGGAGCCTAGGAGCGCAGGGATGGATCGTCCAATCGCTATGTTCGATAGGGTGATCGAGCGTATCGATCGCCCGTCAGGGGATGGCAGGTCTTTGCCGCTGTAACAGCTCGCGTGCCTCGTTGAAGCAAGCCTCGCCTAGCGCGGATCGCGGTGAGCCGCGACGCAGGATCAGCCCCAGCGGCGCGAGGGTACTGGCATTGTCGATGGGCGTCAGGGTCAGCCGGCTATCCAGTGCTTCGAGGCCGCTATCCAGCGGCATGATTGCGCAACACAGTCCGGCCCCTACGGCCTGCAGCAGATGGTGCACGGCATCGGTCTGCAGCCGCGGTGCCAGGCTCAGGCCACGGCTACGCAGTGCGTGGTCGATGGACTGGCGAAAGTGCATGCCGCCGGTCAAAAGACCTAGCGGAAGATCGGCGAGCGCTTCCCAGCGCAGCGATGGCGCGTCGAAGCGAAAATGGCGCTCGTCATGCAACAGCCCCATGCGGGTTTCGCCGAGCGGCAGGCTGGTGAAGTGCGCGTCATCCAGCCGCTCCAGGTAGGACAGGCCCAGGTCCAGCAGATTGCGATTGAGCCGTTCGAGAATCTGATCGCTGCTCAACGCGAACAGCTCGAAGCGCAGATTCGGGTGGCGCTCGCCGAAGGCCTGCACCAATTGCATCGGGTCGAAACCGGCCAGCGGCACCACGCCCAGGCGCAAGGTGCCGACCAGCTGGCCACGGCAGGAGGCGGCTTCGGCCAGCAGGCCGTCCTGTGCGGCGAGCAGGCTGCGCGCCCAGGCCAGGATGCGTTCGCCTTCGGGGGTGAAGCCTTCGAAGCGCTGGCTGCGGATCACCAGTTGCAGACCGAGCTCGTCTTCGAGGCCGCGCAGGCGCATCGACAGCGTCGGCTGGGTGACATGGCAGCGCGCCGCGGCCTGACCGAAATGACGCGTTTCATCCAGCGCCACGAGAAACTTCAGCTGCTTGATATCCATGCCCGCTCGCCTCGAAGGTAATGCGGACGGCACCTTAGCATGCCGTCAGGGGGCGTCGAACAGCGGCTGCAGCCCGCTGGGCACCACGCCGGTCCAGCGCTTGAAGGCGCGACGGAAGTTGGTGGTGTCGTTGAAGCCGAGGTGCCGCGCCACGGCCTCGTTGCCGAGGCCTCGGGCCTGATAGAGGTAGAGCGCAACGTGCGTGCGCACCAGATCGAGCTGTTCCTGGAAGTGCGTGCCGTGCTTGGCCAGCTTGCGCTTGAGCGTCGCCGGACTCATGGCGAACGCCAAGGCGACGCGCTCCAGGTTCAGCGGCTCGCGGATGTTGTCATGCAGGTACTGATAAAACGCATCGAGAAAGGCGCAGGGGCCTTCCAGCGCTTCGATCTGCTGCTGGCTGGCCTGCCGCGCGACCTGGCCTACCGTGGCCGAGGCATCCGGCCAGGGCTGATGCAGGTACTCGCGGGGCAGGCTGAGTAGGGTCAGGTGACGGTCGAACTGCAATGCATCGCCCAGATGCACCCAGTACTGCTCGACGTGGCGCGGCTGCGGGTAGGCGAACTGGAAGCGCCACGGCAGGCGCAGGCCGCTGCCGCGCTTGCACAGTGCGACGATAGCGGTCACATGCGCCTCGATTAGAAACCGTTGGTGCCGACCGGCGCTGCCGCTGTCCAGCCAATAGATGTGCAGCTGGTGCTCGTCCAGCAGCAGCCTTGGCGCCAGCAGCGGGCAGAGCAGGGCGCGGAACTGGCTAAGACGCTCCAGCGCCTGTTCGAGGTTGCCGGCATTGGCCAGTGCAAGGCTGACATCGCCGTAGTGCCCGGGCAGCAGGCGCTGGCCGAACAGAAAGCTGCTGTCCGCAGCACCCAACAAGCGTTCGGTATTGCCGATGAGCGTCAGCAGCTGCTCCGGGCTGACGCGGGCACGGCCGCTGGCGACGTCCTCGTAGAACAGCCCGCTGCCGCGCAGCAGCGCATGGCTGTCGATACCGCGCGAGAGCGCCAGGTCGAGCAACACCGCCGGCTGGTGGTGCGCGGCGATGAAGCGGGTGTCCCATTCGTACCAGCGTAACGGGCTTTCCATGGTCGCCTCAGGCGCAGCGTGGCAGGGACTGCTTGGCCTTGGCCAAACCGAGGTTGAGGCGTTTGAGCAACAGCTCGGAATCGTCGTCGAAGGCCATCACCACCGCGGTGCTGGCGCGCAGATGCAGGCGTTCCCCGTGCTGGCGCGTCTTGTGCGCGAGGCTGGCGACGGCGGTCTGCAACTCCTCGGCGAGCTGCCGCGCCTGTTGCTCGGCGGTATCGGGCAGCAGCACGACGAAGCGATCCCCGGCGAGGCGGCAGAGCAGGTCCTGATGGCGCAGGTTGAGCACCAGCAACTGCGCCACGGCCTGCAACACGAGGTCCCCTTCTTCCTGACCGTAGCGCTGGTTGACCCGGCTGAACTCGTCGAGGTCCACCGCCAGCAGCGACAGCGGCCTTTGCTCGTCGGCGGCCTGGCGCAGGGCCGAGTCCAGTTGCCGACGCAGGTACTCGGCGGTGCCGAGCGGGGTCAGGTTGTCGAACAGGCGATGCTCGCGGAAAAGCCGTTCGCGCTTGTGCATCTGCGCGTTGATGGCGCGCTGTTCCTGGTTCAGGTGGTAGATGCCGAACGTCAGCAGGATCAGGCCGACCGGCATGGGTGCCGTTTCCAGCCAATTGTCCCAGGCGATGTTGGCGGGGATCTGGATGAATTCGTCGAGCAGGTCCATCCACCAGGAAAAGCAGATGCAGGCCAGCCCCAGCGCCAGCAACCGCGTCACCCGGCCTGCCGGGCGGCTGTGCAGCAGCATGATCAGCCAGGCGAGGGCGAGGGCGGCGCAACCGCCTTCACCGACCACGTCCATCCAGTCGATCTCGCCCCAGGATTTGAGCTGGCCGACGGCGAGGAGCAGCTGCAGGCCGACGTTGGCAGCCAGGGCGAGGCCGAGGAGGGTGAGGGTGTGGAGTTTGAGGAGGGATTTCATCGGGTCTCCGTGGCGAGGGATCGCGCCAGTGCGTGAGGGCACGGAAACAGATGGATGTGACGGTTGGATGAATGGGGTGGGGGTTGAATTGGCTCAGGTTTTTTTTGGTTGATTGGACAGTTTGGTGGGGGGCTCGGGAATGTGGTTTGTCCTGATGGATCGGATCAGTTCTGGACGAGGTGCTTGCTGCATCGAGTCTATGCCGATTGTCGAGTTGCCTGGCGATTTAGGTTTCGCCCTGCGGGGCGAGTCACTTTCTCTTGCCTGGCCAAGAGAAAGTAACCAAAGAGAAGGCCACCCCGACATCCGGGTTTTGCTTCGCAAAACTCCCCTCCCTCCGGCGCTGCTCCGGGGGCCGTCGCGAAGGGACGTCCCTGTCCCTTCACTCCTCGCTCGGCGTCCTGCCTCGCGTCCCCCTGCGCAACGCCTACGTTCGGCCTCCTGACGGGGGAGTTAGTCCGAGATGCCTGACAGATTGAGAGGCTTGGTTTGTAGTTTTTGATCGATTGAAAACTATCAGGCGACTCCAATCGCCCCTTCAGGAGGGTGAACGGAGTCGTCGCGTAGAGGGGCGAGCGGCATGGATGCCGCGAGAGCCGTAAAGGGCCATGGATGGCCCTTGTACGGCGACCCTCGGAACGGCGGCGTAGTGAACGAACCCGGAGCGAAGCGAAGGGCCGGATGCAGGGGCAAGCGTTTTTGCCTACTTTTTCCGCGACTGGAAAAAGTAGGTCGCCCAGCAGGGCGAAACAGAGCTACCGGATACACGAAAAATCGGACTTGGCGCGGTGCTTATCCACCGCACCACAAAGCTATGGTCGCGCTCAAAAACAGGTCATATCAGCTCAATCCCGCTCGCAAAATCCCCGAAAACCCCCTGTTCCAAGCCCTCCCCGAACCTCCTGTCACAGAACCGCCATATCCCCCACCTACCGTCCGCTGCAGTTCCGGGATGGACCCGGTAAACACCGTTCGGGGGATTGTTCATGAGCACATACCGCAGCGGCATCCGCCATGCAGGATTCCGCATCAGCCTGCTGGCCCTGGCCGTCAGCGCCGGTTCGGCCTGGGCCGAGGAGCCGCTTGTCATGGAGCACGTCGAAGTCATTGGCCAAGCGGTCAGCATCGACGAGGCACTGAAGGACCAGCGCAATTCCGACAGCGTGAAGAGCGTGGTGCATGCAGACGGCATCGGCCAGCTGCCGGACGACAACGCCGCCGAGGCGCTGCAGCGCATTCCGGGCATCTCGGTCGAGCGCGACCAGGGCGAAGGGCGCTTCGTCAGCGTGCGCGGCATCGCGCCGGATCTGAATAGCGTCACCATCAACGGCACGCTGGTCCCATCGCCGGAGAGCGATCGCCGTGCCGTGGCGCTCGACGTGCTGCCATCGGAGCTGGTGCAGTCGCTGTCGGTGGTCAAGACGCTGACGCCGGACATGGATGCCAATTCCCTGGGCGGCACCATTGAGGTACAGAGCCTGTCGGCCTTCGACCATGACGGGCTGTTCTACAGCCTCAGCGGCGAGGGCAGCTATGACGACAACGTCGACAAGATCAGCCCGAAATTCTCTGGCGCCATCAGCGACCGCTTCAGCCTGGGCGATGGCGTCGACAATTTCGGTGTCGCCGCGGCCGTCAGCTGGCAGGAGCGCGACTTCGGCTCGGACAACGTCGAGACCGGCGGCAAGTGGGACTTCGCCGACGACGGCGCGCGGCTGGAGGAACTCGAGCAGCGCGACTACGAGATCACCCGAGAGCGCACCGGCTTCGGGCTGAACTTCGACTACAAGCCGGACGATGTCAGCAGCTACTACCTGCGCACGCTGTACAGCCGCTTCAAGGACACCGAAACGCGTAACGCCGCCGGTGTCGCCTTCGAGGATTCGCAGCTGCCGGGCGAGACCGGTGACGCCGAGGGCTGGCGCGAGCTGAAGTCCCGCGAGGACACCCAGACCGTGCAGTCCTACGTGTTCGGCGGTGAACGCATGATGGGCCTGTGGACCCTGAGCGGGCAGGCCGGTTACAGCCAGTCGCGCGAGCGCAATCCGGGCGGTATCGCCAGCGCGACCTTCGAGGGTAATTTCGCCGATGCCGGCTTTTCCAGTAGCCGCAAGCCGCGCCTGACGATCGATTCGTCCTTCTACGACCCGGCGTCCTTCGAGTTGGATGAAGTGGAGTGGGAGAAAAGCGACACCCGCGACCGCGAGAAGAACGTCCGCCTGGACCTGGCGCGCGAGTACGACATCCGGGGTTACGCCGCGCAGGCCAAGTTCGGCGGCAAGCTCAGCCGTCGGCACAAGGACAACGATAACGAGGTCTGGAAATACGACGATTTCGACGACCTGACCCTGGCCGACTTCCAGGGCGGCAGGGTCGACTATGCGCTCGGCCGCTTCGGCCCAGGCATCAGTGCCTCGGCTATCGAGGGCGCGATTGGCGGTCTGGATGCCAGCGAGTTCTACGACGAGGAGGAGTCGCGCATCAATGACTTCGACATGCACGAGGACATCAACGCCGCCTACCTGATGAACACCGTGGATATCGACCGCTGGCGCGTCATCGCCGGCCTGCGCTACGAGGGCACGCGCTTTCGCGCCAAGGGCACCGGCCTGCGCGATGACCAGTTCGAGTCGATCTCCAGCAGCAGTCGTTATGACCACTGGCTGCCGGGGCTGCACCTGCGCTACCAACTGACCGACGACACCATGATCCGTGCCGCCTGGAGCAACAGCGTAGTGCGCCCGACCTTCGGCCAGCTGGCGCCCGGTTTCGTCATCGACGGCAACGACGCCGAGTTCGGCAACCCCGATCTCAAGCCGCTGGAGTCCGCCAACTACGACCTCGGCATCGAGCACTACATGGGCCGCGCCGGCGTGGTGTCGGCGTACCTGTTCTACAAGGACATCGATAACTTTATCTACAACACCGATCTGGCCGGCACCGGCCAGTGGGCCGCGTTCGACGAAGCGCTCAGTTTCCAGAACGGCAGCAGCGCGAAGCTCTACGGCCTGGAGCTGGCCTACTCGCAGAAGCTCGACTGGCTGCCGGCGCCGTGGAACGGCCTATTGCTGGGCGCCAACGCCACCTTCAGCCAGTCCGACGCGGACATCGAAGGGCAGGGCATGCGGCGCAGCATTGACCTGCCAAACCACTCCGACACGGTCGGCAACCTGATGCTCGGCTGGGAAAACGACCGGCTCAACCTGCGCCTGGCTGCCAATTACAAGTCGGACTACCTCTACGAGGTGGCCGGCATCGACGACGAGGCGCACGACCTGTACGTCGACGATCAGCTGTTCGTCGATTTCAAGGCGGGCTACTTCATCACGCCGAGCCTGCAGCTGACCTTCGAGGCGCTGAACCTGACGGACGAGTCCTACTACGTCTACAGCGGCCGCCGCGCCTACAACGCCCAGTACGAAGAGTACGGCCCGACCTACAAGCTCGGCCTGACCCTCACCCACTTCTGACCCCATGCCGCTCCGGTGCCCGCCGTTCCCCTTTACGGTCGGGCGCCGGCAGGCGGCAGCCTGAATGGATACACCATGAACGCATTACACAAAACCATGCTGCTCGGCCTGTGCATCGCATTGGCGGCCTGCCAGTCCACACAGCCAGATACCCCGGCGAAGTCGGCCCAGCTGAACATCAGTGAACCGCTGTTGGCCGGCCTCGAGTATGCCCAGCTGCTAAACGGCGACACCCCTTGGGCCGGTGCCGACCGTGTGCAGGTCGATGACCAGGGCCTGCAGCTGCTGGACGCCGCCGGTAACAGCCTGGCGCGCCACGCCGGGCGCTTCGAAGGACTGGACCATCGTGTCGACCGCCAGGGCCTGCTGCTCGCCACGGTCGAGCGCAAGCGCCAGCAGGCGATGCTGATCGGCCTGAACGCCGCGCGTGCCTGGAGCCAGCCGCTGTACCTGCCGCGCACCGCATTCGCCATCGAGGGGCTGTGCCTGTACCGCGACAGCGCGCACAACGACTTCGTGTTTCTGCTCGGTGAGGAGGGCGTCGGCGAGCAATGGCTGGTCGGCAGTCAGGGCCGCCTGCTCGATGAGGCGCGGCGGGTGCGCGGGCTCAGCCTGCCGCCGCAAAGCGCCTTCTGCCAGACGGACGATGCCAGTGGGCAGCTCTATGTCAACGAGGAGTCCGTCGGCTTCTGGCGTTACCCGGCCGACGCCGAGGCGCCGTTGCAGCGCGAGCCGGTCGATCTGCGCCAGCCTTTCGGCAGCCTGGCCCATGCCGCAGCGGGCATGACGCTGGTGCCGGGCGGACTGCTGGCGCTCGATCCCGAAGCCTCGGTGCTGCATCTGTACCGGCAGAACGAGGCCGGCTGGCAAGCCGATGAGGTCATCGCACTGGACGGTTTCGACGAACCGGAGCGCATCAGCGCTCGCCGCAGTGCTGAGGGCGTCGAGCTGCTGCTGGCGGACGAACGAGGCCTGCAGTCGGCCCGTCTGGACTGGCAGCCGACCGCGCTGTCGCAGCCCGAGCCGATCGTCAGCCTGCCGGCCGCAGTTGAGACCGGCCCGGTGCCGAGCCTGGGTGATGCCGCCGATGATCCGGCGATCTGGGTCCATCCGCGCGATCCGGCGCAGAGCCGCGTGCTCGGCACCGACAAGAAGGGCGGGCTGGTGGTGTACGACCTGGACGGCCGTCAGGTGCAGGACCTGCGCGCCGGCCGGCTGAACAACGTCGATGTGCGCAGCGGCTTCCGCCTTGGCAGCAAGCGCGTGGACCTGGCTGTGGCAAGCAATCGCGATCACAACAGCCTGCACCTGTTCGCCATCGACCGGGCGAGCGGGGTGCTCCGCGATGTCGGTGAGGTCGCCACGCCGCTGAGCGAAATCTATGGCCTGTGCATGTTCCAGGATCGCCAGGGCACTACCTACGCCGTCGCCAACGACAAGGACGGCACCTTCCTGCAGTACCGCCTCGATGGCAGCTCCGGCCAGCCGCGTGGCGAGCTGGTGCGGCGCTTCAAGCTGGACAGTCAGCCCGAGGGCTGCGTGGCCGACGACCGCAGCGAGCGGCTGTTCGTCGGTGAGGAAGACGTCGCGGTGTGGGTGGTCGATGCCCGCGCCGATGTGCCGGCGGTGCCGGAGCAGGTCATCGGTGTCGGCGGGCCGGTCTACGACGACATCGAAGGTCTGGCCATCTACCACGGCGAGCGCGGCGACTACCTGGTGATTTCCAGTCAGGGCAACGACAGCTACGTGGTGCTCGATGCCCAGGCCCCCTACGCCGTGCGCGGCGCCTTCCGCATCGGCCTGAACGCCGAGCGCGGCATCGACGGAGCGTCCGAGACCGATGGGCTGGAAGTCACCTCGGCCAACCTCGGCGGCATCTGGAACCGCGGAATGCTGGTGGTGCAGGACGGCCGCAAGCGCATGCCCGAGGGGACGCAGAACTACAAGTACCTGCCCTGGTCGGCGATCGCCGATGCGCTGGGTCTGGACTGACGTCATCGCCCGCTAACCGACCCGCAATCCAATAGCAGCTGCCCCAGTCGGGGCAGGAGGAAACGATTCATGCAAACGACTCTCGAGCACATGTCCATCTGGGGTTTGATCAGCGAAGCCAGCCTCGTGGTCCAGGCGGTGATGATGATTCTGGTCCTGGCCTCGGTTTCGAGCTGGTACCTGATCATCCGTCGCAGTGTGGCGTTGCGCAGCGCCGAACGCCTGCAGCGCGGCTTCCTGCAGCGCTTCCGGCAGGGCGGCGATCTTGCCCAGCTCTATCGCGAAGGCCAGGCGCAGCCGTTGCCGGACGAGGCCGCGCTGCAGCGCATCTTCCTCGCCGGTTACGGCGAGTTCGCCCAGCTGCAACGCCAGCCGGGGATCGCGCCGGATTTGGTGGCGCAGGGTGTCGAGCGCAGCCTCTACGTGGCCGTCGCCGAGCAGGAGGAGCGTCTGGAAAAGGGGCTGCAGTTTCTCGCGACCGTGGGTTCGGTGAGCCCCTATATCGGCCTGTTCGGTACCGTGTGGGGAATCATGAACTCCTTCCTCGGCCTGTCGCAGGTGCAGCAGGCGACGCTCTCGACCGTCGCACCGGGCATCGCCGAAGCGCTGATCGCCACGGCCATCGGCCTGTTCGCGGCGATTCCCGCGGTGATGGCCTACAACCGCTTCGCTGCTCGTGGGCAGACGCTGGTCGGCCGTTACTACGCCTTCGGCAACGAGCTACAGGCGCGCCTGCATCGGCGCCTGCATCGGCGCCTGCACGCCGCTTCACCCAACGTCGCCGCAGCCGCCTGAGGAGGACGCCTTCATGATGGTCAAACCACAGCACAAACACGGGCCCAAGGCGGAAATGAACGTGGTGCCCTACATCGACGTGATGCTGGTGCTGCTGGTGATCTTCATGGTCACCGCGCCGATGCTGGTGCAGGGCGTCAAGATCGAGCTGCCCAAGGTCGCAGCCGAAGCGCTGCCGGTGGAGAACGAGCGGCAGATCCTCACGCTCTCGGTAAAGGCCGATGGCGGCTTCTACTGGAACCTGGGCAGCGAGCTGGACATCGACAACCAGACCGACAGCGCCGTCGACCTTGCCGAGCTGCAGGCCAAGGTCGGCGCGATCATCGCCGAGCGCGGCGACACCCAGGTCTATGTCCGTGCCGACGAGGCGGCGGACTACGGTCGCGTGGTTGCCGGTATCGCCGAGCTGCAGCGCGGCGGGGTGGTCAACCTGGGGCTGATCACTGAGGCGCCGGCCGGAGCCGGGCAGCCGTGATGATGACCTTCAGCACGCCCGCCGCGTATGGCAGCGAAGTTGTCCCGCGACAGTGGATCGGTCCGGCCGGGGCTGCATTGCTGACCCTCGGGATGCACGCCGGACTGTTCGCGCTGTTGCTCGGCAGCTGGTCGCCAGCGCTGGAAATGCCGGTCGCCACCCAGGTGATGCAGACCCAGTTGATCAGCCTGCCGCCGCCGGCGCCAACCGAGAGCGCAGTGCCGGTCGAACCGCCCGTCGAGCCCGCGGTCGAACCGCCGCCGCGCGAGCCACAGGTCGATACCCACGCCCAGCAGCGACTCGAGCAGGCCGAGCTGGCCTTCAAGCGCGCCGAAGAGGAGCGCAAGGCCGAGCAGCTGAAGCAGCAGCGCGAGCAGTTGGAACGCCAGCGCGAACAGCAGCGTCAGCGCGACGAGCAACGCCGCCAGGAACAGGCACAGGAGCGGGAACGGATGGCTCAGGAAGAGGCACGGTTGCAGGCGGCGCGCGAAGCCGAGGCAACGGCACGCGCGGAAGCGGCTGAGCGCGCGCGACAGGCTGCTGCGGCCGAAGCGGCCAGCCGGCAGTACCTGCCGATTGCCAAGAAGCCGCCGGTCTACCCGCAACGGGCGCTGGACTCCGGGCTTCAGGGTTCCTGCACGGTCAGCTACACGGTTGATGTGCAGGGTCGCGTGCGCTCGCCCGAAGTGGTCGGCGACTGCCATCCGCTGTTCATCCGCCCATCACTCACCGCCGCCAAGAGCTTTCGCTACCAGCCGCGCATCGTCGAAGGCCGCGCGGTTGCCGTGCCCGACGTAAAGAACACCTTCCATTACCGCATCGAATGATGCCGTTACGACTCAGGAACCGTTTTCGATGAAACAGGATTTCACCGATTTTCACGCGAGCGTGGGCGCTCATGACGACCAACCGGTCAATCCGAGCGGCAACGTGCCGCTGCAGCAGGCGATCGATCACCGCCGGCGCGGGCTGCTCAAGGGTGGGCTCGGCCTGGCCGGCATCGCCTTTCTCGGCGGCGGGATGGCCGGCGCGCGAGCCGCAACCCGGGGCGATTCGCTGCTCGGCTTCGAAGGTATCCCGACCCAGCTCGACCCGCATTTCGACCGTGTCGAGGTGGCGCCGGGCTACAGCGCCCGGGTGTTCTTCTCCTGGGGCGATCCGGTGCATGCCGACGCACCCGAGTGGCAGCCGGATGCCGGCGACGATTGGCAAGCCCAGCTCAAGCAGGCCGGCGACAACCATGACGGTATGCATTTCTTCCCGTTCCCCGACGCGCCCGACAGCCGCGGCCTGCTGGCCATCAACCACGAATACGTCAACCCGACGTTGCATCCAAAGGGCATCGCCGTGGTCGATGGCCGACGCCCGCTGGAACAGGTGCGCAAGGAGCAGGCGGCTCATGGTCTGAGTGTCATCGAGGTGCGCAAGGATGCGCAGGGCGAATGGCAGCGGGTGATGGATTCACCCTACAACCGCCGCATTTCCGGCATGACGCCGATGGCCATTACCGGGCCGCTGGCCGGCCATGCAGCGATGCAGACGATGGACGACCCGGAAGGAAAGAGGGTGCTCGGCACGCTGAACAACTGCTCCAGCGGCTTCACTCCCTGGGGCACCTATCTGGTCTGCGAGGAGAACTGGCACAACTACTTCGTCAACCACGACGCCGACGACCTTGCCGCGCGCGTCTCGCACAACCGCTACGGCATCGCCGGCGGCGGCATGAGCAAGCTCTACGGCTGGGGCACGGTCGATCCGCGTTTCGATGCCACGCCGCAGGCAGGCCAACCCCATGGCGGCTTCGTCAACGAGCCGCACCGGTTCGGCTGGGTGGTGGAGGTCGATCCGTTCGACCCGCAGAGCGCGCCGGTCAAGCGCACCGCCTTCGGCCGCTACTGCCGCGAGTGCTCGGTGCTGTCGCTGGGCGAGGACGGGCGCATGGCGTTCTACTCGGGCGACGACACCAAGGGCGAGTACGTATACAAGTTCGTTCCCAGCGGCCGTTTCGTGCCCGGTGCGGACGCGGCCAACCGCCGCTTGCTGGATGAGGGCACCTTGTATGTCGCGCGTTTCGATGCCGACGGCAGTGGCCAGTGGCTGGCGCTGGTGCACGGCGAGCATGGCCTGACCGCGGAAAACGGCTTCCCCAGCCAGGCCGAGGTGCTGCTCAACGCCCGCGCCGCCGCCGACCGTGCCGGCGCAACGCCGATGGACCGGCCGGAGTGGGTCGCAGTGCATCCCGATACCCGCGAGGTCTACGTCACCCTGACCAACAATGACGGGCGCGGCAGCAAGCAGCCGCTGGACAAGGCCAACCCGCGACCGAACAACCTGCACGGGCAGATCCTGCGCTGGCAGGAAGAGGGCCGCGACCCGACCGCCACGCGCTTCCAGTGGGAAGTCTTTCTGCTCGCCGGCGAGCGCCGCGGTTCGCGCGATGCCCAGGGCCAGCCGGTTGCCGCCAACCTGATCGGCACCATAGACGGCGACTGCTTTTCCTCGCCGGACGGGCTGGCCTTCGATCGTGACGGGCGCTTGTGGATCGAAACCGATTTCGACGATGACGAATCGGTGATGCAGGCCATGGGCACCAATCAGCTGCTCTGTGCCGATCCGAAAACGCGCGAGGTGCGGCGTTTCCTGGTCGGGCCGCGGGGTTGCGAGATCACCGGCATCACCTGGAGCCCGGACTATCGCGCCATGTGGATCAACGTGCAGCACCCGGGGCTGAGCTTTCCGGCCAGCGACGGCCAATCACGCCCGCGCTCGTCCACGGTGCTGATCACCAAGGACGATGGCGGCGTGATCGGCAGCTGACGATCACGCCGCCGTCATCTGTTCAGGAGCCGCCACGCAGCTGCTCGATGGCGTCGAGCAGCTGGTCCGGGGTGAAGGGCTTGGCCAGCCGGTGCAACGCTAGCGCCGGTGTGGTGGAGGGCAGTTCGGCGTAGCCGGACACCAGCAGAACCGGCAGCTGCGGGCGCGTTTCCCGCACCACGGCCGCCAGCTGCGCGCCGCTCATCAGCGGCATGGCGTGGTCGGTGACCAGGATGTCGACCTGGTTGACCCTCAGCAGGTCCAGCGCTTCGCCGGCCGAACGCGCGCTGAGCACTCGATGCCCGGCCGCTTCCAGGATGCCGACGGTGCTGAACAGCACCAGCTCGTCGTCGTCCACCGCCAGCAGGGTTAGCGGCTTCGTCGTGCGCCGGGGGCTTTCATCGGGTGCCGGCGTGGAGACAGGCGCCGATGCAGGCGCGTTATCCGCCGCCAGGGCCGGTAGCCAGATCTCGGCGGTGGTGCCCGCGCCGGGCGAACTGCGCAGCACCAGACGGCCGCCGGATTGCTCGGCCAGCCCATGGACCATGGACAGCCCGAGCCCGGTGCCCTTGCCGACACCCTTGGTGGTGAAGAAGGGCTCGACCGCGCGCTTGAGGGTCGCGTCATCCATGCCAGCGCCGCTGTCGCTGAGCTCCAGGCGCACGTAGCGTGCGGCGGGCAAGCCGTTCTGCTCCTCGGCCAGGCTCAGTTCTTCGGCGGTGATGCGGATATGGCCGACGCCGGCCATGGCGTCGCGCGCATTGGCGGCGAGGTTGAGCAGGGCGGTTTCCAGCTGGTTGGGATCGGTCTTGACCCGCGCCAGTCGCTGCGGCAGGTCCACCTCCAGCTGGATGGTCGGGCCGAGCGAGCTGAGCAGCAGTGCCTGCATGCCTTGGATCAACTGGCGCAGATCGATCGGCGTCTTGTGCAGTTCCTGCTTGCGCGCGAACGAGAGCATGCGTGCCGTGAGCGAGGCGCCGCGTTCGGCACCAGCGCGGGCGTTGTCCACCAGGCGCAGCAGCGCGGGGTCGGCGGGCATGCGCCGACGCAGCAGGTCGAGGCTGCCGAGGACGGCCATCAGCAGGTTGTTGAAGTCGTGGGCGATACCGCCGGTGAGGTTGCCCAGCGCCTCCATCTTGTGCAGCTGCTGCAGTGCCTGTTCGGCATTCACCCGTTCGCTGATGTCCAGCGCTTCGGGTACCAGGGCGAAGATGCTGCCGTCCTCGCCCGTGACCGGGCGCACGGAGAAAACGAAGACGCGCACGCCCTGCGGCATGTTCAGGGTCATGGTCACGCGCTCTGTGGCACCGGCCGCCACCCGCCGCGTCATCTCGCGGACCCTCTCTGGCATGCCGGGTGTCGCGGCGAACCAGGGCGATTCCCAGAATGGCAGGTAGGCCAGTTCGTTGAAGCGGGCGCCGATGCCCGCCAGCGCCGTGGCGTTCACGTAGAGAATCGCGCCGTCCGGCGCGAGCATCGCCATGTACAGGTGCGACGTCTCCAGCACCGCGCGGATGTTGGCCTCGCTGCGGGCCAGCGCTGCGGTGCGCTCGGCGACCTTGGCTTCCAGCTGTTCCAGAAAGCACTGCTCGCGTTGCCTGACTGCCGCAGCAGAGCGCACACGCTCGATGTGCGCCCAGGAGCGATCGGTGACTTCTCTGAGCAGGGCAAGCTCACAGGCGCTCCATACGCGAGGCACGCGGTCATGAATGGCCATCAGCGCGGTCAGTCGGCCCTCCTTGACCAGCGGCAGGCAGATGGTGGCGGAGATATCCAGTTGCTGGAAGGTCGCCGCGTCGGCGGCGGGCAGGCGGGCAAGGTGATCGTCGACGATGAAGGCTTCGCCGGCGCGCAGCTTCTGTACCGCCAGACTGCCGAACGCGGCGAGCTGGTAATGGCCGACGATGCTCATGCAGCCCGGCGCCGACCAGTCGCCACGGATGGTGAAGCTGTCCTGGTCGGGCTCCATGTCGGCGTAGGCGCAGCTGGACAGTCCCAGATGCTCGCCGAGCATGCGCGTGGTGGTGGCCAGGATGGCATCGGCATCGACGCTGCGGGCGGTTTCCTTGGCCAGTGCGTCGAGGAAACGCAAGCGTTGTTCGTTTTCGCGCAGGGCCTGTTCGGCCTCGGCGCGCTCGGTGACGTCATGACCCTCGACGAAAATGCCGCAGACATCGCCATTCGCATCGGTCACCGGCTGGAAGACGAAATCCAGCAGGCGCTCTTCCTCCGCCTCTCCCTGGATGCGCTGCAGGCCAACGCGGATACCGGAGCCGACAAAGGCCGTGCCGCTGCGATAGACCTGGTCGAGAATGTCGATGAAGCCCTGCCGCTCGACCTCCGGCAGCGCTTCGCGTACCGGCCTGCCGATGACATCGCGTTCACCCACTACCCGCAGATAGGCCGGGTTGGTCATCTCGAAGACATGTTCCGGGCCGCGCAGCATCGCCATCAGCCCCGGTGCCTGTTCGAACATCTGTTGCAGGCGTGCCTGCTGGCGCTGCAGCTCGCGCTCGGCCATTACCCGCTCGGTGGTTTCCACCACGAGAGCGATCACGCCGGCCGGCCGGGCCTGATCATCAAACACCGGCGAATAGTCCAGATTCATCCAGGCGCGCTCGGGGCGGCCGCTGCGGTACAGCAGCAGTTCCTGGTCCTTGTACGACAGCGCGCCGCCAGCCAGGACGACCTTCATCACGTTGTCGTTGAACTCGGCGACTTCCGGCCAGCCCTCGCGTACTTCAGAACCGAGCAACTGCGGATGTCGGCTGCCGGCGAGCTCTGAATAGGCGTCGTTGTAGATCATGACGCCGCGCTCGCCCCAGAGCAGCGCGATGGGCGTCGGCGAAAGCAGCAGCATGGCCGTGACGGTCTTCAGGCTCGACGGCCATTCTGCCAGAGGCCCCAGCGCCGTCTGCGACCAGTCGAAGCGGCGAATCAGTGCGCCGAGCGCGCCGCCGGCGGGGAGAAATGCGAGGCTCGAGTCGTCAGGCGCGAGGTTTGCTGCTGGGTCCATCAGTAGCGATCCGTATCCGGTGTGAAGACAGGGCAGGGCTGTACAGGCGAGAGCTGGTTCAGCTCAGACAGCCGATTGCCCGGGAAGTCGTGCCGGCGAGGCAGGCGATTGCTGGCACCATTCGCTGCTGTTCGTCCTTGCAGCGGCCAGCGTACAGGGAAAAACCCGTACCATATCAACGATATGCAATGCCCACGGTGATTTCCGATGTTTTCTGCCGTCAAGCGTTACAGGGCTCTGGTCGCCGGGGTGCTGCAGCGCTGTTTTCCACGTACCTCGGCCCATCTGCGTGATGAGGACGAGCTGTTGTTTCGTCGCTGGGGCGGTGCGCCCGGCAAGGCGAACAAGGCCACGGCCAGCAAACGCAGGGGCAAACCTGCCACCAAGTCAAAGAGCAAGTCGGAAGGGCCGCCGCATGCCACCGCCAAGCCGCGCAAGGCCGCCGCTCAGGGCATCTATGCGGCTGCGCAACTAAAGGTTGAGGATGCGCAGGTCCAGGCGATGCGTGACCGCGTCGAGCAGGCGGTAGCTGCCGGGATCGTGAGCGCACCGTCGCAGGAGCAATGGGCAATGATCCTCAGCCGCAGCCCGGTAACGCGGATCTTCGCCGGTGCCGGTTCCGGCAAATCCACCACCTTGTTGCTGCGGGTGGTGTTCATGCTCTGCCACATGGGCATCGAGCCCGGACGCTTGACGGTCATCTCGTTCACCAACGCCTCTTGCGCGCAGCTGCGCGAACAGCTGGTGCGCGTGCTCGGCTTCTGGCAGGTGCCGTTCGATGCACAGCAGGCGCGCCAGTGCGTACGCACCTTCCATTCGGCCATGGCGCAGCTGGCGCGTGAAGTGCTGGAGCGACCGGTCTGGTTCGAGCAGTTGGACGACAAGGCCGCCGCGGCGGACGAACCGGACAACCCGTTGGCCAATGCACGTCTGCGCCCGGCGCAATTGCGTCTGCTCAAACAGGCCTATCAGCGGTGTTACGCCGAACAGGCGTCATTCCGCGAGTTGGTGCACCGGTTGCTCGATCTACCCGTGCCGCCGACTGAGGCCGAGCAGGGCAAGCGCGCCGCGCCGAAAGCGCCCGGCGATACCTTCACCCTGGCCGGTGAGTTCACGCCTCTGCCGCTGTATGAGGCCTTCCATGCCCAGGCGGGCTTTATCGAGAGCATCGGCATTCGCATCGATCAGCTGCAACCGGGCAAGCTGCAGTGTGCAGCGCGCGAACGGGATTTCGTCGAAGCGCTGGTGAGCTTCCATGGCTACTTCAGGGCCGCGCTGCGTGAGCAGGGGCTGATGACCTTCAATGAGGCCTTTCAACAGCTCACCGAGCGTTTGGGCTCGGGCACGGATGTGCCCCAGGCCAGCCTTGCGCCGTTCGAGCACCTGCTGATCGATGAATTCCAGGACATTTCCCCGCAGATCGTCCAATGGCTGCAGGCCTTGCACCGCCAGCTGGCGCGCCAGAAGGCCGGCCCGAGCCTGATGGCCATCGGTGACGACTGGCAGTCGATCTACGGCTGGCGCGGCAGTTCGCCGGAGTTGTTCATGGACTTCGACAAGTACTTTCCGCGGCGCGGCGCCAAGGGCAGCGAGACGCTGCTGCTGGAAACCAACTACCGCTCCATCGAACCGGTGATTCGCGATGGCGAGGCGGTGCTGGCCGGCGTGCAGTTCAAGCAGGCCAAGACCAGCCGGCCATGCAAACCGACGCAGCCCGGCGACCACGGGGTAAAGCTGATCACCGGTTTCGACCTGAACAAGAGCCTGCCGAAGCTGATCGAGGCGATCACCGCGCAATGTGCCCATTTGGCCGAACGGCAAAGCCGCGAACGCACCGCGGTGCTGCTGCTAAGCCGGCGCAACGAGCCGTTGCGAACCATTCAGGCGCAGCTGGACCGCAAGCTGCCGGTCAAGGCCTACACCATCCACCGTGCCAAGGGGCTGCAGGCCGAGGTGGCGATCATCGTCGACGACTGCGCGCCGGTGCAGCCACACCCGTTGCGTAACGCGCTGTATGCCTACTCGGGTTTCTTCCGCAACAGCTATGACCAGGCCATGGCCGATGAAAGCCTGCGCCTGGGCTACGTGGCGATCACCCGCGGCGTCAGCCGGGTGTTCTGGTACACGCGCAAGGCCCAGGGCGCCACCGAGTGCCTGGCGCGGCGTGGCTAGCCGTCAACGCAACAGCAGCGTGACGACTGTCACCGCCAATAGCAGCGACAACCCTTTCCAGAACAGCAGCGGATTGCGCTCCAGCAACGGCGGGCGGGCGCGGTTGAGAAATGCCGGGTTGGGCTGGCGCAGCTCGAAGACGAACTCAGATAGGTCGGCGTAACGCCGCGCCGGGTCCGGGTGCAGCGCCTTGCCCAGCACTTCGTCGATCCACGCCGGGATATCGCGCTGTGCATGGCGCAGCGGCTGATAGCAGAGGCGTTTCTGCGCTGCAGTGGTGCGTGCCCTGGCGACGTCGGCGCCGTAGGGCAAGCGACCGCTGAGCAACTGATAGGCGATCACCGCCAGCGAGTACTGATCCGAACGCGGCGTGCCGGCCTCGCCGAGGAAGTATTCCGGCGCGGTATAGGCCGCGGTGCCGAGCAGGTTGTCCTGCGTGCCCGGTGCGTTGCGTTCGGCCAGCCCGGCGACGCGGGTCGAGCCGAAATCGATGATCTTCAGCGTGCCGGTGGCGTCGATCATCAGGTTCTGCGGGCGCAAGTCCTGATGCAGCATCTCCAGGCGGTGGAAGGCGCGCAGGCCGCGGGCGATCTGCTCGACGATGCCGCGCACGGTTTCCAGGTCCGGCTGTGGATGGTCGAGCATCCACTGCGCCAGCGTCTGGCCATCGATAAATTCGCTCACCGTGTACAGGTAACGGCGCTGCCGTGGCGGCGGGCAGGCCTTGACCACGTGGGGATTGTCCAGGCGGCGGGCGATCCACTCCTCCAGCAGGAAGCGCTCCAGATAGGCCGCGTCGCCCCGCAGATCCATCGACGGCGTCTTCAGCACCACTTTGGCGCCGCTGGCTTCGTCGACGGCCAGATGCACATGGCTGCGGCTGCTGACATGCAGCTCACGGACGATGCGATAGCCATCGAACTGCATGCGTGGCTCCAGCAGTGGTGGAAGCGCCAGTTCGCCGAGCTGTCGCTGCATATCGTCGACGGCCTGCTCCGGCAGGCTGTCTATGCGCACCAGCTGTGCGGTGAGGTTGTCGTCGCTGCCGTTGGCCAGCGCCTGCTCGACGATCCGTCGCGCCGCCACGTCGAGGTTGTCGCCATGCTCGGCAACGAGCTGCGCCACCTCCCGCGCGCCGATGTGCTCGTAGACGCCATCGGTGGCCTGCAGGAACAGATCGCCGACCACCAGCGGCAGAGTGCGGTAGTCGATCTCCAGGTGCCGGTCGATGCCCAGCGCGCGGCCGAGGTAGCTGGTATCCGCCGACACGCGCACGCGGTGATCTTCGGTCAGCTGTTCGAGGCCGCCGTCGCGCAGTCGATAGATGCGCGCATCGCCGACGTGGAACAGGTGCGCGCTAGCGGACTTGAGCACCAGCGCGCTGAAGGTGCAGACATAGCCGCGGTCGCGGTCATAGCGGTGCGGGCTGTGGCGGGTCTGTGCATGCAGCCAGGAATTGATCGCCACCAGTACCCGCTGCGCCGACTGCTTCACCGACCAGGCGTCGGGGGTGCAGAAATAGTCGGAAAGAAAGCTCGCCACCGCGGTTTCGCTGGCGACATGGCTGACCTCGCTGCTGCTGATGCCATCGGCCAGCGCAATGGCGATGCCCTTGCTGGCGAGCTGGGCGTCAGCGGGCACGCAGGCGCCGTGAAAGTCCTGGTTGGCCGGTTTGCGCCCGCGGTCCGAATGCTGGCCGAGGGAAATGGCGAGTTGGCTGGGCATCTTCATCTGCGCAAAAGCCCCGGCGCGCATGCGAGCCGGGGCCTTCGTTCACTCCAAAGTCAGTAGTCGGTGCGCTTGGGTGCGGTGCGCACGTGGGTGGTGTAGAGCGTCAGGCCGGTGAAGGCCAGGCCGCCGACCAGGTTGCCCAGCGCGGTGGGGATCTCGTTCCAGACCATGTAGTCCATCACCGAGAAGTCGCCGCCCATGATCATCGCCGAGGGGAACAGAAACATGTTCACCACTGAATGCTCGAAGCCCATGAAGAAGAACAGCATGATCGGCATCCACATGGCGATGACTTTGCCGCTGACCGAGGTGGAGATCATCGCGCCGACCACGCCCATCGAGACCATCCAGTTGCACAGCATGCCGCGCAGGAAAATGGTCGCCCAGCCCGCTGCACCGAACTCGGCGTAGCCCAGCGTGCGTGCCTCACCAATGTGCGAGATCTTCTCGCCGATCGGCCCCGGGTCGGTGGAAAAGCCCATGGTAAAGACGAAGGCCATCATGAAGGCGACCACCAGCGCACCGGCGAAGTTGCCGAGAAATACCCAGCCCCAGTTGCGCAGAATGCCGCTCACGGTCACGCCAGGACGGCGGTCGAGCAGGGCCAGCGGGGTGAGCATGAATACCCCGGTTAGCAGGTCGAAGCCCATCAGGTAAAGCATGATGAAACCCACCGGGAACAGCATCGCGCCGACCAGCGGCGAGCCGGTCTGCACGGTCACGGCCACCGCGAACACCGCGGCGAGGGAAAGAATGGCGCCAGCCATGAAGGCGCGGATCAGTGTGTCGCGGGTGGACATGAAGATCTTCGATTCACCGGCGTCCACCATCTTGGTGACGAACTCGGAGGGGATGATGTAGGACATGGCGGGTTTCTCTCGAATAGTTGGCAGAAGCTTTTAAATTCGGTGTTTCCGGGCGCCGCCGACAGCACGCGCGGCGGCGCGGAACTCAGACGAGGCCGATCTCGACGGCATCGCCGTTGAGGCGTGCCGGCCAGACGCGCAGGCTTTGTTCGGGGTATTCCATGCAGGTGCCATCGGCGAGGCGGAAGTGCTGTTTGTACAGCGGCGAAGCGATCACCAGCTCACCCTTGACGTTGCCGACGATGCCGCGGCCGATGACGTTGGCGCCGGACTTGGGGTCGCGATTGTCGATGGCGAACAGCTGCTCGCCTTCGGCGTTGTCGGGCAGGTGGAATAGCGCCACCTGGGCGCCTTCGTGCCAGGCCACTACACCGGAATTGGCGACCAGATCGGCACGGCTGCACAGTGCCTGCCAGGCCGCCGGGACTGCGGAACGGGAGTCGAGACGAACGACGTTGGACTGGCTCATCAGAGCACCTCCTGGGTAAGTGGGATCAGGTGAAGTTCGCTGGCGCGCACCGGCCGACGCTGGCCGCGCTCCTTGACGAAGTGGATGTCGGGGTCGCCGCGGCCGTCGTTGACGAAGGTGCGGAAGCGCTTGAGCTTTTCCGGGTCGCTGATGGCATTGGCCCATTCGCACTGGTAGCTGTCGACCACGTGCTGCATCTGGCTTTCCAGCTCGGCAGCAAGGCCCAGGCTGTCGTCAAGGACCACTGCCTTGAGGTAGTCCAGGCCGCCTTCCAGGCTCTCGCGCCAGACCGAGGTGCGCTGCAGCTTGTCGGCGGTGCGTACGTAGAACATCAGCACGCGGTCGATGGTGCGGATCAGCGCTTCATCGTCGAGGTCGGTGGCGAACAGCTCGGCATGCCGCGGGCGCATGCCGCCGTTACCGCAGACATAGAGGTTCCAGCCCTTGTCCGTGGCGATCACGCCGATGTCCTTGCTCTGCGCTTCGGCGCATTCGCGGGTACAACCGGATACGGCGAACTTGATCTTGTGCGGCGCGCGCAGGCCCTTGTAGCGGTCCTCGAGGCGCAGCGCCATGCCGACGCTGTCCTGCACGCCGTAGCGGCACCAGGTGCTGCCCACGCAGGATTTCACCGTGCGCAGGCTCTTGCCGTAGGCGTGACCGGTCTCGAAACCGGCGGCGATCAGCTCGCCCCAGATGTCCGGCAGCTCGTGCAGCTGGGCGCCGAACAGGTCGATGCGCTGGCCCCCGGTGATCTTGGTGTAGAGGTCGTATTTCTTCGCGACCTGGCCGATGGCGATCAGCCCCTCGGGGGTGATCTCGCCGCCTGGGATGCGCGGCACCACCGAGTAGGTGCCGTTCTTCTGCATGTTGGCCATGAAGGTGTCGTTGGTGTCCTGCAGCGGAATCAGCGCCGGATCGGTAATTGGCTGGTTCCAGCAGGAGGCGAGGATCGAACCCACCGTCGGCTTGCAGATGTCGCAGCCAACATGCCCGCGACCATGCTTGGCCAGCAGTTCGGCGAAGCTCTGGATGCCCTCGACGCGGACGATGCCGTAGAGCTCCTGGCGGGTGTAGGCGAAGTGCTCGCACAGGCTTTTGTCCACCGCCACGCCGCGCGCCGCCAGTTCGGAATCGAACACCAGCTTGAGCAGGGCGTTGCAACCGCCGCAGCCGGTAGCTGCCTTGGTTGCCGCCTTGAGTTCGCCGAGATCGGTGACGCCGGCCTCGACCTGGCAGCACACCGCGCCCTTGCTGACGTTGTGGCAGGAACAGATGGTCGCGCTGGCCGGCAGGGCGTCCGGCCCAAGGGTCGGAGCGCCCTCGGTCTGCGGCAGGATCAGCGCGGACGGATCGGCCGGCAGCTTGATGCCGTTCTGCGCGTACTGCAGCAGGGTGTCGTAGTAGCTGTTGTCACCGACCAGCACCGCGCCGAGCACGGTCTTGCCATCGGCGGATACCACCAGTCGACGGTAGCTGGCACTGGCCTCGTCGATGAAACGGTAACTGCGCGAGCCGGGTGTGGCGCCGTGGGCATCGCCGATGGAGCCGACGTCGACGCCGAGCAGCTTGAGCTTGGTCGACATGTCGGCGCCGTAGAAGGGCTCGTGGGGTTCCTCGGCCAGCTGCGCGGCGACACTGCGCGCCATGCTGTAGCCCGGTGCAACCAGGCCGAACACGCTGCCGTTCCAGCTGGCGCACTCGCCGATGGCGAAGATCGCCGGATCCGAGGTGCGGCATTCGCTGTCGATCACGATGCCGCCGCGTGGAGCGATCTCCAGCTCCGCGACATGGCCGAGGGCGTCCTGCGGGCGGATGCCGGCGGAAAACACGATCAGGTCGGTTTCGAGGAATTCGCCGTCGGTGAAGTTCATCCGCCAGGCGTAGTCCTCGCCGGCGACGATCTCCTGAGTGGCGCGCGACAGGTGCACGCCGACGCCCAGCGCCTCGATGCGCGCCTTCAATGCCGCGCCGCCTTCGCCGTCCAGTTGCACCGGCATGAGGCGCGGGGCGAATTCGACGACATGGGCTTCCAGGCCGAGCGACTTCAGCGCGTTGGCCGCTTCCAGGCCGAGCAGACCGCCACCAACCACCACACCGCGCGTGGCGCCGCTGGCGGCCGCACGAATCGCATCAAGGTCGTCGAGGGTGCGGTAGACCAGCCGCGCGCTGCCTTCGGCACCGCTGATCGGTGGCACGAAGGGGTAGGAGCCGGTGGCAAGAATCAGTTGGTCGTAGGGCTGGCGGCCGGAACTGGTAACGACCTCCTTACGTTCGCGGTCGATACCCAGCACCTGTACGCCCAGATGGGTGTAGACGCCGTGGCTGCTGTAGTAGTCAGCCTCGCACATGGCCAGCGACTCGGCATCGCGACCGCCGAAGTATTCGGACAGGTGCACGCGATCGTAGGCACGCTGGCGCTCCTCGCCGAACACATGCAGCTCGTAGCGGGTGAGGGCGCCGCGCTCGATCAGCTGTTCGATGCAGTGGTGACCGACCATGCCGTTGCCGACGATGACCAGTTTTTCGTGCGTGAGCGGAGTGACGGTAGAACTCATGGCCTTTCCTCAGTCGAGCTGCTGCGGCACTGGGCCGGCAAAACGCAAAAAGGCGCCTGGAGCTGGTATCAGCTCCAGGCGCCTTTGCCTGGTAATTAGTGGTGTGTGGGGTGGTCGGTCAGGCCTCGTTGCCTGCTACACCCGGTCCCGCGCCGCTTGGCTTGACGGTCGCCGCTGACCGTCTGGGACGTCCTGCCGCGAGGCGGCAGGTGTTGCGAGGGTAATTGCAGGTTGTGTGCCAGCTTGTCCGATAGCGTGGATTTGTGGCTGCCAGGCGCGCGGTTGCGGGGTATTGCGCGGTGCTGGTTGCCTGGACGCTGAGCGAATCAGCGTCCGTCACTGCGACCTGAGCGGGGCAGGCTTGAACCAGAACAGTGCGACGGTGCGGGCGCGATCCCCGCTTTGGGGCGATCAGGACCCGAGGCCGGGCGCAGATTGTTTCTGCATCAGGCGCCAAACGCCTCGCGGAGCAATTCGGGCAGTGCCTTGCCGGCGGGGAGGGCAAGCAGGTGTTCGCGGTTGCATGCAGTTGGTTCGCCCTGCGGATTGATATGCACCACGGTGGCTCCGGCGTCGCGCGCCCGGTGTGGCACCTCGGCGGCGGGGTAGACCACGCCGGAGGTGCCCACCGACAGCAGCAGGTCGCATTCGCCAGCCGCCTGGAACGCGGCATTGAGTGCAGCGACGGGCAGGCTCTCGCCGAACCAGACGACGCCGGGGCGCAGCCGTCCGCCGCAGTGGCTGCAACGGGGCGGTTCGAGGCGACGACCGTGTTCGGGCTCGTCGGCGGCCGGCAGTGGCTCGGCTGGCTCGCGGGCGCAGGCGAAACAGCGCGGTCGGTGCAGGCTGCCGTGCAGGTGAATGACATCCTCGCTGCCAGCACGCTCGTGCAGGTCGTCGACGTTCTGCGTGATCAGCGTCAGTTGCGGTACATGGCGCGCGAGGTCGGCGATGGCCAGATGAGCAGGATTAGGCTGGGACTGGAGGACGCGCATGCGCCGCCATTCATACCAGCCCCAGACCAGCGCCGGATCGCGGCGAAACGCTTCGGGTGTGGCCAGCTCGCCCGGATCGAAACGCTCCCATAAACCGGTCAGCGCGTCGCGGAAGGTCGGGATGCCGCTCTCGGCGGAAACGCCGGCACCGGTGAACACGACGACATGGCGCGCCGAGCGCAGGGCGGAAATCAGGGACGCTGGAATCACGTTCGGGCTCCGGGGTGCATGGATGGCGCACTATCAATACCATCGTGCTGTGGGCTTTTTCAAAACGTTGGCTGGTCGAACGGCGTTCGCGAGGGGCTGTTGTTCAAGCAGCACATCGTGTTTCGCGTCGGAGTTCTGACCGTCCGGCTGCTCGCCGTGGCCATCTGTCACCTACTTGACGGACGTCAACGTCGCCCGCAGCGGCTCGCGGATGATGCCGCGTAAAGCAACAGACGCGATATTCGCAGCCGGGAGGCTCTCATGCTTGGCTCAGTGACCTGGGACGACGCGCTGGTACAACGCTACGGACAGATTGGGCAGAGGCACTGCACCTATCCGGCTGCGGCCGATTTCAGCGACCGGATCGCCCCGCTGGATCTGCTGCGTGCGTTGCGCGAGGGGCGTCGCGCCGGCCGCCCGCTGTCGATATCCATTCACCAGCCCGGTGGCGTCGAGCTGCAGCCTGGCGAGGCCGCGGCCTATCAGCTGCGGCTGCACCGCGAGATCGAACAGCTCGGTTGCCATGCCGGGCCGCTGCAGCAGGTCGAGCAATTGTGGCTGAGCACCGGCACGCTGGGCATCGCCGCGTTACGAGAACTGATGACGCTGCTCAGAAGCCGTTTCAGTTTCGTCGATTCCCATGCCGGCAGCTTTCTCGCTGAAGTCGAGCTGGCTCATGTCGACTGGCCGCTGATTGGCGCACTGCACGAGCTCGGCTTCAACCAGCTCAGCGTCGCGGTGCCCGATCTGCGCGCGGACGACGGCAGCACGGTCGAGTACTTCCGCAGCTCGGCGCGCATCCGCGCGGTGATCGAAGCCGCCCATGCGTTGCATTACCGCTCGGTGAATCTGGATCTTGGCTACGGCAGGTCCTGGCAGACGCCGGCCAGCTTCGCGCGCAAGTTGGCGTCGATCATCGAGCTGGCGCCCGATCAGGTGACGATGTTCGATTACCGCGACGCGCCTCTGATCGCTTCCAATCCCGCGCGCCTCGGCCTGGCTTCGGTGGCCGATACACTGGCGATGTACCGCCATGGTGTCGAGCAGCTCAGCGCCGCCGGCTACCGCTACATCGGGCTGGGCAAGTTCGTCCTGCCTCACGACGATCTGGCGATGGCTCAGGAGATCGGCGCGCTGCACCACGATATCCATGGCTACACCCTTCACGGCGAATGCGATCACCTGGGGTTCGGGGTAGGCGCGATAAGCCGGGTCGATGGCCTTTATTGTCAGAACGCCAGCACCGCGCAGGCCTATCAGCAGGCGCTCGACCAGGACCAGCTACCGAGCATTTGCGGTCTGCACGCCAGCCATGTCGATCCGCTGCACCAGTCGCTGCTCGAACACCTGCGCTGCACCTTCGCGCTGGATTTCGACGCGCTCAGCCAGCACTGCGGCGTAGATGTGCGGCAGCGATACGCGCGGCATTGGCCCGCGCTGCAGCAGCTGCATGCCGATGGGGTGATCGTACTGGACGACAGCGGGCTGGAAATCCCGCTCCATGCTCGGCTACTGGTGCCGGCGGTGTGTGCGGCCTTCGAACAGCCAAACGCAATGGTGATTGGTCATTCGGCCGGGCGCCGGCGGCGCTGACTGGCGCCGCCGCTTCACAGCACGGTGAAGCGGCCGCTGAGGCTGCCGAGGCGACCGGCCAGCTCGTGCAGCTGACGTCCATCGTTATCCAGCTCGCTGGCGTCCCCTGCGTTACGCTCGGCGACCTGCTGCACGCTCTGCAGATGACGCCCCATATCGGCTGAAACCGCGGTCTGTTCGTGGGTCGCGGCGGCAATCATTTCGTTCATCTGGCTGATGTCCTCGATCTCGCTGGCGATAGCGTCCAGCAGGGCGGTGGTGTCCTGGCTGCTGCTCACGCAACGGGCCACGCTGTCGCGGCTGTTCTGCATCGCTTCGGTGGCCTTGCGACTGCCTTGCTGCAGGCGGCTGATGATGCCCTGGATCTCGGTGGTGGAAGCTGCGGTCTTCTGCGCCAGATTGCGCACCTCGTCGGCGACCACGGCGAACCCGCGACCCTGTTCCCCGGCCCGTGCGGCCTCGATGGCGGCATTGAGGGCGAGCAGGTTGGTCTGTTCGGCGATGGTACGGATCACCTCCAGCACGCGGTCGATCTGCTCCGATTGCGCAGCCAGGTCCTGAACCACGCGGTCGGTGCCTTCGATGTGTTCGGCAAGGGTGCCGATCTCGCTGCGTACGCTGCTGACCGCGCTGCGGCCCTGGCCGGCCTTCTGGCTGGCACCCTGGGCAGCCTGCGCCGCGCGATCGGCGTGGCCGGCGACGTCATCTATGGCTACGGTCATCTGCTGCATGGCTTCGACCATGTAGGCAGTCTCGTCCAGTTGGCGGCTGGCACCGTCACGCAGCTGGCGGGTAGCCTCGCTGAGGTTGGCGGCGGTGCCGCCCAGCCCCGCGGTGTCGCGTACCACGGCGCCGACCAGATCGCCCAGCTGGTCGAGCAGTTGATTGAAGCGCTGGGTGACCGGCCCGCTGACCTGGCTGCGGTAGCTCAGATCGATGCGTTCGGGACGCGCGGTGATGGCGGCGGCAGCGCCGAGCAGCGCTTCGCCTTCGCGGGCCTCGGCGGCGGCACGGATTGCCAGATAGACCAGGATTGCGCTTTCCAGCACCACGTAGAACGCATGCAGGAATACCTCGCCCCAGTTGCCATCGGGCATCAGGAATACGTCGGTGCCCTGTTGTTGCAGGGCGAAAAAGCTCAGGTGGTGCACGGCGATGGTCAGCGCGGCGACGACGATGGGCAGCCAGTCGCGGTAATACACCAGGAACGCCAACAGGGCGAAGATACCGAAATGCATCTCCAGCATGCCGTGTGCCTGGTTGATATGCAGCGCGGAGAACACCATGAATGCTGCGCCGATCAGGCAGCGCAGCAGACGTTGACCAGGGATCAGCATGTACAGCGCAGTTACGGCCACGCCGGTCAGCCCGCCGATGACCAGTGCTTGCGCCCAAGTGCCATGGAAAGCCGCCACGCCGAACGAATAGGCGACCAGAAACCAGATCACACCCAGCATGATGCGATCGGCCTTGAGGTAATGCGCTTGCAGCGTGACGCTTTCGCTGTTCATGGATGACTCCGGGTGAAAGTCCGCACTCCTGTTATCGGGCGCCTCATGTCGCGCTTGACCCGTCGTAGAGCGGTTTCCGACGAGCGCCCGGTTTGGCCAGCAGCAGCTGTGCGGTGCCGATGGCGCGCTCGATGAAGCCGCCCTCGCAGTAGCACAGGTAGAACTCCCATAGCCGGTAGAAATAGTCGTCGTAACCGTGGCGCTCCAGCTCGCCGCGGGCGCGGCGGAAGTTCTCGTGCCACAGGCGCAGGGTGCGCGCGTAGTGTTCGCCGAAGTCCTCCATGTGCAGCAGGTTCATGTCCGAGTCGCTGGTTACGACATTGAGCATGCGCTGCATGGAGGGCAGGGCACCGCCGGGGAAGATGTAGCGCTGGATGAAGTCGACGCTGCGGCGCGCCTGTTCGTAGCGCTGGTCGCGAATGGTGATGGCTTGCAGCAGCATCAGCCCGTCGTCCTTGAGCAGCCGCGAGCACTGTCGGAAGTAAGTCGGCAGGAAGTCGTGGCCGACCGCTTCGATCATTTCGATGGACACCAGCTTGTCGAACTGACCGTCGAGATCGCGATAGTCCTGCAGCAGCAGGGTGATGCGGTCCTGCAGGCCCTGTTCTTCGATGCGCCGCTGGGTGTAGGCGAACTGTTCGCGCGACAGCGTGGTGGTGGTCACCCGGCAGCCACGGTGGATGGCGGCATAGAGCGCCATGCTTCCCCAGCCGGTACCGATCTCCAGCAGATGGTCCTCGGGCTGCAGGTCGAGCTTATCGCAGATGCGTTCGAGCTTGTGCAGCTGGGCCTGTTCCAGACCCTGTTCGGGGCTGGTGAACATTGCCGCCGAGTACATCATGGTCGGGTCGAGAAACTGCTCGAAGAGCTCGTTGCCGAGGTCGTAATGGGCGGCGATGTTGCGCTGTGAGCCGCTGCGGGTGTTGCGGTTGAACCAGTGCAACGCCCTGATCACCGGCTGGCCGAACAGCGCCAGGCTGCCCCGCTCTATGTTGTCGAGCACGTCCATGTTGGCGACGAACAGGCGGATCACCGCGGTCAGGTCCGGGCTGTGCCAGTAGCCGTGAATGTAGGCTTCGCCGGCGCCGATCGAGCCGCGCGCGGCGATCAGGCCCCAGGCGGCACTGTCGGTTATATGAATTTCTGCCTTGAGCGGGCTCGCCAGATCGCCGAACTGCTGGCAGACATCGCCGTGTTGCAGTCTCAGCAACCCGTGGCGCAGGTGTTTGAGCTGATTCAGCACGGTACGGCGCAGCAGGCTGCTGGCCAGTCCCATGCCCGCCAGCGGACGGACTTTGACGGTCAGGCTAGGGCTCTTCATGGCGGGCTCCGGTGGGTTGCGTGACGGCCAGCCCGTACGCCTTGGTAGCGGGCTGATGGGTGAAGATTGGTGTGCGCTTGAGCAGCAGGCGCAGCGCCTGCCAGTAGATGGCGAGCAGGGTCTTGGCGGTCATCCAGGGGAAGCCGAGCAGGTAGCGGTGCACCGCGCCGCAAGTCAGCGCCTGGCGTTGCAGACCGAGGGTGGCGTCGAACAGCTTCTGCTCGCCCTGCCAGTCCTCCATGTGCACGCCTATGCGTCGTCCCGGCGGGTTGAAGCGCATGCGGTATTCCAGCTCGCCGGGCAGGAACGGCGAGACGTGGAAGGTCTTCGCCACCGTGCAGCGCAGGTTGCGATTGCCGGATGCCGGCAGCACGTAGTGATAACGCTCGCGCCAGGGGGTGTTGCTGACTTCGCAGAGCACCGCGGTCAGCTGTTCCTGTTCGTCGAAGCAATAGAAGAAGCTGACCGGGTTGAAGCACAGCCCCCAGCTGCGCGGCTGGGTCAGCAGGCGCACGGCACCGGTGACCGGCCGCCCGAGGGCTTCGCTGACCCGCTGGCGGACCGCGTCGGCCAGCGCGATGCCCTGGCTGGTGTATTGCGGCAGGTAGTCGCGCTCGCGGAAGGAAAATGCGGCGAAGCGGGCACGCCCACTCAGGGGCGAAAGCCCGAGCACGGCGTCCTGTTCGGCTAGGTCGAGGTACAGCAACCCCATGCGATAGCTGAACGCATGGGCCCGCGGCGCGAAGCGCCGATGCTGCACCCAGCCGCTGTACAGCGCGCTGTGCACGATGGCGCTGCTCACAGCGACTCTCCGAAGGCGGCGGCGACGCGCAACGCGCTGACCACACCGTCCTCGTGGAAGCCATTGCCCCAGTAGGCACCACAAAAGTAGCTGTGCCGGGCGCCGAGGAGTTCGTCGGCACGGGTCTGCGCGTCGATGCCGGCCAGGCTGTACTGCGGGTGGGCGTAGGAGAAGCGCGCGAGGATCAGGTCCGGATCGATCGCTTCGCTCTGGTTGAGGCTGACGCAGAAGGTTTCCGGCGACTCGATGCCCTGCAGGATGTTCATGTTGTAGGTCACCGCGGCCTGCTGCGTGGTCGGCCCACCGAGGCGGTAGTTCCAGCTGGCCCAGGCGCGGCGACGCTTGGGCAGCAGGCGCGTATCGGTGTGCAGCACCACGTCGTTTGCTGCGTAGCCGATGGCTCCGAGGATCTCTCGTTCGACCCGGCTCGGTTCGGCCAGCAGGCTCAGCGCCTGGTCGCTGTGACAGGCGAAGATCACCTTGTCGAAACGCTCGGCACCGGCCGGGCTCTGGATCGTTACGCCGTGCTCATCGCGCAGCACCTCGAACACCGGGCAGTTGAGACGGATGTGCTGGCTGAAACCCCGCGTCAGTGGCGATACATAGGCGCTGGAGCCGCCTTCGACGACGTACCACTGTGGGCGATCGCTCACCGACAGCAGCCCGTGGTTCTTGAAGAAGCGGATGAAGAATTCCACCGGGAATTCCAGCATGTCGGCCAGCGACATCGACCAGATCGCCGCGCCCATCGGCACGATGTAGTGATCGATGAAGCGCTGGCTGTAGCGGCCCAGCTTGAGGTAGTCGCCGAGGGTGACCTGGGCCCCGATGCGGCCGTGCTTGTAGTCATCCAGCGCTTCGCGGTTGAAGCGCAGGATGTCGCGGATCATGCCCCAGAAGGGCGGCGAGAGTAGGTTGCTGCGCTGGGCGAACAGGGTGTTGAGGTCGTGGCCGTTGTATTCCAGGTCGCTGCGCGGGTCGCTCACCGAAAAGCTCATTTCGGTCGGCTTGTAGCGCCCCCCGATTTTGTCCAGCAACTTGATGAAGTTGGGGTAGGTCCAGTCGTTGAAGACGATGAAGCCGGTGTCCACCGCGTAGTCCCGGCCGTGCATGCGAAAGTCGACGGTATGGGTGTGACCACCGATCCAGCTGGCGGATTCGAACACCGCGATCTGGTGCTGACGGGACAGCAGATGCGCACAGGTAAGTCCGGCAATACCGCTGCCGATGATGGCGATCTTCATGGTTATCCTTCCTTGAGTGGCGTGCGCGCTAGTCGCCGGCCGAGGGCGAATT
Organism: Stutzerimonas kunmingensis; assembly: GCF_900114065.1. Taxonomy (GTDB): domain Bacteria; phylum Pseudomonadota; class Gammaproteobacteria; order Pseudomonadales; family Pseudomonadaceae; genus Stutzerimonas; species Stutzerimonas kunmingensis. The sequence continues at coordinate 270,215 of NZ_FORS01000002.1, forward strand.
GCAGGCGTGCGGGCAGCAGTGAGAGCAGGCGCAGTACGGCGATGAACGGCGCGGGAAAAGCGATGTGCAGCGGGCGGCGTTCCAGGTGCCGGGCGATCTGCCGTGCGGCCTTGTCCGCCGGCCAGGTCATGGGCATGGCAAAGTCGTTGCGACGGGTCAGCGGCGTGTCGACGAAACCGGGGCTGACGAGGGTAACGTCGATGCCCTCGCTGGCCAGATCCAGACGCAGTGATTCGAGCAGGTAGCGCAGCGCAGCCTTGGATGCGCCGTAAGCCCCGGCACGCGGTAGCGGCAGCCAGGTCACCGAGCTGCCGACACCGACCAGATGCGGGCGCACCCCTTGGCGCAGCAGTGGCAATGCGGCCTCGATGCAGTAGCCGACGGCAAGCACGTTGGCGCCCATCACACGCCCCAGCAGCGCCGCGTCGAACCGGCCAGCGTCGATGTATTCGCAGGTGCCGGCGTTGAGGATCACGCTGTCCAGTGCGCCCCATTGCGTCTGGATGGCGGTGCCGATGTCGTGCACCTGTTCGCTGTCGGTGAGATCCCCGGGCAACACCAGTACTCGCCCCGGGTAACGCCGGGCAAAGGCCTGCAGCGGCTCGGCACGGCGCGCCGAGAGTGCCAGGCAGTGCCCGGCGGCGAGCAGTTGGCGCGCCAGCTCCAGGCCGATGCCACTGCTGGCGCCGGTCAGCCAGATACGTCGCGAGAGGTTCACGCGAGCCTCCGCTGCAGCCAGCGAATGGCCGCGCCGAGCAGCGGCACATGCTGATAGAGCAGGGCGCCGGCATCGAAGTAGTCGCGGTGGCGGACGACTTTGCCTGCGCCATTCCAGCGCAGCAGCGAGCAGCCTTCGAGGCTGATCAGCTCGCCGCCGTTCAGCCGCGGATGACGGTAGCTCATGATCCAGCGCAGATAGCCCTGGCCGTCGCATACCTCGTCGTGGCTGATGAACTCGAAATGCAGGTGTTCGACGTTGGCGTACAGCTCGCTGAAATAGCGTTCCAGCTCGACGAGCCCGCAGACCTCATGCAGCGGGTCAGTGAAGTGCACGTCGGCGCTGTAGAGGTCGCGCAGGCGGTCGAGATTGCTCGCGTCGAGGCGGGCGAACTCGCAGGCGAAAGACTGCAGGAAGCCGCTCATGCTTGCGCATCCGGCAGGTTGCGGAAGGCATCCAGCGCCCGCGCCCGGCTGGCGCCGAGGTCGACGATGGGGGCGGGGTACTCGGTTACGCCGAACAGGCTGCGGTGCGCCGACGGGTTATGCACGTCGCGCCTGCTCAGGTGCTGCAGCTCGGGAAGCCAGCGGCGCAGGAACTGCCCGTCCGGGTCGAAGCGTTGCGACTGGCTGATCGGATTGAACAGGCGGAAGTAGGGCACCGAATCCGTGCCGGTGGACGCGCTCCATTGCCAGCCGCCATTGTTGGCGGCCAGGTCGCCGTCGATCAGGTGACGCATGAACCAGCGCTCGCCCTCACGCCAGTCGATCAGCAGGTTCTTGCTGAGGAACATGGCGACGACCATGCGCAGACGGTTGTGCATCCAGCCGGTTTCCTGCATCTGGCGCATGGCCGCATCGATGATCGGAAAGCCGGTGCGGCCCTGCTGCCATGCTTCCAGCTCATACGGCGTGCGCCGCCAGGGCAGTGCCTCGGTTTCCGGGCGGAAGGCGCGGTACATGGACACCCGCGGATAGCCGACCAGGATGTGCTTGTAGAACTCGCGCCAGAGCAGTTCGTTGATCCAGGTGGTGACGCCGGTGCTGCCGCTGTCCAGCTCGCCCTGGTTGTAGCCAAGCGCCGCGTGCAGGCACTGGCGGATGGAAATGACGCCGGCGGCGAGGTAGGCCGACAGCTGGCTGGTGCCGGGCTCGGCGGGCAGGTCGCGGCGCTGGTGGTATTCGTTCAGGTCATCTTCGACGAACGCTGCCAGGCGGCGTTGGGCGAAGGCTTCGCCGGCTGGCCAGAGCGCGCGCAGATAGTCCGTGGGTCGCGGAAAACCGGTGACCGTCGTGGGTATCGGGTCACTGGTGATACCCAGCGGCGCCTGGGCCGCAGGCACCGGCTCGCAGGCTGGCAGCGATACGCTCAGGCGGGCAAGGCAGGCCTTGCGGAACTGGCTGAACACCTTGAAGTAGCTGCCCGACTGCGTCTGTACGCTACCCGGAGTGAACAGCAGCTGGTCGAGATGGCCGCGCACGCTGATGCCGGCCGCTTCCAGATGCGTCGTAACTGCCTGATCGCGGCGCTGCTCGTTTACCCCGTACTCGTCGTTGTAATGCAGCCGCTGCACGCCCTGTTCGCGGCAGACCTTCAGCAGCGCGTCGGGTACCGTCTGCCAATCATCGACCTCGCGAATCAGCAGCGGGACGTTGAGCGCGCCCAGCCGCGTCGACAGCTCGGCGAGGTTACGCAGCCAGAAGTCGACCTTGCACGGGGCGTCATCGTGGGCGAGCCATTGCCCCGGGGTCACCAGATACAGCGCCACGGTAGGGCCGCAAGCCATCGCAGCCGCGAGGGCGGTGTTGTCGCTTGTGCGCAGATCGCTGCGCAGCCAGAGCAGCTGGGTCATGACGCACTCCCTTCGCTACCGGGCAGCAGGCCGGCGCCATGCAGTTGCTGCAGGGCGCCGAGGGGACCCTCAGCGAGCATCAGCCCGCGATGTCGGTGCAGCTCGGGTGCATGGATATGAACGGCCGGCCCGGCCACACAGAGCGGCGCGACGCTTTGCTCGATCAGACGCGGCAGGTCGCGTTGCAGGCAGTTGCCCGGCAGGCTGTTGCTCGCATAGAGCAACAGGGCGCGCGGCAGGATGCGCTCCATCGCCAGGTTCAGCTCGTTTAGCGGTACCGGCCACTCGACGACTTCAACTGGGCAGTCGGTGCTGGAGACGAGCCAGGCGGTCAACCACAGACCGGGCGCGAAGGACTCGTTATCCAGATTGGCGAGCAACAGCGGACGCCCGACCTGCTGCCGGTTGTTGAAATAGATGCGGGTCGCCAGTTTGCTGCGCAGCCAGGAATGAACCAGCGCCCGCTCCACCGCTGCACCGTACTGGCCCTGCCAGCGCTGTTCGAGTGCCTCGAGCAGTGGATGCAGCAGGTGCTGGCAGAGCGTGCGCGGCGGATACAGCGCCATGGCCCGGTTGAAGGCATCGTCCAGGCGCCGTTCGCTGAGGCGGTCGATGGCCTGCAGCAGCTCTTCGAGCAGCTCCGACCACTGGTTCTGCCTGGGCAGCTCCGGCGGCGTGGTGGTGTCCAGCAGCGGCTTGATCTGGCTGACCGAAACGCCGCGATTGAGCCAGGTGAGGATGTCGCGGATGCGCTGGATATGTGCTTCTTCGTACAGCCGATGGCCCTTGGGCGTGCGCAGCGGGACGATCAGCCCGTAACGGCGCTCCCAGGCACGCAGGGTCACGGCGTTGACGCCGGTGATGCGCGCCACTTCGCGGATCGGCAGGAGGCCGTCGGCCGTCAGCTGCGTCAGGTCCGTTGATTCATTCATGTTCAGATTCCGTTGCGCAGGCTGAGGGTTTCGGGATGCGGCTGCATGTAGGCCTGGCGTGCGACGTAATGATCGGGATGCCGACGGAAGTGGTGCTTGAGCAGGGTCAGCGGCACCACCAGCGGGATGACGCCGGCGCGATACTGATCGATGAGGTGGCGCATCTCGCGGCGGTCCTCCGCGCCAAGCGCGTCCTTGAGGTAACCGCTTAGATGCAGCAGCACGTTGCAGTGCGTACCGCGGGTGGCCGGCTTCTTCAGCGCCTGCATCAGCTGGCTGAAGTACTGCGGTGCGAACTCCTCCAGCGAGTGTTCCGCCAGTTGCGCGACCAGCCGGCCGAGCACCTTGTACTGCAGCGGGTTGCTCGCCATCAGCTGGTACTTGTAGCGCGAGTGGAAATCGACGATGGCCCGGCGGCTGAGGCCGGCCTGGCGCAGGCGCTGCCAGTCGGCATGGGCATAGACGCGGGTGAGGAAGTTTTCGCGCAGCACGGCATCGTTCAGTCGACCGTCCTCTTCGACCGGCAGATCCGGACAGGCCTGCATCAGCGCCTGGGCGAACACGCCGCTACCACCTCCGGGCTGGGTATGGCCGTTGGCGGCATAGACCTTGACCCGCTCCATGCCGCAGGACGGCGATTTCTGCATAAGGATGTAGCCGTTGATGTCGTGCAACTGCTCGGCGATCTGCCGACCGTAGGCGGCGAGGGCTTCGGTGACATCCAGCTCGGGACGTACGGTGCCGACAGCCTTTGGTGCGTCGGTGTCACCGACCAGGCGGATCGGCTCGCGAGGTGTGCCAAGGCCGATGGCAACCTCCGGGCACACCGGCACGAACTCGAAGTGCTGCGCCAGGGTTTCGCTGCACAGGCGTGATTCCTTGTGGCCACCGTTGAAACGCACCGGATTACCAAGCAGGCAGGCGCTGATTCCAATCTTGGGCGTGGGGAGCTTGGTGTGCATGATGGCGACCTCGTCTTGTACAAGTTGGGTTTCTGTACAACTTGTGGCCATCATAATCGCGGTGTTGTACAAGTCAATACATGATGTACAAGTAAGTGCATAATCCTGTACAAATGTGTCAACGAATGGCTTTGGATAGTTGTCGCCGCGTACCGAGGGAGTTTTTGGTGGCTGACCGATCTACAGCGCTTGTCGGCCGGCCTGATGTGCGTCAGTGGCTCAGCCGAAGCGGTGGCGTGAAAATACTGTACGGCTCATGTGCCTGTGTATAGGTGTATGCTTTCAAGCAAGTCGTCAAACCCGCGCAATGGCTGCGCGCCAGGAGCTCACCATGAACATCTTGTTGACGGGCGGTACCGGGCTGATAGGTCGCGCGTTGTGTCGGCGCTGGCTGGCGGACGGGCATCGGCTGTGGGTATGGAGCCGCACGCCGCAACGCGTTGCCGCGCTGTGTGGTGCCGAGGTGCAGGGTGTGGGCAGCTTGCAGCAGCTGGATGCCGTGGCGCTGGACGCGGTGGTCAATCTGGCCGGCGCCCCCATCGCCGATCGGCCATGGACCAAGTCGCGCAAGGCGTTGCTATGGGACAGTCGGGTCAAGCTCACCGAACAGCTGGTCGAGTGGCTGGGCCGGTGCGAGCAGAAGCCGGCGCTGCTGATCTCCGGTTCCGCCGTGGGTTGGTACGGCGACGGTGGTGAGCACCGCCTGACCGAAGGCGATCAGCCGGTCTCCACCGATTTTGCCAGCCAGCTGTGCAATGCCTGGGAAGAGCGCGCGATGGAGGCGACAGTGCTGGGAATGCGTGTGGTGCTGGTGCGTACCGGGCTGGTGCTGTCGCGTGACGGGGGCTTTCTCCAGCGGTTGCTGCCGCCATTCAGGCTTGGTTTGGGCGGGCGCATCGGCGATGGTCGGCAATGGATGCCGTGGATTCATATCGAAGACCAAATCGCCCTGATTGATTTTCTTCTGCGCCAGCCGGCGGCAAGCGGGCCTTACAATGCCTGTGCGCCGGCCCCGGTGCGCAACGTCGAGTTCACGCGCAGCCTTGGCCGCTGCCTGCATCGCCCGACGGTATTGCCAGTCCCGGCAGCGGTGCTCAAGCCCCTGCTCGGCGAGTTGGCCGGGCTGTTGCTCGGGGGGCAACATGCGTTGCCGCAGAGGGTCGAGGCGGAAGGTTTCCGCTTCCGTTTCAACGATCTGGATTCAGCCCTGACCGACCTATTGACGCCCCCCTGAAGGGTGCGCCCTGTGTGAAAATAGCGCGCCCCCCGCTTGGGGTTACGGCGCAACCTTAAAAACAGTAGTCAGGAAAGTTGCATGACAGAGCAGGCGTTGTTGTTGGTCAATCTGGGTTCGCCGGCCTCCACGGAAGTCGCTGATGTACGCCGCTACCTCAACCAGTTTCTGATGGATCCGTACGTTATCGATCTGCCGTGGCCGTTGCGGCGCCTGCTGGTCTCGCTGATCTTGATCAAGCGCCCCGAGCAATCGGCGCATGCCTACGCCTCGATCTGGTGGCCGGAAGGTTCGCCGCTGGTGGTGCTGAGCCGCCGTCTGCACGAGGCGGTACGTCCGCACTGGACGCAGGGCCCGGTGGAGCTGGCGATGCGCTACGGCGAGCCCTCCATTGAGACCACGCTGACGCGTCTGGCCGGGCAGGGCATCACCCAGGTCACCTTGGCGCCGCTTTATCCGCAGTTCGCCGACAGCACCACGACGACGGTCATTCAGGAAGCGCGCCGGGTCATCCGCGAGCGCGGACTGTCTCTGCAGTTGTCGATCCTGCAGCCGTTCTACGACCAGCCGGAGTACCTCGACGCGCTGGCCGCCAGTGCCAGGCCGCATCTGCAACAGGATTTCGATCATCTGCTGCTGAGTTTCCACGGGCTGCCCGAGCGTCACCTGCACAAGACCGATCCAACCGGCGCGCACTGCCTGAAGGGCGATGATTGTTGCCAGCGTGCCGAGGGCGAGGTACTCGCCAGCTGCTACCGCGCGCAGTGCATGCGCACCGCCGCCGGCTTCGCGGCGCAGGCCGGGTTGCGTGACGATCAGTGGTCGGTGTCCTTCCAGTCGCGCCTCGGCCGCGCCAAGTGGATCGAGCCCTACACCGAGACGCGTCTCGACGAGCTGGCGCAGCAGGGCGTGAAGAAGCTGCTGGTGATGTGCCCGGCCTTCGTCGCCGACTGCATCGAAACCCTCGAGGAGATCGGCGATCGCGGTCGTGAGCAGTTCATCGAGGCGGGTGGCGAGGAACTGGTGCTGGTGCCCTGTCTGAATACCCACGAGGATTGGGTAAAGGCGCTGGTGACACTCTGCGGTCGCGCGCCTCTGGCGCTCTGACCGCAGGCTCGGGGGGCATCGCCCGGCGATGCGTCCCACGTCAGGCTGTCACGCCGTCGTCCGCCTCGGTGCTGCGAACCAGCTCCTCGAACGCATCTGCCGATAGCGGTCTGCCGAACAGATAACCCTGATAGCGATGGCAGCCATTGGCGAGCAGCATCGCCCGTTGTGGCTCGCTTTCGACGCCTTCGGCGATGACCTCCAGGCCCAGACCGGTCGCAAGGGCGCAGATGGCCCGCACGATGGTCAGGCTGCTGCTGTCGTCCGGCAGGCGGCGAATAAAGGTCTGGTCGATCTTCAGCTGATCCAGCGGCAGCTGCTGGAGATAGCTCATCGAGGAATAGCCGGTACCGAAGTCGTCGATGGCGAAACGGATGCCGTGCTGCTTGAGCCGCGTCATGCGGGCGATCGCTTCGGGCATGTTGTCCAGCAGCAGCGTTTCGGTCAGCTCCAGCTTCAGCCGGGCCGGATCGGCACCACTCCCTTCCAGCAGCTCGAGCACCCCCTCGACGAAATTGTCCTGGTATAGCAGGTGTGCACTGAGGTTTACCGAGAGGCTGAGGTGGGCGAATTCCGGCGTTTCGGCCCAGCGCGCCAGTTGTGCGCAGGCCTGCGCCAGCACCTGTTGATCGAGGGTGTGGATCAGACCGGCGTGTTCGGCCTGGGCGATGAATGCCGCTGGAGTGAGTAGACCGCGCAGCGGGTGCTGCCAGCGCACCAGCGCCTCGGCGCCGATGATGCCTTCGGTCTGCTCCAGTTGCGGCTGGAAAGTGAGTATGAATTCGCCGTTCTTTAGACCCAAGCGAATCTCTTCCTCCAGACGCAACCGTTCCTGCACGGCCAGCTGCATGCGCGGATCGAAGAAACGCAGGGCGTTCTTGCCGGAAATCTTCGCTTCGTACATCGACATGTCGGCGCGCTTCATCAGCTCGTCGCTGCTGCTGGCTTCGGCACCGAACAGCACCACGCCGATACTGGCGCTGCTGTACAGAGCGAGATCGGCCAGGCGATACGGCCGATCCAGCGAGTTCAGCAGCTTCATGCCGATGTGCTCGGCCTGGCCCGCCGCGCGTAGCGGGTCATCGCCGAGGTTCTCCAGCATCACCACGAACTCGTCGCCACCCAGGCGCGCCACCGTGTCGCTGGCGCGCACCTCGGCGTGCAGACGTTCGGCGGCGATGCGCAGCACCTGGTCGCCGGTCTGGTGCCCGTGCAGGTCGTTGATGTTCTTGAAGTTGTCGAGGTCGATGAACATCAGCGCGCCCAGCTGATTGCCGCGGCGGCTGGCGGCCATGGCCTGGTGCAGGCGGTCGAGCAGCAGCCGGCGGTTGGGCAGACCGGTCAGCGGATCGTAGAACGCCAGATTATGAATTCGCTCTTCGGCCGCCTTACGATCGGTGATGTCGGTAAAGGCGGCGACATAGTGCGTAACCTCGCCGAGCGCGTTGCGCACCGCGCTGACGGTCAGCCATTCGGGAAAGATCTCGCCACTCTTGCGCCGGTTCCAGATTTCGCCTTCCCATACGCCGGTGGTTTCGATGCTCGACCACATGGCGCGATAGAACTCCGGGCCGTGCTTGCCGGATGCGAGCAGAGCGGTGGTCTGACCGATGGCCTCGGCGGGGCTGTAGCCGCTGATGCGGGTGAAAGCCCGGTTGACCCGTAGGATGCGGTTCTGCGCGTCGGTAATCAGCATGCCCTGCTGCGATTCGAAGGCGATGGCGGCGATCCTGCGCTCTAGCTCGGTGTTCACCCGTTCGGTGATATCGCGGCTCAGCCAGACCACCGCACGCTTCTGTCCTTCCGGCTGCTCCAGCGGCAGCGCGCGGCCTTCGAACACCTTGAGGCCACCCTGAGTCGGCAGGCAGTATTCGATCAGCTGCGGTACATCGCTGTTCAGCGTCAGCTGGATGAAGTCGAGGAAGCGACGTTCTTCCTCTTCGGGCATGACGTCGTGCAGACGGCGACCGAGCAGCTTGCTCGGATCGTCATACAGCAGGCTCCGTTCGGCGCAGAGGATTTCCAGGTAGCGGCCATCCTCGTCGAGCACCATGAGCAGGTCGGGCATGGCTTGGGTGATGGCGCGCAGCCGGGCTTCGCTGAAGCGCAGGGCCTGCTCGATCTTGTTGCGCTCCAGCAGATCCTTGAGCAGGACGCCGAGGGTTGCGGTGGCGATGGGCAGCGCCAACAGCGCTGGCAAGGCAGCTTCCCGTACGGCGGCAGCGCCGAGCCCGTTGGGCAGCATCAGTGCAACCAGCGCCAGCGCGCCAAGGTGCAGCAACACGCCCAACGCGAGCAATTGCCAGAAGCCGATGCCGACCAGACGCTTGCGATATGCACAGCCGTAGGCGAGCCCGAGCGCAATGGGCAAAGCCACGTTCGCAAGCCCCGGTACCACACCGGGCCCGCCGAGCCAGAGGCGATAGGCGCCAGCCAGGGTGCCGGCGATCGTGGCCACCAGCGGCCCGCCGAACAGTCCAGCCATGCTCAGCACCACAGTGCGCGCATCGAGGATGATTCCGGTGTGGCCGACGCTGGTGATCAGCATGCCGATGATGCAGGCGCTGCCGAACCAGAGGCCGGCGAGCAATTGTGCGGAGCGATTGCCGCTCCGGTTCCAGCTGCGTGTAGTGAAGGCCAGCAGCCAGCACAACGCGAGCAGCATGACCGCGTTCTGTACAACGGCATTGAGAGTCAAGACAGAATCCTAGGGCGCAACCGCCCACTGCAGGATGGTGAAATGGCGATTTGCCAGTATCCCATATCCACGCTACCGAGTAACGGCACTTAGGTAGGGTTGCCCGGGTACTTGAGGGCGCAGCGCTGCCGCATCGTTGAGCCAACGGCCCGGCGGTCGCGGGCCGGGCGGCGTGCTCAGTTCTGCGCGAGCTTCGCCTTCAGTTCGCGAATCTCGGCTTCCAGCGCTTCGACGCGTTGCAGGGCGTCGACCTCGGCGGTGACGTTCTTCTGGATGCCGATGAAGTAGGTCAGCTGATCGGCCTCGTTGAACACCGGCGTAATGGAAAGCTCGTTCCAGAACGGTGTGCCGTCCTTGCGGTAGTTGCGGATGATCTGGCGGCACGGCTGGTTGTTCTTCACCGCCTCGCGAATGGCCTGCAGGGCCGGCTGGTCGCGGTCCTCGCCCTGCAGGAAGCGGCAGTCGCGGTAGAGGATGTCGTCGACCGCATAGCCGGTCAGCCGCTCGAACGCTGGGTTGGCGTAGATCAGGATGTTGTCATCGCCTTCCTGTTCGGCGACCACGATCCCGTCGTTGGAGGCTTCGATAACCAGTTGCAACAGCTTGGCATTGATCATGTCACGACATCCTGAAAGGGCATGCCGCGCATTCTAGAACAACTTGGCCCGCTCGGTGCCCTGCAGGTGCCATCAGTGGCCTGTTTGGCAAGTTCAGTTGGTCAATTTCTGCGCCCATGGCCCCGATACTGCGTTGCTGCTCCTCACCATGGCCCGCTATGACTCGTCGCAGCGCCTTGTCTCGGAACCATGGTCATCCGGACTTGCCTCAACCAACTCACCACAGGCCACCCGCTCATTCGTTGCGTTTGCGGAAGAACAGGGTGACCTGTCCCACCTCGACGCCAAACTTGCTCATGAACGAACGGTTGGCCAGGGTGTTCTCGTCGATCAGGTACATCCAGTCGTCCAGGTCTACGTCGTAAACCTTGTCATCCGCCGGCAGGCTGAGCACGTAGCGCCAGCGCAGGGCATTGCCGGCCACTTCGCCAACGGCCTCGCCGACCACGTCTGCAGCCGTGCCGCGCCAGTGCCCCGGGCGTTCCTCGGTCAGCGTCCAGACGCGTTGCTGGGTAGTGCCGTCGCTGTAGCGGAAGTGTTCGTCGAGGATCAGCTTGTCGCCATCGAGGCTGCCTTCGATCTCGACATGAAAGCGCTTGACGACCTCGCCGGAGCGCTTCTGGAACATGCCCCAGGCATCCACCGTGTCGACGAAATACTTGCGCAGATCCAGCTGCGGCTCCTCGTCTCGGTAATGCTCGACATCGACGGCGGTGCAGCTGAGCAGTAGCAGGCAGCAAGCCAGGATCAGTACCTTTTTCATGATTTCGTTTCTCCGCAGGGCAGGGAAGTGAGTAGCCGCGCTGCCAGTAGCTTCAGCAGGCAGGGCAGGCCGGCGTAGACCAGCGCAAGGTTCCAGCCGGCCGCGTTGCCCGGTTGGTAGTCGCTCAACGCCAGCAATGGCAAAGCCAGACCGGCGAGTGCGAGCGCCAGCTTGGCGAGAAAGCTCCACAAGCCGAAGTAGGCGGCAGTGGAATCACGCTCCTCGACTGGGATGATGTCGGCCAGCAGCGCTGGTGGCAGGGCCAGATCGGCTCCGAGGGCAAGGCCGGACATCATGCAGACGCCGGCATAGGCCCAGGCCGAGCCCGGCTCCATCAGCACCGCCCAGATAAAGGCGGCGCAGGCGGTGAGCATGCCGATCCGCCAGCTGCGTCGTTTGCCGATGCGATCGGCCAGACGGGTCCAGAGCGGCAGACCCAATGCGCCGCTGATGAAGTAAAGCGCCAGGAACAGGCCGGTCAGTCGCGCCAGTTGCAGGCGGTCGGCGATGAAGAACAGCGCCAGGGTGGCCGGGATCGCCACCGCCACGGCATTGATGAAGTAGACGCCCGCCAGGCGCCGGAACGCCGGATTGCGCAGCGGCAGTCGCCAGCTGCTGGTTTCGGTACGCACGGTGCGGTGGGGGCGTGGGGCGCCGCATAACAAGGTCGCCGTGCCGGCTAACAGCAGCACGGCGAAGGTGGCAGCAAAGGTTGCCAGTGCCGCGGCCATGCCATATTGCGTCGCCAGTACGGTAGGCAGCACGCTGGCGAGCACCACGCCGAACAGCCCGGCACCTTCGCGCCAGGCAGCGACTCGGGTGCGGGTATCCGGCTGGTCGGAGAGGCGCGCGCCCCAGGCCAGATAGGTGATGTTGATCAGGCTGTGCAAGGTATAGGTGAGCGCCAGCAACGCGCCGAGCCACGCGGCTAGGCCAAAACTGCCGAAGTTGCCGGGTGGGATCAGCAGTCCCGCCATCGCCAGGCTCAGCAACACAGCCGCGACGCCGAGCAGAATGGTCCAGCCACGTGGTGAGCGGCGATCGATAAGGCGGCCAAGCCAGGGGTCTTGCACGGTATCCAGCAGACGGGCGAGAAACAGCACGGCGCCGGTCAGCGTCAGACCGAGGCCGAGATCGGCCGCATAGAAATTCGGTACCAGCACATAGATCGGCAGCATGGCCATCGCCAGCGGCAGCCCGAGCATTCCATAGGCTGCCAGCGCCGGGCTTTTCATCGCTGGCCCAGCAGGTTGCGCCGCAATTTCTGGTCGCGGCTGCGTGGGTCGAGCCAGATGGCGAAGAAGGCGTCGGCGAACGCGGCGTCGGCGACCTCATGCTGCAGGCGATCATTCACATAGAAGCGGCAGCCGTGCCCGGGCAAGAAGACGCCGGTGATTCGGTCACCCGCCTTTACATCGACGAAGGCTTGCTGCATGTCTGCGCGCCAGCGGCGCAGTTGTTCGGCATCGAGCGGCTCGCCGGAGAGTCGCTGAATCTCTTCCAGGCTGGTGCGCACCAGGTCGTCGCGGCTGATGGAGCGGTGATAGGTCAGTTCCAGCGCGAACGCCGTACGGGTTTGCAGCGGCGCGGTTTCGCTCCACAGGCGCGCGTCATAGATGCGCAAGCCGAAGAAGCGCAACTGGCCTTCGCCAATCAGTCGCGCCTGTGGCACGGCTTCGCGCCAGCTCGCTGCTGCGTTTAGTGGGATCAGCGAAAGCAGGCTGGCGAGCACGACGCGGCGGATATTCACGACACCGTGCTCAGTGACTGCCAGCGAGGGTGATCGAGACTGAATCGGCAAAGCGCAGCGCATGCGGCTTGTCGACTTCCACCTCGGCGTAGCTCACCGCGGGATGTGCCATCACCAGGTCGAGGATTTCCTGGGTCATGCGCTCGAGCAGAGCGAAGCGGCTCTGCTCGACATGCCGAATGATCGCCTTGGTGATGGTGCGGTAGTTGAGCGCCTGCTCGATGTCGTTGTCGCGCACCGCCTCGACCGCCGGGTAGAGGATGTTCAGATTGATCAGCACATCCTGGCGATTGAGTATCTCGTCCTTGTTGATGCCGATGTAGGTGCGCAGGCGCAGATCCTTCACCCGGATGCGCGCCATGCCAGGTTCCAGGCGCGGCATTACTGGCCCCTCCCGATCAACTGTAGAAATTCCATCCGTGTGTTGCAGGAGCTGCGGAAGGCGCCGAGCATCACCGAGGTGTTCATCACCGAGTTCTGCTTTTCCACGCCCCGCATCATCATGCACATGTGCTTGGCTTCGATGACCACCGCAACACCAGCGGCGCCGGTGACTTCCTGAATGGCTTCGGCGATCTGGCGGGTCAGGTTTTCCTGGATCTGCAGGCGGCGGGCGAACATGTCGACGATTCGCGCAATCTTCGACAGGCCCAGCACGCGCCCGGTGGGGATGTACGCCACATGAGCCTTGCCGATGAAGGGCAGCATGTGGTGCTCGCACAGGGAGTACAGCTCGATGTCCTTGACGATGACCATCTCGTCGTTGTCCGAGGCGAACAGCGCGCCGTTGACGATCTCTTCCAGGCTGCGGTTGTAACCGCCGCACAGGTATTGCATCGCCTTCGCCGCGCGTTGCGGCGTGTCGCGCAGACCTTCACGCTCCGGGTTTTCACCCACCCCGGAGAGTATTTCGCGGTAATGACCAGGCAGATCGTTCATGACGGTTCCTTTTGTGCGCCGGGCGCTGTTGCGTGGAGGGGAATGCTGTTGCATCGATGAGGGATGCGATAAAGCTATACGAATATTGCTTCCTGTACAGGTAAATGTACAGGAATATTCTGCTGCATAAGAACTCCTTGGCCCGAGCCCGCCATTTGGCAGGCAGGTGGGCGATTGCGGGGCTATGCGGCCAACTGAATCTGTACAGGTATCCGAGTATGAAACAGGGCGTGTCGAGGCTTGGGCTGCGTATTGCGCTATTTCGCCGCCGAGTAGAGCGGGTCGAGCTGCATGGTCTGCGCTGCTGCGGGTACAGCGCCTGGGTGGTCGAGCGCAGCGGTCGTCGCCGGCAGTTCGCCGATGGCCAGACGCAATGTCTGGAGCGACCAAGGCAGCTTGAAGCGGGAGCTTCGGGCGTGCGGTGTGCGTGAGGTCTACTGGCGGCAGCCGGTCAGCCATGACGAAATGATCGGCCGCCCGGCTGCTGTGGAATCAGGGTTTGGCCTGCGCATGCCTCTGCTTGCCGACATCTAAAGGCGATCGTCGCTTGCAGCGCTGGTCTTCGACGGCTTTTGCGGCACATTGCACTCGGTTGTGCAACGACTCGCACCGTCGGGATGCGGCAGCCAGTCAAGATGCGGGCGCAGCACGGCGAACAGCTGGTAACCGAGCAACAGCAGCGGCCGCAATGGACGCCAGCCGAGCGGTGCGGCCCAGCGACCGTGGCCTGCCAGTCGCCAGCTCCAGTAGGTGGCGTCCACGCCGGTCAGCCAGGCACCGCTGGCGCTGCGGGCGTGCAGACGCCGTCGGAGCTGCGCCAGATCCCGGTCGAGCCCTTTAGGATCGAAATTGGCAGCGCTGATATCCACCAGCCGCAGCCTTGCCGGATCGGCGCTGCGTTCCAGCCAACGAACTTCTCGGGCACACAGCGGACAGGCTCGATCGACATAGAGCGTCAGGGGCAAATCAGGCGTCATTTCATCGCACCTTGCGTTTGTACAAAGTTTGTAGAGGGTATGCTGCGAAACGCTGGGTTACAATCTCGGCATTCTTTTCCAGCGAGCCGCCCCATGACCGATTCTTCCGGCGCTTCGAACCTGGCCTCGAGCGCCTTCGAGCAGCAGGATCTATTCCCTATCCGTGAAGTTTCCCGCCTGACCGGGGTCAACCCGGTCACCCTGCGCGCGTGGGAGCGCCGCTACGGGCTGATCCGGCCGACCCGGACCGAGAGCGGCCATCGCCTGTACTCGATGGCCGACGTGGAGGCGGTTCGCAGCATTCTTTCCTGGACCGAGCGTGGCGTGGCGGTAAGCAAGGTCGGCAGCATACTGGCGCGCAGCGCAGCGACCCGCGAGGCAGAGGAACCGACCGCAACCCCCAGTAGCGAGTGGAACGAGTGGCAGGGGCAACTGCGTGATGCGGTGAATGGTTTCGACGAGGTGCGACTGGAGCAGCTATACGGCCAGATATTCTCCACCTATCCACTGGCTGTGGTGTTTCAGGATGTCCTGTTGCCGGTGTGGCAGGAGCTGCTGCTGCGTCAGGAGGAATTTGGCGGTACCAGCGAGTGGCTGTTTCTCGATGCCTTCCTTCGTGCCCGGGCGCTGCAGCGGCTGCAGCTGGCCCGTATGCCGGCTGGCGAGCGCGTACTGCTCGCCGCGATGCCGGGGCAGTGTCGCGAGCTTGAATTGCTCGTGGCAGGTCTGATGCTCAGTGGCGACAGCCTGGCCGTCAGCGTGTTGCCGATCGGGCAGCCGCTGGAAGAACTCGCGCTAGTCTGCGACAAGATGAAACCGCAGGGGCTGGTGCTGTTCTCCAACGTTCCCCATGGCGAGGCGCAGTTGCGCCAGCTCAACAAGCTGTCCCTCGCGCTTGATTGCTCCTTGGCTTTGGCCGGGGAGGCGGCCGAACTGGGTCGTGAAGCGCTGGCGGGTACGCCGATCGCCTGCCTCGGCAGTTCCGGCAAGCTGATGCAGCGCCGTCTGCGCCAGTTCCTGGCCGGCGAGCTGGATACCTGAGTCATGCGCACAGCTGTCCGGCAACAGGAGATCGATCCATGACGCCAGACAGCGTTCCGCCTGCCGTGTTACCGCAGTGGCACCTCCTGCCCAATGGCCTGCGGCTGGGCTTTATCCAGCTCCCAGCGGGCAGTCAGGCAGCAGCCCTCGTTCGCGTGAACGCCGGCGCACACGATGCGCCGGGCGAATACCCAGGGCTTGCGCATTTTCTCGAGCACCTGCTGTTCCTGGGTAGCCAGGCCTATGCGCCAACCCAGGGCCTGATGCCGTTCGTGCAGGGTTGCGCCGGGCAATTGAACGCATCGACCCGTGAGCGTCATACCGACTTCTTCTTCCAGGTGCCTGCCGCTGCCTTCGGCGAAGCCCTCAAACGCCTGCTCGACATGCTCGCCCGGCCGCTGCTCGATCCTGCGGCGCAGTCGCGCGAACGCGAGGTGTTGCAGGCCGAATTCCTGGCACGGGGGCGGGACCGGGAGACCCTGTGCGACGCCGCGATCGGTACGGCACTGAGCTGCGCGCATCCCTTTTCAGGGTTTCATGCGGGCAATCGCGAAACGCTGCCGGTAGAGGCGCCAGCGTTCCAGAAAGCGCTGACGGGCTATCACCAGCACTTCTATCAAACCGGGCAGATGGAACTGCTGGTCGCCGCACCCTGCAGCCTTGAGCAGGTGCTGGAACTGCTGCAGAGCGATGAATGCCAGCTACCGGTCGCACCGATCGTCGCGAGGCCGATACAGCCACTGCGCGCCGATGATGGCGGCACCTTGCGTCTGAGCGTCGATGGCGCGCGACCGTATCTGGATATCGCTTTCGCCCTCGATGGGCTGCCGGATGAAGCCTGCGTGGCGCTGGATGTGCTCGGCTCATGGTTGAGCTCGCAAGCCGACCGGAGTCTTTTCCAAACCCTCAGCGACGCCCACTGGTGCGATGCCGTCTCGTTGCGGGTGCCGTACTGGCATGACGGGCAGGGTGTGGCCGTCTTCGAGGTGCAGTTGACCGAACGCGGCATGGCGGAACGCGCGCAGATGGTTGCCGCAGTGCGTGACTGGCTGCATTTCATGAGCACGCAGGCAGCCTGGTCAGAGCTCTGGGGTGAGTACGCGCAGATCCGTCAGCGCGGACTCATGGGCAAGGAGCCGCTGGCCCTGTTGCGCTACTGGATTGACCCGGCTGCCTGGACGCCGTCGATCGATACGAATCGTGTGCAGCAGGCGCTTGAGATGCTGGGTGCGCAGCTTCATGCGAGCAGGCCGATCGTATTGACGGTGGACGGCGAAGGTCGCGCTCGGACTAAGCGCATCGAGCCGGTAAAGGCTGGGTTCGAGCTGGACCTGGTCGCCGAGCAGTTGCCACCGTCAGACAGGACTGGATGGCAATGGCGCCTGCCGGAACGCAATCCTTGGCTCAGTGAGCGCATGCAACCGGGCGTGGCGGCGTTGCAGATACCATCCATGCGCTGGGTCGAACACGCCGATGCTGCAGGGCAGGGCGCGCTATACCTGCGTTGGCGGTTTGCCGCGGGCCGGCCGCCGGCAGGGCTCTGGCATACGCTGCACGCGGCGCTACGCAGGCATACCATCGCTGCGGCGCAAGCCGGTCTCGAGCTGCATTTCGATGACCATGGGCATAGCTGGTGCCTGAGGCTGTGCGGTTATGCCGAAGCGTTGCCAGTAATTCTTCGTGACCTGACCGACATCCTCAAAGCGCCGTCGCCGGCTGCTTTCAATGAAGGACACCGCCTGCGCTACGAGTCCGTGACGTCAGGTGCCGACGAGATACTGATACGGCAACTGCTGCGCCGCCTGCCGCTCCTGCTCGCGGGAGCCGCACGAGACGGTGATGCATCGCTGGACCAGCACGCACTCGATCAAGCCTGGCATCAGTCCCATTGGGATGCATTGGCAGTGGGGCTGCCTCGGCATCTGAGTGGCCCGTTGCAGAGGGTACTGGCTGAGCTGCCTGGGCTGGCCGGACCCGGTGCCGGTCAGTACCACGAAAGCACACCGCGTTATTGCTGGTCGCGCTTCGGTCAGCCTGGCGTGGAAACCGCGTTGGTGCTGTTCTGTCCGCTACCGCTTCGGACAGTCTTCATCGAGGCGAGCTGGCGCCGCCTGGCGCGATTGATGGAAGGCGCGTTCTTCCGTCGACTGCGCAGCGAACTGCAACTCGGCTATGCGGTGTTCTGTGGCTATCGTCAGTTCGGCGAGTGCCCAGGCATCGTTTTCGCGGTGCAGTCTCCCAGCGCATCTGCCAGTGAGATCCTCGCCCATATCGAAACCTTCCTCGACGGCTTTGCCGGCACTCTGGTTGAAGTCGCTGCAGCTGATCCCTCGACCGGCGACCACGACGGCGACCTGCGCCACCGCGCCGAGTCGTTATGGCAGGCGCACCTGGCCGGCTTCGATGGTGATCACCCGGAGGCGGTGGCTGCGGCGTCGGCCAACCTCGATGCCCGAGCTATCCGTACTCAGCTACAGGCGCTGCGCGATGCCGAAGGCGGCTGGCATGTGGTCGCCAATGCTGAAGCGCCCGACACGCGTTGGCATCGTTGCTGACGGTACCTCAGCGTCCCACATCACCCGCCCATTCAACCCCGACAATGCAACTCGATGGCCAGCCGTTTACGGCGGGCTGCCGTGGCTTGTGCCGGGGTATGGTGGCGCGCTGCTTTGGGTGTACGACCTAAGCCTCGTGCGTCTGGCGGTCGGATGAGATGCTTTACATGCAAGACGACACCCCGGGCGAAAGTACTAGCCTTTCGCCGCCATCGCAGCGTATGTGCGCTCGGATGGCCTTTCGATAATCGCTCCCGTCACGACTGCTTGTCGTCAAAACCGCGGAGAGCGCCATGCACAACAACAAGAAAGCCGTATCAACCCTGTTGCCACTGGTCCTGGCCAGTGCCGTCGCCATGACCGTAAGCCAGTCGGCTGTCGCCGAAATCGTGCTTTACGATCAGGACGACACCACCTTTTCCACCGATGGTTACTTCAACACCTTCTACGTTCACAGCGACGTAGAGCGTGCCGGCGAGCAGTTCGATCGCAAGCAGTCGCGGGTGAAGATGGGCTTCCTGCCCAACTGGATCGGCTTCAACTTCGGCAAGCAGGTCGGCGACCTCAAGCTGGGCGGCCGCTCTTCCTTCTGGGTAACGATCAACGACAGTGACACCAACGGCACCGAAACCGGCATCGATGTTCGTCAGTTCTATGCCACTGCTGGCAACGAGCAATGGGGTGAAGTGCTGTTCGGTAAGGACTTCGGCCTGTTCGGTCGTTCCAACATCCTGCTCGACGAACTGCTCAGCGGTTACGGTCAGGTCAGCGATACCCTGGGCCTGGTCGATGGCGGCGGCGTGTCCTTCGGCAACATCGGTACCGGTTACCCGTACCCGTTCCCGACCTCGCAGATCACCTACCGCTCGCCGAAGATGAATGGTCTGCGCATCGCTGCGGGCATCATGGATCCTGTCGATACGACTGAAGTGGCGGATGACCCAACGGTGCCGGGAAGCGATTTGGACAAGGCTTACCAGGACGCACCGCGTTTCGAGACCGAGGTGACATACGAGTTCGAGCTGGGCGGCACCCAGTTCTACACCTGGATCAACGGCATGCAGCAGAGCTCGGACAATACCGACAGCAGCATCGAGAAAGTTGACTCGAAAGGCCTGGGCTATGGCGTACAGGCCAAGATGGGCAACCTGTCGCTGACCGCCTCGGGCTTCCAGGCCGAAGGTATCAACCCGTTTTTCACCAACAACGCCAACAAGGCTTTACTGCGAGAGGTGGATAGCGACGGCTACCTGCTGCAGGGTTCCTACCGCTTCGGCAAGAACCGCGTGGCGCTGTCCTACGGTCAGACCAAGGATGATGGCAACGGTCTGGGCGGTGAGGCCGATTACGAGACCCGCGGTATCGCCCTGTTCCACAGCATCAACGACAACCTGACCCTGGTCGCCGAACTGAACCAGTTCGAGATCGAAGGCAAGGACAGCCCGGCACTGGACGAAGAAACCCGCACCTTCGCAGTGGGCGCGGCGCTGAGCTTCTAAGCGAGGCGATCAGCAGGGCGCGGATGGACGTCGAACCGTAGGTCGCTCCATCCGTTGCATCGGCAGTGGGACGTACGTTGAGCGTATCCCACGCCCTGTGCGCAGTGATGATCTCTGCGCAACCACGAGAAAGGCCGGCACCCGTAAGGGGCCGGCCTTTCTGCATCTGTGCATCACTTGACATGGCCAGCGTGCGTCGAGGCCAGGCCTGATCGGGATGGACACCGTTTGGTTCGCGGTGCAGAGGATGGCTGGTGGACGGGAACCGACACTGTGGCCACTTCAGCTGAACTAGCATCGCAGCGCTGCGTTGTTTCGTCGCGATACTACCTAGGCAGGCCTTTACCGGTACTCAAGTAGCATTTTCGTCCCATATGCCCTGCCCAAGAATGGGGTCATCCGATTCAAGTGGTGCGGGGTATCGTGCGTGACCGATGAACAAGGCGAAGTGATCCGCACGGCGATGTCCGAGGCCCGGCTACCCGAAACGGTGGCGCAGGACCTGGCGCGCCAACTGATGCACCCGCATCTGGGCTTCGTGCTGTTCTTCTGTTCGGCGGAATACGACCTGCCGGCGCTGGGCGATGCGCTGCGCCAATACTTCGGTGGCGTGCGTCTGGTCGGTTGCACCTCGGCGGGCGAGATCACCTCTCAGGGCTATGGGCGCAGCTGCGTGACGGCAGTCGGCTTCGACCATCGAAGCTTTTCCATCGCCTGCGAGCTGATCGACGAGATGGATCGCTTCAGCCTGATCGAGGCACAGCAATTGGTCGAACGCCTGGGTAGCGACTGCCGCAGCAACTCGCTGGCGCCGATCAAGGACCACAGCTTTGCGCTGACGCTGCTCGACGGGCTGTCCAGCCGTGAGGAGATCGTGTTGTCTGCGCTTAGCGCCGCGTTCGGCAGCATTCCGCATTTCGGCGGTTCGGCTGGCGACGACAATCACCTCAGCGATACCTACGTCTATTACGACGGCCGGTTCTACAGCGGTGCGGCGATCGTGGTGCTGATCAACACCTGGCTGGATTTCGAGGTGTTCACCACCCATCACATCCTGCCACTCGAAGACAAACTGGTCGTGACCCGCGCCGACAGCAACAGCAGGCGGGTCTACGAGCTGAACGCCGAGCCGGCCGCCGAGGAATACGCCCGGCTGATCGGTGTGCCGGTCAGCGATCTCGATCACCGTCTGTTCGCCGCCCATCCCTTGGCGGTGCGGATCAACGAGCATTACTACGTGCGCTCGATCCAGAAGGTCAACGAGGACATGAGCCTGACCTTCTATTGCGCGGTGGAGAACGGCATCGTGCTCACCGCCATGGAACCCGGTCCGCTGATGCCGAATCTGGAAGCCCTGTTCGAGCGGCTGGAACAGCGCCTCGGGCCGCCGCTGTTGACCATTGGTTGCGACTGCTTTCTGCGCCGGCTGGAAATCGAGGGCAACGACACCAGCGAACAGACCTCGGCTTTTCTCCGACGCCAGCAGGTGATCGGCTTCAACACCTACGGAGAGCAGTTCAATGGCATGCACATCAACCAGACCTTCACCGGTGTCGCCATTGGCCGACCCGGAGGCCGGGCAGGTCGCTGAGCTGCTGGCGCGCCAGGCCGAACTCGAGCGCGAAAACCTCAAGCTCAAACGCATCAACGCTGCACTGATCGAGCGCGTCGAATCCAGTGGCGCCGGACGGGATGCATCCTATGCGGCGTTCCAGCATTCGGTGGAACTGGCCGAGCAGGTGCGCGAGCGCACCGACGCGTTGAACCAGGCGATGGCCGAGCTCAAGGGCAGCAACCAGTTGCTCAGCGATGCGCGGCTGCGTGCGGAAACCGCGCACCAGCACCTGGTAGACGCCATCGAAAGCATTTCCGACGCCTTCGTGCTGTTCGACCGGGATCAGCGCATCGTCCTGTTCAACCGTCGCTTCAAGTCGCTATGGACGCGCACGCGCGCGCGCATCAACGCCGGCACGCGGCTGGCCGAGGTCCGCCGGCTGGCGGAAAGCACCGGACTGATCGTCGAGGAACACCGCGGCAAGGGCGATGAGCCCACGGTGTATCGACTGAACAACGGCCGTTGGGTGCAGGTCAGCGAGCGACCGACCCGTGAAGGCGGGCTGGTGATTCTCTACACCGACATCACCGAGGTGAAAGTCAGCGAGACCATGCGTCGCGAGCAGGCGCTGGCGCAGAAGTCGAGGCTGTTGCAGCGCGCGGTGGACAACCTGTCCCAGGGTGTTGCGATGGTCAGCGCCGAGGGTGCGCTGGAGCTGTGGAACCGGCGCTTTCTCGAACTCTGCGGGCTGGCGCCGATCGAGGCACATCGACCGTTCGAGGAGGTCATGGCCGACAGCGAGCTGACCCTGCTCACACCCAACAGTCGTGACGCCCGCGGCCGGCCGATCCGCGAGCTGGAGCAGCGCCTCTTCGATGGCCGCGTGCTGGAAATTCGCACCCATGCGCTGCCCACCGGCGGCTTCGTCAATACCTTCACTGACATCACCGAGCGCTACCGCCATGCCGAGGCGCTGCGCGAGAGCGAGCGCTGGATTCGCCTGATCACCGACCATGTGCCGGCGCTGATCGCCTACGTCTCGGCCGATCTCACCTACGAGTTCACCAACAAGGTCTACGAGGAATGGTATCGCTGGCCCAGCGACGGCATGCTCGGCCAGTCGCTGCGCGAGGTCCACAGCGGCGAGCACTGGCGGCAACTGGAGCCCTACATTGATCGCGCACTGTCGGGCGAGAGTGTCAGCTTCGAGATGGCCGAGCGCAACCATGCCGGCCAGCAGCGCTATATGCTGCGCTCCTATGTGCCGAACCGGCAGGCCAATGGCGAAGTGGCCGGCATTTTCGTGCTGATTCAGGACATCACTGATCGCCGGCGGACCGCCGAGGCGTTGCACCAGGCCTATCAGAATCTCGAACAGCGGGTGCGTGAGCGCACTGCCGAGCTGACCAGCCTCAACGACCAGCTGCTGCGCGAGATCGACGAGCGCAGCCACGTCGAGGCGCGGCTGCGCGAAGCCAAGCGCGAGGCGGAAGTGGCCAACCTGTCCAAGACCAAATTCCTTGCCGCGGTCAGCCATGACCTGCTGCAGCCGCTCAACGCCGCGCGGCTGTTCACCAGCGCCTTGCTGGAACAACCGGGCGCGCCCAACGGCGGGCTGATCCGCAACATCAGCAACTCGCTGGAAGACGTGGAGAACCTGCTCGGCACGCTGGTCGATATTTCCAAGCTGGATGCCGGCGTGATCAAACCGGATATCGCCCCGTTCGCCGTCAGTGAGCTGTTGGAAAACCTGGCCATGGAGTTTCGCCAGATCGCCGGGGCCGAGCAGCTGCAGCTGGACTTCATTCCCTGTTCGGCACTGGTGCGCAGCGATATCCAGCTGCTCGCGCGCATCCTGCGCAATCTGCTGACCAACGCGATTCGCTACACACCCAAAGGACGCGTACTGCTGGGTTGTCGTCGGCATCGGCAGAGTCTGTCCATCGAAGTCTGGGATACCGGCGTGGGCATCGCCTCGGACAAGCTCGAGGAAATCTTCCAGGAGTTCAAACGCGGGGAGGGCGTGCGTCCCAACCAGGATCGTGGTCTCGGCCTTGGCCTGGCCATCGTCGAGAAGATCGCGCGCATGCTGGGCCATCGTATCCGGGTCAGCTCGCACCCGGGACGCGGCTCGTGTTTCGCCATCGACGTACCATTGGCCAAGCGCGCACCCAAGGCGCGGCCTGAGCCGAGCACCACGGAGCTGGTGCTACAGCGGCTGCAGGGCGCCCGGGTCTGGGTGCTGGATAACGACACGGCGATCTGTGCGGGCATGCGCACGCTGCTGGAAGGCTGGGGCTGCAAGGTGATCACGGCGCTGTCCGAGGAGGACCTGGCGCGGCAGGTGGACAACTTCCATGCCGAGGCCGACCTGATGATTGCCGACTACCACCTGGACAATGGCCACACCGGCATCGATGTCGTCGCCACCGTCAATGCGCGACGCGCCAGCCCGCTACCGGCGCTGATGATCACCGCCAACTACAGCAACGAACTCAAGCAGCAGGTCCGCGAGCTGGGCCATATGCTGATGCACAAGCCGGTGCGGCCGATGAAGCTGAAGACTGCCATGTGCCATATGCTCGAGCATGGTACAGCTGGATGACTGATCCGCTGGCCCCGGCAGCCGTCGGATGTGACCGCATCGCCGCGGGCGCGCTTCCCACAGGACCTGGTGTTTTGTAGAAGCACGACATCTGGGCGATGGTATGGGTTTCAGGCTAGCTGTGCTCCGATCTCACCCAGATGCCGTTGCCTCGCAGGCGCTCGCGATCATGTGGTCGATCCAGTCCAAGAAGCGGACCTTTCGGCACGATGCCATTTCCGTTGATCTGTCGATGGCTGGCGTAGTAGTGGTTCTTGATGTGTGTGAAATCCACCGTTTCGGCAATTCCCGGCCACTGGTACAGCTCGCGTAGCCAGTTCGACAGGTTCGGATAGTCCTCGATGCGGCGCAGGTTGCACTTGAAGTGGCCGTGGTAAACCGCGTCGAAGCGAATGGCTGTGGTGAACAGGCGCCAGTCGGCCTCTGTCAGGTACTCCCCTGTCAGGTAGCGCTGCTTGCCCAGGCGTCGCTCCAGCCAGTCGAGCTCACGGAACAACTCGTCGAAGGCCTCTTCGTAGGCCTCCTGGGTCGTGGCGAAACCTGCTCGGTAGACCCCGTTGTTGATCGCCGGATAGATCCGCGCGTTTAGCGCATCGATTTCGCCATGCAGCGCCTCTGGGTAGAAATCCAGCGTAGAGCCGGTCAGCTCGTCGAAAGCGCTGTTGAAGATGCGGATGATATCGGCAGACTCGTTGTTGACGATGCACTGGCGTTCGCGATCCCAAAGAACGGGAACGGTGACCCGGCCCGAGTACTTCGGATCGTCACGGGTGTAGCGCTGATGCAGGTAGTCGATTTCGTCCAGCGCATCGCCGCTGGAGCCGGTGGACTTGTCGAAGGTCCAGCCGTGCTCGGCCATCAGCCAGCTGACCACGGACACGTCGATCAACGGCTCGAGCCCCTTGAGCTTGCGGTAGATCAGCGTGCGATGCGCCCACGGGCAGGCAAGCGAAACATAGAGATGATAGCGACCGGCCTCAGCCTGGAAGCCACCCTGGCCGTAAGGCCCGGGCGCGCCGTCGGGCGTGACCCAGTGCCGGCGCTTGGCCTGTTCGCGTTCGAATTTGCCATCGCGGCTTGCGTACCAGCGGTCGTGCCACTGGCCATCGATCAGTAATCCCATGGTGCCCTCCTGTTACGGCATAGGAGGCCAGTCTAGGAACCATCGTTCGATCGATGTGACCGAATGGCGGGTTAATCCTATCGCTTAAATCGATGAATGGCGGGCGCGCCAGTAGCTTTGCGCTTGCTCGAAAGCTGCCTCCCGCGTCGCGCCAAGGCCTCGCAGGGCAAGGGCCATGGTGGCGATCACAGCGAGTTCACCGTAGGCGTCTTCCTGCTCGCCAGCCCAGACGGCAAGCAGCTGCTGCGGGTCGAGCTGTGCGGGCTTCACGTGGCGCCGCTCGGACAGTGCCGGCCATTCCTCGTCCCACGGCGTGCCGCCAGTGGTGCCGTAGAGATGGGAGATGTTGTCCGGGTTCATCTCGATCTCGCCGCCTTCGCCCTTGATGACGATGGCGTGGTCGCCGAGCAGGGTGCTGGCCTGGCGATGGGCATCCTGATAACCGGGGTGGAAGATGCTCTGCAGGCCGCAGCGTGCGCCCAGCGGGTTGAGCAGGCGCGCCAGCGAGTGGATTGGCGAGCGCAGGCCGAGCAGGTTGCGCATGTCGATCATGCGCTGCAGCACCGGCATCCAGGCTCCCAGCGGGATGAACGCGAGATTGCTCTGGTCCAGTGCCACGCTGACCTGTTGCCAGTTCTCGCATCGACGAATGCCCAGCAGCTCAAGCTGCTGTTCGCTATAGGTGCGCCCAGCAGTATGGGCACCGCCACCGTGCATGAGGATGCGTATGCCATTGGCTGCCAGGCACTTGGCTGCCAGCAGATACCAGGGCAGGTGGCGCTTCTTGCCGGCATAGGTCGGCCAGTCGATATCGACCGGGATAGTCGGTGCCTGCACGCGCTCACGCACGGCCTGGGTAAAGCCCGCCAGCTCGTCGGGGCTTTCTTCCTTGTGCCGCAGCAACATGAGGAAGGCGCCCAGCTGAGCGTCCTCCACCTTGCCGTCGAGCAGCATGCCCATGGCTTCGCGGGCTTCTTCGCGTGTCAGGTCGCGGGCGCCACGCTTGCCTTTGCCAAGGATGCGCACGAAGGCGGCGAAAGGATGTTCTGCAGGTGTTTCGAGGCTCATAGGCAGTTGCTCGGTTTTGGCAGCCCGGCCAGCTTGGCGGCCAGTTTGGCAGGGGCGCCCTTGAACAGGCGGTTGAGGTGCATGCTGTTGCCCTTTTCAGGCCCCAGCTTGAGTGCGGTGTACTTGATCAGCGGGCGTGTGGCCGGCGACAGCTGGAATTCAGCATAGAACTCGCGCAGCAGTCGAAGCACTTCCCGATGTTCGTCTTCCAGCTCCAACTCCTCACGGCGCGCCAGCGCTTCGGCAACGGCTTCGTTCCAGTCGCTCAGATCGACCAGAAAGCCGTCCTTGTCCAGCGCGATCTCGCGCCCATCCACGACCAGGCTGCTCATAGCCAGCTGTTGATCCGTTCGTAACGGCAGGTCAGTTCGACGAAGCCCGCGTAGTCCAGCAATTGCACGCGCGGCGGCAGCATGCCGAGTGCCCGGGCCTGCACGTCTTCTTCAAGTGCGAACAGCGCGACCTGCTCTGGCAGTTGCTCCAATTCGGTCGCGGGTTTGGTTCCGGCTGTCAGGGCGTAGGTTGCGTCGCCGGCCAGCAGCAGGGCGTCGGTGTCGCCTAGTAGCGGCAGACAGCTGTTGAAGCGGCCGTCGCTGAAGGGCGAATGGGAAAGCAGATGCAGAGTCGCCATCAGATCGTGATCACATGGTCATAGCGGTTGATCAGGGTGCTCAGGCCAGCGTCGTCGAGGATTTCGACCGGCAGCGCCAGAGAGGATTCATCCAGGTTGCGCTCGGTCAGGCTGCTGCGAGCGACGAACAGGCTGTCGATGCCGAACAGCGGCAGCGCCTGTAGATTCGCTGTCAGGTCTTTCTGCTCGAGCGATGCGGCCTGCTGCGCCTTCGTAAGCTGGAACACGCCGTCATCGAGAAACAGCAGCCCTAGCGGCAGCTCGAAAGCGCCACCGGCCAAAACGATATCCAGTGCCTCACGCGCAGAGGGGCCGGCCCAAGGCGCCTGACGGCTGATGATAAGCATGGAACGCGCCATCATTGGCCTCCGAAGCAGACGAGCCGATCGGCCTGCTGCGCGGCTTCATGCAACTGGCCCAGCCCCGACAGCTCCCAGCCAGCGGCAAGGTTCGCTGCCGGACGCTGGTAGCGCTGCGCTTCGCCGGCATCCAGTACGCCGCGACGCAGGCCGGCGGCGATGCAGACCACGCCGTCCAGCTGGTTGGCGCTGACGAAACGGCTCCATTCAGCCGCCACGTCCAGTTCGTCCTGTGCCGCCACGACGTTCGCTGAAGCACTGTGCACGCCATCCTGATAGAAGAACAGCCGGACGATTTCATGCCCGCCAGCGAGCACGGCTTCGGCAAAGCGCAACGCGCGGCGGGCAGCGGGTGAATGGGGCGGAGCGAACAGGGCGATTACGAATTTCATCGGAGCACCATGGCAGAACAGCTGACATGATACGCCAGCTGCGGGCATGAAAAAGCCCGCCGAAGCGGGCTCGTTCAAGGCGATGCCGGATCAGTCGTCGCCACCGAAGATGCCCAGCAGCTGCAGCAGGCTGATGAATAGGTTGTACAGCGAAACGAACAGGCCGATGGTGGCCATGATGTAGTTACGCTCGCCGCCGTGGATGATGGCGCTGGTCTGGAACAGAATGCAGGCCGAGGAGAACAGCACGAAACCTGCGCTGATCGCCAGTTGCAGCCCGGTGATCTGGAAGAAGAAGCCCGCCAGCATGGCGCCGATCAACACGAAGAAACCCGCGGTGATGAAGCCACTGAGGAAGCTCATGTCCTTGCGGGTAATCAGCACGTAGGCCGACAGTCCGAAGAACACCAGAGCGGTCATCGACAGCGCCGAGCTAATCAGCTCACCGCCATTGGCCAGACCCAGATACCTATTGAGGATCGGCCCGAGCGTGTAGCCCATGAAGCCGGTCAGAGCGAAGGTGGAAACCAGGCCCCATGCCGAGTTGCGCAGCTTGGCGGTGAGGAAGAACAGGCCATAGAAGCCGATCAGCACCACGAAGATGTTCGGGTAGGCCGCGTTGGCCTGCATGGCCATATAGGCAACCAGGCCGCTGAACGCGAGCGTCATGGCCAGTAGCCCGTAGGTGTTGCGCAGGACCTTGCTGACCTCACGCTGTTCGACCTGCGTGTGGCTAAGCGCGTATTCGTGTTCGTGCATGGCGACACTCCTTGGATGAATTCAAGCCTGAGACGATTTGTCCCGGATCATAACAGAGGCAAGTTGGATGCCTAGCATCAGTGTTTGACAGTGTATTTCTATCCGGTACTATTGCGCCCGCTTTATCCGGAAGTGTGGCCGAGTGGTTGAAGGCAGCGGTCTTGAAAACCGCCGAAGGGGAGACCCTTCCCAGAGTTCGAATCTCTGCGCTTCCGCCATCTGCAATCCTGAAGGCCCCGATTACGGGGCCTTCAGCGTTTCTGCGGTACGGAAAACGAGTGCGGATGTTGCCAGGACCGGCGAATGTCAGGCTGCAGTTCCATTGCGTAGGCTGCCCGCGCGACTTCCTGCAACATCCGTAGGGCAAGTTTTGCTCTGACAGTGTCGACGCACGTTGTGCTGCAGTTGGCACTTGCCAGCCAGAGCGATGGCGAAAGCCACTGCTAGAATCCGCCGCCTGACAAATGGAGTTGTCATCATGAAGCGATTCAGGCAACCGGAGGCATTTGCCCTGGTTCAACAATATTTCGAACCGCTGCTGTTCAGCGCGCGGATGGATTCGCCCTCGACCATCCGCGTGCTGTTAGTCGATGAAGCGGCAGGCGAGTCGCTCTTGCTCACCGGTTTGCCGTGCCGGCTATCGCTTTCCCGCGCCGAGATCACCGGGCTGATCAATACCATCGATCTGGACGCCGCCGCGCTGCGGCCGGCACTGCTGAGCAAGCTCAAGCGCCCTCGCTTGCTTGGCTAGTCACTGAGGATGGAGCGTGCGACGTCACCAGCGCCAACAGATTGCTCGCCATGAAGGGCGTCTGCTCCCTGAGCGAAAACAGCTTGGGTGACAGCAACCAGGTGTGGGTGATGCCCATCAGGCTCGAATAGAGCAGCAGCGCTAGCGATCGTGGGGATTGGCGGTTGCCGGTGCCAGGGGTTTGCTGACTTCGCTCGACGAGCGCCTCCAGCAGCTGGACCATGTCGCGGGTCAGCTTGCGTTCACGCTTCAATGTGCTGGCCATCTGTGTCGTGAGTTCGGTCTTGTTCAGCAGGATCTCGAAAGACTGGCGATACCAGCGGTCCTCGAGCAACAGCCGAAACCAGTCGTCGATGAAGTGCTCGAGCGCGACAAGCGGCTCGTCGGCCAGCTTTCGGCTGCGGGCGATGAGCTGCTCCAGCGGTGCCTGGGAGTAGGCCAGGACCGCTTCGTACAGTTCGTCCTTGCTTTTGAAATGCCAGTAGATCGGGCCGCGGCTGAAGCCGGCGCTGTCGGCGATCATCGCCAGCGTGGTGTTCGAGTAACCGTTGCGGCTGAACAATTCCAGCGCTGCGGCAATGATCTTCAGACGGGTCTGTTCGGCGTCTTCTTTGGTCCGGCGCATGTGGGGCCTCAGATGATGCGCGGTGGCTCAGCCAGAACGCGCTGTGCGACAGCGCGCCGTGGCTGATGAAACGGGCGCGTGGCGCCCGTCAGGGGCTGAGGATTCAGAGTTTTCCGTCCGCGGCCATTTGCATGTAGGTGGTATCGAAGCGCAGTTTGACGTTGGCGTCCGAGCCCATCAACTTGCCGCCAGGCATGGCGATGCCGATAAAGTCTACCGAGTCCGCACCGTCGCCCAGCAGACCGTGGTCGAAGGAGAACCTGCGCACGCTGTCCATGGCCTGATACGCCTCGTGGCTGTTGATGAACGCGAGCGAGTCGGCAGGCTTCCAGAACATCTTCATGCCTTTGAGCTGGCTTTCGTACCCGGCCTGATCGGTTCCGGAGGCCTGGCCCAGCGAGGCACGCGCCTTGGCGCCTTCCTCGGTGTCGCTTTCCAGGATCGCCATCACCTCATACCAGGCGCCAACCACGGCTTTGCCGAAATCAGGGTTGTCGGCCAGGGTTTCGCTGTTGACGATGGTCAGGTCCTTGATGTGGCCGGGGATCTGGCTGGAGTCGAAGGTGCGGTGCGCACCGGGCGTGGCGGCGACTTCGTCGAGCAGAGGGTTCCATGTCACGACATTGCGCACCTCGTCCGTACTGAATGCGGCGACCAGATCGGCGTCCGAGGTGTTGACCACCTGTACGTCGCGCTCGCTCATGCCGACGCTATCGAGCGCCTGGGCCAGCAGGTAATGTGAAACCGACAGCTCGACCAGATGGATCTGCTGATCCTTGAGGCTCTTCAGGTCGGCGCTGTCCTTCATCACCATCCCGTCGTTGCCGTTGGAATAGTCACCGACGATCAGTGCCGTGGTATCGATGCCTCCGGCTGCCGGAATCGACAGCGCATCCATGCTGGTGGCGACCACCCCGTCGAACTGGCCGGCGCTGTACTGGTTGATCGACTCGACGTAGTCGTTGACCTGGGTGATGTTCACTTCGATCCCGTACTTGTCGGCCCACTTCTTCATGATTCCCGACTCATCCGCATACTTCCATGGCATCCAGCCGGCGTAGATGGTCCAGGCAATATCGAAGCTTTTCTTTTCCTCGGCCTGCGCGGCAAAAGGCGAAAGGGCTGCAAAGATCACGGCGCCGGCACAGAGTGCCCGCTTGAACGTATTGGCTTGCATGGTGAATCTCCTTTTCATCGAGTCAGAAGAATTTCAGATAGCGCTGGATTTCCCAGTCGGAAACATGGGTGTGGTAGGCATTCCATTCGTCGCGCTTGTAGTCGACGAAGGCTTCATACATCGCATCGCCGAACACCTGGCGCGACAGCGGATCGGCCTCGAACGCGTCGATGGCTTCGCTGAGGGTGCGCGGCAGGGTCTCGATGCCCATGTCCGCGACGTCCTTTTCGCTGTAGTCGTACATGTTCTCGCGGTGCGGCTGGCCCGGTTCGAGCTTGTCGCGGATGCCTTCAAGGCCGGCGGCAAGGATCATCGCGGCGCCGAGATAGGGGTTGCAGCCGATATCCGCGGCGCGGCATTCGACCCGCGCGCCCTGGGACGGAATGCGCAGCATATTGGTGCGGTTGTTGTTGCCGTAGCAGACGAACACCGGCGCCCAGGTCGAGCCGGACATGGCGCCCTTGCGGATCAGCCGCTTGTAGCTGTTCACCGTTGGCGCGATGACCGCGCAGATCGCCTTGGCGTGTTTCAGCACGCCGGCGATGAAGTGATAAGCGAGCGGGGTGACGCCGCAGCCATGAGGGTCTTCGCCATCCACTTCGAAGAGGTTCTTGCCCGAGGCCAGATCGGCCAATGACATGTTGTAGTGCGCACCGCTGCCGGTGCGTTGCGCCGAGGGCTTGGGCATGAAGGTGGCGAAGGCGCCGTGCTTGCGGGCGATCTCGTTGGCCATCATGCGGAAGAACACGAACCGGTCGGCCATGGTCAGCGCGTCGGCGTACTTGAAGTCGGTTTCGAACTGGCCGTTGGCGTCTTCATGGTCGAACGAGTACACGCCCCAGCCCATCTCGTTCATGGCTTCCACCAGCTCATCGATCACCGGCAGGTTGTCCATCAACAGGCGCGGGTCGTAGCAGGGCTTGGCCGCGGTATCACGATCACTGAGCGGGGCAAAGCCGCCGTCCGGGGTGTCCTTGTAGAGGAAGAACTCGGTCTCGATGCCCAGATTGAAGCTGTAGCCCATCTCGGCCGCAGCGTCGGTCTGGCGCTTGAGAATGCCGCGCGAGCAGGCGTCGAACGGCTTGCCGTCCAGGTAGAGGTCACTGGCGAACCAGGCCAGGCTGCGGTTCCAGCTGCACTGTGTGGCGCTGGCTGGATCGGGCATCGCCGCCACTTCGTTATCGCTGATCTGCTGCGGCACGCCGTCCAACGCAGCACCGGTGTACAGCTCGGAACCGCGAAGCATCTGCCCCAGGTGGTCGAGCGGAACGAACTTGCCTTTGATCACGCCGTGCATGTCGACGTAGCTGGCCATGGCGTACTTCACGCCCTTGTCCTGCAGCCGCTGTTTCAGCTCCTCGACGGAGGAGAGTGGGAAGCTGGTCATCTGCTTGCGCTCCTTGGAGTCATGAGTGGCGGCGCTTGGCACCGCTGGCACGATTCCTTCATCCAATATACATGCCAGCGTGTATAGAAACGGGCTACGTCTGGTGCCACTGCTTGCCCGTTTCGCCGATGTGGGAGTCATGCAGATGCTTGAAATAAAAAGGGAAAAGAAATTTTTCGCGCTGGGCGAAATAAGCCTGGAAAGCGGCGAGCGATTGCGTAATGCACGCATTTGCTATCAGGTAATAGGCACGCCGAACCGGGCGCGAGACAACCTGGTGCTGATTCCGAGCTACTACGGCGGCACACATTGGGGCAGCCTGCCCCTGCTTGGTGCGGAGGGGCCACTGGCAGGCGGCGATTACTGCGTGGTGCTGACCAACCTGTTCGGCGCCGGCTGGTCGACTTCGCCGAGCAACGCGGCGCCAGGGCAGGAAGGTGCGGACTTTCCACAGGTGAGCCTGCTGGACAATGTGCACGCACAGAAGGCCTTGCTCGACCGGCTGTTCGGTGACGACTGGCAGCTCGCCCTGGTGACGGGCTGGTCCATGGGCGGCATGCAGACGCTGTTCTGGGCGATGGCCTATCCCGAGCGGATGCGCGCCATCCTGCCGTTCTGCTGCACGGCGCGCTGCTGGCCGCACAACCGGGTGTTTCTCGAAGGGGTGAAGGCGGCGCTGTGTGCCGACGCGGCCTGGCAGGGCGGTCGCTACGCCACGCCGCCGGAACGCGGCCTGCGTGCCTTTGGCCGCGTCTATGCCGGCTGGGCCTATTCCCAGGCTTTCTATCGCCACGAGCTTTGGCGCGAGCTGGGCTTCGAGAGCCTGGAGGCGCTGCTCGACTACTGGGAGCGGGACCATTTGGAGCAGGACGCCAACGACCTGCTCTGCGTGCTGAACACCTGGCAATCGGCCGACCCGGCCCGCAGTTTCGGCGGTGGCTCGCTGGCCGAAGCGCTGGGTCGCATCCGCGCGCGGTCCATCCTAATGCCCGGCAGTACAGACCTGTATTTCACCGTCGAGGACGCGCGGCACGAGGCATCGCTGAGCCCAGGTGCTGAGCTGCGGGTGCTCGAATCGGACTGGGGCCATTGCGCCGGTGGGCCGGGCCGCAGCGCGCCGGCCATGCAGCAGGTGTTCGCGGTAATGGCCGAGTTGCTCGGCCGCTAGCCTTCAGCCGGCCACGGCGCTGAGTTTGGCCAGTTGCTCGAGGTCGGTCTGCATGCCGGACGTCTCGCGGATGCGGGCGAGGATTTCGCGCTTGAGCTCGGTGAATTCGGGCGCGAGCTTCATGTCCTGATGGCGCTGGGCCGGCAGCGGCACCTCGTAGATGGAGTCGATGCGCCCGGGCCTCGGCGCCATCAGCACGATGCGGCTGCCCAGATAGATGGCTTCCTCGACATCGTGGGTGACGAACAGGATGGTGCTCTTTTCCAGCCTGTGCACATGGCGGATGAGGTCGTGCATGACCTCACGCGTCTGCGCATCCAGCGCACCGAACGGCTCGTCCATCAGCAGCGTCGCGGGCTTGGGCAGCAAGGCGCGGGCAATGGCAACGCGTTGCTGCATGCCGCCGGAGAGCTGGCTGGGGTAGGCATCGGCGAAGCGCGTCAGACCCATCAGGTTGAGCAGGGCATCGGCGCGGCCGGCGGCGGACTCCACGTCTCCATCGTGGCGCACGGTATCGCCGATCACCTTGAGCTGGCGGCAGAACTTGATGTTCTGCATCACCGTCAGCCAGGGGTAGAGGCTGTAGTGCTGGAAGACCATGGCGCGGTCGACGCCGGGGCCGTCGATGGGCCTGCCGTCGAGCAGGATCTCGCCGCGACTCAGCGTCTCCAAGCCGGCGATGATGCGCAGCAGGGTGGACTTGCCGCAGCCCGAGGCGCCGACGAAGGTGACGAACTCGTTGGGCTGGATGTCCAGGTCGATCGACTGCAGCGCCTGCACCTCGCGGCGCTCGCTAACAAAGGTCTTGCCGACCTGACGGACACGAATCTTGGCATCGGACATGGTCATTTCCTCATCCAGGGAAAGGCGCGGCGGTGCAACCAGCGGAAGGCCTGATCGGTGAGTAGGCCGATTAGGCCGATCAGCAGGATGCCGGCGAAGATCTTGTCGGTGTGCATGTAGCGCTGCGCCTTGAGGATGGCGTAGCCGAGGCCGGAGTTGGCCGCGACCAGTTCGGCCACCACCAGGTATGTCCAGGCCCAGCCGCAGGTGATGCGCAGGGTGTCGAGCAGCGCCGGTTTGGCCGACGGCAGGATCACCAGCTTGACGATCTCGCTGCGGTTGGCCCCCATGGTCTGCGCCGCCTCGATCTGCGCCATGGGCACGCGGCGCACATCCTCGGCGACCATCAGCACCATCTGGAAAAAGGTGCCGATGAAGATGATCAGCACCTTGGAGCCTTCGTCGATGCCGACCCAGAGCATCACCAGCGGAATGAACGCCACTGCGGGCATGTAGCGGATGAAGTCGGTGAGCGGTTCGAGAAAGGCCTGCACCGGCCGGTAGGTGCCGATGTACAGCCCCAGCGGCAAGGCGATCAGCGCCGAGGCGCCGAAGCCCGCCATGACCCGCCAGACGCTGATGCCGATGTCCCCCAGCAGCCCTTCGCTTGTCCACCAGCGGCCGATGCGTTCGAGCACCGCGCCGGGGCTGGGCATGAACATTGGGTCGGCGAGGCCGAGCGCCGTCCACAGCCACCAGATGACGAAGGGCAGGCTCAGCCCGGCGCCGGTGAGTAGCCAGGCGCTGCGCCGGGATATCTCGCCGCGAATGCGCCAGAAACTGCTCTTGCGCACCACCTGTTCGGCCGTTGCGGCCGGTGTTGCCGTGTGTCGCTGCTGCGCGGCGGTGGCAGCGGAGGAAATGCTGATCTGCGCTGTCATGCGGGAACCTCCTGTGAAACGGTGGGCACATCGAGTTCAACGCGTTGCCAGCCACCAGCTGCCGGATAACGACCAAGCGCGGCGAGGTCAGCAGTCGGCAAGCTGGTGGGGTCGGCGAAGTTCCAGTAGCTCGACAACAGGGCGTCGCCGACGCGGCCGGGGAGCGTCGAGTGGGTGATTTGCCAGGGTGTTGCGCCATTGCGGTGGTGGCCGAAGGACAGCTCGCACGCCAGCAACTGTGGCCGCAGCGCGGGGCTGACGGCGGCCAGTTGGTCACGCAGATATCCTGTGCTGGCCGGCAGCAGAATCGGCCGCTCGGCAGCGAACAGGAAGTAGTCGCCCGCTACCAGCAGACAGGCCTGGCGGGCTGGCTGCTCCGCTGCGCGCAGCCAGATGCCCCAGCTGCGCCCCTGCGACTCCGGTAGGCGCTGCCAGATTTCGTGGTAGCTGCCGTCGAGCCCGTCCTCCAGCAGCCGCTCCGGGGTCTCGAAGTGCATCAGGCCGATATCCGCATGTCCGCCCGGCGGCTGGAAGTCGATCAGCCGATGCCACTGGCAGATATCGCCGTTGACCTCGGTGACGCCGGCGAAGCCAGCCTGCTCGCTCAGGGCCAGCTGCTGGGCATGGCTGCAGGTTTCTAGCGAGGCGGCTGGCGGCAGCGCTTGCGGCCGCGGCAGGCGCAGGTCGGCGTGCAGGCTGGCGGTTTGCAGCCAGTACACCTCGCTGGTTTCGTCACGCAAGCCGGCCGTGGTGGTCAGCAGGCGCCGGCGCCACACGCCAAGATAGGCATCGGGAACGCTCTTCATGCGTGGTACTCCGGAAAGCGTTTGAGGGTGCGCCAGAAGGCCATGTCGTGATTCGGCCAGATTGCGGCGTCGGTTTCGGCAGCGGTGGCCTTGAGCTTGCGGATGCTGGCCAACGCCAGGTCTTCGCGGTCCTGCCAGCAGAGGCCGGGCGCGACTTCGTCGACCAGGTTCTCGCTCAGGTCCGCAGCGTCCCCGGCGAGAATCACCGGCTTGCCGTGCGGCAGTTCGATAAGCAGCGACATGTGGCCGGCGGTGTGCCCGGGGGTATTGATCGCCCGCAGTCCGGGCAGCAGCTCGTACTCGTCGCGCTGCAGCTTCCAGCGATGTTCGCCGGCAAAGTCATCGGTGAAGTAGGCGTCGTCCGCCTGGGCGCGGGCGGCGGCGAGCTCCGCTTCATGCACATGCACATCGCAGCCGCACAGTTCGCACAGGCCACCGGCGTGATCGAAATGCAGATGGCTGAGGAACACGAGATCAATATCGGCGGGGGACAGCCCACGTCGGTCCAGATGGGCGGGCAGACGCTGCTCCTCGGTCATCTCGGGCGGTCCCATGGGAAACTCCACTGGATCGAACCAGCGCGCACGCAGTTGCGGATCGCTGAGCTTGGCGTAGTCGCAGCCGACGTCGAACAGCACGCGACCCTGTCGGGTTTCGATTAGGAAGGCGAGGATCGGTGCATCGATCAGCGTGCCCTGGCCGCGATTGCGGGTGGAAATCGACTTGTCATAGCGATGCGTGGCGGTCAGCAGTGGCCAGAGCTTCAGCACATCGGTCATGCGGCACGCTCCAGACGCCGGAGCAGGCTGGCGCTGTCGGTCACGCTGCCGAACAGCCCACCTTCGACCTCGATCATCGCCAGCGCAGCTGCATGCAGTTGCGGGGCGGACGAGGCGCAGGCATCGCTGACGGTCAGGCAGTCGAAGCCAAGGTCGATGGCCTGGCGCAGCGTCGAAGACACGCAGACCTCGGTAGTCACGCCGGTCAGGATCAGCCGCTCGATGCCGCGGCGGCGCAGGATCAGTTCGAGATCGGTATGGGCGAAAGCGCTGTAGCCCGGCTTGTCGATCACCGGCTCGCCGGCGCGCGGTTGCAGCTCGTCGATCAGGTCATGGCCGAATTCGCCGCGCACCAGCAGGCGGCCGAGGGGGCCGGGGCTGCCGATGGGAGCGCCGGTGGCCTGGGCGCGGCGGCGTTTGGGCTCGGGCAGGTCGGAAAGATCCGGTCGATGGCCTTCACGGGTGTGCACCACCAGCATGCCCACGCCGCGCGCGCGATCCAGCAGCGCCTGGATCGCCGGGATCGGCGCGCGCAGGCGGCTGACGTCCATG
Source organism: Stutzerimonas kunmingensis (assembly GCF_900114065.1). Taxonomy (GTDB): domain Bacteria; phylum Pseudomonadota; class Gammaproteobacteria; order Pseudomonadales; family Pseudomonadaceae; genus Stutzerimonas; species Stutzerimonas kunmingensis. The sequence continues at coordinate 307,320 of NZ_FORS01000002.1, forward strand.
CCGGCCTGGTCGGCGTAACCGCCCAGGGCGCAGAAGTCGCGCTGCATGTCGATCACCAGCAGCGCCGTGCGCTGGGGGTGCAGGTCTTTCAGGCTCACAGGGCAAACTCCTTGCACACCGCGGTGGCGATGCCGTCGACGATGTCTTCGGCCAGCCGCTGGCCTTTCGCCGCGCTGGAGCCCTTGGCCGAGGACAGCACGCCGGAAGGCGGTACCCACTGGGTACGGGTGGGATACATGTCGTAGGGCGGGAAGTCCGCCGGGGCGTCGTCTGGAATCTTCTCCAGCGCGACCAGCTGCGGATGGAAGTACAGCATCAGCGAGGTCTCGATCACCGCAGCGTGCTCCAGGGCGAAGCCGGGGAATCCATCGGGGAAGACATCGGTCAGGGTCTGCTCGCGGCAGAAGTCCCAGTGTTCCAGACGCATCACTTCCAGCCCGGCGCCCGGTCCGAGGTCGCGCAGCGCCAGCTGGATGCCTTCGGCGACGAACCATTGGTTCTCGTAATGGCCGAGCACCAGCACCAGGCGGCGCACGCCGTGGCGGTGGAACTCCCGCACGGCGTCGCGCACCAGAGCGCTCAAGGTCGCGCCATCCAGGCTCGTGGTGCCGCAGAAGTGCTGGCCGCCGCCGCATTTCGGTTGCGACTTGTAGCCGTATGACAGCGCCGGTGCCACCAGACCGCCGACCCGCGCCGCCACGTCGGCGCTGATGGCGCTGGCCAGCAGCGCGTCGGTGCCCAGCGGCAGGTGCGGGCCATGCTGCTCGGTGGCGCCGCAGGGCAGGAAGACCACGGCGCCTTCACCGATGCGACGCTCGTAATCGACCCAGCTCAGTTGATCCATGTGCACGCTCATGCGCAGCTGCTCCTTGTTGCATTGGGAAGGGGACGTTCGGGCCAGCCGGCGATCAGCGCGGCGGTGGTGATCAGGGCGGCGCCGAGCCATTCGTTCGGGCCGATGGCGTGGTTGCCGAACCAGGCCGAAGACAACACCGCGGCGATCAGCTCGAACACCACCAGCACCGCGGCGCGGCCGGCCTCAAGATGAGTGAGGCCGTACTGCACGGCGGCCATGCTGACCAGCCAGCCGAGGGCGAGCAGGGCGATCTGCCAGGTCAGGGTCAGATCCAGCGTTGGTATTGATTGACGAAACAGTAGGCAGAACAGTCCGCCAAGCAGCGCGCTACCGATGAAACTAACCAGCGCCTTGCTCGCCAGCGGCACCTGGTCGGCGGCGCGGGTGGCCAGGTTGTTGAGGCTGAAGGCGAGGCCGGCGGATAGCGCCAGCCAGTCATTCGCGCCTGGCGCGTCCAGGGCTTCGCCAGTGATGCCGAGGGTCAGGCCTATGCCGAGCATTGCCAGCCCCAGAGCGAAAAGCCGTGTGCCGCTGAGGCGTTCGCCGAGCAGCAGCCAGCCGCCGACCATCGCCCACACCGGCGCCAGATAGAACAGCAGCATCACTCGCACCACGTTTCCGTCGGCCAGGGCGGTGACCAGTGCCGCGGTGGCCCAGCCGCCGCACAGGCCCATGGTGAGGACCTGGCGATACTGGCTCGCCCACTGCCGGCGCTGCTGCCAGAGCACCGGTAGCGCCAGGAGGCTGAGTAGAGAATAGGTCAGCAGCACCAGCGGCATGCCGGCCAGGCCGCGGGCAGCGAAGAACTGCAGTGGCAGCCAGCCCAGGCCCCACATGATGGCGCCGCCGATCAGCATCCCCTGTGGCATAAGGCTGTTCATGCGCCCATCCAGGAGCCGCCATTGGGCCCGAGCAGCTGTCCGGTGAAATAGCTCGCCTGCGGCGAAAGCAGGAAGACGATGGCCGCCGCGACTTCCTCCGGCGTACCCAGGCGCGCCATGGGAATCGCCAGCTCCTTGGCCATCCACTCGTCGCTCATATGCTCCGGGCTGACCATCGCCGTGGCGATGGGGCCGGGCGCGACGCCGTTGATGCGGATGCCGTCTGCAGCGAATTCGCGGGCCAGCGAGCGGGTCAGGCCGATCACCCCGGCCTTGGCCGTGCAGTAGGCAACGTACTGTTCGCGGCCGAGAAAGCCGAGGTCCGAGGCGACATTGACGATGGCGCCGCTGCGCCGCGGCTGCATCTGTGCCAGCGCATGGCGACAGCAGCGGTAGACGCCGGCGAGGTCGACGCCCAGCACCCTTGCCCAGTCGGCCTCGCTGGTTTCGAGAAAGGGCTTTTCCAGGATCACCCCGGCGTTGTTGACCAGCAGATCCAGCGGTCCCTGCGCCTCGATGGTCTCGAACATTGCCGCGACTGCGGCCGGATCGCTGACATCGGCCTCGATGGCCCAGGCGCAGCCGCCGTTGGCGATGATCTGCTCGACCACTCGTTCCGCCAAATCGTGTTGATCGCGATGGTTGATCCAGACCCGCGCGCCTTCGGCGGCCAGCGCGAGTGCGGTGGCACGGCCGATACCGGTCGCTGCGCCGGTGACCAGAGCGGTCTGCCCGGTAAGGATGGCAGCCATCAGTGCATCACCTCGCCGTGGCTGACCGACAGCGCCTGGCCGGTCAGGGCGGCGGCCAGTGGCGAGCCGAGAAACAGGAAGGTGCCGCCCAGATCCGCAGGCGTCAGCAGCTCCGGGATGGCCTGGTTGGCGAGGATCGTCGCCAGTTCGGCGCTGTCGCTGCGGCCGTTGGCGTCGGCCATCAGCTGCAGCGAGCGCATGGCCGCATCGGTGGCGATCCAGCCGGGGCATACCGCGTTCACCCGGATGCGCCGCGGCCCGAGTTCCCAGGCCAGAGAGCGGGTCAGGCCGACCACTGCGTGCTTGCTGGCGACATAGGCGGAAAAGCCCGGCACGCCTTTCAGACCCCAGATCGAGGCCTGGTTGATCACGCTGGCGCCGGCACGCAGGCGTGGCAGCAACGCGCGGGTCAGGCGTTGCATGGAGCCGACGTTGTTCTCCAGCAGGGTCGACCAGCGCTGATCGGCCTCGAAGCTGCACTCATCCAGCGGCGTGGCGTATTCGACGCCGGCGTTGTTGACCAGCACATCGGCATTGAGGCCGCGGCAGGCGAGGTCATCGGCGTACTGCTGCACCGCCTGGCGATCACCGAGGTCCAGTGCGGTGCAGTGCAGCGGCGTCTCGTCAGCGAGTTCGTCGGCGAGCCGGGCGAGGTCTTCGGCGTCACGATCGAGCAGCTCCAGAGTGGCGCCGGCAGCGGCGAAACTCTGCGCCAGGCCACGGCCGATGCCCCCGGCGGCGCCGGTGATGACCACGCAGCGGCCGCGGTAATCCAGTGCCTTGTGCATATCACACCGCCGTCAGGAAGGAGACGCCCACGGCGCCGTAGAAGTTGTCGGCCTTGTGCGGCCCTTCGCTGACCACACCGTAGTCATCGTCCAGCACGCGGCGTACGCGGTAGCGGTGGAAGCTGCCGAGCAGCTTGCGCATCGGAATCACCTGGTTGTAGGTGCTGCCGTACAGCTCGGCGTGCAGCTTGGGCAGGCGATACCAGGGCGCCACCGGCTTTTCGTGGTGGGCGTTGTGGAAGGAGAAGTTGAGCAGCAGCAGGTTCAGCGCCGGCCAGCGCTCGGAAACCACGTTGCTGTAGGTGTTCTGCTGCTCGTAGCTGCGGTCGCGGCGCTTGTCCTCCGGCAGCTTGCCACCGTCCTCCAGCACGGCGAAGGCTTTGTAGGTGTGCTGATAGGCATCGGCGAAACGCAGCACGCTGAGCATGATCATCCAGGCCACTGCGTAGAGCAGCACGGCCTTCAGCGAGAACACCGCGAGCCCGGCAAAAAGCAGTGTGCGGATGGCCAGCACAGCGGCTACCTTGCCACGGCGGGCGCGGTGCTTGTCGTTGTCGGTGATAAAGGGCAGGGCGATCACGTAGAAGTGCATGATCAGTTCCACCGCCGGCACATAGGCCCATTCCAGCGCCAGCACCAGCTTCTGGAACCACAAGGGGCGTGCCTTGAGGAAGGCCTTACTGTCGAAGGTGATCACGTCGGCGCGGTCGACGTGGTGGCGCATGTGTTTCTTGCGCAGGTCCTGAAACTCGGCGTAGCAACTGCCGCACAGCCAGCTGCAGACGTTGCCGGCCCATTCATTGTGCTTGGGCACGCTGAAAATGGCGCCGTGGGCGAATTCGTGGATCAGGTAGGCCGCGATGATCATTCCGTGGGCCAGCAGCAACGTGCCCAGCGCGTTCAGCCAGCCATTCGGGGCGAGCAGCAGGGCCAGGCCGCCGCCGTAGGCGAGTGCGGTATAGAGGATCGCCAGGGTATTTGGGACGCGGCCATCGGCGTAGCGGTACAGAGGTTTGGCAGTCATGGTGTTCTCCAGCACAGGCGGGCTCCGGCCCGCCCGGCGTCGGCTTACTGGGCGAGCGCTTCGGTGAACTGGGCGTCGTAGGTGTGGCTGAAATCGGGGATGCTCGGGATCTGCCCGTTGTCCTTGAGCAGCTTGGCGATGATCGCGCCGCTGCCATGGAAGGAATGGGTGTCGTCACCTGGCGTGAAGCTCTTGCCCATCTCGTCGAGTGGGATGTTGTAGGCGCCGGCCATCTGCTCGACGGCTTCTTCGGCGCTGACGCCGAGCACCTCGCCGATGATCTCAGCCGACTCCTCGGGGTGCGCCTGCATGTAGGCCAGGCCGTCGAGATAGCCCTGGATCATTGACTTGATGGCAGCGGGCTTCTTGGCGATCACCGCCTCGTCGAATGCCAGAACGTCGGTGATCAGGCCTGGCGCGTCCTTGGACGAATAGACCACCTTGAACTTGTCGCCGCCGCCCATGGAGAGAATCTGCGAGACGTTGGGTTCGTAGGTCACGCCGACCGGCAGATTGCCCGAGGCCATGGCGCCGGGAATGCCTTCCGGGGTCATGTTGACGGCGTCGATGTCCTTGTCGCTCATGCCGTTCTGTTGCAGCGCATAAGCCAGCAGGAAGTCCGACGGCGACAGCGGGTTGAAGCCGACCTTCTTGCCCTTGAAGTCGGCGACCGACTGAATCGAAGCATCGGCGACGATGGCGTCACCGCCGTTGGAGAAGTCGATGGGCATCACCACCCGATGCTTCAAGCCCTTGGCGACCGAGGCCACAACCTGGTCGTAGGTGAGCATGCCGCCGTCCAGCGCGCGGCTGAGCATGGCGGTGGGGATCAGCGCCGGGTCGTTGAAGAATTGCAGGTCCACGTCCAGGCCATGGGGCTTGAACAGGTCTTTCTTGTCGGCGACGTAGAAGGGGCCGTAACCGGCCCAGACCACAGTGCCGATCTTCAGCTTCTCGGCGGCCTGGCTGGCCAACGGTGAAATCAAGGTCGCAACGGCGAGGCCGGCGGCGAGGAGGGTCTTGTTCAGCGAGCGCAGTGTGGACATGGCGTGATTTCCCTACACATTGGAATGACAAGGCACGGGATGACATCGCGTCTCCCGGGCTTTTATCCCTCCGTGTAGTCCCGTCCCTGGGACCGGAGAACTCTCGGACCAGCGCCCACTCCCTGTGAGCCGGAACCCTAGTTCTCCTTGAAGCTGCTCCTGTGTTTGTGCCAAGCGTCATGAGTGCCGGTGGCGACTCATCCCGTTCACTTGGGATAGAGCAGGTTGCGTGCCAGTTGCCGTGCAAGCTCGGCAAGCCAGCGTGGTACGGCGCGTGCGGTGCGGCACGAGGCTTTTCGTTGAGCGGCGGGCATGCTCGGATGCAGGTCAATTTCTGAAAGGGCGCTCCCGAATGGTGCTGCGGCGCGTCTTAATGATGATCGGGATAGAGTCGCGAGATGTACTGGTCGGCGAAAACCTTGAACGATGGAGGTACCTGCCAGTCGGAACTGATGAACTCACGAAGAACGGGAGCCATCACATGCTGAAGTTTCTAGGTAGCACCATTGGCATCATCTTTCTGATCGGCCTGATCGTCGTGATCGGCCTGTTCGCGCTGGTCTTCTGATAAACCGCGGACGCACCCTGGGTCGCAGATTGCACATCGGTCGGCCCAGGGCTGCGCTCTTCTCGCAACATCTCTTCCCATGACTCGACTGATGCGTTTGCCGCTGGCCCTGCTAATGGCGCTGCTCGTGCTGTCCTTGCCATTGCCGGCAATGGCGCAGGTGGATGATGGTTTGGCGACGGTGCGGCTCGACGGCCGCGCGCTGTTTCGTCTTGGCGGAACCGAGGAGCTGGAGGCGCGCCTGCGGGCTCGGCAGATAGAGCGGCAATTGCTGACGGTCTTGGAAACCCCGCAGGGCATCAGCAGGGCGCGCATCACTCCGGCCGCGGAGAACGACGATGCGCGCGAGGTGACCATGGCCGGGCGCATCCTGATGTTGGTCACCGAAGAGGATGCCGAGGCTAACGGCATAACGCTGGAGGCGCAGGCGCGCGAGTGGGCGTCGGTTCTCGAAACTGCGCTGGTGCAGGCCAGCACACGGCGGACCTCCGAGCGTGCGCGCTTTGTGACCGATGTGCGCGGCAGTGTCGACACCGCTTTCGCCCGGCTGCTGGAAGCGGCCATCAGCATCGTGCCGCGGGCACTGGCGGCGCTTCTGGTGATCGGCGTGTTCTGGGCCCTGGCGGCCGGCGTGCGGGGGCTGACGCGGATCATTTCCGAGCGGTTGGTGCGCGATCGTACGGTCGAGAACCTGATCAAGCAGGTCAGCTACTACACCGTCTGGCTGCTGGGCCTGATCGTCGCGGCCACCGCTTTCGGACTGGAACCCAGCACGTTGGCGACTGGCCTCGGCCTGACCAGTCTGGCCCTCGGTTTTGCGCTGAAGGACATTCTCTCCAACTTCGTCAGCGGCCTGCTGATCCTCACGCTGCGGCCGTTCAAACTCGGCGATCAGATCGTCATCGGCGAAACCGAGGGCACCGTCGAACGTATCGAACTGCGTGCCACCCAGATACGCACCTACGATGGTCGCCGTGTGCTGGTGCCCAATGCCGAGACCTTCACCTCGCGGGTGACCAACAACACAGCTGCTCCGGTGCGCCGTGCCAAGGTGTTGTGTCACCTGGGATATGAGGTCGAGGTGGCTCAGGTGATGGCACTGCTGAACGCGGCGGCCCTGGAAACCGAAGGGGTGATCGATACGCCGCCACCCCTCGTTGTATTGCTGGAACTGCGTGCTGATGGCCTGACGTTCCAGCTCAATTTCTGGTGCGACTCGAGGCGGTCCGACTTCATGCAGACTGCCTCGCGGGTGCGTATCCGTGTCATACGTGCTCTGCGCGACGCAGCCGTGGCATTACCGGACCCGGGCACTAGTACCGTTAGGCTTCTGGACGATCCGCCCGAACAGTCGTGATCACCAGAAGAGAAAGCTGCGTGGCAGTGCTTCAGTCGCGGCTGGCCAGCCAGGCCTTCCAGCCGCCGAAGTGGGTGATGTCCTCGGCGCCGTCAAGGCCGTAAGCATCGCAGATAAACCCGGTTTCCCAGCGCCCGTCTTCTAGCTCCACCTTGCCCAGGCCCAGCGGCGCTGGGATGCCGGTGAGGAACGAGCCCAGCTCGCTGCTGGGGATGTCCCAGACTTCCACGGCGATGGCCGCCCCACCCTCGGCGACGCGCACCATCCCCGGGCGTAACAGCGGGCCGCCGGCCAGGGCGTAGAGCTTGTACGCGGCGCTGCTGGTGGTTGCCTCCAGCAGCCGACCGCCGCGCTGGCGAAGTTGCCAGTTCAGCGACAGGCCATCGAGGTGCGCGCCGCAGACCACCACTCTCGTCCGGTCGTTGCGCGCCGGATTCTGCGGGGCAGGTGTTGTGATCGCATTGCTGCCCACCAGGGCCAGGCCGGTCCGGCGTTGCAGTGCATCGGCCAGGCTCAGCAGGTACTGGTCGGTGAACACACGGCCAAACAGCGTCACGCCCCAGGGCAGCTCGTTCTCCATAACGCCGGCAGGTACAGCCACGGCGGCGTAATCCAGCATGTTCATGAAGTTGGTGTAGTAGCCCAGGTCCGAGTTGCGCTTGACCGGTTCGGCGTGAAGCTCGGCGAGCGTCACCGGGCGCGGGTACGCGGGCGTCAGTACGCAATCGACCTCGGTCATGATCCGGTCGCAAATGGCCTTCAGCTGCTGCAGGCGGTATTGCGCTTCGAACAGCTGCACGGCGGTGGTGCCCGGTGCCTTTTCCAGTACCGCCTTTATCACCGGCAGGACGGCGTCGGGTTGCTGCTCGATCAGCTCGCCCGCCACGCTGTAGCGTTCGGCGACCCAGGGGCCTTCGTAGAGCAGGCGTGCAGCTTCGAGGAAGGGGGCGAAGTCCACTTCCACCGGCTCGCCGCCAATGGCTTTCAGGTTTTCGATGGTGGCGGCGAACAGCGCCGGGCTTTCCTGGCAGCCGAGAAACTCCGGGTTCTTCCGCACGCCGAAGCGGAAGGCTTTCACCCGGCCGAAGGCCGAGCCGTCGTTCCACAGCGGGTTGGCGCGGCTGTACTCGTCGCGCGGATCGAGCCTGGCGGTGAGCGCCAGCAGCTGACTGGCTTCGGCGGCGCTGGCAGTGAAGAAGGTCACGCAATCCAGCGTGCGGCAGGCTGGCACCACCCCGGCGGTGGAGATCAGCCCCTTGCTCGCCTTCAGCCCAACCAGGTTGTTCAGCGCAGCCGGCACCCGGCCAGAGCCGGCGGTATCGGTACCCAGCGCGAAGCTCGCCAGCCCCAGCGCCACGGCCAGCGACGAGCCGGCGCTGGAGCCGCCGGAGGGGTAGTCCGGGTGCACCGAGTTGCGGCACTCGCCGTAGGGCGAGCGGGTGCCGTTGAGGCCGGTGGCGAATTGGTCGAGGTTGGTCTTACCTAGCGGCACGGCACCGAGGGCGATCAGCTGCTCGACGATGGTGGCGCTGGTTTCCGGTGTATAGGCAAAGGCGGGGCAGGCAGCGGTGGTGGGGATGCCGGCCAGGTCGATGTTGTCCTTGATGGCGAAGGGGATGCCGTAGAGCGGTAGCTCGGCGGGCGTCTTGCTCTCCAGTGCGGCCAGGTAGGGCTCGAGTTCTTCGGCGTTCAGCAGGTGGATAAACGCGTTGAACTCGCCGTTCAGTTCAGCGGCCTTGGCGCGCAGTTTGAGGATCAGCTGGCGCGGGGTCGTGGTGCCGGCTTCATAGGCATTGCTCAGCGTGTCGAGGCGAAGATCGAAATGGGTCGTCATGGTGGGCTTCCTCTGTGGCGGGCCTGGTCTGTTCGGGCGGTCGGGATTCAGGTCAGGCTGGCGGCCCTTTCCCCTCACCCCAGCCCTCTCTCCAAAAGTGCGAGGGGTTGGTCCGGTGTTGCTGATGGTCTTTTGGTCCGGCGTTGCTTTCGTACCGCAGGCGCTGAGAGTTCGTTACGCGGCTCATGGCAATGCGCGAGCTGCGTCGATGTCCAGACCCCCGCGCCCGCGCCGAACCGGTCCCCTCTCCCTGAGGGAGAGGGCTAGGGTGAGGGGGAAATGGTCGGCAAAGACCACAGCTCTCAAACCTCCTCGATCACCACCACCCGTTGGCCGGCGCGCACCGGAGAGCCGGGTTGCACACGGATGTCCTTCACCACCCCGGCGACCGGAGCGATGAGCGGAATTTCCATCTTCATGCTCTCAAGGATCACCAGCACGTCGCCGGCAGCCACGCGCGCGCCCTCGGCCACCGACACCTGCCAGAGATTGCCGGCGATATGGCTTTCGATGCCGTGCTCACCGGCGCCAAGCGGGGTGTCTTCACCGAGATCGGCCGCTACTTCCTCGCTCTCGAAATGCGCCAGCCCCGATTCGATCCAGCGCTGGCGCTCGGCGTCGAAGGCGGCGCGCTGCTGGCTGCGGAAGGCCTCGATGCCTTCGGCTTCCTTGACCAAGAAATCCTGGTAGTCGGAGAGGCACAGCTCGGTCTCCTCGATCTTCAGCGGGTAGCGGCCCAGCGGGAAGTCGCGGCGAATCTGCGTCAGCTCCTCGGCCGAGACCGGGTAGAAACGGATCTGGTCGAAGAAGCGCAGCAGCCAGGGCTGGCCGCCGAACGCCTCGAGCGCGCGGTAGCGGTTCCACATCTGCAGGGTGCGGCCAACGAACTGGTAACCGCCGGGGCCTTCCATGCCGTAGACGCACATGTAGGCGCCGCCGATGCCCACCGAGTTCTCGGCGGTCCAGGTGCGCGCCGGGTTGTACTTGGTGGTGACCAGGCGATGCCGCGGGTCGAGCGGGGTGGCCACCGGCGCGCCGAGGTAGACGTCGCCCAGGCCCATCACCAGATAGCTGGCCTCGAACACCGTGCGGTACACCTCGTCGAGGTTCGGCAGGTCGTTGATGCGACGAATGAACTCCAGATTGCTCGGGCACCAGGGCGCGTCCTTGCGCACCGTGGTCATGTACTTCTCGATCGCCAGCTGGCAAGCCGGGTCGTCCCAGGACAGCGGCAGGTGGACGATGCGCGAGGGGACTTTGAGATCCTGCGCGGCGCACACTGCGTCCCACAGCCCGGCGACGGTCTCCAGCAGCACGGCCAGCGGCAGGGTTTCCGGCAGGTAGTGGACCTGCAGCGAACGGATGCCGGGTGTGAGGTCGATGACGCCGTCGAGTCCCTTGGCTTCCAACGCCTGCATCAGCGCATGGCCGCGGAAGCGCAGCACCAAGTCCAGTTCCGGCGCGCCGATTTCTAGCAGCAGATGGGTGTCGCCGGAGAGTCGGGCGACCAGACGGGTGTCGTCCTGGCCGAGGTCGAGGACGATGGGGGAGGTGAGCGCATATTCCGCAGACTGCGCGTAAATGCCCACTCTCCCTCCGGGAGAGGGCTGGGGTGAGGGGCTTTTGCTGTCGGTTGAAACAGCCCTCACCACGATCGCGGGCCGCCCCGGCCCCTCTCCCGGAGGGAGAGGGGAGACAAGCGCGCACTCTTCGCGCCGGGCTCTTGCCAGCTCCCGCGCTGTGGCGATATCAACCGGGACAAAGCGCACTTTGTCCCCTGCCTTAAGCTGCCCGAGCTGCCACAGGTCCGCCTCGATAATGGTCACTGGACAGACAAACCCCCCCAGGCTCGGGCCGTCGGGGCCGAGGATCACCGGCATGTCGCCGGTGAAGTCCACCGCGCCGATGGCGTAGGGGTTGTCGTGGATATTCGACGGGTGCAGCCCGGCCTCGCCGCCGCTCTCGCGCACCCACTCGGGCTTCGGGCCTATGAGACGCACGCCGGTGCGGCTGGAGTTGAAGTGCACTTCCCAGTCGGTGGCGAAGAAGCGCTCGATATAGCCTTCGGTGAAGTATTCCGGCGCACCGTGGGGGCCGTAGATCACGCGAATTTCGCGCACCGCCGGCAGGGCGCTGCACAGCTCGGCGGCCAGCGTGGCGCCGGCAGACGAGTCGGTCAGTGGTGCCAGATGCAGCACGTCGCCGGAACGCAGGGCGCGGCCGCCGTGGCCGCCGAACTGGCCGAGGGTAAAGGTGCTCTTGCTGCCCAGATACTCCGGCACCTGCAGACCGCCGCGCGCGCACAGATACGACCGCGCACCGGCGCCGGCAATGGTGCCGATCGTCAGGGTGCTGCCGGCCGGGATGAACAGCGCAGTGCTCATCGGCTGCGGCACGTCATCCAGCTTCAACGGTATTTCCGCGCCGGTCACCGCCACCACCGCGTCGGTGTTGAAGCGCAGGATCGGCCCGCTCATGGTGATTTCCAGCCCGGCGGCGTCTTCGGCGTTGCCGAGCAGGGCATTGCCCAGACGCAGGGCGCGGCTGTCCATCGGGCCGGACGGCGGCACGCCTACCGCCCAGTAGCCGAGGCGGCCGGGGAAGTCCTGTACCGTGGTCAGGGTGCCGGCGCTGATAACCTCGAAGGTATTGGCCTTGTAGCTGAGACCCTCCAAGCAGCGGGTCCAGGGGTTGCCGCTGGCGAACGGGGTAAAGGCAAGGATCTGGCGCAGGTAATCGCGGTTGGTTTCCACGCCGTAGAGCAGGGTGTCGCCGAGCGCCTCGTCAAGCGCTTGGCGAGCCTCCTCGCGGCTCGGCGCCCAGGTGATGACCTTGGCGATCATCGGGTCGAAATACGGCGGGATCTCGCAGCCAGCCTCGACCCAGGTATCGACGCGCAGGGCCTTGCCGTCGGCTGCCGGGAAGCTCGCGGCGGTGAGCAAGCCGGGACTCGGCTGGAAATCCCGGCCCGGGTCTTCGGCGTAGACGCGCGCCTGGATCGAATGCCCGCTGGGCTTCAGCATCCTGGTCAGCTCCGCCAGCGGCGGCAGGTCGCCGGCGGCCAGCTCGATCATCCAGCGCACCAGATCGACGCCCCAGACCTGCTCGGTGACGCCGTGCTCGACCTGCAGGCGGGTGTTCACCTCGAGGAAGTAGAAGCGCTGGGCCTCGGCGTCGTAGACGAACTCGACGGTGCCGGCGCTGCGGTAGTCGATGGCCTTGGCCAGCGTGATAGCCGCTTCGCATAGTGCCTCGACCATGCCGGCCGGCAGGTTCGGTGCCGGAGTTTCCTCCAGCACCTTCTGGTTGCGCCGCTGCACCGAGCAGTCGCGCACGCCGAGGGCGATGACGTCGCCGGCACCATCGCCGAACACCTGCACTTCCAGATGGCGGGCGCGCTCGATGTATTTCTCGATGAATACGCCCGAATCGCTGAAGTTGTTCTGCCCCAGGCGCTTGACCGCGTCGAAGGCCTCGGCGAGTTCCGCCGTCGAGCGGCACACGCGCATGCCGATGCCGCCACCGCCGGCGGTGCTTTTCAGCATCACCGGGTAGCCGACCTGCTCGGCTGCGCCGAGGGCATCGGAAAGGCTGTCGAGCAGCTCAGTGCCCTCCAGCATCGGTACGCCGCGTTGTTTGGCCAGGGCGCGGGCGGTGTGCTTCAGGCCAAACACCCGCAGCTGTTCTGGCGTCGGGCCGACAAAGGCGATGCCGGCGGCTTCACAGGCTTCGGCAAAGGCGGCGTTCTCGGAGAGAAAGCCGTAGCCGGGGTGAATGGCTTTCGCGCCGGTTTCCCGGGCGATGCGGAGAATCTTCTCCACCACCAGATAGGTCTGCGCTGCCGGGCCTTCGCCCAGGCTGTGGGCCTCGTCGGCCTGCTGGATATGCAGGCTGGCGGCGTCGGCCTCGGAGTAGACGGCCACGCCTTTCACATCCAAGGCGCGCAGCGTACGCAGGATGCGGCAGGCAATGGCGCCGCGGTTGGCGATCAGAAGTTTGTCGAACATGTTCAGTAACCCTCGAAGGGCTGGCGGGCCGTCCCGCCTTTATTCATCTGCGCCACGGCCGTCCGTGGTTGGGGAGGGTTGCTTCGCTGTCGGCAGCTCGGGCCGCTGCCCGGCGCGCGCCTGCAGCAGCGGCAGCAGGTGGCGTCGTAACAGCGCCATCAGTCCCACACCAGCACCTCGGCAGGCGTCGGGTTCCAGCCGTTGCAGGGGTTGTTCAGTTGCGGGCAGTTGGAGATCAGCACGATCACGTCCTGATCGGCCTTGAGCTCCACGTACTTGCCCGGTGCGGAAAGGCCGTCGTCGAAGGTCAGGCCGCCCTCTGGCGTCACCGGAACGTTCATGAAAAAGTTGATGTTGGCGCCGATGTCGCGCTTCTCCAGACGGCCGTCGTGCAGGCTGGCGCGCAGAAAATTGTCACGACAGCTGTGCATGTAGCGCTTGTCCAGGGCGTAGCGCACCACGTTGCTCTCCTGGGCGCAGGCACCGCCGAGGGTGTCGTGGCGACCACAGGTGTCAGCGACGATGGTCAGCAACGGGTTGCCGAGGTTGGAATACAACACCGTGCCGGCGGTGAGGTAGACCTTGTTCTGCCGGCGCAGGGTGCGCTGCGGGTCGAAGCGTTCGCGCGGGTTCTTCGCGCTAAAGAACAACGTGTCGATGGCTTGATTGCCCTCGACATCCAGCAAGCGCAGGGTCTGTCCGGCCTTCACTTCGAACAGGTACGGCTCGCCAGCCGGGATCAGGTGGCGGAAGCTGGCGGTTTCGGGGGGCAGGCTGCTTTCTACGATGGTCATGTCGGCAACCTCCTCAGATGTAGAGTCGTTCGGTGTTGTGGAAGCCGCGGCCGTTCTCCGGACGCGAAGTGCGGCAGAGCACGCTGATGCCATCGCTCTCGACCTTGTGCCAGCTCAGCTGCACCGGTTTGGGTGCGTACAGCGGATTGGGGTCCAGCGGATGCTGCAAGGCGGTGAGGATCACCAGGGTGTCCATTGGCGCGTACAGTTCGATGTAGTCGCCCGCTTTGGAATTGCCGCTGTGGAAGGCAAAGGTGCCGTCGGCGGTGACGTCCACCCGACTGAACAGATTGAGCACCATGAGCAGGTCCTGCAGGTTGAGGTTCCACTTGCCCATTTCCACCAGCAGGTTGTCGGTGCCATTGCGGAAGAAGCCGTTGCGCAGTTCCTGATAGCGGCCCTGGCCGTATTTCTCGGCGACTTCATCGGCGTTCAGCACGCCGCCAAAGCTGTCGTGCCAGCCGCAGGTGTCGGCGGTGATGGCAGCGAGTACGCGGCCCATGTCCGAGTACAGGCAATGCCCGGCGGTGAGCTTGGCGGTGTGCTGGCCCTTGAGGGTATCCGGCAGGTTCAGCCGCTCGCTCTTCTCCTGGGCGTTGAGCAGCATCAGGCTGACGTTGGCGCCGCCTTCGAGATCGGTCAGACGCAGCAGTTGGCCCCGCTTGAGGACGAAGGAGGTGTGGCCGCCGCCGGGAACGGTTTCCTCGTACAGCGTGGGGCGGATCGCGAGTGAAGCACTCATGTCAGGCTCCTTGGTAGGCAGTTCGGAATTTCTCGCTGAGGGTGGCCGGCAGGGGAGCGGCCGCACCGGCCGCGTGGCGGCCCTCATGCAAGGGAATGTCGTAGGTCACTCGTGCGCCATAGGCGCCCGGGGCGTGGGGGTCGATGCGCGGCTTGTCGAACACCAGGATGCGGCTGCCGAGGGTGAAGCCTTCCGAGAGGTCATGGGTGACCATGAACACCGTCAGCCGTGTTTCCCGCCACAGCTCCAGCAGCAGCTCATGCATGTCCTTGCGAATGCCGGGGTCGAGGGCGCCGAAGGGCTCGTCCAGCAACAGCACGCGGGGCTTCATCACCAGCGCCTGGGCGATGGCCAGTCGCTGTTGCATGCCGCCGGACAACTGCGCCGGGTACTTGTCCAGCGCATGGCCGAGGCCGACCTTGTGCAGCATCTGCGCGGCCTGCTCACGGGCATCGTGCTTGCGGCGTCCGAGCAGACGACCCAGCAGCGGGGCGCGCGGCAGTTCCAGGCCGAGGGCGACGTTGTCCAGTACGGTCAGGTGCGGAAATACCGAATAGCGCTGAAAGACCACACCGCGGCTGGCATCCGGTTCGTTTGCCAGCGGCTGGCCATCAAGCAGGATCTCGCCGCGGCTGGGCGCTTCCTGGCCGAGCAGCAGCCGCAAAAAGGTGGATTTGCCGCAACCGGAGG
This sequence comes from Stutzerimonas kunmingensis, assembly GCF_900114065.1. Classification (GTDB taxonomy): domain Bacteria; phylum Pseudomonadota; class Gammaproteobacteria; order Pseudomonadales; family Pseudomonadaceae; genus Stutzerimonas; species Stutzerimonas kunmingensis. Next base: position 322,659 of record NZ_FORS01000002.1, read on the forward strand.
CACCGACCAGCGTGCAGAACTCGCCTTCGGCGATGTTCAGTTTCAGGCGCTCCAGCACGACCTGATCGCCGTACTGCTGCCAGACGTTCTTCACCTGAATGAAGGAGCCGGGGTCGCCGCCTGCGCGAGTCCCTGGTTGCGTTGTGCATTGGCTCGACTGTGCGGCAACGGGTGCCTTGGCGTTGTTCTCGCTCATGCCTTGGCTCCTTCATACCAGGGGAACAGCAGCTGGGTCAGGCGCCGCAGCAGGTAGTCCATGGCCCAGGCCAGTAGGGTGATCCAGGCGACATAGGGCAGGATCACGTCCATCGCCATGTAGCGACGCACGAGAAAGATGCGGTAGCCCAGGCCATCGGTGGAGGCGATGGCTTCGGCGGCGATGAGGAACAGCCAGGCCGAACCGAGCACCAGGCGCAGGCTGATCAGCAGGCGCGGCATCAGCTGCGGCAGGACCAGGCGCAGGATCAGGGTCCAGGTGTTGGCGCCCAAGGTTTGCGCCTTGATCAGCAGCTCGTGGGGGATTTCTCGTGCTCGGTGTTCAAGGTCACGAGCCAGGATCGGCGTGATACCGATGACGATCAGCATCACCTTGGACAGTTCACCCAGGCCGAAGACGATGAACAGGATCGGCAGGATCGCCAGCGGTGGCACCATCGACAGCACCGTGAGCAACGGCGAGAGCGGCGCGCTGAACAGCGGCAGGGTGCCGGCAACGATACCCAGGCACAGGCCGGCCACTGCCGCGATGGCAAGCCCGGTGCCGAGGCGCTTGAGGCTGGAGGCGGTGTCCTGCCAGAACAGATAGTCGCCGGAGCGTTTGTCGGGGGTGAAAGCGAGGCGTTCGACGGCTGCGCTCATCTGGCCGAAGCTGGGCAGCAACTTGTCGTTGGGGTTCAGTTCCAGGCGCTGGGCCGAGTTGGTCAGGTACAGCGCCAGCAGCAGGGCGAAGGGCAGAATTGCCAGTGCCAACCAGCCGCTACGTCCGGGAGTGCGGTTGATCAGACGCATGGGCAGATGCCCCGTGCAACGGCCGCGGCAACAGGTGGAATACTGTGAAGTTCGGGTGCGGCAGAGGCCCTGGCACAAGGCAGAGCGGAGAACGGCAAAGCCGTTTCGAGCGGGCACATGGCAAACCCTCCAGTGTTGGGAATAGCGCAGGAGCTGCGTGCAATCACGCTGTCTCCCGGGCTTTTATCCCGCCGTGTAACCTCGCTGGAGGTCGCCAACTCTCGGACCAGCCACTCACGTCAACGAGTCGGAACCCTAGTCAGCTATTTCAAATTGTCTTCGCAGGTGCAGCAGCTTTCTTCGCAAAGGATGCAAAGCAAGAGCGATGCCAATGCACAAAAATCGCGCGCTGCAGGCGTCGTGGGGAAGGGTGGCACTAGGGGGATGCCCTGTTTTGGGGCTGCGCTCGAGGCGGTGCATGCTTTTCGAGCGCGGACGACGTTGCACGAGCGCAACGCCGCATTGGCAGGAAGCTAGAGCTTGAGCTGGCCGATGGCCCGGCTCAGATCGGTGGACAGCGCGGCCAGCTCGGCACTGGTGCTGGCTGAGCTTACGGTCTGCTCCACGGTGCGTTCCGTGACGTCGCGGATGCCGGTAACCGAGCGGTTGAGCTCTTCGGCGACCTGGCTCTGCTGCTCGGCGGCAACGGCGATCTGCGTATTGCTTTCGCGCATCTGTGCTACCGCGTCGGCGATGGCTTCAAGTGCCTGCGCTGCTTCATGGGCCTCGCGCACGCAATCGTCGGCTTTCAGTGAACTCTCCTGCATGAACTCCACGGCGTCGCGAGTCATCGCCTGCAGGCCGGAGATCATCTGGGTGATCTCATCGGTGGAGCTCTGCACACGCTTGGCCAGGTTGCGTACCTCATCGGCAACCACGGCGAATCCGCGGCCCTGTTCACCGGCCCGGGCTGCTTCGATTGCGGCGTTGAGCGCCAGCAGGTTGGTCTGCTCGGCGATGCTGTGGATCACGTTGACCACGCCGTTGATCTTCTGGCTGTCAGCGGCGAGCTGCTCGATCATCTCGCCGGTCTGCTGCACGCCCTGGGATAGGCTGGAGATGGACTTCTCCACGCGGCCGACGACCCGGTGGCCATCGCCCGCAAGGCGGTCGGCGTTCTGTGATTGATCGCGAGTTTCGCGTGCATGCTCGGCGATCTGGTGCACCGTGGCGCTCATTTCGTTGATGGCCGTGGCTGCCTGGTCGGTTTCACCCTGCTGACCGCGCATGCCCTTGTGCACGTCGTTCATGCTCGTGGCGAGCCGGCTGGCGCCCTCGTCGAGACGCGCGGCAGCCTGGGCGACGGTGCTGACCACGCGTTGATAGCCGCCCTGCATGGCGTTGAATGCGCTGGCCATCTGGCCGACTTCGTCACGGCTGTCCAGCGGAACCCGTGCCTGCAGGTCGCCACTGCGCTCCACGTGCAGCATGACGTCCTTGAGCGTGTTGAGGTGGCTGAGCAGAAAGCGGATAAGCAGTTGCGAAGCGCCGAGCAGGCCGAGCATCAGCACTGCGACCGCCACGGCGTAGCTGAAAAAGTGCTGGCTCAGTACCTGAACAGCGCTGGGCGCGCGGGCCAGTACAGCCAGCTTCTGACCATTCGTCGCGGAGATCAGGTGGGCGCCGACCACGGGATTGCTGGAGAACAGTCGGTCGTGGGCGAGGGTGGTCCAGCCGCTTTCGGCGATAGCCTGACCCTCGACCGCGGCGCGCTGATCTGCCTGGAACGCGATCAGGTCCGCACCCTGCGGCAGCGCAGCATCGGCCGGCCAGCTCGCCAGCAGCGACGCACGCGCCTGCGCTGCAGCGACGGCGTCGGTGCTACGGGCGCTTTGCTCCAGTTGTACGGCGTAAAGCACCAGCAGCAACGCGATGACGAAGGTCACCATGTTCAGTGCCCAGAACTTGTACTTGAGCGACAGATCGCGAATCCAAACGGCCATGACTGCTCTTCTTCTATAGGAGGTTGCGCGCGCGTAGCGGAACGCTTGCTTGCACTGCGGCTGAACATTTAACGGCCGCCTGAGGCAGAGCTTGAGAAATTTCTGTGACTCAGTCGAGGTCCGGCAGGCCGAAGAACGCGCGCGCGCAGCGTGTGGTGTGAGCCGCCAGCGACGCTTCGCTCTCGCCGCGATGGAGCGCGACTTCGCGCAGTACTTCCGTAAGGTAGGCCGGTTCGTTCTGGCCGCTCTTAGGCTTCGGTCGCAAGGTGCGTGGCAGCAGATACGGCGCGTCGCTCTCGAGCATCAGACGACCTGTAGGGATGTCCTTCACCAGGGGATGCAGATGGGTACCGCGGCGTTCGTCGCATATCCAGCCGGTGATGCCGACATGCAGGTCCAGGTCGAGATAGCCGTACAGCGCCTGTTTTTCACCGGTGAAACAGTGCACCACCGCCGCAGGGAGGTGGTCTCGAAACGGTCGCAGAATCGCCAGCAACCGGTCGCTGGCGTCGCGTTCGTGCAGAAAGACCGGCACCTGCAGTTCGACGGCGAGTTGCAACTGTTCCTCCAGCGCGCGCTCCTGTAGCGGTCGCGGTGAAAAATCGCGATTGAAGTCCAGGCCGCATTCGCCGACTGCGCGCACTTCGGGCTCGGCGAGAAGGCCGCGCAACTGGCTGGCGCTGTCAGTCGTCCAGTGGCTCGCATCATGCGGATGCACACCCGCGGTACTGAACAGGTGCAGGCGGGACTCGTCCACTTGGCGACAGAGCTTGAGAGCAGCTTCGCTTTCTTCGAGGCTGGTGCCGGTAAGCACCATCTGCACGACGCCGGCCGCTCTGGCGCGCTCGACGACCGCAGGTACGCTGGAGGCGAATGTCGGGTGGCTCAGATTGACGCCAATGTCGATAAGCTGCATGGATACCTCGAAATTAAAAACTAACTAAATCAATAATATAGGAGTTATAGCTAAACCGGTTTGGAGAGTAAACTGGCGGAACAAGCCAACCTGTGAGAACCTTTGCCACCTTTTGCGGGCAGGGAGCACCGCACCAGCGTTCTCTGCGTCTTCACACCGGTGCATCCCGATGCCACGATTGCTGCCACTCATGTTCTGCCTGCTGCTGGCCCTGATGCCAACGATGGCGACTGCGCGCGTGGCGGGTCCCGAGGCGTGGCAAGCGAACGACAAGGTACGTGATCTCGCCGAAATTCGCCGTAGTGGCGTACTGCGCGTGCTGGTCAATCAGAGCCGAAACAGCTCCGGTGAGGTGAAAGGCGAAGCGATTGGCGTCGAGTACGCGCGGCTGCGGGCCTTCGAGCAGTACCTGAATCGCAATGCTGCATCCGCGCGGCCGATTACCCTGAAGATCATCCCCAAAGCCAAGGATCAGTTGCTTGGCGCGCTGCAGCGCGGCGAGGGGGATCTGGTAGCGCCCGGCGAATTACTGCCGCTGGCGGGCATGAGAGGCATCAGCCGCAGCCGGCCGGTAGTCAGCGACGTGTCATTGGTGCTGGTCGGCCGCCAGGGCGGCCCACGCTATCAGCGTCTGGACCAGCTATCCGGGCGCAGCCTTGCGTTGCCACCTGGCAGCGCCGCAGGGCCGGCGCTCGCGCGGCTGAACAAGCAACTGATGGAGCGCAAGCTGGCGCCGATCGTTGCCGAGTGGGTCGACCCCACGTTGGCCGTCGAGGATGTGCTGGAGATGGTGCAGGCCGGCGTCTATCCGGCGACCGTGGTCGAGCAGACCATCGCCGAGCGCTGGGCCAAGGTCATGCCGAAACTGCGCATCGAGCAGCACCTGAGCCTGGGCGACAAGGCCAGCATGCACTGGTTCGTGCGGAACGACGCCAGCATGTTGCGCGCCAGTGCTGATCGCTTTCTCAAGGATTTCGACCTGCCAGACAACCAGGATGCGGCCTTCGAGCGCGTCTACCGGCGTCTGTACAAGGTCCAGTACCCGCTCGACCGAGTGGGCCGCCAGCGTCTGGAAAAGGTTCGTCCGACCCTGCAGCGCTATGCCGAACAGATCGAGCTGGACTGGCTGAACCTCGCCGCCCTGGCGTTCAAGGAGTCCACCCTGAACCCCGCGGCGCGGGGCGCCGGCGGTGCCACGGGGTTGATGCAGGTGACGCCGGCCACGGCTCGTGCGATGGGTGTCAGCAACATCCACCAGTTGGACAACAACGTGCAGGCCAGTGCGAAGTATCTGGCGAACATCCGTCGTAACTTTTTCGCCAGCCCGCGACTGAACGAGCGTGAGCGCATGGCGTTCATTCTCGCCGCCTACAACCTCGGCCCGCAGCGGGTGCAGAGCATGCGCGCCGAAGCCCGTCGGCGCGGTCTGAACCCGGATCAGTGGTTCTTCCAGGTCGAGCGAATTGCCATGGAAAGCGTTGGCATGGGCGTAGTGGCATACGTCAACAGCGTCAACAAGTACTACCTGGCCTACCAGCGCGAGCGCTATCTGCTCGAGGCCGACCGCAAGACCGCGGCCAACTGACCGCTCTCAGCGCTCCGCCACTTCCTGCTGCTGAAAGGCAGCGACAAGCCGCAAGCGTTCGCCCTCGTCAAACTGCTCGGCCTCCAGCCGCTCGATAGCGCTGCGACGCTCGACATCGTCCAGGCCGCGAGTGGCTTCGATACGCTGACGTTCCTGTTGATAGACTGCGACCCGTTGCTGCCACTGCGCGCGCTGTCGATCCAGTGCCTCGAGTCGGGCGGCAGCCTCGCTGCCCACCAACTGCTGGCGCAGCTGGCGGATCTGCTGTGCATCGGCGCCCTGGGCCTGCAAGGCGACAGTCTGCTCTCGCAGTTCGCTTTGCAGCTGCGGCACGAGCAGCTCTTGCAGGTCGCCGGGCAATTCGACGCGCAGCTGGTCGATGGCGCGGCCCTTGGCTTCGCTGTCCAGTGCTGAATCGGCTTGAATGGCCAGGCGCTCCAGGCTGAAGCGATCATAGGCCTCGTCCGGGGCGAAGAACGCCTGGTGAACAGCCGGCTCCAGCACGCGTGCGCGCAACGCCTGCACGGCACTCAAGCGCTGGCGTAGCGCTGAGATGTCCGTGGTTCGCGAATAAGTCGCTTCCAGATCAAGCAGTTGGCGCTTGTAGTTGAGATATTGGATGAGTACTGCTGATGCCTGGCTCTGGGCCGGCTCCGGCAGCTCGGCGACGATGTATCGGCGCAAGCGTTCGATACTGTTCTTCAACGGCTCCTCTCCGGCTGCGGCGAGAAAGTAATCGAACAGATGCCGAAGTTCGGCGCCGATTAGCAGGTTGCCGGCTTCATCCAGACGGAACTGCCCATCGACCTGGGTGCCCTTGAACGACGTCGGCAACTGCGGCGCGCCTTGCGGTGCCGGTTGGGTTTTCAGCGGCTTCCGGGGTGGTGTTGGGGCAGCCGTGGCGGGTGAGGTGGCCGATGGCGACTCGGCCACTGCAGCCGGACTGGGTGTCGATCGGCTCTGCATGATGGTCAGGCTTAGCGCCACGGCCAGCACCAGAAGAATTATGTATTTGCTCATGGGGTGCTCGGTGATAGCGGCCGGGATCGACGATCCCGGCCTGGTTCACGAAGAGTCGCGCGTCAAAGGCCCGCGTTCTTCAGGCGGTTCGCGTGTTGGCGATAGACACTGACCGGATCGGTCTCGAACAGGCTGGTCAGCCCCATGAACTGATTGACCTCGTCCAGGTGGTTCATCCGGTAGTTATCGCGGATCACCATGCCCAGGTGCGAGCTGCAGCGCCCGACCAGTCCATCGTTGGGCCCGCTGAATGCCAGGGCTCCGGCACCCATCATGGCGTCGCTGATATCCAGTGGGTTGGTCAGCGGGCTGGTGCCACTCCAGGAGTAGTAGCGCACGCCATTGACCTTGTAGGCGCCCTCGCCGCAAGCGGTGGTGGGAATGCCTTGCGGGAATTTGGCGTTGAAGCGGGCGGCGCCTTCGCTGTTGAGTGACTCCAGCGAGCCGAGAGAGTCCTGCGGGGCCGTGCTTGAGCTGCCGGAAACGAAATTGATGAAGCTGCCCATGGCGTTCACCAGTCCGGCGATGATCGCCTCGCCAGAGGAGCCCTCGGGGATCTTGCGGATCAGATCGGCGACGTCCGAACCCTTGTGAGGTGCGCCCACGCTGGTTACCGAGGCGATCAGGTCCGGCCGGACACCGGCTACATAGCGCACGGTTGGGCCGCCGTGGCTGTGGCCAACCAGATTGACCTTTGGCTTGCCGCTGATGGCGACGATTTCCTCCACCTGCGCAAGCAGTTCCTCACCGCGCAATTCGGACGTATTGAGCTGACTGACTTCGGTGACGTAGACCTGCGCACCGTCGCGGCGCAGCGCGCTGGGGATGCCGTACCAGTAATCGATGCCCAGCAGGCTGTCGAAGCCGAGCATGCCGTGGGCGAGCACGATCGGGTACTTCGTAGCGGTGTAGCCGCTGCCAGTAGCAGCATGAGCCTGACCGGCAAGCGCCATGGCGCTACCGAGACAGAGAGCGAGCAAGGTTTTGTTCTTGTTCATGGACGCACTCTTCGAATGTGAATCGGGCTGTGGGCAGTCCATTGCCGTTCACCGCGCATGGCGCGTACTGCGCGCTGAAGAGCGCAGCATTCGTGCCATAAGTGCCGAGCGGGGGCGCGTCCGCTCTAGTCGGGCAATTACGACGGGAGGTGATATTGCGGTGATATCTGTGCGGCGTGCGGCCGTTGTTACCGAGCGAAACGGCGCCTGGGTAAGAAAGTGATGATATTTCTTTTTAGCCGCCAATCGCTTTGAGAAGTCAGCACAATCGCCGAAGATCATGACCAGTCCGTCTGATATTGACCTGCCGGTCACTGATACTCGACAGCGACCACGTACCAGAGCTTTATCCCGGTCGGGGTTTGCACCTGGACTTCGGCATCCAGGCTTTTGCCCACCAACGCCCGCGCCAGGGGCGAATCGATGCTGATCAGACCCTGGCGCAGGTCCAGTTCGTCAGGACCGACGATCCGATAGCGCGACTCCTCACCATCCTCGTCCTCCAGGGTCACCCATGCGCCGAAATACACCTTGTTCGGGTCGCTGGGCCGGTCGCCTACGACCTTGAGCTTTTCCAGACGCTTGGTCAGAAATCGCACGCGGCTGTCGATCTCTCGCAGCATCTTCTTGCCGTAGGTGTATTCAGCATTCTCCGAACGATCACCCTGCGCCGCCGCTTCGCTCACCGATTGGGTCACCTGCGGGCGCTTGACGTGCCAGAGTTCGTGCAGCTCGGCACGCAGCCGAGCCTCGCCTTCTGGGGTGATCAGGGGCGTGCCGGCCGGGCGCGGTGGGCGATAGCGACTCATGGATTTGCGTCCTCGCTGAAAAGTCGCCGATTGTAGCGCTTCAACTCTCGCGCAGTACGGTCAGCGGGCTCGCATTCAGCGCGCGTCGAGTACCGATCAGACCGGCGCCACCGACCAGCAAAGCACCTATCAAGGGCAGTACCAGCAGCCATGGGTGCGGCTGCCAGCGCAGATCGAATGCGTAGTGATAGAGCAGGGCGCTGACCAGCTCGCAGCCGAGTGCGGCGAGCAGGCCGCTGGCGGCGCCCAACAGGCCGAACTCGGCTCGGCGCGCACGAAGCAGCAAGCCCCGCTCTGCACCGAGCGCCCTGAGCAACGCGCCCTGACGAATGCGCTCGTCCAGCGTCGCTTGCAGCCCGGCGAATAGAACCGCCAGTCCGGCGGCCAGGACGAACAGCAGTACGTATTCCACGGCCAGTGATACCTGCGCAAGGATGCTGCGCAATTGAGCCAGCAGCGCCTCGACCTGCAGCAGGGTGACCGAAGGAAACGCGCGGGCCAGCTCAACCAGTTCGCGTTCCTTGCCAGGCGGCAGGTGGAAGCTGGTCATGTAGGTGGCCGGCATGCCCTGCAGGGTGTCCGGTTCGAAGATCATGTAGAAGTTGGGCTGGAAGCTGTCCCAGTTGACCTCGCGCAGGCTGGTGACGCTGGCCTCGCGGGTCAGCCCGCCTATGGTGAAGGACAGTCGATCACCGACCTTCAATTGCAGGCTTTTCGCAAGTTCCGCCTCGACGGATACCCCGGGAATGTCAGCGTCGCCCTGATTGCCCCACCAGGTGCCCGCGACGATGTGATTGTCCTTCGGTAGTTCGGCGGCCCAGGTCAGGCTCAGGTCGCGGCGGATCGCGCGCTCACCCTGGGATTCCTTGCTGACCAGCTGGCGCACCGGCTCGCCGTTGATCGCGATCAGGCGTCCTGGCACGACCGGATACAGTGGCGCGGCATGGTCCGAGATGGCCGCGATGCGCTCGGCAAAGGCATCCCTTTCCGCCGGCAGAACATTGAGCACGAAATGATTCGGTGCGTTGTTCGGCAGCTGGTCCTGCCAGGTATCGAGCAGCTCACCTCGCAGCAGCGCGATAAGTGCCATGGCCAGCAGGATCAGGCCGAAGGCAAGGGCCTGTCCGGCGGCAGCCAGTGGATGGCGCAGCAACTGGCCGAGGCCCAGGCGCCAGCTCAGCGAGGCACCGGCAAGCAGGCGGCGCATGGCCTTGAGCCCCATAAGAAGCACACCGCCAAGCAGCAGCGTGGCGAGCAGGCCGCCGCCAAGCAGTGCCAGCGTGATCTTCAGATCCAGACTCAGCCGCCACATGATCAGCCCGAGGGCGAAAATCGCGGTCCCATAGACCAGCCACGCGCTAGGTGGTACCGGCAGCATGTCGCGGCGCAGCACGCGCAGCGGAGGCACGCGCCCCAGCCCCGCCAGCGGCGGCAGGGCAAAGCCTGCCAGGGCCACCAGCCCGGTTGCGATGCCTGCCGAGGCCGGCCAGATGCCGCCAGGTGGTATTTCCTGGGCGAGCAGATCGCGCAGCAAAAAGAACAGTCCGTGCTGCGCGGCCCAGCCGAGCAGCGCACCGGCGATGCTCGCCAGCAGGCCGAGCATGCCCAGTTGCAGGGCGTAGAGCAGCAGGGCGTCGTGACGCGACAGGCCCAGGCAGCGCAACAGTGCACTGGCATCGAAGCGGCGCGCAGCGAAGCGGGCGGCGGAGAGCGCGACCGCCACCCCGGACAGCAGGATGGCGGCAAGGCTGGCCAGATTCAGATAGCGTTCGGCCCGACCAAGGGCACCGCCGATCTGGCGATTGCTGTCGTTGGCCGTTTCGATGCGTTGGTGCGCCTGCAGATCGCTTTGCAGTGACTGCTGATAGGCCGCCAATGCCGCGCTTTCACCTCGCCACAGCTCGCGATAACGGACGCGGCTGCCGGGTTGCACGACACCGGTCGCGGCCAGGTCCTCCAGGTGCATCAGCACCCGAGGCGTCAGGCTGTAGAAATCGCCAACCCGGTCCGGCTCGTAGGTCAGCACGCGGGTCAGGCGCAGCGGCTTGTTGCCGACCTCGATGCTGTCGCCGATCTCCAGGTCAAGTGCTGCAAACAGCCGCGCCTCGGCCCAGGCTTCGCCGGGTGCAGGAGCGCCGCCGGGCTGCTCGGTTTCATAGGGCTGCGCAGCGCTGCGCAGGGTGCCCCGCAACGGATAACCGTTGCTGGCGGCCTTGACGCTGGCAAGCTGCAGATCCTCATCGGTCGCGATGACGCTGGAGAACTCGACGACCTGGGCATGCACGAGGCCTTGCGCCGTGCCCGCTTCGATCTGCGCTGGCGCTGCCGGCGCGCTGCCGCTCAACACCAGGTCAGCACCGAGGAATTCGCTGGCGCGTAGCAGCATGGCGCCGTTCAGGCGTGCGCCGAAATAACCGATCGCGGTGCTGGCGGCCACGGCGATGACCAGCGCGAAGAACAGCACGCGCAACTCACCGGCGCGAGCGTCACGCAATAACTGCCGGTAGGCCAGGGCGAACAGGCGGGCCTTGGGCATGCGCATCATTCAGCCGCCTCGGCAGCGATCTGCCGACCGCCCTCGAGGCGAATCATGCGATGGCAACGTTTGGCCAGGCGCTCGTCATGGGTCACCAGCACAAGCGTGGTGCCACGCTCGCGATTGAGTTCGAAAAGCAGCTCGGTGATGTGCGCGCCGGTATGCGTGTCGAGGTTGCCGGTGGGCTCATCGGCAAACAGTACGTCGGGCTCGGCGGCGAAGGCGCGGGCCAGCGCAACCCGCTGTTGCTCGCCTCCCGAAAGCTGTCGCGGATAGTGGTGCAGGCGCTCGCCGAGGCCGACGCGGCCAAGCAGTTCGGTGGCGCGCTCGCGGGCATCGCGACGGCCATCCAGCTCAAGGGGCAGCATGACGTTCTCCAGCGCGTTCAGGCTGTCCAGCAACTGGAACGACTGGAAGACAAAGCCGACGTGTTCGGCGCGTACGCGTGCGCGCTGATCCTCATCGAGCGCGGCCAACGCGTGGCCCGCGAGGTGCACTTCCCCGGAGCTCGGCAGATCCAGCCCGGCGAGCAGACCGAGCAGGGTCGACTTTCCCGAGCCGGAGGTGCCGACGATGGCGAGGCTGTCGCCCTTGGCCAGCTGCAGCGAGAGGTCGGCCAGGATGCTCAGCTCGCCTTCCGCGCTGGGTACCACTTTGTTAAGGTTCCGGGCGTCGAGAATGTTGCCGCTCATGAGGGGATCCGATGCGAAAGTGGCTGAAATGCGGGGCTCTGGCGCTGCTGTGCTGGACTCAGGGAGCCCTGGCCGGAACCGTACTGGTGGTCGGCGATAGTATCAGCGCGGCTTTCGGGCTGGAAACCAGCCAGGGGTGGGTGCATCTGCTGCAGGAACGCCTGGTCGGGGCGGATGATTCGTGGCGCGTGGTGAACGCTTCGATCAGTGGCGACACCACGTCTGGCGGGCTCGCGCGGCTTGATCCGTTGCTCGAGGAGTATGCTCCCGAGGTGGTGATTCTCGAGCTGGGAGGCAACGACGGTCTGCGTGGGCAGTCGCCAGCGCAATTGAAACAGAATCTTGCCGAGATGATCGATCGCAGCCGCGAGGCGGGTGCAGAGGTCCTGTTGCTTGGAATGCGTATGCCGCCCAATCTCGGGCAGCGTTACACCCGCGCGTTCGCTGACGCTTTCGACTCGCTGGCAGCGGAGAAACCGGTGGCTTATGTGCCGTTTCTGCTGGAGGGGGTTGGTGGCGTCGCGGGGATGATGCAGGCCGATGGCATTCACCCCACCGCAGAGGCCCAGACCCAGCTGCTGGATACCGTCTGGCCGGTGCTCGAGCCCTTGCTTTGAAGCGTGCGCGCAGCTACTGTCGCGCCCTCGATTGGAGCCTCAGATGTCGCGCTCAGCCAGGACCCTTTACGCTTATCGGATCATCGTGCCGGACGAACAGTACGACATGTTCGCCTGCCGCGAGAATCGACTGCACCTGGCGTTGCGCCAGCTTGAGCTGAGCGGCAATGCGGACCGTACCCTGTGTGGCGGTCTGCTGCCTGCGCAGCCTCGCTGGAGGGAGCTCGAGCGCGCCACGCTGAAGGACCGACAGCTATGTCCGAACTGCAGGCAGTTGCTGGAGGCCCGACGCAAGGGCCTTCCGTCTGCCGCTTCTGCCTGGTAGCTCACGGTTAGCCCGGTTCACGTACAATCGCACCATTCCATCACACCAAGTTCTCAAGGATTTTCTGAATGCTCTCGCGCGCGTTTGCAGTCGCCTCCTGTTTGTCACTCGCTGCTTTGCTTTCAGCAGGCACCAGCGCGGCGCTCGAGCTGCCGCTGCCGCCCGAAGGCGACGACATCGTCGGCCAGATTCAGGTCATCAAGGCCAAGTACGAAGACACCTTCGCGGCCATCGGTGAAACCCATGACCTTGGCTATCTGGAGCTGGTAGCGGCAAACCCGGGCGTCGATCCCTGGCTGCCAGGCGAGGGCACGGACATCATTCTGCCGACCCGTTTCATTCTGCCGCCGGGCCCGCGTGAAGGCGTGGTGATCAACATTGCCGAGTACCGCCTTTATTACTTCCCGGAAGGAAAGAATGTCGTGCATACCTTCCCCCTCGGTATCGGGCGCGAGGGTTGGGGATCGCCGGTAGGTAATACGCGGATTTCGGCAATGACCAGCAACCCCGCCTGGTACCCTCCGCAGTCCATCCGTGACGAGCACGCCGCTGATGGCGACCCGCTGCCGAAGGTGGTGCCGCCGGGGCCGGATAACCCGCTGGGGCCGTACAAGATGAGTCTGGCACTGCCTGGCTACCTTATTCATGGCTCGAACAAGAAGTTCGGTATTGGCATGCGCGTCAGTCACGGTTGCTTCCGCATGCTCAACCACAATGTGCTGGAGCTGGCGAAGATGGTGAAGGTGGGGACGCCGGTCCGCATCGTCGATGAGCCCTACAAATTCGGCGTGAGCGAAGGCAAGGTTTATCTCGAGGCCCATGCGCCGCTGGAAGAGGGTGATCAGCAAACGCTCACCTTGATGGATAAGCATGCGGTCGTCATCAATACGCTACTCAAGCGTGACGATGCTGCAGGCAAGCTGCATCTCGACTGGGAAATGGTGCGGGAGATCATCGCAGGCGAGGACGGCCTGCCGATCCAGATTGCCGAACAACGTACGGAAGTGGCCGTACAGGAAGACCAGTTGTTTTGACTACTGATCTGCGCGCATAAAAAAAGCCGACCTCGAAGGTCGGCTTTTTTATTTCTACAAGCTTACTTGCGGCTGGCGCGTTCCAGCATACGCAGAGCACGCTCGTTGGCTTCGTCAGCGGTCTGCTGAGCCTTCTGAGCGGCGGCCAGAGCTTCGTCGGCCTTGCTGTACGCTTCGTCAGCGCGAGCCTGGGCGCGGGCAGCGGCGTCCTCGGTCGCGGTCAGGCGAGCTTCGCTTTCTTTGGTCATGCTGTTGCTGCAACCGGTAGCCAGAACTGCGGCCAGAGCCAGAGCAGAGAATTTCAGAACGTTGTTCATCTTGTTCCCCTTAAGGTGGAAATCCATAAGCAACTTCCGTTATGGAAAGTTTGCGCGCACATACTACCTAGAACTTAGCTTAAGTAAACGGAGCGAGCCTCGGAGCCACAGGTTTTTTTTCAAATGGCCTTTTGCTTTACCACCCCTTTGCGAAAGTTGGATAAAAAACATCCAGTGTTCGCCGGGAATACATGCACTCATAGTTGCCTGATCTTCTGTTTGATCGAAAGTTCCTTCAATCCCGCGCACAAATATTGATCAGCTGAGGCTGTTCGAACGGATGCGAAACAGGTAGAAAAGACACCTGTGTATGTTTCGGCTGCCAGTTCTGCGTCATGGACCGCAGCGTGATCGAGAACAAGAAGACAGGGCAATCCTGCTGAGGAGTCAAAATGAGCGATACGGTGCGTGTTCACCATGACCTGGCGGGGCATCGCTTCGAGGCCGTGATCGACGGTCATTGTGCCTATCTGGCCTATATGGATTTGGGCAAGCAGACGCTGGACATGTACCGGACCTTCGTTCCGGATGCGCTGCGTGGGCGAGGCATCGCTGCTGTGCTGACGCAGCACGCGCTCGAATATGCCGAGCGCGAGGGGTACCAGGTGATTCCGTCGTGTTCCTATGTCGAACGTTACATCGAGCGCAATCGACCGACCTCGGGCAGGGTGGAACCGACCCCATAAAAAAACGCCGGGAGACCGGCGTTTTTCGTTTCAGTCGCGCTGCCGTCTTGGCAGTACGTCCTTTAGCTTGTCGTGCATGCTCATCACCGCCTTCTCGGTGGTTTCCCAGTCGATACAGGCATCGGTGATCGATACGCCGTACTTGAGATCTCTCAGATCCTTCGGAATGGACTGGTTACCCCAGCCAAGGTGGCTTTCCACCATCAGGCCAACGATGGAGTTGTTGCCTTCCAGAATCTGATTGGCGACGTTGTCCATTACCAGCGGCTGCAGGGCAGGGTCCTTGTTGGAGTTCGCGTGGCTGCAGTCGATCATCACATTGGGGCGGATGCCCGCCTTCTTCAGATCCTGCTCGCACAGCGCGACGCTGACCGAGTCGTAGTTAGGCTTGCCGTTGCCGCCGCGGAGCACGACGTGGCCATAGTTGTTGCCCTTGGTGGTGACGATGGAAACGCCGCCGGACTGGTTGATACCGAGGAAACGGTGCGGGCTGGAAACCGATTGCAGGGCATTGATGGCCACGGTCAGGCTGCCGTCGGTACCGTTCTTGAAGCCGACCGCCGAGGACAAGCCCGAGGCCATCTCACGGTGCGTCTGGGACTCGGTAGTACGGGCGCCGATGGCCGACCAGCTGATCAGGTCCTGCAGGTATTGCGGCGAAATCGGATCGAGCGCTTCGGTCGCGGTGGGCAGGCCCATCTCGGCGAGATCGAGCAGCAGCTTGCGGCCGATGTGCAGGCCGTCCTGGATTTTGAAGGAGTCGTCCATATACGGATCGTTGATCAGGCCTTTCCAGCCGACGGTGGTGCGTGGCTTCTCGAAATACACCCGCATGACGAGGAAGAGGCTGTCGGACACCTTTTCTGCCAGCACCTTGAGACGCTCGGCGTACTCGTGGGCGGCCTTCAGATCGTGAATGGAGCAAGGACCGATCACTATGAACAGGCGGTGATCCTTGCCGTCGAGAATGTCGCGTACCACCTGGCGCCCGTGGGAGACGGTCTGCAGTGCCGAGGCGGTCAGCGGAATTTCACGCTTCAGTTGCTCTGGCGTGATGAGGGTCACGTTGGAGGCAACGTTAAGGTCGTCGATTGGTAAATCAGCCATTTGTTACTCGTCAGGAATCACGGGAGCCGTCCGCCAGCGATCCCGGTGCGGCGGAACACAGCCTGAGGGCGCAGCGGGGAAACGGAACCTTATCGCTAAAGGCCGCACTCGACAACGAGATTGATGGCCTATTGAGGCTTGCCCCCAGTGCACCCATCACGCTGCCACGCCAGTCACTGGGACGTTGCGTGCCGGACTGCTATCGTTCGACCTTTTACCGGCTGGCCCAACGAGCGCGGCCGGTCCACTGATCTGGAGTGCTTATGTCTGCAGTGAGTCCACGTATCGGCATCATCGGCACCGGGGCCATCGGCGGTTTTTACGGTTTGATGCTGGCGCGTGCCGGCTACGATGTGCACTTTCTGTTGCGTAGCGAATACGCCGCGGTGCACGAGCGCGGGCTACAGGTAAACAGTGCCGTTCATGGATCGTTGTTGTTGGAGCGGCCGCAGGTCTATCGCGATGCGGCAAAGATGCCGGCGTGCGACTGGTTGCTGGTCGGTGCCAAAAGCACCAGCAATGAGGCACTCGCGCCGATCATCGCGCAGCTGGCCGCTCCTGATTGCAAGGTCGTGGTGCTGCAGAATGGTTTGGGGGTGGAAGATGCCATCAGGCCATTCCTCCCTGACACCGTACATCTGCTCGGTGGCTTGTGTGCGATCTGTGCCCATCGCTCGGCGCCCGGCGTGGTGGAGCATCAGGCACTGGGCGGGGTGAATCTCGGTTACCACTCTGGACCGGCCGGCGGCGACGAGCAGGCACAACTTGCGTTGCTGAACGCGATCGTCGAGATGTTCCGTCAGGCAGGCGTGGACTCGTCGCCGATGCCCAGCCTGGCCCAGGCGCGCTGGATGAAGCTGGTGTGGAATGTCCCGTTCAACGGGCTGTCGGCGTTGCTTGACGCGGGCACCGAGTCACTGCTCAGTAGCGATCACGCGCGCGCGCAGGTCAAGGCGATCATGCAAGAGGTCTGCACGGCGGCGCACGCGCTGGGCTGTTCGCTGCCGGAGGACTTTCCGGAAAAGCTGCTGATGGGCACTGCGCGTATGCCCGATTACCTGCCCAGCATGTATCACGATCGTTTTCAGAACCGGCCGATGGAGCTTGAAGCGATCTATGCGGCACCGCTCGCTGCCCCAGCGCAGACTGGCGTTTCGATGCCCAGGACGGAGATGTTGTATCACCTGTTGCGTTTTCTGGAGCAGCGCACTGGTGGCTGAGCAAACGCCGGGCCCGGTTTTCGCCGCGCTGCTAAGCTCAACGGCAGTCGCGGCGAGTCAGACCAAAGGTCGCACAGCAAACGCCAGGCGGAACATCTATCATCCGTTGGCGCGTCGTTCATAAGGTTATAAGTGTTGCGGCAGGCGCAGTGGTGCCTTTGCCTTGAGGGATTTCTATGAAGCTTCAACAACTGCGTTACATCTGGGAAGTGGCGCACCATGACCTCAACGTTTCGGCAACGGCGCAGAGTCTGTTCACCTCGCAACCCGGGATCAGCAAGCAGATCCGACTGCTGGAAGACGAGCTCGGCGTCGAGGTGTTCGCCCGCAGCGGCAAGCATCTGACCCGTGTCACGCCAGCGGGGGAGCGCATCATCACGACGGCAGGCGAGATCCTGCGCAAATGCGAGAGCATCAAGCAGATCGCTCAGGAGTTCTCCAACGAAAAGAAGGGCGCCCTGAGTATCGCCACCACCCATACCCAGGCGCGCTACGCATTGCCCCAGGTTATTAGCAGCTTTATCAAGCAATACCCTGACGTTTCCCTGCACATGCACCAGGGTACGCCGATGCAGATCGCCGAGATGGCCGCCGACGGCACTGTCGACTTCGCCATTGCCACCGAAGGGCTGGAGTTGTTCGGTGATCTGGTGATGATGCCCTGCTATCGCTGGAACCGTTGTGTGATCGTGCCTCAGGGGCATCCGCTGGCAAAGCTCGAAAAGCTCACGCTCGAAGCACTCGCCGAGCATCCGATCGTGACCTACGTATTCGGGTTCACCGGCCGTTCCAAGCTCGACGAGGCGTTCGGGCATCGCGGGCTTTCGCCGAAAGTGGTCTTCACCGCTGCCGATGCCGACGTGATCAAGACCTATGTGCGGCTTGGGCTGGGTGTTGGGATCGTTGCGCGAATGGCTGTGGATTCCAAGCTCGACTCCGATCTGGTTGTACTGGATGCCAGCGAGCTGTTCGAATCCAGTGTGACCAAGATCGGCTTTCGCCGCGGCACCTTCTTGCGCGGCTTCATGTGCGACTTCATCCAGCAGTTTGCTCCGCACCTGGATAGGGACATGCTGGAGAAGGCGATCCAGTGCCGTAACAAGGCGGAACTGGATGAGCTGTTCGACGGCATGGAACTGCCGACTTACTGAGCCATGTCGAGCACGCCGGGAGCCCAGCCTGCTGTCCTTTTATCGTTGCTTCGCTGCCGGCCCTGGCTGAGTTTCAGTTCTTGGCGATCAGATTGCCGGCATGCAGCCCGCATTCCTTGTGAGTGGCTTCCTCCCACCACCAGCGACCTTCGCGCTCGTGCTGATTGGGCAGTACCGGGCGGGTGCAGGGCTCGCAGCCGATGCTGATGAAACCGCGCTCGTGCAGGCTGTTGTAGGGGATTTCCAGCATGCGAATGTAGCCCCAGACTTCCTCGCTGGTCATCTGCGCCAACGGGTTGAACTTGTACAGCGCGTTATCCGCTGTGGAGAAGGCCGTATCCAGCTCCAGCACCGATACCTGGCTGCGTGTGCCGGGGCTCTGATCGCGGCGCTGCCCGGTAGCCCAGGCGCGGACGGTGGCCAGCTTGCGTCGCAATGGCTCGATCTTGCGAATTCCACAGCATTCGCCGTGACCGTCACGATAGAAACTGAACAGGCCTTTCTCGTTTACCAGTGGCTGCAGCAATGCCGGATCGGGGGTCATGATTTCGATGGCAATGCCGTAGTGATCGCGTACCTGCTCGATGAAACGGTAGGTTTCGCTATGCAGTCGCCCGGTATCAAGGGTGAACACCTTGACGTGCTTGTTCAGCTTCCAGGCCATGTCCAGCAGCACGACGTCTTCGGCGCCACTGAAGGAAATCCACAGATCATCGCCGAACAGGTCGAAGGCGAGCTTTAGAACGTCTTGCGGGGATTTCTCGGCGTAGGCTGTGGCCAACGCGGCGACGTCGATAGAGGGGCTCATCGGGCGGCTTCCTTATAGATGGCATTGGCGCTTCGGCGCTCTGAGGCAGCGGATGGTAGCAAAAGGCGTTTATGCCGCTAAATAACGTTTAGGCACTCTTATCAGCTGCTTCGGGTATAAGCCTTGCGTTGCTTCGGTGGCGAGCTGCCGTTAGAGTGCCGCCTTCAATTTTCTGCATTGAGGAGTGGCCCCGTGGAAATAGCCTGTCTCGACCTGGAAGGTGTGCTGGTTCCGGAAATCTGGATCGCCTTTGCCGAGGCCACCGGAATCGAATCGCTCCGGGCGACCACGCGGGACATTCCCGACTACGACGTGTTGATGAAGCAGCGCCTGCGCATCCTCGATGAGCACGGCCTGAAGCTCGCCGACATCCAGAAGGTGATTGCGACGCTGAAGCCACTGGAAGGCGCACCTGAGTTCGTCGACTGGCTGCGCGAGCGCTTCCAGGTGGTGATCCTGTCCGACACCTTCTACGAGTTCTCGCAGCCGCTGATGCGCCAGTTGGGGTTCCCGACGCTGCTTTGTCACCGCCTGATCACTGACGAAACCGATCGCGTCGTGGACTATCAGCTGCGTCAGAAGGACCCCAAGCGTCAGTCGGTCATTGCGCTGAAGAGCCTCTACTACCGCGTCATTGCCGCGGGCGATTCCTACAACGACACCACCATGCTCAGCGAGGCCCATGCCGGCATCCTGTTCCATGCGCCGGACAACGTCATCGCCGAGTTCCCGCAGTTCCCGGCAGTGCACACCTTCGACGAGCTGAAGCAGGAATTCCTCAAGGCATCGAACCGCAAGCTCGCGCTCTAGTGAGTGAGGAAGCGACCGGTGCATGGCCGGTCGCTTCAGTCTGGTAGCTGCTCCAGTGTCTGCAGCAGCACCTTCACCTTGTCGATCGATTCCTGGTACTCCGCCTGCCAGTCCGAGTCGGCGACTATGCCACCGCCGCCCCAGCAGCTGGCTTGCCCATCGCGGATGAGCAGTGTGCGAATGGCGATGGAGCTGTCCATTTCCCCCCTGACATCGACGTACAGCAACGATCCGCAATAGATTGCGCGGCGCGTCGGTTCCAGCTCGTCGATGATCTGCATGGCGCGGATCTTCGGCGCTCCGGTGATCGAGCCGCCGGGAAAGCTGCCGGCCAGCAGATCGAACGCGTCGTGGCCGTCGGCCAGTTCGCCGGTCACGCAGCTCACCAGGTGATGCACGTTGGGGTAGCTTTCCAGTGCGAACAGCTGCGGAACGCGCACGCTGCCGATGCGGCAGCTGCGGCCGAGGTCGTTGCGCAACAGGTCGACGATCATCAGGTTCTCGGCACGATCCTTGTCACTGGCGAGCAGCGCTTGCGCTTGTGCGGCGTCGCTGCGCTCGTCCGCACCGCGTGGACGGGTGCCTTTGATCGGGCGGGTTTCCACGTGGCCCTGCTGCAGGCGCAGGAAGCGCTCCGGCGAGAGGCTGGCAATAGCGCCGTCTTCCAGTGCGACGAAGCCGGCGTACGGCGTTGGGCAAGCTTCTCGCAGCGCGCGATAGGCGCTCCATGGGTCGCCCGAGCAGCCGGCACGAAAACGCTGGGTGAAATTGACCTGGTAGCAGTCACCGGCCTGGATGTAGGTCTGAATGCGCTCGATGCCGTTCCGGTACGTGTCGACAGAAAGATCGGCAGCGAAACGGCTGTGCAGCCTGAATGGAGCACTTTCGACGGTGGTCGTTGAACCGAACAGCGCGATCAGTCGCATCTGCTCGGAAGAAGTCGTTGCTGGGTGAAACACCAACTGACTGGTGCGCCTCTGGTGATCGCTGATCAGCGCCCAGCCATAAAGGCCGAAACGTGCCAGTGGCAGACCGCTGTCGTCGAGGGCGCGCTGGGGCAGGGTCTCGAGGCGGGCACCGAAGTCGTAGCTCAACAGGCCGATCAGGCCTCCGGCAAACGGCAGCTCACAGCTCTCGGGCAGCTCGGCGGAGCCAAGTCCGCGCAACGCCTGGCGCAAACGGTGGAAGTAATCACGCCCTGATTCATCGTCGCGTGGCTCGTGCACAGCCAGTGGCCAGGCACTGAGAATGTCGAAGCGCCCGCGCTCGGCCTTCGGCCTGCCCGAATCGAGCAGCACCGCACCTGGGGCATGGCGGATGTGCTCGAACCAATAGGCGGGATCGGCCTGGTAGGGCAGGGCATGCAGCGTGCAGATGGACATGGGTCGAGTCGATGAGGGGGCAGCCCGAGAGGATACGCGGGCTACCCGGCTTGCGTCATTCAGGCGTGGGGCGGGACATGGCCGAACAGCTCCTGGGAGAACTTCACCCGTTCCTCCGGCGTTTCCTGGATGCCTTTCTCCTTGAGTTCCGCCAGGCGGTTCTCGACTGCATGGGCCCGGTGCGTCAGCCCACAGTCGTTGGCGATCTGGATGTTCAGGCCAGGGCGCGCGTTCAGCTCGAGAATGAGCGGGCCCTTTTCCTGATCGAGCACCATGTCGACACCGATATACCCGAGCCCGCAGAGCTCGTAACAGCCGGCGGCGAGCTTCATGAAGCCGTCCCAGTTCGGCAGCTGCACGCCGTCCACCGCGTTGGTGGTATCCGGGTGCTTGGTAATCTTGTTGTTCAGCCAGGTACCGCGCAGGGTGATGCCGGTGGCCAGATCCACGCCGACGCCGATGGCGCCCTGGTGCAGGTTGGCCTTGCCTCCAGATTGACGGGTTGGCAGGCGCAGCATCGCCATGACCGGGTAGCCCATCAGCACGATGATGCGAATGTCCGGCACACCTTCGTAGCTGATGCTCTTGAAGATCGGGTCGGGCGTGACGCGATATTCGATCAGTGCGCGGTCACGATGGCCGCCCAGCGAGTACAGCCCGGTGAGGATATTGGAGATCTGATGCTCGATCTCTTCATGGGTCATGATCTTGCCCGAGACGGTCCTGTAGCGGCCTTCGAAACGGTCGGCGATCACCAGGATGCCGTCGCCGCCGGCGCCCTGCGCCGGCTTGACGACGAAATCGGTGTGATCCTTGACGATATCCTTGAGCTTGTCGATGTCCTTTTCGGTTTCGATGATGCCGTACATCTCCGGCACATGAATGTCGGCCTCGATGGCGCGCTCCTTGGTGATGATCTTGTCATCGACGATCGGATACAGGTTGCGCTTGTTGTACTTGAGCACATAGTCCGCGTTGCGGCGGTTGATGCCCATGATTCCCTTGGCCTCGAGGGCCTTCCACGTCTTGATCAGACCGAACATGGCTCAATCCTTCAGAAAGGCTTTGAAGCGGAACAGCTCGGTCAGGCGGTAGCCGCGGTAGCGACCCATCGCCAGCATGAAGCCCACCATGATCAGCAGCACCGCCGGGAAGGTGAAGATGAAGTAGGTCAGCTCCTGAATGTTCATCAGCATGAAGGCCAGGCTCGCGGCGATCAGGGTGCCGACCGCCACCTTGAAGGCATGGCCGCCGCCACGTTCTTCCCAGGTGATCGACAGGCGCTCGATGGTCATGGTCAGAATCACCATCGGGAACAGGGAGACCGACAGGCCGCGCTCCAGGCCGAGCTTGTGACTGAGCAGGCTGATCACGGCGATCAGCACCACGACGAACGTCAGTACCACCGAGAGGCGCGGCAGCATCTGCAGTTTCAGGTGTTCCAGGTACGAACGCAGCGACAGGCCCAGCGCCGTGATCAGCGTGAACAGGATGATGCCGAAGCCGATCTGGGTTTCGCGGAATGCCAGGGCAATCAGTACCGGGGTGAAGGTGCCGAGAGTCTGCAGGCCGCCGAGGTTGCGCAGGATCAGGATCACCAGCACGCCGATCGGGATCATGATCATGATCTGGTAGGTCTGCTGGGTCTGCAGGGGCAGGCCATACAGCGAGTACTCGAGGAAGTCGGCGTCGGTGTTCTCGTCGGTCAGCTTGGCCAGGCGGATGGCGTTCATTTCGCTGTTATTGAGCGTGAAGGTCACCTGCGGATTGCGTCCGCCTTCCAGATTGATCAGCGGCTCGTCACCGGTCCACCAGACCAAGCGGTCATTCGGCAGGCCTTGCTCGCCGGTGCCGGGGTTGAAGAACAGCCACTTGTCGCCGTTGAAGCTGCGTAGCCAGAGTTCCGGAGTTTGCGGCTGGTCTGCGTTCAGGCGAATGGTATGCACGCGCTCCATCGGCACGTGAGCGATGGACAGCAGCAATTCGATGACGCGTGCCTTGTTCGGGATGGATGCATCGCCGCCCAGTAGCAGCTTGACGTTGTCGTCGTTGGGATTGTTGACCCGCTTGATGGCTTCGCTGATGAAGGTTTCCACATCAGCGGAATGCTGACGAATCGGAGAAAGCAGCGCTTCGGCAGCGATCTTCTCGGCGCCTTCCACCGGAAGACTGTCGCGGAAGATCGGCCCGGTGGCCTTGGTCTGCTCACCGCTGTAGCGCTTGGTGAGCACGAGGCGGTAATAGAGCGTCTGGTTTCCGCTCGCACGGCGTGCAGACCAGGTGACGCGGCGGTTGCCATCGGCCCGGTTGATGCTGACGCCGTAATTGTTGGATATGAAGCTTTCGTTGAGGCTGACGAATTCCTGATTCAGTGGCGGCACGTACATCTGCAGCTTGACCGGCTCGCGTGGGCTGGCCTGGAACTCGACCTTGGCGTCGATATTCCACAGGTCATCGGTTTCGTCTTCGGTAACCGGGATGCCCAGTATGAAGATCTGGTAGGCGGTGATCGAAATTCCCAGAGCGACGAGGATGAAGATCAGGACTTTCAGATGCAGAGTGAGAGCGCGCATGGGTATTACTCGTCAGCGTCAGATTCGTTGAGGCAACCGGGTTTGCCGGCAATAAAGGTGCGACTTGGGTCGACCAGGGCGCCGAAGCGGGTGAGTGCGTCGGAACCGATCAAAAGTGGGTATTGGAAAGCGGTACGGTCCGTGAGGTTCACTTCGATTGTGCGTTTGGCCTTGCCCATGCACAGATCGAGTTCGATAACCGGGCGCGCCGTATAGGTTTTTTCCTCTTCCGGATCATAGTCGCCAGCCCGGCGCTTGATCTTGCTGATGCGTGCCAGCGGACGCTCGATGGGGTGTGCGTGGGCGCTGTCGACGGCAAGGTAGAAGCGCACCCACGACTCGCCTTCACGCTTGAATCGGGTGATGTCACGCGCACTGAGCGACGCGGTCTGGGCGCCGGTGTCGAGCTTGGCGTCCACTTCCAGATCGAAGTCGGGGATTCCAACGTGTTCGTTCAGACCGTAAATCGTATTGTCGGCAGCGGTGCCGATCGCGGGCAGGAGTAATGTACAGAACAGCAGGAAGTGGGCTTTTACTCTCATGGAACCTGTTGTCTTAAGGAAGGGATGACTGGAGATCGAGTGGCGACAGGCATTGCGGGCAAGCGCCGGTGGGCGCGAAAGGCTGGCATTCTAGCATGCTGGTTTCACGGCGCTACAAGGCGCTCTGCCCTGGCTCAAGCTAATCTCGATCAGGTTGCCGCTTTTACGACTTTAGTAAAGGTGTCGACAATCTGCGTAGGCGGGCTGTTGACTGGTTGGCAATGCAGGCGTACTTTCGCCGCATCAAAACCTGAATTGTCGACAATCATGCTGGATACCGTTGAGCTTCACTCATCCGCGCAACAGCTCGACAGTGGCACGCTGGCCGAGCACGTGTTTCGTCTGATCCAGGCTGCCATCGTCAAAGGCGAGATTGCCCCGGGTAGCAAGATCTCCGAGCCGGAGCTGGCGCGTACCTATGGCATAAGCCGCGGGCCATTGCGCGAGGCGATCCACCGGCTGGAAGGGCAGAAGCTGCTGATCCGCGTGCCGCATGTTGGAGCGAGGGTTGTGTCGCTCAGTCATGCCGAGCTGATCGAGCTTTACGAGATTCGTGAATCCCTGGAAGGCATGGCCTGCCGCCTGGCGGCCGAACGCATGACTGAGGCGGAAATCGACGACCTGCGCCGGGTACTGAGCACCCACGAGCGCGATGAGGCGTTTCAGGCCGGTGTCGGCTATTACCAGCAGGAAGGCGATTTCGACTTCCATTACCGGATCATTCAGGGCAGCGGTAACCGCACACTGGCCAAGCTGCTGTGCGACGAGCTCTATCAGCTGGTGCGCATGTACCGCATCCAGTTCTCCACCACGCCGAACCGTCCGCATCAGGCCTTCGCCGAACACCACCGGATTCTCGATGCCATCGCCGAACGCGATGGCGAACTGGCGGAGCTGCTGATGCGCCGCCATATCGCCGCTTCCAAGCGCAATGTCGAACGTCACTTCACGGGCGTTCTTGAGCAAACACCACATGAAAGGGGTAATGCATGACTCTTCCTTCTGCCGGTCAGCGTTTCCGTGACGCCGTCGCCAGCGAGCATCCGCTCCAGGTCGTCGGCGCGATCAACGCCAACCACGCCTTGCTGGCCAAGCGTGCCGGCTTCAAGGCCATCTATCTGTCCGGCGGCGGCGTTGCTGCCGGCTCGCTGGGTCTGCCGGATCTTGGCATCACCGGGCTCGACGATGTGCTGACCGACGTGCGCCGCATCACCGATGTCTGCGATCTGCCGCTGCTGGTGGATGTCGACACCGGCTTCGGCTCCTCCGCGTTCAACGTGGCGCGTACCGTCAAGTCGATGATCAAGTTCGGCGCCGCGGCGATCCACATCGAGGACCAGGTCGGTGCCAAGCGTTGCGGCCATCGTCCAAACAAGGAAATCGTCTCGCAGCAGGAGATGGTCGACCGCATCAAGGCGGCCGTGGACGCGCGCACCGACGACAGCTTCGTGATCATGGCGCGTACCGATGCGCTGGCGGTGGAAGGTCTGAACTCCGCGCTGGATCGTGCCGCGGCCTGCATCGAAGCGGGTGCCGACATGATCTTCCCCGAGGCCATCACCGAGTTGGCGATGTACAAGACCTTCGCCGACCGCGTGCAGGCGCCAATTCTGGCCAACATCACCGAGTTCGGTGCCACGCCGCTTTACACCACCGAAGAGCTGGCCAGCGTCGACGTCTCCCTGGTGCTCTACCCGCTGTCGGCGTTCCGTGCCATGAACAAGGCCGCGGAAAATGTCTACACCGCGCTGCGCCGTGACGGCACGCAGAAGAACGTGATCGACACCATGCAAACCCGCATGGAGCTCTACGATCGAATCAACTATCACACGTTCGAGCAGCACCTCGACGCGCTGTTCGCTCAGAAGAAGAGCTGACGAGAAGGCCCCATTGGGTTTGCCAATGGGGCCTTTGCGATCCATTTTTCAACGTGATTTGCAGTATCCAGAACAAATCCAAGAAGGAGATAGCAATGGCTGAAGCAAAAGTTTTGAGCGGCGCGGGCCTGCGCGGACAGATCGCTGGACAGACCGCCCTGTGTACCGTGGGCAAGACCGGTGCCGGGTTGACCTATCG
Source organism: Stutzerimonas kunmingensis (assembly GCF_900114065.1). Classification (GTDB taxonomy): domain Bacteria; phylum Pseudomonadota; class Gammaproteobacteria; order Pseudomonadales; family Pseudomonadaceae; genus Stutzerimonas; species Stutzerimonas kunmingensis. The sequence goes on from NZ_FORS01000002.1 coordinate 348,814, forward strand.
TGGTTACGACGTGCGCGACCTGGCGGCCGAGTGCGATTTCGAGGAAGTGGCCTACCTGCTGTTCTATGGTGAGCTGCCGAACACCCAGCAACTGGCCGATTACAAGAATCGCCTGAAGACCATGCGTGACTTGCCGCAGGCACTGAAGGAAGTGCTGGAACGCATCCCGGCGAGCGCGCACCCGATGGATGTCATGCGTACCGGTTCGTCCGTACTTGGCACGCTGGAGCCGGAGCTCAGCTTCGACCAGCAGCGCGACGTGGCCGAGCGGCTGATGGCCGCGTTCCCTGCGATCATGTGCTACTGGTATCGCTTCATTCACGACGGTGTTCGCATCAACTGCACCAGTGATGAAGAGACCCTGGGCGGCCATTTCCTCGCGCTGCTGCACGACAAGAAGCCGAGCGACCTGCACGTCAAGGTGATGAACGTCTCGCTGATCCTCTACGCCGAGCACGAGTTCAACGCCTCGACCTTTACCGCCCGTGTCTGTGCTTCGACGCTCTCCGACCTCTATTCCTGCGTGACTGGTGCCATCGGTTCGCTGCGCGGTCCGCTGCATGGCGGCGCCAACGAAGCGGCGATGGACATGATCGAGCAATGGAAGAGTCCGGAAGAAGCCCGCGAAGCGATCCTCGGCATGCTCGAGCGCAAGGACAAGATCATGGGCTTCGGCCACGCGATCTACAGCGTTTCCGACCCGCGCAACGAGGTGATCAAGGTCTGGGCCGAAAAGCTCGCGGATGAGGTGGGCGACACCGTGCTTTATCCGGTCTCGGTCGCCGTTGACGAAACCATGTGGGAGCAGAAGAAGCTCTTCCCGAACGCCGACTTCTACCATGCGTCCGCCTATCACTTCATGGGCATCCCGACCAAGCTGTTCACGCCGATCTTCGTCTGCTCGCGCGTCACCGGCTGGGCGTCCCATGTGTTCGAACAGCGCAGCAACAACCGGATCATTCGGCCGAGCGCCGAGTACATCGGTCCGGAGCAGCGCAAGGTTGCCCCGATCGCCCAGCGTTGATCGGAGCGAGGGGGCTCATCGTCGGGCTCCCCGCACCTTGCCCCACAGAACATTACTGAATTGAGTTCTTCCGGCATGAATACAGAACACCGCAAACCTTTGCCAGGTACTGGGCTTGACTACTTCGACACCCGTGAGGCGATCGAAGCCATTCAGTCGGGTGCCTACGACAAGCTGCCCTATACCTCCCGCGTCCTGGCCGAACAGCTGGTGCGTCGCTGTGAGCCCGAAGCGCTGACCGATTCGCTGAAGCAGATCATCGAGCGCAAGCGCGACCTCGATTTTCCGTGGTATCCGGCTCGTGTAGTCTGCCATGACATCCTCGGCCAGACCGCGCTGGTCGATCTCGCCGGCCTGCGCGATGCGATTGCGGAGCAGGGCGGCGACCCGGCGAAGGTCAACCCGGTGGTGCCGACCCAGCTGATCGTCGACCACTCGCTGGCGGTTGAATTTGCAGGCTTCGACCCGGATGCGTTCGAGAAGAACCGTGCCGTCGAGGAGCGCCGCAACGAGGACCGCTTCCACTTCATCGAGTGGACCAAGACCGCGTTCAAGAACGTCGACGTGATCCCGGCCGGCAACGGCATCATGCACCAGATCAATCTGGAGAAGATGTCGCCGGTGATTCAAGCCCGTGGCGGCGTGGCCTTTCCGGACACCTGCGTGGGTACCGACTCGCACACCCCGCACGTCGATGCGCTGGGTGTGATCGCCATCGGCGTTGGCGGCCTGGAGGCCGAAACCGTGATGCTCGGTCTGCCTTCAATGATGCGCCTGCCTGACATCGTCGGCGTACGTCTGACCGGCAAGCGTCAGCCAGGCATCACCGCGACCGATATCGTCCTCGCGCTGACTGAGTTCCTGCGCAAGGAACGTGTGGTCGGAGCTTGGGTCGAGTTCTTCGGCGAAGGCGCCGACAGCCTGACCATCGGCGATCGCGCGACCATCTCCAACATGTGTCCGGAATACGGTGCCACCGCTTCGATGTTCTACATCGACCAGCAGACCATCGATTACCTCAAGCTGACCGGTCGCGAGCCGGAGCAGGTTGCGCTCGTCGAGCAGTACGCCAAGGAAACGGGCCTGTGGGCGACGGCTCTGGAAGGCGCCGAATACGAGCGCGTGCTCGAATTCGACCTGTCCAGCGTGGTGCGCAACATGGCCGGCCCGTCCAACCCGCACAAGCGTCTGCCGACCTCGGCGCTGCACGAGCGTGGCATCGCCGACGAAGACAAGCTGGCTGCTGCGCGCGCCGAAGAGGCCGAAGGTCTGCTGCCCGATGGTGCGGTGATCATTGCCGCTATCACCAGCTGCACCAACACCTCCAACCCGCGCAACGTGGTGGCCGCCGGCCTACTGGCGAAAAAGGCCAACGAGTTGGGCCTGGTGCGCAAGCCCTGGGTGAAGACGTCCTTCGCGCCGGGTTCCAAGGTCGCCAAGCTGTACCTGGAAGAAGCTGGGCTGCTCAGCGAGCTGGAAAAACTCGGTTTCGGCATCGTCGCCTACGCCTGCACCACCTGTAACGGCATGTCCGGTGCGCTGGACCCGGTGATCCAGCAGGAAATCATCGAGCGCGACCTGTACGCCACTGCAGTTCTCTCCGGTAACCGCAACTTCGATGGCCGCATCCACCCGTATGCCAAGCAGGCCTTCCTTGCCTCGCCGCCGCTGGTGGTCGCGTACGCCATCGCCGGTACCGTGCGTTTCGATATCGAGCAGGACGTGCTGGGCACCGACAAGAACGGCAATCCGATCACCCTGAAAGACCTCTGGCCGTCCGACGAGGAGATCGACGCCATTGTCGCGTCCTCGGTGAAGCCCGAGCAGTTCAAGCAGATCTACATCCCGATGTTCGATCTGGGCACCATCGAGGAAGCCAAGAGCCCGCTATACGACTGGCGTCCGATGTCCACCTACATCCGTCGTCCGCCGTACTGGGAAGGCGCGTTGGCTGGCGAGCGCACACTGAAAGGCATGCGTCCGCTGGCGATCCTGCCGGACAACATCACCACCGATCACCTGTCGCCATCCAATGCCATCCTGTTGGAATCGGCGGCCGGTGAATACCTGGCGAAGATGGGCCTGCCGGAAGAGGACTTCAATTCCTACGCAACCCACCGCGGCGACCACCTGACCGCCCAGCGCGCCACCTTCGCCAACCCGCAGCTGGTCAACGAGATGGCGGTGGTCGACGGCAAGGTGCAGAAGGGTTCGCTGGCGCGCGTCGAGCCGGAAGGCAAGGTGATGCGCATGTGGGAAGCCATCGAAACCTACATGACTCGCAAGCAGAACCTGATCATCGTGGCCGGTGCCGACTACGGCCAGGGCAGCTCGCGTGACTGGGCGGCCAAGGGCGTGCGCCTGGCGGGTGTCGAGGTGATCGTCGCCGAAGGCTTCGAGCGTATCCACCGTACCAACCTGGTGGGCATGGGCGTGCTGCCGGTCGAGTTCAAACCGGGCACTACGCGCCTGACCCTTGGCCTCGATGGCACCGAAACCTTCGATATCGAAGGCGAGCTGTCGCCGCGCTGCGACCTGACACTGGTCATTCATCACAAGAGCGGTGAAGAAACCCACGCTCCGGTCACGTGCCGCCTCGATACGGCGGCGGAAGTCAGCGTCTACCAGGCCGGCGGCGTGCTGCAGCGTTTCGCCAAGGACTTCCTCGGGCAGGCGTGACCGGCCGTCCTCATAGGGTGGATGGCGCTTTTCCATCCACCGCACCAGCCCGCGCGGTGGATCGGTCAAGCGTGATCCACCCTACAACCCATTCATCTTCCAGCCAGGACTCACTCATGGCTCATCAAACCCAGATCAGAATTCCCGCGACCTACATGCGTGGCGGCACCAGCAAGGGCGTGTTCTTCCGCTTGCAAGACCTGCCGGAAAACTGCCAGGTGCCGGGCGCTGCGCGCGACAAGCTGTTCTTGCGCGTGATCGGTAGTCCCGACCCTTATTCGGCGCACATCGACGGCATGGGCGGCGCCACGTCCAGCACCAGCAAATGCGTCATCCTGTCCAAGAGCACTCGACCTGATCATGACGTCGAGTATCTCTATGGTCAGGTGTCGATCGACAAGCCCTTCGTCGACTGGAGCGGCAACTGCGGCAACCTTTCAACCGGCGCCGGCGCGTTCGCGCTGCATGCCGGCCTGGTGGATGCCGAGCGTATTCCGCAGAACGGTACCTGTGTGGTGCGGATCTGGCAGGCCAACATCGGCAAGACCATCATCGCTCATGTACCGGTCACCGACGGCCAAGTGCAGGAAACCGGCGACTTCGAGCTGGACGGCGTGACCTTTCCGGCCGCCGAGATCGTGCTGGAATTCCTCGATCCGTCCGACGACGGCGAAGAGGGCGGTTCGATGTTTCCCACCGGCAATCTGATCGATGAGCTGGAGGTCCCGGGCATCGGTACGCTCAAGGCGACCATGATCAGCGCCGGCATTCCCACTGTGTTCGTCAATGCCGAGGACATCGGCTACCAGGGCACAGAACTGCGTGAGGACATCAATGGCGATCCGGAGGCTCTGGCTCGTCTGGAGTCGATTCGTGTGGCCGGTGCTCTGCGAATGGGCTTGATCAAGACCGCGGACGAGGCGCTGACCCGTCAGCACACGCCGAAGGTTGCGTTCGTTTCCCAGCCGAAAAGCTATCGGGCGTCTTCCGGCAAGAACATCGATGCAGGTGAGGTCGATCTGCTCGTGCGGGCGTTGTCCATGGGCAAGCTGCACCACGCCATGATGGGCACCTGTGCGGTGGCCATCGGTACGGCGGCGGCGGTGCCTGGCACGCTGGTGAATCTCGCGGCAGGTGGTGGCGAGCGTCAGGCCGTGCGCTTCGGGCATCCGTCCGGCACGCTGCGGGTCGGTGCTGAGGCGAAGCAGATAGACGGTCAGTGGACGGTTACCAAAGCGATCATGAGCCGCAGCGCGCGCGTGCTGATGGAAGGCTGGGTACGTGTGCCAGGTGACACTTTCTGATGCGCTTCAACTGCCGGAAATCGAATTCTTCCGGCTGAAAAACGCAAAAAGTCCGCACCAAGCGGACTTTTTGTTGTCTAGCGAAGCGGCACTTATTTGAGTCGACGCTCGACGCCTTTCTCCACGAGGATCTTTGCAGAGATTTCCTCGACGGAGAAATGGGTCGAGTTGATGTAGTTGATGTTCTCGCGGCGGAACAGGCTTTCCACCTCGCGGACTTCGAATTCGCACTGAGCGAAGCTGGCATAACGACTGTTGGGTTTGCGTTCGTGGCGAATGGCGGCCAGGCGATCCGGGTCGATGGTCAAGCCGAACAGTTTGTCCTTGTACTCCTTGAGGGCGCTCGGCAACTGCAGGCGCTCCATGTCGTCCTCGGTCAAGGGGTAGTTGGCAGCGCGGATGCCGTACTGCATCGCCATATACAAGCAGGTCGGTGTTTTGCCGCAGCGGGAAACGCCGACGAGGATGAGGTCCGCCTTGTCGTAGTAGCGAGTGCGGGCGCCGTCATCGTTATCGAGGGCGAAGTTAACCGCCTCGATACGCTCCATGTAATTGGCGTTGTGGCTGATGGAGTGGGATTTACCAACGGAGTAGGAGGAACGTGACATCAGCTCATGTTCCAACGGCGCAAGAAAGGAAGAGAAGATGTCGATCATGAAGCCATTGGATTCGGCCAGAATGTCACGGATTTCCAGGTTCACCAAGGTGTCGAAGATGATCGGCCGGCCACCGTCCTTTTCCGCGGCATTATTGATTTGCTGTACCATGGCCCGCGCTTTTTCGGCGGTGTCTATGTATGGGCGGGTCAGCTTCGTGAAGGTAATGTTCTCGAACTGTGCCAGAAGACTCTGGCCCAGGGTTTCCGCGGTGATGCCTGTGCCGTCAGAAATGAAGAAAGCAGTTCGTTTCATGTGCCTTGGGCCTTAAGTCGAGAACGGTTCCCAGCTATAGTAGGCCCTTCGCCGAGCCCGGTTGGCGGGCATTGTTACTTATTTTGCAGGGTCGGGCCACAGTCGTGCGGCCAGGCTCCGGTTGAGTTTCCAACACTAATGTGGAGAGATCACCTTGGTAGAGTACGTAGTTTCCCTCGATAAGCTCGGCAATCATGACGTCGAGCGTGTAGGGGGCAAGAACGCCTCCCTCGGCGAGATGATCAGCAACCTCGCTGGCGCGGGTGTTTCGGTGCCTGGCGGTTTCGCCACTACGGCCCAGGCCTATCGTGATTTCATGGAGCTCAGCGGTCTCAACGAGCAGATCCATGCGCTTCTCGATGCGCTGGACGTGGATGACGTCAATGCCCTCGCCAAAGCCGGCGCGCAGATTCGCGGCTGGGTGATGGAAGCTGAATTCCCGCCTCAACTGGATGCCGACATCCGCACCGCATTCGCGGAAATGTCTGGCGGCAATGACAACATGGCGGTCGCGGTACGCTCCTCGGCCACCGCCGAAGACCTGCCGGACGCCTCCTTCGCGGGCCAGCAGGAAACCTTCCTCAATATACGCGGCGTGGACAACGTGATCCGCGCAACCAAGGAAGTGTTCGCCTCGCTGTTCAACGACCGTGCGATTGCCTATCGCGTGCACCAGGGCTTCGATCACAAGCTGGTTGCTCTGTCCGCCGGCGTGCAGCGCATGGTGCGTTCGGAAACCGGCACTGCAGGTGTCATGTTCACTTTGGACACCGAATCCGGCTTCCGCGGCGTGGTGTTCATCACCGGCGCCTACGGCCTGGGTGAGACTGTCGTTCAGGGCGCGGTCAATCCGGACGAATTCTATGTCCACAAGCACACGCTGGAAGCCGGTCGCCCGGCAATCCTGCGCCGCAACCTGGGCAGCAAGGCAATCAAGATGGTGTACGGCGCCGAGGCCAGCGCCGGCAAGTCGGTCAAGACGGTCGACGTCGACCAGGCCGATCGCATGCGCTTCTGTCTGACCGACGAAGAAGTGACCAGCCTCGCCAAGCAGGCCATGACCATCGAGAAGCACTACGGGCGCCCGATGGACATCGAGTGGGCCAAAGATGGCGACGACAACCAGTTGTATATCGTCCAGGCACGTCCGGAAACCGTTAAGAGCCGCAGCAGCGCCAATGTCATGGAGCGCTACCTGCTGAAGGAAAAAGGCACCGTGCTGGTCGAAGGTCGTGCCATCGGTCAGCGAATCGGCGCCGGCCCGGTCAAGGTCATCCACGACGTCAGCGAAATGGATAAGGTTCAGCCGGGTGATGTGCTGGTTTCCGACATGACCGACCCGGATTGGGAACCGGTGATGAAGCGCGCCAGCGCCATCGTCACCAACCGTGGCGGGCGCACCTGCCACGCGGCGATCATCGCCCGCGAGCTGGGGATTCCGGCGGTCGTGGGTTGCGGTAATGCCACCGAGTTGCTGAAGGACGGTCAGCGCGTGACCGTTTCCTGCGCCGAAGGCGACACCGGTCTGATCTTCGATGGGGAGCTGGGCTTCGACATTCGTCAGAACTCCATCGACGCCATGCCGGAACTGCCGTTCAAGATCATGATGAACGTCGGCAACCCGGACCGCGCCTTCGACTTTGCGCACCTGCCGAACGAGGGTGTCGGCCTGGCCCGCCTCGAATTCATCATCAACCGAATGATCGGCGTGCACCCCAAGGCGCTATTGAACTTCGACGGCCTGCCCGCCGACGTGAAGAGCAGCGTCGAGAAGCGCATTGCCGGTTATGACGATCCGGTCAACTTCTATGTCGAGAAGCTGGTTGAGGGCGTCAGTACCCTGGCCGCTGCCTTTTGGCCGAAAAAGGTCATCGTGCGCCTGTCGGACTTCAAGTCCAACGAATACGCCAATCTGATCGGTGGCAAGCTGTACGAGCCGGAAGAAGAGAACCCGATGCTGGGCTTCCGCGGTGCATCGCGCTACATCAGCGATTCCTTCCGTGACTGCTTCGAGCTCGAGTGCCGTGCGATGCGCAAGGTACGCGATGTGATGGGCCTTACGAACGTCGAACTTATGGTGCCATTCGTCCGCACCCTGGGCGAGGCGTCGCAGGTCATCGACATTCTTGGGCAATTCGGTCTCAAGCGCGGCGAGAATGGTCTGCGCATCATCATGATGTGCGAGCTGCCGTCCAACGCCCTGTTGGCCGATGAATTCTTGGAATTCTTTGATGGTTTCTCCATCGGCTCGAATGACATGACCCAGCTGACGCTAGGCCTGGACCGTGACTCCGGTATCATCGCCCACTTGTTCGACGAGCGTAATCCGGCGGTGAAGAAGTTGCTGGCTAATGCCATCCAGGCATGCAACAAGGCCGGCAAATACATTGGCATCTGCGGGCAAGGCCCATCGGATCACCCGGATCTGGCCAAGTGGCTGATGGAGCAGGGCATTGAAAGCGTGTCCCTGAACCCGGACTCGGTTCTCGATACCTGGTTCTTCCTGGCTGACCGCGAGATCTGACGGCTCAGGCTGTGGCAAAACGGGGCGCAAGCCCCGTTTTCGTTGGTGCTTAATCATCGTCGGCTCGGCAGTCCCGTTTTCGTGGTTTACGCGTAGCGGCTAAGATGTCGCGCCAATGGCTTTAAGACTGGACGTTCGCCCGTAATTTCCAAGCAGAAGGAGCTTCCCATGCAATACGTCACGCCTGATCTGTGCGATGCCTACCCGGACCTGGTGCAGGTTGTCGAACCGTTGTTCAGCAACTTCGGTGGCCGCGACTCCTTCGGTGGAGAGATCGTGACTATCAAGTGCTTCGAAGATAATTCACTGGTCAAGGACCAGGTCGATGTCGATGGAACCGGCAAGGTGTTGGTGGTCGATGGTGGCGGTTCGCTACGTCGCGCGTTGCTGGGCGACATGCTTGCAGAGAAAGCGGCACGCAACGGCTGGGAAGGTCTGGTCATCTATGGTTGTGTGCGAGATGTCGATGTCCTTGCGCAGACAGACCTTGGCGTTCAGGCACTAGCCAGTCATCCGATGAAAACCGACAAGCGCGGCATCGGTGATCTCAATGTTCCAGTCACGTTCTGTGGCGTGACGTTCCGTCCTGGTGAATATGTGTATGCCGATAACAACGGCATCATTGTCTCTCCCGAGCCTCTCAGCATGCCGGAGTGATGCAGGCTGCAATTGACGGATGCCTTGTCATTCTTCTGAGCCCGGCCATGCCGGGCTTTTTATGGGCTACGACGGAACAGATTGATGCAGGAAACTGAAAGCGAGCAGCGTGGCCTTATCCACGCGTTCGTCCTTGACGGCAGCGGTGGAGCCCGGCAAATCAGCTATGGCGGCCTGACGAGCTTGCGGCTTGCTGGTAACGAAAGCCTTTGGCTGCACTGGGATCGTAGCCAGCCGCACGCACAGGATTGGCTGCGAACACAAAGCGGCCTGAGTGCTTTCGCTTGTGATGTGTTGCTCGAAGAAAATACGCGGCCGCGCATGCTGGCCTTGCCACAGGAAGAGCTGCTGCTGTTTCTTCGCGGGGTAAACCTGAATCCTGAGGCAGAGCCAGAGGATATGGTGTCCGTGCGCGTATTCGCTGATCGACAGCGAGTTATCTCTCTGCGGCTCAGGCCATTACGCTCCACGGAAGTAGTGATCCAGCAGCTGTTGGAAGGCAGGGGGCCTAAATCTGCTTCTGAGCTCCTGTTGTTTCTAGCCGAAGCCATGACTGATCGTGTCGATGATTTTGTCACGCAACTGGCCGAGCGCATTGATGCGGAAGAGGAGGAGATCGATGCGAATGAGCGGTATGCCCCCGAGCACCACTTGTTGCTATCCCTGCGGCGACAGGCAGCGAGTCTGCGACGCTTTCTGCAGCCTCAACGCGAGCTGTACGGGCAGCTGACCCGCAACCGGTTGAGCTGGTTCGCGGACGACGACACAGAGTACTGGAATGAGCTCAGCAACCGGCTCATCCGCTATCTGGAAGAGCTCGACATGGTTCGAGAACGAGTCAATCTGGTACTTGAGTCGGAGCACCGCAGGCTCAACGAGCGGATGAATCGTACGATGTATCTACTTGCTATCATCACCGGCTTTTTTCTGCCGCTGAGTTTCCTGACAGGGCTGCTTGGAATAAACGTCGGAGGTATCCCAGGCTCCGAATTCCCTTACGGTTTTGTCGTGGCTTGCTTGCTGATCGGCGGTATTGCGTTGCTGCAGTGGTGGATTCTGCGCCGTATGCGTTGGCTCTGAATGTGACTTACACCGGGGCATAGACCGTCTAGCCGACATACTTTAGCGAGGTTTGCATGCGCGATCCCTTTGAAGAATCCCTGCGCGACCTGCTCAACAAGCCCTCTGTCCATGACGATGACGCTTGTCTGGGTCGCGTTCTCAAGACTGCCAACCGCCAAGTGGGCGCTGGCGACCTGTTCTCCCTGATTGGGCACTGGCTGGAAGCATTAATGATTGCCATAAACAGCGGTTCGCGGCACCTCGCCCCGGTCTCTCGCCGCGAAGATCCCATTCGTTCGTTCGATAAGGCTGATTGATCATGGAATTCAATCCCTGGACCCAAAGTCTTCTTTCGGCGATGAGCTCGCTCTGGGCTTCTGTCGCGGCCTTCATTCCGAGATTGTTCGGCGCATTGGTCGTCGTTCTGCTCGGTTTTATTGTGGCCAAGTTACTCGATACGTTGCTGTCCAAAGTGTTGGCCAAAGTGGGTCTGGATCGCCTGATGGCGGGCACCGGTCTGACCAAGTTGTTGAGCCGGGCTGGAATACGCATTCCCGTCTCCGCGCTGATTGGTAAGGTCGTCTACTGGTTCGTTCTACTGATATTTCTGGTATCGGCCGCTGAATCGCTGGGGCTGGAGCGAGTGTCTGCAACGCTCGATATGTTGGCGCTTTATGTGCCCAAGGTCTTTGGCGCCGCGCTGATTCTGCTGGCCGGTGTCTTGCTGGCTCAGTTGCTAAGTGGCCTCGTTCGCGGCGCGGCAGAAGGGGTTGGACTCGACTACGCCAACGGTCTTGCGCGCATGGCGCAGGGGCTGGTGATCATCATCAGTATCTCCGTCGCAATTGGTCAGCTTGAGGTCAAGACCGAGCTACTCAACTACGTCATTGCCATCGTGCTCATTACTGTTGGTCTGGCCGTGGCGCTGGCCTTCGGTCTCGGCAGCCGTGAGCTTGTGGCACAAATACTGGCAGGGGTTTATGTTCGAGAGCTTTACGAAGTAGGGCAGCGAGTGCGGCTGGAGGATGTCGAAGGGCAGATCGAGGAGATCGGAACAGTCAAAACACTGCTGCTTACCGATGACGGAGAGCTGACTTCGGTGGCCAACAAAGTGCTGCTCGAGCAGCGCGTTGGCAGCCGTTAAGCGTGCGTTTCTGGTAAAGTACGACGCCTTTTTTCCGGTTTCCATAAATGGCGGCCGTGATTTTGACTGCCGGCTCGAAGCGTCTTGACTAAAACCTCATCGTCCATTTCGCGCTACGACCCTCGCCAGCTCACCGATGAAGAGCTGGTGCAGCACGCCCATGTCGAGCTATTTCATATAACGCGCGCTTATGAAGAACTCATGCGGCGATATCAGCGTACACTGTTCAACGTATGCTCACGCTATTTGGGAAACGAGCGAGACGCCGATGATGTATGTCAGGAGGTCATGCTCAAGGTTCTTTATGGCTTAAAGAACTTTGAAGGCAAATCTAAATTCAAAACCTGGCTATACAGCATCACTTATAACGAATGTATTACTCAATATCGCAAAGAACGCCGTAAGAGACGCCTGTTGGATGCCCTGAGCCTGGATCCGCTTGAGGAAGCGTCTGAGGACAAGGCACCAAAGGTTGAAGAAAAGGCGGGGCTTGATCGTTGGCTTGTACATGTCAACCCGATTGATCGAGAGATATTGGTGTTGCGTTTTGTTGCCGAATTAGAGTTCCAAGAAATCGCAGATATCATGCACATGGGTTTGAGCGCTACGAAGATGCGCTACAAGCGGGCACTGGATAAGCTGCGGGAAAATTTTTCCGATCAAACTGAAACTTAATCTAGGAAAATTGTCTTATACCTTGCGAACAGCTTGGGCATACAGACAGCCGGTTTCCTTAGATTGTTCTGATTCTAACCACCAGATGGGGATTTACGGATGAAACTTAAAAACACCTTAGGCGTCGTTATCGGTTCGATGGTTGCCGCCACTTCTTTTAGCGCGCTGGCCCAAGGACAGGGTGCCGTAGAGGTGGAAGCGTTCGGTAAGCATTACTTCACCGATAGCTCGCGTGATGTTCAGCGTGACGGCGAGCTCTACGGCGCTGGCGTCAGCTACTTCCTGACCGACGACGTTTCGTTGGGTCTCTCCTATGGCGAATATCACGACCTGACCTCCAAGGATCCGGTTGATGGTGGCGGCCACAAGAAAATCAAGGGCAGCCTGACTTCCCTTGATGCTGCCTACCACTTCGGTGCTCCGGGTGTGGGTCTGCGTCCTTACGTTTCCGCTGGCGTAGCTCACCAGAGCATCGGCCAGGCTGACCGTGGCGGTCGTGATCGCAGCACCTTCGCAAACGTTGGTACCGGTCTGAAGTACTACTTCACCGAGAACTTCTTCGCCAAGGCTAGCGTTGATGGCATGTACAACATTGATGCAGACGAAGGCGAGTGGATGGCTGGCGTCGGCGTTGGTCTGAACTTCGGCGGCGGTGCTCGTCAGGTTGCGGCAGTCGAGCCGACTCCAGAGCCGGCCCCGGCTCCGATCGTCGACACTGAGCCGGAACCCGCCCCGGAGCTGGTGCGTGTTGAGCTGGACGTCAAGTTCGACTTCGACAAATCCCGCGTTCGTGAAGAAAGCTACAGCGACATCAAAAACCTCGCTGACTTCATGCAGCAGTACCCGCAGACCAACACTACCGTTGAAGGTCACACTGACTCCGTCGGTACCGACCAGTATAACCAGCGTCTGTCCGAGCGTCGTGCCGAAGCAGTCCGCAACGTTCTGGTCAACGAGTACGGTGTTGAAGGTGGTCGCGTGAACTCCGTAGGTTACGGTGAGTCCCGTCCGGTTGCCGATAACGCTACCGAGGAAGGTCGTCAGATCAATCGTCGCGTTGAAGCCGAAGTAGAAGCTCAGGTTCAGTAATCTGAGTTAGCTACACCGAGAAGAGCCCGGCTAGCCCGGGCTTTTCTTTGCCCGCAGAAAAGTAATAGGTGTGTGGCTGTCCTTCAGCGCGATGATGGCTTGCTGCTGCGGTGCTGTAATGAAAGGCTGTCCGGCCGATAGCACGCGTGGCGGTGCTTGGCTATTAGCAGTCGCGCTGGCAACAGGTTAAAGGCAAGGTCGAAGGAAAGTCGCGCATAAAAAACCCCGCCGAAGCGGGGTTTTCTGATTGCCTTACCGCGTCATCAGACTTCGACGACCTTGATCTTTGCCTTCTCCGCAGCGTCGCGGAATTCAGCGATCTGATCGAAAGACAGGTAGCGATAGATGTCGGCAGCCATGCTGTCGATGTTCTTCGCGTACTCCATATACTCCTCGACGGTCGGCAGTTTGCCGGTGATGGACGCTACTGCCGCCAGCTCGGCCGAAGCCAGGTAGACGTTGGTGGCATCACCCAGACGGTTCGGGAAGTTACGAGTGGAGGTAGAGACCACGGTGGAACCGGTTTGCACGCGAGCCTGGTTACCCATGCACAGCGAGCAACCCGGCATTTCCATGCGCGCGCCAGCCTTGCCGTAGATGCCGTAGTAGCCTTCTTCGGTCAGCTGGTGGGCATCCATCTTGGTAGGCGGAGCCAGCCACAGGCGAGTCGGGATACCGCCCTTGACCTTGTCCAGCAACTTGCCTGCAGCGCGGAAGTGACCAATGTTGGTCATGCAGGAGCCGATGAAGACCTCGTCGATCTTCTCGCCAGCTACGGTGGACAGCAGGCGAGCGTCATCCGGATCGTTTGGAGCGCAGAGCACAGGCTCTTTGACTTCGGACAGGTCGATCTCGATCACGGCAGCGTATTCGGCGTCCTTGTCGGCTTCGAGCAGCTTCGGATCAGCGATCCAGGCTTCCATCGCTTGAGCACGACGCTCCAGAGTGCGCGCATCGCCATAGCCCTCGCTGATCATCCAGCGCAGCATGGTGATGTTGGAGCGGAGGTACTCGGCAATCGAGTCTTCCGGCAGCTTGATGGTGCAACCGGCAGCTGAACGCTCGGCGGAGGCGTCGGACAGTTCGAACGCTTGCTCGACGGTCAGCTGGTTGAGGCCTTCGATCTCGAGGATGCGGCCGGAGAAGATGTTCTTCTTGCCTTTCTTCTCGACAGTCAGCAGACCTTGCTGAATGGCGTAGTAGGGGATGGCATGAACCAGGTCGCGCAGGGTAATACCCGGTTGCATCTGGCCTTTGAAGCGCACCAGCACCGATTCCGGCATGTCCAGCGGCATAACGCCGGTGGCAGCAGCAAATGCGACCAGACCAGAGCCGGCCGGGAACGAGATGCCGATCGGGAAGCGGGTGTGAGAGTCACCGCCGGTACCAACGGTATCGGGCAGCAGCATGCGGTTCAGCCAGCTGTGGATAATGCCGTCACCTGGGCGCAGGGAAACGCCACTGCGGTTCATGATGAAGTCCGGCAGGGTGTGGTGGGTGTTGACGTCGATCGGCTTTGGATATGCAGCTGTGTGGCAGAACGACTGCATGACCAGATCGGCGGAGAAGCCCAGGCAAGCCAGATCCTTCAGCTCGTCGCGAGTCATCGGGCCAGTGGTGTCCTGGGAGCCGACGGTGGTCATCTTCGGTTCGCAGTAGGTGCCCGGACGAACGCCCTTGCCTTCCGGCAAGCCGCAGGCGCGACCGACCATCTTCTGCGCGAGGGTGAAACCTTTGCCACTGTCAGTCGGCGCTTCCGGCTTCTTGAACAGGGTGGACGGTGCCAGACCCAGCTCGGCGCGGGCCTTCTCGGTCAGGCCGCGGCCGATGATCAGCGGAATACGACCGCCAGCACGGACTTCGTCCAGCAGGACGTCGGTCTTCAGTTCGAAAGTGGTGACGACTTCATCGGTGCCATGCTTGCAAACCTTGCCAGCGTATGGATAGACGTCGATCACGTCGCCCATGGCCAGGTTGCTGCAGTCGAATTCGATCGGCAGGGCACCGGCATCTTCCATGGTGTTGTAGAAGATCGGGGCGATCTTTGTGCCGAAGCAGAAGCCACCAGCGCGCTTGTTCGGCACGTTCGGGATGTCGTCACCGAAGAACCAAAGCACGGAGTTGGTGGCCGACTTGCGCGAGGAGCCGGTACCAACCACGTCGCCGACGTAAGCAACTGGGAAGCCCTTAGCTTTCAGTTCTTCCATCTGCTTGATTGGGCCGACCGAGCCCGGTACGTCCGGGTTGATGCCTTCACGGGCCATTTTCAGCATGGCCAGCGCGTGCAGCGGGATGTCAGGGCGCGACCAGGCGTCTGGAGCAGGCGACAGATCGTCGGTGTTGGTTTCGCCAGTGACCTTGAATACGGACAGGGAAACTTTTTCGGCAACTGCCGGGCGGTTGGTGAACCACTCGCCTTCGGCCCAGGACTGCATCACAGCCTTGGCATGCTCGTTACCGGCCTTGGCTTTTTCGGCCACGTCGTGGAAAGCGTCGAACATCAGCAGGGTGTGCTTCAGTTGCTCGGCGGCAACAGCGGCCAGTTCGGCGTTATCCAGCAGCTCGACCAGAGTGGCGATGTTGTAGCCGCCCTGCATGGTGCCCAGCAGTTCGACAGCGCGCTGCTTGCTCAGCAATGGCGAGGAGGTTTCACCTTTGGCTAGGGCGGACAGGAAGCCGGCCTTGACGTAGGCGGCTTCGTCGACGCCAGCGGGGACGCGGTTGGTGATCAGGTCAACGAGGAATTCTTCTTCGCCGGCTGGCGGATTCTTCAGCAGCTCAACCAGGCCTGCGGTTTGCTCGGCGTTCAGCGGCTGGGGCACGACGCCCTGGGCGGCACGCTCTTCTACGTGTTTGCGATAGGCTTCAAGCACAGTTTTTACCCTCATCATTGGTCCCTTGGGTGTTTCGGGACGCGCATCCGGAAGCTGTTTTCAAAGTTTTACGCCGGGCGGGCGAGGCCGGATGGGCAGGGTAAAGATAAATCTGCGCATCCGGTACGCAGCCGGTTCAACTGTGCTCGTGACGCTTTGAAAACAGCTTCGTATGGAATGTGGCGCCAAAAACGGCGGGCCGATACTACTGGAAATGGCCCCAAAAGTTAAGTCGAGCGCCAGCGGCGGCCGCCGCCAAGGCTTCGTGAGCTTGCGTGAAAAGATTTCGCTCGGGCCCGCGGGGCCTGGGCTTGCGGCGGCGCAAGAGGGGTCCACGCTTGAAACAAGGATGACCCTGGTAGGACAAAAGTCTAAGATGCTCGGCCCGCCATCAACCTGCTTTGGTCATGTCCTCACAGCGCATCAAAACCCCTTGCATTGGTCTGTGCTCGACGGTGTACGGCGATATCGTCTGCCGTGGGTGCAAGCGATTCCATCATGAGGTGGTTAACTGGAACGCCTATGGCGAAGAGGAAAAGCGGGCGGTATGGCGGCGTCTGGAAATCCTCCTGGCGCAGGTCATGACGGCCAAACTCGAAGTGTTCGATGCTCAGCTGTTGCGCCAGCAGCTGGAGGCTCGGCAGATCCGCTTTGTAGTGGAGCAGTCTCCCTACTGCTGGGCCTATCAGTTGATCGCGCGCGGTGCGCGGCTGATTCAGCAGCTCGAAGCCTATGGCGTTGCTTTGCTACCCGAATTCCGTGATCGACCGCTGCCTGAACTGCGCGACGCGATCGATCAGGAGTTCTTCCTGCTTTCCGAGGCTCATTACGAGCGCTACATCGCGCCACGCTTTCTAGCGGAAGGTATCGACTTTAGAGTCTGATGAAGCCCGCGGGCCAGCGCTTTCGTTCGGAGCGGTCTGACTCAGTGGCGAACCAGGTCTTCGAGGTGATCGATGATGTCGTTGGGCTTGAGTACCAGGACATCGCTTTCCAGCGTGTCGAGCACCACCTCGGCAGTGTTACCCATCAGTGCGCCAGAGAATCCGGTCCTTGCCACTGTGCCAATCACTGTGACGACGGCCTTGAGCTGGTGGCAAACGCGCGGAATCAGCGCATCGGCAGGGCCTTCCTCGACATGTAGCTGAGCGTCAGGAATCTGAAACTCTTCCTGGAACTGCTTGCAGGCATCTCTATACCGAGCTTCGATGGTTTCCTTGAGTTGGAACGCCGGGTCGGCGGCGGAAAGCATCGCTGAAGGATGCGCACTGATGACGTGCAGCTTGCCGTCGGCGAGGCTGGCGATCTCGTAGCCGTGATTGATGATGGTCGCGTGCAGCGTGCGGTGTTCCAGATCGGCGTTGCCGACGTCCACCGCGGCGAGAATGTTTCCACCTGTCCATGGCTTGTCGGTTTTCACCATCAGCACCGGGCTGGGGCAATAACGCAGCAGCTTCCAGTCCTCGGGAGTGAGCAGGGCGCGCTTGAGGGGGTTGTCCGGCACGTGCTGCTTGACGACTAACCCGCAACCTTCGGCCTGCTGCACGTTGATGATGGTCTGATGGATGCTCTCGTGCCACGCCTGCTGGGTGGACACCTGATGGCCCTCGCTAGCCAGCTGTTCGCTCAGTGCGGTCAGGTGGGCACCGTGGTCGTGCTTGGTATCGCACACCAGCAGGTGCAGGCGGGACTGGCTGACACTTGCGATCAGTCGCGCACGTTTGAGTGCCAGCTCTTGCGGCTGGTTCGGGTCAATTACCACGAGGATGCAGCGAATGGCTTGCATGATCGGCTCCATTTCCAGATTCAGGTTGGTCAACTATAGACAAGCCTGCGATGCCGGCCGTGATGTATATCAAGCAAGGCTGGCTGCTCCGCGCGGCATTCGCAATAATGCCCGTCCGGTGTCCGGCGGTGCCATTTAACTGTCGGCTTATTAAGTTCCTGAATATGCAAGGCTAGACATGCTTCCTGATCTCAACGAATTCCTCGGTTGTGCCACACCCGCCGCATGGGTGGATGCAGCGTTGCAGAATCAGGATGTGATGCTCATCGATCATGGAAACTGCGAGAAGAAGGCGGCAGGTGCGGCGTTCCAGTTGATGTTCCGCTACGTTGACAAACCGGACCTGCAGAACAAGATGTCGCGCCTCGCCCGTGCGGAGCTGCGTCATTTCGAGCAGGTACTGGCAATCGTTCGCCGACGTGAGATCCAGCTGCGGAACGTTGGGTCGTCACGCTATGTAGCCGGCCTGCGTGAACTCGTACGCAATCATGAGCCGTACCGGCTGACTGATACGCTTGTGATCGGTGCCTTTATCGAGGCACGCTCCTGTGAGCGTTTCGCCATGTTGGTGCCGCATCTGGATGAGGAGCTGGGCAAGTTCTATCACGGGCTGCTCAAGTCGGAAGCGCGGCACTTTCAGGACTATCTCAAGCTGGCGTACCAATATGGCGATGCGGCCGATGTCGATGCGGCGATCATTCGGGTACGTGAACGCGAGCGCGAACTCATCGAAAGCCCGGACGCCGAGTTTCGCTTTCACAGCGGCGTGCCGCTGGCGGCTTAGTTCAGATCGAACGGGGCTTGCTGAAAGCCGCTCTCGTCGGCCTGTAGCGCCCAGCCTTGCTGGTCCCAGTCGCCGAGCACGATGCGCCGTGCCGGGCGGCCGTCGACTTCCAGTTCGTGTGTCGCGGGGCGATGGGTGTGGCCATGGATCAGGGTCCGCACGCCATGCTCGGCGAGTACTCGAGGGATCAGCTCCGGGGTGACATCGATGATGTCCGAAGCCTTCATGCGCGTCTGGGTGCGACTTTCATTGCGCAGCTTGCGCGCGAGTTTTCGGCGAGTGGACAGCGGCAGATTACGCAGGATGAACAGGCTGAGCGGATTGCGCAGCAAACGCCGTAGCCGCATGTAGCCTTCGTCGCGGGTGCACAGGCTGTCGCCATGCATCAGAAGGACGCGCTCACCGCCGAGCTCGACCACACTCGGGTCGCCCAGCAGCGTACAGCCAGCCGCGCGGCAGAAGCCCTTGCCCAGCATGAAGTCACGGTTGCCGTGCATCAGGTAAATGCGCGTACCGCGTTCGCTCAGGGCGCGTAACGCGTCGGCGATCGATTGCTGGAAGGGTGTTATGGCATCGTCGCCGATCCAGACCTCAAAAAAGTCGCCGAGTATGTACAGCGCTTCGGCCTGGCACGCGCGAGTGGCGAGAAAATGCAGAAACGCCCGGGTAATGTCCGGGCGTTCCTCTTCCAGGTGCAGATCGGAGATCAGCAGGATCACTCGCGATTACTCGACGATTTCCGCTTTCTCGATCACCACGTCTTCCACTGGAACGTCCTGGTGACCGGATTTCATGGTGGTCGCCACGGCTTTGATCTTCTCGACCACGTCCATGCCTTCGGTCACCTCGCCGAACACGGCGTAACCCCAGCCCTGAACGGTTGGCGCGCTGTGGTCGAGGAAGTCGTTGTCCTTCACGTTGATGAAGAACTGCGCGGAGGCAGAGTGCGGCTCCATGGTGC
Organism: Stutzerimonas kunmingensis; assembly: GCF_900114065.1. GTDB lineage: Bacteria > Pseudomonadota > Gammaproteobacteria > Pseudomonadales > Pseudomonadaceae > Stutzerimonas > Stutzerimonas kunmingensis. Next base: position 368,287 of record NZ_FORS01000002.1, read on the forward strand.
GGGCCATGGCCAGGGTACCGGTCTTGTTCGACAGGCCGTTGTTGGCCTCGTTCTTGATAGGGGCGCGAGTCGGCTTCTGCTTCATGCCAGACTCGAAACCGCCGCCCTGGATCATGAAGTTGCTGATCACGCGGTGGAAGATGGTGCCGTCGTAGTGACCGCTCTTCACGTATTCCTTGAAGTTGGCAGTGGTTTCCGGTGCCTTGTCTTCGAACAGGTTGACGGTGATGACGCCGTAGTTGGTGTGCAGTTTGATCATCGGGGAGAGATTCCGTTTTCGTGGGGCTGGCCAAGTGCGGGACAGGCCGCTGCAAGGGTCGTCGTACCGAATGCCGTCAGGCGCTGATGGCAGTGCCGCCTTGGGCGCATTGCTCTGTCAGGGGGTTGACGGGTCCGCTATGATAAGCGCTTTGATTTGGTCGGCCTACCCTGAGCCGCACTCGCTGATCGTTAAGGACATCATGAGCAAGCCCGAGACTCCCGCCGCTAGCAACTTTCTCCGTCCGATCGTCCAGGCCGACCTGGACTCCGGCAAGCACGCCAAGATCGTCACCCGCTTCCCGCCTGAGCCCAATGGCTATCTGCATATCGGCCACGCCAAATCGATCTGCCTGAATTTCGGCCTGGCGAAGGAGTTCGGTGGCGAGTGCAACCTGCGCTTCGATGACACCAACCCGGCCAAGGAAGACCAGGAGTACATCGACGCCATCAAGAGTGATGTCGAATGGCTGGGCTTTCAGTGGGCGGGCGAGGAGCGCTATGCCTCCAACTATTTCGATCAGCTGCACGAGTGGGCCGTCCATCTGATCAAGGCGGGCAAGGCCTATGTCTGTGATCTGACGCCTGAGCAAGCGCGTGAGTATCGCGGCAGCCTGACCGAGCCCGGAAAGAACAGTCCGTTCCGCGAGCGGTCGGTGGAGGAAAACCTCGATCTCTTCGCGCGCATGAAAGCCGGTGAATTCCCGGATGGTGCCCGTGCGCTGCGGGCGAAGATCGACATGGCTTCGCCCAACATGAACCTGCGCGACCCGATCCTCTATCGTATTCGCCATGCGCACCATCACCAGACCGGCGACAAGTGGTGCATCTACCCCAGCTACGATTTCACCCATGGTCAGTCGGATGCCATCGAGGGCATCACGCATTCGATCTGCACATTGGAATTCGAGGATCACCGGCCGCTGTACGAGTGGTTCCTGGCCAACTTGCCGGTGCCGGCGCAGCCGCGTCAGTACGAATTCGCCCGCCTCAACCTGAACTACACCATCACCAGCAAGCGCAAGCTCAAGCAGCTGGTCGATGAGAAGCACGTGAACGGCTGGGACGATCCGAGGATGTCGACGCTTTCTGGCTTTCGTCGTCGAGGTTACACCCCGGCGTCGATCCGCAATTTCTGCGACATGATCGGTGTGAATCGCGCCGGTGGCGTCGTCGACATCGGCATGCTGGAGTTCGCCATCCGCGAAGATCTTGATGCCAATGCAGCCCGTGCGATGTGCGTGCTCAAGCCGCTCAAGGTGGTGATTACCAACTACCCGGAAGGCCAGGTCGAGAACCTCGAGCTGCCGCGCCATCCCAAGCAGGATATGGGTGTGCGGGTGCTGCCATTCAGCCGGGAACTCTACATCGACGCCGGCGACTTCGAGGAAGTCCCTCCGGCTGGGTTCAAACGCTTGATTCCGGGCGGCGAAGTGCGCCTGCGCGGCAGCTACGTCATTCGTGCCGATGAAGCCGTGAAGGATGATCAGGGCAATATCGTCGAGCTGCGCTGTTCCTATGACGAGAACACCCTCGGCAAGAATCCGGAGGGGCGCAAGGTCAAGGGCGTCATCCACTGGGTGCCGGCCGCCGAGAGCGTCGAGTGCGAGGTGCGTCTGTACGATCGCCTGTTCCGCTCGGCCAATCCGGAAAAGGACGAGGAGGGCGGTAGCTTCCTCGACAACATCAATCTGGAGTCGCTGGTTGTGCTCAAGGGGTGCCGTGCCGAGCCGTCGCTGGCCAGTGCCGAACCTGAAGAGCGGTTCCAGTTTGAACGCGAAGGCTATTTCTGCGCCGACATGAAGGACAGCAAGCCGGGCGCTCCCGTGTTCAACCGCACCGTCACGCTGCGTGACTCCTGGGGTCAATGATGGCGCTGTCGATCTACAACACGCTGACCAAGACCAAGGAAGCGTTCCGCCCGCTGGAAGGCAACAAGGTGCGTATGTACGTCTGTGGCATGACGGTCTATGACTTCTGCCACATCGGTCATGCACGCGTGATGGTCGCGTTCGACGTGGTCACCCGTTGGCTGCGCCACCGCGGCTACGACGTGACCTACGTGCGTAACATCACCGACATCGACGATAAGATCATCCGCCGTGCCAGCGAGAACGGTGAGCCGTTCCAGGCGCTGGTCGAGAGGATGATCGCCGCCATGCACGACGACGAGACCCGCCTCAACGTACTGCGTCCGGATATCGAGCCACGTGCGACTGACCATATCGCCGGCATGCACACGATGATCCAGACGCTCATCGACAAGGGCTTCGCCTATGCGCCGGGCAATGGTGATGTCTATTACCGGGTCGGCAAGTTCGTCGGTTACGGCAAGCTGTCGCGGCGCAAGATCGAGGACCTGAAGATCGGCGCGCGCATCGAGGTCGATGAGGCGAAGGAAGATCCACTGGATTTCGTACTGTGGAAGGGTGCCAAGCCGGGTGAGCCGAGCTGGGATTCGCCCTGGGGTGCCGGTCGTCCGGGCTGGCATATCGAATGCTCGGTGATGTCGACCTGCTGCCTAGGCGAGACCTTCGACATTCATGGCGGTGGTCCGGACCTGGTGTTCCCGCACCATGAGAACGAGATTGCCCAAAGTGAAGCAGCCACTGGCAAGCAGTACGCCAATGCCTGGATGCACGCCGGCGCGGTGCGTGTCGATGGCGAGAAGATGTCCAAGAGCCTGGGCAACTTCTTCACCATTCGGGAAGTGCTGGAAAAGTACCATCCTGAGGTCGTGCGCTATCTGCTGGTTTCCAGCCACTATCGCAGCCCAATCAACTACTCCGAAGACAGCCTGCGCGAGGCCAAGGGCGCTCTGGAGCGCTTCTACAACGGCCTCAAGGGCCTGCCTGAGGCGACGCCGGGCGGTGGCGACGAGTTCATCGCGCGCTTCGGCGTGGCGATGGACGACGACTTCAACTCGCCGGAAGCCTGCGCGGTGCTGTTCGAGATGATCCGTGAGGTGAACCGTCTGCGTGAGTCTGATCTGGCCGCAGCTGCGGCGTTGGCTGCACGTCTCAAGGAGCTGGCGGGCGTATTGGGCGTGCTGCAGCTTGAGCCTGAAGCCTTCCTGCAAGCTGGTGCGGCGGGCAAGGTCGATGCCTCCGAGGTCGAGGCGTTGATCGCTGCGCGCCTCACGGCTCGAGCTGAAAAGAACTGGGCCGAATCCGATCGTATCCGCGACCAGCTCACCGCGATGGGGGTGGTGCTGGAGGATGGCAAAGGCGGAACGACATGGCGTCTTGCTGAATAAAAGGGACGGCGTAATCAAAAACGGCACCGAAAGGTGCCGTTCTTGTTTTACTCGCAGTAGTTATCGATGCAAATGTTCGGCGGCGTGCAGTGTATTTTCCAGCAGGCAGGCTCGGGTCATCGGACCTACTCCACCCGGAACCGGAGTGATCCAGGCGGCGCGTTCGCTGGCTGGTCCGAATTCAACGTCGCCCAGCAGGCGCCCGTCGGCCTGACGATTGATGCCCACATCGATGACGATCGCCCCAGGCTTGATCCACTCACCCTTTACCAGGCCGGTGATACCGGTCGCTACCACGACCAGATCAGCTCGGCGAACGTGCTCTTCGAGGTTGCGGGTGAAGCGATGGGTCACGGTGGTGGTGCAGCCAGCCAAGAGCAGTTCCAGCGCCATCGGGCGACCGACAATGTTGGATGCGCCCACGACGACCGCGTCCAGACCGTGCAGATCGACACCGGTGCTCTCCAGCAGCGTGATGATCCCCTTTGGCGTGCAGGGGCGTAGCAGCGGCATGCGTTGCGCGAGACGACCGACGTTATAGGGGTGGAAGCCGTCCACATCCTTGTCCGGACGGATGCGCTGGAGCAATTGCGAAGCATCGAGGTGTTTTGGCAGCGGCAGTTGCACAAGGATGCCGTCGATGGAGGCGTCGTCGTTGAGCTGATCGATCAGCGCAAGAAGATCTTCCTGGCGAGTATCGCTCGGCAGGTCATGGGCCACGGAATTGAAGCCCACCTCCTCGCAATCCTTGCGCTTGTGCGCCACGTAAACCTGGGAGGCTGGGTCGCTGCCTACCAGAATTACGGCGAGGCCGGGAGCGCGAAGCCCTTGGGCGCGGCGTTCGGCAACACGACCGGAGATCTGTTGGCGAATGTTGGCAGCAATCGTTTTACCGTCGATCAGTTTTGCGGTCATGACGCTTGGTTAACCATTGGAGAGGACTTGGAAAGGGCGCGTATTCTCGCATGTCGCAGCGATGTGGCAAAGGCGAAGCAGCTACCGGCACCTGTAACTCCTTTATCTAACTGAAATTTTTTTGAATTTGCTGTTGACGAGTGTTTGGAGCCTCTATAACATTCGCCCCGCTTGTCGAGCACAGCCTGCTGCTGGGTAAGATGGCTTTCGAAGAGGGTTACTTCTTCAATAGCCGGAGCTTCAAGTCTGCGCTCCGAACAGAATGCAGACAAAGCGCCCGTAGCTCAGCTGGATAGAGCATCCGCCTTCTAAGCGGATGGTCGCAGGTTCGAGTCCTGCCGGGTGCGCCATTTCGGGCTCTGGCACAAGCAAATGCAATATGGTGGGCGTAGCTCAGTTGGTAGAGCACAGGATTGTGGCTCCTGGTGTCGAGGGTTCGATCCCCTTCGTCCACCCCATATTCCAGAAAGCGCCAGGCATTGCCTGGCGTTTTCGTTTAAGCCCTGCTTGGCGGACGTGGTGAAATTGGTAGACACACCAGATTTAGGTTCTGGCGCCGCAAGGTGTGAGAGTTCGAGTCTCTCCGTCCGCACCATTTCATGATTTCGAAGCTTTGCAAGAAGAATCGAAAATCTCTAAAAGCCCCGTAACAGGGGCTTTTTTGTGTCTGCTGTTGTAACACGTGAGGCTACGCACGATGCCTTGCAGCGCAGACGGCGGAGGTTGATGGTACTGATCATCCTCGCCGCCACAGACGACTCAATCGATGCCATGCGGGGCGTTGTAGCTCAGGTGGTTCAGGCCAGTGGGCCTTCTTGCTTTCGCATTGCACGATGCCGTTGGTACCGAGCCTCAGGCGCCAGCGCTGGGCCGATGGAAAATGCTCACCGGGATTGGTGTGCAACAGCAGCAGGTTGTAGTCGTGCTGCTTCTCGATGGGGTGGGCTTGAACTGAACCTTTGCTGCCATCGCTGGCGGAATCATCTTCGTCGGCCAGGACAAACAATTTGTTGTCCCTCGCCTGGATCATCGCGCAAAGCTGTTCGCAATCCAGCGTGAGCCGCTCCCGAATCTCGTCGTGCTCCAATGCTGCGTTGTCCAGACTCAGCAGCACGCGATAGCAGATGATCTGCCGCTCCTCGTTGGTGGCCCATTTGCCGGAGTGTTCCCGAACCAGGGGCGGTAGATCCGCCAGCTTGCGGTAGTCGAGCCAGACCCGTTGCTGCGCGAGCAACTTCCGGGTGTAGGGCATGAACAGGCGAATCTTCCAGCGCGGCTTGCCTTTGCGTAGTCTGCGGGTGATGGCGGTGATCATGTCGTCGCGCAGCAGATCACGGACGGCGTAGACCAGCGCTATCACAAGCAGAAGAGTGAGCGAGAGTTTCTCGCTGGCGTCGCGCGCATTGAACAGGAAGTAGGTGAAGAGCGACATGATCAGCATCGTCGACGCCGCTTTGACCAGCTTGTGAGTGCCGGCGCCCAACTGCGTAACCTTCGAACGCAGCAGTACTGGGTACTCCAGCAGCCGGTGATATAGCGCCATGCGGTTCCATATGCGTGTCGGGGTGCCGTGGAAGTCGCTCAGGTACTCGCGCTCCTTACGGTATCTGTGTTCCTGGTGCAGGAACTCCGCCACTGATTGCTTGAGTTCCTCGTCGAGGGCCGCGTAGCCCTCGAGGGTCATGCTTTCCAGCAAGAATTGCTCGGCATGCCACGAGAAATAGATGTCCATCTGGCGGAAGTAGCGCTGTTGGTTGCTCTGCTTTGGGCTGGACTTGCGCAGGCGTTGCGCGAAGTTCTGGCTGAGCCGCAGGGCGCGCGCTACGGGCTCTGCCACAGCTTCGGACGTGAGCATCTGCTGGCGCAACCGCTCCATTGAAGCCTGGTACTGGAAGAACCAGGAGCCGTACATGATTTCGTAGTGCGGTGAGAGCAGCACGAAGGATTGGTCAGCCTTGCTGATGCGGTCCTTCGATGGCATGCCAAGCAGCCCGAAACTGTGCGTTAGGGTGGTAAAGAAAAACTGCTCTTCCGACAGGGTCCAGGCCGACAGGTTGCTCTCGTGCGGGGTGAACAGATACAGCTCGATCTTGTGCCGTCCAGGCTGCTTCAGCGTGCGGGTCAGCTGCAGGCGGAAATCACCTTTGCGCTTGAGCGAAAACACGGAACCCCCAAATGACAATAAAACGTGGCCAGCTTAGCAAGCTTTGCTAGCAGGTACGCGAGGCTGGCTTCTGCCTGAGCACGGCTCTGCCGGGAAGCCTTGCGCACAGCCCCTTTTACCTGTCCCAGGCTATGCAACAACGCGAGGATAACTGCTCGCCGCATTCGCAAGTCTGCTAGCCACCGCAGCGCCCTCGCTGCACTCCGGGCAACACGCTCGTCTGCCGCGGCTTACGGCAGCCGCGGATGACAACGAAATGATCGATTGAAGCATCTAATTGTGTACCGGATAAAATTCATCCTATGATTGAAACATAGGATGAATTGGAAGGTGATCATATGTCGCTGCAGTACACCTCGCGCTCGTCACTTGTAGAACGGGTAATCGAGCAAATGCGGTCGCAGATCAATGCTGGCGAATGGACGCCGGGTATGCGAATTCCTACCGAAAGCCAGCTCAGCAACTCTTTAGGTGTTGGCAGAAATACCGTCAGAGAGGCAGTGCGAGCGCTGGTTCATACCGGGGTGCTGGAGGTCCGCCAGGGTGCGGGGACGTTCGTACTCTCCAGTCGAGACCCGTCTGGATTACTCCAGCGCCTAGATCACGCCGCGCTGCATGACCAGCTCGAAGTCCGACGCGCGCTGGAGGTCGAAGCTGCGCGTCTGGCTGCGTCGCGGCGCACGGTTGAGGACCTGCAAACGATACGTGACGCTCTCGGAGCGCGAGGGACCTGGACCGATGACGCCTCACTTGAAGCGTTCGTCGAACGAGATGCCGATTTTCATCTGAGCATCGTCCGCGCCAGCCACAACGCCACGCTGTTGGAAATGTATCAGTTCTTCTGGGCGGGTCTGCAGAACACCATCGCCAAGACGGAGGGCGAGCAGCAGCTCCCGGAACCCACCTATGCAGCACACGCAGCTGTCTATGACGCCATAGCCCGCGGTTGTCCCGAGCAGGCTGCCATAGCGGCCAGCGAGCTATTGACTCCGGCGCTCGAAACGCTGGCCAGTACGCTGGAAACCGATTCTCGAAACGTGGACACAAGGGAGTAGAACTTTCATGGATCATTCGATCACAACGTGGGCAATTCTGCTGGTTGCCGCTTTTCTTGGCGGCGGGCTGAACGCCATTGCCGGTGGCGGTAGTTTTTTCACGTTCCCGGCATTGGTTTACGCCGGCGTGCCTGCTGTGGCGGCCAATGCCTCAGGCACGCTCGCGCTTCTACCTGGCTATTTTGCAAGTACCTGGGGCTATCGAGAGGACCTGCGCCCGCCAGCAACGCTGTCGATGGGGACGCTCGTTGCCATTAGCCTCGGCGGCAGTGCAGTAGGGGCGGGGTTGCTGCTGACCACGCCCGATGACGTATTCCGTGCGATCGTGCCTTGGCTATTGCTTATCGCGACGCTGCTGTTCGCCTTCGGGCCCTGGTTATTGCGCAGGTTCAAGCGCGATTCGACCGAAAATGAGGCGAATGCACTGGTGCAGGGTTTCACTCTGGCTGTTGTCAGCGTATACGGCGGCTACTTCAATGGCGGTCTGGGCATCGTGCTACTCGCTGCATTCAGCTTGCTCGGCCATCGAGACATCAACTCGATGCAGGGGCTCAAGAATCTGGTTTCGTCTGTACTGACCGCGATCGCCGTGTCTGTATATGCATTCGGCGGTGCGATCCTGTGGCGCGAAGCGCTGGTGATGATGCTGGCGGCGACTGTCGGCGGCTATGTCATGGCACGCGTCGGTCGCCGGCTCCCTTCGAGCTTCGTTCGGGCGGTCGTGATCATCACCGGATCTGTCATGACAGTGCTCTTTTTCCGGAGTTGAAGCAGATGATGGCGTGTGGGCGGGTCGTTCTCGCCTTCGACCGTCGTGAGGGCTGGACGTACCTGTCTTTGCCCACGAAGCACGAAATGGCACTGCATTGAGCTGATGCGCGATCAATGCAGGGCTACATGATGTCGCCAGGGACAAGACGCGGGGTGGGGCTCCGCCAACGGGTCAGAAGTCCGAAGCTATCAGCTCAGAACCAGCCGGACGTCGATGTTCCCGCGGGTTGCATTGGAGTACGGGCAAACCTGATGTGCAGCGTCGATCAGGCTTTGGGCCAGCTCCCGGTCAAGGCCTGGCAGGCTGATCTGCAGCTCGATCTCGAGGCCGAACCCGCCAGGGATCTGGCCGATACCGACGTTGGCGGTAACCGCGGGGGTAGAGGACGATCTATGACCGCCTGTCGGCAGTCTCGTCGCCAAGACTCAAGCACATTCCAATACTGGTATTAATTCCGCGCCGTATACGCTGGCTGCCATGCCTGCACCAAGCTTGACTCGAATCAATTCTTTCCCTGTCTGGGTTTAATACCAGATCAATTATTCTGCGCTTTTAATAAGCTTCTTTTGAATTGATAGGGTGCACCGCAAGTTTTTACTCCGACGGATAGTTTTCTCGTGACTAAACTGATGGTCGAGATCAACTCGGTGTTAAGAGGGTCGGCATGCGCCATTGTTCTAGAGTTCTGCTGCTCTTGTTGCTGGTTTTACCAAGTGTCCTTTGGGCGCAAGCGAAATCCAGTAGCGATGTAAGTTACCGCCCAGATGTCACGATTACACTTAGGACCGACATCGCAGATGGAAAACTCGTCTATGTCAGTGAGTCCGGCCCGACGCGTGGCGAAGTGAATCCCGAATTGCGGGTGCCCGAAGGTGCGGTGGTTCAGATCAATCTGATCAATGGCGACGGCGCAGTGCATGATATCGCCATACCTGAATTCGACGCTGCGTCCAGCGAAATTTCCGGCAAAGGCGCAGCGACCGGAATCGTGTTTCGTGCGACCAAAAGCGGGACGTTCGAGTACTACTGCACACTGCCTGGCCACAAGGCTGCGGGAATGGTCGGCAAGCTGATTGTGGGCGATGGACCGGCGGCGGTCGTCGAACAAGGCAAGGATCTGTCCAAGGATCCAACCCAGGTAGGCGAGCCGGTTGGTGACCGTGAACCGAAGAGCATCACCCTTGACCTTCGCACGACCGAGGAGGAGGGCCGCCTCGCCGACGGGAGTACCTACAAATTCTGGACGTTCGACGGCACGGTGCCCGGCCCCATGGTGCGGATACGCGAGGGCGATACCGTCACCCTTAATCTCAGTAACGAGCCTGACAGCGCCCACATCCATTCCATTGATCTGCACGCCGTGACCGGCCCGGGTGGCGGTGCGGCGGTTACCCAGGTGGCACCGGGGCAAACACGCTCCTTCACCTTCAAGGCATTGCAGCCGGGGCTATACGTCTATCACTGCGCTACGCCGATGGTTGCTCAGCACATCAGTAACGGCATGTACGGACTGATTCTGGTCGAGCCGGAGGGTGGACTGCCGAAGGTCGATCACGAGTTCTATGTAATGCAGGGTGAGCTGTACACCGCCAGCCCCAGGGGGGCGCGCGGTCTGCATGAGTTCTCGCTGGACATGCTGCTGGGTGAAACGCCGCAACACATGATGTTCAATGGCGCGACCGATGCGCTGACCAAGACTCACAAGATGGAAGTCAACGCAGGCGACAGCGTGCGCATCTTCTTCGGAGTCGGTGGCCCCAACCTGATCTCCAGCTTTCACGTCATCGGTGAAATCTTCGACAAGGTCTTCGACCAGGCTTCGCTGACCAGCCCGCCGCTGACGGATGTCCAGACGACCCTCGTGCCTGCCGGCGGAGCGACCATGGTCGAATTCGTCGCGGATTACCCGGGCAGATACATCCTCGTTGATCACGCCCTGTCGCGCGCCGAGAAAGGCCTGAGCGGTGTGCTGACGGTGAAGGGCGACGCGGATTCCTCGATCTTCTCCAGCCCCGAACCGATTGATCCGCACTCCGGGCACTGAGCGCGGTTTGCTTATACGGCAGCTAACGCTGCGAAGGAGAAAGCATGCAGGCTCGAAAGCTCTACGGCCCGTTGAAGATCCTGAGTGTGGTCGTGCTGGCGCTGATGTTCGGCGCGATGCTCTATGCATTCACGATGACGCTCATTCATTGGACAGGCATCAATGTCTGAGGGCACGCCATGAACAACCGTCAAGCGAGGCTCTTCGCGATTGCTGCAACCGGTGTGGCGACGCTCGTGTTCATCGGGCTGACGGTGGATAGCCACCGGCAGTTTCCCAAGCTGACCAATGCCGACAGCATCACGGCGGAGGTCAAGCACGGGATGGATGTCTGGCACAAATACAACTGCATCAACTGCCACACGCTGTTCGGCGAGGGCGCGTACTACGCGCCCGATCTGACGAAGATCACCCAGCATCGCGGCGAGCCGTATCTGAAGGCTTATATGCGCGATCCCTCGAAGTTCTACGACGAGAAGATCCATCGGCGTCTGATGCCGAAACAGGACCTGGCCGAAGACGAAATCAGTGACCTGATCGCCTTTCTCGACTGGGTCAGCAAGGTGGACAACCAGGGCTGGCCGCCGCGACCGATCCTGGTGACCGGCAGTTTCGTGCCGGGCGCAGACACACTGAAGACAGGCGGCGAGCAGCGCAGTGATTTACCGCCTGGTGCCCGGCCGGTGGATTCCGGGGATGACGAGCGCGCGCTGGGTGAGCAGGTTTTCCGAGGCGCAGTGCCTGCCTGCAATGCCTGCCACTCCACCGCACCCGGCGCTGATATGGCTGGCCCCACGCTCGCCGGTGTTGCAACTCGGGCGGCGGCTATCGTCGCGTCGCCCGACTACCAAGGGCAGGCGCAGGATGCGCGCGGATATATCCGCGAGTCGATCGTGTCACCCAGCGCGCACATCGTTCCCGGCGCGATGTATTCGGCAGACGGCACCTCGTTCATGCCGACCGGTTACGACGGCAGCCTGACGGATGAGCAGATCGATCAGCTGACGGCCTATCTCGAAACGCTCAAGTGACACGACGGCCAAGCCGACCCACGTTCGCTTCAAGGGGAAACTACGATGCGCTATCAGTCCCAATCGGTCGCCTACTGGTACTTCGCGGTCGCGATGGTGTTGTTCGGCCTGCAGCTGGTGTTCGGCCTGCTCTCGGCAACCAAGTACATCGGGCCGGACCCGCTGTTGTATATCCTGCCTTTCGACGTGACCAAGGTGATTCACACCAACCTGCTGATCGTCTGGGTACTGACCGGCTTCATGGGGGCGACCTACTGGATGATTCCGGAAGAGTCGCGCGCCGAGCTGCATAGCACCAAGCTGGCCTATGTACAGCTGGTGCTTTGGACGCTGATGGGCGTCACGGCGATCATCGGCTACCTGTTCCGCTACGGCACCGGCAACAAGCTGCTCGAGCAGCCGTTGCCGCACAAGATCGTCATCGTCATCTGCATGCTGATCTTCCTCTACAACATCGGCATGACGATCCGCAAAGCGGGGCGTTTCACCACGACCGAAGCTGTGTTGATGATCGGCTTTGTCAGTGCCGCACTCCTGTACTTGCCGGCGTTGCTGCATTACGAGAACTACACGGTTTCCATTTTCTATCGCTGGTGGACGATTCATCTGTGGGTCGAAGGCGTCTGGATGATGATCATGGGCGGCTTCCTGGCCTACCTGCTGATCCGCTTGTCCGGTGCGGATCGGGAAGTCATGGAGAAATGGCTGTACGTGATCGTCGGCCTGGTGTTTCTCGCCGGCATCCTCGGCACGGCGCACCACTATTACTGGGTCGGCGTACCCACTTACTGGCTGCCGATTGGCGGGTTTTTCAGCGCGCTTGAGCCGCTCGCGCTCGTCGGCATGGCCGCCTATGCCTACGGCGCCATGCGCCGCTCGGGGCTGGCGCACCCGAATACGCTGGCGTTGCACTGGACGATCGGCAGTGCACTGTTCTCGCTGTTCGGTGCCGGGCTACTGGGCTTGGCTCATACCTGGCCGAGCGTCAACAAATGGACCCATGGCACGCTAATCACCGCGATGCACGGCCATGCCGCGTTCTACGGTGCCTACGCAATGATCGTCATGGCGATGATCAGCTATGCCTTGCCATCACTGACTGCCGGACGACGGGAGCAGGGCACGGCGCTGGGCTACTGGGCGTTCTGGCTGCAAATCACCGGCATGTTCGGCATGACGCTGTCGTTTGCCACAGCAGGCATTGCGCAGGTCTATCTGGAGCGAATCATGGGCATGGGCTATCTGGATGCACAGCTGAAGATTCAGATCCATTTCGTGATGCTCATTGCCACCGCGTCGCTGTTCACCGTGGGCGTTGCCCTGTTCATCTACGACTTCTTCCGCTACACGCCACGCTTCGTCCTAGATGATACGGAGCCGGTGCTTGCAGAGAGGGAGGTACACCCGACGTGACGTTGCCCGAATACCCGCCACTGGCGAAAGCAAGTGAGGGGGAGCCGTTCTACGTACCGTGCGGCAATGAAGTCGCGATGTTCGAGCGCTGCCATGCGCGTGGCTTGGCAGTCATGCTCAAAGGGCCGACCGGCTGTGGCAAGACCCGCTTCGTCGAACATATGGCCTGGAAACTGGACCGGCCACTGATCACGGTGGCTTGCCACGATGATCTGTCGGCCAGCGACCTGATCGGGCGTTTCCTTATTCGCCATGACGGTACCGTCTGGCAGGATGGCCCTCTCACCCGCGCCGTGCGTGAGGGGGCCATCTGCTATCTGGATGAAGTCGTCGAGGCGCGCCAGGACACCGTGGTCGTCCTGCATGCCTTGACCGATCACCGGCGCCTGCTGCCAATCGACAAGACCGGTGAGTTGCTGATGGCTGCGCCGGGCTTCCAGTTGGTGATCTCCTACAACCCGGGCTACCAGCGCATGCTCAAGGATCTCAAACCGAGCACCCGCCAGCGCTTCGTGGCCATGGACCTGGATTTCCCGGGCGAAAATGCGGAGGCGAAGATCGTCGAGCGCGAGAGTGGTGTCGACGCACCGACTTCGCGTGCCCTAGTCACGCTGGCCCGCAGGCTGCGAGCGCTGCGGGACCGCGGCCTGGCCGAGGTGCCGAGTACTCGTCTGCTGATCGCCGCGGGTGCACTCTGCGTCGATGGCATACCCGTTCGGGAAGCGTGCCTGGCGGCAATCGTCTCGCCACTTTCGGACGACGAATCCTTGGTCGGAGCGATGCGCGATCTGGTCGACGGAACCTTCATCTAGACCATGGCCGAAGCCGAGGAGGTTCTTACCGACGCTGCGCGGCATGCCACGGTCTTCGCCCAGCGCCTCTGGCGTCGCTACAGTCCCGCGCCGGACGCACCGGCAAGTCTATCGCTGAGCGAGGTGGCGGAGCGTCTGGAACTGCTGCTGTCGGCGGTGTTCGGCAACAGCTATCGGCTGCGCATCGCCCAGCCGCCGGCGCGACCGACCTTGCTGGGCAACTGGTTCGGCCGCACGCCCAGGCCGCAGCGATTGGCGGCAGTACCGGCAACCGATGGCACAAGCATCTGGCTTCCTCGCTCGTTGGATATCCCTGATCGAGCACTGGCGGCGAATCTCTACAAAGTGATGGCCTTGCAGCAGGCAATGCGCATCCGCCGCGGTAGTGCACTGAGCCTCTGGCGCAGCCTCCCGCCACTTGCCGGGGCGTTGTACCACCTACTTGAAGTCCAAGCGGCCGAGCGTGAAATGCTGGAGGAAATGCCAGGGTTTGCTGAATCGGTGCGGGCATTGCGGGCCTGCGCATTCACGCGTCGTCCACCGCTGAGTGCATTCGGTGCGGCACGACGCCCTCTGGAGGCTCGCGTGCGTGCATTGCTGGTTGGCGAAGCTGATTGTGTTCCGCAGTCACCTACGCCTGAAGCGTCGTGCGAGCTGGCCGTGCGATTGTTGGCTGAATGGGGGCTGGAACCTGCCTCTGGAGAACGCATCGGTCAGGAGCCGCTCTTCGCTGATTGGTGGACCGGCATGCTGTTGGCACCTTCGCCGCACCATCAACACTCCGCCGGCGCTCAGAGTCAGTTCGACCCCACTCAGGCAGTGCCGCAGAGCGTGCGCCTCGAACGACGCCCCGACATTCGCCAGGCGCGCCCCGATGAGGATGAATCGGAGGAAAGCGGACCGCTGATGATCCAGCTGGACGAGCCACATCCCCACGCTGAGGACCCGATGGGCTTGCAGCGGCCCATCGATCGGGACGATGCGGATGCGGAGCTGTTCGGTGAAATGCTCGGCGATCTTCCTCAGGCGCGTTTGGTGGCGTCACCAGGGCGACCCAAAGAGGTGTTGCTGGCTGATGATCCTCCGGATGCCTCTGCTATCGCGCTTGCGCCCGGCGTTTCGGTTCTGCAGCGAGGCATCGCCTATCCCGAATGGGACTACCGCAGGCAGCATTACCGCGAGCAGAACGCCCTCGTGCAGGTACGCACGGCCCCGCCGGGTAATCCAGTCTGGGTAGCGGAAACGCTCGAGTCCCATCAGGGATTGCTCGAGGGGATTCGCCGCCGCTTCGAATTGCTGCGCACCCACCGGGCCTGGTTGCGCGGTCAGGTCGATGGCGATGAGCTGGACCTGGATGCCTATGTGGATGCGGTTGCGAATCTGCGGGCTGGCAGCGGGCTGACCGATCGTCTGTACCGCACGCAGCGTTGCGCGGAGCGGAACCTGGCCATCCTGCTGCTCATCGATGTCAGCGGATCGACGGACAGCTGGATATCCCAGGGGCGACGCGTGATAGACGTCGAGCGCGAAGCCTTGTTGCTGGTCAGCATCGCGCTGCAGAGCCTGGGTGCGCCCTATGCGATTCAGGCATTCTCAGGGCAGGGCAGGGAAGCGGTGGTGGTCCGCGATATCAAAACCTTCGAGGAGGCTTATGGCCAGGAGGTAGCGCTACGCATAGCGTCGTTGGAGCCGGAGCATTACACCCGCTGCGGCGCGGCGATCCGTCACGCCAGCGCCAATCTCATGTGCCAGCCGGCGGCCCGTCGACTGCTGCTGGTGTTGTCCGATGGAAAGCCTAGCGACAACGATGACTACGAAGGGCGATACGGAGTCGAGGACACCCGCCAGGCGGTTCTGGAAGCCGTGCTGCAAGGTATATCGCCGTTCTGCCTGACCATCGACCGGCAGGCCAGCGCCTACCTGCCGCGCATATTTGGCGCAACCCGTTATGCACTGTTACCACGCCCTGAGCTCCTGCCTACCGTTCTACTCGACTGGATGAAGCGTCTGGTGCAGGGATAGTTGGCCAGCATATGTCCTCGATTTTCGGCTGGGCTGACGTAAGTAGTGATTCGCCGGGCGCGGCTCGGCTTTTGCTCGGCGCGACGGGCAGGGTGACTTATGTCAATCGAGCCACTAGAATGCTTGCCCATTCTGGGGCCGGAACGCCCGGCTTATGTCTGTGCAACGAGGAAAATCCATGCAAGTTTCTGTTGAAAGCACCTCCGCTCTTGAGCGCCGCATGACCATCGGCGTGCCGGTCGAGCGCATCGAGACCGAAGTCAACAAGCGTCTGCAACAGACCGCCAGCCGTGCCAAGATCCCTGGTTTCCGTCCCGGCAAAGTGCCGATGAGCGTGATCCGTCAGCGTTACGAAGAAGCCGCCCGTCAGGAAGCGCTGGGCGATCTGATCCAGTCGACATTCTATGAAGCCGTCGTTGCCGAGAAGCTGAACCCGGCCGGCGCGCCGTCCGTCGAGCCGAAAGTGTTCGAAAAGGGCAAGGATCTGGAATACGTCGCCACCTTCGAAGTGTTCCCCGAGTTCGAAGTGGCCGGTTTCGAGGCCATCGAGATCGAGCGCCTGCAGGCCGAAGTCGCCGATGCCGACGTCGACAACATGCTGGAAATCCTGCGCAAGCAGAACACCCGTTTCGAGAACGTCGAGCGCGCTGCCGAGAGCGGCGACCAGCTGACCATCGATTTCGTCGGCAAGATTGACGGTGAGACCTTCACTGGCGGTTCGGCCAAGGGCACTCAGCTGGTGCTGGGCTCCGGTCGCATGATTCCTGGTTTCGAAGACGCGCTCGTTGGCGCCAAGGCCGGCGAAGAGCTCGTGATCAACCCGACCTTCCCCGAGGACTATCAGAACCTCGACCTGGCCGGCAAGACTGCCGAGTTCACCGTCACCGTGAATGCCGTCGCCGCTCCGCAACTGCCCGAGCTGAATGACGAATTCTTCGCCCAGTTCGGCGTGCAGGAAGGTGGCGTCGAAGGCTTCCGTGCTGAAGTGAAAAAGAACATGGAGCGCGAGCTGCGTCAGGCCATCAAGACCAAGGTGAAGAATCAGGTCATGGAAGGGCTGGTCGCTGGCAACCCGATCGAGGTGCCCAAGGCGCTGATCGACAATGAAGTGAACCGTCTGCGCGTGCAGGCCGTTCAGCAGTTTGGCGGCAACATCAAGCCCGAGCAGCTGCCGGCCGACCTTTTCCAGGAGCAGGCCAAGCGCCGCGTTGTTCTGGGTCTGATCGTGGCCGAAGTGGTCAAGCAGAAGGAGCTCAAGCCTGATGAGGCTCGCGTTCGCGAGCTGATCGAGGAAATGGCCTCGGCCTACCAGGAGCCGGAGCAGGTCGTCGCCTGGTACTACAAGAACGCCGAGCAGTTGAACGAAGTTCGCTCGGTTGTGCTCGAAGAGCAAGTTGTAGATACTGTCCTGCAGCAGGCTAAAGTGACCGATAAGTCGGTCTCCTACGAAGAAGCTGTCAAGCCTGCGGAAGCCCCGCAAGCAGCCTGATTTCTTCATATATTCGAGTGCACAAACATAAGCCAGCCTCGTGCTGGCTTATGTCTTTTGAGGCATGACATAGGGAGTATCGTTGGAACATGTCCCGCAATCCTTTTATGCAAGCTCCGGACATTCAGGCCGCCGGTGGTCTGGTCCCGATGGTGATCGAGCAGTCCGCTCGCGGCGAGCGCGCCTATGACATTTATTCCCGACTCCTCAAGGAGCGGGTGATTTTCATGGTCGGCCAGGTCGAAGACTACATGGCCAACCTGATCGTCGCGCAGATGCTGTTCCTCGAGGCCGAAAACCCCGAGAAAGACATTCACCTGTACATCAACTCCCCGGGCGGCTCGGTGACCGCAGGCATGTCGATTTACGACACCATGCAGTTCATCAAGCCGGATGTGTCGACCATCTGCATCGGCCAGGCCTGTTCCATGGGGGCTCTGTTGTTGACCGGTGGCACCGCGGGCAAGCGTTACTGCCTGCCGCATTCGCGGATGATGATCCACCAGCCGCTGGGCGGCTTCCAGGGTCAGGCTTCGGATATCGAGATCCACGCACGTGAGATTCTGACCATCCGCGAGCGCCTGAACAAAGTACTGGCTCACCATACCGGTCAGCCGATGGAAGTGATTGCCCGCGATACCGACCGCGATAACTTCATGAGCGGTGAAGACGCCGTCAAGTACGGCTTGATCGACCAGGTTCTGACCCAGCGCCAACTGGCGGTCTGATCCCTGCAGCCTGCGATATGTGGCTGCTCCGTGGGCTTGAAAAAGCCCACGATTGCCTTCATCTTGTGTTTCAAGCCTTCCCGATTGGATCGATCGAATGACTGACACCCGCAACGGCGAGGACTCCGGCAAACTGCTCTATTGCTCTTTTTGCGGCAAAAGCCAGCATGAAGTACGCAAGTTGATCGCCGGGCCCTCCGTTTTCATCTGCGACGAGTGCGTCGACCTGTGCAACGACATCATCCGCGAGGAGGTGCAGGAAGCGCAGACCGAGAGCAACGCGCACAAACTGCCTGCGCCGAAGGAGATCAGCGGCATTCTCGACCAGTACGTCATTGGTCAGGAGCGCGCCAAGAAGATCCTGGCGGTGGCCGTTTACAACCACTACAAGCGCTTGAACCAACGCGACAAGAAAGAAGAAGTCGAGTTGGGCAAGAGCAACATTCTGCTGATCGGTCCAACCGGCTCGGGCAAGACGTTGCTGGCCGAAACGCTGGCACGCCTGCTCAATGTGCCCTTCACCATCGCCGACGCCACTACCCTCACCGAGGCGGGCTATGTGGGCGAGGATGTCGAGAACATTATCCAGAAGCTTTTGCAGAAGTGCGATTACGACGTTGAGAAGGCCCAGATGGGCATCGTCTACATCGACGAAATCGACAAGATATCCCGCAAATCCGATAACCCGTCGATTACTCGGGACGTATCCGGTGAAGGCGTGCAGCAGGCACTGCTGAAGCTGATCGAGGGCACCGTTGCGTCCGTCCCGCCACAGGGTGGTCGCAAGCATCCGCAGCAGGAATTCCTGCAGGTGGATACGCGCAACATCCTGTTCATCTGCGGTGGTGCGTTTGCCGGTTTGGAGAAGGTCATCCAGGGTCGTTCAACTCAGGGTGGTATCGGCTTCAATGCCGAGGTTCGCAGTAAGGACCCGGGCAAGAAGATCGGCGAGGCGTTGCGTGCCGTGGAGCCTGATGATCTGGTTAAGTTCGGCCTGATTCCTGAGTTCGTTGGCCGTCTGCCGGTGATCGCGACGCTCGATGAACTCGATGAGGCTGCGCTGATCCAGATTCTGACCGAGCCGAAGAATGCGTTGACCAAGCAGTACGCCAAGCTCTTCGAACTCGAAGGCGTGGATCTGGAGTTCCGCCCGGATGCACTCAAGGCAGTCGCTTCGCGCGCTCTTGAGCGCAAGACCGGCGCACGTGGTCTGCGTTCGATTCTTGAAGGTGTGTTGCTCGACACGATGTACGAGATTCCTTCGCAGAAGGAGGTCAGCAAGGTTGTCATCGATGAAAGCGTGATCGAAGGCACATCTCAGCCGTTGCTGATTTACGAGAACACCGAGCCGCCAGCCAAGGCGGCGCCTGAGGCGTAATCGAACAAAGGGGCCTGCGGGCCCCTTTGCATTTGGTCCGCCGCCTTGTTTTTTACGGTGTGTGCCCTCATCTTTGTTGCAAGGGCATCGCCCATCCGTTTACCGCCGAATGGCCGCCGTAGAGCTGAATTATGAAGACAACCATCGAATTGCCCCTTTTGCCGCTGCGCGATGTGGTGGTTTACCCGCACATGGTGATCCCGCTTTTCGTTGGCCGTGAAAAATCCATCGAAGCACTCGAATCCGCCATGGCCGGCGATAAGCAGATCCTCTTGCTGGCGCAGAAGAACCCCGCTGATGACGATCCAGGTGAAGATGCGCTGTACCGTGTTGGCACGGTGGCGACCGTGCTGCAGCTTCTCAAGCTGCCAGACGGAACCGTCAAGGTACTGGTCGAGGGCGAGCAACGTGGTGTGATCGAGCGCTTCGTCGAGGTGGATCACCACTGCCGCGCCGAAGTTTCCTTGATCGAAGAAGCTGAGGTCGACGCGCGCGAATCCGAAGTATTCACGCGCAGCCTGCTCAGCCAGTTCGAACAGTACGTGCAGCTGGGCAAGAAGGTTCCCGCCGAGGTTCTTTCCTCGCTGAGCAGCATCGATGAGCCCGCGCGTCTGGTCGATACCATGGCTGCGCATATGGCGCTGAAGATCGAACAGAAGCAGCAGATTCTCGAAATCACCGACCTCCCGGCGCGCGTCGAACACGTACTTGCGCTGCTTGATGCCGAGATCGATCTGCTGCAGGTCGAAAAGCGCATTCGCGGTCGCGTGAAGAAGCAGATGGAGCGCAGCCAGCGCGAGTACTACTTGAATGAGCAGATGAAGGCCATTCAGAAGGAGCTCGGCGATATCGACGAGGGCCACAACGAAGTCGACGAGCTGAAGAAGCGCATCGAGAACGCCGGCCTCAGCAAAGACGCCTACACCAAGGCCAACGCCGAACTCAACAAGCTCAAGCAGATGTCTCCGATGTCGGCCGAGGCGACAGTGGTTCGTACCTATATCGATTGGCTGGTAAATGTGCCGTGGAAGGCTGCCAGCAAGGTGCGCCTGGATCTGGCGAAGGCTGAAGAGGTACTGGATGCCGATCATTACGGCCTAGAAGAGGTCAAGGATCGTATCCTTGAGTATCTTGCCGTCCAGAAGCGCGTGAAGAAGCTCAAGGGGCCGGTGCTGTGCTTGGTAGGCCCGCCGGGCGTGGGTAAGACCTCGCTGGCCGAGTCCATTGCACGCTCGACCAATCGCAAGTTTGTACGCATGGCACTGGGCGGCGTACGGGACGAGGCCGAGATTCGAGGTCACCGCCGTACTTACATCGGCTCTATGCCCGGTCGTTTGATTCAGAAGATGACCAAGGTAGGGGTTCGCAACCCCCTGTTCCTGCTCGACGAGATCGACAAGATGGGCAGCGACATGCGAGGTGATCCGGCGTCGGCTCTGCTGGAAGTGCTCGACCCCGAACAGAACCACAATTTCAACGATCACTACCTTGAGGTCGACTACGATCTTTCGGACGTGATGTTCCTCTGCACCGCCAACTCAATGAATATTCCTGCGCCGCTGCTCGACCGTATGGAGGTCATCCGGCTGCCGGGCTACACCGAGGACGAGAAGGTCAACATCGCCATTCGTTACCTGGCGCCCAAGCAGATCGAGGCCAACGGCCTGAAGAAAACCGAGTTGGAGTTTCAGGAGGCGGCGATTCGCGACATCATCCGCTACTACACCCGCGAGGCGGGTGTGCGCAGCCTGGAGCGCCAGCTGGCCAAGGTATGCCGCAAGGTCGTGAAGGAGCATGCCGCAGAGAAGCGTTTCCACGTTGTGGTGGATGCGGACTCGCTGGAGCACTTCTTGGGCGTGCGCAAGTTCCGCTATGGCCTTGCTGAGCAGCAGGACCAAGTAGGGCAGGTGACGGGTCTGGCGTGGACCCAGGTTGGTGGCGAACTGCTGACCATTGAGGCTGCTGTGGTGCCCGGAAAGGGGCGCCTGACCAAGACCGGCTCGCTGGGCGAGGTCATGGGCGAATCGATCACCGCGGCTCTTACAGTGGTTCGTAGCCGTGCCGCGAGCCTGGGCATGGCGGCTGATTTCCACGAGAAGCAGGACATTCACATCCACGTGCCCGAAGGTGCGACTCCGAAAGACGGCCCGAGCGCCGGTATCGGCATGTGCACTGCACTGGTTTCCGCGCTGACTCAAATTCCGGTGCGCGCAGATGTCGCAATGACCGGCGAAATAACATTGCGCGGGCAAGTGCTTGCAATTGGCGGATTGAAGGAAAAACTTCTGGCTGCTCATCGGGGTGGGATCAAGACGGTGATCATTCCGGAAGAAAATCAGCGTGATCTGAAAGAGATTCCTGAAAATATTAAGCAAGACCTGCAGATTAAACCGGTGAAGTGGATTGACGAGGTCCTGCAAATTGCGCTGCAATACGCGCCGGAGCCCTTGCCCGATGCGGCTCCCGAGATTGTTGCAAAGGACGACAAGCGCGAGCCTGATTCCAAGGAGCGAATCAGCACGCATTAGTCTGGAAGGCCACGTTGACACACTTCAGGCGCCCTTGTTTAATCGGCCTCTTGTGTCATAGCCATCTAGCACCGCTTTGCTTACACCCGAAAATTAAAGATACGACTCAACAGAAATAAGGGGACTTAGAGTGAACAAGTCGGAACTGATCGATGCCATCGCTGCATCTGCTGATATCCCAAAAGCTGTTGCTGGCCGCGCGCTGGATGCAGTGATCGAATCCGTCACCGGTGCCCTGAAGGCTGGTGACTCCGTGGTACTGGTTGGTTTCGGTACTTTCGCTGTCAAGGAGCGCGCTGCGCGCACTGGTCGCAACCCGCAGACTGGCAAGCCGATCAACATCGCTGCTGCCAAGATCCCGGGCTTCAAAGCTGGCAAGGCTCTGAAAGACGCTGTCAACTAAGCGTCTTTCTACCCGGCCAGTCAGCTCGCGCTGCACTGGCACGGGGCGGTTGTCGAGCAGGCCTGGCCTGCTGCAATCTGGCTTGGGGAATAAGCCCAACCGCTCCAAAAGCTCCGAGAAGGCGCATCCCTGGATGCGCCTTTCTTTTATCCGGTTTCCACCCGCGTTGCGCATCCGATCGCGCCGCAGACTCCTGGGGGTCGCATGCTTCAGAACATCAGGGACAATTCGCAAGGCTGGATAGCCAAAACCATCATCGGCATCATCGTAATGCTGCTGGCGTTGACTGGCTTCGAGGCTATCTTCAATGCCGCGAGCAACAACCAGAATGCCGCGGAGGTCAACGGCGAGGAGATTTCCCGTTACGACCTTGACCAGGCAATGAACATGCAGCGGCGCCAGCTCGCGCAACAGCTTGGCCAGGATTTCGATGCTTCGTTGCTGGATGATCGTCTGCTTCGTGATTCCGCGCTCGGTTCGCTGATTGATCGCATGTTGCTGTTGCAGAGTGCCAAGAACGCCAATTTCGCCTTCTCCAGCGAAGCACTCGACCAGCTGATTCTGCAAACCCCCGAATTTCAGGTTGACGGCGCTTTCAGCGCTGCACGTTTCGATCAGGTCATCCAGCAGATGGGCTATTCCCGTCTCCAGTTCCGCCAACTGCTCGAGCAGGAAATGCTCATCGGACAGCTGCGGGCCGGCATCTCCGGAACCGGGTTCGTTACCGATCAGCAGGTTGATAACTTCGCGCGTCTCGAAATGCAGACCCGCGACTTCGCCACTCTCACCCTGCCTGCTCAGCAGGAGGCAATTGAGGTCGGTGACGAACAGATCAAGGAATACTACGAGGCAAACGCTGACCGTTTCCGTACACCTGAGCAGGTCATCGTCGAGTATGTCGAGTTGAAGAAAGATTCATTCTTCGATCAGGTCGAAGTGTCTGACGAGGAGCTGCAGGAGCTTTATCAGAAGCAGATCGCCAATCTGGCCGAGCAGCGTCGCGCTGCGCATATCCTCATCGAGACCGGCGGTGAGCTGAGCGACGACGAAGCCAAAGCCAAGATCGATGAAATTGCTACCCGGGTGAAGAACGGTGACGACTTCGCTGCAGTCGCCAAGGAAGCCTCTCAGGATCCAGGTTCTGCGAACGAGGGTGGTGATCTTGGATTCTCCGGACCGGGCGTATATGACCCGGCATTCGAAGATGCACTCTATGCCTTGAATGAGGGCGAGGTCTCGGCACCGGTCAAATCCGAATTCGGCTGGCACATCATCAAGCTGCTGGGTGTTCAGTCGCCGGAGGTTCCTGCCTTCGAGAGCTTGAAGCCCCAGCTGGTACGCGAGCTCAAGGCGCAGCAGGTTGAGCAGCGCTTCGTCGAGAGCAGCAAGCAGCTGGAAGATTCGGCATTCGAAGCATCCGACCTGGCCCAGCCCGCTCAGGAGCTCGGCTTGATGGTGCAGACCACAGAAGCCTTCGGGCGTGACGGTGGCGAAGGCATCACGGCCAATCGTCAGGTGATCCAGGCTGCTTTCAGCGACGAAGTACTCGTGGATGGCGCCAACAGCAGCGTCATCGAGCTCGATCCCGATACCTCCATTACACTGCGCGTGAAGGAACACCTGAAGCCTGCGGCTATCCCGCTTGCGGATGTGCGTGAGGATATCGTTCAGCAGCTTCAGCGCAGCCTGGCTGCCGAAGCGGCACGCGCCAAGGGCGAACAGTTGTTGGCGGACCTGCGTAAAGGGCAGCAGCCTGATGACGCCCAATGGCAGGCCGTAGAGGCTGCCACGCGCAGCCAGGAAGGCGTTGCACCAGCCCTATTGCAGGCGGTATTCCGCATGCCGCGTCCGGAACAGCAGGATAAGCCGAGCTATTCCGGCGTGGCGCTGAGCAACGGCGATTACGCGGTTGTACGCCTGAACGGCGTCAATGAGCCGGAAGCGGCGCTGACCGATGAAGAGAAGCTGAATTATCGACGCTTCCTTGCATCTCGCGTCGGCCAGCAGGACTTCGCAGCGTTTCGGCAGAAGCTGCAGGCTGAGGCGGAAATCGAAAGATTCTGACTGCCAACTGACAGACGAAACCACTCGGTTTCGTCTGTCAAACAGAGAGGACGCCCCGACTGGTTCGGGGCGTTTTCGTTTGAAGCTGTTGAGTGTCAGCGGAGCAGTTTGCGCCCCAGCCAAGGCCCTTGGCGGAGCAATGCCGCGTGAACCTGCACCAGTTCGGCGCCTGCACGCATGCGTGCCTGCAGATGGCTTGCGGTCTGGATGCCGCCAACCGAAAGCAAAGCCATGTTATTTCCGCAGAATTGACGCAGGTGCTCGATCTGTTCGCAGGCTTGCGCCTGTCGTTGTGGGTCTTGCCAGGCCAGATAACGTTCGCGCGTCGCCGGTGGCCCAGGGTCATGGGCAGCGAGCAGTCCGTCGAATCCAAGCTCAAGTAGCAGCCCGGCAAGCGAGAAGGGAATCTGCTCAGGAAGGCAGCGCAGCTTGGCTATCAGCGGAACCCAACGCTTACCTTTCAGATTAAGCTGATGCTGTTCTTCACGAAGCGCGGTCAGCAGGTTGTGCAACCGTGCGCCCTGATGAAGCAGCGGGGCGCTGGACGGGCCGATCAGGTTCAACACGAGATAGTCGGCATGCCGCCAGGCACCGCGTAGCAACGCGCAGGTCTCGGCGGTGGAGCATCTGGCGTCCATGGTCAGATTCACGCCTAGGCGTGCATCGCCTGGCGGGATTGGCTGCAGCCGGGCGAGCGGAGCCGCTGTCAGGCTGCCGATCTCGTTGAAGCCGAATCCCAGCGGCGCGACACGCCGTCCCAGTGCACCGTGGCGGTCGAAGCCCGCCGCAATACCCAACGGCGTCGGGAATTCCAGCCCCATTACCGTGACCGGGTGGCGCGGCTCCGCGCTCAGGCGGCACGCGACGCTGGTGAGATTGAGAGCGATACGATCGCGCAGCGCTTGCCAAACCATCGGCTTATCCATGGCGTTGCTCGAAGTCCGCCATGAACCCCACCAGCTGTTGCACACCCGATACTGGCATCGCGTTGTATAGGCTGGCCCGCACGCCGCCAAAGGCGGCATGCCCGCGCAGATGGGTCAGGCCGCGTTGCTCGGCCTGGTCAAGAAAGATCTCGGTCAGCCCTGCGTCGGCCAGTTGAAAGCAGACATTGATCGACGAGCGATCCTGGATTTTCTGCGGGCAGTGGTAGAGATCGCTGTTGTCGATGTAGCGGTACAGCAGCGCGCTTTTTTGTCGAGCAGCCGTTGCCATCGTCTCTACGCCGCCTCGTTGCTTGATCCAGCGCAGCATCAATGCAGCGACATACAGGGTGAAGGTCGGTGGTGTATTGAAACGGCTCTGTTGCTCGGCTTGGACCGCATAGCTGAATGCGGCTGGGAGGCCAGCTGGCGGTGCTTGCAGAAGATCGTCGCGCACGATGACGACGCACAGCCCGGCTGCACCCAGGTTCTTCTGCGTGCTGGCGTAGATCACTCCGAAGCGCTCGACTGGAACGGGGCGAGTGAGGAAATCCGACGTCATGTCCACAACCAGGGGCACCGGGAGCGCGGGAAACTCCTGCAGTTGCAGTCCATTGGCGGTTTCGTTGCTGGTGATATGGCAGTAGCCAGCGAGTGGATCGAGCCGCCAGTGCGCTGGTGAGGGCAGGGCGGTGAAGTCCTGATCCGCCCCACTGGCGATGACGTTCACTGGTGCGTGACGGCGGCCCTCGGCAATTGCCTTGCGAGCCCAGTGGCCGCTTTCCAGGTAGTCCGCGCCTTGTCCCGGGCGCAGCAGATTGAGCGGCAACAGGCCGAGCTGAGCCGATGCGCCGCCTTGCATGAAAAGCACGCGATAGTTGCTCGGAATCTCCAGTAGTGCGCGCAGGTCGGCTTCGGTTTCAGCCATCAGCTGTTTGAAGGCGCTGCTGGTGAAGGGCTGCTCCAGTATGGAGAGTCCGCTGCCACGCCAGTCCTGCATTTCCTCGCGGATCTGCGCTAGCACTTCGGTAGGCAGCATCGCCGGGCCGGCAGCGAAATTGTAGTGCCCGGACCGCTCAGAATAGATGCAGGCCATGACTACCACTCGCCATGAGGAACAGCAGGGGAAAGGACAGGATCGTGTTGCTGCGCGACGAAAGGAAGGTGATCCGCGAGCAGCGCACACGCTCCTCCAATGTCGCTGGGACGAAGCCGAGTAGCTTCTTCTGATGCGGCCAGAGCACCAGCCAGAGGTTGAGCAGCATCAGCGTGCCAATCCAGGCACCAAGACCGATCACCGCCAGTGGGCCCTGCAGCAGCAGCGCGTCGACCAGCCAGCCGCGCTGCCAGAGCATGAGCATGCCGGACGCCCAGACCACCGCTGAAGCGTAGCGGAAGATGCCATGCTCACGTTTCATCCGCGCTTCCAGATCGCTGTTCAGCGTAGCGGTGTCGATGCCGTTCTGCAGTGGCACGAAACGCGGGTTCTGGATGAAGTTGGCATAGTTGTGCCCGACCCAGACCAGTGCGAACAGTAGGTGCGCATAGCGGGCCAGCAGATCGAGGATCGGCAACTGCATGCTCACGTCACCAGCCAGTAACGCAGTAACAGGTAGCAGCCGAGCGTCAGCGCGAGTCCGGCGCTGACGGTGCCGCCGAACGAGTCATGGGGCAGTTTCAAGTTCCACCCCCTGACTGGCCTGTCGGGCGATCAGCGTGCCTTGCGGGCGCGTGGCATCCTGCGCCAGTTCAACGGCCTGGCGAATCAGCTGGTGATGTGGGGATTTACTGCAGGCCGGGTCGGTGTTGGCACCGTTGCCGGTCAGCAGCAGCGCCTGGCAGCGACACCCGCCGAAATCCTTTTCCTTATCGTCACAGCTGCGGCAGGGTTCGGGCATCCAGGCGTCGCCGCGGTAGAGGTTGAACACCGGCGAGTCGTGCCAGATCTGCTCCAGTCGTTGCTGACGCACGTTGGGGAAGGCGAGGTTCTTGAAGTTGCTGGCCTGGGAGCAGGGAAGCACGTTGCCGTTCGGCGCGATAGTGACGTGAATGGCGCCCCAGCCATTCATGCAGGCCTTGGGGCGACCTTCGTAATAGTCGGGGATGACAAAGAAGATGGTCAGGCGATTGCCATAACGCTCACGCGCCTTGTGCACCTCGTCTTCGGCTCTCTGCAACTCGGCATGGGTCGGCATCAGCGCATCGCGGTTGAGCAGTGCCCAGTTGTAGTACTGCACGTTCGCCAGCTCGAGGTACTCGACTCCCAGTTCGACGGCGAACTCGATGATGTCCGGCACCTGAGCGATGTTCTGCCGGGTCATCGGTACGTTGAGCACCATGGGGAAGTCCATTGACTTGATCAGGCGTGCCATGCCGAGCTTGCGCTCCAGGGCATCGACGCCGGCCAGCTGACGTGCCACGTCACGGTCGGTGGACTGGAAACCGAGCTGGATGTGGCGTAGTCCGGCATCCTTCAGGGCGCGTAGGCGCGCCTCGGTCAGTCCAATGCCGGAAGTGATCAGGTTGGTGTAGTAACCCATGCGGTCAGCCTCGGCGACAAGCGTTTCGAGGTCCTTGCGTAGCGTGGGCTCGCCGCCGGAGAAGCCGATCTGCATCGCGCCCATGGCGCGGGCCTGGGCCATCACGTCGATCCACTCGGCGGTGCTCAACTCATCCTGACGGTAATCGGCAAAGTTGCGTGGATTACTGCAGAACACGCACTGCAACGGGCATTGGTAGGTCAGCTCCAGTAGCAGCCAGACCGGGTTGCCGCTGCCGTCAAGCCTTAACTCGGATCCAGCCCTTGCCATGGGACACCTCCAGGAAGTTCAGGACGCCGTTGCGAATCGTGTCGACGTCGGATGCGTTGTAGCTGAGGGCCAGCTGGTCGATCAGCTCGGCGACGCTGGTCTTGCCGTCGCAGCGCTGCAGAATCTCGCCGCCAGTGGCGTTCAGCTTGACGATGCCTTCGGGGTACAACAGTACGTGGGCATGCTGTGAGTCTTCCCAGCGAAAGAGGAAGGGCGGGCGGATCTCGTAACAGCTGGCGGGCAAAATTTTTGTCGTTGTCATCATGTCCATCCTCGCTCGACCGGCGTGAAGCCATGTGCGATCACGCCGGTCAGGGGCTCAGCGTACGTAGACGTACGCAGTGACTTCGAAGCCCAGACGCAGGTCGCAGAAGTCCGGATTGATCCACTGCATGGCGTATCTCCTCATTGGTTGGAGTCAGGAAAAGCAATGTCGCACCCCGAAGCTAAGGCGCTTTGCCACGGCGACTAATAAGACTTTGGGGTTGGTTTTGCCGCCTTTTGGTCGCGCTTTTCTTGCGTTGCGGGAGAATTTGCGCTGTGGGTCGGTGTCCTTGTTCAGCGTCATTTTTAAGGTGCTATTCAAGGCCTATTCTGCTCGGCTTTTTTCTCCCGCTTCGGCCTGCCCGAACCAATCGCAAACCGCCATCAACGCTGCCTCTGCGCCTTGCCATCTACTACCAAATGAGGAGCCCTCCGCTGCCATGGGTGCATACCGGAGCGAAGACCCCACTGCCTAAGATCGGTCCATGTCCTGTGCACCTTCCGGCACAGGCTCCGACAAGCAGAAGAAGAGAGGCCCATCATGATCTACGCCCAGCCCGGTACCGCAGGCGCCGTCGTATCCTTCAAGCCGCGCTACGGCAATTACATCGGTGGTGAATTCCTCCCGCCGGTCAAAGGCGAGTACTTCGTCAACACCTCGCCGGTAAATGGTGAAGTCATTGCCGAGTTCCCGCGTTCGGGCGCCGAAGACATTGAGAAGGCGCTGGACGCGGCACATGCCGCTGCCGATGCCTGGGGCAAGACCTCGGTGCAGGACCGCGCGCTGATTCTGCTGAAGATCGCCGATCGCATCGAAGCCAACCTGGAAAAACTCGCTGTCGCTGAAACCTGGGACAACGGCAAGGCCGTCCGTGAAACCCTGAACGCCGACGTGCCGCTGGCTGCCGACCACTTCCGCTACTTCGCTGGCTGCATCCGCGCCCAGGAAGGCAGCGCCGCCGAGATCAACGAGCACACCGCGGCCTATCACTTCCATGAGCCGCTGGGTGTTGTCGGCCAGATCATCCCGTGGAACTTCCCGCTGCTGATGGCCGCCTGGAAACTGGCTCCGGCCCTGGCTGCCGGTAACTGCATCGTGCTCAAGCCGGCCGAGCAGACCCCGCTGTCGATCATGGTATTCATCGAAGTCGTCGGTGACCTCCTGCCGCCGGGCGTACTGAACATCGTCCAGGGCTTCGGTCGCGAAGCTGGTCAGGCGCTGGCCACCAGCACCCGCATCGCCAAAATCGCCTTCACCGGCTCGACCCCGGTCGGCTCGCACATCATGCGCTGCGCCGCCGAGAACATCATTCCGAGCACCGTGGAGCTGGGTGGCAAGAGCCCGAACATCTTCTTCGAAGACATCATGAATGCTGAGCCGGCGTTCATCGAGAAAGCCGCTGAAGGGCTGGTGCTGGCGTTCTTCAACCAGGGCGAGGTCTGCACCTGCCCGTCCCGTGCGGTGATTCAGGAGTCGATCTTCGAGCCCTTCATGGAAGTGGTGATGAAGAAAATCCTGCAGATCAAGCGCGGCGACCCGCTGGATACCGACACCATGGTCGGCGCCCAGGCGTCCGAGCAGCAGTTCGACAAGATCCTGTCCTACATGGATATCGCGCGCGAGGAAGGCGGCCAGATCCTCACTGGTGGCGCGGCAGAGAAGCTCGAAGGTGGCCTGGCGACCGGTTACTACGTGCAGCCGACCCTGATCAAGGGTCACAACAAGATGCGCGTATTCCAGGAAGAAATCTTCGGACCGGTGGTGGCCGTGACCACCTTCAAGGACGAAGCCGAAGCGCTGGCCATCGCCAACGACAGCGAATTCGGCCTGGGTGCCGGCCTCTGGACCCGCGACATCAACCGTGCCTACCGCATGGGCCGCGCCATCAAGGCCGGTCGCGTCTGGACCAACTGCTACCACCTGTACCCGGCGCACGCAGCCTTCGGTGGCTACAAGAAGTCCGGCGTTGGTCGCGAAAACCACAAGATGATGCTCGACCACTACCAGCAGACCAAGAACCTGCTGGTCAGCTACGACATCAATCCACTCGGATTCTTCTGATGAGGGCCCCGGCGTGTGAGCTCCAGCGCGCCGGTTTATTTTGCTACGCACGTCATGTGCAGGGACCTGCGCCGCTTCTGCTGTAATCCCCCTCGAACCGAGCGCAAGGTTCCTATCGCAACGCGGCTCCGGCCGCGTTTTTTTTTTTTTGCCCGGTGGCGAACCAGCCATCGCTTGCATCGAACTCCCCGCCGCCGATACGCCTCCCATCAACATGCCCTGTGCCGAAGATGAGGAGAACCCCATGTCGCAACTGCTCGAACCCTGTTCGCTAAAACACCTGAAGCTGCGCAATCGCGCGGCCGTTGCGCCGATGACCCGCGTCAGCGCCGAAGCTGAGGGTGCTGCCAATGAATTGATGCGCGACTACTACGCCTCGTTCGCCAAGGGTGGCTTCGGCATGGTCATCAGCGAAGGCATCTATACCGATACGGCCTACAGCCAGGGTTACTTCAACCAGCCGGGGCTTGCTACGGAAGCGCACCGGGACAGCTGGCGGCTGGTAGTCGACGCCGTGCACGACGCTGGCGCCGCTTTCGTTGCCCAGCTCATGCATGGCGGCGCGCAGACCCAGGGCAACATCCATCATGCCCGGCACGTTGCGCCATCGGCGGTGCAGCCCGGCGGGTCGCAGCTGACCTTCTACGGTGGCGAAGGACCCTATGCGACGCCCGCGCAGATCAGCGAGGACGAGATTCAGGAAGCCATCGCCGGGTTTGCCCAGGCCGCGCGCCATGCCCGTGAGGCCGGCTTCGACGGTGTCGAACTGCACGGCGCGAACGGCTATCTGCTGCACGAGTTCATCAGCGCCGGGTTCAACCGGCGCGATGATCACTGGGGAGGCGATTACCTCGGTCGACTGCGGTTGCCGCTGGCCGTCATCGCTGCGGTGCGGGCAGCGGTCGGCAATGACTTCGTGGTTGGCATGCGCCTGTCGCAGAGCATGGTGAGCGACAGCCAGCTGAAATGGGAGGGTGGGGTGGACGAAGCCCGGCAGCGTTTCCGCGCACTGGCTGATGCTGGCCTTGATTATCTGCACGTTACCGAGCCGGACGTCGCTGCGCCGGCGTTTGGCGACGGGCCGAGCTTCGCTGCGATCGCAAAGGGCAGCGTATCGATCCCGGTTATCGGCAACGGCGGCATCGTCACGGGCGAGCAAGCTGAAAAGTTGTTGACTCAGGGAGACATGGACTTGGTCGCGGTCGGAAAGGCCGCGCTGGCGAACAACGACTGGCCGCAGCGAATCGCGCAGGGACTGCCGCTCAACGAATTCGACGGCACGATGTTCGTACCCATGGCGACCATCACCAATGAACTGGCCTGGCGTAATGCCAATGGTCGGTCGGCGCTGGGTTCAAGTTGACAGCGCACCAGGGCCGGGCGTTAGCTGGTAAACGAAACGCAGCAATGACAGCCGTCTGTCGGGCACTACCAAGGCACGGCGCTGTCTCCTTCCAAAGTACCATTCTGCTCGAGGCAGAACAGGGGGCTTAATTGGGCTGTCGGAATCTTCCGGCACCATAAAAAGAGGACCGACCTATGTGGACTAAACCCGCCTTCACCGACATGCGTATTGGTTTCGAAGTCACCATGTACTTCGCAAATCGTTGATCGATCAGCCCCGGCTCCGGCCGGGGCTTCGCTTTTGGGGGCTGTCCATGTTCATCCGTATTCTTGGTTCCGCTGCGGGCGGCGGTTTTCCGCAGTGGAACTGCAATTGCGCCAACTGCGCCGGCCTGCGCGCCGGCACGCTCAATGCGAAGGCGCGTACCCAGTCGTCGATCGCCATCAGTGATAACGGTGTCGACTGGATTCTGTGTAATGCCTCGCCGGACATCCGCACTCAGCTGGAGTCGTTCCCGACGCTGCAGCCGGCCCGTGCGCCACGCGATACCGCCATCGGTGCCATCGTTCTGCTGGACAGCCAGATCGATCACACCACCGGCCTGCTGACGCTGCGTGAAGGTTGCCCGCATGAGGTCTGGTGCACCGAGATGGTCCATCAGGATCTGACCACCGGGTTCCCGCTGTTCAACATGCTCGAACACTGGAACGGCGGCTTGAAATGGAACTCCATCGCCCTGACCGGCAGCTTCACCATTCCCTGTTGCCCGAACCTGCACATCACGCCGATTCCGTTGCGCAGCTCCGCGCCGCCATATTCGCCGCACCGCAATGACCCGCATCCCGGTGACAACATCGGCCTGCTGATCGAGGACCGCAAAACCGGTGGCACGCTGTTCTATGCGCCGGGGTTGGGCAAGGTCAGCGACGAACTGCTGGAAACCATGCGCCAGGCGGATTGCCTGCTGGTCGACGGCACTCTGTGGCGTGATGACGAAATGCTCGTGCGCGAGGTCGGCACCAAGCTCGGCAGCGAGATGGGACACCTGCAGCAGAGCGGCCCGGGGGGCATGATCGAGGTGCTCGACGGCATGCCCGCGGTTCGCAAGATCCTCATCCACATCAACAACACCAATCCGATCCTCGATGAAGATTCCGTCGAACGCGAAATCCTCGGCGAGCATGGAATCGAAGTGTCCTTCGATGGCATGAACATCGAGCTATAGCACCCGAATCGCGGCCTTCAGCCGCCTGGTGCTGCGATACGAACATCGGAACGATAAGAAAAGGAAAGACACTGCCATGATCCTGCCAGCCATGAGCCCCGCGGAATTCGAACAGGCGCTGCGCGCCAAGGGCGAGTACTACCATATCCATCACCCGTTCCACCGGGCCATGTACGCCGGGCAGGCGACACGCGAGCAGATTCAGGGCTGGGTCGCCAACCGTTTCTACTATCAGGTCTGCATTCCGGTGAAGGATGCGGCGATCATGGCCAACTGCCCGGATCGCGACACCCGTCGGGAGTGGATCCAGCGCATCATCGATCACGACGGCGCGCCGGGGGAAGAGGGTGGTATCGAAGCCTGGTTGCGACTCGCCGAATCCGTAGGTCTGGATCGCGAGCAGGTGCTGTCGCAGCAACTGGTGCTGCCCGGTGTGAGGTTCGCCGTGGATGCCTACGTCAACTTCGCCCGTCGCGCCAGCTGGCAGGAGGCCGCAAGCAGCTCGCTGACCGAGCTCTTCGCCCCGACGATCCACCAGTCGCGCCTCGATAGCTGGCCGCAGCACTATCCTTGGATCGATGCCTCCGGCTACGACTACTTCCGCAAGCGCCTGAAGGAAGCCCGACGCGATGTCGAGCACGGTCTGCGGATCACCCTGGAGCACTACCGCACCCGCGAGGCGCAGGAGCGTATGCTGGAGATCCTGCAGTTCAAACTCGACGTGCTCTGGAGCATGCTCGACGCCATGAGCATGGCCTACGAACTGGATCGCCCGCCGTACCACACCGTGACACGCGAGCGTATCTGGCACAAGGGCATCAGCCTGTAGGCACGCGTTCCGTGGGCAGATCCTGCCCACCCATGAGGCATTCGGCCCCTGTAGAGTGGACCGCCTGACGACCATGACCACGTGGCCAGGCAGCAACCTGCCCACTGGCGAGACAATGATGATGAGCGATATTCAACTGACCCAGATTCCAGCGTTGCGCCGTGGTTTCCGCTTCCAGTGGGAGCCCGCGCAGAACTGCCATGTGCTGCTCTACCCGGAAGGCATGATCAAGCTCAACGAGAGCGCTGCGGCGGTACTGACCGAAGTGGACGGGACGCGTAGCGTCGGTGCGATCGTTGCCGATCTGCAGGCTCGCTTTCCCGAGGCCGAAGGGATTCAAGAAGATATCGTTGCGTTCCTGGAGGTTGCCGTTGAACGGTTCTGGATCGAGCTTCGCTAAACCCGGCTACGAGCCCGGCCCGCCGCTCTGGCTGCTGGCGGAGCTGACCTATCGTTGCCCGTTGCAGTGCCCGTACTGCTCCAATCCGCTGGACTTCGCCCGTAGTCATGAAGAACTGAGCACCGCCGAGTGGATCGAGGTGTTCCGCCAGGCACGCGAGATGGGCGCGGCCCAGCTGGGTTTTTCCGGCGGCGAACCATTGGTGCGCCAGGACCTGGCCGAGCTGATCGAGGCGGCACGGGGACTCGGCTATTACACCAACCTGATCACATCCGGCATCGGCCTCACCGAAGAGAAGATCGCCAGCTTCGCCGAGGCCGGCCTGGACCATATCCAGATCAGTTTCCAGGCTGCCGACGAGGAAGTGAACAACCTGCTCGCCGGCTCGAAGAAGGCCTTTGCTCACAAACTGGAAATGGCCAGAGCGGTGAAGAAGCACGGCTACCCGATGGTGCTCAACTTCGTCACCCACCGGCACAACATCGACAACATCGACCAGATCATTCGGCTGTGCATCGAGCTCGAAGCCGATTTTGTCGAACTCGCCACCTGCCAGTTCTACGGCTGGGCGGAACTGAACCGTGCCGGGTTGCTGCCGAGCAAGGAACAGCTGGTACGTGCCGAGCGCATCACCAACGAGTGGCGCGACAAGCTCGCCGCCCAAAACCATCCGTGCAAGCTGATCTTCGTGACGCCCGATTACTACGAAGAACGCCCGAAGGCCTGCATGAACGGCTGGGGCAACCTGTTTCTCGATATCACGCCGGACGGCACGGCGTTGCCTTGTCACAGTGCGCGCCAACTGCCTGTTGAATTCCCCAACGTACGTGAGCACAGCATCGAGCACATCTGGCGACACTCCTTCGGCTTCAACAAGTTCCGCGGCTACGACTGGATGCCCGAACCCTGCCGCAGTTGCGACGAGAAGGAACGCGACTTCGGCGGCTGCCGTTGCCAGGCCTTCATGCTCACCGGCGATGCCGCCAATGCCGATCCCGTGTGCAGCAAATCGGCGCACCACGGCAAGATACTTGCGGCTCGCGATCAGGCAGACCACGGCGCGCTGGGGCTCGATCAGCTGCAGCATCGTAACGAGAAGGCTTCCAAGCTCATCCTCAAGGTATGAAATCGCCCCGCAACGATTCGTCAATGCTTCATCCATCCGCCGCGGTGCTGCCCTATGGCTTCTGGCCCAGCGCCTGGAGCGCCGAGGCCGCCGCGGCCGCCAGCCAGGACTATGCCGAGCTGCGGGCCGGTCACGGGGGGCTGTTCTGGGTCGAGTACGACCCCGTTCAAGGGCGCTGCACGCTGTGGTTCTGGCAGGCCGGCAGCGCACGCTGCCTGACCCCGGACGGCTTCTCGGTACGCAGTCGCGTCTATGAATACGGCGGCGGCGCGTTCTGTCTGACCGGTCAGGGCATCGCCTTCGTCAACGAGGCAGATCAGCAGATCTACTTGCAGCTGACCGATGACGCCGAGACCGCGCCGCCAATCGCGCTGACCGCGGCGCCTGAACGCCGTTATGGCGATCTGCAACATGATCCCGTCAGTGATGCGATTCTGGCGCTGGAGGAATCCCGTGAGACCGTTGGCGTCGTGCATCGTCTGGTGAGTATCTCCATGGTCGATGGTGCGCGTCGCGTTGTTGTGGAGGGCGCCGACTTCTATGCCGCTGCGATGCTCAGTCCGGACGGTGCACGGCTGGCTTGGATCGAATGGGATCGTCCCGAGCAGCCCTGGACTTCGTCGCGCCTGTGCGCAGCTGAACGCCTGCCTAACGAGCGTTGGGGCAACAGGCAATGCCTGGCAGGCGCGGATGGAGGCGAGT
Source organism: Stutzerimonas kunmingensis (assembly GCF_900114065.1). Lineage (GTDB taxonomy): Bacteria > Pseudomonadota > Gammaproteobacteria > Pseudomonadales > Pseudomonadaceae > Stutzerimonas > Stutzerimonas kunmingensis. The sequence continues at coordinate 404,305 of NZ_FORS01000002.1, forward strand.
CCTTGCAACAGCCACGCTTCGCCTCCGACGGACGGCTGTTCTGCCTCAGCGATCGTCTGGGTTTCTGGCAGCCTTTCTATGAGGCAGACGGCCAGCTGCGTCGGTATTCGCTGACGGCATGCGGAGAGGCGGACGAGGCGCAGGACTTCGACTGCGCACCGGCGCCCTGGCAGCTGGGCACCACCAGCTACCTGCCACTGGCTGGTGGCGGCCTGTTGTTGACGCATATGGTCGATGGTTATGGCTGGCTGTTCGAGCACGCTGCCGATGGCAGCCGGCGACAACTGGCAGCGGATTTCACCCGTTGCCGCCAATTGGCCGCCAGCCAGACCCACGTATTCTGTATCGCTGGCGCTCCGGAACGAGCGCCAGCGGTACTTGCCATCGAAAGGGCCAGTGGAGCGGTGCAGATTCTCGCCGGCGGAGTGCAGCCGCTGTCGGCCAGTCATTTGTCGCGCCCGCAGTCCATGCGCTTTCCGACCGGCGATGGCGAGGTCGCACATGCTTTCTTTTACTCACCCGCCAATGCGAACTGCCGCGGCGAGCCGGGGGCCTTGCCACCGCTGGTGGTATTCGCCCATGGCGGGCCGACTTCGGCGAGCTATCCGGTATTCGATCCACGCATTCAGTACTGGACCCAACGCGGCTTCGCCGTGGTCGACGTGAACTATCGCGGCAGCAGCGGCTTCGGGCGGGTCTATCGACAGCGATTGCGCGAGCAGTGGGGGATTGTCGACGTGGAAGATACCTGCCAGGCCGCACTAGCACTGGTGGAACAGGGCGCGGTCGATCCGCAGCGCTTGTTCATCCGTGGCTCCAGTGCCGGTGGCTTCACGGCCTTGAGTGCGCTGGCTGCGACAGCGCTGTTTCGCGGCGGCGCCAGTCTGTACGGCGTTAGCGATCCGCTGGCACTGCGGCGGGTAACGCACAAGTTCGAAGGCGATTACCTCGACTGGCTGATTGGCGATCCGCAGCAGGTGCCGGAGCGCTTTCGGGAGCGCGCCCCTCTGCACAATGCCGACCGAATCGGTGCGTCGGTCATCTTCCTGCAGGGCGGGCAGGACGCGGTGGTGCTACCTGAGCAGACCGAATCGATGGTCGCGGCCTTGCGTGATCGTGGCATCGAGGTGGAGTACCGCCTGTACCCCGATGAGCGCCACGGGTTTCGACAGGCAGCCAACCTTGCGGATGCGCTGCAAGGGGAATTGCGCTTCTACCAACAGCTGCTCTGAAGCGTTTCGCCGGACGGGTGGCGCGGCCAGCCATTTGATGCATTGCTTTACCTGATCAATGCAGTAGGCTTGCACCCGTTAGTTACAAAAAATAAAAAAGGCCGTAGTCATGAGCCCGAATATCAGCCTCCAGCGCAAGTTCGTCTCTCCAGAAATCATCTTCGGTGCCGGCTGTCGCCACAGTGTCGGCACCTGTGCGGCCAACTTCGGCGCGCGAAAGGTGCTGGTGGTATCCGACCCCGGCGTCGTGAAGGCAGGCTGGGTGGCTGACGTGCAGGCCAGTCTCGACCGGCAGAACATCGAACATTGCTTGTTCACCGGCGTTTCGCCCAATCCCCGTTGCGAAGAGGTGATGCTCGGCGCCGAGCTGTATCGCAGCGAAGGCTGCAACGTGATCGTCGCGGTAGGCGGTGGCAGCCCAATGGACTGCGCGAAGGGTATCGGCATCGTCGCGGCGCATGGGCGCCATATCTATGAATTCGAAGGGGTGGATACGCTGCGCGTGCCCAGCCCACCGCTGATCCTGATTCCTACGACTGCCGGGACCTCGGCGGATGTTTCGCAGTTCGTGATCATTTCCAACCAGGAAGAGCGGATGAAGTTCTCCATCGTCAGCAAGGCGGCAGTGCCGGACGTCTCGTTGATCGATCCAGAAACCACGCTGAGCATGGACCCGTTTCTTTCGGCCTGTACCGGTATTGATGCGCTGGTGCACGCGATCGAGGCATTCGTGTCGACTGGTCATGGGCCACTGACCGACCCGCACGCGCTGGAAGCCATGCGACTGATCAACGGCAATCTTGCGCAAATGATCGCCAATCCGGCGGATATCGCGCTGCGCGAGCAGATCATGCTCGGCAGCATGCAGGCCGGGCTGGCCTTCTCCAACGCGATCCTCGGTGCGGTGCATGCCATGTCCCACAGCCTCGGCGGCTATCTCGATCTGCCCCATGGCGTTTGCAACGCCGTGCTGGTCGAACATGTCGTCGCATTCAATTACGACGCCTCGCCGGACCGCTACCGCAAGGTCGCTGAAACGTTGGGCATCGATTCGCGCGGGCTGAATCACCGTCAGGTTCGCGAGCGCTTGGTGCAGCATCTGATTGATCTCAAGCAGCAGATCGGCTTCCGCGAAACGCTCAGCCTGCACGGGGTGAACCTTTCCGATATTCCGTTCCTGTCGCAACATGCGATGCAGGACCCCTGCATCCTGACCAATCCACGCTCGTCGACGCAGCGGGACGTCGAGGTCGTCTATGCCGAAGCCCTCTGATGACCAGCATCAGGCCCTGGCGCAACTGCTCGGCTTCGGCAGCCATTCCGCACGCAAGAGTCATTACCCTGAACTGGTGGCGCGCCTGGAAGAGCTGGAAGGGGAGCGCAATCGCTACAAATGGCTGTTCGAGCACGCCGTGCACGGCATCTTCCAGGCCAGCATCCACGAAGGTATTCGTGCCGCCAACCCCGCCTTGGCGCGCATGCTCAATTACGACACCCCGGAAGAGGCGCTGTGGGCGCTGACCGATCTGTCCCATCATCTATTCATCGGCGGTGAGGAGGAGCTGCGGCAGATCCGCCATATCCTGAGCCAGCAGCATGGTTTGTTCGGCTACGAGACGCGCCTGCGCCGCAAGGATGGCAGCGCCATCTACGTGATCATGAACCTGCTGCTCAAGCCGGACGAAGACGGCCTGGTGGAAGGCTTCGTCGCCGACGTGACCGAGCGCAAGCTGGCGCAGTTGCGTCTGCTGCAGCTCAACGAAGAGCTTGAGCAGCGCGTCGCCGAGCGCACCAGTGAACTGCGTGAAGCCCGCGATGCGGCGGAAGCCGCCAATCTGAGCAAGGATAAGTACCTCGCCGCAGCCAGCCACGACCTGCTGCAGCCGCTCAACGCCGCGCGCCTGCTGATCTCGACCTTGCGTGAACGCCAATTGCCGCAGAACGAGCTGCATCTGGTTGAGCGGGCCCACCAGGCCCTGGAAGGCGCCGAAGACCTACTGACCGATCTGCTCGATATCTCCAAGCTCGATCAGGCCGCGATTGAACCGGACATCGATATCTACTCGCTGGACGATGTCCTGCTGCCGCTGGTGTCGGAGTTCCAGTCGGTCGCTGCTGCCGCGGGGTTGCAGTTGAAGCACTACATCCCGCGAGTCGCCATCAAGACCGATTTCCGCCTGCTGACGCGAATCCTACGAAATTTCCTCAGCAATGCCTGCCGTTATACCGATCAGGGCTCTGTACTGGTGGGTGCGCGCACGCGCGCCGGGGCGCTGCGTATTGAGGTCTGGGACACCGGTCGGGGCATTCCTGAGGAGGAGCTGGGTTCGATCTTTCTCGAATTCAATCAGCTCGGGATCGGCCGATCCGCGAAACGCAGTGGGGTAGGGCTGGGGCTGGCCATCGTCGACCGTATCGCCAGCATGCTCGGCTACCAGGTGCTGGTGCGCTCGAAACCGGGACGTGGTTCGGTGTTCAGTATCGACGTACCGCTGGCCGAAGCGATGCCCCGCGAGCGGGTTGCGGCTCCGACGGTCGTGCCGCAGCTGGGCGATCCACTGCCCGGGCGGCGCCTGCTGGTGATCGACAACGAGGAGAGCATCCTGCTGAGCATGGCTGCCTTGCTCGAACAGTGGGGCTGCACGGTGGTGACTGCCACCGATGAGCAAAGCGCAATGACGGCGCTGGATGGAGTCGCGCCGGACGCGATCCTCGCCGATTACCATCTGGATCGCGGTCTGACCGGCTGGGACGTCGTGCTCGCGGTGCGAGGACGCTTCGCACAGGCGCTGCCGGCGGTGATGATCACCGCCGATCGCAGTGACCAATGCCGCCAGCAACTGCAGGGCTGCGGCGTGCCTGTGCTGAACAAGCCAGTCAAGCCCGGCAAGATGCGTTCGGTGCTCAGCCATCTGCTCGCCGGCAATGGCAATGGCAATGGCAATGGCAATGGCGGCGGACAGGATTCGGGCTGACACGATCTGGATCAAGTTTTAGCGGGCGCCGGCTCGGCTAGACTCCTCGCCATGAAAGCCCATCTGCGTCTGCTACTCGTCCTGTTGATCAGCCTCGCGCTCCCCGTGAGCAGCATGGCTGCGCTCGAACAGAGCGCAGAACCGTGCCAGATGCAAAGCGACATGGAGAGCTCCGGGCATCTCGCACACCAGGCTGAAGCTCAGCACGAGGACGCGCATTCGCACGATGGCAATCCACTGTGGGAAAGCGGCCACCAGTGCAAGACCGGCAGCATGTTGCAGGCGGGCATAGCGCAGCCGCATCTGACCGCCTCGCTGCCGCAACTCGCAGTTCATTACCCCGAGTTCTTTCCCGCCCGCTCCAACGCCGACGTCTGGCGTCCTCCGCGTTACTGATTCCATCGCTGACCTGACTCGCCCCACGCTCATGCGTTGAGGCGCTGTAGGCATGCCGTTGCGGTATGCAGGAAACCGAGGAATCCAATCCATGATCTCCCGATTGATAGGGAAATACCGGCCGTTCGCGGGCGTGGTGTTTGTCGCCGCGTTCGGCCTGCCCGGCGCAGCCACCGGGCTGACATTCGACGATGCCCTGAGCCTCGCGCAACAGCAGGCGCCGTCGCTACGTGCCGAGGCATCGAGGCTGCAAGCCGCGCGTAGCGAAGCCGTCGCTGCGGGCGAGCTGCCCGACCCGAAACTGCTGCTGGGCCTGCAGAACGTGCCGATTGAGGGCGCCGAGCGCTGGAGCCTCGATGAGGACGGCATGACCATGCGCATGGTTGGCCTCATGCAGGAAGTTCCGAACCGCGACAAGCGCAAGGCACGCAGCGATGCGGCACAGGCGTCTGTCCAGCGCGCAGGTGCCTCGCGCGAGGTGGAAGCCCTCAGGGTGCGTCTGGCGACTGCCCAGGCGTGGATCGCCACCCACGCGGTGGAACGCAAGATTCGGCTGTTCGACCAGTTGTTCGAGGAGAACCGCCTGCTCGCCGAAGCAATTCGGGCGCGTATCGCTGGCGGGCGCGGGCAGCTGACCGACAGCGTCGCGGCGAAGCAACAGGCGGCGTTATTGGCTGATCGCCAGGGCGAACTGGAGCAGCAGCGCCGCCAGGCACGCGCGGCGCTGGTGCGCTGGGTTGGCAGCGATGGCAATCGACCGCTGTTCGGCGAACCGCCGCGCTGGGCGATTGCCCCTGAACAACTGGCGCAGCGGGTCGGCCAGCACCCGCAACTGACCGCCTATGCGCCGATGACCCAGGCGGCGCAGGCACGCATCCGTGAGGCGACCGCCGAGAAACAGGTCGACTGGAGCTGGGAGGTCAGTTACCTCAAGCGCGGTCGCGAGTACGGCGACATGGTCAACCTGCAGTTCAGTTTCGACCTGCCGGTGTTTCAGCGCTCGCGGCAGAACCCGCGGATCGCCGCCCGCTACGCAGAGCTCGATCAACTGGAAGCCGAACGCGAAGCCATGACGCGCGAATTCGTGGAGCGGCTGGACGTCGAGCTGGCCGAGCTGGATCGCTTGCAGCGCGCACTTGAACGCAACGCAGAGGTGCTGCTGCCGCTGGGAGAGGAAAAGGTGGAGCTGGCCATGGCCGGCTATCGCGCCGGGACCAGCGAACTGGAAGCGGTGCTGGCAGCGCGCAACGAACTGATCGAGACCCGCCTTGAACACATCGACCTGCAGGGTCTGGTAGCCATCGCGGCTGCGCGCCTGCACTTCGCTTACGGAGAAGCCAAATGAGCCGGAATGTTCTCGCAAGCGTCACGCTGGCCGGGGTGACGGCGCTGATCGGCGCGGGTGCCGGCTACTGGCTGGCCAGCTCTGATGACCAGGTTTCCGAACCACTCGCATCCGCGGTCGAGAGTGACGCCCAGGTGCTGTACTGGTACGACCCGATGGTGCCGCAGCACCGTTTCGAAAAGCCCGGCAAGTCACCGTTCATGGATATGGACCTGGTGCCGCGCTACGCCAATGAGGACGGCGATGTCGCCACCATCAGTATCGATGCCGGCATCACGCAGAACCTTGGTATTCGCCTGACAACCGTCAGCCGCGGACAGCTGGTGAATGTGATCGAAGCGGTCGGCGTGCTCGAATACAACGCGCGTGATGTCGCGCTGGTTCAGGCTCGAGCCGGCGGGTTCGTCGAGCGCGTCTATCGGCATGCGCCAGGCGATGTGCTGGACAAGGGCGCAGCGCTGGCCGACCTGTTGATTCCCGAGTGGTCGGCCGCTCAGGAGGAATACCTGGCCCTGCGGCGAATCGGAGAACCAGCGCTGCTGGCGGCCGCACGGCAGCGCCTGCGTCTGGCCGGCATGCCGGCATCGACCATCAGCCAGCTCGAACGCAGTGGCAAGGTCAACGCGTCCGTTACCATTTCCACCCCGATCGGCGGCGTACTGCAGGAGCTGGATGTTCGCGAAGGGATGACGCTTGCGGCTGGTGCGCCGCTCGCGCGGATCAATGGGCTGGACAGCGTCTGGCTGGAAGTGGCGGTGCCAGAGGCGCAGAGCCAGGGTATCCGCGTCGGCCAGCGCGCCACTGCGCGGCTGCCGGCGCTGCCGGGCCAGCTCATCGAGGGTGAGATCACCGCGGTGCTGCCGGAAGCCAATGCTGCAAGCCGTACCCTGCGTGTGCGGGTAGAGCTGCCCAATCCGGACGGGCTGCTGCGGCCCGGGCTGACGGCTCAGGCCAGCTTGGCCGGTGGCGACGATGCGTCGGTTCTGCTGATTCCCGGCGAGGCGGTCATTCGAACCGGGCGTCGCAGCCTGGTAATGCTGGCCGAGCCCGGCGGCCGCTATCGCCCGGTGGAAGTCGAGACCGGGCGGGAGAGCGGCAGCCAGACCGTCGTCCTCCGCGGCCTGGAGGAGGGTCAGCAGGTGGTCGCATCCGGCCAGTTCCTGCTGGACTCCGAAGCCAGCTTGCGCGGCATCGTCGCGCCGCCCGCGGCCAGTGATACGCAGCACGATCATGATCACGGCCATGCTCAGCCGGCACCGACGCTGCATGAATCCGAAGGCCGCGTCATGGAGCTCGCCGATGCCCGCGTGAAGATCGCACACGGCCCGTTCCACACGCTTGGCATGCCCGGCATGACCATGGCGTTCGCGGTGGCCGATGCGGCATTGCTGCAGGACATCGAGGTCGAAGACGGGGTCCGTTTCGCCGTTCGGGAAACCGATGCAGGCCTGCTGGTCGAGCGAATTCAGCCGCTGGAGAGGCAGCCATGATCGCCGCGCTGATTCGCTGGTCCGTCCTCAATCGGTTCCTGGTGCTGATGGCGACATTGCTGATGACTGCCGTGGGCATCTGGGCAGTGCGTACCACGCCGATCGACGCGCTGCCTGATCTGTCGGACGTGCAGGTGATCATCCGCACGCCCTATCCGGGGCAGGCGCCGCAGATCGTCGAGAACCAGGTGACCTATCCACTGACCACCACCATGCTTTCGGTGCCTGGGGCAAAGACGGTGCGCGGCTATTCGTTCTTCGGCGACAGCTTCGTCTATGTGCTGTTCGAGGACGGTACTGATCTCTACTGGGCGCGTTCGCGGGTGCTGGAGTACCTGAGTCAGGTGCAGAGCCGGCTGCCCGCCAGCGCCAAGCCATCTCTCGGGCCGGACGCTACCGGGGTCGGCTGGATCTACCAGTACGCGTTGGTCGACCGCAGCGGCACGCACGATCTCGCGCAACTACGCAGTGTGCAGGACTGGTTCCTCAAGTACGAACTCATCACGCTGCCCAACGTGGCCGAGGTGGCGACCATCGGTGGCATGGTCAAGCAGTATCAGGTCGTGCTCGATCCACTGAAGATGGCCAGCCTTGCCGTCACCCAGGCGCAGGTCATCGAGGCCATCGGCATGGCCAACCAGGAAACTGGCGGCGCAGTACTCGAATTGGCCGAAACCGAATACATGGTCCGCGCCTCCGGCTACCTGCAGACGCTCGAGGATTTTCGCCAGATTCCACTGCAGCTGAGCGCCAGGGGCGTGCCGGTCACGCTGGGCGATGTGGCGCATATCCAGCTCGGCCCGGAAATGCGTCGGGGCATCGCAGAGCTCGACGGGGAAGGGGAAACGGTCGGCGGGGTGGTGATCCTGCGCAGCGGCAAGAACGCGCGGGAAACCCTGGCCGCCGTACACGCCAAGCTCGAAGAGCTGAAAAGCAGCCTGCCCGAGGGTGTCGAAATCGTCACCACCTACGACCGCAGCGAGCTGATCGACCGCGCGGTGGAGAACCTCAGCTTCAAGCTGCTGGAGGAATTCGTCGTCGTCGCACTGGTGTGCGGCATCTTCCTTTGGCACTTGCGCTCTTCGCTGGTGGCGATCGTCTCGCTGCCCATCGGCATATTGATCGCCTTCGCCGTGATGCGTTACCAGGGCATCAACGCCAACATCATGTCGCTGGGCGGTATTGCCATCGCCATCGGTGCGATGGTTGACGCGGCGGTGGTGATGATCGAGAACGCGCACAAGAAGGCCGAGGCCTGGCGCCACGCCAATCCGGGCAAGGAGCTGGAGGGTGAAGAGCACTGGCAGGTCATGACCAGCGCAGCGCAGGAGGTCGGCCCGGCGCTGTTCTTCTGTCTGCTGATCATCACGCTGTCGTTCATCCCGGTATTCACCCTCGAGGCACAAGAGGGGCGTCTGTTCGGACCGCTGGCGTTTACCAAGACCTACGCAATGGCGGCCGCGGCCGGGCTTTCGGTGACGCTGGTGCCGGTATTGATGGGCTACTGGATTCGCGGCAAGTTGCCGGACGAGGCGCGTAATCCACTCAATCGCGGGCTGATCCGGGTCTATCGCCCCGCATTGAACACCGTTCTCGAACACCCGAAGATCACCATTGCGGTAGCCGTGCTGGTCCTGGCTACGACGCTGTGGCCGATGTCGCGCCTGGGAGGTGAGTTTCTTCCGCCCATGGACGAGGGCGATCTGCTTTACATGCCTTCGGCGCTGCCGGGCCTGTCGGCACAGAAGGCAGCCCAGCTGCTGCAGCAGACTGACCGCATGATCCGCACGGTTCCGGAAGTCGAAACCGTGTTCGGCAAGGCCGGCCGCGCCGAGTCGGCGACCGATCCGGCGCCGCTGGAGATGTTCGAGACCACCATCCGCTTCAAACCGCGAGAGCAGTGGCGCGTCGGCATGACGCCGGAAAAGCTGATCGACGAGCTGGACCGGGCTGTGCAGGTGCCAGGCCTGACCAATATCTGGATTCCGCCGATCCGCAATCGCATCGACATGCTTGCCACCGGCATCAAGAGCCCGATCGGTGTGAAGATCGCCGGCGCCAATCTGGAGGAGATCGACCGTGTCAGCCAGCAGGTCGAGGCCGTTGCCAGAAAGGTGCCGGGTGTCAGTTCAGCGCTGGCCGAGCGCCTGGTCGGCGGGCGTTACGTCGATATCGATATCGATCGTCAGGACGCCGCCCGCTATGGGCTGAACATCGCCGATGTCCAGTCCATCGTTTCCAGCGCCATCGGTGGCGAAACCGTCGGTGAGACCATTGAGGGCCTTGCGCGATATCCGATCAGCGTTCGCTATCCTCGTGAATGGCGCGATACCCCCCAGCGGCTGGAGCAGCTACCGATCCTCACGCCGCAGGGCAGCCAGATCACCCTGGGCAGTGTGGCGCGAGTGCGCATAAGCGACGGTCCGCCGATGCTGCGCAGCGAGAATGCGCGGCTGGCGGGTTGGGTTTACGTCGATGTGCGCGGCCGGGATATCGCGTCGGTCGTCGCCGATCTGCGCGATGCGGTGAGCAGCGAAGTCAGCCTGCTGCCCGGCATGAGCCTGGCCTACTCGGGCCAGTTCGAGTTTCTCGAGCGCGCCAACGAGCGCCTCAAGCTGGTCGTGCCCGCGACATTGCTGATCATCTTCTTCCTCCTCTACCTGACCTTCGGCCGGCTGGATGAGGCCGTGCTGATCATGCTGACCCTGCCGTTCGCGCTGACCGGCGGCGTCTGGTTCCTCTATCTGATGGATTACAACCTGTCGGTGGCCACCGGCGTCGGCTTCATCGCACTGGCGGGAGTCGCTGCGGAATTCGGCGTGATCATGCTGCTATATCTGAAGAACGCCTGGGCCGATCAGCAGCGCGACGGGCTGAACGGCGAGGCCGCGCTGTGCGAAGCAATCCGCGAAGGTGCGGTGCAGCGGGTACGCCCGAAGGCGATGACCGTTGCAGTGATTGTCGCCGGTCTTTTGCCGATCCTGCTGGGAGCGGGCACCGGCAGCGAAGTGATGAGCCGCATCGCGGCACCGATGGTCGGCGGCATGCTGAGTGCGCCGCTGCTGTCGCTGTTCGTCATCCCGGCCGCCTATCGTTTGATGCGCAGGCCCAGGAGAGGAACACAGACGCGGTAGGCTCGGCTACATCAACAATAGGAGCAAGGAGTAGCCGAGCGACCCGAGCAGAAATGCACCGAATCGGCTGTTCCTTTCCGTCGGCAGCTCCTCCTTCAGGACGTTGAGGATGATCGCGCCGGCGATGAAGGCGGTTACGGCCGACACACCCAGCTCCGAGAGCTCGATGACCGAGCCGAACGCCCAGCCGATCAGGGTTGACCCCGCCAGGATCCAGCGGCCGCGTCGGGCAAACAGGTCTTGGTGATCATGCTGAAGGGCCACATCGTTGACCATGAAGTGCAGCGACATGGCCACGGTGTACCAGACCAGTTCCAGCGCCTGGCCGGAATCACGGTTGGCGAGGATATGGCCGATCAGTGCGTTGTAACCGGCAAACGCACCTATGTGCAGCCAGAACACGCCCGCGTGGGAAGGTGCGCCTTCAGGCCGCTCGTCGCGGTGCTGCTTGATCAGCCGCTCGAGCCCGTAGAAGCAGACCAGGCCGACCAGTGCCAGCAGATAGGCATGGTGTTCCAGGTAGCGCAGCGGGTGGAACCCGCTATCCTCCATCACCCTCTGCCCATCGGCCAGCTCGGGGAGCAGGTGGACGAAGACATAGGCAACGGCGACGCCGCCGGCTGCGGATAGCCAGCGGCTACGCGGTAACTGGTGGAGTTTGCTCAGTCTGCCGGCCAGCATGTGAGTGGCCGTCAGCACCAGTGCGGCGATCAGGGTAAGCATGGGAAATCCAGGGAAGTGGCCATCTGGTTTGTGACTTTGGCCGTTCATCGGCGTTCAGCATGCAATTCGTCGGCAGAGGGGATGGACTTATGATCTCGATCAGTTACCTGCGTCGTGATCGGCCAGGCCGATGATTTTTTTGATAGAGTTCGCTCCTGAAAAAGCGAGCAGCCAGCCAGCTTTTAGTACGGTCAATGAGGTGTCTGCTTGATTAGGGTGCTGGTGGTCGATGACCACGATCTGGTTCGCACGGGCATCAGTCGCATGCTGGCGGACATCTCCGGTCTTCAGGTGATAGGCCAGGCGGATTCCGGCGAAGACGCCATCCGCAAGGCGCGGGAACTGAAGCCTGATGTGGTGCTGATGGACGTCAAGATGCCGGGCATCGGTGGCCTCGAGGCGACCCGCAAGCTGCTGCGCAGCTACCCCGATCTGAAGGTCATCGCTGTGACCATATGTGAAGAAGACCCTTTCCCGACGCGCCTCCTGCAGGCTGGCGCGGCGGGTTATCTGACCAAAGGTGCGGCGCTGGAAGAAATGGTGCAGGCCATTCGCATGGTATTCGGTGGTCAGCGCTACATCAGCCCGCAGATCGCCCAGCAACTGGCGCTCAAATCCTTCCAGCCGCAGCTCAGCGAATCGCCATTCGATCTGCTCTCGGAGCGGGAAATCCAGATCGCATTGATGATCGCCAACTGCCAGAAGGTGCAAAGCATCTCCGACAAGCTCTGTCTCTCGCCGAAAACAGTCAACACCTACCGTTATCGCATCTTCGAAAAGCTGTCGATTACCAGTGATGTCGAGCTTGCCCTGCTGGCGGTTCGCCACGGGATGGTCGACACCGTCAACTGATGAGCGAAACCTTCGACCCATCGGCGTTCCTGGCCGCCTGCAGCGGCCGGCCGGGCGTCTACCGCATGTTCGACGCGCAGGCCAAACTGCTCTACGTCGGCAAGGCCAAGAATCTCAAGAAGCGTCTGGCCAGCTATTTCCGCAAGACGGGCCAGGCGCCGAAGACCGCCGCCCTGGTGGCCAAGATCGCGCAGGTCGAAACCACCATCACCGCCAACGAGACCGAGGCGCTGCTGCTCGAGCAGACCCTGATCAAGCAATGGCGACCGCCTTACAACATCCTGCTGCGGGACGATAAGTCCTATCCCTATGTGTTCCTCTCGGCCGGTGAGTTTCCACGACTGAGTATTCACCGGGGTGCGAAGAAGGAGCCGGGACGCTACTTCGGCCCCTATCCGAGCGCTGGCGCGATCCGCGAAAGCCTTAGCCTGCTGCAGAAGGCCTTCTTCGTACGCCAATGCGAAGACAGCTACTACCGCAACCGCACACGTCCCTGCCTGCAGTACCAGATCAAGCGCTGCAAGGCGCCGTGCGTAAATCTGGTCGAGCCGGAGGAATACGCCGAGGACGTACGACATTCGGTCATGTTCCTCGAAGGCCGTAGCAATGCGCTGGCCGAAGAGCTGTCACGCAATATGGAAAAGGCGGCGATGAACCTCGATTTCGAGCGTGCCGCCGAGATTCGCGATCAGATCGGCATCCTGCGTCGCGTGCAGGATCAGCAGAGCATGGAGGGCGGCACTGGCGACGTGGATATTGTCGCCGCGGTGGTCAGCCCGGGCGGCGCCTGCGTTCACCTGATCACCGTGCGTGGCGGCCGGGTGCTGGGGAGCAAGAATTTCTTCCCGCAGGTGGCTATCGAGGAAAGTGTCGCCGAGGTGCTGCAGGCGTTTCTCGAGCAGTACTACCTGGGCGCCGCCGAACGCGATCTGCCGGGAGAGCTGATCGTCAACGCCGTGCACGAGGACTTTCCGACGCTGATCAGTGCCATCGCCGAGCTGCGCAGCTTCGATCTGACCATTACCCATCGCGTACGTGGCACGCGTGCGCGCTGGCAGCAGCTGGCGCTGACCAACGCGGAACAGGCGATGGCTGCACGCCTGGCCAATCGTCAGCATCTGTCCGCACGGTTCGACGCGCTGGCCGAAGCGCTGGAACTCGACGAACCGCCGATGCGCCTGGAATGCTTCGACATCAGCCATTCCAGCGGCGAGGCGACGGTGGCGTCCTGCGTGGTCTTCGGGCCGGAGGGACCGCTGAAGTCGGACTATCGACGCTACAACATCGAGGGTGTTACCGCGGGCGATGACTATGCGGCGATGCACCAGGCGCTGTCCCGGCGTTTCCGCAAGGCAGCGGAGGGCGAGGGCAAGCTACCGGACATCCTGCTGGTCGATGGCGGCAAGGGCCAGCTGAACATGGCGCGTGAAGTGCTCGAAGAACTGGCCGTGCCGGATCTGATCCTGCTCGGCGTGGCCAAGGGTGTGACGCGCAAGCCGGGGCTGGAAACGCTCTACCTCAACGATGCGGCTCACGAGTTCACGCTTCCCGCAGACTCGCCGGCGCTGCACCTGATCCAGCAGGTGCGCGATGAGGCGCACCGTTTCGCCATTACCGGCCACCGTGCCAGACGCGGAAAAGCGCGTCGAACCTCGACGCTTGAGGAGGTTCCGGGAATCGGCCCGAAGCGCCGTCGCGAACTGCTTACGCATTTCGGCGGTCTTCAGGAGCTGTGCAGAGCCAGCCTCGACGAGATCGCCAAGGCTCCCGGCATTAGTAAAAAGCTTGCCGAGTCGATTTATGCCGCCCTGCACAGTGAGTAAACTGTCCCCGAATTCCGCCGATCAGTGGTACCGATGAATATCCCGAACCTGCTCACCGTTCTACGCGTGCTGCTGATACCCATCTTCATTCTGCTGTTCTACCTCCCGTTCTACTGGAGCTATATGGCCGCGAGTGCAGTATTCACCGTGGCCGCGCTGACCGATTGGCTCGATGGCTACCTGGCCCGCCGCCTGGAACAAAGTACGCCGTTCGGTGCCTTTCTCGACCCGGTAGCCGACAAGCTGATGGTCGCGGTAGCACTGGTGCTGCTGGTCGAAGAGCACTCCAATCTCTGGCTGACGTTGCCGGCAGCGATCATCATCGGTCGGGAGATCGTCGTCTCGGCCTTGCGCGAATGGATGGCCGAGCTGGGCGCTCGCGCGCAGGTGGCGGTGTCGAACCTGGGCAAGTGGAAGACCGCTGCACAGATGGTCGCGCTGGTGATCCTGCTGGCCAATCCGCCGCAGCCAACAATCTGGGTCGGGTTGGGTTATGCGCTGTTGATCGTGGCGGCGGGGCTGACGCTTTGGTCGATGATCAATTACCTGATGGCTGCCTGGCCGCACCTGAGCACCTCAGAAAAGAAATAAAACTTTTTTAATCAAGGGGTTGACGGCAGCATTCGATCGTATAGAATGGCGCCCGTCACCAAGACAACGCGGGAATAGCTCAGTTGGTAGAGCACGACCTTGCCAAGGTCGGGGTCGCGAGTTCGAGTCTCGTTTCCCGCTCCAAATTATGATCTACAGACTTCTACTGACGTCTGTAAGTCATTGAAAAAAGGGGCTTCGGCCCCTTTTTCCATTCCAGCGAGCGCCACGGAAATCCACCCACAGCTACCGTTTTTGAGTGACCAATTGAGGCACAAGAATACGGGTGGGACGGCTACCGGATAGTTGCTGGGGCTGAGCGGGAACCATGACGAGCATAGGGCCTAAGTCATTACTTAGGAGCCTCGAAATGGCACTCTCTGATCTGACCGTCCGGCAGGCAAGAACCACCGGAAAACGCTACACCCTCTCCGATAATGACTGCCTGGGCCTGATGGTCTCTGCTGCAGGCGGTAAGTCGTGGATGTTTCGCTACTACTGGCTGGGCAAGCAAAAACGTATGTCCCTGGGCGGATATCCTGCCCTCAGCTTGCGCGAGGCCCGCGCCGAGCGGGATAAGGCCCAAGCCCTGCTTGCCAGGGGGGTTGATCCGCAAATCGAGCGTGACCAGCGCCGGCACGCGGCCAAATTGGCGGGTGAATACACCTTTAGGAACGTTTTTGATGCCTGGGTCGAGCATCGCCGCAAGGAACTCAAGGAAGGCCGCCAGAGCACCCTGTCGCAGATTCTGCGCATCTTCAACAAGGACGTGCTGCCCGCCTTAGGGAAGATGTCGATCTACGACATTCGCCGCCCTCAGCTCCTGGGAGTTCTGGCGGCGATCGAGAAGCGCAAAGCGTTCACCACCGCCGAGAAGGTTCGCACCTGGTTCAACCAGATGTTCCGCTATGCCTTGGTCGTTGCCGAGGGCTTGGAGGTCAACCCTGCTGCTGACCTGGATGTGGTGGCCGAACCCAAGCCCCCGGTGACCCACAATCCCTATCTGCACCTGCCCGAGATGCCCGAGTTCCTTCAGAAGCTTCGGCTCTACACCCCCCGCGGCTGGCAGACCCAGCTTGGTGTGCGGCTGCTGTTGTTAACTGGGGTGCGGACGGGCGAATTGCGGCTGGCCGAGCCTGAGCAGTTCGACCTCGACCGCGGCTTGTGGATCATCCCGCCACAATTCGTCAAGCAGCTCCAGGACGAAATGCGCAAGGCCGGTAAGCGGCCGCAGGACGTGCCGCCCTACATCGTGCCCCTCTCTCTGCAGGCCATCGAGATCGTGCGCTATCTTCTGAGCGCGATGCGGCCGGCGCAGAAGTACTTGTTGGCTCATACCAGCGAACTCAAGAAGCGCATCAGCGAAAATACGCTGAACAAGGCCTTGCAGCTCATGGGTTACGAGGGGCGCCTGACCGGGCACGGCATCCGCGGCACCATCTCGACGGCGCTCAACGAAATCGGCTATCCGAAAATTTGGGTGGATGCACAGCTATCGCACTCCGACCCCAACAAGGTCAGCTCGGCCTACAACCACGCCAAATACGTGGAGCCGAGGCGCCGGATGATGCAGGACTGGGCCGATCGCCTCGACCTGCTCGAACAGGGCGAGGTAGAAGCTGCGAGCGCACACCTGACCATCCGCATCGATGGGGTGCCTGCGATGGCAGAAGTGGAAGAGGCGGTGGGTGCGGCCCCCATCGTGGCCGAGCCCCCTGTGCCCGGCGTGCAGTCCCTTGTCGCAACGCCCATTGTCGTCACTTCGAGCAGCGGCGGAATCACGTTCCGGAGACTGTCGCATCTGCCGCCGCCTCCGGTGCATGTCCCAGAGCCGGAAGTGTCCGCGATCCAGCGCGAGCGCGAGGAAATGCTGGCTATCTATGAGTCGCCGAACAGCCTGCCGGTCCCGTTGTTCGGCAAGCTGGCCGGGAAGTCCAAGGACCAGATCAACCGCGAACTGAAAGCCGGAAAGTTGCTGGCTATCAGCCTTGGCAATCGGGGACAGCGTGTTCCGGACTGGCAACTGGTGCCGCTCAAACACAGGCTGGCCCAGGTGCTCATGAACCAGTGCCCGCACGCGGATTCTTGGGGACTTTACCGCATGCTGACCCAGCCGCACCCTGACCTGGGCGATCGCGCCGCCATCGATGCGGTCACGCCGACCAACGTGCCGGCGATCGTACGGGTCATCATGGGCGACTACCAGCATCACGAGGATGTGCCCAAGGCCGTCGCCCCGCAGCCCGTCCCGGAAGATGTGCGGCAGAGCGTTCGTAGGCTAGTGGACAGCGCTGTGGTGATCGAGGGAACCTAATCCACGGGTCAGCCTATGGCCGGGATGACGCTTCCGGCCGTAGGCCCATCACCTTGCACCTTCCCCAGCAATCTGTAGCGCTCTACGCTCGAACCGCTTGGCAGCAGAATCGGCTTGCGCGTGGGGCCGTTGGAGGTACGTCACGATATTGTAGGGGCCATCGGCGAGCGGTCGCATGCCGATCCCCCATTGATGGGCACGCTCGATGCGCGATTGCGCGCATACGCCGATGCCGTAGCCGGATGAGACCCACAGCGCCATCATCTCGAATGAAGTTGCAGACAGGATGTTCTCTTGGTCCACTGGCATGAGGGAGGCCAACCTCTCGTCCAGCAAGGGGCAAGCCTCCACCCGCCAGCGATAGATTGGATAATCCTGAAGATCTGAGATGGTGAGCTTCGCCTGGTTAACTAAGCGGGACCGCGGTGGTATCGCAACGGCCATGCTTTCGCACCATAGCCTCCGGCTACTCGTCAGGTGATCCCCCGCACCGCTAAGAGATAGTCCCGCGTCGTAGCGGCCCTCCTGCAGGCCCGTCATCAACTCTTGATCCGAAACTTCACGCACGGCCATCGCGACGCCCGGCTCCTGCGCTCGCTGCAGTGCAAGCAGCGCCGACAGCCGTGAAGACGGTACACCTGGCGCTATGGCGAGTGTGAAATTCGGGGGCGGACTGATGACGTCATGCATGGATACCCCCAAAGAGGCGGCGGGAGGGGATCGAAAAGATCTACCGACATCATACTAAAGAGATATCTTTAACGTGGTTAAAGATCAGTGATTCCATGACGCTTCTGCGAATGCAGAAGCGCACTATTCGGCCTGGACGGCCCGCCGGAGTAACCACCTATGAGTCCGCACCGGCGTTGGCGTTCGGGCAAGCGGTGCGAGCCGCTCGCCTGGATCAGGGGATTGCTCAGGATGAGTTCGCGGGCTTGGCGGGGATCGCGCGTTCGCACATGGGCAAGATTGAGCGCGGCGAGCACATGCCGACACTCGCTCTCATTCTAAAAATTTCCCTGGCTCTCAAGATCAGCTCGGCCGAACTGATGACGGCCACGGAGCGCAACCTCTACCTTCAGGGCGATGCGTGACGCCGGGTGTGGCGCAGGCGCCGTAGCTAATCGCTCTTTGGCGAACGCAAACGCTCGATGAAGCGCTCTACGGGAACGGATAGTCCGCTACCGCCTTCGGGCCGAAGCAGGTAGGTGATGATGACGGCCGAATCGAGCGCCAACGGCCGGATCACCACGTCGGGACGTTGGCATACCGCGATTCGGGTCGCCGTTGCGAAGCCGATGCCGTAACCAGCTCCGACCAACGTGAGCATCATGTCCAGCGACGAGACATGCTCAACGATGGTGGACTCGCGCTCCAGGGGATGTAGCAGCCGGGTCAATTCGCGGCAGTAGCCCTCGCAAAGCTGCGGATCGCACATCACCAGCGGGTAACTCACGAGTTCACGTAGCGACACTTCCTTGTGGGCCAGCAACGGGTGCCGGATCGGCAAGGTCACCACCAGCGGGTCCTGCCAGATGGGCTCCGTCACCAGTCCGTCGCCGACGTCCGCAGTGTGTGCGAAACCGATCGCGAAGTCGCCGGATCGCAGCCCCCGCAACTGTTCCGCCAGGGTGACCTCGGAGAGCCGTATTTCGATCTCCGGCTCCTCCTGGCGGCACAGGGCAAGAAGTGCAGACAGCCGCGGGTCGATGGCGCCATCGGAGATGGCGATGCGCACGCTGCCTCTTAGGCCTGCGGCGATCGCCCTGACGTTTTCTCGTGCCTGCTCCAGGTTGGTGAACAGCCGGCGAATGTCCTGAAGGAAGGTGGTACCCGCTGGCGTCAACCGCGTTCCCCGCCGATCGCGGTCAAAGAGCAGCACCCCCAGTTCGTCTTCCAATTCCTTGATCGTGCGGGACAGCGGCGGCTGCTCGATGTGCAAGCGCTCCGCAGCACGGGTGAAATGCAGCTCTTCGGCGAGAGCCACGAAGCAGCGCAAATGACGAAGTTCCATGGGCACGTCCTTCAGCAATCCTGGTCATTGGGTTGGCCACGGCGCATTGCTGCCGAAGTGCGCTTAGAGGGGGCGAGGTAGTGCTGGGTCCCTCTTCAGGGCGAGGAAAAAGGCCATCGGTGTATCTGAATAAGAATACATATGTTCATATATTAACTCAAGTCAAGAGTGGTAGCAACTGTTTCGGAACGTGACGCCGAACCCAACCCGCTCAATGCTTGAGCGGCTAAGGCCGTACTGACGCCAAAGTAGCGCGAGCCCACAGAGGGGCTCGCGAGATGTAGGACCGAAGGCGCTCTGCCTTCATGGAAAAGCCCAAATCAGGCCGGGTTGATTTCCAACGAGCCACGGTTGATCTGGTCGCGTTCCATCGACTCGAACAAGGCGCCGAAGTTTCCTTCGCCGAAGCCCTCGCGGTAGTTGCCCTTGCGCTCGATGAACTCGAAGAACACCGGGCCAAGCAGCGGCTCGGAGAATATCTGCAGCAGCAGGCGGGGCTGGCCGCCTTCGGTCGTGCCGTCGAGCAGAATGCCGCGCGCCTGCAACTCGGGCACGGGCTGGCCATGGCCGGGCAGGCGCTTTTCCAAGTTTGCGTAATAGATGTCGTTGGGGGCGGTCAGCAGCGGGATACCGGCCATCTGCACGCGGTCGAGCGCATCGAGTAGGTTGTCGCACAGCAGGGCGATGTGCTGGATGCCCTCGCCGCTGAACTGCATCAAGAATTCCTCAATCTGGCCGCCGCCCTGGCGTGCTTCCTCGTTCAGCGGGATGCGGATCAGGCCGTCCGGCGCGCTCATCGCCTTGGAAGCCAGGCCGGTGTACTCGCCGTTGATGTCGAAGTAGCGGATCTCCTGGAAGTTGAAGAACTTCGTGTAGAAGTCGGCCCAGTACGTCATGCGGCCGCGATAGACGTTGTGTGTGAGGTGATCGACGATCGAGAAGCCGTGGCCTTTGGGACGGCGATCCACACCGGGTAGGAATTCGAAGTCGATGTCGTAGATGGACTTGCCGTCCTCGAAGCGATCGATCAGGTACAGCGGCGCGCCGCCGATGCCCTTGATCGCCGGTAGGCGCAACTCCATCGGGCCAGTGGGAATGTCCATCGGCTGCGCGCCCAGCTCCAGCGCGCGGTGGTAGGCCTTGTGCGAATCCTTGACGCGGAACGCCAGCCCGCAGGGGCTGGGGCCGTGCTCGCCCGCGAAATACGCCGCCTGGCTTTTAGGCTCGCGGTTGACGATGAAGTTGATGTCGCCCTGGCGGTAGAGCGATACGTCCTTGGAGCGATGCCGGGCCACCTCGGTGAAGCCGAGCTTCTCGAACAGCGGCTCCAGCACGCCGGGCGTCGGCGAGGCGAACTCGACGAATTCAAAGCCGCACAGGCCCATCGGGTTGTCAAAAAGGTCGGTCATCAGGGGTGTCTCTCTTGGGTTTGGGGTGGAAATCTGGACACCCTAGATGGTAAGAAAAAGCCCGCACATCATTTCTGCAAAATCAATTGCAAATAGACTTCTTGATGCCTGATTCCTGCGTGGTGAAAGAAATGAGCACAGAAATAGTCCTTGATGGTACGGATAGACGCCTTATTGATGCATTGCAACGCAATGGAAGGTCCACCTTCGACGAACTGGCCGAACACGCAAGCCTGTCGTCCTCGGCCACGCTGAGGCGGGTGCGCCGCCTCGAAGAGGCTGGCGTCATCGCCGGCTATGTGGCCCTGGTGCACCCCGAACGCATCGGCCTCACCCTCACGGCCTACCTGAACGTGCGCCTCGAAAAGCACTCTGATTCGCACAAGCGCAACCCCATGGACGTGTTCCGCGCGTCGGTTCAGAACTGGCCCGAGGTGGTGGAGTGCCACGCGCTGACCGGCGACATGGACTACCTGTTGCGGGTGGTCGTCAGAGATATGGCCCACTACTCCCGCTTCGTGCTCGATACGCTGCTCAAGCACCCCAGCGTGCAAGACTGCAAGACCAGCTTCGTGCTGGACCGCGTGAAGAGCACCACGGCCTTGCCCCTATGAACATTCGGCAGGTTGGTGTGGCGGGGATGCAAATAGCGCTTGACCTTCCAACCGTGGCAAGGATCAAACTTTAAGCATCCCAACCCGAAAGGAGTTTTCCATGCAATTCCATCTCGAAGACATGACCTGCGGCGGCTGCGCCCGCACTGTGACGAAAACGATCCAAACGATCGACCCCAACGCCAAGATCGTTACGGACCCGCCGACCCGCCGTGTCGAGGTCCAGACCTCGGCCTCGCAAGAGCAGATCGCCGCGGCCCTGAGCGAAGCTGGCTTCCCGCCGCGCGCGCAGTAACACCGCGTCGTGGCCGGCATGCACACAGGACGGCCGATGCGAGCACGTGCGCTGCGCCATATCTGGCGCGGCGCTCAGTGCATCCCAAGGTAGGCGACCTTGGCCCACATCCACAGGGCCATCGCCACCATCATCAGGTTCTCGGTCAGGGACACGAAGTCCAGCGGCACGTTGCTGTCCCCGCCCACGCAGGCGCACTTGAGTTCCCGGCGATCGACATAGACCGCCTTGAAAACCGACACGGCCCCGACGGTCCCGATGAACAGCGCCAACGGAATCGACACCCACATCCCCACGCCCGCGACCATCAGGACGCCTGCGATGGCCTCCGCGAACGGGTAGAAATAGGCATACCGAACCCAGCGCTTGGCCAGCAGGTCGTAGTTGAGGAACATCGTCGCGAAGCCGTCCACGTCCTTGAGCTTCTGCAGCGCCAGGAGACACATGGCAAAGGCCACGAGCCACTCTGCCGCCTGAATGCTCCAGAGCTGGCCGAAGGCCGCCCAGCTCGCCGCCAGCGCCATCGCGGCCGCCATGGCGAACAGCGCGATCACAGGGGTGTAGGTCACGGCGTTCTTGTCCTTCACGGACATGCCGAAGAATTTGCGTAGGTCGTCGTAGCCGCCCACGCGCCGCCCGTTTATGAAGACCTGGGGCGTGGTCTCGACGCCATGCTCCTTCTTGAACGCATCCGTCTGCTCGCGGCTCGCCAAGTGTTTGTCCTCGACCTCGTAGCCCTTGCGTTTGAGCAGATCGAGCGACTTCAGCCCGTAGGGGCAGGTATGGCCGGGCATGACCATTCGGTAGAGCGTGGCTAGCTTGGGCGCAGACATGCAGGACTTCTCCTGTGTGACTTTCCATGGGCCGGCCGTCACGGATTTAAGGACGTTGATGACCTTTCCAGCCTAACCGACGACCGTGCAAAGGGAGTGTAGACACCTGGCTCGCGGGTTGGTCTGGCCCACGGGTTGGTTATCTGGCTGCAATGCCGTCAGTCCTCCATCTGCCAGAGCAACCCTGCCGCAGGCCGGTGCGCCTGAGGCAGCACGCAGGCTCCTAGTGGTTCTCCTTGGCATGGTTGATCGTGTACTTGGGGATCTCGACGGTCAGGTCTTCGGTCGCAACGATGGCCTGGCAGCTCAGCCGCGACTGCGCCTCCAGTCCCCAGGCCCGGTCGAGCAGATCATCCTCGCACTCCTCGACTTCGTTTAGAGAATTAAACCCCTTGCGCACGATGCAGTGACAGGTCGTGCAGGCACAGCTCATGTCGCAGGCATGCTCGATCTCGATGCCGTTGTCCAGCAGGGCCTCGCAGATCGAAGTGCCTGCTGGCACGTTCAGTTCGGCTCCCTCGGGAGCCAGTTCAGGATGGGGCAAGACTGTGATTTTGGGCATATCTCTCCTGGCTGCTCAGTGCGCACGCGGCTTTTTTCCTGCTGCGTTGGCTCGCGCGCGGCGCGGCACTGCGCCAGTGCGCGCTTCGGGCTTGTTGTCACTGGTATCGGGCTGCTCCAGCGTGTGCAGGATCGGGCAGTCGGGCCGTTCGTCGCCGGCGCAACACCGGATCAGCGCCTTGAGCGTCGCGGCCATCTCCAGCATGCTCTCGATGCGCCGGTCCAACTCGTCGATGTGTTGCTGGGCCAGACGCTTTACATCAGCACTCTGGCGCGACTTGTCATTCCACAGTCCCAGCAAGTCCGTGATCTCGGCTACCGAGAAGCCGAGGTCGCGCGAACGCCGGATGAAATGCAACCGGTGAACGTCGTCCTGGGTATAGGCGCGGTAGCCCGAATCGGTGCGGTCAGCCGGAGGGATCAGACCGATTTGCTCGTAGTAGCGGATCATTTTGGCCGAGACCTTCGAGGCCTTGGATGCTTCACCGATGTTCATGGTGTTCCTCCTTTCTCAATGAGCGGTATCCGCCGCCAGCGGCGGCTGGAAGCGGCGCAGGCGCAGCGCGTTTCCGAGCACGAACACGCTGGACAGCGCCATCGCGCCAGCCGCGAAGATCGGCGACAACAGCACACCGTATGCGGGGTACAGGACGCCAGCGGCCACCGGGATCAGGGCCGTGTTGTAGCCAAACGCCCAGAACAGGTTCTGGCGGATGTTGCCGATGGTCGCCTTGGACAGCGCGATGGCGTTGGGCACGCCCTGCAGGTTGCCCGACATCAGCACTACGTCGGCCGACTCCACCGCCACGTCGGTGCCGGTGCCGATGGCCAGGCCCACGTCGGCCTCGGCCAGCGCCGGGGCGTCGTTGATGCCGTCGCCCACGTAGGCGATCTGGCCGTGGCTGGCTTTCAGCCGGCGCACGGCTTCGACCTTGCCCTCGGGCAGCACTTCGGCCACCACCTCGTCGATGCCCAGTTGCTTGGCGATGGCCTGCGCGGTACGCGCGTTGTCGCCGGTGATCATCGCCACCTTCAGGCCGAGCTGGTGCAGCGCGGCAATGGCCGCGGGCGTGCTGGACTTGATCGGATCGGCCACCGCGATGATGGCGGCCAGCCGGCCGTCGATCGAGGCGTACAGCGGCGACTTGCCCTCGTTGCCTAGGCGCTCGGCCGTGCGAGCGAAGCCGCCCACGTCCAACCCCAGCTCACGCATGAAGCGATCGGCACCGACCTCGACACGCGCGCCGTCCACGGTGGCGCGCACGCCCATGCCCGTGACCGAATCGAAGTCTGTCATCGTCGGCAGCGCGATGCCACCTTCCACGGCCGACTCGACGATGGCGCGTGCGATCGGATGCTCCGAGCGCGATTCCACGGCGGCGACCTTCGCCAGCACCTGGTTGCGGTCAAAGCCGTCGGCAATCTCCAGGTCGGTCAGGACCGGGCGGCCCTCGGTCAGCGTGCCGGTCTTGTCCACGGCCACCACCTTGGCGTCCTTGAGCAGTTGCAGGGCTTCACCCTTGCGGAACAGCACGCCCATCTCAGCGCCCCGGCCCGTGCCGACCATGATGGAGGTCGGCGTCGCCAGACCCATGGCGCACGGGCAGGCAATGATCAGCACCGCCACGGCATTGACCAGCGCGAAGGACAGCGCGGGCGACGGGCCGAACACCAGCCAGACCAGGAAGGTCAGCACGGCGGCCAGCATGACGGCGGGCACGAACCACAGCGTCACCTTGTCCACCACGGCCTGGATCGGCAGCTTGGAACCTTGCGCCTGCTCGACCATGCGGATGATCTGCGCCAGCATGGTCTGACCGCCCACGGCGGTGGCACGCAGCGTCAGCGCACCCTTCTGGTTGACGGTGCCGCCGACCACGGTGCTGCCTTCCGCCTTTTCGACGGGAATCGGCTCGCCGGTGATCATCGACTCGTCCACGAAGCTGCGGCCCTCGGTCACTTCACCATCGACCGGCACGCGCTCGCCGGGGCGCACTTCCACGATGTCGCCCTGCGCCACGTCGTTGATCGGGATGTCCACGATGCGGCCGTCGCGCAGCACGTGCGCCTCCTTGGCCTGTAGGCCGACCAGGCGCTTGATGGCCTCGGAGGTGCGGCCCTTGGCCCGTGCCTCAAGAAAGCGGCCCAGCAGGATCAGCGCCACGATGACGGCGGCCGCCTCGTAGTACACGTTCACCGTGCCGGCCGGCAGCAGACTGGGCGCGAACGTGGCGACCATCGAATAGCCGAAGGCCGCGGCCGTGCCGACCGCGACCAGCGAGTTCATGTCGGGACCCAGGCGGAACAGCGCCGGGAAGCCCTTCTCGTAGAAGCGCCAGCCCGGAATGGCGAGCACCAGCAGGGTCAGCACGAACTGCAGATACCAGCTCTGCTGGATGCCGATGGTGGAAGCCACCCACTCGTGCATGCCGGGAATCATGTGCGAGCCCATTTCGAGCACGAACACAGGCAGCGCCAGCACGGCGGCCAGGGTCAGGTCGCGCTTGAGTTCGGCGCGCTCGGCGTCCTTTTTCTCGGCGGCTTCCTCGTCGGCCTGCATGCTGGTATCGACAGGGCTGGCCTCGTAGCCGACCTTATCGACAGCCGCGATTAGATCCTGCACGGATGCCACACCACGCACGGTAGCGCGCTCGGTCGCCAGATTGACCACAGCCTCAGTGACGCCCGGCACCGCCTTGAGCGCCTTCTCGACGCGGCCCACGCACGAAGCGCAGGTCATGCCTCCGATCGCCAGCTCGATGGTGCCCTGAGGCACGTCGTACCCTACCTTCTCGATCGCCTGGATCAGCGCCATGCGATCGACAGCACGGTTCAGGCGAATGTCCGCTCGCTCGGTGGCGAGATTGACAGACACGCTTGCCACGCCCTCGACCTTGGCAAGGGCGGCCTCGACTCGGCCGACGCAGCTTGCGCAGGTCATGCCCTCGATGGGCAGGCTGATTGCCGCTGCTTGGCCGCCAGCACTACTCGTTGTTGCCATGCTCATGGTGTGCTTCCCATAGTTGAAATTCGACATGGAGGGAGCTTAGGGTTTACCATCGTGGGAAGGTCAAGCGCTTTTTCGGATGCTGTCAGGTTTCAGAAATGACCCGGTGCACGGGGAACGGAGGCCTTGCCTGCCAGGCTCGCACTGGTTCTTTGCTGCGCGCGCCTAAGCGGCCGCTGCCTTGTTAATTCTGAAGGGCGAAAACAGCCATTCGAGGTTAGGAAATATTTTAAAAATGAATACAAGTAAGCCATTCAGTACCCCACCGAAGGGTCCCAGCGCCGATTTGGAATCGCTGTCACAGAATGACGTGACCATCTTGGCTGAGACATTCCGCCTCCTGGGTGACCCGTCCCGGCTGAGAATCATGCTGTGCTGCATGAAAGGCTCTTCCTCGGTCGGGGACATCGCTGAAACCCTCGAACTCTCGCAGTCGCTGGTGAGCCACCACCTGCGGCTGCTGCGCGGTGCTCGCCTGGTCAAGGGCGTGCGCCAAGCCAAACAGATCTTCTATGAGGTGGCGGACAAGCACGTGAACCAGGTGCTGCTGGATATGGCCACCCACATCGCGGAAGACCACAACGACGAGTAACTGTTGGGCATAGCATGCCGTTGCGGCGTGGCCTACGTTCCATGGCGATATGCGCCCCACCGCCCGCAGCTGCGTTCGGTGAGGTGGTTTGGATGCCGCTTCCGATCAATCAGAAGTTGAGCGCGCGCTTGTCCACGGCCAGCGAGGCCTCTTTGAACGTCTCGGAGAGGGTCGGATGGGCAAAGCAGATGCGGGCGATGTCTTCGCTGCTGGCCTTGAACGCCATGGCGATCACGGCCTCGGCCACCAGTTCACTGGCCTGCGGGCCGACCACATGCACGCCGAGTATCTCATCAGTGGCAGGATCGGCGATCACCTTGACGAGGCCCGGCGTGTCGCCCAGCGCACGCGCGCGGCCATTGGCCATGAACGGGAAGGAACCGATTCGATAGGCGGTGCCCTGCTCTTTGAGCTGCTGCTCGGTGCGGCCTACCCAGGCAATCTCTGGGCTGGTGTAGATGACGTTGGGGATCGTATTGAAATCGACGTGACCGTGCTGGCCGGCAATGCGCTCGGCCACTGCGACACCTTCCTCTTCCGCCTTGTGCGCCAACATCGGGCCACGCACCACGTCACCGATGGCCCAGATGCCGGGCACACTGGTGCGGCATTCATCGTCCACCAGCACGGCGCCGCGCTCATCCAGTTGGAGTCCCACGGCGGCCGGATTCAGGCCTTCGGTGTTGGGCACACGGCCGATAGCCACGATCACTTTGTCTGCCTGCAAGGACTGCGTCTGGCCCTGGCTGTCGGTGTAGTGAATAGTCACGCCAGCCTCGGTTGCATTGACTTCGCGAACCTTCGCACCTAGTTCGATCTTCAGGCCTTGCTTGTCGAACGCCTTCTTCGCCTCCTTGGCGATGGCTTGGTCGACGATTGGCAGGAAGCTGGGCAAGCCTTCGAGGATCGTGACATCCGCCCCCAGGCGGCGCCAAACGGAGCCCAGCTCCAGGCCGATCACGCCGGCACCGATGACGGCCAACCGATCGGGCACGGCCGCGATGTCCAGCGCGCCGTCGTTGGAGAGCACGACCCGCTCATCGAACGGTAGGTTGGGGAGTGGCCGCACGTTGGAGCCTGTGGCAACGATGATCTGCTTGCCCACCAAGGTAACAGCCTCATCGGCGGCGACGCTCACCTCGAAGCCACCATCGACAGTCCTGGTGAAAGACGCCAGGCCGTTGAAAAACTGGACCTTGTTTTTGCGGAACAGATAAAGGATGCCTTCGTTGCTGGACTTCACGACCTGATTCTTACGTTCCAACATCGTGGTCACATCCATGCGCAGATCACCCGTGGAGATGCCGTGCGTGCCAAAGTGGTGCTTGGCTTGTTCAAAGTTCTCTGACGACTGCAGTAGCGCTTTCGAAGGGATACAACCGATGTTGTTGCAGGTGCCGCCAGGTGCTGGCTTTCCGTCCTTGTTCTTCCAGGCATCTACACAAGCGACCTTCATGCCTAATTGGGCAGCGCGAATGGCCGCGATGTATCCGCCTGGGCCGGCACCGATAACAATGACGTCGAAATGCATTTCCATGATTTACATCTCCAAAGTTTTTGAGGAAATAGTGAGCGCCTATGTCGCGCCTTTTGTCAGGTGGTCGCCAGATTACAGCTCGTTCCCTGACGATCACGTTGAACACTACGGCAGAACGAACCGGGCGCTCGCGGTATTGCCCCCACGTTCGACTTGGACGACGGCCTTCGTGCCCTTGGCTGCGGCGAAGGTCCCGCTGCCTTCGAGGCGGCTTCCGTCCGCGGCAGGCGTGAGTTGCACCTCCTGCTTTTGTGAGCCGGTCAACAGTGTGAGCTTGGCTTTGGTGTTGCTTACATTGACCTGCTTGCCGTGGTCGCGCAGGTAGAGTTGCGCTGCTGCGGGCTGAACGACCAACTCGTAGTCCACGTCCCGGACTTCGGTCACGACGCCACCATGCAGCGGCTTGTGGTCATGCGCGTGGTCATGGTCGCCTGCGGCGAAGGCGGTGACGGATGCCAGGGCGAGGGCGGTGCCGGCCGTGAGGGAACGAAATCGAACAGACATGAAAGCTCCTATAGGGTTACGGTGGTTGAAATCGGGTGACAGAAGGCGTTGCATCAGAATGCCTCCGCGTCGCGGTCGTCCAGCAGGCGTTCGGCAGGCTTGCGGCCGAACAGCCAGAACATGGCGGGTGTAAGGAAGGTGTCTAGCAGCGTGGAGCTGACCAGCCCCGAGAAGATCACCACCGCGACGGGGTGCAGGATCTCAGTACCGGGTCGGGACGCCTCGAACAGCAGCGGGGCCAGCGCGAAGGCCGTGACCAGCGCGGTCATCAGAACCGGGGAAAGCCGTTCGAGCGAGCCACGCACGATCATCTTCTGGTCGAAGTCCTCGCCCTCCATGCGCATGAGGTTGAGGTAGTGGCTCACCTTCAGGATGCCGTTGCGCACAGAAATACCCGCGAGCGTGATGAAGCCGACCAGGGCGGCCACGGACAACGGCTGGCCAGACAGCCACAGCCCCAACACGGCGCCGACCAGGGCCAATGGAATGTTCACCATGATGAGCGCTGATAGGACGACCGACTTGTAGCGCGTGTACAACACCACGAACATGAGCGTCAGGGAGACGATGGACAGCAGGCCCACCAGTCGCGAGGCTTCCTCTTGTGCCTGGAACTGGCCGCCCAGCGTGATGAAGTAGCCTTCGGGCAAGCGCACTTCTTGGACGACGCTGCGTATGTCGGCCACTACTTCGGACAGCGGCCGTCCCTGAGCGTTGGCCGACAAAACTATGCGTCGACGGCCATCGTCGCGGCTGACCTGGTTGGGGCCGTCGCTGTCTTCGATGGTGGCAAGGCGCGACAACGGGACCCGACCCATGGGCGTGTCGATGAGGATGCGGCTCAAGCCCTCAATCGACCGCGCCTGCTCGGGCAGGCGAACCACCAGCGCGAAGCGGCGGTTGCCCTCGATGACCTCGGTGATCTTTTCGCCTTCGACCAGGCTTTGCAGCGTGGACAGAATTTGCGGTGCGGCCACGCCGTAGCGTCCCGCCGCCGCATAATCCACGCGGATTTTGATCTGCGGCGCTAGGACCTGCTTTTCGATCTCCAGGTCAGCAAGCCCCGGAATTCCGGCCAGCTTGGCGCGCAGCAGATCCGCCTGCCCGCGCAGGACGTCCAGGTCCTCGCCGAACACCTTGATGGCGATCTGCGAGCGCACCCCCGACAACATGTGGTCGATGCGGTGCGAGATCGGCTGGCCAATGCCGATGGAGCCGGGCAAGTGAGCCAGACGCGAACGGATGTCGGCGGTGATCTCCTCCATGGAGCGCTTTAGCTCCGAGGCGGGCAGCAGGCCCACGTCCAGCTCGCTGACATGCACGCCTTCGGCATGCTCGTCCAGCTCGGCCCGTCCGCTGCGCCGGCCCACGTGCTGCACCTCTGGCACCTGCGCGACCAGCAGCTCGGCTTGCTGGGCAAGCGCCGAAGATTCGGCCAGCGTCACACCGGGATTCAGGCGCAGGCCCACCAGCAACGTTCCTTCATTGAACGGGGGCAGGAACGTGGTCGGGAAGAATGGCACCGCGGCGACAGCCAGTGTGACAGCCACAGCGGCCATGCCAAGGGCGGCACGCGGCCGCTGCAAGACCCGCTGCAGGCCGCCCTGATAGCGCGTCTTCAACCAGGCTAGAAGCCGAGTGTCGCCATGGTCCAGCGTCCTCATCTTGGGCAGCAGGTAGTACGAAAGCACCGGAGTGACCGTCACAGAGACCAGCAGCGAGGCCAGCGTGGAGACGATGAAGGCGATGCCCAGCGGCACGAACAAGCGCCCCTCCATCCCCGGCAGCGCGAACAGGGGCAGGAACACCAGCACAATGATCATCGTGGCGTAGAGAATCGCCGAGCGAACCTCCATCGAGGCCCTGGCAACGATGACCAGGGGCGTCAGCCGGTTCTCAGGGTGGCGGGTGCGGTCCTCCTTGAGCCGCCGCATGATGTTCTCCACATCGACCACAGCATCGTCCACGAGACCGCCGATGGCGATCGCCAGCCCACCGAGCGTCATGGTGTTGATTGATAGGCCGAAATAGTGGAACACCAGCCCGGTCACGAAGATCGAGGCAGGAATCGCGGTCAACGCGATCACCAGGGGGCGCAAAGTGCCCAGGAAGAAGAACAGGATCACCGCCACGAAGACCGATGCGCCGATGAGCTTGCCTTGCAGCGTGCTGATGGACGCCTCGATGAAGTTGGCTTGTCGGAAGGTCACCTGTGGCTCGGCCATGCCAGCCGGCAGTGAGCCCTTCATGTCCGCCAACGCTGACTCGATCGAGCGGGTCAGTGCAATCGTATCGGCCGTGGGCTGCTTTTGGATGCCCAGGATCACGGCTGGCAGGCCCTCGAAGCCCGCATCGCCGCGCTTGATGGCTGGCGCAAACTGAACATCGGCGACCTGGTGGAGCAGGATGGGTTGGCCCGCACGCACCGCGAGAGGCAGGTTACGCAGGTCGTCGAGTCGGGACGTGCGGCCCAGGTTGCGGATCAGGTACTCGCGGCCATTGATCTCCAGGAAGCCGCCGGAAGTGTTCGCGGAGAAGCCCTTGAGAGCCGCATCCAGATCGGACGCAGTCACGCCCAGCTCTGACATTCGCGTGGTGTTGGGCTGGACCTGGAACTGACGGACCTCGCCTCCGATCGGGATGACTTGGGCAACACCAGGTATGGCCATCAGCCGGGGGCGTAGCACCCAGTCCGCGTACTCGCGAGTGTCCATGGCCGACAGCGGCGGGGCTGCGTTCTTCTGCCCTGAGGGCTTGGCACCGATGGGGATTGCAATCTGCATGATCTCGCCCATCACTGAGCTGATTGGCCCCATAGTGGGCGTCACGCCCGGGGCTAGCCCTTCCTCCATGGACGTCAGGCGTTCGGAGACCATCTGGCGCGCCCGGAAGATGTCGGTCTTCCAGTCAAATGTCACGTAGATGAAGGAAAGCCCGGCGCTGGAGACCGAGCGCACGCTTTCGACGCTGGGCAGGCCGTTCATGGCCGTTTCGAGCGGGAACGTGATGAGTTGCTCGACTTCTTCGGCAGCCATGCCGCCAGCCTCCGTCATGAGAGTGACGGTCGGCTTGTTGAGATCGGGAAAGACATCTACCGGCGTGCGCGTCAGGGTGAACGCGCCATACGCCATCAGCACCAGCGCCCCGATGATGACCAGGAGCCGGTTTCGTAAGCTATTTTCGAGAAGCCACTTGAACATGGAATGGTGCCCCTCAACGAACTTGATTGATCAGGGACGCGCCCTCGACAACCACGCGGTCGCCGTCCGCCAGGCCCGAAGTGACAGCGATGGATGCACCATCCAAAGGAGTGATGTTCACGACACGCGGCTCGAAGCGCTCGGCCTGGTCTTTGACCCAGACGATGTTCTGGTTGGCAGGGTTCTTCATCAGCGCACCGGAAGGCACGCGGTAGCCAGGTACCGTCGTCGCCTCTTGCACGAAGACCACCACCGGCATACCGACCGCCAAGCGCGAGAGGCTTTCGCTGGTGCCCTTGAACAGCATGGGCAGGGCCTGCTCGCGCAGGCTGCTGGCGGCACCGACGAAGCTCAGCGGCACCTTCTGACCGCCTACTGCGAGTGCAGCACCGGCCAGGTTCTGTGCCATTGCCGGATCGTAGGCAAGCGCCTCGATGCGCAGTTGGGTCGGATCGACCACCTCAAACACCAGTTCGCGCGCATCCACGACCTGCCCGGCAACTGCGGGGCTGGATGCGATGACGCCGCTGACTGGGGCCTTCAGTACGTCCCTGCCGGCGAGGCCCCCGCTCAAGGCGCGGGCGCGTTCGGTCAGGCTGTTCACTTCGCTTTCGGCTGCTTCGATCTCCTTGCGGGGCACGGTCTCCGACAGCTCGCGCAGCCGGGCCAAGCGCTTCTGCGCGAGCGCTTGGCCCGCACGCAGCTCGGCAACCTGGGCCATCTGGCCTGAGCGCTCCAGCACACCGCTGGCCGGTTCGATGTAAGCCAGCACCTGGCCCTTGCGCACGGATTGGCCGATCTGCGGCAGACCATCCGGCCCGGGCACCAGCCGGCCCATTACCATTGCCTGGACCTTGCCGCCTGTCGTCGGGTCCATGATTACTTTGCCAGCCAGTTCATGGCTGCGGGCCAAGGGCTCCTGCTTGATCAGCTGGGTGCGTACACCGATCTGACGTTGCGACGGTTTCGGAAGAAACACGCTGCCATCAGGCTGGCGCTGGGGGCCATTGGAAGACGCAGCCGGCGCTTCGTCGCCGTGGTCATGGCCGTCGTGAGCGAACGCGGGAGCAGCCAGAGCCAATGCAGCCGCCATGGCCGTCGTCATTAGGAAACGGAAGTTGCGCTTCATGCTGCACCTCGCAGTGCACCGTTGGTGCGTGTACGTCTGCGCAGCGCCCACGCTAGGACACCGACGCCGAGGACTGCGGCACCGCCACCTAGTACGACCACACGGCCGGATGCGACGGCATGCTCGTGTTCGGCGTCTTCGCTATGAACATCGAGAACGCCCGTCAACAGGTCCGATTGGCCCTGCGCAGTAATAGTGGCCATGATTGAGGTCTCGCCATCGGATAGCGGCTCAGTCAGATCGGCCTCGAACTCTCCAACCCCGTGTGAGCTGACCTTTACCTGTTGACCACCCAGCTCGAGGGTCAGCTCGCCATCGGTCACCGGCCGGTTGTCGGCAGCATGGTCGAGGTAGAGTGTGAGACGCTGGCCGTTCAGCACACCCACCAGTTCGAAGTCATCGGAAACTGCGGCAAAGCGCGGAAGCGCGGCCGCTGCGGGGGCAGGAGCGGCTTCGCCATGGTCATGGCCGTCGCCGGCCCACGTTGCGCTACTGCCAAGCAGGAGGCTGGACAAGGCAGCTGCACGCCAGAAAGAGGATTGCGACATTTCTAAGGTTCCAGGATGGTTGAGCGCGCGCCGATCAGCGCGTGCCGGAGATGTCAGTGAAAGTCTCGGTCGGCTGCGGCAGCGTGCCTTGTGCCTGCAACAGGGACGAGATGGCCGCGGCATGCTCCACCTTGGCGAGCAGCGCCGCGCGCTCGGCCTCGGTGGCCTCCTGCTCGATGCGAAGGCGTGTCGGCATGTCCGTCTCGCCCATCGCGAACGACTTTTGGTAGAAGGTGCGCGTTTGTTGGGCTAGTCGCTGGCGCTCCGAAGCGGCCTGCATCTGGGTGCTGGTTGCCAGTTCGCGCGATTGGGCAGTTCGAATTTCCGAGAGTAGCCGGGTGCGCTGGGCCGCGAGTGCCGACTCAGCCTCCAGTGCCTGCGCATTGGCGCTGGACAATTGCTCGGTATGACGGCTACCCGTACCGAAGGGAATGCGCACACCCACCGTGATCGTCTGGTTGTAGCGTTCGCCGTAGCCGCCCCGATCCCGCGTGGTCGCCAGGGTCAGTTCGGGGTTGGCGTACTTCTGATGGGACACCAGTTCCGCAGAGCGGCGGGCCGCCAGCGCCTTGTGCTGCAGTTCCAGCAGCGCAGGGTGGTTACCCAACAACGCGCCGGACGGCTGTGCCGATGCCGGTTGAACTCGGACACCTGACTGCTCCGGCTGCGCGGAATCGGCCTGCGACGGGATACTCTCGATGCCGGTCAGTGCCAACAACGCCTCGCGCTGCGTGATTTCTTCGGCCTGAGCAATGGCCAGGGCACTACGAGCCGACGCCAAGGCGCCATCGGCCTGGTTTCTGTCGGCTTGCGCCAGGTCGCCCGCGCGAACCCGGCGAGCCACATCTTGCGCCAACTCGTCCGCGCTGCGGGTGCGATCCTGCGCCGCCACCAATTCGGCCTGGGCACGCTGCCATGCCCACCATGCCTGGCGAACCTGTCCGGCCGTGCGTAGCTTGGCGGCCAGCATCCGGCTGGATAGCGCGAGGCTTTCCGCGTCCGCCCAGCGTGCCGACGAGGCGCGCTCACCAGGCATCCAAAGGGGAATAGCCACCCCGACTTCATATTCGCGCTGTCCGTTGCGGTTGTTGAACCGATCAGTTTTGGTGGAGGCTTCCAGCGCCATCGGACCTGCCACCCAACTGCCGGCCGTCTCTTGGCGTGCTTGGGCGGCCTGCTGCCAGGCGCCTTCTCCAGCGGCTTCTGGCTGCCGCTGCCAAGCTGACTCCCACAATTGGGCGACCATGTGGCTGTCTGGTCTGGATGGGACGTGAGGGGCGGCTACTGGCTGGGCTAGCACGGTGCCGGCCCAAAGCGTGGATACCGCCCATATCCATCCCTTGCGTATGTCTTTGCGAAGCATTCAATTCTCCATCGGTGTTGCATCAGTACTTACCCCCGGCTGGGTGTTCTCTTTCCGAGCAAGTGCTTGTCGTTGAAAAGCCACTGTTCACTGGCTTAGATATGAACAATTGTATATCTATTCATATGAATGGGAAAGAAAACCTTACATCCTTTGAGCACCAATCGCCTTAGAGAGGGCGTCGGGCGCAAGACATCGAGAGGCGAGGTGGGGCTAATCCACTGCGCAAACAGCTATGCAGACTCCTTGAGCATATCCCCCGGGGGGGGATATGATTGCTGCATGAAAGAGATGCACAAGCACACCAGCCACCCAGATCTCGTGAAACGGCTCAAGCGCGCCGAGGGTCATCTGCGACACGTCATCGGGATGATCGAAGGAGAAGAAACCTGCCTGGACATCGCTCGCCAGCTCGCTGCGGTGGAGAGCGCCGTCACAGCGGCCAAGCGCGTCCTGATCCATGACCACATCGACCACTGCCTATCTCATGATGAGGACTCCGTTCTAGCCGAAATGAAGGCGCTAACCAGACTGCTCTGAGGTCTCTCGATGCTCTCCGTCCTAAAGAACCGCACCTACCGCCACCTGTTCACCGCGCAGGTGATCGCACTCGTCGGCACAGGCCTGATGACGGTAGCGCTCGGCCTACTTGCCTACGAGCTGGCCGGGGCCGATGCAGGTGCGGTGCTCGGGTCGGCGCTGGCTATCAAGATGCTGGCCTATGTGGGAGTCGCTCCAGTCGCACAGGCCTTCGCCGACCAGTTCCCGCGACGGTCATTGCTCGTAGCGCTGGACCTGGTACGAGCGGTTGTCGCGATCTGTTTGCCCTTTGTCACCGAGGTCTGGCAGATCTATCTGCTGATCTTTGTCCTGCAAGCGGCATCCGCCGGCTTCACGCCGACTTTCCAAGCCACTATCCCGGACATCCTTCCCGATGAAGAGGACTACACGAAGGCGCTGTCGCTGTCCCGGCTGGCCTATGACCTGGAAAGCCTGATTTCCCCGATGCTGGCTGCTGCGCTGCTGACCGTCATCAGCTTTCACAACCTGTTCGCGGGAACAGTGCTCGGTTTCCTCGTTTCAGCCGCGCTCGTGGTCAGCGTGCGGTTGCCCACAACTATTCCCGGACCGCGCCGCGGCATTTGGGATCGCACGACCCGCGGCACACGCATCTATCTCGCTACGCCACGCCTGCGGGGCCTGCTGGCGATCAGCTTGGCCGTCTCGGCGGCGGGCGCCATGGTGATCGTGAACACGGTGGTTCTCGTGAAGGCGCGCTTTGGCCTAGGCGAGGTCGAAGTGGCGTCGGCACTGGCGGCATTCGGAGGCGGTTCGATGGTGGCAGCCTTCGTTCTGCCATCCTTACTGGAAAAGGTGGCCGACCGAACCGCGATGCTCACCGGCGCTACCGTACTGGTCGTGGGCACGGGGATCGGCGCACTGCTGCCGAGCTATGCATTGTTGCTGCCGCTGTGGTTGATCATCGGCTTTGGCTACAGCGTGGCGCAAACGCCATCCGGCCGTCTTCTGCGCCGCTCGGCCCATGCCGAGGACCGTCCTGCGATCTTCGCGGCACACTTCGCGCTGTCGCACGCCTGTTGGCTCATCTGCTACCCACTTGCCGGCCGCTTCGGCGCGGTCATGGGCTTGCCATCGACCTTCATTGTCATGTCCCTGGTCGGCTTGGCCGGCGTGGCGCTGACGCTCTGGCTGTGGCCGGCCAGCGACCCTTCTGACGTGGCGCATGACCACCCCAGCTTGCCGCCGGATCACCCTCATTTACGCACACACGCAGACCAAGGCAGGCACCATCACCAGCTGATTCTGGATGACCTGCACCGTATCTGGCCGAAAGGATAGGCACATTTTCTCGTTGCGGCATCACAACGCATGGCTTCGGAGGCTGAGAAGGGTGAGCGAAAATATATCACATGAACACATATTCATGTGTTATATTTCGCCATAGTCAAACACTCAACCAGCAGAGGCGCCCATGTCCCAATCCAATGCACATGACCATGGTCACGACCATGATCACGACCACACCCCCACAGTGACGAGCGCCAACGAGCGCAAGGTTCTGGTTTCCTTCTTCCTGATCTTCGGCTTCATGCTCGTGGAAGCTGTCGGCGGCGTGCTGTCGGGCTCGCTAGCCCTACTTGCCGATGCTGGCCACATGCTGACCGACGCCGTGGCACTTGCCCTGGCTTACGCTGCCTTCCGATTCGGTCGCCGCGCAGCCGACAGCAAACGCACATTCGGTTACCTGCGCTTCGAGGTCATCGCCGGCTTCCTGAACGCCGTGACCCTGTTCGCGATCGTCGCATGGATCGCCTACGAGGCGTGGGAGCGGCTGCAGGCGCCGCCCGTCATCCTCGCCGGCCCGATGATGATCGTCGCCGTGCTCGGCTTACTGATCAACGTCCTCGTGCTGTGGATCATGACCCGCGGCGAAACCGATCACGTCAATGTGAAAGGTGCCATCCTCCACGTGATGGGTGACCTGCTCGGCTCTGTCGGCGCCATCGTTGCAGCGATCGTCATCTACTTCACCGGCTGGACTCCGATCGACCCCATCCTGTCGGTTCTAGTAGCGGCGTTGATTCTGCGCAGCGCCTGGAAGCTCCTGGCCAAGTCGATCCATATCCTGTTGGAGGGTGCGCCAGAGGACGCTTCGCCGGAAAAGGTGGAACAAGGCCTGATGAGCACTGTGCCCGGCCTGGCGGCTGTCAGCCATGTTCACGTGTGGCAACTCACTTCCGGTCGCACGATGGCCACGCTACACGTTCGACCCAACGTGGACGAGGAGGCGCGAGCTGTGGTCAAGCGCGTCGAGGCGGTGCTGCGAGAGCAGTTCAGCATCGAACACGCCACAGTCGGAATCGACTGGAACTCGGAGGCTGACGAGAACATCTGCAGCCTGCAACCCACGACAGGCCGTCAGGACCACAGCGGCCACGACCACAGTGAGCACAATCATGACCATGACCACTCCGCTCCCGGTCACAAGCATTGAGGCCGTGCTAGACGGTTCGCAGTTCACTTGAGGGTTTGAATCCATGACATCCCGCAAAACCACCAGCGCCGCTATTGTGCAATGTTCGACCTCTAACCACGGCACGACCACTGATGTCCTCGCACTATCGCAAAGTGACGTCGCTGTTCTGGCAGAGACCTTCCGCCTGCTGGGCGACCAATCGCGATTGAAAATCCTGTTGCAGTGCATGCGCGGATCGGTCGCAGTGGGCGACATTGCTGGCTCGCTAGACCTGTCGCAGTCCTTGGTCAGCCATCACCTGCGCCTGTTGCGCGGCGCGCGCCTCGTGCGCGGCGAGCGCCAAGCCAAGCACATCTTCTACGGCATTGCCGACCAGCACGTCAGCCAGGTACTCCAGGACATGGCGGTTCACATTTCGGAGGACAGACACGACGATTGACTGAACATGTGAGTGCGCGCCGGCCTACGCCTTCAAGGGGTAGGCTTTTTTTGGCTATTAATCTAGAGAGACACCGGCGCGCCTTGCTGAATGCCTAGAAGACCCCAAGCAAAAAGCACTCTAAAAATAAACACTTGAACATATCTTCATGTGTGTTATTATTTGTCTACGGGGTATCCGAAAGGCGTAAGGACCACGCCATTATTTTTAACGTCAAGGAGTATTGACCATGTCCAAGAAAATTCGCTTTGCTGTTCTGCTTTCCGCACTTTTTGCTGCTGGAGTAAACGCTCAACCGTTCGCCGCAGATATGACACGGCAACAGGTCCAGGAGGATCTGGCTGCTTGGAGGCAATCTGGGTTGGAAGCGTTGTCTCGCGGCGAAAGCGGCCCGGATACGTTCAGCCCTCAATACCAGGCTGCCTTTCAGCGCTACTTGCAATTGACCCAAGGTGATATGTATCAGGCGCCCTCAGCAGGAAAGACTCGTGCTGAAGTGATGGCTGATTTGGAACTGTGGAAAATCTCCGGCATGCACGCGTTCACCTCGCGCGGAATCACCACCGCTTCGCACACCCAAGCCTACCAACAAGCCTACGAGAGCTATCTCCAGCTCAAGCTGGGTGCGGCTTACAAGGCTCCGGTGGCATTGACTCGTGCTCAAGTAAAGAGTGATTTGGCAGATTGGCAGGTTGCGGGAATGGCTGGATTCTGGGCTGGTGAGCAGACGCCTGATACCTATAGTGATGCCTACCGCACCGCATTTGAAACCTACCAGATGCTGCGCAACAAAAAATGACTTAATGGCAGCTGCATAAAGCAGCGGTCGGATGGTTCAGCCAGAAAGAGATTCTTTCTTTTTTTTGAATAAACATACAAACAAGTGTTCATTTGTTTGCATAACATTCCGATCGCTGATTTGTGCGTCCTGCCACGGCGATTACTCAGAGAACCAGGAGATTGATATGTCTTTGGAAACATTGGACGGCACAGGAGCGCAGGACGAACAACTGGGCTTTCGGGTCGAAGGTATGGATTGCGCCAGTTGCGTCGGCAAGATTGAAACAGCGCTTGGTCGAATTGATGGCGTATCAAATGTACAGGTTAATTTTACAAATGAGACGCTGACGTTGACGCGCAGCACAAGTAGCCGAAATACTGCACGCGACATTGCCAAGAAAATCCGGTCCCTGGGCTTCGACGTGCAGGCACTGCCCGCGTCCGAAATGTCCGCAGCACCTGCACCGTGCCATGCGGCCCACGCGCATGACCACGCCGGCTGCGGCGGCCACCATGACCATGGGCATGCCCACGACCACGGGCACGATCATTCGCACGGCAAAGCGTGCGGTGATGACCATGGGCATGGCCATGCTCACGGCCATGCCCATGCCCATGACCACGGTCACGATCACGGGGCCTGCAGCGGGCATGACCATGCGCCGGCCTCTGCCTCCCGTGGAGCACCCAGCACGCCCCCCAACGTGTCCATGCGCGTCGAGGGCATGGACTGCGCCAGTTGCGTCGGCAAGATCGAAACGGCGCTCGCTCGCATGGATGGCGTGTCCGATGCCCGCATAAACTTCACCGCAGAAACGCTGGAATTGACGCTCGCGTCTGGCGGCCCCACGCAGCTCGGCCACATCGAGAAGACCATCAAGAGCCTGGGCTTCGGCGTCTCCGACGTGCGCCGCCATGATGGCTCAGCACCCGCGGCCCCAGCAGCAGCATCGACGGCGCGCCATCAGCGCTGGTGGCAGACGAAGAAAGGCAAGCACGTGCTGGGCCTGGGCGGCCTGATGGGCTCGGCCTACGCGATCGCGCAGTTCGTTCCTGGCTACGCTGAATGGATCTTCGCCGCTGCGGTGATCGCGGGCGTGCTGCCGTTCGCTCGCAAAGCCTTCGCGCTGGCTGTGTCAGGCTCGCCGTTCTCTATCGAAACGCTGATGGTCGTCGCCTCGCTGGGCGCGCTCGTGATAGGCGAGGCCGAGGAAGCTGCTGCCGTGGTGTTCCTGTTCGCGATCGGCGAGCTGCTGGAAAGCGTGGCCGCCGGCCGCGCGCGCGCCGGCATCAAGGCGCTGGCCTCCCTGGTGCCTAAGACGGCGGTACTGCTCGATGCCGCGGGCGGGCAGCGCGAAGTGCCCGCCGCTTCCCTGCGCGTGAGCGACCGCGTGCTGGTGCGCCCTGGTGACCGGGTGCCTGCGGACGGCAAGATCCTCCGCGGTGAAAGCAGCCTGGACGAGTCGCCTATCACCGGCGAGTCCGTACCGCGTCAAAAGGCTATCGGTGCCGACGTGTTCGCCGGCTCCATCAACGTCGATGGCGTGCTCGAAGTACAAGTCGAGAAGACGGCATCGGACAACACCATTTCTCGCATCATCCAACTGGTGGAGCAGGCGCAGTCCTCCAAGGCGCCCACGGCTCGCTTCATCGAAAAGTTCAGCCGCTACTACACCCCTGCCGTCATGGCCATCGCGGCGTTGATCGTGGTGGTTCCGCCACTTGCCATGGGTGGCGACTGGGGTACCTGGCTGTACCGCGGCCTCGCACTGCTGTTGATTGCCTGCCCATGTGCGCTGGTGCTCTCCACACCGGCGGCCATCGCCTCGGGCCTTGCGGTGGCCACGCGACGGGGCCTGCTGATCAAGGGTGGCAACGCGTTGGAAACCATCGGCCGCGTGCGCGCCATTGCCTTCGACAAGACTGGCACGCTGACCGAGGGCAAGCCGCGCATCACCGAGGTCCTGCCCTTCGGGCTGTTCAAGCATCAACAGGTCCTTGCGCTTGCCGCCGCTGTCGAGTCCGGCTCAAACCATCCCTTGGCGAAGGCCATTGTCGCCCATGCCAAGAGCCTGGACGTGGCGATTCCCCAGGCCACGGGCGCATCGGCCATTGCCGGCAAGGCGGTGCGCGCCACCGTGAACGGCAGTGCGCTCGCTGTCGGATCGCCCGCCCATGCGGAACAGACGGCCACGCTGACAGCCGCGCACCGCAGGGAAATCGACAAGCTGGAGGATGGC
This sequence comes from Stutzerimonas kunmingensis, assembly GCF_900114065.1. Classification (GTDB taxonomy): domain Bacteria; phylum Pseudomonadota; class Gammaproteobacteria; order Pseudomonadales; family Pseudomonadaceae; genus Stutzerimonas; species Stutzerimonas kunmingensis. The sequence goes on from NZ_FORS01000002.1 coordinate 445,243, forward strand.
GGCAAGACCGTGGTGGTCCTGTTCGACGAAGCCAGCAAGAACGTTCTGGGCCTGCTGGCCCTGCGCGACGAGCCCCGCCGCGACGCGCGCGAAGGCGTGGCCCAGCTCAACGCCATGGGCGTGCGCTCGGTCATGCTGACCGGCGACAACCGCCGCACCGCGCAGGCGATCGCCGGCAAGCTGGGCATCGAGTGGGAGGCCGAGCTGCTGCCGCAGGACAAGCTGCGCTTGGTCAACGAGATGAAGCGTGATGCCAAGGTGGCGATGGTCGGCGACGGCATCAACGACGCGCCGGCCCTGGCGACCGCCGACGTGGGTATCGCCATGGGCGGCGGCACGGACGTGGCGCTGGAAACCGCCGATGCCGCGCTGCTCAAGAGCCGCGTCACGGACGTGGCCCACCTGGTGGCCCTGTCGCGGGCGACGATGGCCAACATTCACCAAAACGTCGTATTCGCCATTGGCCTCAAGGGCTTGTTCCTGGTCACCACCGTGTTGGGTATCACCGGCTTGTGGGTTGCCGTGCTGGCCGACACCGGCGCCACGGCCCTGGTCACGCTGAACGCACTGCGCCTGCTGCGCTTCAAGGGCGCGCCGGAGGCCAACCACGGCGACGACGCCGGGCGTCCCACCACCTTGTCCGTGCCGTCTGCCCGCTGAGGCAACAAGAGGGCTTGACCTTGCCGTCGTTGTAACGCCTAGCCTCCACACAAATGTCTGCAGAGCGCTTCGGAAGGGCCGGAGTCCTGCATCCAAGAAAGGGTCACTTCCATGCGTAAAAAAATCAGAATCATTGTGGTGGCAGGCGTCATCGCAGCCGTCGGGGGGATAGCGATCGCTGCCCGCGACGCCAAGGACGAGGGCAAGGCCGCGGCGCCCCCGGCGGGCGCGCCGATGGCGCCGCAGGTGCCCGTGGCCGAGGTCATTACCCGCACGGTCGCGCCATCGGCCGAGTACACCGGCTTCCTGGCCGCGCCCAAGACCGTCGAGCTGCGCTCGCGGGTCGGCGGCGCCGTCGATGCGGTGAGCGTTCCCGAAGGTAGCCTCGTGCGCAAGGGCCAACTGCTGTTCCAGATCGACCCGAGGCCGTTCCAGGTTGCGCTCGACACGGCCGTGGCGCAACTGCGTCAGGCCGAGGTGCTGGCCAGCCAGGCCCAGGCCGACTTTGACCGCGCCGAGCGCCTGGTGGCGACCGGCGCCGTCGCGCGCAAGACCTATGACGATGCCGCCTCCGCACGCAACGCGCGCCAGGCTCAGGTGCAGGCGGCTAAGGCCGCCGTTGCTGCGGCTCAGCTGGACCTGTCCTACGCCCGCGTCACTGCGCCCATCGCCGGGCGCGTCGACCGCGTGCTCGTGACCGAGGGCAACTTGGTCAGCGGTGGCGGCGCCGGCGCGGCCACGCTGCTGACCACGATCGTATCCATCGACCCGTTGCACGTGTACTTCGACATTGATGAGGCCACCTATCTCAACGTCGTCAGCCGCTCGCGGCCCGCTGCGGGCGCCGGTAGCAAGGCTTCGCTGCCCGTGCAGGTCGGGCTGACCACGGACAAGGGTTTCCCGCACAGGGGCGCGCTCGACTTCGTGGGCAACACCATTGACCGAAGCACCGGCACGATCCGCGCGCGCGCCGTTGTGCCCAACCCGGATGGGCGCATGGCACCCGGCATGTTCGCCCGGGCCAAGCTGTCCACCGGCGCGGCGCGCGAGGCCGTCCTGATCGACGATCAGGCCGTGGGCACCGACCAAGGGCGCAACTACGTGCTGGTCGTGGGCGAGAACAACCAGGCCCAGTACCGGCCCATCGAACTGGGGCCGGTGGTGGACGGGCTGCGCGTCATCAACGGCGGCCTGCAGGCCGGTGAGAAGATCATCATCAAGGGCCTCGTGCGCCCCGGCATGGCGGTCACGCCGCGCATGGTGCCCATGCAGGCGCCCGCGGCACCGGCCGCCGGCGCGACCGGCGCGACCAAGGCTGCGGCAAACGCTCCGGCTCCCGCTGCGGCGCCTGCCAAGGCCGGTGGCGCGGACCCCGCCAAGGCTGACGGCGCGGCCGGCTCGGCGGAGGCCCGCAAATGAATTTCCCCCGCTTCTTCATCAACCGGCCGATCTTCGCCATCGTCCTGTCGGTGCTGATGCTGATCGCGGGCGCGATCAGCTATTTCCAGCTCCCCCTGAGCGAGTACCCCCAGGTCACGCCGCCGACGGTGCAGGTCACCGCCAGCTATCCCGGCGCCAACCCGCAGGTGATCGCCGACACCGTGGCATCGCCGCTGGAGCAGGCGGTCAACGGCGTGGAAGGCATGATGTACATGCAGTCCCAGATGTCCACGGACGGGCGGATGGTGCTGACCATCTCGTTCGAGCAGCACATCGACCCCGACGTCGCGCAGATCCAGGTGCAGAACCGCGTCTCACGCGCGCTGCCCCGGTTGCCGCCCGAGGTCCAGCGCATCGGCGTGGTCACCGACAAGACCGCGCCCGATATTCTCATGGTGGTGCATATGCTCTCGCCGGGGGACCGCTACGACCCGCTGTACGTGTCCAACTACGCGATGCTCAACGTGCGCGACGAACTGGCGCGCCTGCCGGGCATCGCCAACGTGATCATCGGCGGTGAAGGCGAGTACGCAATGCGCGTCTGGCTCGACCCCGAGAAGGTCGCATCGCGGGGCATGACCGCCAGCGATGTGGTCGCCGCCATCCGCGAGCAGAACGTGCAGGTCGCAGCCGGCTCGATCGGCCAGCAGCCGAATGCGTCGGCCGCCTTCCAGGTCAGCGTCAATGCGCTGGGGCGCCTGACCACCGAAGAGCAGTTCGGCGACATCGTGATCAAGGCCGGCGCCAACGGCCAGGTGACCCGCCTGCGCGACGTCGCACGCCTGGAACTGGGCTCGGACAACTACACCATGCGCGGCCAGCTCGACGGCGAGAACGCGGTCGGCCTGCAAATCCTGATGACGCCCGGCTCCAATGCCCTGGACACGTCCAGCGCGGTGCGCGCGACGATGGAGCGGCTGCAGGCCAAGTTCCCCGAAGGCATCGAGTACAAGATCGCCTACGACCCCACAGTCTTCGTGCGCGCCTCGCTCCAGTCCGTCGCCGTCACGCTGCTGGAGGCCATCCTCCTGGTGGTGATCGTGGTGGTGCTGTTCCTGCAATCTTGGCGCGCGTCGATCATTCCACTGATCGCCGTGCCGGTCTCGCTGGTCGGCACGTTCGCGGTGATGCACATGTTCGGCTTCTCGCTGAACACGCTGTCGCTGTTTGGCCTCGTGCTCTCCATCGGCATCGTGGTGGATGACGCCATCGTGGTGGTGGAGAACGTGGAGCGCCACATGGCGCTGGGCGAATCGCCCAAGGATGCGGCGCGCAAGGCGATGGATGAAGTGACTGGCCCGATCCTGGCCATCACCTCGGTGCTGGCAGCGGTCTTCATCCCCTCGGCGTTCCTGTCGGGGCTGCAGGGCGAGTTCTATCGCCAGTTCGCGCTGACCATCGCGTTCTCGACCATCCTGTCGGCGATCAACTCGCTTACGCTGTCGCCAGCGCTGGCCGCCATCCTGCTCAAGCCGCACCACGGCGCGGCCAAGCCCGATCGTCTCACGCGCATCATCGACGGCGTGTTCGGCGGCTTCTTCCGCCGCTTCAACCGCTTCTTCGATCGCGCCTCGAATTCCTACGTCGGGGGCGTGCGCCGCGCGGTGCGCGGCAGCGCCATCGTGCTGCTGCTCTACGTCGGCTTCCTGGGCCTGACCTGGCTGGGCTTCCACAAGGTGCCTGCGGGCTTCGTGCCGGCCCAGGACAAGTACTATCTCGTGGGCATCGCCCAGCTTCCGACCGGCGCCTCGCTGGATCGCACCGAGGCGGTCGTCAAGGAGATGACCAAGATCGCACTGGCTGAGCCGGGCGTCGAGAGCGTGGTGGCCTTCCCGGGCCTGTCGGTCAATGGACCGGTGAACCAGCCGAACACCGCGCTGATGTTCGCCATGCTCAAGCCCTTCGATGAGCGCAAGGACCCGTCGCTGTCGGCCTTCGCCATCCAGGGCAAGCTCATGGGCAAGTTCAGCCAGATCCCGGACGGCTTCGTTGGCATCTTCCCGCCGCCGCCGGTGCCGGGCCTGGGTTCGATGGGCGGCTTCAAGCTGCAGATCGAGGACCGGGCGGGCCTGGGTCCCGAGGCGCTTGCGCAGGCACAGGGCCAGATCATGGGCAAGGCCATGCAGGCGCCCGAGCTGGCGAACATGCTCGCCAGCTTCCAGACCAATGCGCCGCAGTTGCAGGTGGACATCGACCGGGTGAAGGCCAAGTCGCAGGGCGTATCGCTGACCGAGGTGTTCGACACCCTGCAGGTCAACCTTGGCTCGCTCTACGTCAACGACTTCAACCGCTTCGGTCGCACCTACCGGGTCATGGCCCAGGCCGATGCGCAGTTCCGCATGCAGGCTGAGGACATAGGCATGCTCAAGGTGCGCAATGCAGCGGGCGACATGATCCCGCTGAGCGCGATCGCGACCATCGAGCGCAGTTCCGGCCCCGACCGGGTGATGCATTACAACGGCTTTCCCTCGGCCGACATCAGCGGCGGGCCAGCGCCGGGCTACTCGTCCGGCCAGGCCACCGCCGCGATTGAGAAGATCGTGAGCGAATCGCTGCCGGACGGTATGACCTACGAATGGACGGACCTGACTTTCCAGGAAAAACGGGTTGGCAACACGGCGATCTACATCTTCGCGCTGGCGGTGCTGCTCGCCTTCCTGTTCCTGGCGGCCCAGTACAACAGTTGGTCGCTGCCGTTCGCTGTGCTGCTGATTGCACCCATGGCGCTGCTCTCGGCGATCGCCGGCGTCTGGCTCTCTGGGGGCGACAACAACATCTTCACGCAGATCGGTTTCGTGGTGCTGGTCGGCCTGGCTGCCAAGAACGCGATCCTGATCGTGGAGTTCGCCCGCGCGAAGGAAAGCGAAGGGGCCGATCCGCTGGCAGCCGTGCTCGAAGCCGCGCGCTTGCGGCTGCGCCCGATCTTGATGACGTCGTTCGCCTTCATCGCTGGCGTGGTGCCGCTGGTGCTGGCCAGCGGTGCGGGCGCCGAGATGCGCCACGCCATGGGCATCGCGGTGTTCGCCGGCATGCTGGGCGTGACGGTATTCGGCCTGGTGCTGACGCCGGTGTTCTACGTTGTGGTGCGCAAGCTGGCGCTGCGCCGCGAAGCGCGCCATGCCCGTGGCGGCATGACCGACCAGCACGCATGACGGCCAGGAGGACATACGACATGAAAACATCTTTCGCATTCACACGACCCGCCAGGACGCTGGCGCCGCTCGCCCTCGCGGCGGCGTTGACTGGCTGCTCCATGGCACCGAAGTATGACCGGCCCGCAGCGCCGATCGACACGGCTTATCCCTTGGGCGCGGCCTATGTGGAACCGGCGGCCGCGACGCCCGACGACGCGATCACGGCCGAGATCGGCTGGCGGGACTTCTTCCGCGACCCGCTGCTGCAGCAGTTGATCGGCATTTCACTGGAGAACAACCGCGACATGCGCAAGGCCGCGCTCAACGTGGAGGCGGCTCAGGCGCTGTACCGTATCCAGCGTGCCGAGATGCTGCCGAACCTGGGCGTTTCCGCCCGCGGCGCGTCAGAGCGCGTACCGGCCGACCTCAGTACCACGGGGCAAAGCGACGTGCTCCGGCGCTACGACGTGGCCGGGGTGACGGCCGCCTGGGAGCTGGACCTGTGGGGCCGCATCCGCAGCCTCAACGACCGGGCGCTGGCGTCCTACCTGGCCCTCGACGAGACCCGCATCGCCACGCAGATGAGCCTGGTGTCCGAGGTGGCCAGCGCCTACCTCACGCTGCGCGCCGACCAGGAACTGCTGCGCCTGACGAGCGACACCCTCGCCACACAGAAGCGCTCCTATGACCTGACCACCCAACTGGTGGAAGCGGGAAATTCCACGCAGCTCGACCTGCGCCGCGCGGAGATCGCGCTGCGCACCGCCGAGGCCAACCGCGCCGCCTACACGCGGCAGGCGGCCAAGGACCGCAACGCGCTGGTGCTGCTGCTGGGCCAGCCGCTGACGCCGGAGCTGTCCCGGCAGCTTGACGAGGCCGTGGCGCTGCCGGACGACATCGTGCCGACCGACCTGCCGAGCGGCCTGCCGTCCGAACTGCTCGCGCGTCGGCCGGACATCCGCGCCGCCGAGCAGATGCTGATCGGCGCCAACGCCAACATCGGCGCGGCGCGGGCCGCGTTCTTCCCGACGATTAGCCTCACGGGCTCGGCGGGCACGGCCAGCGCTTCGCTGGACGGCCTGTTCGATTCGGGCTCGCGGGCCTGGAGCTTCCTGCCGCAGATCACGCTGCCCATCTTCCGCGGCGGCGCGTTGCGAGCCAATCTGGACGTGGCACAGGTACAAAAGAGGATCGAAATCGCCAACTACGAGAAGTCTATCCAGGCGGCCTTTGCTGAGGTGGCTGACGGCTTGGCGGGCAAGCGCACGCTTGATGAGCAGATCCGCTCGGAGCAGCTCCTGGTAGCGGCTAGCCAGAAAGCCTACCAACTAGCCGAGCAACGCTTCCAGGAAGGCGTGGACGACAACCTCACCTTGCTCGATGCGCAACGCACACAGTACGGTGCGCAGCAGACCCTGGTGCGCACGCGCCTGACGCGGCTGAACAACCTCATCCACCTCTACAAGGCGCTGGGTGGCGGCTGGACTGAGCACACGGTGCAATCGGGCGCCACCGGGCAACCATCCGCCCGGTCGCCGGGATAAGGGCTATGCGCAACGGCGGCGTTCCCCATCGTTGCGCACGGAGAACCGGATGAGGATCGGTGAACTTGCGCGCTTGACGGGCACCCCCCCGGAGAACATTCGGTTCTACGAGCGGGAGGGCCTGTTGCAAGCCCCGGAGCGGTCACGCAACAACTATCGGCGCTATGGCCCGGCCCATGTCGAACGGCTTCACCTGATTCGCAACTACCGTGCCTCGGGAATCGGCCTGGATGACGTGCGCCGCCTACTGGGTTGGGCACATGAGGGGTTCCTGGAACCTGAGCTGCTAAGGCAGGCTGTCCAAGGCCATCTCGCCTGTGTTGAGGAACGCATGGAGCAACTGATCCAGGTGAAAGAGCACCTGCTCGCATTGGCCCTGCACGGTGCTGCTTCCGCCGGGGCTTCCGAGGATGGACCGGCTCGCGATGGTTCGTGAGCATCGCATGTCCATATAACTGAATATATATTCATGCGTGTAATATTTCCGGCCAGACAAACGAATAAGAAAGACGCCCATGACCGACCAGAGCATCACGCGCCGAAACATCGGCGTTCTCACCGCCGCGCAGGCGCTCGGCGGCGCCAGCGCGCCCATCGTGATGTCGCTGGGTGGGCTGGTCGGCCAGCAGCTTGCCAAGAATTCGGCCTGGATCACCTTGCCCGTGAGTCTGTTCGGCCTGGGTCTTGCCATCGGCACCTTGCCTGCCGCCTTCATCATGCGGCACCATGGCCGCCGCAACGGATACGTGGTGGGGGTCGGCTTCGGCGTGGCCTCGGGCCTGATCGCCGCGTTGGGCATCATGCTGGCCTCGTTCTGGATCTTCTGCGCCGGCACCTTCCTGGCGGGCTTCTACGGCGCGTATGTGCAGAGCTACCGCTTCGCAGCCGCCGACACCGCCGAGGACGCGCTTAAGGCCAAGGCCATTTCCTGGGTCATGGTGGGCGGTCTCGCGGGCGCCATCATCGGGCCGCAGTTGGTGATCTTCACGCGCGATGCGGTAGCGGGCACGCCCTACGTTGGCAGCTTCCTCAGCCAGGCGCTGCTGCCGCTGATCGCCTTGCCGATCCTGCTGATGCTGCGCACGCCGAGCCAGACCCAGGCCGAAGCAGTCGCCGATAGCGGTCGGACGGTGCTGCAGCTCTTGGCGATGCCGCGCTATCTGCTGGCCGTGGCTGCGGGCGTGGTGTCCTATGGGGTGATGGCGTTCGTGATGACGGCCGCGCCGGTGGCGATGGTCAACCACGGGCATTCGGTGGACAACGCCGCCCTAGGAATACAGTGGCACCTGCTGGCGATGTTCGGGCCGAGCTTTTTCACAGGACGACTGATGGTGCGCTACGGCAAGGAGCGCGTGACCGCCGTCGGCATGGTGCTGCTCGCCGCCTCCGGGGTGGTGGCCCTGGGCGGGCTCGGCCTGTCCCACTTCTGGGGCTCGCTGGCGCTGCTGGGCATCGGCTGGAACTTCAGCTTCATCGGCGCGACGGCGATGGTCACCGATTGCCACACCCCGGCCGAGCGCAGCAAGGCGCAGGGCATGAACGATTTCTTCGTCTTCGCCGCCACGGCGGCCGTGTCGTTCCTCGCGGGATCGATCCTGCACAGCTCGGGCTGGCAGGCGGTCAACTGGATGATCTTCCCGGCCCTGGCGCTGATCCTGGTGCCGCTGCTGTGGCAGGCCGCGCGAAAGCCGGCGCTGCCAGCTCCGGTCTGATCGGAGCGGTGCAAGAGGCGCTCCGCGCAGTGGGTCGCCTCGGCCGCTACAGCACCTGCTTCCACTGGCGCAGCCTCGACAGCGCGTCGTCGTAGGCGGTGGAGGTGAAGAACTGGATCTTGCGCCCGAGGGTCTTCATCGGGCTCAACGCGGGATCGAAAAGCGAGGCGTTCGAATGGTGCGCCACGCAGTCGAGCACCCGGTCCTGTCCCTCCGTGAGCATGGCTTCCAGCTCGCGAAGGTCTCTGCCCGCGAAACGGCGCTGGAAGCCGGCAGAAAGACGCTCGGCCCGCTGCGCCATCGCACTCGGCGAGTAAAAGGACGCCGAAGGTCCAGGCGTCCGATCATGCGCGAACTGCAGGATCATCGTGTTCCAGACGATGACGTCCACCAGGACCATCGCAGCGTTGGTATGCAGGCGCGGCTCCTGCCAGATCATGGCCGTGTGCCGGTAGTGGCTGGCGGGAATGGTGGCAGCTTCTACCCCGAGCTTTCGGTGGCTGGCGCGAACCTTGTCAAGGAGTTCCTGCTTCGTGGTTGGTAGTTTCATTCGGGATTTCTATTTCATCGAGACAAGGCTCGATAACCGGCGTGTCAGATATTCATCAAGTCACCAGCGCAATTACCTTGGATTGAGGAAAAGCGCTTGCCTCACCGCTGCGCTGGCGGCGCCGAGGGCTTGTGCATGATGAAGCGGGACATGTCGGTGATTTCCTGTTTGCGGATTTACGTTACTGCTGAAGCTGCTTCTGCATGGTGTTGTGGTTGTAGTAGTCGCTGGCATAGACAATCTTTCCGTTCGAAACACGGAAGAAGCTCGCGCCGAAATAACTGATGGTCGAACTGGAGGGCGACGTCCCGCCATTGCTGTTCTTGGTGGCGGTGAATTCCCACTCGATCGCCACACCATCGCCGGAGGCAACCGGCTGCGAACGGATTTTCATTTTTCGGTCGGGCAGGATTTTCATCAGAAACTGCGAGACTTCGGTAATGGCTTGAGGCCCAGTGCGGGACGCTTCATTGCTGGTATTGAAATAGACGACGTTGGAATCGAGCACTTTTTCCATCGCGTCGGTTCGCCCGCCATTCCAGGCGTCAAGGTATTGCCGGACCACCTTCACGTTCTCTGGCTCATCTGCCGCCTGCGACGTGACGCTATAGGCGAGTGAAGCCAGCCCGAGGAATATCGCTCCCAAAGCCTGCACCGGACGGCAGCGCAAGCCGTCTGAAGAACGAAGGGGCCTGAATGACAGGGCGTGCTGCATGTTGTTCATGGTCGAAATACTCCAAAAGGTGTTGAAAAAAATCCCGCTCGCACGGGCGTGGTGGAAAATCGCATGTCGCGCGCAACGAAGCACAGGCCGTCGGCAATTGCTCTTTTGTCAAATACATAGAATCATCCTATGTATAAGGCCTGAGTTGCTACAATCGAGGTCCGATGGGCTCCCGTCTCTACGTCATTTGAGAACCGCGATGAATAACCGCTTCACACTCCCACAGGCGCCGCGGCGTTCGCTCGTCGATTCGACGATTGAGCTGATCCGCGGCCAGATCGAGGGAGGCGCCTGGAAGGTCGGCGAGCGCATCCCCAGGGAGCAGGAACTGGCCGAGATGCTGGAGGTTGGCCGCAACACGGTGCGGGAAGCCATTCGCGTGCTCTCGCACGGCCAGGTCCTGGAAGTCCGCCAGGGTGATGGCACCTACGTGCGAACCAATATCGATCCGGCCGAGGTCATGCGCCGTGTCGGGCGTTCCGGCTTGCGAGAGCACTTCGCGTTGCGCTGCATGCTGGAAACCGAGGCGGCCAGGTTGGCCGCGGTGCATCGGTCCAAGGCGGACGTTGGGCTGCTGCGCCGACTGTTGAAGGCCCGCGGCGAGCAGGAGCAACACGCATCGAGCGCGGCCTTTGCCGAGGCCGATACGGCTTTCCACTGCGCGATCGCCGGGATGTGCGGCAACGGCGCGCTGGCTGAGCTGTACCGCTACTTCGCGAACTCGGTCCGCATGAACACGCTGACTGCGCTGAAGGACAAGGAACTGCCCGAGCCGGGTCTCGCGACCCATGAGGCGATCGTGGATGCTATCGAGCGCCAGGATGGAGAAGCAGCTGCGGCGGCTGTGCGGAACGTGGTCGCTCCGCTGATTGCGGCACTTGAGAAATCGGGTTGATCCGAGCGCGACTCCCGCGCTGGCAATGCCGCTTTCCATCGAGCAGCCGGTCGCCGGCCCCGTTGATCGGAACGCGGGTTGTTTCCCGGAGAGCACGCGGTAGCCGGTCCTCATGGATAGGCCCTTGGTGCGCTACAGCGACCGGACGGTGCTGTTCATATCGAATCTTCGACGCGACCACCCGCCAGGACATACCGGGCCAGCGCCTCGGCATCGGCGTGGGTGGCCCGGGTGGACTGCGGTGTACCGAAAGCCTGGACGAGCTTTGGCAGCATGGCCTCCAACTGGGCTCGCTTATCCGAATCCGGTTCGACGTGGATGAGCGCGAGCAATGTGCCGCCAAGCGTCTCCTTGTGAGTCTTCAGCCAGACGCCGCGCTGAGCGCGATCGTCGAGAGTCTCTTCTGGCCCTCCCGCGACGTAGATAAGCACGAAGGGCTTTCCGCAGGCGACGAGTTCATCCATTTCCGCGCACCAGGCGCTGCTGTATCCGTTGTAGATGCTTGCGCCGTCGAAGCGGACGATGGGGAAATCGCTGGTGTCGTGAACTTTCGGTTGCTGGGACATGATCCTGGACTCTCGCTATTAACGTCCTAACATCCTACCTTTGTTGAGAATTACTTGCAACTGAAATGGGCATGGGCACACCGCCGTGCAGCGCCAAGTGACGGGCGAAATAAGGGCTTGACCTTCCAACAATGGGAGGCCCTACAGTGAACCCATCAACCTCATTCAAGGAGTTTTTTCATGAAGGTCAACAAGTTCAGCCTCTTGTTCATTGCGGGCGCCGTCGTGGTCGCCGCCGGCCTGATGGCCGTCCAGAAGAAGGTGGTCGTCCCGTCGGGTGAAGCGATGCAGGCCAGTGCGGGCGGAGGTCACCAAGGGCACGCGATGCCCTCCAGCGCCTCGGCCAATGACAGTCCTTCCACGACCGCGTATCGCGCCGTGAACGACCAGATGCACGCCGGGATGGGAGCGCAGTTCACTGGCAACGCCGACGTCGATTTCATGCGTGGCATGATCCCGCACCACCAGGGCGCGATCGACATGGCCAAGGTGGCGCTGCAGTACGGCAAGGACCCGGAGGTTCACAAGCTGGCCCAGGAGGTCATCACCGTGCAGGAAGGCGAGATCGCCATGATGAACAAGTGGCTGGGCGACAACGGCCAGCAGGCGGCGGCCGGCAGCTCGGGCGATGCCTCGACGGCCGCCTACCGTGCCGGCAACGACCGCATGCATGCGGACATGATGATCGACTTCAGCGGCGACGCCGATGTGGACTTCATGCGCGGCATGATCCCGCACCACCAGGGTGCGATCGACATGGCCAAGGTGGCGCTGCAGTACGGCAAGAACCCGGAGGTCCGCAAGTTGGCTCAGGAGGTCATCTCCGCGCAGGAAGGCGAGATCGCCATGATGAAGAGTTGGCTTGTCGCTCGGGGCAAGTGAAGGCACGACCATGAACCAAGCCAACACCCCGCGCATCCTCATCTATAGCACTCCAACTTGCCCGGACTGCCGGGCACTAAAGGAGTGGTTGTCCCAGCAGGGCATCGCGTTTGAAGAGCGCGACCTGACCGACCCGAAGATTTCCGCGGAGGCCAAGTCACGAACCGGCGTGCGCGTGGCCCCGATCACGATCGTCGGCGACGAGGTCTTCTATGGCACCTTCGCGAGCCAGAAGCCGAGGCTGATGAAGGCGCTCGGTCTTCAGTGAGCCGCTGAAGGAAGACCGTGGTCACGGGCGGAGTCGCCGGTGCGGACCCCGGTCGGACCCTGTAAGCGCTGTTGTGGACGCGTCTGCACGCAAAGCTCAAGACCGTGAGGCATTCTTCGCCGACGACGCTCGGCGCTTTCGCCTGCGGTCGTTGACATCACGAGAGGAATTTTTATGCGATCGACATCATCAGCCACCTCCCTGCACGTCGCCATTTCCGAGGGCATCACAGTCGCCAACGACCTGCCGTTCGTGCTGTTCGGCGGCATCAACGTCATCGAGGATCTCGATACGACCCTGGCTGCGGCTGAGCACTTCGCGGAGGTGACGCGCAAGCTGGGGATACCCTTCGTTTTCAAGGCGTCGTTCGACAAGGCCAATCGCTCGTCGATCCATTCTTTCCGAGGTGTCGGCCTGGAGGAAGGGCTGCGGGTCCTCGATGCGGTCAAGTCGCGGTTCGGATGCCCAGTCTTGACCGACGTGCATGAGGTTGAGCAGGCCATGCAGGTCGCTGCCGTTGCCGACGTACTGCAAGTTCCGGCCTTCCTGGCCCGGCAGACCGATCTGGTGGCCGCCATTGCCCGCACCGGTCGGGTAGTGAATGTCAAGAAGCCGCAGTTCCTCAGCCCGGGCCAGATCAGGCATGTCGTCCACAAACTGCACGAGGCTGGCAACCCGCGCGTCCTGCTGTGCGAGCGTGGCACGCAGTTCGGCTACGACAATCTCGTCGTGGACATGTTGGGCTTCCGCGAAATGAGCGTTGCCAGCAGTGGCCTGCCACTGGTGTTCGACGTAACCCATAGCCTGCAGCGGCGAGAAGCGGATGCGTTGGCTTCGGGTGGGCGTCGCCAACAGTTGCCCGAACTCGCGCGGGCCGGCATGGCGGTCGGCATTGGCGGTTTGTTCCTCGAAGCACACGCCGACCCGGCGCATGCACGTTGTGACGGACCCAGCGCTCTGCCACTGGACACGCTCGAACCGCTGCTGCGGCAGGTCAAGGCGGTGGACCAACTCGTCAAGTCGTTCGAGCCTCTTCGGATCGACTGAAGCTTGCCACCCGTTCAAACAGAACGTGTGGCACTTCCCCTCTTAGTCGGCTATTTGAGCGACAGATAAGGATTGTTCGGTGGAACGGCATCGAATATGTGCGATGGGTCTTCGAGCAAATAGCCATGCACCTGGCGCGTTTTGCGCGGTCCCATGACCTCGCACGTCCTGATGTTCAGACCCGATGGCTGTTTCCTGTGGAGTCCGAGTTTTTCAAAGCGCTTCTGCACCCACTGCCAGTCCTGCAGGGCCGCGTCCTTCGCAAGCGGCCCAATGGTTGGATGCTCTTGTGCGTAGCGCTGGAAAACACCAGGGCTGATCAGGTAAACCGTGTCGGACACGGTATGTACCAGGGCCTTGGCGTCATTGATGATGAGCTTGCGGGTCTGGACGGCCTGTTTCAGCCAGGCCATGAAATGCTCGCCCGATGGCCGCCCGGTAAATGAGGCGAAATCGTGCGGCGCAGGCGCGGCGGTCGGCGCCGAAGGACCTGGGGCCGATGCGGGAGGGTCGAGCGGCACCGCTGCATCGTCGGCACCCTCTGGCGGGGCTTCGACGGACTGCTCCGGCTCAGGCGTTGTCTCGAACATCGCCAGCATGCTTTCCAGTGGGTCGGCCGGATTGCGCTGCGTGCTGGGAGGTATGGCGTGACTTCCGCCCGACTGATCTGGACGGCTGCTTGCTGCGGGCTCCTTCTCCGTTGCCACCGCTGCTCCAGGTAGCAATGCAGCGTCGGGTGCGGACGGGCGCGGCCCGTCCTCGGCCTCGCCGGCGTTGTCCACGGTCACGGTTCCCGCAAATGGGCTGGGTCGCTCCGAGGGCTCCCAGATCAGCGCCGGGGCCAGGCGCAGGAGCGTGAAGGCATGGGACCAGCCACTCTCACTGGTAATAGTTGCGCGCCAGATGGCCTTGCCGGAGGCGGTGGGCTGCAACATGGCATGATCCTGTAGCACGTTGAACACGGCCGTGTTGTTCGCGGGGATGCCATCGACCCCCTGGGACAGCAGGTGCGCGCGCAGCTTGTCCGAGACTGTCTTGCTCACCAGCCACAGCGCGTCCTCGGTGAGCCAGCCATCGGAGGCCTCCGGCTGGTTCAGTTTCAGCTCTTCCTTGAGCAGGTAGCGCAGCCCGTTGACCAGCTTGCGTTGGAGCGAGTGCTTGGGCGCGGCCATGGCGCGCGCGGGATCGCCGCCCAGCTCCTGGGCGACGGAGGCGCGGTCGGCCTGCACGACAAGCTCGCCCAGAACCCCGGCGTGCTCGTACTGCCCAGCCAAGACGTAGAGCAGCGGCGCCCACAAGGATGGATAGCCACTGAGCCAGTCCAGCAGATCGCGATTGAGCAATTGCTGGTACAGCAAGCCTGTCGCGGCGCTATGAAGCCGGTACTCGCGGTCGTCGCGGTAGCGGAAGCGGTACGGTTGGCGCAGCGGGCCGTGCCATGGGTGCCAGGTGCTGCCGTCGGCCAGCTCGACGTGCAGATCGACGGCCACCTTGCCGATGTCATGGAGCAGTGCGGCATAGGCGACGGCCGCAGTCCAGGCTTCGGCCTGCGCCGCCTGGTCTTCGGGGCTGGCCCCGATGGGCAGCAGATGGGACTGCCGCAGCTTTAGGCTGTAGGCGACGATTTCGAGGCCATGGTCGAGCATGCCGCCCGGGTAGGCATGGTGATGCGCTTCGGAAGCCGGGAAGGCCTGGACCAGCTCGGCGTAGCGCTCCAGCGGCGCGCGGTACAGGGAGGCGAACTGCTTGCGCGAAAGCGAGGTGCGCTGCCAGATGTGTTCCAGCAGCTTCTGCCGGCGCGGGGTGGCGAGCAACGATGCGGCCGACTCCGGCCGCATCAACCCTTTCGGGAGGTCGGTGGCGGGTGCTGGCGACGGCGCGGCAGCGACCGGGGGCCGTTTTCGCTGGAACAGGGAGAGCATGTCGATGTCCTGATAGCGGGCCGGGCGGGAGGCCTTTTTGCCTTTTCGGGATAGGGCCTTTCCCCTTGCATCCCATTCCCTTGCCGTTTCGACCCTTTGGCCTTTCACCGTTTCGGTATAGCTGGGCCTGAGTTGCGGCTCCAGCGTCAATGCGGAACCCGCACGAATGGATTGGACGGCGAATTGGCGCTGGCCCCGGCCTATGCTGCCGGGACGCTACACCGCCAGGTGGGCTCCCACTCAGGCGATCAAGTTGACAAAGGCGACAAAGGCGACTAGAGTGAGTCTTGTCTCAAACCTACCTGGGAGTTGACCATGCCCACTGCGATCGAATTCATTGCCGACCGGCTGCCGCGCGTCACGGTGGAGGATGTGCGACGCTTCGCCGATACCGTCGAAATCCGGGATGCCCCGGCTTTCGCGGCCGAGTTGCAGGCGTTCATCCACGAGCGCGTGGAGGCTGTGACGCTGCCCGCTAACCTGGAAGGTGAAACGGTGGCGCAGGCCTTGCAGCGCAAGGCGGCCGCGTTGCGCTCCGACACGCGCTGGGCACCGACTGAAACCGACGTCCAGAGAGGCCGCGCCGTGCTGCTGGAAGCCTTCAATCAGCCGGACAACCTGCCGCCTGCCGAGTTCGCCAAGCTGGCGGACAAGTCGCGCCAGCAAATCTACAAGGACATCCTCGCCCGTCGGCTACTGGCGCTGAACGTGGGGCCGCGCGGCCAGAAGCTGCCCGACTGGCAGCTCGACCCGGTGAAGCAGCAGTTGACCCAAACCGTGCTCCAGGAGGTCGAGGGCATCGACCACTGGACGATCTACAGCGCGCTGTCCGAGCCGCTCGAAGGCTTGGGCGGTCGCTCGCCGGTGGATGCGGTGACGCATGGCACGATCGATGACGTGGCCGAGGCCGTGTTCAACGTGCTGGGCGTCCAGGTGCATTGAAGCGAGATCGCCATGAGCCACGAGCTGCCTTCGTTCCTGATCGATGACGGTGAACTGCTCCAGCATGTGAGCCGCGTCGTCTATCGGGGCAGCCCGCTGTACTATGGCCGCAGCAGCACGAATCGCTACGATGACCCGGCGGGGGCCTACGGCGTGCTCTACCTGGGGCGCGACCTGCCCACGGCGCTGATGGAGTCGGTGTTTCACAAGCACCAGTGGCTTGCGGACACGCAACGCTCGATCGCGCTGAAAGAAGTCCAAGCCCGGATGGTGCGCGCAGTAGGCGTGATGGACGACGTGCTTCTGGCCGATATCACGACGCCGGGCGTCATGGCGGGCTACTTCGGCCTGAACCTAGAGCAGTTGGCCAGCCGCGACTACACGCACACGCAGCAGGTGTCCGCCCAGGTGCATGCGATGCTCGCAGATGACGGCCAGGCGCTGTTCGACGGGGTGCTCTATCCGTCGCGCAACAACTATCCCGCTAAGAGCATCGCCCTGTTCGAGCGTGCGGGAGCGAAGGTTGGCGTCATCGAGGACATCGACCTGGTGGACCACGTGGACTGGCCGCATTTTGTTGCCACCTACCGCATCGGCGTTGAACCTGACCCCGGCCCGGTGGGGCCGGATGACGAAGCGTCCTGAAGCAGCAAGAAAACACATTGAAGCCGCAAACCGAATGAAGTGGAGCAAACTGGAATAGGCATTCCTTAACAGCAGGATACGACCATGAACACGACGACCCGCACCAGCACCGCAGAACGCCTCGGCCGCGCCTTTGGCCGCGGATGGCGCGCCTATGCGCGCGGCGAACGGCGGGCGTCGAATTGGCTGGTATTCAGGGGTGTGCCGCGAGCTGGTGCTACCGCACTTGTGTGGGTCTTCAAGCTGGCTGTGCTCGGGGTGCTGCTCTACGTTGCTTTCTGGTTCGCACTCGTGCTGCTGGGCGTGGTGGTGGCAGGATGGGCTATGAATCAGCACCATCCCGATGAAGAAGGGTTTGAACTGCAGTACCCAACCATTGAGGAACTGCGGGCCACGCCTGGCTACGATCCCAACCTGTACAACGATACCTCCCACGAGATGTACCAAGACGACTGACGCCGAAGGTCATTCGATCATTTGAGCTTGCCGCCTGAGACAGCACCTGCTCCTTTGCCGCCAGCGCTTCCTGCATCCTTTGTGGCAGTGGCGAAGGTGTTGGCGATTGCACCGGCACGTACACCGACCCAGGTGAGTGCGCCAATCCAGAACGTAGGCAGGACGATGAACATGGTGCCCATGACGAACATCAGAAGCATGTCGCCAAAGGCATTGTTCAATCCCACCAGCGGGTCGAAGTTGGTGTGCGGCCGATTCCACCCGAAGCCCCAGCCGTAAAGCGCATCGAGGATGGTGCTGTCGATCCAGCGGGCGAGCTGGAACCAGAAGTCCACGAAGAACAGCGCGAACTGCACGACGCTGACGGTGACGACCGTTTTCAGGTCATAGGTGCCGATGACCAGCACGAGCGGGATGCAGATGACCAGCGCCATCTTGAGCAAGGCGAGGACCATGGGCAGAGCCTGTCTCACGACGTCCATGGCAGGAAACGCGGCAATCGCGCCGACTGCCATGCCGACGTCGCCCGTGGCGCGCGTCACGATGTTCGGCAGGGTCTTGTCGATCTGGCCGCCGTAGTCCGTATAGACGCTGCCCTGGTTCAACTTCTGCTGCCGCGGGGAGGCGATGGCGCGGATCACCGAGTCGTCCACCTCGGCCCGGCTCAGGAACCCGGCCCAGCCCGCCAGGCGATTCAGCAGGCTCGGGTCCACCTGTCCCAGCAGGCGTGCCCGCAGGCCGTTGCTGCCATCGGCCCACCACTGCCTACAGTTCGGATAGCCGCCGCCGCTGGCCACCTGCGCAAGCCCGGCATCGCGGTTGCTGTCGTAGGGCCAGTCGTCGCGCGGCGTGCTGGAACGGTACGTGTCGTAGTAGCCGTTGGTGTCGGTGAAGAACCTCGATCCGATCCAGGTCACGTCGTGCATCTGCTGCTCATCGAGCTGAGGGCGCTGCATGAACAGTTTGGCCCGCGCAGGCCCATAGCAATCCCGCGAGAAGTCCGCCACTTCCTGGGCCAGCACCGGGTCGTCAATGCGGGTCGCGTCGATCTCCATGCGCATTTGCCGCAGGTCCGTACCACATGGGATCGCCGCCACCGAGGCGCTCGTGACAGCGCGCGAGAGCGCGTGCATGAAGGCCCACCAGACCGGCACCTTCGCGGACTGGTTGTTGATGGTGCTGAAGGACTGTGACCAGCCGGTATCCGTGGGCTGTGGCACGCTGACCTGGCACTGGGCCGAGCGCGAGCTGTCGTACTGGATGGTGTTGAGGTCCACGTCGATGAACGGAATGCCCGCGAACATCACCACCACGATGGCGACGAAGACCCGGTTCTCGATGCGGACGGCCGAGAGCAAGCCCTTGTTGCCTTCGTCGGCACCTTCCGCACGGGCCTTCAGCCACTCCTGCACGATGATGGCGACGAAAGGCAGCGCGAATAC
Organism: Stutzerimonas kunmingensis; assembly: GCF_900114065.1. GTDB lineage: Bacteria > Pseudomonadota > Gammaproteobacteria > Pseudomonadales > Pseudomonadaceae > Stutzerimonas > Stutzerimonas kunmingensis. Next base: position 464,072 of record NZ_FORS01000002.1, read on the forward strand.
CCCGCTGGACACCAGCACCGCCCAGATGCCGTTGTTGACGATCCAGGACACGAGGGTCAGGTAGTACTCCAGGTAGTCGGTCGTAAAAAGCGTCATGGCACCAATCTCCCCTCAGCCCTGCATCAGCAGGCTGATTTCCAGCGCCACGATGGCGACGCCGCCGGCGATCTCGCTGCGCACCAGACGGCGCCGTGCCTGGGCGTCGTCGCCCTCGCGCGCCAGGAGCCGGCGGCGCATCCACATCCATCCGCAGGCCGTCGCGCCGTACAAGCACAGCCGCCATACCAGGAAGTAGCCCGACGCGGCCGCCAGCCACTGCTCCCAGCCGGCCACGCTGCCGACGAGATAGATGCCGACGATGTTGGCGCCCACGGCAGCGGCAACGAGTACCGCCGTCCACAGCAGCGTCTTCGCCGCGCGCCGGCTGAACAGCCAGCGCGGCCGCAGCCAACTGGAACTCACCGGGGTCATGGGTTGCCTCCCGGATTGCCCCTCTGGAGCCGGTCGAGGCGGTCGGGAACCGGATCGCCCTCGTAGATGCCGCGCGAGCCCGCCGCACGCGTGCCGTGGCGCTGGATGATGGCCATCGGCGAGTTGTTCGCCAACTCGCGCCGCAACTCCAGTTCGGTCTTGAGGTTGCGGATCTCCTGGTCGAGCGTGTCGCTCTCGTGGTTCACCGCATCGACCGCCAACTGGTTCGCCGCCACGTTGGGTTCCTTCTTCCCGGTCAACAGGGTCCGCTGGAGCAGCAATGCCTTCTCCAAGACGGACGACAGTGCGACCTCCGACGCCAGGCGGCGTGCCAGCAGGTCCTGATCCGGTTCGTCGCGCAGCGCCTCGATGACGCCGCGCGTGATGGGCAGCGACGCGCTGCCGGCCGCGCGCAGGTTCTCGAACGTGGTGTTGCGCGTCCCCGAGATCAGCTCCTGAAGGGCTTCCAGCTTCGTCTCGTATTCCTCCTGGATCAGCGGCGTCAGCCCGACCCCGGGCACCGTCTCGGTCTTTGTGCAGGAATCGCAGGTGCGCTGCTCCTGTTCCCCGAGCACCCGCGTCGCCCATTCAACCGCTTGCTGGGGCGACGTCCAGGTCTGGCAGGACAGGCTTGCGCAACTGGCTGGCGCGATGGACGACGTGTCCGTCACGCCGCGGCCGTTGACAAGGTTGTAGCCGGCGCGGGTCACGTCACCGACCACCCGGATCGCACGCTGGCCCGCGCCGCCGGCATTGCTGCCGCCCACCCAGGGCACGCCGTCGTTGCCGCGCCGCGTCTCGGCCTGTTCGATCGCCGACACGGCGTCAGTGCTCGACACCGCGTCGCGCAGCGCCATGCCCTCAGCCATCTGGCTCCAGCCCAACTGGCCACCTGCCATGTCGGCCATCTTCTCGGCCATGGCGCGGCACGCCAGCTTGGAGCGGTCGAAGTCCAGCCGTGCCTGCAGCACGCCATTGGTGAGCAGGTTGTAGAGGCCGGGATCGGCCCGCTGGATGATCAGTGCGGGAAGCGACGCCACGGCGCTTGTGGCGCTCTGGATCACGTTGCTCATGATCTGCTGAAAGCCGTTGGTGATGCCGTTGAGCTGGTTGCGCAACGTCGTCTGGATGCTCATGTCGCCGCAGATCAGGTTGCTGTTCCAGCCAACGCCGACACCGATCGAGCGCATGCCGGCCGCACGCCCCATCGACACCGCGCTGCCGCCGCCGATCGAATACATCACCTCGTCGCCGAGGATGGGGCCGCTGGTCTGGAATCCAGCCTGCGCCCATGCGAGGCCGCAGCCCAAGGTGAGCGCCCCGGCCAGCGCTGTCGGACGCAGCAGACGACGAGCTTGGGCGGGGAGGTTCATCAGTTCTGGACGTTTCATTGCCGTACCCTCAATAGAAATCGACGCTGCCGAGGAACACCTGGCCGCGGCGTTCGCAGCACGCATAGGGCCGCCACAACGCCCAGGCGTAGTCGCCTTGTTGGGCCTGTGTCAGGAAGCCGCTGCGTGGGAAGACCGTGCAGGAGGAAGACAGGACGGGCGTGAGTTCCTGCCACTTGCCTGTCGAGGCATCGCCTTCCATCAGCGCGCCGGCCGGCCAGTAGCCGGGCCGCGAGTTGGCGAGCAGCGGCTGATAGACGTGGATCTGCCCGCGGCGCGTGACGACATCACCCGCACGCTGGGCGACGACTGCACCGGCCTTGTGGTCGTCGGTCTGGTGCAGGAAGCCGCCACGCGGATACACATTGCCCCAGAGGTTCATCGTGGTACGTGCGCCGACCTCGCGCAGCCCCGGAATCAGCGCTTCCGGGTAGGCCATCTCGGGCACGTTGTAGCGCCAGGCCAGCGTGTCCAAGGTGCTGAGCAAGTACGGCATGAACGCCGTACCCGCGCCCTCGCAGAAGTAGCCCGACGATGAGACAAACTGGTTGAACACCTCGACACCAGGGTGGCCGATCACGTCGGCGTTCTTGAACTTGGCGAGGTTGTTTTCGTGGTCCTCGTTCGTCGTCCCGTCGCCGCCCGCCTGGGCAGACGGGTTGGGCGTGCTCATCGCCCGGACTTCGACCCAGGGGTTTTCGCCGGTGTTCGAGTACGACGACACCACCGCATCGGGGATGTAGTGGCGCACCTTGATGGATGTGCGCACCGTGCAGCCGGTCCAGGTGCAGTAGAGCCAGTAGCAGATGCCGACGACGCGGTATTCGAGGCAGTCGGGCGACGCCACCGAGCCGACGATGGTGGCGGTGTTGAGGGCGTAGCTGCCGGTGGCACTGAGCAGCAGCACGGACGCCACGCCAGCGCGCAGGCGGCGCATCAGGTCGAATGCTCGGATCATGGCTGAGGCCTCCGGTGCTGTTCGATGCGCGCGACGGCGCGGGCCACGTCCGGCTCGCCATAGACCACGTAGCGCTGGTCCACCACGACGGCCGGGAGGCTGGTGATGCCCAGGCTCCAAGCGTCTGTGACGCCCTGGTACGCGGAAGCGAGGCGGCGCTGGAGGTCGGTGCCGCCGCTGGACAGCCGGCGCTTGACGATGGCCGTCGCCTGCTCGGGGTCGTTGGGCAGCTCCGCTGAAAGCTCCGCTTCAATCCGGTGGGGCTCGTCCAGCTCGATCAGCCGCTCGCCACCCATGGTCTTGAACGGGTGGCGGCTGTCGGTGACGACCACCACGTCTGCGGCGAAGGCGGCCGGGCTGAAAACGGCCAGCGCGGCCGGCAGCGCAACGGCCAGGCCGAGAGTTCGCCAGCCTGACGCGAACCTGGAAAGAGATGCTGGCATGTCGCGCGCCCTTGAAGTTGATCAGAGCAGTAGTCAAACGCGAAGCCGATGCGGCCCCAACAAACAATGCGCATCGCGCACCGCCCGCATACCTGCTTGTCTCGCGCCCATGAAAAAGCGGAGGCCGAAGCCTCCGCGTGGATCAAGGAGCCGATGCCGTTGCTACAGCAGGCCGGATTCCGCGAACGAGTACGGCGTGCCTTGGCCGACGATGAGGTGATCCAGCACCCTCACGTCGATCAGCGACAACGCAGCCCTCAGCGTTTGGGTCAACGCGCGGTCCGCGCTTGACGGCTCCGTGCAGCCCGAAGGGTGTTGGTGCGAAAGAATGACCGCGGCGGCGTTCAGTTCCAAGGCGCGCTGCAGGATCGGGCGCGCATGCACCGTGGTCGAATGGACCGTGCCCTTGAACATCGGTTCGTAGGCCAGCACTTCGTGCATGCTGTTGAGGAACACGATGGCGAAGACTTCGTTGGGCTCGGCTGCCAGCTTCAGGTTCAAGTAGTCCTTGACGGCGGCGGGCCGTTCGAGGGATGGCCCCTTCTTGAAGACACGCTGCTCCAGCAGCGCGATGGCTTGCCGGATGATCCAGTCATCGGATTGGGACGCTGGTGCAAAACGTGGCTCCACGCAGGAGTCATTGGCGACGAGAGACATGGGCAAACCTCCAGAATGTGAACGGAGGGCGCCCCCCCTGGGAGGGCAAGCCCTCCTGGGGATGGAAATAGCGGAACAAGGTGCATCCACCACCGCGCAGCGGTGATTGTCCGCAGCCAGGATGCGAAGCGAACGGGTCGCGGTCAGCGTGGCAAGCCGCGCCGTAGCCTCCAAGACCGAGGGCTACCTGGGCATGTCGCCGACAGCGTCGGCAGGCATTTCGGATGTGGGGGTGGCGGGCGAGGCCGCCACGTCACTGGTCGGGTCCTCGGCTGCCAGCATGTCCATGGCCGAGAGCAAGGCATCGCCCTCGATCGGCCCCTGCAGCAGGATGGCCTGACCCGTCTGGCGATCGAGCAGCCGCAGCGACGGCGTGGCGTTCACGCCGCTCTTGGTGGCTTCCGCGGCCTGGGCGCGGATGAGCGCATCGGCCCGCTCGCTCGCCAGGCACTGCTCGACGGCCGGCGTCGATTCGGGGTAGCGCAGGCCATCGGGCAGGCCCTGGCCATCGCTGCGCGTGTGGGCATAGACCCACTCGACGGCTTGCCAGAACGCGGCATGTCCGCCCGCTTCGGCGGCGCACTCGACCAGGCGCGCCTCGGCCGACGCGGCGGGCTCGTGCGCGGCCAGCGGCTGGTGGTGCCATTGCAGTGCCACGTCGGTGTTGTTGCCGACCCAGCGCTTGAGCTGCGGGAAGTACTCCCGGCAGAACGGACATTCCAGGTCGGCATAAAGCGTCAGCGTGAAGCGGCCTTCGGCGTTGCCCATCTGCCAGGGCGGCCCGGCGACCTGGGCCGTGCTGACCGGCGTGGACGGCTGCGGCGAGGATTCGTCGGGCGACCGGGACACGCCCCAGATCAGCAGCAGCGCGACCAGTGCAGCGGCCAAGGCCCAAGGCCAGCGGGGCCGCACGTGGCGGCGACGGAACGCTTGGACCTGCATCGGGATGGAAGGACGTTTCTGCTCCATGGCACTCTCCGGCTTACGACAGTTCCAAGGCCGGCGACTCGATGCCGCGCGCTTGGTCGATCCTCTCGGCGACCCGGAAGGCGGCTTCGAGTTCGGTGCAGCCGTACTGCTGCATGAGCTGGTATCGCTCGGCCTTCTCTTCGGGTTCGGTCTGCGCGAGCGCGAGGTACAGGCTCGGCGGCACGGCGCGGAACAGCACTTCCATGCTCTTGGAGAGGATGACGCCCTCGGTGAATTTCCCCGCTTCTTTGCGTGCCGACAGCATCAGCGCCTTCTGCGCGGGCGAAAGTTCGCGGAACCGCGCGATCTTCTCGACCTCATCGGGGGGCATGCTGAGACAGATCCACCACTCGATCATGTTGAGCATGGGCTCTGCAGCGCGCGGCAGATCGTCGATATTTTGTGTAGCCAGCCAGTACCAGGCCCCGAGCTTGCGCCACATTTTTGTGATCTTGACCACGTAGGGCGCAAGCAATGGATTTTTGGTGATGATGTGTCCTTCGTCTGTGACGTTGACGATAGGCCGGCCCAGGTACTGGTCTCGTTCGGCGATGTTGTTCACCGTGCTGATCAGGCTGATGTATGCGATGGAGAGCTGCGCGTTGTAGCCCTCCCGCGCGTAGGTCGCCAGATCGACCAGGGTGATGTCTGCCTCGGGCCACGGAGAGCCATCGCGGTCGAACATCTCGCCGTCGGTGCCTTGGCAGAACATGTCCATCGCGTCCGCCATCTCCATCAGCCGTACGCGGCGCATCTCGGGTAGCGTCGGGTCCTGGCCCCGAGCGCGCAGCGCGTTGCGCACGTCGCGCGTGAGCACCGTGCGCTTCTCGGCCACGCAGTGCTCGGCGGCGTCGAGGATGCACTGGCGGATCAGCGAGCGGTCTGCGCGCGTCATCCGGGCTTCTTCCTTGTCCTCGCCTCCGGTGATCATCAGCCGTGCCGTGATCTCCAGTTCGCCGAGCACGTCGCGCTGCTCGTCCGCCTCCATGGCCGAAGCATCCGGCGGCAGGTCCTCGTCCAGCGCATCGGCATCGAGGGTCTGCACGTCGCTCGGCGTTTCGATCAGCCGGCGCGCATCGGCGAATGGCGCGAGGCTGATGCCCGAGCCAGGAGCCAGCTTGACGCGGTTCACGGTCAGGCCCAGGCGCCGGGCGAAGTCTGCGAACAGGCCGAAGGAGTTCCCGGCCTCCACGATGAACAGCCGCGGCCGGTAGATGGCCGTGACCTGGTTCAAGAGGTTGTTGAGGGTCGCTGACTTGCCCGAGCCGGTAGGGCCGAACAGGAACAGATGGGCGTTCATCTGCCGGTCCAGGCGGTTGAGCGGGTCGAAGGTGATCGGCCCGCCACCGCGATTGAACATCGTGATGCCGGGGTGCCCCGTGCCCTGGGCACGGCCCCACACCGGCGCCAGGTTCGCCGCGTGCTGGGCAAACATCAGTTGGGTGTACCACTTGCGCCGGTCCTGGCCGGGGTTGTAGCAGCACGGCAGCCAGCGCAGGTAGCTGTTGAGCGGCGCCACCTCGTCGTCCTCGCGCACCGGCTGCAAGCCGGCGTTGAGCATCACGTTCGCCAGGTCCAGGCCGCGCCGGTCTAGCTCGGCTTCGTCACGCCCCCGCAAGTAGAACGCCAGCGTCCCGCGGTAGAGCTTGTGCGCGCTGCCGATCAGCGAGCGAGCTTCCTGCACGTCCTTGAGCGTCTGTTCCGACGCCAGCGTCTCGCCCACGGCCTTCTTCGCCAGGTGGTTGAGATCCGCTTCCAGCACATCCTGCGGCGTGGCGACCATGGTAAGACACATCAAGGTGTCTTCTGGCATCTGGTCGAACAGCGTGTTGATGGCATCGCCTTTGCGGGTCTCACCGGTCAGGTGTCCGGTGCCAGGCGGCATGCGCAAACGGTCGGTGATCAGAACCCGGTGCGGCATGCCGTCGAAGTACCAGGTGCCGTGCGCCACGTCGGAGCGCGGCTGGCCGAAGAACAGGCGTTGGCTGAAATCCCGCCCGCTCGCCAGCTCGATTTCGCCGTCCTCGGCCTCGTCGGGGTAGCGCGCCAGCGCGTAGAAGCGCTCCCGGTCCTCTGCACTCGGCCCGAGCATCGCGGGGCGCGGATTGAACCAGCGCAGCAGCCAGTCGTGGACGTCGGCTGCGACCATGCGCCGTGCCTGGATGCCGGCGTTCGCCAGGCCGCCGCACAGGCGGTCGCAAACGATGTTCAGCATCTGCTCGGGCGTCTGGCCGCGGCGGCTTGCCTGCCCGGTGGCACGGCGATAGATCACCATGCGCACCCGCCGCGTCTGGCCGCGCCAGCGCAGCCGCGTGACCACCGTGTCCTCGAACAGGCCGCCCGGCTTGGCGACCGCGCGCAGGTGGTGGCCGAAGAAGCGCAGGTAGAACTCGGTGAACGCGGTATCGCGGGCGCGCGGCTGCACGTAGTCGCGCAGGGTCTGCATGTACTGGTCGAAGCTGGGCTCGTCCTGGGCGTAGAGCTGGAGCACCCAGGGGTTTTCGTCCAGCTCATCGAATGAGTCCTGGAGCGCGTTCTCCAAGGCGTCGCGGGCATGCGCGAGCCAGCCGGGTTCCCGGCCCTCGGTGCCCAGCGGCACCAGCTCGTAGAAGGCAGCGACCGACTGCCCATCCTCCAGCAGCATGGACTTCGACTGCGGCAGGAACTCCACCCAAGGCAGCAGTTCCGCGAACGACGGTGCGACGTCGTACAGCGCCTGCTCGTCGGCTACCGTCGCCGGCCTGCGGCCCTGGACCGCTGCACCGGGTTCGGGGACGCCGGCCTGGCGCAAGGCCTCGACGTGGCGCTGCCAGCCGTCCGGCTTCTCTTCGTCGCCGGTGCCGGATGCGGCCAGCTTCGGCCAGGGAAGTTTCCAGCGCATCAATAGTCCTCCAGCCGTTCACCGGGCATGGCGTACTGCACGCGCTGGTACAGCGGGAAGACCGTCGTGTAGCCCGGAACCGGCACGGGGTCCGTGCCCGCCAGGTGCGGGTACACGTACATGACGAGATCGGGATTGGGCAGGCGCTGGAACTGGCGATAGACCTCGCTCTGCGCCGTGCGCGTGTAGCGCATCTGCTCGGCGGGCGCGGCCTGCACATTGGCGTCGGTCAGCGGCCGGCGCAGGCTCTGGCGCGCGTCGAGCAACTGCCGGCGGGCGACCTGGCCGGTGCCACTGCCGCCGCCACCCGTTTCCTGCTGCCAGACGTCCATCATGGTGCGGTCGCTATGGGTCAGCAGCTCTTCCTTGCTGGTGGCGCAGCCGCCGAGCACGACGACGGCGAGGGCCAGCGCGAGGCCCTTAATCGAGTTCGAGCGCATGGCTTTCTCCTGCACGGTGATCGACGCGCCTGCCTTCGGGGTCGTGATCGATGGCGAGCGGCTTTTCGAGGTGGACGGCGACCTTGGCGCCAGGCTGCACATACACGGCGGCGAAGGCCTGGCCATAGAGCTTGTTGACCCAGGCCGACATGTCCCGCACGCCGCCCGCGAGGATCTGGCCGACTGCTTCCTGGCCGCTGATGCCCACGGTGCCGATGGCGCCGTCCGGGCCGACGTAGGACATGCGGCCGCTGTCGCTTTCGATGAGCGAGGCCACGCCGGCGCCGGCCGCGGTGATCAGGGCCTGGGAGCCGAGGTACTGCTGGGCGTTGCTGCGCCGCTCGCCGCTGACGCAGGGGATGCCGTGCGGGTCGCTGATCCAGCCCAGGCCGTCGCGCTGCTGGTTGTTCTGCTGATTGCCTTCGCGGTCTTCGGGGATCGTGCGGATCGTGCCGTCGTGGAAGACGAAGGTGATGCTCCGCACCTGACCGCGCACGCATGAAAGCGTCCAGTCGCCCGAGGCGGTTCCGCTGAACACGGCACCGGCCACGTCGGGAATGTCGATGCCATTGGCCGTGAGGTTGTCCGGCCCGACCAGCACCTTGAAGGGGTACGGATCGTTCACCGTCCCGTCGATCGGCACGCGGCCGATCAGCGCCGTCATCGCGACCGACCCCATCAGTGTCGAGTTGGTCGGCACGGTATAGACCGGCTTGGCGCTCTTGACGCCTGCCGTACGTGCGCCGGCGTTCGCCACGGTTTCCGCGGTGGTTTCCAGCGTGCTTTGCGCCGGGCCGAAGCTCGTCGGGAAGCTCATGCCGCTGCCCGCGCCACGACCGTTGTTGCGGCCCTCGGCCTTCTTCGCATCATCCGGTTCGACCCAGCGCATGCCGCCTTCCATGCCGGCCTCGTCGCCATCGCGCAGCCCCAGGCCCACGGGCAGATCGGCATGGCCGCCGCCGCGCCCACCGATGCTGTCCAGACGCCGCTGCAGGTCGGCGAGCAGCCCTTCGGTCTGCTGGCGCGCACTGGCCGCCTGTTCCTGGTCGCGGCGCAGGTTGGAGCGCTCGGATTCGAGGGCCGAATTGATGCGCTGATCGATGGAATTCTCGCGCTGGCGCAGCCGCTGGTTTTCCTCGCGCTGCGACTTGTTGTCGGTCAGCGCGGTCTGAAGCTCGGTGCGCAACTGCTTCACCTGGGCGACGAGCGTTGCCACGGTATCGCGGGGGGTATCGCCTTCGATGCCCAACGCCTTCATTTCCTCCGGCGTGAGCTTGGAGCCGGCATCCGCGGCGGGCGGTGCCGACGTGCTTCCGCCGGAGAACAGCCGGATGGCAACGAACAGCACCAGCAAGGCGACCGGGATCATCAGCCACTTGAGCAAGCCGTTACTGCGCATGGCGGGTCTCCTTGCCGTCGCCGGCTTCAGCTTCCGGCTGTGGCAGGTGCGCAGCCGGGTCGAAGCGGTGGATCGCCGGCAGCACTGACTGCGCCAGGCCGCGCCCGCGCGTCACCAGGTACAGGACGGTCGTGTCCTCGGGCGTCCCGCGGGGGCCGAGCGCTTCGTGCTGGAAGGTGGCGGTGAGGAAATCGCCTTGCAGAACGCGCGGGTCGAGCGTGACCCAGCCGCTGCTGCTGTTGATCAGACGCACGGCGGTGACCCACTGGTCTTCCAGACGCCACGACGCGAGCGCGACCGCGCGCACCGGCAGCGTCGGGATCAGCGTGCCGAGGTCGAGGTCGCGGCGCAGGTTCACCCGCATGACGCCGGGCAGCGGCTCCACGGTGCGCAGGGGCGCGTAGAGGTTCTGCGCAGCGAAGCGCGTCAGGACGACCGGAATCGGCGTCTCGCGCCGCGCAGCCCGAGCGACTGCCTGGCCCTGGGCGCGCGCCGGGGCCTCATCGGCACCGCCTGCCTGATCGCCATAGCGCGTCAGGGTGCTGCTGCCCTCGACGATGCGCACCGGCTCCAGCTCGGCTTCGCCGTCCTTGGGCGGCTCGGCCGCGATGTCGAGCAGGATCAGCGCGCCCGTGTCGGCGTCCTGCAATTGCAGCCGTGTGGGCTCGATCGGCTCGCTGGCCCGCAGGTACACCGCGCCACCCGCGCTCTGCACGCGCAGGCGTTCGCCCACGCCCGCAGGCACGCCCACGCGGACGTTCCGGTCGATGAACACGATGCGCTCCTGGCCGACCTTCAGCGGCACCGCCAGCGGCATGCGCTCCCAGCGCAGAATCTCCACAGCATGGGAGACGGGTGCCGCGGCCGCGGCCAGCAGCCCCAGCAGCACGAGTACAGGATGCTTCATGGGGTGTTTCCTCCTTGGGGCGCTTGCGGAGACAGGCCGCCAGGCGCCGGGCGCGTCGGCTCCGGGGCGCTGATGCGCTGGGGCGCACCGTCGTAGCAGTCCAGCGCCAGGCCGAACGGGTTGCGGGCGGGATCGACGTCCACCCGCGTGACCTTCACCGGGTAGCGCACGAGCGCGCGCTTGACCTGCTCGGCGCCGTAGTACTCGTCGGCGGTGATGTCGAGCGTCACCACCCAGTCGCGGTCAGAGACCACGCGCACGCGCGCCGTGGGGTCGTCGCCGTAGCCGCGGCCGGGGATTTCATAAATCCCGCGCACGCGCTGGCGCAGTTCGCCCGTGCTGCGGCGGTAGTCGTAGTCCGCGCGCAGGAAGGCCTGGCAGGACGGGGTGAGATACGGCGAGAGCGTATGGAGGTTGCGCGGGTAGTCCTCTTCGCCGTTCGTCGGCCAGCGATTGAGGGTCTGGAACACGTAGAACGTGAACGCATAGACCGATTCGGGCGGCACTTCCCACCACTTGCGGGTACTGCCGGAGCGCAGGTCGGGCGGGACGTGGATGGTCAGGTCGCGCGGCGCGCTCCACCATCCACCGCCCATGACTAGGGCGACGATGACAAGCGCGCCAGCACCCAGGCGAAGCGTCTTGATGTGCGCCTGCAGGTGGGTGATCTCGTTCTTGAAGCGGCTCATCGTGTCCCCCTTGAGGCAGACCTTCGGGTGGTCCAGAAGCCGGAGCGCGAGATCAGCACGTGGCCGCTCACCCAGCCCGCCATCAGCGGATGGCGCGTGGCGATGCGCCATTGCAGTTGCCGGTACAGCCAGGTGTCGGGACGCCCGCGCTTGAGCCGGCGCAGGATGCCGCCGCCGATGAAGACGCCCAGGGCCACACCCAGGACGACGAACGTCGGCGCGATGGCGATCGTGCGGAACGCCCAGGACAGCGGCGCGCCGACCAGCAGGCCGGCGGCGCCGGACAGGCCGCAGCAGATCCACAGCTCGTCGGCGGTCAGGCCGCGCACAACAACGGGATGGCGGTTGAGCCGGTGCGGAAGGAACGTGACCGTCCCGTCCGCACGGACGTGCTGCTGCTCGGACATACCGGCCTCGCCTTACAGGATGCCGGTGGCTTCGGTGAGCAACCAGATGCCGATCACGAGCAGCACGGCACCGATCGCGACGGTGAGGCCGAACTGGCCCCAGGTCTTGCGGCCGGTGTGGATTTCCGCGTAGGTCCCGTAGGCGTGGTAGCAGACGCCGATAAACATCGACGCCACGACCAGGAGCGCCACGAGCATGATGATGTCGTAGCCGTAGTTCCTGATCGTTTCCATGATGCCGTTGCCGGTGCCGCGGGTCGGGTTCTCCAACTGCGGCAAGCCTTGCGCAAACGACAGCGCGGGCAGCGCGGCGGCGCCCAGTGCCACAGCGGCGCGCTGGGCAAGACGGGAATGGAGGATGCGGTTTTGCATGGTCGTGCCTTTCAGGTCAGGAGAGGAGGAAGAAGCTCAGGACGAGGTACATCGCGACGAAGCGGATGCAGACTCCGAGGAACTGGCGTTGGTTGAGGCGGCTCTCGGACCACCCCACGTAGGCCGTTCGGATGGCCCAGACGCCCCACACGAGCAGGACCGCGAACACGACGCCGACCAGGACGGTCGCCATCGCCGAAGGTGCGATGCCGCTGTTGGCTTGAAATGCCGAGACCTGGGCGCCGTTCATTGCTTGGCTTCCGTAGTCGTCGGCGATGGCGAGGCGGCCCGCTCGGTGCGGTAGTCGCCGGCCAGTTCGGAGGGGTCGCGCGGCTGGGCACGCGACGGTGTGAGATGGGCCTGGATGCCGGCGCGCACGCGCGCCAGGTCAGCCAGCAGCCGCGGGTAATCGAAGTGGTAGCGCTCGCCCGGCTGGATGGGGGCACGCGCGGCGCTGTCGGCTACGGTGCGCTCCAGCGCATCGAGCTGGCGCAGCGCGGCGACCAGCTCCTGGCGCTGTGCGGGGGACTCGGCCAACGCCATCGGGGACTGACCCAGCAGCAGGGCCGTCACGAGAAAAATGGGCACGCCGCGATGCGCGGCGCGCTGCCAGACCGGAGCCAACATCGCGCCATTCCTGTGTGATCAGCAATGGCTTGATCGTGGAGATCAGGGCGACTTCATGCTGCAAACAATAGGAACTGCGCGGTAACCGGGTTATCGAGAGCTTCGAAACTCGCCAACTGAATAGTGGCCTGCAACAAGTGTTCGTTAGTAGAATTGAGCAGACTTGGCAAACTAAGGCTATGAAAGACCAACCGAGAAGGTTTGCAGATGACTGATGCCGAAAACGAAATCCTCACACTTGAAGAGGTGGCGGTTTACCTCAAAGCAGGAAAAAGGACGGTCTATCGCCTGGCTCAAAAGGGAGAGATTCCCGCGTTCAAGCTGGGGGGAACCTGGCGCTTCTGTCGTTCTGATCTTGAGCGCTGGATTGCCGAAAGCACCAACAAGCAGAAGCCGGGGGCTTGAGTGAGTTTTTGCCACACTTGCCACCACATCAAGTCCGGGACAGGACAAGGGGAGAATCACCGTTGACGACGCAGCAACCTTTGACGCCGTATCAAAGCCAGTACGTCGCGTGGCTGCTCACCCGTCGCGCGGCGGGCGACACCGTTGAATCGCTGGCCTCGACACTGGTCGATTCGCAGGTCGATCTCAACCCGCATCAGGTTGACGCCGCCCTTTTTGCCTGCCGCAACCCGCTTTCGCGTGGCGTCATACTGGCCGACGAAGTGGGTCTTGGCAAAACCATCGAGGCAGGCTTGGTGATTTCACAGCGCTGGGCGGAGAGACGGCGCAAGGTGCTCATCATCGTCCCGGCCAACTTGCGCAAACAGTGGCATCAGGAGTTGCAGGACAAGTTCAGCCTGCAAGGGCTGATCCTCGAAGCCAAGAGCTACAACGCCATCCGCAAGCAGGAGCGGAAAAACCCGTTTCTGATGTCCTCCGGCCCGATCATCTGCTCCTACCAGTTCGCCAAGGCGAAGGCCAAGGACATCAAGGAGATCGAGTGGGACTTGGTCGTCTTGGACGAGGCCCATCGCCTGCGCAACGTCTACAAGACCAGCAACGTCATCGCCAAGACGTTGAAAGACGCAATGGCGCACGTCCATTCCAAGGTGCTGCTCACTGCCACGCCTTTGCAGAACTCGCTGGTCGAACTCTATGGTCTCGTCAGCATCATCGATGATCGTGTATTCGGCGACCTCGACAGCTTCCGCGCGCAATTCACCTCCAGCGGGCGCGATCAAGCCTTCGGAGCATTGCGCGAACGGCTGGCCACCGTCTGCAAACGCACCCTGCGCAAGCAGGTGCAGCCTTACGTCTCCTACACGGCGCGCAAGGCCATCGTGCAGGAATTCACCCCGTCAAACGAGGAGCAGGAACTGTCCCGCCTCGTCGCCGACTACCTGCGCCGCCCCAACCTGCAAGCGCTGCCGCAAAGCCAGCGGCAACTGATCTCCCTCGTCTTGTGGAAGCTGCTGGCGTCCAGCACGCACGCCATTGCGGGCGCGCTGGAAACGATGGCCAAGCGCCTGCAAGGCGTGCTCGATGCATCGCCGGTGGTCGATCTGACGGACGAGCTGGACGAAGACTACGAGTCGCTCGATGAGGTTGCTGACGAAAGCGGCGCCGAGGAGTTCGCCGACGGCGAGGACGACCCGGCAGCGGATGCTGCCGGGCCTAGCCAAGAGGAGCGCACCGCCATCTCCAACGAGATCGACGAGCTGCGCCACTTCAAAACGCTGGCCACCAGCATCCGCGACAACGCCAAAGGCAAGGCGCTACTCACCGCCTTGGACAAAGCATTCGCCGAACTGAATCGGCTGGTCGCGGCCAAGAAGGCCATCATCTTCACCGAATCCAGGCGCACGCAGGATTACCTACTGAGCCTGCTGGCGGACACGTCCTACGGCGACGGCATCGTCCTCTTCAACGGCACCAACAGCGACGCCCGCGCGCAGGCCATCTACAAGGACTGGATCAAACGCCACGAAGGCACTGACCACATCACCGGCTCCAAGACCGCCGACACGCGCGCCGCACTGGTCGAGCACTTCAAGGAACGCGGCACGGTGATGATTGCCACCGAAGCGGGCGCGGAAGGCATCAACCTGCAGTTCTGCTCACTGGTCATCAACTACGACCTGCCGTGGAACCCGCAGCGCATTGAGCAGCGCATTGGGCGCTGCCACCGCTATGGGCAGAAGCACGACGTGGTAGTGGTCAACTTTGTGGATCGCAGCAACGAGGCCGACGCCCGCGTGTACGAACTGCTGGAGCAGAAATTCCAACTGTTCGACGGCGTGTTCGGGGCCAGCGATGAAGTGCTCGGCACGATTGGCTCCGGCGTGGACTTTGAACGCCGCATCGCTGACATCTACCAGAACTGCCGCAACCCGAGCGAAATCAAGGCCAGCTTCGAACAGCTCCAACTTGACCTCTCCGGCGAGATCAGCGAAGCGATGGTCAAGACCCGGCAGATTTTGCTGGAGAACTTCGACGAGGAAGTGCAGGACAAACTCCGCGTCCGCGCCGAGGACAGCCGCAGCGCCCGCAGCCGCTTCGAGCGGATGCTGATGGACTTGAGTCGGGCAGAGTTGGGCGATTGCGCCAGCTTCGATGACGACGGCTTTCACCTGCGGCGCGCGCCGGATGGCATCGAAGGCAGCGGCATTGAAGGCATCGAACTGGGGCGCTATGAACTGCCACGCCGCTCCGGCGACGCGCACCTGTACCGCATCAATCATCCGCTGGCGCTGTGGATCGCGCAGCAGGCCAAGACCCGCCCGCTCGGCGGGGCCAAGCTGGTGTTCGACTACGACGGCTACGGCAGCAAGGTCAGCACCCTGGAGCCGTATCGCGGCAAGGCTGGTTGGCTCACGCTCAAGCTGCTTGTCGTCGAAGCCCTGGGCAATCAGGAGCAGCATCTCTTGGTTGCAGCCACCACCACTGACGGTGTGTCGCTGGACGAAGAAGACCCGGAGAAGCTGCTGCGTCTGCCCGCGACCACGCAGGCAGCGAGCCTGTTCAATAACGCAGGCGATGCCACGCTGGTAGCCAACGTGGCAACGCGCAAGACGGAGCTGCTGCGCGACATCAACCAACGCAACCTTGGCTACTTCGAGCAGGAAGTGCAGAAGTTGGACGCCTGGGCCGATGACCTGAAACTCGGCCTTGAGCAAGAAATCAAGGAGATCGACCGCGAGATCAAGGAAGTTCGCCGCACGGCAGCCACCTCGCCCACGCTGGAAGAAAAACTGTCATGGCAGAAGAAGCAGCGCGAACTGGAAGGCAAGCGCAGCAAGCTGCGGCGGGAACTGTTCAATCGGCAGGATGAGGTCGAAGCGCAGCGCAACGACTTGATCAGTCAGTTGGAGGTGCAGCTCCATCAACGGGTGGAAGAGCGCACGCTGTTCACTATCGAGTGGGGGCTGACATGATGACAAAAAGAGATATTTCTCGGGGTGCAATTTGGCGGCAGTGGGATCTGCATGTCCATACACCAGCATCGTTTCATTGGTCGGGAGATAGGTTCGATGTCGATCTCTCTTCTGCAAAGAGCAAGAAGCTGGTCGATGAAATGATCGAAGCCATGAACAAGGCAGAACCGGCTGTGTTCGCGATCATGGATTACTGGACCTTTGACGGCTGGCTTGCACTACGAAAGCGCCTCAAGGACGAGGACGCCCCCGTCCTGAAAAAAACCGTCCTTCCAGGGATCGAACTTCGGCTTGCCGCGCCAATGAAGGGGCGACTGAATGCACACGTACTGTTCTCGAACGAGGTCGATGAACAGGTGCTCAGGGATTTCATATCTGCCTTGCGCATTGAGTTAGTGGACAGGCCACTTTCCGAGCCTGCGTTGAGAGAGCTTGCCAGGAAGGTCGGCGAGGACAAGTTGAAGCATCACGGCTTCAAAAAGGCCGATGTAGATGCTTCCGACGAGAAGGCTCTGCTTGCTGGGGCGGTGATTGCGGAGATCAACGCTGACTCATACAGGGAAGCGATTCGGAAGGTCCCGAACGAGCACGCGATTGGCCTTATGCCGTTTGATACGAATGACGGACTGGCCGAGGTTGGGTGGCAAGAGCACTACGCCTATGCCATGAACCTCTTTCAAACTTCTCCGATCTTCGAGACACGAGACACCGACCTGCGTGGCGCATTTGTTGGCGAGCAGACAGCCGGCAACGCCAAGTGGTTCAAGAATTTTCAAGCAGGTCTGAATAATATTCCGCGCTTGGCAGTCTCAGGAAGCGACGCCCACTGCTTCGTTGGAACACCTGGCGACAACAACAAGCGGGGCTATGGCGACTTCCCCTCCGGGAAAAGGACGTGGATCAAAGCCGACCCGACGTTCCACGGCCTCAAGCAAGCCATTCTTGAGCCAGCGAAACGCTCCTTCATTGGTGACAAGCCGCCCAAGGTTCAAGAAGTCGAGTCCAACAAGACCTTCTACATCGAGTCGATCGAGATCACCAAAACAGGGGACAAGGCTGGCGTTGGGCGGTGGCTGCATGGCTGTGACATCCTGCTGAACCCCGATCTTGTCGCCGTTATTGGGAACAAGGGAAGTGGCAAGAGTGCATTGGCGGATGTCATCGCGACGCTCGGCAACTCCAAGCAGTCCAAGCACTTCAGCTTCTTGAAGAGGGATCGCTTTTGGGGCAAGACCGGCGAGCCCGCTCGCCACTTCACCGGAACGCTAACCTGGCGAGACGAAAGCACCGAGTCCAGGCCGTTGAATGAGTCACCTTCAGAGGAGAAGGCCGAGCTTGTTCGCTACATCCCGCAGGGCTATTTCGAAGAGCTTTGCAATGAGCACGTATCGGGTAAGTCGAACGCATTTGAGAAAGAGCTGAGGTCAGTGATCTTCTCCCATGCGAGCGAAGAAATGAGGCTTGGCGCACTCGACTTCGATCAGTTGACCGAGCAGCAGGAGCAATCGCTCAGGAACCGATTGGGTGAATACCGCAAGGAACTGACATCGACCAACGCAACCATCGTTCGCATCGAGGAGCAGCTTCAACCCATTGAACTGAAAAAACTCACTGATCTGCTCCTGCTGAAGAGCAAGCAGATCGAGGAACACGACAAGCTGAAGCCTGCGGAGGTTGCGGTGCCGACCGAAGCTATGAGCCCCGAGCAGAAACAAGCGGCTGAAGGCTTGGCGGCAGCAAGTCAACAGGTGGACGCTGCCAGAAAGCGCAGCCAAGAGATCGCTGGCGAGACCACTGAACTGGCCAAACGTCAAAAGGCCATAGGAAATATTCGTGAGCAGTTGAGATTGCTGCAACGTGCTTTCGATCAAGCCGAAAAAACCGTCTCCGACGATCTCAATCTTCTTGGCTTCGCTTGGTCCGATCTTGCCGCCATCGACATCAAGACCGCCGTTCTGGAAGAAAAATCGACCGAGTTGGCGACGAAGCAAGGCGAGATAAAGATCGAGGCTGAAAAACTGGCGGAAGTCCTCAATTCCGCCACTGCAACCCAGCAAGGTTTCACCGCAAAGTTGAACGCGCCGCAACAGCAATATGAGGCCTACCAGCGCCAGCTTGCGGAATGGAACACGAAGCGCGACGAACTCATCGGCTCAATCACCGACCCTGAGACCAAGGTCGGCTTGGAAACCAGAATCGAGCAGATCGAGGAGCTTCCGCAGCAGCTCAAGGTTTTGGAAGCGAGGCGTTTGCAGTTGTCCGGGGAAATCTTCGATACCCTCGATGCACAGCGGCGTGCACGTGCGGAACTGTTCAAGCCGGTGCAAGACCTGATTCAGAAAAATGTCCTGATACGCGAGGACTACAGGCTGCAGTTCCAGGCAACGCTGGCGGCATCCGCCGACGCCATCGCCGACCAGTTGTTTGCTCTGATCAAGCAGACCGCAGGTGACTTTCGCGGGCAGGACGAAGCACCGGCGACCATCAGAAGATTGTTCGATGGCCATGACCTGAACAGCAAGGATGGGGCGCTAGCCTTCATTGCCTCCTTGCAGGAGAAGGTTTTGGCAGCGGCGAAGGCCTCCGGCTCGGATGCCGGGATATTCAGTTTGCTGAAGAAGGGGCAGCCGGCCGCGGCCGTCTATGACCTCATCTTTGGCTTGAACTTCCTTGAGCCTCGCTACTCGCTCCTCTTCCAGGACACGCAGATCGAGCAACTGTCCCCTGGTCAACGTGGCGCGCTCTTGCTGATCTTCTACTTGCTGGTGGACAAGGGAAAAACCCCCATCATTCTTGATCAGCCGGAAGAGAATCTTGACAACGAGACGGTGTTCCGTCTGCTCGTTCCCGTTCTCTCCGAAGCCAAAAAGCAGCGGCAGATCATCATGGTCACGCACAACCCCAATTTGGCGGTTGTGTGCGACGCCGAACAAATCATCCACGCAAGATTCGACCGCGCATCGGACTCCACTATCCGCTACGAATCGGGAGCCATCGAGAACACGGGGCTGAACGAAGCTGTCGTGACCATCTTGGAGGGGACGAAACCCGCATTCGAGAACCGCTACGGGAAGTACCACTGACATGGCGGCCCTTGAACCACAGCACATGACCGTCCTGAAGAAGATTCTGGCGGAGCGCTTCGTGCCGTTCCTTCCGCCCCTCCTGGGTGCGGCGAAGCCGGAGGATCAGGCTGCCAAGCAGCTCTCGCGTGCCTTCAGCGCCTTCGCCCTGAACAAGCTGCTCAACATCACGCCAAAGGACGCCGCCGCTTCCGTGGTGGACGATTTCAACGACAAGGGGCTGGATGCGATCCACTACCACGCCCCCACGGAAACGCTCTACCTCCTGCAAACCAAGCTGAAGGAATCCGAGCAGTTCAAGCAGGATGAAGCACAATCGTTCTGCACCGGCATCCGGCTGCTGCTGAAGCAGGATTTCACCGGGTTCAATGGGAACGTCCACAACCGCAAGGCCGAGATCGAAGGCGCGCTCGATGCGTGCAGTCGCATCAAACTGGTCGTGCCCTACACTGGGGACGGTGTGTCGCAGTCGGCCATCGATGCGCTGCAAGTGCTGCTGGACGACGATGATCTCGACGAAGAGCGGCTCGACAAGCAGGTGGACTACTACGCGGCAGTCGACATCACCCGCGACCTGCTGGCGGAGCAAGCCTATCCGCCGGTTCATACCGACATCGCCTTGCAGAAGCACGCGAAGGTCGAGAACCCGCGCACGACGTACTACGGCATCGCCCGTTTGACCGACCTGGTCGCGCTGCACAAGGACAAGGGCAAGGCGCTGTACGAGCGCAACATCCGCTACTTCCTCGGCAGCAGCCGATCCGACGTCAACAAGGCCATCAAGACGACCCTGCGCGACGATCCCGGCAGCTTCTTCTACCTCAACAACGGCGTGACGGCGGTCTGCGACGAGATTGAGTTGAAGGGAAAGAACCCCAGCAGTGGGTTCCGGAAGTTCAAGGTTCGTGGCCTGTCGATCATCAACGGCGCGCAGACGGTCGCGTCCGCCGCCGAGTTCGTGGCCCAGCATCCAGGCAGCAACATCGACGATGCCAAGGTGATGCTCACCTTGATCAAGGCCCCGGCGGACGGCCCGTTCGGTAAGCGCGTCACCAAGGCGCGCAACCACCAGAACCCAGTGCAGACAGCGAACTTCGCTTCGCTGGACGAAAACCAGGAGCGGTTGCGGCAAGAAATCGCGCATCTCGGCTTCGCCTACCACTACCGTCCGGAAGCCTCGGCCACCGGCCTCCAGGCTATTTCGCTCGACGAGGCGCTGCGCGCGCTCGCCTCGCGCCAGGACGATCCGCGCTACGCGGTCTGGCTCAAAAGCGAACCGGCGCGGCTGGCCAATCCGGAATCCGCCGAATACCAGGCGCTGTTCCCGGCCACCCTGACCGGCGTGGCCCTGCTCAACGCCGTGCTGTGCCACCGGGCCATCCGCACGCTGGTGGTCGACTACGAGCAGAAGGCGGCGGCGCGCAGCCAAGAAAAGCTGATCTACCGCCACGCCACTCATGTCATCACGGCTGTGATGATGAAGCGCCTGCGCCAACGCATCGGCGCGGCGACGGTCATGGACGCCGCAGCAATTCCCGGCTTGATCAGCCAGCCGCTCGACGAGTTGCGGCAGCAGACCTTCGACCTCGGGCGGCAACGCCTGCTCGGCGAGGGGCCACTGGCCTACTTCCGCAATCAGGGCAGCGTCGCCTCGTTCATGGCCGACCTGATGGAAACGCATTTCGCGCTGACCGCCGATCCAACGCTACCCACTCTGCGCAATATCGATACTGCGGCGGATGCCTATCCGCGCAAGCGCCTGCTCGACTACTTGTCGGGCAAGGCCCCCCAACTATGAGAGCGATGCCATGAGCAAGCAAAAACTAGAACTGACATGGATCGGCAAGGAAAAGCGCCCCAAGCTGGAGCCGCGCATTCTGCTCGAAGACCCGGACAAGTCGTACCACGCCCCGCATCGCGTTACAGAGAACGATATCTTCGATAACAGGCTGATCTTCGGAGATAACCTGCTGGCGCTGAAGGCTCTCGAGCAAGAGTTCTCGGGGAAGGTGAAGTGCGTGTTCATTGACCCGCCTTACAACACAGGCAGCGCGTTCAAGCAGTACGACGATGGATTAGAACACTCCATTTGGCTGGGGCTGATGCGCGACCGGCTGGAGATCATTCGGCGATTGCTAGCAGATGATGGTTCGCTGTGGATCACTATTGACGACAACGAAGCGCAATACCTGAAGGTGCTGTGCGATGAGGTGTTTGGACGAGCTTGTTTCGTCACGACGTTTATCTGGAAAAAGGTAGATAGCCCGAACGATAACAAAGTACCAATCACGCCAGATCACGAGTATTTGTTGTGTTTTACGAAAACTCCTGGATCTCGCCCATTCAGACAGAAATACGATGATTCGATATTGGCGGCGTACCGTAAGCCAGATGCCGAATCTGACAGACCGTATCGCGACCGTCTCTTGAAAAAGAACGGCAAGAATAGCCTTCGCTCTGACCGTCCGTCGATGTTCTTTCCATTAACCGCTCCTGACGGAACGGAAGTACTGCCGATTCACGATGATGGCAGGGAGGCACGATGGGCAATGGGGAAAACCTCTGTTGAGGATTTGATTGAAAAAAACGAGTTGATTTGGAAAAAGCGCGAAACCGGCTGGATTCCGTATACCCGAGAGTTTGCACCGGATAGTCCATCGCGGCCTTATCCAACGATATGGAATGACCTCGACACAACACGGCAAACCAAGGCGCATCAAAAGACATTGTTTGGAGAAGATGTTTTTGATACTCCAAAGCCAGAAGACATGCTGAAGCGCATTTTTGATATGTCTACTAACCCCGGGGATCTTGTCCTCGATTCCTTTGCCGGCTCTGGAACCACTGGCGCGGTCGCGCACAAAATGGGCCTTCGCTGGATCATGGTGGAACTGGGAGAGCACTGTCACACGCACATCATTCCGCGCCTGCAGAAAGTCATCGCCGGTGAAGACAAAGGCGGCGTCACGGAAAGCGTGAACTGGCAAGGCGGAGGCGGCTTCCGCTACTACAGCCTCGCGCCCAGCCTGATCGTCAACGACCGCTGGGGCAACCCGGTCATCAATCCTGAATACAACGCCGCGCAACTAGCCGAAGCGCTGGCGAAAGTGGAAGGTTTTACCTACGCACCCTCCGAGGTGCAGTGGTGGCAGCACGGCCACTCCAGCGAGCGCGACTTCATCTACGTCACCACGCAGAACTTGTCTGCCGACCAGTTGCAGGCACTCTCCGACGAAGTGGGTTCCGACCGGAGCCTGCTGGTCTGCTGCTCTGCCTTCCGAGGCGTGACAGCGGCGAAGGCGGCAGAACGCTGGCCGAACCTGACCTTGAAGAAGATTCCGAAGATGGTGCTGGCCCGCTGCGAATGGGGCCACGACGACTACAGCCTCAACGTGGCGAACCTGCCGATGGCCAAGCCCGATCCCGTTGATGCCTCGGCAGCCGCCGGAGCGAACAAGAAAACCAAGAGCAGGAAAGTGCCCGCTGCGCATTTGAATCAGGGCGGTCTGTTTGGGGAGAACGAGTAATGAACAGCCGTGTCCTGCACGCCGTCACCGGTCGTCTGTCGCTGCGCCCGCCGCAGGAGGAATCTCTCAAACGCTTGGTTCGCGCGCTCGAAACCTCGCCTGACCTCTTGGGCCATGAGCGGGATATCGCCGCCGTTCTTTCCACGCTGAAGGCCGAGTTCCCCACGCTGGAGGACTTTGAGCGCGAGTTTCCCTCGCTGTGCTTCGCGCTGGCCACGGGCGTCGGCAAGACGCGGTTGATGGGCGCGTTCATCGCCTATTTGCATCTGGCGCATGGCATCAACAACTTCTTCGTGCTCGCGCCCAACCTGACCATCTACAACAAGCTGATCACGGACTTCACACGCAACATGCCGAAGTACGTGTTCAAGGGCATTGCCGAGTTTGCGCAGCAGCCACCGCTGATCATCACCGGTGACAACTACGACCAGACTGGCGCAGCGGTGGACGACCAACCGCAGGGTTTCGCCCACGACGTGCGCGTCAACATCTTCAACATCTCCAAGATCAACTCCGAAGTGCGCGGCGGCAAGGAGCCGCGCATCAAGCGGATGAAGGAAGTGCTGGGCGACAGCTACTTCAACCACTTGGCGAACCTGCCCGATCTGGTGCTGTTGATGGACGAATCGCACCGCTACCGCGCCAGCGCGGGCGTGCGTGCCATCAACGAGCTGAAGCCGCTGTTCGGCCTGGAAGTAACGGCGACGCCGTTCGTCGAAAGCAGCAAGGGGCCGGTGCCGTTCAAGAACGTGGTGATGGACTACCCGCTGGCGCGGGCGATGGAGGATGGTTTCGTCAAGGAGCCTGCGGTTGTCACCCAACGCAACTTCAAGGCCAGCGACCACACGCCGGAAGAAGTGGAGAAGACCAAGCTGGAAGACGGCGTGCGCTTGCACGAAACCACGAAGGTCGAGCTGCTCACTTATGCCCGCGAGAACGGTGTCAAGCCGGTGAAGCCCTTCATGCTCGTCATCGCACGCGACACCACGCACGCTGCGAGTCTTTTGGCACTTCTGGAATCGGAAGCCTTCTACGAAGGGCGTTACGCGGGCAAGGTGATCCAGGTCGATTCCAGCCGCACCGGCGCGGAAGAGGAAGAGATGATTTCGCGCCTGCTGGCTGTGGAGAGTGTGGACGAGCCGACCGAGATCGTGATTCACGTCAACATGCTCAAGGAGGGCTGGGACGTGACCAACCTCTACACCATCGTGCCGCTGCGCGCCGCCAACGCGCGCACGCTGATCGAGCAGAGCATCGGGCGCGGCCTGCGCCTGCCTTATGGCAAGCGCACCGGCGTGGCGGCGGTGGATCGCCTGAACATCGTTGCCCACGACAAGTTTCAGGAGATCATCGACGAGGCCAACCGTGGCGATTCGCCGATTCGCCTGAAGCAGATCATCCTCGACGCGCCCAGTGCCGACGACAAGAAGGTAAGCGTGCAGGTCGGCTCCGGTGCTGCAGCGCGGCTTGGACTGGCGGATGCCGCGCCCGCAGTTGATCCAGCCTCGGCGGCTGCCTACTCTGACTCGGATGGTGGCGAGGCAAAACCCGCGCCGACGCCGGTGTTCACCACCGAGGCCGAGAAGCAAGCGGCGCGCGTGGTGATCGAAGTCATCGGCAAGCTGGAGACGCAGCGTGATCTAGTGCCGACCAGTGGCGCACTGCTCACGCCCGAGGTGCAGAAGGTCATTCAAGCGGAGGTGGCAGAACGCCTGAAGCCGATGCAGGGCAACCTGCTGGCAGGCGCGGACGATGCGGCACCGGTGATTGATCTGACCAAAGTGGTAGCCAAGACCACCGAGATCGTGGTGCAACAGACTATCGACATCCCGCGCATTGCCGTTGTACCCAAGGGTGAGGTCACGACCGGCTTTCGCCCGTTCTTGCTGGACGTGAGCCAGCTTCGCCTGCAACCGGGCGAGCGCGAGATCGTCGGCCAGATGCTGCGCACCAACGAACAATTTACGCTGGCGGCGGAAATCGGCCTGAAAGAACAGCGCCCGGAGGACTACATCGTCCACGCGCTGGTGGACTTCGACGACATCGACTACTTCACCCACGCCGACCTGCTCTATGACCTGGCGGGCCAGATGGTGCGGCACCTGCAGAGCTACCTCTCGGAATCCGAGGCGGTCAACGTGCTGAATGGGCAGCGCAAGACCATCGCAAAGGAAATCCACTCGCAGATGATGGCGCACTTCTTCGAGGAAGCGACCGAGTTCGAGGTGCAGGTCAGTCGCGGCTTCACGGAACTGAAAGCCTGCAACTACACCGCTACGGCGGGACAAGCCCCGCGCCATTTCCGCGAAACGGTGGAGGACGTGGGCCGCATCAAGCAGATGCTGTTCGGCGGGTTCACCAAGTGCCTTTACCCATTGCAAAAGTTCGACTCGGACACCGAGCGCCGCTTCGCCGTCATCCTCGAACGCGACGCGAACAAGTGGTTCAAGCCCGCGAAGGGACAGTTCCAGATCTACTACAAGCTCGGCACCGAGCAGCCGGAGTACGTGCCGGATTTCGTGGTGGAAATGGATGCGTTCATCCTGCTGGCCGAGACCAAGAAGCGCGACGATCTGAAATCGGATGAAGTCGTCGCCAAGGCTGCGGCGGCATTGCGCTGGTGCAAATACGCTTCAGATCACGCCAGAAACGTCGGTGGCAAGCCGTGGAAATACATCCTGGTGCCACACGATGAAATCGCAGAGTCGAAGCGGCTGGCCGATTTCCTGCGGTTCGAAGTGAAGGACTGATTTGAAGGAGCGTTGATATGAGCCGTGCCCAGCTGCGTTTTCAGGTTGATTCCCGACTCGCCACATTGCTGAGTCAGGAATACCCGTCATCAGAGCGGGCGTTGAAGGAGCTCGTCGATAACGCGTGGGATGCCGACGCCGAGCACGTATCTGTCACTCTCCCGAAGCCACTGAGCGGTGGCTCCATCGACATTGAGGACGATGGAAGCGGTATGACCGAAGAGGAGCTGCGGCGGCATTATTTGGCCATTGCATCCGATCGCCGCTCACGGCGCGGAGAACGTACCGCCGGGAAGAGCCGCCCGGTCAAGGGCAGAAAAGGCATCGGCAAGTTTTCTGGCCTCATGGCGGCGGCCACCATGATGCTCGAAACGCGTGCGCGCGGCCGCCTGTGCCGGATTTCGCTGCGCTTGGATGACCTTGCGCGCGTTGAAGATATCGAGCAGTTGGATATCAGCTTGCACAGCGAACCGTGCGCGCCCGAACTCCACGGGACAACCATTACGCTCAACGACTTGCACCAGGGTTTGGCTTACCCGGATGCCAACCGCCTACGCCAGATCCTGTTACAGGATTACGGTCGGCAGGATGACTTCGCGATCACGGTTGACGACAAGCGTCTGGATGTTGACGACGTATCAGGGCGTTATGCAGAGCAGGATCAGTCCTTGCCAAATGTGGGCAAGGTGAAACTGCGGTTCTCTATCAGCGATGGCAAGTCAGGATTGCGTCAGCCTGGCATTACCTTGCGCGTGGATGGCAAGGCCGTGGGGCGGCCAGGATTCTTTGGCTTGGATCAACGGGATGACTTCCCGCGCAAGTTACTTCGCAAGCTCTACGGCGAAGTCGAGGCGGACGGACTGCGCGATCACATCACGGCTGGTTGGGATGCTGCCGTTGAGAATAGTGAACTTTTGAAGGAGGTTGAGGCATACGTCCAGCCCATTCTCCGGGAGGCGTATGAGCAGCAGTACCGGCAAGAGATCCAGCTTGCACAGGCTCGACTGCAAAAAGCGATCCTTACTCGACTCTCAGCGCTGCCGGAACACAAAAGGGTTTTTGCAGATCGGGCGATCAAGAAAATCCTCGACAAGTATTACGGCGAACCGGAGAGCAAGGTCGAGCCGGTGGTGAATGTGTTGCTGGAGGCAATGGAACGATCCGATTACCGTATTCTTCTTGAGCACATTGCGGAAGCAACTTCGAGCGACGTTGCAGGGGTAGCCGAGCGGCTGGATGAGTTTGGCTTGGCAGAGATGGCATTCCTGGTTCAGCAAGCCGCAGCGCGCCAAGTTTTTCTTGATCAACTGGAACTGCTTGTTCGTGACGCAACAACTACCGAGGCCGTCTTGCACAAAGCCCTGGAACGTAACTTGTGGGTGTTTGGTCCGGAGTATTCCCTGTTCAGCTCAAACAGCACATTGCGGCGACAAGTGGAAGATGTTCTTGGGAAGGTCTATACGGGAGACAAGGCCGACAAACGTCCTGACCTGCTTCTCAACGAGAATCTGAGCGGCAAGTACTTATTGATCGAATTCAAACGGCCAAGCCACGCGCTGAATCACGGTGATTACGTACAGGCAATCGGCTATAGGCATGAACTGACAAAGTACGTTGGCTCTGCTGTTCAGGTTTTGTTGGTCGGTGGAGGCAGGTCTGCCGACTTTCCTACTGGAAATCGTGAGCCGGATGTTGAGGAGCGAATCTTTGGACAGATCATCTCCACAGCACGGCGACAGATTGAGTGGCTGCTCCGGACGGAGAGCTCTTGATCTCCTTCGGTTCTAAATATGCACCGAACGTCGATATTCGGTGCTGTGTGTGGTTATAAGTACTTCTTGAAGCTACCCGCAGTCAGGCTCACGGCCAGTCCCAGCAAGGCGGCGCTGGGCAGCAGGATCAGCAGTGGATGCACCGAGATCGGCAAGGCCAGGTACGTGATCCACGGCAGCACGGCCAGCGGCATCAGGCTCGCCTTCGCGCGGTGGTAGATGAAGCCGGATTCCCGGCCCGCGCCGAACCGGCGCACGTCCCGCCGCACAAGACCGTCGATCAGGCCGACGAACGCCGCAGTGAAGATCAGTGGCAACGTGAGCACCAGAACCAGCAGGCGCACCAGGAACGTGAGCGTGGTGAAGGCCGCGGCAATCAGGTAGTTCTCGGCCCAGACATAGACTTGGCTGATGTGGTAGCGGAAGTTGCGCGTCTGCCCGTGGCTGGGTGCGCGGGCGCGCTCGGCGGTCTGGCTCATGCGCTCCAGCAGCCCGGAGCGAACGAATACCCATTCGTAGCCGGTATCCACCAGTTCGTGCGCAGTGCGCCCCGGCTCCTGCACGACCACGCTGCGCGTGAAGTGGCTGGACAGGTGCCCAAGTTCGTACTGCAACATCTGCTGCGAGTGCCGCCAGCCCTGGTCCTTCCAGAACAGGTGCATGCCGATGCACTCCACGACGATCGAGAACAGTAGCGAGCCGATCAGCACCCCGAGCAGCCGGAACGGCAAGGTGATGGTGCCGACGATCAGGCCCTGGCGCTGGTTCTGCTCCCGTTGCGCAGTCGAGGCGGCGTCCTTCATGGCGAGGCCTCGTCGCCCGTGCCATCGCTGGTGGCAGGGGTCACCGTGAGAGGTTCGGCTGGAGCGACGTCATCAAGCAGGTCATCGGGCAAGCCCGTGTCCTGCAAGGCCGGGGCGCTGGTGAACTCCCACCACTGCGTCGCTTCGCTGTAGCTCTGGCGCATATACCCGGCCAGTTGCTGCAAGTCTGCCGGCATCACCTCGTCCGGGTCCGGCGCCGGCAGCGGCATACGCACTTTCCAAAGCTGACCGCCCTGCAGCAGCGCGAAGCACTGGCCCTTGGGTAGGCCGACGACATGCGACGGCTCGATCATCGGCACGCTGGACATGCTGATGCGGTCCTGGGTGTTCGACGTGAAATCCGTCGCCCCGCGAATGTCCGAGCTGTCCGTCGCGCCGCTGACGATGGTGGTCGTATAGACCTCGACCTTCGGCAACTGCCTTGTCAGCAGTTCAGCGGTGGCCGTCTCGCGCACGCGCAGCATGAACAGGTTGTTGAAGTTGCCGATCACCTGACCGGCCTTCGCGCGGTTGCCGATGCGGGCTTCGATGTCCGAGAGGGTCTGCGTGTACGCGGTGACCTGGAGGCCTGCGCCACCACCCTTGTTGATCAATGGGATGAACTCGTCGCCCATCAGCTCGTTGAACTCGTCGGCGTGGACGTTGATCGGCACGCGCGTGCCTGCCGATGCGCCCGGCAATCCGTCGTCGATCCCATGCTTGTAGATATGCCCGGCGACCGACACGAGATCGCTGAACATGGAGTTGCCGACCGCTGCGGCGACCTCGGCGTCGGACAGTGCATCCAGGCCCACATAGACCACGGCGCGCTTACGGATGACCTGCATCCAATCGAAGATCGGGCGCGGGTCGGCCAGGTCGGAGTAGTTCGGGGCCAGGAGCTGCGCGATCTTGCCGCTGGTGAGCTTCTCCAGCAGCGGCAAGAGGCTGGCGACGATCTTGTCGAAGTACGTCTTGTCGTAACGGACGGCCGAGCGCAGGCCATCCAGCACCGGGGCGTAGTTGCGCGCCTGCGAGAGGTACTGCTCCAGCGCCACCACGCGCTTCTCGCGCCCGATCATGTTGCGCGGGATGTTCTTCTCGTTGAGCTTGGCCTCGATCTGGACGATCACCTCCCAGGCCTTGGGCTCCGTCTTCGCGAAGTAGTGCTGGGCGTACTCGATGAACAGCGCGTCGATGTTGATTACGTGACGCTGGATCAGCATGTAGTCCGGGCGCTGCCCCAGTTCCACCAAGGCGCGGGCGATGATGTTGACGAAGCGCCAGGCGAACTCGCGGAAGGCCGCGCTGTTGCCCTCGCCGGAAAGCTGCCCCGCGACGCGAGTCGCCACCTCGCTGATTCGCCCAAAACGGCCCACGGCGTTGTAGCGCGCGGAAATGTCCGGCCAGCCCAAATGAAAGACGTAGAACTCGCCTTCGCGGCCCGCGCGCTTGGCCTCGACGTACATCCGCTTCAGAAGATCGGCGTCGCCCTTGGGGTCGATGACGATCACGACCTCGTGCTCGCCCGCAGCGTTCACGCGCCGGATGTCCTGCGTCACGAACAGTTCGGCCAGCCGGGTCTTACCGACTCGCGTCGTGCCCAGCACCAGCGAGTGGCCGACGCGCTCGCCGAGCGGCAGGCTGACGTCCACCTCTTCGGGTTCGATGCCGTGCAGGCGCGGCAGGCCGCCCACAGGCGGCAGCGGCCGCACCGGGTTGAAAGGCACGTCCCAGCCGGTGAGCGCGGACAGCCGGGACAGCGGGAACGGCGCGAACTCCAGGCGTTCTTCCAGGCGACGCGCCAGCCGGTAGGCCGGCGTCGGCTCGACGTAGCGGCGGAACTCCGGCCGGTACGTCTGCATCAGCCTATGGGTGTGCTTCTGCTCCCACAGGAACCCGCGCCCCACGAACAGCCGCTGCTGGCTGACCGGCACGTCCTTGCTGGTCATCACGTACCGAGGCAGGCGGCGGATGTTGCGCCGGTAGCGCAGGATGACGCGGGCATCGCGGTAGCGGATGGCACCGTAGGCCCCGAACGCCAGGGCACTGCCGACGCCCATCGACGGGCTCAGCGCGAGCGACCACGGGGCCACCAGGCACAGGAACGCGGCGCCCGCGCATGCGGCAACGGTGTATAGCTCCACCGCTGGGCGTAGCAGTACCTCGACCGGCTGTTTCCCCGACATGGCTTCATTGCTCGATGCCGGTGGCCGTGATCAGCGCCGGGTAGTGCCGCAGGCCCAGACGCTCGGCCAGGTCGTCGCCGGACACAGGCGCGAGCGGCACACCGGGCACCAGGCTGCGCAGCCGCGCCAGGCCCTGCATGGTCTCGACGTTGACTACCAGACCGACCGCGCCGCGCTCGCGCAGCGCTGCCGCCTGGCGGCGCAGCCAGGCATGGGACGCCTCGTCGTCGCCGACGACCACGAAAGGCCGCAGACCCGGAGCCTCGATGACCCGCCGCGCGACGGTGCCGGGCGTGAGCTTGGCGCTGCGCACGGGTAGCATCGCGGCCTCGTCCGCCGGCGTGGCGGGACCCTGGGGTGTCGGGATCGGCGGCCGGGCCGGCGCGTTGGCGCGCGGCTGGAGGTTCAGGGCTTCGTAATACGGCAGCGCCGACGTGCCGCCACGGTCTTCGACCACGATCAGCGGCTCGCCGGCACGCGAGGCCAGCGGCAGACCTGCCAGCAGCACGAGCAGACCCCGAAAGGCCAGATGGGATGTCGTCATGGGGATGTCTCCTGACGCGCGGCGAGGACCGCGGCGGTTGGGCGCGCGCCCTGCACCCGGGCGAGGTGGCGCGACACACTGCGCCGGTAGCGGGCGGCAGGCTCGCCGCCCGCAGGACGGTGGTAGCGGCCGATCGCCAGCAACCAGTCCTCGCCGGGGGTGTGCTGCTCGCGCAGGATCTCGGCAGCGATGGCGAGGTTGCGGTACGGGTCCAGCAGGTCGCACGCGCTGGCGTAGCGCTGCTGATGGTAGCCGAGGTTGATCTGGCCCAGGCCCGCGTCGATGCGCGTGTGCGGCGTGGAGCGCATCACCTGCTGCAAGCCCGCGCAGGCGTCGGCGCGGGTCGCATAGCGGCGCGACTGGCCGGCGACGTTGAGCGACCACGGCCACGGGACGATGCGCCCGTTGCGCCGGATGCCGCTTTCCTGCAAGGCCACTGCGTAGAGCACCGTCGAGGGGATGCCTGCGCGCTGTGCGGCGAGCTGGTAGGCCGGTGGCGGAACCTCCTGGGCCTGGGCGACGCAGGCGCACAGGCCAGCGGCGAGCGTCAGTGCGCGCAAGAACTGCGAAACAGAGGTGGCGACTACGGCTGGCGCTGCCATTGGCCGTTCACCTCGCGCACGACCGCGGGCAAGTCGCCGGGCAGGCCCAGCGACAGCCAGCGGCCGCCGTCGTGGTTGAGCGTGATGGTGCCGCTGCGCACGCGCGCCGGATCGACGTTCGCGCGTTTGGCCCAGTCGCGGATGCGCGCATCGTCCTGGCGGCTGCCAACCATGTACAGGTCGAACTCGGTCCCCGAGGATTGCAGGCGCTGTACGAGCTGTCCGCAGGCTTCGCAGCCGTCCTTGACGAACACCGCCGTGCGGCCGGAGCCGCGCGTAGCTCCGGCGATCGGCTTGTCGTCGGGCAAGTTCACCCGCTGCATGCCAGGGTTCAGACGCTGCCAGGCCTCGTCGTAAGCCCTCTGGTAGGCGAGCAGCTTCTCCACGCGGCGCGCTTCGACCTGCACCTGCAGCTCGGCGTAGCGGCGCCGTTCCTCGTCGGTGCGGGCTTCGATGCCCAAGGCCGACAACGGGTCCAGGTTGGGCGAATAAATTCCCAGCGGCCCGTCCATCAGTTCGCGGTAGCGCGCCCATTCCTGCGGTTGCAGGCCCCAGTCGCTCGCCACCCGGTCGTCCAGGATGCGGGCGACCAGCGGGCGCTCCTGGCTCTGCGCATTGCGGGCGGGAGCCGCAGGCGGCTGCTGCGCCCAGACGGGCCACTGGGCGAACGCCAGCAGGAGCACGGAAAGGATGATCGATGGCTTCATGCGATCTGCTCCGGTCAGGGAATCGCCACGCGGCGGGTCTGGTCGCCGGCCTGGAACACCGCGGTGTTGCCCTTGACGGCCTGCAAGCGCCACGGGCCGACCGCATCGCCGGGTAGCAGCACCTGAAGCTGGTCGGGCGTGAAGTCGCCACTGCTCGGCGCGACGGACACGCTGCGCTCGCCGGCACGCAGTTCGGCACCGACGATGCGGAACGGGAGCGGCGGCGGTTCGGGCTTGGCGGCGGGCTTGTTCCTGGTGCGCGGCTGGGCGGGTGCAGCGGCGCGCGCAGCGGTCTGCCGCGCCTTGACCTGCTCGACTTCGGCGCGCAGTGCCTGAAGGTCGTCGGCGGCGGCATAGGCGCTCAGCGATTTCTCGACCTGGGCCGCGCGTGCTTCCAGGATTTGGCGGGTGTCTTTGAGGTCTGCCGCCGTGGCGACGGCCGGACGCTGCTGGATGGCTTCGACGGTCTCGGCCAGGCCTGTTGCCTGCGCTTCTAGGCGTTGCAGGCGGGATTCGAGGCGCTCCTGGTCGGCCTGGTCGTTCATGGCCTGGTAGCCCAGGGCCACGAAGACACTGAGGCCGAACAGCCAGAGCCACATCAGGCTCTGCACCACCACGGCGGCGGTTGAACGCTGGGCGGGTTGCGGGGCGTTCATGGCTGGCCTCCCGATGCCGCGGGCGCCAGCGGGAACGTCTGCGCCGCCTCGGTGGCGGGCGGCGCGGGTGTGTTGTCGGCGGTCATGCTGTCGCCGGGACGCTGGAAGCAGATTTGCCGCGCGCGGTCATCCGCGTGCAGTTCCCAGGCCGGGCCAGCCAAGGTGAGCAGCGCATCGCGCAAAGTCATGGGGCCAAGGTGCAAGTGCGCCGCCGGCAGCGGCAGTGCGTACAGCTCGATCACCGCGTGCGCCGTCTGGCACAAGCCGTAGCCGCTGCGCTTGAGCACATGCCGCAGCCCGTCGCCGACCGTGGCGCGGGCGTCCTCCGGCATGGCGACATCGATGGTCTGCAACAGCAGGTCGCGCTGCGCTGCTGTCGGTGCCAGTTCCACGAGGGTGTAGCGGCCGTAGCGCACGACGGGGATGTACTCGGGCGCTTCGGGTACAGGCGCGGCCGAGATTTCCTCGATGGTGTCTGGCGCGACCGGCGCGCTGGTCGTGGCGCAGCCGCCAGCCAGCACCGACCAAAGCAGGCCGAGAAAACCCGCCAGCAGGCGGCGTTCGGGATGGTGAAACCAGGGTGGAGAGGGGCACATGGCGCGTCGTCCTGAAACATCGAGCCCTCACCATCGCCGCTCGGGCCACGAGCGGCAGCAAACAATGCGAACCAGGCAGCGCCCGATTTCCCGACAGCCTCCCACCAAAGAAAAAGGCCCCCGAAGGGGCCAGTGAAGACGCATCGGACTTCGCCAGCTCACTCCCGAGCCAGCTTCAGGCCGGGATCGACCTGTGCCAGTTGGGTGTGCGACCAGCAGCGCACGAACTGCCCGTTCTCGCCGAGCGGCCGGTTCGCCACCGCCGCCGAATACTCGGCGGTGTCGCTGGTGTCGTAGCAGATGACCTTGATCTCGCCGCTGTCGCAGCGGATGGAGTGGATCTGGCCGTCGGTCATATCGACCACGACGACCTGCGGGACAAGGCCCAGTTCGCGGGCGGCCGACAGGATGGGGACATATTCGGCAGCGTCGAAGCAGACGAACGGCCCTTCGTACCGGGCTTCTTCGGCCAGTTCCCTGGCCTTGTCGTAGTGGATACCCAGGTCGTATTCCTCCTGGGTGATCCTGACCTTGAAGATCGGCATGTCGGGACTGCCGGAGGCATCGACGCAGGCGACCGCAACTTGCATCTCGATCTCACCGCCGTCGGCAGGTTCGGTCGAGGGGATGATGGCTTGGCCCGAGGGCACTTCGTCGGCCATGCCCATGCGCTCGCGCATTTCGTCGATGAAATCCTCGGGGGCCATCAGGCCATAGCGCGCCAGGCGCAAGGGAATGTCCTCTGCACCGAGGTTGCCGTCCTCGATGCGCTGCTGCATGAAGGCGGCGATCTCGGATTCGAGCGCATCGCTGTTAGGCGCCGAGGGCAACTCGGTCACCTCGATCGACCATGAATCCACCTTCGCGGCGGTCTCATCGATTAGCAACCTCTCGCCGATGGCGCGTACCCACATGCGTTGTAGGCGTGCCAGTACTTCCGACGCGGCCTCGTCGTCGAGCAGACAGGTCACGTCCAGCGTCATGCGAGCCTTCACGGTTTCGGACGTGGCTTGGGTATGGGTGTTCATGGAAATCTCCTTGGGATAAAAAGGCGCAGCCACGTCCACGGAGACCGTGGGCGTGGCTGCAAGGTGGGAACAACGGAAAGCCGGCGGCGCGAGGCCGGCATTGGCGTGGGATCAGGCGGCGACCAGTTGCCGGGCCAGTGCGACCTCGACGGAATCACCGTCCTGGTTGAGCACATCCAGCCCGGATTCGGGTACATCGCCGGACGTGCTTTGGGACACGAGGATCTTCTTGGCCATCAGCGCGAGGCACGCCATCTGCGAAGAGGCGGCGTACCCCAGGTAGATCACCTTCACGGCGAGCTTCTGGCCGATCCGCCACGAGCGGCGTGCAGCCTGCTGCAACGTGTACACATTCCACCCCGACTGCAGGAAAACAATCGTCGGGAATTCGAGCAGGTCCAACCCCGTCTTGACGAGTTCGGGGTTCGTAATGAGCACGTCGATGCCCCGGTCGATCTGCTCGGCAATCCAGTCCTCGCGCTGGCTGGCATCCACGCTCGCGCGCAGTACCGCCACCCGAAAACCTTCCTGCTCCAGCAGCATCTTCAGCCGGCTCGTGGTGTCCCGCGTGCCGGTATAGACCGAATACACCAGGGTCTTGCGACCCGCTTCCTTCTCCTCGCGGCAGATGTTGATCAGTTCGCGTTCCTTGGGCATCACCTCCAGCTCGTTGAACTGAGCCGGTGTGAATGCCAGCACCTCGCGCGTGCGCGGATGGCGGACCGTCTCTGCCCTGAAGCAGCAGTCGGGCCACGCCAGCAGCGTGTTGAGGACCACGCCCAGCAAAGTGGTGTCCCGCTTGCGCAGGGCCTCCTTGAGCTGTTGCGTCAGGCTGGAAGCCAGCTTCTGATACGCCTCGCCTTGCTCGGCGCTCATCGCCACGTCCCGGAACTCCTCGTCATACGGTGGCAGAACACCGCCGATGTCTCGCAGCTTCAGGAAGATGGTGTACGGCAGGATGCACCGCAGCACGCCCTTGGGGCCGAAGCCGGGGGCCTTGACCGTTCTGACCGTGACCTTGCTGCCTTTGGCCGTCTTGTGCGCCGGACCGTCGGACTCGGAGTAGATGTCCTTGAGGACGCCGTGATCCCTCATAAAGGCCATGGCGGCGGCGTTCATGCTGCCGTTGCGGCCGGGGATGTAGCCGTCCTCGATCATGCGGCCCGGAAGCGCGCGGAACAGCAAGTGGAAAAGATCGTCGGCGTAGCCGCCCATCAGCGTGCCAGTGAGCGAGACCGTCTTGCGGACCTTGGACGCGATGACGCCCATGGCCTGGCCTTGCGCCGAACCGCCCGTTTTGTACTCGTGGGCTTCGTCTGCGATGAGCAAGTCGAACGTGCTGCGCGGCAGATACCGCTTCACATATTCGCTGGGTTGGTAGCCGCCTTCACCGAAGCCGAACTCCATGTTCGCCATGGACCGCTCCATGCGATGCGCCTGGCGGTCGGAGAAGACCAGCTTCCCGCTCGCGTCCATCAGGTTGATGAAGTTGTGCAGGTTGTCGCCGAGCATCGAGGCCAGGAAGCTGTCCCCGAAGGTCTTCATCAGCTTCTGCGCGGTGGCTTCGCCGATGGTGGGAATACGCTTCAAGGCACGCAGCACAGCCGAGGACTGGTCGCTGCCGGACAGTGACCGCGGACGCATCAGCGTCCACAGCGCGCCGCCGCAGCCATTGCACTTGCGGCGAAACTCTTCCGCCTCCAGCTCCTGAGCAGTGATCGGCTCACCGTCGAGGTTGGTGACGACCTCTCCGCAGTGCGGGCAGGCCCCCACGTCGCCGTGACGGGTGTGCTTGCGCGCGAAGGCGGGCTTCCAGTGGAACCCCATCCTCATACGGACACGACCGAGGACGAAAAACTCCTGCGCCGGCGAAGGCACGCCAAGCTGCTCGCGCAACTTGATCAGTTTGAGCAGAGTATCCGGGCCATTGAGCACCCAGACCTTTGCGCCCGCGACGGTTTCGAGGATTTCCCGGCGCCACTTGTAAACAAGGTGCGGCGGGCTCAGGACGAGCGTGCGGCGATAGCCCTCGGCATGCAGGACCGCGGCCAGCGCAATGCCGATCGTGGTCTTTCCGGTGCCCATCTCGCCGTTGACGAAGACGGCCCGCTCGCCTTGGTTGACGAGCAGTTCTGAGGCCGCATGCACGACCTCGGCCTGGGCGGGGAACAACTGGCGTTTCAGCCCGGCCAGCACCAGTTGCCGGTGCGGGCGCGGCGTGCCGCTATAGACGGGCGGGTTCGCCCGGTTGAGGGATTCCAGCAGCTCGTCTCCGAACTCGGAAACGAAGTCCTGAAGGCTCATGGACAGCTCGGACGGTTCCTGTTCGAGCAGGTCGTCCATCGGGGACGAGGTATCAGCGGCCGAGGCCGCGTCGATGACTTGTGCGTTCATGGTGATGCTCCGAAAAGAAGAACGGGGCATGCACCACTCCCCAAAGGGCGGTGACATGCCCCCGGGTGGGAAGGAAATTCCGGCGCGCGTGCCGGTGGTGGAGACGATCAGTACTCGCTGGGCAGCAGTACCGTGGTGACGCTGCGATCCCATTCGGTGATGACCCAGACCTTCAGGCTCGGGCCGACCTCGTAGGACGAAAACAGGCGGTCTTCTCCCGACTTCAACGCGGCGTCGTTCTGGCGCCGGTCGCTGTCGTCGAGGTCACCCCAGTCGGCGGACAGATGCCGCAACAGGTACGGACGGGGATTGAGCTGGCCTTGTTGAACCAGGCTGGCGACGCCCGAGGTCATGACGACCTGGCCGGGGTTGAACCTGGGAAAAGCGTGCTGTGCAGGCGTGGACATGGAGATGGCTCCTTCAGAAAAAGAGGCACCTCGCCCCATCGGGGCGAAGTACCCCGGTGGGTGGAAGAAAAGACGCCGGACTAGCGTTCGGTCGTCAGCAGGATGTGCGTAGCACTGCGGTCGGCTTCGGTGACCACGCAGATGCGCAGTTCCCGATGGACCAAGTACATGGATTCGAGCCGCTCGCCAGCTATCAGGGCAGCGTTGTTGGCTTGCCATTTGTAGTCGGCGACTTCGCCCCAGTCGCCACGGGTATGGCGCTGGAAGTACGGCATGGGATCGAGGCGGCCTTCGCGCATCAGGCGATCGACGCCTTCGCTGAAGACCAGTGCCCCAATAGGAAACAGCAGAGTGCGGCGGTACCCGTTGGGATGGACGGTAGCCATGGAGATGCTCCTTCTCTATTGGCGGGAGCGATCTCCCGATCGGGAATCGTTCCCGACAGGGTGAATGGATAGGTGATTTACAACCGTCAGATCAAGACTTTTCTTCCGGCAGTTGCACGACCGTGGTGCACTGGTCGTCACTGGTGATGACGAGCAGGAACAGCCTCGGGGTGATCTTGAAACGCGACGTCATGGGTGCGCCTTGTTCCAGCGCGACGTCGTTCATCTGGCACTCGGCCTCACTGGCCTCGCCCCAGTCGCCGCGCACATGGCGCTGCACGTAGGGCAAAGGGTCGATGAGGCTTTTGCTTGCCAGCCAATGCACCTTCTCGCTCAGCTTGAGCGTGCCCAGTGCGAAGAGCGGTGGAACCTGGGGCTTGCGCCCCTGGAAGATGGACAGCATGGGGATACTCCTTGCAGGTGTTGAAGAGCAGGCGGCAGGCCGCCTGCGGGGTCAGTGGATGGTGAGAACCTGTCCCAGCGTGGAAGAGCTGAGTGTGAGGTCCCAGGCCCGAATCACCGGCACGAACTTGTCCGTCAGGATTCGGGTCTCGGCCAAGGAGCCGTCGTCGCGCTCGCGGTACTCCACGGCGGAAGACTTCTGCTTGAACGTGTCGCCCTTGACGGCCAGGGTGCGGCCGGTGGGTGACTGCACGACACCGGAGATCGCGCCGGCCGCGAGGGCCAGTGCCAGGTGCCACTGGGACAAGGCGCGTGCCGGAGCACGCAAGGTCTGCTGGGTCGCGCCCAGATGGGTCTCGAACGCGGGCCACAGGCCTTTGAGGCGCCGTACTTCGTCGGCGAACTGCTCGGGCTCCATGCTGATCCGGTAGAAATGCTCCGGCTCGGCGGGGGCCGTGGGGACCACATACGGCAGCAGCGTCCATTCGGGCGGCAACTCGTCCGCCTCCTGTTCGCCCAGGCCGATTTGCAGCAGCCGGGCGCGTGACGCTTTCACGTCATCGCCCGCCTGGTCGCGCTGCCGGACACGACGTCCGAACACCACGACCTGCTTGAACTGCTTGTCCACCGCCTGGAATACGGACAGGTCCGCGAAATGGCGTGTCAGCCAGCCGACCATCTCCTTATCCAGCACGTAGGACGGCAGGATGAAGACCAGGATGCCGCCGTACTGCAACAGGGGCAGCGTGCGCTGGTAGAACAGCTTTTCCAGACGGGCGCGGCCCTTGCCTTCATAGCCCAGGTTGCCGCTGGTGTCCCTTGCGAGATCGCCATAGGGCGGGTTGAGCCACAGGAGGCCGAAGGCCTGCCGCGAGATCATGGTGTCCATCAGGTCACCGTGGATGCAGTGATCGACCAGCAGCCGGGCGTGGGTGGCCCGCTCCTGATCGAACTCGACGGCATAGGCGCTGGTCAGCTCAGGCCCGAGGGCATGGGCGGCTTCGGCGATGGCAACGCCTTCGCCAGCGCAGGGATCACAAATGCACATGGGCCCATCGCTGGGCGCGAGCGCGCTGAGGGTTCTTTCGAGGGAGGCTTCGTCGGTCGGGTAGTACCCGTTCTTGGCGAAATTCCGAGCGAGCCTGGGGAACATGAGTGCCATGGGAAGTCTCCTGTCTGGCGGGGATGAAGGACGGAAGCACGCCAATGCATGCCTCCGCGGTGGGTCAAACCGATTCCACTTCCGGCGTCCAAATCCTGGCCGGATAGGGATAGGCGGTGAGCACGCCCTGGCGGATGAGGTCGCCCAGCGCTTCGGTGAGCGCGGGCACGTCGATGGCGAGCCGGAACCCTTGCAGCGGCCCGAGGGCCATGCGCAGGGAGCACAGCATTTCGCGCTCGCGCAGCAGCGCCAGGACTGGCGATTGCCAGTGGTCCAGCAGCGGCAGCGGGCACGTGTCCTTGACCAGGTGCCACAGGCGTGACGTGGGATCGGCCGCGGAGCGCGGCAGCAGCGCCAAGGCGCTGGCCGAACTCTTGTCGGGCCGGATGCAGCGCCGGTCGAACAGCCAGAGATTGACCATCGAGCCGAACAGCGTGCGGCGATAGCTGCGGGTCAGGCGCTTTTCAAGGCGCTCGACCGAGCCGACGAACACAGGCAGCGAACCGCCCTGGTCGGTGACGACGTGGAACTGGTCCAGGCCGTCCTCGCTTCGGCCCAGGGTGAGCCGCCCGATGAACTGCTGGATGGCGGTGTCGCGCGCCCAGACCGAGAGAAAGATCAGATCGCCCTGGTCGCCGCAGACGCAGGCATCGGCCATGAGGTCGCTGCATTCGTCAATGCGGTACAAGGGCTGCGGGTCGGATGAAATGGCAGGCATGGTGGTTTCCTCGATGTGAGGGGCGCACCGCCCGCAGGGGCAGTGAATGCCCCGTTAGGGATGAAAACGCGTAGTGCCAGGGCGAATGCCTCGGCTGCGTCGCAGGTGACGTCAGGCGCTCAGTTCGGCGAACGAACCATCGGCCTCATGCTTGACGACGCGATTGCCGACGTTCCCCGCATAGTCCTTCTGGACTTCGGTGAACATGCTGCTCGGCACGTCGATGTGGAAATGGCCCAGGACTGCACGGTAGTAGTCCAGACCGTGGCCGAACGGGTCTTCCTCGTGCAGGTTGCTGTACAGGAAATCCTCGTCCTCGACCTTCATGGTGCTGTCGATCAGCTCGGCAGGCTTGCGGATCGTCATGAAGAAATAGCGCAGTGGCCGATCCCAGCCGAGCATGACGGTGATGGGAAATCCTTTGTGATGGGTCTCGAAGTGGTGCTGGCTCATGGAGGTGTCCTTGGATGAGCTGGAACAGCACCGCCCGCATGGGCAAGTGCTGCCCTGGCGGGTGGAAGGAAGAGATTCAGACCGTCAGCGCCGTAGCGGATGCCATGGCGGCGGTCGGGGTACGCCGTCGTGCGTGGTAGGCGCGAACGCCTGCACGCCAGTCGGCGGATTGCTCCGGTGCGAGATCCAGATAGGACAGCGGGCACGAGTAGTAGTACGGGTGCATGGATTCGTCCAGCGGCTTGTAGCCCCACTGGCCGCCGCTGCATTCGAGCAGATCGCAGCGGATGTAGCGCAGGGACTGACCCGGCGAGAGATCACGATGCACGCCTTCGACCTTGGCGGTCATTTCGACCACAGACCACAGCACGTTGCCGCGCAGGGTGTGGGCGATGACCTTGGCGCTGACGCGCTCGGTCTCCTGGGGTGCAACCAGTTCCGCGATCAGCTCGGATCGCGATTGGGAAGAGAAATACCAGCCCATGAGAGGCCTCCTGGAAAGTGGAGCCGGAGGCCTCCCCATGGGGAAGACCCCCAGCGGGTGATGAAAAGCCGCAATTGCGGCGAAGGAACCTATGCTCTGCCCTTAGTCCCAGTCGTCATCGTCACGATCACAACCGGCCGGGCAGTAGCCGAACTCGATCCCGTGCGAGCAGCAGCCGTTCTCGGCGAGCCACTCCTGGGTTTCCTGCCGTTCGGCAGGTGTTGCGTAGTCCCATTCCTGGGCAGCGATTTCCAGTGCATGAACGCGCTGGCTCTCCGGCAACCGACTGACTTGCGCGTCGATCTCGGAACTGAAAAGCGTGACCCAGTGTTCCCAGGCTAGGCCGCAACCACGCTGGGCGTGCTCGGCAGCCGTCTTGCAGACAGCCTGCCACGCGGATTCGTCCAGCGTAGAACGGGGGGTATCGCAAGCGATGGTGGACATGATGGAGACCTCCAGAAAAATGCCGGAGCATCCCCCGCATGGGGAAGGAACCCCGGCGGGTGGATGAAGAACACCGCGGATGCGGTGCTTGCGATCACGCAGGTTCCAGTGCGGCCTGACGGCTCCACTCCTGCGTCTGGTACTGGTGCCTGTAGCCCAACTCGCCCAGACGGGCGACCTGCGCGCGCAACGTGCGACGGTCAATGGTCGAATCCAGTCGGACGGATTCGCCCAGCGGCCACAGGATGCCGAACAGTACGGCGTCGCCATCTTCGGCGCTGCCGGTGGCAGCAGCCGCAGTGGGCGTCGGCGCATCCACACCGAAGGGCGTGGTATCGACCAGCGGGTCCGCAGATGCCTGCACGGGTGCGGGCTTCGCGGGTTTGGACGTTCTGGCGGGCTTGGCCGGCGTTGCCGCTGGCTGCGCTCCCAACTCTTCATCGAGCGGATCGATTTCCTGGGTGGCGAAGCTGCGGGCCTCGTCACGGCTCAGTTTTTCGATGCCGTTGAGCGTCATGCCATCGAGGTTGGCGCGGACTTCAAACCGCGCGCCACCCGCGACCGGATAGGACTTCGCGAAGATGTAGCGGATGACGAACTCCCCGTCGTACTTGCCTTCGGGGTACTGCTCCAGTTCCGCGTCCTTGACGGCGAACTCGCCGATGGGGGTGGTCAGGCGACCGACCGTGAACGGGCCGTTCTTGCCGCGGATGGTCCGCAATGTGAGCTGACCCGGGACGACGATGGGCAGGACTGATCTCGCAGGTGCCGATGTGGCTGCCATGATGGTTCTCCTTGGGAAATAGGAAAAAGCAAGGCCCCGTGAGGGGCCATGCCGGATCAGAACGACTCGGCCATCGCCGGCTCCTGCTCCTCGACTTCTTCTGCGGGCTCGCGCTCGGCGGGCTCGACAGGTTGGTCGGCAGCGGTGTCGGCGGCAACCTCGGCTTCGGGCGCGGGTGCGTCCTCGGCTTGCGGCGCTTCGGCTTGCGCCTGGCTCGGCGAATAGACTGTCTTGCCGTCGATCTTGATGAGACCGATGTGGATCAGCGTCGATTCCAGGCTCGCTCCCGGTTCCCCGGCGCGCTCGCCCTTGGTGCGGATGTACGGATCGATCTTCATGTCGTTCAACTTGAAGCCGATCAGCACCTTTCGGTCCCCTTCGATGGCCTGCACGCACCGGCGAACCAGGTGCTCGGCCTCGGGGGTGGCGACGATGGTGTCGATGTACCGATATTCCGGTTCACCGACAGGCCCGGCCAGTGCCGCGACGCAGCACGACAGGAACGGATCGCCATCCTTGGGGGTGACGTCCTTCGGACGGCTGAGGTAGCCGATGCCGCGCGTGATCAGCTCGTGCTGCCTGATCGAAGCCAGTTCGGCCCGGTCAAGCGGCTCGGCCTTGAGCAGACGCGCCTTGAGACTGGCGCCCGGCTTGCCGGCGTGCTCGCCCTTGTCGCGGATGTACGCATCGCCCCAGAGGTCTCCGAGGCGGAAGCGCACCAGCGGGCGCTGCTTGGGATCGTCAACGCCGATGTAGCGCTCGACCAGCTTCTTGGCATCCGCACCGGACACCTTGACGTCGAAATAGCGGTAGGTCGGGTCCTTGGCGGAACCGACCAGCGCGGCGATGGTGCATGCCAGGAAGGGCTGCGCGCGGCGGCCGCCCCGGACGGGAACCTCGCGAGCACGCTGGATATATCCGATGCCCGAGGTGTGGATGTCGAAATACGATTTCTCGTTGGACGTGGTGTTCATGGTGAATCTCCATAGGGATGAAGCGGAGACACACCGGCCCACGCATGCGGGGAAAGGTGCGTAACCCCGCGGTGGGTTGATAAGGCGAAAGCATCCGCCACCAAGATTGGTGGCCGCTCGCGGACGGATGCGGTGCGAGCTGGGTGATCAACGCGGTGGAACCGCGCCGTAGCCTTGAAGATCGTGGCTACCTGGGATGCTGCTGACGGCTGTCAGCGAGGCATGGGGGCAGCATGGGCGGGGTTCGCGCGCGCGGCAGCAATCAATCGGCATCCGGGCGCTTCCCTTTGTCCGCGCCGCTTGGCGCCTGCCACAGGCACTTGGGGCCGCGCAGGTGCTCGGGGGTGTCGGTGCGGGGACGGCTGGGGCGGCTCCAGGCACCGCCGCCGCGCATGCCGACCAGCCGCCAGCCGGCGGCGCGCAGGCTGGCACCGCCTTCCTCGGGCAAGGTGTAGGTGATCAGCCGCGTGTAGCCCAAGGCCTTGGCCGCCTTCCAGGCCGCGCTGTAGAGCTTGCTGCAGGCGTTCGGTGCGCCATTGGTGCAGAGCCTAGTGACTTCGAGCGTCCAGCTATGGTCCAGGTGGCGGGCGACCGGGCGACCGACGATGGCCACGCCGCAGATGCCGTCGCTGCCGGACAGCGCGACCGCGATGGCGAACTTCGCCCCTTGAACCGGCCGGTGGTGGCGGTGGTGCTCCTGCACGAAGGCATTGGCACAGCGCAAGGACACCGGCAGCAGTTGCAGCGATGGCGAAGTCGATGGCCCGCCCATGTGCGTCAATCGCCGCAGAAGCAGGCGATCGGTTCCTCGGCGGTGTCGAACAGATCGCCCTGGTCGGCGGCGAAGCGTGCCAGGTCGGCGTAGCTCGGGCCATCGGCGCGAAACCGGGCGCCGCTGGGCTTGCTCGCCAGGTTCAGCGACTCCATGCGAACCCACCACACGGCGGCCTCGGGCCGCGCCTTGATGAGGGCCAGGCGCTGCCCGCGCGGCTTCAGGAAACACAGGTCGCAGTTGCCTTCGAGCGTGCGCCCGTTGACCGTCAGCAGGTCGAGGTCGAACGGCTGCGCCTGCCAGAAGGTGCCCACGTCGCGCACGGTGACGCCGGCGTCCGCCAGCGGCATGCACATGGTCTCGTGGGTCGATTCGGTGGAATGGCCGCGCGCGCGAATCTTGGCGACGCGGCGCTGCTCGTCGGCGCGGATGCCGATCATCTGGTCCCAGTCCGTCCAGCCCAGATGCCGCAGGTAGCCGTGCATCGGGCGAATCTTCAGGCTGGTCGTGCAGCCGCGCGCGACGGGGTTGGGCAGGTACTGGCGCTTGCGGATCAGAGCCTCGAACGGCTCGCCCTGGCGCCCTTCATGGGGGCTTTCTTTTCTCCGCACCGCGGCCATTGCTGCGTG
The DNA here is from genome assembly GCF_900114065.1 of Stutzerimonas kunmingensis. GTDB lineage: Bacteria > Pseudomonadota > Gammaproteobacteria > Pseudomonadales > Pseudomonadaceae > Stutzerimonas > Stutzerimonas kunmingensis. The sequence continues at coordinate 508,329 of NZ_FORS01000002.1, forward strand.
TGCGCGCTCGTCTCCGGCCGCCTTGGCCCGCCTCGTCGGCATGCCCGCCGACATGCCCACGGAGACGACCGCATGCACGACCCGTTCAAGATCACTCAACCGACTTGCATCAGCTTCTCGGGCGGGCGCACCAGTGCCTACATGCTCTGGCGCGTATTGCAGGCCAATGGCGGCCTGCCTGCCGACACCGTGGTCTGCTTCGCCAACACCGGCAAGGAAGTGGAAGCGACCCTGCGCTTCGTGCGGGACTGCGCTGCGCACTGGCAGGTGCCGATCCACTGGCTGGAATACCTGTCCATCGAGCCGGGCTTCACGCTGCTGGACTTCGACCGGGCCAGCCGCCGTGAGGGGACGGCAGTAGCCGCGCTACGCCGATGGCACCACCTCCAGCGACAGGTGCGTCGTGGTGGCGGACAGCATCAGATCGTCCGTGCCGTGCAGGATGCGTGCGAAGACGCCTTCCTTCGGGTCGAAGAATTCGCCGAAGTCGTCGCCGCCCAGCTCGGCGCGCGCCAGCTCCCACCAGTCGTCAAACGGGTCGGTATCCGGGTTGCAGCCGACGGCATAGGCCAGCAGCTTCACGCGGCCATCGGGACGGCGCTCTCCCTGCTCGGCGAGGAAGTACACGCCCTGGTCCTTGGCGAGGACGACGCGGCATTGGTTGGCGACGGCCTCGGCCAGCACGGGGCGCAGGTCGCTGCCTTTGAATCGAAGTGACATGGTTCATCTCCTGAAAAAAAGGCCCTCCACCCGAACGGATGAAAGGCCTATGGGGCAAGTCGCCGGTAGGCTGCGGACTCAGCCGTAGTGCTGCCGGGCTTCCTGCCACGGGACGAAGCGCGTATCCCGACCGACTGCGACCGGAATCTCTGCGTACAAGGCTTCTTCGAGCGAGAAGCGCGTCGCCTGGTCGAACTGGACCCAGCCGAACTCGTTGGACCAGAAACCGGCGCTGTCGCTGGTGGCCGACTCGTTGGGCGAATACACCACCCAGCAGTCATTTGCCTTGGACGTCATGCTGCAACCGCCTGGCGTCGCCGGTTGGCCTTGGCGTTGATCACGCTCACGTCGATCAGGCGCCAGCGCCCGTCGTCGATAAGCCGCTCCAGTACGTCACCGAGCATGTCGAAATACACCTCGTCGTGCCGATCGAGTTCACCGTCGCGGCGCAGCTCCACCACGTAGGTGTCGCCCGCGCGGTCGTACAGGATCGTCACCCGGCCCTCGAACTTCGTGGTCGAAACCGTGAAGCTGATTGCCGGAGGCGTTTCGATGATCTTGGACGGCGTGGGATCGACCCAGGTGAAGTCGCGGGCGCCCGCATCGACCAGCATGTGAGTGATGCGACGGAACCCGTCGGGTGCTGGCATTTCTTCCAACTGCTGGATGAGCTGGCCCAACTCCAGGCACTCTGGCTCGGGGATGGGCAGCTTGGCCGGTGCGGAGCCGAGGATGTGCGTCTTGACGGTGTAGGGAGTGCCATCGGACGTCATCTCCGTGCGCTCTTCCGGGGTGTCCGCACGCAGGCCGTCGAAGCGGCGGCGGGCATACGGTTGGACATGCACCTTGGCGCCTTCGCTGGGAACGATGGATACCAGGCTGGGATCGAGTACCGCGAACTCGCTGGGCTTGAGCTTGACGACGATGGCGTTGTCGTTGGCCGCGACCACCTTGCCGTTGAAGGGCTGGGGATCGATGACGAAGCCCAGTGTCGAGGACTGCGGCTGATCATCGAACACACGGTACTTGAACGACCGCACGTTGCGGGGCACATGGCCTGCGACAAGCGAAGGCATCAGGGTCTTGATGAGAGAGCGATCCATGGGAATCTCCTTGGGGAAGAACAAGGGAATCCCGGCCCGCAAGGGAGAGACCCCTTGTGGGTGGATGGACGCGGTACGTCCACAGGAAAAAACGACCAGCACGGTTTTCCGCACTTGCAGCCTCGAAGGTCTCGGCTGCCTGGGCATGTGTCGGCAACGCCGACGAACATGGGGGCAAGGATGGCCCTGGGCCGGGCTACCCGCCCGCATGAAACGGCACTTCGCCGCACCCGGTTTTCCTGCGCTGCGGGCAAGAAGAAGCCCCTCGAAAGGGGCTGGTTGGGTCAGGCTTCGTACACGAAGTAGTGCTCGCGCTGACGCGGGAAGAACACATGCTTCCACGTGTCGCCGCTGGTGTTGCCACCGTCGAAGACGACCATCTCGTAGTCGTCAATGTCGGTGTCCACCAAGTCGGCGCCGGCGATATGGCGCATGTGCAGCGTGCCGTGCGTGCGCTCGAATACCAGGATCTGGCCGATGGCGTCGTCCTGGCCCATGGCGTTGACGCAGGCTCCAAGCTGGTGCTCGAAGTCGGGTGCGCGTGAGATGAGGTCGGGGAACATGAGGTTGCTCCTATGAAAATGGACCAGCCCGGCTCCTGGCGGGAGACGGGCCGGCTTGGGGGAGACAAAGAGGAAGGTTGGCGCGTCGTGCGGCTGCTAGGACTCGGCCAGTGGCAGGCCCAGCAGCGCGGGTGCGTCGGCGTCGAGGATCAGGATGCGCACATCGGCCCGGCCAGCCAGATCAAGGATGTTCGCCAGATCATCCGGCATGCCCTTGTTCCGATGCTCCTGTCGAAGCTGCTCGGCGGTGATGCCTTCGGCGTGCTCCAGGTTCTGGTCCGTCCAGGGCGTGGAAATCAGCTTGACGCCGATCGCCGGGCTGTACGGCACCCGGAATGCAACGAAGAGAAAGGCCTCCGGCGTGGCGAGGTCCGCCAGGTTGGCGAGGTAGTGCCAGGTATCGACGGTGATGTGCTCACGGCTGATTTCCCAGCACCGACTGTAATTGCCGGTCTCGAAACTCAGGCGCTGCACGGCTTCCCGCGCGGCCTCGGCCGAATAGGCATCACCGACGTGGACTGGGCGGCCGTCGAAGTCCTCGCCATGGATGGCATAGACCACGGCTCCGATCACGCCTTCGCCGCTGACGCCTTCACCGGCATCGCATTCGGCCAGTACCTCGGCGCTCACGGCTTCGCGGCCATTGCTGACCACGGCGAAATCGCTGGCGACGATGCAGGACGATGAAACCAGTTCCTCGTCGGAGAGGTGTTGCTGGCTCGCATGGATGTTGCGCCAGACATGCGGGCTTCCGTCCTCGTAGCTGATGCACAGCGTGCGGACGATTTTCAGATTCCAGTAGCCGCGAAGAAAGGGATTAGGTTTCTGAGACATGGGAACTCTCCAGATTGAATAATGGAGCCAATTCCCGCCACCGGGAATTGGACCCGGTGGGTTGAAAAATGGAAAAAGTGTCAGGCAGCGCCGACCATGGCGTTGTCAGCACTGCTCTGGACTACGGGAAATAAAATGAGGGGCACGGCCTCGTGGGCGCATGCCCCTCGTGGGGAGTGAACGAAGACGTGGTGGTGTGCCGGAGACCGGATCACCAACCGTTGTAGTTCACGAGCAGGTCGGCGATGACCTTGCGGCGTTGCAGGTCGAGACCGTCGAAGTCCGACAGCCCGTTGAAGTGACAGCGCTTGAGCATGGCACCGCCCTCGCGCGCGTTGTAGAAGCTGACCATGGCGGACAGGAACATGCGTTCGCCGCTGCTCAGGACGCCGAGGGCGTCGTTGAGCCGCAGCATGTTGGGGCGCAGATCCCACTTGCTCTTGGACAGGTTTAGACCTTCACGGGTGCCGTTGCCGAACCACTCGGGGCCAGCGATCTCGACACCGCGCTTCCATGCCTCGAAAAAGGCTTGGGGCGCGGCGGCGAAATGCTGCTCTTCCCGCATGATCTGATCGACGACTTCCTGCGGCAGTAGCTGGTTCATGACGTGATTCCTCCAGTTTGGATCAAGGAACGGCGAGCTGGGACCAGCCGCCTCTATCGAGGGCACGTTGAGCCGCGGCGTAGCTGCGGAAGTACTCGCGGGATTCCCGCGAAACGGGGCCTTCGGCATCGCGCGTGCCGATGTAGTGACCGGCGGCGCTTTGCAGGACTTCGAGCGGCAGGAACTTGCCGCAGTAGGTCGAGGCCAATTGGCCGAAAGATGCTTGCTGGGACATGGACGGGCTCCTTGGAAAAGCGGGGCCTCGTCCCTCGCGGGATGGCAGCTCCCGCACGCGGTTGATAAAAAGCATCGACGTCACGGGGGACGCGCGTCCGCAGACCTGATGCGATGCGGACTGGCGGGCAACGCGGAAGAGATCCGCGGCAGCTTGGAACCCTGGCTGCTGGCATGTGCTGACGAATCAGCGAACATGCGGGCAGCTTCGTGCGCGGGGCGCGCCGCGTCAGTTGGAAAACGGCATCTGGCCGAGCCCCGATTGATCGCTCAGCCTGCTGGTCATAGCTGGCAGGAGCCGGCTATGCGGACCAGTTGAAATTGGAGGCGTCTGACGGCTTCCGCTGCAAAGTAGCCATTCGGTGTGCTATCCCCCAGCTTCGACGTGAGGGGTTATCAAGTGGACTCATCACCTCGATGTCGCTGCGTACGCTGCTGGAGAGCAACTGCATTGCTGTGAGGTGTCGAGGATAAGGAGATGAAGATGTCAGGTCACCTGCAGGTGTGATCCTGCCGGGCCGTTGATCGGCAGGAGAAAGGCGCCGAAGGCCTTGCGGCCTCCGGCTCGGGAGGACGGAACCACCCGTGGGCTGATTGGCAGGCCCGGTCGTCGCTAGAACCGTCTGCTCATCAAGCAATCGCACCCGGCGCATATCGTGGTTGGCGCCGGCATCTTCTGGCGCACATCCGCGCACAAAAGGAGCCCAGTTTTTCGCCGTTGGGCACGGCATCGAATACCGCTGACCACGAAGGGTCTCCGGGTGGCTCGCAGCCTGGCAAGCCATCGGGGGACCCTTCGCAGAGGCGGAAAAATGCAGATCAGCAGAATGCGCCGGGAAACCCCGGACACGGTTCGCGGAGAAGCTACCTTCAGGCCCCGCGGCCGGGGGCGGCCGAGCGGGACGCGCACACGGACAAGAGAAGGCGTTGCGCGCTGGGCGTCCCGCAGGGCGTGCGGGACATGGGCCACGCCGCCGATGGCGGGCACGGCTCTCGGGGAGCGGGGTCGGTTAGGAGCCCTTGCGGCCGCTACTGCGCGGGCGCGAGGCACCGCGCTTGGACGTGCCGGAATCGACCGGCAGCGTGCCTTTGCAGTCGGGGTAGCGACTGCACGACCAGAAGGGGCCGGTCTTGCCGGTGCGCTGGCGCGTCGGTGCGCCGCACTGCGGGCAAGCGGGACCCTGGGGAACCTTGATGGACAGCGAGGTGCTGCCGTACTGTACGATCAGTTGCGAAATCCATGCAGTCTGCTTGCCGAGGAACACGTCCAGGGTGAGCTGTCCGGCCTCGATCATGTCGAGCGCCTGTTCCCACACGGCGGTGGTTCCGGGGTCGGCAATCGCCGCGGGCACGGCGTCGATCAACGTGAATGCCGCATCCGATGCACGGATGGAGCGTCCTTTCTTCACGATGTAGCCGCGGGCGATCAGCCCACTGATGATGTTGGCCCGTGTCGCCTCGGTGCCGATGCCGACCGTATCCTTGAGCTTCTGCTTCAGGCGCGGGTTCGTCACCAGCTTGGCGACCCCCTTCATGGACTTGACCAGTTCGCCCTGCGTGTAGGGCTTGGGCGGCATCGTCTTGAGCGCCTTGATCTCGGCTTCGGCCACCTGGCACGCCATGCCCTCGCGCAGCGCGGGGAGCACCTGGCTGCGCGCCGTGGCTTCTCCATCCTCGTCCGCTTGCGGCTCGGCCAGCACCAGCCGCCAACCCTGGGCGACGACCTGCTTTCCGGTGGCCGCCAGCTTCTGCTGGCCGCAGGACAGCTCGGCGACAGTGCGGTCGAACTCATGGTGGGGCAGGAACTGCGCGAGGTAATGCGCGCGGATCAGCCGGTACACCGCCAGTTCCTTCTCGCTCATGGCAGAGAGGTTCGCGGGTTCGAGCGTCGGAATGATGCCGTGGTGCGCCGTGACCTTGCCATCGTTCCAGGCGCGAGAGCGCTGCGAGTGGTCGAGCTGGCCCATGATCGAGCGCAGCGAGGGATCGGTCTTGAGCAAGCTGTCCAGGACCGTGGGCACCTCTGCGAACATGCTTTCGGGCAGGTAGCCGGAATCCGAACGCGGGTACGTCGTGGCCTTGTGCGTCTCGTACAGGGCCTGGGCGATCTCCAGGGTCTCCTGCACGTCCAGCCCAAGCTGCTTGGAACAAACCTCCTGAAGCGTGCCCAGGTCGAACAGCAGCGGCGGGCCTTCGCGCACGCGCTCGGTCTCGACCGATACCACCTGGGCGCTGCCCGCAGTGCGGATCTGCTGCGCGGCTTGCTGGGCGATGGGCTGCTGCAGACAGCGGCCGGCGTCGTCGGTGCAGCCATCGGGCGGAACCCACTGCGCGCTGAAAGTCTGTCCACCTGCGGAAAAGGACACATCGATGGCCCAGAACGGCACCGACTTGAAGGCCGCGATCTCGCGGTCGCGGTCCACGACGAGTTTGAGCGTCGGCGTCTGGACGCGCCCGACCGACAGCACGCCGTCGTAACCTGCCTGCCGGCCCAGCACGGTGAACAACCGGCTGAGGTTCATGCCCACGAGCCAGTCGGCGCGCGAGCGCGCCAGCGCCGAGTAGTACATCGGCAGCGTGTCGGACGACGGCCGCAGCTTGCCGAGCGCGGCGCGGATCGACGCATCGTTGAGCGCCGACAGCCATAGGCGCTCGATGGGGCCGCGGTAGCCGCACAGGTCGATGATCTCGCGGGCGATCAGCTCGCCCTCGCGATCGGCGTCGGTTGCAATGACCAGATGGGTCGCCTTCGCCAGCAGCGCTTTGACGACCTTGAACTGCGTGGCGGTCTTCGGTTTGACCTCGACCCGCCATTGCTGGGGAACGATGGGCAACTGCTCCAGCGACCAGCGCTTGAGTGCCGCGTCATAGACCTCGGGGGCTGCCGCTTCTACGAGATGGCCGATGCACCATGTGATGGTGACACCGGAGCCGCTGAGACAGCCTTCACCGCGCTGCGTCGCGCCGAGAATCCGGCCAATGTCTTTGCCCTGGGAGGGCTTCTCGCACAAGAACAGCCGCATGTCCGTCCATCCGATTTCCGTGGTTCATTGAGTTGCTGGAATCGAGGATGCCGAGAACCACCAGGGGCAGCAGCAAACAAGCCGCATGCGGTGGCGACCACTTTCACGGGATGGAATGGTCGGGACGGAAGTGGCGTGCGGCCGGGCGTGTGCCGGCCGGGAGCCGCGATTTTCGGGAGCGCGTGGAAGCCGGTGGACGTTGATGGAGCTATCCCCTGGGGATAGCTCGCGAGTGCATGGGGCGACCGACGACTGCCGCCGCCCCATGCCGGATCACTTCCTGCGCTTCGGCTCCTTCGGCGCGGTCGGTTCCTGGGCGGCCTGGGGCTTCGGCTGCGCCTCCTGCGCGGTCTCCTGCTGCCTGGGGCTGAGGGTCACGGACTCGATGCGGAACGGCAGGATGCCGACGCTGCGCGCGTTGATCTGCCAGGTCTCGCGCGGCTGATCCTCGTTGTCCGTCCAGGGTTCGCGTTCCATGCGGCCGACGACCAGCACACGCATGCCTTTCTGGTACAGGTCCTTCCAGTGCGCGGCGTCGCGGTGCCAGATTTCCACCGGCGCCCAGAAGCCGCCGCGATCCTCGAAGGTGCCATCCTTCTTGGGAATGGGGTTGTCGAAATAGACGTTCAGGCGCAGAAGGCGGCTGGGCTCGTCGTTGCCGTTGGGGAACTCCCGGTACTCGGGGGGCGAACCGATGTTGCCCTCGCCAGAAAAATGCGTGCTCATGTTGCAATCTCCGTGGTGGTTGAATACCCGCACCTGGTTGGCGGCGGGCGCGTGCTGGGGTGCCCTGCGCGATTACCGATCGCGCAGGGTGGGCGGTGTGGACTTGAGCCGGCGCAGGTAGGCGTCTTCCGCCTCGGCGGCCTTGCTGGCGCACTCCTGGGCCTGCCTGCCCAAGGTGTGCAACAGGCTGATCTGCATGTTCAGCGTGATGCGCTGAAGCTCGATCGCGTGCAGGTCGGCCAGGAGGTTGACCGGCGTGCTGGTACTCGCCATCAGCTCCTGCCACAGGGCCACGCCCATGGCTGACCTGTCGTGCTTGCGCCAGCGCAAAAACACCGTGCCTGCGCCGGTGGTCTGCTGGGCTAACTCGATGGGCAGCAGGTGGAAGGGATGCCCGAGGGCCTGTGGCAGCACCTGTCGCTGCGCCAAGCCAATCAACTCGTCGCGCATGGCGAAGCACTGACTGGCCCAGGCCTCCAAGTCCCCTTTACCCTTAAAAGGCCTTAAAAGGCCTTTTTGAGAGCCTGCGTGTTCAAGCCGCATGAAGGCGGTCTGTTGCAGCGGCCGGAAATAGCGGGTGTCGCGGTTCGGGTCGCTCATGCCTGCGCGTCCTCGCCCGCGGTGGTCTCGGGTGCCTGGGTGGTGGCGGCCTCGTCGCTGGGCGATGCGGTTGCGGCAGGGCCGTCACCGCGCTGCTGCAGGCCACGGCGCACGATGGGCGGCGCGAACTTCGAGCGGCGCGTGCCCTCCAGCACGTCCTGCGGCAACTCGCCGTACTTCTCCAGCGCCGCCCGCGCTGCCGCATTCTTGGAAGCGAAGTCGTCGCGGGTGCAGCCCGAGTAGCGGTACTGGTGGGCCAGGCTGAAAAGACTGCGCAGCGCATGCGCGCCTTCGTTGAGCCAGCGTTCGAGCGTCGAGCGATCGATCAACGCCGTGTGGTGCGCGAGGATCAGCTTGCGGGCGATGTCGTCGTAGTCGGCCAGCAAGTACACCGCGGCAAAACCCAACTGCGCATTGACGAACAGCGGCAGCTTGACGGGCTGCACGTTGAGGTTCTCGCCCAGGGTGAGTGCCGGCGGCACGCTTGCCAGGGCCTGGTCCACCTGCTCGCGCAGCGATTGCAGCGTGGCCTTCGTCTGGTCGAGCTTGTCCTCGATGCGCAGCATCCAGAAGTCGCTGTACGGGTCGTCCTGCTCCGAGCCGCGCCGCATCTTGTTCATCTGCGCGATGTAGCCGTTCAGGCCGACGATGCCCGGTCGCCCCTCGGCGGCGGCGCGGCCGTGCCAGATGCGAGAGGCGTGGTGCGTGTGCAGCGTCAGCGACATCGCGCTGCGCAAGGAGCCGAGATTCAGTTGCAGGGGTTCGTTGGTGGTTGCCATGGTGTCCGCTCGTTGTTGGAAAAGAGCGGACAGCTTCGGCAGGTGGCGGAAGGCAGTCAGTCAACAAACCGAAACCCGCCAGTCCCCGGTTCACGGCGCGGCGGGTGCATGTGGTGCGAGCTATCCCCAGGGGATAGTTCCATGGAGCGCCAAGGAACGCTGCACGCCCGGATCAAGCGCGGACAAGGCCGATCCCGCCGCAGGCGATCGGGGCTTGGCGTGCAGCGGTTCGACGTGTAGCCGTCAGTAGAACTATCCCCTGGGGATAGCTCTACTGGAAGCCACTGGCATCCACTTCACCGCCTTGCAGGCCCGCTCACTTGCTGGCGAGCAGGTTGCGCAGCCGCTCGATGTGCTGCCTGGCGACTTCTGACGGCACCGGCTTGCCCTGCGGCTGGGATGGCGGTGGTGCTGGTGGTGGCCGCTCATTCGGCGGCACGGGTGCTGACGGCGCATCTTTCTTGGCCCAGGCGTTGAATTCGCCATGGATGGCCCGTTGGATGATGCCGAACAGATACCCAGCCGGATTGCGGATGCCATGGTTGCTGCATCGTGCGGCCCATTCGTCCAGCACCGCCTGCCTCAGCGCAGCATCGACCTGCTGCAATGCCACCCGCGCACCTGTCTGCTGCTCTGCCTTCAGTTCCGCGAAGTGTTTTGGCCATTGCAGGTCGCCCAGCGCGCGCGCCTGCGCCTGTGTCTGCGCGGTAGTACGTACTTCATTAATACGACTACTACGTACTGTACGGGCCTGCTTCGGATTCCGAAGAGAGGCGTCTGGCGCGGGTTTCGACCCTGCTTCGGATTCCGAAGTGGGGGCATCGGGATTCCGAAGAAGGCTCGTCGCCCCTTCTTCGGATTCGTGCGTGGCGTCCTCCTGTGGATAACCTTCGTGCGCCCCGACGCCCTGGCTGGCGAGGCGTTCGGCCAGGACTTGCAGCCTCGACGGCAGGGTGCGCCCAGCCAGCATCGGGTCTTCGCCGATTTCCTTGAGGGTGTGCAGGCCCACGATCTGCACGGCTTTGGCCGAATGGCCGAGCGCCTGGCTGACGAGCTGCAGGTAATCCGGGTCGAGCTGCATCGCTTCAAAGGGGGTCAGCGGCTCGTCGTGCAGGACATAGAGATTGCCGAGGATGCGGCCGGTCTTGGCATCGCGCCGTCGCCGCACCAGGCTCAGCCATCGGGTCAGCCGCAGCAGCGTCAGGGCTCGCGCCACGGTTTCGTGCGAGGCCTGCCCGGCGCAGGGCATCGACGCCAGCCAAGGCCGAACCTGTTCATACGTCGGGAACGCCGTCACGCCATCGTCATTGAGCATCAGCCGGAAGACCTGCCAGGCGTTGCGCTCCAGTGGCGTCAGGCGACGGTCGAGGAACAGCCGTCGCGGTACGGTCTCGTGTCGGTTGCCGCTGAACAGGAAGGCATCGCCAGACGCCGGGCCCGTGGGCATCGCGACAGGCGTGGGTGTGGGCGGGGGCGCGTCGGCGTTGGGCTTGGGCACAAGGTCTTTCAGCGCAGCGTCGAACAGGTCTGCGAGTGCGATGGGGCCACGACGTGGTGCGGTGTCGTCCACGGCCATGGTCAACCCAATCCTTGATCGACCCAGCTCTTGATCGAGGCCCAGACCACCGACAGAGGCAGCGACATGCCTTCGGCCAAGTCCATGGCGGCATCGAGGATGGAGGTCTCGTCTTCGAGATCGACGTTCCTGCTGCTGGTCACGGCCTTCCATTGCCGCCACAGCTCCGTGTCCTGCTTCTCGTCCAGCACGGGATGGCGACCCTTGCGCTTGGGCAGGCCGAGGATTTCGCGGCGAAGCGCCACTTCCTGGTGGGTCAGGCCGTAGAAGCGGCTGACCATTTCGGTGCTCGCGCCGAGGCGCAGCATGCGATCGACCGTGGCGATCTCCTTCTCCACATCCTGCGCCTGCCTGAGCAGACGACGGAGCACTTCGCGGTTGACCGTCACCGAGCACCACGAGACGTTGGCGTTGGCCAGCACGCTGATCAGCGCGGGATGCTTGAGGGCGTCCAGCTCTTCCTCGCCAAACCCCATCAGCTTGCAGCGGCGCAGTTGCCCATTGCGCAGGTCATAGAGGGCCTGGGCGATGACGGCCTGGTTGAGTGGGTGTGGTGCGGACATGCTGGCCTCCCTCGGTCACTTTCCAGGGTCCGCAGCGCCGGCGTTCAGGTCGAGCAGACGGCGGGCCAGCCGCAGCAGCCGGAACAGCTTGACCAGTGCGGTGTCGCTCAGTCGCCGGGTTGCGTCGCCTTTTCCGTGCAGCAGCGCCGACAGGTCGATGACGAATTGCCTGTTATCCAAGCCGACGTCGGCGGGCTGCTGACCGGCCAGGCATGCCAGCAGCGCCAGGACGGCACGGCCCAGCGGCCCCGGGTCTTGGGCGTGGGTACGGCAGGCGAAACCGATGCCGTCTGGACGGTCATCGATGCACTCGTCCAGGCGGGCCTCGCCCGCGATCTCGCGGGCGAACTGCGCGACGTGGATGCGCAGGCGCTCGGGCGTGTCCAGGCTCGCGTCGATGTACCAGACATCAGAGATCGGATAGAGCCCGCCGGCCTGCACGGGGATGGACTGCAAGACGTTCGCCGAGAAGTCGGGCGGCAGCGCATCGCCCAACTGGTCGGCGACCATGCGCTGGATGGACTGGAGCCGTTCGGTCGTTGGCGCCGGTGAGACGATGTGCTTCTGAAGCAGGTGGTCGTTCGCTGTCGGACTGGCCGTGCCCGCCTCGTTGGCATCTGCGTCGCTCTCGCGCGTTGAGGTGGGAGACGCAGGGCCTGCAGGCTGCGCTGCCGATGCTGGCCCTGTGGTGGGCGGAGAGGCGTTGGCAGGTGGGCGCCCGATAACCCCAGGCTCCGGCAAGGCGGGCGGTGTCGAGGATGGCGTCGGATCGCTGACCAGGGCGCGCTGGCGGCTCTCGGATTCGGTCATGTCCAGCGCGAGCACGTCGTAATCGACGCCCAGCAGCTCGGCCATCTGACCGATCAGCTCGTCCTGTACGCGCTGCGCGGAGAACTCGTCGGCCTGTACATCAAACTGCGACAAGACTTCTTGAAAGAACTCGTCGAAGTCCTGGACCAGCGTGCGGCCCTTGGCGTAGCGTTCCCACGCGAACATGCAGGCCTTGCGCATGACCGACAGGCGTTCGACCTGGTGGCGGCCGAGGCCGCCATAGAGCACGGCGGGGATCGCCGGCAGGAGGTAGCGCACCGCGTCGTTCATGCGGCTGATGTGCGACTGCTGGACCGGGAAGCCATCGGCGGCCAGGCGGCGGGCCAGTTCGGACTGGCTCAGGGCGGCGCCGCTTTCCTGCTCGTAGAACTCGCGCGCCTTCTCGACGCCGAGGGCGCGCTCGATGAAGGTGAGGCCGCCGCGCAGTTCGTTCTCGGCTAGGTGGCCGGTCAGCATGACGACTTCGCCGCGGCTGGGCCACGGCCGGAACAGGCACGATATGCGGAAAAACTGCTCGTCCTTGGTCTCCGACCACAGTTCGCGCAGGATCGCCAGCCGCGTGTTGCCGCCGTTGCGGATGATGTAGTGGCCCTCGCCAGGCCGTCGGGTGATGGCCGGTGCCGCATCCAGACCACGCTCGCGGATGGATGCCTTGATTTCCTCATAGGCCGGATTGCGCTTCTTGCGCGGGTCATGGTCGTAGGGGCGTAACTGGTCCAGGGTCACGACCATGGGTGTGTCGGCGATCGGGTCGCTCAAGGCCGACGCGGCCGGGCCGCTGCGCTCGAACCCGGCCGCGAGCAGCTTGCCTGCCATTTGCTGGGAGGTGATCTCAGCCATGGCTGCCTCCCTGCGCTTGGGATCGGGCCTCGCGCTCGGCGCGGCGGATCTGCGCACGGGCGTTGAGGGCAGCCCGGTGGTCGCTGGCCGTCGAACTGGTGTAGATCGCGGCACAGCCTGCCTTGGTGAATTTGAGGTGGCCGCCCGGCGTGCGCTTGACGTGCCAGCCTTCACCGACAGCGAACTCGATCAGGGCGCGCAGCCGTTTGTGCCCTCGGGCCAGTTCATGTGCGTTCGCCATGGGGCCTCCCGGTATCAAGAGGGACTGGCGAACGGCCGGACACCGCGGCAAATCGGTGTTGCCACTGCGGGAACAGCTCGCCGGCGAGGCCGCGCATGGTGTCGAGCGCGGCGGGGGCGACTCTGCCCGGTGGTTGGCGGTATTCGACCCGATGCACTGGTAGGCCGCGCGTCGCGGCGCGCGGATAGGCTTCGATGGCCGGCACGTCGGTGGTCAGCACGCGGATGCCGGCGTGGTCCTGGAACAGGTCGCGCAAGGCCTGTTGGATCAGCCGGGCGTTCGCCGACAAGGGGTGGACGCGGTTGATGAGCAGGTGCAGCGGTGGCGGCTCGATGCCGAGGTGCCGGTACGGTGCGATGTCCTCCAGCAACTGCATGGTGCCGCGCCGCAGCTCGCGGGCGGCGAGGATTTCCGGGGTCACGGGTGACAGCGCGAGATCGGAAGCGAGCACCGCCATCTCCAGCAGCACCGAGCGCGCGCCCTGGGTGTCGATCAGCACCAGGTCATAGAAGGGGGCCAGGACCGGCAGCAGGTGCCGTAGCCGCAGGCGTCCATCCGGCGCGTGCAGCAGCAAGGTGTTCAACTCGCCCCGGTGGTCGTTGGACAGCACCAGGTCCAGGCCCGAAATGATTGTGCGGGACACGAGCTGGCCGAGGTCACGCTCGTTGAAGGCCAGCAGTTCATAGATGCCGCCAGGCGCGCGGTGTCCTAGTTCGTAGTAGGACGACAAGGTGGGCTGCACGTCGAGATCGAGCAGCAGCACGCGCAGCCCCGCGTCGGCGACGAGCCCGCCCAGGTTCGCGGCCGTGGTGGTCTTGCCGACGCCACCTTTCGTTGAAATGATGGATACAACCTGCATGGCGTTCTCCGTGTGAGGATGGAAGGTCCGCGGGAGAACGGGTCAGGCCCGGTTGTTGACGCGCTCGGCGATCCACTGATCGATTTCGATGGAATCCCAGCCGACGGCGCGCACACCCAGGCGCAGCGCCTGCGGGAACTGGCGCTTCTTCATCAGGTTGTAGATGTGGGCGCGCTTGAAGCCGGACTTGGCTTCGACTTCATCAAGGCGCAGGATACGGCGCTCGTTCGGCGGCAGTACAGGTGTTTGCGACATGGCGGTCACTCCTGAACGCTCAGTGGCGTTTGTTGGCGTGACCTCTATTCAATAGACACGGCTGCGGAAAGACATTGCAAATGCAATCTCCGCGACTGCACATACAAGCTGGCAATCCTCAGAGCGTGGCGCTATGCAGCCGGCGTCTGGCCGTGGCGAACTTTCCGTTCAACGTCCGCTCGGCGATCCCCATGACGCCGTGGTGATGGGCGACCAGTGCGCTGACCACGGCCTCCTGCGTCTTGAAGCTGGAGTACGGCATGCCCGAGGGCGACTGGCCGAGCATCAGCTCCAGCATGCCCCCGATGATGTTCAGGTAGGTGGCCTCGGCCCGATCGCTGATCGGGCACTGCGCGCAGGCGGGAATCACCGTGGACTGCTTGAGCAGCGCGTCGTGCTTGTCCTGCAGCTCGCGAAGTTGGCGCTTGGACTGTTCCAAGGCGGATTTCAGGGCGAGCTGCTCAACCAGCATGGCTTGCCCAGTCTCTAGCGAGATGAAGGGATGGGTGATGCGCTCGCTGCGGGAGAAGAGAAAGCCTGGTCGCTGTTCGGGGTATTGCTGGCGCATCCAGCGCTTTAGATCGACATGGCGGACGGTGAGATCGAGAGAGTCGATCAGTTCGGTGTCGTGCGTCGTGATGCCGTCCTGCCCGAAGGGCAGCTCCCCATTGAGGATGCCGTCATAGATGCGTTCGGTGTACAGCCGCAGTTCGCCCCAGCGTGGGCAGTCCAGCGAAAGTGGCAGGTTCCGGGGCGACGAAATCGAGGCCAGAATCACCTGCTCGTACCGCAGCAGCCCGGCCCAGCGGATGGACGCTTCGATCGGGCGATAGAACACCTTTGATGTGGGTGCATCATTCTTGTTCTCTTGCATGCTCCGTCTCCTTCCAGGAGAAGAACTACATGGCCGACTCCTTTGCCGCCGACCTCATGGCCGGTGTGTTGTCTGTGCAGGAAGCGAGCCCCGAGGGCGGCTTCGTCATTGGGCTTGAGTACCTCTTACCAGTCGGCGCTACTGGTAGCCGTCGTGTGCTCGATGTGTAAAAATTCATCGACTAGAAGGTCGAGCATCAGGACGCAGGCTCGACAGTGACGCTCACGCTATCAGGGTCGTAAGAAGTTGCGGCCCCTGCAAAACCGTCTGGGTATGGCCTGATATGCCAACGGTCTCAAGGGGTGCGAAGGGGATGGCAATCGTCATCCAACGTCAAGCCGGACGCAGCGAATGCGCTCCCGTCATGCTCATCCCGGCATCCTGATATATCCATAAAGAATCGCGCGCCGACGCACCATGGCTAGGGTGTGCGTTCTTCCGGCGTGGCTTGCGCAGATGGCGCCGCGATGCGCGGTGCGCGCCTTTCCACGTTGGCATCCGAACTGCCCCGACATCGGAAGCCTGCTGCCTAGTCGGCATCGCGGTAAAGATGCAGAAGCAGAGAACGGGATATGGGGTGCTAGTTCGAGTCCACGCGGATGGCGATGTGCGGGGTGCGGGTCTGGTGCGTGGAGTGTGCGTCTTTGGACGTCGATGGATTTCTTTGGACGAACTTGTTGCCGGGGACGAAAAACAAGGCTACAATTAAGGTCTTCGCTGGCCACCTCGGCGAAGAAAGTGTTCGGGAAACAACGACTTACGCGCCTAGTAAATGTCTCGTTTCCCGCTCCAGTTTGTAGATCGCGCCGCAGTAATCATGCGGCGCCTTCGTTTTGAGGCCGGTTGGCAGAGTGGTTATGCAGCGGATTGCAAATCCGTGTACGCCGGTTCGATTCCGACATCGGCCTCCATATTGAAAAGCCCCAAGCAACTAGTTGTTTGGGGCTTTTTCTTTTACGCGGCTAAAAGCCAGGCATCTTGATACGCCAATTAGTTTGGCAACGAGCGACTCCGTAAAGGCTATCTATACTTCGAGAGCGCCTTTCGCGCGAGGAGAACAGCCATGCGACGCCTCACAGCTTTTACCCTTGCCGTCCTGTTCAGCACGCCGCTGCTGGCGATGCACTGTCCCATGGACATGGCCAAGATTGATGAGCAGCTCGAAACCAATCCGCCCAAGGAGGCCGCTACGCTGCAGCAAGTTCGTGAGTTGCGTGCTGAGGGCGAGCAGCTGCATCAGGCTGGCAAACATGCCGATTCGGTAAGGGTGCTGGGCAAAGCGCTGTATCTGTTGGGGCTGAAGCCCTGATCAGCGCGCCCGGCGCAAGCCGACCAGCAGCCAGAACAGCAGTCCCAGTATCGGGAAGACGGCAATACCGATTGCCCAAAGCGCCTTTGCGCCTACGGTTCGCTCACTTTTGAAGACGCTGATGATCGCAAGCAGATTCGCGGCTATCAGCGCTACCGCGGCCGCTATGGCCAGGTACGTCATCGAATC
Organism: Stutzerimonas kunmingensis; assembly: GCF_900114065.1. Classification (GTDB taxonomy): domain Bacteria; phylum Pseudomonadota; class Gammaproteobacteria; order Pseudomonadales; family Pseudomonadaceae; genus Stutzerimonas; species Stutzerimonas kunmingensis. The sequence continues at coordinate 525,052 of NZ_FORS01000002.1, forward strand.
GGACACTTCTCGCTCCTCCTGACAGTTCAACTATGAGGCCGTGAACTGCACAGGACGGTTCCGTTCGACAGTCGTGCCGCATTGCAGCATTGCGACGAGATCACTCAGCCCAGCAGCTGCTCAAGCTCATCGCTGCTTGGCACCTTGCCCTCCACGACAATATCCTCATCAACTGCGAGCGCAGGGGTGCGCATGACGCCCGCGTCGATGATGGCGTTTACGTCGGTGACTTTCTCGACCTCGAACTCCAGCCCGAGTCGCCGCGCGGCAGCTTCGGCGTTGGCGGAAAGCTGTTGGCACTTGGCGCAGCCAGACCCATAAACAGTCAGTTTCATTGTCGTCCTCACATCAGCTGGCCATAGAGATAGCCGCTGAGCGTGGCCATGACCACTACCAGCGAGCAGTACACGATCGTTTTCTGCGTGCCGAGCACGGTACGAATCACCAGCATGTTCGGTAGCGACAACGCAGGCCCCGCCAGAAGGATTGCCAGTGCCGGGCCCTTGCCCATTCCTGCGCCCAACAGACCTTCCACGATGGGTACTTCGGTCAGAGTAGAAAAATACATGAAGGCGCCGAGGACCGAGGCGAGGAGGGTGGACGTAAAGCTGTTGTCGCCCACAGCCCAGACGACCCACTCGCTGGGAATCAGCCCTTCGTGGCCGGGGCGGCCGAGCAGCATGCCGGCGATCAGCACCCCGCCAAGCAGTAACGGCATGATCTGTTTGGTGAAGTCCCAGCTCTGACCGACCCATTCCTGGCTTGCTGCGTTCTGGCGACTGGCCTGTAGCATCAACCCCGCGATGCCTATGACCATGGCAAGCTCCGGCCACTGAGGCGCAAGCAGAGCGCTCGCAGCGACCAGCGCGCCAATCATGAGCAACGGTCGTACCGACCAGTTCCAGCGACGCACCAGCAATGACGCCAGCAAGATGGCGAGGGTTGCGGTGATTGGCCACTTCCAGGCATGCACGGCCATCCAGGCCGAGTTCTCCGCGCTGGCCCAGTTGGCGAATACCAGAATGCCGATCATCAAGCTGAACAAGGCGACGATGTCGCCGAGCGGGTGCCCGTCGTCGTCACCGGCGAAACCGCGGGCACTTTTGGCCGCACGTGCAGCCTCCTCGCGGCGGTAGAGCAGGTGCATGATGGCGCCGATTACCAAGGCGAACACGATGGCGCCAACGGCTCGAGCGATCCCGAGCTCGGCGCCAAGCACCTTGGCGGTGACCACGACGGCCATGACGTTGATCGCCGGCCCCGAATAGAGAAAGGCGATTGCTGCACCCAGGCCGGCACCGCGCCTGTAGATGCCGCCAAACAGCGGCAGTACGGTGCAGGAGCACACCGCCAGCAGCGTGCCGGCGATGGATGCCACACCGAACGCCACGGGCTTCGGCGAAGCCGGGCCCAGGTGCTTCATCACGGCACCCTGGCTGATGTAGACGGCCATTGCGCCCGCAATGACGAAGGCTGGCAGCAGGCAGAGAATCACATGTTCACGGGCGTACCACTGCGTCAGGCGCAGGCCTTCCAGTACCGCGTTTTCGAAACGGGGCTGGCCCATCGGCAGGAAGAAGATCAGCAGGAATGCCGCGCACATTCCGAGCAGCACTTTGGCTTCGGTGGGATGGCCCCGCCAGAAGTTAGCCAAGTGCGCTCTCAGCGAAAGTGGTGTGTCACTGGTCGAGGCAGGCTGCTCTTGTGCGGGGCTGTCCATGTCTGTGGTCCTCTCAGGCGTCTGCATCGATGGTAGTCAGCCTGCGCGCCGCCCTGCTGATCAGGGTCAAGCGAAGGTGAGTGGTTCCAGCTCAATCAGCCGGCAACGCCCGGTTGTACCAGTCACAGCTGCGGTTGATGCTGCGCACCAGCCAGAGCATGACCGGCACCTCGATCAATACGCCAACTACGGTCGCAAGGGCCGCGCCTGAATTGAAACCATAGAGCACGATTGCAACGGCAACCGCTAGTTCGAAGAAGTTCGAAGCACCGATCATCGCTGAAGGGCCGGCAACATCATGGCGAACCAGGAAACGACGGTTGAGCCAGTAGCCCAGTCCGGCGATGAATAGTGTTTGCAGCAGGATCGGTACCGCGAGCATGGCGATGATCAACGGCTGGGCCACGATCGCTTCGCCCTGGAAGGAGAACAGCAGGACGAGGGTCGCCAGCAACGCCACGATGGAAAATGGCTGCACCTTCGCCAGTGCCGCCTGAAAGGCCCGCTCACCGCGCTTCATCAGCCTGCCGCGAATGAACTGGGCGATGGCCAGCGGAATGACGATGTACATCACTACCGATAGCAACAGGGTATCCCAGGGCACTGGAATCGACGACACGCCGAGCAGCAGGGCGACGATTGGCGCAAAGGCAAACACCATTACCACGTCGTTCAGCGCCACCTGGGTCAGGGTGAAATTGGCGTTGCCGTTGCAGAGATTGCTCCAGACGAAAACCATCGCCGTGCAGGGTGCGGCGCCCAGGAGGATCAGGCCAGCCATGTAGCTATCGAGCTCGGAAGCCGGGAGCCACGGCGCGAAGACATGCTCTATGAATACCCAGCCGAGCAGGGCCATGGTGAATGGCTTGACCGCCCAGTTGACGAACAGCGTGATGCCCATGCTCGCCCGTTGTGCATAAACCTCCCGCAGCGCCGAGAAATCGATCTTCATCAGCATCGGGATGATCATCACCCAGATCAGCAGGCCGACCGGAATGTTCACATGGGCGATTTCCAGCGCGCCGACCGCTTGTGCGGCAGCGGGCAGTCCCAGACCGAGGAGGGTGCCGGCAACGATGCAGAGAAAGACCCAGAGCGTCAGATAACGCTCGAAGAATCCGAGCGGGACGCCGGCCGCTTTCTTCCCGGCCACTTCACATTGACTGGACATCGCTAATTACACCTTTTCGCATGATGATCGGGATTGCATCGGTGGTTGCTAGGGGCGCTGCAGGTCCTTTGCGGCAAGTGCCTGAACGAGCTCATCGACGGTACTTCGCGCCGTGCGGGTGACGCCGATCAGCGTGGCAGATGCCATGCCGGTCCAGTCGCCGTAGCCCACCAGCCAGAGATTGGGTTGCTTCACGACACGGGTGCCTTCTACCTGTACTTTGCCATCGGCCTCGATGATGCCGAGTTCACGAAGATGATCCAGTGCCGGGCGGAAACCTGTGCACCAGATCACCGCGTCCAGATCCTCACGACGCCCATCCGCCCACTCGACTCCCGTTTCGGTGAAGCGCGCGAAGGGGCGCTCGGCCACCAGAACGCCACGCTCGCGGGCTTCGCGCACCGGCGGCACCATGACGATGTCACCGAAGCCGCCGGCCGGCTCGTCGATGCTGCGTCCCTTCTGCTGCGCCTTCCAGCGCGCGGTGGCGCGCTCGAACAGCACGCGGCCGTCGACATCGTCGGGCAGAAACGCAGGTGGCTCCTGAGTGACCCAGCGTGTCTCGCTGGCTCTGGATAGCTCGGCGAGGACCTGCGCGCCGGAGTTTCCACCGCCTACCACCATCATCCGTTTACCTGCGAAGGGACCAGGGTCACGGTAGTGAGCCGAGTGAATCTGCGCACCCTGAAAAAGCTCGCGCCCTTCATAAGGCGGAATGAAAGGCTTGCTCCAGGTGCCCGTCGCACTGATGACTGCGCGAGCCAGCCAATGCTGATCGCCTGCTTGCACACGCCAGAGATCGTCGAGGCGGCTGATCGTATCGACTCGAACCGATCGCTGAATGGGAAACCGGTAGCGATCTTCGTAACGTCGCAAATAATCGATAACATCGCTGCGCGTGGGATTGCCCGGCTCGACCGGAGCAGGCATCGGCCAGCCGGCAATCGAGCTCCAGGCGGCGGGTGAGAACAGTCTCAGCGACTCCCAGGCGTGCAGCCATGCGCCGCCGGGACTGGGCTGTTCATCCAACAGCAGATAGGACAGCGACGTGCGGCGCACAAAGTACGCAGTCGTCAGGGCGGACTGTCCTGCGCCAATGATGATGACATCGAGAACATTGGGTGCTGTCATCAAGCGGCTCCCGTAAAGGCGGATATTCGTTCGAATAAATATATGCGATGCGGAATATACGCCTCTTGTTCCGGCGCAACAAACTCGCCTTTGACGGCGCGCACTAAATAGCTGGGCTACTCGAGAGAGAGAGCTTTACTTGCTTATGCGCTAAGCAATATATTCGCCCAAGCATATCTTATGGGGAACGGCTTCATGGCCTACAAATCGCGTGTCCTGTTCGTCTGCGTCGCCAACTCGGCACGCTCCCAGCTCGCCGAGGCGTTGCTGCGGCATACCGATTCGGAGCACTTCGAGGCGTTCAGTGCAGGCACTGCTCCCACCCAGGTCGATCTACGAGCGTTGGCAGCGCTCGAGCAGCTTGGCGTTGCGACAGTGGGATTGCACAGCAAATCGCTGGAGGAAGTGGAAGGGCAACCGTTCGATTTCGTGATCACGCTGTGTGATAAGTCATCGTTGGAATGCCTTGCACTGCCTGGTGCGGGCGAGTACATCGCCTGGAACTTCGAAGACCCTGCCACCAGCGACCAGCCGGATGCTTACCGGCACACGCTTCACGAGATACATGAGCGGATCAAGATGTTCGTGTTGGTCAAGAACAAGCGCTGAGAAGATATCAATGGTCGAGCACCTGACACCTACCACCGTATTCAAATGCCTGGCAGACGAGACTCGCGTGCGGATCGCGTTGCTCGTCGCCCGTGAAGGCGAATTGTGTGTCTGCGAGCTGACCTGTGCTCTGGATGAAAGCCAGCCAAAGATCTCGCGGCATCTGGCGCTGCTGCGCGGATGCGGAATTCTGGAAGACCGCCGTCAGGGCCAATGGGTTTACTACCGACTCCACCCGCACCTGCCTGACTGGGTGACCGACATGCTGCAGCCGATCCTGGCCGCCAACAAGAATTGGCTGGGCGATAACGTGCAGCGCCTCGAAAGTATGCGCAACCGCCCAGAACGCGCCAGCTCATGCGCCTGAATCAAGAACGACCATGAACATTCTCTTTCTCTGCACCGCCAACAGCTGCCGCAGCATTCTGGCCGAGGCGCTGTATAACCATCTCGCGCCGGCCGGCATGCGCGCGTTCAGCGCCGGCAGCGTACCCCGAGGCGATATCAATCCGCTGACGCTTGAGGCGCTGGCGCGGGCCGGCATTGCGGCTGATGGCTTGTATAGCAAGAGCAGCGATGCGCATCAGGCGCTGAATCCCGACTTCGTCATTACCGTCTGCGACAAGGCCGCTGGCGAAGTGTGCCCGGTGCATTTCGGGCCGGCCATCAAGGCGCACTGGGGGCTTGCCGATCCTTCCGAGAGCGTCGGTAGTCCCGAGGAAATAAAAGCGGCGTTCGATGCCACGCTGGTCAGGCTCAAGCTACGTTTCACCGCGTTTCTCGCGCTACCGCTCGCTCAGCTGGATGCCGCTACGCTGAGAACCGAGCTGGCGCGCATCGGCACACTTTGAACCTAGCAGGACATGCCTAATGAACGACGATCTGCCCAATATCGACCCAGATCTGCTGGATATGCCTGACCTGGACAAGCTTGCTCTGCCGGCAGGTCCAGAACACAGGCCACGCATCCTGCTGCTCTATGGCTCTAACCGGGAGCGCTCCTACAGTCGTCTGCTGGTACAGGAAGCTGCGCGCCTGCTCGAGCGTTTCGGTGCCGAGACGCGCATATTCAATCCGTCCGGATTGCCCCTGCCGGACGATGCACCGGACAGCCATCCGAAGGTGCAGGAGCTGCGCGAGCTGATGCAGTGGTCGGAAGGTCAGGTGTGGTGTTCGCCGGAGCGTCACGGCTCGATGAGCGCGGTGCTCAAGGCGCAGATCGACTGGGTGCCGCTGGCCATGGGCGCGGTGCGGCCGACACAGGGCAAGACGTTGGCGATCATGCAGGTCAGTGGCGGCTCTCAGTCGTTCAACGCGCTGAACCAGATGCGCGTGCTGGGCCGCTGGATGCGCATGATCACCATCCCGAACCAGTCCTCGGTGGCCAAGGCCTTTCTCGAATTCGACGACGCCGGCCGGATGAAGCCCTCGGCCTACTACGACCGTGTGGTGGATGTGATGGAGGAGCTGATCAAGTTCACCCTGCTGGTACGCGGCCGGGCCGACTACCTGGTCGATCGCTATTCGGAACGCAAGGAGTCGGCCGAAGCGCTGTCCCGTCGCGTCAATCAACGCTCCATCTGACTTTCAGGAATCGCCCGCGTGTCCCATCCCTACGACATCCTCGATGTACCCGGCAGCGCCGGTCAGCTGATCTTCACACCGTGCCCCGGCAGCAAGGGCACTAGCGTCGACGAGGCGCTGGCTACCCTGCAAGCGGCCGGCGCTGACGCGCTGATCACCCTGATGCCTGCTGAAGAGCTGGCGCGCAACGAAGCTACGCAGCTGGCGCAGCTCTGTGCCGAGCGCGGCCTCGAGTGGTTTCACCTGCCGGTGGCTGACGAACAGGTGCCGCTGGCGGACTTCGACGAGGCTTGGGAACAGTCGACGGATCGGATCAATGAGCTGCTGGATGCGGGCAAGCGCATCGCCATTCACTGCAAGGGCGGCTCCGGTCGTACGGGCCTGATCGCAGCGCGCATTCTGATAGACCGCGACGTGCCGCGCGCAAGCGCCATCGCCAGCGTCCAGGCGTTGCGCCCCAAAGCTATCCAGCATCCGGCGCATGTCGGCTGGATCGAACGCTTCGGCGCATGACGGGCTTCGCATGCTGAATACGCTCGGCCTGTTCGTCATTACCGCGATAGCGGAGATCGTCGGCTGCTATCTGCCATACCTCTGGCTGAAACAGGGCAAGAGTATCTGGTTGCTGCTGCCGGCTGCGCTTTCCCTCGCGCTGTTCGCCTGGCTGCTGTCGCTGCATCCCACCGCCGCCGGGCGCGTGTATGCGGCGTATGGCGGCGTGTATGTCGGCGTGGCACTGGTCTGGCTGTGGCTGGTCGATGGCGTGCGCCCGACCTGGTGGGACCTGCTTGGCTGCGCCGTGGCGATGCTAGGCATGGCGATCATCATGTTTGCGCCACGAACTTCCTGATTCACCTTTCAAAAGCGAGTCATCCATGAGCATCAAAGTTGGCATCAACGGCTTCGGCCGCATCGGACGTCTGGCACTGCGCGCGGCATGGGATTGGCCAGAGCTGGACTTCGTGCAGATCAACGATCCCGCTGGCGACGCGGCGACCCATGCGCATCTGCTCAACTTCGACTCCATTCACGGTCGCTGGAAACACGAAGCGGGATCCGATGGCGACTGCCTGGTGATCGACGGTCAGCGGGTAAAGGTCAGCGCCAACAAGGCGATCAACGACACCGACTGGTCGGGCTGCGATCTGGTCATCGAGGCCAGCGGCAAGATGAAGACCGTGGCGATGCTGCAGCAGTATCTGGAGCAGGGCGTCAAACGCGTGGTGGTCAGCGCGCCGGTGAAGGAGCCGGGAGCACTGAACATCGTCATGGGCGTCAACGATGGGCTGTTCGATCCGGCGCAGCATCGCATCGTCACCGCAGCGTCCTGCACCACCAACTGCCTGGCGCCGGTGGTTAAGGTGATCCATGAGCTGCTCGGCATCCGCCACGGTTCGATCACCACCATCCATGACCTGACCAATACCCAGAGCATTCTTGATCAGCCGCACAAGGACCTGCGCCGCGCCCGCGCCTCGGGCATGAGCCTGATTCCCACGACCACGGGATCGGCCACGGCGATTGCCGAAATCTTCCCGGAGCTGCGCGGCAAGCTGAACGGCCATGCCGTGCGGGTGCCGCTGGCCAATGCCTCGCTGACCGATTGCGTGTTCGAAGTGGAGCGCGCTACCGATGCCGCTGAGGTGAACCAGCTGCTCAAGGCCGCAGCAGAGGGCGAGCTGAAGGGCATCCTCGGGTATGAGGAGCGGCCGCTGGTTTCCATCGATTACCGCACCGACCCGCGCTCGTCGATCATCGATGCGCTGTCGACCATGGTGGTCAACGGCACTCAGGTGAAGATCTACGCCTGGTACGACAACGAATGGGGCTACGCCAACCGCACCGTGGAACTGGCGCGCATGGTGGGGCTGGCAGGGTGAGATGCCGCTGAGAGGCGTTCACTGAGAGCGGTGCGGGCTATGGAAGAAGGGCAGGTAGGGTGGGCTGGAGCCCACCCTACGGCAAATCCGTGACTCGAATCCCCGACTCTTTTCTCGGCATGCCACGCCATCGCCAATCTAGCTGCGCAGTACACCTGCTCAATCAATCCGGAACCGACCATGCAAGCCTTTGCCAGACTGTCCCCTGAGGTGCGCCAGTACCTGATCGTCACCGGTAACTACTGGGCGTTCACGCTCACCGACGGCGCGCTGCGCATGCTGGTGGTGCTGCATTTCCATTCGTTGGGCTACACGCCACTGCAGATCGCGGCGCTGTTCCTGTTCTACGAGGTGTTCGGTGTCGTCACCAATCTGGTTGGCGGCTATCTCGGCGCTCGACTCGGCCTGAACCGGACGATGAACCTTGGCCTGGCGATGCAGGTGGTGGCGCTGCTGATGCTCACTGTGCCAGCGGCGTGGCTGACGGTGCCTTGGGTGATGGGTGCGCAGGCGTTGTCCGGTATCGCCAAGGACCTGAACAAGATGTCGGCCAAGAGCTCGATCAAGCTCCTGGTGCCCGACAGCCAGCAGGGCACGCTGTACAAGTGGGTGGCCATCCTCACCGGCTCGAAGAATGCGCTCAAGGGCGTGGGATTTTTCCTCGGTGGCGCACTGCTGACGCTGCTGGGATTCGGCGGCGCGGTCCTGGCGATGGCTGCGGTGCTAGTCGTGATCTGGATCAGCAGCCTGGTCCTGTTGAAAAAGGATCTTGGCAAGGCGAAGGCCAAACCAAAGTTCAAGGACATCCTCTCCAAAAGCCCGGCAATCAACGTACTGTCGGCCGCGCGGCTGTTTCTCTTCGGGGCTCGCGATGTCTGGTTCGTCATCGCGCTACCGGTGTACCTGAGCACCGTCTTCGGCTGGAATTTCTGGATGGTCGGTGGCTTTCTGGCCTGCTGGATCATCGGCTATGGCATCGTCCAGTCGATGGCGCCGGCCATTACCGGCAAGCGCAGCGGCAACGTGCCGGATGGACGTGCGGCCTTCATCTGGGCCGCGCTGCTGGCGGCGCTACCGGCGGCAATCGCTGTGGGCCTGACAGCTGATGCTTCGCCGCAATGGGTGCTGATCGGCGGGCTGCTGCTATTCGGTGCGCTGTTCGCAGTGAATTCCTCGCTGCACAGCTATCTGATCGTCAGCTACGCCAAGGAAGACGGCGTTTCGCTGGACGTGGGCTTCTATTACATGTCCAACGCCATGGGTCGGTTGATCGGTACCCTGCTCTCCGGTTGGGTGTTCCAGGCCTATGGGTTGCAGGCTTGCCTGTGGGTATCGTCACTCTTCGTGCTGCTCGCCGCGATTATCTCGCTGCGCCTGCCTCGTCACACGCAATAGCTGAGTAGGGAAGGTCGGGCGCGAACGCCCGACCCGTATCGCTTAGTAGCTGTACTGCAGCTGCGCCCAAAGCTTCTCGGTGTCCACCGAATAATCGTCCGCGTCGTAGCCGGCGTACTTGACCGTTGCGACCAGCCCTTTGACCAGCGGGACGGCGCGGCTGTAACCGATGTTGATCTCTTCCCCGTACTGCTCGCTGCCACGCTCGGCGCGGAAGTCGTGGTACCAGGCCTGCAGCGTGCCGCCGAAGAGCGGCAAAGTGCCGCCGAGATAGACGTCCTGCACGCCGTCCGCCGGCGTCAGCAGGAAGGTATCGGCCCAGCCCTGAAAGGCGTGCTTGGTGGCCAACGGCGTCTGGAAGGCGCGATTGCCCGGCCCCGAGTCGCCGTCCAGTACTTCCACGCCCGCTTTCAGAGTCGCGCCCTTGAGGGCATAGCCTAGCTCGGCCAGGTAGTACTCGCTGCTCAGCTCCTGAGGATTGCCGGCGTAGTCCTGGCGGCGTGCATATTCAAGCGCATAGCTGATGCCGTGGAGGGCACCGTTCAGACGCAGACCTGTGGTCTTGCTGGACAGGGTGCCGAGCGCAGCGGCGGGTGCAGTGGCGATGTTGTCCAGTCCCAGCAGATAGCTGTAGGCGATGGCCGCCAGCGCCGGTGAGTGAGCGTAGCGGGCGTTGAACAGATGGCTGTGGCCTTCGATATTGGCCGGGTTGGCGCGATTGTCGAAACGGTTGTCGCCCGGGCCGAAGATCGTGTTGATGTTGTTGATGTAGGCGTAAGTCAGGGTCAGCTTGTCGAGCGGTTGCAGCTGGCCCAGCACGCCGTCGTAGGTTTGTTCGTGCTGCCGCCAACCGACGCCACCGACGAAGCGCTGGTTGTCCAGATTGATGCGCTGACGGCCGGCAATGGCGCTGCCGAACGCGTGGTCGTAGCGCAACAGCGCCTGGTTGATCTCGCTGCCGTCGGGGTCGGCTACCACGGAGTAATCGGTCTGGCCGTTGCGTGTGCTGTTGTAGGCGGCATCCCCCAGGCGGCTTACGTTGTCTGCCTCGACCAGAGCCGACAGGCCGTACCACTTGCCGGTCTGAAAGCCGACGCGGGTGCGCAGCGTCTGGGCGTTGGCGTGCTCAAGTGCGTCGTCCTGATCTACGTGCTCGTAGCGATACCGCACATCCAGAATCGGTTTCGCGTCGGTGAACAAGCTGCTGAAGGTTTCCTGAGCGAAAACCGCCGGACTGCAATAACAGCCCAGCGCTCAGCAGGTAGGGGGTCAGATGATGGGGATGCAGGTTCTTCATGTGCCGCTCCTTGGTTGACATCGGAGCGAAAGATAGGCTGCTTACTATTTTGCCATTGACAGCCGTCAAGGCCATAGAAAAGCTCTGGAACAGGCCTTGCGACCCGTTCGCGAGGCCTGACAGGAGTCGAGCTCAGCTGCTGTGTACAGCGGTTCTCAGCATGCCGATCTCATGTGCGGCGCGCTGAATCAGTGCGGCAGCGTTCGGCCCGGCCTTGTCATGACCGTTACGACGCCCGCGGCGCCAATGCACCATGGGCTGGAGTGCACTGATATCCGATCGGGTAACCAGTTCTTCGAGTGATCGCTTGCTCATGTTCGCGTCCTCACGTCGTGAGTTCGGTGGAGCGTCCTTGCGCCATGGGGAGTCCATGAGCAGACGATGCGCGATGATTGTTACAACGGTTTGGCAGCACGGCGCAATCGGATGGCCGGTGCAGGGAGGAGAAGACGGCTAACGCGCCAGCATCAGACTTCGGTGATCGCGCTGACGCTGGTGATGCCAGCGTTCCAGATCATCTCGTAGTGTGCGGTCTGAACGATGGACAGTACGCGCCGCGGCGTCATGAGTGCCCAGCAATGCCGGCCTGGGCTACGTACCGAGTGATACCGCAACCCGGGGAATCCCTCTTGCCTGGCGAGGCGACCGAACTGGCGGGACTGGAAGTAATCATCTGCGTCGTAGATCGGATCCGACATCGACACGCTCGTGGCATCCAGCAGCCCGGCCTCGTTGAATTGACATGACAACCCGCGGAAAACGAACCGCTCGAAGTTCAAGCCTACGACATTCGACCAGTAGTGCTCCTGGTGATACCGCACCTCGGCCAGTGCCGTTTCCATGCTGTCAGCCAGATACAACACGCCGTAGCTGCCATCGCTGAAACGAGAACCGGCTGGATTCACGTGGGTGAACGGCGCCGTAGCGTAGGAGCAGCCCGGAATGCCGAACGGTATTTCTGACCGAGGAATCAGCTCGAGGCGGCCAGTTTCGTTGTGCAATCTCGGGTTTGTCAGCGCCTGCAACTGATAGAGGATTTCAAATTCCTCAGCGTCGGCTACGTCATCGAACAGATCGATGGGAGGATACTTGGAGTTCACCAGCCGGTACGACTGGCACCGGGCATCGGCCAGTATCGGCAGTCGCTGCGGCACTACCACTGCGCGCCTCGCAGGCTGTCGATACGGCGGAACGACTCGTACAGGGAAATCATGTCCCCCTGAGCCATTACCTCCAGCGGCGATCGCCCGTTGAAGAATTCGTTGTGATTGGGCATTGCCGGAAAGCCGTAAGTGTTTTCCGGGTTATCGAAGATCAGCCGCAGTGCTGCGTGGATGTTGAGAATGAAACTGACGCGCTGCATCTGGTCGGGGTCCAGACTGACCGACCAATCTGCATTGCGCAGTTTGGCCCGTGCGTGAGTACTGCGGGAGATACGCAATATCCGACAGGCCTGTTCGGTAGACGCCTGCCATTTATCGAGAATGTTCACCGCAGTACGAAGGCCGGCGGCGCACTGGTCTTTGGTAAACGCGGGTGCCTGAAGAGTCGCAGTCATGGCAATTGCTCGATTAATTCCATGGACTCAGGATAGCATCTTATGTGTCTGTAGACGCAATTACGCACACGCTATCTTTCTGGACATTGATAACGGCAACAGTAAGTGCCGGCAAGTTCGATATGAACTTAGCCAACAACCAGGCTGGTCATTGCGTTCGGTGGGTAAGGAGTTTGCCAGGCGTTACAGTAGTGACGGGAGTGCTCGGGTCAATTGCAAAAGATCAGCAATGCGCAAATGACAGGGCGAAAGCTGGAAGGCTGAAAGCCGCGTAAAGACTGGTGCCCGGAGCGGGGGTCGAACCCGCATACCCTTTCGGATGAGAGATTTTAAGTCTCTTGCGTATACCAATTTCGCCATCCGGGCGGAGGCTGCGTAGCAGTGCGCCGATGGGGAATCGGCGGCGCAGGACTATAGCGAGCCTCCGGGCACCACGCAACCCGAACGGCGCCGTTGCGTGGCCTCAGTCGCTGGAAACTGACGAAAGCTGCCACCAGCTCGGCAGCAGGCGGCGTATCTGTGACCGGCCGAAACGGTCGTCGATCAGGTGCACGACGCCTTCATCGCTCTGTGTGCGGATAACCCGTCCCGCAGCCTGCACGACTTTCTGCAGCCCGGGGTAGAGGTAGGTGTAGTCGTAACCCAAGCCGCGGCCGAATAGCTGTTCAAGGCGTGCCTTGAACTGCTCGTTGACCGGATTGACCTGTGGCAGGCCGAGGGTGGCGATAAATGCGCCAATCAAGCGGTTGCCTGGCAGGTCGATGCCTTCGGCGAATGCGCCGCCGAGCACCGCAAAACCGACGCCCTTGCTGTGCTCGGTGAATCGGTCGAGAAATGCACTGCGGGCCGCTTCCTGCATGCCGCGAGTCTGCTCCCAGAAGGGCACGTCCGGATACTGCACGCGCAGCAGGGTAGTGACCTGTTGCAGATAATCAAAGCTGCTGAAGAACGCTAGGTAGTTGCCGGCGCGCTCGCGATATTGCTGGGCGATGAGCTCGACCACGGCACCCAGCGAGGCCTGGCGGTGCTGATAGCGGGTCGAGACGTGCTCGGCCAGGCACACCCGCAGCTGATCGGCCTGGAACGGTGATTCGACCTCGATCCAGGCGCTACCCGTGGGCAGCCCCAACATATCGGCATGGAACCGGCGCGGGTTGAGCGTGGCCGAGAACAGCACCGTCGAACGAGCCTGTTCTAACCGTGGCGCGAGGAAGGGCGCCGGAACCACATTGCGCAGGCACAGCATCGAACGCTTGGTCTTGCCGCGGCCAGTTGCGGGTAACACGCTGATATCGAACAACGAATGCTCGCCGAACTGTTCGGCGATCCGGCAGAAATGCATGGCATCGAAATAGGCCCGTTGCAGCTCTGCATCCAGCCCGCCGGGCTGTTCGCCAAGGTAATCGGTGACGGCGCTGACGGCCTGTTGCAGCGCGCCGAGCAGCTTGAGCGGCAGCTCGGGCTGCACCTGATAATTAGCCAGCTGCTCGCGATGCAGGTCGTTCCAGCAGCGCTGTACCCGACCCAGCGGGCGTTTCAAGGGCGCCGGCGCCTTGCCGCCGAGACCGGCAAAGACCCGCTGATCGAGCTCGGCGCTGTACATGCCGCGCGCGCGTTCGAGCAGGTTGTGCGCTTCGTCCACCAGCACGCTGATACGCCAGTCATTGTTGAGCGTCAGGCCGTAGAGCAGGGCGCTGATGTCGAAATAGTAGTTGTAGTCGCCGACCACGGCGTCCGCCCAGCGCGCCAGCTCCTGGCTGAGGTAATAGGGGCAGACCTGATGGGCGAGGGCGACCTCTCGTAGGGCCGCTTGGTCGAGCATGCTGTGCTGCAATGCCGCTGCTCGGGCCGCGGGCAAACGATCATAGAAACCCTTCGCCAACGGGCAGGATTCGCCGTGACAGGCCTTGTCCGGGTGCTCGCAGGCCTTGTCACGTGCGATCAACTCGAGCACACGCAATTCACCCGCGCCGTTGCGCTGTAGCGTTTGCAGTGCATCCAGCGCCAGGCGGCGGCCGGAGGTCTTGGCAGCGAGAAAGAACAGCTTGTCGAGCTGCTGGCCGGGAAACGCCTTGAGCTGCGGAAACAGCGTGCCCAGGGTCTTGCCGATACCGGTCGGCGCTTGCGCCATGAGCGTGGTGCCGGTACAGGCTGCCTTGTACACCGCCTCGGCGAGTTGCCGCTGGCCGGTGCGGAAATCGGCATGAGGAAAACCCAGCGCGGTGAGCGCCTGATTGCGCGCGTCGCGATGGGCCAGTTCCTGTTCGGCCCAGTCGAGAAACGCCTGACACTGGGTTTCGAAAAAAAGGCGCAGGCTCTGTGCTCCGTGGCGTTCGACGAAGAGGGTTTCCTTGTGGCTGGCGACGTCGAAATAGACCAGTGCCAGCTCGACCTCGTCGAGCTGGCGCGTCTGACACAGCAGCCAGCCGTAGATCTTCGCCTGCGCCCAGTGCAATTGCCGATGGTTGGCCGGCTGACGTTCCAGATCCCCGCGGAAGGTTTTGATTTCTTCCAGGCGGTTCCGCGCCGGGTCGTAGCCATCGGCGCGGCCGCGCACCATGAGTTTTCCGTATTGGCCCTCCAGAGCCACTTCACGTTCGTAGCCCTCGCCGCGCCTGGCGCTGACCTGGGCGTGGCCGGCGATGCCTTCCAGCGCGGTGGGCGAGGGTGTGAAGCGCAGGTCCAGATCGCCGACCTTGGCGGTGAATTCGCAGAGCGCGCGCACCGCGACCCGATAGCTCACGCCATGACCTCAGCCCATTGCACATGGCAGACCGCAATCGGCAGACCGTGCTGATGGGCGTAATCGATCCAGCGCTTCTGGTTGTCCTGCAGGCGATCGCCCGGGCCTTTCACCTCGATCATCCGGTAGCGGCGTTCTTCGGGCCACAGCTGGATGAGGTCCGGCAGGCCAGTACGATTGCCGCAAACATCGGCGAGGATGCGCTGAAACATCAGCTTCAGATGCGCGGCGGGAATGCACGTCAGGGCATGGGTCAACAGCTCCTCGTCGAGCAGCCCCCAGGCAACGAACGCGTTATGAATGCCGAGCTTTGCCTGGAAGGTGCGCCAGATGCAGTCGCGGTAGTCGTCACTGTCGAGACAGGCCAGGCAGGCGGCAAACAGGTCGGCGCGCCGTTGATGAAAATCCGCACGATTCAGATCGGCCGGCGCCCAGTGGAAAGGGTGGAAGAACGCACCGGGCAACGGTGCGAAGATCGCATCCCAGCAAAGCAAGCCGAACAACGAGCCGACCAGGGCATTCTCGACGTAGTAGACCGGCGTGTCTGGTGTCGACAGGTGCTCGCGCACCGCATGCTCGACGCTACAGCCGGCCCGGGGCAGGACCAGGTCGAGCTGCTCCGGCTTGCGGTTGAGTGAGCGCAGCGTAGGGATACCCAGGCTGCGCTGCAGGCGCGGCTTGATTCGCTGCAGTTGCTGCAGTTCGTGCTCACTCTGCGGCACAGCCTGCGCCTGATCCAGCAGCTCCAGCGCTGCTGCAGGCTGGCCACAGCGTTCGAGCACACGAATCGCTCGCTCGCGAGCACCGGGATAGCCATTGGAGGCATGCAGACGCAGGGCTTCTGCCAGGTCACCGATGCGCTCGAACTGTTGGGCGATACGCAGCAGCAGCTTGCCGCGGCGACTCTCCAGCCAGGCGTTGGCATAAGGCACCTCGGGCACGTCGGCCAGCACATCGCTCAATGGCTCGCCGGTATCGAAACGCTCGCGGCAACGATGTAGATGCAGATAGGCATCCAGCTCGGTGCGACAGTTGAAGGCACGTGAGCTGGGCGAGAAGACGACCTGCTCGTAACGATAGATGCCAAGGTCAGCCAGAACGAACTCCGACCAGTCCTGATGGATGTTGCCGAAGAACAGCAAACGCAGGCGCTCACACAGATCGTCTATGCATAACGCGAATACAGCGTCTTCGATCTGGCTGCACCACGCCTGAAACGGCTTGGCCATCTGGTGGTCGGCGCGCAGCTTATCCAGCAGCTCGGCCTTGCGCAGGCTGGCTGATGCAGACGACCCGAACACCTGCAGCAGCTCGCCTTTGGTCAGCAAAGCGAACAGCCGCTCGAGCGTCAGGGCCGAAGACGCATCGACCCACCCCAGATCGATCAATGGCTCTACCGCGCGACGCGAGCAGCCAATCTCCGGATAGCGCAGCTTGCTTGCTCGAAACAGCATGCCCTTGCGCATCACCATGCGCACCAGCAGCGCCTGGGAAGGCTGCGGCAACAGGGCGAAACGCTCGATAAATGCCAGCTCGGTTTCATCCAGCAGATCACTGTGGTGACGGCTCACCCAGGCCAGAACCTGTCGGAAGTTTTCGAGGTAGTAGAAGGGATTTTCCAGGGCCTGACGCATTGCACATCCGCTGCAGCTGGGGCGCGCGCGGCCCGCTCAAAGACTGGCTATTTATACAGCTTGAGCGGCGTTTGGCAATTGCCCGGTGATCAGCGGAAGTCTCACCAGCTACAGCAGGCGGCTAGGCGCCGCCTGCTGTGACGTCGTTGGCGAGGTCAGACCGTGCGCGAAAAACGACCGCGCTGCTCGCCGCCGAGATAGGCGTCGAAGGCCATGGCGACGTTGCGCATCATCAGCTGCCCTTGCGGCAAGAGGACCAGCGCATCGTCGTGCAGCTCGACCAGGCCATCGGCCACCGGTTCGGCGAGCTTTGCCAGCGAATCGGCGAAGTATTCCCGAAAATCGATGCCGTGCTTCTGTTCGATCTGGCGGTAGTCGACGCGGCTATGGCACATCAGCGACACGATGACGTCACGGCGCAGGCAGTCATCGTCGCTCAGCTTGTAGCCGCGCTGCACCGGCAGCATGCCCTCGTTGAGGCGCGCGTAATACTGCGATAGCTCCTTGACGTTCTGGCTGTAGCTGTCGGCGACCTTGCCTATGGAGGAAATGCCCAGCCCGATCAGGTCGCAATCGGCGTGGGTCGAATAACCCTGGAAGTTGCGTTGCAGCGTGCCATTGGCGCGGGCAAGAGCCAGTTCGTCTTCCGGCAGGGAGAAGTGATCCATGCCGATATAGATGTAGCCGGCGGCGGTAAGGCGCTGGATGGTCAGTTCCAGCAGCTCGAGCTTGCGCTCCGGCGGTGGCATGTCCTCAGGGCGGATCAGCTTCTGTGCGCGTACCAGCTCCGGCAGGTGGGCATAGCTGTAAGCGGCGATGCGGTCCGGACGAATGTCGATGATCTTGTCCAGCGTGGTGTCGAAGCTGGCGACCGTCTGCAGCGGCAGGCCGTAGATCAGGTCGACGCTGATGGACTTGAACTGTGCGTCGCGGGCGGCCTGGACCAGCTCGCGAGTCTGCTCCTCGGTCTGGATGCGGTTGACGGCGATCTGCACCTGCTCGTCGAAATCCTGCACGCCGAAGCTCAGGCGGTTGAAGCCCAGCTTGCGCAGGCCGTGGATCTGCTCGGGCGTGACGGTGCGCGGGTCCACCTCCAGCGAGAACTCGTGGTTGTCGCTGTCATCTATGTTGAACGCCTGATGCAGGCACGCCATCAGGTCGGCCAGCTGCTCGCTGGTGAAGTAGGTGGGTGTGCCACCGCCGAGGTGCAGCTGAGTGAGCTTGCGCGAACGATCGAACAGTTCGCCCTGCATGGCGATTTCGCGCTTGAGATACTCAAGGTACTCGACCGCGCGCTCGGTCTTGTGGGTGATGATTTTGTTGCAAGCGCAGTAGTAGCAAAGGCTCTTGCAGAACGGAATGTGGATGTATACCGACAGCGGCTTGGGCGTTTGCGCCTGATTGCTGCGTGCGGCGGCGGCACGGTAATCATCCTGGGCGAAGGCCTGGTGAAACTGTGGCGCCGTGGGGTAGGAGGTGTAGCGCGGACCTGGACGGTCGTATTTCTCGACCAGGGCGCGGTCGAAGCTCGGCAGTTGGTCCATGTTCGTTTTACCTAAGGTTGAATTCGGAGTCGGGCGCGGAACGCGGTATCACCCTGGGGTGTGTCCGGCTCAGGCAGGTCATGGGCGCGGATTATGGACGATTCGGTCCGGCGCGCCGACTGTCTCAGATCAAGAATAGCGCCCCGGCGGCACTCCGAACCGCACCGTTGGGCGATTCGAAATGCGTACCGGGCGCGGCCGGGAAGGCCGCGCCGCAGTGGTCAGAGCTTGAACTGGCCGACCAGACGGTTCAGCTCGGTTGCCAGACGCACCAGCTCGTCGCTGATCTGCGAGGTCTGGGATGCGTCAGCCGAAGTGGTGTCCGCAATACGGCTGATGGTCGTGATGTTGCGATTGATCTCTTCGGCAACCGCACTCTGCTGTTCGGCAGCCGTTGCGATCTGGGTGTTCATCTCGTTGATGGTGCCGACTTCGTCGGCGATCACGGCGAGACTCTGGGCAGCCTTCTCGACGCATTGCGAACCCGACCGGGCACGCAATTGTGCTTCGCTCATGGCCTGCACCGCATTGCGAACGCCGCTTTGCAGCTGTTCGATCATGGCCTGGATTTCTTCGGTGGATTTCTGCGTGCGCGAAGCCAGGGTACGTACCTCATCGGCCACCACCGCAAAGCCGCGGCCCTGTTCGCCGGCGCGTGCCGCTTCGATGGCTGCGTTCAGCGCCAGCAGGTTGGTCTGCTCGGCGATGCCGTTGATCACGCCGAGCACCATGTCGATGCTGGCGCTGTCGCTCTCGACCCGCTGGATGACCTGGGCGGCTTTCTCGATCTCGGCGATCAGCACTTCGATACCGTCCAATGCCTCGGTGGCGACCTTCACGCCGGCTTTTGACTCGTTGTCGGCGCCGGTCGATGCCGTGGCGGTCTGGCTGGCATTGCGTGCCACTTCCTGCACGGTCGCGCTCATCTCGTTCATCGCCGAGGCGACCATGTCGGTCTCGCTGCGCTGCTCGTTGACGGCAGCCAGGGTCTTCTCTGCAACATGAGATACCCGCTCGGAGACATCACTGAGCTGATGGGTAACTCCCGCGACGGCCTCCAGGCTATGGCGGAACTTGCCGATCATTCGGTTGAAGGCATCGCCCATCGCGCCGATTTCATCCTTCGCACCCACCTCGACGCTAAGGCTGAGGTCTTCGTCTTCGGCCATGGTATTCATGGTGTGGCGCATGGCAGTGATGCGGCGGATGATGACGTGACGCACGGTCAGGCACATGACCACCACGCCGATGAACAGCAGCAGCAACTGAATCCCGCCGCTGATCATGATGTTGCGGTCGACTTCCTGGTCCAGCGCCTTGAGGTCATAGCTGATGCGCACAGCGCCCATTACCGTGTTCTCGCCAACCTGGTGGCAGGTCAGGCAGTTGGTACCGCGGTAGTCCGCGTGGGCCAGGATGGGGTTGATGACGGTCAGCACACGGCCACCGTTCTGCTTGTTGACCTCGATGATCGCCTCGCCGCTCAGCGCGCGGCGATCCAGCGCGTCGGCAGGGGCCTGGTGGTCATAGCCAGGGCCGAACACCTTGGTGACTTCTTCCCCGCGGATGATGCGCGCATCGATAACGCCTGGGCGCGCGAGGATCTTGTTCCGCAGCACCTCTCGCTGAGCCATGGTGCCGGTCAGCATCATGGTGTTGATGCTATCGAAATAGGAGTCGGCGGCATCCTTGGTCTGCTGCTCCACAACCTGGAGCACGAGCCGCTTCTCCGTACTGGCAGAGAAGAACAACGAGGCAGACATGATCGCCACCAGGACCAGCACCAGGGCCAGGTTGATCTTTGTCTGCACGGACATTTGTCGGGAGGCGGAGCTGTTGTTCATGGTTTTCCTTAGTACTACTGCCACGCGGGGTCAGCTGCCATTGCAGCACTGCTGCGCTGCCGATACTTGCGACGCAGCATTGAGCAGGCAGTCACCTGCTGATATCGGCGTGCTGTGCGTATTCTTGAAACCAACCGCAGGTGATAGCCATGCGCCATTATTGGGCGGCGCTATGGTATTGCTTTTCGGCTCGAGAGAAGTGCTTCGGGCGACCGACAACAGTGCAATTGCACATTTCCCTGACTCAGGTCATGGGTCGACCGGCTCTCTTTCGGTGCAAGGTGCGACCAAGGTGTAATGATCATTGGCTATGGGTATTCGCGGTTGCGCGTCCGGTTATTCGGTCTCACTGGCACGGTGAAAAAACACCGACAGATGGCTTTACAGAGCGCCCCGACCGCCATTAGCGTGGCGACCCGCCGGAGCAGCGAAACCAGTGCCTCCGAGAGGCAGGCACATAATCTGCATCGAGCGTGAATGTCGCTGCGAACCCCGCTGCAAAACGATGGTCGTAGGCTCTACGCCGGCATGGCCGGGCAACACCGCAAGGCAGCTGCTGTTCTCGATGGCAGTGCATCGACTGGAACCTTTATTTCAAGGACTCACATGATCAAGAAATGCCTTTTTCCCGCTGCCGGATATGGCACCCGTTTTCTTCCTGCAACCAAAGCCATGCCCAAGGAAATGCTGCCGGTGGTGAACAAGCCCCTGATTCAGTACGGGGTTGAAGAGGCGCTGGCGGCGGGGCTGAACCAGATCGCGATCGTCACCGGGCGTGGCAAGCGCTCGCTGGAAGACCATTTCGACATCAGCTACGAGCTGGAGCACCAGATCCGCAACACCGACAAGGAAAAGTACCTGGTCGGTATTCGCCGCCTGATCGACGAATGCAGCTTCTCCTACACCCGCCAGGTGGAGATGAAGGGCTTGGGGCATGCGATTCTCAGCGGCCGCCCGCTGATCGGCGATGAGCCGTTCGCCGTGGTCCTGGCTGACGACCTTTGCATCAACCTCAATGGCGATCCGGTCCTGGCGCAGATGGTCAAGCTCTACAACCAGTTCCGCTGCTCGATCGTTGCCATTCAGGAAGTGCCGCCGGAAGAGACCAGCAAATACGGTGTGATCGCCGGCGAGATGATCCGCGACGATATCTACCGCGTCAGCCACATGGTCGAGAAGCCCAAGCCGGAAGATGCGCCGTCCAACATGGCGATCATCGGTCGCTACATCCTGACTCCGGACATCTTCGATCTGATCGAGCAGACCGAGCCGGGCAAGGGCGGTGAGATTCAGATCACCGACGCGCTGATGCGCCAGGCTCAGGATGGTTGCGTGCTGGCGTACAAGTTCAAGGGCCAGCGCTTCGACTGCGGTAGCGCCGAGGGCTACATCGCGGCGACCAACTTCTGCTACGAGCACTTCTACCTGACCGGCAAGGCGTTCTGAAGCAATTGGGCCACCTAAGGGTGGCCCAGTCACTTCCGGGCCTGCTTCAAGGCTCCGGCATATCCTCGGCACCCGGTCCAAGCGGCTGCCCGTAGCTGAATTCGACATAGTTGCCCGCAGGATCGCGCAAACCGCAGTAGTAGCCCACCGGATAGGGTTCGTCGCGCGGCTCCCATATCAGACAGCCTTCCCTGCGCGCCAGGTCGGCAACCGCATCCACTTCCTCTCGACTGGCCAGCGCGAAGCCGAAATGGCTGTAGTCGTCCATCGCCAGTGATCGATCCTTGCCGCCCGGCATCATCACGAAGATGAACTCGCGCTCTTTTCCAGGCTCCGCCATCCAGACGATGCGTGAGCCCTTTCCGGGGCGCTCGTGAAACACGTGCATGCCGCAGAAGCGCTCATAGAACGCGATACAGGTGTCCAGATCGGGCACGTGCAGAGCCAGGTGGGTGAGGGTAGGGCGCATGCGGCACTTCTTCGGTGATTCAGGCCGAAAGCCTGGGTTATGCTGTTCGCTACAGAAGGAGACAACATTACATGGCTTACGACTTCGATCTATTCGTCATCGGTGCAGGTTCCGGTGGCGTGCGTGCGGCGCGCTTCGCTGCAGGTTTCGGCGCGAAGGTGGCGGTTGCGGAAAGCCGTTACCTGGGCGGTACCTGTGTCAACGTCGGTTGTGTGCCGAAGAAGCTACTGGTCTACGGCGCGCATTACGCCGAAGACATTGGCCAGGCACAGGGCTACGGCTGGACCATCGACGGCGCGACCTTCGACTGGAAGACCCTGATTGCCAACAAGAACCGGGAAATCCAGCGACTGAACGGCATCTACCGCAGCATCCTGGTAGATAGCGGCGTGACCCTGCTGCAAGCGCATGCGCGCCTGGTCGATGCCCATACCGTCGAAGTCGAGGGCAAGCAGTACACGGCCGAGCACATCCTGATCGCTACCGGCGGCTGGCCCCACGTGCCGGCGATTCCGGGGCGTGAGCACGCCATCACGTCCAATGAAGCTTTCTACCTCGAATCCTTGCCGCGACGTGTGCTGGTGGTCGGTGGTGGCTATATCGCCGTCGAATTTGCCTCGATCTTCCATGGCTGCGGTGCCGATACCAAGCTGCTCTATCGCGGTGAGCTGTTCCTACGTGGTTTCGACGGATCGCTTCGCGACCACCTGAAGGACGAGATGATCAAGAAGGGCGTGGATCTGCAGTTCAATGCCGACATCGTGCATATCGACAAACAGGCTGACGGTAGCCTGCTCGCCACGCTGGAAGACGGTCGAACGCTGGAAGCAGACTGCATCTTTTACGCGACGGGCCGTCGCCCGATGCTGGACAACCTAGGGCTGGACCAGGCCGGGGTAGCGCTGGATGCCCGAGGCTTCATCGCTGTCGACGATGAATACCGCACGTCGGTGTCTTCGATCCTGGCGATCGGCGATGTTATCGGTCGCGTGCAGTTGACACCCGTCGCACTGGCTGAGGGCATGGCCGTGGCGCGGCGGCTATTCAAGCCCGAGCAGTATCGCAAGGTCGATTACACGACCATCCCAACCGCGGTGTTCAGTCTGCCGAACATGGCAACTGTCGGGCTGACCGAGGAGGAGGCGCGCGAGCAGGGCTACAACGTAACGATCTTCGAAAGTCGTTTTCGGCCGATGAAGCTGACCATGACCGATAGCCTCGAGCGGAGCCTGATGAAGCTGGTGGTGGATGCTGAGACCGACCGTGTGCTCGGCTGTCATATGGCGGGACCGGATGCCGGCGAGATCATGCAGGGGCTGGGCGTGGCGCTGAAGGCCGGGGCCACCAAGCAGGTGTTCGACGACACGCTGGGCATCCACCCGACGGCCGCCGAAGAGTTCGTCACCATGCGCACGCCGGCGGCGATCTGAAAGCATGCTGGCGGCCGCCTGCGGCGGCGCGCCAGATCACTCAGTGATGATGCCCTGGCGCAGCACCCCCGGCAGCCGGGGCGTCTACCTCGATGCTCACCTCGGTGGTGATCTCGCCGCCGTCCTCGAATTGCAGTGTCACCGGGAAGCTCTCCCCAGCCACCAGCGGCTGCTTGAGCCCGAACAGCATCACGTGATTGCCACCCGGCTTGAACTCCACCTTGCCAGCTGCGGGCACGTCGACCGCCTCGACCTGCTGCATCTTCATCATGTCGCCCTGATGCACATGGGTGTGCAGCTCGGTCTTTTCGGCACGTGAGGTCTGCGCGCCGATCAGGCGCTGTGGCTGCTGACCACGATTTTCCAGTATGAAGTACACCGCGCCAGTCGGAGCGCTGGGCGGCATCGCCCGCGACCACGCCTGGCTGACAGCCAACTCGCTGGTGGCCGCTTGTGTCGAAGCCTGATGGTCGTGGTGGTGCTCCTGCGCAAGGGCAGGCAAGCAGAGTGCCGCAAAAGTACCAGCGGCCAGTAAGCGAAGCAGCATGAGAGAACTCCCGTTCTGTAGAGATGCGCCATATTACGCCGCTGGCCCTGCAGCGGTACGTCTGGGTAGTCAACTTATCGGTCGGCCATGGCCTGCGTGCCGCGCGATGGAGAGGAGGGTGCAGCAATTTGCCACAGGTGTGTTTGTGACACTATATTGCGACGCCTGCACTTGCAGCCATCGAGGATTTCTGTAGCACCTGACTTTTTACGAACGACGCGTTTATCAAGCGCGGCTGATCGGCTTCCTCCACCAAGTGATTGCTCCGACCCTGGTGCTCGGTCATGATCGGCGGCCGCTCAAACAAGCTCGGTACTCCCGGCCATCAGAAGTCAGGGCAACCGATCAATACACTTTCTTTTTCACGCCCCGACGGTTTTTGGGGCATACGAGCTTGCCGTTTCCTTGCAAAGCGCAGGACGCGTCATGTGTTTATACGGACATGATTTATATGAGTTCTGGAAAGTTCGGATTTCTTCCCACCTGCCTGTCTGTCATCGCCCTTGCAGCTATTTTCACTTCCGCCTGGTGGCTTCATCCTGAACGAGCGGTTTCCGGGTTCGCTGTAGCCAATTCTCATGCTCTGCCGCTCGCTAGCAAGGGACCGTTTTACAGCACCCGCTTCGCATCCTCCGATCTCGACGAATTTGTGCATGCCTCCTCGGTGACCTCCTTGCCGGATGGTGGCCTGATGGCCGTATGGTTTGCCGGTTCACGCGAAGGGGCTGCGGATGTTCAGGTGCGCGGCGCGCGATTCGACGCGATTGCGGCGGAGTGGGGCGAGGAACTGGTCCTGGCAACTCGCGAGTCGACTCAGAAGGCGACCCAGAAGCACATACGCAAGCTCGGCAATCCGGTCATTGCGCTGGCTCCCGACAACAGGCTGTGGCTGTTCTATGTGTCGGTATCGATCGGTGGCTGGGCCGGAAGCGCCATCAACGCCATGTATTCGGATGATCTGGGAAAAACCTGGTCGACTCCCAGGCAGCTGATCACCACCCCCTTCTTGAACATCAGCACACTGGTGCGCAATGCCCCGGTATTCCATCAGGACGGCACCATAGGGCTGCCCGTCTACCACGAGTTCCTCGGCAAGTTCGCCGAGTATCTGTACATCAGCCCGAACGGCGAGGTGACCGGTAAAAGTCGAATCAGCAAAGGCAACGATTCACTGCAACCAACAGTGGTGCCGATGGACGAGCAACATGCCGTTGCCATGCTGCGCTATGCAGGTGCCAGCCATCATCGCGTGCTTGCAAGCCGCACCGCGGATGCCGGCAGAACCTGGAGCAAGCCTTATCCGATCGACCCGGCCAACCCCAATTCCGCGCTCGCGGCGGTGGCCACGCCCAATCATGGCCTGTTGGTTGCCCTGAATGATCTGGAGGACGGACGTTTCCGTCTTCGCCTGATGGAAACCGACTCGAGCCTCGATCTCTGGAAGCCGGTGATTGACCTGGACGAATCGCCTGACCCGGAGGGCAACCCGTTCACCCCGGAGGTATATCGGGAAATCATCGGCGACAAGTTTCGCCTTTCCAGCGGGCCGCGGCGGCTATCGCTGGTAGACGAGTTTCTGACAAACCTGGATAAGCGCGTCTGCAAGACCCACGGCTGCGATTTCGAGTACGAGTATCCCTACTTCATCAGGAGCGCCGACGGTCTCTACCACCTGGTCTATTCCTGGAACAACACATTCATCAAACACGTCAGCTTCAATGATGCCTGGCTACTGGAGCAGCTCTGATGCCTGAACTCTGGCAAGCGCATCTGACCTTCGGGTTACTCGCTTTCATCGTCACGCCTGGATTTGGCTTCGGCCGAGGGGTTCAAGGGCTTCGCCTTTTCCTCCTGCTGGGGATCAGCTTCATTCCTGTGGACGGTCTGTCACTGGCCGCCTACATGCGCAGCTTCACTGATGACGTGGCCATCACGACGCTGGTGGCGCTGGCATTTTTCGCGGCAGTGCGCTTGGGACTGATGGCGATGCCGCCGCAGAACGCGCGCGTGCAATTGTTGATCGCGATGGCGGGGCTGGCGCTTTTTCTCTACCCGGCAACGATGGGCCTGTCCTATCTGGACCCCTATCAGCTCGGTTACGCCCCCCGCCCGCTGATCGTGGTGGTGGGCGTGCTTGCCCTGGGATTGCTGCTGCTCAAGAACTGGCTGGGCGCTTCCATGCTCGGCCTTGCCACCTTGGCGTTCAGCCTGGGGATCAAGCCGTCGCCCAATTACTGGGACTATCTGCTAGACCCCTTCATCGCCTTGTTCAGCTGCGGGGCGTTGCTCGTCTATGCCTGCAAGGCACTCGTGCGCAAGCCAATGCCCGCGTGACGAAAATTACTCCAGCTGACCTGTGATGGCTCGGCTGCGCTATTTGACGATTCGATAGATTCGAGGTTGGGACAATGGGTTGGCTTCAGTCGCGGCGCCTGCATTACTGGTTCGGTGCAGTCGGGATTCTGTTCATTGCGCTCGCAGCATTACGCGGGATTTTCTTCGTCGGTTTTTCCGGACTGGCGCCCAGCACGCTCGGCACGGTCGAAGCCGTACCCGAAACGCTCGGAATCGGCCTGCGTTTCGATCTTCGCCTGGCGATCCTGTTGATGTTGCCGATCGCGCTGTTGGCGTGGCTGCCGGTCTGGAACCTGACGCGCTCCCGCGTCCTTCGCTGGGTGGCGCGGCTCTATCTGGCACTGGCGCTTGGTGCAGTGCTGCTGGTCTACATCATCGATTTTGGCCACTACGCCTATCTCGGGGTGCGCATCAATGCCACCGTGTTGCGCTTTCTGGAGGACGCGCAGATATCCACCGATATGGTCTGGCAAACCTATCCAGTGGTCTGGATCAGCGTTGGCTGGGCGGCGGCAACCGCTCTGGTGTGGTGGCTGCTGCTGCGCTTCGAGCGGGTCACGCTGGATCGTCCGGCAAAGCGAATCAGCCGGCTTTCACTGATCTGGGGTAGTGCGCTGATGGTGGTGGCTGTCTTCATCGCCATCCTCGGGCGTTTCGACAATATCAACCTGGAAAACCCGGTGCCGCTGCGCTGGAGTGATGCGTTCTTCTCGGGCGACAACCAGATCGCAGCCCTTGGCCTGAATCCGGTGATCTTCCTCTACGACACGCTGAAGGTGCCCAATCAGCCGTATGACCGGGAACAGGTCGAGGCCCATTACGATGTCGTCAGCCGTTACCTAGGCGTCGACCAGCCTGATGCGAAAACGCTTAATTTCAGCCGGGAGCAGGGCGTTCAGCCCTATGCGATTGATGGAAAGCGGCCGAATGTCGTCTTCGTCATGCTCGAATCCCTGGGAACCACCGCGGTGGGCGCCTACGGCAATCCGCTCAATCCAACTCCCAATATCGATCGGCTGGCCAAGCAGAGCTGGTTCTTCAAGAACTTCTACGTTCCCGTGACCGGCACCGCGAAGACCGTTTGGGCGAGCATATCCGGCGTACCAGACGTTTCCCGGCAGGAAACCGCGACGCGCAATCCGCTGATCACCCGTCAACACAGCCTCGTCAACGCGCTGCAGGGCTACGACAAGTACTACATGATTGGCGGCAATTCCGGCTGGGCCAATATGAATGCCCTGATCCGCCAGAGCATCGACGACATCCAGCTATATGAGGAGCGCCACTGGAACTCTCCGATGGTGGATGTGTGGGGAATATCCGACCTGGACCTGTTCAAGGAAAGTGACCGGCTGCTGCGAGAGCAGGGGGAGGGCAAGCCCTTCTTTGCCTATATCCAGACGGCGGGCAACCATCGTCCGTTCACCATACCCAAGCAGAACGACGGCTTCGAAGCCCTCGATCTGCCTTTGGAAAAGGTGCAGGGCGCCGGTTCCCGCAGCGTGGCGCAGTACAACGCGGTCCGCCTTCTGGATTTCAACATCGGCCGCCTGATGGAGATTGCGAAGGAAGGCGGCTGGTACGACAACACCATCTTCGTCATGTTTGGCGACCACAACACGCGCATCGCTCAGATTCCGCACATGCTGCCGGCATACGAAAAGCTGGGGCTCGAGAGCAATAACGTTCCGTTGTTGATCCATGCGCCCAAGCTGCTGGAGCCACGAGTGATCGAAGAGGCCGTGGGTCTGGCCGATCTGCTACCGACCGTACTGGGCATGGCCGGCATGGAGTTTCGCAACGGTGCGATGGGACGCGACATCCAGCAGTCGGCTCCTGAGGGGGAGCGCGTGGTTCCACTCGTGCTCCGCGAAGGCACGTTCCCGCTGATTGGTGGCGTGACCAAGGACTTTCTTCTGCAGATGCAGCACGACGGCAGCCAGCCGTCCCTGCACGAAATTGCATCACCGGAGCCTCTGGTCGACGTAGCCGACCGGTATCCCGAGGAATTCCAGCGACTTGTCGCCCTGACACGGGGACTGCACGAGGCATCGCGCCTGATGCTCTATCAGAACGTCAGGAAGGACTGAGTTCCAGGGCGGTGACTGCCTATCCGCGAGCTGTCTGACACAGCGCGCGGCTGGGCAGATCGGGCGAACATGAGCGTGAAGTTACAGCGCCAGGCTCAATAGAGAATCATCACCCAGGTAACCGCTACCATCACCAGCGACAGTAGTTGCGCCGCGCTGCCCATGTCCTTGGCGTTCTTGGAAAGCGGGTGAAGTTCGAGCGAGATTCGGTCGATTGCTGCCTCTATCGCCGAATTGACGAGCTCGACCACCAGTGTCAACAACGGCACGATCACTAGTAACAAGCGTTCGATTCGGCTGACGTCGAGCGTGAACGCCAGTGGTATCAGGACAGCGTTGAGTAGAAGCAGCTGTCTGAAGGCAGCTTCGCCGACGATCGCAGCACGGATACCTGCAATGGAGTATCCCAGCGCCCTCAGGATTCGCCTGAGACCTGAGTGCCCCTTGAGCGATTGCGCGTTGAGTTCTTCGATGCTGCTCATGTTCAACTTCCTGGCAGAATTGTGGCGAGTATAAGCATCCCGCGGCAGCGAGCGCGTGCTGATCGTGGCTAAACGAATACCAGAGAGGGAATGGACCTAAAGGTGGCGATGGCAACGCACAGCCATTATCACAAACGTAATTTAACATAATATAGATTATGCGAAATACGACTTACGCCTTAGGCGTTACCCACCACCAGATCACCTCCAGCTTTTCGCCTCAATATCTCCAAAGCACTTCAGCTCTCAAGTGAATCCTCTGCCTGCGCATGCTGGCTGTTCGGCTGATTAGTTCCCGCATTTCGAAACGCCGAGCGAAATTCGCTGGGTTTGAGTCCGGTCTGCTTGCGAAAGAAACGGCTGAAGTATGCCGCGTCGTCGAACCCCAGGTCGCGGGCGATCTGCTGGATGTCGAGCGTGGTATACGCCAGCTGACGTTGTGCTTCGCGAACGACTCGCTCGTTGATGATCGCAGTCGGTGATTCCCCCAGACCTTCGCGGGTGGCTCGGCCCAGTGTGGCTGGAGTGATTCCCAGCGCTTCGGCGTACAGACCAAGCGGCCAATGCTGTCTGAAATGCGTGTCGACCAACTCGCGAAACTGAATCAGCAGCTGGGACCGCCTGCTATTGGCTGGGCGACCGCTCGGCACTGGCTGTTCCAGCCGGACGACATGTACGAGTAACGCGAGCAACAATGCGTGCCCCGCGGCGACATTGCCGCGTTCCTGACTGTGCGCTTCCGCCTGGATCAGCTGGATCAGCGGCCATATCGGCTCTTCGCCGTCTGCATCCCACGGCAGCGGCACCACTGCCGGACGTTGCATCAAGGCCAGCAGTTCACTGGACAAAATCCGCGCCATCGACTCCAGCGGTCGCTGTGCTGCCGTGATGACCGGCCCGTCGGTTTCGGGGCTGTAGCGAAAGGCATGCACGGTGCGCTGCGGCAGCAGGATCAGGCACGGCGCACGGAAGCCCATTCGGCTGTTCTCCAGGGAAACTTCGCCCTCGCCACTTCGTACATAGACGATCTGCAACAGTGAGTCATGCTGGTGCGGCTTGATTTCGCGCTGATGCATGTCGCCGCGTTCGTTGATCCATTCCAGATGCAACAGGTCCTGCCATACGGGCAATGCAGCCTGGCCGTACAAGGCGTAGTTGGGAATGCGTTTGCTCATGAATTTCTGCCGTGGTGCCGGTATCCGGCGCGAAAAATGCACTAATCGTCCTAGTGGTTGTTCAGTCTGTCATACGTCTTTGACGTTAAATGTAACCATCTGTGTTGCAGCGTGACGGCCGCGCCCTCTCCCGCCTCTGGCCCGCGCCCCAAAAACGAACTCTATGAATATGCCAACCTGGCGCGAATGGCTGTTTTCGGCCAAGGCGCTGATTGCCGCCTTGCTTGCGCTGTACATCGCTCTGGCGATACCGCTGGAAAACCCTTACTGGGCCATGGCCTCGGTTTACGTCGTGTCGCATCCGTTGTCCGGGGCGACACGTTCGAAGGCGATCTATCGCGCGCTGGGCACGCTGCTCGGTGCAGCCGCATCGGTCGTGCTTCTGCCAACGTTCGCTCAGCAACCGGTGATGCTGAGCCTGGCGATCTCGCTGTGGATTGGCGCCCTGCTCTTTCTCTCATTGCTGGACCGCTCGCCACGCAGCTACATCTTTCTACTCGCCGCCTATACGGTGCCGCTGATCAGTCTCGCCGAGGTCAATCACCCAGCGACCATCTTCGATGTCGCCCTAGCGCGTTCCGAGGAAATTCTGCTCGGTATCGTCTGCGCCAGCGTGGTGAACGCCGTGCTGTTTCCCAGCCGCATCGCGCCGACCCTCGCGGCGAAGATGCACCTGCTGTTGCGTGATGGGCGCGGTGCCGTCAGCCGGATGCTCAATACCCAGCACCTGGGCGAAGCCGACCAACGTGCGCTGAATGCGCTGCTGGTGGATGTGATGGGGTTGGACGCAATGATCAGCCATCTGAGCCACGACAGCAGCAGTCATCTCTCCACGGTCCATGCTCGCGAATTTCGCGCGCGCATGGCGATGTTGATGCCGCAGCTGATCTCCACCGCGGACTCGCTACACCGGCTTCAAACCGAGCTACAGGGCTTGCTGCCGGAACTGGTGGATTACCTGCAGGAGGTGGATCGCTGGATTCAGTCCGATGCCGAGGCTGGGCACGGCGATCATTTGCGCGAACGCAGCCTGCAGCTGGCAGCCAGGCTGGGCGACAGCCATCCGGCGCATGCTCTGGCGATCGACAGTGGCCTGCGCCAGCTGCGCGCGTTGATCGACCTGTGGCAGGACTGCCTCGACCTTTACCAGCAGTTCCATGAGGGCCATCCCGAGGCGGCACCGACGCTGCGCTATCACGTACAGCAACTGGTCGGCGGGCCACGCCACTATGACTACGGCCTACTGGCATTCACCGCGGCTTCGATAGCGTTGTCGGTGTTCTGCCTGAGCATGCTGTGGTTCGTTTCCGGTTGGGAGCACGGCTATAGCGGCGTGTTCATCGCCGCGGTGGCAGGCTGCTTCTTCGCCAGTCAGGACAATCCGGCGCCGTTCATCAAGTCGTTTCTGGTCGCCACGCTCATTTCCTCCACGGCTGCCGGCGTCTACCTCTTCGCGTTGATGCCCAACGTGCACGATTTCG
The DNA here is from genome assembly GCF_900114065.1 of Stutzerimonas kunmingensis. Taxonomy (GTDB): domain Bacteria; phylum Pseudomonadota; class Gammaproteobacteria; order Pseudomonadales; family Pseudomonadaceae; genus Stutzerimonas; species Stutzerimonas kunmingensis. Next base: position 556,637 of record NZ_FORS01000002.1, read on the forward strand.
GCAGCCTGGCCATCCTGCTCGCCGTGCCGCTGCTGTTGCTCGGCACCCTCGCCGGTCGGCCGCAACACGCCGGGACAGTGATCGTGATTGCGGTGCAGACGATCTCCAACATCACCCTTCAGGACAGCTACCGCGCCGATTTCCAGCTGTTCGCCGACATCGCACTGTCCACTGCGCTGGGCGTGCTCTTCGCCTTCGTCTGGGCCCGCCTGACCCGGCCGTTCGGTACGCTCTGGGCTGCGCGGCGATTGGTACGCCGCGGCTGGCTGAGCCTGGCGGCGCTGGCAGACCTGCGACGTTGGCGCAACGAAGCCGATGATGCCTCGAGTTTCATCGACCGTATCGCCCAGCTGCTGCCACGCCTGGCTCAGCTGGATGACGATCGCCTGGCGCTGAATGACGCCACGCGCGAGCTGCGCGTCGGTTTTCGCCTGCTGGAACTGCGTGAACTGCGGCCGGCGCCCGCCATCGAGCAGAAGCTGGAGCCGGTGCTGGGCATGATCCGCGCGCATTTCCTTGCCTGCGCCACCGCGCGTAGCCAACTGCCGGCACCGGAGCCCTTACACGACGCCCTCGAGGCCGCATTGCTGGATCTGCAGCGCGATGCTTCGCCCAGCGCACACCAGGCGGCGCAGGTGGTGCAGGTGGTGCACGGCTTGCGACTGGCGCTTTTCGCCGACGCATCGGCCAGCGTGCGTGCGGCACCGGGAGGCCCGCCACCCGAAGCCGGCCTTTCCCCCGCTGGAGCGCACGCATGACCGGTCACCTCGATGTGTACGGCGTCTATGTGCCGGTCCTGCCGGTTGCCATGCTGGCCGCCTACGGTATCAAGAGCCTGCTCGCCACCGTGCTGCAGCGTACCGGCTTCTACCGCTGGGTCTGGCATCCGCCGCTGTTCAACCTCGCCCTGTACATCATCGTGCTCGGGGCCCTGTTCAATCTCCTTCCCCGGATGTGAATCGTGAAGAAATGGATACCCGCCGCCGGCTCGGTGCTGCTGACGTTGCTGGCGGTTGTCATCGCCGTCGTCGTCAGCCTGCACCTGTGGGATTACTACATGGAGGCACCCTGGACCCGCGACGGCCACGTGCACGCCGACATCATTCAGGTCGCACCGGATGTTTCCGGGCTGGTGACCGAATTGCACGTGCGCGACAACCAGAAGGTCAGCCGCGGCCAAGTGCTGTTCGTGATCGACCGGGCACGCTTCGGACTGGCGGTCGACGAAGCACGCGCCACAGTGCTCGAACGCCGCGCGCAGCTGGACCAGGCGCAACGCGAAGCCAGGCGTAATCGGGTGCTGAAAGACCTGATCGCCGCGGAAACCGTCGAGATTGGCGACACCCAGGTCAAGCGCGCCGCTGCCGCCCTGGCCACGGCTGAGGCCGCCCTCGGCGTGGCGCGTCTGGATCTCGAACGCACCACCGTGCTCAGCCCGGTGGATGGCTATCTCGGCGACCAGACGATGCGCGTGGGCGATTACGTGAAAACCGGTACACCGGTGCTGTCGATCGTCGATACCGATTCACTGCGCGTCGAAGGCTACTTCGAAGAAACCAAGCTGCACGCCATCGAGATCGGGCAGCCGGTGGACATCCACATCATGGGCGAAGCGCAGCATCTGCGTGGCCATGTGCAGAGCATCGCCGCAGGCATCGAGGATCGCGACCGTGTGCGCGGCAACTCGCTGCTGCCCAATATCGACCCAAGCTTCAACTGGGTGCGCCTGGCGCAGCGAATTCCGGTTCGCGTTGTGCTGGACGACGGCCAGCAGAGCGACATCCGCCTGGTGGTCGGCCGTACGGCGACGCTGTCCGTGCTGCCGTGGTCGCGCGACACATCGGCCACGGTCAGCCAATGAGTCGCGCGGCATACGCACTGCCGTTCGCGCTGACTGCGCTGCTCGCCGCATGCAGCGCGGCGGGCCCGGACTACCGCGTGCCAGACCAAGCCGTGGCGTTGCAGGCCGCTGCGCAGAAACCCTTCGATCTGGCCGGCAACGAACGGGTCGAACAGGCGCCGCTGCCGGACGACTGGTGGCAGCTTTATGACGACCCGACGCTCGATCAGCTGGTGAGTGAAGCCCTGATCGGCAATGCCGACGTGCGCCAGGCGTATCACAACCTGCGTCGCGCCTATGAGGGCTTCCAGATGGCACACCACGCGCAGGAGGTCGTGGTCGGCGGCAACGGCTCGGTTGCACGCGGCCAGCTGTCCAGCGAAGCCCTCGCCCTGGAGGAAAAACTTCCAGTGATGAACCTCGCCGACGCCGGCCTCAGCGCTGGTTACCAGCTCGATCTGTTCGGTCAGCTGCATCGCGCCGCAGAAGCTGCGGGGGCCGATGCCGACGCCAGTGCCGCGCTGCTCGACACGGCCCGCATAACTGCCGTGGCCGGGGTGGTACGCAGCTACATGACGGCCTGTCACGCCAGTGAGGAGCTGACGATAGCGGAGCATTCACTGGCGATTCAGCTGCGACAGCTGGATGTCGCCGAGCGCCTGTTCGACGGTGGTCGTGGCAACGAAGTCGATGTATCTCGCGCCCACGCCCAGCTGGAGGCTCTGCGCGCCGAGCTGCCGCCATTCGAAGCGAAGAAGGCGGCCGCGTTGTATCAGCTCGCCGCCCTGCTTGGCCGCACGCCCGGAGCCCTTGCCGAAACGGTTACCGCCTGCAGTCACGCACCGCAGCTGCGCCAGGCGATTCCGTTGGGTGATGGCACCGCCCTGCTCAAGCGCCGCCCGGACATCCGTGCGGCCGAGCGCGCACTCGCCTCCGCTACGGCACAGATCGGCGTCGCCACGGCGATGATGTATCCGCAGGTCAGTCTCGGCGCTGCGGCCGGTTACACCGGAATGCTCGAACACCTCGGTAATCCGGTAACCCGCCGCTGGGAATTCGGCCCGTCGATCAGCTGGCATTTTCCGACCCGGGTCGATCACGCGCGGATGCGCGCCACCGAGGCCGGAGCCGCTGCCGCCCTCGCCCGCTTCGACGGAGTTGTGCTCGACGCACTGCGGGAAACCCAGACCCTGCTCACGCACTACGCTCACGACCTGCATCGTGACCAAGCGCTGCGCGAAGCGCGCGATGCCGCGCAAGACGCCGCGGACCACACGCGCCGGTTGTACCAGGAAGGACGACTGGCCTATCTCGACAGCCTCGACGCCGAGCGCACCCTCGCAACGGCCGAAGCTGCCCTGGCGGCGTCCCAAGCCCAACTGTCGCAAGACCAGGTGAACCTGTTCCTCGCGCTGGGCGGCGGATGGCAAGGCACGCCAACCGCATCGGCGCACGCTGAAAATCCATCGCCGGGCGTGCCTGGCCAATAACCCAGAGAGGCCTTACTCGATGGACATGCTGCAAGCGATGCGGGTATTCGTCCGGGTAGTCGACGCCGGCAGCTTCACCGCCGCGGCGAAGCTGGCCGACACGTCCACCGCGCAGGTTTCCCGCCTGCTGGCGGAGCTGGAGAACCACCTCCACGCGCGCCTGCTCAACCGCAACACGCGGCGGTTGGCGCTGACCGAGGTCGGCGCACGTTTTCTCGAACGATCGCGCGAGATCCTGGCTCAGCTGGACCAGGCACAGGAGGAAGCCTGCGGGGCCCATCTGACCCCGCGCGGGCGCCTGCGCGTGCACTCGACGACGGGTCTGGGCATCCAGCTGCTGGCAGGGCTGGCCGGAAGATACGGTGAGCGCTACCCCGAAGTGAGCCTCGACCTGACCCTTTCGCAACACCAGCCCGATCTGCTGGAAGCCGGACTCGACGTCATCATCACGCTTTCCCGCGAGCTGCCGGATTCCGAGCTGATCGCCCAGAGACTGGGCGAGGTTGGCAATGTTGTCTGCGCGGCGCCCGGCTATCTCGAACAATATGGCGTACCGCAGCAACCGCGTGACCTGCAACAGCACCGCTGTCTGCGCCTGGCGGACCCGGTCTTCGCGGATGAATGGCGCTTCATCGCAGACGGTGCCGAAGACGTGATTCGCCTTGGCGAAGCGTTCAAGGTCAACGTGGCTGAAGCCATGGCCAGCGCGGCAGAAGCCGGCATGGGCATCTGCCTGCTGCCCGACTATGTCGCGGCTCCGGCCCTGCAGCGCGGCGCACTGCTGCGCCTGTTGCCCCGCTATCGTCTGCAGGAAAAGCAGATCCACGCGCTCTACCCGTCCCGGCGTTTTCTCGACGCGAAGATCAAGACCTGGGTCGACTTTCTCGCGCTGGAGCTGCCGCGCGCATTCACCAACTATCACCGCATCCTGCAGGACCCGGCCCATTGGGCCTGATTGATTGTTGCGCGGCGGGTAAAGGTGCTTCACCGCTGGCGCGCTTTTTCCCCTCTTGGTCGCTCACTAAAATTGCCGGGTGGCAACGGACGCTAGAAGCCAGTCCGCTCCTTCGTCGGTCGAGCGTTCCTTCGATCGGTCGTCCTGCCACCTTTTGGCTGCTTTCCCTCGTGGCAGCCTCGTTTATTTCCCGGCGTCTGCCATCCGGCAGGTGCTGCACGCAAGAAATGCCTGCCTTCGCCCCACGTCGCAGCGACCTGGGCCCGCAGGCGCTCTGGAGGTTACCTGTGAACAAACTGATCTGGATTGCCGGCCTGGCGCTCAGTGCCCAGCTGACGTATGCCGCCGATGAACCCAAGGCCTATCAATATGGCGACAAGCTGGACATCGCCAAGGTCATCTCGATGGACGTGCCCGCTGGCGGCTGCGAGGTCGTGACCGCGCGGATGACCTATGTGGATTCCAAGGGCGAAACCCACGAAACCACGTACCTGCGTCAGGGCCCGGATTGCCACGATTTCTGAGTCCGGCGCGAGCTGCTACAGCTAAGCGTACGCCGCTTGCGGCACTGGCACAGGCTGTGCGCGGCAGGTCAGGTGCGCGCCGGGATTCGGCAAGCGAACCAGTCGTTTTTGAATCGCAGTTCTGAAAGAGGCAGAACGGTTTCGGCTGTTTTACTGTCCGAGCCCCAGGCGCTCATTACATTCAGGACCGCATGACCATTTCGATTTCAACCTTCCGCTCGGCATGCAGCCCTGCTGCTACCCGACCAGTTCCTGGCAACACTCGCCCTTTACTGGCAGCAATGGTCGCAGCGGCGTTGCTCGGTCTTGCCGGTTGTGGAACCCAGCAGCCGGAGACTCCAGCGCCCAAGCCGGAAGAAGTCCGGGCCAAGATCGCTCGCCTGATCCCCGCCAACATACCCGATCGTCAGGGGTGGGCTCAGGACATCTATACAGCCTTCGATTCGCTGGATATCCCACCGAACGATGAGAACATCTGCTCGGTCCTGGCCGTGACGGTGCAGGAGTCGACATTCCAGGCGACCCCGCCCGTCCCCGGCCTGGCGAAGATCGCGCGGGAGGAAATCTACCGTCGTGCCGGCCGCCTGCACGTCCCGCGTTTCGTGGTGGATGCGGCGCTGGACGTGAAGTCACCCAACGGCAAGACCTATAGCCAGCGTCTCGCGGCCGTGCGCACCGAAGAGCAGCTGAGCGCGATCTTCGATGACTTCCTCAGCATCATGCCGCTCGGCAAGCAACTGTTCGGCACGCTTAATCCGGTCAAGACCGGCGGCCCGATGCAGGTCAGCATCGCCTTTGCCGAAGACCGCAGATGGACCTACCCCTATGAACGTGAAGGTTCGATCCGCGACGAAGTCTTCACGCGCCGCGGTGGCATGTATTTCGGCATCGCCCACTTGCTCGACTACCCGACCAGCTATCGCGAACCGCTGTACCGCTTTGCCGACTTCAATGCCGGCTGGTACGCCAGTCGCAACGCCGCGTTTCAGGCCGCGGTGAGCCGTGCCAGTGGCATCAAGCTGGCCCTCGACGGCGACCTGATCATTCACGGCAGCAGCAATGCTGGCCAGACCGAGCGTGCAGTTCGCGCGCTGGCGGGCAAGCTGGAAATGAGCGATACGGCGATTCGCAACGCACTGGAGCGCGGTGAAACCCATGGTTTCGAGAAAACCGACCTCTATGAAAAGGTCTTCGCACTGGCCGAAAAGCGCGCGGGTAAGCCATTACCTCGGGCGGTGCTGCCGGGAATCCGACTGGAAAGCCCGAAGATCACCCGCAACCTCACCACCGCCTGGTTCGCCAACCGGGTCAATGACCGCCACCTCGCGTGCATGAAGCGCGCCCGCAACTAGCGAGAGCCTGCATGGCCGGCGACCGCTACATGACACCACACTGAAATTGTCACTGGCCCAGGCCGTAGCGCGCATAACGAGCGCTACGGTAACCGACCATTGAGAACGTAGCGCGGCCGTCTGACGGCCGCATCAGCGCGGCTCAGTGCTGGGTGATGGACGTGCTGTTGCCAGTACCGTTCTGGATGATGGCGGCGCTCGGCGGCGCGGCGAATTCCGTCAGTTGATTGAGCACAGCGACATTGGCATCGCCGGTCTGGCTGATCGAAGCCGTGCCATAGGCGGCATGTTGCACCACATCGATCTCGTTGGCTGAACCGTTCTGCGCGATGTCGAGCACCGGGCCGTCGAAACTCTGGTCAATGTTGACGCGATTGTCGTTGCCGGCCGAGGTCCCTCGAATCGTTCCGGTTCGCGTGCCCTGCCTCGCCTTCAGCTCGTTGCCGATTCCGTTCTGGGTAAAGCTGAGGTTGCTGAACCCCGCCCATTGCACCACTTGCGCACTGTTAGCGCTGCCGGCCTGCGTCAGGTCGACCTCGCCCGTGTAGTAACGGCCACCCACCTGAGTAACCGCGGCCTCGTTGAAGGCGCCGTCCTGATCAACGGTGACTCCCCCGCCATAGGCGAACACGTTCTGGTCGATGGTGATCCGGTTGCCGCTGCCGATCTGCTGGGTAGTTGCGGTCGCAGCACCGGTCTGAGTGACTTCGGTGAGATTGTTCGTGCCGAATGTGCGACTTTCCAGCCCGTTGGCATAGAACAGCTGCTGGACCCGATGGATGTTGCGTGCGCCCTGCTGGTGGATGGTCGCTTGGGAGCCGTTACCGTCGGCCTGCACGACTTCGGCGACATTCTCATCTCCCAGCTGTACGACCGCCGCCGAATGCCCGAAGTTATAATCGCTTGCCTGATACACCGTCGCCTGGTTACCCATCCCCCGCTGGAGGAGCTCCAACTGCGTGGGCTGCAGCGAGGTTTCGCCGCCGCCCTGCTCTACTCGCGAGAAGTTCGCATCCCCTTGCTGCAGCAATAAGGCCGAATTCGAGCCCCCACGCTGCTCGAGGATGATTTCGTTGTCGTTTCCAGTCTGGTTCATTACGGCCTGTGCCAAGGCCAAGCCCGGCAACGAGCCGAGCAGGAAGCAGGCGATAAGCGGTTTATGCGCGAACATGCGGGACACTCCTTCGAATATTGTGTTGGCCGACATCATGCTGGCCTTGTCTGGCGCCTCCCTCACCATTACCGCTCCCCTGAACGGGCCGATTGTTTCCCCGGTGGTGCCACCCGGCTATCGCCCTATCGGTGTAGACCGACCAGTGTTTAGACGAGCGGCGGATTAAGCCGACATGTCCAGACGTTCGCGCATCTGCGCGGTAATGGTCTGCCTGACCCGCGTCATATCCGCCCAGGGATCGTCGTCGCCCTGTTCCTGCAGGCGCTCCAGCAGATTGCGTACGGTCCAGAGATTGGCGCCCTTGAGGTCCGCCAGTTCTTCACGGTGGATCGGCACGGAGACCGGCAGGCCCTCGCGGGCACGCACCGAATATGGGGCGACGGTACTGGCGCCACGGCTGTTGCGCAGGTAGTCGATGAAGATGCGCCCAACCCGGTTCTTCGGCCCGCTTACGGCGGAAAAATGCGACGGCAGCAGCTTGGCCAGGTACTTGGCGATGGCCTGACTGAAGGCCTTCACCTCACTCCAGCCGTGTACCGGATCGAGCGGCACGACAATGTGAATGCCTTTGCCCCCGCTGGTCTTGAGGAACGAGGTCAGGCCGATCTCGTCCAGCAGCGTCTGGGTCAGCTGAGTGGCTTCGAGCATGCTCTTCCAGGGCAGCGCCGGGTCCGGGTCGAGGTCGAGCACGAAGCGTTCCGGATGCTCCAGCTCGGGCGCTACCGCGTTCCAGCAGTGCAGCTCGATGGTGCCCATCTGCGCGGCGCCGACCAGCGCTTCGGCGCTGTCGATCACCAGTAACGCACCGTGCTTCGGGTCTAGCGCCGGGTCGAGTTGGGTGAGGTGCGGGATGGCCAGTTTGTCGGCGTGCTTCTGGAAGAACAGCTCGCCGGTGATGCCCTCCGGAGCGCGCACCAGGGCCAGCGGGCGCGCTCGCAGCTGCGGCAGCGCCCAGGGCGCGATCTGCGCGTAGAAGCGGGCCAGTTCGATCTTGGTGATGCCGCTGCTGGGGTCGATGACCCGCTCGGGACTGGATATCTTGATCCGCCCGCTGCCGATGGGGTCGGTCTGCCGCTGCTCGGCTTTGCTGCTACGACTGGCGGGCTTGGCTCGTTCATGGGTAATGGCGTCGGCGGGTTTGTCCGAGCGCAGGCCATGGAATACCGAATGGCGGACCACGCCCTGGCGGGTCATCTCCGCGTAGGCAACCTCGCACATCAGTTCGGGTTTGAGCCATTGCGCGCCGCGCACATCGGCAGCAGGTGCTGCCTTGGCCAAAGGGCTTTTGTCGGTTTCCAGCTTCTTCAACTGCTTGTGTAGGCTTTTCAGCGTGGCCTGATTGAAGCCCGTGCCGACCTTGCCTGCATAGAGCAACTTTCCACTGTCGTCATGCAGCCCAAGTAACAACGCGCCGAACCCGGTGCGCGTGCCCTTGGGCTCGGTGTAGCCGACGATGATGAATTCCTGCCGGTTGCTGCACTTGATCTTGACCCAGCTGCTGCTGCGCCTGGAGGTATAGGAGCTGCCCGCTCGCTTGCCAATCAGGCCTTCGAGCTTCATCTGGCAGGCACTTTCCAGAATGCTGTCCGGCTGCTCGGTGAAATCCTCGGAGAAACGCAGCAATTCGCTGTCGCTGCCTTCCAGCACTTCACGCAACGCCGCGCGACGCTGTTCCAGCGGCACATCCCGCAGGTCCATGCCGTTCAGATAGGGCACGTCGAACAGGTAATAAAGAATGCTCCCACTGCGTCCGGCTTCGAACGCGTTCTGCAATGCCTGGAAGTCCGGAGCGCCCTCCTCGTTCGGCACCACCACTTCGCCGTCGAGCCAGCCGGATTCAAGCCCGAGTCCGGCAAGCGCGGACGCCTGCTGCGGCATCTTCGCCGTCCAGTCATGGCCGTTGCGGGTGAACAGCGCGACCTTGCCGGCGTCGATACGGGCGAGCATGCGGTAGCCGTCGAACTTGATCTCGTAGCGCCAGTCGCCGCTCGGCACGGCGTCCACCAGCGTTGCCAGCTGCGGCTTTAACGTCTCCGGCAACTTGGCCGGGACGGCTCCTTCCAGCTTTACCGCGTCGCTCTTCTTGCGTGACGCTCGCTTTCTTGCCGGCGCCTTGACTGGCTTGGCCGGCGCTTCCGCAACGCGAGCCTTGGCCGCTCCGCGTTTGCGTGGGACCAGCGTGCGATCGCTGAGCACGCTGTTCGGCTCGGCGGTGACGACGTCGTACTCACCCTCCTCGCGCGCGGCCTCGTCACGGGACTTGATCAGGAACCACTGCTCCTTCTTGCCAGCCATGTGCGTGCGCACCAGATTCCAGCTGCCGGCGAGTTTTTCGCCCTCGAGGCTGAACTTGAGCTTGCCCTTGCAATAGCCCTCCTGCGGATCACCCTGCGGTATCCACACGCCGCGATCCCAGACGATCACATCGCCCGCGCCGTAATGCCCGGCCGGAATGGAGCCCTCGAACGTGGCATATTCCAGCGGGTGATCCTCCACTTGCACTGCCAGCCGGCGCACGCTCGGGTCAAGGCTGGGGCCCTTGGGGATCGCCCAGCTCTTCAGCGTGCCATCCAGCTCCAGGCGAAAGTCGTAATGCAGCCGCGTGGCGTCGTGCTTCTGGATGCAGTACTGCAGGCTCTGGACCTTGCGTGACCTGCCGCGCGCCTTACCCGACGGCTCGGGCGTGGCGGCAAAATCGCGCATGCGCTGGTATTCGTCGAGCGCCATGGCTGACCTCCGGCAATGTCCCGCGATTACTCGAGCTTGCCAGCGTCGGTGGAACTGTCGTCAGCCCCGCCGGGCGCCGAATGCCGGTTCGGGTCAGTGGATTTTTCCTCGCTTCCCGACTGCGGCGCCACCAGCCGGCCATCTTCGGTCACGGTGCGTCCCTGATCGTCCTGGCGGGTTTCGACTTCCTCCTGCGGCGTCGGGTTGCCCATGGGGCTCGGCCGTGAGCCGGTGTCGTCCCGCGGAGTGCCAGCAGGAAACTGGGCCATGGCCGGTAGCGCAACCATGGCGCTCAGGATTGCCGTGAGCATCGTTTTCTTCATCTCGGTTCTCCGCTTAAGGACGACGTACTTAATTTGGTCATCCCCTGCTGGTATGAAGTTCAGCAGGGACAGATCGAGCCGTCCGACGGGTTCCGACAAGCGGCACTGGCCGGAAACTGCCGTGTAGAGCAGTTGCCGGACTTAATCCGCCGGGTGGACAGATCGCCGCATTTACAACCGGACAAGCACTGCTACGGTTGAATGACGTCGGGAAAACCAGGTGCGCAGAGGCCGCTTTACTGCGCTCAAGTCACCTTCCTACATAGGGAGGATTTATGAATACGCGTCTTCCGCTGTTCAAGATCGAAGCGATCCTGCACACCTACCTTCGCCCATTCCAGTGCGAATGCCGCGACGATTCCGACAACTCACTTCGCGTGCGCCTTTTTCAGGAGCCGCCGGACGAAGAACTGACCGTTCTCGGCATTTCCTACGATCAGTGCCGCGATGCCGCCAATCTGGTGCGTCTGGCGCAGGAACTGCGCATTGAAATGTGCGTCACGCGTAGCTCGCTGCCCGCCGAAGGCAAACAGCTCAGTCACGTCGAATGAGCCTCGCTTAGCGAGGCGTGCGGACGATCCGGCTGCTGGCGGTCTGGCCGCGCGCCATGTATTTCAGGAATAAGTCGTGGCCATAGCTGTGGCTGTGGGTGGCCTTCTGGCGGCCGAAGCGTTGCCAGGCGCGTTCATGGAGATAGAACACCAGGGTGTTGCACAGCGGCTCGATCAGCGCGACCGCCCCGCCGATCACCAGGCTCCCGGTGAGGGCATAGACGACGATGAACGCTGTCGCGAAATGCAGCACAGCGAAGGTCAAGGTCTTGAGTAGCGGGCGTTGTCTCATTGCTAGCTTCCACCAGGCGCGCGACGGCGAGTGGTCACGGCATGGCTAATAAGTTGGAGGGGTAATGCACCCGGCCAGCGGCAGCCGGGCGCCCGGGCTAGTCGCTTAGCGCTTGGCCTCGACATGCGGCTCGGCCGCACGAGTGAGATAGGCCTGGGTCAGCTCGGCCAGGTGGTCGCGTAGCCAGTCGGCCATGGCCACCTCCTCCACCAGGATGCGCTCGCACACTTCCTTGGTCTGCATGTCACCGACCGCTTCGGCGGCGGCGATGAGGATCTTGTAGGAGGCGATCTCGAGGTTCTCGAACACGTAGCCCATCTGCGCGCCCTTGACGATCTCATCATTGACCATCATGCCGCCCATGGCCTGCCCCATCGCCATCATCTTGCCGCCCAGGTCCTTGAGGCCGGAGTAGGACTTGTCGTAGCGCTGCAGGCAGCCTTCGATCAGCTTGGCCTGGTTCTGGGTTTCGGTGATGTGCTGTTCGATCCGCGCCTTGAGTTCGGGGTAGTGCTCTATGCGGCTGGCCTGCTTGTTCAGCATGGTTTCGGCCTGCGCCTCCATCGCGTGCGCATCGCGCAGCCATTCGATCAGGCGTTCGGTACGGACGTCATTGCCGGTCTGTGCACTCTGCATGGTTCAACTCCAATCGGGTCAGAAAATCGGGTCGTGCTCTGCAACCCGCTTGGAATTTGTGAAACATCCCGCCCATAGGAGTTCCGCCCACCCGTCCGGCGCACCTCCCGGCTGCACGCCCTGAACTTTCGCCGCCGGCTGTCTGTCTCTGCCCCAGACCTCTGGCCAACCGGAACGCCCGCTATCGAATTTCCAGCCTTTCTCCTGCAGTGGGATCACTACATCAGCCAGCCGGCACTGCGCACCATAGCCGCGGCGCTGTTCGTGGCGTTGGTCCTGAGTCTCTTCGGCCGGCTGCTGACCGCCCTGACGCTGCGCCTGGCGCGAGCCTTCCTGTTTACCCGGGAGCTGTCCGAGCAACTGGAAAGGCCCGTCCGGCTACTGTTGCCACTGGTAGGGGTGCAGGGCGTATGGACGTCAGCGCCGAACGATCTGCATCTCATCGACGCGGCACGGCATGTCACCACGCTGCTGATAATCGCCACCCTCACGTGGCTGGTGATGCGCTCGCTGCGTGGGCTGCAGCAGTTCATTCAGCTGCGCAATCCGGTGGATGTGGTCGACAACCTTCGCGCCCGCCAGATACAGACGCAATCACGTGTGCTGCTACGCACCCTGACCTTCTTTGTGCTGCTGATTGGCGCGGCGGCCATGCTGATGACCTTTCCCGGTGCCCGCCAGTTCGGTGCCAGCCTGCTGGCGTCGGCGGGCCTTGCCGGGCTAGCGGTGGGCTTTGCCGCGCGGCCGGTGCTGGCCAACCTCATCGCCGGCGTGCAGATCGCCATGACCCAGCCGATCCGCCTGGACGATGTGGTCATCGTCGAGAACGAATGGGGTCGCATCGAGGAAATCACCGGCACCTACGTCGTCGTGCGGATCTGGGATGACCGCCGGCTCATCGTGCCGTTGCAGCACTTCATCGAGAAACCGTTTCAGAACTGGACCCGTCGCAGCTCCAGCCTGATCGGCACGGTTTTCCTCTGGGCCGATTATTCGCTGCCGCTGGAGCCGCTGCGCGAGGAGCTGCGCCGGCTGTGCAAGGAAGTCCCCGAGCTGTGGGATGGTCGGGTCTGCGTCCTGCAGGTCACCGACACCAGCGAGAAATCCATTCAGCTGCGCGCCTTGGTGAGTTCGCCGGATTCGTCGCGCAACTGGGACCTGCGCTGCCACATTCGCGAAAGCCTGCTGAGCTTCATCCAGCGGCAATACCCGCACTCACTGCCGCAACTGCGCGCAGACCTCAGCGTCGGTCACAAGCAGCGGGTCGATACATCGCAGCCCGAACATGTCGAACCGGAGCGCCAGCCGCCGGTGTGACTAATCACCCTGGCGTTCCTCAAACTTCTTCAGCAACTCGACGTATTTGGCTGGCAGCTGGGTGAGACCGTGGCGCGCGGCCTGCTTGCGGATCGCGATACGGTCGCCTTCAAACTGCACCGTTTCGCTCACAACCACCTGTCGCTCGCCCCGCATCAGTGCATAGGCATAGCACTGGGTGCCGCCCTCATCCTCCTGATCATTGTCCGCAACGCCGGTATTCGACACGGCGAGGGTGGCGACGCTGGCGTTCAGCGCACCAATGGCCATCTCACGTGCGACCTCCTCGCTGGTCAGGCCGAATCGCTCGATGGTTTCGAAGTCCACCTTGAGCAGGCGGTTCTTTGCCTTGGGTGAATAGACCACGAAGCCGCTGTCGAGCACCTGGCCGCAACCCGGAATATCGCCCATCAGCGAAGCCATCAAACCGCAGGTACAGGACTCCGCGGTGGTCAGCGTCAGTTCCTCGCGTTGCAGAAAGTCAACGACTCGTTCGATCTCTTGCATGTTTTTTGCTCAGACCAATCCAGGTTCAACGCCTTCACGACTCTGTATTCGGAGCAAGTTGGCTGGTTGCGAGTTCCGGCAGCGGTAGTTGATCGGGTTTTCAAGAACTTCTACCGCGACGCCGGGTCTGGTTTCTGGTAGGGCCGGTGGAGCCCCACCTGCCTTCGCGGCAGCTCCGAACTAGATTTCAGCCTGGTCGTGTTCATGGTATGTGACGGTCATCAGATCGTTGCATAGGAGAAATATGCTCGTAGCTGGCGCCGGCACCTGGAACGCCGGGGCTCTGGGGAGATCGTGATGAGTATTGCCGCTGTGAACGCCCTGCCTGTCGGACTACCGAAGGCGCAACCCGCCATACCCCTGGTTACTCGCCCTGCCCTGCAGATTCGCAGTAGCCACGATGACAAACGCAAGATCCTGTTCGTCACCTCCGAACTGACCGATCTGGTCAAGACCGGCGGGCTCGCCGACGTGTCGGCGGCACTGCCCCGGGCGTTGGGCGCACGCCACGATGTGCGCGTGCTGATCCCCGGCTATTCGCAGGTAATCAACAGCGGTCACGCCATCCGCACGGTCGGCTCGCTGGGCGGCTATGCCGAGATTCCCGGCTGCCGCATTGGCCGGATGGACATGCCCGACGGCCTGATCATCTATGTGCTGATCTGCCCGGAACTCTATGAGCGCGAAGGCTCGCCATACGGTGACGCCGATGGCAACGACTGGCCGGACAATCCGGTGCGTTTCGCTCGCCTCGGACTGGCCGCTGCGGAAATCGCCGCCGGTACGGCCTGCATCCGCTGGGCGCCCGAGCTGGTGCACGCCCACGACTGGCCAGCCGGTCTGGCGCCCGCCTACATGCACTGGCGCGGGTTGAACACGCCCAGCGTCTTCACCATTCATAACCTCGCCTACCAGGGCAACATCGACATGGCGCAGCGGCGCCTGCTGGGAATCCCCGCCGAGGCCTGCGACCCGGAGCGCATGGAGTTCTACGGCAAGCTGTCCCTGCTCAAGGCCGGGATCGCCTATGCCAACCGTGTGACCACGGTGAGCGCTACCTACGCCGAGGAAATCACCACGCCGGAATTCGGTTGCGGCATGGAAGGCTTCCTCAGCATGAAAGCCCGGCAGGGACTGCTCAGTGGGCTGCTCAACGGCATCGACGAAAGCTGGGAGCCGGAAAGCGATCCCTATCTGGTGAAGGGTTTCAGCGCACGCAACTGGGAAGGCAAAGAGGCCAATGCCGCCTATATCCGCGATTCGTTCGGTCTCGAGCATTGCCATGCACCGCTGTTCGCCGTGGTCTCGCGCCTGGTGCACCAGAAGGGTGTCGACCTGACCCTCGACGTGGCCCATGCCATCGTCGAAGGCGGCGGCCAGCTGGCGATACTCGGCCAGGGCGATCACCAGATCGAGCATCAGGTTCGCCAGCTCGCCGCCCAGTACCCCGGCCGTGTCGCGGCCCACATCGGCTTCAACGAGACCGATGCGCGCCGCCTGTTCGCCGGCAGCGATTTTCTGCTGATGCCGTCGCGCTACGAGCCGTGCGGCCTCAGCCAGATGTATGCCCAACGCTATGCCTCGCTGCCCGTTGCACGTCGCACGGGCGGGCTGGCCGACTCCATCGATGACGGCATCACCGGGTTCCTGTTCAACGAATCCAATGTCAGCAGCTACCGGCAGGCCGTTCAGCGGGCGCTGGCGATCCATCAGCATCCTCAGCTGCTGGCCGCCATGCGTTGCCGGGCGATGGGGGCCGGCTTTTTCTGGCGTCACGCCATCGAACCCTATGACGCGCTGTACCGGAAATTGCTCGGAGAGCGCCGCGAGGTTCGTCTTTTAATCTGAAGAGGTCGTTCAATGCAGAAGCAGCGTGCCCATATCGGGCATCACGGGCCGGAGTTGCTGGAAGACGGGACCACCCGCTTCCGACTCTGGGCGCCCGATGCGCAAAACGTCAGTCTGATCGTTGTAGGCGCACAAACGCTGCCGATGACCGCCACTGAAGAAGGCTGGTTCAGCATCGATGCCCCTTACGGGGCCGGTACGCTCTACCGGTTTCTCATCGACGACGAACTGCATGTGCCCGACCCCGCCTCGCGGGCGCAGGCGGGTGACGTGCATGCGCCGAGCCTGGTGGTCGATACCCATGACAACTATCTGTGGCGCAACAGCAGCTGGCTCGGTCGTCCCTGGCACGAGACGGTGCTGTACGAAACCCATGTCGGTCTGTATGGCGGTTTCGCCGAGATGGAAAAGCACCTCGCCGGGCTTGCCGACCTCGGCGTGACGGCCATCGAGCTGATGCCGATCGCCGAGTTTCCCGGCGACCGCAACTGGGGTTACGACGGCGTTCTGCCCTACGCGCCGGAAGCGGCCTATGGCAGTCCGGAAGATCTAAAGCATCTGATCGATACCGCCCACGGCCTCGGCCTGATGGTGTTTCTCGATGTGGTCTACAACCACTTCGGCCCGGACGGCAATTACCTCGGCCGCTACGCCAAACACTTCTTCCGCCACGACCAGCAGACGCCCTGGGGCGATGGCATCGATTTCCGCCGCCGCGAAGTCCGCGACTTCTTCATCGACAACGCGCTGATGTGGCTGATGGACTACCGCTTCGACGGGCTGCGCTTCGATGCCGTGCATGCCATTCCCGACCGCAGCTTCCTCACCGAGCTGGCCGAGCGCGTGCACGCCACCGTGGAACCCGGTCGTCATGTGCATCTGGTGCTGGAGAACGAGGACAATCGCGCCAGCCTGCTGACCCAGGGCTTCACCGCGCAGTGGAACGATGACGGCCACAATGTGCTGCATGCGCTGCTCACCGACGAAAGCCAGGGCTATTACGCCGACTATCACCAGGACGCGACCAGCAAACTGGCGCGCTTTCTTGGCGAAGGCTTTGTCTACCAGGGGCAGAACAACCGCCGTGGCGAATCCCGTGGCGAGCCCAGTGCGCACCTGTCACCGACCTCGTTCGTGCTGTTCCTGCAGAACCATGACCAGACCGGCAACCGCGCCTTTGGCGATCGCCTGGTTACGCTGGCCGATGCCGACGCGCTCAGGGCTGCCACCGCCGTCCTGCTGCTTTCCCCCATGGTCCCGCTGTTGTTCATGGGCGAGGAATGGGGCTCGCGACAACCTTTCCTGTTCTTCACCAGCCATCACGGCGAGCTGGCCGATGCAGTGCGTGAAGGCCGCCGCAACGAATTCGCCGAGTTTTCCGAGTTCGCCGACGAAGCCACCCGCGAGCGCATTCCCGATCCCAACGCCGTATCCACGTTTGAGCAGTCGCGGCCGGACTTCGGTGCGCAGACGCAACCGGGGCACGCCGAGTGGCATGCGCTGTACCGCCAGCTGCTGAGCATCCGCCATGCCGAGATCGTGCCGCGCCTGCCCGGTAGCGCCTTTCTCGGTTGCAGCGTGCTGGGCGATGCCGCTGTGCTTGCACGCTGGCAGCTGGGTGATGGCAGTCAGCTGCGCCTTGAGCTGAACCTAGGCGAACAAGCCGCTCTACTGCCCGCCTCGTCTAGCGCAGCGCAGCTGCTGTTCGCCAGCCGTGCGTTGGATGCCACGCCCGACCAATTGCCGCCTCGTATGGCCAAGCTGTATCTGGAGAAAGCCAAATGAGCGACGAATCCCTGATCCGCCTGGCGGAAGCCGCCGGGCTCTCCATCGACTGGGTCGATGCCGACAACCGCGAACAACGGGTCGAGCCGGCCGTACTGCGTGACGTACTGACCTGCCTCGGGCTGGCGGCGGAAACCGATGCAGATATCGAAGCCAGCCTCGAAATTCTCGCGCACAAGAACAACCACGGCGGCGTGCCGCCGCTGCTGACCTGCGATCAGCACGCTGTACTGGACCTTTCCGCCTACTTTCCGGCGGCCAGTCGTTTCGAGTTGCAGGCAGAAGATGGTGGCGTTCAGCAGGGCACGCTCGACAACCAGGCGCGCCTGCCCGCCATCGACACGCCCGGCTACTACCGGCTGACCATCGACAAGTATCAGCTGACCGTGGCTATCGCCCCGCTCTCCTGCCCCACAGTTGCCGAGATCGCCGGGGCGGACGCCTGGGGCCTGACGGTGCAGTTATACGGGCTGCGCCGCGCGGACGATGGTGGCCTGGGCGACACCCAGGCACTGGAGGCGCTGGTCAGCAACGCTGCTGCCCACGGAGCCGATGCACTTGGAATCAGCCCAGTGCATGCCATGTTCGGCGCACATATCGACCAGTACAGCCCTTACTCACCGTCGAGCCGGCTGTTCTTCAACGTGCTGCACGCCGCGCCCGGGTCGATCCTTGGTGAGCGGCCGTTGCGCCAAGCCATCGAGACTTGCGGGTTAGGCGAGGAATTGAAACGGCTCGAGCGCCTGGAGCTGATCGACTGGCCGGCCGTGGCGCAATCGCGGCATCGCCTGTTGCGGCAGCTGTTCGACGACTTCAGCAAGGGCGGCAACGCCCTGCAGGTGGATTTCGACAGCTTCCGCGCGAGCGGTGGCGAGGCGTTGGAAAACCACTGCCGCTTTGAAGCTCTGCACACTCATCTGCGGGACGCACAGGGCCACACGCAGCACTGGAACGACTGGCCAAGCGAATACCGCGATCCCGCCAGCCCGGCTGTTGAGGCCTTTGCCCGCGAACATGCCGATGAGGTGAGTTACCACGCCTTTGGCCAATGGCTGATGGCCCGCGGCCTGGAGCGCGCCCAGGTTGCCGCGCGCAGTGCCGGCATGCGCATCGGGTTGATTTCCGACCTCGCCGTCGGCGCCGATGGCGGCGGCAGTCAGGCCTGGAGCCGCCAGGCCGAGCTGTTGGCATCGCTGAGTGTTGGCGCGCCGCCGGACATCATGAATCGCGATGGCCAGAACTGGGGCATTTCCGCTTTCTCGCCCTGGGGCCTGCGGCAGAACGGCTTCCGCGCCTATATCGAAATGCTGCGCGCCAACCTCGCCCATGCCGGCGGCATGCGTATCGACCACGTGCTGGGCCTGAAGCGTCTCTGGGTTGTACCCGCCGGTGCCGACCCGAAGCGCGGCGTGTACCTCAACTTCCCCTTCGACGACATGCTGCGCCTGCTCTGCCTCGAGGCCTGGCGCCACCAGGCGGTGATCCTCGGCGAAGACCTCGGCACCATTCCCCACGGCCTGCGTGACGTACTCGCGGCACGGGGGATCCTCGGTATGCGGGTGCTGCTGTTCGAACAGCACGACGGCCATTTCCAGACGCCTGCCCAGTACCCGGCGCAGGCGCTGGCAACCAGTACCACCCACGATATCCCGACCCTGACGGGCTGGTGGCACGGTCACGATATCGACTGGCGCATCAAGGTCGGCCAGGTGCCCGAATCGGACCGTGATGCCCAGTGGCAAGCGCGTGAGAAAGAACGCGCAGGGCTGAATCGCGCATTGTGCGAGTACAGCGGCAAGAACCCGGACGTGCTGCTGAACGCCGAGGAGGCGGTCGATGCCGCCATCTGCTTCCTGGCGCACACGCCCGCGCCGCTGGTACTGGTGCCGGTGGAAGATGCGCTCGGTCTGGAAGAACAGACCAACATGCCCGGCATCGTCGAAACCCATCCCAACTGGCGTCGCCGTTATCCCGGCGACAGTGCAACATTGCTCGACAGCCCGGCCAGTAGCCGTCGGCTGGCGTCCTTTGCGCAGGCCCGTCGTAACCATCGTGGAGCTGCGCATCGATGAAAGACCTAACCGCAACCCTGAGATTGCAGTTTCACCGCGACTTCACCCTCGACGACGCTACCGCGCTGGTCGACTACTTCGCGGAACTCGGCATCAGCCACATCTATGCGTCCCCATTGCTGACCGCCCGCCCCGGCTCCATGCACGGCTATGACGTGATCGACCCGACCCGCATCAACCCTGAACTGGGCGGCGAACCGGCGTTGCAGCGTCTGGTGGAGGCCCTGCGCGGCAAGGGCATGGGGCTCATCCTCGACATCGTCTCCAACCACATGGCTGTCGGTGGCTCGGGCAACGCCTGGTGGCTGGACGTACTCGAGTGGGGCCGCCGCAGCCCGTACGCGCAGTTCTTCGACATCGAGTGGAATTCGCCGGACCCCCTGCTCGAAGGCCAGTTGTTGGTGCCCTTCCTTGGCAGCGACTACGGCGAGGCGCTGCAGCAGGGCACCGTGAAGCTGCGCCTGGACGTTGATAACGGCTCGCTGTACGCCGAGCATTACGAGCACCGTTTTCCGATCACCCCGCCGAGCTACGGCGAGGTGTTGCGTGCCGCCGATCATCCGCAGCTGCGTACCCTGGCGCAGCACTTCGATGCTCTGAAGACCGAGCCCGCGCCGTACCAGGCCGCTCGCTTGCTACGCACCGAGCTCGCCGAGCAGCTGCAGGACGCCAGTACTCGCCAGGCGCTGGAGCAGGCGCTCAATTGCTACGACTCCACTACCGATGACGGCTTCCGCCGCCTGCACAGCCTGCTGGAACGTCAGAACTATCGGCTGGCCAGCTGGCGGACCGCGGGTGACGACATCAACTGGCGGCGCTTCTTCGACATCAATGAGCTGGGCGGCCTGCGCGTCGAACGTCCGGTGGTGTTCGAGGAAACCCACGCCAAGATTTTCGAGCTGATCGGCGATGGCCTGGTCGACGGCCTGCGCATCGACCATATCGACGGGCTAGCCGACCCGCGCGGCTATTGCCGACGCCTGCGCCGGCGTGTCGATCGGCTGAATGCCGGGCGCCCGCAGGACGCGGTGCAGGATCACGTGCCGATCTACGTCGAGAAGATTCTCGCCGGTGGCGAGCGGCTGCATGACGACTGGGGCGTGGACGGCACCACCGGTTACGAATTCATGAATCAGGTGTCGCTGCTGCAGCATGACCCGGCCGGTGAATCGCTGCTCTGCGCCTTGTGGAGCGAGACCAGCGGGCGTACCACCGATTTCATGGAAGAGGCTCGCCAGGCTCGCCAGCTGGTGCTGACCGGCCCGCTGGCGGGCGACTTCGAAACCGTCGCCCTGTCGCTTTTGCAGGTCGCCCGCGGCGACGTGATGACCCGCGACATTACCCTCGGCGCGATTCGCCGCGCCCTGCTGGAGCTGATCATTCACTTCCCGGTGTATCGCACCTACATTGCCGCACCGGGACGCCGCGAGGCCGATGAACCGTTCTTCCAGCAGGCGCTGGACGGCGCGAAGACGACCTTGAGCGAAGCCGACTGGCCGTTGCTCGAGCATCTGCAGCGCTGGCTCGGCGGCGAAAGCCTGCGGCAACTGCCACGCAGCCTGCGCAAGATTCGCCGTTACGCCTGCACACGCTTCCAGCAGCTGACCTCGCCGGCTGCGGCGAAGGCCGTGGAGGATACCGCCTGCTACCGCTCCGGCATTCTGCTGTCGCGCAACGATGTCGGCTTCGACCCGCAACACTTCAGCGCGCCATTGCAGGCATTCCACGACGAGTGCCTGCAACGCGCCGAGCACTTCCCGCGCAACATGCTGACCACCGCAACTCACGACCATAAGCGTGGCGAGGATACCCGCGCCCGCATCGCGGTAATCAGCGAGCGCGCCGAATGGTTTGCCGGCAAGGTGCGGCGCTGGCGCGAGATGAGTGCCAGCCACATCCAGCAGCTTGGTGACGGTGCGGCGCCCTCGCCCGGCGATGAGCTGATGCTGTTCCAGATTCTGCTCGGCAGCTGGCCGCTGGAGCTGCGGGCCGACGACAAGGCGGCGATGGAGCAGTACTGCACACGCATCCTGCAATGGCAGGAGAAAGCCCTGCGCGAGGCCAAGCTGCGCACCACCTGGAGCGACCCCAACAGCGATTACGAAAGCGCCTGCCGCCAGCACGTCGAGTACCTGCTACTCACCGGCGAAGGTGCACCATTACGGGACGAAATCGCTGCGGCCGCTGCCGAACTGGCCCCTGCCGGTGCGTTGAACAGCCTTGTGCAAAGTCTGCTGCGCATGACCACCCCCGGCGTGCCCGACCTCTATCAGGGCACCGAGTACTGGGACTTCAGCCTGGTCGATCCCGACAATCGGCGGCCGGTGGACTTCACTGCACGGCAGCACAGCCTCGCCAGCGCGGCCTCACTCGATGAGCTGCTGCAAAGCTGGCACGACGGTCGCATCAAGCAAGCTGTGATCCGCCGCACACTGCAGCTGCGTCGACGCTACCCGCGGCTGTTCAGCGAAGGCCGCTATCTGCCGCTTGCGGTTTCTGGCGAGCAGGCCGAGCAGCTGCTGGCATTCGCCCGCGAGCTGGAAGGCGAGTGGGTGGTAGTCGTGGTGCCGCGGCTGGCAGCGGATCTGCTGGGGGATCGTGGAGTACCGAGCATTCCGGCGCAGCGCTGGGGCAACACCCGGATCGAACTGCCCGAGGCGCTAAACGGTAGTGAATTCGAGCGACTTTTCGACGGAACGACAGTCTCATCCCAACAAGCCAGCCTAGAGGTTGCGCGCGTTCTGGACGGACTATCGGCGGCCGTCCTGCATACGTCTATGACCGCAAATGGAGAATCCCAACAATGAGTTCAGAAGAGCAACGTATCCGCGAGTTCGCTTATCAGATCTGGCAATCCGAAGGTTGCCCGGAAGGGGAAGATGAACGCCATTGGGCCATGGCGCGCAAGCTGGTCGAGGCCGAATACGGCGCTGCCGATGCCAAACCCGCCAGTCGTCCACGCAAGACCGCTACCAAACCCACCGACGCCACACCAAAAGCCAAGGCCAAAGCCAAGGACGTGAAGGATGCGAAGGACGCGCCAGCTGCCAAACCCCGCGCGAGCCGTGCCGCACCCAAGGCTGGCACCGATGCCAAGGCCGGTACACCCGAAACCATCAAAAAAACACGCACCCCGCGCGCGAAGAAGGAAAGCTGACCGGCGGCAGGCATCTTGTCGGCGTCGGATCGGTCGAATGATCGTCCGCGCCGACACCCGCCTCGGCACGCCATCCGGAATCCGCCTTTGGAGATTTCATGAGTAAGAAGAAGCCCTACGTGCCGCAGGTTACGACCCCGTCCAGGATCAGTGAGGGCTTGCCCTTCCCTCTCGGGGCAACCTGGGACGGCCTGGGTGTCAATTTCGCCATTTTCTCCGCCCACGCCACCAAGGTTGAGCTCTGCCTGTTCGACTCCAGCGGCGAGATCGAACTCGAGCGTATCGAGTTGCCCGAGTACACCGATGAGATCTGGCACGGCTATCTGCCGGATGCGCATCCCGGGCAGATCTACGGCTACCGCGTATACGGTCCGTACGACCCGGAGAACGGCCATCGTTTCAACCCGAACAAGCTGCTGATCGACCCCTATGCCAAGCAACTGGTAGGCGAGCTGAAATGGTCCGAAGCGCTGTTCGGCTACACCATTGGCCACCCTGACGGCGATCTCAGCTTTGACGAGCGCGACAGCGCACCCTTCGTGCCCAAGTGCAAGATCATCGATCCGGCCTTTACCTGGGGCCGCGATCACCCCGTGCAGGTGCCCTGGGACAAGACGATCATCTACGAGACCCACGTGCGCGGTTACACCATGCGCCATCCGGCGGTAGCGGACGATGTGCGCGGCACCTTCGCCGGCTTCAAGACGCCGGAAGTGATCGACTACATCCGCAAGCTTGGCGTCTCCTCGATCGAGCTGCTGCCGATCCATGCCTTCGTGCAAGACCAGCATCTGCTCGAAAAAGGCATGGCCAACTACTGGGGCTACAACAGCATCGCCTTCTTCGCGCCGCACCCCAAGTATCTGGCCAGCGGCAAGATCACCGAATTCAAGGAGATGGTCGCGCACCTGCACAACGCCGACCTCGAGGTGATTCTCGACGTGGTCTACAACCACACCGCCGAGGGTAACGAGCGCGGCCCGACCCTCTCCATGCGCGGCATCGACAACGCCTCGTACTACCGCCTGATGCCGGACGACAAACGCTACTACATCAATGATTCCGGCACAGGCAACACGCTGGACATGAGCCACCCGTGCGTACTGCAGATGGTCACCGACTCGCTGCGCTACTGGGCGACCGAGATGCACGTGGATGGCTTTCGCTTCGATCTGGCGACCATTCTCGGCCGCGAGCATGACGGTTTCGACGAGCGCCACGGCTTCCTCGTCGCCTGTCGCCAGGACCCGGTGCTGGCCAAGACCAAATTGATATCCGAGCCCTGGGACTGCGGCCCCGGCGGCTATCAGGTTGGCGGTTTCCCGCCGGGCTGGGCCGAGTGGAACGACCAGTTCCGCGATACGGTGCGCTCGTTCTGGAAAGGCGACGACGGCCAGCTGGCTGATTTTGCCAGCCGTCTCACCGGCTCCGGCGACCTGTTCAACCAGCGCGGGCGACGTCCGTTCAGCTCGATCAACTTCGTCACCGCCCATGACGGCTTCACGTTGAAGGACCTGGTGTCCTACAACCACAAGCACAACGAGGACAACGACGAAGACAACCGCGACGGCAGCGACAACAACCTGTCGTGGAACCATGGCGTCGAAGGCCATACAGACGACCCGGAGATCAACGAGCTGCGCTATCGGCAGATGCGCAATTTCCTCGCCACGCTGCTGTTCTCCCAGGGCACGCCGATGATCGTCGCCGGTGACGAGTTCGCCCGAACACAGCACGGCAACAACAATGCCTATTGCCAGGACAGCGAGATCGGCTGGGTCAACTGGGACATCAGCGAAGACAGCTACGGCCTGCTGGGTTTCGCTCGTAAGCTGATCCGCTTGCGCCAGCGCTTCCCCATGCTTCGCCGTGGGCGCTTTCTGGTCGGCGCCTACCACGAAGAGCTCGGTGTGAAGGACGTGACCTGGCTGGCGCCGAATGCGGAGGAAATGTCCATCGAGCAGTGGGAGGACGCACACAACCGCTGCATGGGCATGCTGCTTGACGGTCGAGCCCAGCCCACGGGCATCCGACGTGCAGGCTCCGACGCAACGCTGCTGATCATCGTAAACGCGCATCATGACCTGGTGAACTTCACGCTGCCGGAGGTGCCGCAAGGGATCTACTGGAATCGCCTGATCGACACCAACCACCCGACCGCTCGACCGGAACGGTTCGACTTCAACAACGAATACGCCGTGACCGGCCGTTCGCTGCTGCTGCTCGAACTGATCAAGTCCGACGAGTGAGCAAATGCGCCTCGGCCCAGTGCGGCCGGGGCGCTTATGCTGGCTTTCTCCGGGATCGCGTGCCTGGCATCCATTGCTGCCCCTTCCACACCAACTTGTTTTGTGGGGCGGGGCCGCAAGGCCTCGACCGCGAAGAGGTGCTTCAACAGTTCAGCGGCACGGCTGGCTTGGCGTCCCTGAATTTCGCCGCGCGGAAATCGGGCTATAGACGCCCTTCCCACCTCACGCCAAATCCATAACGGATGTGGGAGCGATCTCGACCGCAAAGCTCCTGTACCGCCACAGACTTAGTCCCGCGCCCACGCGCAAAAAACGACACGCGGTAGTGAACCTCATCGCGTGACTCAAGTCCCAAAACCAGCGCGGCCCCCTAACCAACCCAACGGATTCGTTCTGCTCGTCGCCGGCAGCCTTGTCTTTTCCGTGATGGATCACACGTCATGCTCTCTCTGCGACCGCTTTTGTATCCCCTTCTATTCCTGCTCGGGCTGGCACCTCTGGTGCCGGCCTTGGCCGCCAGCAACCAGGCAAAAGCCGACAAACCGGGCTCGGTGCGCCTGTTCATCAACCGTGCCGGCAGCGGCAAGGCGATGGACGTCAGCAACACGCTGGAAGTGCCGGTCGAGGTCACCTTGCGGCTGACGCGCATGGTCAACGTGGCCGGCGTCGGCAAGGGTGTGATTCGCAAGACCATACCGGCCAACAGCCGCGTTCGCGTGGCTACCCTGAGCAAGCGCAAGGCCGGCGGGCCAATAATGTTCAAGCATTCGTTCAGCTACGCGATGCTGTTCTCGCCGGAGCCGGATCAGCCTGACTCGGTTTCGATCGAAGGGCCGGCGTACGCGCTGCCGTGGCAAGGCGGGCCGTTCCGCATCTCCCAAGGCGCTGGCGGCGACTTCAGCCACAACTCGCCGAGCGGTCGTTATGCGGTGGATATCGCCATGCCTGTCGGCACCCCTATCGTGGCGGCTCGGGCGGGCACCGTGGTGAAGATTCGCAACGGCCAGGGCGGCCGGTTTCCCGACCCGGCCGGCAACTACGTGCGCATCGAACACGAGGACGGCACCCACAGCGCCTACCTGCATCTGAGCCGCGGATCGGTGCGGGTCAAGCCAGGGCAGCAGGTCAAGCTCGGCACGCTGTTGGGCAAGTCCGGCAACACCGGCCGCAGCACCGGACCACACCTGCACTTCGTGGTGCAAAAGGCCTATGGCAGCTCGATGTTGTCGATCCCCTTCCGCTTCAACCAGCCGGTTAGCTCGCTGCCCAACTTTGCGCTGAGCAGTCAGTAAAGCCAGGGCCTAGAGCATGCGCTGCATGATGTCGTCGCGCTTGACCAGGCGGTGATACAGCGCAGCGCCGATATGCCCGAGCACCAGCAGAACGGTGAGCCAGGCCAGCGGTGAATGCACGCTGCCGCGCGAGGCGGCCCAGGCGATCTCCGGGCCTTTCTCCACCAGTTGCTGGCCGAACACCTTGACCCCGTAGCCATTGCCGATCAGATACAGCAGACCGCTGATCGGCATCAGCAACATGCAGCCGTACAGTGCCAGATGACCGCCCTTGACCAGCCATGCTGTGGCCGGGTCATGCGGCGGGCGCTGTTTGAGCTGGCTCGCCGCCCAGGCGATGCGCAGCACTACCAGTACCAGCAGCACCGCGCCAAGGGAAACATGCCAGGGCACCAGGGTCTGCCCGACCCAGTGCTCGCCTTCGGCGATGCGGTCGCCGAGCTTGAGAAACTGCCAGACGATCAGTAGTGCCATCAGCCAGTGGAATGCTCGCGAAACCGTGCCGTAGCGACTTCTGGAGTCGACCGCCGAGTTCGCGTTCGCAGCGGCTCCGGGCGGCTGGCCCGCTTCGGATTGCCAGTCGATCCGCAGGCGCTCTTCCCCCGCCATACGCGCCAGGTGATCGGCCACTACCTTCTGCAACTGCAGCGCTTTGTCCTGATCGGCTGCTTCCAGATGCGCGTTCAGGTATCCCTCACCGGCGTGCAGATCACAGCGGCCGATCGGCAGCTCGATGGTCCCGCCCTGCTCGTCCAGTTGCACGGGAAACTTGTGCCGCCAGTGGTTGCACAGCCGCTTGATCAGCCGCAACGGGTTCTCTGCCGCGATACGGGCATGTGATCGATACATCGCTTGTTCTCCTGTAGAAATTTGCCCTGTCAGCCGAAGCGATAGGCGGACAGCGTGGTGTGCATGACGCGGTCACTGAAGACCTTGCGTCCGATGGAGTCGCCACCCGCGCCGGCCGCCACCAGCAGCGGAAGCAGATGTTCCTCGGCGCGCGGCGGATGACAGAGGCGTGCAGACGGCGCCTGGTCCCAGCTTTGCAGCGCGAGGTCGCGTTGCGCGGGCGCGGTTTCGACCGCAGCGCTCAGCCAATGATCGAACTCGTCGGAGATCGGCGCGAAACGAGGGTCGCCGTAGCCACGCATGTTGTGAAAGCTCATGCCGCTGCCGACGATCAGCACCCCGTCCTTGCGCAAGCCCTGCAAGGCACGACCGGCCTCGATATGTGCCTGCGGGTCGAGGTCGCTGCGCAACGAAAGCTGCACCACCGGGATATCCGCGTCGGGAAACATCAGCTTCAGCGGGATGAACACGCCGTGGTCGAAGCCGCGCTGTGCGTCCTCATGGCCACCGAGCGAAGCGTCTTCGAGCAGACCGGCGATACGCGCAGCCAGCCGCGGCTCACCTGCAGTCGGATAGCGCAGCTCATAGGTGTGCGGCGGAAAGCCGTGATAGTCGTAGACCAATGCCGGCCGCGCAGCGCTGGTGACGCTGAACGTCGACTGCAGCCAGTGCCCGGAAATCAGCACGATGGCCGTCGGTTTCGCCGGCAGTGTCGCGGCGATGCCCCTGAGGAAATCAGCCATGGCGTTCCAGGCGGTCGGCGGGTTCCACTCCATGAAGAAGCAAGGCCCGGCGCCATGCGGCACGAACAGCGTCGGCATGGTTCGATCGGTAGCAGGATCACTGGCAATCATCATCGGGCTCCCTGAAGGACGTGCGACAAAGCATGACCTACACTCAATAGTGATAGAACATGCTAAAAAGCACAGACAGTTTTAACCATTAGTAGGAGCTGCGATGCTCGACAGAATCACTGGCATGCGCGTATTCGCCCGCGCTGCCACGGCTGGCAGCCTCTCGGCGGCGGCGCGCCATCTGGAAATGTCGCCAGCGATGGCCAGCAAACATGTCGATGCGCTGGAGGCCCGTCTCGGGGTCAAGTTGTTCCACCGCAGCACCCGCCGCCTGAGCCTGACCGAGGCCGGCAGCAACTATCTGGAGGCCTGCCAGCGCATCCTCCCGGAGATAGAGGAAGCCGAGGCCAGCGTTGCGTCGCAGCGGATCGAGGCCACCGGGCTGTTGCGCATGAATGTGCCGCTGACGTTCGGCACGCAATTTATCGCCCCGCTCATTCCGGAGTTCAGCCGTCGCCATCCCGCGGTGAAAGTGGAACTCGGCCTGACCGACAGCCGGATCGACCTGATCGATGGCGGCTGGGACATGGCCGTTCGCATTGGCAGGCTGCAGGACAGTCCCATGCAGGCCCGCCAGCTTGCCGATTCCCCATTGTTGGTCTGTGCCGCGCCGCGCTATCTGGATGAGCGAGGCGTGCCGCGCAGCGTCGCCGACCTGGGGCAGCACAACTGTCTCGGCTACAGCCTGGCTAGCCTCGCCGCGGGCAAGGTCTGGCCGTTCGGTCGCAATGCCGAGGTGCGGATCGCAGTCAACGGCGACCTGGTCGCCAACAATGGGGAAGCCCTGGTGGCCGCCGCGGTCGGTGGACAGGGCGTGATCTACCAGCCGCAATTCATTGTCGCCAGGGCGTTGCGCAGCGGTGAACTGGTCGCCCTCGAGCTGGATCAGCCGTGCGTCGAGCTTGGTGGAATTCACGTCGTCTACCCGCCCGATAGACGTCCTCCGGCCAAGGTCCGGGTGATGATCGATTATCTGGTCGACGCCTTTTCCGCTGACCTGCCGTGGAGCCTGTCGCCGGACTGAATCCGGTCCAGTACAGCCGCAAGACCGCGGTCCAGAGCGCAACCCGCACGCTAAAACTGCCACCACCGCGATAGAAAAGGTGAACCGCTACTGCGCGCAAAAGTCGGAACAGATGTGCGCATCGGCGATTGCGCACCTGTCTGGGCGAATTGGAGTGGTTATGAAAGCGGTCAACCCCATCACCGGTGAAACGCCCTGCGTAGCAGCTACCGCCGCCAGTAATCCGGCAAGCGCCTCGTCTGTCCTGATTGCACGGTAGGGCCCGTCCATGGCGAACATTCATATCGGTATATCCGGCTGGCGTTATGCGCCCTGGCGCGGCGATTTCTACCCCAAGGGGCTGACGCAGAAGAAGGAACTGCAGTTCGCCTCGCGCGCGGTGAGCAGCATCGAGATCAATGGCTCGTTCTATTCGCTGCAGACCCCGGAACGCTATGCCGACTGGTACGCCGATACGCCAAAGGGCTTCGTTTTCAGCATCAAGGGGCCGCGCTACATAACCCACGTGCGCCGTCTTAACGATGTGGAGAAACCGATCGCCAACTTCTTCGCTTCGGGAATCTTCCAGCTCAAGGAAAAACTCGGGCCGATCCTCTGGCAGTTCCCGCCTTCGTTCAAATTCGATGCGGAACTGTTCGAGACTTTTCTTCGCCAGCTGCCCCACGACACCGAAGCCGCGCTGGCCATCGCCAAAGGATGCGAGCCCCGCATGGAGGGGCGCAGCTACCTGTCCATCGACCGCAAGCGGCCGATGCGGCATGCGGTGGAAATCCGCAACGCCAGTTTCGCCGCGCCCGAATTCATCGACCTGCTGCGCAAGTACCGGGTCGCGCTGGTGGTGGCCGACACCGCCGGCAAGTGGCCGCACCTAGAAGACCTCACCAGCGACTTCGTCTACATCCGCCTGCATGGCGCGGAGGAGCTCTATACCAGCGGTTACACCGATGCCGCGCTGGACCACTGGTGCCAACGCATCCAGCGCTGGAGCGACGGCGACCAGCCCGATGACGCGCGACTGACCAGCCCGCGCAAGCCGCGGCCGCGCAAATCCCGCGCGGTGTACTGCTATTTCGACAACGACGTGAAGGTTCGCGCGCCCTATGACGCGCGGCAACTGCTGCGCCGGCTCGGCCTGGATGAACACCTGCAGGCCACGCCTGGCCAACTGGAAGGAGCAATGGTTTGACTCTGGACAAAAATCACCCGATCGAAAGCGCCGACCTCGATGCCCACATGGCGACAGCGGTCAATTCGATCCGCATTCTCACGGTCAATACGCACAAGGGCTTCACCGCACTCAACCGTCGCTTCATCCTTCCCGAGCTGCGTGAAGCGGTGCGCAGTGTCTCGGCGGATGTGGTGTTCCTGCAGGAAGTTCTCGGCACCCACGACAAGCACGCAATGCGCTTTCACAACTGGCCCTCCACGCCGCAGTACGAGTTCCTGGCCGATAGCATCTGGACCGATTTCGCCTACGGCCGCAACGCGGTTTACCCGGACGGCGACCATGGCAATGCCGTGCTGTCGAAGTTTCCGATCACCCGCTACGAGAACCTCGACATTTCCATCGCCGGCCCGGAACGCCGCGGCCTATTGCATAGCGTGCTGCAGGTGCCGGGGCACGACGAGTTTCACGCGATCTGCGTACACCTTGGGCTGCGCGAGTCGCACCGCCAGCAGCAGCTGGAACTGCTCTGCAACCTGCTCGACTCGCTGCCCGAAGGTGCGCCCGTGGTGGTCGCGGGAGACTTCAACGACTGGCGACTCAAGGCCACCAGGACCCTGGACCGCTGTGCTGGCCTGCATGAGGTCTTCGCCGTTTCCCAGGGTCAGGTGGCGAAAACCTTCCCGGCACGCTGGCCGATGCTGCGCCTGGACCGCATCTATGTGCGCAATGCCAGCAGCCACGATGCGCGAATCCTCGGTAACAAACCCTGGACGCACTTGTCAGATCATCTGCCCCTAGCGGTGGAGATACATCTATGAGTTACCACTGGAGAGACGGGAATCGCCTTCAGTTACTGGAAAACGGCGAAGAGTTCTTTCCTCGAGTGTTCGAGGTCATCGCCCAGGCCAAGAAAGAAGTGCTGCTGGAAACCTTCATCCTGTTCCAGGACAAGGTAGGCGCGGAGCTGCAGAAAGCGCTGATCGCCGCCGCGGAAAACGGCGCCAGCGTCGATGTGACTGTGGACGGCTACGGCTCGGCGGACCTGTGCGGTGATTTCGTCACCGCCATGACCCGGGTCGGCGTGCGTATTCACATGTTCGATCCCGGCAAGCGCCTACTCGGCCGCCGGCTCAACGTGTTCCGGCGCATGCATCGCAAGATCGTCGTGGTCGATGGCGAGGTCGCCTTCATCGGCGGCATCAACTTCTCCGCCGATCACCTGGGTGACTTCGGGCCGGCCGCCAAGCAGGACTATGCCCTGCAGGTGGAAGGTCCTGTGGTGCGTGATATCCACCACTTCGCACTGGCGCAGATCGCACCGGACAAGCCGACCCATCGCTGGTGGCGGCGGCGCATGCGTCATCAGACGCCGGGTTACGGTGGCGTCAGCCGTGGCGAGGCGCGGGCGTTGTTCGTCATCCGCGACAACGACCAGCACCGCAACGACATCGAGCAGCACTACCTGCAAGCGATTCGAGATGCTCGCTCTAGGTTATTGATTGCAAACGCCTATTTCTTCCCCGGTTATCGTGTGTTGCGGGAAATCCGCAACGCCGCGCGGCGCGGGGTGCGGGTGCGGCTGATCCTCCAGGGCGAGCCGGACATGCCCATCGCCAAGTTCGGCGCGCGCATGCTCTACAACTACCTGATGCGCGACGGCGTGGAGATCCACGAGTACTGCCGCCGCCCGCTGCATGGCAAGGTCGCGCTGGCCGACTACGAGTGGTCCACTGTCGGCTCGAGCAACCTCGATCCGCTGAGCCTGTCGCTCAATCTGGAGGCCAACCTGATCATTCGTGATCATGTGTTCAACCGCCACCTGCACGAGCGCCTTGATCACCTGCTGCAGACCGACTGCCGGCGTATTCCGCTGGAGCGGATCGTCCGCGGATTCTGGTGGCGTGCGCCGCTGGCCTTCCTGATCTTCCACTTCCTGCGGCACTTCCCGGGACTGGTCAGCCTGTTCCCCGAGCACAAGCCACGCCTGGAGTTGATCGATCCGGACACCACCCGCCCACTCGATCCCGTGCCTTCTCCCCTGCAGCGAGACCACCAATGAGCCAGACCAACCAGGCCGGGGCAAAGAGCGGCTGCCGCCGACGCTGGCCGCTGATCAAGAAAATCCTCACCTATGTGTTCTTCGCACTTGTCGTCGGCCTGCTAGTCGGTCTCGCGCGCAACCTCGATTGGGGTGAGGTCTACAAGACCCTGCGCAACTACCAGGCACAGACGCTGTGGATGGCTGGCGCTGCCGCTTTTGGCAGCTACCTGGTGTACTGCTTCTTCGATGTGCTGGGCAAAGGCTACGCACGGCATGACCTGCCGATCCGACAGATCCTGCCGGTGACCTTCGTCTGCTACGCCTTCAACCTCAACCTGAGCGCCTGGGTCGGCGGCATCGCCCTGCGTTTCCGTCTGTACTCGCGCCTGGGGCTGAAACCCTCGCAGATCACCCGGGTGTTCACCATGAGCATCCTCACCAACTGGCTGGGCTACATGTGGCTGGCCGGAATGATCTTCGCCATGGGCTGGATTCAGCCGCCGGCCAGCTGGGAAATCGGCTTCACCGCCCTGCGGGTGCTTGGCGTCGGCCTGCTGGTGGCGTGTGTGGTGTATCTGTGGCTGTGCGGCTTCTCCAAGCGTCGCTCGTGGACCATTCGCGGCCACGAGATTCAACTGCCTTCGCTGCGCCTGGCGCTGATCCAGCTGGTGCTGGGCGCGGCCAACTGGTCACTCATGGCGCTGGTGGTGTACTTCATGCTTTCCCAGAAGGCCGCCTACCCCGAAGTGCTGGGTATCCTGATGATCAGCAGCATCGCCGGCGTGGTCACCCACATCCCGGCCGGCCTCGGTGTCATCGAGGCGGTATTCGTGGCGATGCTCGCCGACGAGATGAGCAAAGGCGCCATCGTCGGCGGCCTGATCGGCTACCGGGTGATCTACTTCCTGATCCCGCTGCTGTTCGCCACCCTCGTCTATGTGGTGCTCGAAGCCCGGGCGAAGAAATTGCGCAGCAGCAACCAGGCCGGCGATCAGCAGCCCGTCTCCCAGGAAACGGGCTGAGGGTCAGCGAAGCAATTTCCGGGAAGACCGCGATTCGAGATGTGCTCCGTTCGCGGCCAGGGCCCGCTGCTACAAAGGCGGATACTTGAACGGAGCCACGGTGGCACTGCCTCACCGGTCGGTTCTGTCAGCAGCTCAATCCACGACATGACAATCCACGACATGCTCGACCGCGGCGTCCGTGGGAGCGGTCTTGACCGCGAGTAGGAATCCGCAGCGCTTCCGCCAAGGCCCCTCCCGCAGTGAGTGCTTGACCGTGACCATCGCGGTGCCGCCGCATTAGAGCGCACAAGCCCTCATAGAGCGGATTCCCCGGCGCCGCATCCTACTCTAAAAAAAACGCCGCTCAGGTTGGCCCCGAGCGGCTCTTTTCAGCGCGGCAGCCTTACACCTGCGGCCGCAGTACCAGCACGCCAAGTGGCGGCAAGGTCAGTGACAGCGAGACCTTCTCGCCGTGGCTCTCGATCGGCTCGGCGAGCATGCCGCCGCCGTTGCCGGTGTTCGAGCCGCCGTAGCAGGCCGCGTCGCTGTTGAAGACCTCCAGCCACTTGGCCTCCACCGGAACGCCGATGCGGTACGCCTCACGTACCACCGGCGTGAAGTTGGCGACCACCAACAGCGGATGCCCGGTCGAACTCTTGCGCAGCCAGGCGAACACGCTGTTGGCGCGGTCATCACCGATCAGCCACTGGAAACCCTGTGGGTCGCTGTCCAGTTCGTGCAACGCCGGCTCCTGGCTGTACAGCCGGTTCAGATCGCGCACCAGGTTCTGCACGCCACGGTGATCGGCCTCTTCGAGCAGATGCCAGTCCAGCTCGCGGTCATGGTTCCACTCGCGCCACTGGCCGAACTCGCTGCCCATGAACAGCAGCTTCTTGCCCGGGTGCGTCCACATGAACGACAAGTAGGCGCGCAGGTTGGCGAACTTCTGCCAGCGATCCCCGGGCATCTTGTCGACCAGCGAGCCTTTGCCGTGGACCACTTCGTCGTGGGAAATCGGCAGGACGAAGTGCTCGGAATAGGCGTAGACCATGCTGAAGGTCATCTTGTCGTGGTGGTACTGCCGATTGATCGGGTCTTCCTGGATGTACTTCAGCGAGTCATGCATCCAGCCCATGTTCCACTTGTAGGAAAAGCCGAGGCCACCTTCGCTGGTGGGCTTGCTGACCCCCGGAAAGGCTGTCGATTCCTCGGCGATCACCAGCGCGCCAGGGGTTTCCGTAGCCACCACGTCGTTCAGATGGCGCAGGAAGTCGATCGCCTCGAGGTTCTCACGCCCGCCATGGCGGTTCGGAATCCACTCGCCGTCCTTGCGCGAGTAGTCGCGATAGAGCATCGACGCCACCGCATCGACACGCAGGGCATCGACGTGGAACTCGCGCAGCCAGTGCAGCGCCGAAGCGAGCATGAAGCCGTGCACCTCGGTGCGGCCGAGGTTGTAGATGTAGGTATCCCAGTCCTGATGGAAGCCCTCGAACGGGTGTGCGTATTCGTACAGCGCGGTGCCGTCGAATTCGCCCAGGCCATGGGCGTCGGTGGGAAAGTGCGCCGGCACCCAGTCGAGGATCACACCGATGCCGGCGTTATGGCAGGCGTCGACGAACTCGGCGAAATCATGGGCGTTGCCGT
Source organism: Stutzerimonas kunmingensis (assembly GCF_900114065.1). Classification (GTDB taxonomy): domain Bacteria; phylum Pseudomonadota; class Gammaproteobacteria; order Pseudomonadales; family Pseudomonadaceae; genus Stutzerimonas; species Stutzerimonas kunmingensis. The sequence continues at coordinate 591,315 of NZ_FORS01000002.1, forward strand.
AGCGCGCACTCGGCGCGAACTGCGAGAGCAGCTGGTAGCCCCATGAGCCTCCGAAGGGATGCTCCATGATCGGCATCAGCTCGATGTGGGTGAAGCCCATGTCCACCACGTAGGGAATCAGCCGCTCCGCCAGCTCGTGCCAGTCGTACAGGCGACCATCGTCACCACCGTCGCGTCGCCAGGAGCCCGCATGCAGCTCGTAGATGCTCATCGGCGCCTTGACCGACTGGCGCGCGGCGCGCTGCTGCAACCAGCCATGGTCCTTCCACTGGTAGTCCAGCGGCCGGGCGATGACCGAAGCGGTGCCCGGCGGGTGCTCGGTTGCCAGGGCGATCGGGTCGGCCTTGAGCGGCAGGATGCCGTTCGGCCCAAGAATCTCGTACTTGTAGGTATCGCCGGGCTGCAGGCGCGGGATGAACAACTCCCACACGCCGGACGGAAAGCGCAGCCGCATCGGATGACGGCGACCGTCCCAGCCATTGAAGCTGCCGACGATCGACACTCGGCGCGCGTTGGGCGCCCACACGGCGAAGCGCACGCCCTGCACACCGTCCACTTCCAGCACCTGCGAGCCGAATACCCGGCCGATCTGCCGGTGATTGCCTTCGGAGAACAGGTGCATGTCCAGCTCGCCCAGTTGCGGACCGAAGCTGTAGGGGTCTTCGGTGATCTGCTCGCCGCCGGCCCAGCGAATCTTCAGCAGGTAGGGTTGCTGATGTGGCAGGCGGATAAAGAAGAATCCGGGCACCTGCCCCTGCTCCATCACGGCAAGCAGTTGCTCATCGCGATCGAGCACTTCGGCACCCAGGGCATTGGGCAGGTAGGCGCGAATCACGATTCCCTCGCCGTCAGGATGCGGCCCGAGAATGGAAAACGGGTTGCCATGCTCGGCTCGCACCAGTGCGTCTACATCGGCGAAACTGGGCATCAGGGTTTCCCCTGGCATGGTCAGAACCGGACGATCAGTCATTGGAGCCTCCATCGAAAAGCTGTTGTGCCAGGGCCAGCAATCCCTGTAGCGGGACGGGCAACCAGGTTGGTCGGTTCTCCGCTTCGTAAACGATCTCGTAAGCGCATTTTTCCAGGCTGAACAGCAGCAGTGCAGCATTCGCGCCATCCGCGTCGCGCCAGTCGTGCGGCAACTCGGCGGTGGCCTCGCGGTAGGCTTCGAGGAAGGCCGCCTGCGCACTGCTCTGGTAACTCGCCGCGATACGCTGCCGCGCCTGATCGGCCTCGGGCGTGCTGTCGCTGATCTGCGCACCGCGGATGGTCATGGCCGCGGCGTACTCGAACGAACGCAGCAGGCCTGAGACATCCTTGAACGGACTATGTTTGGCGCGCCGCTCATCCAGCGAGCGGGCCGGCTCCCCTTCGAAGTCGATGAAGTAGGCATCACCCTGCACCACCAACACCTGGCCGAGGTGCAGGTCGCCGTGGACACGGGTCCGCACGCCACCAACGGTTCTAGCAGCCAGACGTTGCACTTGTTCGAGCAGCTTGTCGCGCCGCGCCAGCAGTTGGCCGAGCGCGGTACCCTCCTTGCGATCGAAGCTCGAGCGATGTTCCTCGAGGCGCTGCAGGGCCTGCTCCAGCTGCGCGCTGACGCTCTGCTCCCACTGCTTGGCGTCGGCCTTGCTGGTGCTTTCGTAGGCGAAGGCCGAATCTTCGGTCTGCGTGGCAAGCGCCATGTGCATCTCGCCGAGCCGCTGACCGAGCAGGCGGTTGAAGGCCTGCAGTTCGTCGAGGGCGCTGAACTGGTTCTCGTGCATCGACACGCCACCAGCGATTTCGTCGCGCACCGCGCGGTCGAGGTTGTTCAGCGTCCACACCCAGGCATCGCCCTGGCTGTCGAGGAAGTGCTGGATCACCATCAGGGCAACCGGCTCGCCCTGCTTGTTGATGCGGCTGACCTGACCGAGCATGCCGGAGATATGGGCGAAACCGCGTTCGGTGAGAAAACCGCCCATTTCCAGTTCAGGGTGGACGCCCGGTGCCACGCGACGGAGCAATTTGATCATCACCTTGTTGTCGATGATCGCCGAGCTGTTCGACTGCTCCGCAGAGATGAAGCGCACCTCGGGATGCGCCGGCAATTGCAGGTCGGCCAGTTGCGGCATCGGCACGAAGCGGATCTCACCGTCGTTGCAAGGCAGCACCAGCTCGTCGCGCAGGCCCTGAATGACCGCGGCGCTGAACTGCTCGAGGGCGAAGGCATCGGTCATCAGGCCGACCTGCGGCCCGCGGCGTACCCGCGCCAGGGCCAGTTGCTGCGGCAATGCGACCTCGAATTCGGTCTCGGCCAGAAAACCCAGCGGCAGCTGGTACAGATCGCTGCGCCCGGCGGATTCCACGCAAAGCTCGCTGAGCAGAACCGGGCGATTCGGGTCGCCGAATGGCACGCAGTAGCTGATGCGGACCGACTCGATCGCCACGTCCTTGGCGGCAAACCAGCGCCGTTTCGGCAGATAGGCCGGTAGCGCTTCGGTTTCCAGAATGCGCCGGTTGGCGGCGGTCAGGGTATCCAGGCGCTTGAGTACCAGCGTCTGGAAGTCCGGCATGGTGTCTACCGGCTCCTGGTGCCAGCTCGGCATCTGGTTGGTCAGCGCGAGCTGGAACCAGTAGAAGCCGTATGGCGGCAAGGTCAGCAGATACGGCAGCTGACCGATGGGCGGGAAGGCACTGCCGCCGACCATCTCCACCGGCACCATGCCGGCATATTGCGACATTTCCAGTTCTGCGGCCTGGGCCGAGCGCGAGACGTTGGCGACGCAGAAAATGATCTCGGTTTCGCCGTTCGCTCCGGTGAATTCGCGCATGTAGGCGAGGATGCGGCGGTTGCTCGGCGCGAGCATCTTCAGGGTGCCGCGGCCGAAGGCCTTGAACTGCTTGCGGATGGTCAGCATCCGCCGCGTCCAGTTGAGCAGCGAATGCGGATCGCGCTGCTGGGCCTCGACGTTGATCGTGTAGTAGCCGTAGAGCGGGTCCATCACCGGCGGCAGCACCAGGTTCGGTGGATCGGCGCGGGAGAAGCCGCCGTTGCGGTCCACCGACCACTGCATCGGCGTGCGTACGCCGTCGCGGTCGCCGAGGAAGATGTTGTCGCCCATGCCTATCTCGTCGCCGTAGTAGATCACCGGAGTGCCGGGCATGGAGAGCAGCAGGCTGTTGAGCAACTCGATCCGCCGGCGATCACGCTCCAGCAACGGCGCCAGGCGCCGGCGTATGCCCAGGTTGATACGTGCGCGCTTGTCCGAGGCATAGTAGTTCCACAGGTAGTCGCGCTCCTTGTCGGTCACCATCTCCAGCGTCAGCTCGTCGTGGTTGCGCAGGAAGATCGCCCACTGGCAGTTCTCCGGGATGTCGGGCGTCTGGCGCAGGATGTCGGTGATCGGGAAGCGGTCTTCCTGGGCGATAGCCATGTACATGCGCGGCATCAGCGGGAAGTGGAAGGCCATGTGGCATTCGTCACCCGGGCCGCCGTCTTCTCCGCCGAAATACAGCTGGGTGTCTTCTGGCCACTGGTTGGCTTCGGCCAGCAGCATGCGGTCGGGGTAATTGGCATCGATCTCGGCGCGGATCGCCTTGAGCACCGCATGGGTTTCCGGCAGGTTCTCGTTGTTGGTGCCGTCGCGCTCGACCAGATAGGGAATCGCGTCAAGGCGCAGACCGTCGATGCCCATGTCCAGCCAGTAGCGCATCACCGCCAGCACGGCCTTCATCACCTGCGGGTTGTCGAAGTTTAGGTCCGGCTGGTGCGAATAGAAGCGGTGCCAGAAGTACTGCTTGGCCACCGGGTCCCATGTCCAGTTGGATTTCTCGGTGTCGAGAAAGATGATCCGTGTGCCGTCGTACTTCTTGTCGGTATCCGACCAGACGTAGAAATCCCGCGCTGCCGAGCCCTTCTTCGCCTTGCGCGCGCGCTGGAACCAGGGGTGCTGGTCGGACGTGTGGTTGATGACCAGTTCGGTGATCACCCGCAATCCGCGCTTGTGCGCCTCGGCGATGAAGCGCCGGGCGTCGGCCATGCTGCCGTATTCCGGATGCACGCCGCGGTAATCGGCGATGTCGTAACCATCGTCACGCCGCGGCGACGGATAGAACGGCAGCAGCCAGATGGTGTTCACCCCAAGGTCGGCGATGTAATCCAGCTTCTCGATCAGGCCGGGGAAGTCACCGACGCCGTCGTTGTTCGAGTCGTAGAAGGACTTCAGGTGCACCTGATACACCACCGCGTCCTTGTACCAGAGCGGGTCCTTGATGAAAGCGGCGGGTTTGCGCGGTTTTGCCATGTTCTTCATTCCTGTCGCGGTGTGAAGGCCCAGGCCGGATCGGCGCATTAGGCAACGGCAGAGCAACAGCTGAATTCACATCAACAAAGCGTTATAAACGTATGATTCAAATGAATTAACAGCTGCGCCCGAGAAATTACTTGAGGTCCGGGTCCGGCTCCTGTGCGGTCAGGCGCCAGATGCCGAACGGCAAATGCCAGGGTTCGATGCGCATCCACTGGGTCTTGCCGTACCAGGTCCAGCGATGGCCATTCATCAGGTCCTCGCCCTGGGTATGGGCGTCATCCGGCAGGCCGAGCTCCCACAGCGGCAACTCGAAATTCGCTTCCTGGGCGTTGTGCGGATCGAGACTGATGGCCACCAGAATGAAGTTCGACAGGTCTGGTGTGCGCTTGCCGAAGTAGAGGATGTTGTCGTTCCAGGCCATGTAGGCCTTGAAGCCCAGGTGCGTCTGCAGTGCCGGGTTCTGCCGTCGGATGCGGTTGAGCTGGGCGATCTCGGCGATGATGTTGCCCGGTGCGTGGTAGTCGCGGACGCGAATCTGGTACTTCTCCGAGTCCAGATACTCTTCCTTGCCCGGAATCGCCGCCGACTCGCATAGTTCGAAGCCCGAGTACATGCCCCACAGCCCCGAGCCCATGGTCGCCAGCGCAGCGCGGATCAGGAACCCGGCGCGGCCAGAGTCCTGCAGGAAGAACGGATTGATGTCCGGCGTGTTGACGAAGAAGTTGGGCCGGTAGCAGTCGCGCAGCGGGGGCTCGTTCAGTTCGGTGAGGTACTCGCTCAGTTCGGCCTTGGTGTTGCGCCAGGTGAAGTAGGTGTAGCTCTGGCTGTAACCGATCTTGCCCAGACGCGCCATCATGCCGGGGCGTGTGAAGGCCTCGGAGAGGAACATCACGTCGCGGTCGCGCTGGCGGATATCGGCGATCAGCCACTCCCAAAACGGCAGCGGCTTGGTGTGCGGGTTGTCGACCCGGAATATCTTCACGCCCTGCTCCACCCAGTGCCAGACCAAGTCACGCAGCGCCAGCCAGAGGTCGGGCATGGCATCTTCGGCATAGAAGTCGACGTTGACGATGTCCTGATACTTCTTCGGCGGGTTCTCGGCGTATTTGATCGTGCCGTCCGGGCGCCAGGAGAACCAGCCCGGGTGCTCTTTCAGCCAGGGGTGGTCCTGCGAGCACTGGATGGCGAAATCTAGGGCGATCTCCAGACCATGCTCGCGAGCCGCTGCGACCAGCTCGCGGAAATCATCCAGCGTGCCCAGCTCGGGATGGATGGCGTCGTGGCCGCCCTCTTCGCTGCCGATGGCATAGGGACTGCCCGGATCGTTCGGCCCGGCGTGCAGACTGTTGTTCGGGCCCTTGCGGTGCTGGCGACCGATCGGGTGGATCGGTGGGAAATACAGCACGTCGAAGCCCATGTCGCGAATCGCCGGCAGACGCTTGTGCACATCACGGAAGGTGCCGTGGCGATTGGGATCGTCGGTCTCCGAGCGCGGGAACAGTTCGTACCAGCTGGCGAACTGCGCCAACGGACGTTCCACATCCAGCGGATACAAACGGCTGCGGCTGCAGTGCTCGCGTGGGTCTGCGGCAGCCATCGCCACGGCCGTCTCCGGTGCGAGCAGCAGTGACACGCGCTCGTCATCGGTATGCGCCATGCCGAGACGGTGCATCAGATCGTCAAGCACCGCGCGGTTCTCGCCCTGGGCGCGAGCGGTGGCCTTCTCCAGCAGCAGACGCCCTTCTTCCAGCTCCAGATGCACCGGCACGCCGGCCGTGTGCTTCTTCGACAGCTCGTAGCGATAGCTCTCGAACACATCCCACCAGGCTTCGATGACGAACTCATGCTCGGCGACCTGGGTGGGCGTGAACTGGCCTTGCCAGGCGTCGTTGCCGAGCAGCTTCAGCCGTGCCCGCCGCCAGCTGGTTTCGCCTTTTTCACGCCAGCACACGGCGGCGGCCAGCTGGTCGTGGCCGTCGGCGAAAATCTTGCTGGTCACGACCACTGGCTGGCCGATGACCGCCTTGGCGGCAAAGCGCCCCTCATCCAGCACCGGCAAGGTGGATTCGATGGCGATGCGCGGCATCTGCAGGGCTTCTTCGAGTCGAGGGTGAATCGTCGCGGTAGGCTGTGCATCGCTCATCGAACGGGCTCCTGGGGCGCATGGGTTCGGGGTGCCCGAGCCGCCTCTGGACGCGTCAACGTGCGGTTCGGGAGGCGACCGGTACGGTTTTCGTCGGCTCTTTCTTCCGAGCCAAGTGACCCTGGAAAGTTCAGCCCCGGGCGGCCGTTAGCCAGCCCGTCCGGCGACCGGTCGAGCCTGGTGGGAGCGCAATACGGTAGTTGCCGGTTTCAAGCCCCCCGTGAGCGGGTGCCGAACCCGACCACGCCGAATGTCGCCAGCGCCGCGAGCAGCGACGATTGGCCGGAACCTCGCCCATGTAAGCCGATCAATGCAGAACGGCCGCCAAGGCTGAGCTGGCTAACACCAGGAGAACGACGATGACTCACGTGCGACCCGATGTGCCGCAACCCGACCCGATCGTGCATGACAAGCCGGGCGATGTGCCGCAGGTGCCTTGTGCCGAGGAGCTGGACGAACACAAGCCCGGCGCGCCATATGGAAACCAGACCGTGGCGGATACCGACGATCCCCAGACGACCTGATCGCTCGCCGCCACACCGTTGTCTCAACCCTTCTCCAGGCGCTTGAGCAGTGCCTGCGTCAGCCTCTGTCGAACGGCGCCGTAGCGGGCCCACGGGTCGCTGCGTAATGCCCGCAAACGCTCATCCAGGTTGCCGATGTTCCAGCGATCGGCTCTCTCCAGCTGCGCCAGCTCCTCACGCTCGATAGGCACGGATACCGCCAGCCCCGGACGCGCCCTGACCGAATAGGCGGCAACGGTGCTCGCCCCGCGCTGGTTGCGCAGGTAGTCCACGAAAATTCGCCCGACCCGATTCTGCGGGCCCATCTTGTCGACGATCAGCTCCGGCGCCTCGCGCGCCAGCCGCTCGGTGACCGAGCGAGCGAACTGCCGGGCCAGGTCCCAGTCGTGCCGACGATCGAGCGGCATCACGACATGCATGCCGCGGCCTCCGCTGGTCTTGAGGAAGGCCTGCAACCCCAGGTCGTCCAGCAGCCGCAGCGTCAGCTCGGTCGCCTCCACCATGCTCGACCAGGGCAACGCGGGATCGGGGTCGAGATCGAAAATGACTCGATCGGGTCGCTCGACGCGATCACTGCGCGCGTTCCAGGTGTGGAACTCGACGGTACCCATCTGCACGGCCTCGATGACCGCGGTGATGTTGTCCGCCTGGATCAGCCGCGCATGCTCGGGATCGAGGTTTTTCGGCAGTGCGCGCATGTGCGGCATCTTCAGCCGACCGCAATGGCGTTGGAAAAAGCTTTCGCCGTCGACGCCTTCAGGTGCACGAACGATGGACAGTGGCCTGCCAGCCAATTGCGGCACCAATCGGTCGGCGACCGCCAGGTAGTACTCGGCCAGCGCAAGCTTGCTCGCACCACTGGCCTTGTCGATGACTCGCTGTGGATTGCTGATGCCGACGCCGCCCACCAGCGGGCGGCCGGCGCTCTTGCGCTGCTCTGGCATGGGCTACCCCGATCAGCTCGCCTTTTTGCTGGATTTGCTGCCCGCCGCTGGCGCCTTGCGCGTGCGCGAAGCCGCCGAGGAAGATTTGCTCGTTTTGGCCTTGCTCGCAGTCTTGGGCTTGGCCGGCGCCTTTTCCTTCTCCTCGTGGTCGTCCTCTTTGCTGGCCTTGCCTGGCTTGGCAGCGAGGCTGCGCTTGAGCAGTTCGGTAAGGTCGATGACATCCGCCGAACGACGATCCACCGCTTCCTCCGGCCCGCCGACCGCTTCCAGCTTGCCTTCGCGGGCCTTCTTCTCCACCAGCTCCATGATCTGGTCCTGGAAGGTGTCCTTGTACTGTTCCGGCTTCCATTTCTCGGTCATGTCATCGACCAGGCGCTTGGCCATGTCCAGCTCACGCTCGGCCAGGTCCGGATCGAGCGCTTCGTCCTTCAGCTCCAGGTATTCGACCCCGCGCACCTCGTCGGCCCAGCGCAGGGTGTTCATCACCAGCGCCTTGCCCAGCGGCATTACCACCGCTAGGTGCTGCTTGTTGCGCAGCACCACATTGGCGATACCGACCTTGCCGGTCTGGATCAGCGTTTCGCGCAGCAAGGCGTAGACCTTTTCCCCGCGGCGGTCCGGCGTCAGGTAGTACGGCGTGTTGATGTAGAGAAAGGAAATGTCCTTGGCATCGACGAAAGCGACGATATCCACGGTCTGGGTCGCCTTGGGGTGCGCGCCTTTGATCTCGTCATCGCTGATCACGACGTAGTGGCCCTTCTCGTACTCCACGCCCTTGACGATGTTCTCGCTGTCGATGTCTTCGCCGGTGGTCTTGTTGATGCGCTTGTAGCCGACCCGGTCCATGCTGCGTTTGTCCAGCCAGTCGAAATCGATGCCCTGGCGGGTGGTGGCCGGTACCAGCGCCACCGGGATGTGTACCAGTCCGAAACTGACTGCGCCTTTCCAGATCGTGCGTGGCATGGTCGTTCTCCAAGCGTTGATGTGGCCGAGCCATTCGTTGGCCCGGCAATGGGTCAGCCGTTGACCACGGTGCCGCCGTTGACGTGGATCACCTGGCCGCTCACGTAGGTTGCATCGCTGCTGGCCAGGTAGACATAAGCCGGCGCCACTTCATCGGGCTGGCCGGGGCGCTTCATCGGCGTGTTGGAGCCGAATTCGGCGACCTCGTCGGCATCGAAGGTCGACGGAATCAGCGGCGTCCAGATCGGTCCCGGCGCGACGCCGTTGACGCGGATGCCACGCTCGGCGAGGTTCATCGACAGCGAACGGGTGAAGGCCGTGATCGCGCCCTTGGTGGCCGAATAGTCCAGCAGCTGCGGGCTGCCCTTGTAGGCGGTAACCGAGGTGGTGTTGATGATCGACGCCCCTTTGCCCAGGTGCGGCAGCGCCGCCTTGGTCATCTGAAACATGCCGAAGATGTTGGTGCGGAAGGTCTTCTCCCACTGCTCTTCGCTGATGTCTTCGAGCTTTTCCTGCGGGTGCTGCTCGGCGGCGTTGTTGACCAGGATGTCGAGCTTGCCGAACGCGGCGAGGGTTTCGTCGATGACCTTGCGGCAGACGTCGCGATCGGCCACGTCACCGGCGAAGGTCAGGCAGCGACGGCCGTACTGTTCGACCACAGTGCGGGTTTCCTTGGCGTCCTGATGCTGGTCGAGGTAAAGAATCGCCACGTCAGCGCCCTCACGGGCGTAGAGCACGGCCACCGAGCGCCCGATGCCGCTGTCACCACCGGTGATGATCGCCACCTTGCCTTCGAGCTTGCCCGCCGCCTTGTAGTCTTCGCCGCGGTATTCCGGGCGCGGGTTCATCAGCCCTTCCTTGCCGGGCTCGGGCTGCTCCTGCGGCGGTAGGGTCTGATTGTCTTCAGCCATGGAAAATCCTCCGTCAAGGTTATGAGCCTGTCTTCGGAGGACTTGAACGGCGCGAGAAAAGTTTCTGCGGGGCGATGAGAGGGCCCTGTACAGGGCCCTAGAAGGGTCAGTTCAGCGTCAGCACAACGCGGCCGCGGGGCACGCCGCTTTCGACATACTGGTGGGCTTCGACTGCCTGCTCGAACGGGAACTGGCGGTCGAGCTGCGGCCAGATCAGCCGGTCCACGGTGAGCTGGTTGATATGCTGCAGCGCACGCTCCACGGCTTCACGGTTCTGCTCGATGCCCAGCTCCGGCTGCCCGGTGAAGTCGCACAGGCAGTGCAGGAAGAACTTGAAGTTCTTCTTGAAGGCCGCACACACCGGCAGCGCCGTTTCGTTGCCGCCGTTCATGCCATAGAGGATCAGCTTGCCCAGCGGCGCCATGACGTCGCCGAGCAGTTTCATCTGCGAACCGCCACAGGCATCCAGCACCACGTCGACGCCGCGGCCTTCGGTCACCTTCTGCAGGCGGCCGACCAGGTCTTCCTCTTCGGTGACGATCACCGTCTCCGCGCCCAGCTCGCGAAGGTAGTCGCGGTCCTCGCTGGTGTCGCAGGTGGCGATCACCCGGCCGCCCAGCGCCTTGGCCAGCTGTACGGCTGCCGGCCCGGTGCAGTGAGCCGCCTGGTTGATCAGCACGTACTGGCCGCGTTCCAGCTGGGCCAGTTCGACCAGCGCGAAATAGCTGACCAGCATCGGCGTATAGTGGATCGCCGCCTCACTGGAGCTGAGCATGTCCGGGTAACGCACCAGCGCCTGCTGCGGCAACAGCGCATGCTCGGCGTAGAGCGGATACTGATTGAGATCGTGGGCCGGGAAGCCGGCAACATGATCGCCGACACTGAAGCCCTGAACGCCCTCACCCACCGCCAGCACCTCGCCCGCCACCTCACTGCCGAGCCCGGCAGGCAGACGCGCGTGTCGTGGCGCGAGGTCCTGGCGCCAGAGCACGTCATTCCAGCTGACGCCGATGGCGCGCACGCCAATCAGCACCTCGCCTGGGCCGGCAACCGGCATTGCGCGTTCCTCGTGGCGCAACACGTCGGCCGGGCCGAACTGATGAAAACGGATGATGCGGGACATTTCGACCCCTCACTTACTACTGTGCGAACGGACTCTATCGTCAGTATCGTCACAACTCCAGTGAACGGCGTGGATTCCCATCGATAGTTCCCATGCGCAGTAATGATGGAACTACGTATGTATGCTTGCCGGCGCATTGCAGCTTTGTGCATTTCGAAAGCGGGATCGGGCATGCCGTTGGCAGCCGAAGCTGTCTAGAATGCAGACCACCCTCCAGAGCCGGACGCCTCCTGGTCCGGCTGCAGGCTCGACGTGAACCAGGTATGAATCGCAACGACCTTCGCCGTGTTGACCTCAATCTGCTGATCGTCTTCGAAACGCTGATGCACGAGCGCAGCGTGACCCGCGCCGCGGAAAAGCTGTTTCTCGGCCAGCCGGCGATCAGTGCCGCCCTGGCACGACTGCGCACGCTGTTCGACGATCCGCTCTTCGTCCGTACCGGCCGCAGCATGGAGCCGACCGCCCGCGCGCTGGAGATCGCCCAGCTGCTTTCACCGGCGCTGGACTCGATCTCCACCGCCGTTAGCCGCGCCTCGACCTTCGACCCGGCGACCAGCACCCAGGTGTTTCGCATCGGCCTGACCGATGAAGTCGAGTTCGCCCTGCTACCGCCGCTGCTGCGCCGCCTGCGCGCCGAAGCGCCGGACGTGGTGCTGGTGGTGCGCCGCGCCAACTATCTGTTGATGCCCGGCCTGCTGGCGTCCGGTGAGATCTCGGTGGGCGTCTGCTACACCGAGGAACTGCCGGCCAATGCCAAACGCAAGGTACTGCGCCGGCCCAAGCCGATGCTGCTGCGTGCCGACAGCATTCCCGGCCGGCTGAGCATGGAGGACTACTGCAGCCGTCCGCATGCGATGGTCTCCTTTGCCGGCGATCTCAACGGCTATATCGACGAGGAACTGGCGCTGCACGGCTGCAAGCGCAAGGTGGTCCTGGCGGTGCCGCAGTTCAACGGCCTGGCCAGCCTGCTTGCCGGCACCGACATCATCGCCACCGTCCCGGACTACGCCGCCGCGGCGCTGGCGGCCAACGGTGGCGTGCGCGCCGAACCGCTGCCGTTTCAGACCAGCCAGGATTTCGAGCTGTCCATGGCCTGGCGCGGCGCCCAGGACAACGACCCCGCCGAGCGCTGGCTGCGCTCGCGCATCCAGATGTTCGTCGGCGATCCGGATAGTCTCTGACAGGCCCGACGCCTGGGGCTTCGCGGCGCGTGCCGGGTAGACAGGCCTGCTCCCGCCAGTGATGCGCTGACCGGTTTTTCGTGGCTCCAGCGTGGTCGCTGGGGAATGCCGCGTCGAGGCTTCGGCGGCGGCAGGGTTCATTCGCGGCCAATACCGCTCCCACGCATAGGTGAGCAATATCCTCGCGCTGCGCTGATAACGAATGCGCAACCATCACCGCCAGTGATATTCACCTTCGCCTCGTTCGATTTTTGCTGAACGGCTTGACCACGCAGACTCCTGCCATCAACAAATCCGACTTGCGGAGTCAAGCATGGAACGTTCGTTCAACGCCTTGCGTTTTCCCCTTATCGCCCTGACGGTGCTGATCACCGCCGCTTGTGGCAAGGCACCGGAGGCCACCCAGTCGGGCATGCCGCCGCCCGCCGTCAGCGTCGCGGAAGTCATCGAGCAGCAGGTGACCGAGTGGGACGAACTCACTGGCCGCCTGGAAGCGCCGGAGTCGGTGGAGATTCGCCCGCGCGTGTCCGGTTTCATCGACAAGGTGGCCTTCGAGGAAGGCGCGCTGGTGAAGAAAGGCGACCTCTTGTTCCAGATCGACCCGCGCCCGTTCCAGGCTGAGGTCAAGCGCCTGCAGGCGCAACTGCAACAGGCTCGCGCCAACCAGCAGCGCACCGTTGCCGAAGCCGAACGCGGCGAACGCCTGCGCAAGAAGAACGCGATTTCCGACGAGCTCGCCGACGCCCGCGTCAGTGCCGCCAGCGAAGCCCGCTCGGCAACCGCGGCGATTCAGGCGCAACTGGACCGCGCGCAGCTGGATCTCTCCTTCACCCGCGTGACCGCGCCCATCGACGGCCGCGTCGGCCGGGCGCTGATCACCGCCGGCAACCTGGTCAACGCTGGCGAGGCGCTGCTGACCACGCTGGTCTCCACCGACAAGGTCTATGCCTATTTCGAGGCCGATGAGCGTACCTACCTCAAGTACCGCGAGCTGGCGCGCAACGGCGACCGTGGCGAGGCGACCCCGGTCTACCTCGGCCTGTCCAGCGAGGACGGTCACCCGCACCTGGGCCACATGGACTTCGTCGACAACCAGGTCGACCCGCGCACCGGCACCATCCGCGGTCGCGCCGTGTTCGACAACCGCGACGGCAGCTTCACCCCCGGCCTGTATGCACGCCTGAAGCTGGTCGGCAGCGCGACCTACGACGCCGTGCTGATCAAGGACGTCGCCGTAGGTACGGATCTGGGCAAGAAGTTCGTCCTGGTACTGGCCGAAGACGGCACTGTAGCCTACCGCCCGGTCGAGCTCGGTCCCAAGCTCGAAAAGCTGCGCATCGTCCGCAGCGGTCTGGCCAAGGGCGAAAGCATCGTGGTCAACGGCCTGCAGCGCGTGCGCCCGGGCAGCCCGGTGCAGCCGGAATCGGTGCCGATGGCCGACGCCGAAACGCTGGCCACCCTGCGCCAGCAGAACCGTGCGATCAGCGAGGCGATGAAACCGCAGGTCGTCGAGCGCAGCCTGGCTCAGCGTCCTAGCAGCTGAGCACCTCCCGCAACTGACCTGAACTCCGGCGCGCCTGCCGCGCCAATCCGATCGATCCGCCAGGGCGCCAGACGCGCGCCCTACCCCGGAGTGCGCCATGAATTTCTCGCAATTCTTCATCAAGCGGCCGATTTTTGCCGCCGTGCTGTCGCTGGTGATCCTCATCGGCGGGGCCATCTCGCTGTTCCAGCTGCCGATCAGCGAATACCCCGAAGTCGTCCCGCCCACCGTGGTGGTGCGCGCCAACTTCCCCGGCGCCAACCCCAAGGTGATCGGCGAAACCGTCGCCTCGCCGCTGGAACAGGCCATCACCGGCGTCGAGGGCATGCTCTACATGTCGTCCCAGGCGACCGCCGACGGCAAGCTGACCCTGACCATCACCTTTGGCCTGGGCACTGACCTGGATAACGCCCAAGTGCAGGTGCAGAACCGCGTCACGCGCACCATGCCCACCTTGCCCACCGAGGTACAGCGCCTCGGCGTGACCGTGGACAAGGCCTCGCCCGATCTGACCATGGTGGTGCACCTGACCTCGCCGGATCAGCGCTACGACATGCTCTACCTGTCCAACTACGCCGCACTCAACGTCAAGGACGAGCTGGCGCGGCTGGACGGCATCGGTGACGTGCAGCTGTTCGGCATGGGCGATTACTCGCTACGCGTCTGGCTTGACCCGAACAAGGTCGCCTCGCGCAACCTCACCGCGTCGGACGTGGTCAACGCGATCCGCGAGCAGAACCGCCAGGTCGCCGCGGGCTCGTTGGGCGCGCCGCCGGCACCCGGTGCGACGGACTTCCAGCTGTCGATCAACACCCAGGGCCGTCTGGTCACCGAGGAAGAATTCGAGAACATCATCATCCGCGCCGGCGAAGACGGCTCGATCACCCGCCTGCGGGACATCGCCCGTGTCGAACTGGGCTCAAGCCAGTACGCGCTGCGTTCGCTGCTGAACAACCAGCCCGCAGTCGCCATTCCGGTATTCCAGCGCCCGGGTTCGAATGCCATCGAGATCTCCGACTCGGTGCGCGCACGCATGGCCGAGCTGAAACGCGACTTCCCGGAAGGCGTGGACTACGAGATCGTCTACGACCCGACCATCTTCGTGCGCGGCTCCATCGAAGCGGTGGTACACACCCTGCTCGAGGCCATCGTGCTGGTGGTACTGGTGGTGATCCTGTTTCTGCAGACCTGGCGGGCCTCGATCATTCCGCTGGCCGCGGTGCCGGTGTCGCTGATCGGTACCTTCGCGGTCATGCACCTGCTCGGTTTCTCGCTCAACGCGCTGTCACTGTTCGGCCTGGTGCTGGCCATCGGCATCGTGGTGGACGACGCCATCGTCGTGGTGGAGAACGTCGAGCGCAACATCGGCCTCGGCAAGTCGCCGGAGGAAGCGACCCGTCAGGCCATGAAGGAAGTGACCGGGCCGATCATCGCCACGGCGCTGGTGCTCTGCGCCGTATTCATCCCGACCGCGTTCATTTCCGGCCTCACCGGGCAGTTCTATCAACAGTTCGCGCTGACCATCGCCATTTCCACGGTGATCTCGGCGTTCAACTCCCTGACCCTGTCGCCGGCACTGGCTGCCAGCCTGCTCAAGGCCCACGACGCGCCGAAGGACGGCTTCTCGCGGCTGCTCGACCGCATGTTCGGTGGCTGGCTGTTCGCGCCGTTCAACCGCATGTTCGACCGCGCCAGCCACGGCTACGTCGGCGTGGTGCGGCGCATCCTGCGCGGCAGTGCCGTGGCGCTGCTGGTCTACGTCGGCCTGGTGGGCCTGGGCTACATGGGCTTTGCCAGCACCCCGACCGGCTTCGTTCCGCAGCAGGACAAGCAGTATCTGGTCGCCTTCGCCCAGCTGCCGGACGCCGCCACCCTGGACCGCACCGAGGACGTGATCAAGCGCATGTCGGAAATCGCCGGCAAGCATCCGGGCGTGGAGAACACCGTGGCCTTCCCGGGGCTGTCGATCAACGGTTTCACTAACAGCCAGAACAGCGGCATCGTCTTCACCCCGCTCAAGCCCTTCGATGAGCGCAAGGACCCATCGCTCTCGGCCAACGCCATCGCGGCAGATCTGAACGGCCAGTTCGCGCAGATCCAGGATGCCTTCATCGCCATCTTCCCGCCGCCACCCGTACAGGGCCTGGGCACCATCGGCGGCTTCCGCGTGCAGGTGCAGGATCGCGGTAACCTCGGCTATGAGGAGCTGTACAAGCAGGTGCAGAACGTCATCGCCAAGAGCGCCGACTATCCGGAGCTGGCCGGCCTGTTCACCAGCTATCAGGTCAATGTGCCGCAGGTGGACGCCGATATCGACCGGGAGAAGGCCAAGACCCATGGCGTGGCCATCGATGACATCTTCGACACCATGCAGGTCTACCTCGGCTCGCTGTATGCCAACGACTTCAACCGCTTCGGCCGCACCTATCAGGTCAACGTCCAGGCGGACCAGAAGTTCCGCCTGGCACCAGAGCAGATCGGCCAGCTGAAGGTGCGCAACAACCGCGGCGAAATGGTCCCGCTGTCGACCTTCGTCAACGTCACGGACAGCGCCGGCCCGGATCGGGTGATGCACTACAACGGCTTCCTCACCGCCGAGATCAACGGTGCCGCCGCACCGGGCTACAGCTCCGGTCAGGCCGAGGCGGCCATGGAGCGTCTGCTCAAGGCTGAGTTGCCGAATGGCATGAGCTACGAATGGACCGAGCTGACCTACCAGCAGATCCTCGCCGGCAACACCGCGATATTCGTCTTCCCGCTCTGCGTGCTACTGGCCTTCCTGGTGCTGGCCGCGCAATACGAGAGCTGGAGCCTGCCGCTGGCGGTGATCCTGATCGTGCCGATGACGCTGCTTTCAGCCATCACAGGGGTGATCCTGGCCGGCAGCGACAACAACGTGTTCACCCAGATCGGCCTGATCGTGCTGGTGGGCCTGGCGTGCAAGAACGCCATCCTCATCGTCGAGTTCGCCAAGGACAAACAGGAAGAAGGCATGGACCGGCTGGCCGCGATACTCGAAGCCTGCCGCCTGCGTCTGCGGCCGATCCTGATGACCAGCTTCGCCTTCATCATGGGCGTGGTGCCGCTGGTGCTTTCCAGCGGGGCCGGTGCCGAGATGCGTCATGCCATGGGTGTTGCGGTGTTCAGCGGCATGCTCGGGGTGACCTTCTTCGGCCTGCTGCTGACCCCGGTGTTCTATCTGGTGATTCGTGCCTTCGTCGAGAAACGCGAAGCCCGCAAAGCGGTTTACAAGGAGGCCCGCGCATGAAGTTCTTCGCCCTTTCCCTGCTCACACTGGCACTGAGCGCCTGTGCGGTAGGCCCCGATTACCGGGCACCGCAGCAGGAACCGGCGCGTATCGACAGCGCTTCGGCTGGCGAATACGACCACTCACGCTTCGAAGCGGCCTGGTGGCAGCAGTTCGACGACCCGACGCTGGACGCCCTGGTCGGCGAAGCGCTGGCCGAGAACCGCGAACTGCGCATCGCCTATGCCCGCCTACGGGCGGCACGGGCTATTCGCGATGACGTCAGCAATGATCGTCTGCCCACCGTCACCGCGGGCGCCAGCGCCGATATCGGCAAGGCCCAGCAACCCGGCGTGACCGAACAGCGTGTGAATGCCGAACGCTACGACCTCGGGCTGGACATGGCCTGGGAGCTGGACCTGTTCGGCCGCATCCAGCGCCGCCTGGAATCCAGCGAGGCGCAGGCCGATGCCGTCGAGGCCGAGCTCTACCAGCTGCAGGTCAGCCTGATTGCCGAGCTGGTGGATGCCTACGGTCAGCTGCGCGGTGCCCAGCTGCGTGAGCGCATCGCCCGCGACAACCTGGCCAACCAGCGCAATTCCCATGAGCTGACCGAACAGCTTCGCGAAGCGGGCGTCGGCAGCGAGCTCGACGTTCTGCGCGCCGATGCCCGTCTGGCGGCCACCGAAGCCAGCCTGCCGCAGCTCAGGGCGCAGCAGGCGCGTGCGCGCAACCGCATCGCCACCCTGCTCGGCCAGCGCGCCGATCAGCTCAGCGTCGACCTCTCGCCCCGCGAGCTGCCGGCAATCGCCAAGTCGCTACCGATTGGCGATCCCGGCGAGCTGCTGCGCCGGCGCCCGGACATTCGTGCAGCCGAGCGTCAGCTGGCCGCGGCTACTGCCGATGTCGGCGTGGCGACGGCCGACTTGTTTCCGCGCGTGAGTCTGTCGGGCTTTCTCGGCTTCGTTGCCGGGCGCGGCTCGCAGATCGGTTCCAGCGCGGCGCGGGCCTGGGGCGTGGCGCCGAGCATCAGCTGGGCAGCATTCGACCTGGGCAGCGTGCGGGCCCGCCTGCGTGGTGCCGAAGCCGACGCCGATGCGGCGCTGGCCAGCTATGAGCAACAGGTATTGCTGGCACTGGAAGAGTCAGAGAACGCCTTCAGCGACTACGCCAACGCCCAGCAGCGCCTGCTTTCTTTGGTCCGCCAGTCGACAGCCAGCCGCGCCGCCGCGCAGCAGGCGGAGATCCGCTATCGCGAAGGCACTGCCGATTTCCTCGTGCTGCTCGATGCCGAGCGCGAGCGCCTGACGGCCGAAGACGCTCAGGCGCAAGCCGAAGTGGAGCTCTATCGCGGGGTGGTGGCGCTGTACAAGGCCCTTGGCGGTGGCTGGGAAGTCCCTGAGCAGACGCCGCGAACGGCCGCGGCAGAGCAATTGCAGTCCGAGGGAAGTCGCGCAGAAATGTGACACGGTGCCGCTCCCGCCGGGTTGGTTGGGGAAAGCGCTTTCAGTCGTCACCTATCTTTGGCATAAGGAGCGGCTGAAAGCCTAGAAGCGTCCTCGCGGTCGGTCCGCCTGGATGCACTGCCAACCAACCAGAATAAAGAGTCTTTCATGAAGCCGATCATTACCCTTGCCGGGCTTGTGCTGGCGGTCACCAGCGCATTCGCCCAGGCGGAGCCCATCGTCATCAAGTTTTCTCACGTAGTGGCCGAAGACACGCCCAAGGGCAAGGGTGCGCTGATGTTCAAACGCCTGGCCGAAGAGCGCCTGCCCGGCCAGGTAAGCGTCGAGGTCTACCCGAATTCGACGCTGTTCGGTGATGCCACGGAGCTGGAGGCATTGCGCAACAACGAAGTGCAGCTGCTGGCACCGTCACTGGCGAAGTTCGAGCAATACACCAAGCAGCTGCAGGTATTCGACCTGCCCTTCCTGTTCGACGATATCGACGCGGTAAACCGCTTCCAGAAGCGCACCAAGGGCAAGCAGCTGCTGCGCTCGATGGAAGACCAGAACATCACCGGCCTGGCCTACTGGCACAACGGCATGAAGCAGCTCTCGGCGACCCGCATGCTACGCCTGCCGAGCGATGCCTCGGGGCTGAGCTTCCGCATTCAACCGTCGGCCGTGCTTGAGGCGCAGTTCGGCGCTGTCGGCGCATCGACCCAGAAGATCGCCTTCGCCGATGTCTACGACGCCCTGCGTACCGGCACCGTACAGGGCGCGGAGAATCCCTGGTCGAACATCTACAGCAAGAAGATGCATACCGTGCAGCCCTACATCATCGAGAGCGACCACGGTGTGCTCGATTATATGGTGGTCAGCAACACCCGTTTCTGGATGGGCATGCCGCACAAGATCCGTTTCGAGCTGGAAGCCATCCTCGACGAGGTGAGCTACATGGTCAACCGCGAGGCTGAGGAGCTGAATCAGGCTGATCGTGAACGCATTCGCCAGGCGGGAACGACCGAGATCGTCAGCCTGACCCCGGAAGAGCGCGAGCGCTGGCGCGAAGCGATGCGTCCGGTTTGGCAGCAGTTCGAGCCGGTGATCGGCGCGGACATCATCAAGGCAGCCCAGACCGTCAATCGCAAGCAGCGCAATTGACCCCCGAAAACGACGCCGCATAAAACGCAAAAGCCCCGCCGATCCGGCGGGGCTTTTTTTTGGGTGCCGGCTTCGCGGCCGGAATCAGGGCGCGTCCGGCAAAGTCGCAGCCGTCGGTGGCTGATCCAGCTGCTGACTATCCCAGCCACCGCCGAGCGCGGCGATCAGCAGCACACTGGCGGTCAGCCGATCGCCCAGCAGGGTCAGGTTGGTGCGCTCGTTGTTCAGCGCGGTGGTCTGCACCGTGGCAACGCTGAGGAAATCGACGGTGCCTGCCCGGTACTGGTTCTCGATCAGACGCAGAGACTCCTGTGCCGCCTCCAGCGCCTCGCGCTGCACAACCGCCTCCTCTTCCAGCACCCGCAGCTGCACCAGGTAATCCTCCACCTCGCGGAAGCTATCGAGCACGGTCTGCCGGTAAGTGGCCACGGTCTGGTCGTAACTGGCTTCGGCACGCTCCAGTTCGGCGCGCCGGCTGCCGAAGTCCAACAGTGTCAGCGCGAGTTGCGGGCCGAGCGACCAGAAACGGTTGGGCACACTGAACAGGTCGCTGAAGCTGCTGTTGCGGTAACCACCGCTCGCCGAAAGCGTCAGGTCCGGGTACCAGGCCGCTTCGGCAACGCCGATGTTGGCATTGGCCGCCATGACCTGGCGCTCGGCGGCGGCGATATCGGGGCGGCGCTCCAGCAGCTGTGACGGCACAGCCAGCGGCACGCCCGGCAGCGCCGGGATGTCCTCGCGCACCGCGATGTCCAGCTCCGAGGGCGCAACGCCGATGAGCACGGCGATCGCATGTTCCATCTGCGCCCGCTGCCAGCGCAGGTCGATGGCCTGGGCCTGGGTGCTCTTGAGTTGCGTCTGCGCCTGGGCGACGTCGGATTTCGGCACGATGCCGGCCCGATACTGGTTCTCGGTCAGGCGCAGCGAGCGTGCGTAAGCCGCGACGGTCTGGTCGAGCAGGCGTTGATGTTCGTCGATCACCCGCAGCTGCAGGTAGGCCTGCACCAGCTCGGCCTGCAGGCTCAGCCGCACTGCGGCCAAGTCTGCGGCGCTGGCCTGCATGCTGGCGCGGTTCGCTTCCAGATTGCGCCGCAGTCGGCCCCAGATATCCGCCTCCCAGGACGCACTCAGGCCCGCTTCGTAGCTTTCGCTGACGCCACTGCCGAACGAGCCGCCGCTGGTGTCCGAGCTACCACTGCGCTGCGCCGAACGGGTCACGCCGGCGCTGCCGGAAAGGATCGGGAACAGCTGCGAGCGTGCACCACGTACCAGTGCCCGGGCCTGACGGAACTGCGCCTCGGCCGCGGCCAGGTTCTGATTGTCGACATTCAGCCGGGCGACCAGGGCATCCAACTCGGCATCGCCATAAAGTCGCCACCACTCGCCACGCTCCAGCACATCGGCCGGCGCCGCGGCTTTCCAGCCTTCGGCCTGTTTGAATTCGGTAGCCACGGGCAGCTCCGGACGTTGATAGTCCGGCCCCAGGGTACAGGCGCCCAACGACAGGGCCAGCACGACAGCTGCGAGGGGCCGCAGGGCATGCTTCAGCGATGAGGGGTTCAGCGACGACGGATTCATAGCGGGTTTTCCAGGGCGGCATCGGTGCGAACACCGCGCCAGCTGTTGAAACGATGACGCAGGCGGTCGAGGTACAGATAGACCACCGGCGTGGTGTAGAGGGTCAGGATCTGGCTCAGCAGCAGACCGCCGATGATGGTCAGACCCAACGGCTGGCGCATCTCGGCGCCCTCCGCGCCGCCGAGCAGCAGCGGCAGCGCGCCGAGAATGGCAGCCATGGTGGTCATCAGGATCGGCCGGAAACGCAGCAGGCAGGCGCGATGGATCGAATCGGCGGGCGACAGCCTGTCGTTGCGCTCGAACTGCAGGGCCAGGTCGATCATCAGGATCGCGTTCTTCTTCACCACGCCGATCAGCAGGAACAGCCCGAGCAGCGAGATCAGGCTGAACTGGTCGCCGGTAAGGATGATCGCCAGCAGCGCGCCGACCCCGGCCGATGGCAGTGTCGAGAGAATGGTCAGCGGATGGATGTAGCTTTCGTAGAGGATGCCCAGCACGATGTAGACCAGCAGCAAGGCGCCGAGAATCATCAGTGGCTGGCCTTGCTGGGTGCTCTCGAAGGCGCTGCCGGTGCCGCCAAGGCGGCCCTGTACCTCACTCGGCATGCCGATGGCGGCGACGGCGCGCTCGATGGCCAGGGTCGCTTGATCGAGGCTGACGTCAGGCGCGAGGTCGAAATCGATGTTCTCCGCAGCAAACTGCCCGTCGTGGCTGACCCGATCCTCCTCCAGGCTGCGTTCGTAGCGGGCGAACGCGGCGAGCGGCACGCGCCGGCCATCCTCGGTGATGATGTGGATCTGCTCCAGTACCTCGGGGTACTGCGCGTAGCTGGGGTCGATCTCCATCACGACCTGGTACTGGTTGAGCGATTCATAGATGGTGGAAATCTGCCGCTGGCTGAAGGCGTTGTTGAGCAGCGTGGTCACCGTACTCATGTCGATGCCCAGACGCTTGGCCGCATCGCGATCGATCTTCAGGCTGATCTGCTGCGCGCCCTCGCCGTCATTGGCATCGATGCTGGTCAGTTCCGGCAGCGCCGACAGTGCCTGGGTGACCCGTGGCACCCAGGTACGCAGGTCGTTCAGGTCGCTCGCCAGCAGCGTGTAGGAATAGGCCGAACTGCTCTGCCGGCCACCGCCGAACTGCAGGTCCTGATCGGCCATGAGGAACATGCGCCCGCCAGGCACCTTGGGCTGGTTCTTGCGGATGCGCTCGATGACCTTCTGCGCCGAAATCTTCCGCTCGCTCAGCGGTTTGAGGCGCACGATCATGAAGGCGTTGTTGATGCCGCCCTGCCCGCCGATGAAGCCCGCCACGCTCTCCACCGCCGGATCCGCCAGCACCGCCTTGCGGAAGACTTCCATCTTCGGCTGCATGACCTGGAAGGACAGGCCGTCATCACCGCGGATAAAGCCGGTCAGCTGGCCGGTGTCCTGCTGCGGCAGGAAGGTCTTTGGCACCTGCACGTAGAGCACCACGTTCAGCGCGATGGTCGCCAGCAGGCTCAGCAGCGTGATGCGACGGTGCCGCAGTGCCCAGCTCAGCGACCGGTCGTAGTGACGCAGCAGCCACTGATGGGCGTGGTGGCTCCAGCGCTGCAGGCGCCCTTCCTGCGCGGGCTGATGCGGTTTGAGCCAGCGCGCGCAGAGCATCGGTGTCAGCGTCAGCGAAACCAGCAGGGAGACCAGGATCGCCGCCGCCAGGGTGATGGAAAACTCGCGGAACAGCCGCTCGACGATGCCGCCCATGTAGAGGATGGAGACGAATACCACCACCAGTGAGAGGTTCATCGACAGCAACGTGAAACCGACTTCGCGGGTGCCGACGTAGGCGGCCTTCAACGGCGGCATGCCGTCGTCGATATGCCGGGCGATGTTCTCCAGCACCACGATGGCATCGTCCACCACCAGGCCCGCGGCCAGGATCAGCGCCATCAGCGAGAGGATATTCAGCGAGAAGCCGAACAGGTACATCACGGCAAAGGTACCGACCAGCGACACCGGCACCGCCAGCGCCGGGATCAATGCAGTACGCAGGCTGCCGAGGAACAGGAACACCAGCACGATGACCAGTGCCACCGCGATCAGCAGCGTGCGTTCGGCCTCGTGCAGCGTGGCGCGGATCACCGGCGAGCGGTCCATGGCGATGTTCAGATCGACGCTGCCGGGCATGATCGCCTGCAGCGCCGGCAGTTCGCGGCGGATGCCCTCGATGGTTTCGATGATGTTGGCGCCGGCCTGGCGATTGACGATCAGCAGCACGGCCTGCTCGTTGTTGAAGAAGCCGCTGTTGTAGCGGTCCTCCACCGAATCGCGCACCTTTGCGACATCGCCCAGGCGCAGCGCCGCACCGTCCTGGTAGCGGATGATCAGCGGTGAGTAGTCGGCCGCCTCGTGCAGCTGATCGTTGGCGCGAACCTGCCAGTGGCGGTCCGCGTCCTCGACCATGCCCTTGGGTCGGCGCACGTTGCCGTTGGCGATGGTCTGGCGCACTTCGTCCAGCGACACGCCGTACTGCTCCAGCTGCTGCGGCTGCAGCTCGATGCGCACGGCGGGCAGCGAGCTGCCGCCGACCTGGATTTCGCCGACGCCGGACACCTGCGACAGCTTCTGCGCCAGGATGGTCGAGCCGATGTCGTACAGCTCGGCCTTGTCCAGCACGTCCGAGGTCAGCGAGAGCACCATGATCGGTGCCTGGGACGGATTGATCTTGCGGTAGGTGGGCATGCTGCGCATGCCGCTAGGCAGCAGGTTGCGCGCGGCGTTGATGGCCGCCTGCACGTCGCGGGCGGCGCCATTGATCTCGCGGTCCAGGTCGAACTGGATGATGATCCGCGTCGAGCCCTGGCTGCTGCGGCTGGTCATCTGGCTGACCCCGGCGATGCTGCCCAGCGAGCGCTCCAGCGGCGTGGCCACGCTGGAGGCCATGATCTCCGGGCTGGCGCCGGGCAGGCTGGCCTGCACGGTGATTACCGGGAAATCCATGTTCGGCAGCGGCGATACCGGCAGCAGGCCGAAGCTGACACCACCCAGCAACAGGATCGCCAGACTGAGCAACATGGTTGCCACGGGACGGGCGATAAAGGGTGCGGAAAGGTTCATACCCGCCCCCGCGCGATCTGAGTCCGGCTCACGCTTGAGCCTCCGCCAGCGGCTCGCGGCGACGCCCGAAGCGCTGGCCGAGGCGGTCGAAGAACAGGTAGATCACCGGTGTGGTGAACAGCGTCAGCAGCTGGCTGAGCAGCAGACCGCCGACCAGCACCAGGCCGAGCGGCTGGCGCAACTCGGCACCGGAGCCGGATGCCAGCATCAGTGGAATCGCACCGAACAGCGCCGCCAGCGTGGTCATCAGGATCGGCCGGAAACGCAGCAGCGCCGCGCGATAGATCGCGTCCTGCGGACTCATGCCCTGCTGCCGTTCGGCCTCCAGGGCGAAGTCGATCATCATGATCGCGTTCTTCTTGACGATGCCGATCAGGAGGATGATGCCGATGATCGCGATCAGGCCGAGGTCGTTACCGGTCAGTAACAAGGCTAGCAAGGCGCCGACCGCCGCCGAGGGCAGCGTGGAGAGGATGGTGATCGGGTGGATATAGCTCTCGTAGAGCACGCCGAGCACGATGTACATGGTCACCACCGCGGCGAGGATCAGCAGCAGCGTGCTCGACAGCGAGGCGCGGAATGCCTCGGCCGCACCCTGGAAGCGCGTCTGGATACCGGCCGGCAGGCCGATCTCCTGCTCCACCGCTTCGATCACTTCCACCGCCTTGCCGAGCGACACGCCGCTGGCCAGGTTGAACGACAGGGTCACCGCCGGGAACTGGCCGATATGGTTGATCAGCAAGGGCGCGTTGCGTTGCTCCAGCGTCGCCAGGCTGGACAGCCGCACCGGCGTGCCACCTTCGCTCTGCACGAATAGTTGCTCCAGCGCCTGCGGGCCGATGCGGTTGCCCGCCTCTGCCTCCAGCACCACGCGGTACTGGCTGGCCTGGGTGAAGATGGTGGAAATCTGCCGTTGGCCGAAGGCGTCGTACAGCGCATCGGTGATATCCGCGACCTGGATGCCCAGGCGCGCCGCGGCATCACGGTCGATGTCCAGATAGATCTGCAGGCCGTTGCTCTGCAAGTCGCTGGCCACATCGGTCAGCTCCGGTCGTTCGCGCAGCGCCTCGACCAGCCGCGGCGTCCACTCCTGCAACAGCTCGCCGTCTGGCGTCTCGAGGCTGAACTGGAATTGCGTGCGACTGATCCGGTCCTCGATGGACAGATCCTGCACCGGCTGCAGGTACAGCTCGATACCTGGCACCTTGGCCAGCTCCGGTCGCAGCCGGTCGATGATCTGGCTGGCAGTCAGGTCTCGCTCGCCGTGGGGCTTGAGATTGATCAGCAGGCGGCCGCTGTTGAGCGTGACGTTGTCGCCATCCACGCCGATGTAGGACGACAGGCTGTCCACCGCCGGATCGGCAAGAATCACCCGCGCCAGTGCCTGCTGACGCTCGCTCATGGCGCGGAAGGAGATCGACTGCGGTGCCTCGCTGATGCCCTGGATCACGCCGGTGTCCTGCACCGGGAAGAATCCCTTGGGCACGGCGAGATAGAGCACGACGGTAAGGCCAAGCGTCGCAACCGCGACCAGAAGGGTCAGCGTCTGGTGGCGCAATACCCAGGTCAGCCAGCGCGAGTAACCGCCGATCAGGCGCTCGACCCAGTCAGGCTTGGCCTCGACGGCCGTCTGCGGCTTGAGCAGCTTGGCGCACATCATCGGCGTCAGCGTCAGCGACACCACCAGCGAGATCAGAATCGCCACCGCCAGGGTGATGGCGAACTCGCGGAACAGCCGGCCGACCACGTCCTGCATGAACAGCAGCGGAATCAGCACGGCGATCAACGAGAAAGTCAGCGAGATGAGGGTGAAACCGATCTGTTTCGCGCCCTTCAGCGCGGCGTTGAGCGGTGTCTCGCCCTCCTCCAGATGCCGCGCGATGTTCTCCAGCATGACGATTGCATCGTCCACCACGAAGCCGGTGGCTATCGTCAGCGCCATCAAGGTCAGGTTGTTCAGGGAGAAACCGCAGACGTACATCACCGCGAAGGTGCCGACCAGTGACAGCGGCACGGCAATTGACGGGATCACCGTGGCCGAAAGCTTCTTGAGAAAGACAAAGGTGACCATCACCACCAGGAAGGTGGCGAGCATCAGCTCGTGCTGCACATCGGTGACGGCGGCGCGGATGGTCTGGGTACGGTCGGTGAGCACCACCACATCCAGGCCGGCCGGCATGCTGGCCGTCACTTCCGGCAGCAGCGCCTGGATGCGTTCGACCACGTCGATGACATTGGCACCGGGCTGGCGCTGGACGTTGAGCAGCACCGCCTGGCTGTCGTTGGCCCAGGCCGCGAGGCGCTCGTTCTCGGCGCCGTCGATGATGTCGGCGACATCCTTAAGCCGCAGCGCGGCGCCATCCTCGTAGGTGAGGATCAGCTCGGCATATTCCTCAGGCGTCTTCAGCTGGTCGTTGGCGTCGAGCATCGACACCCGGGTCGGGCCGTCGAAGTTGCCTTTGGGCTGGTTGACGTTGGAGCTGGTGATCAGCGAGCGCACGTCGGCCAGCGAAAGGCCGTACGCGGCAAGTGCTTCCGGGTTGGTGCGGATACGCACCGCCGGCCGCTGGCCACCGGCGATACTGACCATGCCGACGCCGTTGATCTGCGCCAGTTTCTGCGCCATGCGCGTGTCGACCAGATCATGCAGTTTGGGCAGCGGCAGCGATTCGGACGTCACGGCCAGGGTCAGCACCGGCGTGTCGGCCGGGTTGA
Organism: Stutzerimonas kunmingensis; assembly: GCF_900114065.1. GTDB lineage: Bacteria > Pseudomonadota > Gammaproteobacteria > Pseudomonadales > Pseudomonadaceae > Stutzerimonas > Stutzerimonas kunmingensis. The sequence continues at coordinate 618,189 of NZ_FORS01000002.1, forward strand.
CCTTGTTGTACACCGGCGGCGCCGGCAGATCGTTGGGCAGCAGGTTGTTCGCCGCGTTGATCGCGGCCTGCACTTCCTGCTCGGCCACATCCAGCGCCACATCCAGCGAGAAACGCAGGGTAATCACCGAGGCGCCGCCGGAACTGGTGGATGACAGCTGCTCGAGCCCCGGCATCTGCCCGAACTGGCGCTCCAGCGGTGCGGTAACGGCGCTGGTCATGACTTCGGGGCTGGCCCCGGGATACAGCGTCATCACACGGATCGTCGGGTAGTCCACCTGTGGCAATGCCGCCACTGGCAACAGCTTGTAGGCGATCAGTCCTGCCAGCAGGATTGCGATCATGCTCAGCGTGGTCGCAACCGGTCGCAGGATGAACAACCGCGAGATGTTCATCGCTCTTCGCGCTCCGCAGCCTCACCGCCCGCGAGCACCGGATTTTCCGCTGCCTGCTCGGCCATGCGCTGGCTGCCGACAACCTCCACTTCAGCTCCATCGCGCAGTCGGTCGGTGCCTTCCATCACCACCCGCTCGCCCACCTTCAAGCCCTCGAGCACCACCGTGGTCGCGCCGTTGGTAGGCCCGGCCTGCAACGTCCGCAGTTCAACCTTGTTGTCGTCGCCGACGACATAGGCGAAGGTGCCACGCGAGCCGAACTGCAGCGCCGCAGACGGAATCAACACGGCGTCACGCAGGGTCTCCACCCGCAGGCGCACGTTGACGAACTGGTTGGGGATCAGCAGCTCCGCTTCATTGTCGAAACGCGCCTTCAGGCGCAGCGTGCCGGTAGTCGCATCAATCTGGTTATCGATGCTCTCCAGCACGCCCTCGCCAAACTGGATCTTTTCACCGCGATCCCAGATCTGCACTGCAAGCTCATCGCCCTGGCGATAGCGCGTCAGCACCGGCAGCAACTCGCCTTCGGGCAGGGTGAAGCTGATGGACATCGGCTGAGTCTGGGTGATCACCACCAGCGGCGTGGTGTCGTTGGCAGCGACCAGATTGCCCACATCGAGCTGGCGCAGGCCGACCCGACCATCGATGGGCGAGCGAATCTGGGTGAACTCGAGATTCAGGCGCGCCTCGTTGACCGACGCCTGATTGGCGGCCAGCGTGCCCTGGTACTGGCTGACCAGCGCTTCCTGGGTATCCAGGGTCTGCTTGGCGATGCTGTCATCGGCGTAGAGACCGCGATAACGCTCGAAATCCACCTGCGCGTTCTTCAGCTGCGCGCGGTTCTGCTGCAGGGTGCCCTCCGCCTGCTGCAGCGCGACCTTGTATGGGCGAGGGTCGATCACCGCCAGCAGATCGCCCTTCTTGACACGCTGCCCCTCCTCGAAACGCAGCTCGACCAGCTCGCCACCGACCCGGCTGCGCAGATTGACGGTATTCAACGGCGTCACGCTGCCGAGCGCCTTGTTGAAGACCTCGAATTGACCCTGCTCCACCTTGGCCACGCGCACGGGCACTGGCCCGCCAAACGCGCCGAAGCCCGGCCGCCCGCCCGGCCGCTGAGGGGTTTCCTGAGGTGCAGGCCACAGCCACCAGACCAGCAGCCCGATGGCAGCTACGGCGAGGATGATGAGCAGCCAACGAAGGCTGGAACGCGCGGAAGAAGGATGAGCCACGGTCATGAACGGGGTTCGCTTGAAAAGGAGCGTGAACCATAAGCAGTCGCGAACCGCTCGCAAAGTGCCTTTACGGCATTTTTACGTATCGGCATGTATGAAGAGCCCCCAGACAGGCCGGTGTGCGTCGGAACCATGTGCCGGGTCTTAAGTCTATTTAGCGTTCTTCTCGGGCACCGAGCTGCGAGGGGAAGAGCTGTAAGCAGGCCGTGTGGTCTGCCAGCACGTCGAATCGGACATTGTCGTGTCGCTAACGGGCCATCATCGATGGCCAGCAAGGATCAAGGAATGAATGTATCGCTGGTCATTCTGGCGTTGACCGTCGCCAGTTTTCTTCTCGGGTTTCTTCGCGATCTGTTCATCGCCCGCTCCTTCGGCCTCAGCTGGGAAGCGGACCTCATCTTCGTCGCTCTGATCCTGCCGCTGTTCTTCGAGAACTTCCTCGGCCTCGCCTTGCGCGACGCCATGATCCCTTACCTGCAGAAGCTGCGCAGCCAGTCGCAATCGCTGTTCGAGGCGGTCGCGCGCTGGCTTTACTGGCGCATCATGCTGCTCGGTGGCGCGGCCTGCCTGTTGATACTGCTGACCAGCTACTGGGTGCTGAACGCCCTGGCACCGGGCTGGACACCGGAACAGGTCGCCAACGGACAACTGGTCTTCTGCGTCGGCGCGCTGCTGATCGGCGTACAGGCCGCGCTGTACTGCCAGGGCGCGTTGCTCAACATGGACAACGTGTTCGTCATGCCGATGACACGAACCCTGCTGCTCAATGCCGGGGCCATCATCGGGATTCTGCTGTTCGAACCCAGCGGCATGGTGATCTTTCTCGGCATGCTTTTGCCGCAGTTGGCCCTGATCGTCGTGCAGCACCGCCGTATTCATTACCTGCGGGGAGAGGCGCAACCGCTGGAAAAAGGTCACGGCAGTCAGTTCGGCCTGGCATTCGCCCCGGTACTGATGGCCGCTGGCGCTCAGCAGGCGTGCATTTTGGCCGAGCGAATGTTCGCCTCGTTCCTTGAGGAAGGCAGCATCACCATGCTGTCGTTCGCCTTCCGCATCGTCACCATCCCGCTGACGCTGTACGCGATGTCCGTGCTTTCCGTGCTCTTTCCGCAGTTCTCCTCCAGCTGGAACGAGCAGGATCACAGCGCTCATGCCGCGGTGATTCGCAAGGGGCTGCTGGCGACGTTGCTGTTCCTCGTGCCGGCCACCGTCGTGCTTTGCTCCTTCCCGGAAGCGGTGGTCGCGGTACTGCTCGAGCGCGGCGAGTTCGGCGCCACGCAAACCCAGGCAACCGCCTCGCTGATGGTCATCTACGCGCTTGGTCTGCCGTCGATGGGGCTCGCCCTGCTCTGGGGCCGCGCCCTGCTCGCCCAGCACCAGGTTCGCCTGTTTCTGGTAATCACGCTGATCAGCTCGGCCATGACCATCGCCCTGGATGCCGCGCTTTACAAGCACTATGGCGCCGCAGGCCTGGCACTGGCCTTCTCCAGCGGTGTCACGCTGCAGACGCTGTTCATGGGGTTGTTCGTCTATCGCGCCTCGCCCAAGGGCGCCGGTGTGGCTGTGCTCGCGCGCTGGGCCGCGACAGCAGCGGTACTGGGCGCCGCGCTGCACTTCGTGCCCCAGCCACAAGGCTTTATCGAACTCTGCGCCTATATCGGCCTGGTGCTGATCGGTTTCGCCGCCGGCGTTACCTTGCTCGGCGAGCGCGACCTGTTCAAGCCACGCTACTGGTCCATGCGCAAGGCCTGACGGCAACGCGGCGGTCCTGCATCGCCGCTCTTTCGATCATCACCGACAACAGAAACAAAAAGGCCGCTGACGTCAGACAGCGGCCTTTTTGTTTGAGCGTCGTTCAACCACCGAAGGCGAGCATTCCCATGGTGCTGATGCCTGGTGCGGTCGACCCTTTGCTCTCGACCTGGGTCATGCGCGGCTTGCGCTGCTCCAGCACGATATCCAGCGCACGACTCGGCAAAATGTCGATGTCGTCGAAGGTGATGATCTGGCCAGGCTCGACGGCGCGTTTGAGCGCAGTCTTGCGCAGCAGACCGATCGGCACGTGATCCGGGTGCTCGGCCAGCTTGATCGCCTCGCCGCGGAACTGGAAACCGCCGATGCCGCGCTCGATCAGCTCACCCGGCTTCATGGCGCGCTTGGCGATGGCCGCAACGCCGAGGGTCGGCTCGGTCGAGTTGTTGAGCAGCACACCACCGCCATTCAGCACGCGGCGCACGGTCTTGCCCACTTCCAGCGAGCAGAGGTGGAACGGACGCACCAGCGTGTAGAACGGCCCGCGGCCCAGCTTGAAGTACTCGATTGCCTGCGCCTGATCCTCGTCGTGCCTGCCCACCAGGAACACGCCGCCGGCCGGGTAGCCGGAAGGTATGACGTAGTCGACGATTGGCTGCCCTGCTCGCTCGGCCATCATGCCGAGCAGGCTGGCGCTGTCGTCCAGGTTGGTCGAGGCCAGCCCCTCCATGCCCCGACGGGTAATGGTGGCGCCCAGGCCGTTACCGATGATCACCTGCTCGATCTGCACCTTGGTGCCGTCGGTGAAGGACGTGGTCTGATCGACGCTGATCCCCTGTCGATTGGCCCAGTAGGCCATGTCTTCCGGTGACGGATCATGGTTCAGATAGCCCTTCATGTTGCCGTACACCAGCGGCTGAAAGCCCATCTGCAGCGCGTCTTCATGCAGGGCCGCAAGCGAACCTGGCTGGTCGCCCTCGGCTTCGGTGAGGAAACCCCTGCCAGCCAGGAAGGAGCCCGTGGTCACCTGCAGTTCGGCGTTGACCGTCACCACCTGTAAGCCCGCTTCGAAAGCGCGTTCGATAACTGAAGTCCCATGGAACACGTCGCCGCTGCACTCGACAATCAGATCGGAATGATCGATCAGCTCGTCCAGCGAATTGGTGAGGACGTCTGCCAACGGGAAGTCAGCCATCGTTGAGAGCGGTCGGCGTGTCAGGACGCGCGAGATTTCCATGTCCGGATAGTGTTTCTTGATTAACCGCACAAAGCCGCGGGCGATCATTCCGGTTCCGGAAACACCGATTTTCTTGATCTCTGAGGTAGGCATAAACTGAATCCATTCAATGGGCATCAGCGCTATGACAGCAGCTGAGCGAAAAGATTTTTGAAAAGCTGCCTATTTGCCACTTTTGCAGACTTCTCCACACCCGCGACGCTGAAGCCGGGCGGCATGCCTGAAAGTAGTTGTCTCGGAGGGTTCACGCTAATTGACGACGACGGGCGGTTTCGCACCAACCGATGGATTTCTGTCGCCAGAAAACGAAACGGCGAGTGCTATTGAAAGCCACTCGCCGTTTCGTCGTAGCAAGGCAGATCAGCCAAGCGAGGCGATGGCTGCCTCGTAGTTCGGTTCACTGCCGATCTCGTTGACCAGCTCGCTGTGCAGGACGCGATTCTGTTCGTCGAGCACGACTACCGCGCGAGCCGCGACCCCGGCCAGCGGGCCGCTGGCAATCGCTACGCCGTAATCCTTGAGGAACTCGGCACCGCGCATGGTGGACAGGTTGATGACATTCTCCAGCCCCTCGGCGCCGCAGAAGCGCTTCTGCGCGAACGGCAGGTCGGCGGAGATGCACAGCACCACGGTGTTTTCCAAGGCATTGGCCTGAGCATTGAACTTGCGCACCGAGGTGGCGCAGGTCGGTGTATCGATGCTCGGGAAGATGTTGAGAATCTTGCGCTTGCCGGCAAGGCTCGACAGCTCGACATCGGAAAGGTCAGCGCCCACCAGGCGGAACGCCTTGGCCTGCTGGCCGGCCTGGGGGAAGTCACCGGCCACTTGGATCGGTGTGCCTTTCAGGGTGATTTCAGTCATTTGCTTCGCTCCTCGATATGAATAGGCATAAAAAAGGTCGTGGAACGCGCAGCTCCACGACCTGGGTGGTCGACACGGGCTTGTTCCTGTTGCACGACCGATGCAGCGCTGGCTGGCCTGCACCGGTCGCTATCGGACATCAGCTACGTGCGAAATATTCCTTGGTCAGCTTGACCACTACCGGACTCAGCAGCAACAGCGAAACCAGGTTGGGGATCGCCATCAGGCCGTTGAGGGTATCGGCCAACAGCCAGGCGAAGTCGAGCTGGGCGATGGCGCCGAACGGCACTGCCAGAACCCAGATCACGCGGAACGGCCAGATGGCTCGCGTGCCGACCAGGAACTCCCAGCACTTCTCGCCGAAATAGCTCCAGCCAAGGATTGTGGTAAAGGCGAAGACCACCAGCGCGATAGTCAGGATGATGCCACCGATACCGGGCATGGCCGACTCGAAGGCTGCCGCGGACAGCGCTGCGCCGCTTTCGCCGCTGGTCCAGACCCCGGTGCAGATGATCGCAAGACCGGTCATCGAGCAGACGATGATGGTGTCGATGAATGTACCCAGCATGCCGATCATGCCCGAGCGCACCGAGCTGGTGGTGGTTCCGGCTGCCTGAGCGATACCAGCGGTACCAAGGCCCGCCTCGTTGGAGAAGATGCCGCGGGCAACACCGAAGCGAATCGCCGCCATGACCGCTGCGCCGGCGAAGCCACCGGTTGCCGCGATCGGCGTGAAGGCGTGGGTGAAGATCAGGTCGAATGCCGCCGGAATGGCCGAGGCATTGACTACCAGCACCACGGCCGCGGCGATCAGGTACGCCAGGCACATGAACGGTACGAGCGACGCGGCGACCACACCGATGCGGCGAATACCGCCGAGAATCACCAGGCCGACGATCACCATTGTGATCAGGCCGGTCGCCCACAGCGGTACCGAGAAGGAGGTTTCCAGCGCGTGGGCCATGCTGTTGACCTGCACCATGTTGCCGATACCGAAGCCGGCCAGGCCACCGAAAATGGCGAAGGCGGTACCCAGCCAGATCCACTTCTTGCCCAGGCCGTTCTTGATCGCGTACATCGGGCCGCCAACGTGCTCGCCGCGGTCGTCCTTCTCACGGTAGTGGACCGCTAGTACGACTTCGCAGTACTTGGTGGCCATACCCACCAGCGCGGTGCACCACATCCAGAACAGCGCACCCGGCCCGCCGAGGAAGATGGCCGTGGCCACGCCTGCGATGTTGCCGGTACCCACGGTCGCCGCCAGCGAGGTCATCAGCGCCTGGAAAGGGCTGATTTCGCCAGTGGCTTCGTCACCCTTGGTGCGTCCGCGCCACATCAGCGCCAAGCCGGTCGGGATGCGGGTCAGCGGCATGAACTTGAGGAAGATCATCAGGAACAGACCGGTACCAAGGATCAGCACCAGCATGGGTGGGCCCCAGACGAGGCCGTTGACGCTATTGACGAGGTTATTCAGAAATTCCATTCGAGCACCTTATTTCTTATAGGCGAGTTCCCTCGCGTTAGGGTCGCGCTACCGTGGAGCCGTTGAAAAACATGACGCTTGTGGCGGTGGTTTTTCAGCGACCAGGTAACGGCGATTCCGATACGCCTCTGGAGCTTGCGCTGCGCTGAGGTCCGCGAGCGCTTTGCAAGACTCGTGCTAGAGCGTTGCGCGGTTATGACCGCGACGTTCGGAAGCGTGGATGCTACCACTGCATTCGCCCATTGGGCTCGGGGCAATCGCGCCAGATTCGATGATCGAATCGACGCGAAAACCAGACCGAACGGTCAGACCCCGACAGCTCGACTCAGTCGAGCCAGGAATGGCATGGAAAGCGAAATCAGCGTAGCCCAGCCTAGTGCGCCCGCCAGTGCGGATTGATGCAGTTTGGTGCGCCCGACCGATGAGAGCGCGAATGCTTCATCATGCCTCTGCGCCTCCTCGATCATGGCGCACCGGCGGTGTTCCGGCGCCGCGCAATCGATCAGAAGTCGCGGCGATAGAACAGGTCCAACGAGCTGGCCAATCCGCTGGCGGCTTCGAGGAAGATCCGCCGCGTCACCTGATAGCGCAGCGCAATGGTATTCGACGGCTCGAACACGCCGACGCCATATCGCAATGCCAGCCGTTCCGTCAGCCGCCCGGTAGCGACCACGCTGGTGCCAACGCCGGTGCCTTCGGTGTCCAGCTGGAAGTCCTGGATGCCCAGGCGCTGCGCCAGGCCGCCGGTGATGGATGAGCTACCCGCCAGGCCAAGGCCCAGCGCCGCCTGTGCCAGCAGGTTGCTGTCCCCGGTATCGGCACCCAGCGGCCGCCCCAGTACCAGATACGCCAGTGCCTGCTCCTGACTCATGGCAGGCTCGGAAAACACGTCGATGCGTGGCTGCTCGGCGCTGCCGGTGATGCGCAGGCCGGCGATCACATTCTCCGCATCGATACGGCGAATCGCCTCGATGTTGAGGAACGGCTGGCTGATCACGCCAGTGAACAGCAACTCGGCGCGGCGGATGGTCAGTCGCTGGCCGTAGGCTCGGTATCGGCCGTTCTTCAGCTGCAGCTCGCCACGTGCATCCAGGTTGTCGCCGATGTGCAGATAGCCGGCGAGATCCGCGGTCAGGCCGAAGCCGGAGAAGCGCAGGCGGTCCTGGCCCACCTCGACATCAATGTCCATCTTCACTGCCAGTGGGGTCGCCGGCTCCTCGGCTTCGCGACCGATGATCACCGTGTCCTCGGAGACCTTGACCGTCGCCGGCGGTAGCTCGCGAACCGTGATCGCTCCTCGCGGCACTTCGACCCGACCGCTGACCGCCAGGTCCTGCCCGCTAAGCACGATGCGCAGGTCGGGCTCGACTTCCAGGTCGGCGTAAGGCTCGACCACCACCGGCAGGCGACTGCCCTTGATCGCCAGATCCAGATCCAGTTCGTTCCGCCAGTCCAGCGAGCCGGCCAGGCTGCCGCGTCCCTGCTCGCCGGCACGCCAGTTGCCGTCGATGTTCAGCCGCTCACCCTCGATCAGCATGCGCACCCGCAGGTCTTCGAACGTCGTCGGCAACTCGCTGCCGGCGATCTCACCGTCACTCAACAGCAGTTGGCCGTTGAGTGACGGCTGCTGCAGGGTGCCGGCCAGCTGGCCACTGCCGTTCAGTTCGCCGCGCAAACGCTCGACCATCGGCACGAATGGGCGCGCCACCGACAGATCGAGACCACTCAGGCGAAACGCGCCATCGATCGGCTTGGCCGCGGGCCGCGGATCGATCTGCAGCTGCACGTCAAGCTCGCCCAGCTCGCCGCCCAGAAAGCGCAGCTGGCTGTCGATCCGCTCCGGTAGCAGTCGGCTGTTCAGCACCAGGGTCTGATAGGGGAAGTCGTGCCACTCGTCCACATCGCGAATGCGCAGCACGCCGGGGCCGGCGTCGACCAGAACCCGACCACGGGGTCCGTCAGCGGGAAGGTCGAGCTCGATATCGGCATTCAGTTCGCCCTGCCAGCGGAAATCTTCGGGCAGGTAGTCGGCCAGGGTCTGCAGTGAGAAATCGCGAAGGTGATAGCGAATCTGCGGCTCCGGCAGCAGACGCTGATTCTCCGCGCAGAGGCTGGCGGGCCCGGAACGCCAGCAATGCGCACCGAACTCCAGTCGGCCATCGGCGAAACGCTGCAGTGTGGCCGGCCGTTGCAGGGCCCAGTCTTGCTGCTGTGCGCTGAGCTCGCCGCGCGTCAGCCGGCCAAGCCAATCCTCACCGCGCAATCCACCATCGAAAGCCAGCGCCAGGTCGACCAAGGGACCTTGCAGCTGCAGCTCGGCCTGATGCCGTTCCGCAGTGCCTTCGGCATTGATCCGCAGTGCGCCGAGGTCCGTCTCGCCTGCGCGGATTCGCTCGGCGTTCAGCGCAAGCCGACCACGTTCCCCATCGGATAGCTGACCCTGCACGTTGAGGCGACGCAGCCGATTGTCCTGATAAGCGAGGTTGCGACCGTTCAGCTCGAGCTGCGCGCTCGGCGCCGCTGCGGTTCCCGCCAGCGTGACCTCACCGTTCACCCGCCCCCTGAGACCGGGCCACAGCTGCGCCAGGCGGCCCAGTTCCAGTTGCAGTCGACCATCCAGCGTCTGTGCCCAGGTGCCGTTGCCCTGTACGCGGTTATCGCCCATGCGCAGGTCGATGACCGGCAGATCCCAGCGCTCGCCCTCGCCGTTGGCTTGCAGCTGCAGACGGGTATCCTGACCGCGCAGGCGCCCGGCGAGGTCGAGGCTCGCCTCGGCCTGCAGCTGCTCGTCACGCAAGGTGCCCTGGCTCTTCAGCGAACCGCCGAGATTGCCCGGCAGTTCGGCCAGCCAGTACGCCGGATCGAGCTCGCTCAGCGTCAGGTCGGTTTTCCAGTCGATGCCCGCGGCGAAGCCGACGCTCAACGAACCCGTCGCACTGCCCTGCCCGGCTTGCAGCTGCAGTTGCGGCAGATGCACCGCTTCGAGATTGCCGCTGACCGGGCTGTTCAGTGTGAAATCCCCGGCCGGGCCAGTCATGGCCGATTCGAAATTGCCGAGATAGCTGCCGTCGTCGTACTGAATCTGCGCCTTGAGCTCGCGCAGCGTCACCGGCGGCTCTTCGATCGCCGGGTAGAGCCGTCGCCAGGGAAAATCGCGCCAGAGCAGATCGGCATTCGCGGTCAGGCCGTCCTGCCAGTCGACATCACCACTCAGCCGCACATCGCGCTGCTGCCCCGCATCCAGCTCGAGCATCTCGATCTGCGCTCCGCTCGGACTGACGACGCCCTCCAGCGCCAGCCGCACTGCGCCGCCCTCGCCCGGCAGTTCGGTGGTACCGAGCAGCCGGTAGCCGTCCTGCAGGTTGCCGCTCGCTGTCAGCTCCAGATCGTTCAGGCGCAGGGTGTCCGGCAGATCGGGCAGCGGCTTGAACCCGTCGGCGTTCAGCCGGAGCGTCGCCGGCAATTGCTCATCCAGGGCCCGCAGCTGCCCGCTGAGGGTGCCGTCGAGATAGCCCTGGCTTTGCACCTGCACCTGCAGCTGCTCGCGCAGGGCGCCATCCACGGTGATCATCAGCGTCCACGGCTGTTCGTCCGGCGACTGCAACGCGGCCTGCCCGTCCAGCGTCAACGGCCAATCACCGCTGGGCTGCAGTCGACCAGTCACTGACAGGTCCACATCCGCCCTGCGCAGGCCGAGGTGCTGGATATCCAGGCCATCCGCACGCCAATTTGCCTGCAGAGACAGATTTCGCACCTGCTCGCTTTCATTGAGCCTCACCCGGCCGATTTCGATGCGTTCGACTTGCAGCGCCAGCGGCAGATCGAGCTCAGGCAAGCTGAAGGGCTCCGCCGCCGGGTCGGGCTCGCTGGGCGGGAAGCTGAGGTCGATGTCGCCAGTGACCAGCTCGTCGATGCACAGCGTGCGCTTGAGCAGGCACGCCGGCGACCAGGCAAGACGGGGCTGTTGCACTTCGACACGGCTGCCGTTCTGCTCCCAGATCAGCCGCTCGGCCTGCCAACGCTGGCCGAGTCGGCCCTCGAACGCTTCGACCGTCAGCCCCGGCACCTGCCCCAGCAGCCAGCGGCTGCCGCTGGCGGTGCCGAGCAGCACGGCGGTGACGATGAGCACGAGCAGTATCAGCCCAAGCAGCGTCCAGCCGAGCCCACGCAGTACCCGCATCACAGCTCCGGCCCCATGGAGAAATGCAGACGGACGCCACCGTCGCCGTCCAGCGGATGAGCGACATCGACGCGAATCGGGCCAACCGGCGATACCCAACGCACACCAACGCCAACGGCACTTTTCAGCGTGGGAATTTCCAGCGAGTTGAAGGCGTTGCCCTGATCAACGAAGGTCGCGACACGCCATTTCTCGGCGATCGAATACTGATACTCGGCACTGACCGCGAACTGATAGCGGCCGCCGATCTTGTCGCCATCGGAGTTGGTCGGTGACAGGCTCTGGTAATCGTAGCCACGCACGCTCTGATCACCACCGGCGAAATAGCGCAGTGACGGCGGCACGTTGACGTATTCATCGGTCCAGTTGCCGCCAAGCTGCACGCGACCGAGAAAGCGATGCCGCTGGGCCAAGGTGGTCAGCCCCCGCAGCTGCACGTTGGCGTGGACCAGGTCGGCATCGGAAAGCACCCCGGCCTTCGCCGCGGCTACTTCGAACTGCAAGCGATAGCCCCGGCTCGGATCGATACGATTGTCGCTACGCAGGTAGCTGTAGGCGACGCCGGGCATGAGCAAGGTGCTGGTTCCGGAATCGTCCCCGAGGCGATATTCCTCGTGCTGCCACTTAAGCGACAGCACGCGCAACCAGCCGCTGGGCAGCTGACTGTGCCATTCCGGCCCGACCTTGAGCAGACGGCTGAGGCTGTCGGTGCCGGCGATCTCTTCATACTGGTAGCCGCCGACGAAGCGCAGCTTATCGGTCAGTGGCGGGTCCAGCGGGATGTCGTACCAGAACCCGACGTTCTGCCGCGGCGCCGACAGTTCCGCCTCGGCCCCGTAGCTATGGCCTTGCGGGTTGACCCAGTGGCGTGTCCAGTCCAGCCGGACCCGCGGGCCGACGTCGGTGGAATAACCAAGGCCGAAGCCAAAGGTGCGCGGCTTGCGCGTGGTGAGCGCGACCGAAACCGGGATGCGCTGCTGGTTGGCGCCGCTCGGGTTGGCATCGACGCGCACGCCCTCGAAATAGCCGCTCGACTGCAGCGCCTGGCTGAGTTCGGCGATCAGTTCGGAGTCGTACGGTGTATCCGTCTCGAACGGCACCATGCGCGCGAGCAGGTCGTCATCGAATGGCGAATCCCCCTCGAAGCGCACGTCGCCCAGGCGGTAGCGCGGCCCGCTGTCGAACACCAGCTCGACGTCGGCGACGTTCTCCCGCGGATCGACGGCCAGCCGCTGCTGGGTGAAGCGGCCATCGAAATAGCCGAAGCGCGAGGCCTGGTTGAGAAACTGCTGCTTCACCTCTTCGTACCGTCCGTGGTTCAGCACATCGCCCTGACGCAGGGTGCGTTCGGCGACGCGAAAGCCGGAGAACTCAGCGGCAGGCCCGTCCAGCCGGACGGTGATGTTGCGCAGCTTCACCGGCTCACCGGTTCGCACACGCAACACCAGCGCCGGTTCCTCGCCCTCACGCACATCGGTGCGGATGCGGCTGCGGTAGTAACCCAGCGCTTGCAGCGCCTTTTCCGCCTGACTCTGCGCGACCCGGCTGTAGCGCAGCAGCTCGCGCGCGTCACGGTCGCCCAGGTCGCCAATGTAGTTCTCGATATTTTCCCGGAGCGCCTGGTTCTCGGGCTCGATGCGAACGTCGAGTTCAGCGGCGCTGGCATGGATGCCGCTCAACATCACGAGTGCGGCTACCAGCGGGCCGATTCGGTTCGATTTGCACATGGCCAGCGATGCTAGCACGTGTTTCCGAGCAAGTCCGAACGTGCGGGCTAGACAGTGTGTAAGGCGATCTTGCGGTGGGGCGGGCATCGGCTGACATCGCGTGGCTTCAGACCAGTCAGACTGGCCCGCCCGGATAAAATTCGGCCACACCTAACGCGCCGCTTCCATCCGCCTGGGCGCTGGATGAAAGAAGATGTGTTCGACCACCGGGCCGACGGCGATCTGGCCGATCTCCTCGTAGCCCTGCCGCTGGTAGAAGTTCAGGTAGCGTGGGTTGCCGGTATCGATCACCAGTCCCTGGGAGGTTTCATCCTCGGCGCACCACTCGTGCACCGCCTGCAGCAGCTGCTCACCATATTGCTGCCCCTGAAACTGCGGATGCACACCGAGCAACGGCAGCAGATGTACCGCGCCGGTCGGCAGACACGCCAGTACCGCCGCGTGGTAGTCCAGATAGCGCCTGGTGCAGCGGAACCCGGCGGTCAGCAGCATGCGCGCGCGCCAGGCCCAGCTTTCGGTGACATCCAGCCGCCGTTGCGGCGGCGCGATCAGCGCGACGGCTATCAGGCGGTCGTCCAGCAACAGCCCGAGTGCTGGTTGCTGCTGCAGGAAATGCTGGTTTACCAGCTCCCGCACAGTCGCGCGCACGCGCTGCTGATAGCCGGGCCGGTCCGCCTCGAACAGGTAGGCAAAGGTCGGTTCGTGACGATACGCGTGATACAGCAGCGAACGGGTTTCGCGGTCATAACCACTATCGAGCGTGCGAACCTCGGCAGACATCGGCATGGCAACTCTCGGCTTTTTCCAGAGGGATGCTTGCAACTTAGCAGCGCTTCGCCCGCCCCGCCACGCCGCCGGAGCACCTGCCGTTCACGCTGCTCCAAAGACAATGCCGTTGCTGTCTGTTTCAGCGCGAAACTTGGTATGCGCGGCGCCGCGGCTCTAGAATCGGCGTTCTTTGCCCACGACAGATCGGCATCGGCAGTGCCGCGCCGGGTGTCCTTCCCCCTTGAGCCTCAGCCAGCCTTCACGGAATCCCATGAAAATCGTTTCCTTCAATATCAATGGATTACGCGCAAGACCTCACCAGCTTTCTGCGATCATTGAAAAGCATCAGCCGGACGTCATCGGCCTTCAGGAAACCAAGGTTTCTGACGAACAGTTTCCCCAGGCGGAGATCGAGGCGCTCGGCTACCACGTCCATTATCACGGGCAGAAGGGCCACTACGGCGTCGCCCTGCTCTCGCGCCAGGCACCGCTAGAGATCCACAAGGGCTTTCCCAGCGATGGCGAGGAGTCGCAGAAGCGCTTTATCTGGGGCCGGTTCGCCGACGCGAATGGCGAGCCGGTTACCGTGATGAACGGCTACTTCCCCCAGGGCGAAAGCCGCGCCCATCCGGTGAAGTTTCCCGCCAAGACCAAGTTCTACGCCGACCTGCAGGCGTTGCTCGAACAGCAGTTCCGCCCCGAAGAATCGCTCGCGCTGATGGGCGACTTCAATATCTCCCCGCAGGACTGCGACATCGGCATCGGCGAAGTGAACGCCAAGCGCTGGCTGCGCACCGGCAAATGCAGCTTTCTCCCCGAGGAGCGCGAGTGGCTCGAGCGCCTGAAGGGCTGGGGACTGCAGGACAGCTTCCGCACCCTCAACCCGGAAGTCGTCGATCGCTTCAGCTGGTTCGACTATCGCAGCCGCGGTTTCGAGGACGACCCGCGCCGCGGCCTGCGCATTGACTACATCCTGACCACCGCAGCGCTGCACCAGCGCGTGATCGATTGCGGCGTCGACTACGACATCCGCGCGATGGAGAAGCCTTCCGACCACTGCCCGGTGTGGATCGAGCTGCGCTGACGACCGCTGCGCAATTCCGGCAGCGCCGCCCGCGCTGTCATTTATTGGTAACCGAACCGTCTTAATCTCGCGGCCTTCTACAAGGAGGTCGCGAGATGACGCCACGTGTGTTTGGACGGTTCTGGAATCGGGCACTGCCCCTGCTGCTGGTCACGCTGGGGAGCGTCTCCGGCAACAGCCTCGCCGCCCCGCCCACCCCGCCAGACGGATCGGCCGTGCTGCGCGTCCACGGCTCCAATACCGTGGGTGCCAAGCTGGCACCGATGCTGGTGGCCGGCCTGTTCGAGGCCAAGGGCCTGCAGTCGGTCCGCATCGCCCCGGCCGGCAAGGAAAACGAGCAGCGCATCACTGCCCTCGACGAGCGCGGTCGGACCGTGCAGGCACTGGTCGCCGCGCATGGCACCGGTACCGGATTCGCTGGGCTAAAAGACGGTACTGCCGATCTGGCCGCTGCTTCGCGACCGATCAAACAGAGCGAAGCGCAGAGCCTCGCCGCCCTGGGCGACATGCGCAGCGCCGGGAGCGAACAGGTCATCGCCATCGATGGTCTGGCGGTGATCGTTCATCCCGACAACCCGGTGCAGTCCCTCAGCGTGGAGCAGGTGGCACACCTGTTCGCCGGGCAGATCGCCAACTGGCGGGAGCTGGGCGGCGCGGACGTTGCCGTCGAGCTGCACGCGCGTGATGACCAGTCCGGCACCTACGACACCTTCAAGGAGCTGGTGCTGAACAGTCAGGGGCAGGCATTAGCCACCAGCGCCGTGCGCTATGAATCCAACGACGCCCTGTCCCAGGCGGTCAGCCGCCGTAGCGGCGCCATCGGCTTCGTCGGTCTCGCTTCCGTCGGCAAGTCGAAAGCGCTGGCAATCACCGACGGCGATTCCCAGCCCATGCCACCGACCACGGCCCTGGTCGCCACCGAAGACTATCCTCTGTCGCGGCGCCTGTTCCTCTACGCCGATCCGCAGAAGCAATCGAAATGGACCCGCGAATTCCTGACGTTCGTGCATAGTCCTGCGGGGCAAGCCATCGTCGAGAAATCCGGCTACGTGGCCCAGGCCATCGCGCCGATCAGGCTGCCGCTACAGACGACGATGCCCGAGGCCTATCAGCAGCTGGCCAAGGAGGCACAGCGACTGACCGTCAACTTCCGCTTCGCCGAAGGCAGCGCGCAACTGGACAACAAGGCCCAGCGCGATGTGCAGCGTTTGATCGACTATCTCAACAGCCACGACAAGCAGATGAACGCGGCGGTGCTGGTCGGCTTCGGCGACGCCCGCAACGATCCCGCGCGGACTGCATTGCTGTCCAAGCTGCGCGCCATGGCGGTGCGTCGCGAACTGGCGCGTGGTGGCATCCTTGTAAAGGAAATCAACGGTTTGGGTGATCAACTTCCAGTGGCATCTAACAGCGAAGCTGGCCGCATCAAGAATCGCCGCGTCGAAGTCTGGGTGTACTGAAAAGAGTGCAAGATCGTATCGGCCGCCTGCCGCGGGCGTACTGTCCCGGTGCAGGCGTCGGGTTTAAGCTCGGGCGATTTCCGCCAGCAGGAATCGTCCATGTACCTCGTCTGTGGTGAAGCGCTTTTCGATGTGTTCGCGGCCTCGACCGACAGCCGCAGTCGTCTGCATCTGGAAGCCGTTGCAGGTGGCTCGCCGTTCAACGTTGCCGTCGGACTGGCCCGGTTGGGCGCGCAGGCCGCGCTGCTCGGTGGGCTCTCCCGCGATCATTTCGGTCAGCGCCTGCTAGCGCTGCTGCAGGAAGAAGGCGTTGCCGCCGAGCATCTCGCCATCTTCGATGCGCCGACCACCCTGGCGATGATCGCCATCGGCGCCGATGGCAGTCCGGTCTACAGCTTTCGCGGCGAAGGCTGTGCCGATCGCCTGTTGCATACCGAACAGCTGCAGCCGCTGCCTGCTGGCATTCGCGGCATCCATTTCGGTTCCTATTCGCTGGTGACGCCGCCGATTGCCGATACGCTGCTGGCCTTGCTGCATCGCGAGCATGCCCAGCGCCTGATTTCACTCGATCCGAACATTCGCCTCAACGTCGAACCCAGCCTCGAACGTTGGCGCGAGCGGGTCGAGGCGTTCGCCGAACGCGCACACCTGATCAAGGTCAGCGACGAGGACCTGGCCCTGCTCTATCCGGGCATGGCGCCAGCGAGCATCGCCCAGCGCTGGCTGGACCATCACGCCGAACTGGTGGTGCTAACCCGCGGTGCCCACGGCGCACAGCTCTTCAGCCGCAAGCACGGCCAGCTGCACGTGGCAGCGCAGGCGGTGACGGTGCGTGACACCGTGGGAGCCGGCGACACCTTCCAGGCCGCGTTGCTCGCCTACCTGGCCGAACAGCAGCTTGACTCGCCGCACGGGCTCGCGCAGATGAGCCCTATCCAACTGCAGGCCATGCTCGCCTTCGCCAGCAGCGCGGCCGCTATCACTTGTTCCAGACGCGGCCCGGAACTGCCCTACCGATACGAAATTGACTGACCGGTTTGGCCATCGCGCCCTCAGCAGCTATAACCCTTCGTGGCCTTTCACGACAACGGACCCTGCATGAGAGCGTTGAAGATTACCGACCCGTCCTACGAGCTGATGGACGACCACCACGGCAATTCGCTGATCTACCGCGAACATGGCTTCCCTTGCCCGTTGGTGCGTTGGCACAACCACAAGGAATACGAGCTGCACCTGATCGTGGCCAGCTCGGGCAAGGTGTTCGTTGGCGATTACGTGGGCAATTTCGGGCCGGACAGCCTGTTCCTCACCGGCCCGCACCTGCCGCACAACTGGATCAGCCAAGTCCAGGAAGGCGAAGTCGTGGCCAAACGCGACATGCTGGTCAACTTCACGGACGAGATGCTCGAAGCGGGCCACGCTGTCTTCTCCGAGCTGCGGACCTTCACGCCGATGCTCGAGCGCTCGCGCTACGGAATCGAGTTTCGCTGTCCGCAGACCATCGCCCAGGCACGCCAACTGATGCAGCAGATCGCCGACAGCCGCGGCGCCACTCGCCTCGGCTACTTCCTGATCATGCTCGAGCTGCTTGCCAGGTGCGACGACTACCAGCTGCTCTCCGGCGCCACCTCGGCACAGTTGAGCGACGAGCAGCAGGCCGACCGGACCAACATGGCGGTCAACTACATCTTCGAACACTACATGCGCGAGCTGCCGTTGGAGGAAGTCGCCAGCCATCTCGGCATGAAACCCACCTACTTCTCGCGCTTCTTCAAGCGCGCCACCGGGCGCTGCTACGTCGAGTTCGTCAACAGCCTGCGCATCAGCAAATCCTGCGAACTGCTGCTCGATCAGGACAAGCCGGTCACGGATGTCTGTTTCGAATCGGGTTTCAACAACCTGTCCAATTTCAATCGCCGCTTCCAGCAGCTCAAGGGCATGACCCCATCGTGCTATCGACGCCTCGTCGAACAACGCCTGACCGAGCAGAACCTGGCCAGCTGATACGCTTCCGGCCGGCCGGCTCCAGCGCCCTGTTCCTCGCCCGCTGCTCCACTCGCGTCTTTATGATCGTGGCAAAGCCTCGTTCTTGAGCCCCTGCGACAGGTCTGGACGGTGCCGGTGCGGGCAGCCTACCGCGGTCAAGCGAGTGCAAAAAAGTATCGAAGCGAGTGCAGTCACGGCTTTGTCGCGCGGCCACTGCCGGCGTTGTAATGCCTGCCAGACGCTCGTAGCGCAGTACGCGGGTAACAACAAAAACAATAAGTGCTTCCAGGCCCTGATCTGGAAGAGGAGTCCACGAATGAAAGCATTCAACTTGCTGCTCGGTACCGCCTGCATGGCCTCGATTGCGCTGGCCCAGGCCGCCGAAACCCTCACCGTTGCCACCGTCAATAACGCGGATATGATCCGCATGCAGCGCCTCTCCAAGACCTTCGAACAGCAGAATCCCGACATCAAGCTCAACTGGGTGGTGCTCGAAGAGAACGTGCTGCGCCAACGCCTGACCACCGATATTGCCACCCAGGGCGGCCAGTTCGACGTGCTGACCATCGGCATGTACGAGGCGTCACTGTGGGGCGATAAGGGCTGGCTGGCTCCGATGAAGAACCTCCCTGACGACTACGACCTGGACGACGTTTTCCCCTCGGTTCGCGAAGGCCTTTCAGTCGACGGGACGCTCTACGCGCTGCCGTTCTATGCCGAAAGCTCGATGACCTACTACCGTACCGACCTGTTCGAACAGGCCGGGCTGGACATGCCCGAGCACCCCACCTGGAGCCAGATGGCCGAGTTTGCCGAAAAGCTGCACAAGCCTGGCGAGGACCAGTACGGCATCTGCCTGCGCGGCAAAGCCGGCTGGGGCGAGAACATGGCGCTGGTCACCACCGTCGCCAACGCCTTCGGCGCGCGCTGGTTCGACGAGAAGTGGCAGCCCGAATTCGATGGCCCCGAATGGACCAAGGCGGCCAACTTCTATGTCGACCTGCTCAGCCAATACGGCCCGCCCGGCGCCTCCAGCAATGGCTTCAACGAAAACCTGGCGCTGTTCAACAGCGGCAAATGCGCCATGTGGGTCGATGCGACCGTCGCCGGCTCCTTCATGACCGATGAATCGCAGAGCAAGGTCGCCGACAAGGTCGGTTTCACCTTCGCGCCGCAGGAGACCACCGACAAGGGCTCGGCCTGGCTGTACTCCTGGGCACTGGCGATCCCGACCAGCTCCCAGCAGAAGGACGCCGCCAAGACCTTCACCGCCTGGGCAACGTCCAAGGCCTACGCCAAGCTCGTCGCCGAGACCGATGGCGTCGCCAACGTGCCGCCGGGCACGCGCGAGTCCACCTACAACGAGCAGTACATGGCGGCCGCGCCGTTCGCGGAGATCACCCTGGAGTCGCTCAAGCAGGCCGATCCCGCCTCGCCATCGGCCAAGCCGGTGCCCTACGTCGGTATCCAGCTGGTCACCATCCCTGAGTTCCAGGCCATCGGTACCCAGGTCGGCAAGATGTTCTCCGCCGCGCTGACCGGGCAGATGCCGGTCGAGCAGATGCTTACCGCGGTGCAGCAGTCGACCACCCGCGAAATGAAACGCGCCGGTTATCCCAAGTAGACCAGCCGCACGTCCCGTGAAGGCGTAAACCCGCGAGGGCTCCACGAGCCCTCATCGGCCCCTCTTCAGCCGGAGCATCATCATGGCGACCACAACGACTGCCTTGCCCAAGGCCCCTGCGAGCAACGCATCACCGCAACCTGCCGAGCGCCGCCGGCCGAGGTTGGCCCCGAGCTGGTTCCTGGTCAGCCCTTCGGTCGCGCTGTTGCTGCTGTGGATGCTGGTACCACTGGCGATGACCCTGTACTTCTCGCTCGTTCGCTACAACCTGCTCTATCCGGGCGAAAAGGATTTCGTCGGGCTGGAAAACTTCCACTACTTCCTGACCGATGCCGGCTTCATCCCTGGCATGACCAATACCCTGATCCTGGTCGGCAGCGTGCTGCTGATCAGCGTGGTACTCGGCGTGCTCATCTCCGCATTGCTGGAGGCGGCGGACTTCGCGGGGCGCGGGATCGTCCGCGTGCTGCTGATCTCGCCGTTCTTCATCATGCCGACCGTCAGCGCCCTGGTCTGGAAGAACCTCATCTATCACCCGGTCTCGGGCATTCTCGCGGCGGTATGGAAGTTCTTCGGCGCACAGCCGGTGGACTGGCTCGCACAGCATCCGCTGGCGTCCATCGTGATCATCGTGTCCTGGCAGTGGCTGCCCTTCGCGATCCTGATCCTGATGACCGCCATGCAGTCCCTCGACCAGGAACAGAAGGAAGCCGCCCGCCTCGATGGCGCTGGGCCCATCGCGATCTTCTGGCACCTGACCTTGCCGCATCTGGCACGCCCGATCGCCGTAGTGGTGATGATCGAAACCATTTTCCTGCTTTCGGTATTCGCCGAGATCTTCACCACCACCAGCGGCGGTCCCGGCTACGCATCCACCAACCTCGCCTACCTGATCTACAACCAGGCGCTGCTGCAGTTCGATGTCGGCATGGCCTCGGCCGGCGGCCTGATTGCGGTGGTGATCGCCAACATCGC
Organism: Stutzerimonas kunmingensis; assembly: GCF_900114065.1. Taxonomy (GTDB): domain Bacteria; phylum Pseudomonadota; class Gammaproteobacteria; order Pseudomonadales; family Pseudomonadaceae; genus Stutzerimonas; species Stutzerimonas kunmingensis. The sequence goes on from NZ_FORS01000002.1 coordinate 638,955, forward strand.
GGCGATCATCCTGGTGCGGATGCTCGGCAAGAATCTCACCGAGAAATATTGAGGACAGACCGATGCTGACGCTCAAACAAAGTCGCCGCCTCAACACCCTGGTGGTCGGGCTGTTCGCCTGGGCCGTGGCGCTGCTGCTGTTCTTCCCGATCTTCTGGATGCTGCTGACCAGCCTGAAGACCGAGATCGACGCCTTCGCCACGCCGCCGCAGTTCATCTTCACGCCGACGCTGGAAAACTACCTGCACATCCAGAATCGCAGCGGCTACTTCAAGTACGCCTGGAACTCGGTGACCATTTCCTTCGGCGCGACCGCCCTGGGCATGCTGATCGCCATTCCCGCCGCGTATTCGATGGCCTTCTACGAGACCAAGCGCACCAAGGGCACGCTGCTCTGGATGCTCTCGACCAAGATGCTGCCGCCGGTGGGCGTGCTGGTGCCGATCTACCTCTTGGCCAAGCAGTTCGGCCTGCTCGACAGCCGCGCGGTGCTGATCATCATCTACACGCTGATCAACCTGCCGATCCTGGTGTGGATGATCTACACCTACTTCAAGGACATCCCCCGCGACATCCTCGAAGCGGCCCGCATGGACGGTGCCACGCTGCTGCAGGAGATGCTTCGCGTGCTCCTGCCGATCAGCAAGGGCGGGCTCGCCTCGACCATGCTGCTGTCGCTGATCCTGTGCTGGAACGAAGCCTTCTGGTCGCTGAACCTGACCTCGTCCAACGCCGCGCCACTGACCGCGCTGATCGCCTCCTACTCCAGTCCCGAAGGCCTGTTCTGGGCCAAGCTCTCGGCCGTCTCCACCCTCGCCTGCGCCCCCATCCTGATCTTCGGCTGGATCAGCCAGAAGCAGCTGGTGCGCGGCCTGTCGTTCGGCGCCGTGAAATGAGCGCCGCCTGACAACCAAGAACAACTGAGGATTCGAACATGGCAGACCTGAAGATCCACAACCTGAAGAAAGGCTTCGACGGCAACGAGATCATCAAGGGCATCGACCTGGACATCCGCGACCGCGAATTCGTCGTCTTCGTCGGCCCCTCCGGCTGTGGCAAGTCCACCCTGCTGCGCCTGATCGCCGGGCTCGAGGAGGTCAGCAGCGGGCGGATCGAACTGGACGGGCGCGACATCACCGATGTCAGCCCGGCCAAGCGCGACCTGGCCATGGTGTTCCAGACCTATGCGCTCTACCCGCACATGACGGTGCGCAAGAACATGTCCTTCGCCCTGGACCTGGCCGGTGCCGACAAACAGGAGGTTGCCCGCAAGATCGAAGCGGCCGCGCGCACCCTGGAGCTGGAACCGCTGCTCGAACGCAAGCCACGCCAGCTCTCCGGTGGCCAGCGCCAGCGTGTCGCCATTGGCCGCGCTATCGTGCGTAACCCTAAGGTCTTCCTGTTCGACGAGCCGCTGTCCAACCTCGATGCCGCCTTGCGCGTGCAGATGCGCCTGGAGCTCTCGCGCCTGCACCAGGAGCTGCAGGCGACGATGATCTACGTGACTCACGACCAGGTCGAAGCCATGACCCTTGCGGACAAGGTGGTGGTACTCAATGGAGGACGCATCGAGCAGGTGGGTTCACCCATGGAGCTCTATCACAATCCCGCCAACCTCTTCGTCGCGGGCTTTCTCGGCACACCGAAGATGGGCTTTCTCAAAGGCCGCGCAAGCCGTGTCGAAGCCAGCGGCTGCGAAGTCGAGCTCGACGCCGGTTGCCGTCTGTTCCTGCCGGTGAGCGGCGCCACGCTGAAGACGGGCGATCCGGTCACCCTCGGCATCCGCCCGGAACACCTCAACCGTGGCAGCGAAGGCAACTGCCAGTTGACCGTGAAGGCGGACGTTAGCGAGCGGTTGGGCAGCGACACCTACTGCCACGTGGTCACCGGCAACGGCGAGCAGCTGACCATGCGCATCCGCGGTGACTTCACCCCGCGCTATGGCGAGTCGCTGTCCCTGACATTGGAAGCCACCCATTGCCACCTCTTCGACAGCAATGGCGTCGCAGTCGGCCAGTCGCTGCAGCAGGCGGCCTGACCACCCCGCCACCCAAGCCCTGACTTACCGGCAGATCGCTGCGCCCGCAATGGCAGCGATCCCGCCCCCGGCTTTCCCACATTCAAGCCCAGCGAGGCCCGAGATGAAGTTGAACGAAGCGAATCTGCCACAGCTGCCGGGCCCTATCGCGCGCCCCGACTACCGCCTGGCCGAGGTCACCACCGGCATCGCCCATATCGGCGTGGGCGGTTTTCACCGTGCCCATCAGGCGGCCTACACCGATGCTTTGATGAACACCGGCGAGGGGCTGGAATGGGGCATCTGCGGCATCGGCACACGCGCCGAGGAGCGCGCGATGCGCGATGCACTGGCCGCGCAAGACTACCTCTACACCCTGGTCGAGCTCGACGACCGGCCCGACACCGAGGTCCGGGTGATCGGCAGCATTCGCGACATGCTGCTGGTGGGCGAGGATGGTTCCGAGGCGGTGGTTGTCCGTCTGGCCGATCCGGCGGTTCGCATCGTCTCGCTGACCATCACCGAGGGCGGCTATTGCCTGGACGACAGCACCGGCCAGTTCAATGCACAACTGCCGCAGATTCAACACGACCTGCAGCACCCTCGCCGCCCGGTCAGCGTGTTCGGTCTGCTCTGCGCGGCGCTGGCCAAGCGCCGCGGCGACGGTGTCGGCCCCTTCACGGTGATGTCCTGCGACAACCTCCCCCACAACGGCGACGTGACCCGCAAGGCCACGCTGGCCTTCGCCGGCCTGGTCGATGCCGACCTGGCCGGCTGGATCGAGCGCAACGTCAGCTTCCCCAACGCCATGGTCGACCGCATCACGCCCATGACCAGCGCGACCCATCGCCAGGACCTGGAGCGTCAGCACGGCCTCGATGACGTCTGGCCGGTGGTCTGCGAACCCTTCGTGCAATGGGTGCTGGAAGACCGCTTCGTCGCCGGCCGCCCGGCCTGGGAAAAGGTCGGAGTGCAGTTCACTGACGACGTCTCGCCCTACGAGGAGATGAAGATCAAGCTGCTCAACGGCAGCCACCTCGCGCTGACCTACCTCGGCTTCCTGCGCGGTTATCGCTTCGTCCACGAAACCATGGCCGATCCGCTGTTCGTCGAGTACATCCGCCGCTACATGAACGAGGACGTCACTCCGCAACTGGCTCCCGTGCCCGGCATCGATCTCGCTCGCTACAAGCAGACGCTGATCGAGCGCTTCTCCAACCGTGCCATCGCCGATCAGCTGGAACGGGTGTGCTCCGATGGCTCGTCGAAGTTTCCCAAGTTCACCGTGCCGACCATCGACCGCCTGATCGCCGCTAACGCTGCCCTGGACCGGGCCGCCCTGGTGGTCGCCGCCTGGGCGCTGTATCTGCGGGGCGTAGATGAAAACGGCGTGCCGTACCACATCCCCGATCCGCGCGCGGATTTCTGCCGGTCCCTTGTCGCGGAGAACGACGGCCTCGCCGAACGACTGCTCGGGCGCGAGGAGATCTTTGGCACGCAGATTCCGCGTTCGCTCGCCTTCCGCGAAGCCTTCGAGCGCAACCTGCTGCGGCTGCGCACGCTGGGGGTCAGCGGCACACTTGATCTGTTGCTGACGCAGTGACGGGGTGCGGCATGTTTCTCGGAATCGATTGTGGCACCCAGGGCACCAAGGCGCTGTTGCTCGACGCCAGCAACGGGCGCGTGCTCGGCCAGGGCTCGGCCAGCCACGATCTGATCAGCGGGCCCAACGGCCGGCGCGAGCAGGACACCGGGCAGTGGACCTCCGCCTTCGCCAGCGCTACCGCTGCGGCACTGGCAGAGGCCGGGGTCGACGGCGGCGCCGTGCTGGGCATTGGTGTCTCCGGGCAGCAGCATGGCCTGGTCACGCTCGATGCCGCGGGCCGCGTGTTGCGCCCGGCCAAGCTCTGGTGCGACACGGAGTCGGCTACGGAGAATCAGCGCCTGCTCGACTGGCTGGGCGGAGAACAGGGTTCGCTGCAGCGCCTCGGTATCGTCATCGCGCCGGGCTACACGGTTTCCAAGCTGCTGTGGATGAAGGAGCAGCACCCCGCGCTGTTCGCACGCATCGCCCATATCCTGCTGCCCCACGACTACCTCAACTACTGGCTGACCGGACGGTGCGCGAGCGAATACGGCGATGCCTCCGGCACCGGCTATTTCGACGTGCGCGCGCGGCAATGGGCACCCGAGATCCTGCGCCATATCGATGCCGAGGGTCGTCTGGAGGCCGCGCTGCCCGAGCTGATCGAGTCCCACCAGCCGGTCGGCCGCATCCGGCCCGAACTGGCTGCCCGGCTGGGGCTCAATCCGCAGGCCATGGTGGCGAGCGGCGGTGGCGACAACATGATGGGGGCCATCGGTACCGGCAATATCCGCCCCGGCGCCATCACCATGAGCCTGGGCACATCCGGCACGCTCTACGCCTTTTCCGGCGAACCCCGTATCAGCCCACAGCCGGCGGTGGCCACCTTCTGCTCGTCCAGCGGGGGCTGGCTGCCGCTGATCTGCACCATGAACCTGACCAATGCCAACGCGGCGATGCGCGGCCTGCTGGAGCTGGACCTGGAGGCGTTCAACGCGCTGGTGGCGCAGGCGCCGATCGGCTGCGAAGGCGTCACGATGCTGCCGTTTCTCAACGGCGAGCGCGTCCCCGCCCTGCCCCACGGCAGCGCCAGCCTGCACGGCCTGACCGCCGACAACCTGAGCCGCGCCAACCTCTGCCGCGCCGTGCTCGAAGGCGTGACCTTCGGCCTGCGCTACGGGTTGGACCTGCTGCGCGAAAGCGGCATTCGCAGCGAGCGGATCCAGCTCATCGGCGGCGGCGCGAAGAACCCGCTGTGGCGACAGATCGTCGCCGACCTGATGGCCACGCCGGTGGTCTGCACCCGCCACAGCGAGGCCGCGGCGCTGGGCGGCGCGATCCAGGCGGCATGGTGCCATGCGCGACAGCAGGATCCCGAAGCCAGCCTCCAAGCCATCTGCTCGCGCTGCGTCAGCCTGGACGAAGACACCGCGGTCGCGCCGGTCGCCGAGTCGGTCCGGGCCTATGAGCAGGCCTATCGGCGCTATCGGGAGCTGGTGGCCAGCACCTACGGCGGGCAGACACCACCGGAGCTGACGCCGGTCGCCTCCTGAGGCGCAGCGCTCGGTCACAGGCAAACGGTCATAAAAAAGGCAAAGCCACGGTGCGTGGCTTTGCCTTTGGTCCTTTCCCCGGGACGACGCCTTAGCGGCTGCGCAGCGCCTCGCGCGGGACGTACTTGCCCAGCTCGTGACGGGCAATGGCCACCCGATGCACCTCGTCCGGGCCATCGGCCAGGCGCAGCGTGCGCTGCATCGCCCACCAGTGAGCCAGCGGGAAGTCCTCGGAAACCCCGGCGCCACCGTGGATCTGGATGGCGCGGTCGATGACCTTCAGCGCCACGTTGGGTGCGACCACCTTGATCTGTGCGATCTCGCTGGCGGCGATCTTGTTGCCCACGGTATCCATCATGTACGCCGCGTTCAGCGTCAGCAGGCGCGCCATGTTGATCTCGATGCGGCACTCGGCGATGTAATCGAAGTTGGCACCCAGCCGGGCCAGCGGCTTGCCGAAGGCGGTGCGGCTGACGGCGCGTTCGCACATCAGCTTCAGTGCACGTTCAGCAACGCCGATCGAGCGCATGCAGTGGTGGATGCGCCCTGGGCCAAGACGGCCCTGGGCGATCTCGAAGCCGCGGCCTTCACCGAGCAGGACGTTCTCGTAGGGCACTCGCACGTTTTCCAGCAACACTTCCGCGTGGCCATGCGGGGCATCGTCGTAGCCGAACACCGGCAGCGGGCGCAGCACCTTGACGCCGGGGGTATCCATCGGCACCAGGATCATCGAGTGCTGGGCATGGCGCGGCGCGTCCGGGTTGGTCAGGCCCATGAAGATCATGATCTTGCAGCGCGGGTCGCAGGCACCGGAGGTCCACCACTTGCGTCCGTTGATGACCCACTCGTCACCCTCGCGCACCGCGCGGGCTTCCATGTTGGTGGCGTCGGACGAAGCCACGCCCGGCTCGGTCATGCCGAAGGCCGAACGGATTTCGCCGCGCAGCAACGGTTCCAGCCACTCGCGCTTCTGCGCCTCGCTGCCGTAGCGCACCAGCACTTCCATGTTGCCGGTGTCCGGTGCCGAGCAGTTGAACGCTTCCGGGCCGAGGCCCGAGCTGCCCATGATTTCCGCCAGCGGCGCGTATTCGGTGTTGGTCAGGCCAGCGCCCAGTTCCGATTCCGGCAGAAACAGGTTCCACAGCCCTTCTGCCTTGGCCTTGGCCTTGAGCTCCTCGACGATAGCGGTCGGCTGCCAGCGGTCACCTTCGGCGACCTGCTGGTAGAACACCTTTTCGGCGGGATAGACGTGAGCATCCATGAACGCTTGCACGCGCTCTCTCAGCTCTTGAACCTTCGGGGAGTAGGCGAAATTCATGGGCGACAACCTTCTGGCAGGTAATGTTTTGTAGTTTTGAATGCTAGAGGAGGCCTGGTGATTTATCTAAGCTATTTTCCTCGTGTATAAACATTCATCACCGATATATGATCGGCGAATTCCGATACACGCCGGAGAGCACAACAATGAACCTGAACAAGGTCGATCTGAATCTATTCATCGTCTTCGACGCCATCTACACCGAAGCGAACCTGACACGCGCCGGGCAGATCGTCGGCATCACCCAGCCCGCGGTTTCCAACGCCCTTGCCCGCCTGCGCGAAACCTTCAACGATCCGCTGTTCGTGCGCACCGCGCAGGGCATGGTGCCGACGCCAATGGCGCAGAACATCATCGGCCCGGTGCGCAATGCGCTGCAGCTGCTGCGGGTGTCGGTGCAGGAAAGCCGGACCTTCAGCCCGGCGCAGGCGAACAAGACGTTCCGCATCAGCATGACCGACCTCACCGAGGCGGTGATGCTGCCGCCGCTGTTCCAGCGCCTGCGCCGCCTGGCACCGAACGTGAAGATCGAGAGCATGCTGGCCAAACGCCGCGAGACGACCAAGGAACTGGCCGCCGGCCGCCTGGATTTCGCCATGGATGCACCGCTCAACACCGACCCGCAGGTGCGCCACGTCAAGTTGCTGGAAGATCGCTACATCTGCGCCATGCGCCGTGGCCACCCGCTGGCCAAGGACAAGCTCACCCTGGAGCAGTACCTGTCGCTGTCGCACATCCACATTTCCAGCCGCCGCAGCGGGCTCGGTCTGGTGGACCTGGCGTTGGGCAAGATGGGTCTGCAGCGCAAGATCGCCCTGCGCTCACAGCACTACCTGATGGCGACTCAGGTAATCGACCAGACCGACATGGCTGTGACCGTTCCCGAGCGTTTCGCCCGGCGCCACAACCTGCACCAGGTCGACCTGCCGGTGGACATCATGCCGCTGGAAACCCACATCTATTGGCATGAAAGCACCGATCAGGATCCGGCCAACCGCTGGATGCGCGAGCAGATGATCGAGATCGCCCAGCAGGTCACCGCGCAGCAGGACCTCTGATGCCATGGCGGGTGAAAGCCCGCCTCAGGCGCTGTCGCGCATCACCACTTCGAAGCCCACATCGATACAACGCTCCGCAGGCTGCTGACCTCGCATCAGACTCAGCAGCATCTGCGCCGCCAGCTCGCCGATCTCGCCGCGGCGGGTGCGCACTGTGCTTAGCGCCGGATGCATCCAGGCCGCGGCCGGCAGGTCGTTGAAACCGGCAATCGCCAGCCGCCCCGGCACGTCGAGCCCCAGCTGATGGGCGCGAAACAGCGCCCCGAGGGCCAGGTCGTCGTTGTTGAAGAACACCGCGTCGATCTGCGGATGCTGCGCCAGCAGCCGATCCAGCAGCTCCGCGCCAAGACCGATGGACGACAGCTGCGGCGTCAGCAGCTCCAGCGTCGGCTCATAGCGACCGGCCTGGCGCATGGCCTGACGGTAGCCTTCGGCGCGTTGCAGGGTCCGAGGGTCGAGCTGCGCCGCGGCGAAGGCGACGTGACGGTAGCCGCGCTCAAGCAGCGTGCGGGTCATGGCCACGCCGGCTTCCAGCTGCGAGAAGCCTACGCAGTAGTCATCCGGCCGCTCGCTCAGCTCCATCAGGGTGACCATCGGTGCTGTGTAGCTGGCCAACACCGCACGCGCGGCCTCGCTGCGCTCGAACCCAGTGATCAGCAGGCCGGCCGGCTGATGGGCCAGGTAGGCGCGCAGCAATCGCTCGTCCTCTTCGGGGCGATAGTGGCTGACGCCGATCATCATTTCGTAACCCGCCGGCATCAGCACGCGCTGGATGGCCTCGACCGTGTCGACGAACACCGCGTTGGACAGCGAGGGGATGATCACCGCAACCAGATTGGAGCGCGAACTGGCCAGGCTGCGCGCCGCCGGATGCGGCACGTAGCCGAGCGCCTTGACCGCCTGCTCGACACGCTCACGCAATGCATCGGAAACCAGATCCGGTTGCGACAGCGCGCGGGATGCCGACATCAGCGAGCAGCCGGCGCTACGTGCGACATCCGAGAGGGTTATCCGCTCGGCAGAGCGGCGACGGCGTGTGGTCATGATCAATCCAGCATCTGAAGGCGGCGAATTCTATCAGCGGTATGGAAGGCAGCGCCCTACTGGGACGCTTTCTCCACTTCGGCCTGCACCTGGTCGAACAGCTCCTGGCCGACCGCGTCGATCACCGTCTGGATCGCGGGCTGCGCCCTCTCGCGCATGCGCTGGATCTCGTCGGCACTGACCTCATTGATCTGCATGCCACGCCCTTTCAACGTCGCCAATGCCTGGCTGGCCTCGCGGCGGGTGTCTTCACGCTCGGCATCGCGCGCCTTTTCCGCGGCTTTCATGAGGATGTCCTGCTCGGTCGCGGACAGCCCATCCCACCAGCGCTTGGAAACCGTGACGATCCAGGGGCTGTATACGTGATTGGTCACGCTCAGATACTTCTGCACCTCATAGAACTTGGACGAGAGGATGGTGTTGAACGGGTTTTCCTGGCCATCGACTGCCTTGGTTTCCAGTGCGGTGAACAGCTCGGAGAACGGCAGCGGCACCGCGTTGGCGCCCATGCGTTTGAAGGTGTCGATGAACACCGGATTGGGCATCACGCGCAGCTTGATTCCGTTGAAGTCTTCGTACTTTTCGATCGGCCGGGCGCTATTGGTCACGTTGCGAAACCCATTTTCCCAGTACACCAGCCCAACCAGGCCTTTCTCCTCGAGCTTGTCCATCACCTGCCGGCCCACGGGACCGTCCAGTACCTGATCGGCCTGGCGCGGGTCGGTGAACAGGAATGGCGTATCCCACACCGCCATCTCCTTGCTGATGCCGACCAGCGTCGCGGTCGAGCCAACCATCATCTCCTGCGCGCCGCCGATAAGGGCGTTCTGCATCTGGTCGTCCGAACCGAGGCTGGCGGAGGCGAAGGTACGCACCTTCAGCTTGCCGCCCGAGGCCTTGGCCACTTCCTCGGCAAGCAGCTTGGCCGCCCTGCCCTGGTTGCTGTCTTCGTTGAGCCCGTAGCCGAAGCGGATCATGCGTGGGCGGATGTCGTCCGCCGCCTGCGCGTAACCAAGGCTGAGTGTGCTGCCGAGCAAGGCGGCAGCCAGGGTGCTGATGAGAAGTCGTTTCATGTCGCGTTACCTTCTTGTTGTTGGACGTTGGGTTGTAAAGCGCTTGAATTGCAAGACCGGCGCTACCGCAGCCAGGCCAGGGGCACGGTGATGATCGAAGGTACGGCGATGAGCAGCCCGACGATTACCAGATAGATAAGGAAGAACGGCATCACGCCACGCACCAGGGTTTCCATGCGCAATCGGCCGATGCCGCCGACCACGTTGAGCACGGTGCCCACCGGCGGCGTGATCAGCCCGATGGAGCCGATCAGCACGAACATCACGCCGAAGTACACCGGGTCGATGCCGGCCTTGATCGCGATCGGCGCCAGCACCGGACCGAGGATCAGGATGGTCGGCGTCAGGTCCAGCACCATGCCGACGGCGATCATCAGCAGCATGATGGCGACCATCAGCAGTTTCGGGTCCTGCGCCAGCGGGCCGAGCATCGCCGCGATCTCGTCGGGCAGCTGCGCCAGGGTGATCATGTACGCCGACACGGTTGCGGCGGCGCAGAGGAACATCACCGAGGCCGTGGTGCGGCTGGCACGGGTCAGCACCTCGACCAGTCCGGCCCAGTTCAGCTCGCGATACAGCAGGGTCGAAACGGCCAGGGCGTAGACGGCGGCGACCACCGCCGCTTCGGTCGGGGTGAACAGACCGCCACGCAGCCCGCCGACGATGATCACCGGCAGCATCAGCGCGGCAGCACCGTCGACCAGCACGCGGCGGCGCTCTGCAGCGCTGGCCTTTTCCTGTTTCGGTTCGTCGATCCGCCGGGCGATCAGCGTCCAGGCGACGATCAGACCCATGCCCATGATCAGCCCCGGCACCATGCCGGCGAGAAACAGCTGGCTGATCGACGTGCCGGTCACCACGCCGTAGATCACGAACGGCATCGACGGCGGAATGATCGGGGCGATGATCCCGCCAGCCGCCACCAGGCCCGACGACGAGCTCAGCGGGTAACCGCGCTCGCGCATCATCGGCAGCAGCAGCGTCGCCAGCGCGGCGGTATCGGCCAGGGCCGAGCCGGACATGCTGGCCAGCAGCACCGAGGCGGCAATCGCCACGTAACCCAGGCCGCCGCGCTTGTGGCCGAAATAGGCCTGCGCCATGGCGATGATGCGCCGCGAGATGCCGCCGGCATTCATCAGTTCGCCGGCAAGGATGAAGAACGGCACCGCCAACAGCGGGAAGCTGTCAGCGCCGGCCTGCAGATTCTGCGCGAGCAGCTGCACGTCCCAGAAATCCAGGTACCACATCAGCACCGAGCCGGTGAGCAGCAGTGCGAAGGCGATGGGCATGCCAAGGGTCATGAAGCCCAGCAGCGATGAAAGGAAGACGACGACGGTCATACAAGGTCCTCGGATGGGCAGTGCCCGTATTGTTCTGAATGCGGCGTCGCTTCAGTCCGCGGTGACATTCGCAGCAGCAACGGTCGATGGCTGATCACGCCGCCAAACGTTGACCAACTGCAGCAGCGCCAGTACCGCCAGCGCGACCATGCTGGCAGCCACCGGCAACATCGCCAGGCCCAGCGGATAACCGACCACCGGGCTGTTGATGGTCCAGCCGAACTGCATCTGGTTCCAACCGCCCCAGGCCGCCAGGCAGCTCGCACCGGCCACCAGCAGCCAGCTAAGGGAGTCGACGACGCGGCGGAACAGCCGCGGGAAGCGGTCGCGCAGCATGGAAAAGCTCATCAGCTCGCCGCGGCGCATGCTCGAAGCGACACCGACAAACACCAGCCAGACGAATGCCAGCCGCGACAGCTCCTCGGCGCCCGTCCAACCGGTGCCGAAGGCGTAACGCAGCACCACGCTCGAGAACACAACGACGACCATGAAGGCCATCAGCGCGGCCATCAGCCAGTCGGTCAGACGGTCGAAGTGTTGCGCGACCGTGCCGCTGTAGATCGGCTCGTTGGTCAAAGGCGGCGCAGTGGTAGCGCTATCAAACGGACGCGAAGAAAGATCGACACGGGTTTCGATCAGCTCATCCAGACCGGCGCCCTGCATCCATTCGACGATCTGGCGCAAGACGACCTCGCGCGGTTGACTGGCATCCACGGTCAATACGCCCGGTTCGCCCTCGGGGCATTCGAGGGTGGCGAACTGGCTGTCGACCAAGGAAATCGGCATGAAATGCCCCGCCCTGCCACCGACTCGCTGTATGGCGGTTTCGTAATCGATGGCCAGATGGGCGAAACGCAGCTCCGGGACCGCGCTGCGCAGCAACTCCCGGTAGCTGCGCTTGAGCGCCGAGCAAGCCAGCACGAAGCCGCTGCCCGCCGCCAGGGTGCGTTGCATTTCGGCGATCAGCGCGTGCAGCCACTCCACGCGATCGGCGTCGGACAGCGGCGTGCCGGCACGCATGCGCGCCACGTTCTCTGCCGGATGAAAGTTGTCCGCTTCGATGTGCGGCAGGCCGAGCGCATCGGCTACGGCGTGGCTGGTGTCCGTCTTGCCGGAACCGCTGACGCCCATGACGACCAGAACCGGAAGCGCGGAAGCCTTTGAGGTATGCACTGAAGGCATGCGAGGAATCCATTGTTTTGCTTGTTTGGCCTGATGTTAGCGCTATCACGCATCACGATAGAACTACCGCTCGTCGACCATCCGGTCACGATACGGCTGTTTTCGCACGGCATTGCGGTCGACTTTCGCGGCGGCACGACTACAATCGCGTCCCTTGTAATCGAGGACACCAAGCATGCCAAAAGCCATGTGCCGCCACATTCTGGTCAAGACCGAGGCCGAAGCCGCGCAGCTGAAAAAGCGCATCGCCAATGGCGAAGCATTCGACGTGCTGGCGCGCAAGTACTCGACCTGCCCGTCCGGCAAGAAGGGTGGCGACCTCGGTGAAGTGCGCCCCGGGCAGATGGTGCGCAGCATTGATCAGGTGATTTTCAAGAAGCCGCTGCGCGAAGTGCACGGCCCGGTAAAGAGCCAGTTCGGCTACCACCTGGTGCAGGTGTTCTACCGCGACTGAGCCAGCGCTCAGCCAAAGCGCTGCAGCTGCATCTCCCGCAGACGGCTGAGCGTGCGGCGGAACGGGAATGCCAGATAGCCCTCGGTATACAGCTCGTCCAGTGCCACGTCGGCTTCGATATAGAGCGGAATCCGCCGGTCGTAGCACTCGTCCACCAGCGCGATGAAGCGGCGCACGGCATCATCCCGCGCGGCGAGCCTGGGCAACTGGCGATCACCCGCCACCACCCGCGCGACTCCATCCTCGGTGCCACGGGCAATGCGCCCATCGCGCTGCGTGCCGCCGAGCTCGGGCACGTCACCAATCAGGATCGCCGTGAAACGGTCGCACAGCTCGATGAAGTCCAACGCCGAGAACGGCTGTTCGCACAGATCGGCGAAGCGGCACCAGAGCACCGATTCGCTACGCCGCACGACGTCGAGCTGGCGGCGGCTGAGCGCCAATGGCTCGGTGCTGACCGCTCCATCGGCCAGCGCCTCGAACGTCGCGGCTAACGCAGTGGCGCCGTCGAACGGGGCGATCCAGTAGCGCTGCAGCGCAGCGCCGGGACGCAGGCGGTGATCGGCGCCACCATCCACATCCACCACATGCATGTGCTGCACGATGGCATCGATGGCCGGCAGAAAACGCTCGCGATTGAAGCCGTCGGCGTACAGCTGCTCTGGCGGCTGGTTGGAGGTAGCGACGATCACCACGTCGTGCTCGAAGAGCACCTGGAACAGGCGTCCCAGGATGATTGCGTCACCGATGTCACCGACGAACAGCTCGTCGAAGCAGAGCACGCGAATCTCTTCCGAGAGCTCTTTGGCCAACGCCTGCAGCGGATCGGCCGTACCGTTGAGCTGGAACAGTCGGATGTGTACCCAGCGCATGAAATGGTGGAAATGCTGCCGCCGTGACGGAACGGCCAGGCTTGCGTGAAACAGATCCATCAGCCAGGTCTTGCCACGCCCGACCGGCCCCCACAGATAAACGCCAAGCGGCAGTTGCGCACCTGAAATCAATGCCTCATGGCAGGCCTGGAGCCGTGCCACAGCGCGCTGCTGAGCCGCGTCGGGCAAGAAACCGTCTTGCACGATGGCCTGCTGATAACGTTCAAGGGGCGAGTCGGCGTGCATGATCGTCCGGCGCAAAAGCCGCCATGGTAGCGCGCGACCGCTCAGTTGTGCCCATCATGCAGCAGCAGTCGCTCGGCCTGGGCGCCGAGCTGCTCCAGCAGCATCGCCTGCGCCGGCAACAGTTGCTCGTGAACACGGGTCAACGCATAGACCGGCACGCTGATGGCCGGCTCGAGCAGACGGGTCTGCACCTCGCCGCCAGTGGCCGCCAGCGCGGTGAACGGATCGACCAGCGCCACGCCCTGCCCCGCAGACACCAGCTGCCGCGCCAGCTGATAGGTCTGCACCCAGGTAACGACGCGCGGCGGCGGATCGAGCTCCTCGATGTGGCCGCGCAACAGGCTGCCCAGTGCATCGCGGGCGTCGATGCCGATCAGCGCTTTACCCGCCAAGGCCTGCAGGCGCAGCGGGCGGTGCAGTTCATCCGGCTGCCACCAGCCAGGCGGCGCGATCACGTGCATGCGTCCCTCGGACAATAGCCGGCTGCTCAGTCCCGGATGCTCCACCGCCTGTGAAGTCAGCCCGAGATCGGCTTCGCGCAGTAGCAGGGCCTCGACGATTTCCGCCGTGTGCTGCGTGGCGAGCTGACAGACCGTACGTGGAAATCGCTCGCGCCAGGTGCGCAACGTCTGCGGCAGCAGCGCCTGAGCCAAGGCCGGCGTACAGATCAGGCGCAACGCGCACTCCTCGCCCCGGCCGAGGCTGTCAGCTAGCCGCCGCAGATTCTGCAGGTCGATGGCCAGGCGTTCGGTCTGCTGCTGCAGCACCCGCGCCTCGGCAGTGGGCTGCAGCTTGCCCCGCACCCGGTCGAACAGCGCAAAGCCCAGTTGCTGCTCGGCATGCTTGAGAATCTTGCTTGCCGCCGGCTGGGAGATATGCAGCAGCTCGGCCGCGGCCGTCAGGCTGCCGGTTTGCAGGATCGCCTGGAACAGTTCGATATGACGCAGCCGCATGCATGTCCCCCTTCAGTCAATCGAGCATAACCGCAGGTTATGGGAACGCTCCATCCTTTCATTGGCCGCCTCGCTGGCACGCGGCCTAGGCTGCGCTGATCGAGTCGGAGGAGCAGTTGCATGCGGGTAGCAGTCATCGGCGCAGGCGTTATCGGGCTTGCCACAGCCTATTCACTGGTGCGCCAGGGGCACAGTGTCGAGCTGATCGAAGGGCGCGACGATGTCGCCCTGGAGACCAGCTTCGCCAATGGCGGGCAGCTCAGCTATCGCTACGTTTCGCCGCTGGCCGATGCCGGCGTGCCGCTGCAGGCGATTGGCTGGATGCTGCGCGGAGCCGATGCCCCGTTGCGTTTCCGGCCGCAGGCGAGCCTGCATCAGTGGCGCTGGTGCCTGCAGTTCCTGCTAGCGTGCCGGCGTTCGGTCAACCGGCGCAACGCGGCTCACTTGCTGCGGCTCGCCCTGCACAGCCAGCAGATCCTGCGCAGCTGGCGCGAGCAGGACCAGCTGGACGGCTTCGCCTGGCGCGCCAACGGCAAACTGGTGATCTATCGCGATCAACACAGCCTGCACAAGGGCGCAGCGGCCATCGACGACGAATCAGGGCAGCGGCTGCTGGACGCCGCGCAATGCGTCGACGTCGAGCCGGCGCTGACACCGTTGGCGTCATCGCTGCACGGCGGCATCTATTCGCCCGGCGACGAGGTTGCCGACTGCCATCTGTTCTGCACCGAACTGCTGCGGCGACTGCGGGCATCGCCTGCGTTTCTCCTGCATACCGGCCAATCGGTAAGCGCATTGCGCAGCGAAGGCAAGCGCGTCCGCGCGGTCGTGCTCGGGCGCGAAGAAGTCGCCGTCGACCATCTGGTAGTGGCGGCCGGCACCGGCAGCGTCGGGCTGCTCAAACCGCTGGGCATTGACCTGCCGATCTACCCGCTCAAGGGCTACAGCCTGACCCTTGGGCTGGCCGACCGAGACCGCGTGCCGCAAACCAACGTCACCGACTATGACAACAAGGTCGTCTACGCCCGCCTCGATGACCAGCTGCGCGTCGCGGCGATGGTGGATATCGCCGGCTGGGATGCCGGACTCGACCAGCAGCGCATCGCCACCCTGCAGCGTCTGGCTGGCGAGACCTTTCCCGGCGCCGGCGACTACCAAAACGCGCGGCAATGGGCGGGCCTGCGCCCGGCGACGCCCCAAGGTACGCCCCTGCTCGGCCGCAGCGGCTTCGACAATCTCTGGCTCAACGTCGGCCACGGCAGCCTCGGCTTCACCCTGGCCTGTGGCAGCGCCGACCTGCTCGCCAGCGTAATCGGCGGATCACCACCTGCTGTCTCCCTGGACGGCTTGAGCCTGCCCGCCTGACCACTCAAAGAGGAAACCGATATGCCCGTTCAACGCATCGAGAGCAATCCGCGAATGTCCGCCGCGGTCATTCATGCAGACCTTGTGTTCCTCGCCGGCCAGGTGCCGGACGACCGCGGCCTGGATGCCGCCGGACAGACCCGCGAGGTGCTGGCGAAGATCGACCGGCTGCTGGCCGCCGCCGGATCCAGTCGCGAGCACCTGCTCAGCGCGCAGATCTGGCTGAAGGACATCGACGCCGACTTCGCCGCCATGAACGAGGTCTGGAGCGACTGGCTGCCAGCAGGCTGCGCACCGGCACGGGCGACGGTACAGGCGCGTCTGGCCTCGCCCGAGGTGCTGGTCGAGATCATGGTGATCGCTGCGCGCGCCTGACCACAGCGGTCTATCGTTCCTGCGCCGGCCAACCACAGTTGCAACCACCCACAATACAAACAAGAGGGAACCGCAATGAACCACCAGATCCGTAACGGCCTGTTCGGTATCACCCTGGCCGGCGTGCTCGCCAGCGCCTTGGCGAGCACAAGCGTGCTGGCGCAGGAGCGCTTCGTCACCATCGGCACCGGAGGGCAGACCGGCGTG
Organism: Stutzerimonas kunmingensis; assembly: GCF_900114065.1. GTDB lineage: Bacteria > Pseudomonadota > Gammaproteobacteria > Pseudomonadales > Pseudomonadaceae > Stutzerimonas > Stutzerimonas kunmingensis. The sequence continues at coordinate 655,597 of NZ_FORS01000002.1, forward strand.
TATTACACCGCCGGCCAGTCGGTGTGCCGCTTCCTCAATCGTGCCGAGGTGAAGCCCGCCATCAAATGCAACGCACCCTCGACCGCGGGCAGCGTGACCAACATCGTGTCGTTGCACAAAGGCGAGTACGACTTCGGCTTCATCCAGTCCGACCATCAGCACAAGGCGCTGCAGGGCCTGGCGCCCTTCGACAAGGAAGGCGCCGTCGAACTGCGCGCGGTGTTCTCGCTGCAGTCGGAGATTCTCACCGTGGTCGTTCGTAACGACAGCGGCATCACCGATCTGGCCGGACTCGAAGGCAAGCGGGTAAACATCGGCGTGCCCGGCTCGGGCAGTCGCGACACTTTCGAGGAAGTCATGCAGGCCAAGGGCTGGACGAACGCCAGCTTCGCCCTGGCCGCGGAACTCAAACCGGCGGAAATGGCTTCCGCCCTGGGTGACAACAACCTGGACGCCATCACCTATGTGGTCGGCCATCCGAGCGGTGCGATCCAGGAAGCCTTGACCAATGTAAAGGCCAGGATCATTCCCGTGCAGGGCGCCGAGATCGACAGCCTGCTGGCCAAGGCCGATTACTACAGCGCCGTGGAAATCCCCGCAGGGCTCTACCCGGGCGTGGAAGGCGCCATTCCATCGATCGGCGGCAAGGCCGTGCTGGCGACCACCAGCAAGACCGACCCGGAGGTCGTCTATCAGCTGGTCAAGTCGGTGTTCGACAACCTCAACCGGTTCAAGCGCCTGCATCCGGCCTTTGCCGACCTCAAGGCCGAAGACATGATTCGCGTCGGGCTGACTGCGCCACTGCACGAGGGCGCCGAGCGTTATTACAAGGAGAAGGGTTGGCTGTAAGCCGACGAAATCAGCGGGCGTCACCGCCCGCTGATGCACAGACTCAGAGCTCCATGGACAGGCTAACGCTCAGGTTGCGCGGCTCACCCGGCATGATCCAGACATTGCTGTAGGAGCGCTCGTAGTAGGTCCGGTCGAAGGCGTTGTTCAGGTTCACGCCGAGGGTCAGCTTTTGCGTCGCCTTGTAGCGCGCCAGCAGGTCCACGGTCGTGTACGACGGCAACTCGAAGTCGCTATCGGCCTGCCCTGCCCGATCCCCCACGTAGTTCACGGCGCCGCCAAGGGAAAGTCCGCTGAGATCACCATCGAGGAATTCGTAGGTGGTCAGCAGGCTGCCGCTGTGGCGCGGTACGTTGAGCAGCCGGCTGCCGCTGGCCAGGGTGTTGTCGCGAGTCACCTCGGCATCCACGTAGGCGTAACCACCGATCACGCGAATCGCATCGGTCAGCTGCCCGGCCAGCTGCAGGTCAATCCCGCGGCTGCGCACCTCACCGGCGGCAATCTGAAAACCGTCGTTCGCCGGATCGCTGGTCAGCACGTTTTCCTTTGTCAGGTGGAAGGCTGCGGCGGTGAGCCCCAAACGGCCGTCGAACAGGTCGAGTTTGACCCCTGCCTCATAACCCACGCCTTCTTCCGGATCGAACGTGGCGCCGCTGAAGTCCGCGCCATTGTTCGGCTTGAACGACTGCGAGGCGTTGGCGAACAGTCCGACCTCCGGTATCAGCTGATAGAGCACACCGACACGAGGCGTGACCTTTTCATGAGTCTGCTCGGTGCGCCGGCCAGCAACCTCATTGTCCAGGCGTTGTTCGTAGTGGTCATAGCGGGCGCCGATGACCCCGAAGAGCTTGTCGGTAAAGCGAATCTGGTCCTGCAGGTTTAGCGCCCGGCTATGCACCAGCTCATTGCGGTCAACCGTACGCGCCGGGTTGAACGCCGGACGCGGTGTACCGTAGACCGGGTTGAAGAGATCGATGGTGCGCAGGTTGTTGGAGCGCAGCATGAACTCGCTCAGGGCGTAACGCTCGTACTCGGTGCCGATCAAAAGCTGATGCTCGATCGAACCGGTATCGAAGCGCCCACGCAGCTCCAGTTGGGTGATCGCGTCCTGCCAGTCGTAGTCGCGATAACGCAGGTTGCGGGTCAGCGTGCGGTCGTCTGCTGCGACCTCTGCCGCTTCGGTGGCGTAGCCATCCATCCGGCCCTGCTTGTAGTGGCTGGCCAGGCGCAGCGTCCAGACCTCGTTGAGGTCGTGTTCGAGTTCGGCCTGCAGCGTTTCGTTGTCGTTGCTGATCGGCCCATCCGAGGGTTCGCCATAGAACGCTGAGCGGGACACCTTGCTCAGGTCGCCACCGGGCGCGACCACGCCGCGATCGAAGGTCTGGCGGTTGCGCACCACCTCTGCCTGCACCAGCAGCCGCGTATCAGGGCTCAGCTCCCAGCTGAAGGACGGCGCGACGAACTGCCGTTCAGCCTCGCGGTGGTCGCGAAAACTGTTGTTGTCTTCGATGGCGATGTTCATGCGATAGAGCATGTTGCCGTCTTCATCGAGCGGCGTGTTCACGTCCAGCGCAGTGCGATAACGGTCCCAGCGACCGGCGCTAAGATCGAGACGGGCAAAGCTGTCCAGCTGCGGGCGCTTGCTGACGATATTGATCGTGCCGCCGGGGTCGCCGCGGCCGTAAAGGCTCGCCGAAGGCCCCTTGAGCACTTCGACCCGCTCGATATTGGAAGCGTCCGGTGGGTTCATGAAGCCGCGGTTGACGCTGAAACCGTCCTTGTAGAACTCTCCGGTGGTCAGCCCGCGCACGCTGTACTCGTACATGGTCAGGCCACCGAAGTCGTTCTGCCTGGCGACACCGCCGGCGAAGTCCAGCGCCTTCTCAACGCGCGGGCTGTCCAGATCCTGCAGCACGGATGCTGGAACGACGCTGATCGACTGGGGTATTTCCTCGATGGGTGTGTCGGTTTTCGTCGCGCTGCGCGTGCGTTTGGCGCGGTAGCCCTGAACCGGTCCATCGGCGCGTTCCTGATCTGCCGTGATGGTGACGGAGTCCAGTACCGCCGCTTCCTGTGCCCCTGCCAGCGGTACGCCAGCCAACATCAGCGCCGTTCCGGCACCCACCCACCTCAATACTGCACTTGCGTTATTCATGCTAAAACTCAGACACCGATGTTATATCGTAACAATGCTGTAGGTTTAGCAAGCGAGTGTCAATGGAACGATTCGTATCTGCTTCTTTGATCAGGGGTTGCGCAACGAACGGCATCGGTGTGTCGGTCGTGACTCAGCGCTTGAGGTGAGGGTTTTGGGTAAGCGGCAGGCTGAAACTCTGTTCGCCTCGGTCGTCCTTTCCTGCGGCTCCATGCATCCGACAAAGTCGCGTTGAGCTACCTGATAGGCCCCCTACCCCCGGATGCTTAAGCTAACGCCGTCAGGCGTCACTGATCCGGCATCAGCATTTCGGGCACCTCGCGCCCGGCGACGAACAACTCGTCGACCAACCGTGTCACCTCCGCCTCGTTGCGAACCCGGTACCACTTGCCGGCCGGATAGACGCTCAGCGTCGGGCCCTGATCGCAGGGGAACTGGCACTGCGTCCGGGTGATGTGGACGCCACCGGCGCATTCGAGCTTGCCGGCAGCCTTGAGCTTTTCCCTTAGCCCCTTCCACAGCGGCAAGGCACCGCGACGTGTGCAGCGCGGGCCATTGCATAGCAGCACGCGGTGCTCATGCAGGGGAATCTTCGACCAGGCGTGCACCTCTGGAAGCGGTGCGACGTCGGTGCACGGCAGGTGCAACTCCGGTCGGTCGATCAAGGCGCAGGCCGCTTCGACGGGCAGCGCCTCGGCGGTGCCAATTGCACTGGCCACGAAGATTTGCTCAGCGCCTTCGAGCTGCACGAGTTCGCTACGCAGCCAGTCAAGATGAGCGCTGCTCGATTGCGGCTCGAGGTCGATCACCAAGAGTGGCCGACCGCTTTCACTGACCGCATTCCACAGCGGTTCGTAGCCTGAGCCTGTATCGATAACGTCCCGCAGCGCTTGTTCGTCGCGCAAAGCAGCCAGACGTGCACGGAATACTTCGGCGAACGAGCCTTCAGACAGGTCGGGACCGACGAACAGGACGCGGGCGTAGGGTGAATCAGCGGTAGTCATTGGCTCTCTCCTTAGCGGCGCGCAGTCTAGCAGCGACGGGCGAAGGCGAGCGATCAGGCGCTGGAATCGACGCCGACGGTTTTGAGCGCCGAAAACAGTTCATCACGGCGTGCGAATTCCCGGCTCACCGCCGGTAGCAACGGGCGACGCAGGAGCAGGACCGGCAGGCCCCGCTCACGAGCCACCTGCAGTTTGGGTTCGGTGGAGTCGCCGCCGCTGTTCTTGCTGACGAGCACATCGCAATTCAGACGTTCGAACAGCTGCCGTTCAGCCTCAAGGTCGAACGGACCGCGGTCGCCGATAATTTTGGCTCGGTCAGTCGGTGCCTGTGCGTCCAGGCAACGAACGGTCCAGTGTTGGTGTTCAGGAATTTCGTGCAGGTGCGCCAGCGGCTCGCGGCCGAGCGTGAAAAACGGTCGCTGGAAATCGCCCAGGGCGCCGATCAGCTCAGCCCAGTCGTTCACCTCGTGCCAATTGTCCCCCTCGCCTGCTTGCCAGGCCGGGCGGCGTAACGCCCAGCATGGAATTCCCGCCTGTTCCGCCGCGATTGCTGCATTGGCGCTGATCTGCGCCGCGTAGGGGTGCGTGGCATCGACCAGCAGCTCGATACGTTCCGCCGCGATGAAGGCAGCCAGCCCCTGCGCACCGCCAAAACCGCCTACGCGGACCTGGCACTGGAGGTCGCCGGGCACGCGTCCCAGACCGGCCAGACTGTAAACATGCGAGGAGCCAAGGCCGCGAGCAAGACGCAAGGCATCGCCCGTGCCGCCGAGCAGGAGGATGCGGGTCATCGCGGCTTCTCGACCTGCAACAGCGTGATCGGCAACGCTCCACGCCAGGTATCGAAACCGCCCAGCGGCTGCGCATGCGCCACGGATATCCTCGTCAGCTCGCCGCCAATGCGTTCACGCCAGCTCATCAGCAGCGCCTCGCTCTGCAAGGTCACCGCATTGGCCAGCAACCGCCCGCCCGGTTTAAGGCTGGCCCAGCATTGCTCCATCACGCCCGGAACCGTAACGCCGCCGCCGATGAAGATCGCATCCGGCTCGGGGAGGCCTGCCAGTGCCTCAGGCGCCCGGCCTGCCACCAGACGCAATGCTGGAACGCCCAGCGCGTCGCGGTTGTGTTCGATATGGGCCTGACGCCCGGCATCGGCCTCCACCGCTATCGCCCGGCAACTGGCATGCGCACGCATCCATTCGATGCCAATGGAACCGCAACCGGCGCCGACGTCCCAAAGCAACTCGCCCGGCATGGGTGCGAGCCGAGCCAAGGTCAGCGCGCGGACGTCCCGCTTGGTCAGTTGGCCGTCGTGTCTATAGAGCTGATCGGCAAGACCGGGTGTGAGCGGCAGGCGCTGGGCATTCGAGTCCGCTACGCATTCAACAGCCAACAGATTCAGATCGGCAATCACATCGAATGACCAGTCCGCTGCAAGGGAATCCAGCCGCCGTTCCCTGGCGCCGCCCAGATGCTCAAGCGCGGTCAGACGGCTCGCGCCAAAGCCCCTGCTCGTCAACAATTGCGCCACCTGAGTGGGGCTGGTTCCGTCGTTGCTGAGGATCAGCAGCCGCACACCAGGAGATATTTTGGCGCTCAGTGCCGCGAGCGGTCTGGCAACCAGGGATAGCACCTCCGTTTCCTGCAGCGCCCAGCCAAGACGTGCCGCGCCCAACGAGACTGACGACGGCGCTGAGAACACCCGCATCTCCTGTGCATCCAACTGCCGCGCGAGCGTGGCGCCAATGCCATAGAACATGGGGTCTCCACTTGCCAGCACGCATAAAGGCGAGCCGCGACCTGAAAGCACCGGTTCCAGACTGAACGGCTTCGGCCAGGACTCTCCCAGGCCCTGCAGGTGATCGGGCAACAGCGCCAGCTGCCGATCACCGCCGATGATGCGTGTTGCCTCACCGAGAGCCTGCCGAGCCGCTTCGCCGAGCCCGGCCCAGCCGTCTTCGCCGATCCCCACCACCGTCAACCAGGGCGTCATCCCGCCTCTCCATCACAATGCCAAGCCTTCGTCGGGACAGGCTTGGCTGTCGCGTCGTCCGGCAAAGCGGGCATAATAGCGCCTTCGTCGGTGCCCGCCGCGACCACGCCACGGGCCTAAGAGGGAATACGGAGCGATCTGATGATCGTGACCGAGCTGCCCCCGCAACTGTAAACAGCGAATCCTCCGCGCACACGCCACTGGGAAACCGGGAAGGCCGCGGATGATGAAGACCTGTCAGCCAGGAGACCTGCCGACGACGCTGGTCGCGAGTGCCAACATCGGGCGGGGTGTACCGATGCCAACTGAGTTCAACGAACTCTCCCGGTCTGGTCGCCGCGTCTTTTTTGGTTACAGGTGCACCGTGCGCGACCATGCCTCCCATGACTGAACTGCCCGTTCCTCGCCCAAGCGCTTGCCCTGGCCTGCTGCGCATCGTGCAGGCGCTGGACGGCGGCATCTGCCGAGTCAAGTTGCCGGGTGGCGTTCTTGCCGCGAGTCAGGCCCGCTCCATCGCCGAGGCGGCGCAGCGCTTTGCGAGCGGCGTGCTCGAGCTGACCAACCGCAGCAATCTGCAGATTCGCGGTGTACGTGCCGAATCCGAGCACGATCTGATCCGCGCACTGCTCGCCGCGAACCTCGGCCCGTCGGTGCTCGATGCCGACGATGTACGCAATCTCATGCTCAGCCCCGCTGCCGGCCTGGACCCTCAGCAGCACATGGATACCCGGCCGCTGGCCGACGCACTCCTGGCGCTCTTGCAAAACAATTCCGCGCTGCACGTCCTGTCCGCCAAGTTCGCCATCCAGCTCGATGGTGGTGAGAGCCTATGCATGCTCGAACACCCTCACGACCTCTGGTTACGCGCCCTCCCCGGCGCCCCGCAGTTGATATTCGGCCTGGCCGGCTGCCCGACCGACAAACCGCTGGGCATGGTTGCCGCTGCGAACGCCGTACAGCTGGTCGAAGCGATCCTGCTGACCTTTCTGGAGTGCGCCGGCCCGGAGCAGAGCCGCATGCGTCAGCTGCTCGAATCCATCCCGGCCGATGAACTGGTGCGACGGGTTCAGGCGCGCCTGCCATTCGCAATTTCACCCGTAGCGGTTGAATGCCAACGCCAAATCCCTGCCGCTGCCCCGCCGATTGGCATCATCGCGCAACGCCAGGCAGAGCTCGCGATGGTCGCGGCCAGCGCGCCGCTGGGGCGGATCAGCGCCGAACAACTTGGCGCCGTTGCCGAACTGGCGCAGCGGCATGCAGATGGCAGCCTGCGGCTTACGCCCTGGCAGGGTCTACTGATTCCAAATGTGCAGATCCACGAGGCGGACAACGTACTCGCAGCCCTCACGCAAGTCGGGCTGCTCACCAACAGAGCCGCTCCCCTGCCCAACCTGATTGCCTGCACCGGTTCTGCCGGCTGCGCGCGCGGGCTGGCCGACACCAAGCACGACGCTCTGGTGTTGGCGGCCTGCCTGCAACAGCATGACGCGCGTCCGCAGGTACACCTCAGCGGTTGCTCGCGCTCCTGCGCGGCTGCGCATGTCGCGCCGTACACGCTGCTTGCCGTGGGCGAAAGCCGCTATCAGCTGTTCGAACGCACCGAGAACAAGACCGGCTCCGGCCAACCACTGGCACCACCCATGAATATCGACGAAGCGGGCGCCTGGCTCGCCCAGCACCACGCAACGGGACGCACCCATGCTTGATTACATCCGCGACGGTCAGGAAATCTACCGGCGCTCCTTCGCCACCATTCGGGCAGAGGCCGACCTCAGCGCCATCCCAGCCGATATGGAAAAGCTCGCGGTGCGAGTAATCCACGCCTGCGGGATGGTGGACATCGTCAGTGATCTCGCCTTTTCTCCACGCGCCGGGGCGGCCGGCCGTGCCGCCCTGCACGCCGGCGCGCCGATCCTCTGCGATGCACGGATGGTGGCCGAAGGCATCACCCGGCCACGCTTGCCGAAGAACAACCGGGTCATCTGCACCCTCCATGACGATGGCGTGCCGGACCTGGCTCAGGCGCTCGGCAACACCCGCTCTGCCGCTGCGCTGGAGCATTGGCGTGAGCATCTGGAGAGCAGCGTGGTGGTGATCGGCAACGCGCCGACCGCGCTGTTCTACCTGCTGGAAATGCTCGATGCCGGCGCGCCAAAACCTGCACTCATCATCGGCATGCCGGTCGGCTTCATCGGCGCGGCGGAATCCAAGGACGCGCTGGCAGCGGACAGCCGCGGCGTACCCTATGTAGTGGTTCGCGGCCGGCGCGGCGGCAGTGCGATGGCGGTGGCTGCGGTCAACGCCCTCGCCACGGAGGTGGAATGATGGACGGCAAAGGGAGGCTGATCGGGCTGGGTGTAGGCCCGGGTGATCCGGAACTGATCACCCTGAAGGCCCTGCGCCTGCTGCAAAGCGCGGCGGTTGTCGGCTATTTCGTGGCCAAGGCGAAAGCCAGCAAGGGCCACGGCGGCAACGCCTTCGGCATCATCGAGCAGCACCTGACCGACCAGCAGCAGCGCATGCCGCTGGTTTATCCAGTTACCACCGAAAAGCTCGCGCCGCCGCTCTCCTACGAGGATGTGATCGCCGACTTCTACGACACCTGCGCGGTTCAGATTGCCGCCGAGCTCGACGCCGGGCGAGACGTGGCCGTGATATGCGAGGGCGACCCGTTCTTCTACGGCTCCTACATGTACCTGCACGACCGCCTGGCTGCGGACTACCCGGTCGAGGTCGTGCCGGGCGTCTGCTCGATGCTGGGCTGCACCTCGGTGCTCGGCACGCCTTTGGTTTACCGCAACCAGAGCCTGTCCGTGCTGTCCGGCGTGCTGCCGGAGGCGGAACTCAAACAAAGGCTGCGTGACGCAGAGGCGGCCGTGGTAATGAAGCTCGGGCGCAACTTCGAAAAGGTCCGCCGCGTACTGCAGGAGCTGGGACTCGAGAAACGCGCGCACTACGTCGAACGCGCCACCATGGCCAACCAGAAGATCGTTCCGCTGGATGAGGTGGAGCCGATGTCGTCTCCTTACTTCTCGATGATCCTCGTTCCCGGCGAGAAATGGCGCGGCTGAAGCTACGATTATTCCCCTGTTCCACCCGACTCTCGGATGCCCTATGCCCGGCCTCGCAACTACCGCACCCGCCATCGTCGTACTTGGCGCCTCCGCCCTCGACACCGCCAGACGGATACAGCGCGTCTATCCGGGAGCACAGGTTCATGGGCTGAGCGGACGCGCTGTCGAAGCCGACAGGCCGTACGATAACTTTGGCGAGCATCTGCGCGATCTGTATCGAGCCAACACGTCGATCATCGCGCTGTGCGCGGCGGGGATTGTGATCCGCAGTCTGGCCCCAGTACTGGGCGACAAGGACAACGAGCCCCCGGTACTGGTGGTTGGTGAGGATGGCAGCGCAGTGGTGCCCTTGCTCGGCGGCCTGGCAGGCGTAAATCGGATGGCCCGGGAGATCGCCGCCGCACTGGAGGTCAGCCCGGCCATCACCACCAGCGGCGAGCTGCGCTTCGGCGCTTGCCTGCTCTCCCCGCCGCCCGGTTACGTGCTGGCGGATCTGGAGCAAGGCAAGCGGTTCGTCAGCGACTTGCTGGCTGGTGCGCCTGTGCGCGTCGAAGGTCCGGCGCCCTGGCTGGATGAACTCAGCCTGCCGCTCGACCCGCAAGCGCAACACCGGGTATCCGTCAGCCCGCTCCGGCAGGACGATGCGTGCACCCTGAGCATCCACCCCAGGCTGATCGCGATTCATGTCGAACGCGTTGGCCCGGAACTGGATACCGAGGTTCAGCAGCTGATCGATGAATCCAGCTTTTCGCCGCACAGCCTTGCCTGCCTGATCGCACCGCTCCACCTCATGTCCAGCACCGAGCTGCAACACGTGGCCAGCCAGCTTGGCCTGCCGATCCGCTACAGCGACGACACCACGCAATTGCCGGCGCAGCACAGTCGCAGCCAGCGCGCACGGCTATTGCTCGCAGATGAGCCGATCGACATCAAGCAGATCGGTCAGCCCCGCGGCTCGCTGACGGTGATTGGCCTCGGACCGGGCGCTCCCGAATTCATGGTGCCTGCGGCGCGCCAAGCGCTGGACGAGGCGCAAGACCTGCTCGGTTACGAGACATACATAAAGATGGCCGGCCCGCTAAGGCCAGGCCAGGTCAGCCACTGCAGCGACAACCGCGAGGAGCTGCAGCGTGCAGCCCACGCCTTCGAGCTGGCCGCCAGCGGTCGCCGGGTTGTGGTGATATCGTCCGGCGACCCCGGTGTGTTTGCCATGGCCGCCGCGGTACTGGAAGCGCTGCACGCATCAAGCGACCCCCGCTGGCACGCCGTGGATCTGCAGGTGCTGCCAGGCGTATCGGCGGCGCTGGCCACCGCCGCCAAAGCCGGCGCGCCGCTGGGTCACGACTTCTGCATGCTCTCGCTATCGGACAATCTCAAACCCTGGACGCTGATCGAGAAGCGTCTGGAACACGCCGCTGCGGCCGATCTTGTCATGGCCTTCTACAATCCCATTTCCAAGGCGCGGCCCTGGCAGCTCGGGCGGGCGCTGGAATTACTTCGCCATTACCGCACACCGGAAACACTGGTTGTGCTTGGCCGCGACATCGGTCGCCCAGCCGAAGCCCTGACTGTCACCACGCTTGGCGACCTCACGCCCGAACAGGTGGACATGCGCACGCTGGTCATCATCGGCTCGTCGCAGACCTGCCGGTTTGCCAAGCCGGACGGTGGCGACTGGGTCTATACCCCCAGAAGTTACCCTGCCGATTGAACGGAAACCTCGTTTTAGACGTGCCGAAAGCCGATAAACCCACTACCCTAGCGACGCTTGATGGTTCTGCCCCAAAGGCAGAGGCAAGAGGGAAGCAGGTACGCCCACGGGCTACTCCTGCGCTGCCCCCGCAACTGTGAACGGCGAGTTCACCTGCAATTGAAGTCACTGGCCTGATCGGCTGGGAAGACGCAGGTGCACATTGACCCGTGAGCCAGGAGACCTGCCATCAGCGTGCCGATCCCGGCGCCTTTCAACCCGCATCCCTCGGAGGGAGAACGATGCATATCGAACCTGGCGTACTCAACGCCGCAAAAATCGTCTTTGCCAACGCCGCAGCCGTTTCAACATTGGCAGTGTTCCTGCCCAAGCTGATGTGGCGCCCCGACATCTGGGTCAAGACCCTGCTCGCCGCGTTGTTCTTCTCCATCTTCATGGAGGTCTTTCACATGCCGGTCGGCGCCTCGGAACTGCATTTCGTGGGTGCGTCGGCTGTTTATGTGATATTCGGCTTCGTGCCGACGCTGTTCGGATTCGCTATTGGCCTGCTGCTGCAAGGGCTGCTGTTCGAGCCGTCCGATCTGGTGCACCTGGCGGTCAACTCGCTGTCGCTGATCCTGCCGCTGATCGCCGCCCACGGCCTGCTCGGCCGGCACTTCTTCGCCCAAGGCGGACGCGTTATTCGCTGGGCCGAAGTGGTCAAGTTCGACGCAGCCTTTTACGGCGGCGTGGTGCTGATGGTCGGCTTCTGGCTGTCGCTGGGTAACGAACCCACGCCGCTGCAGAATTGGGCGATGTTCGCCGTGTCCTACCTGCCGCTGGTGCTGCTCGAGCCGTTGTTCACCTGCCTGGTGGTCCGCACGCTCAAGCGCTTTGCAGATAACCCGCTGATCAGCCGCTTCACAACCGTCAAAACCCTCGCGACCGCCTGATCAGGCCACGCCAGCGCTGACGATCAGTCTTCGTCAGCGCTGCGGCGACGTAGCAAGTAGCTGTCCATCATCCAGCCATGTCGCTCGCGCAGCGCGGCGCGGGTACTGCGGATCTGCTCCGCCACCTCACCGACCTTTCCTGCAATCAGCACCTCATCCGCGGTGCCCACGTATGCGCCCCAATAGATGTCCATCTCCTGATCGACGAACAGGCAGTAGGTATCCCGCGCATCGAGCATCACCAGTACGCTATCCAGCCCGTCAGGAAAGCCCTCGGCCAATCGCCGGGCCGGCATGATTTGAAATGCCTGACCGATACTGTTGAAGCAGACTCTGTGCCGGGCCGCCAGCGCCTGCAGGCTGGTGATGCCGGGGATCACCTCGTAGGTGATGGGCTCCGGGCTCGCCTGCACGATGTCCTCGACGATGCGCAGCGTGCTGTCATACAGCGCAGGATCACCCCAGACCAGAAAGCCGCCCACCTCACCATCGGCCAGCTCATGGTGGACCATCTGCTCGAACACCCGTTGCTTGTCCTGATTGAGGTCGACAACGCTGGCCCGGTAGTCGGCGACACCTCGCACGCGCTCAGGGCATTCGGCCTCGACGAAGCGATACCCCGGCGTGTCGATGAAGCGCTCGCAGATGTGCTTGCGCAGGTGGATAAGCGAATCCTTCGAGGCGCCCTTGTCCATCAGGAAAAACACGTCGACACGGTTCAACGCCTTGATCGCCTGGACCGTCAGAAAATCGGGATCGCCTGCGCCAATGCCGATGATCAGTAGTGTTTTCACAAGTTCTGGCTCCATTGCGCTAAAGGTTGGTCGTTTAGACAGGGTTGTTCAGGGTCGCGAGCGTGTCGATGTGCTGATACTCCGCGCCCAGTTCTTCGGCCAGCTTCCGTGCACGACCCAGGCGAATCGGCGCGCTCTCGATGTCTACCAGCACAGCCGGGCAAAGACTCGGTTCCAGAGCTGTCGACTCACGCAAGCGGCCGTCCGTGAGGACCAGCAGTCGATGCTGCTCGGCGGGCTTGAGTTGCTGCCGACGACGCTGCCATGCTGCCGCCTGCTGCAAGGCATCCAATAGCGGCGTGCCGCCACCTGCGCCGAGATCAGCCAGCCATTGTTGCTGCACACCGGTCACCTTGTGACCTGGCCAAACCCAGTCGGCTTGCTTGCCGTTGGCCCGCAAAAGCGCCAGCCGCACTCGTTGCCGCCGGGCCTGCTCGAACACCTCGCCGAGCAGCCCTTTCGCCTTGCTCAGCGCACCGTGGCGACGGGTCGAGCCCGAGGCATCGACGATGATCAGCCACACCTCGCTTGCCTGCCGACTTCGAGGTCTCAGGACGAGCTCATTCCGGTGCTGCGGCCTGCCGTTGAGCATAAAGGTCGCGGCCCAGTCGATCCGCCCAGACACGCCGCCGCGACTGGCGCCATGCCGCCCTCCATTCACGCTACCCGGTGCTGCTCGTGCATCCGCGCCGGAGGCGCTGCGTGGGCGGATGCTCAGGGCTTTTTTGACCAGCGAGGCGGTTCACGCCGAGCACCCACAGGTTGAACCTGGGCCGGCAGCTGCCCCCAGTCGCCAGCGCCCTGATCATTCTGACCAGCGCTGGTGTCTTCCTTGGCTTGAGTCTGCTGTGGCTGCTGCTGCGGCGGTGAAGGCGGCGTTGCCTGCTGCTGCCGATGACGCAGAACAAAATCGGCCACCGCATCGATGTCCTCGGCCTCGATGCGTACCGAGCCACGCCAGGCCGCATGGGCGCGAGCAGCTCGCAACCAGACCAGATCAGCTCGCAACCCATCGACCTCGGCGGCAAAGCAACGCTGACTGATTTGCTCCAGTGCTGCCTCGTCCAACGGAATATCGCGCAGCTGGGCGCGCGCTTGCTGGCAGCGCGCCCGCAGCGCCCCCTGCTCTTCCGACCATGAGGATAGAAAGCGCTGCGGATCGGCATCGAAATTCAGCCGACGGCGAACGATTTCCGCCCGCTGTGCAGGCTGTGGCCGCGCGTCCAGCGCAACGTTGAAGCCGAAACGGTCGAGCAACTGCGGCCGCAGTTCGCCCTCCTCGCTGTTCATGGTGCCGATGAGCACGAAGCGCGATGGGTGCCGATGGGAAACGCCGTCCCGCTCCACATGATTGATGCCGCTGGCCGCCGCATCGAGCAACAGGTCGACCAGGTGATCCGGCAGCAGGTTGACCTCGTCGACATAGAGCACGCCGCCATCGGCCTTGGCCAACAAGCCCGGCGAGAACTCGGCGCGCCCTTCACCCAGAGCTGCATCGAGATCCAGCGAGCCCACGATGCGTTCTTCACTGGCACCCAACGGCAAGGTGACGAACTGGCCGCTCGGCAGCAGGTCCGCCAGCCCTCGCGCCAGGGTCGATTTGGCCATGCCGCGAGGGCCTTCGATCAACACACCGCCAATCGCGGGATCGATTGCTGCCAGACAAAGGGCCAGCTTGAGGTCATCGGCTCCGACCACGGCGGCGAGGGGGAAATGGCTATCGCGCATGGCAGGCATCCGTAGAGGCAGAAAGCGGTACGTAGGGTGGGATGGAGGAAAGGCGCTCGCTCATGACTCCTCGCTATCGATCAGCAGATTTTCCAGCGCTTCCTGATACTCGCCGGGCTCCTCCCAGAGCCCACGTTGCTGGGCTTCCAGCAGGCGTTCGAGGATGTCCTGCAGGGCCTCGGGGTTGTGTAGCTGGATGAACTCCCGGGTATCTCGGTCCAGCGCATAGGCATCGGCCAGCAGCGCGTACTGGTGATCATCGATCAGCCCGGTGGTGGCATCGAAGGCGAACAGGTAATCCACCGTGGCCGCCAGTTCGAAGGCGCCCTTGTAGCCGTGCCGCTTCATGCCGGCGATCCACTTGGGGTTGGCCGCGCGGGAACGCACCACCCTGCCCAACTCTTCTTTCAGGCTGCGGATTATCGGGTTGTCCGGCTGACTGTTGTCGCCGTGGTAGCTCGCCACCGATCCGCTGCGCAGGGTTTCGGCGGCGGCCAGCATGCCGCCCTGAAACTGGTAGTAGTCGTTGGAATCGAGAATGTCGTGTTCGCGGTTGTCCTGATTCTGCAGCACCGCCTGTACCTGTTGCAGTCTCTCGGCGAAGCGCGCTCGCGCCGGTACGCCTTCGTCGTCCTTGCCATAGGCATAGCCGCCCCAGTTCAGGTAGACCTCAGCCAGGTCCTCGCGGCTCTGCCAGCGGCGGTCTTCGATGACGTTCTGCACCCCCGCACCGTAGGCACCGGGCATCGACCCGAAGATGCGCCAGCCGGCCTGACGCCGCGCTTGTGCCTCGTCCAGACCGCCGTCCTCAAGCTCGAGGGATTCACGCCAGACCCGCGCGGACAGCGGATTCATATCCTCCGGCTCATCGAGATCGGCCACCGCTTGCACCGCTTCGTCGAAGATGCGAATCAGGTTGGCGAAGGCATCGCGGAAGAAGCCGGACACTCGCAACGTGACGTCCACCCGTGGCCGACCCAGTTCTTCCAGCGGCACGATCTCGAAACGTTCCAGCCGGCCGCTCCCTGGCTGCCAGACCGGCCGCACTCCGAGCAACGCCATGGCCTGCGCCATGTCATCGCCGCCGGTTCGCATGGTCGCGGTGCCCCACATCGACAGTCCGAGTTGCCGCAGGTAGTCGCCATGGTCCTGCATATGCCGTTCGAGCAGGCGCTCGGTGGCTTGCACTCCAATGCGCCAGGCGGTCGGCGTGGGCAGGTTGCGCACGTCGACGGTGAAAAAATTGCGGCCTGTCGGCAGCACATCGAGGCGACCACGGCTCGGCGCACCGCTGGGGCCAGCCGGCACGAAGCGGCCCTGCAAAGCCGCCAGCAGGCCCGCCATTTCTTCCTCGCCGCAACTGTCCAGCATTGGCGCGACCTGCCCACGCAGCTGCTCGATCACTTCGCTGCTGGCCGGTCCGAAGCCCTGCGACTCGCTGTCGATAAGCCCCAGCGCAAGCATCTCCAGCCGCTCCCGGGTGTCGCCATGGGTGCGCCAGAGGCTGGCATCGCAGCGCTGTAGCACCTCAGGCCGCGGCCCCAGCCAGGGCGCAGCCATGTCACAGTTGATGGGGTCGAAATCCAATCCCAGATCATCGGCCAGTGCCCGCAACAGGCTGGCGTTGGCCCCTATCCCGTTGCCTCGGGGAATGCGCAGCAGCGCAAGCAGGGTGTCACGCCGCAGTCGTCCGCTGGGAGACTCGCCGAAGACGTGCAAACCATCGCGTATCTGGGATTCCTTCAGATCGCAGAGATAGGCATCGAGCTGCGGCAGCCAACTGTTGGGATCGTCGCTCAGTTGCAGCCCCAGCTCGCGGTCCAGATTGGCCTCGCGCACCAGCACAAGGATCTCGCTGCGCAGCTCGGACGCGCGCCGCAAGTCGAGCTGACTGGCTTCGTAGTACTCGTCGGCCAGGCGCTCGATGTCACGCAGCGGGCCATAACTTTCGGCGCGCGTGAGTGGCGGCATCAGGTGGTCGATGATTACCGCCTGGGTACGGCGCTTGGCCTGGGCCCCTTCGCCCGGATCGTTGACGATGAAGGGATAGATATTCGGCAGCGGGCCGAGCACCACGTCCGGCCAGCAGCAGTCGGACAGCCCAACGCTTTTGCCCGGCAACCATTCGAGGTTGCCGTGCTTGCCGACGTGGATCACCGCATCAGCGGCGTAGCGCATGCGCAGCCAGGCGTAGAACGCGAGGTAGCCGTGCGGCGGTACCAGATCGGGGTCGTGATACATGGCGGCCGCGTCGAGCTGATAGCCACGCGCCGGTTGTATGCCAACGAAGGTCGAGCCGAAACGCAGCCCGGCGATCATCAGCCGACCAGAACGAAACATCGGGTCCTGCTCGGGCGTGCCCCAGCGATCGATCACCGCCTGCTGGTTGGCAACTGGTAGCCCACCGAAGAACGGCTGGTACTCCTGCAGTGCCAGGCTCTGGGCACAGGGCCGCAAATCGAGGTTATCGAGGTCGTTGGTAACGCCGCCGAGTAGCTCATGGATCAGCGCCGTGCCGCTCTCGGGCAGATCGGCCACCGGGTATCCCTGCGCCTGCAGTGCGCGAAGGATGTTCAGCGCAGCGGCCGGCGTATCCAGCCCGACCCCGTTGCCGATGCGGCCGTCACGGGTGGGATAGTTGGCCAGGATGAGCGCGACTCGCTTGTCGCCGTTAGGTAACCGCGCAAGCCAAGCCCACCTCTGGGCAAGCTCGGCGACATGGTCCATGCCTGGCAGATGCGGTTGGTAGCAGATCACGTCGCTCTGGCTGCGTTCGCTGCGCCAGGCCAGGCCCTTGAAACTGATAGGCCGGGTAATCAGTCGGCCGTCCAGCTCCGGCAGCACGATATGCATCGCCAGGTCTCGCGACCCCAGGCCCTGAGCGTTGGCCTGCCATTGTTCGTGGTTATCCAGGGCGCAGATGGCTTGCAGCACCGGGATGTCCAGACGGAAGGGCCGCAGGTTTGGAGCGTCCGGGCTGGACTGGGCGAAGCCTGTTGTATTGATGATCACCGCAGCGCCGCTCTGCTCCAGCCAGGCCTCGACCTGCGTGAGGCAAGCCGCCTCCTTCAGGCTGGCCACGGCGATAGGCAAGGGGTTAAGGCCCTGAGCCGTCAGCCGCTCACAGAAGGTGTCGATGAAGGCCGTATTCGCCGCCTGAACCTGCGTGCGATAGAAGATCAGCCCAACCACCGGTGCGTCCGCTCGCCAGTCGCGCTGCCAATCATCCAAGGACGCGGTTGACTGATGGGGGTGATAGATCGCCACCCGCGCCAGCGCCTCGGGTTCGTGCCAGGCATAGTTTCGGCCCAACCAGCGACTGGCGATGCAGTGGTAGAACTGGCGCGCGTTGTCGATGCCACCCTGGCGCAGGAACTGCCACAACCGATGGCTATCCTCGGCCGGCACATTGCCGAGCTCGCTCAACTCAGGATCAGGGCTGTCATCGCCCGGCACCATGATGATCTTGGCGCCGCGCTGGCCCAGCTCCACCAGCCGTTCGATTCCGTAGCGCCAGTAACTGACGCCACCGTGAACGGAAATCAGGATGACCTTGGCGTGCTGCAGGACCTGCTCGACATAGAAGTCTATCGACGCGTTGTTGCCCAACTGGGCCGGGCTCGCCAGCCGCAGGCTGGGGTAATCCTCAGGCAGCTGGCCGGCCACCTCGGCCAGCAGTGACAGATGCGAATCACCCGTGCACAGCACGACGATGTCCCCAGGTGTCTGGCCCAGGTCGGCAATGCTGTCGGCCGGCAGTTGCTGGCCGGGCTGGGTGCGCAGCAGATGCACGGCCGGTCAGCCCGCCAGTGCCGCGTTCAGTTCGGCGTCTATCGCTGCTGGGTCAAGCGACTGGCCGATGATGACCAGCCGGGTGGTACGCACTTCACCGGCCTGCCAGGGGCGGTCGAAGTGCTTGTCGAAACGCTGCCCCACGCCTTGCAGCAGCAGGCGCATAGGCTTGCCTGGAATTGCAGCGAAGCCCTTGATGCGCAGGATGCCGTGCTTGACCACCGCGTCTTTCAACGCCTGCAGCAGCCTGTCGTCAGCGGCCTCCGGCAACTCGACCGAGAAAGAATCGAAGGCTTCGTGATCGTGCTCTTCATGGTCTTCCTGATCGTGATGGGTCTTGCGCCCTTCGATGTGCAGTTCGGTTTCGCAATCCAGGCCCAGCAGCACGTTCAGCGGCAGCTCGCCGCCGTGCGCCTCGATGACTTTGACCCCCTCGGGCAGCTCCTCGGCCACCTCGGCCCGCACCGCTGCCAATGCCTCTGGCGACAGCAGGTCGGCCTTGTTGAGGATGACCAGATCGGCGCTGGCCAGCTGATCGGCGAACAGCTCATGCAGAGGCGATTCGTGATCGAGATTGGGATCGAGCTTGCGCTGGGCATCGACCTGATCGGGGAATGCGGCAAAGGTGCCGGCGGCCACCGCCGGGCTGTCGACGACGGTGATCACCGCATCCACGGTGCAGGCGTTACGGATTTCCGGCCAGTTGAAGGCCTGCACCAGCGGCTTGGGCAGCGCCAGGCCCGAGGTTTCGATGAGGATATGGTCAAGGTCGCCACGGCGCGCCACCAGTTCACGCATCACCGGGAAGAATTCCTCCTGCACCGTGCAGCAGAGGCAGCCGTTGGCCAGCTCGAAGACGCGGCCGTTGGCCTCCTCTTCGCTACAGCCGATGGAGCACTGCTTGAGAATTTCGCCATCGATGCCCAGCTCGCCGAACTCGTTGACGATCACGGCGATACGACGCCCTTCGGCATTGCCCAGCATGTGGCGCAGCAAGGTGGTTTTGCCGGCGCCGAGAAAGCCGGTAACGATAGTGACGGGAAGTTTAGAGAGGGTTTTCATCGTGGCCCTGCAAGCATCGAGAAATAGATGAGCAGGCAGGCGGACACTACGTGGCGACGTGCGCCAACAAGCACCACCGGAGCACCCCGCCCGGTTGTCAATGTGTAGCGAGGCAGGTCTCCTGGCTCACGACCGGGCAACGCGTGGCGCGTCTGCCATTACCCTCGCCTTCCCGCGTCAGTTGCAGTGGCTGGCGCGCCAGCTACGCGGCGCACCCAAGGGTCAGTCATTTACAGTTGCGGGGGCAGCCACGGCTTTCCGTGTTCCCTCTTAGCTCTGGCAGCGCCAGAGAACCTCGACCCGTGAAGGCTACGCAGAGCCTTGGAGCGGGTCAATCGCCACGGTTGACCTCGGGAAAAGCTTCGTGGTGTCCTTGCGCCCCCTTGATGCCTGACCGTGTTCGGCTACGGTCCTTACGACTGAGCGCCATGCCCCTCCAAACCGCCAAAGATTCGTCCGCGCCCGATGCCTCTGCAGCGTCGGGTGCGCAGTTGTACGTCGCGGGCCTCGGGTGCCGCAGGGGCTGCAGCCGGATCGAACTCGAGGCGCTTCTGCATCGCGCATTGAGGGAGCATGGATTGGCGATCGCAGCGCTCAGCTGCCTGGCCAGCAGTGAGCGCAAAACGGACGAGCCAGGCCTGCACGAGCTGGCAGCGCACCTGCAGTTGCCCCTGGCCTTGCTGTCAGCTGCAGAGCTCGCGCCGTATGATGCGGCGCTCAGCGAGGCCTCGCCGCTCAGCAAGATGCTAACTGGCAGCGCCGGACTCGCCGAGGCCAGCGCCCTGGCACAGGCTGAATCCCTGAGTGACGGCAAAGCCAGGTTGCTGTGCAGAAAGCTGCGCTCCGCCAACGCAACGTGCGCGATCGCCGTCACCCGCCTTTCCTGATTGGAGTTTGCATGACCGTCTATTTCATCGGCGCCGGCCCGGGCGATCCGGAACTGATCACCGTCAAAGGGCAGCGTCTGGTGCGCAGTTGCCCGGTCATCCTCTACGCCGGCTCGCTGGTCCCGGCCGCTGTACTCGAAGGTCATGGCGCCGAGCAGGTGATCAACACCGCCGAGCTGCATCTGGACGAGATCATCGAGCTGATCCGGCAGGCCGATGCCAAGGGTCAGGACGTAGCGCGGGTGCATTCCGGCGACCCGTCTCTGTATGGCGCCATCGGTGAGCAGATCCGCCACCTGCGGAGGCTTGGCATCGCCTTCCAGATCGTTCCGGGCGTCACCGCGACGGCCGCCTGCGCCGCGCTTCTGGACGTCGAACTGACGCTGCCGCAGGTTTCCCAGACGCTGATCCTGACGCGTTACGCCACCAAGTCGGACATGCCCCCCGGTGAAGAACTGCACGACCTGGCCCGCCACGGCGCGACCATGGCGATTCATCTTGGCGTTCAGCACCTGTCCCGCATCGTCGCCGAGCTGTTACCGCATTACGGCCTGGATTGCCCGATTGCCGTGGTGCACCGCGCCAGCTGGCCCGATCAGGATTGGGTGACAGGCACCCTGGCCGACATCGAAGCCAAGGTAAGCGAGAAGGGCTTTCGCCGTACGGCGTTGATCCTCGTCGGCCGAGTGCTGACGGCCGAGGCGTTTGCCGATTCGGCGCTGTACAACGTGGACACGACGCACCTGTATCGCTCGCCGAGCCCGTGACCCAAGCGCGGGTCTCGTGGGCGATAGCCAATAACAGTGACCGCCATGCCCACCTAGGCAATGGCCTTTCGTCTAGCCGCCGAGCACGCGCGGGCTGTGGAACGGAGAGCCAAGTGTTACCATTGTCGACTTTCACGCCGCGCTAGATGCTCAAAGCACCGGCAGCCGGCAATACGACGCCCGACACACCTACGCAACCATGTACCTGACGATTAGCCATGAACCCTCTTCGTTCATGGCCAAACCCATTGGGTACCGCGTCCAGATGTTGCTCTCAACTTATGCCAAATGGCTGAGCTCGGCCTCCGATTGGAACGAGCTCGAAAAGCTGCCTGCCAGAATCAAACTGGTACGTACTTGGTATGGGGAACGGAGGCAGGCGATTAACCACCGCTGTTACACCCGCAGGACAAGTCTTTGATTTCTACCGCCAACATCACCATGCAGTTCGGTGCCAAGCCGCTGTTCGAAAACGTTTCCGTCAAATTCGGCGGTGGCAACCGCTACGGCCTGATCGGCGCCAATGGCTGCGGCAAGTCGACCTTCATGAAGATTCTCGGTGGCGATCTGGAACCGTCCGCTGGCCAGGTGATGCTCGAGCCGAACGTGCGCCTGGGCAAGCTGCGCCAGGATCAGTTCGCCTACGAAGAATTCAACGTGATCGACACGGTGATCATGGGCCACGAGGAACTGTGGAAGGTCAAGGCTGAGCGCGACCGCATCTATTCGCTACCGGAAATGAGCGAAGAGGATGGTATGAAAGTCGGCGAACTCGAAGGTGAGTTCGCCGAAATGGACGGCTACACAGCCGAATCTCGTGCCGGCGAACTGCTGCTTGGCCTGGGTATTCCGCTGGAACAGCACTTCGGCCCGATGAGCGAAGTCGCTCCCGGCTGGAAGCTGCGTGTGCTGCTGGCCCAGGCGCTATTTTCCGATCCGGATGTGCTGCTGCTGGACGAACCGACCAACCACCTGGACATCAACACCATCCGCTGGCTGGAAACGATCCTCACGGCGCGTAACAGCACCATGATCATCATTTCCCACGACCGCCACTTCCTGAACTCGGTCTGCACCCACATGGCGGACCTGGATTACGGCGAGCTGCGCCTGTTCCCGGGCAACTACGACGAATACATGACCGCGGCGACCCAGTCGCGCGAGCAGCTGCTGTCGGACAACGCCAAGAAGAAGGCGCAGATCGCCGAACTGCAGACCTTCGTCAGCCGCTTCTCGGCCAACGCCTCCAAGGCCAAGCAGGCTACCAGCCGCGCCAAGCAGATCGACAAGATCCAGCTGGCCGAGGTCAAGCCGTCCAGCCGTATCAGCCCGTTCATTCGCTTCGAGCAGACCAAGAAGCTGCACCGCCAGGCAGTGACCGTCGAGCGCCTGTCCAAGGGCTTCGACGACAAGGAACTGTTCAAGAACTTCAGCTTCACCGTCGAGGCCGGCGAGCGCGTGGCGATCATCGGTCCGAACGGTATCGGCAAGACCACCCTGCTGCGCACCCTGGTTGGCGAACTGACCCCGGACAGCGGCAGCGTCAAATGGACCGAAAGCGCCGACTACGGCTATTACGCCCAGGACCATGCCCATGACTTCCAGGATGACGTCAGTCTGTTCGACTGGATGAGCCAGTGGACTCAGGGCGGCGAGCAGCTGGTGCGCGGCACCCTCGGCCGCATGCTGTTCTCCAACGACGAGATCCTCAAGTCGGTCAAGGTCATCTCGGGTGGCGAACAGGGCCGCATGCTGTTCGGCAAGCTGATCCTGCAGAAGCCCAACGTGCTGGTGATGGACGAACCGACCAACCACCTCGACATGGAATCCATCGAGGCACTGAACCTGGCGCTGGAGAACTACCCGGGCACGCTGATCTTCGTCAGCCACGACCGTGAATTCGTCAGCTCGCTGGCGACCCGCATCATCGAGCTGTCGGAGAACGGCGTGACCGACTTCAGCGGCAGCTACGACGACTACCTGCGCAGCCAGGGCGTAATCGTCTGATCCTCACCCTGCCCGCGTATCGCAGCGCCTTCATCGAGGGCGCTGCAGATTCATAGGCAACTCCCGGTAACGCGCGGCGCGGTGCTTCAGCTAGGTAACGCGCCTGCCGAGAAAGTCCAGCAGCAGCGCGTTCACCCTCCCCGCCTGTTCGTTCTGAATCCAGTGGCCACACGGCGCCAGTTCGTGTCGTTCCAGATCCGGCACCCATTCCGGCATCTTCTTCAGCGTGTAGGCCTCAAGCTCACCAACCGGGTCATGGTCGCCGATCAGAAACATGGTCGGCTGGGTGATCTTGCGCCCCTGCAGTGGCTTGGTAACCTGCCAGTTGCGTTCGAAGTTGCGATACCAGTTCAGCGCACCGCGAAAACCGTGCTCGGCGAACGTCTGCCGATACACCGCCAGATCGTCTTCTGAGCACCAGTCGGGCAACGGCCCCGGCTGCATGTCGTCCTCGAACAAGGTGCCGCCGGCAGGCTTGTTCTGCAGCAACAGGTTCCTTTCCTGGTAATACATCAACAGGCGCAGGGTACGCTCGATATCGGCATCCAGTTCTTGCTCGGCGCGACCGGGCTGCTGGAAATAGAGGATGTAGTTGAATCGATCACCGCTGGCTTCGCGCATGATTTCGGTCGCGGGCCGCCGCGGCCTTCCGGCGAAGGGCACCGACATGGTCACCAGCGCGGTGACCCGCTCCGGCTCCAGCAACGCGAGATACCAGGCGACCATTGCGCCCCAGTCGTGCCCGATTAGCGCCACCTGCCGGTGACCGAAATGATCCATGGCCGCACGAACGTCCCCACACAGCGTCAGCACATCGTAGGCCGAGACGTCCACTGGCGCGCTGCTGAGCCCGTAGCCACGCATCTCGGGAACGAACACGCGATAACCAGCCGCCACCAGTGAATCGATCTGATTGCGCCAGGAATACCAACACTCGGGAAAGCCATGCAGCAGCCAAACAGGCCTGCCCTCTTCGGGTCCGGCGCTATAAAGACTGAGCGATATACCGTTCAGGTCGAGCTGGAAATGGTCCGCTGTACTGTTCATGAGGCCTCCTGACTGGAGGCCTCACTATGGCAAAGCCAGGCGCGCGTGTGCGCTGTATCAGCAGGGCGAAGGCCGCGACATCCCGCCGATGGATCAGCCCTGGGCGCTGGCCCAGTCGATCAGCCCGAACTGCCAGGTAGCCAGAATCAGCAGGCCGAAGCCGATCCGGTACCAGGCGAACGCCGCGTAGCTGTGATTGCCGATGAACTTGAGCAGCGCCCGCACTGCAATCATCGCGAAGATGAACGAGGTGACGAATCCGACCGCGAACACGGCGAAATCGCCCGGCTGAAAGAGCTCGCGGTACTTGTAGCCGGAGTACACCGCCGCGCCGACCATGGTCGGCATGGCCAGAAAGAACGAAAACTCGGTAGCCGCCTTGCGCGACAGGCCGAACAGCAGGCCGCCAATGATGGTCGACCCCGACCGCGAGGTGCCGGGCACCAGTGCCAGGCACTGGGCGAAGCCGACTTTCAGTGCCAGTGCCCAGTTCATGTCGTCGACGGTTTCGGCACGAATGATGTGATCACGCCGTTCGGCCCAGAGCATCACGACACCGCCGATCACCAGCGCGGTGGCTACGGTGATGGGGTTGAACAGGTATTCGTGGATCAGGTCGGCAAAAGCGACACCGAGGACAACTGCAGGCATAAAGGCGATCAGCAGGTTCAAGGTGAACTTCTGTGCCTGAGACTCCTTGGGCAGGCCAATCACTACGTCCAGGATCTTGCGCCGATACTCCCAGATCACCGCGAGAATTGCCCCGAGCTGAATGATGATGTTGAAGGCCAGCGCCCGCTCGCCACCAAAACCGATCAGGTCAGCAACAATGATCTGGTGACCGGTACTGGATACCGGCAGAAACTCGGTTACACCCTCGACCACGCCCAGAATCAACGCCTGAATCGCAACCCAAAGATCCATCTATTCCCCTAAAGCGATGCAGCCCATCGCGACTCAATGCAACCAAGGTATATGTCAGAAAGCCATCTGGCCGGCTGTTCTGACTCGTTCGAGAGAACTAAATTCCTCTGCAAACGAAACGGGGCTCATTTTTAGCCACGGGCGGCCGAAAAGCTATACAGGGTGCCGCGAAACGACCGCATTCAGAAGGTCGACAGCGGCGCGACAGACCCACCGATCAGCCAGAACAAAACGATAAGAAAGTCCCATCAGGAGCCCTATTCATGAATCTGCTGCGAAACGTTCCCATTAGCAAGCGTCTCTGGCTGATCCCCGTGGTCGCCGTCTTCATGCTGTTCATCCTCGGCATGCTGATGATTCAGCAGGTCCGCTCCGATTTGTATCGTGGCAAGCAGGAGGCAACTCGGAACATAGTCGAGGCTGCATCCGGCGTGCTCGAGTACTACCGGGCACAGGAGACCAGTGGCGCCATGACCACGACTGAAGCCCAGAAGGCGGCCATGGAGCAGATCCGCCTGCTGCGCTACGACGGTCAGGACTATTACTGGATCAACGACCTCGGCCCGACCATGATCATGCATCCTATGCAGCCGAAGCTGGACGGCCAGGACCTGTCGAAGATCAAGGATCCGGAAGGCAAGGAACTGTTCAACGAGATGGTCAAGATCGCCCAGCGGGACGGGGCTGGTCTGGTCGACTACATGTGGGCCAAGCCCGGTGAGGCAGATCCGGTGCCGAAGATCTCCTACGTGCAGTTGTTCAAGCCTTGGGGCTGGATCATCGGCTCGGGCATCTACGTGGACGATGTCGAGCAGGAATTCTGGAACTATCTGACTCGTTTCTCCCTGATCGGCCTGTTTATCTCGGCAATCATGGCCGTTCTGGTGGCGATCCTGATCCGCAGCATCGTGCGCCCCCTGCGCCACACCATGTCGGCGATGGCGAATATCGCCAGTGGCGAAGCCGATCTGACGCGTACTCTGGATGTATCCGGCAACGACGAGCTGAGCACCCTTGGCCGTGACTTCAACCGCTTCACCCAGAAACTGCGCACCGTGGTCGGTCAGCTGTTCGAGACAGCCGGCGCGCTGGATCAATCCTCCCGTTCGCTCAGCCAGCTTTCCGGTCAGGCCCATGAGCAGAGCCAGCAGCAGATGCTGCAAATGGAGCAGGTCGCCACCGCCGTCAACGAAGTCACCTACGCCGTACAGGAAGTCGCGAAGAACGCCGAGCATGCCTCCAGCGAAGTCGGCAACGCCGAAAATCAGGCGGGCCAGGGTCAGCGCAATATCGAAACGAGCCTGCAGCAAATCGACGAGCTTTCCGCGACCATCGGCCAGGCCGTCGACGTGATTCAGTCGCTGGCTGATGAAACCACCAAGATCGGTTCGGTACTGGAAGTGATCGGCTCAATCGCCGAGCAGACCAACCTGCTCGCGCTCAATGCCGCGATCGAAGCTGCCCGAGCCGGTGAACAGGGCCGCGGTTTCGCCGTGGTGGCCGACGAAGTTCGTCTGCTGGCGCAGCGCACGCAGCAATCGACTGCCGAGATACATAGCATGATCGAACGCCTGCAGAAGAACTCCGGCGCTGCGGTAAACGTGATCATGGAAAGCAATCGCGCCTCCCAGCTCACCGTAGAGCAAGCCAGCCAGGCCGGCGAGAGCCTTGGCGAAATTGCCCAGGCGCTGCGCAACCTCTCAGGCCTGAACGCATCCATCGCCAGTGCCACGCTGCAACAGTCCCACGTGGTCGAGGACATCAACCAGAACGTGACCCAGGCGGCCGGGCTGGCACAGGAAAGCACCCTGGCTGCCGAGCAGTCCAGTGAAGCTGGTAAGCGCCTTGGCGAACTCGCCGATCAGCTGAATCGTCTGCTGAGCCAGTTCAAGGTCTGATAAACCCTCTGCCTGCGGCCCGCCAGATGAGCAGGCCGCAGGCACTTCGACGAAGCAGTCGCCCCGCCCCACGCTCCATCGCGGAGCACGCCCTTAGAGATTCGATACATTTCCCGTCGCGACAGGTTGTCGCACGGGATTTTTTTTGCGGCCCGCGCCGATTCCCTCACGCTGCGCATGGCGTTGCGAAGTTTTTCAATATTTACAGGGAGTTAGCTCAAACGTACTAAGCCGACTCGGCCAGGCGTCAACGTTATACTTTTGGCTAATTGCAAAGCCCTTCAAATTTTTTCGAACTCGCATGTGACTCGTCAGTCCTCTGGGTACATCAACTGCAATGTAAGGCCAACGCCAACGAGCTTGGCTGCAGGTATTTTGGGTATCACACAGAGAGACATGCCCCATGCACACCCCGCTGCGTATCAATGAAGCCCTTTTGATCACCGACCGCGCGTTCAAGCCCTTCCAGTGCGTTGCCTGGACGCTGCCCGAAGGCAACGGTGAAGTCAGCATCACCGTCGTCGACCGCGACGAGGCCCGTCTGCTAGGCCGCTGCAAGATGTCCAGCAGCGTGTTCACCGATCCCGTGAAGCTCGGCGAAACCCTGGAACAGACTCGCGCGCAGCTGAGCCGCGACGGCGCGCATCTGTCGCCCTGGCACATGCCAGAGTAACCATGGCTTGCAACGAACAAAGGCCTGCGGCGGTGCCCCAGGCCTTTTTTCATGTCCCGAAACGGCTACGCCAACTGCTCTACTGATCCATTCGCGTGTTTGACGGTCCTAACAGCAACACGTGAAACAGGAGAAGCTCATGAAAGGTGCTGAAGCGTACGTCAACGATCAATGGCAAAGCTGCGGCCTCGCCGACCTTCCGAAAGACCCCGGCGCCCATACCGTCATACTGCACTTCATCGTGCCGCGAGATGCCCAGATGCCGGGCCTGATCACGCACATAGGCGAAATCGCACAGCGGCACCTGAGCGATTTCTATGACGGTCGAGCCGTCAGCCACAAGCCCGCAACCGGCTCGGTGGTGGGCGACGGCAGCGGTGACGGAATCAACCTGGAATTCGAGATAGCAGCCGCGCGCTGACCGTGGTGGACGTGGGCGTCAGCTAAAGCCGAGCTTGAAGAAATCGCACCGAACGCCTGGAAGGACGATTCAAGATGACCCCCTTTGACATGCAGCGCATGCTGCTGCACGAATTTCCCTTGATGTTCGTCGCCGAAGTCGCCCTGCGGGCACTGCTGGCCTTCGTTGCCGTATTCGTCTTTCTCAAGGTCAGCGGCCGTCGCGGCATTCGCCAGCTTTCGGTATTCGAGCTGGTGATCATCCTGACCCTCGGCTCGGCCGCAGGCGACGTTTCATTCTACGAAGACGTGCCGTTGCTGCCAGTGGCGGCGGTGTTCGCCACCCTGCTGGCGCTGTACCGCCTCACCGTGTTCTTCATGAATCGCAGCCCGCGATTCGAAGCCTGGCTCGAAGGCCATCCAGTCACCATTATTCGCGATGGCATCTATGAGCTGCGCAGCCTCGACAGCCTGAACATTTCTGCCGATGAATTCTTCATGGAGCTGCGCCAGCAAGGGGTCGAGCATCTTGGCCAGGTCAGGCTCGGCATTCTCGAGAACGATGGCAACGTCAGCCTGTTCTTCCATGAGGACCATGCAGTACGCCCAGGTTTGTCCGTCCTCCCGCCGGAGTACCGGCCAGTCTTCCGTCAGGTGCCGGCGGCCGGCATGTACGCCTGCAGCCGCTGCGGTTTTCCCCAGGCGCTGGAGAGCCAGCAAAGCCAACAATGCCCGCGGTGTTCCAATCCAACCTGGTCGAAGGCGCTTTCCACACAGAGATCGCGCTGATACACGGTCAGAACCGCCATCCCGCTGGCCGGTCAGTTGTTAGAGGCGCCGGAACCCGCTTTCTGGATACGCCTTCTCTACTCACTGCAGCAGGAGCACACCATGCTTGGCGACTATTCATCGATCAACGATCACCTCGACACCGCGCGCAAACATGCCGATCAGGCTGAAACCGAAGCCAAACCCGAGCTCTATCGCGAAGCCATCGACGAGCTGGTCGCAGCCATTCGATTGCTGATGCGCAACAGCAACGAAAAGGACAGTTGAGCCCATCCAAAAGCCTCGCCGGTAGCTACCGGCGAGGCCATAGCGGGAACGGTCATACATGCGCAACGACACCCTGATGGACGACCCGGTGCCCCTGGCCGAGGGCACTCGCCCTGTTCCTGCCGATGAGACCGGCGACACCGGTACGCTACTGTGTCCAACACTGCCGCCGGACCTGCATTACGTCGATGATTCCCAGCCGGGCATCCGCCGCAGGAGACTGCGCGGCAAGTTCGTCTACTTCGAGCCGAACGGCGAGCGCATTCGCGACGAGGAGGAAATTCGTCGCATCAACAAGCTGGCGATCCCACCCGCTTATCGTGACGTATGGATATGCCCGGATGCTCAAGGGCATCTTCAGGCGACCGGGCGCGACGCCCGTGGACGGAAGCAATACCGCTATCACACACGTTGGCGAGAGATTCGCGACAGCGACAAGTACGAACGAATGCTCGAGTTCGGTGAAGCCTTGCCGAAACTGCGCCGCGACTTGGAAAAACACCTGGCTAGACCCGGCATGGCGCGTGAGAAGGTCATGGCCCTGGTGGTCATGTTGCTGGAGTCGACCCTGATCCGGATCGGCAACTCGCGCTACGCGAGGGACAACCGATCCTACGGGCTGACGACCCTGCGTACGCGTCACGTGGATGTCAAAGGAACCTCGATCCGCTTCCACTTTCGAGGCAAGAGCGGCGTGGAGCACGAAGTCACCCTGCGCGACCGTCGGTTGGCCAGGCTGATGCGCAGCTGCATGGAGCTGCCGGGCCAGCAGCTGTTTCAGTACCTGGATGAAGATGGTCAGCGCCGCGCGGTCAGCTCCAACGACGTGAACCTATATCTTCGCGAAATGACCGGTCGCGACTTCACCGCCAAGGACTATCGCACCTGGGCCGGAAGCGCGCTGGCACTGGAACGGCTACGCAAGCTGGACGCATCCACGGAAGCCGTCGCCAAGCAGAATCTGGTCGAGACGGTGAAGCAGGTCGCCAGCCAGCTGGGCAACACCCCTGCGGTCTGCCGCCAGTGCTACATCCACCCGGCGATTCTGCAAGCCTTCAGCGCAGGCGAACTGGCTGATGTGCGCGCCGCGCGCAAACGCAAGTGGCTCAGCGCCGAAGAGGTCGCGTTGCTGGCTTTTCTCCGCAAAGCGGCGGGCTGACGCGCTAGTGCTGATGCAGTGTGACGCGATTGCGACCGGCCGCCTTCGAGGCATAGAGCGCCGAATCGGCCCATTCGATCAGTTGCGCATGACTGTGGGTGGGGACGCTGAGGTCCGCAACACCCAGACTGATGGTGAAGCGAATGCGGTGCTGCTCGTGCTGAACCTCGTGGCTCTCCACCGCATGCCGCAAACGTTCCGCAAAGGTCATTGCACCCTGCTTGTCGGTATCCGGTAGCAGTACCACGAACTCTTCACCGCCGTAGCGGCCAGCCACGTCCGAATCACGCAAATTCTCGCGAATCAGCTCCGCGACCTGTTGAATCACGGTATCGCCTACCTGATGTCCATAGGTATCGTTGATCGCCTTGAAGTGGTCGATATCGAACATGACCAAAGCCGCCTGGCTGTCATAGCGGCGATGACGGGCGTAATCCAAGCGGAGCATCTCTTCCCAGTGCCCGCGATTGTAGAGCCCGGTAAGCCGATCAGTGCTGGACAGGCGCTGCAACTCGGCGTTGGCGGCCTGGAGCTGGCGCCTGTTCACGGCTACATCGGTGACGTCATAGATAATCAGGCACACCTGGTCAATGCTGCCGCTGGTGCCTTTGAGGGGTAGCAGCGTGGTGTTCTGATACATGAAATCTTCCAGACCGGTGATCGGCTGGTAGTTCTTGAAGCGCAGCAAGTACGGCCGCTGCTCCCAAATCGTGAATGACGGCGTGCCGAGGGTCATCACGCTTTCCACTTTGCGTCGAAACCAGTCTTCATCCACTTCGGGAAAGAGGGTGAAGAAGGTCACGCCGCGTGCCTTGTCGGGATGCAACCCGGACCGGTTCTCCATGAAGGTGTTCCAGACCTCGACACGGTAGTCGCGGTCCAGCACGACGACGCCCACGTCGATGCTCTGGACGATCGCCAGCAACCAGTGAAGCTCGTTCAACTCGGCGGAATTGCTCATGCTCAATCCATCAGGTGGGCAAGCTTGCGGGTCAGCAGCTCGACCGAATCTTCCGTGAACAACAACAGCAGGTCAAAGTGGATATCGTGCCCTTCCAGGCTGTAGCTGATCTCGACCGCCAGGGTCTTCTTCCATCGGGCGCTATTGAGCCGGATCAGCTCGTCGATCGAAGCGTGCTGCCCCAGCATCTGCGGGTGCCCCTGGGAAAACACCTCTTCGATCTGCTCGGCGATTCCGCTGAGGCATGCGCTGATCAGCAGGCTCGACAGATCGAGGAGCATCTCCATCTCCAGGTAGTCCTGCCGCCGCATCAGCCGCGCCATGTCGGCCACTTCGGAGTCATGGAACAGCAGCAGCGCCTCGCCTGCGATACCGCCGCCGATGTAGCCCTGGCAGACGGCGGTCAACTTCTCGCCGCGCGCGGCATCGGCCAGCGCCATATGCAGCTCGCCGACTTCGAGAATATTTACATTGGGAATCGGCAACTGGATGAACACACCCAGCACCCGCGCCAGGAGTGCCGCAGCTCGCCCCATGGCGATGTTGACCACCTCACGAAAGGTATCGCGAAAACCGATCTTTTCCCCGGCGACCCTAGCGATCAGAGGCGAGACATCATCCAGCAGGCCAAGGCTCGCCAGCGTCTGATGCAGGTGCACCGGATCGGCGGGCTTCTTGATGAAAGCCAGCGCGCCGAGGGCCAGGACACGGCGCACGGCCTCATCCTGAATGTCGGCGGATATCACGATGGTCTTGCACTGCAGCCGTTCTTCGCGCAGCTGCGCGAGGACCTGATAACCATCCAGCTCGGGCATGGTGAGGTCGAGCAAGAGGACGTCGACGCCACCCTCGCGAACCTGCTCCAACGCTTCGAGGCCGGTGGCCGCCTGACTGACGTCGACCGGCCAACCGGCAGGCAGCGCTTGCAGAAGCTGCTTGCGCGCCAGCGCGGAGTCATCGCAGATCAACAGGGAAATGGCAGACATGTGGTACGAGCTCTCGTTGCCCGATTAACCTTGGCACGAGAGCTTATCGCAGGAAAGGCGCGCTGTGCGCACCATGAAGGCAAAATAGTGGCATTTCACCTTAAAAACTGCCGAGCGGCCCGGCGGTGCTACTCCGACGGGCTGTTTCGCATCAGTAATAGGCGTTCTCGCGGTTGGTGTGATCGGTCACGTCGCGCACGCCCTTGAGCTCTGGAATCCGAGCCAGCAGGGTCTTCTCGATACCTTCCTTGAGGGTGACGTCCGCCTGTCCGCAGCCCTGACAACCACCGCCGAACTGCAGCACTGCGATGCCTTCCTCGACCACATCGATCAGCGTGACCTGCCCGCCATGGCTGGCCAGGCCCGGATTGATCTCGGTCTGCAGGTAATAGTTGATGCGCTCGTTCATCGGGCTGTCTTCATTGACCATCGGTACCTTGGCATTCGGCGCCTTGATGGTCAGCTGGCCACCCATCCGGTCGGTCGCGTAGTCGACCAGTGCATCCTCGAGGAAGGGTTCGCTGGTGCCATCGATCCAGGCCGTGAAGCTCTTCAGCGCCAGTGCAATGTCGTCAGGCTTCTCCTCGCCCGGCTTGCAGTAGGCGATGCAGGTTTCAGCATACGGGGTGCCCGGCTGGGTAATGAAGATGCGAATGCCGATGCCGGTGGTGTTCTGCTTCTCGAGCAGGTCGGCCAGATAATCGTGTGCAGCTTCGGTAATGGTGATCGCGCTCATGGGAACTCCTCGCAGACATGCGCCGCAGTGTACGCCAAACCACTGCCGCGGTTAAGTCCTAGTATTTTAGTCGGGTTAAACGTGGTCGAGTTCCGGCCGCAGTCGCCGCTCGCGGCGAATCAGAGATTTTCGTAGCGATTCATATCCAGTACGCCCGCTTCCAGTGGCTCGGTTTCTTCGAGATAGCGGGTCAGATCGTTGAAGTAATCCCAGAAACGCGGATGGCTGCGCCGCACGCCCCAACGGTCGACCAGGCGCTCCAGCTGATCACTCGCCCTGACCTCCTCCAGTGCTGCGACAAATGCCGGCACCTCGGCGGCAGGCACATTGAAGAGGAAATTCGGATAGCTGCTGAGTACCCCTGGATACACCGTCAGGGTGTCCAACCTCGGCTGCCAGCGCAGCGACTCGCCGTACATGAAGGCGACGTTGCTGTGGGCGCGGTTGCGCAGCAGGCTGTATATCTCACGCCGATCGCCGTCGTACTCGATGCGCAGCAGCGTGGCCTCCGGCAGATACTGGATCGCCGGCAAGCCTCCGGCGAGTCGGTTGGTCAGACGACTGAGCGCCTGCTCGGCCCCTTGCAGGCTCGCTGGCTGCCCTGCGCGGTAGCACTGGGTACCCTGGCAACGGTTGATCGGGTCGGGGGCTGCGTTGATGCCGGCGTACCTTGCCAGCATCTCTCGAGCGAACGCGCGCTTCGGATCAGCCCTATTCAGCGTCAGCAGCGAGGGTGTGGAATCGTCGATGGAGGTGTAGGCCAAGAGGAGCTTCAGCTGCCCACCCTGCTCGTACCAGCCATCGAGGATGGCCTGGCGTGAGGCGGCCGGTAGCAGCCGAAGGAAGTTCAGCTCCGCGCCGTTGCGAATCAGGTCGAAGTAAAGCCGTGTCTGGCCCTGATGGGAGACGTTGCCGAACACGTCGAAATTGACCACGAGTTGGTAGTAGGTGCGCTCGAGCAGCGGATAGTCCATCCACCAGAGCGTCTGTGGAGTCTCACCGATCAGCCCTTTGCGCACCGAGGCGCTGTCATGCTGGCGGAAGATGCTCAGCAAGGCATTGTCATTGCCGGACCAGATCTGCTTCCACTGCGCGGGCTTGCCCGCATAGGCATTCATGCGCAGCTGCTCGTACTGGTTGCGCTTGACCCGGTAGCTCTTCCAGAACGCCAGCAGGTCGCCCATTTCATCGAACTGCCCGGGCATCGCCAGCAGCGGCGTGGTCTGTTCGCGATAGCGCCGGTCGATAATGTACAGATCGTGCTGCGGGTCCTGGAAGAACACCCAGAAGTTGTCGCGAATCACATCCGTGGCGATCTGCCCGCGGCACACCGGCCCGCGGATAAAGGTGCGGACGAAATACTCGGCGTTATCCAGCATGAACTGGTACCGCGCCTCGGCGGGAATAGCCTGGAAAGTCTTGAACGGATTGGCTCTGTGATCTGCCCCGTAACCTGGGATGGCATCCACCGTCGAGTCACCGCTGAAGAACAGCGAACGGACCCGCGCCAGCTTCGCAGCGCTGAGTGGATAGGTGATGTGCGTCTTGTGCACGATCACGTCGGTAATCGGTCGCAGGCGATAGCTGAACCGGGTACCCGGATCATCGTTCGGCCGTCGCGTCGCAATGGCGTCGATCGGCTCGCCACTGGGCGTGCGCGAACGTACCAGCTGATAGAAGCGACCGCCTCCCTCCCCTTCGAAGTACAGATGCGCGATGAAAAGGTGCTCATACAACCAGCGGCCAACCAGATTGCCGCGTGCACCGGGAGTGTTGAGCAAGCTTTCCCACTCGTCGATCTGCACGGACTCGGTTGCCGAAGGCTCGGGCGGCGAACTCGCCTCGACTGAGGCGCCCTGCTCGAGCCAACGCTGCAGGAGTGCGTACTCCGCATCGCTCAGCCCGGTTACGGCGAAAGGCATGCCGCCATGCATGTTGCGTCGGGCGTAGCGGTCGAACTCATCCGGCAGCGGGCAGGTGTTTTCCCGGCCGATGCCGATCTCCAGCGCCGACGGCAGCTTGGCATTGGGCGTCAGCGGCTGGCTGCGACCTAGCTCGAGCATTCGTGCCATCAGCGCAGCCTGGTTGCCCTCGCCATTGAGTACCGAATTGAAGCCCTTGCGCCGCCACGCGGCGTCGTGATCGGCGTCGAGAAACAGGCGCGTGGGCTCCTGGGCCTTTACCCGTACGCCGTTGTATACCGGCAGCTTGTTCGCGCCGCGGGATGCGCCCTCACCACTGCCGAGATTGAGCTGGCAGGGCGAGTCATAACAGGCGTGGCAAGCGACGCACTTGGCGGTGAATATCGGCTGGATATCACGCTGATAAGAGAGGGCTTCGGCGCGCGCAGCGGTGAACGAGAGGAATAGAAGGCAAGCGAGCCAGAAACGAAATGACATGCATCGAACGCCTTGAGATGAGCGCGCATTCTATTCGCCTCTACCGGGTCACGGCCAACGCCTGCCAACCTGAATAATCTTCATGCAAAAGCGCAGAAGCTAAAAAAGCATGCAGCTTTGCTATCATTCGCACTCTTTTGTTTTCGCTTTTTTCAGGTAGTTCTCATGTCTTCTCGCAGCTCCCGTCTTCAGGCACTCCACCAAGCGCTCAAGGAGCGCATCCTGATTCTCGACGGCGGCATGGGAACCATGATCCAGAGCTACAAGCTGGAAGAGGAAGACTACCGCGGCGCGCGCTTCGCCGACTGGCCGCAGGACGTCAAAGGCAACAATGACCTCTTGCTGCTGAGCCGCCCGGATATCATCCAGGCCATTGAAAAGGCCTACCTCGACGCCGGCGCCGACATCCTCGAAACCAACACCTTCAACGCTACCCAGGTTTCTCAGGCCGACTACGGCATGGAATCGCTTGTGTATGAGCTGAACGTCGAAGGTGCACGCCTGGCCCGTGAAGTGGCGGACGCCAAGACCGCCGAAACGCCGGACCGTCCGCGCTTCGTCGCCGGCGTACTCGGCCCGACCAGCCGCACCTGCTCGATCTCCCCGGACGTCAACAACCCCGGCTATCGCAACGTCACCTTCGACCTGCTGGTAGAGAACTATGTCGAAGCCACGCGCGGCCTGATCGAGGGCGGTGCCGACCTGATTCTGATCGAAACGATCTTCGACACGCTGAACGCCAAGGCGGCCATCTTCGCCGTACAGCAGGTGTTCGAGGACGAAGGCGTCGAACTGCCGATCATGATCTCCGGCACCATCACCGACGCCTCCGGCCGCACCCTGTCCGGCCAGACCACCGAAGCGTTCTGGAACTCGGTGCGCCACGCCAAGCCGATTTCCGTCGGCCTGAACTGCGCTCTCGGCGCCAAGGATCTGCGTCCGTACCTGGAAGAACTCTCCAGCAAGGCCGACACCTTCGTTTCCGCACACCCGAACGCCGGCCTGCCGAACGCCTTCGGCGAATACGATGAAACCCCGGCGGAAATGGCTGCGGTAGTCGAGGAATTCGCCTCCTCCGGCTTTCTCAACATCATCGGCGGCTGCTGCGGTACCACGCCTGCTCACATCCAGGCGATTGCCGAGGCTGTCAGCAAGTACCCGCCGCGAGCAATTCCAGACATTCCCAAGGCCTGCCGCCTGTCCGGCCTGGAGCCGTTCACCATCGACCGCAGCTCGCTGTTCGTCAACGTCGGTGAGCGCACCAACATCACCGGCTCCGCCAAGTTCGCCCGCCTGATCCGCGAGGAGAACTACACCGAGGCCCTGGAAGTCGCCCTGCAGCAGGTCGAAGCCGGCGCCCAGGTGATCGACATAAACATGGACGAGGGCATGCTGGACTCGAAGGCGGCCATGGTCACCTTCCTCAACCTGATCGCCGGCGAGCCGGATATCTCCCGCGTGCCGATCATGATCGACTCCTCCAAGTGGGAAGTGATCGAGGCGGGTCTGAAGTGCATTCAGGGCAAGGGCATCGTCAACTCGATCTCCATGAAGGAAGGCGTCGAGCAGTTCAAGCAGCAGGCCCACCTGTGCAAGCGCTACGGTGCCGCCGTGGTCGTAATGGCCTTCGACGAAGCCGGTCAGGCCGATACAGCCGCACGCAAGCGCGAGATCTGCCAGCGCAGCTACGACATTCTGGTCAATGAAGTCGGCTTTCCGCCGGAAGACATCATCTTCGACCCGAACATCTTCGCCATCGCCACCGGCATCGAGGAGCACAACAACTACGCGGTCGACTTCATCGAAGCCTGCGCCTTCATTCGCGACAACCTGCCCTACGCGCTGACCTCCGGCGGCGTATCCAACGTGTCGTTCTCCTTCCGCGGCAACAACCCGGTGCGCGAAGCGATCCACTCGGTATTCCTGTTCCATGCGATCAAGGCAGGCCTGACCATGGGCATCGTCAACGCCGGTCAGCTGGAGATCTACGACGAGATTCCCAAGGAGCTGCGCGACGCGGTCGAAGACGTTGTGCTCAACCGCAGCGCCAACGGCACCGAAGGCTTGCTGGAACTCGCTGACAAGTACAAGGGCGACGGCTCGGTCAAGGAGGCCGAAACCGAAGAGTGGCGCAGCCTGCCGGTGGACAAGCGCCTCGAGCACGCACTGGTCAAGGGCATCACCGCCTTTATCGTCGAAGACACCGAGGAATGCCGCCAGCAGTGCAAGCGACCCATCGAGGTGATCGAAGGCCCACTGATGAGCGGTATGAACGTGGTTGGCGACCTGTTCGGCGCCGGCAAGATGTTCCTGCCACAGGTGGTCAAATCCGCCCGTGTGATGAAGCAGGCCGTCGCCCATCTGATTCCCTTCATCGAAGCGGAAAAAGGCGACAAGCCGGAAGCCAAGGGCAAGATCCTCATGGCCACAGTGAAAGGCGACGTGCATGACATCGGCAAGAACATCGTCGGCGTGGTGCTCGGCTGCAACGGTTACGACGTGGTGGACATGGGCGTGATGGTGCCGGCGGAAAAGATCCTGCAGACCGCCATCGCCGAGAAGTGCGACATCATCGGCCTCTCCGGCCTGATCACGCCTTCGCTGGACGAGATGGTCCACGTCGCCAAGGAAATGCAGCGCCAGGGCTTCAGCCTGCCGCTGATGATCGGCGGCGCCACCACCTCCAAGGCGCACACCGCGGTGAAGATCGACCCGCAGTACAACAATGATGCGGTGGTCTACGTCACCGATGCCTCGCGCGCGGTGGGTGTCGCTACTACCCTGCTCTCCAAGGAGCTCAAGCCGGCCTTCGTCGAGAAGACCCGCGAAGAGTACGCCATGATCCGCGAGCGCACCGCCAACCGCAGTGCACGCACCGAGCGCCTGAGCTATGCCCAGGCCGTCGCTAACAAGCCGCAGTTCGACTGGACCAGCTACACGCCGGTCAAGCCGAGCTTTACCGGCCGCCATCTGCTGGAAGATATCGACCTGCGCACGCTGGCCGAGTACATCGACTGGACGCCGTTCTTCATCGCCTGGGACCTCGCCGGCAAGTATCCGCGCATTCTCGAGGACGAAGTGGTCGGCGAAGCGGCCACCGCGCTGTTCAGCGATGCCCAGGCGATGCTGAACAAGCTGATTGATGAAAAGCTGATCCGCGCCCGTGCGGTGTTCGGCTTCTGGCCAGCCAACCAGGTGCAGGACGATGACCTGGAAGTGTACGGCGACGGCGGCGAAAAGCTGGCCACCCTGCACCACCTGCGCCAGCAGATCATCAAGCCGGACGCCAAGCCGAACCTGTCCCTGGCCGACTTCGTCGCGCCGAAAGACAGCGGCATCACCGACTATGTAGGCGGCTTCATCTGTACCGCCGGCATCGGCGCCGAGGAGCTGGCCAAGGCCTATCAGGACAAGGGCGACGACTACAACTCGATCATGGTCAAGGCGCTCGCCGACCGCCTCGCCGAGGCCTGCGCCGAATGGCTGCACGAACAGGTGCGCAAGCAGTACTGGGGCTACGCCAAGGATGAGCAACTGAGCAACGAGGAGCTGATCCGCGAGCAGTACAAGGGCATCCGCCCTGCCCCCGGCTACCCGGCCTGTCCGGACCATACCGAGAAAGGCACGCTGTTCCAGCTGCTGGATGCCGACGGCATCAGCCAGGTCACCCTCACCGAGCACTACGCCATGCTGCCGACCGCAGCGGTCAGCGGCTGGTATTTCGCCCATCCCGAGGCGCAGTATTTCGCCGTCGGCAAGATCGACAAGGATCAGGTGGAAAGCTACAGCCAGCGCAAGGGCGAAGACATCGCCGTCAGCGAACGCTGGCTGATGCCGAACCTGGGCTACGACAACTGATCCCGCGGCGGGCGCTTGTGAACGCCCGCCGTCGTTCCGCTCAATGGAGCTTGCACCATGTCATCCGAAACACCGCTGCTGATCGACGAACTCGAAACCGC
This sequence comes from Stutzerimonas kunmingensis, assembly GCF_900114065.1. Taxonomy (GTDB): domain Bacteria; phylum Pseudomonadota; class Gammaproteobacteria; order Pseudomonadales; family Pseudomonadaceae; genus Stutzerimonas; species Stutzerimonas kunmingensis. Next base: position 694,549 of record NZ_FORS01000002.1, read on the forward strand.
CGACATGCTGATCATCGACGACCTGCATGCCTGGCAGTTCGCGCTGAACGAGGCGCTGCTCGACGATGCCGACGCCGCGGCCGAAGCCAATCAGCCGTTCGCCAGTGAAGGCATCCTGCTGACGATCGATCTGGTCGACGGCCGCACACGCCGCCAGTGGCAGTTCAGCTACAACCAGATCATGGAAGCCCAGCGCCAGCCCGATGGCGAAAGCTGGCTACTGGAAGGCCCGCATCGACTGCAGTGCCTCAGTGCCATCGGCGGCGAGGACGAGTAACGCACCTCTAGCCGCCTCGCCCTGCGCGGGCGACGGCTATTGAACTCGCAGTCGTCCCCTCTCCGGCGGCTGCCGCCGACTTCGCACCCTCCATCAGCGGCCTTTCGATATAGCGATAGCTCAGGCCGGCAACGATTAGCGACATGGTTAAGCAAACCGCCACGCGCGGCAGCAGCGGCTGGTCATCGAGCCAGCTCATGCACAGCAGCCAGACCGGTATATGGCACAGGTACAGCGAGAACGACAGCTGCCCGACTGTCTCCAACGGACGCGACAAGGCGCCGAAGATCGCCTCGCTGGAACAGACAGCCAGCATGAATGGAACAGTCAGCACCAGTGTCGTCGCCGCCCAGCGGAACGACGCGAGCGGTTCCAGCGCGATGGCCAGAAGGCTCGCCGAGACCACCGCCAGACCGATCACCAGCACTTTGCTGCTGGCGGTCATCGCCTCGATGTCGCGCTCGACGACGCGAAACTGATCCAGCGACGACAGCTTCCATAGCAGCAGCCCCATGAACAGGCCGTTCGCCCGGAACAACCACTCGGGCGCGAAAGGATTGGCGAAGCTGAACCACAGCACGATACCGATCACCGCCGGCCAGAACGCCCGGCGCAGCAGGAGCAACAACGGGAACAGCAGGTAGAACTGCACCTCCAGAGCGATCGACCAGAAATAGCCGAAATCTGTCTCATGCAACCCGTTGAAGACATTGGCGAGAAAAAACGCCGCGCTCGCCGTCACGCCGAGCAACGTATCCAGCGAGTAAGCCGGCGCCCCACGCGGCGGCTCGATGACGCTGAACAGCAATACCACTGCCGCCCAGAACCAGGTCGGCAGCAGCACACGGCGGATGCGCTTCTTGTAGAAGGCGTACACAACCTTGGCATCGAAACCCTGCTGCTTGCGCAGAAAGGTCGCGCCCATCAAGTAGCCGGAAATAAGAAAGAACAGATCGACCCCAACGCCTGGCAGGAAGCGCTGCAGCAGGCCGTCCCACCAGTCGGCCTCCGCGCCAACCAGCATCACCGACGCATGGGCCAGCAGCACCATCAGGATCGCCAGCCCACGGAGAAATTGAATATTGCGATTCTTGCCGTGCCGCGCTCCGGCATCACTCATAAGCAGTCCGATATTCGCAAGCCACCGCGACTACCAGCCATTGCCTGGGTCATTCAGGATCGATTCCATTACCTCGGGGCTTTGTTCAACACCTGGCCAGCCTCCCGCTGCGCCCTCGCCTCAACCATGACCAGCCGATACCGGCGTCGTTCAATCCTGGCGCGCCTCACAACATGCAGCCATCGGCGGAGACGTCCGCTATGATCGCGCCCCTCGTCTGCAAGCCCGGTTGCACACCATGTCGTCTCTCGAACTGATCGCCTCGCTGCTTGGCGTAATCGCCGTATGGCTGACGGTGCGCCAGAACCCATGGTGCTGGCCGATCGGGCTGGGCATGGTGTCGCTGTACGCCTGGTTTTTCCTCGACGCCAGGCTGTATTCACAGGTGTTGCTGCATAGTGTTTTCGCCGCAATGCAGCTCTACGGCTGGTGGGCCTGGACGCGAGGTGCCGCAGGCGAACACGGTAGGCCCGTGACCGGCGCCAGCCCGCGTGAGGTGGCTATAGGCATTGCCTGTGCAGCGCTCGGCAGCCTGCTGCTCGGCAGCGCCATGGCGAGCTTCACCGAGGCCGCCTTTCCCTGGATCGACGCCGCACTCACCGCATTCAGCCTGCTCGCACAGCTGTGGATGGCCCTCAAGCGCCTGCAGTGCTGGCTCCTGTGGATCGTCGTGGATGTGCTGTTCATTGGCTTCTTCAGCTATCAGGGCTACTGGCTGACGGCCGGCCTCTACGCGCTGTTCACCGGGCTCGCGATCATGGGGTTGCGAGAGTGGCGCACTGCACTGGTGGCGACGCGATGAAGGTGCTGGTGCTCACCGGTCCGGAGTCCACCGGCAAAAGCTGGCTTGCACAGCGGCTGCTGCACACCTTCGGCGGAATGATGGTGGGCGAATACGTTCGCCATTACATCGAGCAGACGCAACGCGACACGACGCTTGCCGACATTCCTGCGATCGCCCATGGCCAGCTGGACTGGGAAGACGCCGCGAGAATTCAGGCACCGCATCTGCTGATTCTCGACACCCATCTGCTGAGCAACATGCTCTGGAGTCATACGCTGTTCGGCGATTGCCCCGCCTGGCTTGAGGACGAGCTGCTGGCGCGGGATTACCACCAGCACCTGCTGCTCTCGCCCGAGGGAATCGAGTGGCATGGCGACGGTCAGCGCTGTCAGCCTGATCTCAGCGAACGGATGGACTTCTTCCAGGCATGTCGCAGCTGGTTGGTGCAGCGGGACCAGCCCTTCGTCGAGGTCAGCGGCGGCTGGACCGAGCGCGAGTGGCAGGCGATCGCCCACACCCGTGCTCTGCTAGGCGAATGACTGGCCGCAAGCCCTATGGCTGGCGGTCGCGACGCAACAACAGGCCGATGGCAAGCACGACCAACAGGCTACCCGGCAACCAGTGCACACCCATGCGCGCCGGCTGATCGAAGAACAGCAGCAGCATCGAAACGAAGGGCACCAGGTAGCTATAGGCCGTGACCGCACCGGGCGTGAGAACGGACGTCGCTCGCTGCTGCAGGAAGAAAGTCATGGCGCTGGAAAAAACGCCGAGGTAGGTCACCAGCAGCAGATCCAGCAGGTTCATGCGCAGCAGCGACGCCGGTCGCTCCCAGATAAAGCCCATTAGGCCGATCAACAGCGCGCCGGCGATCAGGCTCCAGAAGGTGCGCAAACCTGCCTGTCGCGGCAACGTGCCGTTCGCCAGTCCCCATTTGCTGAGCACTGGGTACAACGCCGAAGCGACACAACCGAAGAAGAAGCCCAGCTCGCCCAGGCCAAACTGCATGCCGGAGAAATCGCCGCCGTTCTCGGCCCATGCCAACCCAAGCGCCCCGCTCGCACCAAGCGCCAGGATAGCCAACAGACGGCCGGCTGGCTGCTCGACACCAAGCCCGCGGCCCAGGCAATAAGCCAGTAGCGGTACGCTGACGAACAGCGTCGCCATCGACAACGCACTGACCCGATGGGCCGCCCAGAACATGGTGCCGAAAAAGCCCGCCAGGCATAGCCCCATGGCGGCGTATAGCAACAGCGTGCGCCAACTCGGTCGCCCTTCGCTCTGGCTCCAGGCCAGCGGCGCCAGGACCAATGCCGCAATGCTGAAGCGCATGGCTGTCAGCAGCAGTGGCGGCAACCCGTCAGTGAGCAAACCCACCGCGGGGAACGACAACCCGACAAATAGCGCCCAGAGCAGCATGCCCAGATGCGCGCGGGTGGTTCCGCCACGGCTATCGCTCATGCGCGCCTCCGGCGTGTGGTTGCCAAGGCTGGTGTTGATGGCGTGCGTATGGTGGCTGCGGTTCAAAAGCTCGCTCCCTGTGAATTGCCTCGCAGCCCATGGGACGATTACAGACGCGAGGGGGACCGTCGAATGACCCTGATCGAGTGACTGAGGTTCGGTTTGCGCGTCACGCTGATGGGGCGCCGGGTGACCGTATCGATGGTGATGTTCCAGAAGCCGGTACTCGGGACGACAATTTTCGCCGGGAATTTATCGAACGCCCCACCATGGTAGGTGTGCCGGCCGCCGTTCTTGAAACTGCGGAAATTGGCATCGTTCATCAGGCGGATGTTGCAGGTCTGCGAGCATTCGATGACGACGATGTCGTCCTCGTTGAGGTGCTCGCGCTGGTGTATGAACTTCATCGACTGCTCCGACAGCGCACATGGCGGCAAAGCGGCCAACGATAGCATGCACACCCGTCGAACCGGACCGGTTGTGAGCCACGCGGGAGGCGCACCATGGTGCGCAGGCCTACGCGCGGGTTGTTCAGTAGCCCGGGTTGTGTATCCTCTGTGCATCCATCCAACTGCTACCCTCCTTCCATGTCCAGCACGTCACTCCCCTGCTCTTCAAGCCTGCCCGCGGGAAGCCGACTGCTGTTTCTCTTCGATACCGGATTGCTGGCCCTGTGGTGAAACGCGGCTCGCCGCGCACTTAACCCATCGCCAACCCAGTTCATCGAGGAATGCCGCCCATGCTTGCGGTCCGTAATACCGTTCAGATCGACGCACCTATCGTGCGCAACGCAACCCGTTGCGGTTTCTTCATGGCCGGCTTCGGCCTGTCCGTTTGGGCGCCGCTGGTGCCCTATGTACGCGAACGCATAGAGATGACAGATGCAGTGTTCGGCCTTTTGCTGCTCTGCATCGGCGTCGGCTCGCTGACCTGGATGCCACTGTCCGGCGTGCTGGTAAGCCGCTGGGGCATCCGCCCGGTGCAGCTGTGCAGCGTCGTGCTTCTGGCGTTGGCGCTGGCCGGCATGGCCCTGACCGACTCGATGCTGTTGCTGGCTCTGGCGCTGTTCTGCTTCGGCGGCAGCCTGGGCGTCATCGACGTAATCATGAACATTCAGGCGGTGCTGGTGGAGACTGCGGTCGGCCGTCGACTGATGTCGAACTTCCACGGCATGTACAGCCTTGGCGCCATCAGCGGCGCACTGATGCTCACCGGCCTGCTGACCCTCGGCCTGGCGCCGGAGATCGGCAGCTTTCTGATGATCGGGCTGATCGTTGCGGCGAACCTCGGCCTGGCCCGCGGCTTTCTGCCGAATCGTGCGCCGGGCGGCGGCTTCGCCTTCGTGCGGCCCACAGGCGTGGTGTTACTCGTAGGCCTGATGTGCTTTGTCGTCTATCTGGCCGAAGGCGCCGTGCTGGACTGGAGCGCGCTTTACCTGACCGGTGAGAAAGGCCTCGAAGTGGCCAAGGGCGGCCTGGGTTACGCAGCCTTCGCCCTCATGGTGACCATCGCGCGCTTCGCTGGCGGCCCGCTGGTCAATGCACTCGGCACGGCCCGCGTCATCGCCTTTGGCGGGTTGCTCGCTGCGTTCGGCATCGGCTTGAGCCTGGCCGCCGAACACTGGGCCGTGGCGCTGATCGGCTACGGATTGTGCGGGTTGGGCTGCGCGAACGTCTCGCCGGTGCTGATTTCGTCCCTGAGCCGGCAGGACGGCATGCCGGTGCAACTGGCCGTCACCGTGGCGACCACCATCGGTTTCGCCGGAGTCCTCGCGGGCCCGGCCATGATGGGCGTGGTCGCGCATTTCAGCTCACTGGGCATGGCCTTCGCGCTGCTCGCCGTCCTGCTGGTCGGCATCGTGCCGTTCTGCCGTCGCTTCACCGCGTGACCCCGGATAGAATGCGCGCCCTATGCGAATCCCAGACCTGCAGCAACGCCTCGCCGATATCGGCGCCAAGCCCCGTCATATCGGGCGAATGACCCGTGCCTGGCTCAGGGGCCTGCCGCTCGATGTCGGCCGGCGCCAACAACAGGCCGAGGACTTCCTGCCGCTGAGCGTGCGCGCAGGGCTGCCGGCGCTGAGCGCCGAGATCGACGGTCTGGCGCGGCTGCGTTCCGAACATCCGGCGGCCGACGGTTCGGCGCGCCTGCTGGTGGAGCTGACCGATGGGCAGATGGTGGAAAGTGTCCTGCTGCCGCGAGACGGCCTGTGCGTGTCCAGTCAGGTCGGCTGCGCCGTTGGCTGCGTGTTCTGCATGACTGGCAAGAGCGGACTGCTGCGTCAGCTGGGCAGTGCCGAGATTGTTGCCCAGGTCGCCCTCGCCCGACGCTTCCGCCCGGTAAAGAAGGTGGTGTTCATGGGCATGGGCGAGCCCGCACACAATCTCGACAACGTGCTCGAAGCCATCGACCTGCTCGGCACGGACGGCGGCATCGGCCACAAGAATCTGGTGTTCTCCACCGTCGGCGACATGCGCGTGTTCGAGCGTCTGCCGCAGCAGCGGGTCAAGCCGGCGCTGGCCCTGTCCCTGCACAGTACCGATGCGGCGCTGCGTCAGGCCCTGCTGCCGCGCGCGCCACAGATCGCACCCGACGAACTGGTCGACCTCGGCGAGGCCTACGCCCGCGCGACCGGATTCCCGATCCAGTACCAGTGGACACTGCTCAAGGGCATCAACGACAACCAGGATGAGATGGATGGCATCCTGCGCCTGCTCAAGGGCAAGTACGCGGTGATGAACCTGATCCCTTACAACAGTCTGGAAGATGACGAATATCAGCGTCCCGATGGCGAGCGCATCGTGCAGATCGTGCGTTACCTGCACAGTCGCGGCGTGCTGACCAAGGTACGCAACTCGGCCGGCCAGGACATCGACGGCGGGTGCGGCCAGCTCCGCGCCCGCGCCGAGCAGGTGCTCGATCGCAAGCGACGCGTTGATCGTGGGGCCTGAACCCACAAGCCCCCGTCACTGTCCCAGCGCAATACTCACGCCGCCCACACCGCCCATCTCAGCAAGGAAAGCGCAAGTCGCATGCACACATTGGAACAACTGGAACGTGGCGAGCTGGCCGGAATACGCCGCCTCGATCTCTCGGCCGACCTGCAGAGCTTCCCGGAGGCGATCTTCGCCCTCGCCGATACGCTGGAAGTGCTGAATCTCTCCGGCAACCGCCTCAAGAGCCTGCCGTCCGACCTGTCCCGTCTGCGCAAGCTGCGCATTCTGTTCTGCTCGGACAACCTCTTCACCGGGGTGCCGGACTGCCTCGGCGACTGCGAGCAGTTGGAGATGATCGGCTTCAAAGCCAATCAGATTCGCCATCTGCCCGCCGCCGCGTTGCCATCGGCGTTGCGCTGGCTGATCCTCACCGACAACCGGCTGCAGGCATTGCCTGACGAGATCGGCAATTGCCGCCACTTGCAGAAACTGATGCTCGCTGGCAACCAGCTGTCTTCGCTGCCGGATTCGCTGGCCAATTGCGTCAACCTGGAATTGCTGCGCATCGCCGCCAACCGCCTGCCAGCGCTGCCCGACTGGGTGCTGACACTGCCGCGACTCAGCTGGCTGGCCGCTGCCGGCAACCCCTTCAGCGACACCAGCGAAGCGATGAGGCTCGCTCGTCATTCGCTGCCGGCGATCCCGCGCGAACAAGTCGTTTTGCACGAGCAACTGGGCCAGGGTGCGTCGGGCATCATCTACCGTGCCGCATGGCAGCCGAGCGGACAGTCGCCCAAGCAAATGGCCGCCAAGCTGTTCAAGGGCCATGTCACCAGCGACGGCCTGCCCCACAGCGAGATGGCAGCCTGCGTATCCGCTGGCGCCCATCCAAATCTGATCGATGTTGCCGGGCCGCTGGCTGATCAGCCGGGCCAAACGCCGGGTCTGCTGATGGATCTGGTCGAGTCGGCCTTCCTGCCGCTGGCTGGTCCGCCGTCGCTGGTCAGTTGCACACGCGATTGCTACGCCGAGGATCGAACCTTTACCGTGGAGCAGGCGCTGCGCATCGCCCGCGGCACCGCCTCGGCGGTCGCTCACCTGCATCAGCGCGGCATCCTGCATGGCGATCTGTACGCCCATAATCTGCTGGTCGATCCAACGGGCGAATGCCTGCTCAGCGATTTCGGCGCTGCCTCGTTCTTCGAGCCGGAGAGTGCCACTGGCCAAGCGCTGCAACGCATCGAATCGCGCGCTTTCGGTTGTCTGCTGGAAGAGTTGCTGCAACGCTGCCCAGACCTCGAAAACGATTCGCATCGGCACACTCTGTTCGAGCTACAGAATCAGTGCATGTCAGAGCAGCCAGAAGGCCGTCCAAACTTCAGTCAGTTGCACACCACTCTCGCCGCGCTCTGACGCGCTTTCCGGAGCGACCCCGCAATGAACTCACCCAAAGCAGACGAAGAACATACGCCCTACCCTAAACCCTACTCGGATGCGGCGGTCGATCAGGACCCGTTCATCCGTGGTTTGAAACAGCGCCTGCCCGAGCACTTGCGTGAATCCTTCAGCGAAGAGCAGCTCGATGCCCTGCGTGGGGTGTTCGGCGCGCGGTCATGGGTCAAGCACCGCGTCGATCTGCGCGGGACGGTGAAGGTGTGGCGCGACCGCTATTACTTCGCAATCGTCGCCGGTCGCAACAAGCGAAACCTGACCCGTCCCCAGCAAAATCTCTCGCTGGTGGCCAAGGCTGCATTGGCGACCTTGTTCCTGCTGTTTTCTGCATTGGTAGGGCTGGTGATCCTGTACGTGCTCAAGTCAGCGCTGGGGATCAATCTTTTCCCGGGATTCTCGTTGGGACTTTGGGACTGGCTCAAAGAGAGTCTCTAGATGAAGCCCGCCACAACGTGCGGCGAGAATGTACCGCTCGACTAGACTCCGGAGAAGCCGCGATTGGAGGCAGTCATGTCCGAGACACCAATGAAAGACGATCAGGAAAAGACTCTGACGCTTCGCGAAATGCTGAGCAGCGTTCTGGCTGCGGCACTGGGCGTACAGAGCGGCAAGAACAGAGCCCGGGATTTCAGCCATGGAAAACCCAGCCACTTCATCATTCTCGGCGTGGGTTTCACCGTTCTGTTCGTGCTGGTGATCCTGGGGTTGGTGAAACTGGTGCTCTATCTGGTTGGGAGCTGAGCTTTTACTACTGATGGCTGACCCAGAAGATCGCGGTGCCCACCGCGAGCATGATCAGACTGAAGATAGCCGCGGCGTCCACCACACTGTCGCGCTGTTCGTTTCTCACGGAAGTTCTCCTCTAGCGGTTCGATGATATCGACAGCTTCTTTGAGGCAGTTAAGACCACTGTTGTGCGTTGCTCAAGGGCAGCGGGTTATAAGTCCATTTGGCTTGGTTTGGTTCTAAACATATTCCCAAACATCACTTTTGCGTATAACCACGAGCTGGTATCGTGCCGCCCTCCCTTAATGGGTGCGCGGCCGTGCGCGCGAATGCTGTAGACAGCCTGAAAACAGGACATTTATGTACGTTTACGATCAGTACGACCAACACATCATCGAGGATCGGGTCCGGCAGTTCCGCGACCAGACTCGCCGCTTCCTGGCTGGCGAACTCGCTGATGAAGAATTCCGCCCGCTGCGCCTGCAGAATGGCCTGTACATCCAGCGCTACGCGCCGATGCTGCGCGTAGCCGTGCCTTACGGGCTGCTGTCCTCCACCCAGGTACGCAAGCTGGCCGAGATCGCACGTCATTACGACAAGGGATACGCGCACATCAGTACCCGGACCAACGTGCAGTTCAATTGGCCCGAGCTGGAAGACGTGCCGGAAATTCTTGCCGAGCTGGCCACCGTGCAGATGCACGCCATCCAGACCAGCGGCAACTGCATCCGCAACACCACCACCGACCAGTTCGCCGGTGTCGCCAAGGACGAGCTGATCGATCCCCGCCCGTGGTGCGAGATCATTCGCCAGTGGTCGACCTTCCACCCCGAATTCGCCTTCCTGCCGCGCAAGTTCAAGATCGCCGTCAACGGCGCGGTCAGCGACCGGGCCGCCATCGAGGTGCACGATATCGGCCTGGAAGCGGTGAAGAACGAGGCCGGCGACCTGGGCTTCCGCGTTTCGGTCGGTGGCGGCCTCGGCCGGACCCCGATCGTCGGCAGCTTCATCAACGAATTTCTGCCTTGGCAGCACCTGTTGAGCTATCTCGACGCCATCCTGCGGGTCTATAACCGCTATGGCCGTCGTGACAACAAGTTCAAGGCACGCATCAAGATTTTGGTCAAGGCGCTCACGCCAGAAGTTTTTGCCGAGCGCGTCGATGCCGAATGGGCGCATCTCAAGGACGGCCCGACGACGCTGACCGAAGCTGAAGTTCAGCGTGTCAGCAAGTTTTTCGTCGATCCGGAGTACAAAGCCCTGGAAGACCAGAGCGCTGCGCTCGCCCAGCTGGACGCAGAGCATCCAGGCTTTGCCCGCTGGCGCCAGCGCAACGTGGTCGCACACAAGAAGCCCGGCTACGCGGCAGTCACCCTCTCGCTGAAGAGCACTGGCGTGGCGCCCGGCGACGTCACCGACAAGCAGCTCGATGCCATCGCCGATCTGGCCGATCGCTACAGCTTCGGCGAGGTGCGCAACTCCCACGAGCAGAACATGATTCTGGCCGATGTCGAGCAGGCCAAGCTGTTCGAGCTGTGGCATGAACTGCGCGAATTGGGTCTGGCCACGCCGAACATCGGCCTGCTGACCGACATCATCTGCTGCCCTGGCGGCGACTTCTGCTCGCTGGCCAACGCCAAGTCGATCCCAATCGCCGAATCCATCCAGCGTCGCTTCGATAACCTCGATTACCTGTTCGACCTGGGCAACATCGACCTGAACATCTCAGGCTGCATGAACGCCTGCGGTCACCACCATGTCGGCCATATTGGCATTCTGGGCGTGGACAAGAAGGGCGCGGAGTTCTACCAGGTTTCGCTGGGCGGCAGTTCCGGCCGTGACGCGAGCCTCGGCCAGATCCTCGGCCCATCCTTCGCCCAGGACTCGATGCCAGATGTGATCGAAAAGATCATCAACGTTTACGTGGAGCAGCGTACCGAAGATGAACAGTTCATCGACACTTACCGCCGCATCGGCATTGATCCCTTCAAGGAGCGCGTCTATGCAGCGAATCATTAAGAACGATCAACTGGTCGACGAGACCTGGCATCTGCTGCCCAAGGAACAGACGCTCGACGACCTGTGCAATAGCGACGATCTGATCGTGCCGCTGCATCTCTGGCTGGACCATGCCCATGCGCTGAAAGCCCGCGACGGCGGCCTCGGGGTCTGGCTCGATGCCAACGAGCAGATCGAGGACATCGCAGACGACCTGGCGCACTTCCAGGTCATCGCGCTGAATTTCCCCAGCTTCACCGACGGCCGCCACTACTCCAGTGCCCGCCTTTTGCGCGAGCGCTACGGCTACAAAGGCGAGATCCGCGCCATCGGCGATGTGCTGCGGGACCAGCTGTTCTACATGCGTCGCTGCGGCTTCGATGCGTTCGCCATTCGCGCCGATCGGGACCCGGTCGACGCGCTGGAAGGCTTGAAGGACTTTTCGGTGACCTATCAGGCCGCGGCCGACGATGAGCGCCCGCTGTTCCGCCGTCGCCAGAGCTGATACCAGCCCGGTCGATTGCGACAAATAAAAAGCCCGCCTATTGGCGGGCTTTTCATTGCTTCATTGATACATCCAGAAGTTGGGGTGTTCGACCGGCGTGGTGACTACATCGGCCTTTTTTCCGGCAGCGATCTGTTTGATCTTCTCGGCGAGCTTCTTCATGAGACATTTCCTCGGTTGCGATCAGGAGTGGCGCTAGATTCCGCCAATTACCGCTGCCGAGGAAATTCATTGCCACTATCGCGGCGATAAGCCAGCACGTGTGGAATTCAGTCCACGCGGACCAGCACTCGACCCACCTGGCCGCCGGCCAGAATGCGCACGATCGCCGTCGGTAACTCCTCCAGCCCGACCTCCTGCGAGAGGTCGTCCAGATTGGCCAGCTTCCACTGCAGCGATAGCTTGTCCCACATGGAAGCCTTGACTACCAGCGGGATCTCCACCGAATCAACACCCAGCAGATTCACGCCGCGAAGAATGAACGGAAGCACGCTGGCCTGGAAATGCGTCCCGGCGGTAAGGCCGCAACAGGCCACGCTGGCACCGCGCTGTAGCGACTTCACCACGTTGAACAGGATGTCTCCGCCAACGGTGTCCACCGCCCCGCCCCATTGTTCCTTGAGCAACGCTTTCTCCACACCAGCCTGCAGTGCGGCGCGCTCGACGATCTGGCTAGCCCCCAGGCGAGTAAGGAAGTCCGCCTGATCAGCCTTGCCCGTGACCGCCGCAACCTTGTAGCCAAGACTGGCCAATAGCGCCACCGCTATGCTGCCAACGCCACCCGTCGCGCCAGTGACCAGCACGGGCGCTTCGCCTGGCTCAAGACCCGCCTGTTCCAGCTTGTCGACGCAGAGGGCCGCGGTCAGCCCGGCCGTGCCGAGGATCATAGCCTCGCGCAACGAAAGCCCCTGCGGGCGCTTGATCACCCAGGCCGCCGGAACGCGGATGTACTGGCCGAAGCCACCGGCGGTGTTCATGCCCAGGTCGTAGCCCGTGACAATCACCTCATCGCCTTCGGCGAACTCACCGACGCTGGACGAAGCCACGACACCCGCGGCGTCGATGCCTGGCGTATGGGGAAATGAGCGGGTCACGCCGCGATTGCCGCTCGCCGATAGCGCATCCTTGAAGTTCAGCGAGGAGTAATGCACCCGAATGAGTACCTCACCGGCTGGCAGCTCGTCGGTAGTACGTTCGACGATACGGGTTTCGAAACGACCCTCGGTCGTCTCGCTGACTTGTAGTGCCTTGAAGCTGCTCATGCGGTTCCCCTTGTCATTGCCAAAAACGTTGTTCGTTCAGCCGGCTCCAGCCTTTCAGCAAGCCGTGCTCCATAACCGTACTGGCCGCCATGCCGAAGCGCTCGGGCAGGCTTTTCTTCTGTATGTAATGCAACTGGAACAGTTCCGCTTCCTGAGCGCGCTCGGCGAGATACTGATCGCTGGTCTTGAGTTCGTCCGCCAGATGCTTGCCCAACGCGGCAATGCCCAGCCACACCTCTCCCGTCGCCACGTCATCTATCGACAGGTTCTGCCGGTAACGCGCGACGAAGTTCTTGAACAGCTCGTGGGTCGTCTCCAGGTCTTCCTGGAACTTCTCGCGGCCCTTCTCGGTGTTCTCGCCGAACACGGTCAACGTGCGCTTGTACTCGCCAGCGGTCAGCACTTCGAAATCGACATCGTGCTTCTTCAGCAGTCGATGCACATTCGGCAGCTGTGCCACCACGCCAATGGAACCGAGAATGGCGAACGGTGCGGTGAGAATGCGATTGCCGATACAGGCCATCATGTAGCCGCCGCTGGCTGCGACCTTGTCGACACAGACGGTCAGAGGCACGCCGGCATCTCGAATGCGCACCAGCTGCGAGGCAGCCAGGCCATAGCCATGGACCATGCCGCCACCACTTTCCAGGCGCAACACCACCTCATCCTGCGGCGTCGCCATGGTCAGCAGCGCGGTGATCTCGTGGCGCAGGTTGTCTACTGCAGACGCGCGAATATCGCCATCGAAATCGAGAACGAAGACTCGAGCTGGAGACTCGGCCTTCCTGTTCTGCTTGGCCGCCTTCGCTTCGCGCTTGCGCAATGCCTTGAACGCGTCCTTCTCCATTACGGCCTGCTCCAGGCGCTCACGCATGGATTTGTAGAATTCGTTGAGCTTGTGCACCTCGAGGTGCCCACCACTCTGTTTGCTGCGCCCCCGCCGCATCGAAGCCAGCGCGATGAGCACGATCACGATCGCCACGACCAACGTGACGGTCTTTGCCAGGAAGCTGGCATAGTCGACAAGAAATTCCACGTATCCCCCTCGATGAGTTCCGATCGCCGACAAACTACCTTCGGCGGCATGCCGCCAGCATACCGGCGGGCCTGTACCTGAGCCAGCGCGAGCGATTCAAACAAACGTTCGAATTATCGTTGACACTCCCGAACGATGTCCCTACCCTCGCGAAAAACAGTGCCGGCCGGAGCAGCAGCATGGGCAGTATCTACCTGATCAGGCATGGTCAGGCGTCTTTCGGCGCAGAAAACTACGACGTGCTGTCCCCGCTGGGATATCGCCAGTCCGAAGCCTTGGGTGACTACCTGGCGCAACTCGATGTGTCTTTCGATAGATGCCTGAGCGGCGAGCTGGAACGCCAGCAGAATACCGCCCGCGCCACGCTGGCGAGGCTAGGCGCTCAGCCTGAGCTTGAAGTCGATGCTGCCTTCAATGAGTTTCACGCCGATGCGGTTATCCGCGCGCATCTTCCCGACCTGCTCCAGGTGGAGCCGAATGCGATGCACATCCTGCGCAACGCCGCCGATCATCGTGCCGACTTTCAGCGCCTGTTCACCCATGTAGTGCATCGCTGGATATCCGGTGAACATGAGAAGGACGACCTGGAGAGCTGGCAGCACTTTCTCGACCGTGTACGTGGTGGTCTTGAGCGCGTTCTCGATCAAGCCGGCAAACGCGACCGTATCGCCATCTTCACCTCCGGTGGAACTATCACCGCGCTGCTGCAACTGATCATAGGCGTGCCGCCGATCAAGGCGTTCGAGATGAACTGGCAGATCGTCAACACCTCGCTCAGCCTGTTGAAATTTCGTGATCGGGATGTCGCGCTGGCTTCGTTCAACAGCCATGCGCACCTGCAACTCCTGAAGAATCCGGAGCTCGTCACCCATAGATGAGCCCAGCCCCAAGCGGCCAAAAGCTGCGTGTACCCATAACGACCAAAAAGGAAACCCTCATGAGCAACGTCGCCGAGACTTTCAAAGGCATGCAGTCGAAGTTCAACCCCAGCGCCGCTGCCGGCCTGGATCTGGTCTTCCAGTTCAACATCACTGATGCCGAAAACTACTACCTGGTGGTCAAGGATGGTACCTGCGATCTGCAGCAGGGCGATTCCAACGACGCCAACGTCACTCTGATCATGGACAGCGAAACCATGCAGGGCATCGTTAGCGGCGAAACCGACGGCATGCAGGCCTTCATGGCCGGCAAGCTGCGCGCCGAAGGCGACATGATGCTGGCCATGAAGCTCAGCGAACTGTTCCCAGCCTGAGGCGAAAGCTGATTGCTGAGATGCAAAGGAACCGAAGTCTCAGACTTCGGTTTTTTTATGCCAGCGATTCATACGCGGACGAATCAGGGAGCTTGATTAACCAGCAACACTCCGGCCAATAACAGCGCGCATCGCTTGGTCTACGCAACCTTGAGCATTAGATTACTGAATCATCTTGGGCACCGAACATAAGTAGAAGGGATAACAATGGCGCTTACAGATCAAACCACCCGCGTCCGTGCAGGCGAGGAGTTGCCGGTCGATATCATCGACCAATACTTGAAGGCGCATATCCCTGGCCTGAACGGTACACCGCAGATTTCCCAGTTTCCCGGCGGCGCATCGAATCTGACCTACCTGCTGCAGTATCCCGATCGCGATCTGGTCTTGCGCCGCCCTCCCTTCGGACACAAAGCTAAATCAGCCCACGACATGGGCCGCGAATTTCGCATTCTCAATCAGCTCAACGAAGGCTTTCCCTACTGCCCGAAGGCGTACGTGTACTGCACCGATGATTCAGTGATAGGCGCGGAGTTCTACGTGATGGAGCGCGTCAACGGCATCATCCTGCGCTCGGAGCTGCCGCCGGAACTGAGCCTCGATGAAGGCCAGACCCGTGCCCTCTGCGAGAGCTTCATCGACAAGTTCGTCGACTTGCACAATGTCGACTATCAGGCCTGCGGCCTCGGCGACCTGGGCAAGCCGGAAGGCTACGTGAAGCGCCAGATCGAGGGTTGGAGCGAGCGCTACGAACGCGCCATCACTCCCGATGCGCCCGCCTGGGAGGCGGTGAAGGCCTGGCTGAAGGACAAGATGCCGGCGGATCACCCTAAGCCGGGAATCATTCACAACGACTACCGTTTCGACAACGTCATCCTCAACCCGGATAACCCGATGGAGATCATCGGCGTACTGGACTGGGAAATGACCACTATCGGCGATCCGCTGATGGATCTGGGCAATACGCTGGCCTACTGGATCGAAGCCGCTGATCCCCAGCCAATGCAGGCAATGCGTCGCCAACCGAGTCATCTACCCGGCATGCATACCCGGCAGGGCTTCGTCGATTACTACGCGCAACGAGCCGGGATCGAGATTCCCTGCATCGATTTCTACTACACCTATGGCCTGTTTCGCCTGGCTGGAATCGTTCAGCAGATCTACTACCGCTTCTATCACGGTCAGACCCAGGACCAGCGTTTCGCCTCATTCATCCACATGAACAAGTTGCTCGAACACAAGGCGCTGCAAGTGATCGGGCAATCGACGCTCTGAAGCTATCCAAACCCTGTGGCACGCCACAGGACCGAACAAGAAAAGAGGAACGACCATGTCCAAGACAACCCTGTTCGACCTAGACGGCAAAATCGCCTTCGTTTCCGGCGCCAGCCGCGGTATCGGCGAAGCCATCGCCAAACTGCTCGCGCAGCAAGGCGCCCATGTGATCGTATCCAGCCGCAAGATCGAAGGCTGCCAGGCGGTAGCCGACGCGATCATCGCTGAAGGCGGCAAGGCCACCCCGGTCGCCTGTCACATCGGCGAGATGGAACAGATCCAGTCAGTGTTTGCCCAGATCCGCGAACAGTTCGGCCGCCTCGATATTCTGGTCAACAATGCGGCGACCAATCCCCAGTTCTGCCACGTGCTGGATACCGATGTTTCGGCCTTCCAGAAAACCGTCGACGTGAATATCCGCGGCTACTTCTACATGTCCATCGAAGCCGGCAAGCTGATGCGCGAACACGGCGGCGGCAGCATCATCAACGTCGCTTCCATCAACGGGGTAACGCCCGGCAACTTCCAGGGCATCTACTCGATCACCAAGGGCGCCGTGATCAACATGACCAAGGCCTTCGCCAAGGAATGCGCGCAGTTCGGTATTCGCTGCAATGCCCTGCTGCCAGGCCTGACCGATACCAAATTCGCCTCAGCGCTGGTCAAGAACGAGTCCATCCTGGAGATGGCACTGCAGCACATCCCGTTGAGCCGGGTCGCCCAGCCGAGCGAAATGGCCGGTGCGGTGCTCTACCTGGCCAGCGACGCGTCCAGCTACACCACCGGCGTGTCGCTGAACGTCGACGGTGGTTATCTGGCCTGATCGTTCGCCGCACAAAAAAGGGAGCCAAGCGGCTCCCTTTTTTGTCTGCCCACGCTTACCAGTTCTTCAGTGCCTCGGTCGCAGCGGCATTCACCGGTTTCGCCAGTAGCCCCGTAGGCGCCAGTTCCACGGCATAGACGGCCCCATCGGCGATTGGCATGTAGTCGACACGAAGTACTTGCGGTTCTAGGAAGTTCAGATCGCGGCGTTCGAGCTGCAGCGCGTCCCATATATCCACGCCCAGAGGGTTCTCGCTCAGTACAACGCGACCATGGCGGGCGATGTTCTGTTGCTCCACGGCGAGATATCGTCCGGAAAGCCGCTCCAGTCGATACCCTGACTCCAGACCTATCAGCTCAGCCAGGCTCTTCCAGCGAAGCAGATTGAGATCGAGCTGCCATAGATCACCTTCCAGCATCACCGTTCGCGTCTCGTTGCCCTGTTCCAGGCTGACTTCGTAACGCTGCGGACCCTGGGCGTGGAAACTCACAGTGACCAGCGGCTTCTTGTCAGGCAGCGCAGCGTAGGTGCTGACGTCGTAGCCAATCAGGCCAATCAATCCGGCGAACAACAGGACCAAAAAGCCGCAAGTCCCGCGCAACCATCCCATCAGCCAGTGCCCCCCCAGTAGCAAGCGCAGCGCGACCAGCAATACGATCACAGCCAGCAGTGCGATCACGATCGCAAGCCCGAGATATTGCATAACCATGCGTCCTTTCAATTGGGTGCGACATTATCCGCAGGAGCAATCAGAGCAGCCAGCATCTGCATGGGACGGCCATCACGCGCTGACACTCTTGTCTATCAGGACGTGGATCTCGGTCATACGAGCAAGCTCTTTCGCCGACGTGGCCAGTCGCATTATCCTCCGCTGCCGTTCTGCCTATTGAGGCCCGCATGCCCTTCGCACTTGAGCTCGCGCTCGATCCTGCCACGCTGGTGATTCTGGTCGCCGTAGCTTTCACTGCAGGGTTCATCGACGCCATCGCCGGGGGCGGCGGGTTGTTGACCATTCCTGCCCTGCTGACTGCCGGCCTACCACCGCATCTCGTGCTGGGCACCAACAAGCTGTGCGCCGCATTCGGCTCGGCCACAGCCAGCTACACCTTCTATCGCCGCCGACTATTCGAGCCGGGCCTGTGGCGACGAGCGCTCACGGGCACGGCGATCGGCGCCGCAGTTGGCGCAGTAGTCGCGCAATTCATGCCGGCAAGCTGGCTTAACCAGCTATTGCCGCTGGTGGTTTCTGCCTGCGGGATCTATCTGCTCTTCAGCCATATGCCGGCCAAATCAGCCAGCGATGCAGTGGTCATCGGCCGCAGACGCCAATGGCCACAGAGCCTTTCACTGGGCTTTTACGACGGCGTAGCCGGCCCGGGAACCGGCGCCTTCTGGACGGTCAGCAGCATGCTGCTCTACCCGCTCGACCTGCTGAGAGCGAGCGGCGTGGCGCGGACGATGAATTTCGTCAGCAATGCCATGGCGCTTGCAGTATTCATAATCGGCGGTCACGTCGCCTGGGTGCTGGGCATTGGGATGGGGCTGGCCTTGATGGCAGGGGCCTACCTCGGCGCGCGCACGGCGATCCGCGGTGGCTCGCGGTTCATCCGTCCGGTATTCATTCTGGTCGTACTGGCGATGAGTCTGCGGCTAGCCTGGCAACACTGGTTCGGGGTGGCCTAGCCGACGGGCCAGATAAAGCTCGATCAGATAGCGGGCGATGGATTGGCGCGCGGGCAACGCCGGCAGGTTGTCGATGGCGAACCAACGGGCATCCTCGATTTCCTCGGGCTGCAGCACGATATCGCCACCGGCATATTCCGCGTGGAATCCGAGCATGAGGGAATGGGGAAACGGCCAGCCCTGGCTGGCGATGTACTGCGGCGCATGAATGGCCACACCGACTTCTTCTCTTACCTCGCGTGCGACACACTGCTCCACCGACTCACCCGGCTCAACATAACCGGCCAGCGTGCTGTAGACACCAGGCGCGAAACGCGGTGAGCGCGCCAGCAACAGTTCGTCTCCACGGGTGACCAGGACGATCATGCTCGGTGAAAGCCGCGGATAGTGCTGAACTCCACAGGCTGGACAGTACATGGCACGCTCACCGGCTCGCGCCTGCATGGGCGAGCCACAGCTGCCACAGAAACGATGCTGGCTGACCCAGGTACCGATCTGCGTGGCATAGCCGAGGAGCCGGAACAGATCGCGATCGTCCTCCTGCATGAACTGGCGCAGGCCCTGCCAGCGCGCGCCTGGCACATCGGCCGGAAAGTCCAGTTCGAAAAGAAACACCGGCTCTCCGTCGAAGTGCCCCAGACCCTGTTCGCTGAGCAGCGGCAGATCCAGGCGCTTGAGCCAGTCCCGCGGAAAGAGCGCACCGTTGCCATCGAGCAGAAACTGTTGCCGGCAGTGCACCACCGCCCAGCCCCCAGCCATCAAGGGATCGAGCAGCGCCGCCTGCCAGCGCAAGCTCATCAGGCGGCTACCGGCATGCCCAGCGCGCGTACGCTCTCGCTGGCCAGATCAAGCACGCTCACGCGCGAGTCGTCACGTCGCAATACCGCACCACCTTCAAGGTAGTACTCCAGGCTGGTCAGCGCATCGGCCAGAGTTTCCAGCAGTTGCTCGGGGGGCATCTGGTTCGATTCGAGCATGTGCTTTTGAATGAAATCAGCGCAGGCGCCGATCAGGTCCGCCGCGCGCTCCTGCTCAAGAAAACGCAGACCGCCGCGCACGGCCTGCAGGCTGAACGGCACGTTGGCCAGGTGCAATTTCTCCCCGTTGGACTCGAGATAAGCGGTGATTGCCCGCTTGGCCAGCGCCAGGCCTGCGGTCGCCTCATCGATTACCACGATGCACGCTTCGGTGAGCTGGTGATTGGCAAAGGCTTCCGCTTCCATGCCGGGTCGGGCGACCTGAGGCTTGCTATCGCGTCGATCGCCGCGCTCGAGGCTGGCGACCATGCTCTCGACATACAGCACGGCATCGGCAAGACGCTGGATGACATGCGGTTCCGGCGCATGCTCCAGGCTCCAGCCAGACACGTCACCCAGCTGCGCCTGCAGCGTGCTGGCCGCAGATGAAAGGCCAACCATGCCGAGGGTCTTGGCCATCTTCCCGAGCAGGTTATGCAGGTTCGAGTAGGCTTCCGCCTGGGCGGTACCTCGCTCGATCAGATCCAGCAGATCCTTCAGGCTCGCCAGTTCCTCACGGATCGCCGAGGACAGCGAACGCATGACGGCCTGGCCCGGGCCGGCCAGGCGCTGGGATTCATCTTCCAGCAGGTGGTCGGTGAACGGCAGCGAACCCAGCGAGAACACCTGACGGACCTGGCTGGCGATAGGCCCATGGGTGTCCGCCAGCGCGACGACGTATAGCAGCTCTTTGAGCAGGCTGCGTGGCGCCTCGTATGCAGGGTTGCCAATGACCTGCTTGAGTTCCCGGTCCAGACGGGAAAACAGCTGCTTGCGCGACTTGCGCGGCAATAGCTGGCCGTCCAGTTGCGATTCGACAGCGGCGCTGCCGATCCAGCACAGCCGACCTCCTGGCGACTCGACGAAGAGATGATCCAGCCGCGTCAAAGCGCGGCCCATGAGTTTCAGGCTGGCTGGCAGATTCTCTTCACGAATGAAGCCGAGCAACCCGACCTGATACATCTGACGCAGCCGCCGGGCCTCGGCAACTGGCGCGACTCCCGAACGAACCGGCACGTCCAACGCAGGACGGGCATGGTCGAGCCGGACGCTGAAAAAGAAACTTTCCGGCAACGGCGGCTGCGCGCACGCCTGGCGCAGCGCGTTGATGGCTGGAAGCAGCAGCTCGGGGATTTCCTGGCGGCTGGCATCGACGCTTTCCAGATAACGCCGCAGCACGTAGAGCGCGTTGCTCAGCGCGGCGAGTTGCACGTCGCGGTCCTCGCCGGCGCCGACCGGGATGTCGGTAGCCAGCTGCAGTATTTCTTGCGCGAGCAACTCGGCGCCGGTCAGCTCGATGAGGTTGAGCGTGCCGCGCACCTGCTTGAGGTTCTCCACGGCCTGCTGCAACAGGCCGCCGTTGTTGCGGTCGATGATGAAATGCTCGAGGCTCTGCTCGGCTTCTTCCATGGTGGCGAACAGTTCGTCACGTACCAGACCGAGTGAAGTAGCTCCAGTAACCATGCCTAGTGCGCCTCCCGCGCAAACGTGTGGTGACGCATCAGTCGGCAAAGTCCGGCTTCTGTTTGCTCATATGAGCGGCGATGGCGACCTTGATGTCGGCCGACTGCAGCATGGCCGCATTCCAGGTGGCGATGTACTCGAGACCATCGTCGACCCGGTGATCGCGCATGTAACGGATCATCTCCTTGGTGCCGCGAATGGCGAGCGGTGATTTGCTGGCGATGTCACGGACCAGCTCCAGCACGGCGTCCATCAGCATCTGCTGATCGGCATAGGTGCGATTGACCAGCCCGATGCTGCGCGCTTCCTCGCCGCTGATGGTGCGGCCGGTAAAGGCCAGTTCGCGCATCATGCCATCGCCGATGATGCGAGGTAGCCGCTGCAAGGTGCCGACATCGGCCGCCATGCCCATGTCGATTTCCTTGATCGAGAATTTCGCGTCCGCCGTGCTGTAACGCATGTCGCAAGCGGAGATCAGATCGATGGCGCCGCCCAGACAGTAACCCTGGATCGCGGCGATGACCGGCTTGCGGCAGTTGTCCACGGCATTGAACGATGCCTGCAGAGAGAGGATCTTGCGCCGCAGCTGCTCTGCATTGCGGCCGACGTCGTTGCCAAGCTGGCTGCCGACCGAAGCGAGCATCTGCAGGTCTATACCGGAAGAGAAGTGGTCACCGGCGCCACTTAGGACGACTACGCGCACTTCGTCGGTTGCATCGATCCAGTTGAAGATATCGATGATTTCCGACCAGAACGCAGCGTCCATCGCATTGATCTTTTCAGGCCGATTGATCACGACGCGGGCAATCTTGTCTGCCAACTCTACGCGGAAGGCTTTGTATTCGGTCACGCTATCATCCTCGACAGCAAGGGCGCATGGGGAGCGCCGTGGCGGGCAAACCCGTACGACGGCGGGCAACTATAACAACTGCCACCACGACGAGTGAATGTCGATGCAGACGATGTGATACAGACCACGCCGCCAGACGACCTGTTCATGCCGTTGTAGACGGTGGCGAGCATCGACGCATCATTCTTCGCGGATACAGTCGACGGTGTACACACATCCATCCGCGCCTGCCTCATGTTGCAGGCCATGAACGTCGGCATCGAACCCGGGGAAACGCTCGGCGAAATCACGGGCGAAACGAAGGTAATCGAGAATCGAGCGAGTCTCTTCGGTAAAGCGCTCGCCCGGCATGATCAACGGGATACCCGGCGGATACGGCACCAGCATGACCGCCGCGATCCGGTCCTGCAGTGCCTCGATCGGCACCGCTTCGACCTCGCCGCGAACCAGCTTGTCATAGGCTTGGGCCGGAGTCATCGCAGGCTCCGGCAACGCCGTGTACATCCTGCGCATGGCCCGCGCCGTGGCATTTTCGCAATAACAGGCATGCAGCGCATCGCAGAGATCACGCAGCCCCATACCCGTATAGGCCGCTGCACCGGCGCGCGCAATTGATGGCAGGGCCTCGACCAGCGGGATATTGGCGTCGTAGTGACGCTTGAACTCCAGCAACTCGGTCAGCAGGGTGCTCCACTTGCCCTTGGTGATGCCCATGGAGAAAAGCACCAGCATCGAATACAGCCCGGTTTTTTCCACCACCAGACCACGTTCCCAGAGAAACTTGCTGACCACCGCCGCCGGTATGCCACTTTCACCCAGCGCGCCGGATGCGGTAAGGCCCGGAGTGACGAGCGTGACCTTGATTGGGTCGAGCAGTACGTAATCGTCGGCGATATCGCCGAAGCCATGCCAGTCAGCCGTTGGCTCAAGAAGCCAGTCCGGGGTCACCAGCGCCTCGGCGCCGTCGACCAGCGGTGGCTGCCAGATGCTGAACCACCAGTCGTCGGCATCGATGTGCTGGCGCAGGTTGGCCAGCGCCCGACGAAAGCTCAGCGCCTCATCGAACGTCTCTTGAATCAACGAGCGTCCCGCCGGGCCTTCCATCATGGCCGACGCCACGTCCAGCGATGCGAGGATGCCGTACTGCGGCGAGGTGGAGATGTGCATCATGAAGGCTTCGTTGAAGCGATCGCGGTCGAGCTGCCGTGTCTGGCTGTCGAGCACATGGATCATCGAGGCCTGGCTGAACGCTGCCAGCAGCTTGTGCGTCGAGTGGGTGGTGAACACCAGCGGGCCCTGCTCCCGCGTATCCATGCCGTAGCGGCCGTCATAGAACTCGTGGAATGCTGCGTAGGCGTACCAGGCCTCGTCGAAGTGCAGCACTTCTACGTTGTCAGCCAGGGTGCGCTTGATCAGGTTGGCGTTGTAGCAGAGCCCGTCGTAGGTCGAGTTCGTCACCACCGCCAGCTTGACCTTCGGCGGTCGGCCACGCGCCAGCGGGTTGGCGGCGATCTTCGCCTGGATGGACTCGCGAGTGAATTCTTCCAGCGGAATCGGGCCGATGATGCCCAGCTCGTTGCGCGTCGGGCTCATGTACAGCGGTATCGCGCCCGTCATGATGATGGCGTGCAGAATCGATTTGTGGCAGTTGCGATCCACCAGCACCAGATCGTCCCGCGCGACCATCGAATGCCAGACGATCTTGTTCGCCGTCGAGGTGCCATTGATCACGAAGAACGTGTGGTCGGCGCCGAAGTTTCGCGCAGCGCGGGCTTCAGCAGCCGCAACCGGCCCGGTGTGATCGAGCAGCGAGCCAAGCTCGGGCACCGAAACCGACAGGTCCGAGCGCAAGGTGTTTTCACCGAAGAACTGGTGGAACGCCTGGCCGACCGGACTCTTGCGGTAGGCCACGCCCCCACCGTGTCCCGGCGTATGCCAGGAATAGTTCGACTCGCCGGTATGGCGTACCAGCGCGCTGAAAAACGGTGGCAGCAGATCCTCTAGATAACCGCGTGCGGCGCGGGCGACCTGGCGCGCCAGAAACGGCACGGTGTCCTCGTACAGGTAAAGCAGGCCACGCAACTCGTTGAGATCGGCCATTGCTTCGGCAGGCGCATTCTCGATGGTGATCTGCTCACCCAGCGCGAAGATCGGCAGACGCGGCGCGCGGCGACGAGCGACGCGGATCAGTTCCACCACGTCGTGCAGCAGGCGCTGATTGTCACCGGCGCCTTCTGCCGCAACCAGGATGCAGGCCAGCCCATGGTGCGTGGAGGCGACGATTCGTCCCTCGTTCGAGCTGGCTGTAGGCAGGATATTGAAGCCGTCGCGCTCCAGTTCGGAAGCGATGCCGCGCACTCGCTCACCGGCAACGGTGTCGGCCTTTATGTCACGGTGAACGATGAGGATGGGGAATTTCAGGTCTTTGTACATGCGCACTCTCTGCGAACGATCCACCTACAGGGTAGAAGCGTCCGCAGCAAAGGAACAGCGCATTGAAACGAGCGGTTGTGAGGCAGCGTCGCAAGCAGGCGGCAATGCCGAGCCATTCAGACTTCGAGCTGAGTCCAGAGCGGAGCGGCCCCGGCGGCTTTCTCGATCGCTGCCATTCGCGCCATGTGCGCGGCAACCTCTTCTTCGGTAGCGCGCAGCACCGCAGTGCGCGGCCGATCGGCCGGTAGCCGGCGGATCGGCGTGGGCTGGGGGCGACCGCCGTCGGAACTTTCACCATCACCCGCGAGGGACAGATTGGTCTGCCCGCCGGTCATGGTCAGCCAGACGTCGGCGAGAATCTCGGCATCGAGCAGAGCGCCGTGCAGATCGCGGCCCGAGTTGTCCACGCCGTAGCGTTTGCACAAGGCATCGAGGCTGTTGCGCTGGCCCGGGTGACGCTCCCGAGCCATCAGCAGGGTATCGAGCACCGAGCAGTGGTCGGTGATCTCGGCACGCTCCTGCTGACCGAGCAGCGCGAACTCGTTATTGATGAAGCCAAGGTCGAACGCGGCGTTGTGGATGACCAGCTGCGCGTCCTTGATGAACTCGAAGAACTCGTCGGCGATGTCGCGGAACCGCGGCTTGTCGACAAGAAACTCGTTGGTGATGCCGTGAACGGCGATCGCGCCCTCGTCCACTTCACGATCAGGTTGCAGATAGACGTGGTAGTGCCGCCCGGTCAGGCGGCGGCCGATGACTTCGACACAGCCAATCTCGATGATCCGGTGGCCATCGGTCACCGGCATGCCGGTCGTTTCGGTATCCAGCACTACGCTGCGCATATCGTTTAGCTCACTTACACAATCGGTTGTCGTTTGGCCTGTACTACGCCGCGATTCGCAAGCAGGTCGGCATGCTCGTTACCGGGATGGCCGGTATGACCGCGAACCCACTCCCAGCTCACCTGATGGCGGTTGACCTGCTCGTCGAGCTGCTGCCAAAGGTCGGCATTCTTCACCGGCTGCTTGCTCGCCGTTTTCCACCCGCGCTTCTTCCAGTTGGGCATCCAGTCGTTGATGCCCTGCATGACGTACTGCGAGTCGGTCACCAAACGAACCTTGCACGAGCGCTTCAGCTCCGCCAACCCGCGGATTGCCGCCATGAGCTCCATGCGGTTGTTGGTGGTGTCGGGCTCGCCGCCCCAGAGCTCACGCTTGACGCCCTTATAAATAAGTAGCGCCCCCCAGCCGCCCGGGCCGGGATTGCCCTTGCAGGCACCGTCGGTGTAGATCTCGACCCAATCGTCGCTCATGTGGATTGCTTACTCTGTTTGCCGACAGGCTCGGGGCGTCAAGGGAGTCGGTGTTGTTCGGCTTCGCGGCGGCTGACTTTGGCGACGGGCATCGGCAATAGCTTGCCCATGCGTTCGCGCCGCTCCTGGCGCAAGGGCCGCAGGCCGATCATCAACTTGCGCGCGACCAGCAGATAGAAACCGCCAGTTGGCGCCTGCAACTGCTGCCCGACGGACTCCAGACGAGACAACCGCGCCTGCCAGTCGCTCGAAGAAAGCGGCGGACAATAGCATCCGAAGCGACGTTTCTCCAGCGCGAATCCCAGCAGGTTCAGCCAGTCCCCTACCCTTGACGGACGAATGCAACGCGCCTGCCGAAACGCCTCGCGAGAGACCAGATGACGCAGGCCCCAGGCACTCCAGGGGTTGATACCGACGATCAGCAGATGCCCGCCCGGACGAACGCCACGCGCCGCTTCACGCAACAACCCATGGGGCGACAGGCTGAAATCCAATGCATGCTGCAGCACCACGACATCAGCAGCATGCTCGCCGAGCGGCCAGGCCTGCTCCTCGCAATGAATCTCCACACCAGGCAGTGGCGCACCGAGGCGAACGCTGCGTTTGATGTTCTGTGGTTGCACCGGCTCGCCGCTGAACGGACCGTTGTGCACCAGATAGCTGCCGAAACAACGCGCCAGCTCTTCGGTCAGGACTTGCTTCTCCTGAACCAGCAACTGCTGGCCCAGCGGCCCCTCGAACCAGGCGGACGCCTCATTGATCATGGACAGCCACTGGTCGCTGCCTTGGGTGGACGGTCGATCGTTCATCGCTCGGCTCCGTTCGCCGCGCGATCTGCGCGGCGCTGAGTTCGCTCGGGTTCAACTTTTCCATGGGACTGCTAGGATGCGCCTTTGTCACTCAATTGGCGACCCGCCCATGTTGAAGATCGAAGCCCTGCCCGCCTTCACCGACAACTACATCTGGTTGCTTCTGGACGAGGCCACTCAACGCTGCGCTGCCGTCGATCCCGGTGATGCCACGCCAGTCCTGAAGTGGCTGCGCGACCACTCGGACTGGCAGCTCAGTGACATCCTGATTACCCACCACCATCACGACCACGTCGGCGGCGTCGAACGGCTCAAGACACAGACCGGCGCGCGCGTTCATGGACCGGCGGCCGAGAACATTCCCGCGCGCGACGAGGCGCTGAGCGACGGCCAGCACCTCGAGGTACTCGGGGCGGACTTGCAGGTCATCGCCGTCCCTGGCCACACGCTTGGCCATATTGCTTATTTCCATGCCGCCCCCGTGCAGCCCTGGCTGCTCTGTGGCGATACGCTGTTCGCCGCCGGCTGCGGGCGTCTGTTCGAAGGCACGCCCGAGCAGATGTTCCGCTCGCTGCAGCGCCTGGCCGATACACCGGATAGCACCCTCGTCTACTGCACCCACGAATACACGCTGAGCAATCTGCGCTTTGCCCGGGCAGTGGAACCGGACAACCCGGTCATTGGAAAACGCATACGCGAGGTGACCGAACTGCGCGAATCGAACCGCTTCAGCCTGCCAAGCAGAATGGATATCGAGCGCGCGACCAACCCTTTTCTGCGTTGTGGTGTCGCCGCCGTTCAGCATGCGGCAAGCGAGCGCAGCGGCGGCCAGCTAGACGGCGATGTGGCGGTTTTCGCGGCTTTGCGCGCCTGGAAGGACGCCTTCTGACAAGGTCGACAGGTTCCCGAAACGCGGCATGCAGCCTTGACCCCATCAGGGGGCGTTCCTAGAATCCCCCGAATTTTGTTTCCGGGGAAGATTCCAGCCAATGCCGCCAGCTCCCAAGAAACGCCTCGAACCGGACGCCTTGGCAGCCTCTGGTCGGGCGTTGGCTCTAGCCGTTTGCGTCGCCCTAGCGGGCTGTCAGAGCAACGCCGTGCGTGATGATGCACGCGATCAGGCAAGCCGCACCACGGCGCCTGTGGCACAAGAGCCCATCTGGCTGAACGACACCCCCGTCATCACCGAACACCAGGACATCTGGGAGCGAATCCGCGAGGGTTACAAGCTTCAAGAGCATCTGGACAGCAACCCCCGCATCGAGCAACAGCGCCTGCTGTTCTCCAGTCGCCCAAGATCCATCGAAATCGCCAGCGAGCGCGGCAGCCCCTATATCCACTACATTGTCGAGCGCCTCGAAGAGCGCGACATGCCGCTGGAACTGGCTTTGCTGCCGATTATCGAAAGCTCCTACGATCCCTTCGCCTATTCGCCCGCCCACGCCGTCGGGCTCTGGCAGTTCATTCCCGCCACCGGCCGGCACTTCAATCTTCGGCAGACAAGCTGGTACGACGGCCGCCGTGACATCACCGCCTCGACCAATGCAGCCCTGCGTTATCTGAGCTACCTGCACGGCCTGTTCAACGGTGACTGGCTGCTGGCACTGGCTGCCTACAACTCGGGTGAAGGCACCGTGAGCCGGGCCATCGAACGCAACCAGAAGCTAGGCCTGCCGACCGACTACTGGAACCTGCCATTGCCGCAGGAAACCCGCGACTACGTGCCGAAGCTGCTGGCCCTGTCGCAGTTGATCCAGGCCCCTGAGGCCTATGGCATCAATCTCAATCCGATCGCCAACGAGCCCTACTTCGAAGTCATCGCGCTCAAGCAGCGCATGGATCTGGCGCGGGTCGCCAAACTCGCCGACCTGGACGAGGACGAGCTCTACCAGCTGAATCCTGCCTTCACCCGCCGAATTACCCTGGATGGTCCGCAGCAGCTGCTGGTGCCAATGGAAAAGGCTGAAATGCTGGCAGCCAACCTGGCGCTGATGAAGCCGCAGGACCTGGTCGACTGGCAGCAGTATCAGGTGCGCGCAGGAGACACCCTGGGCGTCATCGCCAACCGTCATCATCTGACCGTCAACATCATCCGCGACGTGAACCGGTTGAAGAGCGACACGTTGCGGATCGGGCAGGTCCTCAGCCTCCCAACCAGCGGTGATGCCGGCGCTTCGCGGGAGTTGCTGCACGCTGTAGCGCGTCAGCCGGCCGCCACGCCGCGCAGCTACCGGGTCAAATCTGGCGACAATCTCTGGGACATCGCCAAGGCTCAGCGCGTCTCGGTACGCGACCTGCAGCGCTGGAACAAGCTCTCCGGCAGCCAGCTCAAAGTGGGCCAGGCGCTGTTCCTGCAGGGCCCGGCAGTAGCCAAAGCGCAGAGCAAGGGAAATTCGCCTACCTATTACAAAGTGCAGAAAGGCGACTCGCTGTACCAGATCGCCAAGCGCTTCAACGTACAGCTGAACAACCTGAAGACCTGGAACCCGAAAGGCACCAGCGTGCTGCGCCCTGGCCAGCTGCTGACGCTATACCTCGCCAACTAGCCCTCCGCCATTCACCCAGCCGGACGCTTGCTCAGGGACTCCAGGCAGCGTCCAGTCAGCTGGGTAAAGCGCTGAAACGCGACGAACTGTTCGTGTTTCAGCGCCCGCCCCGAAAGCCGGCAATCGCCGTAGATCACACCTATTTCACGCGTCCCCGCCATCAGCGGTGCGATGAAGAACATGCCATTGCCAAACCACTTTCGCAGCGGCTGGGTCACCAGGTCGGCCAAGTCATAACTTGCCGGCACGCCCATCCAGAGCGACTGCCGATGGCGCAGTGCGTAACTGAACACGTTCGGCTGCTCGGGTTGGTCAGCGGGAAGCACGAAGCCCTGAATCCAGGTCTCGGTCCCTTCACCGACGGCGCAACGCACCTTGAAACGCGTCTGCTGATCGGCCAGCACCGCCACCATCACACGTTCCAGGCCAACCCCGCGGTGCAGCCCCTTCAGCAGCGTATCCAGAATCAACGTGGCATCGCCGCCGCCCGAGGCCATGAGCCCCAGGTCCTGCAGCGCCTGTTGCATCAGCAACAGATCCGGTTGCAGCAAGGCTGCCTGACGCTGGGCCTGCTGCAGGCGGATCTGCTCGGGATCGGTACTGGGAATGAGCCGGCCCAGACGACTTGCGCCAAATGTGGTCGCCACCTGCACGGTTTCATCGGCGCTGGCGAGTATCTGCTGCAACGCATCAGCTTCATCCACGCCGGTGAACTCGGCCACGGCCCTGGTCAGTGACGTCATCCGCTCGCACTCCCAGCCTCCGAGTGCGGCTTCGCTGATCTGTACGCCCAGCGCGACCGCGCGAGCGGCCGGATCGCTGCTGGCCACCTGAGTGTGTGCAAGACTGGTCAACTCTCCCAGGTTCCAGCTTCTGACCAGACCCAGGCTGAGCTGCCGGAAGCTGGTGCCCAACACGCTCTGCACCGCATCGTCAGGCTTGATGCCCGGCTGCGTCAGCAGCAGGGCCAGCTCATCCGCCTGCTCTCCACCGCAGCCCCAGAACGCCAGCTCGCCCACGTTGTAGAGCAGCGCGGCAATGAATACTTCTTCCTCGTGACGCGAAAGCACATAGCCGGCGATGTTGCGGGCTTGCACCGCGGCGTGAAACGAACGAGCCAGCAGTTCCAGCAGCTGCTCCCTCGGGGCGCGCTCAAGCAGGCTGTCGATCAGCGTGACCGACAGACTGATCAGGCGCACGTTCTCGAAGCCGATCATCACG
Organism: Stutzerimonas kunmingensis; assembly: GCF_900114065.1. Taxonomy (GTDB): domain Bacteria; phylum Pseudomonadota; class Gammaproteobacteria; order Pseudomonadales; family Pseudomonadaceae; genus Stutzerimonas; species Stutzerimonas kunmingensis. Next base: position 724,790 of record NZ_FORS01000002.1, read on the forward strand.
ATGGCCCGAGAAATCGTCTTGATGGTCTCCTGGGAGGGGTTGTAATAGCTGCTATTGCCGACCCTCAGCACCTTGGAAGTCAGCGAGGCATCACGAAGCAGTACATCGGCCAGTTGCTGCACCGAAGCATGTTCATGCACGGCAAGGCGCTGCAGATCCTTGACCACGGACGCCAACGCAGGCAGCTCCGATTGATTCAGGCGGTCTATCCATGCCTGAAGACCCTGGGCACGTACATCCAAGAGGTCACCTCTGCACAATGCCATTACGGGAAATGACCGGCAGTTTGCCCGAGTTGCCCGGCCTTTTTCCAGCGCATACAAGCTGTTACTGTACCGGCCCGAGAAGCCCCTAAGCGCCAAGGATCGGATTCCCCGTCTGATGCGAGCCCTGCTACCGTTACTGACCTGCCTGGCCTTGAGCTTTCCCGCCTTCGCCACCATCAGCGAAAGCCATGGTTATGCGCAGTTCGGCACTCTTAAGTATCCGGCCAACTTCACCCACTTCGATTGGGTGAATCCGCGCGCGCCGAAGGGTGGCCAGATCAAACTGATGGCCTCCGGGACGTTCGACACCCTGAACCCCTACACTTTCAAGGGTACCAGCCTGAGTTCGGCGCCCGGCTTTCTGCAATACGGCATCAGCGAGCTGAACGAGCCACTGATGGTCGGCACCGGCATCTACGACCCGTCCGGCGACGAGCCTGCCTCCAGCTACGGTCTGATTGCCGAGTCAGTGGAGCACAGCGATAACTACAGCTGGGTGGTTTTCAACCTGCGCAAGGAAGCCCGCTTTCATGACGGTAAGCCGATTACCGCCTATGACGTCGCCTTCTCCTATCGCACCCTTATAAAGGATGGGCACCCCCAGTACCGCTCCAACCTGCAGGGGGTGAAGCGGGTCGACATCCTCAACCGACATCGCATTCGTTTCGTATTCGAGCAACCGAAAAATCCGCTGCTGATCATGCGTCTCGGCGAACTGCCTGTGCTGCCACAGCACTACTGGAAGAATCGAGACTTCAGCGCGACCACCTTCGAACCCCCACTGGGCAGCGGCCCCTACCGCATCACGCATGTGCAGCCGGGCCGGCAGGTAGTCTTCGAGCGAGTGCGGGACTGGTGGGGCGCCAAGCTGCCGGCCAATCAGGGTAAATACAATTTCAACCGAGTCTCGGTCGAGTTCTATCGCGATAGCGTGGTGGCCTTCGAAGCCTTCAAGGTCGGCGAGTTCGACTTCTTCATCGAGCACCAGGCGAAGAACTGGGCCAATGGCTACCAGTTTCCGGCGGTGATGCGCGGCGACATCATTCGCGCTGAAATTCCCCACCAGATTCCGACCCAGACCCAGGCGCTGTTCATGAACGGGCGCCGCGCGATCTTCGCCGACAATCGTGTGCGCGAAGCGCTCGGCCTGATGTTCGACTTCGAATGGACCAATCGCGCCCTGTTCTACGGCGCCTACCGCCGCAGTGAAAGCTACTACCCCAACAGCGACTTCACAGCGACAGGCAAGCCCGAAGGCGGTGAGTGGCTGTTGCTCTCGCCGTACCGCAAGCAGCTCCCGCCCGAACTGTTCACCGAGCCCTTCCAGCTTCCGCAGACCGAAGGCCGCGGGATTCCGCGGGAAACCTTGCGCCACGCGCTAAAACTGCTCGCCGACGCAGGCTGGAAAGCCTCGGATGCCGGCCTGTTGAACAGCGCCGGACAACCGCTGAGCTTCGAGATCCTGCTGGTCAACCCGCGGCTCGAACGCATCCTCCAACCCTACGTCGAGAACCTGGCACGCATCGGCATTCAGGCCAACCTGCGTACCGTCGATAGCGCGCAGTATAAGCAGCGCCTCGATCATTACGACTACGACATGATCCTGATGACGCTGGCACAGAGCCTCAGCCCCGGGATCGAGCAGTATCTGTACTTTCATTCCAGTCAGGTCGACGTCAAGGGCGGTCGCAACTACGCCGGCATCTCCAATCCGATCGTCGACGACCTGATTGACAAGCTGCTCGCCGCGCAGACCCGCGACGAGCAAGTCGCCGCCGCCCGCGCAATCGACCGCGTGCTGCTGTGGAACCACTACACCATTCCGAACTGGTTCATCAGTAACCACCGCCTGGCGTACCGCAATCGGTTCGCCCACGTCACCACGCCACCCTATACGCTGGGTTTGCGCGCCTGGTGGCTGAAGAGCCTGGAGAAGACCAAATGAATGATCGCGCGCGCCATCCGCTGCTCCGCGCCGGGCTGCTGGGGCTGCTCTGCCTCGCTGCTATCGCCGAAGCCGCTCCTCGCCATGCCCTGACGCTGTATGACGAGAAGCCGAAGTACCCGGCCAATTTCCAGCATTTCGAATATGCCAACCCAGACGCTCCCAAGGGTGGGACGTTGCGACAGGCTGGTTTCGGCGGCTTCGACTCGCTCAACCCCTTCATCAACAAGGGCGTTGCAGCCGACGATATCGGTCTGATCTACGACACCCTCACGACCAACAGCCTGGACGAACCCTTCACCGTCTACGGCCTGCTCGCGGAAAAGATAGAAAAGGGACCGAACAACAGCTGGGTGCGCTTCCACTTGCGCCCGCAGGCACGCTTCCATGACGGCGAGCCGGTAGAGGCCGAGGATGTGGTGTTCACCTTCGAAACCCTGATGAGCCAGGGTGCCCCGCAATACCGCGCCTACTACGCCGATGTGGAGAAAGTGACAGCGGAAAGCCCGAGGCGGGTGCGCTTCGATTTCAAGCACGCTGGCAATCGCGAACTGCCGATGATCCTCGGGCAGATGCCAGTGTTGCCGAAGCATTGGTGGGAAGGAAAGGAATTCACTTCGGGCAGCCTCGAACCGCCTCTGGGCAGTGGCCCATACCGCGTCGAGAAGGTCCAGGCCGGCCGCTCGATCCGCTATGAGCGCGTAGCAGACTACTGGGGCAAGGACCTCCCGGTGAATCGCGGTTTCTACAACTTCGATCACATCAATTTCGATTACTACCGCGACAACACCGTCGCCTTGCAGGCGTTCAAGGCCGGGCACTTTGATTATTGGGAGGAGCGCACAGCCAAAAGCTGGGCCACCGCCTATGACATACCAGCGGTGAGAGACGGTCGGATCGTTCGTGACGAAATTGCGAACGAGAACCCTGCGGGAATGCAGGGCTTCATCTTCAATATCCGCCGCCCGCAGCTGGAGGACCGCCGCGTCCGTGAAGCCCTCGGGCTCCTGTTCGACTTCGAATGGACCAATCGCCAGCTTTTCAACGGTGCCTACACCCGCACCCGCAGTTACTTCGACAACTCCGAGCTGGCGTCATCCGGCTTGCCAAATGACGACGAGTTGAAGGTGCTCGAGCCGCTTCGCGGCAAGATCCCGGCCGAGGTGTTCGACAAACCGTTCGAGCTACCACGTACCGAAGGCAATGGTGTGATCCGCGAACAGCAGCGCAAGGCATACCGGCTGCTCACCGAAGCAGGCTGGAAGGTCGAGAACGACCGCATGCTGGACGCTGCCGGCAAGCCGGTGAAGCTCGAGTTCCTGCTGGTCCAGGCCGAGTTCGAACGGGTGCTGCTGCCTTACAAGCGCAATCTGGCCGACCTCGGAATCGAACTGGAAATTCGTCGGGTAGACGTTTCGCAGTACATCAACCGCCTGCGTTCGCGCGATTACGACATGATCGTCAGCGGCTTCGGCCAATCCAACTCGCCCGGTAACGAGCAACGCGAGTACTGGCACTCGGCGAGTGCCGACAACCCGGGCAGCCGTAACTTCATCGGTCTCAAGGACCCGGCAGTCGACAGCCTTGTGGAAGGTCTGATAGGGGCCGACTCACGCAAGGAATTGATCACCTACACCCGCGCGCTCGATCGTGTGCTGCTCTGGGGGCATTACGTGGTGCCGAACTGGCACATAAAGACCTGGCGTGTGGCGTACTGGAATCACCTCGCGCATCCAGAGGTGACGCCCCGGCAGGATATCGGCCTGATGACCTGGTGGCGCAAACCCGACGTCAAGACACCTGTCGCCGATCCCGTCGAAGCGGAGAAGGCCGAGGAAGCTGGCGCTGCGGTCCCGGCTGATAGCGTCGAGGCGGAGCGCTAAGCATGCTGGCTTACATCGTTCGCCGACTGCTGCTGATTATCCCCACACTGTTCGGCATTCTGCTGATCAACTTCATCATCATCCAGGCCGCCCCCGGCGGCCCGGTGGAGCAGGCAATCGCCAAGCTGGAAGGCTTCGAAGGCGCCACCAGCCGGATCTCTGGCGGTGGCTCGGAAGTCGCGGTCGCCGGCACCAGTTACCGGGGTGGCCAGGGTCTGGACCCCGAGCTGATCGCCGAGATCGAGCGCCTGTACGGCTTCGACAAGCCACCCGCAGAGCGCTTCTGGATCATGCTCAGCAACTATCTGCGGCTGGATTTCGGCGAGAGCTTCTTCCGTGACGCCAAGGTGACCGACCTGATCATCGAGAAGATGCCGGTTTCCATCTCGCTGGGTCTGTGGAGCACGTTGATCATGTACCTGGCCTCGATCCCGCTGGGCATCGCCAAGGCCACGCGTCACGGCAGCAAGTTCGACGTATGGACCAGTTCGGCGATCATCGTCGGCTACGCCATACCGGCGTTCCTGTTCGCCATTCTGCTGATCGTGCTGTTCGCTGGCGGCAGTTACTGGAACTGGTTCCCGTTGCGCGGACTGACGTCGGCCAACTTCGATGACCTGACCCTGGCCGGCAAGATCATCGACTACTTCTGGCACCTGGCCCTGCCCGTCACCGCCCTGGTGATCGGCAACTTCGCCACCCTGACGCTGCTGACCAAGAACAGCTTTCTCGACGAGATCAACAAGCAGTACGTGATCACGGCGCGGGCCAAGGGCCTGAGCAAGAATCGCGTGCTCTACGGCCACGTGTTCCGCAATGCCATGTTGATCATCATCGCCGGCTTTCCGTCTGCCTTCATCGGCATGTTCTTCACCGGCTCGCTGCTGATCGAGGTGATCTTCTCCCTTGACGGGCTCGGCCTGCTCAGCTTCGAGGCGGCAATCAACCGCGACTATCCGGTGGTGTTCGGCACCCTCTTCCTCTTCACCCTGCTCGGACTGGTGGTGAAGCTGATCGGCGACCTGACCTACACCTTGGTCGACCCGCGCATCGATTTCGAAAGCAGGGAGGCCTGAGATGCAGTTGTCCCCCCTCAACCAGCGCCGGCTGGCGCTGTTCAAGGCACACAAGCGTGGCTGGTGGTCGCTGTGGATCTTCCTCGCGCTGTTCGTACTCAGCCTTGGCGCGGAGATCATCGCCAACGACAAGCCGATCGTGGTGCGCTACGACGGCGAATGGTTCTTCCCGGTGTTCAAGCGTTATCCGGAAACGGCCTTCGGCGGCGAGTTCCCGCTGCAGGCGAACTATAAGAGTCCCTATATCCAGGAACTGATTGCCGAGAAGGACGGCTGGATGGTCTGGCCGGTCATTCCCTTCAACTACTCGAGCATCAACTACGAACTGCAGGTACCAGCGCCTGCGCCGCCGTCACTGGAGAACTGGCTGGGCACCGATGACCAGGGCCGCGATGTACTCGCCCGGGTGATCTACGGCTTTCGCATCTCGGTCCTGTTCGCCCTGACCCTGACCCTGATCAGCTCGGTCATCGGCGTCATCGCCGGCGCCCTGCAGGGCTTCTATGGCGGCTGGGTCGACTTGGTTGGCCAGCGCCTGCTGGAGATCTGGTCCGGGCTGCCGGTGCTCTATCTGCTGATCATTCTGGCCAGCTTCGTGCAGCCGAACTTCTGGTGGCTGCTGGGCATCATGCTGCTGTTCTCCTGGATGAGCCTGGTGGACGTGGTACGTGCCGAATTCCTCCGTGGGCGCAACCTCGAGTACGTGCGCGCCGCTCGTGCGCTGGGCATGCAGAACGGCGCCATCATGTTCCGCCACATCCTGCCGAACGCCATGGTTTCCACCATGACCTTCATGCCGTTCATCCTCACCGGCGCCATCGGCACGCTCACCGCGCTGGACTTTCTCGGTTTCGGTCTGCCGGCCGGTTCTCCGTCGCTCGGTGAACTGGTCGCCCAGGGCAAGGCCAACCTGCAGGCGCCATGGCTGGGCATCAGCGCCTTCATGGTGCTGGCAATCATGCTGACCTTGCTGGTGTTTATCGGGGAGGCGGCGCGCGATGCCTTCGACCCAAGGAAATAACATGGCCGAACAACCGATAGCCGAGAATCTGGTCGAGGTCCGCGATCTGGCCGTCGAGTTCGTCACCGGCGAGCAGGTCCAGCGTGTCGTCGAAGGCGTGACATTCGACATTCGCAAGGGCGAAACCCTGGCCCTGGTCGGCGAAAGCGGCTCGGGCAAGTCCGTGACGGCTCATTCCATCCTGCGACTGCTGCCCTACCCGCTCGCCCGCCATCCGCAAGGGCAGATCCTCTTCCACGGGCAGGACCTGCTCAAGGCCGACGAAAAGGCCATGCGTAAAATCCGTGGCAATCGCATCGCCATGGTCTTCCAGGAGCCGATGACCTCGCTCAACCCGCTGCACACCGTGGGCAAGCAGATCAACGAGGTGCTGGAGATTCACAAGGGCCTGCGCGGCAAGACCGCAACCGCTCGCACCCTGGAGTTGCTGGAACTGGTCGGTATCCCGGAGCCGCGCAAGCGCATCCGCGCCTACCCGCACGAGCTGTCGGGCGGCCAGCGGCAACGGGTGGTCATCGCCATGGCGCTGGCCAACGAGCCTGAGCTGTTGATCGCCGACGAACCGACCACAGCACTCGACGTCACCGTGCAGCTGAAGATCCTCGAACTGCTCAAGGAACTGCAGGCACGCCTGGGCATGGCGCTGCTGCTGATCAGCCACGACCTCAACCTGGTTCGGCGTATTGCCCATCGCGTATGTGTCATGCAGCGCGGTCGCGTCGTCGAACAGGCGTTGTGTGAAGATCTGTTCCGCGCACCTCAGCATCCATATACCCAGGAACTGCTCGCGGCCGAGCCCAGTGGCGGTCCGGTGGCGGTCGAAGAAGCGGCACCATTGCTGGAAGTGGACGACCTGCGGGTGTGGTTCCCGATCAAGAAGGGCTTGCTGCGTCGCACCGTCGACCACATCAAGGCAGTCGACGGCGTCAACTTCAGTCTGCCCAAGGGGCAGACACTGGGTATCGTCGGCGAGAGCGGCTCCGGCAAGTCCACGCTTGGTTTGGCTATTCTTCGCTTGCTGGGTAGTCGCGGTGAAATCCGTTTCCAGGGTCAGCAGCTGCAAAGCATGTCGCAGCGCCAGGTACGACCGTTGCGGCGGCAGATGCAGGTGGTCTTTCAGGACCCCTTCGGTAGCCTGAGCCCGCGTATGTCGGTCGGGCAGATCATTGGCGAAGGGTTGCACATCCACCGGATGGGCAATGCCAAGGAGCAGGAACAGGCAATCATTGACGCGCTTGTGGAGGTTGGCCTCGATCCGGAAACCCGGCATCGCTATCCCCATGAGTTTTCCGGCGGACAACGGCAGCGCATTGCCATTGCCCGAGCTCTGGTGTTGAAGCCGGCGCTGATACTGCTCGACGAGCCGACCTCGGCGCTCGATCGCACGGTACAGCGCCAGGTGGTAGAGCTTCTGCGCTCGTTGCAGGCCAAGTACAACCTGACCTACCTGTTCATCAGCCATGACCTGGCGGTGGTCAGGGCGCTGAGCCACCAGATGATGGTGGTCAAGCAGGGCCAGGTGGTGGAACAAGGTGCGGCCGCTGACATTTTTGCGGCACCACAACATCCGTATACACAGCAGCTGCTGGAATCCGCCTTCATGGCGCCCGGCACTGCCGAACAACCAGAAGAGGGACAAGCACATGGGTTTTCTCACCGGTAAGCGCGTACTGATCGTCGGCGTTGCCAGCAAACTTTCGATTGCCTCCGGCATCGCCGCCGCCATGCATCGCGAAGGTGCAGAACTGGCTTTCACCTACCAGGGCGACAAGCTCAAGGGTCGCGTCGAGGAATTCGCTTCCGGTTGGGGCTCGAGCCCTGAGCTGTGCTTCCCCTGCGACGTCGCCAACGATGAAGAGATCGCGCGCGTATTCGAAGAACTGAGCAAGAAGTGGGACGGCCTGGACTGCATCGTGCACTCGGTCGGCTTTGCTCCGGGCGACCAGCTCAACGGCGACTTCACCGAAGTCACCACCCGTGAAGGCTTCAAGATCGCCCACGACATCAGCGCCTACAGCTTCGTCGCCCTGGCCAAGGCCGGTCGCGAGATGATGAAGGGCCGCAACGGCAGCCTGCTGACCCTCTCCTACCTGGGTGCCGAGCGCACCATGCCGAACTACAACGTCATGGGCATGGCCAAGGCCAGCCTGGAAGCTGGCGTTCGTTACCTGGCCGGCAGCCTCGGCCCGGAAGGCACTCGCGTGAACTGCATCTCTGCCGGTCCGATCCGTACTCTGGCCGCCTCCGGCATCGCCAGCTTCCGCAAGATGCTGGCTGCCAACGAGAAGCAGACCCCTATGCGTCGCAACGTCACCATCGACGAAGTCGGCAATGCCGGCGCCTTCCTCTGCTCGGACCTGGCTTCCGGCATCAGCGGTGAGATCCTTTACGTCGACGGCGGCTTCAACACCACCGCAATGGGCTCGCTGGAAGACTGATCCCGCGTCCGTCTACGTAAGCACCGAACCCCGCCTGCTGGCGGGGTTCGTGTTTCTGCGCAGCGGCTCAGCCGGCCGTAACCGTCATGCCGCCATCGGCCATGACCACCGAGCCCACCATGAAGCTGGCCCGCTCCGAAGCGAGAAAGGCGACGATCTCGGCGATTTCCTCCGGTTGCGCCGCGCGCCCGATGGGTGCGGCTTCGCCATGCTGAGCAAGAAATCCCGGGCCGTCCTCGACCACGTCGTTGAGGATGTTGGTCACCACATCGCCAACACCGATGGCGTTGACCCGGATGCCATGCTCGATCGCCTCCAGCGCCAGCGTGCGGGTCAGCTGGGCCAGCGCGCCTTTCGAGGCCGTGTACGCGGCGATGGTCGGGAAGGCGAAATAGGACGCGTAGGAAGCGATGTTGACGATCGTCCCTGAGCGGTTGGGCATCATCGCCTTGACCGCTTCGCGACAATGCAGGAACGCCGCCGTGGCATTGACCGCCTGGATGCGCTCCCAATCCTCGCGACTCATGTCCACCACTCGCTTGTTGATGATGATGCCGGCGTTGTTGACCAGGATATCCAGCCGGCCGAAATGCTCGATGGCCAGGCCGGCCGCACGTTCTGCTGCGCCATCCTCGGTAATGTCCGCCAGCAGCGGCACCAGCCCCGGTCGAGCGAGTTTCTCGACAGCCGGGTTGATGTCTTCGGCGATGACCTTGGCGCCCCGATCGTGCAGCAATAAGGCAATCGCCCTGCCGATGCCGCTGGCGGCGCCGGTGACCAGCGCGACCTTGCCTGCAACTTCCTGAACGACGATGTGATTCGAATCAGTCATGGTGCTCTCCTCTCTTTCGGGCTGCGCCACGAGGCGCGATGGGTTAACTGTCTCCCATCGCAGGAGGCCGGGCTTTCGCACGCTTGCGCTGGCTGTTGCGGTTTTGCGCGCAGCAGTGATCTGCCGGCGCGCAGGGTCCTGCGCTAACCTTTCGGCGCTGAACGCTTTCAAATGTTTGCCAGGAGCACGTCATGCCGCGGTTATCACAAGCCCCACCACGGCCCCATGCGGGGCAGACCTGTCCCCAGTTGATGAGCCATTACCTGCCTGGTGAAGCGCGCGCGACCGCACAGCAGCCGCCGATGCAGGACGTGGTGGTGCAGCTGTTCAGCCATCGCACGATCGTCGAGCCGATACAGGTACCGGCAGTGTTGGAGCCGCTGCTGGTGCTGGTACTGGCCGGTGCGGCACGAGTCGAGGAACGTGCGCCGGGTGGGCAATGGAGCGCAGCAACCGTCAGCGCCGGCGACTTCTTCCTGACCGATACCCACGAGCCGTACGAAATGCGCTGGCAGACGCTGGAAGGTGAGCAATTCGAGGTGATGCACCTGTATCTCGGCCTGCCGCTCATCGACCAGGCCGCACGGGAACTGCTCGGGCCGCAGAGCACAGCGGTTGCCTTGCGGGACGTCTCCGGCGCCCACGACGACACGGTTCGCTGGTTGATGGAGAAGCTGCACCACGAGCTGGTCGAGCAGCGCCAGCCCAGCCCGCTCTGCGTTCGCGGCCTGGCCCAGGCGCTGGCCGTGCATCTGGTGCGCCACTATCGGGATCGGCAAGACGCCGTCCGGCGCAGCAACGCCTTGCCGGCCTACAAGCTGCGCCGGGTCGTCGAGGCGATGGATGCGCAGTTGGCCGACGATTTCAGTCTTGCTCAGCTGGCACGAACCGCCGAGCTGAGCGAGTACCACTTCAGCCGGATGTTCAAACGAGCCACCGGGCTTTCGCCGTCTCAGTACTTCATCGGCCTGCGCATGGCGCGGGCGCGACGGCTGCTGATCGAAACGCAGCGCAGCGTCATCGATATCGGGCTGGAAGTGGGCTATTCGAGCCCGAGCCACTTCTCCCAGGTATTCCGCCGCGAGGTGGGCGTCACCCCCAGCGCCTATCGCCAGGCATGAGCTGCCTTTGCATAGCGCCAGAACGACAAAACCCCGGCCATGACGACCGGGGTTCTGTTTGCGCAAACCCGACGGTCGCCGGGTTTGCGTAACGCAGGCTGATCAGCGCTTGGCGACCAGATCCTTCGGCAGCTTGAAGGTCCAGACCATACCGCCCTGGTTGAAGTCCTTCACGCGCTTGGCGACCTCGCCGCCCCACAGCGGTACCGCACCACCCCAGCCGGAGAGAACGGAAACGTACTGCTCGCCATCCATTTCCCAGGTGACCGGAGAACCGATGACGCCCGAGCCGGTGTTGAACTCGTAGACCTTCTTGCCGGTCTTGGCGTCGAAGGCCATCAGGTAGCCCTCAGGGTTGCCGGTGAACACCAGATTGCCCTTGGTGGCCAACACGCCGCCCCACAGCGGAGCGTAGTTGTTGTAGCGCCACACTTCCTTGCCGGTCTTCGGATCGATTGCGCGCAGCACACCGATGAAGTCGTCGTTGAGCGGCTTGATGGTGAAGCCGGCACCCAGGTAGGCGGCACCCTTCTTGTAGGATACGCCTTCGTTCCAGATGTCCATGCCCCACTCGTTGGACGGCACGTAGAACAGGCCGGTGTCCTGGCTGTAGGCCATTGGCATCCAGTTCTTGCCACCGAGGAAGGACGGTGCGACGAACACCGACTTGCCCTTGTCCGCGTCGGCAGGATTGCCTGGGCGGTGGGCTTCGTCGTAGATCGGACGGCCAGTCTTGTCCAGGCCCTTGGCCCAGGTGATCTTGTCAACGAACGGGAAGCCACGGATGAACTTGCCGTTGGTGCGATCGAGCACGTAGAAGAAGCCGTTACGGTCTGCGGTGCCGGCAGCCTTGATGGTCTTGCCGCCGTCCTTGTAGTCGAAGGAGATCAGCTCGTTGACGCCGTCGAAGTCCCAGCCGTCATGCGGGGTAGACTGGAAGTGCCACTTGATCGAGCCGTCATTCGGGTCCAGCGCCAGACGCGAGGACGAGTACAGGTTGTCGCCAGGGCGCAGGTGCGAGTTCCACGGCGCCGGGTTACCGGTACCGAACAGCAGCGAATCGGTGTCCGGATCGTAGTAGCCGCCCAGCCACGGAGCGGCACCACCGGTCTTCCACAGGTCGCCCGGCCAGGTCTTGCCGGCTTCGCCGCCGGAGATGCCGCTTTCGACCTTCTTGCCGTCCTTCCAGACGTAACCCATGTGGCCTTCCACGGTCGGACGGGTCCACAGCAGCTCACCATTCTTCGCGTCGTAGGCCTCGACCTTGCCGACCACGCCGAACTCACCACCGGAGACGCCGGTGATCAGCTTGCCGTTCACCACCAGCGGTGCGGCGGTCAGCGAGTAACCAGCCTTGTAGTCGGCGACAGTCTTCTTCCAGACCACCTTGCCGGTGTCCTTGTTCAGGGCGACCAGCTTGGCATCCAGGGTGCCGAAGATCACCAGATCGCCATACAGCGCGACACCACGGTTGATCACGTCACAGCACGGCATGATGCCGTCGGGCAGGCGGGCATCGTACTGCCACAGTTCCTTGCCGGTACGGGCGTCCAGTGCATATACACGCGAGTAGGAGCCGGTGATGTACATCACGCCGTCCTTGATCAGCGGCTGCGCTTCCTGACCGCGCTGCTTTTCACCGCCGAGAGAGAAGCCCCAAACCGGTCGCAACTGATTGATGTTATTGGTATTCAACGTGTCCAGCGTACTGTAGCGCTGGCCCTGCAAACCCAGACCGTTGGTGACGATCTGATCGGTGGATTTGGCGTCGTTGAGGATTTCCTGGTCGGTTACGGCCCAGGCGTGCAGGCTGGACATCGCCACCGCGGCGCATAGCGCCGTCAAGGCGAAGGGCTTGCGAAGACCGGTGTGCTTCATTGCGGCTACCTCTGCGGGTTCATTGTTATGCCGGGAAATTTTCCCGGTCTGTTGTTGATTCTTGGTTTGCACCGCCTCGCCAACAATTGCCCGCAGTACCGATTTTCCTCCTCCCTTGGTAGCAATACGCCGCCGCAGGCCAAAAAAGACGCGTGATTCCGCCCGCTGCCAATGCCGGGTGGCACCGAAAGTCGCACCTATTCGGCCGGAAAAGACAATTCCGCCGGGCCCACCCTACCCCCTAAAACGGATGCCCCCTCGCTCAGAAGGATAAGAGCCATGCTTCACCCCACCCTGATCATCGCCTTCCTCGTCTTCACACTACAAAGCGCCCATGCGGCCGAACCGATCCGTCTGGGTCTCAACTACCCGAGCACCGGCAACTACAAGTCCGAAGGTCTGGAGCTACGCCGTGGCGCCCTGCTTGCCGTCGACCAGATCAACCAGGGTGGTGGTTTGCTGGGCCGACGCCTGGAGCTGGTCAGCCTGAATTCTGCCGCGCGCGCGGAAAAGGCGCGTGCCAACGTCGACCGTTTCGCCAAACAGGGCGCAGCGATGATCTTCGGCGGCGCCAACAGCGAAGAGGCGCTGAGCGCCGGCCAGCGCGCCCGCGAACTCGGACTGCTGTACTTCCCCACCCTCGGCTACGCCAACGAGATCACCGGACGAGACGGCCATCGGCATCTATTCCGCGAATCCAACAGTGCCTGGATGAGCGCGCGGGTACTCGGCGAGTACCTCAGCTGGCACATGCCCAATCGCCGCTATCACTACATCAGCCTCGACGATGCCTGGGGCCACAGCATGGAGCAGGCCCTGCGCGAGGCGACCAAGAGCCGCGACCGCGCACGCCACGGCTACTCGAAGATCGCCGCGCGAGGTGCCCGCCGCGACGACTACCTGAGCGCATTGCAGAAGGCTGCCGCCAGTGATGCGGATGTGCTGGTGATCGTTCTGCTCGGCCAGGATCTGGTGCAGACCATGCGCCTGGCGCACACCCTGGAGCTGGGCAAGCGCATGCAGATCATCGCGCCCAACCTCAACCAGAGCATCGTCGAGCAAGCCGGACCGCTGGTGATGGAAAACGTGATCGGCACCGAAGCCTGGACCTGGCGGGTACCGCAGCGCGAGAAAAGCGAAACCGGTCAGGCGTTCGTCGAGCGCTACATCGCGTTGCATCAGGCCTACCCCGGCAGCACCGCGGCGTCGGCCTACGGCATCGTCCGGCAGTGGGCCGATGCCGTGGGGCGGGCGGGCCGACTGGATAGCGAAGCCGTCATCGCCGCGCTGGAGAACCATCGCTACAGCCTGCTGAAGGACGAGCAGTACTGGCGCGACTTCGACCACCAGAACGTCCAGAGCATCTACGCGGTACGGGTTCGCGATCGCAGCGAGATCATGCAGGATCGCTTCAAGCAGGACTACTTCACCATCATCCATCGCATGGATGGCGAGGAAGCCGCGCCTAGCCTGGACGACTGGCAGCAGGAGCGCGGCGATCAGCTACAGCTGCAGTGACCGGATGCAGCGACTGGAATGGAACACCAATCGGCGCGCCGCGGGCGCGCCTTCACTCGTCGACGCGCTGCAGCGCCATCGCTTCATAGCGCGGATACAGATGGCTGACGCTACGGATCAGCTCATAGCGGGTCAGGCTGATGCCGGCGAAGCGCTCGGGAATCGGGCTCTGGATCACCTCGTTCATGTCCGCCCCGCCGTTGGCGGCTTTTCGCAACAAGCCGTCCAGCCAGCCGAGGTAGTCACGCATCTGCACGAACGGTGCGGCATCGTCGGCCACCGGGCCGTGGCCGGCGACCAGCCGCTTCCAGGGCAATGCCTCGAGCGTATCCAGATCCTCCAGCCAGACATCCAGGCCTGGACTGTTGGGCGTGGTCAGCGCGCGCTGGTAGAACAGGATGTCGCCGGCGAAGAGTACGCCGCTGCGTTCGTCGAGAATGGCCAGATCGGCCCCGGTATGACCACGCAACGCCAGCAGACGCAGGGAACGCCCGCCGATTTCCAGCGTGCCGGGCGCCAGGGTCTCGGATGGCAGCACCACTTCCGTACCGCGCATCCAGTCACCAACCAGGCGGTACATATTCTCGGCCATGGCGTTGCCCTGCTCGCGCAACAGCTCGGTCGTGCCAGCGAGCGCAGCGATGGGCACGTCGGCAAATGCCTGGTTGCCGAGGACGTGGTCGGGGTGATGATGAGTCAGCAGCAGCTTGATAACCGGGCGATCGGTAACGCTCGCGATGGCCGCGCGCATCGCCTCGCCATAACGCCGCGACGGGCCGCTGTCGATCACCACCACGCCGGCCGCGGTGACGATGAAGCCGGTGTTGACGATATTGCCGCCGTTGGCCTTGTCGAAGTTGTCGGTCGAGCCTTCCAGCAGCCACACGTCATCGGCAATCTGCCGCGGCTGCAGCGTGTAACGCAGCTCGGCGTATGCGGGCAGGGTCAGACAGAACGCGAACATCAGGAGCAACAGGCGCATGACGCCTCCTTGACTTGGTTGCTGGCTCTCGGAGAAAACGCGGGCTGGTCAGCTCAGAGCGCGGCTTCGAACTCGTTGCCGTTGTTGTCACGCAGCCACAGGCGGGTGTCCTGCGCGCCCTTCACTTCCAGGCTCAGACTCGGGTTTTCGGCGACCGCCGGATACAGTTCCAGCTCCGCCAGGACCTGACCGTCGGCATCGCGCAACTCGGCCTGGTTGAGAAAGAATTCGGGAATGCCGCCGACCAGGCCGTTATCCATCGGATGGGAGACCTGCAGGCGCAAACGACTGAAATCGCCGCGGGCGAAGCGCCCACCGATGACCTCACCGAGGCGGTCTTCCCAGCCTGGCTGGGCACGCACCACGCTCGGCGCCGTACAGCCGCCACCGGCAGCATCGACCTTGGCCGAACCGATGTGCCAGACGCCATCACGGGTCAGCACCGCCGCACGGATCGGTGTTGCCTGTTCCACGCGTATGCGGATGGCGACCAGCGGCACGACCTGCTCGCCGGGCGTGAAGGTGAAAATACGTGGAATGGGATTGAGGTCGGCCCAGGCCTCGATACGCACCACCTCGTCACCGAGGGCTCTGGCATCGATGTGCACCGGCACCTGTCGCGAATCCTCGGCGAATGGCGGCACCTGGACCTTTACGCGCTCGTCAAACACATAGGGCTCGCTGTTGAGCAAGCCCTTGTGGTGGTATTCCCACATCACCGATTGCAGCGGATCGGCCTCCGCCGCCAGGGCGCTGGGCGCGTGAAAGACCATCAGCAGCAGCAAGACTCGGACGCTCATGTCGACTCCTCGAACAGCGATCCGCAGCGGGATCGGCATGGCGCAACCGGTCAGCGCCCGGCCACGTCGCTCTCCACATCCTGGTACAACCCGGGCAGCTCGTAGCTCAGGCCGTAGCTGGCGTAGAGCTTATCCAGCTCGCCTTCGAGAATCAGCGGCTCCAGCACTTCTTCCAGCGCATAGGCCAGTTGGCGGTTGGATTCATGCACTGCCATGCCAAGATCCCATACCTGCTTGCCCATGTTCGGGTAAGCGTTCTCGGCGAGCTTCAGGTGCTTGTCGTCGGCTTGATCGAGCAGCCACTCGATCTCCGCGCGCATGGCCATGGTGGCGTCCACCTCGCCCTGTTGCAGCGCAGCGAATGCCTCGCGGATGCTCGGGTAGTGGTGGGTGTGCTTCGCCAGTCGACCCTCGAATACCGAAGACAGGTAGAACGAGGGCACGCTGTCCACTTCGACGCCGATCGGGTGATATTGAAAGACCGCCACGCTCGGCACCTCGTCGATGCGGCGGTCGTCATACGCGGTCTGCCAGCGCTCGCGCTGGTAGGGCGCGAACATCACCACCAGCTCGTTGATCACTTCACCCAGCTCGTTGCGCTTGTAGGCAAACTCGCGGTCGTAGGGCACACGCAGCATCACGTCTGCCAGTACACCAGGCCGCAGGTAGTGGCCCTTCCAGATGAAGTTGCGCAGGTCGTCGTCGAGGGTTTCGTCCGGCGTTACCCACAGCACTTCCAGCTTCAGGTCCAGCCCCTCGGCGAGCTTGCGTGCGAGTTCCACATCGACACCGCGCGGCTGGCCATCCTGCTGGTAGCTGTACGGCGGGAAATTCTCGTACATCGCCACCTTGAGCACGCCGGATTCGATGATGTCATCGAAGGCGCGCACCTTGACCACGTCCGCCTGCGCCAGTGCGCAGCACAGGGCCAGCCACAGCGACAGAACCAGCCGGACGGCGTTCATCACTGCTTGGCCGCTTCGCTTTCGATATAGGTCCGGATCGCCCACAGCGCTTCCTGGCTGAGGGTGTCGGCCATGCGCGGCATGTACACGGCACCATCACGGACCGCGCCATTGATCACGCGCTCCTTGTACCACTCGTCGCCGTCGTAGCTGGCTTCCAGCTCACGCAGGTCGGGGGCGATACCGCCGGAAATGGCTTCCAGACCGTGGCAACGCGCGCAGTTCTGGTTGTAGGCGGAGGAACCGATCTCGACCGCCAGGTCGTGGTGCTCGTTGGGCGCACGATAGGGGTTCTCGTCCAGCCATTCTTCACCGAGTTGCGGCAGGCCCTTGGTGTTGACCGCTTGCGGCGTCACGTCGCCATGCGCCAGAACCAGGCCGGACATACCGAGAACACCCGCTGCCAGCAGTGAGCGCAAAAAGATCTTGTTATTCATGACTACCACCCTCTATTCGAGAACCTGTGCAAGGCAGCCCCATCGGAGCGCATGGTGGTCATGTTGGCCGTGTCAGTGCATCGGCAGAATCCTGCTTTGGATGCCTGCATCTCCTCCCTTGGTACTGGGTTTTGCTACCGCCTCCCGCCCCCCAGAGGTAGCAAGGCTAAATCAGCAGGGTTCGGGAAGGATTCCCGGCATCGGCGGGAGCTTTTCCGTGTCGGCGCCCAAGGCGCGCTCCCAATAATCGAATCGCCAGGCCACCGGCATACGGCGGCCTCGTCCGAATCGACCAAGGGAATCGCAACCATGACAACAAGATCGCACCCCGGCAGCAAACGCCCCCTCGCCATTGCCGTGCAATGCCTGGCGCTGACCGGCAGCCTCGCGTTGGCCGCAGCCGCCCAGGCCAAGCCGGTCAACTGGGAAGACATCGCCAACGATCACCTGTCCACCGAAAACGTCCTGCAGTACGGCATGGGCACCAATGCACAGCGCTGGAGCCCCCTGGCGCAGGTCAACGAGAGCAACGTATTCAAACTGACCCCGGCCTGGTCGTTTTCTTTCGGGGACGAGAAGCAGCGCGGCCAGGAATCCCAGGCCATCGTCCATGACGGCGTGATCTACGTGACCGGCTCCTATTCGCGCGTATTCGCTCTCGACGCCAAGACCGGCAAGCGCCTGTGGAGTTATGCCCATCGCCTGCCCGACGACATCCGCCCGTGCTGCGACGTGGTCAACCGCGGTGCCGCCATCTACGGTGACAAGATCTACTTCGGCACCCTCGACGCCCGTGTCGTGGCGCTGAACAAGGACACCGGCAAAGTCGTCTGGAACAAGAAGTTCGGCGATCACGGCGCCGGCTACACCATGACCGGCGCTCCGACGCTGGTCAAAGACGCCAAGACCGGCAAGGTGCTGCTGGTACACGGCAGCTCCGGTGACGAGTTCGGCGTCGTCGGCAAGCTGTTCGCCCGCGACCCGGATACCGGCGAAGAAGTCTGGATGCGCCCCTTCGTCGAAGGCCACATGGGCCGTCTCAACGGCAAGGACAGCACGCCGACCGGCGACATCAAGGCGCCGTCCTGGCCGGACGATCCCAACCACCCGACCGGCAAGAAGGAAGCCTGGAGCCAGGGCGGCGGCGCGCCGTGGCAGAGTGCGAGCTTCGACCCGGAAACCAACACCATCATCGTCGGTGCCGGCAACCCCGCCCCGTGGAACGGCTGGGAGCGCACCAGCGATGGCGGCGACCCGAAGGACTACGACAGCCTCTACACCTCCGGGCAGGTCGGCGTCGATCCGAGCACCGGCGAGGTGAAGTGGTTCTACCAGCACACCCCGAACGATGCCTGGGACTTCTCCGGTAACAACGAGCTGGTGCTGTTCGATTACAAGGACAAGAACGGCAAGACCGTCAAGGCCACCGCCCACGCCGACCGCAACGGCTTCTTCTATGTCGTCGACCGCAAGGACGGCAAGCTGCAGAACGCCTTCCCCTTCGTCGACGGTATCACCTGGGCCAGCCATATCGATCTGAAAACCGGGCGACCAGTGGAGAACGAGGGCCAGCGCCCACCCAAACCGGAGCCGGGCGAGAAGCACGGCAAGTCGGTTGAAGTATCCCCACCCTTCCTCGGCGGCAAGAACTGGAACCCCATGGCCTACAGCCAGGACACCGGCCTGTTCTACGTCCCGGCCAACCACTGGAAGGAGGACTACTGGACCGAAGAAGTCAGCTACAAGAAGGGCTCGGCCTATCTCGGCCAGGGCTTCCGCATCAAGCGCATGTACGACGATCACGTCGGCATCCTGCGCGCCATGGACCCGACCACAGGCAAGGTGGCCTGGGAACACAAGGAAAAACTGCCATTGTGGGCCGGCGTCCTGGCGACCAAAGGCAACCTGGTCTTCACCGGCACCAGCGACGGCTACTTCAAGGCCTTCAACGCCAAAACCGGCGATGAACTGTGGAAATTCCAGACTGGCAGCGGCGTGATTTCCCCGCCTGTGACCTGGGAACAGGACGGCGAGCAGTACATCGGCGTGACGGTCGGTTACGGCGGTGCCGTGCCGCTGTGGGGCGGCGACATGGCCGTACTGACCAAGCCGGTCGCTCAGGGTGGTTCCTTCTGGGTATTCAAGCTTCCGGATTGGGAGAAGAAGACCGCCAAGCGATGAGCCGAGCCGTGCCCGCCACCGCGCGGGCACGCCTCTTGTTTTCAACGTACAGCGGCTCGCGCGGCATGCCTGGCCTAGCCGGCTGCGGGTTGGCGCTCTCGCCGACAGGCCAGAAACGCCGCGCGACTGCTTTCTCTCTTTTACCTGCCCCAGGTGACTTCCCATGAACAGCCCTAACCGCTTGCTCCTGTTACTGACCCTGTTGGCCAGTGCGTCCGCCTTCGCCGCGGATAACGGTCCTCTGACGATCAACGGCTGCGTGCTCCAGCCCGAAAGCCAATGTGCCAACGCCGATCTGCGCGGCGCCGACCTCAGCAATCAGGATCTGCGCCGCATCAACCTCGCCGGTGCCAACCTCTCCGGCGCCAACCTGCGCCACGCCAACCTCGACCTGGCCAATCTGGAAAAAGCCGACCTCACGGGCGCCACGCTTAACCGCGCCAGCCTGCAACAGGCCAACCTGCGCCTGGCCAATTTCACCAATGCCCGGCTGATCGCCGTTCAGGGCTGGGGCCTGTTCGCCCAGGCCGCCCAGTTCAAGGGCGCCGACCTCACCGGCGCTTACCTCGAGTTCGCTCGCATGAGTGGTGCCAAAATGCACGACAGCACGCTGCACGCCGCCGATCTGGAAATGACCTGGCTGAGCAAGGCCGACCTCTTGGGCGCCGACCTCACCGATGCCAACCTGCAGGAAGCCAAGCTCAACGACGCCAACCTGGGCAACGCCGTGCTGACCGGCGCGCGCCGGCACTACGCGACGTTTCAAGGCACCAACATGGAAGGCTGCAAGGACTGCCCGGTCGATTGGGAGAAATGAAGGCGCCGCCGATAGACCAGTTCAATCGCCGGTACAGAACAAACCATTGGCCATCGACCTCAGGAAAATGACTCCTGCGCCGATCAAGTGACTGGGCGATCTTGCCCTTCACTGGATGCCAATAAATGTTCAACAAGAACCTGAAACGAGAACTGGCTGAATTGCGCGAGGAAGCCGCAATCAATCAGCAGATCAAGAACTCGTTGTACAGTGAGATGATGGTCCTGGAACTGGACCCGCAAGGACGCATTCAGCACGCCAACGAGCTGTTCCTCAGCGAAATGGGTTATCGCCGCGACGATCTGATCGGCCGCGCCGTCGACGACTTCTTCAGCCAGCAGTTTCGTACCGAACCGAACTACACACGCCTCAAGACCGCCATGCAGCGCGCCGAGCATCACAGAGGCGCCTACCGATTGCTGCGGGTCGACGGCAAGGAAGCCTGGTTGCGCTCGATCTGGCAGCCGATCAAGGGCTCGGATGGCACGTTGCACCACTACACCCTGTGCGCCACTAACCTGACACGAACCATCGAAACCTCGCGCGAACACGAGAGCGTGGTCAACGCGCTGCTGCGCTCCACCGCGGTGATCGAGTTCGACCTCGGCGGGCATGTCATCACCGCCAACCAGCGCTTTCTCGACGGCATGGGCTACCGCCTCGAGCAGATCAACGGCAAGCACCACCGCATGTTCTGTGAACGGGAGGAAAGCGAGTCGCCGGCCTATCGCGAATTCTGGGCTAGCCTCAACCGTGGCGAGTACATCGCCGAACGCTTCAAGCGTATCGATGCCCACGGTCAGACCGTCTGGCTCGAGGCATCCTACAACCCGGTGCTCGATGCCTACGGCAAGCTGTACAAGGTGATCAAGTTCGCCACCGTCATCACCGATCAGGTCAACCGGGAGATGGCCGTGGCCGACGCCGCAACGATTGCCTACGACACCTCGCAGCACACCGACCTCAGTGCCCAGCGCGGCGCGCAAGTGGTCCAGCAGACGGTCGAGGTGATGCATCGCATCGCCCAGCAGATGCAGGAAGCCTCCGACGGTATCGAAGCGCTGGACAAGCAATCGCAGCTGATCGGGGCGATCCTCAAGACCATCAGCGGTATTGCCGATCAGACCAACCTGCTGGCCCTCAACGCCGCCATCGAAGCCGCACGGGCCGGTGATCAGGGCCGTGGCTTCGCCGTGGTGGCCGACGAGGTTCGCCAGCTGGCAGCCCGTACCAGCAAGGCCGCCGAGGAGATCGTCGGCGTGGTGCAGAAGAACCAGGACCTGGCGCAAGCCGCCGTGCACAGCATGAGCGCGAGCCGTGACCAGGCCGAGCAGGGACTGGAATTCGCCAACCAGGCCGGCGCGGTGATCGTCGAGATCCAGGACGGCGCGCAGCGCGTGGTCGGCGCGGTCGGGCAGTTTGCCAGCCAGTTGAAGAACTGATGGCGAGCCTGTCCACAGCAGATCGGCACATGAGGGATGGCCGCGCTACAGCCGAGTCGGCACCGCTGCAGGCTGACTCGATCATCAGCGTTCGGAGGACGCCAGCTTGACGCAGAAGCTGATCATTCATATCCGCCAGCAGCCGGACATCGACCGGTTGCCGCGCTTCGACGGGCTGACGTCGCCGAGCATCGTCACCCCCGCGACGGCGGACGAGTTTCGCGCGGCGGTGGAGGAAATCATGGGCTTTGCCTGCATCGGTTTCGATACCGAATCCAAACCGACCTTCAAGGTGGGCGAAGTCTCCAGCGGTCCGCACCTGATCCAGTTCGCCACCCCGGCAAAGGCCTACCTGTTCAGGATCGGCGTGCCCGGCTGCATCGAAGCGGGCAGCGCAATCCTGCAATCGCCCGCGCTGGCGAAGATCGGTTTCGGGCTGAAGTCGGATCGTTCCAGGCTGCACGGCAAGCTGGGCATCCGGCCGACCAGTCTGCTGGACCTGGGCTCGGTGCTTCGCTATCAGGGCAAGAAAGGTCAGGTCGGCCTGCGCGGTGCGGTGGCCGCGGTGCTCGACGCACGGATCGAAAAATCCCGCAGCGTGGCCACCTCGAATTGGGCGAACCCCGCGCTGACCGTGGCACAGCAGGCCTACGCAGCCAACGATGCCTACGCCGCGCTGCGCGTGTTCCTCGGCCTGAGCGCAGAGCAGCAGGCGATGCTGCTCGCGGCGCTACCGCGCTGACAGGGCTTCGGCGGCAGTCAACAGGAGTCAGGCCAGCCCATGCGCCCGGCGTTGCAGGAAGGTCAGCGCTGCATACGCCAGGACGCCCAGCGCCGCCGACAGCCACAGCGCCCGCGTACCGAAGTCGTCGATCAGCAGCGCGAACACCAGCGGCGAAAACGCTTGGGCGAAACGTGCCGGCACCATCAGCAGCCCCTGGCGCAGGCCATAGCCATGGGGGCCGAATATCGCCAGCGGCAAGGTTCCTTTGGCAATGGTCAGAATGCCGTTGCCGCCGCCATGCAGAAGCACGAATGCGGTGGTCGCAGGTGCACCCACCAGCATCACGCCAGCCGCGCCGATGGGATGGGCGATAGCGGCGAGACGGGCCGAGATCAGTGGATGGAAGCGCTGCAGCAGGACGAACTCCAGGCAGCGCGCCCCGACCTGGGCCGGCCCGACCAGCGCCGCGATTCCGATGGCCGCGGCCGCTGACAGCCCGGACTCCTGCAACAGACGCGGCAGGTGCGCCGCCATCGCCGTGCTGGTGAACCAAGTGGCGGCGAAGACGAAGGCCAGCAACGCCATGGTCAATCCTGCATCTGGACGTCCTTCTGTCTGCGCTTGCTCTGCCGCGGTCGGAGCCGGCTGCACGCCAACCGGGATCAGCAACCGGTTCAACGGCAGCCCGAGCAGCAGATGCGCTCCGGCCCATGTGAGGCATGTGGCGCGCCAGCCGAATTCGGCGTTCAGCCAGCCGCTGATCGGCCAGCACACCGTACTGGCGAAGCCGGCGAGCAAGGTGATACCGGTGATCGCGCCGCGTGCATCGCGACCGTAGATGCCGGCAAGCGTGGAGAAGGCCGACTCGTAAAGGCCGAGCGCCATGCCGATGCCGATCACCAACCAGCCGGCCCAGAGCATCAGCGGTCCGTTGGCCAGGCCGAGCATGGCCAGGCCAACGGCAAAAACGATGCTGGAAAGCGCCAGCACATCGCGCCCACCATGATGGTCGATGCGCTTGCCCGACAGCGGCCCGAGGACGGCCGTGACGATCAGTGCCAGGGAAAATGCAGCGAATACATTGCCGGTGGAAATGCCCAGCTCGCTCGCCATCGGTTCGGCGAGAATGGCAGGCAGGTAGTAGGTCGAGCCCCAGGCCAGGGTCTGTGCACTGCCGAGTGCAAGAACGATGCGCAGACGTGACCGCATGCTCAGCGGCACCCGCCAGCGGCACGTTGCGAGACGAGGGGGTAATGATGGACGCGGTTCATCCGTGCTCCTGTGCTGCCGTCAACCAATCGGCCAAGCTCGCCAGGATACGCAATCGCCCGTGACGATTTCACGTCAGAACCTTGAACCGCGAGCACACCGAACACCGCAGCCAGGCCGGACGCGAACATGCCGGGCGCAAAGGCCCGGCATGCTCGGTGCTGCTGCGACTGATCGGTTATAGCGCATCCCAGCGATAACGCACGCCCACCCAGCCCGCCCGGGGCGCGCCTGGGGCGATGAACTGCTCGTGGCGCCATTCATCCGGGTCCGACTCGAAAGCGTTGCCAGCACCGACGAAGGAATTCTCGGCCAACGCACCGCCGGTGGCGTACCGCTTGTCGAAGAGGTTGTCGACCCGGCCGAACAGCGTCCAGTCACGGGCGAAGCGATAATCGGCAGTGAGGTTTACCACCGCGTAACCTGGCAGCTTGCCGCTGCCCTCTACCTCGTCGTTGGGCTGATGACGGTTGTTCTCGTTGCCGCGCACGTACTGCGACGAGTACGCCAGGACGCTGGTGCCGACTCGCAGCCGCTCATTGAGATTCCAGTTCAGCCCCAGCTTGAGGTTGTGCTTCGGCAGGCCTGGCAGATAGTCACCGCTGGACACGCGAATCTCGTCGTCCGGGCAGCCGCCCTCGCCTTCGGTGCTGTTGTTCTCGGCCAGGATGCAGGCCGCGGAGCGGAAGGTCGCATGCAGATAGGTGTAGTCCACTCGCCAGTCGAGTGGCCCTTGCGTGCCGGCCAGCCCCAGTTCGATGCCCTGGCGGCGGGTGCGACCGAAGTTGGTGAAGTAACCCATGCTGCCGCCGGTGCCGACGAACAGCAGGTCATCATGGTTCACGCTGCGAAAGGCCCCGAGGTTCCAGCGGGTGCCGCCCGCCAGTTCGCCACGCACACCGAGTTCCAGCGTGCGGGTGACCACCTGCTCGAGGAAGGGATCGGCCGCCATGGCGTTTGGCAGGCTGCACGGGTTCGCCGGATCGGCGCAGCCCAGTTCGATTGGCGTCGGCGCGCGATTGCCATGGGAGAAGCCGCCGTAGACGGTGACCGCCGGTTGCAGCTGCCAGGCAAAACCCAGCGCGGGATTGAGCTTGCGATAGGTGAAGTCGCCATTTAGTGCATCGCCCATGCGATCGGTGTTCACCACGCGGGTGCGGTTGTAGCGCAGCGAGCCGGTCAGCTGCAGCGCGTCGGTCAGCGCCCAGGTGTCGGTGGCATAGAGGCTGGAAGTACGGGTGCGCCCCAGCAGGCTGTTGGCCTGTTCCTCCTCTTCGCTGGCAGCGATGCCGCGCTCGTCGGTCAGTTCGCCGCCCTGTTCGCTCTGGTGGAAGCTGGCGCGGGTGTTGTCGTGGGACAGTCCTAAGGCGAATTGATGCGCACCTACATGCCGCGCCCACTGCAGCGCCAGACCGTAGGCACGTTGCGCGGTGCGGGTACGGTTCAGCACGCCGCTTTCCGGCCCTTCGTCGATAAAGCCGCCGTCTTCCCACGCCTCGTATTCGTCCTCGTACTCATCGTTGCCGTCGCCATTGAGCGTCGCGGTACGTGTGCGGCGCAGATAGACCGTGCCGGAAAGCCGATCGTTGTCGTTGAGCCAGTGGCTGGCGGACAGGGCCATCAGGTGGCTGCGGTTCTCGGTCTGGTCGGGATAGGTGAAGATCGACTCGCGCCGCTGGTCGTACATGCTCTCCGGGATCAGGCCGTTGCCGATCAGATCGTTGTCGGCATGCGCCAGCGTAAGGGCCAGATCGGTGGTGTCGGTAGTCCAGGCGAACTTTCCGAACAGCTGGCGCACCTCGGACGGCGAATGGTCACGCCAGCCGTCCTCATCCATGCCTTCGGCGGCCAGGTACCAGGAGAACGCCTCATGGCTACCACCCTGTTCGATTGCACCGCCCTGGCGTCCGAACGAGCCGCCGTAGATTTCCGCCGAGCCACCTGGATGGGTATCGCCACGTTTGGTTTGCAGCGCCAGCGCGCCGCCCAGGGTGTTCAGGCCGTACAGCGGGTTCGAGCCCGGCACCAGGGCCATGTTGGCAATGGCGGTGTTCGGGATCAGGTCCCAGTGCACCACATCGCCGAACGCTTCGTTGACCCGCACGCCGTCGAGAAAAACCGAAAGACCCTGCGGCGTACCGAGCAGCGGCGAGGCGGTGAAGCCACGATAGTTGAGGTCCGCCTGGTACGGATTGCCCTGGATCTCGTTGACGTTGACGCTGGGCAGTCCGCGCTGCAGCTTCTCGGCCAGCGACTGGCCGCCGAGCCGCCGCAGGTCTTCGTCATCCAGCGACTGGATGTTGGACGGTACCTGATCCTTTGGCAGCTCGATGCCCGGCAACGGTGTGGTACCGATCACCTCCTGACTGCCGAGATCGAGCGTCTGCTCGGCATGAACGGACGCCGGCAACAGTGCGGCGATGGCGAGGGACAGCAACGTACGTCGGGGCGTCGCGCTGCAACAGAGCTGGTACGGCATGGGTGGTCCTTGTTCTTGTTGGCCGATCGGACTGGCCAGGCCACCCGCATTAGCAACGCGGCGAGACCCGCGGACTACTGCATGCTGGCAACCTGCCAGACGCGATTATCAAGAGCCGTGGCGCGGTGCCGACAGGGAAGAATTCCCGGCTCTAGCGGGAAAAATTCCCGGCCGCATGGAGATTGGTCTTACGACCAGCGCACTAGCTGGGGCCCACGACTTTCGCAAGGCACAAGCGCCCCGCCCACCGTGTACAGGCGGGCAGGCGTTTTTTGGGAGTAGATTGAAGAGGTGCTGCGGACCCAGCAGACAGGCATGCCCCGCATCGCCGCAGGGAGCCAGGAATATCCGAAACGGTTAAGGCCGATCAGGCCTCGCACACCATGCGGTCGCCGACGCGAAGCAAGCCCTGATCGATGGCCAGGTGCACGAGTTCGGCCTGGGAGCTGACTTCCAGCTTGCTTTTCAGCAGGGCCATATGGTTCGAGACGGTCTTGCTGCTGATGCACAGCCGCTCGGCGATCTCCCGATTACCGATGCCGCGCGCGAGCATGATGAAGATTTCCATTTCACGCGGCGTCATATCGGCCAGTCGCCCCTTCATCGGCGACTGCGAAGGGCGCTGGCAGGCCAGTTCGGTCGCCAGCGGCTGCTCGATGAAGGTCTGCCCGGCAAGCACCTTGCGCACCGCCTCCACCAGCACGTCCGGCGCGCAGCGCTTGGTCAGATAGCCGGAGGCGCCAGCATCCAGTGCCTGCCGGACCAGTGCCAGCTCGTCGTGCATGCTGAAGATCAGCACCGGCATCAGCGGCAACCGCTGACGCAGGCGCCGGCAGGTTTCCAGCCCACTGATGCCCGGCAGACCGAGGTCGAGCACGACCAGGCTGGGAATCGATTCCTGCACCTGCTCCAGCGCCTGCTCACCGCTGGCGGCTTCACTGACTGTCACCTCGGGAAGCAAAGCCTTGAGCAGGCTCGCGTAGCCCTGACGCACTACCGCGTGGTCATCCACCAGCAGAATCTTCATGACGTGGCTCCTTGCAAAGGCAACTTGAGATAGAGCGTCCAACCCTTGCCGGCGCGGTGGCGCACACGCAGCCGGGCACCCAGACAGCGCGCGTGCTCGACCATCGAGCGCAGGCCGACTCCCGGCCGTTCTGGCGGCAACCCATGGCCATCGTCTCGCAGCAACAGGCGCAGCCCGTTGTGATTCCCACACAGATGCAGGCACACGCGAGTCGCACGCGCATGCCGCGCCACGTTGGTCAGCGCCTCCTGCACCATGCGATAGAGATGCACCTTGGCGTCCATCGACAGTGCTGGAATAG
This sequence comes from Stutzerimonas kunmingensis, assembly GCF_900114065.1. Taxonomy (GTDB): domain Bacteria; phylum Pseudomonadota; class Gammaproteobacteria; order Pseudomonadales; family Pseudomonadaceae; genus Stutzerimonas; species Stutzerimonas kunmingensis. Next base: position 752,192 of record NZ_FORS01000002.1, read on the forward strand.
CTCCACGCAGCTGGACATCGCATTGGATACCTTGAGTGTTCTGCCACTGCTCAGCGAGTTGCCCGATGGCGTCTTCCAGGTTCAGGTGATCGAGCATCACCGGATACAGGTCTCGCACCAGCGTGCGAAAGCCGTTCTGCAGATCGAGGCTGTGCTGCTCAAGGTGCGCCGCGGTATCGCGAACGGCGTCGGGCTGGTCCGCCTGGACGCGCAGCAGACAGGCCCGCGCGCGGATGCCGGCCAGGTACTGGCCGAGGTCGTCATGCAGCGCTTGCGCCAGACGGGTGCGTTCACGTTCCTGCAGCGCCAGCAGCGCCTGGGTCAGTTGCTCATTGTCGGCCCGCGCATCTTCGAGTGCAGCGGCCATGTGATTGAAGCGTTCGGCGAGCCTGCGCGACTCGGCGAAGCGATGCGATGGCAGGCGGGTGTCGAGTCGGCCGTCGGCGATGCTCACCAGTGCACCAAGCAACTCGCTGAGCACTCGCATGCCCGGACGCACGGCCCAGCGGATCGCCAGCAGGCAGAGCAGCAGCGCCAGGCCGAACAGCACAAGCAACTGCAACAACGAATCGCTGACCTCTTCGACTTCGTCATGCGGATCGACGCTGATGTGCAGCCGCTGGCCGTTGGAAAGCTGAAGGACGCTGGGTGACGACAGTTCGGCGGGGTACAGCCAGGACCCGAGCCAGTTGTCGAGCGCTGGATCGCCCCCGACGGGCATCGATTCAGTGGCGTCCAGCCAGCGCACACGAATGTGGCGCAGGCTATCGGTCAGGCCCGGGCGCAGCGAGTCGGGATCGCGCTCGGCCATCTCGCCGAGATAGCCAACCACCGCCGCCGCGGCATCGAGCTCACGCTTTACATCGTGGGCGGCCTGGCGCAGCAATACTGCCAGACAGACCATGGTGATCAGGGTGAAGAGCAACGTGACCAGCAGATTGATTCGCCAGAGTGCGGACATATCGGCAACTCCCCGTGATCAGCGCCGAGCGCCAGTCCGCTTCACTTGACCACGAACCGGCCTTCCATGCCCTTGTTCTGCAGCCCCTTGCAGTAGAACGGGTAGCTGCCCGGCTTGACGGGCAGGAAGAAGATTTCCGCCTCGCCGGCATCCTCGAACTCCAGCTCGACCAGCGTGATCGCCTTGATCTCCACACCACCGGCCTCGACCTTGCGCAGATAGATCGACTGGGCGAACTCAGGCGCCTGGAACGCGCACTCCTTCTGGCCATCGGAGCTGACCTTGAGCTGGTAGGCGACGCCGGTTTCCAGCTGATATTCCTTCTGCGACACCGCGTAGTCGCTCTGCTCGGAACCGAACTTCAGATCCGGCAAAGCCTGCGTACGACGGGTCAGGTCGCCAGCGGCGTGGCTGTGATCGAATCCGACCAGGCTGCCAACGAACAGCAGGTTGAGCAACAGCGCTTTGTAAGTGGGCATGGGAATGGCCTCGTTATTGTTTTCGGTGGCGCCATCCTAAGGCGCCCCGCCCTGCCCAGCTTCCTACCTTGGTAGCGCTCTGGCACCGACGGATCGGGCGTACCGGCCACTTTCATGGGAGTTGCGGCGAGCCGAATCCAGCCAAACACCGGCGGCGTCACCTGCTGAGGCAACCTTGCGGCGCAAACCCGGAGTGCCGAGCGAGCCGAATCAGTACCAAGGTAGCGGTACCAAGGTAGCGATCAACTTCCGGCCAGCGCGGCCGCAATATCCAGGTATGCATGATGTCGTTTGGGCATCACCCGTTTCAGGCCGCCCCGTGCGAGACCGTTTACATCTCCGGGGCCGCCACCTTTGCGGTCGGCAAGCTGAACCCGGCGGGTTCGGGTGGGCTGCAGGTTGGCCGGGACGAGGTGAACTCGATTCTGCTCAACGTGCTGAAAAGCTATCCGGACTTCAACGGCACCTACTCGTGCTGGGAGCCGGACGCGATCGACGGCCAGGATTTCCTATTCACTGGTGGCCAGAACGGTAACAACGAGCAGACCGGTCGCTTCACGCCCTACTGGACGCGGGGCGCAGACGGCAAGATCGCGGTGCAGCCGCTGGTCGAGTACGACACCATGGACAAGCACCCCAACGGCGTACTCAAGGGCGGCTGGTACATCGGGCCGCGGGAAACGCTCAAGGAAAGCGTGCTCGGCCCGCTGCCCTACATCGTGCAGGGCAAGCAGGTATGGCTGGCGACGCTTTCGGTTCCGATCATCGTCGATGGCCGCTTCATGGGTGTGGCGGGCACCGACTACAACCTCGACTTCGTGCAGAAGATCAGCCAGGAAGTATCCGGCAAGCTGTTCGAGGGCCGGGGCGAAGTGGCGATCATCAGTGACCAGGGGCTGATCGTGGCGGAGAGCCGCTCGCCAGACCTGATTGGCCAGCACTTCCAGAAGGTATTGCCGAACGAGTGGCAGACGGCTCTGAGCGCCGTGCAAAAGGGCGAAGAACTCGCCCGTCTGGATGCAGACGGCACGATCGTGGTGTTCGCACCCATCGAGCTGGGTCGTACCGGCAAGCCCTGGTCGATGATGCTGAAGATCAACAAGGAAATCGTGCTGGCCAAGGCCACCGAGCTGAAGACCGAGATGGACGCCAAGAGCGATCGGAGCATGCTGCAGCAGATCGGCGCAGGCGTGCTCATCTCAATCCTCGCCGTGCTTGCGCTGTGGTTTTCTTCCCGCTCGGTCGCCCTGCCCATTCGCAAAGCCGCGCAGCTGGCCGGTGCCATTCAGAAAGGCGACTTTTCCCAGCGCCTGGCGCACCAGTCCGCGGACGAAGTCGGCCAGCTATCCGCCAGCCTCGACCGGATGGCCGACAGCCTGCAGGAGCAGGTACACGTGGCGGAACGCATCTCCCAGGGCGACCTGGCGGTGGAAGTCCGTCTGGCTTCGGAGCACGACCAGCTCGGGCTTGCGCTCAGGCGAATGGTCGACAACCTCAACGAGTTGGTATTCCAGGTCCAGCAGAGCTCAGGGCTGATCAACGACAAGGCCGGCCAGGTGACGAGCCTCAGCCAGGATCTTTCCAGCGGCGCAACGGAATCGGCCTCCGCGGTGACCGAAATCAGCGCCACCATCAACCAGATGGCTGCGCAGATTCGCCAGACCTCCGAATACGCCAGCGAAGCCAACGCCCTCTCGCGCGATTCCGAGCATTCGGCCCGCGGTGGCAACGAGTTGATGGTCACCCTGAAAGCGGCAATGCAGGAGATCAACCAGTCGGGTCTGGATATCACCAACATCATCAGGGCAATCGAAGAGATCGCCACGCAAACCAACCTCCTCGCGCTGAACGCGGCCATCGAGGCGGCCCGTGCCGGCGAGCACGGCCGCGGGTTCGCGGTGGTCGCCGATGAAGTCCGTCAGCTGGCAGCCCGCAGTGCCGAGGCCGCACAGCGCTCTACCCGTCTGATCCAGGAATCCAATGCGCGGACGATCAAGGGCATGGAGCTCACCGACGACACGGCACGGGCGCTGGAAGCGATCGTTCAGGGCGCGGCACAGGTTTCGCAGCTGGTCGACGAGATCGCCTCGGCGTCGAGCCAGCAGGCGTCCGGTATCGAACAGGTCAGCCTGGCCATCGGCCAGATCGATGAAGTGGTGCACCACAACAGCAGCAACTCCGAGCAATCGACGCAGGCCGCACAGGAGCTGACGCAGCAAGCGCAGCAAATGATCGTGCAGGTGGCCGATTCAAGGTCAGGCGAGTCCGCTAAGGGCCGGGGCGGCGCAGGGCCTGCGCCGCCTTTTCATCGTCACTTCTACGACCTTGGTACACAGCGACTGGTACTTTCTGCATATTCCCCCGCTCTGCCATGGTTCCTATGCTGCCTGCAACGTCACAGGAGCTGCCCATGAGCCACGTATTACGACGAGCCGGTTTCCTGATCGCCCTCACTTGCTGCACGCAGTTCGCTGCAGCGGCTGCCAGCACGGAGCTGGCGATACGCATCGGTTATCTCGGTTATCGCCCAGACACCGGCCCGGTGCTCTCCAACGTCATTCCTGAGTCCGAAGACGCCGGCCTGCGCGGCGCCGAACTGGCGATCACCGACAGCAACAGCACGGGACGTTTTCTCAAGCACAGCTATGTGCTCGAAGCAGCCACCAGCGAAACGCCGGAAGAACTTCTGGAACAGGCTGGCAAGCAATACGCCGACGGTCTGCGCCTGTTCGTGGTCAACGCTCCGGCTGCGTCCCTGCGCCAGCTGTCGGACGCCATGCCGGAAGCGCTGCTGATCAACGCCGGCAGTGCCGACGATGCACTGCGCAGCCAGAGTTGCCTGGCGAATGTCCTGCACACCCTGCCCAGCCGCAGCATGCTCGCCGATGCGCTCGGCCAGTTCCTCGCGGCACGCCGTTGGAATCGCTGGATGCTGATCGTCGGTCCGACCGCTGAGGATCAGGCCTATGCCGATGCTTTGCGCCGCGCGGCCAAGCGCTTCGGTCACCGCATCGTGGTGGAGAAGCCCTGGAGCTTCGATAACGACCAACGCCGCAGCGCCCAGGCCGAGATGCCGTTGTTCACCCAGGGCGCCGAATACGACGTGGTGCTGGTGGCCGACGAACGTGGCGACTTCGGTGAATACGTGCCATATCACACCTGGTTGCCGCGCCCGGTGGCAGGCACCCAGGGCCTGACTGCCACCGGCTGGCACAAGACGGTGGAAACCTACGGTGCCGCGCAATTGCAGAAACGCTTCGAGGCGCATGCCAAGCGCTGGATGAACGACCGCGATTTCGCCGCCTGGATGGGCGTACGCAGCCTCGCGGCGGCGGTCACCCGCCTGCGTAGCACGGACGCTGCGGCAATCCGTCAGTTGTCGCTCAGCGGTGAGCTGCCACTGGATGGTTTCAAGGGTCGCAAGCTGAGCTTCCGCCCATGGAATGGCCAGCTGCGCCAGCCGATCCCGCTGGTACACCCGCGCGCCCTGGTATCGAACTCGCCGCAGGACGGCTTCCTGCATCCCACCAGCGAACTGGACACCCTCGGCTTCGACGCACCGGAAAGCAGCTGCCGCCTGAACGAGGCGCGCCCATGATTCGTCTGCCTGCAGCCGCGCTGCTTGGCCTTGCCACACTGCCCGCCAGCGCCGACGAGCTGGGCTATGAGGCCTATGTCGACAGCCCCAAGCGCATCAAATGCCTCTATGGCTACGTGACGGCGAAGACCGGCAACTTCGATGCCGCCAAGGCGATCTTCGAAGACTGCGTGAAGCGCTGGAACGACGTCTACTCGATGATCTCGCTGGCGCAAATGTACGAGAGCGGCAGCGGCATGGCGCCGGACCTGCGCAAATCCGCCGAACTGCTGAAGCAAGGCGCGGAGCAACCGGACGATGCCAGCTATGTCAGCCTGGCGCGCTACCACTGGGGCGTCGCCTTGGCCGAAGGTCGTGGCGTCGAAGCCGATCAGGTCGCCGCACGCCACTGGCTGCAGCGCGCAGCCGCCGGCGGCCAGGAAGAAGCCGAAGAATATCTGCGTCAGCTGGACAGCAGCGACGCCACTGCCCCCATCACACAATAACGACAAGAGAGTCCAACCATGCCCAGAACTGCCCTTGCCTCCGCCATCGCCATTGCCCTCAGCCTTGCCGCAGGCTCGGCTGTCGCCGCCACCGCCTATGTCTCCAACGAAAAAGACGACAGCATCAGCGTGATCAATCTGGACACGATGGAAACCGTCGAGACCCTGGAAGTCGGCATGCGTCCGCGCGGCCTCACGCTCTCCCATGACAACGAGCTGCTGTACATCTGCGCCAGCGACTCGGACACCGTGCAGGTGATGGACCTGGCCACGCGGCAGATCATCAAGCAGCTACCGTCGGGCGCCGATCCCGAGCAGTTCGCCCTGCACCCGAACAACAAATGGCTGTACATCTCCAATGAAGACGACGCGCTGGTGACCGTGGTCGACGTCGACAAGGAAGAAGTGCTGGCGCAGATCGACGTCGGCGTCGAGCCCGAGGGCATGGGGGTGAGCCCGGATGGCAAGTGGGCGGTCAACACCAGCGAAACCACCAACATGCTTCACTGGATCGATACCAGCACCAACGAACTGGTCGACAACACCTTGGTCGACCAGCGCCCCCGCCACGTGGAGTTCACCAGGGACAGCAAGCAGCTATGGGCATCGGCCGAGATCGGCGGCACGGTCAGCGTGGTGGACGTGGACAAGCGCGAGATCCTCAAGACCCTGACGTTCAAGATCAAGGGCGTGCACCCGGACAAGGTCCAGCCGGTGGGCATCAAACTCAGCTCCGACGGTAAGTACGCCTTCGTTGCGCTCGGCCCGGCCAATCACATCGCCGTAGTCGATGCGAAAACCTACGAGGTGCTCGACTACCTGCTGGTAGGCCGCCGCGTCTGGCACATGGCATTCAACCCTGACGAAAGCCTGCTGCTGACCACCAACGGCGTCAGCGGCGACGTCTCGGTGATCGACGTCGACAAGCTCAAGGTCACCAAGTCGATCAAGGTCGGCCGCTATCCATGGGGCGTGGTGGTCACTCCATGAACGCGCTGGAGGTCAGCGACGTCGCGTTCGCCTATGGTGAGCGGCGGGCGCTGGACGGGGTGAGTTTTACCGCAGCGCAGGGGCGTTTCACTGCGTTGCTCGGTCCGAACGGAGCCGGCAAATCGACACTGATCGCGTTGCTGACCCGCCTGTACGATCTACAGCAGGGGCAGATCCGTATCGCTGGCTTCGATCTGCGTGAAACGCCGCGCAAGGCCCTTGCGCGTCTTGGCGTGGTGTTCCAGCAGAGCACGCTGGACCTGGACCTTACGGTGGAGCAGAACCTGCGCTACCACGCGGCGCTGCATGGCATGCCGCGGGCCCTGGCCAACGAACGTATCGAGCTGGAACTGCAGCGCCAGCAGCTCGGCGAGCGGCGACGCAGCAAGGTGCGCGAACTCAACGGTGGTCACCGTCGCCGTGTGGAAATCGCCCGTGCCCTGCTGCACCGACCGGAGCTGCTGTTGCTCGATGAGGCCAGCGCCGGCCTCGACCCCGCCAGCCGCCAGGGGCTTAACCAGCATGTACACCTACTCTGCCAGGAGCAGGGTATGAGCGTGCTGTGGACCACGCACCTGCTCGATGAAGTCCAAGACGACGACGATCTGCTGATACTCAACCGCGGCCGCCTGGTGGCTCAGGGGCGTGCCGCGACCCTGGCCACCGAAGGCGAAGACCTGGCCGCGAGCTTTGCACGGCTGACCGGCAGCGGCCTCGATCACCAGAGCGCCCTGCTCAACAGCGCGCCGCGAGCAGTCGAAACCGGGCACGCGGCGTCTGCGACGCCGGCTTCCAACCCTGGGGCTGCTCCCGGCACGCGCGCGACCCTCGATTCCGGGCGGAAAAGTTCATGATCATCTACTGGGAATGCCTGCGCGGCATCGTTCTGCGCGAATGGCTGCGCTTCGTGCAACAGCGTTCGCGCTTCTTCAGTGCCCTGGTACGGCCACTACTCTGGCTGGTGGTGTTTGCCGCAGGCTTTCGCGCGGCGCTCGGCATCGCGATCATCGAGCCGTACGACACCTACATTACCTACGAAACCTACATCGTGCCGGGGCTGGCCTGCATGATCCTGCTGTTCAACGGCATGCAGGGTTCACTCTCGATGGTCTACGACCGCGAGATGGGCAGCATGCGCGTGTTGCTGACCAGCCCGTTGCCGCGCAGCTTTCTGCTGGCCAGCAAGCTCGTCGCCACGGCGTTGATCTCCTTGCTGCAGGTCTATGCGTTTCTCGCCATCGCCTGGTTCTACGGCGTACAGCCTCCACCGCTTGGGCTGATCGCCGCCCTGCCCGCCCTGCTGCTGGTGGCGCTGCTGCTCAGCGCCCTGGGTTTGCTGCTCTCCAACGGCATTCGTCAGCTGGAGAACTTTGCCGGCGTGATGAATTTCGTGATCTTTCCGATGTTCTTTCTCTCGTCGGCGCTCTACCCGCTGTGGAAGATGCGTGAGGCAAGCGAGTGGCTGTACTGGATCTGCGCCCTCAACCCCTTCACCCACGCTGCGGAGTTGGTTCGTCATGCGCTTTATCTGCGCCTGGCGCCGACCGCACTGATGGTTTGCCTCGGACTGACCCTGCTGTTCAGTCTTCTCGCAGTAATCAGTTTCAACCCACAACATGCGGCCTTGCGCCGCTCAGCCTGAGCGATCTACTACTTTGGTATCGGTTTTCCCCTCCATCGTAGGATTTAAAAGACAGGCCCTTTGCTCTGTAATCGACCTATCGAAACGCCATGGAATACGGACTATGTTCAGGTCGCTGCTGCCCTTGCTGATCGCCGCGCTGCCTGGGGTCTGCCTACCCACGATTGCCGCGGCCGAAGAGCAGCTCGCCCTGTTCTCCACCGACGGCTATCGCCAGACGCAGTACCGCAGCCCGACACCGCCTTCCATCGACGGTGCACAGACTCTGGATACGACCGCGTTAAAGGCTTTGCTGGAAGAACAATCCGATGTGGTGCTGGTGGACGTGTATCGGAGCCAGTGGCTCGCCGGCCGTTTCATCGACAGCGAACCCCATGCAAACCTTCCCGGCAGCATCTGGCTGGCGAACACCGGCGATGGAGATCTGCAGCCCGAATGGGCAAGCTACCTCAGCGAAAACCTTGCCCGCGCCAGCCAGGGCAATCTCGAGCAGCCAATCGTGTTCTACTGCCGGTCTGACTGCTGGCTCGGCTGGAACGCCACCAGGCGCGCCCATGCGCTGGGCTACAAACGACTGTACTGGTATCGCGATGGGGTGGACGGTTGGGAACAGGCGGGCCTGCCCTTGCACCCTGCTACTCCGGAGCCTCTGCCTGGCGATGAGTAGCATCACCTGACCAGCATGCCCCCACCATAATCACAACAAAGAGGTGACCGGCCTTGTACAAGATCCTGATTGCGGACGACCATCCGCTGTTCCGTGAAGCCATCCATAACGTCATTCGCGACGGCTTCCCCGACAGCGAAATCCTTGAAACTGCCGACCTCGACAGCGCGCTGGCGCTGACTCTGGAACACGACGATCTCGATCTGGTGCTGCTGGACCTGAACATGCCCGGCATGCACGGCCTCAACGGCCTGATCAATCTGCGCAACGAAGCACCGACCATTCCGGTGGTGATCGTCTCGGCCGAGCAGGACAAGCAGATCGTGTTGCAGGCCATTACCTACGGCGCCGTCGGCTTTATCACCAAATCCTCGCCGCGTGCGCAGATGACCGACGCCATCGAGCAGATCCTCAACGGCAACGTCTACCTTCCTTCGGACATCATCCGCAGCCAGAAGCCCAGCAGCCGCCACTCCCATCACAACGAGCAATCGATCCCGCCGGAACTGTTGCAGGCGCTGACCCGCAAGCAGCTACTGGTACTGGAGCGCATGACCAAGGGTGAATCCAACAAGCAGATCGCCTACAACCTCGACATCGCCGAAACCACCGTGAAGGCACATGTCTCGGCGATTCTGCGCAAGCTCAACGTGCACAACCGTGTACAGGCGATCCTTTCTGCCGGGGACATCGACTTCACCGCCTATCTGCGCCGCTGAAACGGCGCAGATAGCGTCGATCTTCTGCTAGGCGCTCGCCTGGGCGCCTTCGAACCAGGCCAGTTTCTCGCGTAGCTGAACCACTTCACCGACGATCAGCAGGGTCGGAGCCTGCACCTGCTCCTGGGCGATACGCTGGGCGAGGGTTTCCAGCGTCCCTGTGAAGACACGCTGATTGGTGGTGGTGCCCTGCTGCACCAGCGCCGCCGGCGTATCCGCCGAACGTCCATGGGCTATCAGTTGCTGGCAGATCACCGGCAAACCCACCAGGCCCATGTAGAACACCAGCGTCTGTGCCGGCGCGGCGAGTTCCGCCCAGGGCAGATCGCAGCTGCCGTCTTTCAGATGACCGGTGACAAAACGCACCGACTGCGCATGATCGCGATGAGTGAGCGGAATGCCGGCATAGGCTGCACAGCCGCTGGCGGCAGTGATACCCGGCACGACCTGGAACGGCACACCGTTGGCTGCCAGCTCCTCGATCTCCTCGCCTCCGCGGCCAAAGATGAATGGATCACCGCCCTTGAGCCGTAGAACGCGCTTGCCTTCCTTGGCCAGGGTCACCAGCTTCTGATTGATCTGCTCCTGCGGCACCGCGTGTTCCGAACGCTGCTTGCCAACGTAGATGCGATCGGCATCGCGCCGGCACAGGTCGATGATCGCTGGCGCCACCAGGCGATCGTAGAGCACGACATCAGCCTGCTGCATCAGGCGCAAGGCACGAAAAGTCAGCAGGTCAGGGTCGCCCGGGCCAGCGCCTACCAGATAAACCTCGCCCAGCGCGCGCGGCGCTGCACCGGCAAGCTTCTCCGCCAGCAGGCGCTCGGCTTCGGCGCTGCACCCAGCCAACGCCTGTTCGGCGATCGGTCCCTGAAAGGTTTCCTCCCAGAACACCCGCCGCTGCTGAACATTGGCGAACTTGGCTTTGACCTGAGCGCGGAACTGTTTGGCCAGCCCAGCCAGCTGCCCGTAGGCCGCTGGAATCCAGGTCTCGATACGCGCGCGGATCAACCGCGCCAGCACCGGAGCATCGCCACCACTGGAAACCGCAATCACCAGCGGCGAGCGGTCGACGATCGCCGGAAAGATCACGCTGCACAGCTGCGGCGAGTCGACCACGTTGACTGGCATACCCAGCGCGTTGGCATGCTGCGAAACCGCGGCATTCAGCGGCTCGTCATCGGTGGCGGCGATGGCCAGCACACAGCCCTGGAGGTCCTGCGGGTCATAGCCGCGATTGAGGCATTCGCCACCGCCCGCTCCTACCAGTTCGGCCAGTTGCGCCTCGATGCTCGGCGCCACCACCCGCAGCCGTGCTCCAGCTTCGCTCAGCAGCCGAGCCTTGCGCAGCGCAATCTCGCCACCCCCGACGATCAACACCGTGCGGCCTTTGAGGTTGTGGAACAGCGGGAGGTATTCCATGGGCGAATCCTGGAGGGTCGTTGGTGGTATGGGCATGACAGCCATTACGGCCGCGATGCCCCTTGTCGAATATCAAGGATCCGGCCTGATGCCGAACCGCTGCTGCAGCCTCAGCCGATGGTTTCGATACCACCCATGTATGGCTTCAGTACGTCGGGCACCACAACACTTCCGTCAGCCTGCTGGTAATTCTCCAGTACGGCGACCAGGGTACGACCGACCGCCAGGCCCGAACCATTGAGGGTGTGCACGAGCTCCGGCTTGCCGGTTTCCAGATTGCGGTAACGCGCCTGCATGCGCCGCGCCTGGAAGTCGCCACAGTTGGAGCAGGAAGAAATCTCGCGGTACTTGTCCTGGCTCGGCACCCAGACTTCCAGGTCGTAGGTCTTGGTCGCGCCGAAACCCATGTCACCGGTGCACAACGACAACACACGGTAAGGCAACTCCAGCAACTGCAGCACCTTCTCGGCGTTGCCGGTCAGCTCTTCCAGCGCCTCGAAGGACCTAGACGGCTCGACGATCTGCACCATCTCGACCTTGTCGAACTGGTGCTGACGGATCATGCCGCGGGTATCGCGTCCCGACGCTCCGGCCTCGCTGCGGAAGCACGGCGTATGGGCGACGAACTTCAGCGGTAGCTCTTTAGCATCGAGGATCTCGCCAGCAACGATGTTGGTCAGCGACACCTCGGCGGTCGGGATCAGGTAGAAGTCGGCTTCGCCTTCGCGGCTGATCTTGAACAGATCTTCCTCGAACTTCGGCAGCTGGCCGGTTCCCTGCAGCGCCGGCGCCTGTACCAGATACGGCGTGTAGGCCTCTTCATAGCCATGCTCACGGGTGTGCAGGTCGATCATGAATTGCGCCAGGGCGCGATGCAGGCGGGCAATCGGGCCGCGCATCAGGGCGAAGCGCGCACCGGACAGCTTGGCCGCGGTCTCGAAGTCCAGCCAGCCATGCTGCTCGCCCAGGGCAACATGATCCTGAACGGCGAAGTCGAAGGTCTTCGGCGTACCCCAACGGCGAACCTCGAGGTTCTCGTCCTCATCCACCCCCACCGGCACCGACTCGTGCGGCAGGTTGGGAATGCTCAGCATCAGCTGGTCGAGTTCGCTCTGGATGCGATCCAGCTCCTGCTTGCCGGAGTCGAGCTCCGAGCCCATGCGATCCACGTCGGCGAGCAACGGCGCGATGTCCTCACCGCGCTGCTTGGCCTGGCCGATGGATTTGGAGCGCGCGTTGCGCTCGGCCTGAAGTTGTTCGGTGCGGGTCTGCACGGTCTTGCGCTGAGCTTCCAGCGCTTCGATGCGCGCCACGTCCAGCTGGTAGCCACGTGTGGCCAGGCGGGCCGCCACGTCCTGTAGCTGAGTGCGTACCAGTTTCGAATCAAGCATGGTGGGTCTCGTCTGTGAAAGCTTGGATGAAGGGCGAAGAGGGAGCGAAGTTTACTGTGAACGCGCGCCGGTTCATAACCTGGCGAGCGCCAGACCGGCCCAGGCCGCCAACAGGCCACCGAACACGCTGCCGCCGACATAGGCGAAGGCAGTCGCCAGCTGACCGCTTTCAAGCAGCCGCAGTGCGTCCAGTGAGAAGCTGGAGAAGGTCGTCAGTGCGCCAAGAAAGCCGATGATCAATGCGCCACGCAGCTCCGGCGAGATCTCCGGTCGGGCGAGAAAGGTTGCATAGAGATAGCCGATCAGCAGGCACCCCAGCAGGTTCACGGCCAACGTGGCCAGATAGAAATGCCGTGGCCATTGATTGCTGACCCAGGTCGCCAGCGCAAAGCGCAACAGAGTCCCGATCACGCCGCCACAGGCGACGGCGAAGGCCATGCGGATCATTCCTTTCTCCGTTGTTTCGGGCTTTCGCGGTCGAGCCGGGCAAGGTGCTCGAGCTTGTCGCGGATCTTGCTTTCCAGCCCGCGCGGGGCCGGATGGTAGTAACGCCGCGGCTCCATCGCTTCGGGAAAATAATCCTCGCCTGCAGCATAGGCATCCGGTTCGTCGTGGGCGTAGCGGTATTCGTTGCCGTAGCCGAGTTCTTTCATCAGCTTGGTCGGTGCATTACGCAAATGCAGCGGCACTTCCTGCGAGCCGTTCTCGGCGGCATCACGCATGGCCGCCTTGAACGCGGTGTAGACGGCGTTGCTCTTCGGCGCGCAGGCGAGGTAGACGATTGCCTGCGCCACGGCCAGCTCCCCTTCCGGGCTACCCAGACGCTCCTGCACGTCCCAGGCGTTCAGACACAGCGGGAGCGCGCGTGGGTCGGCATTGCCGATCTCCTCGCTGGCCATGCGCACGACGCGCCGGGCGATGTACAGCGGGTCGCAGCCACCATCGAGCATACGCGCGAACCAGTACAGTGCCGCGTCGGGATTGGAGCCGCGCACGGACTTGTGCAGTGCCGAAATCTGGTCGTAGAACGCCTCACCGCCCTTGTCGAAACGGCGACGGCTGTCGCCCAGCAGATCCTGCAGCAAGTCGGTGCTGATGCTACCGCCCTCCTCGGCCAGGTCCGATGCGTTCTCCAGCAGGTTGAGCAGCCGACGACCGTCACCATCGGCAGCAGCCAGCAGCATCTGGAAGCTCTCTTCCGGCAGCTCCAGATGCAAGTCACCCAGCCCTTTTGGATCACTCAGCGCACGGGCGACCAGTTTACGCAGCGCCGCTTCGTCGAGACTTTTCAGCACGTAGACGCGGGCACGCGAGAGCAAGGCGTTGTTGAGTTCGAAGGAGGGATTCTCGGTGGTCGCACCGATGAAGATCAGCGTGCCGTCTTCGACGTAAGGCAGGAAGGCGTCCTGCTGGGACTTATTGAAGCGATGCACTTCATCGACGAACAGGATGGTGCGCCGTCCATACTGGGCTGCCTGCTGCTTGGCGATCTCGACCGCCTGGCGAATCTCCTTGACCCCGGCGAGCACGGCGGAAACCGTTTCGAAATGGGCATCGGACACTTTTGCCAGGAGCCGCGCCAGAGTGGTCTTACCAACCCCGGGCGGCCCCCAGAACACCATGGAATGCAGCGCGCCCTGTTCCAGCGCCTCGCGCAACGGCTTGCCACGCGCGAGCAGATGCTCCTGCCCGACGTACTCGTCGAGGCTGGCTGCACGCAGACGCGCAGCAAGGGGTTGGGCGACAGGTTCGCGGCTGAACAGGTCCATTGCGGACGGTTACCTCGATTGCAGCGGCCAGCCGCTGCGCAGGCCGCCTGATACGAATGTCAGATGAGGGTCACTCGGAAATGACGTCGGCACCCTCAGGAATCTCGAAGGTGAACATGTCGGCGTTGAGCGGCTGATTCATCTTCACGCCCATGAAGAGGATATTGGTGCGCTGACCGACGCTGTCGATCAGCTGCATGTCGTTGATCACGCCGCTACGGAACGACAGGCGCAGATTATCGAACAACGTGTCCTTGGCCTTGGGCTTGAGGGTGAAATCCACAACCTCACCGGCCTCCTTGTGGGAAACCTCGAAGTTCTCGCTGATGGTCGACACGTCACCGGAGAGCAGTAGCGCCGGCGTATGCGTCAAGCGCTGGTCGAGTTGCTGGACGGTAACCTGCTCCAGGTCTGGGTCATACAACCAGACCTTTTCGCCGTTGGAGACCAGCAGCTGCTCCATCGGTGCATCGGTGTGCCAGCGGAACTGCCCGGGGCGCTTGAGCGCCAGTTCACCGGAGGTTTCCTGCAGCTGGGTGCCGCTGCCGTCGAGCGACAGCTGCGAGAAACGGCCGGTCAGGGTTTCAGCCTGGTTCAGCAAATCAGTCAGTCGTTTGGTGGATGCAGCCTGGTCGGCGTGTGCCGGGGCCAGGGCAACCATCAGGACAGATGCACACAGCAAACGGATCAATTGCATTTAGCCCTCGAAGCGATTCAATCGCGCATAGGCGGCGGCGCGATGACTTCGCGCGAGCCATTGGTGTTCATGGATGTCACCACGCCAGCCATTTCCATGGCCTCGATCATCCGCGCGGCGCGGTTATAGCCAATCTTGAGTTTGCGCTGCACGGCGGAAATCGACGCACGGCGGCTTTCAGTGACGAAGCGAACCGCCTCGTCGTATAACGGGTCTTCTTCGCTGCCCTCTCCGCTGCCTTCGCCACTGCTACCATCGAAGCCGCTACCCGCCTCTTCGGCGCCAGCAAGAATGTCTTCAATGTAGTCAGGCGCGCCACGGGCCTTCCAGGCCTCGACCACCCGGTGCACTTCCTCATCGGAAACGAACGCGCCATGGACACGAATCGGCAGGCCGGTGCCCGGCGGCAGGTAGAGCATGTCACCGTGCCCCAGCAACTGCTCGGCACCACCTTGGTCGAGGATGGTGCGCGAATCAATCTTGCTGGATACCTGGAATGCCATTCGGGTCGGAATGTTGGCCTTGATCAGGCCGGTAATCACATCCACCGACGGACGCTGGGTGGCAAGGATCAGGTGAATACCCGCCGCGCGTGCCTTCTGTGCGATACGCGCGATCAGCTCTTCGACCTTCTTGCCGACGATCATCATCATGTCGGCGAATTCGTCCACCACCACGACGATGGTCGGCAGGGATTTCAGCGGCGGCGGCTGGTCATCCATGCTCTCACGACGGAACAGCGGATCGGTAAGCGGTGTGCCAGCCTCTTCGGCTTCCTTGACCTTGCGATTGAAGCCCGCGAGGTTACGAACGCCCATGGCCGCCATCAGCTTGTAGCGCCGCTCCATCTCGGCGACGCTCCAGCGCAGTGCGTTGGCCGCCTCCTTCATGTCCGTGACGACGGGGCAAAGCAGGTGCGGAATGCCTTCGTAGATCGACAGTTCAAGCATCTTGGGATCGATCATGATCAACCGCGCCTCTTCCGGCGTGGACTTGAACAGGATCGACAAAATCATCGCGTTGACGCCCACCGACTTGCCGGAACCAGTGGTACCAGCCACTAGCAGGTGCGGCATCTTCGCCAGGTCGGCGATGACCGGCTTACCGCCGATATCATGGCCGAGTGCCAGGGTGACCGGTGATTTGGCGTCGTCGTAGGGGGCCGAGGAAAGCACCTCGGAGAAGCGCACGATCTGACGATCCTCGTTGGGAATCTCGATACCTACAGTGGTCTTGCCCGGAATCACTTCGACCACCCGCACGCTGATCACTGCCAGTGAGCGCGCAAGGTCTTTGGCCAGATTGGAGATACGGCTTACCTTCACACCGGCCGCCGGCTGGATTTCGAAGCGGGTGATCACCGGGCCTGGATGTACCGACTCGACGATGACCTCTACACCGAACTCCTTCAGCTTGATCTCCAGCAGCCGCGACATCGCTTCCAGCGACTCAGGCGAGTATTGCTTCTGCTGTTTCTCGGCAGCATCAAGTATCGAGATCGGCGGCAGGCTGCCCTCGATCAGCGGATCGACAAACAGGTTGGCCTGCTTTTCTTTCAGCACGCGCTTGCTCGGTTCGGCGGCTTTGGCAGGAGCAGGCGGAGCGATCACCGGAGCCACACGCTTGTCGCGCTCGCTCATGTGCTTGGCCAGGGACTCGTCACGTTCGATGATGCGCTCCTTGACCTTGGCCTGCTCACGACGGTCGCGCACCATCGGCGCAGCCACCTCGCTCACGACATCGTCGACTTCTCGCAACTGGGCGACCATCTGCTTGCGCTCGGCGCGGGCGCTCCACCAGCGACTGAAGAAGCTCTGGATCAGCTCGATGAGGTCGAGAGTGATCTTGCCGGTGATGTCCATCACTTTGAACCAGGACAGATCGGTGAACACCGTTAGACCGAACAGGAAAAACGCCAACAGCGCAAGGGTGCTGCCCTGTACGTTAAGGGACAGAACGGCCAACTGACCGAGGCTCTCTCCCAGCGCTCCGCCGGCAGACGCGGGCAAGCCAGGAGCGGCCTGGAAATGAATATAGGCCAGCGCGGACCCGGACAGGACCAGGAACACCAGACCGATCAGGCGCCAGGAGAACAGCCAGCCGTTCCACACCCAGGGCTGATGACGCGCGCGGAACACTTGCCAGGCCTTGACGCCAAGCAGCAGGGGAAACAAATAGGCGAAATAGCCCAGCGCCATGAACAGAACATCGGCAAACCAGGCGCCGGCACGGCCGGCAGCGTTCCGGACCTGATCGACATTGCTGGTGTGGGTCCAGCCAGGATCGCCCGGATCGTAGGTAAGCAACGCCATCCACAGGTAGACGCAGAGCGCACCGAGCGCTATCAACGCGCCTTCCTTGAGGCGATAGTGCAATTGTTGTCGCCAGACGGTTGCCGGCGCGGTAGATGAGGAATTCTTCAAAACGCTTTCTTTCCTGCGCCTGCGGCGCGATGAACCGTAGTCAGCCAGAACCCCGGCATTGTACGGGTTTGTCGATTCGATGGCATGCAGGTTCCGCGGCGGCTTGGGCTTTTGCCGATGCTTCGGTGTAGCATAAACGCCCGATTTCCCGACGCGGCTCGACTGGAGCACGCTTCTCTATTTGCAACAAAGGCTTATGAGGGCTTTTTATGAGTGAAGTCAAGCATTCGCGTCTGATCATCCTCGGCTCCGGCCCGGCCGGATATACCGCTGCGGTATACGCTGCCCGCGCCAATCTGAAGCCACTGATGATCACCGGCATCCAGCCCGGCGGTCAGCTGACCACCACCACCGAAGTCGACAACTGGCCCGGCGATGTCGAAGGTCTGACCGGCCCGGACCTGATGGTCCGCATGCAGAAGCACGCCGAGCGCTTCGACACCGAGATCGTCTTCGATCACATCCATACCGCAGAGTTGCAGCAGCGCCCATTCACCCTGCGCGGCGACAGCGGCGTCTATACCTGCGACGCATTGATCATCGCCACCGGTGCCTCGGCACAATACCTCGGTCTGCCCTCTGAAGATGCGTTCGCTGGCCGTGGTGTATCGGCCTGCGCCACCTGCGACGGCTTCTTTTATCGCAACCAGGTCGTCGCGGTGATCGGCGGCGGCAACACTGCGGTCGAGGAAGCGCTGTACCTGTCCAACATTGCCAAGGAAGTCCACCTGATCCACCGCCGCGACAAACTGCGGTCGGAGAAGATCCTGCAGGACAAGATCATGGACAAGGCGGCCAACGGCAACATCCGCCTGCACTGGAACCATACCCTCGAGGAAGTACTCGGCGATGCCAGCGGCGTGACCGGTGTCCGTTTGAAGAGCACTCTCACCGGCGAAGAGAACAAGCTGGACCTCGCCGGCGTATTCATCGCCATCGGCCACAAGCCGAACACCGACCTGTTCCAGGGCCAGCTGGAAATGAAGGATGGCTACCTGAAGATTAGAGGTGGCGGCGAGGGTGATGCCACCTGCACCAGCATTCCTGGCGTCTTCGCTGCTGGTGATGTGGCTGATCACGTCTATCGCCAGGCGATCACCTCGGCCGGTGCCGGCTGCATGGCCGCTCTGGACGCAGAAAAGTACCTCGACAACTGATCTAGTGGCGGGCCCTCGGCCCGCCCTCTCCTACCTGCATATGCGTGGCGACATGCTGACCTGGCTAAAGCGCGACGATCTCTGCTTCCCCCCTCTCGAAGCGGCTTTGCGAGAACCCAACGGCCTTTTGGCTGCTGGGGGTGACCTTAGCCATGAACGCCTGCTGGCCGCCTATCGCCACGGCTGCTTTCCCTGGTACCAGGATGGGCAGCCGTTGCTGTGGTGGTCTCCCGATCCGCGAACGGTGCTGTTCCCGAACGAACTGCATGTGTCGCGCAGCCTGCGCAAGCGCATCCGTCAGGGCGAATTTCAGGTGACCTTCGATCAAGCGTTTACCGACGTGATCCAAGGCTGTGCCGGGCCTCGTAGCTATTCGGACGGAACCTGGATCACCACACCGATGCAGCAAGCCTATGTTCAGTTGCACGAAATGGGTGTCGCACATTCGGTAGAAGTCTGGCAGGAGCAGCATCTCGTCGGCGGACTCTACGGACTGGCAATCGGTAAGCTATTTTTCGGCGAGTCGATGTTCAGTCGCGCTACCGATGCGTCCAAGGTTGGATTCGTCACACTGGTGGAACAGCTGCGTGACTGGGGTTTTGTCCTGATTGACTGCCAGATGCCGACACGTCATCTGGAAAGCTTTGGCGCCCGCAGCATTGCGCGTGAGCAATTCGCCGCCGCACTTGCCGAGCATCTGGATCAGCCCAGCGCAGCCGACTGGCGCGCCTAGCCGGCTACCGCAAGCTAACCTACACTCAGCTCATGATTTCTGAGAGTTGACCATGACTTCACTGGCTCGCCTCAAGTTCTACGCCACACAGCCCCATGCGTGCAGCTATCTGCCCGATGAACAGGCCACCACGCTGTTCCTCGACCCTAGCCAGCCGATGGACGCGCAGGTGTACGCGGAACTCTCCGAGATGGGCTTCCGGCGTAGCGGCGATCACCTCTACCGCCCCCACTGCCAGCGGTGCTCGGCCTGCATTCCGGCTCGCATTCCGGCAAACTCGCCAGAGCTCAGCCGGCAACAGAAACGAATCCTCAAACGCAACGCTGACCTGCAGGTACGTTGTGTTCGCCCGGCGTTCAGCGAGGAGCTCTACGCGCTCTACGCGACCTACATCGAAAAGCGCCATGCGGACGGCGACATGTACCCCCCCAGCCGCGAGCAGTTCAATACCTTCCTCGTGCGCGACCTACCGTTTTGTCGATTCTACGAATTCAGGCTGGATGGACGACTGCTCGCAGTCGCCGTCACCGATGTACTGCCCAATGGACTGTCCGCCGTTTACACCTTCTACGATCCCGAAGAAGAACGGCGCAGCCTGGGGCGCTACGCGATTCTCTGGCAGATCGGCGAAGCAGCGCGTCTCGGCCTGAAGGCCGTGTACCTCGGGTACTGGATCAAGAACTGCCGGAAGATGAATTACAAGACCGAATATCGCCCCATCGAACTGCTGGTCAACCAGCGCTGGGTGACGCTCAGCTGAAGTCCTTGGCTCATCGACCCATTTCGGGCACAATGCTTGCCGCTTTTGCCCGCGCATGCATGCGTCGGGTCACTCATTTGGACACCGAGGACTTTACTGAATGTCGAAAGAAGACAGCTTCGAAATGGAAGGTACTGTCGTCGACACCCTGCCTAACACCATGTTTCGTGTGGAGTTGGAAAACGGGCACGTCGTTACTGCGCACATCTCCGGAAAGATGCGCAAGAACTACATCCGGATTCTTACCGGTGACAAGGTTCGCGTGGAACTGACCCCCTACGATCTGAGCAAGGGTCGCATCACCTACCGCGCCCGCTAAGCGAGCCGCGAGAAAAATGCCCGGTTTATGCCGGGCTTTTTTGTTGCAGCAGCAAACAGGCGGAGGCGGCAGCACGCAATGCCGGAACGAAAAACGCCCGGCCGAAGCCGGGCGCTCGATACCACCTAAGGTCAGGCCAGCTCTGCAGTGGTCTCGAATTCGAAGAACGGCTCGCCGCCCCGAATATCGATGTGAACCACGCCACCATGTTCGGCCAGCTCACCGAACAGGATCTCCTCAGCCAACGGCCTCTTGATCTTGTCCTGAATAAGCCGTGCCATCGGCCGCGCACCCATCTGCGCATCGTAGCCATGCTCCGCCAGCCAGCTGCGCGCAGCATCTGACACCTCCAACGTCACATGCTTGTCTTCGAGCTGCGCCTGCAGCTCGATCAAGAACTTGTCGACGATGCTCTTGATGACTTCGTGACTCAGACGGCCGAACTGGATGATGGTATCCAGACGATTGCGAAACTCTGGCGTAAAGCTCTTCTTGATGACCTCCATCGCGTCAGAGGCATGATCCTGCAAGGTAAAACCGATAGAAGCCCGCGCCGCGGTCTCCGCACCAGCATTGGTGGTCATGATGATGATCACGTTGCGGAAGTCGGCCTTGCGACCGTTATTGTCCGTGAGCGTGCCATGATCCATGACCTGCAGCAGCAGGTTGAAGACCTCGGGGTGCGCCTTTTCGATTTCGTCCAGCAACAGCACGCAATGCGGCTGTTTGGTGATGGCCTCGGTCAACAAGCCACCCTGGTCGAACCCAACGTATCCCGGAGGCGCACCGATCAGACGAGATACGGTGTGACGCTCCATGTACTCGGACATGTCGAAACGGATCAGCTCGACGCCCAGCGCTCGAGCCAGCTGGCGTGCAGCCTCTGTCTTACCCACGCCGGTAGGCCCGGCAAAAAGGAACGATCCAACCGGCTTGTCCGGAGCCTTCAATCCAGCCCGTGAAAGCTTGATGGCTGTCGCCAGCGAGTCGATCGCATCATCCTGGCCAAAAACCGTGAGTTTCAGATCGCGCTCGAGGTTACGCAGCAGCTCCTTGTCCGAACTGCTGACGTGCTTCGGAGGAATCCGCGCAATCTTTGCCACGATGTCTTCGACCTGTTCGACATCAATGCACTTGACCCGCTGCTCTTCCGGCTGCAGGCGCTGATAGGCGCCCGCCTCATCGATCACGTCGATGGCCTTGTCAGGCATATGCCGATCATTGATGTAGCGCGAGGCCAATTCTGCCGCGGCACGAAGCGCCTCATCGCTGTATTCGATGTTGTGATGCTGCTCGAAACGCCCCTTAAGGCCACGCAGAATACCGATCGTGTCTTCGACTGAAGGTTCGCTGACATCGACTTTCTGGAAGCGACGCGCGAGGGCGCGATCCTTCTCGAAGATCCCACGGAATTCCTGGAAGGTCGTAGAACCGATGCAGCGGATTTCACCGGAAGAAAGCAAGGGCTTGAGCAGGTTCGACGCGTCCATCACGCCGCCAGACGCAGCTCCGGCACCGATGATCGTATGGATCTCATCAATAAAAAGAATGGCATGCGGCCGCTTGCGCAACTCTCCGAGCAACGCCTTGAAGCGCTTCTCGAAATCACCTCGATACTTCGTACCCGCCAGCAGCGCACCCAGATCTAGCGAGTAGACGACGCTATCGGCGAGCAGGTCCGGAACCTGATTATCCACTATGCGTTTTGCCAAGCCCTCAGCAATAGCGGTCTTACCGACGCCAGCTTCACCTACGAGAAGCGGATTGTTCTTACGCCGACGCGCGAGAATCTGCGCGACACGCTCGACTTCGTTCTCACGCCCAACCAGCGGGTCGATCCGTCCTTGACGCGCCAGCTCGTTCAGATTGCTCGCATAGGCATCCAGAGGATTGCCTGACGCACCCGGCTCGCCACCGTCCTCATCCTGCATCTCCGCATCGTTCTCCGGGCTACCAGCATTGCCAGGCACCTTTGAAATACCGTGAGCAATGTAGTTGACGACGTCGATACGCGCGACGTTCTGCTGCTTGAGAAGGAATACGGCCTGGCTCTCCTGCTCGCTGAAAATCGCGACCAGCACGTTTGCCCCGGTCACTTCCCGCTTGCCAGAGCTTTGGACATGGAATACGGCACGCTGCAGTACGCGCTGAAAGCCAAGCGTAGGCTGGGTTTCGCGCTCCTCATCGTGCTGTGGAATTAGTGGAGTGGTGGAATCAATGAACTCCTGCAGATCATGGCGCAGCTTGTCCAGGCTCGCGCCACAAGCCCGCAGCACGGTGGCTGCCGCTTCATTGTCCAGTAGGGCCAACAGGAGGTGTTCAACCGTCATGAATTCATGACGTTTGGTACGTGCCTCTTTGAAAGCCAGATTCAGAGTGACTTCGAGCTCACGGTTCAACATAGCTTTCACCTCTTCTCCAGCAGTCGGAGTTAACCGTCCTTCTCGATCTCACAGAGCAGCGGGTGCTGGCATTCCCTTGCATATTGATTCACTTGCATCGCTTTGGTTTCGGCTACGTCGCGCGTATAGAGCCCGCAGACGGCCTGCCCCTCGGTATGGACGGCCAGCATGATCTTGGTGGCCTGCTCCCTGCTGTGATTGAAAATGCCTTCTAGCACCTCGACGACGAAATCCATCGGTGTGTAGTCGTCATTGAACATGACAACTTTATACATCGGTGGTGCCTTTAATTCCGGCTTGGCCTCTTGGACAGCGAGACCAGACGCGTCGTCTTCGTCCCGTTGAGGCCGGTCCTGATTGAATGTTAGTCGAATCTGAGCAAATGCATGCATGCGCATAACGGTTCTAGGTCGTGGCGCGGGGGCCAGATAAATATGGACAGCTTCGCAGCCAGCTGACGAGTCGCCTTGACTATCGGCAAAACGGTGATACAAACAGTATGTGCCTACAAGGGCAAACGGGTTGCGCAACATGAGGCCTCGGGCTGCATAAGCGCGGAATGAAATGGATGTTACTCCAGTAATGGACTCCTTTGCAGAGGGATAACAGCATGCTAAGCGGTAAGGTCAAGTGGTTCAACAACGCCAAAGGCTACGGGTTCATCGTAGCAGACGGCGGCGATGAGGACCTGTTCGCCCACTACTCGGCCATCCAGATGGAAGGCTATCGAACTCTGAAAGCTGGGCAAGCGGTCATGTTCAACATCCTGCAGGGTCCGAAAGGCCTTCACGCAACCGACATCAGGCCACAGCAGGCCGTGTCCGAGGCGACGACCCCTGCTGCTGCCCAAGGCGTCTCGACGGTAGATGCCTGATTTGTCCTGAAACAAAACAAAAAAAGGCCGATCATCTGATCGGCCTTTTTTCATTCCACGCCTTACATATGGCTGATCATCGCGTCGCCAAATTGCGAGCATGACATCAACTGGGCGCCCTCCATGAGACGCTCGAAGTCGTAGGTGACGGTCTTGGCGGCGATAGCGCTCTCGGTCGACTTGATGATCAGGTCTGCCGCTTCCAACCAACCCATATGGCGCAGCATCATCTCAGCCGAGAGAATCAGCGAGCCCGGATTGACCTTGTCCTGACCGGCGTACTTCGGCGCGGTACCGTGCGTAGCTTCGAACATGGCGACCGTGTCAGAAAGGTTTGCCCCGGGGGCAATACCGATACCGCCAACCTCAGCGGCAAGCGCATCGGACAGGTAGTCACCGTTCAGGTTGAGTGTTGCGATGACGTCGTACTCGGCCGGGCGCAGCAGGATCTGCTGAAGCATGGCATCGGCAATGGCGTCCTTGACTACTATGTTCTTGCCGGTGTTAGGGTTCTTGAACTGCATCCAGGGCCCGCCATCCAGCAGCTCGGCGCCAAACTCGTCGCGGGCCACTTCATAGCCCCACTCCTTGAAGGCACCCTCGGTGAACTTCATGATGTTGCCCTTGTGGACAATGGTGACGGAGCTGCGGTCATTGTCGACGGCGTACTGCAACGCCTTGCGAACGAGACGCTTCGTACCTTCCAGTGAAACCGGCTTGACCCCAATTCCGCAGTTTTCGGTAAAACGGATCTTCTTGACGCCCATTTCCTCGGTAAGGAACTTGATGACCTTCTCCGCTTCCGGGGAGCCTGCCTTCCACTCGACACCGGCGTAGATGTCTTCGGAGTTCTCCCGGAAGATCACCATATCCACGTCGCCCGGCTTCTTGACCGGGCTCGGCACACCGGTGAACCAGCGAACCGGACGCTGGCAGACATAGAGATCAAGCTCCTGGCGCAACGCAACGTTCAAGGAGCGGATGCCACCGCCGACCGGAGTGGTCAGGGGGCCTTTGATCGACACGACGTAATCGCGGACAGCTTCGAGGGTTTCCTTCGGCAGCCAGGTATCCTGATCGTAGACCTGCGTAGCCTTCTCGCCCGCGTAGATCTCCATCCAGGCAATCTTGCGCTTGCCGCCATAGGCCTTCTGAACAGCGGCATCCACGACCTTGATCATCACCGGGCTGATGTCGACGCCGATACCGTCCCCTTCTATATAAGGGATGATCGGGTTGTCGGGGACGTTCAGGGTGTTATCGGCGTTAACGGTAATTTTGTCACCGCTGGATGGCACCTGGATCTTTTGGTATCCCATGCTGGACTCCGTCTTCGTGGTTAGACATCGATCATCTTTGAGGGTAACCCACTCGAATTGCCTGAAACTACATGTTCGTTCGTCGTATGCGCAATGCCGTTCTGCCCGAGGCTGGCTCGATGGTATACTGCCGCGATGACTCACAAGTCATAAGGGACGAACCTGTCTTGTACAAGTCCCGCCCCTTGAAACCTCAGAGTCGCTACCGCGGCTCGGCGGTTCAAATGCTCGACACTCTATTGGTGCATCCATCATCACCGCGGCGAATCCCCCTTCTGGTTTCATCTAGACGGAGAGCCAGAGCGCCTACCCGGCGCACTCGGGATTCTGTGCACGCCCTGCAAGAAGAGAGTTATCGCTAAATGTCCACCCCTTCGAAGATCATCTATACCTTCACCGACGAAGCCCCTGCGCTGGCTACCTATTCGCTTCTTCCTATTGTAGAAGCCTTCGCCGCCTCCGCTGACATAGCCGTCGAAACACGCGACATCTCTCTTGCAGGGCGCATTCTTGCGAGCTTTGCCGACCAGCTCGACGCTGACAAGAAAGTCGACGACGACCTGGCCAAGCTTGCCGAGCTGACCGTTCAGCCCGATGCCAACATCATCAAACTGCCCAACATCAGCGCTTCCGTGCCGCAGCTCAAGGCCGCCATCGCCGAATTGCAGGCCCTGGGCTACAACATCCCCAACTTCCCGGAAGACCCGCAGACCGATGCGGAGAAAGATACCCGCGCCCGCTATGGCAAGGTACTCGGCAGCGCCGTGAACCCCGTGCTGCGCGAAGGCAACTCCGACCGCCGCGCTCCGGCCGCCGTGAAAGCCTACGCCCGCAAGCACCCGCACTCGATGGGCAAGTGGAGCAAGGCTTCGCAGTCCCATGCCGACTACATGCGCGGCGGCGACTTCTTCTCCAGCGAGCAGTCGATCACCATGGAAAAAGCCGGTGACGTGCGCATCGAGTTCGTTGGCAAGGACGGCCAGGTCGAGGTCAAGAAGCAGCTGTCTCTGCAGGAAGGCGAAGTGCTCGACGGCATGTTCATGAGCTGCAACAAGCTGCGCGCCTTCTTCGAAGACACCCTGCAGGACTGCAAGGAAACCGGCGTGATGTGGTCCCTGCACGTCAAGGCCACCATGATGAAGATCTCTCACCCGATCGTCTTTGGTCATGCGGTCAGCGTTTACTACAAGGACGTGTTCGACAAGTACGGCGAGCTGTTCAAGGAACTGGGCGTCAACCCGAACAACGGCATCAGCAGCGTGTACGACAAGATCAAGTCGCTGCCGGTCTCGCAGCAGGAAGAGATCCTGCACGACATCCATGAGGTTTACAGCCACCGCCCTGAAATGGCGATGGTCGACTCGGTCAAGGGCATCACCAACCTGCACATCCCGAGCGACGTCATCGTCGACGCCTCGATGCCGGCGATGATCCGCAACTCCGGTCAGATGTGGGGCAAGGACGGCAAGCAGAAGGACACCAAAGCGGTAATGCCGGAGAGCACCTACGCCCGCATCTACCAGGAAATGATCAACTTCTGCAAAACCAACGGTGCCTTCGACCCGGTCACCATGGGCAGCGTGCCGAACGTCGGCCTGATGGCACAGAAAGCCGAGGAATACGGCTCGCACGACAAGACCTTCGAGATGCAGGCCGACGGCACCATGCGCGTCGTGCTGGCCGATGGCACTGCTCTGATGCAGCACGAAGTCGAGAAGGGCGACATCTGGCGCGCTTGCCAGACCAAGGACGCCCCGATCCGCGACTGGGTCAAGCTGGCCGTGACCCGCGCCCGCCAGTCGAACACTCCGGCGATCTTCTGGCTTGACCCGGAACGCGCCCATGATCGTCAGCTGCAGAACAAGGTCGAAACCTACCTCAAGGAACACGACCTGAGCGGCTTGGACATCCGCATCATGGGCTACAACGAAGCCATCCGAGTCAGCATGGAGCGCATGATTCTTGGCCAGGACACCATTTCGGTGACCGGCAACGTGCTGCGCGACTACCTGACCGATCTGTTCCCAATCATGGAACTGGGCACTTCGGCCAAGATGCTCTCCATCGTTCCGCTGATGGCGGGCGGCGGCATGTACGAGACCGGTGCCGGCGGCTCCGCACCAAAGCATGTGCAGCAGCTTGTAGAAGAGAACTACCTGCGCTGGGATTCCCTGGGTGAGTTCCTTGCTCTGGCTGTGTCCCTGGAAGAAACCGGAATCAAAACCGGCAACAGCAAGGCCAAGATCCTCGGCAAGACCCTTGACCAGGCCACCGGCAAACTGTTGGACAACAACAAGTCGCCGGCGCGCAAGGTAGGTCAGATCGACAACCGCGGCAGCCACTTCTACCTGGCGCTGTACTGGGCACAAGCTCTGGCCGCTCAGGACGAAGACGCCGAACTGAAGGCCCATTTCACCCCGCTGGCCAAGCAACTGACCGAGCAGGAAGCAACCATCGTTGCCGAACTGGCCGAGGTGCAAGGCAAGCCGGTGGATATCGGTGGCTACTATCGCTCCAATCCGGAACTGACCAGCAAGGTGATGCGCCCCAGCGCAACCTTCAACGCAGCCCTGGCCGCGCTGAACGCCTGAGTCAACGCTTGAGCGTTACCACGAACCCCGGCCTGGTGCCGGGGTTCGTGCTTTCTGAACGGAGGTGACTGTTATCATCCCCGTCATTTAAACAAGGCAGCTCTTATGGACTGGCAACCGCATATCACCGTCGCGACCGTTATCGAGGACCAAGGACGCTTTCTATTGGTAGAAGAACTCAAGGCGGGCCGTCTCGTCCTCAATCAGCCTGCCGGGCATCTCGAAGCCAATGAAAATCTGCGCCAGGCGGCAGTACGGGAAACCCTCGAAGAAACCGGCTGGGACGTCAAACTCATTGGCGTCGTGGGAATTTATCTGTACACCGCGCCCAGCAATGGCGTGACCTATCAGCGCGTGTGCTTCGCCGCCAGGCCCCTGCAGCATGATCCGCAGCGTCAGCTCGACGAGGGCATTGTCGCGGCTCGGTGGCTGAGCCGCGACGAGCTGGAGGCGCAACCTGAACGCTGGCGCAGCGAACTGGTGCCACGCTGCATCGATGATTATCTGGCCGGGCCGCTGCATTCGCTTGACGTGATTCGCAACTGAACGCGGCTTCGTCATGCCTGCTGCAGCCTGATAGAATCCGCCCCTTTGCAGAGCCTCAGCGTGTTCCTATGTCTGTAACCACCCTCACCGCCCCGGAAAAAACACGTGTCATCGTCGGCATGTCCGGTGGAGTGGACTCTTCCGTCTCCGCCCTCCTGCTGCTCGAGCAGGGTTATCAGGTCGAAGGCCTGTTCATGAAGAACTGGGAAGAGGACGACGGCACGGAATACTGCACCGCCAAGGAAGACTTGGCCGACGCTCAGGCAGTGTGCGATCGGATCGGCATCAAGCTGCATACGGCAAACTTCGCAGCTGAATACTGGGACAACGTCTTCGAGCATTTCCTCGCCGAATACAAGGCGGGGCGCACGCCGAACCCCGACATCCTTTGCAACCGGGAGATCAAGTTCAAGGCCTTTCTCGACTACGCATTGATGCTGGGGGCAGATCTCATCGCGACCGGCCATTACGTGCGCCGGCGCGACGTGGACGATCGCAGCGAGCTGCTCAAAGGGCTGGACCCGAACAAGGACCAGAGCTATTTCCTGCATGCGGTTGGTGGCGAGCAGCTGAGCAAGACGCTGTTTCCTGTCGGCGAGCTGGAAAAGCCCGAAGTGCGGGCGATCGCCGAGAAGTACGGGCTTGCCACGGCGAAGAAAAAGGATTCCACCGGGATCTGCTTCATCGGCGAAAGACGCTTCAGCGACTTTCTCAAGCAATACCTTCCGGCCCAGCCCGGCAATATCGAAACCATCGATGGTGAAGTGATCGGTCGTCATCACGGCTTGATGTATCACACCATCGGTCAACGCCAGGGCCTGGGCATAGGCGGCCTCAAGGATGCTTCCGACGAGCCCTGGTACGTGCTGAGCAAGGACCTGCAGCGCAACGTGCTGGTGGTCGGCCAGGGCAACGATCATCCGTGGCTGTTCTCGCGCGCGCTGCTGGCGTCGGAAATCTACTGGGTGAACCTCATCGACCTCAGCGCTCCGCTCCAGCTGACCGCCAAGGTCCGCTATCGCCAGAGCGATCAGGCCTGCACGCTGGAAAAGACGGCAGACGGCTATCGTGCCGTCTTCGAAGCGCCACAACGGGCGGTGACACCGGGCCAGTCGGTCGTGTTCTACGACGGCGAAATCTGCCTGGGCGGCGGTGTGATCGAGCAGGCCGAACCCTGGTTCGAGGGCAGAGCATGAATACGCTCGACGAACAGCTGATCGCACTCGGCGCAGTATTCGAATCAGCAACGTTGGTGGACCGCATCGCTCGCACCGGCCAGGTTCCGAACGCCTCGCTCGGCTGCATGCTGGGCAGCCTGCTGGCCCGCAATCCGGAAACCACACTGGAAATCTACGGCGGTGATGACCTCAATCTGCGTGATGGCTATCGCGCTCTGGTCGGTGCCTTGGAGCGCGACAGCAGCGCACTGCAGCGAGAACCACTGCGTTACGCACTGGCGATGATCGGTCTGGAGCGCCAGCTGGACAAGCGCGACGACATGCTTCAGGTCATTGGCAGCCGTCTGGATCAGATTCAACAGCAGGTCGAGCACTTCGGCATCACCCACGAAAATGTCGTGGCCTCGTTCGGCGGTTTGTACCAGGACACCCTGAGCACATTTCGCCAGCGCATTCAGGTTCAAGGCGACATGCGGCACCTGCAGCAGACGGACAATGCAGCCAAGATTCGCGCCCTGCTGCTCTCCGGAATTCGCTCGGCACGTCTGTGGCGCCAGCTCGGCGGGCACCGTTGGCAATTGATCTTCAGCCGCCGCAAGCTGCTCGATGCGCTCTATCCACGGCTGCGCTCGACCCAGGATGACGACCGCTAACGGTGGCGAATGTACCGGGCCCGCCCGGTCCATTCGTGTATAATCTGCGCCCTCTTTTCGTTGCCTGACTGTCCGAGAATGCCCTCTATGCAGCTTTCCTCGCTCACGGCGGTTTCCCCCGTCGACGGCCGCTACGCCGGCAAAACCAGCACCCTGCGCCCGATCTTCAGCGAATTCGGCCTGATTCGCTGCCGCGTTCAGGTCGAAGTCCGCTGGCTCCAGCGCCTGGCAGCCCACCCAGGCATTCCGGAAGTCCCCCCCTTCTCCGCCGAAGCCAACTCGGTGCTGAACCAGCTGGCCGAGAACTTCCAGCTGGAGCACGCCGAGCGCGTGAAGGAATTCGAGCGAACCACCAACCATGACGTAAAAGCCGTCGAGTACCTGCTCAAGGAGCAGGCCAAGCAGCTGCCGGAACTGGCCAAGGTCAACGAATTCATCCACTTCGCCTGCACCAGCGAAGATATCAACAACCTCTCCCACGCGCTGATGCTGCGTGAAGGCCGCGACAGCGTTCTGCTGCCGCTGATGCGCCAGCTTGCCGAATCGATCCGCAGCCTGGCCGTGCATTTCGCTGACGTACCGATGCTCTCGCGTACGCATGGCCAGCCGGCGTCGCCGACGACACTCGGCAAGGAGCTGGCGAACGTGGTGTACCGTCTGGAGCGCCAGATCGCCCATGTCGCCGCCGTTCCGCTGCTGGGCAAGATCAACGGCGCAGTGGGCAACTATAACGCCCACCTGAGCGCCTATCCCGAGATCGACTGGGAAGCCAACGCCCGCGAGTTCATCGAAGGCGACCTCGGCCTGACATGGAACCCCTACACCACGCAGATCGAGCCGCACGACTACATTGCCGAACTGTTCGATGCCATCGCCCGGTTCAACACCATCCTCATCGATTTCGACCGCGACGTCTGGGGCTACATCGCGCTCGGTTACTTCAAGCAGAAGACCGTTGCTGGCGAGATCGGCTCGTCGACCATGCCGCACAAGGTCAATCCGATCGACTTCGAGAACTCCGAAGGCAACCTGGGTATCGCCAATGCACTGTTCCAGCACCTGGCCAGCAAGCTCCCGATCTCCCGCTGGCAGCGTGACCTGACCGACTCCACCGTGCTGCGCAATCTTGGCGTCGGCTTTGCCCACAGCGTCATAGCCTACGAAGCGAGCCTCAAGGGTATCGGCAAGCTGGAGCTCAACATCGCCCGCATCGCCGAAGACCTCGACGCTTGCTGGGAAGTGCTGGCCGAACCGGTACAGACGGTCATGCGCCGCTACGCCGTGGAAAACGCCTACGAAAAACTGAAGGACCTGACCCGCGGCAAAGGCATTACGCCCGAAGCCCTGCAGTCTTTCATCGACGGTCTGGATATTCCTGCCGAAGCAAAGGCCGAACTACGCAAATTGACGCCGGCCAACTACATCGGCAACGCCGTTGCCCAGGCCAAGCGCATCTGAGTACGACCATGTATGCACGCCCGGCTGTGCCGGGCGTTTTTATTTTCAGCTCTGTATATAGAGCAAGGTATTACGCATGACTTCTGATATTCCACTTCAAATTCTGGGCGGCATCAGCGCCCGGGAATTTCTGCGCGACTACTGGCAGAAGAGACCGCTGCTCATTCGCCAGGCCATCCCAGACTTTCAGAGCCCCATCTCGCCGGACGAACTGGCCGGCCTTTCGCTGGAAGAGGAAGTCGAATCCCGCCTGATCATCGAGCACGGCGAAAGCCCCTGGGAGTTGCGTCGCGGTCCCTTTGCCGAAGACACCTACCAGCAGCTGCCCGAGCGTGACTGGACCCTACTGGTCCAGGCCGTCGACCAGCTGGTACCGGAAGTCGCCGATCTGATCGAGCACTTCCGCTTCCTTCCCAACTGGCGCATCGACGATGTGATGATTAGCTATGCCGCACCGGGCGGCGGTGTCGGCCCGCATTTCGACAACTACGACGTATTCCTGCTGCAGGCGCATGGTCAGCGCCGCTGGCGCATCGGGCAGATGTGCGACAGCGAAAGCCCGATGCTGACCCACGGCGATCTACGCATCCTGGCCGAATTCGAAGGCACCGATGAATGGGTGCTGGAACCCGGTGACATGCTTTACCTTCCGCCTCGCCTGGCCCACTTCGGCACCGCAGAGGATGCCTGCATGACCTATTCGGTCGGTTTCCGTGCCCCTAGCGCTGCCGAGGTACTGACCCATTTCACCGACTTCCTGGCGCAGTTCCTGCCGGACGAGGATCGTTACAGCGACGCCGATCTGCAACCGAGCGACGACCCCTACCAGATCCAGAGCGACGCACTGGACCGATTGAAAGCGCTGCTTGCCGAGCACATGAGCGACGAGCGTTTGTTGCTCACCTGGTTCGGCCAGTTCATGACCGAGCCGCGCTATCCGGAGCGCGTGGAGGGGCCTGAGCTGGATGAGATCGATCTGCGCTCGGCAATCGAAGATGGCGCCCTGCTGGTCCGCAACCCGGCGGCACGCCTGGCCTGGAGCGAAGTCGACATCGGCCTGCTACTGTTCGCCAGTGGCCAGAGTCGCCTGCTTCCCTCTAAGCTGCGCGAACTGTTGAAACTGATCTGCTCGGCTGATGCGTTGCACGCCGATAACATCGGCGACTGGCTGAGCGACGACGATGGCCGGGGGCTTTTGTGCGAACTGGTCAAACAAGGAAGTCTGGAGTTTGCTGATGAATAGCGTTCAGGTACGGATCGCCGACTGGCAGCAGGACAACGCCGAACTGCGGCGCATTCGGGAGGCCGTGTTCATTGCCGAGCAGGCCGTTCCGCCCGAGCAGGAGTGGGATGCCGACGATAGCGAAGCCGTGCATTTTCTCGCCCTCGAGGGCGACTATCCGATCGGTACCGCACGGTTGCTGGCCGACGGGCAGATTGGCCGGGTAGCAGTCCTGCGCGACTGGCGCGGCATGAACGTGGGCGATGCGCTGATGCGCGCCGTCCTTGCGGAGGCGGAGCGCCGGGGCCTGACGGAGCAGACACTGACTGCGCAGGTTCACGCCACCGCCTTCTATGAGCGACTTGGTTTTGAAGTGGTCAGCGACGAGTTTCTCGAAGCTGGAATCCCCCACGTCGACATGCTCCGCCGGAGCCACTGAGCCGTATGAGCGACAGCGCCCCTGACGAAAGTTGCGATCAGGCCGAACTCCCGGCCATAGACTTTCACTCTCCGGGGCGTTTTGCCGTTCACAACCCCCAAGCCGACCTTCCCGAGCCTCTCGCTTGGAGAGCGGCCACCTTTGAGCTTGGACAGGACACCGAACTGCAACGCTTCAGCGAACCCAACGAGGTTCGCCAGCATGCTTTGGCCATGCTGCAGCAGGCGACTCGCTCGCTGTGCATCTACAGCACGGATCTGGAACCCTGGCTTTATCATCACAGCAGCGTTCAGCAGGCTTGCACTCGCCTACTGCTGGCCCACCCGCGCAACCGCCTGCGTATCTTGATCGGCGACCCGACACGAGCGATCAAAAAAGGCCACCGTCTTCTGCAGCTTGCTCGGCGATTGACCAGCAATGTACATATCCGCAAGCTGAACCCCGATTATCCCGAGCAGAGCGGCGCCTATCTGATCGCCGATGATTGTGGTCTGCTGCAACGCCCCAAGGCTGACCAATACGCTGGCTATGCCCTGTACCACGACCTCGCCCGGGTGCGCATACGCCAAGCGGAATTCGACAAGGCCTGGGAACATGGATTAGCGGATGCAAACCTGCGGAGTTTTCTGCTATGAGCCCTCGAATCTTTCTGCTGTCCGTTGCTGTCAGCATCTGTCTTCCGTTGCAAGCGGCGACCGAAGTCATTCAGCTCGACAACCGCATGGCCGAAGACGTTATTCCCGTAGCGGAGTCGGTGCTCGGTGGTCAGGGACGGGTCACAGCCTACGGCAGCCAGCTGATCGTCAATGCACCGGACGCGCTCATCAGCGAACTGCGGCAGGTGATCGATCAGCTGGACGTCGAGCCCAAGCGTCTGCTCATCAGTGTCGATACTCAGGACTCGGCCAGCAGCTCCGCAGGCGGTTATCAGGTGGACGGCTCGGTACGCTCCGGCGACGTGGAGTTTGAAACCGGACGCGGAGAGATTGGTGGGCGTGATCGGGTGCGAATCATCCGCCGCAGCACGAACAGCAGGGATGGCGGCGTTCAGCAGGTTCAGGCCAGCGAGGGTTATCCGGCGCTGATTCAGGTGGGCCAGAGTGTGCCGCTGACCACCCAGGGCACAGATGGCTACGGCCAGATCTACCAGCAGACGCAATATCGCGACGTTCTCCGCGGCTTCTACGCCACCGCCACAGTGCACGGCGACCGGGTGCAAGTTACCATAAGCAGTACCCGAGACCGGCTTGCGCAAGGCCGTGGTGGCGTGGTGGAGGTTCAGAACGCGGACACTCGGGTAAGCGGTCGTATCGGTGAATGGATCACCATCGGCGGCGTCGATGAAAGCGCGAGCTCCGAGCAGCAAGGCACGTTACGTCGCTATTCCACCCAAAGCGGCCAGAACCTGTCGATGCGCCTCAAGGTCGATGTTCTGGACTGAACATCAGCAGGTCCCTGACAGCCACGCCACGATGTAGTGCCCCAAAGAAAACACTACAAAACGATTGACGATGCAATTTCAGCGGAGCATTATTGCCCCGCTCCCGCTAACCAGGGGCCCTGGCAAGGGTCTCCGGGGCGTGCTCAAGCCAACCAGCCGAGCCGTTCCGTGACTGTACTGCCCACAAGGCGGACTGACGAGGTTGCGACTGGAACGAGTCGTCCTGAGGGACGGGGTAGCGATTGACGCATCAGCCAGACTGAAAGCTTCTCGTTGTTGTAGCGCACACGGCAGCCACGCCGGCTGTGGGCGCAGCAACCGGAACCAGCCCGGCGGTCGTATCCCCCCTTCTCTTGGTTCAATCCTCGTCCCGGTCGATATTTCGACGCTCTGCCGCGTGTTGCCCGCAATGATCAGCGATAGCACGTAGGTTTCGGTGGGAAAAGTCGGTGCTCAACCACACTCATTTTTGAAGGATTGAACATGTCCGCATATCAAGACGACATCAAGGC
The DNA here is from genome assembly GCF_900114065.1 of Stutzerimonas kunmingensis. Taxonomy (GTDB): domain Bacteria; phylum Pseudomonadota; class Gammaproteobacteria; order Pseudomonadales; family Pseudomonadaceae; genus Stutzerimonas; species Stutzerimonas kunmingensis. The sequence continues at coordinate 787,039 of NZ_FORS01000002.1, forward strand.
AGTTGCCGCCCTGAAAGAGCAACACGGCAGCAGCTGGGCCGCCATCAACCCTGAGTCCGTCGCTCGCATGCGCGCCCAGAACCGCTTCAAGACCGGTCTGGAGATTGCTCAGTACACCGCCGACATCATGCGCAAGGACATGGCCGAGTACGACGCCGACTCGTCCGTCTACACGCAGTCCCTCGGTTGCTGGCACGGCTTCATCGGTCAGCAGAAGCTGATCTCCATCAAGAAGCACCTGAAGACCACCAACAAGCGTTACCTCTACCTGTCCGGCTGGATGGTTGCTGCTCTGCGCTCCGAGTTCGGCCCGCTGCCGGACCAGTCCATGCACGAGAAGACTGCCGTTTCCGACCTGATCGAAGAGCTGTACACCTTCCTGCGTCAGGCTGACAGCCGCGAGCTGGACCTGCTGTTCACCGCTCTGGACGCCGCTCGCGAAGCTGGCGACAGCGCCAAGGCTGCCGACATTCAGAACCAGATCGATAACTACGAAACCCACATCGTACCGATCATCGCAGACATCGACGCTGGCTTCGGTAACCCGGAAGCCACCTACCTGCTGGCCAAGCGCATGATCGAAGCAGGCGCTTGCTGCATCCAGATCGAGAACCAGGTTTCCGACGAGAAGCAGTGCGGCCACCAGGACGGTAAAGTGACCGTTCCCCACGCCGACTTCCTCGCCAAGATCGCAGCTGTGCGTTACGCCTTCCTCGAACTGGGCATCGACAACGGTGTGATCGTTGCTCGTACCGACTCCCTGGGTGCCGGCCTGACCAAGCAGATCGCCGTGACCAAAGAGCCGGGCGACCTGGGCGACCTGTACAACTCCTTCCTGGATTGTGAAGAAGTCTCCGCCGCCGATCTGAACAACGGTGACGTAGTTCTGAACCGCGAAGGCAAGCTGCTGCGTCCGAAGCGTCTGCCGTCCAACCTCTTCCAGTTCCGCGCTGGCACCGGTGAAGCACGCTGCGTACTGGACTGCATCACCTCGCTGCAGAACGGTGCTGACCTGCTGTGGATCGAAACCGAGAAGCCGCACGTTGGTCAGATCGCGGCCATGGTTGACGAAATCCGCAAGACCATCCCGAACGCCAAGCTGGTTTACAACAACAGCCCGTCCTTCAACTGGACCCTGAACTTCCGCCAGCAGGTGTTCGACGCCATGGTTGCCGAAGGCAAGGACGTTTCCGCCTACGACCGCGCCAAGCTGATGAGCGTCGAGTACGACGAAACCGAACTGGCCCAGGTTGCAGACGAGAAGATCCGTACCTTCCAGCGCGACGGTTCGGCTCACGCCGGCATCTTCCACCACCTGATCACCCTGCCGACCTACCACACCGCCGCGCTGTCCACCGACAACCTGGCCAAGGGGTACTTCGCCGACCAGGGTATGCTGGCGTACGTGAAGGGCGTTCAGCGTCAGGAACTGCGTCAGGGCATCGCCTGCGTCAAGCACCAGAACATGGCTGGTTCCGACATCGGCGACAACCACAAGGAGTACTTCGCTGGCGAAGCCGCTCTGAAGGCAAGCGGTAAAGACAACACCATGAACCAGTTCCACTAAGAATCGGTTCGCGGCCCTCACCGGCCGCAGGTGTTAACAAAAAGCCTCGGCATCTGCCGAGGCTTTTTTTTTGCGAGCAAGCAGACTGCGTAGACGAGGCGACATTTCGTCGGCACGACCCCTACCTGTCATTCTGTTGTCGCATATCGAATTTAGCGTCATGGGTCCGACAAAAATCGTAATGGAGCTGCGCCGTGACTACTGAGAACAACGACATTTTGTTTGGCAACGGGGACGAGTTGCCCAGTAACCAATCGACGAACCCACACATTCAGGATGTGATCTCTGCTGGCCGTCGAAAGGTAGTGGTTGGCGGCGCAGCCCTGGGAGCCATGGCCTTTCTAGGTGCGGCTATTCCCGGACTTGCGCGAGCGGCTGAACCATCCGCGCAAGGACTCAAGGAGCTCCCCTTCCGACGCCGTACCCGTCTGCCGTTTTCGCCAGTGGCGGTAACGCGGGCCGATGCTATTACCGTTCCTGCTGGCTATTCCGCGACCACTTTCATTCCATGGGGCACCCCGATTACCGGTAGCTACCCGACCTGGATGGAAGACGCGAGCAATAGCGCCGAAGACCAGGCTCAACAAGTCGGCATGCATCACGACGGAATGCATTTCTTCCCGATGAACGCAAAACTCGGCGGGCGCCAGAGCGATCACGGCTTGCTGGTGCTAAATCACGAATACATTCAAGCGCCTCTGCTCCACCCCAACGGCCCGACGGTGGTCGATGGTAAGCGTGTCGATGTCGACGAGGTCCGCAAGGAAATCAACGCCCACGGCGTTTCGGTAGTAGAAATCCGCCGGGGCCCGCGCGGCGATTGGTCGGTCTTGCCGACAGCCCGTAACCGCCGCATTACGGGTGCCACGCCGATGCGCATTGAAGGCCCCGCGCGCGGCCATGCGCTGATGCGCACCCGCTACAGCCCGAGCGGCACCTCAACCCGCGGAACCCTTAACAACTGCGCCAACGGGCATACGCCTTGGGGTACCTACCTCACCTGTGAGGAAAACTGGGCAGGTTACTTCGCCACCGCCGACAGCGACCTACCTCGTGAACTTAGCCGCTATGGTGTGCGCGGTAGCGGTCGTTATGGCTGGGAGACAGTTGCCGGCGATGAGTTCGAGCGCTTCAACGCCTCGCGCATCGCGACCGATCCACAAGCGGATTATCGTAACGAGCCCAACACCTTTGGCTGGATCGTCGAGATAGATCCGTTCGATCCGAACTCAACGCCAGTCAAGCACACGGCCCTCGGCCGTTTCGCCCACGAAGGACTGGTGTTTGCCCCCGTCAGGCCGGGCCGCCCCGTTGTCTGTTATTCCGGCGACGATTCGCAGAATGAATATATCTACAAGTACGTCAGCCGCGACCGCTATCGGCCGCAACGAAGCGATGGGCGGCTGCTGGACGAGGGGACCCTCTATGTCGCGCGTTTCAACACCGACGGCAGTGGTGACTGGCTCGCTCTCGATCATGCCAATCCGGCCTTCCAGCGGGCCTGCGAGACCGCCGGCGTTCAATTTGCAGATCAAGGTGAAGTTCTGATCAACACCCGTCTGGCCGCCGACATCGTCGGAGCCACCAAGATGGACCGCCCAGAATGGGGGGCGGTTAACCCAGATAGCGGTGAGGTCTACTTCACCCTCACCAACAACAGCGGACGCAAGGAAACCGACGCCTCCAATCCGCGAGCACCAAACGCATTTGGTCACATCATTCGCTGGCGTGAAGCGAGCCGCGACTTTGCAGGCACGCGATTCAACTGGGATATCTATTTGCTTGCCGGGCCACAGGACAACAGCCGGGGGCCGAAGGGTCGAGCGCTGGATGAAAGCAACATCATGGCCAGCCCGGATGGGTTGTGGTTCGACGACGAGGGTCGACTGTGGATTCAGACTGACATGAGCGGTAGCCAACTGCGCAGCGGGCCGTTTGGTAACAATCAGATGTTGGTTTCCGATCCCAGAACCGGTGAGACCAAACGGTTTCTCGTCGGGCCTCAGGGCGCTGAGGTAACCGGAATCACAGCTACACCGGACTTCCGGACCCTGTTCGTCAACATCCAGCACCCTGGCGAAGACTCGACCGCGACGAACTACACGAGCACGTGGCCGGACGGGCCGGGTCGCAGACCCCGCTCAGCAACCGTCATCGTCACGCGGGACGACGGAAAGCGCCTGATGTAACTGCGGAGGGGCCAAGCCGCAAGGCTGGCCCCCCATAAATCCACTGACCACACTCAAGGCTCATCTGGTGAGGTGAAAAGGCCCCAGGTCGATATGAATAGCGCCGCGACCAGCGGGCCGATCACGAAACCATTCAGTCCGAACAATGCCAGCCCCCCCAGCGTCGAGATAAGCACGACGTAGTCCGGCATCTTTGTATCCTTTCCAACCAGAATTGGTCTGAGGATGTTATCCACCAAGCCGATTACCAACACACCATAAAGCGTGAGTATCACGCCCTGCCAGATCGCGCCGGTCATCAGGAAATAGATGGCTACCGGCGTCCATATCAGGCCCGCCCCGACAGCGGGCAACAATGACAGGAATGCCATCAGCACGCCCCACAGCAGCGCCCCGGAGATCCCGAGCACGGCGAAGATGATTCCGCCGAGCGCTCCTTGGGTAACGGCGACGACAATGTTTCCTTTTACCGTCGCGCGTACGACTCGCGTGAACTTGCTGAACAGGCGCCGCTTCTGAGCATCGCTGAGCGGAATGGCCTTCCTGATACGCGCCACCAGATCACGCCCGTCGCGAATCAAGAAGAACAGCAGGTACAGCATGACAAAGAAGCTGACCAGAAACTGGAACGTCCCCTGGCCAAAACTGAACGCTTTTGTCGCGAGGAATTGACTTCCCTCGAGCGCCCCAGAGGCCAGCCGTTCACGCATGGAATCGAGGTCACCGAAACCGAAGCGCTGAAGCTGCAGCTGGATCGATTGAGGCAGCAGCTCGCGGAAGTTGACGACCCAGCTGCCGATGTCCAGCTCGCCACTTTCGATCTGCTTGTAGAGGATCGCCCCCTCTTGAACCAGCATCCCGGCGATCAGAATCACCGGCAGTACGGCGACCAGCAACGAAACTAGCAAGGTGATCAGAGCTGTCAGGTTGCGTCGCTGGCTAAACCGTCTGTAAAGATAGCGCTGCAAGGGGGCGAAGATGATCGCCAGTATCACCGCCCAGAAGACTGCCCCATAGAACGGCAGCAGGATCCACCCAAAAGCCAGAGACACCACCACCAGCAGCGCAAGAAAGACCTTCTGCTCGAGCCTCGAATTGTCCATTGTTGACCCTGTCGCTGCGTTTGGTTCTGTTTAGTCAACGAGCGACGGTACGAGTGCGGGTCTGGCAGATGATTCAGTGTGAGGCCGGGGTTAGGCGTACAGCTGACACTGAATTTGATGCGTTACAGCGTCATTGCCGCCAACCAACCAAATGCCAGAAGTGGCAGGTTGTAATGTAGAAACGTCGGCACGACAGTATCCCAGATATGATTGTGCTGACCGTCCGCATTCAAGCCGGCGGTCGGACCGAGAGTGGAGTCGGATGCGGGAGAACCGCCATCGCCCAGCGCGCCGGCAGTCCCGACCAGACTGACGATCGCCAACGGACTAAAACCCAGCTCGACACCTAGGGGAACAAAAATCGCGGCAATGATCGGCACTGTGGAAAAAGAAGACCCAATTCCGATAGTTACCAGCAATCCCACCAGGAGCATCAACAGCGCGCCGACAGCCTTGCTGTCGCCGATCCATTGAGTCGAAGCGTCTACCAGCAACTTGACCTCGCCCGTTTCACGCATCACCTCGGCAAAACCAGCGGCCGCGATCATGATGAAGCCAATCATGGCCATCATCTTCATCCCGTCGGTGAACAGGTCATCCGCTTCGCGCCAGCGCACCACGCCGGAAACGGAAAAGATCACGAACCCAGCAAGCGCGCCAAGTATCATCGAGTCCAGCCAAAGCTGAATCACGAAGGCCGCTGCAACTGCGACAGCAGCCACCAGCAGCGTGAGGGGACTGTAGGTCACTGTAGTTTTTTCAAGCTGCTCGACACGCACGAGGTCGTATTCGCGGGGCTTTCGATAGCTATAAAAAGCAATCAGCAATCCCGCGAGCATCCCGATTGCGGGGATCAGCATTGCCTGCGTGACTTTGATTCCAGTTACATCCACGCCACTTTTAGCAACGTTTGCCAGCAAGATCTCGTTCAAGAAAATATTGCCGAACCCGACCGGGAGAAACATATACGGGGTAATCAGACCGAACGCGAGCACACATGCAATCAAACGCCTGTCGATCTTCATCTTCGACAGCACAAAAAGCAGCGGGGGAACCAGTAGGGGAATAAATGCGATATGAATAGGAAGGATATTCTGTGATGAAACAGCAACGGCAAGCAGCAAGCCGATCATCATCCACTTGACCGCTCCGCCCCCTTGCGCTCCTTGCTTTCCAACCAAAGCTAGCGCCTTGTCAGCAAGGGCGTGAGCCAACCCGCTTTTTCCAATGGCAACGGCAAACGCACCCAGCAACGCATAAGACAAGGCAACTGTTGCGCCACCGCCTAGCCCCTTGTTGAATGCCGCCAAGCTACCCTCAATTCCCAAGCCACCAATCAAACCGCCAGCCAGGGCTCCAGCGATGAGCGCGACCACTACATGCACGCGGCAAAGACTCAGGATCAGCATGATGCCAACAGCCGCAACAACTGCGTTCATTGAACTCTCCATACAAACGACAAACGTCGCGAAAAAAACGCCGTACTCTGCAATAACGGAACTGGGGTGTCAAAAGCAGATCTGCACGATAAGCAACTTACACGTATCTACCTGGGCAACGCGCTGGCACGAGAATGCTTTACCCAAATGCCTACTTAGCCCACCTTTGTCTGATATAGATGCCAAGCATAGGAATGATCAGACCGCACGCTCTAGGCAATGCCTAATCGCCGCAGTATTCACAACCGCTTGTACAGGTTTCATGAATACGGATGCGCGAAAGCTCAGGCAGAAGCGGTTTGAGCTCAGTCCAGATCCATTTCGCAAGATTCTCGCTTGTAGGGTTTTCTAACCCAGGAATATCGTTCAGGTAATTGTGATCCAGCAGCTCATACAACGGCTTGAAGACAGACTTGATTTCACCAAAATCGCGGATCCAGCCCGTATGCGGATCCACCGTACCGCTGATATATAACGCTACCCGGAAAGAATGCCCGTGCAGTCGGCCACATTTGTGTCCCTGCGGTACATTCGGCAAACGATGTGCTGACTCAAACGTAAACTCTTTGAATATTTCCACTAGATAGACTCACAGTCTGGTCGCCAGATTGAGGGGCGATTTTACGCATTTTGACAGCGTGGCACATGCATTACACCAGCTGTAGATGCTGGGCGATGAGCGAATGAATGGCTGTGGAAGTGCTGAAGCACTAACGGTACGCGGAGCCGGAAAAACTGCAAAGGACTACGTGGTTGGTCGCCCCCCGGCTCCAGGCAGACGAAAACAGCACAAGATAACTGCAGTTCAGTTGCACTATCGGCAATTCCAGTACCGCCTTAGCGCCTTGTGCTTTTCTCTGCCCCAAAAGCAAACCCCCGACCAGCTTACGCGGGTCGGGGGTTTGGGAAAGGAGCTTGACGATGACCTACTCTCACATGGGGAGACCCCACACTACCATCGGCGATGCGTCGTTTCACTACTGAGTTCGGGAAGGGATCAGGTGGTTCCAACGCTCTATGGTCGTCAAGCAATTCAGTTGCTGCCTCGGGGTTTAGCCGCTGCAGCCAATCGGGTATGTGATGAATTGGTATTGCGTGTTCGTGCAGATTTTCGGTCTGTTTGTCGACTTTCCGTCTAACAGCCAAATTGTTTGGGTGTTATATGGTCAAGCCTCACGGGCAATTAGTATTGGTTAGCTCAACGCCTCACAGC
>NZ_FORS01000016.1 GCF_900114065.1 Stutzerimonas kunmingensis
CATTCTACAGCAGCCTTGTTACCTGTCAAGCTGTTTTTGAAGAAGTTTTTCTTTCTTCTCAACCGCTTGCGCTTCAGATCAACTTGCGCCTCTCGTCAGCGGGAGGCGAATCATACAGCGTTCAAAACCGCTGTCAACCACCTCTTTCAATCGCTTCCGATCAACCCGACCGAAGCCGCCAACAGGATTCAACCACCACCCTGCCAGCCCGGCGCATTCTACTCGAATCCGCCATCCGTGCAACCCTTTTATTTCGCTAACCTTTTGATTTAAAACAGGTTTTGCTTAAGGACTGCGCCGGAAGTGGTGCGCATTATAGGAGCCTGAAAATCAACGTCAACCGTTTATTTCAGTTTTATTCAGATGACGGCCAAGCGAGTCAAAAAGTACCGTCCGTACGAGCGATACCAGCCACAGCTATATATAAGGATGCTCGGCAAAAATCGCGACTATCTCGTTTCTTCAATCCTACGCCACCAGCCATTACACTAGCCCTCTTCTCCTCAGTCATGGCTTCACATGTCCCGGCAAAGTGATGCACCGCTCGATCTGCTTTTATTTCCGACCTGGCTAGTTCCGGTGGAGCCGGCTGGCGTGGTGTTGAAGGGGCACGGCCTCGGCGTTCGAGATGGACGCATTGCGCTCATCGCTCCGCGTGCCGTAGCACTCAAGTATCAGGCGATAGAAACGCGAGAGCTCGAGGGTATGCTTCTCGCTCCAGGTCTGACCAATGCGCATGGCCATGCCGCGATGACTCTTTTTCGTGGACTTGCTGATGACCTGCCCCTGCAGCGCTGGCTTAAAGATCACATCTGGCCAGCCGAGTCGCGTTGGGTCGATGAGGATTTCGTTCGCTGTGGCACCGAGTTGGCAATCGCCGAGCAATTAAAAGGTGGGATCACCTGCTTTTCTGACATGTACTTCTATCCCAGCGTCGTCAGCGAGCTGGTACACAAGCACGGTGTGCGAGCGCAGATCACCATCCCGGTTCTTGACTTCCCGGTTCCCGACGCTCGCGATGCGGATGAAGCGCTACGCAACGGTGTAGCGCTGTTCGACGATCTCAAGCATCACCCCCGAATCACGATCGCCTTCGGGCCTCATGCTCCTTATTCGGTTGCGGACGACAAACTTGAAAGCATTCGCGTTCTGGTAGCGGAGATGGATGCAGGCATCCATATGCACGTCCATGAAACCGCTCATGAAGTCCAGGAGGCGCTGAGGAAACACGGTGAGCGGCCGCTGGCGCGACTAGCGAGATTGCAGCTGCTAGGGCCGCGTTTTCAGGCAGTGCACATGACCCAGGTCGATGATGACGATCTCGCGCTGCTCACAGAGCATAATTGCAGCGTTATTCACTGCCCAGAATCCAACCTCAAGCTCGCCAGTGGCTTCTGTCCGGTCGAGCGCCTTTGGGAAGCAGGAATCAACGTGGCAGTTGGCACGGATGGGGCGGCAAGCAATAACGACCTGGACTTGCTAGGCGAAACTCGTACGGCTGCGCTGCTGGCGAAGGCCGTCGCCGGCTCGGCCACGGCAGTGGACGCCCATCGCGCTCTACGCATGGCCACACTGAATGGCGCCCGAGCGCTGGGCATCGATGAGCACACCGGCTCTCTAGAGATAGGCAAGTTCGCCGATCTGGTCGCGCTGGATCTTTCCGGCCTGGCGCAACAACCGGTATACGACCCGGTATCCCAATTGATCTACTCCACCAGTAGAGACGCGGTGCGACATGTATGGGTAAGCGGTAAGCAGCTGCTGGAGAGCGGCCGCCTTACGCGAATGGATGAGCAGCAAGTGATTGCGAACGCTCGCCAATGGGGCGAGAGAATTTCGAGCACCGATCAACATTAAAGGTGTGAAACCGACCATACACAGCTTCTGCGCGACCAAATGACATACGAACCACGGCGGCTACGATGCCCCGACCTTAGCTGAAGCTGGCAACATGAGCCCTTGCAGCTCAAGCTTCTCCCTCAAGCTTTCAAACGGACCGGATCATGAGCAACGTCGACCACGCTGAAATCGCCAAATTCGAAGCCCTTGCACATCGTTGGTGGGATCGCGAAAGCGAGTTCAAGCCGCTTCACGAGATCAATCCACTGCGAGTGAACTGGATAGACGAGCATATTGCTCTGGCGGGCAAGAAGGTAATCGATATCGGTTGCGGAGGCGGCATTCTCAGCGAAGCCATGGCTCAGCGAGGCGCTCAGGTCACCGGTATAGACATGGGTGAGGCGCCGCTTTCGGTAGCGCGCTTACACCTGCTGGAATCTGGACTCGAAATCGATTATCGGCAGATCACTGCCGAAGCCATGGCCGAGGAGGCTCCCGAGCAGTTCGATGTGGTCACCTGTCTCGAAATGCTCGAGCACGTGCCGGACCCGGCGTCGGTCATCCAGGCCTGCTGTGCACTGGTCAAGCCAGGCGGACAAGTCTTCTTCTCGACGATCAACCGCAACCCGAAAGCCTATGCATTCGCCATCATTGGCGCTGAGTACGTATTGCAACTATTGCCGCGCGGTACCCACGACTTCAAGAAGTTCATCCGCCCCTCGGAGTTGGGTGCCTGGAGCCGCGATGCGGGCCTGGCCGTCAAAGACATCATCGGCCTTACCTACAATCCGCTCACCAAGCACTACAAGCTGGCTGCGGACGTCGATGTCAACTACATGGTCCAGACCATCAAGGAGGCATGATGCGCCTGCGCGCTGTTCTGTTCGACATGGACGGTACTCTGCTCGATACCGCTCCTGACTTCATTGCCGTCGTGCAAGCCATGCGAGCCGCCCGAGGGCTGGCACCGGTTTCCGAACAACAGGTTCGTGATGTCGTGTCAGGCGGCGCGAGGGCCATGGTACTCAGCGCTTTCGAGGTCGACCCACTATCGGCTGAGTTCGAAGAGCTGCGTCTCGAGTTCCTTGCTCGGTATCAGGAGAACTGCGCGGTGCACAGTCATCTTTACGATGGTATGGCCGAACTGCTCGACGAGATCGAACGGGCGAACCTGATCTGGGGCGTAGTGACCAACAAGCCGCTGCGCTTCGCCGAACCGATCATGCTTCAGCTGGGCCTGGCTTCCCGCTCCGCTGTGCTGATCTGCCCTGATCATGTCACCAAGAGCAAACCTGATCCCGAACCCATGCTTCTGGCGTGCAGCCAGCTCGACCTTGACCCATCCGCGGTTCTGTTCGTCGGCGACGACCTGCGAGACATCGAATCAGGCCGCGCGGCAGGCAGTCGTACAGCCGCAGTGCGGTACGGCTACATTCACCCCGAAGACAACCCGGGAAACTGGGGCGCTGATGTGGTGGTAGACCACCCGCTGGAGCTCCGGCAAGTCCTGGATAGAGCACTGTGCAGTTGCTGAAACGGCGACAGCGCAAACCTTCCTAGCTTTATCGTCCGGCGAACATTCGTCCGGGCGCCACCTACCATCGATTCAAGAGGCATCCGATGTTCGAGTATTCCGCCCGCCCCGACTTGCTCGCTGGGCGCACCATTCTGGTTACGGGAGCCGGCCGCGGCATCGGCGAAGCTGCCGCGAAAGCCTATGCGGCACACGGAGCAACCGTACTGCTGCTTGGCAAGAATGAAGACAACCTGAACCGGGTTTACGATGACATCGAAGCCGCGGGCCATCCTCGTCCTGCCGTTATTCCGTTCAATCTGGAAACCGCGCTGCCGCACCAGTACGACGAACTGGCCGCCATGATCGAGCGCGAGTTCGGTCATCTCGACGGCCTTTTGCATAACGCGGCGATCGTTGGTCCGCGGACGCCGCTCGAGCAGTTGTCCGGCGACAATTTCATGCGCGTGATGCAGGTGAATGTGAACGCAATGTTCATGTTGACGAGCACACTGCTGCCGCTGCTGAAGCTAGCCAAGGACGCTTCGGTGATCTTCACGTCGAGCAGTGTCGGCCGCAAGGGGCGTGCATATTGGGGCGCCTACGCCGTATCGAAGTTTGCCACCGAAGGGCTAATGCAGGTGCTGGCGGATGAACTGGATGACACCGCTGCGGTCCGCGCCAACAGCGTCAATCCGGGGGCCACTCGTACCGACATGCGCGCGAAGGCTTATCCCGGCGAGAACCCGCTGGTGAACCCGCTCCCAGAGGAAATCATGCCTGTCTATCTGTACCTGATGGGCCCGGACAGCATCGGGGTGAATGGTCAGGCGCTGGACGCGCAATAACCAAGCCTTCCAAAACAAAACGCTGCGCAGCGGCTTCGCCCCCACTGCGCAGCGCTGGATACAACGATCAGGTGCGTTTGCTACGCCCGAAGCCTGGACGCTGACCATCTCCGGCCGGCCTTTTACCTGGCCCCGACGGACGCCCTGCCCCGTCACTACGCTTACCACCTTTACGCGTCTCGCCCGGACGCTCAGCGACCGGCGTTCCGCGAGGCTTCTCACTACGCCCGTCGCTGACACGCGGCTTGCGCCCGCCTTCGCTACCCCTCGGTGCCCGCGGCTTTTCCGACACAGGCACATCGGCCTCGCTTGACGAACGCAGCACCCGAGGTCGCCGCTCACCGCGGCTCAGCGGCTTCGCCACCTTACGCTGCATGCGGTCGATCTTTTCCTTGGCCTTCGCTTTCATGCTCGGCAGTGCAACCGGCTTTAGCCCGACTTCCTGGCTGAGAATGTCCACCTCGGTTTGCGACATTTCACGCCAGCGTCCCATCGGCAGATCGGAGGTCATGAAGACCGGACCGAAACGCACACGCTTCAATCGACTCACGACCAGTCCCTGCGATTCCCAGAGACGGCGAACCTCGCGGTTACGGCCTTCCATCACCACGCAGTGATACCAATGGTTGAAGCCTTCACCGCCGGGCGCCTCCTGGATGTCGGTGAAGCGTGCCGGACCGTCTTCGAGCATCACGCCGGTCTTCAGCCTTTCGATCATCTCGTCGTCGACTTCCCCACGCACCCGCACCGCGTACTCGCGGTCCATCTCATAGGATGGATGCATGAGGCGGTTGGCCAGTTCGCCGTCGGTGGTGAACAGCAGCAGGCCGGTGGTGTTGATGTCAAGGCGACCGATATTGATCCACCTCCCCTCCTTCGGGCGCGGCAGACGATCAAATACCGTCGTGCGCCCTTCCGGATCGTTGCGTGTGCAGATCTCGCCGTCCGGCTTGTTGTAGATCAGTACGCGGCGGACTACTTCGCTGACTTCTTCCCGCTTGAGCAGGCGACCGTCGACTGCAATCGCATCATGAGAATCGACGCGCTGGCCCAGGCTCGCAACCGCGCCATTGACCTTGACACGGCCTTCGGAAATCCATTTTTCGACATCGCGGCGCGAAGCCATGCCCAGACGGGCCAGGACTTTCTGCAGCTTTTCGCCGTGAGTAACGTGAGTGCTTGTTTCTTCGTGCTCGGTCATCTGGGCACCTCCCGGTGTGGCAATCCGATTGAAAGGGCGCGAATTATACGCGCATCGCTGCAGCTACGCACCAACCACGGCGTAGCAGTGATCCCGACGTGCGCTGGCGAGATCACCCCAGTGCGGCCAGCGCCTGAACAGTGCGTTGCTGAATACCGGCCCAGTCGCCCGAACTGAGGCTCGCACCAACGATCATCCAGGTACCACCGACGCACATCACGTTCGCCAGGGACAGATATTGCGCGGCATTTGCTGCGTTCACGCCGCCGGTCGGGCAGAAACGCACGTCGGCAAAGGGGCCGCCGAGCGCCTTCAGCGCAGCGATGCCGCCACAGATCTCTGCCGGGAAGAGCTTGAAGCCGCGATAACCCAGCGCGTAGCCCTCCATAACATCCGATGCGCTACTGGTGCCTGGCAGCAGTGGCACCGAGCAGCTCACCCCCGCTTCCAGGATTTCCCGCGTGGAACCGGGTGTGACGATGAACTGCGCCCCTGCCGCCTCCACTTCATCCATCATGCGTCGGTCCAGAACGGTACCAGCGCCGATGCAAAGATCAGGACGCTCTTCACGTAGCCGTCGAATGGCTGTCAGGCCATGACTGGATCGCAGGGTGATCTCCAGTGTACGAAGGCCGCCAGCAGCCAATGCATCAGCAAGAGGCAGGATCTGCTCTTCGCTACCGATGGTGATGACCGGCAGAATCCTCGACTCTACACAGATTCGTTCAATCAGAGCGTTCTTCTGGTCCATGGTCATGCGGAAGTCCTCGGGCCTCACGGGCACCAATAGATTTCGAGCGGGGAATGCAGGAATGCGCGAATCGGCATCTGCAGCGGATCGACATTCAGCGCCGCGCGCAGGGTTTCGAGCTTGTCAGCACCCTGGATAGCCAGGCACTGCATTCGAGCACCAGCGAGCAGCGGATAGGTCATTGTCAGACGTGCCTGCGGATCGACCGGCGCCTGCATCGGCAGGCACTGCTCCAGGCAGTCATCGCGCAACGCATGCGCCAGCCTTGGGTTGCCGGGGAACAACGAGGCCGTATGACCGTCATCTCCCATTCCCAGTATCAGCACGTCGATAGGCCGCTGCAGCTGCGCCAAGGCCTGATCAGCGAGTGATGCGGCCTGCTCGAGGGATTCGGCCGTGTGGTACAGCCCGATCAGCCACGCCTCACGTGCCGCGTTCTGCAGCAAATGGCGCCGCACCAAGCCTTCGTTGCTGGCCGGATTGGTCGCAGGTACCCAGCGTTCGTCAGCCAGGCTGATCTGCACCTTCGACCAGTTTAATTCTCGTATCGACAGGGCTTCGAAGAATGCAATCGGACTACGCCCACCGGATACGACGAGACTGGCGATGCCATGGGTTTGTACCGCGTACGCCAAGGCCTTGGCCACATTGTCAGCCATCAGTTCAGCTTGCAGCTGCGGATTGGCCGAACTATGCGCCACCACACCGGTAGGAAGATCCAGTTCAGAGATCGCCATACCACGCCCTCCCATCGCGTGTGATCAGTGCAATCGAAGCGACTGGCCCCCAGGAGCCAGCGGGATAAAGCTTGAGCTCTGCGCCGAGACGATTCCAGCCCTCGATCAGCTGATCGCACCATTGCCATGCGTACTCGATTTCATCTCTGCGCACGAACAGGTTCTGGTTGCCCTGCATGACCTCAAGCAGGAGGCGCTCGTAGGCGTCTGGAATGCGCGTGCTCTTGTAGGTTTCGGAGAAGTTCAGCTGCAAGGGTCCGCTGCGCAGATGCATGCCCTTGTCCAACCCCTGCTCCTTGGTCATCACCTGCAGCGAGATGCCCTCGTCAGGCTGCAGTCGAATGATCAGGCGATTGCTGATCAGCGCTCGCTGCTCGGGCGCGAAGATATAGAAGGGTGGCTCCTTGAAATGAATCACGATCTGCGAAAGCTTCTGCGCCATGCGTTTGCCGGTTCGCAGATAGAACGGCACGCCCGACCAGCGCCAGTTGCAGATATCGGCACGCAACGCGACGAAGGTTTCCGTACTGCTTTCGGCATTCGAGTTCTCCTCATCCAGGTAGCCAGGCACCGAGACACCAGCAACGTTGCCGGCTGCGTATTGGCCCCGCACCACCCGCTGATGAAGGGATTCGGCAGTGATCGGTGCCAGCGCCTTGAGGACCTTTACCTTTTCATCGCGGATGCTGTCCGCAGTCAGGTTGCTCGGCGGGTCCATGGCGATCAGGCAGAGCAGTTGCAGCAAATGGTTCTGAACCATGTCGCGCAGTTGTCCGGCCTGGTCGAAATAACCCCAGCGTCCTTCGATGCCGACCGTTTCGGCCACGGTGATTTCTACATGGGAGATATGGTGCTGGTCCCACTGCGTCTCGAACAGGCTGTTGGCGAAGCGTAGCGCGATGAGGTTCTGTACCGTTTCCTTGCCGAGATAGTGGTCGATGCGATAGATGCGGCTCTCGGGAAAGTGCTCGGCGACCGCATCGTTGATGACACGCGAAGAAGCCAAGTCATGACCGATGGGCTTTTCCAGAACGACGCGCGCCTGCTCGGCGAGCCCTGCCGTAGCCAGGAACCTGCAGATATCACCGTAGACCGCCGCGGGTGTCGCGAAATAGCCGATCAGGGGCTGCTCGGCCGGCACGCAGTCACGCAGCGCCATGTAATCCTCAGCTCGACGAAAATCCATCGCCAGATAGTGAAGCCGGGCGCTGAAACGACTGAGCGCCTGCTCATCGAGCTCGCCCTTGGGAACCCGCGTACGCAATGCTTGCTCGATTCGCGCCTTGTGCGTGGCCGGCTCGGCGCTCTCACGCGATAGCGCCAGTATCTGGGTATCGGCATGTAGCAGGCCGGCGCGATCCAACTGATACAGCGCGGGAAACAGCTTGCGCAACGCAAGGTCGCCCAAGGCACCGAACAACGCGAATGTGATGGGTTCTACCGTAATGCCTGGCATGATCCGTCCGCTTGAATGCAGGGTTCAATGACGTGCAGCGCGAGCACGACGATGATCGGTCAACGATAGCGAGGATATCGCGCTCCTCGCCTTCCGATCAGACGCCACATGCTACAGACCACTCAGCGGCTCAAATGCTCAGCAGTCGACGGGAAAATCCCAAGGTTGCCCGTGCCCACAGGAACAGCGCAAACACCTGAGCGCGACAGCTCGGTCGTTAAAGGGCACGGAGCGAGTCAGCTTCCCGCGACGCGTGCACGGAACAGGGCTTGATGCTTACGGCACTGCTGCGCCGCAAGCAGGAAGACACCATGCCCGCCGCGCGAGAACTCCAGCCAGGTGAAATCCACTTCGGGATAAAGGGCCTGGACATGAACCTGACTATTTCCCACTTCGACGATCAGGATGCCATCGTCAGTGAGGTGATCCGCGGCCTCGGCGAGCATACGTCGCACCAGATCCAGCCCGTCTTCACCGCATGCCAGGCCAAGAGCCGGCTCGTGATGAAACTCAGCCGGCATGTCGTCGAAATCTTCGGCATCGACATATGGAGGATTGGAAACGATCAGATCGAAACGTTGATTTGGCAGCCCGTTGAAGCCATCGCTCTGCACGGTATAAACCCGCTCTTCGAGTCCGTGATGCTCGATGTTTTGGTTGGCGACCTCGATCGCATCGAACGACAGGTCAGCGAGCACCACCTCGGCCTTGAGAAACTCGTAAGCGCATGCGATGCCGATGCAGCCCGACCCCGCGCACAGATCGAGAATCCGCTTGGGCGTGCCAGGCAGCCAGGGTTCGAAGCGGTGCTCGATCAGCTCACCAATCGGCGAACGTGGGATCAGCACGCGCTCGTCGACGATGAAGGGCAAGCCGCAGAACCAGGCTTGCCCGAGGAGATAAGCGGTCGGCACGCGTTCCTCAATACGGCGACGCAGCAGTTCCTGTAAATGCTCGCACTCGTCGAGCTCGAGGCGGCAATCCAGATAGCTGTCAGCCATTTCCCATGGCAGGTGTAGCGCACCCAGCACCAACTGGCGCGCGTCATCCCAGGCATTGTCGGTGCCATGGCCGAAGAACAACTGCTCCGCCTGAAACCGGCTGACGGCCCAGCGGATATGGTCACGCAGCGTACGCAAGCGGGAGAGCGAAGCGGTCACAAGGGCATCTCCTGTAAAAAGGGCGCGAGTGTAGCAGGCATACGAAAATCCGAGCCATGTCTGCTAAGGCCACGCGAGCAAGGCTCTCGAGCCATCCACTTGGGCTGTAAATACTCAATTCGTTTCAACACCAGGCGTGCGACCGGCATTACCCTTCGGTTCGCAGTCGGGACTCGATATCTCCGACATATCGTGCGCCCATGCAGTTCGACCGAGCAGTCAGCACAACGACCAGCGAAACATGAGCCGGACGGTTCACATCGGCGCATTCTGGCGCCACAATCGGCCCCCTCACAGCACAAGGAGCCGAAAATGACCAAGCCACAGACCATGCTTCAGCTCAGTGGCCGCAGCTACAACCCGGCGACGCTGACGAATGCCACCTTGCTGGTCATCGATGTGCAGGAAGAGTACCGCAGTGGTGTTCTTGCCCTGCCTGCCCTGGATCGGGCACTTCCGGAAATCACCCGTCTACTGGCAGCTGCGCGCGAAGCTGGCGCGCCGATCGTGCACGTGCATCACCTGGGTATCAGCGGTGGTCTTTTCGATCCGCAGGGCTTCCGTGGACAGATCATGCCGGAGGCTGCACCACTGCCCGGTGAGGCAGTGGTTGCCAAACGCCTGCCGAACGCTTTCTCCGGCACCGAGCTCCACGAACTGCTGCAGAAACTGGGTCGCCTGGATTTGATCGTTTGCGGCTTCATGACCCACTCCAGCATCAGCACAACGGTTCGCGCCGCCAAGGATTACGGCTATCGCTGCACACTGGTGGACAGCGCCTGTGCCACACGCAATCTGCCGATGGGCGAAGGCAGCATCGATGCCGAACAGGTGCACCGCATCGAGATGACCATTCTTGCCGACAACTTTGCCGTTTGCGTGCAAGACGCTGCGGCGCTGGCGCGCTGAAGACCCACTACCCGAACGTCGAACGAGCTGGCAGCCTTTCCAGACACTCTCTGCATGATGCAAGCAAAAGTACGCCTGGATGGAAGCTCGTCCGCCAGGCGCTGTGGCTGGGGTAAACTGCCATCCTGTTTGGAGGCCCCATGCAAGACGACGACTTCTCTCTCTTCCAATCGGCTGTGCGCGGCGTCAAGCCGATCAAGCACGACCGCGCCGAAACCGGCAAAGTGCGCAGCAATCGCGAACAGATCGCGACTCGCCGCAGCAACGCCACCGTCAGCAACGAAACCACGCGCGTCGACGGATTATCGGATCAGTTCGTCATCGATGTAGGTGCCGAGGACGAGCTTTATTGGGCCCGCGACGGGGTTCAGGACAGTCAGGTCCGCAAGCTCAAAGCCGGCCAGATCCCATTCGTGGGAAGTCTCGACCTGCATGGCATGAGCGTCGAGAAAGCCCGGGAGCTATTATGGGACTTCATCGCCGAAGCGACGCGCCTCGAAGTGCGCTGCGTTCGCGTGACCCATGGCAAGGCGGCAAGGCTCGACGGCAAGCGGCCACTGATCAAGAGCCACGTCAACACCTGGTTGCGGCAGCATCCGCAAGTGCTTGGCTTCACCTCCTGCCTGCCACGCCATGGCGGCACCGGCGCCATTTACGTGATGCTCAAACGCACCATGCTTGAAGGCCGGGACGAATGAGCCGAGGCCAGCGTCTCGCTCGCCATACTTGCCAGCCGAGCGGCGGCCCCCTACCCTTCGCGTTCGCGACCCCATGAAGCCTGACAGGTAGCTCAATGTCCCTGGAACAACACTACACCGCGATCCTCGGCCAACTCGGCGAGGACGTTAGCCGCGAAGGTCTGCTCGACACGCCCAAGCGCGCCGCCAAAGCCATGCAGTACCTGTGCAAGGGCTATCAGCAAACCCTCGAGGAAGTCACCAACGGCGCGCTGTTCACGTCAGATAACAGCGAGATGGTGCTGGTCAAGAATATCGAGCTGTACTCACTGTGCGAGCATCACATGCTGCCTTTCATCGGCAAGGCACACGTTGCGTATCTTCCCAATGGCAAGGTACTCGGCCTGTCAAAGGTCGCTCGTATTGTGGATATGTATGCGCGCCGCCTGCAGATTCAGGAAAACCTGACCCGTGAAATCGCCGAGGCGATGCAGCAGGTTACCGGCGCATCTGGCGTTGCAGTGGTCATCGAAGCCCAGCACATGTGCATGATGATGCGCGGCGTGGAGAAGCAAAACTCGTCCATGGTCACATCGGTGATGCTGGGTCAGTTCCGCGATAACGCCGCGACCCGTAGCGAGTTTCTCGGCTTGGTGAAATAGCACCGAGCCCACATTAAAACAGGGCTTTGCGGCCCTGTTTTTCGTTCAATCGTACATGCCGACATGCCGCGGATGACTGGCGACACGCTGCAGCCATCGGCGAATTGCGGGATAGCCTTCGAGGCTGAACCCTCCCTCTTCAGCCACATGCGTGTAGGCATACAGCGCAACGTCGGCAATCGAGTAATGCTCACCCACCAGGTAGGGCGTGCGTAGCAACTGCTGCTCCATAACGTTCAACGCATGGTAGCCATCGAGCTGCTTGGCCTCGTACTCCTCACGGCGATCCTCGGGCATGCCGAGATACACCTTGATATAGCGGGCGACAGCCAGGAACGGCTCATGGCTGTACTGCTCGAAGAACTGCCACTGCAGCACCTGGGTACGCAGCCGCGGGTCCGCTGGCAGAAACTCGCTGCCGTCGGCCAGATAGTTGAGGATTGCGTTGGACTCCCACAGGCAGGCGCCATCCTCCAACTCAAGAACCGGAATCTTGCCATTAGGGTTCTTCTTGAGAAACTCCTCGGAGCGGGACTCACCACGAAGGATATTGATCGGAATCCATTCGTACGACTGGTCCAGCAGGTGCAGCATCAGCTTGACCTTGTAGCAATTACCCGACCGGAAATCACCATAGACTTTCAACATGCTCCCTCCCATCGACCCACAACGCAGGTCAGCGATACCTCAGGCGGCTTCCAGCGTTTTACCTTCGCGGATGACCTGCGCCAGACGACGCACCCCTTCTTCCATTCTCTCAGCAGCCACATGGCTGAAGTTCAGCCGCAGATAACCGGGATTAGCGTCCGGGTCCACGAAAAAGGGCTCACCAGGCATGAACACCACATCATTGGCGAGCGCCCGATCAAGCAGGGTTCGCGTATCCAGCGGCTGCTTCAGCGTCAGCCAGAAGAACAGCCCTCCCTGCGGCAGCTGCCAGGTCGCGAGATCACCGAAGTGCTCGCTGAGCGCAGCCTGCATGGCATCACGACGAACGCGATAGAAATCGCGAAGCTCCGCCAGATGCGCCTGATACCGCTCGCTACCCAGCCACTGCAGCGCCTGCCACTGCCCAATGCGGTTGGTATGTAGATCAGCCGACTGCTTCAGTCGTAGCAAATAAGGGAACAGATCCGGCGAGGCGATCAGATACCCCACCCGCAAGCCAGGCAGCAGCGTCTTGGACACCGTACCAGTGTAGATCCAGCTAGCACGTTTCAGACGCGAGACGATCGGCTTGGCACTGCCCTGATCGAATACCAGCTCACGATATGGCTCGTCCTCGAGCAGCGTCACGCCAAACTCATCCAGCAATGCTGCGACAGCATCACGCTTGGCTTCGCTGTAGCGAATGGCGGATGGATTCTGGAACGTAGGAATCAGATAGGCGAAAGCAGGCTCGTGCTGCTCCAGCGTTGCGCGCAGGGCAGCCAAATCCGGACCATCCGCCTGCTGGGGAACTGCCAGACATTCAGCTCCGAACAATTGAAAGGACTGCAGAGCAGCGAGATAGGTTGGCGCCTCGACCAGTACCTCTGTCCCCGAGTCGATAAACAGCTTCGACGCGAGATCCAGCGTCTGCTGCGAGCCACTGACGATCAACACCTGACTGGCTTCGCAAGGCACGCCAAGCGCCCGCGCCTGGGCGGCAATAAGTTCACGGAGAGCGGGCTCGCCTTCGCTCATCCCATACTGCCCCATGCTTGCGGGCAGCTCTGCCCAATCAACGATCGGCAGCATCGCCTCAGCCGGCAACCCGCCAGCGAAGGACATCACTTCCGGGCGCTGGGCTGCAGCGAGGATTTCACGAATGAGAGAGCTTTTAAGGCGAGTAATACGTTCGGAGAAGGCCATTTCCATACCAGATGCGAGGCGCTGCAAAATAAGTCAAACTTCTTGACCGAAATTACGCCTCTCACGATAAATACGTCAATATGCCTGACCTAAAAAAAAGCGCAGTGCAGCGCCAGATCATGGAGCGTTTCTTTCTCGGCTATCAGGCCTTCACGGCCAAGCCTGACGAAATGCTCGCCCGCCGCGGCCTGTCCCGTGTGCACCACCGCATTCTTTTCTTTATCGCTAGCTACCCGGACCTGAGCGTTAAGGAGTTGCTGAGCTATCTCGGTGTCTCCAAGCAGGCACTGAATACACCGCTACGCCAGTTGATCGAAATGCACTTGGTGGAGAGCCTGACTGCAGAGGATGACAAGCGAAAGCGCATGCTGCGCTTTACCACAGAGGGGGCGAAGCTGGAGCAGGCCTTGCGCAGAGAGCAGGTCCGTCTGCTGCAAAGGGCTTTCGATGATGTGGGTGAACAAGCGGTAGACGGCTGGCTCGCGGTCAACCAAGCGCTCGCTATGGAGAAAGCCAGAGGCTAGCAGCCCTCAAGAGGCGGGCCGCTTCACCACGCCGGAATCGCGGGCAAAAAAAAGGGCGACCGAAGTCGCCCTTTTTCATGAAGAACCCGAACTTAGTTCTGGTTTTCCATCTGAGCACGGATCAGATCACCAATGGTGGTCGGGCCAGTGCTTTCTACGTCCTGCTTGGTGCGCAGCTCTTTCATCGCATCCTTTTCGTCTTCGACGTCTTTGGACTTGATGGACAGGCTGATCACGCGGGACTTGCGGTCGATGCTGATGATCTTGGCTTCAACTTCGTCGCCTTCCTTCAGCACGTTGCGCGCATCTTCAACGCGGTCGCGGCTGATTTCGGAAGCTTTCAGAGTGGCTTCGATATCGTTGCCCAGATCGATGATGGCGCCTTTGGCGTCAACTTCTTTCACGGTACCGCGAACGATGCTGCCCTTGTCATTGACGGCGGCGTAGTTGGAGAACGGATCGTCTTCCAGCTGCTTGATGCCCAGGGAGATGCGCTCACGCTCCGGATCGACCGACAGGATGACGGTATCCAGCTCGTCGCCCTTCTTGAAGCGGCGAACGGCTTCTTCACCCGGCTCGTTCCAGGAGATGTCGGACAGGTGAACCAGGCCGTCGATGCCGCCGTCCAGACCAATGAAGATACCGAAATCGGTGATCGACTTGATGGTGCCGGAGATGCGGTCGCCCTTGTTGAACTGGCCAGAGAAGTCTTCCCATGGGTTGGACTTGCACTGCTTGATACCCAGGGAGATGCGACGACGCTCTTCGTCGATGTCCAGAACCATGACTTCCACTTCGTCGCCGACCTGTACGACCTTCGACGGGTGGATGTTCTTGTTGGTCCAATCCATTTCGGAAACGTGTACCAGACCTTCGACGCCTTCTTCCAGCTCGGCAAAGCAGCCGTAGTCGGTGAGGTTGGTGACGCGAGCCTGAACACGGGTGCCTTCCGGGTAACGAGCCTTGATGGCAACCCATGGGTCTTCGCCCAGCTGCTTCAGGCCCAGCGATACACGGTTGCGCTCGCGGTCGAACTTCAGAACCTTGACATCGATCTCGTCGCCAACGTTGACGATCTCCGACGGATGCTTGATACGCTTCCAGGCCATGTCGGTGATGTGCAGCAGACCATCGACGCCGCCCAGGTCAACGAACGCACCGTAGTCGGTGAGGTTCTTGACGATACCTTTGACCTGCTGACCTTCCTGCAGAGACTCGAGCAGAGCTTCGCGCTCGGCGCTGTTCTCGGCTTCCAGTACGCTGCGGCGGGAAACGACAACGTTGTTGCGCTTCTGGTCCAGCTTGATGACCTTGAACTCGAGCTCTTTGCCTTCCAGGTGGGTGGTGTCGCGCACAGGGCGGACATCGACCAGGGAACCCGGCAGGAACGCACGAATGCCGTTGACGTCGACGGTGAAGCCACCTTTGACTTTGCCGTTGATGACGCCCTTGACCACTTCTTCTGCAGCGAAAGCCGCTTCCAGAACAATCCAGGATTCCGCGCGCTTGGCTTTTTCACGGGACAGCTTGGTTTCGCCAAAGCCATCTTCAACCGCGTCCAGAGCAACGTGGACCTCGTCACCCACCTTGATGGTCAGCTCGCCCTGCTCGTTGTAGAACTGCTCGACCGGGATGACGCCCTCGGACTTGAGGCCGGCATGCACGGTGACCCAGTCACCGTCGATGTCGACCACGATGCCGGTGATGATGGCACCCGGCTGCATGTCGAGGGATTTAAGGCTTTCTTCAAATAGTTCTGCGAAGCTTTCGCTCATGTTGATTCCTGCTGTTTTCAGGCGAGAATCCGCCCAATCTCCACATTCCAGACAATGTGGGTTCATTCATATAAAAAAAGGCCTGCGGGACTGGATCTGGTCTCCCACATGCCTCCTTGTTAACGGCCCCGAGATGCGCAGCCTGCTGGCTGTGCCTACTCAAGATCCGTTTGGCCGCCTTTCGGCGTTCCGATCATCCAGCCAAATCGCGGTCGGCGACTTCGCTCAGAATCTTTTGCAACACCTCATCAATGGAGAGTGTAGTGGAATCCAGTTGAACGGCATCATCTGCCGGCTTCAGCGGGGCCACCGCACGTTGGGTATCGCGCTCATCGCGCTCCCGAATCTCCTCAAGAAGACTCGCGAGATTAACATCATCGCCTCGTGCCTTCAACTGCAAGTAACGTCTGCGAGCACGCTCTTCCGCACTCGCGGTGAGGAATATCTTCAACGGCGCGTCGGGAAATACCACAGTACCCATGTCACGCCCGTCCGCGACCAGTCCCGGCGCCTCGCGAAAGGCCTTCTGTCGCTGCAGCAAGGCGGTGCGAACCACCGGTAACGCTGCGACCTGGGATGCGCCGGCGCCAACCTGCTCGTTACGGATCGACTCGGTGACCTCCTCCCCCTCCAGAATGATGATCATGCCGTGCCCATCGCGTGCGGCACCAAACTGGACATCGAGGTGCTCGGCGAGCACCTTCAGCGCTTCTTCGTTGGTCAGATCGACCCCGTGATTGCGCGCTGCGAATGCCAGCAGGCGATACAAGGCACCGGAGTCGAGGAAATTCCAGCCAAGCCTGCCCGCGAGCAAGGCTGCAACTGTGCCTTTCCCCGAGCCACTCGGCCCATCGATGGTGATGACCGGAACGGGCCTGATCATGAATCACCCTCCGAATGTACCTGCATGCCGGCGCGCTGCGCCAAGGAGAGGAAGTTGGGGAACGACGTCGCCACGTTGGCGCAATCATGGATTCGAATCGGGCCATTGGCTCGCAGCGCAGCCACACTGAAGGACATCGCGATGCGGTGATCGCCATGCGCCCAGACTTCACCGGAACCGATCGCACCACCTTCGATGACAATTCCGTCCGGGGTCGGTTCAGCCTTGACCCCCAGTGTCTGCAGCCCGTCCGCCATGACCTGGATGCGGTCAGACTCCTTGACCCGCAGCTCTTCGGCACCGCGCAACGTAGTACGACCTTCCGCGCAGGCCGCAGCCACGAAGAGCACCGGGAACTCGTCGATCGCCAGCGGAACCAGGTCCTCGGGAATGTCGATACCCTTGAGCTGAGCGCCACGGACACGGATGTCTGCTACCGGCTCACCGCCCACTTCGCGCGGATTCTCTAGAGAGATGTCACCACCCATCAGCTTGAGGATGTCGATCACCCCTGTACGGGTCGGATTCACGCCGACATGCTCGAGCACGATCTCCGAACCCTGCGCAATACTCGCCGCCACCATGAAGAATGCCGCTGAAGAAATATCGGCAGGCACTTCAATATGAGTACCACGCAGCTTGTGCCCTGGCTCGACAACCGCAGTACTGCCCTTGACGGTCACCGGATAGCCGAAACCGCGAAGCATCCGCTCGGTGTGATCACGCGTCGGAGCCGGTTCGGTTACCGAGGTCTGATCAGCTGCATACAGGCCGGCCAGTAACAGGCAGGACTTGACCTGCGCGCTGGCCATCGGCATTTCGTAATGCATGCCGGACAGACGCTGGCGGCCGCGAATGGTCAGCGGCGGACGCCCTTCCGGTGCCGTCTCGATCACGGCCCCCATCTCGCGCAGCGGCTTGGCGACGCGATTCATCGGCCGTTTGGAGAGGGACGCATCACCCGTCAACGTCGTATCGAACGGCTGCGCCGCGAGCAAACCGGACAGCAGCCGCATGGAGGTTCCTGAGTTGCCCAGGTAGATCGGCCCGGGCGGGGCCTTGAGGCCGTGCAGACCGACACCATGGACCGTCACGCGCCCCTGATGCGGACCCTCGATGACGACGCCCATGTCCCGGAACGCCTGAATGGTCGCCAGAGCATCTTCGCCTTCCAGGAAGCCTTCGACTTCCGTCACGCCCTCGGCAAGGGAGCCGAGCATGATCGAGCGATGAGAAATGGATTTGTCGCCTGGCACACGCAGATGGCCGGTCAGGCTGCCGCCAGGGTTGGCGAGGAAAACGAGGTCATTGGAATGCATAACGTCCACATAGGCTCGGCGAGCCAGTATTTTGCTGAAATGTTCCCGGGCAGCCTTGGCGCGAGTGAAAACGCCCAACAGCTTGTGCCCGTCTCCTTCATCGACCGCGGCGCGCAGCGCGTCGAGGTCGGCACGAAAATCGTCCAGGGTATGCAGCACTGCCTCGCGGTTGGCGAGAAAGATGTCGTGCCACATCACCGGATCGCTACCGGCGATACGGGTGAAATCGCGAAAACCACCTGCCGCGTAGCGGAATATCTCGAGATTCTCATGGCGCTTGGCGAGCGAATCAACCAGTCCGAAGGCCAGCAGATGCGGTAAATGACTAGTGGCAGCCAGCACCTCATCGTGATGCGTCACCTCCATATGCTCGACATCCGCACCCAGCGCCGACCAGAGCTTACTCACCAGGGTGAGCGCTTGCGGATCGGTATTTTCCAGCGGCGTCAGGATCACCTTGTGCCGTCGAAACAGCGTGCTGTTCGCCGCCGTCACGCCACTGAGTTCGGAGCCGGCGATGGGGTGGCCAGGCACGAACCTTGGTGGCATGTTGCCGAACACTTTACGCGCACAGCGCACGACATTGCCCTTGGCGCTGCCGACGTCAGTGATCACTGCGTCGCCCAGTTCGAGCTTCGCCAGTTCACCAAGCAGCCGCTCCAGCGCAAGGATAGGCGTCGCAAGCTGAATTACGTCAGCCCCATGACAAGCCTCGGCGAGCGTGTCGGCGCAGCGATCCACCACGCCCAGTTCGACCGCCAGCTCACGCGAGCGTGCATCCAGATCGAAGCCGACCACCTCGCGACAAAGGCCAGCCTCACGCAAGCCCTTGGCGAACGAGCCGCCAATCAGGCCAAGGCCGATCACAACCAGGCGATTCACAATCGGCGAAGGCTGTTGCGCGTGACGAGCGTGATTCACTGAGCGAGTACCTGGCGCAGCACATCGAGAAAGCGTGCATTTTCCTGCTCGGTGCCAATTGAGATACGCAGGAATGTTGGCATACCGTATCCGGCCACAGGACGCACAATCACCCCTTCGCGCAACAGCGCCTGATTGATCGGCGCAGCGTCACGGGCGAAGTCCACCGCGATGAAGTTGCCCCGCGAAGGGATCCACTCCAGTCCCAGCTGACGGAAACCCGTTTCCAGCTGAAGCATCCCGGCATCATTCGCCTTGCGGCTGGCAAGCAGGTAATCGACGTCATCCAGCGCTGCGCAAGCCGCCGTCAGCGCCAGACTGTTCACGTTGAATGGCTGCCTGACGCGATTCAGCACATCCGCGATCACCGGCGAACTGATCGCGTAGCCGACCCGCAGCGCAGCAAGCCCATAAGCCTTGGAGAAGGTGCGCGAAACCAGCAGGTTCGGATAGTCGGCCAGAAACGCCAGGCCATCCGGCAACTCCTGCCCTTCGGCATATTCGATGTAGGCCTCGTCCAGCACCACCAGAACACGCTCCGGTACGCGCGCGAGAAATCCACCCAGCGCAGCAGCATCGAACCAGGTTCCGGTGGGATTGTTGGGGTTGGCGACGAAAACCACGCGGGTATTCTCGTCGATGGCCGCCGCCATTGCGTCGAGGTCGTGCCCCCAGCTCCTGGCCGGCACGGCACGTCCCTCGGCCCCGACCGCCTGCGTCGCGATCGGATAGACAGCGAAGGCATGCTCGCTGAACACGGCGTTGAGTCCCGGAGCCAGATAGGCGCGCGCAACCAGTTCAAGAATGTCGTTGGAACCATTGCCCAGGGTGACTTGATTGATTCCGACCGAATAGCGCTCGGCAAGTCGCTGCTTGAGCGCGAAGCCGTTGCCGTCCGGGTAGCGGGTCAACTCCGAAAGCTCAGCCCTGATCGCATCAAGCACTTTCGGGCTTGGCCCCAGCGGGTTCTCGTTGCTGGCCAGCTTGACGATTCCTGCGGGGTCCAAACTCAGCTCGCGCGCCAGTTCTTCAACCGGCTTGCCCGGTACGTACGGCGACAGCTTCTGCACCCCTGGCTGCGCCAGGGCGAGGAAATCACAACTCATAACAAAACCTCAGGCTGCAGGCTTCAGGCGGCAGGTACAAGCCGGTCGCCTGCCCCACTGCCGCGACCGGAAGCCGCAATTAAAGAACCGCTTTGGGGTAGGAACCCAACACCTTAAGGGCCACAGCTTCCTGCCCGAGCTTCTCCAGCGCATCCTTGATCAGCGGATCCTGGTGGTGACCCAGGAAATCGATGAAGAACACGTAGGTCCACTTGCCGCTGCGCGACGGCCGCGTTTCGATTCGAGTAAGGTCGATGCCGTTGGCATGGAACGGCACCAGCAGCTCGTGCAAGGCGCCTGGCTTGTTGCGCATCGAGACGATGATTGAGGTCTTGTCATCGCCGGTCGGCGGCACTTCCTGGCTACCGATGATCAGGAATCGCGTGGAGTTGTCCGGGCGGTCCTCGATCTTCTCGGCCAGCTTGGTCAGACCGTAGAGCTGGGCAGCCATGTCGCCGGCGATGGCCGCCGAATTCCACTCGCTCTTGACCCGCTTGGCCGCATCCGCATTGCTGGAAACCGCTACGCGCTCGACATTCGGGTAGTGGGCATCAAGCCACTTGCGGCACTGTGCCAGCGATTGCGCGTGGGAGTAGATGCGCGTGATCCGATCGGTCTTGGTCGTCTCGCCCACCAACAAATGGTGGTGGATACGCAGCTCCACTTCGCCGCAGATCACGATGTCGTGCTCGAGGAAGCTGTCCAGCGTGTGATTGACTGCACCTTCGGTGGAGTTCTCCACCGGCACTACGCCGAAATTCACGGCTCCCGCCACAACCTCGCGAAACACCTCATCAATGGCTGCCATTGGCGTGCTGATCACCGCATGGCCGAAATGCTTGAGCGCCGCAGCTTGGGAGAAGGTGCCCTCTGGGCCGAGATAGGCAACCCGGAGCGGCTGTTCCAGGGCCAGGCAGGACGACATGATCTCGCGGAACAGACGCGCCATTTCCTCGTTATCGAGCGGCCCGCGGTTGAGCTCCATGATGTGCTTGAGCACCCAGGCTTCGCGCTCCGGACGGTAGAACACCGCGGACTCGCCCTCGGCCAGCGCCGCGGTCTTGACCCGGGCGACTTCTTGGGCACAGCGGGCGCGCTCGCTGATCAGATCGAGAATGCGCTCGTCGAGGCTGTCGATTCGAACCCGCAGGGCCTTCAACTGATCGGCGTCGCTCATCAGCCGTGCTCCTTCTCGAACTCGGCCATGTAGGCCACCAGCGCTTCGACCGCATCCAGTCCTACGGCGTTGTAGATAGAAGCACGCATGCCACCCACGGAGCGATGCCCTTTGAGGTTCAACAGGCCACGCGCGTCGGCGCCGGCCAGGAACGCCTTGTCCAGACGCTCATCGGCCAGACGGAACGGAACGTTCATCCACGAACGCGCATTGATGGCGATCGGGTTGGTGTAGAAATCGCTGGCATCGATGGCACCGTAGAGCATGTCCTTCTTGGCGCGGTTGCGCTGCTCCATCGCCTCGACGCCGCCCTGCTCCTTCAGCCACTCGAAGACCAGCCCCGAGAGATACCAGGAAAAGGTTGCCGGCGTGTTGTACATCGAGCCGTTATCCGCCGCGATCTTGTAGTCGAGCATGGTCGGGCAAGCGGAACGCGCATGGCCGAGCAGGTCTTCACGAACGATGACGACCACCAGCCCGGATGGCCCGATGTTCTTCTGCGCTCCGGCGTAGATCAGGCCGAACTTCGAGACGTCGATGGTCCGCGACAGAATGTCCGAGGACATGTCGACGACCAGCGGCGTATCGCCGAGATCCGGAATCCAATCGAACTGCAGGCCGCCAATGGTCTCATTGCTCGCGTAGTGCAGGTACGCTGCGCGCTCGCTCAACTGCCAGTCGTTCTGTCCTGGAATGGCGAAATAATCGAGGGGTTTGGCGCTGGCCGCCACGTTGACGTTACCGAAACGACGCGCCTCTTCGATCGCCTTGCGCGACCAGATGCCGGTATCGATGTAGTCGGCAACACCATCTTCCGGCAGCAGGTTCAGCGGAATCTCGGCAAACTGCTGGCTGGCGCCCCCCTGCAGGAACAGCACCTTGTAGTTCGACGGAATCGCCAGCAGGTCGCGCAGATCCTGTTCGGCCTTTTCGGCGATAGCGGTGTATTCGTCGCTACGGTGACTCATCTCCATGACCGACAGGCCCTTGCCATGCCAGTCGAGAAGCTCCGCCTGGGCACGCTGAAGGACGGCTTCGGGAAGCGCAGCCGGACCGGCACAGAAGTTAAAAGCGCGTTTGCTCACTGCTGTTCTCTCGCTCTTGCTCGATATTGAATCCCGCGGCGCGGCGACCGGTACCTCTACCGTCCGCCGCGCTACCACCTGATTGCGGATTGCTTTCGCCGATCAGTCTTCGTCGTCTGTCGGCACCACATCCGGAGATACGTCGCCAGCCCCGCCGAGCAGTTCATCCTCGCTCGGCTCAGTGCTGAGTACAGGCATTTCCTTCTCGAGGGCGTCGTCATCGAGCAACGCTTCGATGTCTTCCAGCACGTCTTCCTCGGATGGCTCCTGCACGCGCTCCAGACCAACCAGATGCTCGCCCTTGCTCAGTTTGATGAGGGTGACGCCCTGAGTATTGCGCCCCAGCGATGACACCTCGTCGACGCGGGTCCGGACCAGCGTGCCCTGATCGGAGATCAGCATGATCTCCTCGCCCTCGAGCACCTGCACGGCACCGATCAATGGACCGTTACGCTCGTTGGTGACCATGGCGATGACGCCCTGACCACCGCGACCGCGGCGTGGAAACTCTTCCATCGCGGTGCGCTTGCCGTAGCCACGCAAAGATGCGGTAAGGATCTGAGCACCCGATTCCGGAATCAGCATGGAGATGATGCGCTGCCCTTCGGGCAGACGCATACCGCGTACACCGCGGGCATTGCGGCCCATGATGCGAACCTTGCTTTCCTTGAAACGGATGACCTTGCCGCCGTCGGAGAACATCATCACTTCCTGGGCACCATCGGTGACGGCCGCAGCGATGAGGGTGTCGCCTTCTTCCAGCTTGAGCGCGATCAGGCCGGACGTACGCGGACGGCTGAACTGCACCAGAGGTGTCTTCTTGACCGTGCCATTGGCGGTAGCCATGAAAATGTAGGAGCCGGTCGGCTCGTCTTTCTCGTCGCTGTCGGCGTCATCGCTTTCGACGTCGTCCGCATCATCATGCTCGATGACCAGGCCTTCTGCTTCGTCCAGGTCGTCCTCACCTTCGGCGGCCTGCTTGCGCAGCGCTTCCAGATCGACCTGAAGCATGGCGGTGATGCGCTCGCCCTCATCGAGCGGTAGCAGGTTGACCAGCGGGCGGCCACGCGAAGTGCGAGATGCTTCGGGAATCTCGTAGGTCTTCAGCCAGTACACTTTGCCCTTGCTGGAGAACAGCAGCAGCGTGGTGTGACTGTTGGCAACCAGCAGATGCTCGACGTAATCCTCTTCCTTCACACCAGTCGCAGCCTTGCCGCGACCACCACGGCGCTGCGCCTGGTAGGCGGCCAGCGGTTGCGACTTGGCATAACCACCATGAGAGATGGTGACGACGCGCTCTTCTTCAGTGATCAGGTCCGCCAGCGTCAGGTCCAGACGCGACTCGAGAATCTCGGTGCGCCGTGCATCGCCGAAATCGCGCTTCACGCCTTCCAGTTCTTCGCGGATGACTTCCATCAGGCGAACCGGATTGGTCAGGATGCGGATCAGCTCGCCGATCTGGGTGAGGATTTCCTGGTATTCGCTGAGCAGCTTCTCGTGCTCGAGGCCGGTCAGGCGGTGCAGACGCAGATCAAGAATCGCCTGCGCCTGTTCCGGCGACAGAAAGTACTTGCCGTCACGCAGGCCAAACTGCGGATCGAGGCCTTCCGGGCGACAGGCATCAGCCCCTGCGCGCTCGACCATGGCTTCAACGGCGCTCGATTCCCAGGCAGTGGAAATCAGCGCATCCTTGGCCTCGGCTGGAGTTGGCGAAGCCTTGATCACCGCAATGACCGGATCGATGTTGGACAGCGCGACCGCCTGCCCTTCAAGAATGTGCCCACGCTCGCGCGCCTTGCGCAGTTCGTAGACGGTACGGCGGGTAACGACTTCGCGGCGGTGGCGAACGAAGGCTTCCAGCAGCTCTTTCAGGTTCAGCGTACGTGGCTGGCCATCGATGAGCGCAACCACGTTGATACCGAAGACGCTCTGCAGCTGGGTCTGGGCGTATAGGTTGTTGAGGATCACCTCCGGCACTTCGCCGCGGCGCAGCTCGATGACCACGCGCATGCCGTCCTTGTCGGACTCGTCACGCAGCTCGGTGATGCCTTCGATCTTCTTCTCTTTCACCAGCTCGGCGATCTTCTCGATCAGCCGTGCCTTGTTCAGCTGGTAAGGCAGCTCGGTGATGACGATCTGCTGGCGGCCGCCGACCTTGTCGATATCTTCGATATCGGCGCGAGCACGGATATAAATGCGGCCACGGCCGGTGCGGTAGGCCTCGATGATGCCAGCACGGCCATTGATGATACCGGCAGTGGGGAAATCGGGGCCCGGGATGAACTGCATGAGTTCGTCGATAGTGATATCGGCGTTGTCGATCAGCGCCAGGCAACCATCAATCACTTCGCCTAGGTTATGCGGCGGGATGTTGGTCGCCATGCCTACCGCAATACCGCTGGAGCCGTTCACCAGCAGATTGGGAACCTTGGTCGGCATGACCGCCGGGATCTGCTCGGTGCCATCGTAGTTGGGCACCCAGTCGACGGTTTCCTTTTCCAGGTCGGCCAGCAGCTCATGGGCCAGCTTGGCCATGCGCACTTCGGTGTAACGCATCGCCGCAGCGCTATCGCCGTCAACCGAACCGAAATTACCTTGGCCGTCGACCAGCATGTAGCGCAGCGAAAATGGCTGCGCCATACGCACGATGGTGTCGTATACCGCCGAATCGCCGTGCGGGTGGTATTTACCGATCACGTCACCGACCACACGGGCGGATTTCTTGTACGGCTTGTTCCAGTCATTGCCGAGTTCGCTCATGGCGAACAGTACGCGGCGGTGTACCGGTTTCAGGCCATCGCGCGCGTCCGGCAGCGCACGGCCAATGATCACGCTCATCGCGTAATCAAGGTAGGACTGCTTGAGCTCGTCTTCGATATTGACCGGGAGGATTTCTTTGGCCAGTTCGCCCATGGAAGCCTGGTTCCTTATAGTCAGCAGGGTCCTGTAATAAGCGCGGGATGGTAACACAGACGACTGCTATAAACTGAGCCTTGCACGGAGCAAAACCGGCTTGCACAGCACACCCGAGCGCGACCGATCGTTGCTCAGTGCAGCCGCTTGCGGCTCATCAGTTCGGTCATCTTCGCGGCACTCGGCCGCTCGACCACGCCTTTCTCGGTGACAATGGCATCGATGAGATCGGCCGGCGTCACGTCGAACACCGGATTGAATGCCTCAACGTCAGCCGCGAAGCGCCGACCGTCGACCTCAAGCAGCTCGCTGCCGGCGCGTTCCTCGATTTGGATCTCCTCGCCGCTCTCCAGCGCCATGTCGATGGTCGAACTTGCCGCCACCACCATGAAACGCACGCCGTGGTGCATCGCCAGGACCGCAAGCTGGTAGGTACCGATCTTGTTCGCCACATCGCCATTGGCGGTGATGCGATCCGCACCGACGATCACCCAGGAGATGCCTCTGGATTTCATCAGATGAGCAGCCGCCGAGTCCGCATTCACCATGGCCGGAACGCCATCACCGAGCAGTTCCCAGGCCGTCAGCCGGGAGCCCTGCAACCAAGGCCGGGTCTCATCGACGTATACCCGCTCCACCAGACCCTCGAGATGCGCCGCCCGGATGACCCCGAGCGCCGTACCGAAACCGCCGGTCGCCAGGGCGCCGGTATTGCAATGGGTGAGCAGGTTCTGCGGATTGCCCTGATGGCGGCGGATGAGGTCGACGCCAAACTGCGCCATCGCCAGATTTGCCTCGCGATCGCTGTCATGGATGGAGATGGCCTGGGCTTCCAGCGCTGCATACGGGTCTTCACCCGGCTTGAGGCGATCCAGTCGTTCGCGCATCTGGTTCAGAGCCCAGAACAGATTGACTGCGGTGGGACGGGAATCGGCCAGCACCTTGAAGTCTTCCTCCAGGGCCTGCCTCCAATCACCGCCGTCGGCGATACGGGCACGCACGGCAAGGACCAGGCCATAGGCTGCGCTGATTCCGATTGCCGGCGCACCGCGCACGACCATATCCCGAATCGCCGCAGCGACCGACGCCGCAGAATCATGGCTGCACCAAATCTCTTCGACAGGAAGCTTGCGCTGATCGAGCAGGTTCAGGCGCCCGTCCAGCCATTCGATCGACTTAACCTTTTCCGCAGCCAACAAACGCTCGCGCATGGCATTTCCCTCGTTCAGCTTCGTCGACACAGGACCATCATGCGCCCCGAACAGCAAAGAAAAAGCCCGGATCGCGGGCGAACCGGGCTTTCCAATCTCGATATGGCCGGGAAGCAGCAAACATGAGCACTGCGGCCTCTTATCCCGGGCGCGAATGCTAATCGACGGTTTTTCCGAGCACAAGCAGTGATCAGGGCTTGGCGACGCCTAATGGCCGAGCAGCTTTCAGACTGGCCTCGCCTTCCACGGAGAGAGCATGCGCTCGAACAGATGAAGTGTCGCGCTCACTCATCGCGTCGTGCTTGACCAACTCGCGGCAGGCCAAATACTGTATTTATATACAGTTATTTTGGATGCCTCTTCATGACCGCAGTGGTCGCCCTCGATAGCCTGCTGGATACACGTCGCGTCTGGCGTGGTCAGGCCATAACGTCTCGCACGGCCGTCCAGCCGACCGGAAATGCCACACTGGATGAGTTCCTGCCCGGCGGCGGCTGGCCGGAGTCGGCCATCAGCGAGCTCCTCGTCGCGGCCACGGGCATTGGCGAGCTGAATCTGCTGTGGCCGACCCTTGCACGACTGACCACCGCCGGCGAGCGGGTGGTGCTGATAACGCCCCCTCATCGACCTTACCCCCAGGCCTGGCTGGCCGCGGGTGTAGACCTGCAGTGGCTGACCATCATCCAGGCAAAGGGCCGCGATGCGCTGTGGGCTGCAGAACAATGCCTACGTTCCGGCAGTTGTGCCGCCGTGCTGTGCTGGCCGCAACAAGCTGATGACCGTGCCTTAAGGCGCTTGCAGATTGCTGCTGAATCCGGCCAAACCCTGGGCTTCGTCTATCGGTCACTGCGTGAAGCAAATAACCCATCACCGGCGGCACTACGCTTGACCATCGAGGCCCAGCCGGCGCAGCTACGTGTCATCAAGTGCCGCGGCGGCCTGGCTCCAGGACAGGCGCTCCCGGTCAGCGCCTGGCAACAGGCGTGACGATGCTTTGGGCCTGCATTCTGCTGCCGCAACTGGCCATGGACGGCGTTTTGCGCCACCGCGACGATGCCGCCGCGCCGCTGGCCCTGCTCGCCGGCCCGCCACAGCGCCGCGTGCTGCAGGCCGTCAACGCAGCCGCCCGCAAGCTCGGCCTCAAGCCAGGGCAATCGCTGATCGCAGCCCAGGCATTGACCCACGACTTCGCCACCGCCGATTACGACCAGCTGATGATCGAACGCTGGCAGCGGTTTCTGGCGGCCTGGGGTTACGGCTACAGCGCCCAGGTCAGCCTGCACTACCCGCGCTGCCTGCTGTTGGAGGTGCATTCCAGCCTCGGCCTGTTCGGCCCCTGGCCACGATTCGAGACGCGTCTACGCAAGGAGCTCACGGCTCTGGGCTTCCGCCACCGCATCACCCTGGCGCCCAACCCGGCGGCCGCGCGCATCCTCGCCAATGCCCATGACGGGCTGGCCGTGACCGATACAGCCACGCTGCATCAGGCGCTCGGGGTACTGCCGATCGAGCGCCTCGGCCTGCCCCGAGAAGTCAGCACATCGCTGGTACGCATGGGCCTGCGCCATCTTCATCAACTGCTCGCCCTGCCGCGCGACAGCCTGGCCAGACGCTTTCCGGAAGAAGTGCTGGCCCAGCTCGACACCCTGCTCGGGCATCGGCCGCTGCCTCTGGAGTTCTACCGTCCACCGGATGTCTTCGACACCCGCATCGAACTGAATTTCGAGGTCGAGTCCCATCAGGCTCTGCTGTTTCCATTGCGCAGACTGACCGCCGACCTGGCCGCCTTTCTCGCCGGGCGGGACAGCGGCGTCCAGCGTTTCAGCCTGTACCTGGAACATCGCACCCTGCCCGACAGCGAGGTAGCGGTCGGCCTACTCAGTACCGAACGCGAGCCCGCCATGCTGTTCGAACTGACCCGTGGCCGCCTCGAGCACCTGCAACTGCCGGCCCCCGTCCTGGCCGTGCGTCTGCTGGCTTGTGATCTGCCAGCCTTCACGCCGGCCCATCAGGCCTTGTTCGACGAGCGCCCGCAGCAGAATGTGCCCTGGGAGCAACTGCGCGAACGCCTCCGCGCCCGACTGGGCGACGATGCCGTGGTCTCGCTGAGCGCACGAGCGGACCACCGTCCCGAATATGCCTGGCGGGAAAGCAGCCTCGCCCGCACCGAACCATTGCCTCACGTGGGGTTGCGCCCCGGCTGGCTGCTGAGTACCCCGCAACCCTTGCGCGAAGAGGGTCTGCTCACCCTGACCGGCCCCGAGCGCATCGAGTCCGGCTGGTGGGATGGTGCCGACGCGCGACGCGACTACTACCGGGTGCAAACCGCTACCGGCCAACAGGGTTGGGCGTTTCGCGCCCTCGCCGGAGGCCCCCTGCTGCTGCACGGCTGGTTCGCATGAACGCCGAATATGCCGAGCTGCACTGTCTGTCCAACTTCAGCTTCCAGCGGGGTGCATCCAGCGCGAGCGAACTCTTCGAACGCGCCAAACGCCAGGGCTATGACGCTCTGGCGATCACCGATGAATGCAGTCTGGCCGGTATCGTGCGCGCCTGGCAGGCCTCGAAGGACACCGGCCTGCCGCTGATCATCGGCAGCGAGGTGCAGATCGAGGGCGGGCCCAAGCTGGTCTTGCTGGTGGAAAACCTGACCGGCTACCAGGCACTCTGCCAATTGATAACCCGTGCCCGCCGACGAGCCGAGAAAGGCCGTTACCAGGCGCTGCGCGAAGACCTGAGCGAGTGGCCACTAGAGGGTCTGCTGGCAATCTGGCTGCCCGCCCACACCGGCGCCGATGCCGAAGGCCAGTGGCTGCGCGAGCGTTTTCCCGAGCGGCTGTGGCTCGGCATCGAACTGCATCGGGGGCCGGACGACGCGCTGCAGCTGCGGCAAAGCCTGGCGCAGGCCTCACGCCTGGGCATACCCGCGGTGGCCTGCGGCGATGTGCACATGCATGCCCGCGGTCGTCGGGCATTGCAGGACTGCATGACCGCCATCCGCCACCATCTGCCAGTGGCCGAAGCAGGATGTCACCTATTTGCCAATGGCGAACGCCACCTCAGATCGATCGTCGAATTGGCCCAGCTCTATCCAGCCGAGCTGCTCGCTGAAACCCTTCGCATCAGTCAGCGCTGCCATTTCCAGCTCGACCAGTTGAAGTATCAATATCCCCACGAGCTGGTCCCGCCCGGACATGACACCACCTCATGGTTGCGCAAGCTGGTCGAGGATGGCGCAAGCTGGCGCTGGCCGGACGGCATCACGAAAAAGGCCCGCGCGCAGCTCGAACATGAGCTCGAGCTGATCGCCGACCTGCATTACGAAAGCTATTTCCTGACCGTGCACGACATAGTCCGCTTCGCCCGCGAACGGGGCATTCTCTGTCAGGGTCGAGGCTCAGCGGCTAACTCAAGCGTCTGTTTCGTGCTGGGTATCACCGAGCTCGACCCGGTGCGCAGCAAACTGTTGTTCGAGCGCTTCCTATCCCGCGAACGCAACGAGCCACCCGATATCGACGTGGACTTCGAGCACGACCGGCGTGAGGAAGTCATCCAGTACGTCTTTCAGCGCTATGGGCGCAATCGCGCCGCCCTCACCGCCGTCGCCAGCAGCTACCGCGCAACCGGCGCCCTGCGGGATGTCGCCAAGGCGCTGGGGCTGCCGCCGGACCAGATCAACGCCCTGGCCAGCTGCTGCGGGCGCTGGAGTGAACACATACCCGACGATTCTCGGCTGTGCGAGGCCGGCTTCGACCCGGACAATCCGGTTCTGCGCCGGGTTCTGGTGCTGACCGATGCGCTTATCGGATTTCCTCGCCACCTTTCCCAGCACCCTGGCGGCTTCGTGATCTCCGAGCAGCCACTCGATACCCTGGTGCCGATCGAGAATGCCAGCATGGCCGACCGCACGGTGATTCAATGGGACAAGGACGATCTCGACGCAGTCGGTTTGCTCAAGGTCGACGTGCTGGCCCTGGGCATGCTCAGCGCGATACGACGTTGTTTCGACCTGATCGAGCATTATCGCGGTACGCGCTGGACCATCGCCACGCTGCCCGCGGAGGACAAACCCACCTACGACATGATCAGCCAGGCCGATACCATCGGCGTCTTCCAGATCGAGTCGCGGGCGCAGATGGCCATGCTGCCGCGCCTGTGCCCGAAGACCTTCTACGACCTGGTCATCCAGGTCGCCATCGTTCGCCCCGGACCGATCCAGGGCGACATGGTGCATCCCTATCTGCGTCGACGTAACCACGAAGAAAAGGTGGATTACCCGTCCGAAGAACTGAAACCGGTGTTCGAGCGCACCCTTGGCGTGCCTCTTTTTCAGGAACAGGTGATGGAACTGGCGATCGTGGCGGCCGAGTACACACCAGACGAGGCCGACAAGCTGCGCCGTGCCATGGCCGCCTGGAAACGCCACGGCAACCTTGAGCCCCACCGCGTGCGGCTGACCGAGCGAATGCTTGCCAAAGGCTACCAGCCCGACTTCATCGCGCGGATCTTCGAACAGATCAAAGGGTTCGGCAGCTACGGCTTTCCCGAATCGCACGCTGCGAGTTTTGCGC
Organism: Stutzerimonas kunmingensis; assembly: GCF_900114065.1. Taxonomy (GTDB): domain Bacteria; phylum Pseudomonadota; class Gammaproteobacteria; order Pseudomonadales; family Pseudomonadaceae; genus Stutzerimonas; species Stutzerimonas kunmingensis. The sequence goes on from NZ_FORS01000016.1 coordinate 31,093, forward strand.
TGCTCACCTATGCCAGCTGCTGGCTGAAGCGCCACGAACCGGCTGCGTTTGCCTGCGCCCTGATCAACAGCTGGCCAATGGGCTTCTACAATCCGGATCAGATACTGCAGGATGCTCGCCGCCACGGGCTGGAAATACGCCCGGTGGACGTTCGGCACAGCGGCTGGGATTGCAGTCTCGAACCAAGCCGCCAGGCACAACCGGCCATCCGCCTGGGGCTACGTATGGTGCGCGGCTTTCGGGAAGCCGATGCCCAGCGCATCGAAGCCTCACGCCAATGCCAGCCATTCACGGACATCCATGACCTATGCCGTCGTGCCGAGCTCGAACCGCGCGCACGCGAGCAGCTCGCCGATGCCGGGGCCCTGCGCGGTCTGGCCGGTCATCGGCATCGTGCGCGCTGGGCCGTTGCAGGGATCGAACCACAGTTACCCCTGTTTGACGGCCTGCCCGCTATGGAGGAAACGCCCATCTACCTGCCGCTGCCTTCGGTGAGTGAAGACCTTTTCAACGATTACGCGACCCTCGGCACTACGCTGGGGCCGCATCCGCTGAGCCTGCTGCGAAATGAGCTCAAGGCCAGGCGCTGCCAGAACTCACGGGAACTGGCCACGATCGAACATGGGCGCCTAGTCAGCGTCGCCGGCCTGGTTATCGGCCGACAGCGCCCGCAGACCGCCAGCGGTGTCATCTTCGTCACTCTGGAAGACGAGTTCGGCATGGTCAACGTAGTGGTATGGCGCGATTTGGCCGAGCGCCAAAGGCGGCCGTTGATCCAGTCCCAATTGCTTCGCATCGACGGCCACCTAGAATCCGCCAGCGGCGTTCGCCACGTCATCGCCGGCCGCCTGAGCGACCTCACCCCCCTGCTCACCGGGCTCGATGTGCGCAGCCGCGATTTTCAGTGATCCGTACACGAGAGCGTTTTCGCAGATATTGGAAAGAACACTCGAGCATATCGGGTGCCTCTCTCTCGCCAATCCAGAGGACGTCACGACAGAACCAGATCGAGCCTAGCGAGGAAGACCTGGCCGTGCTGAATGGTATGGGATGTCTCGCTGACCGAATAAACAACTGACTGGAGAGGCGCGAGAAAGCGAAGAATCAAGGGTGCTTTCAAGCCAGATGGGTTGATGCCGATACGACTGAAAAAACTTTCACATTTTCAGATGCTTAATGTATAGTCCTATTCGCTTTCAGCAATGCTGATGGTGACAGTCGGGGCGTAGCGCAGCCTGGTAGCGCACTTGCATGGGGTGCAAGGGGTCGAGTGTTCGAATCACTCCGTCCCGACCAATACACAAAAATCCAATCACCGCGAGGTGATTGGATTTTTTTATGGCCGCTCCGGACTGAACAGCATGAAGGCTCTGTTTCGCCCCCACCTCCTCAGAATCGTCACAGCCGGATTCCTGAGCCCATCCAGATCGACTACTTTCTCAGCACCTGAAGAACCTCTTCCAACTCCGAGATCATCTGCCGAATGAGCTGCTTGTACTGAGTGGTGTCGTCGCGCGCTTCGTCGCCGGACATGCGCTGCCTGGCGCCACCGATGGTGAAGCCTTGATCGTACAGCAGCGCACGAATCTGACGAATCATCAGGACATCCTGCCGCTGGTAGTAGCGCCGGTTGCCGCGCCGCTTAACCGGATTGAGCTGAGGGAACTCCTGCTCCCAGTAACGCAGCACGTGAGGCTTGACCGCACAAAGCTCGCTCACCTCACCAATGGTGAAATAGCGCTTGCCGGGGATCGACGGAAGCTCGTCGTTATGACTTGGTTCCAGCATAGGCCTCGACTCTCGCTTTGAGTTTCTGCCCTGGACGGAACGTCACCACGCGACGCGCCGTGATAGGTATCTCCTCACCTGTTTTCGGATTGCGACCCGGCCGCTGACGCTTGTCGCGCAGGTCAAAGTTGCCGAACCCGGACAACTTGACCTGCTCGTTATGCTCGAGCGCCTGACGGATCTCCTCGAAAAACAGCTCCACCAACTCCTTGGCCTCGCGCTTATTCAAGCCCAGCTCTTCATATAGACGTTCCGCCATTTCAGCTTTCGTCAGAGCCCCCATACGCTATTTCCTTAACGTGGCGTTGAACCTTTCTTCCAGGGAGGTGAGGATTTTCTGCATCGCACCGTTCACCTCATCGTCGTTTAGAGTGCGCGATGGGTGCTGCCAGGTCAAGCCGACTGCCATACTTTTGCTAAGGGGATCAATACCTTTCCCCTGATAGACATCAAATAGCTTGAGGTCTGTCAGATTCTCGCCCGCAGCATCACGAATGCAACTCAGGATATCTTCGGCCGCGATCTCTCGCCCGACCAGCACAGCAAGGTCACGCCGGACTTCCGGGAATCGCGACAGCTCCGCGAAGGAAGGCATCCGCCCCTCGGCAATCTCGCTAAGCTTCAACTCGAACATGTAGACCGGCTGATCGATACCCAGGGTGCTTGCCAGCTCAGGATGGAGACTCCCAACGAATCCGACCAGTCGGCTGTCGCGCTCGATACGCGCGGTCTGCCCCGGGTGCAGTGCCGGATGTTCTCCCGCAACGAAACGATAGACGCCAGCATTTCCGGCAAAAGCAAGCAGCGCTTCGACATCTGCCTTGATGTCGTAAAAGTCCACCGCCTCGCGCGAGTTCGTCCAACCCTCTGGCTGACGGCTCCCGGTTAACACGCCAGCCAGCATGCTTTCCTGCTCAAGCTCTTTTAACTGACCAACAAAGCGCAACCCCGCCTCGAACAGGCGCACGCGTGGTTGCTGCCGGTTGAGGTTGTACTGCAGCGCCTTGACCAGCCCCGGCCAAAGCGATGCGCGCATGGCCGCCATATCAGCGGAGATCGGGTTGGCAAGCTGCAACGGCTTCATGTCAGGACTGAACAGCTCGAACAGCTTGGGATCGATGAAGCTGTAAGTGATCGCCTCCTGATATCCGCGGGCGACCAGTAAACGCCGAAGCAAAGGAAGCTCGGCACGAGCCTCGGGCTTTGCCTCAGGTGCAAGCCGGGCCTGCGGATAACGCACGGGCAAGCGGTCATAACCATACAGCCGACCCAGCTCTTCGATCAGATCGACCTCAAGACTGATATCGAAGCGGTGACTCGGAACACCGACTTGCCAGCGACCTTTAGCCTCTTCGATAACCACCAAGCCCAAGGATGTCAGCAGGCGCACCACTTCGGCGCCATCCATTTCCAGCCCCAGCATCTGGTTGATGCGCTCAGCGCGCAAAGTTACTGGAGCGACTTTCGGCAAGTCGTCTTCGCTGACCACCTCAATGATCGGCCCCGCCTCGCCGCCAACGATATCCAGTAACAGACTCGTTGCACGCTCCATTGCCTGACGGGCGAGCTGCGAGTCGACGCCCCGCTCGTAGCGATGGGACGCATCGGTGTGCAAACCGTAGGAACGAGCTTTGCCGGCCAACGCAATGGTGTCGAAAAAGGCACTTTCGAGGAAGATATTCTGGGTAGCGGTGCTTACGCCGCTGTGGTCTCCACCCATGACACCCGCGATGGCAAGAGCGCGCTGATGGTCTGCAATAACGAGCGTATCCGCACGCAGAGTGATCTCCTGACCGTCGAGCAATACGAGTTTTTCGCCCTCTTCAGCCATTCGAACCCGAATACCGCCTTTGATCTCGGCAAGATCGAAGGCATGCAGGGGCTGACCCAGTTCGAGCATTACGTAGTTGGTTACATCGACGATGGCATCAATGCTCCGGATATCGGAGCGGCGCAGACGCTCAACCATCCAAAGCGGCGTCGGGCGCGACAGATCAACATTACGGACAACACGCCCGAGATAACGCGGGCATGCCTTGGGAGCCAGGACCTCGACTGGACGTGTGTCGTCATGATGCAAAGGCGCCACGGCGAATTGCACCGGACTGACCAGTGAGCCATAAATCGCACCAACTTCACGAGCCAAGCCAGCGATGGAGAGGCAGTCACCACGGTTTGGGGTCAAACCGATTTCGATACTTGCATCGTCAAGACCGAGATACTCACGAAAATCAGTACCGACCGGCGCATCGCCGGCCAGCTCCATCAGTCCGCTATCGTCACTCCCCACCTGCAGCTCGGTTTCCGAGCAAAGCATGCCATTGGATTCGATACCGCGGAGCTTGGCCTTCTTGATCTTGAAGTCGCCCGGCAATTGAGCACCGATCATTGCAAACGGAATCTTCAGGCCAGGCCGCACGTTCGGGGCTCCGCAGACGACCTGAAAGGTTTCACTTCCATTGCTGACCTGACAGACCCGAAGCTTGTCGGCATCAGGATGCTGCACGGTCTCAAGGACCTCACCAACAACCACACCGCTGAAGCTGCCAGCAACGGGGGCAACAGCATCCACCTCAAGCCCGACCATGGACAGCCGAGCGACCAGCTCCTCGCGGGAGACCTGCGGATTTACCCAGCTCCGCAGCCATTGTTCACTGAATTTCATCCTGTTCTCCTAATAGTTCGTTGACGGGCGGCGGTACTAGCGAAATTGCGCAAGAAACCGCAGATCGTTATCGAAGAACAGGCGCAAGTCATTGACACCGTAACGCAGCATAGCGAGACGCTCGACACCCATACCGAAGGCGAACCCGGAATAACGCTCCGGATCGATTCCAGACATCCTCAATACATTCGGATGCACCATGCCGCAGCCCATTACCTCAAGCCAGCCGGTCTGCTTGCACACTCGGCAACCCTTGCCGCTACACATCACGCACTGCATGTCGACTTCTGCAGAGGGCTCGGTGAACGGAAAGAAGGAAGGCCGGAAGCGAACACCTAGCGGCTTCTCAAAGAACACCCGCAGGAACTCCTCAATAGTGCCTTTCAGATCGGCAAAGCTAACGCCCTCGTCGATCAGCAGCCCTTCGACCTGATGGAACATGGGGGAGTGAGTGATATCGGAATCGCAACGATAGACGCGGCCAGGGCAGACGATACGAATGGGAGGTTGACGTGATTCCATGGTGCGCACCTGAACCGGCGAGGTATGCGTGCGCAGCAACATGTTGGCATTGAAGTAGAAGGTATCGTGCATCGCCCTCGCCGGGTGATGCCCCGGAATATTCAGCGCCTCGAAGTTGTGGTAATCATCTTCGACTTCGGGACCCTCTGCCACGCTGTAACCAATGTGGCTGAAGAACTGCTCAACGCGCTCCAAGGTACGAGTTACCGGGTGCAGTCCGCCGGACGCCTCGCCGCGTCCAGGCAGTGTCACGTCGATTCGCTCGGCTGCCAATTTAGCATCCAAGGCAGCCTTTTCCAGATCAGCCTTGCGAGCATTCAGCACATCCTGAACACTGCTCTTGGCCGCGTTGATCAGCGCACCGGCTTGCGGACGCTCCTCAGCAGAAAGCTTGCCCAGCGTTTGCATCAGCTGAGTGAGTTCGCCCTTCTTTCCCAAGTACTGAACGCGTACCTGCTCGAGAGCACCGATATCCTCGCTTTGTTGCACGGCCTCTAGCGCTTGGGAGACCAGTGCATCCAAATTTTCCATGTACACAACCTCCAGAGGTTCTTGCAGAACCGCGCCGGTCAAACGCCCTTATTGGTCGCCGCCATACGCATTTTTGCAAAAGCCCCTTCCAGATACGAAATAGGGGAAGAGCACAAGGCTCTTCCCCTATTGATGACGTTGCAACGAACCCGAGAGTCCGGATTGTCGGGGCTTAAGCCAGAGAAGCTTTGGCTTTCTCGACAATCGCAGCAAACGCCGCTTTTTCGTTCACTGCCAGATCGGCCAGAACCTTGCGATCGATCTCGATGGCCGCCTTTTTCAGACCGGCGATCAGACGACTGTAAGACAGACCGTTAACACGAGCACCAGCATTGATACGAGCGATCCACAGAGCGCGGAACTGACGCTTGCGCTGACGGCGGTCGCGGTAGGCGTACTGGCCAGCCTTGATTACCGCCTGCTTGGCGACGCGGAATACACGCGAACGCGCTCCGTAGTAGCCTTTGGCGAGTTTCAGAATTTTCTTGTGACGGCGACGGGCAACGACGCCACGCTTAACACGAGCCATGAGTTATTCCTCTGAGTCTTGACCGGATCAACGAACGCGCAGCATGCGCTCCACTTTTGCAACGTCGGACGGGTGCACTTGCGAGCAACCGCGCAGCTGACGCTTACGCTTGGTGGACATCTTGGTCAGGATGTGGCTCTTGAAAGCGTGCTTGTGCTTGAAGCCGTTAGCAGTCTTCTTGAAGCGCTTCGCAGCACCACTTTTAGTCTTCATCTTTGGCATGTTCGGTACTCCACATTGTGGGTGATTACAAATAACCGCAAGGCCTGCCAGTGCCCTGGGGGTTACTTTTTCTTCTTGGGAGCGATGACCATGATCAGCTGGCGTCCTTCCATCTTCGGATGCTGTTCGACCGAGCCATATTCAGCGAGATCGTTTTCGACCCGCTTCAACAGCTCCATCCCCAGCTCCTGATGGGCCATCTCACGGCCACGGAATCGCAAAGATACCTTGGCCCTGTCCCCGTCACTCAGGAAACGCACCAGGTTGCGTAGCTTGACCTGGTAGTCCCCTTCTTCCGTCCCTGGACGAAACTTTACTTCTTTAACCTGAATCTGCTTCTGGTTTTTCTTCGCCGCAGCAACCTGCTTTTTCTTCTCAAACAGATGCTTGCCGTAATCCATGATCCGACAGACCGGAGGATTTGCATCGGCGGAAATTTCAACCAGATCCAGCTTGGCTTCTTCAGCTACTTGCAGCGCTTCATCAATCGAGACGATGCCAATCTGCTCGCCGTCAGCACCAATCAAACGGACCTCACGAGCCGAGATATTCTCGTTGATCGGGGCCTTGGGTGCAGCTCGTTTATCCTGTCTCATTTCACGCTTAATAGTCATTACTCCAATTCTTGGCGACCACGCCGGGAAACCGCCTGTGTCAACATCTGCGCGAACTGCTCGAGGGGCATAGAGCCCAGATCGACGCCTTCACGGGTGCGCACAGCAACGGATCGTGTCTCAACCTCCCGATCCCCGATAACCAAGAGATAAGGAGTCTTGAGCAAAGTATGCTCGCGGATTTTAAAGCCGATCTTTTCGTTTCTCAAGTCGCACTTGGCACGAAACCCGCTTTGGACGAGCGTTTTTTCGACTTCAGCGGCAAAAGCGGCCTGCTTGTCGGTGATATTCATGATCACCGCCTGCGTCGGCGCAAGCCAGGCCGGGAAAGCGCCCTCGTAATGCTCGATCAGAATACCAATGAAACGCTCGAACGAACCGAGGATGGCTCGATGCAGCATGACCGGGTGCTGCCGATCATTATTCTCGCTGACATACTCTGCGCCCAGCCGCACCGGAAGATTGAAGTCCAGCTGCAGGGTACCGCACTGCCATACACGGCCCAGACAATCGCGCAATGAGAACTCGATCTTGGGGCCATAAAAAGCCCCCTCGCCCGGCTGCAGGTCGTACGGCAGCCCAGCACTTTCCAGCGCCGCCGCCAGCGCCGCTTCAGCCTTATCCCAGAGCTCATCGGAGCCGACACGCTTCTCGGGACGGGTCGACAGCTTCAGCTCGATATCCGAAAAACCGAAATCGGCATACACCGCTTGCGTCAGCTTGATGAACGCCGCCGACTCAGCCTGCATCTGCTCTTCGGTGCAGAAGATGTGCGCATCGTCCTGAGTAAAGCCTCGTACTCGCATGATGCCGTGCAGCGCACCAGACGGTTCATTACGGTGGCAAGCGCCAAATTCGGCTAGCCGCAGGGGCAGCTCGCGATAGCTCTTCAAGCCCTGATTGTAAACCTGCACATGGCAGGGGCAGTTCATCGGCTTGATCGCGTAATCACGACTTTCCGACTCAGTCGTGAACATGTTTTCGGCGTAGTTCGCCCAATGCCCGGATTTCTCCCAGAGCACGCGATCAACCACCTGCGGCGTCCTGATCTCCAGGTAACCGTTTTCGCGCTGAACCTGCCGCATGTACTGCTCTAGCACCTGATACAGCGTCCAACCATTGGGATGCCAGAACACCATCCCAGGCGCCTCTTCCTGGGTATGAAACAGATCCAGACGCTTGCCGATCTTGCGGTGGTCGCGCTTTTCAGCTTCCTCGATACGCTGGATATAAGCAGCCAGCTGCTTCTTGTCGGCCCAAGCCGTACCGTAGATGCGCTGGAGCTGCTCATTTTTCGCATCCCCACGCCAGTAGGCACCAGACAGCTTGGTGAGCTTGAAAGACTTCAGAAAGCGTGTATTCGGCACGTGCGGACCACGGCACATGTCGACGTACTCTTCGTGGTAATACAAGCCCATCGCCTGTTCGTCGGGCATATCTTCGACCAGACGAAGCTTGTAATCCTCGCCGCGCGAGGCAAATACATCTATCACCTCCGCTCGCGGCGTCACCTTCTTGATGACGTCGTAGTCGCGATCGATCAGCTCTTTCATACGCTGCTCGATGGCAGCAACGTCATCGGGAGTGAAAGGACGTTCGTAGGCGATATCGTAGTAGAAGCCCTCATCAATGACCGGCCCAATGACCATGCGGGCGGTCGGGTAGAGCTGCTTCACAGCATGCCCGATAAGGTGCGCACAGGAGTGGCGAATGATCTCCAGCCCTTCCTCATCCTTCGGCGTGATGATCTGCAGCGCTGCATCTTTTTCAATCAGATCACAAGCATCGACCAGCTTGCCGTCGACCTTGCCGGCAACGGTCGCCTTGGCGAGGCCAGCACCAATGGACTGAGCCACTTCGGCCACAGTAACCGGATGATCGAACGAACGCTGACTGCCATCGGGAAGAGTAATGGTGGGCATGGCGCCTCCTCTCCTAGTGGTGACCCGTACCAAAGGCCACATGGGTTGGGATGAGCCAGTAAAGCGATTCGGCGAGCACACCTGCCGCACAATGGCAGGAGCCTTAGGCTCACCCGACCGAACCGAAGTCACTGGAGGAAAACAAGACTGGCGATGCTTTCAGAAACCCTGACCTCTGACAAGCAAGCCAAAAAAAAGGGCCGCGTAAGCGACCCTTTTATTCGAATTGGTAGGCACAATTGGATTCGAACCAACGACCCCCACCATGTCAAGGTGGTGCTCTAACCAACTGAGCTATGTGCCTTCGATGGGGGCGCATTCTAAAGCCAAGAAAAAAAGAGTCAAGCGGTTTTTTCTTCTAACTCACTGATATCTGGAAATTTTGAAAATTCCTGCTTGCAATGTTGCGACGCTGGCGAGCTACAGGGTCAAGCGCTAGGATGCGTAAAAAATTCAGAACAGAGAATCCAAGATGCCGCACAACAATTATCCCGCTTCCTACTACGCAGCGACGGCCAACGCGACAGGTGTTCGACAAGAACTTCAGGAAAACAAGCAGGCCGACGTGTGCGTGATCGGCGCCGGATACACAGGCCTGTCGACGGCCCTGTTTCTTCTTGAAAAGGGTTTCAGCGTAATCATATTGGAAGCAGCCAGGGTCGGCTTCGGCGCCTCTGGGCGCAATGGCGGGCAGATCGTCAACAGCTACAGCCGAGACCTTGACAGCATCGAGCGCAGCGCGAGCGCCTCGGCAGCGAAGCTGATCGGGGATATGGCATTCGAAGGCGGACGAATTATCCGTGAACGTGTAGCACGCTATGGCATTCAGTGCGACCTGAAAGACGGCGGCGTATTTGCCGCCTTCAATCAGAAGCAGATGCACCACCTCGAAGCACAGAAGGCCTTGTGGGAAAGATATGGCTACCCGCACCTTGAGCTACTGGATAAACAAGGCATACAGCGAGTGGTCGCTAGCGAGAGCTATGCCGGAGGTATGCTCGACAAGCAAGGCGGCCATATCCACCCTCTCAATCTGGCACTCGGAGAAGCAGAAGCTGTTGAATCACTGGGAGGCAGCATCTTCGAGCAATCCCCCGCGCTTCGCATCGAATATGGCGACGCACCGCTGGTGCACACTCCAAAGGGGACCGTGCGCGCAAGATTCGTGGTGGTAGCAGGCAACGCCTATCTTGGCAATTTGATTCCCGAGCTCGCCGCTAAATCCATGCCTTGCGGCACACAAGTAGTCGCGACGGAGCCACTTAATGATGAACTCGCGAACAGCCTTCTGCCTCAGGACTACTGCGTAGAGGACTGCAATTATCTGCTTGATTACTACCGGCTCTCAGCGGATAAACGGCTCATCTACGGGGGCGGCGTAGTGTATGGCGCACGTGATCCCGCCGACATCGAATCGATCATACGGCCCAAGATGCTGAAGACCTTTCCGCAGCTGGAAAAAGTGAAGATCGACTTTGCCTGGACAGGCAATTTCCTGCTGACGCTTTCACGGCTGCCCCAGGTGGGACGACTGGGCAGCAACATCTACTACTCGCAGGGCTGTAGCGGCCATGGCATCACCTATACACATGTTGCTGGAAAGGTGATCGCCGAGGCCCTGAGCGGCCAGGCAGAGCGCTTTGATGCGCTCGCCAGCCTGCCTCACTACCCTTTCCCTGGAGGACAGCGTTTTCAGGTACCGCTCAGCGCTCTCGGAGCGATGTACTACAACCTGCGCGACAGGCTTGGCTTCTGACCGAAATCACTTGGACACGCATGGCGGGCTCGGCAAGCATTGCGCCGCTCGCTTGCCCTCCAGGGCCGGCAGCGGCGCCCTGAGCCGATCATCATCCGGATCCATTCGCACGGCACAGGCCTGTGCGTGGCGAGCACCCACGTCACAACCCTTCTCAGCCATTACCTGCGATAGATTGAACCAGCCAATGGCGAAGCCCGGGTCGAGACGAACACTGAGCCGTAACGATTCCTCAGCCGCAGCCTTTTCTCCAGCCGCATACTGAATGTTCGCCAAAGCAAACTGCATGAGCGCCGAGTTCCAGCGCTTCGCGCCGGCTTCGTACGCCACCCGAGCCGCGCGCAATTGCCCAACCTCTTCCAGATCGCTGGCACTGCGCAGCCAGACAGTTTCTTGCGCAGTTTGTGGTATCCGCTGTGGCTGCAAAGTAAGCACGGCCCAGCGCTCCGCCTTGCGCCACGAGCGCTCGAACTCGTGAAAACTCACCACCAAACGCTTGGTAGTACCAGACCTAAGCACAATTTTCTGACCTGCAAGGTCATAGCCCACCACCACGGCAAAATGCCACTGAGGCCAACGATCGAAAGCGAGGTTCTGTAGAACCAGAACCGGGTTGCCCGCCGCGACTTCGGCAAGAAGATCACTGAGACTAGGCTGCAGCGGATATACAAGAAGCCCAGCAGAACGGGCGGCAGCAACCATCTCCACCTGCAAGCTGCCTTTGCGCTTGGGAATGTAGACCTGCTCTACAAGCGCTTCCGGCGTTACTTCGATGTCACGCTGGACGAGCATGGTTGCCAATGCAGCGGGTCCGCATTGGTAGTCTTCCTGCGGGTAGAACGGAACGTCCACCAACTCGGCCCTTGTCGGGAGCTGAGCATGATCGACAAGCGTAACCGTCGTTCGCGCACAGCCCCCGAGCAGACCGATCAGGAGCAGTATGAGTAGCCGCTGGCTCAACGATTGATGCAGTTGACGAAGTTGAAAATATTAGTGGCACATAGCATGTCCGTGATGATGAAGATCACCAGGAACAGTACGATCACGCCGACAACGCCTGCCCCTGCGGGGGCCTGATCAAGTTGCTGATTGAACTGGGCCAGTTCCGCTGCCGTCAGGCCGTTGATGCGCTTTTCAACCTGATCACGTTCGACGCCCATCGCTTCCAGCTTCTTTTGCACATCCTGATCATCCAGCATCGTCAGCAACTGTTGCCGATCGACCTGCTGCTGATGTTCAGCAACAACCTCAGGCGTGCCGATCATCGCAGCTTGCGCCAGCGGAACTTGAGCTACCAGAAGCAAGTGCAGAGCAGCCAGCACCGTAGCGACACGCTTGAGTAGGGGGGAATTGAACATAGCGGAACTCCTTATTTTTCTTGCAGCCAGGGGATTGCAAAGCGCCATCAGCCATTAAGACGAGCCAACGCCGCTTCGGTTCCCATCCACAGCTGTTTTTTCCAACTGGCATGGAGGCCTATCGGCATGCCCGTATCTTTGATAGTAGTTGCGCTCCGACAAACCAGACGAAAAAGGAGACGCTGTGCAGCGCATCAAACGAGCCCTACCAATTGCCATAGCCTCGGCCGCATTTGTACTGACAGGCTGTCAAACGACTTCTACAGCACCGTCAAACAGCAGCCCGACTGAGTCAGTCGGACGGTGCAACGCCGATTCCGTGGCAAGCTTGACGGGCCAAACCGTCACGCCAGAAATACTTGAACGAGCAAGGGAGCAATCCGGGGCAATCACCGCGCGGGTCCTGCGGCCCGACGACATCGTCACGCTGGAATACAACTCGCAGAGACTGAATATCTATACCGACAAGGATATGACCATAGAGCGCATCGGCTGCGGCTAATACCGCATGCGCGATACCGCTCAGCAAGCATGGCCTGCTGAGCGGCATCTGCGTCGGTGCATGACGGGGCCGCGCTAGTGGGCAACAGCCTTGCGCATATGGAACTGAGATGCCGAAATCTGCTTGGGCGGGGTAAGCAAGAAGTACAGTTTGTAACGATTGATCACGACTTGCGCCAACAACGGAGCCGCCGTACCGATCAGCGTTCCGATAATCAGATGCGCTGTGATTGAATCAATACCGAGGAATTTGCTGAGTATTACCCGCACCCCGCTACCGGCCAGAATATGCATCAGGTAGATCGTCATCGACGAAGCGCCGATGAACAGAAACCAATCCACGCGAAACTGACCTAGCCACATCGACAACGCGATCATGAAAAAGATGGATATGGTTGCAAGCGCGAGTACCGCCATGCCGCCATCGGCATAGTTCAGACCGAAGGTCACATGAAACAGGTACTGCCCCAGGATGAACAGCGCACCAAAAAATAATGTCAGCTGGGTATAACGCGCAAGGAAGAACGCCTTGACCTCGTTGAACCAGACGCCCAATGCAAAGAAGACGGTATTGCCCAGGATAAAGCGGGTCATGTTGTTTACCGTCAGATCCTGCTGGAAGACATACAGCAAGCCAAACAGGACCACGAATGGCAAGAAATAGCGCCGATCTGCCCGCGCATAAAGAAACGCACAAACTACGAACACCAGAAACAGAGCGTACAGGAACCAGAACTGCGCTCGCGGCATCCAGAGCAGCGAGAACACCTCAACCAAGGTGACCTGACCGTTCGTGTAATTCGACAGGACGACTTCGAACAGACCTTGTAGTAAAGACCAGACAATAAAGGGATAGACGATTGTGTCGACCTTGTTGATGATCAACCCGCCCCGGCCCCGCTTCTGCAACGAATCGAAGAAGAATAAACCCGACAGGAAGAAGTACAGCGGAATGTGAAAGCTGTAGATGATGCTGTCGACCAGCACGAATCGCGCCTCATCCATCGGCAACCCGGCATTGAA
>NZ_FORS01000011.1 GCF_900114065.1 Stutzerimonas kunmingensis
GGAGACACTGCATAAATAGCCAGCCGCCCCCACCCTTGGCACACTGAGCCCCCTCAACCAGCCCCCTCCATGAGCTTTGTTACGCGCGTGCAGAAGACCTTCTCCGAACTCGAATACACCGGCAAGAAAAAGCAGACTCGCCGAGATCGCTTCCTGGCTGACCTTGAACAGCTGGTGCCCTGGGCACAAGTGGAGGCGCAAGTGGCGCCGTTCTATAGCGACACCACAGGCAAGCGTGGACGCCCTGCGATTGGGTTGTCGCGCATGCTGCGCATGTATGTCGTGCAGCAGTGTTTCGGTCTCTCCGATGAAGGTACCGAAGATGCCGTCTACGACAGCCAGGCCATTCGTGGTTTCATCGGCATCGACCTGGGCCGTGAGTCGGCACCGGATGCCACTACCTTGTTGCGATTTCGCCGCTTGCTGGAAACCCATCAGCTAACGCGGGTGCTGTTTGAAACGATTAACCAGCATCTGGCCAGCCGGGGTCTGCTGCTCAAGGAAGGCACTATCGTCGACGCTACCCTGATCGCCGCGCCGCCCTCGGTCAAGAACCGAGAAGGTAAGCGTGATCCTGAGATGCATCAGGCCAAGAAAGGCAATCAATGGCACTTCGGGATGAAGGCCCACGTTGGTGTCGACGCCACATCGGGACTCGTGCACAGCGTGGTAGGGACTGCCGCCAACGTGGCGGATGTCACCCAGGTCGATCAGTTGCTGCACGGCGCCGAAACCTATGTTTCGGGTGACGCTGGATACACTGGTGCGGCCAAGCGACCGGAGCATGCTGAACGGGACGTTGTCTGGTCGATTGCAGCACGGCCAAGCAGTTACAAACATCACGGCAGAGACAGCGTGCTGTACCGAGTCAAGCGCAAAGTCGAATACGCCAAGGCGCAGCTGCGTGCCAAGGTCGAGCATCCCTTCCAGGTGATCAAGGTGCGCTTCAATCATCGTAAGGTTCGCTACCGTGGACTGGAAAAGAATACGGCGCAGTTGTTCAGTCTGTTTGGGTTGGCCAATCTGGTACTGGCCAAGCGGTATTTGCAACGGACGGCGGGATAAGTCCGTCCGAAAGGCGGGGCTGGCCCGCTAATCAGCAAAATCAGGGTAGAAATCGGCCCAAGAAACGCAGAATAAGGCCGGTAGGTTGAAAAAACCGGGTTGAAAAAGGGGGACGGTGAGAATTGGCTAATTGTTCAGCGTCTCCTTAATGTCATCTCAGCTCTTCGCGATGCCTGAAGCCGATGCGATAATCGTTACCGATAGCTGACGTTTGCCAATAACTCAAAGGACGGGGTCTATATGGAGAAGAGATATGAGCACTCAAAAAATCTGCTGTTTAAGTATGCAAGCAGCCAATGGCGGGGTCAGACCGGACGTTCCGGCCAGGAAGGGTGGGAAGGGGCTGGGAATAGCTGAGTGATGGATCAAATTCCCTCTTTACTCATCGCCGGCCAGCTCTTAATGGCGATAGTGGCAGGTTTGCTGCTCAACCTGACGCCCTGCGTTTTGCCTGCAATTCCCATTAAGGTCCGGACCATCTTACGAGAGGCGGGCAGCCAACGATCGCACCGCGTGCTGGCGGCATTGGCGTTCACCGCAGGAACGCTCGCGTTTTTCCTGACGTTGGGCGGACTGACCGCACTTCTGCAGTGGAGCTGGGGCACTTTGTTTCAGTCTGCGGTGTTCGTTGGTGTCCTTGTTGCCTTGATGGTCGGGTTTGCGGTGGTCACCTGGCTGGATTTGCCCATCCCGATCCCGGCGTTCGCCGCCTCGGTCCATGGCCGGCGCTACTTTGAAGCATTCGTATCTGGGTTATTGAGTGCGGTTTTGGCCGCACCCTGCGCCGGTCCTTTCCTTGGTGGAGTCCTAGCCTTTGCCGTTACCCAGCCGACGCCGGTAAGTATGGGGATATTCGGCAGTATCGGGCTGGGGTTGTCGCTGCCCTACGCAGCATTGATGCTCAAACCCGATTGGCTGAGCCGGTTGCCCAAGGCGGGGCCCTGGACCCTGGTCATTAGAGAAGTGCTCGCGTTGGTCTTGCTGGCCGCAGCCGTCTTTTTCAGCGCGAGCCTGGTGCCCAAAGCGGTTTATACCTGGCTATGGTGGTCTTGGCTGGCCCTGGTGCTGGCCTGGGGTGCCCGCCGTTTCGTCCAGGGTAATGGTACCGTGCGTGTGATCACCACAACGGCGGCAGGCCTTGCCCTTGCGATGACTGTGGAATTCGCATCCCCGCTGGGCAACAGCGAAGACGAACTCGTCTGGCAACCCTACTCCGCAAAACTACTGACGGAGACAAAAGCCCAGGGCACACCCTATTTGCTGGAGTTCACCGCCGACTGGTGCATCAACTGCAAGATACTTGAGCGCACGGTCTACCAGGAGGCCGCTGTGGCCGAAGCCGTGCGGCGCACCAAGATGGTGCCCATACAAGTTGACGTGACAGCGAGCAACCCAGAAAAAGATGCGCTATTAACTGCGACCGGCGGGCAGGCCTTACCCTTCGCAGTGGTTGTTGACCGTGACGACACCGTTATCGCCCGTTTCACGGGGCTTTTTGACACCGACAGCTTGGTCGAAGCTATCAATCGCACCGGAAACCCACAACCTTAGATACTGGAGACCCAATCATGGTGATTCGACAAAAAGGATTGCTAGCTGGAGTAGTGGTTTTTGCGATCGCGATCGCTGCGTTCATGTTGATCGACACCAACGGAAACAACCTCGACGCTGCCCAGACTGAACGTGCCGGTCTTGAAGTCCCGGTGCCGACCCGAGCAGGGTTGGCAAATTCCGCTGATAAGGTCCGCCTCACTGTTGCGGGAGGCGCCGCAGCAATGGCGGGAAAGACGGGTGATTTCGTTTTAACACTGAACATTCAACCGGGCTGGCATGTGAATGCAAATCCGGCCTCCATGGAATTCCTGATTCCCACCGTCGTCAGCTCTTCAGTCAACGGCCAGGCGCTTATAATCCCGACGCAGTACCCGCGCGGCCGGGTCAGTGACATTGTGCTGAGTGACACCGCCCTAGAGGTGTATGACGACGGTGCAAGTATTCGGCTGCGGCCCGACGAAAAACAGACCGCCGTGCTGGAAAAGGTAGGCAGGCTCGAAATGATTGTACGGGTGCAGGCCTGCAGTGACGAGGGCATTTGTCTGGCACCGACTGACCTGCCCGTTGCGCTGAATCTGGACGATACCAAGCGACAATAAGTCAGAACGGCCCTCGGAAATGACTCAATTGGGGAATGACTGTGAACAGCTTATTCTGAGTATTCCCCGATTGCCGTGGTTGCGCTGGGCAGCTCAACGCCATGCCCCACCGTTCATATCTTGAGATGGGCGAGACTCGCTTCGTTAAACACCAAACTTACATTGTGATTCGCGCATTCCGCATGACGAAGTGGCTTCGGGGCAGTGCCGGCAATCGGTCCCAGGTGATTGATAGATCCTGTTCGGGAACCTCATATTGGAGCGAGCGAGCCAGGAAGCGAACAGCAACGCTCATCAATGCGACGGCGACGCCTTCACCTGGACAGCGATGGTTAACATGCGGGTCGCCTGGTCCTTGTGGGATGAAGCAGTATGGCGACGGAGAGTTGGATCGAAAGCGCTCAGGCTTGAAACGATCTGCCTCCTCCCAGAGCTGGGAATCGTGATTGGTTCCGTATAAGTCCAGCAGGACTAAGGTGCCCCTGCCAAAGGAAAATCCTTCCCATAGAAAATCTTCTTTCACGCGAGCGCTGATCGCTGGGAAGAAGGGGTAGAAACGCCGCACTTCCTGCACAAAGCAACCTATATCTCTTTCATCTCCCGACTGCAGGTTTCTCAGACAGAACGGGTGCTTGTGCAGCGCTAGCGCTGCAAAGGTTATGAATACAGAGACGGCTACCGTCGGCCGCAGCAGATTTAGTAGTTCCACTGATGCGGTATGTAGATCCAACGGCTGTCCGTGCTGGTCCTTGTAATGGGCGATGCGTTCGAGAGGCGATTGCTCGGGTGTAGGGGGAGCGGCGCGAGTGGACTCGACGAGCTCTGCCGCCCATTGCTCCAATCGGCGACGTGCCTTCCGTGCCTGCCAGTGCTGCAGACCGATCGCGCCGGCGTGCTCATAGAGAGCTGCAAGATCTTGAGTCCATTGTTGAACATCTCTTTCAGCGATTGGAGCACCGGCCCAGTCGCATACGGTGCGGCATAGAATTTCGCGAGCAATCTCGTAGAGGACGATTGACTCACCGGGACGCCAAGTTCGCGCATACTCCCTCCAACGAACCTCGCTCAACTCTGCTAGTTCCTGCACGTTCGCGGGTGTGAGCACTCCCATGAAGAGGGCCTTTCGGTGACGATGCGCATCACCGTCCAAACCTTGGACACCGTCTTGTCCGAATAAGGTTTTTTGCAGTCGCTTGGGCGCAGCGTTCTGGCGAACGAATCGGTCAGGGTCGCAAATCAAGCGAGCAGCTTCGGCACCTGTTAGGCACAGAGTTTTCTGTAATATCAAGCGAGTTTGAAACACAGGCGATTGATGAAACTTACTGCGCGTGGAGATAAATCGGTAGGGATCTCGCAAAAAGGCCCAAGTACTGTCCAATCCGGTGTCACGCGGTATGTTTGGCATTGCTGACCCCACCCGTTCTAGCTACGTGTTGCGGATTTCATCCTGCTCTGAAGAATTGTGACCGGCCGGGTAAGCAGATGTTGGATGAACAGGATCAATAAATTGCCCGAAATAATTTCTGGGGTAGTCCTTTTCATGCAATCCAACCTCAGCCTCGCCCAGCTTCCCGGCGCTGTCGTAGAAGGTTCCAAACATCTGATCCCACACAGTTGAAAACTCACCGAAGTTGACCTGAGCGTCTTCGAAGTCGCGCTTATGGTGCCAACGATGGACCTCAGCAACCCCTAGCACATGCCGCAGCCAACCCACGCTGTAGTCCAGGTTCGAATGCTGAAAGGCCAGATGGACGGTTAGGATCCCAAACCACGTTGCGACTACGGCAGACGGAGCTCCAGATATGAGCAAAACCACCAGCCCCGGCCCGGCCATCAACGCCGCATGCAGAGGATGTCGACGTTCTCCGTTCATCCAGTAGAGCCGCTCAGCGCTGTGATGGATCATGTGAAAGCGCCACAGCCAATGCACCCGGTGGCTGATGCGGTGCATTACATACAGGCTCAAGTCGAGCACGGCGGCGACTAGTAGCAATTGCAGCCACAATGGGCTCTCGATCGGAAAGAGCCGAACCGAAGCCGGTACCGCATCGCCTAACTTAGCCAGGAATTCTGCAGTAAATTGAATGACAGACAGGTTCACCAGCATGTGCAGCAGATCCGTCAGGGTGTCCTGATGATCTTCCAGCCAGGCTCGCCGAAAAGGCTGGATGCGCTCCAAGCCAGCAATGAGTAGCAGCCCCGCCGCGGCGACTATGGGTGTGGTGGGCCAATACGGTATACCTGCATACAGCGCCCAAATCATGAAGGAGGCACAGCCGCCAAACACAAGTGGATAGCTCAGCCACCTTATGGCGAATCGCAAGGGAATAGACATCGCTCAGCTCCTGAGTAGGGAGCCATGACTGTATGTGGGAAGGTCCGCTTTCGGCTTGAACGAAAGAGCTACGACCCCTGAAGATCGACTTCAGCCAGGGCGGAGGAAGGATCGATGCCCAGCAGTGCCCGGAATGTCCGGGAGAAATGTGCCGAGTCAGAAAAGCCCGCCTCATGGGCCGCTTCGGTGAGTAGACCCCCTTTGGCTAGGTGCTGTAGGGCTTGTGTGAGACGTAACCATTTCGCATAGCTGCGCAGCGGCAAGCCTGTCTGTTCCACGAACCAATGGGAAAACCGTGTAGGGGATAAATGCACCAACGCGGCCATTTCTTCGCGCCTCATTTGGCCTCTATGCAGCGCTTCAATCACCTTTGTCAAGCGAGGATCTGGAATCGGTGGATCGGGTAGCCGCAGTGCCTGGCGCACCCCCGTCCTAACCTGGAGAGCGGTATGTCCTGTCTCGCGCAGCATATCGATAATCGCTACTACGTCCGCCGGGGCGATCACGACTACCCTTGCTTCTTCGGTACCCCGCATAGTTGGGGCTTCATCGGATAGTGCATCCAGATAGATCGACAGCACTCGACCAGCACTGATCCGGTGTTTCAGGCCCGCGGCGATGAAGATGGCAGCCCCTGTTTGAATGCCCAACGGAGTTTCAACCGATACAGGTGAATCGAGGCCCACTGAAATCTGATGCGCCTGATGGTGGTGCCACTCCTGGTGGCCGGCACGGCCATGAAAGATGCCGATGCCGGGCCCTATCCAGGCCTGGCCTGCCCAGCGTACGGTATCCGTTGAGAGCGAGCCTTTCATTCGTTGACTCGGTCGGCTTCCGCATTTGGGCTTAGCAAACTGCTCAGGATCAACATGGCGGCGCCACCGACGATAGCAATATCCGCCAGGTTAAACGCAGGCCAATGCCAGGACTGCCAGTAAAAATCCAGGTAGTCGATTACATGGCCTCGAAATGCGCGATCAATCAGATTCCCAACTGCCCCGCCCAAGATAAGGCTATAGCCTAGGGCTTCGCTTTTGGCTCTGCGTTTACGCAATATCAGAGCCAGCACGATCGAAACGACCAAAGCTATGACAATGAAGAAGTAACGCTGCCAACCACCCGCGTCAGCCAGGAAGCTGAACGCTGCACCGGTATTCCAGAAGTGAACCAGGTTGAAGAACGGGGTGAGAGGAATCACGGTGCCGACCGGGAGCGAACCCGTAATTGCGCTTTTCAACGCTAGGTCGGCCGAGGCAATGGCTAGCGATAGCATCCACCAGAACCCAGGAGCAACAAGAGGTGATCTAGGAGACGACCTCATTGCATTTCTCCTTGAAGAAGTCGCTGCAGCTCCGGTGAAATAGGCATCGGCGCAAAAGCACTAACCCTGGCGCGCCCGCTGTTTCCGAGCGGCACCCAGATCTTCGAGAACAGCAGGGCCGCCATGATTCGCGGTACTTGGCTGAGCACCTTTCGAAAGTCGCGCAACTGCCAGTCGGCCCTCAGCATCAGCCAATGGCTCTGAGCATGAAGAATAGGCATTCGCTGGCTCAATATGTGGGCTCGCTCCAGCCAGGAGAAAGCCTCGGTTGGCGCCTCTGCATTAAGTGCTTTCCTAGCCTGGAAGAAGGCCTCATCAATGGCAATGCTGAGGGTGGTATTCATCTGGATCTCACTTACGCAGTAGATGCCCGAGTGAACACCCTATAGCTGCTATAGGGTCAAGCGCTATGGGCGATTCAAGACGACGCAAAAATGACTTTATGTCGGAATTACGAAAGAGGTTTGTCGCCCCCCAGCAGGCCCGAAAGTATCCCGCAGTCCAGACTTTGTCGTTCGTTATCGCAGCAACCTCGCAACGTCACCAGCTGGTTTTCGAGAGCATGTAAGGATGCGATCTGAGCCCTTACCTGTGCGATATGTCTATCAAGGAGCTCATTGACCGCAACGCAGGGTTGCTGCGGCTGTTCCTGATAGCTCTGCAAAACACCAATTTCTTCCAGTGACATGCCAAAAGAGCGGCATCGGCGAATGAACAGCAGTTTGTCCGCATGGTGTGCTTTATAGGTTCGATAGCCATTGTCCTCGCGTTCGGGCGGTGGAAGCAGTCCCTGACGTTCATAAAAACGAATCGTCTGAGTGTCCACTCCTGTCCGCTGTGCAAGTTGACCGATGCGCATGGTCTGTCCCTTGGTAAAAAAGCCAGTATATCCAGGCTTGACCCTATAGCCACTACATGGTTTTTAATCGGTAGAATCAAGTCCTATAGGAGAGGCGAGTCATGACTTCTTGTGATAAATCCTGTGGCTGTGGCCCTGAGCCGGTAAGCACTGAAGCGGCAGCCGCGCCTTCGAATGAAGGGACTTGGGTCAGCAGTTTTTCTGTGCCCAAGATGGATTGCCCGTCAGAAGAGCGAATGATTCGGCTCGCGCTCAATGGCTTTTCTGAACTCAATTCGCTGTCCTTTGATCTGAGCAGCAGACAGGTACGCGCTTTCCATGACGGTCCGGTTGACCAGATCGCAACCAAGCTGGAATCACTTGGTTTGGGGGCAACATTGCTCGGTACTCAACCGGCCAGCCAGGAAGCAGCTTCGGCCAATAGCGCCAGTGAAGAGCTGACTGCTTCCAAGGAGGCTGGCTCGCTCAAAATCCTGCTCGGTATCAATGCCACGATGTTTGTCATCGAGTTGGGCGTAGGCTTGATTGCTCAGTCGACGGGTCTGATCGCCGACTCGCTGGACATGTTTGCTGATGCTGCCGTCTATGGTCTGGCTCTCTTTGCGGTCGGTCGGGCTGCGCAGCTGCAGGTTCGCGCTGCGCACCTGGCGGGTTTTATCCAGATCGTGTTGGCTCTGGGGGTACTCGTGGAGGTGGTTAGGCGCTTCATCTATGGCAGCGAACCTGAGTCGATGCTGATGATGGGGATTGGCTTAGTTGCACTCGTCGCGAACGTCAGCTGTCTCTTATTGATCTACGGCCATCGTGAAGGCGGTGCACACATGAAAGCGAGTTGGATTTTTTCGGCCAACGATGTGATCGCGAATATTGGTGTTATCGCCGCTGGAGCTCTGGTTGCGTGGACAGGCTCTTCCTATCCAGATTTGGTGATTGGTACGGTAGTTGGCCTCATCGTACTCAACGGTGCGCGCCGAATCCTGGCATTGAAAGCCTGACCAACCGGATCGACAGCACCCCCATTTTCCAAACAGAGACGCGTAGCTTGTGAGTGACGTTGAGACGGCTGAGATAGAACAGCTGATGGCTGGATTGGACGGCAAAATTGCCGAAGGGCATGCCGCTCGTTAAGGGCCTGATACTTGGGCGTTTTGCTGGTGGCCTCGGACAGCAGCCCACTGGCGCCCTTGCATGGCGAACTGATGAATACGGCGTCGGGGCGCAGATTCTGCGCGGCGCGGCGTATGTCCTCGGCAGTCGCCTCGGTCCAGCCAGCAGGCGGTTGCTGGCCATGGAAACGGGTGTATTGCTCGCGGGTAAAGAGGTCTAACAGGGTGCCGGGAACGCCAGCTAGTCGCTCGAAGTCACGGAGCCCAGCTGGGTCTACGTCTACACCTCCAAGACACTCCCATTGGGCCTCTACATTCCCGACAACGGGGCGCGCTCTATTGAACCCTCGAGCCCCACCCCCAAGGCCGCAGCAGAAATGGAAATGGTACAGGGTGCGTTTCAGGTGAGCAGAGCTGGAATCGCGGGAGCTGTCGTACATGCTAGATCCTCTAACGGATATGTTTGCATGCGCGACATTGAACTACAGTTCAACTTATGGCAACACAATAATTGAACTGTGGTTCAATTACTTGACGGACGGTAACCCGCGGACTGCATCATCCCAAATCTGATCACGCTCGGGATCGTTACCCACTTTGCTGATCCAAGCTACTGAGTAGCTCCACCGCTCAGCGAGCAGCCTGCCTGTCCAACCTTTGCTCTTATAAGCAGCCTTGAACTCGGCAGGAGTCATGCGTGCCGGCCTATCGGCCTCGCCGTCAGACATAATTTTTCCAGTCATAGTGATCTCTATCTGGCCGCGGCGCTGCCAAGCTATCGGCAGCAGGCCAACATTGAACTGTGATTCAACAAGGGGCAAGAGGTTTTATTGTACTTGGCGTCAACTCAAAGCTGGGGATAGGCAACCAGCCTATCGGCTGGATACTGGGTCATGAACTCACTGCTGATTTCAGCGGGAGCTGTCAGCCAGTCCTGGTACAGCGCCTGAGGGAGCACCACCACCATGCGCTTCTCATGCCCCGGGCGATGGAAGTTGCGCATCAGCGCATGGTCATCGGCATTCACCGTCAGCATTGAGAACGACAGCTCCCTATCACCTGCAGCAGTTTTCCTCTCCTCCCATAGGCCCGCTATCCCTAGCAGCCGCCCATCGGCACGGGAAATTCGAGTAGGAATAGCCTTGCCTGTTCGCCAGTCGGGCTCATAGATCGCCACCGCAGGGATGATGCAGTGCTGTGCCTTCTTCCATGCCTCCCTGAATGACCGCTTGACCGAGGCCGTCTCAGAACGGGCGTTGTAGGTGGACCGTGCCAGCTTTTTGTCGGCCCAGAAGGGCAGGAGCCCAAACACTCCCACCTCAGCTTCAAATGGCAACACGGCGTCATCGTACGGGTCGACATTGCGAGGCTTGCGCAGGAACGGCCCGGCATAACCTGGCCACAATTCGAGCTTCTCCTGAGCGTCGAACTCGACACCAAACTCTTCTTGGAGACGCTCTGGGGTAGGGGCTTCGTAACGACTGCACATAACACACCTCTCATTCGTCACTGTGCTGCTCGGTGTTGCGGCCCGCAACGCCTTGGCGAGTGGGATCTATGATTAGGACTATCTCTCGCGGCACCCCGCTTACTGAGTACATCCTTATACTGAACGCCTGCCTCCGACGATGGTGAATGCATGTCGATAGATCAGCCCCTCCCTTTCTGGCGCAGAGCAGGAACATTTCTATGGGACTCAGTGCGTGAGGACTGTGGGTATCCTGCAACGCTCATGAAGCTGATTAAGAGCCCAGTCAAACTTAATTCGCCCATCCAGGAAACAGCAAAAGGTATTGGCGCAGGAGCGGTTGTTAGGTGGCACGACTTCGGATCTCTTATTTATGAGCGCGGGATATATCGCGACAAGCTGAATGGATGGACCCACTGCCGCACCTATGGTCGGTATGGCTCGACTAGCATCGAATGCGCCCCACTATTGCGCGTTGGCAGCGAGATGCAGATCCAACGGTGGCGGTGCGATATCCAACAGGTAGATGGCTTCTCCGCGTCGAAATCCGAACTCAAGGAGTTCGCCACCATGGATGACATGGTGGTAAGGAACTCACCCGAGATGATCGACGAGATATCTCCGGCGAAGCTGGCGAAGAATCTGGCCTGGGATGAAATTCGGATCATCAGCCACGTCGATCACGATTATTTCGCCACTTGGGCTTGGGACGGACGCGTCTTTCTGATGAACTCCGGCGGTTCGCATCACTTCGCAGCTGCCAAGTACATCGCGGCGCGGCTTGAACAGCCGGTTGAGCTGACCGGAACCTATAAGATCTACGGGTTATGTGAGCAGGCTATAACAGAACTCAGGCGTGAATACGGCATGTTCGTGTTGTCGCATGAGCCTGATGCTTGGTTGGGGTTCAACGAAGCTATGGCTCGCTTCAAGGCAACGTATTATTGGAAGACATTGCCCCGCCCGCACAACCACCAGCGTTGCGCAATTTTTTTACCGCTAAAGGAGAAGCGCTCTGCCATGGTTGCGAGGATTCTCAAGGAAAACAATTTCCAGGACCTAGGCGCTTACTTGGCTGGCCTAGCTGCCCAGTCACAAGCGGTCATCAACAAAGTCAATCCGCCATAATTAGGGTAGTCCAGACCTCAGCGCAACTATCCAATGATAGCTAGTGATCATCCTGACTCTCACAAAGTTTGAGATTGGGATTATCCAGCATCTCAGTTGTGAATACGTCGCCGGGTTTTTTGAGCATATAACCCTTCAGTGTTTTCGTTTTACGAGGTCCAAAGACTTCGCACGTCCAGATGTTATGTCCGTTGCTCTTCTTAACGTGAAGCTTCAGCTTTTCGAACGACTTTTGGACCTGCAGCCATGGCTGTCCTTCGCCAGCCCTCGCTGAGAAGAGGGTCGGATGCTCTTGGGCATACCTTCTGAATATTTCAGGAGTCACCAGAAAAGCCGTGCCGTTGACGGTGTGAACCTTGGCTTTTGCATCATTGATAATGATCTTGTGGGTTCCTACACCCACTTTTAGCCAGTGCATGAAAAGGTGACCTAGCGTGTCGCCGATCGGGCCAGCGATGGTAGCGGTCGCGGCAGTGTCTGACTGAGCTTCGACCTCGGACGCCGCCGGCATCGCCGGGGCGGGTACCGAATTGGTCGGCGCGTCACGCATATCCATCAGATCCAGAAGGTAGTCCGTATCATCTACCTCATCGGGTTGCGGTCCATGGTCACTTGCGGGTTCGTCCCCTTGAGGCTCTGCCGCAACGGCATCGCCGCCCCCGGCAGTAAGGCTGGGCTTTTCCTCCTGCGCTTCGGAAGCTGCGGCAGGGGCTGCTTCTTCGTTGAGGACTTGCACCGAGCCGCCAAAAGGCTCCGGGCGGTCTTCGCCAGCTGCCCATATGAGTGAAGGTGAAACTCTCAAGAACGTGAATGCGTTCTTCCATCCCGTAGGGCTCAGGATTTCGGCATCCCAAATAGCTTTGCCAGCAGGATTCGCAACAATCAGGCCGTTATCCTGAAAGACATTGAAGAGAGTGGAGTTGCGGTCCGGAACACCCTCAATCCCTTGGCTGAGGAGGTGAGCACGCAGCCGATCCGAAACGGTCTTGCTGACCAGCCAGATCGCATCGGCCGTGATCCAGCCATCGGAAGCGTCTGGCTGATTCAACTTGAGCTCGTTCTTCACCAGGTAGCGCAGCCCATCGAGGAGCTGACGCTGAAGAGTGTTACGCGGTGCTGCCACAGCTCTGTCTGGATTGCCGCCAAGCTCATGGGCGACCGACGCCTGGTCAGACCTTACAACGATGTCCCCAAGAACCCCAGCGTGCTCAAACTGGCCAGCCAGTACGTACAGCAAAGCACCCCAGAGCTCTGGATTGGATGAGATCCATCCGATACCATTCAATCAATGTACCCATAGAACGCATACGCGGAATTCGTGTGTGCGTTGATTCGTGAGCGGCAGAGAGAGGGCATTCATTGGTGAAGCAGCGCTGCGGGGTTTAAGAGTGCTCAGCGAGCCTGCTCGAAGAGCCGGCGCCGTGCTGAAGCACGTGAACCGAAACGCCGCTCTGGCCCGGTAGCTGCCAGTCGTCACCGGCGGCAATCGGCCGATTCTGTTGAAAAAGTAGGTTTAGCGGCGGCCTGCCGATCAGGTGTGCCTGCTGTCGAAGTGACTGCAAGCCACTTCAGGTTGCCTTTCGGCGTTTCGCTGAGCGTCCTTGCTCAGGCCTGAGGGTTAATTTGAAGGTTTCTGCTCTCAGCAGGCGTACCTATCCCGTGAGCGGTGGCCCTTGAGGCAAAAGCTTGGCCATGCGTCGCAGGTTCTGCACCGCCGCCGCCAAAGTGAATTCGTCAGTGGCACCTGTCAGGCCGCGCAGTCGTAAACGATCGAGTTTCATGATCCGTTTGAGGTGGGCGAACAGCATCTCCACCTTCTTTCGTTCGCAGCGAGAGACGAGGTATTCCGGTGTCTTGGCGATGCGCCTGGCCACATCGCGGGCAGCCTCATGGATACTGCGGACGATCTTCCGATTCGGCGTGTTGGGGCAGCATTTCGCTTTCAGCGGACAGGTAGTGCAGTCGGTTTGGCTGGAGCGATAAATGATGGTGTTGGCCTTGGTCACCCGCGATCTTTTCTGGGTGAAGGCGCGCCACTCACTGCGTAGTGGTTTGCCGGCTGGGCAGCGGTATTCATTGGCCTCCTGGTTCCAGTGGAAGTCGTTACTGGAGAGGCTGTCGTCCTTGCGCTCAGTCTTGTCCCACACCGGCACATGCGGCTCGATGTCCTTTTCTTCGACCATCCAGGCCAGCATCGGGGCGGTGCCATAAGCGGTATCGCCGATAAGGCGTTCCGGTGTGAGATCGAACTGAGCTTTGACACGCTCGACCATCGTCCTAGTCGAATCGACTTCGGCGGTACGGTGCGCCGGGGTAGCTTCCACGTCCATGATCACACCGTGCTCAGTGTCGATCAGGTAATTCGTGGAGTAGGCAAAAAAGGCCGGCCCACCTGGCGCTGCTGTCCAACGGGACTGAGGATCTGTGAGCGAAATTTTCTTGGGAAGAGCCTCAGCCAGCGCCTCTTCATCAAGGGCTTCGAGGTACTCGCGCACTGCGCGGCTGCTGAGCTTTGGATCGTTCCAATCGACCTCATCTCCCGCTACCCCACGTTGCCGGCTGGCATCCGCCTTGATGATGCTAGCGTCGACGGCAAAACCTTCGCCCTTGACTAGGCCGGCTGCCATGCAACGCCGCAGCACCTCATTGAACAACCAGCGGAACAGATCGCTGTCACGAAAACGCCCATGGCGATTCTTCGAGAAGGTCGAGTGATTGGGGACTTCGTCTTCCAGACCCAGCCGGCAGAACCAGCGATAGGCCAGGTTCAGGTGCACCTCTTCGCACAATCGCCGCTCGGAACGAATGCCATAGCAGTAGCCGACGACCAGCATGCGCACCATCAATTCCGGGTCAATCGAGGGGCGTCCGATGGGACTATAGAAGTCCGCCAGGTAGGCGCGCAGATCACTAAGATCCAGGCACTGGTCGATGCTGCGCAGGAGGTGTTGAGCCGGGACGTGATCTTCTAGGTTGAACGAGTAGAACAGGCGCTGCTGTCCTCCCGGTAACTGCCCCATCATGCTGTTCGCCCCCACGCTCGCTGACAGAGCAATTTTGCCAACGGCATGGAGAGGCCGCTACTTTTTCAACAGAATCGGCCAAATGCTGCCTCCGGCAGCTACCGACCAAAGCCTCCACAGAATTCCATCCAAATACTCATTGGCGCCTAGCCCACGGGGCAAACAGGGCGCGCAGCAGGCGGGATAAGAACTTGGGTACATCAATCTCGGCGATCAGCAGAGCTGAAAAGATGAGAGCTGCACCGGCCAGGGTTCTTCCATCCAAGGTTTCGCCAAGGAGCATCGCTCCCGCGAATGCTGCGAAGATGGGCTCGAACAGGTAGGTCAGGGCTACTTTTTCTTCTTCGAGATACTTCTGCGCAGCACTCTGAACCGCGTACATGAAGGCTGTGGCGAGCAACGCGCAGAACAGAACTCCTTCCCAGAAGGAGGAATCCATTGGGGCCCATTCGGCCCTAGCGTCGAAAAGTGCAGCAAAAAGGTATCCAGTAGCGCAGGTAGCCAGCGCAATGATGACCGTAAGCATCGAGTCGTACTTATGCGAGAAGAAGCCAACCGTGAGCACATATGCGGCAAAAAAGACTGCACAGCACATGATCCAGATGTCACCTGGATTCAGAGTAAGCCCGGCCCTCGTAACGATCAGATAGAGCCCTGTCAGCGCGACGGCGCAGCAGAGCCAGATTCGAGGCTCGACGCGCTTCCGAAAGAGAGCCCACTTGAAGACCGGGATGAGCAATACATCCAGGCCAGTGATGAAGGCGGTGTTGGTGATGCTGGTGTGCTGAAGCCCGACAGTCTGGAAAATGTTACCCAAACACAAGGGTAGACCTATGGCCACGCCGGCCAGGAGCGTTTCTTTGTTGATCAGTTTCAGCCGTCTGAAAAAGATCACGCAAAGCACTAGCGTAGCGAGTGCGAACTTGTACCCCAGGAATACGAAGGGTGACCCGTCCGCAACACCCACTTTGGTGAAGGCAAACGAAATCCCCCAGAACGCGGTTCCGAGGATTAACAGGCATAGATATGTCTGACGAACAGGCATGCGAAAACCATCCATTCAAATTGGAGTGGTTAGAGCATGCGGAGAGGCCGCAAGAAAGCCCGAGTTTGCCTTCAATCTCTTCTCTAACGTTAAGGCAAGTCGGTAAAGCGCTTTCATCTGCCGCTATTAATCAATCTGGGGCAGCAGGCTGTCAACAGGTGCTACAAACCAGTCTGCAGCAAGCTGCCATCGACAGATGGCTACAACATGGCACCCGATGCACTGTCGCCAGCTTCCGCTTCTGGCCGTAAGCGGAAGCGGTGCTATCTGCCCCTAAGAGGTGTGTTCAAGCTCGTCGTTTGAGCTTTAGCGAATTTCCCTGGCTCACTTTTCTAAACTGACGACTCACCGTCGCGCGAGCCCATACAGTGGCGGGCCTGAAAGCAAAGCTCGCACTTGATTTAGGTTGTCACCAACGGTCATTGAAGCGAAATGCCTTTATACCAGCGGCTGGGCGATCCTATTGATAAGTTCCGGCCCATCATTCCGCACGTTCCCGACGTCCTTACCCACCGGATGCCACTCGAATTCCTCGACGCATAAACCATGCGCCAGTGCTAGCTCCTCAGCCTTGAGCGGCAAAAGCTCCTGCTGCATCCAGAGCGCAGCGTACTCTGGCGATAGAACCAGAGGACGCCGATCGTGAATATCGAGCATGCCGGCAGCGCTAGATGACGTAATGACAACAAAGCCGTCGCCGTCTCGGGGTTCCAGCGAGGCGCCTCGCTGAAACCGCCCGAGCGCAGCGAAAAACATCGGCTCGCCGCTACGGAGCGTGATGTAGTAGGGCTGCTTGATCTTCGGGTTGGCCGCGTCCTTCTTCCACTCGTACCAACCATCAGCGGGCACTATTGCGCGGCCGGTTTGCCAGATATCGCGAAAGAACTTGCTAGTTGCGGCCGTTTCCACCCTGGCATTTATCGCTGGTGGTCGCTTCCCCTGTGCCCACAATGGGGCGTAACCCCACTTGACCGGCTCCATGCGCAGGCCATCATCGTCCTGGTGCAGGAGCTGAACCAGTGATTGCGGACACACGTTGTAGCGTCCGATTGGCTCAGGATTCACGCTGCCACGCAATGGCAAGGGCAGCTGCATCGCGATCTTGTCCAGGTACTCATAGGCGATTCGGTACTGAGCGAAACGTCCACACATGGGTGCCCCCGCACATCTGGTTCAATTGACCGGACTCTAGCTTCAGAATACTGTATATACATACAGTTATGAGGTCTGTGCCATGCCCGTCCATATGTTGGGACCTGCTGCTCCCGCCACAATTGCACTGCCGTTTTTCAGTTTCTGCGTGCCCGCCGGATTCCCGAGCCCAGCGCAGGACCACATGGAGGGGAGCATCTCGCTCGACGAGCTGATGAACATCCGAGCTCCGCATACCTACCTGGCGCGCGCAGACGGGGAGAGCATGATCCAGGTCGGCATTTTCGACCGAGACATTCTGATCATCGACCGGGGACGGGAGGCAGAAAAAGGGGAGGTGATCATCGCAGCGCTGAATAACGAGCCTCTGGTCAAGATTTTCGACCGAGCCGGCAGCCAGGTCATTCTGCGCTCGGCTAATCCGAAGTTCCCGCCGCGGTACCTCCTCGAAAGCGAAGAACTCTACGTATGGGGCGTGGTGTCATACAGCATCCGAATCCATGGCAAGTACTGAGCGGGCCATCGCCCTCATTGATTGCAACTCGTTCTACGCCAGCTGCGAGCGTGTCTTTCGACCAGACTTGCGCCGTACGCCTATCGTCGTGCTTTCGAACAATGACGGCTGCGTGATCGCGCGCTCGGCCGAGGCAAAGCAGCTCGGTATCAAAATGGGCGTGCCGTATTTTCAGATCCGGCGCGACCTGGAGCGTTGGGGCGTTGTGGTGTTTTCCAGCAATTACGCGCTGTACGGCGACATGAGCGAGCGCGTCATGACGGTCATCGAGAGCCTGGTGCCTGCGGTTGAGGTGTACTCAATCGACGAGTCGTTTGCCGACCTTACCGGTGTGCCAGACGTCGAAGTGCTCGGCAGGCGGATCCGCGCTGAGGTACTGCGCAGCACAGGTATCCCGGTCGGGGTGGGCATTGGGGGGACCAAGACGCTCGCCAAGTTGGCGAACCATTCAGCGAAGCGCTGGCAGAAGCAGACGGGTGGGGTAGTGGACCTTCTCGACCCGGTGCGGCGCGACAAGGTGCTGCGCGTGACTGACGTCGGCGATGTATGGGGTGTCGGTCGCCGGATGACCGAGCACCTGAACAGGTTGGGCATACGTACTGCTTGGGATCTAGCTAGCGCGGATGCCTGGACCCTGCGCAAAAAATTCAGCGTGGTCATCGAGAAAACCGCACGCGAACTGCGCGGGACGCCGTGCCTCGATCTGGAGGAGGTCGCGTCACCCAAACAGGAGATCTGCTGCTCGCGGATGTTCGGCAAGCGCCTGCGCGAGCTTGAGCCAATCAAGGACGCAGTGGCGGCATATGCCGCTCGGGCCAGCGAGAAGCTGAGGGCACAGCAGTCCATGTGCAAGCGCGTCCGAATCAGCATCCGTACCGGCATGTTTAATCCCGACGAGCCCAAGTTCGCGAAAGGCGTCGTGTGTGAGCTGCCGTATCCCACCAACGACACCCGCTACATCATCCGGGCGGCGATCGCTGGGTTGGAACACATCTATCGCGATGGCTTTTCGTTCAGCAAGGCAGAGGTCCTGCTGATGGACCTCTGCCAGCGCGGCGAGTACACCGACGATCTATTCGCCCAAACCCAGCCCGCCGCGTCGGAGCGCGTTATGGGCGTGCTCGATGCAATCAACGCCAAGTGGGGCCGCAATACCCTCCGGCCCGGCCGCGTAACCACCGCGCCGGACTGGGGCATGCGACGGGAGATGATGAGCCAAAGTTTCACGACCAGGCTGGATCAGTTGTGGGTGGTGCGGTGCAACTAGGCGAGTGCATGCGAGGACCGATGAATTCCAGGTACTGGTTGTAGTGCGATCGCTTGCATCCGTTGACCGCTGAAAGCGTAAAGAAAAAGCCAGGCAGTGCCTGGCTCTTGTGTTGGTCGGATAGCTTACTGAAGCCAACCCTCTACCTTTTCGGCGCCGTGCTTTTCTTTCCAAGCTTTCAAAATCTTATGATTGCCACCCTTCGTCTCTACCACCTCTCCAGTTTCTGGGTTTTTGTAAACCTTAACTTGGCGCTGCCGACGAGGCGCTTGAGACGTCGGGGTGGCGCTGATGCTGGTGCGGCTGGGCTGCGGATCCAATATTGAAATAATTTCGCGCAGGCCTACGTCATATTGCCCCATCAAATTGCGGAGTTTTTCCTCGAACTCGATTTCGCGCTTGAGTTTGTCGTCATTCTTAAGAGCATCAAGCTGCTTGAGCTGGGCTGCGAGCTGGGCTTCTAGAGCTTTGAATTCGGCGAGTTTGGACATGGGTAACCTTCGGAGAACGAAACTGCTTTGTGTGTCTCAGTCTACCGCTTGGGCACGGAGGGAGAAAACTAAGGACCGACCGATTTCGTGAGTAATTCAGTCATCGAGAAGGCTGGTACAGGGATGGCGCTGCGGAGTGTTTGTCAGCCAGAGAGGTGCGTACTTCCTGACATATGAAGTGGTGGGTTAGCAAAATGGGAGGTGACCAAGCGGCGGCCGTTGCATAGAAACGTCGCGCATCCCGTAGAGGAAGCGGACGTGAGCAGGCTTCTTCTGCTTTAGCAGAGGTAGCCATGCATAGCATCGAAATTGGAGCTAGCCATTTACCTGCGGCAAATGAAGAAAGCTGCCTTTTTTGACAACAATGGCAGCCGCTTCGCGAAGGCAGTTGATCATTTTGGTCTTATTGCTCGGTCTCGCTCCACATTCGTTTCGCTTACCTGCAAACGCCCAAAATGCTCAACTGCCCCATACTTGAAGGTTTCAAGTATGGGGCGCGGGGGCATACTTGAAGGAACGCTTCGCTGCTTCAAGTATGCCCCCGCAATTTTGTTGTCAAATCATAGCCGCCAGGCGTTGCCTGGCCGAAATGGCGATTGTGCACAGACGTGAGCTGCGCCATTCGCGGGCGCTGCCGCCCCGGCCTCAATCATAAGCCCGATCACTGCGGCACACTTGTCTTACGACCGCCATGTCACATGACTCGAGTGCTGCAGTCTCGCCGTGTCACTCGTAGGGCTTGCGGCAGTTAGTGAGTGTCGATGCGCCGGGTGACCGTGCCGTGTGTCTGTCACAGTGGCGTTATGAAGCGGTGTCCGGTCTGATGCCAAAGCGCCCACGCTTCAACTGAAATTTGTGTGGCAGCAGCCGACTGTCACGGAATTCTCGTCGCAGCGGATGCAAGTTCTTCGATGGTGGACTGTGCTCAGCGATAGGGCGTGCCAACCGTCGCCGCAAGCGATGCCCGGAGTTGCGTGAAAATTCGGTTTCTTTCCTGTTGTGTTCAGAACGAAAAAGGCCGCAGATTGGCTGCGGCCTTTTATTCATCCTGTCTCATAATCATCTCCAGGCGATGATTGTTTTGAACGCTACGCGCTAGCAAGGCTTTTGCTTAGTTCTCCTTCCTCGCTTTCCGCGTCCGGCTTGGTTTGTGAGCAGCTTTTTAAAATGCTCCCAGCGGATCTGCTCGGTCTGTGCGTTGTATGTCAGTCCCCGTTCCATCTGCTCCAGTAATCTCAGACTCAGTGGCTGCTCCAGGTAATGGTCTGCTGTGACTTCTGGTGCACCACCCTCATGGCCGAGCAGATAGGCGATCGTGGATGGAGATATGCCTGACCGTTCCAGCCGAACGGCAAACGAGCGACGGAGACTTTTAAAATTGAGCCCGCCATTAACCGCCGGCGGACAGTGCTGACCGATGTATCCTGTACCCGTGCACGGCCCGCAGAAAAACCGACTTGGGTCGCGGGAGTATAGGTGCTTTGGATCGAAGCTCAGCTCGTTGAAAAGCAGAGCGTCATTGCCATCGGCCTGGCGCCGTTCTTCTACGAAATTTAGAAAGCCCATCTCCACTAGCTTCGAGCAGATTGGAATCTGCCGAGCCGACGGCCCCGTCTTCAACGACTTGTTGTAGCCATTATCGTTGATATCGATAAGGTCTACGCCGTGGACATCCTGGATCACATCATGCACACGTAGCTGGCAGAGCTCGTTAAGCCGCGCGCCGGTATAGAGCCCAAGCGGGAGCAACCAAAACCGATAGGGCTTGGCGTCCTGGTTGATTTTCGGCAGGTCGCCTGCGAGATACTTTCTGTAGGGCCAGCCTGAGAACATCTGATTCAGATTGCTATCCAGAAATGGCTTGGTGATTTCGGCGTGTTTTGTATTGCAGGTCGCGACTTTGATCGCCTCGGTAATCAGCTTGCTCTCAAGTGCTTCGTCCAGCATTCGATTGAACAACTGATAGTAGGTCGTGAGGTTTGCGCCTTTGCTACCCGACGCAGCGTTCTGCTTGAGTAACGACGGTAGCTGATCCTTCAGACGCTGTACGTCGGCCCGATCAAGCTCAGCAACTCGGCGGGTAGGATTATCTTGCGTCAGAGCGATTTTTAGTTTCTCCATCCGCGCTCGAAGCATGTGCTCGGATTTCCCTGCGTAATTGTTTTCTCGCAGAAAGCGGGACAGCGTTATGTCCATGAACTCGGTAAGCAAAGGAGAAGACTGAAAGCGGTTTATCGCATCCGTAATCGCTGAAATGTTTGCCAACGCGATTCGCAAGTGTTCTTCATGGCCGGGTTCGACGATAAGACTCAGGCCTTTGTAAAAAGGAATGGAGAGGGGGGCAGTTACATTCATATATACCTCACAGTGGGTGAGGCTTGAGATTATTACTGGATGGATAAACAGTCAAGATAATCTATTAGGATTTACCATGCGATAGTTTTTATTGACAACTTGTCAATAATCGCAAGATGAGCAAAAGGTAAGAGCGAGCCCCTACCTTTTATTAGCTGAATATTATGCGTACGTTTTCCAGTGTCGCTTAGCAACCCGCACGCTGGGGAAGGGGGTGCCAACCGGGCGACCGACATTGAAAACGCCCTGGCGTTCTCGTAACTCTTGATAGTGCCGGTAATGGATGTGTCCCAGCCCTAGCCCGAAATCGAGCTTGTCGAGCTCGTCTTTGAGCACGTCAGACGGATAGCAGTCGCCGTACCCACCGGTGGTACTTTTATCCGAGTGGCCTACAAGCGCTTTGGCTTTCGCCAGGTCAAGGTTCTGTCTGCGAAATTGATTGATAAAGGTGTGGCGCAGACCGTGGTACGTCAGGCCGTCATCTCCCAGGCCGCAAAGCCCAAGGTAACCCCGGCTAATCTGGCTTGAGCCGAGAAACCAACGGCTCGCAACATGCCCGGGAGAAAGGTCGCCGTATACCCGAATATTGTCGAAAAGCGGAGCCTTGCCGTCTCGCTCGACAGCTTCCAGGCGTGCTTGATGAAACTCCAGGAAGCCCGACTCGATAAGCTGCCGGTGAATCGGCACCAACCTTTCCGAATCGGACGTCTTCAGCTGTTTCGACCCGCTTCGATTGATGCTGATGAGCCAGACGCCGAGTTCTTGCCGAATGTCTTCGAGCCGTAGCTGGCACAGCTCACTTAGCCTTGCGCCTGTAAAAAGGCCAAGCAGCGGCAGCCAAAACTTGTAGTCATCCAAGCGCCAGCGCGGCGGCGTGGTCAGTGTGTAGGCCGGACCGTGAAGAAGTTTCTCGATCTGGCTTGGGCTATACGTGCGCTTCCTCGGCGCCTCGGCTCCTTTGGTGCTGAATGCCAATCCGGCCGCGATATTTTCGGTGATGTAACCCTGATCATGAGCGTAGGTGACAAGGGCCCTTGCCAGCTCAAAAAACTTTTTCGCAGTGCGAGGGTTGATTGGCTCGAACTTACCGTCGCTAATGATCTTACTTAGCGGCTGGTTACGCGTGGCACGGAGGCGATGCCGGTTCTTCGGATAGCTACGCAGATGATCGCGTAGCGTGTTGAATTCAGCGCGAGTCAGCGTCTCGACTTGCCGGTGCCCGCCAAGCAGCTCGCACAGGCCTTCCAGGCGGGCCTTTGCGGTAATGCGAGTCCGCGGGTTAGCCCAGGCGCCTTCACGAATTTGCCGTTCTTCGTATTCCTTTACCAAAGCTGCGAGGCTCAACCCTGCGTTTGAACCACGCGCCGGCGAGACAATGCGATCGTTGACGGAGGGTTGCGTAAAGAGGGTTTCAAGCTTGGCTTTCTGCGCGTCGGGCAGAACGCTCCCGAGCGCATTCAGCAACGCGAGCGTGCCTGGATCCTGTGGCGGTGCCACAGCATCTGTCGGCGAGTTCAGCTCCGGAATCGTCTGCATAGGCTCGGCGGTTGCAGCAGAACCCAACATCCGCCGAACCAGGTCACCGATTTCCTGCATGGCTTGGGCGTAAGGATCTTGGTGATCGTCTTCCTGAAAGTAACGCAACAGCACCTTATCAACCTTCTGCAGCGTATACGTCAGCATGAGGACCGCAATGATGATGGAGCTAGTGAGCAGCTCAACCCGAAAGCTTTTCTTTTCTCTCAGATGCGCTTTCATGCACAGCGGATCGAGTTCGATAAGCATCACATAAAGCCCCGATCCCTCCTGCACCAAGAGCGCTCGATCAATGATGCGGAGCTTCAGATGCATCGCGTTGGCTTGCTGAAGATGAAAATGCAAAGCTTGCCGAGATTGCGGTAGTGCTGGGGGGATGTGCATGAGATTCCGACCCTGGTCTGGGCGGGCATGGCACAGGTATTCATAAAGCGTCATCGCTGCAAATGCAGGAGATTCTTTCGAATAGCGCCCTGGGGAGGGTGGGACGGTCTCGAGTACATCAAGGGCGGCGTAAATGTACCGGGCAGCGTCGCTCGCCACGTTCTGGTTGTTGGTTCCGAGCGGCCAGTCAAAGCGTACGAACCCGACCCCAAGCGCTTTTACCAGTGCGGGCGTTGGTGTCAGTGCGAAGAAAATTTCGCCCCCTGGCTCGTGGCTATAGAGCACTACACGCTCGGCACTCTCTTTCATCATGCGAGCGTGGGCGACCGAAAGGTCTTGGTTCGCGAGCTTCATGGGCGACGGACGGACTTTCCAAACCCGGTCGGCGAATTTGAGTGCTTCCGCTACCGCTAAGTGAAACCTTTGGAGGTCAACCAGCAGGCGGTCAGAAAAGAGCTCGACATAGTGCTCGGTTGCCTTGGCAAGGAACTGCTCGAAAGAAGCATTCAGGTACTTAGCGAGATCGCGGGCCAGGGCTTCGTCGTGGCTGAGCGACCACCGGATTTGCGCAGGCAGTTTCGGGTTGGCCGCGAAATGCTTAGGGAATGTGAGGTAGTACTGGAAGCCAGTGTTGGCTTGATAGACCAGGTGGGGGACACCCGTTTTGCTTTGGCGCTTGGACATGATGGCATACCTTTTGGATTCACAGACGGACTGTGAGTAATCCAATGCCATCAAATCTGGGCTGAAACCCGCGTTCTAGACGGGTTTCAGTGTTGAATTGGTGGAGCCGGGGGGATTTGAACCCCCGTCCGCCAGCTCTCCGCTATCGGTTCTACATGCTTAGCCAGATCTACTGAGTTAACTCCGCGCCGCCCGATTGGCAGGGTGCTTGGAGCGAGCTGTATGAGTTTTAGCCGTTACGTCTACAGCGAACTTGGCGGCGATCCTGTTCTGTCT
This sequence comes from Stutzerimonas kunmingensis, assembly GCF_900114065.1. GTDB lineage: Bacteria > Pseudomonadota > Gammaproteobacteria > Pseudomonadales > Pseudomonadaceae > Stutzerimonas > Stutzerimonas kunmingensis. The sequence continues at coordinate 24,163 of NZ_FORS01000011.1, forward strand.
GACAGTCATTTCGGGTTTACAGGCATCCCCTAGTGACCGCTGGAGCCGAAGCTACCAGATGAAGGTTAGGCGGCTAGCGCGTACCCTTCGTAGTTGTCGTCGTTGGCAACTATAAGTTTGCAACAGTTTATTTACGAGTTCTGTTACCAACTCGGCATGCCCCTCAAGTTTTGTTACCGGCGTCGAATCCTAATCGGCCCCTGGTGACGCTTGTGGTGCTGGGCGCGAGTGTACGGCGATCTCTCTGCGCTGTCGATCAGTTTGTAGCCATGCTGGTTACAAAATGTACAGCTCGGCTGCGGCAGGATCGTTCGCACGATCCCGCCGGCCTGGCTTAGTTGCCGGCGCCGGAACCGGAGCCGCTGGTGCCGCCGCTACCGGTGCTGCCTGGGCCTTTCAGCTCTTGCAGTGCCTTGGTGGAGTGCGCGATGCAAGCTTCGGTGTCGCCCGATTGCTGGGCTTGGCGGGCCTGTTTAACGTACTCGTCGACCTGGCTCTTGGCCGGCTCACCCAAGGTGGCGGTGTTGGTGGCCATGTTGTCGTCGATTTCCTGCAGGTTGAGCTGGCACAGGTCGTCTTGGGCGAAGACGGCCGGGCTGGCGAGCAGTACCGCGGATGCGAGCAGTGCATGAACTTTCATTGTGGGTCCTCCAGTCTTATGGACTTCCCGGGCCTGCCAGATACCAACTGAAACGGCGGCGCCGAGTCGAATCGAACCCGTCAGGGGCTCTAAAATTCCGACTGCGATTGCGCGTGAGCGTTCATCGAAACGCCACAAACGAAACGGCCGCGCTTCGCTGAGCGGGGCCGTAGTGCCTTTTCTAGAGCGGCTGCGTGGTTGTTTTGCTACGCGTTACGCGGTCCACCAGGTAGACCAGCCCGTGGTAGTCGATCTCGCCATGACGCGACAGGCCGATCTCGCAGGTGCGGCTGGTGGAAATGCCTTCCTCGCAGATCTGCACGGCGTCTTTCAGGCTGCGTAGAGCGTGGCCGTTCAGTTCTGGCGTGGTGAAGCCCTTGTCACCGGCGAAGCCGCAGCAGTGGATGCCTTCGGGCACCACGACTTCCCTGGCGCAGCGACGAGCGATATCGATCAGTGCCTGTGCTTCCCCAAGGTGCTGGGTGCTGCAGGTAACGTGCACGGCGATCGCCTTTTCCTGCGGGACGAAGTCCAACTTGTCGAGCAGGTGTGTGCGGATGAAGCGCACCGGGTCGTACATGTCGAGGCGTTGATCGGTCAGGCCCTGGACCAGGCGCAGCGTGCAGGGACTGGTGTCGCAGTAGATCGGATCAAGCCCGCCGCGGCTGGCCTTGAGCAGCGCGTCGAGCATCTCCTGACGCTTGCGTTCGCCCTGTTCAGCGTAACCCTTGGAAGCGAACGGTTGGCCGCAGCACAGGTCGTTCAGCTGCTCGGGGAAAATCACCTGGTAGCCGGCCTTTTCAAGCAGGCTGCGGGTCTTGTCGAGCAGCGGCTCCTGTTCCTGATCGCGGGCAGCGGGCGCCATGGCGCGGGAGACGCAGGCGGCCAGATAGACCACCCGCGGGCGCTCATCCTGAACGACAGGCTGGGGCAGGTGCAGGCGCTGCAGGGGTTGCGGCATCGCTGGTGTCCATTGCGGGATGCGACCCTTGCTGGCGTTGGTCATGGTTGCGGACAGCTTAGCCAGGCGCTTGGTGCCGAGGATGATGTGCGCGCCGTTGGCGGCATGCAGCATGAAACGGGTGCCCTGCACGGCGGTGCCGAAATGGTCGGCTAGCCAGTTGGCGGCACCGGTTTTGCTCGCTTCACGCCCGCGCAGCTTGCGTACCAGGTCGCCGGTGTTGATGCCGACCGGGCATCGCTGGGCGCAGAGGCCGGTGGCGGCGCAGGTTTCGACGCCGTGGTAATGGTAGAGGCGCTCGATTTCCGTGGTGTCGACGCCGGCGCGCTTACGGGCTTGGATGTCGCGCCAGATGACGATGCGCTGGCGTGGAGTGAGGGTCAGTCCGTTGGACGGGCAGACCGGCTCACAGAAACCGCACTCGATGCACTTGTCGACGATCTCGTCGGCGGCCGGCATCGGCTTGAGGTTCTTCAGGTGGATGTCCGGGTCTTCGGAGAGCACCACGTCCGGATTGAGGATGCCGGTGGGGTCGAGCAGGCGCTTGATCTTCCACATCAGCGCGTAGGCTTCGCTGCCCCATTCCAGCTCGACGAAGGGCGCCATGTTGCGCCCGGTGCCGTGTTCGGCCTTGAGCGCACCGCCGAATTCGACGGCGACCAGCTGCGCCACTTCGCCCATGAAGGCTTCGTAACGGGCGACCTGCGCCGGATCATCGAAGCCCTGGGTGAAGACGAAGTGCAGGTTGCCCTCCAGCGCGTGGCCGAAGAGGATCGCCTCGTCGTAGCGGTGCTTGTCGAGCAATTCAATCAGCCGGTTGACGCCCTCGGCCAGGCGCTCGACGGGGAAGGTGACGTCCTCGATGATCACCGTGGTGCCGGTCTGGCGCACGGCGCCAACTGCCGGGAAGGTGTCCTTGCGGATCTTCCAAAGCTGGTTGTAGACCACCGGGTCTTCGCTGAAGTCGACCTGCTTTTCCACCGGGAAATGCGCGATGGAGGTCATGATCAGGTTGATCTGCTCGTGCAGCAGCGACTGGCTGGCGGCGCGCGATTCGATCAAGAGTGCGCAGGCGGTCGGCGACAGTTCCTTCACCCACTCGGGCATGCCGGCCTTGTGTTCGACCGAGCGCAGACTGCGGCGGTCGAGCAGCTCCACGGCCGACACCGGCTGCTGCTTGAGCACCGGTACGGCCAGGCAGCAGGTTTCCACGTCAGGGAACACCACCAGCGCGCTGGCTTTGTGCGGATGATCCGGCACGGTGTCGTAGGTCACCGCGCTGATGAAGCCCAGCGTGCCTTCGGAACCGACCATCAGGTGGCTGAGGATATCCAGCGGCTCGTCGTAGTCGACCAGCGCATTGAGCGAGAAACCGGTGGTGTTCTTCAGTCGGTACTTGTGGCGGATCTTCGCGGCCAGTTCGGTGTTGGCGCGGGTTTCGCGGCCCAGCTCGGCCAGCTGTTCGAGCAGCGCCGCATGGCTCTGGCGGAAGGCGGCAACGCTGGAGGCATCCTCGCTGTCGACCACGGTGCCATCGGCCAGCACGACGCGCAGGCCGGCGAGGGTTTTGTAGGTGTTCTGCGCCGTGCCGCAGCACATGCCGCTGGAGTTGTTGGCGACGATTCCGCCGATCTTGGCGGCGTTGATCGAGGCCGGATCAGGGCCGATCTTGCGCTGAAATGGCGCGAGCACGGCGTTGGCGTTGGCACCGATTACGCCCGGCTGCAGGCGGATCTGCTCGCCGCCGTTGCGAATCTCGCGGCCGTTCCAGTTGTCGCCGAGGGCGATCAGCACCGAGTCGCTGATCGCCTGGCCGGACAGGCTGGTGCCGGCGGCGCGGAAGGTCACCGGGACGTTTTCCGCATGGGCCAGCTTGAGCAGCGCGATCACCTCGGCTTCGGATTCGACGCGCACCACCAGTTTGGGAATCAGCCGGTAGAAGCTTGCGTCGGTACCGAAGGCGAGGGTGGAGAGCGGGTCGTCGAAGCGCCGCTCGACCGGGATCAGACGTTCGACTTCGCGGAGGAACGCGGCTGGCAAAGGCGCACGTTCAAGCTGGGCGGCCGCGTTCATGCGTCCTCCAGGATCAGCAGGATCAGATCCTTCGGCCCGTGGGCGCCGTAGGCCAGCACCTGCTCGATGTCGGCGGTTTTCGACGGGCCGGAGACCAGCAGCGCATTGGTCGGCATGCCGGCAGCCCACTGAAACTTCTGCTGGATCTCGTAGAAGTTGTCGTGGATTTCGCTGGCCTTGAGGATGGCGAAGTGCACCGGTGGCACCAGGCTCATCAGGCGCGGCTCCTCGCGGGTCGGCCACATGATCAGACTGCCGGTGGAGGCGATGGCGCCGAGTGTGCCGGTGAGGCTCGCCGGGGTGTCGTTGAACAGCTCGTCCTTCCAGTCCTCGACCGGGCGGTCGTAGGCCTTCAGCGTCGGCAGGCCTTCACGGCCGGCGCAATGCTCGGTGAAGCGCTGGCCGTACGGCGTCGTCGGGGCGATCAGCAGGCTCGGCAGCTGGCGGTCGTGCAGCAGCTGTTCGAGCAGGGCGGGCCAATCGGCGTCCGTGGTCAGGTGAATCTCGGTGTGCACCGCTTCCATCAGCTGACGCAGACGGGCGATGCGCTGCTCGGGCGCGTAGCTCCAGGGCTGGGTGACCAGCGATACGTCGTAGTCATCGACGATAGGCGTGGTGCCTTCCAGGCTCTTTTTCAGCTTGGCGAGGATATTGGCCTTGGCGCTCATCGCTTGCCCTCCAGGTGCTCGCGGGCCAGCTCGTGCAGCGAGCGGGCGGCAGGTTTCGGTGCGCTGTGGTTCTGCGTCCAAGGGCCGATGTTCGATGGCGTCAGGCCGCGCAGGCGGGTGGCGAAGAAGCCGAACACGCGGTACAGCGTCGGACTGGTATTGAGCAGGCGCCAGCCGGCCCACATCAGCCGTTCCTGCTTCGAGTATTTGCTGCCCTGGCCGCGCATGACCTTGTGCGGATCGTCCGGCGCCTTGACGTTCTCCTCACGCAGGCGCCGCAGGATGGACGGAATCGGGATCTTCACCGGGCAGACCTCGCCGCAGGCGCCGCACAGCGACGAGGCGCTGGGGTGATCCGGCACCTTGTCCAGGCCGACCATGTGCGGCGTGATGATCTTGCCGATCGGTCCGGGATAGACCTCGCCGTAGGTATGGCCGCCGACGCGGGTGTACACCGGGCAATGGTTCATGCAGGCGCCGCAGCGGATGCAGTTCAGCGTCTGGCGCAGCTCGCTGTCGGCGAAGGCCTGGCTGCGGCCATTGTCCAGCAGGATCAGGTGCACTTCCTGCGGGCCGTCGAGCTCATCGGCCTTGCGCGGGCTGGAGATCATGTTGACGTAGGTGGTGATCGGCTGGCCCAACGCCGAGCGAGTCAGCAGCGAGAGCAGCGGGACCACGTCGCGCAGGTTTTCCACGACCTTCTCGATCCCGGTGACGGCGATATGTACCGGCGGCACACCGGTGGACATGCGCCCGTTGCCCTCGTTTTCCACGAGCAGCAGGGTGCCGGTCTCAGCCACCGCGAAGTTCACCCCGGAGACGCCGATATCGGCCTCGAAGAACTTCTGGCGCAGCGTGCGGCGGCCGATCTGAATAAGTTGGTCGACGTCCTTGGTGTACTCCACGCCGAGTTTCTCGTGGAACAGGGACGCGACCTGGGCGGCGTTCTTGTGGATTGCCGGCATGATGATATGGGAAGGCTTTTCGTGGTCGAGCTGGACGATGTACTCGCCCATGTCCGATTCCAGGCATTCGATGCCATGGCCTTCGAGGAAATGGTTCATCTCCATCTCTTCGCTGACCATCGATTTGCCCTTGATCACCTGCTTCGCCTCGTGGGCGCGGGCGATCTCGAGGACGATGTTGTTCGCCTCTTCAACCGTCTCCGCCCAGTGCACTTTCACACCATTGCGGGTCAGGTTGGTTTCCAGCCGCTCGAGCAGTTCGGGCAGCTTGGACAGTGCGCGGGCGCGGATGCGGTTGCCCATCTCGCGCAGCCGCTCGCGTTCGTCGGCATCGCTGAAGGCCACGGCACGCTTGGTCATCAGCGAGTCCATGGCGGTACGGAAGTTGCGCCGTAGCTGGTCGTCCTTCAGGGATTTGCGCGCGCGGGCGCGGAAATCCGGGTCACCGGCGTTCTCGATCTGTATCGCGGGGATACGCTGTTCGGCGTTCATCGGGCACCTCCGGTGCGTTGCCAGAGGAAGGTCGCCAGATGCTGACCGCGCAGGGCTTCACGCTGCTTCTCCAGCGAACCGTTGATGTTCATCAGACAGCCGCAGTCGGCGCTGATCACCTGATGCGCGCCGGATTCCTTCAGTGCGCGGGTCTTGTCCAGCACCATGGCGCCGGAGATGTCGGGCATGCGCACGCTGAAGGTGCCGCCGAAGCCGCAGCATTCGCTTTCGTGGTCATGCTCGACGCGTTCGACCTGGCCCAGCTGTGCGAGCAGGGCGCGGCCGTGCAGGTGGGTGTTCATCTCGCGGCGGGCCGAGCAGGAGGTATGCAGGGCAACCTTGGTCGGCGTGCCGGCGTCCTTGAATTCGACCTTGCAGACGTTGAGCAGGAACTCGGCCAGCTCGAAGGTGCGCTCGGCCAGCGCTTGTGCCTTCTTCAGCGTGGCCGGCTCGTCCTTGAACAGGTCCAGATAATGGTGGCGCAGCATCCCGGCGCAGGAACCGGACGGGACGACCACGGGCCAGTCGTTGGCGAACAGATCCAGTTGCGCCCGTGCGACGTTGCGTGCCTCGTCGGTGTAGCCGCTGGTGTAGGCCGGCTGGCCGCAGCAGGTCTGACCCTGCGGGAAGTGCACGGTCAATCCTTCGCGCTCGAGCAGGCGGATGGCATCCAGGCCAGCCTCGGGATAGAACAGGTCGACCACGCAGGTACCGAACAGATAAACCTGGCTCGGCTTGGCGGGGTATTCGCGCGGCTTTGGCAGCGGCGGCGCGACGCGGGTAGCGTTCGGCGCAGCATCGTAGAAGAGTTCGCTCATCGGCTTGGTCTCCGGGTTAGCCCGGTTATCCGCAAACAGGCTTTTGAAAAACTATCTGCGTTTGGCAATGCGTCGTTAAAGCAGCCTCAGAATGCTCATTTAGGAACCTGAACTCGTATGCGAGCCCAGTCCTTTCTTCGGCTGCTTTGCCTCGTCTTGCCTGTCTCGCCTACGTTTTTCAATGGGCCTGTCAGGTGCGGTTTCTGGAATGCAACCGTGCCCCCAGATGGGGGCACGGTTCCTGTTTCTTACACTCCGACCAGTGGGTCGGTCACGCCTAGCACGTAGATGGCGATCAGGCCGATCACCCCCGTGAACAGCACGTAGTACAGCGTAGGCCATATGGTCTTGCGCAGCGTGGAGCCTTCGCGACCGAGCAGGCCGACGGTAGCGGATGCCGCCACCACGTTGTGGATCGCAACCATGTTGCCCGCCGCAGCGCCAACAGCCTGGGTGGCAACTACCATCGCGCCGGAAATTCCGAGCGACTGTGCAACGCCAAACTGGAACTGGCTGAACATCATGTTGCTGACGGTGTTGGAGCCAGCGAGGAATGCACCCAGAGCGCCCACCGACGGCGCCAGCAGCGGGTAGATGCTGCCAACGCTATCGGCGACGTAGCGCGCCATGACGATCGGCATGCTGGCCAGTTCGGCACCGTTGACGCCCGAGTTGATCAGGATGCGCACCATCGGCACGGTGAACAGCAGTACGAAGCCAGCGCTGAGCAGCACGCTGCTGGACTCCTTGACGGCGGCCTTGAGTTCCGAGGCGCGCATGCCGTGCAGGAAGAAGGTGATTAGCACCACTGCGACCAGAATCCCGCCTGGCAGATACAGCGGCTCGATCCCGGCGCTGACGCCAGCTTCGCCAAGGATGTTGGCAAAGGCGATGGATACCGATTTAAGCGCGGCAGACACCTGCGGGAACACACGGCTGATTACCAGCAGTGCACCCACCAGCACATAGGGCAGCCAGGCGCGGAAGGCGCTCATCGGGCGGGCGGCCATCTCGTCCAGCTTCATTTCGATGGTGCCCAGCCATTCAGCTGGCCATTCCTTGGCGTCGGCGAAGTCCCAGGTGGTCTTCGGCGTCAGGAACTTGAAGCGAGCGGCAGTGGTAACGATCGCCAGGCCCACCAGGCCGCCGAGCAGCGACGGGAATTCCGGGCCGAGGAAGATGCCGGTGGCAGCGTAGGGCAGGGTGAACGCCAGGCCGGCGAAGATCGCGAACGGCAATACTTCGAAGCCGGCTTTCCAGCTTTTCTCCTTGCCGAAGAAGCGCGTCAGCATCAGCACCATGACCAGCGGCATTACTGTGCCGACGATGGCGTGGGTGATCGCCACACTGCTGGTGATCTGCTGCAGGTAGGCGTTCCAGCTGGACCCCTGCGCAACCAGTTGCGCGCCGATGGTGGCGGTATCCAGGCCGCTGTTGATGCCCACGACGATCGGCGTACCGACCGCGCCAAAAGACACCGGCGTGCTTTGCACCAGCATGCCGAGCAGGACTGCAGCCATTGCCGGGAAGCCGACCGCAACCAGCAGCGGTGCGGCGATGGCGGCCGGAGTGCCAAAGCCGGAAGCGCCTTCGATGAAGCAACCGAACAGCCAGGCGATGATGATGGCCTGGATGCGGCGGTCAGGGCTGATGGTGGTGAAACCGGCACGAATGGCGGTGATGCCGCCGGAATGCTTGAGGGTGTTCAGCAGCAGGATTGCGCCGAAGATGATCCACAGCAGGCCCAGGGTGATCACCAGGCCTTGCAGCGTCGAGGCGATGATGCGGTTGACGCTCATGTCCCAGACGAACAGCCCGATGGCTGCGGTGAACAGGAAGACCAGCGGCATGGCGCGGCTGGCGGGCCAGCGCAGACCGATCAGCATGATTGCTGCGAGCAGAATGGGTGTGAAGGCGAAAAGTGCGAGCAGTCCGTTGGACATGTCAGGCTTCCCCTGCGGTTCGGTTCAGATGGGGCCCTGAGCGGACCGTGGAGTAGTTTTTGTGCGCAGATCTCATGCTGAGTCCTCTTATTTTTAGACCACTCTGTAAAGTGGTAATACCAATTAACAGAAGTGAATGGCCAGCGTAAGAGCTGCGTATAGGGTCGTCAATTAGCTAGCTATAGACTTTGGTCGCAACAGCCGGCCTTGTGCAGATACGCGGTCATGGCTAGCATTTTCGGATTGGTATGACCATTCGGGGTGGCTATGGACGTGGGGATGGTGCGGCAGCGGCGGCTAGCGGACGATATCGTCGCGCAGTTGGAAACCATGATTCTCGAGGGCACGCTCAAGGCGGGTGAGCGTCTGCCTGCGGAGCGCGCCCTGGCTGAAAGCTTTGGTGTTTCGCGGCCTTCGCTGCGCGAAGCGATTCAGAAGCTCGCGGCCAAGGGGCTGCTGGTCAGCCGGCATGGCGGAGGTACGTTCGTCGCCGAGTCGCTAGGCTCGACGTTTAGTGATCCGTTGCTGCACCTGCTGGAAAACAACAGCGATGCGCAGCGCGACTTGTTGGAGTTTCGCCACACGCTCGAGGGCAGCTGCGCCTACTACGCAGCGCTCCGTGCGACCGAGGTGGATCGGAAGCGGCTCACCGAAGCCTTTGCCGCATTGCAGGACTGCTACGCCCGGGAAGGCAAGGTCTCCCGGGCGGAAGAGGGCGCAGCCGATGCCCAGTTCCATCTCGCCATTGCCGAAGCCAGCCACAACGCGGTGCTGCTGCATACCATTCGTGGCCTGTTCGACCTGCTCAAGCGCAACGTGGTGACCAATATCGGCGGCATGTACGCCCTGCGTGACGAAACGCGGGACATGCTGATGAGCCAGCATCGCGAGTTGTACGAGGCGATCATGGCCAGGCGAGCGACCGAGGCGCGGGAGGTCATCCATCGCCATATCAATTACGTGCAGGAAGTGCTGGCTGAAGGTCAGCAGGAAGCCCAGCGGCTGGCGCGCGCGCAGCGTCGGCAGGGTGAAAGGATGCAGAAGGAAGGTTGAGAGCTGAGCCGGCACTGGCTGTCGGCTCGGTATCACTGCTTAGGCTGATCAGGCCAAACGCTGAGCAGGGCTCAGTCGTCCTTGCCCTTGGTACGCATGGCGCGCTGAATCTCGCGATCGGAATCGCGTTCCTTCTCGGTGTGGCGCTTGTCGTACTCCTTCTTGCCTTTGCCGAGGGCAATCTCGCACTTGATCATGTGCTTCTTCCAGTACAGCGACAGCGCTACGCAGGCGTAGCCTTTCTGCTGTACGGCGCCGAACAGCTTGCCCAGCTCGCGCTTGTTCAGCAGCAGCTTGCGGGTGCGGGTCGGATCGGCAATGACGTGTGTGCTGGCGCTGGTCAGCGGCGTGATGTGCGCACCCATCAGCCAGGCTTCGCCATCCTTGAGCAGGACGTAGCTGTCGACCAGCTGAGCCTTGCCGGCGCGCATGCTCTTCACTTCCCAGCCGGCCAGGACGAGGCCCGCCTCGAATTTCTGTTCGATGAAGTAGTCGTGTAGCGCTTTCTTGTTCAGCGCGATGGTCCCGGGGGACTGTTTCTTCTGTTTGGCCATAGGGGCCGCATTATAGGGAGTCCCGCTGCGGCTGGCGACAGCCTGCAAGAGCGCTGGTGGCAGAAACTTGAGGGGCAGCCGTTAATCCCCGACAATGTGCCCCGCTTTGCGCTGAGCCGCTTCCCGGGTGTCGCCCGGAAGCCGCGGTTGCGGGCTGGCTGCGCCAACTTTTGGATGGCGCGCAATGAAACGACGACGTAGAAGGTCCGCATGACGACGCACATTCAACGTTCCGCGCTGCTGCCGTACCCGGCCCAGGCGCTGTTCGACATGGTCAACGACGTAGCCAGCTACCCGCAGTTCCTGCCCTGGTGTTCAGCGACTGAGGTGCTTTCCAGCAGCGAGACCGAAATGCACGCCAGCATGACGGTGGCGAAGGCCGGGTTGAGCCAGCGTTTCATGACGCGCAATGCCCTGGACCTCGGCAAGCGTATCGAGATGACGCTTGAGGAAGGCCCATTCAGCCATCTTCATGGCATCTGGGAATTCAAGGCCCTGGGCGAGAAGGCCTGCAAGATAAGCCTGGATCTGACCTTTGATTACGCCGGGCCGCTGGTCAAGGCGACCCTTGGGCCGTTGTTCAATCAGGCTGCCAACACTTTGGTCGATGCCTTCTGCGAGCGGGCGAAGCAGCTATATGGATAAGCAATCGATTGCGGTCGAAGTGGTCTATGCCCTGGCCGACAAGCAGAAGCTGCTGCAGATGACCGTGCCCGCGGGCACCACCGTGCGCGAGGCGGCCTTGCGTTCGGGAATGGATGCGCACTTCCCGGGGCTCGATCTGGCCGCAGCTCCGTTGGGTATCTTCGGCAAGGCCGTGCCCAGGCCCGATGAGCGCGTGCTCGAGGAGGGTGAGCGAGTGGAGATCTACCGGCCGCTGATTGCCGACCCGAAAGAGGTGCGCAAACAGCGCGCCGCACGGGCAGCAAAGAACAAGGCCGAAGACGCTTGAATATGCTGAAACAAAAACGCCCGGGCTAGCCGGGCGTTTCTTTATTCGGTTTCCAGCGGTTCGGGAATCGGCACCGGAACCGGCTCCGCTTCATCCACTTCACGCTGAATCTGCTCCAGCAGCGAGCCAGGCGCAGGGCGCTCTTCAGGCTGGCTTGGTTGGGCGGCAGGAGCCGCGTCAGGCGCCTGGGCGTCGCGGCCAAGGATCTGTTCATCGCGGCTTACGCCGGGCATGAAGTCGCCGGCCAGGCCTGCCAGCTGGTCGTTGGCGTTGAACACCAGGCTGACGCGCTCCTGCTGGCGCGGACTGCCGCCGGGCTGGATGCTGTACAGGTAGTCCCAGCGGTTGGCATGGAAGGTATCGGTGATCAGCGGGTTGCCCATGATAAACCGCACCTGCTGGCGGGTCATTCCGGGGCGCAACTGGTCTATCATGTCCTGCGTGACGACATTGCCCTGTTGAATGTCGACCTTGTAAACCCCGGGGAATGAACAACCGGCGAGTGCGACCAGACCTGCGAAGGAGAGGCTGGCCAGCATGAGCTTGGTGTTTTGCATCGGTGGGTGACTTCCACTATCTTGGCTGGGCAAAGAACCCGGATCATACCCGTATTGAAGGAGGCTGCGAAACAGCAGCAGCGAGAAAGCCAACCATGGTTGAAAATAGCGAACTACGTAAAGCTGGTCTCAAGGTAACTCTGCCGCGGGTCAAGATCCTGCAGATGCTGGACACTACCGATCGCCGTCACATGAGCGCCGAAGACGTCTACAAGGCGTTGATGGAAGCGGGTGAGGATGTCGGTCTGGCGACGGTCTATCGCGTGCTGACCCAGTTCGAGGCGGCCGGTCTGGTAGTTCGGCACAACTTCGATGGTGGTCATGCGGTCTTCGAGCTGGCCGACGGCGGGCATCACGACCACATGGTCTGCGTCGATAGCGGCGACGTCATCGAGTTTTTCGATCCCGAGATCGAGAAGTTGCAGAAAGAAATCGTCAAGCGTCACGGCTACGAGCTGGTGGATCACAATCTGGTGCTCTACGTGCGCAAGAAAGACTGATCCAGACATATGAGAAAGGCGGCCAAGGCCGCCTTTTTTGTGCCTGGCTGCCGGGCTCAGGCTTGTGCGGAGGTGACCATCTGTCGGGCATGTGCCAGAGACTGCTCGGTCAGGTCGACGCCGCCGAGCATTCGCGCGATTTCCTCGACGCGGCCGTTCTGATCCAGCTCTGCGACGGCAGTGCGGGTTTCATCCGCCCCGCGAGCCTTGTGCACGAACAGGTGGTGATGTCCTTGGGCGGCGACCTGGGGCAGGTGGGTGACGGTCAGCACCTGGCCGCGCTCGCCGAGGCGGCGCAGCAGCTGGCCAACGATCTCCGCGGTGGGGCCGCCGATACCCACGTCGACTTCATCGAACACCAGCGTCGGTACGCGGGATGTCTGCGCGGTGATCACCTGAATCGCCAAGCTGATGCGTGATAGTTCACCCCCGGATGCGACCTTGGCCAGTGCGCGCAGGGGCTGGCCCGGGTTGGCGCTGACCAGGAACTCGACCTGCTCCAGGCCGTAGGGCATCAGTTCGCCTTCGGCTGCAGGCTTGAGTTGCACGCTGAATCTGCCGCCTGGCATACCCAGTCTTTGAATCTCTACCTCGACAGCGCTGGCCAGCTGTTCGGCCGCGGCCTGGCGCATGCGGCTGAGTTCTCCGGCTTTTTCTTCGTAGTGCCGAGCGTAGGCCGCCAGTTCTTCACCGAGGCGCTCGACTGCTTCGTCGTCGGCGTTCAGCCCTTCTAGCTCCTCCAGCAGCTGCTGGTGCAGGTTGGGCAGTTCGGTCGGTTGCACGCGGTGCTTGCGAGCGAGGGTGTAGATGGTATCCAGCCGCTCTTCCAGCATCTGCTGGCGCTCCGGATCGGCGTCGAAGTGATCGACGAAGCGGTTCAGCTCGCCGATCGCCTCTTCGACCTGAATCTGCGCGCTCGCCAGCAGATTGACTGCTTCGCTCAGGGCTTGAGGTTGGTTCTGGAAGGCGCTCAGACGCTGCAGGCTGCTGGTCAGTGCCGACAGCACGTTGCCGGCATCGCTCTCGCTGCACAGCTCCATGACTTGGCGGCAGGCGCCGAGCAACTGCTCAGCATTGGCCAGGTTCTTGTGTTCGCGCTCGAGTTGCTCCAGTTCGTTCTCGCCCAGCGCCAGGTTCTCCAGCTCTTCCAGCTGGTAGCTGAGCAATTGGTGGCGTGCGCGCTGTTCGTCGCCACTGTTGCTCAGGCGTTCCAGGGTCTGTCGCGTCTGCCGCCAGCGCTGGGCGGCCAGCTGGACCTGTCGCGCCAGCTCCTGGTTGCCGCTGTACTCATCGAGCAGGCGCCGATGGGTGTCGATCTTCAGCAGGGATTGATGCTCATGCTGGCTGTGGATATCGATAAGCAGCTCGCCCAGCGACTTGAGGTCGCTCTGCGGACAAGGGGTGCCGTTGATGTAGCCGCGGGAACGACCTTCGGCGGTGATGACGCGGCGCAGGATGCAGGGCCCGTCATGGTCCATGTCGCGCTCCGCGAGCCAGGCGCGGGCGTCGGGAATATCGTCCAGGTCGAAGCTGGCAAGAATGTCGGCCTTGTCGGCGCCGATGCGCACCACGCTGCTGTCGGCCCGGTCGCCCAACGTCAGGCCGAGGGCATCGAGCATGATCGACTTGCCTGCGCCGGTTTCTCCGCTGATGACGCTCATGCCGCGTTTCAGCTCGAGGTCGAGGTGCTCGACGATGGCGTAGTTGTGGACCGATAGATGAACCAGCATGGCAAGGGCTCCCGATTTGCGTGGCTGGGTATTTATACAGTGGTTTTCCTGGGCGCTACAAGCGTTGAAGGATGAATGTGCGGTTGCTCGTCATTTCGCTGGGCGCTCTTCGCTATCTGCCCTTGAAGCCTGTTTTCGCGCCCCCATATAGCGGCACAAGCGCGGGTTTGCTGCCCGCTGATCGTATAGAGAGGAGGACCTATGGCCGACGAGCAGAACCTGGATAACCAGAACCCGGAAGCGCCCGAGCATTCGGAAGCGGACGTAGCCGAGGATCTGGCCGCCCGCGTGCAGTCGCTGGAAGAGCAGCTGGCCGCTGCGCAGGACCAGTCACTGCGCGTTGCGGCTGAGCTGCAGAACATCCGCCGGCGCGCCGAGCAAGATGTGGAAAAGGCGCACAAGTTCGCCCTGGAAAAGTTTGCCGGTGATCTGCTTGCCGTTGCCGACAGTCTCGAGCGTGGCCTTGAGCTGTCCAGTGCTGATGACGAGGCGGTCAAGCCCATGCGTGAGGGCGTCGAGCTGACCCTCAAGCTGCTTCAGGACACGCTGGCGCGTCACCAGCTCGAGCAGCTCGATCCGCATGGCGAGCCGTTCAATCCTGAGCATCACCAGGCCATGGCCATGGAAGAAAGCACCCATGTCGAGCCGGGCAGCGTGCTCAAGGTGTTCCAGAAAGGTTACCTACTCAACGGTCGCCTGCTGCGTCCGGCGATGGTCGTCGTCAGCAAGGCGCCCGCCGATGTGCCGCCTTCGATTGATGAGAAGGCTTGAAATCCGGTTGCCGACCCCCATCTGGTAGCCAAGCGTTTTTGTGTTACCCGCAGCCGGTAAAACAGGCGCGGACCAATCGAAATTTGGAGAGCGAATTAAATGGGCAAGATCATCGGTATCGACTTGGGAACCACCAACTCCTGCGTCTCGATTCTGGAAAACGGCAAGGCCAAGGTTATTGAAAACGCCGAAGGCGGCCGTACCACTCCGTCGATTATCGCGTACGCGAACGACGGCGAAATCCTGGTTGGCCAGTCGGCCAAGCGCCAGGCAGTGACCAACCCGCACAACACCCTGTATGCGGTGAAGCGTCTGATCGGTCGTCGCTTTGACGAAGACGTCGTGCAGAAAGACATTCAGATGGTCCCTTACAAGATCGTCAAGGCCGACAACAGCGACGCCTGGGTCGAGGTGAATGGCCAGAAGATGGCGCCGCCGCAGATCTCCGCGGAAATTCTGAAGAAGATGAAGAAGACCGCCGAGGACTACCTCGGTGAGGCGGTGACCGAGGCGGTGATCACCGTTCCGGCCTACTTCAACGACAGCCAGCGCCAGGCTACCAAGGATGCCGGTCGTATCGCCGGTCTGGACGTCAAGCGCATCATCAACGAGCCGACCGCGGCTGCGCTGGCATACGGCATGGACAAGGCCAAGGGCGACCACACCGTGATCGTCTATGACCTGGGTGGCGGTACCTTCGACGTGTCGGTGATCGAGATCGCCGAAGTCGATGGTGAGCATCAATTCGAAGTGCTGGCTACCAACGGCGACACCTTCCTCGGTGGTGAGGACTTCGACATTCGCCTGATCGACTACCTCGTCGACGAGTTCAAGAAAGAAACCGGCATGAACCTCAAGGGTGATCCGCTGGCAATGCAGCGCCTGAAGGAAGCAGCAGAGAAGGCCAAGATCGAGCTGTCCTCCAGTCAGCAGACCGACGTCAACCTGCCATACATCACCGCAGACTCGACCGGTCCTAAGCACCTGAACGTGAAGATCTCCCGGGCCAAGCTGGAAGCGCTGGTCGAGGATCTGGTGCAGCGCACCATCGAGCCTTGCCGCATTGCGCTGAAGGATGCCGGCGTTGACGTTTCGAAGATCGACGACGTGATCCTGGTCGGTGGTCAGACCCGTATGCCGCTGGTGCAGCAGAAAGTCGCCGAGTTCTTCGGCAAGGAAGCACGCAAGGACGTCAACCCGGATGAAGCCGTGGCCATGGGTGCTGCCATTCAGGGCGCGGTCCTGGCCGGTGACGTCAAGGACGTGCTGCTGCTCGACGTATCGCCGCTGACCCTGGGCATCGAAACCCTGGGTGGCGTGATGACGCCGCTGATCGAGAAGAACACCACCATCCCGACCAAGAAGTCGCAGGTGTTCTCCACTGCGGACGATAACCAGAGCGCCGTGACCATTCATGTGCTGCAGGGCGAGCGCAAGCAGGCTACGCAGAACAAGTCGCTGGGTCGCTTCGATCTGGCCGAGATCCCGCCGGCACCGCGTGGCATGCCGCAGATCGAGGTCACCTTCGACATCGACGCCAACGGCATCCTGCACGTGTCTGCCAAGGACAAGGCCACTGGCAAGCAGCAATCCATCGTGATCAAGGCCAACTCGGGTCTGTCCGAGGAGGAAATCGAGCAGATGGTCCGCGATGCCGAGGCGAATGCCGAGGAAGACCGCAAGTTCGAGGAGCTGGCCACCGCACGTAACCAGGGCGACCAGCTGGTGCATGCCACTCGCAAGATGCTCACCGAAGCCGGCGACAAGGCCAGCGACGATGACAAGGCGGCCATCGAGAAGGCGCTTGGCGAGCTGGAAGTGGCCATCAAGGGCGACGACAAGGCCGAAATCGAAGCGAAGATCGCGGCGGTTTCCCAGGCTTCAACCCCGGTCGCGCAGAAGATGTACGCCGAGCAGGCCCAGGCTGGTGAAGGTCAGTCGCCAGATGAGCAGGGCAAGCCGGGCGACGACGTGGTCGACGCCGAGTTCGAAGAGGTCAAGGACAACAAGTAAGCCCTGGCTTGCTTCCGCTCCAGCCCGCGCCGACATCGTTCGGGCGGGCCCGACCGCTGCGCGGGGGCTTGCTCCCGCGTCGGCGTGTCTGGAAGGCATGAATTTGAGGGTTCAGGATAGTTATGGCCAAACGCGATTTTTATGAGGTGCTGGGCGTCGAGCGCGGCGTCAGCGAGGCGGAGCTGAAAAAAGCTTACCGGCGCCTTGCGATGAAGCATCACCCGGACCGCAATCCGGGGGACAAGGCGGCTGAAGACGCCTTCAAGGAGGCCAATGAGGCCTACGAAGTACTTTCCGATCCGAGCAAACGTGCTGCCTACGATCAGTACGGCCACGCCGGTGTCGATCCGCAGATGGGTGCTGGGGCAGCCGGTGCCGGTTACGGTGGTGCGAACTTCTCCGATATCTTCGGCGACGTGTTCAGCGATTTCTTCAGTGGCGGCCGCGGCGGCGGCCGTGGCGGCGCACAGCGTGGCAGCGATCTGCGCTACACGCTCGAACTCGACTTGGAAGAGGCGGTGCGCGGCACCACCGTGACCATTCGCGTGCCGACGCTGGTCGAGTGCAAGACCTGCGATGGCTCCGGTGCGAAGAAGGGCACCAGCCCGGTGACCTGTACCACCTGTGGCGGTATCGGTCAGGTGCGCATGCAGCAGGGTTTCTTCTCGGTACAGCAGACCTGCCCGCGCTGCCACGGCAGCGGCAAGATGATTTCCGATCCGTGCGGCAGCTGCCATGGGCAGGGGCGCGTGGAGGAGCAGAAGACACTCTCGGTCAAGGTGCCGCCGGGTGTCGATACCGGTGATCGCATTCGTCTGTCTGGCGAAGGCGAGGCGGGCACTCAGGGTGGCCCGGCCGGCGATCTGTATGTGGTGGTCAATGTGCGCGAGCACGCGATCTTCCAGCGCGATGGCAAACATTTGTATTGCGAAGTACCGATCAGCTTTGCCGATGCCGCGTTGGGTGGCGAGCTGGAAGTGCCGACCCTGGATGGCCGCGTCAAGCTGAAGATTCCTGAGGGTACCCAGACCGGCAAGCAGTTCCGCTTGCGTGGCAAGGGGGTCGCGCCGGTGCGCGGTGGTGCGGCGGGCGATCTGCTGTGTCGGGTCGCGGTGGAGACGCCGGTCAACCTGAGCAAGCGTCAGCGTGAGATGCTCGAGGAGTTTCGCGGCACGCTGCAGGGTGACACCTCGCATTCCCCCAAGGCCAGTGGCTGGTTCGAAGGTGTGAAGCGCTTTTTCGGTGATGTATGACAAGGGGCTATGGGTGGAGGATGACAGGCTTCGTGCCTGCGTCCTTCGCTTGAAGCCTGCAGCCTGGAGCTGAATTGATGCGACGTATTGCAGTGACCGGCGCCGCCGGGCGTATGGGCAAGACCTTGATCGAGGCGGTGCAGCAGACCAGTGGTGCCGCCGGCCTGACGGCGGCCATCGATCGTCCGGACAGCACTCTGGTGGGTGCCGATGCCGGCGAGCTGGCAGCCATCGGTCGTCTGGGGGTGCCGCTGACCGGTGAGCTCGTCAGGGCCATTGATGAGTTCGACGTGCTGATCGATTTCACCCATCCGTCGGTGACCCTGAAGAATCTGGAAGTCTGCCGGCGCGCCGGCAAGGCGATGGTGATCGGTACCACCGGATTCTCGCCTGACGAGAAGGAGCGTCTCGTTGCGGCGGCCAGGGACATCCCGATCGTCTTTGCCGCCAACTTCAGTGTTGGCGTCAATCTGTGCCTCAAGCTGCTGGATACGGCAGCGCGGGTATTAGGTGACGACGTGGATATCGAGATCATCGAAGCGCATCACCGGCACAAGGTGGATGCGCCTTCTGGTACCGCGCTGCGCATGGGTGAAGTTGTCGCCGAGGCGCTCGGGCGTGACCTTCAGAAGGTTGCGGTATATGGGCGTGAGGGGCAAACCGGTGCGCGTCAGCGCGACACCATCGGCTTCGCTACCGTCCGTGCCGGCGACGTGGTCGGTGATCACACAGTGTTGTTCGCCGCCGATGGTGAGCGCGTGGAAATCACCCACAAGGCCTCCAGCCGCATGACCTTCGCCAAGGGCGCCGTGCGTGCCGCGCTATGGTTGGACGAGAAGCCGGCAGGTCTTTACGACATGCAGGATGTGCTCGGTCTGAAATGATTCGGTGCGTCGGCTGGCAGCGTCGCGCCCCGTTCGAGTGCGTTTGCCGGCTATTTTGGCTGGACCCGAAAGGCGGTTTTATGTAAGCTTCCCGCTTTAGTGTGTCCACTAAAAGTTGCGCAGAAATGAATCAAACAAAAAGCGGGATGACCTTCACACGTCATCCCGCTTTTTTACAATCTGCGTCTGCTCCAGCCTTGATCTACGGGAGGTCTCTTGACTAAGCCAGCCCTTACGCCAGCCATTCTGGCTCTTGCCGATGGCAGCATCTTTCGCGGCGAATCCATCGGCGCCGATGGGCAAACCATTGGTGAGGTGGTGTTCAACACCGCCATGACCGGCTATCAGGAAATCCTCACCGATCCTTCCTACGCCAAGCAGATCGTAACCCTGACCTATCCTCATGTCGGCAACACGGGTACCACGCCGGAGGATGCCGAGTCCTGGAAAGTCTGGGCTGCGGGTCTGGTTATTCGCGACCTGCCGCTGATTTCCAGCAACTGGCGCGACAAGCAACCCCTGCCTGACTACCTCAAGGCCAATGGCACCGTTGCCATCGCCGGCATCGATACTCGTCGCCTGACCCGTATCCTGCGTGAGAAGGGTGCGCAGAACGGCTGCATCCTGGCTGGTAGCGACGCGACAGAAGAGAAAGCGCTGGAGCTGGCGCGCAGCTTCCCCGGCCTCAAGGGCATGGATCTGGCGAAGGAAGTCAGCGTCAAGGAGCGTTACGAGTGGCGCTCCAGTGTCTGGTGCCTGAAGGATGACGGCCATGCCGAGATTCCCGCCAGCGAGCTGTCCTACCATGTCGTCGCCTTTGATTACGGCGTGAAGTACAACATCCTGCGCATGCTGGTCGCCCGCGGTTGCCGCGTCACCGTGCTTCCGGCACAGACGCCTGCCAGCGAAGCCCTGGCGCTGAACCCGGACGGTATCTTCCTGGCCAACGGCCCGGGTGACCCCGAGCCTTGCGACTACGCGATCAAGGCGATCCAGCAAGTGCTCGAAACCGACATCCCGGTGTTCGGCATCTGCCTTGGTCACCAGTTGCTGGCGCTCGCCTCCGGCGCCACGACCGTGAAGATGCCCAACGGCCACCACGGTGCGAACCACCCGGTTCAGGATCTGAAGACCGGTGTGGTGATGATCACCAGTCAGAACCATGGCTTTGCCGTGGACGAAGCTAGTCTGCCGGCCAATGTGCGTGCGACACACAAGTCGCTGTTCGATGGCACCCTGCAGGGCATCGAGCGCACCGACAAGGTTGCCTTCAGCTTCCAGGGTCACCCCGAAGCGAGCCCGGGGCCGCATGACGTCGCGCCGCTGTTCGACCGTTTCATCGAAGCCATGGCCAAGCGCCGCTAAGCCTGCCGACTGTCCAAAGGATTCGAGAGTAAGAAAATGCCAAAACGTACAGATATCAAAAGCATCCTCATCCTCGGCGCCGGCCCCATCGTCATCGGCCAGGCGTGCGAGTTCGATTACTCCGGCGCTCAGGCCTGCAAGGCGCTGAAGGAGGAAGGCTTCCGCGTCATCCTGGTGAATTCCAACCCGGCGACCATCATGACCGACCCGGCCATGGCTGACGCCACCTACATCGAGCCGATCAAATGGGCCACCGTGGCCAAGATCATCGAGAAGGAACGTCCGGACGCACTGCTGCCGACCATGGGTGGCCAGACCGCGCTGAACTGCGCGCTGGACCTGGAAAAGCACGGCATTCTGGAGAAGTTCGGCGTCGAGATGATCGGTGCCAACGCCGACACCATCGACAAGGCCGAAGACCGTTCGCGCTTCGACAAGGCGATGAAGGACATCGGTCTTGCCTGTCCGGTATCCGGCATCGCGCACAACATGGAAGAAGCCTACGGCGTGCTCGACAAGGTCGGCTTCCCCTGCATCATTCGCCCGTCGTTCACCATGGGTGGCACTGGCGGCGGCATCGCCTATAACCGTGAAGAGTTCGAAGAGATCTGCGCCCGCGGCCTGGACCTTTCACCGACCAGTGAGCTGCTGATCGACGAGTCGCTGATCGGTTGGAAGGAGTACGAGATGGAGGTGGTCCGCGACAAGAAGGACAACTGCATCATCGTCTGCGCCATCGAAAACTTCGACCCGATGGGCGTGCACACTGGCGACTCGATCACGGTCGCGCCGGCCCAGACCCTGACCGACAAGGAATACCAGATCCTGCGTAACGCCTCCCTGGCGGTACTGCGCGAGATCGGCGTGGAAACTGGTGGCTCCAACGTGCAGTTCGGCATTTGTCCAGATACCGGCCGCATGGTGGTGATCGAGATGAACCCGCGGGTGTCGCGTTCCTCGGCGCTGGCGTCCAAGGCCACAGGCTTCCCGATCGCCAAGATCGCCGCCAAGCTGGCCGTCGGTTACACCCTCGACGAACTGCAGAACGACATCACTGGCGGTCGCACGCCTGCGTCTTTCGAGCCGGCCATCGACTACGTCGTGACCAAGGTGCCGCGCTTTGCCTTCGAGAAATTCCCCAAGGCCGACGCGCGCCTGACTACTCAGATGAAGTCGGTCGGTGAGGTCATGGCGATCGGTCGCACCTTCCAGGAGTCCATGCAGAAAGCGCTGCGTGGCCTGGAAGTCGGCGCAACCGGTTTCGATCCGAAACTGAATCTGGCTGACGCCGAGGCCGAGAGCACCCTCAAACGCGAACTGACGGTGCCGGGCGCCGATCGCATCTGGTATGTCGCCGACGCCTTCCGTGCCGGCAAGAGCGTCGAAGATGTGTTCGCGCTGACCAAGATCGATCCTTGGTTCCTGGTGCAGATCGAGGATCTGGTCAAGGATGAAGAGCACGTCAAGACGCTGGGCCTGTCCAGCATCGACCGCGATCTGATGTACAAGCTCAAGCGCAAGGGTTTTTCCGACGCGCGTCTGGCCAAGCTGTTGGGCGTCACCGAGAAGAACCTGCGTAGCCACCGTCACAAGCTCAAGGTGCTGCCGGTCTACAAGCGCGTCGACACCTGCGCCGCCGAGTTCGCTACCGACACGGCCTACATGTATTCGACCTACGAGGAAGAGTGCGAGGCCAACCCGTCGAACCGCGACAAGATCATGATCCTGGGTGGCGGCCCCAACCGTATCGGACAGGGCATCGAGTTCGACTACTGCTGTGTGCACGCCGCGCTGGCGATGCGCGAAGACGGCTACGAGACCATCATGGTTAACTGCAACCCGGAAACCGTCTCCACCGACTACGACACGTCCGACCGCCTGTACTTCGAGCCGGTAACCCTGGAAGACGTGCTGGAAATCGTCCGTGTCGAGCAGCCCAAGGGCGTGATTGTGCAATATGGCGGGCAGACCCCGCTGAAGATCTGCCGTGCTTTGGAGGAGGCGGGTGTACCGATCATCGGCACCAGTCCGGATGCGATCGACCGCGCCGAAGACCGTGAACGCTTCCAGCAGATGGTGCAGCGTCTGAATCTGCGTCAGCCGCAGAACGCCACGGCGCGTAGTGAGGAGGAAGCCATCGCTGCGTCCAAGGCGATCGGCTACCCGCTGGTGGTGCGCCCGTCCTACGTGCTGGGCGGCCGGGCGATGGAGATCGTCTACGAGGAAGAGGAACTCAAGCGCTATATGCGTGAAGCGGTCCAGGTATCCAACGACAGCCCGGTGCTGCTGGATCACTTCCTCAACTGCGCCATCGAAGTGGATATCGACGCGGTCTGCGACGGTACTGACGTCGTCATCGGCGGCATCATGCAGCACATCGAGCAGGCCGGTGTCCACTCCGGTGACTCGGCCTGCTCGCTTCCGGCCTACTCGTTGCCGCAGCATATTCAGGACGAGATTCGTGACCAGGTGCGCAAGATGGCCCTGGAGCTCGACGTGATAGGCCTGATGAACGTACAGATGGCCGTGCAGGGCGAAGATATCTACGTGCTTGAGGTCAATCCGCGTGCTTCGCGTACGGTGCCGTTCGTTTCCAAGTGCATTGGCGAGTCGCTGGCCAAGGTTGCGGCGCGCGTGATGGCTGGCAAGACGCTGAAGGAAATCGGCTTCACTCGCGAAATCATCCCGACCTACTACAGCGTCAAGGAAGCGGTATTCCCGTTCGCCAAGTTCCCCGGCGTCGATACCATCCTCGGTCCGGAGATGAAGTCCACCGGTGAGGTGATGGGCGTAGGCGACAGCTTTGCCGAAGCCTTTGCCAAGGCCCAGCTGGGCGCTAGCGAAATCCTGCCGACCACGGGTTGCGCGTTCCTCAGCGTGCGCGAAGACGACAAGCCTTACGTCGAGCAGGTCGCTCGTGATCTGGTCGGGCTCGGTTTCGAGGTGGTGGCCACCGCCGGCACCGCGCGGATCATCGAGGCGGCCGGACTGCCGGTGCGCCGTGTGAACAAGGTGACCGAAGGCCGTCCGCACGTGGTCGACATGATCAAGAATGACGAAGTCACCTTGGTCATCAACACTACCGAAGGCCGCCAGTCCATCGCCGATTCGTATTCCATTCGGCGCAACGCCCTGCAGCACAAGATCTGCATCACCACCACTATCGCGGGTGGCCAGGCGATCTGTGAGGCGCTCAAGTTCGGTCCCGAGAAGACCGTGCGCCGCTTGCAGGATCTCCATGCAGGAATCAAGGCATGACAAAATTTCCAATGACCATCCAGGGCGCTCGCGCCCTGGAAGACGAACTCAAGCATCTGAAGACCGTTTTGCGTCCGCAGATCACCCAGGCGATCGCCGAGGCGCGCGAACTGGGCGATCTTAAGGAGAACGCCGAGTATCATGCTGCGCGTGAGCAGCAGGGCATGGTTGAGGCGCGTATCCGCGACATCGAGGGTCGACTGCAGAACGCCCAGGTTATCGATATCGCCAACATCACGCCGACTGGCAAGGTAATCTTCGGTACCACTGTGGATATCGCCAATGTCGAGACCGACGAGCAGGTGACCTACCAGATCGTCGGCGACGATGAAGCTGACATCAAGCAGGGCAAGCTTTCGGTCAGTTCGCCGATTGCCCGCGCATTGATCGGCAAGGAAGAAGGTGATGTCGTAGCCGTCAAAACGCCCAGTGGGTTGATCGAGTACGAGATTGTCGAAGTCCGCCACGTCTGACCGACAGCCGGCGCGGGCTGGCATCATCACCTGGCAGCTGGCCCAGACATTCTGGGTCGGCGGCTTGTGGCTGCTGCAATTTCTGGTCTTGCCTGCCCTTGGGCGCGTCGGGCTGGCACCTTTATTGGTCGATGAGATCGCTGGCAGCCTGAAGCCGCTGCTGGTCGGCTTTGCCGCATTCTGTAGCGCGCTGCAGGCGCTGGTATTGGTTCAGGTGATGGGGCTGCGCGGCTTGTGGCGTGACGTTCGCGGCCAGCTTTTGCTGACAGTAATGATGCTCGCGGGCAGCCAGTTGTTGATGCGGGCGGGCTGGTTCGACTCGCTCTACTGGGCCAGCTTCAGCTTTCTGGTGATGGCGCTGTGTGGCCTGATGCTGGTCTTGCAGCCCGCTCCGGGACGCGAGTACTGAGCGCGCGGCAGATTGAGTCTGTCGCGCACGATCTCAGGCCTGGAAGCGGTGAATATTCGAAAGCTGCTTGTTCGGCTTCGGATTCTTGCGGTACACCAGGGCCATCTTGCCGATGGTCTGTACCAGCTCGCACTTGCCGACCTTGCACAGTTCTTCCATCAGCGCGCGGCGGTCTTCACGCTCTGCGAGGCGGAACTGGATCTTGATCAGCTCATGGTCGTTCAGGGCCCGCTCGAGTTCGGCTTGAACGCCTTCGGTCAGTCCGTTCTCGGCTACGATCAGGACCGGTTTCAGATGGTGGCCGATGGATTTGTACTGCTTCTTTTGCTCGTTGGTGAGCGGCATATGTCGACCCTTGCGTCAGAACCTTGAAAAACGGCGGCTAGTGTAACCGAGAGGTGCATGACCGCACAGATGAGGTGTCAGCTTGGGGCATGCTGTATCCGTCCGTACCCACAAAAAGTTCTTCTTCGGTGGCTGGGGTCGTGCGTCGAATGTCTCTGGATTCGCGTCAGATATCAGCTGACGAAAAATCATGCCGGCCTTGTGATTGTCCATACGGCCCCAATATGGGTTGCAGAGTTGCGTCGCGGGGCGCGCTGCCTCAAAAAATGTAGCGAATAGCGCTCGGTGCAAAATGCCATATCTTGCGGTCTATCGTGCAGGCTTCAGTTGAATGGACGGCTCGGTGTTACAAGGGCTAGGCTGTTTCATAGGGTTACAGACCGGCTGCCAGTTCCAGTACGTTGTGTAGTAAGTTAGGCCGAGCAACCAACCGGCCGTCATGCGGCCCGCAGACAACGGGTTTGCTCCAGAGGGTAGTTAATTTGAACGACATGGCAAAAAACCTGATTCTGTGGCTGATCATCGCCGCCGTCCTGGTCACGGTGATGAACAACTTCTCCAGCCCCAGCGAGCCGCAGACGCTGAGCTATTCCGACTTCCTCGAGCAGGTCAAGGAAGGGCGCGTCGAGCGTGTGACGGTCGATGGTTTCGTGATCATCGGCAAGCGCAGCGAAGGCGATACCTTCAAGACCATTCGCCCGGCGATTCAGGACAATGGTCTGATCGGCGATCTGCTCGACAACAACGTGCTGATCGAGGGCAAGCAGCCTGAGCAGCAAAGTATCTGGACCCAGCTTCTTGTTGCCAGCTTCCCGATTCTGGTGATCATCGCTGTATTCATGTTTTTCATGCGGCAGATGCAGGGCGGTGCGGGTGGCAAGGGTGGGCCGATGAGTTTCGGCAAGAGCAAGGCGCGCCTGCTTTCCGAAGATCAGGTCAAGACGACCTTTGCTGACGTCGCCGGCTGCGATGAGGCGAAGGAAGAAGTCCACGAGTTGGTCGAGTTCCTGCGTGATCCTGGCAAGTTTCAACGACTCGGCGGTCGCATTCCGCGTGGTGTGCTGATGGTCGGCCCGCCCGGCACTGGTAAGACGCTGCTGGCCAAGGCGATTGCAGGTGAAGCCAAGGTGCCGTTCTTCACCATTTCCGGTTCGGATTTCGTCGAGATGTTCGTCGGTGTCGGTGCCAGTCGTGTCCGCGACATGTTCGAGCAGGCGAAGAAGCACGCGCCGTGCATCATCTTTATCGACGAGATCGATGCAGTCGGCCGTCATCGTGGCGCAGGTCTCGGTGGTGGGCACGATGAGCGCGAGCAGACCCTCAACCAGTTGCTGGTGGAGATGGACGGTTTCGAGATGAACGACGGGATCATCGTCATTGCGGCGACCAACCGTCCCGATGTGCTCGATCCTGCGCTTCTTCGTCCAGGGCGTTTCGATCGTCAGGTGGTGGTCGGCCTGCCGGACATTCGCGGTCGCGAGCAGATCCTGAAGGTGCACATGCGCAAGGTGCCGATCAGTGAGAACGTTGAGCCCGCTGTAATTGCGCGTGGGACGCCGGGTTTCTCCGGTGCGGATCTCGCCAACCTGGTCAACGAGGCTTCGCTGTTTGCTGCGCGTTCCAATAAGCGCATCGTCGAAATGCGTGAGTTCGAGCTGGCCAAGGACAAGATCATGATGGGCGCCGAGCGCAAGTCCATGGTCATGTCCGAAAAGGAGAAGCTCAACACCGCTTACCACGAAGCAGGTCATGCCATCGTTGGGCGCGTGGTCCCCGAGCATGATCCCGTTTACAAGGTCTCCATCATTCCTCGTGGTCGGGCGCTAGGCGTCACCATGTTCCTGCCAGAGGAAGATCGTTACAGCCTGTCGAAGCGCGCGCTGATCAGTCAGATCTGTTCTTTGTTCGGAGGACGGATTGCGGAAGAGATGACGCTGGGCTTCGAGGGTGTCACCACGGGTGCGTCGAACGACATCATGCGCGCCACGCAGTTGGCGCGGAACATGGTGACCAAGTGGGGCTTGTCGGAGAAGCTCGGGCCGTTGATGTACGCCGAGGAAGAGGGCGAGGTGTTTCTCGGTCGCAGTGCTGGCAGCCAGCATTCCAATGTATCCGGTGAAACCGCGCGGCTGATCGATGAAGAGGTCCGCAGCATCATCGACCACTGCTACGGAACGGCCAAGCAGATCTTGACCGATAATCGCGACAAGCTGGATGTGATGGCCGAAGCCTTGATGAAGTACGAGACCATCGATGCGCCGCAGATCGACGACATCATGGCTGGGCGCACACCTCGGGAACCGCGTGATTGGGAAGGCGGCTCGGGCGCGTCCGGTACGCCAGTCGTGCCGGATGATAGTCGCCCGCAAACCCCGATCGGAGGTCCTGCCGGCGAGCATTGACGGCATGCGCAAGCCGATGGCTGCATCGAGCGCGTGAAAATCGGAGACACCAGAAGGGGCGCATAGGCGCCCCTTCTGGTGTAAATTGTCCAGCCCGCTACGCCATGGTGGTGCAGCTGGTGTGGGGGCGCCTGTTCAGGGTGTCCGGCCTGAAAGCTCAAGGCTCGTAAATGACCGAATCTCTTTCCCCCGCTCGGCTGGTATGTGGCAGCCGGGTTCTCGATCTTTCCCGTCCTCATGTGATGGGGATTCTCAATGTCACACCCGATTCTTTCTCTGATGGTGGTCGCTTTGCCGAGCGCGAGGCAGCCCTGCGGCATGCCGAAGCAATGGCCGTGGCTGGGGCTACGCTGATCGATGTTGGTGGCGAGTCTACGCGCCCTGGCGCGCGCGCCGTCTCGCCGACCGAGGAGCTGGAGCGGGTCGCACCGATCGTAGAGATGATCGCGCGGGAGCTCGACGTGGTCGTTTCGGTGGATACGTCCACGCCCGCAGTCATCCGCGAGTGTGCGCGGCTGGGTGCTGGGCTGATCAACGACGTGCGCTCGCTGCAGCGCGACGGTGCGCTGGATGCCGCGGCTGACGCTGGCCTGCCGGTCTGCCTCATGCACATGCGCGGCGAGCCAGGTGATATGCAGAGGGATCCCCGATACGACGACGTTGTGGAGGAGGTTTGTTCGTTTCTTGAGCAGCGAATGGGTGCGTGTGCTGCGGCGGGAATCCCGCGCGATCGCATCGTCCTCGATCCCGGCTTCGGCTTCGCCAAGACGCTGGACCATAATCTTGTGCTGTTCAGGCGTATGGAGATACTGCATCGGCTGGGTCGGCCTTTGCTGGTCGGTGTCTCGCGCAAGAGCATGATCGGGGCCGTGCTGGGTCGGCCAGTTGATGAGCGCTTGTACGGCAGTCTGGCTTTGGCGGCGCTCGCCGTAGGCAAGGGCGCGCAAATTGTGCGCGTCCATGACGTTGCCGAGACGGTTGATGTAGTTCGAATGATTGCTGCAGTGCAGGCGGCGCAATAGGGAAGGCACCATGACTAGAAAATACTTCGGTACCGATGGCATCCGTGGGCACGTCGGGCAGGCTCCGATCACCCCGGACTTCATGCTCAAGCTGGGTTGGGCGGCTGGCATGGCCTTTCGCAAGCAGGGAAAGTGCCGGATTCTGATCGGAAAGGACACGCGTATTTCGGGCTACATGTTCGAGTCAGCATTGCAGGCGGGCTTGTCGGCGGCTGGCGCGGACGTACTGTTGCTTGGGCCCATGCCGACGCCCGCAGTCGCCTATCTGACGCGTACCTTCCATGCTGAGGCGGGTATTGTGATCAGCGCCTCGCACAATCCGCATCACGATAACGGAATCAAGTTCTTTTCCGGTCGCGGCACCAAGCTTCCTGATGAAGTGGAGCTGATGATCGAGGAGTTGATCGATGCGCCGATGACCGTGGTCGACTCGGCACAGCTTGGCAAGGCATCCCGCATCAATGACGCGGCTGGCCGCTATATCGAGTTCTGCAAGAGCAGCGTGCCAACCAGCACTGATTTCTCCGGGTTGAAGCTGGTGATCGACTGCGCGCATGGCGCGACCTACAAGGTTGCACCCAGCGTGTTCCGTGAGCTGGGTGCAGAGGTGGTGGTTATAGGTGCGCAGCCGGACGGTCTAAACATCAATGCCGATGTCGGCTCCACTCATGTCGGGCAGCTGCAGAAGGCGGTTGTCGATCATGGCGCGGATCTGGGCATAGCCTTCGATGGCGACGGTGACAGGGTGATGATGGTCGACCATACCGGTGCGGTCGTGGATGGCGACGAACTGCTTTACATCATCGCGACTGATTTGCAGGAGCGAGATCGGTTGGCTGGCGGCGTTGTCGGCACGCTGATGAGTAACCTGGGGCTTGAGCTTGCCTTGAAAGCGCGGGAGATACCGTTCACCCGCGCCAAGGTGGGAGATCGCTACGTGATCGCGGAGATGCTTGAGCGTGGCTGGGCATTGGGTGGTGAGAACTCCGGGCATATAGTCTGTGCGCAGCACACCACCACGGGCGATGCGATCATCGCGGCGTTGCAGGTGGTGCTGGCGCTTCGTCGGCGCGGCCAGACGCTCGCACAGGAGCGACTGGCTTGGCACAAGTGCCCTCAGGTGCTGATCAACGTGCGCTTTTCTGGCGAGCGCGATCCAATTTCGCATCCTAGCGTGCAAGCTGCTTGCGACAGTGCTACCGAGCGCATGGGTGGGCGTGGCCGCGTGCTTTTGCGCAAGTCCGGGACCGAGCCGCTGGTACGTGTCATGGTTGAAGGCGATGACGAAAGTAAGGTGCGTGGCGTGGCTGAGGAGCTGGCGAAGATCGTTACCGAAGTTTGTGCGTAATCGCGCTTGCCAGGGCGTTTGCTGTTGAGTAACATCTGCGCCCACTTTGACCGATGAGGTAAAGCATGCGTCGCCCCATGGTAGCTGGTAACTGGAAAATGAACGGTACCCGCGCTAGCGTCGCAGAGCTTGTCGAGTCTCTCCGGATGCAGGTTTTGCCTGCGGATGTCGAGATTGCGGTGTTTCCCTCCGCTGTGCATGTCTCTCAGGTTCTGGATGGTGTTGATGGTGAGCACGTTGCCGTCGGTACCCAGGATTGTGCGGCGCAGAATGGCTTCGGGGCGCTGACCGGTGAGGTTTCGGCTGAGCAGTTCGCTGATTTCGGTTGTAAGTGGGTTCTGGTTGGTCACTCCGAGCGTCGCCTGTTGTTGGGTGAGACGGACGAAGTGGTCAGTCGCAAGTTTTCGGCAGCGCAGGTGGGTGGTCTTAAGCCTGTGTTGTGCCTGGGTGAGACGCTTGAAGAGCGACGGGCAGGCAAGACGCTTGAAGTGGTTGGGCGTCAGTTGGCGCGAGTGCTGGATGACCGTGGTGTCGCCGCATTCGAGTCGGCGGTTATTGCTTACGAGCCTGTTTGGGCGATTGGTAGTGGCTTGACCGCAACGCCTGAGCAGGCGCAGGAAGTACATGCTGCCATTCGAGAGCAGTTGTCGCGTCATGATGGCCGCATCGCTGAAGGCGTAAGGCTTCTGTACGGCGGCAGCGTCAAGGCGGAGAATGCCGCTGAGCTATTCGCAATGGCGGATATTGACGGGGGGCTGGTTGGTGGGGCCTCTCTGAAAGCGGATGAATTTGGTGCGATCTGTCGCGCCGCGGGGAACTGAACAGATGTTGCAGACTGTCGTGATTGTGGTGCATCTGCTGGTTGCTCTAGGTGTTGTTGCGCTGGTGCTGCTGCAGCAGGGCAAGGGTGCGGATGCTGGTGCTTCTTTTGGTTCGGGTGCTTCGGCAACTGTTTTCGGAAGCCAAGGTTCTGCTACCTTTTTGAGTCGTCTTACTGCTATACTCGCCGGCGTTTTTTTCGTGACTAGTCTCGGTTTGGCGTTCTTCGCGAAGCAGCAGGCTGATCAGTTGTCTCAGGCGGGGTTGCCGGATCCAGCTGTGCTGGAAGTTCCGGTCAGTATGCCGGCGGTAGAAGATGTGCCTGTGCTCGAGCAGCGCAAGCCGGCAGATGCTGCTAGTGATCTGCCTGAGGTAGAAAAAGGGCAATAAGGTTTTTGCCGAGGTGGTGGAATTGGTAGACACGCTACCTTGAGGTGGTAGTGGCCATAGGCTGTAGGGGTTCGAGTCCCCTCCTCGGTACCAAACAAGCAGGCCCGCCTAGTGCGGGCTTTCTTGTGTTTTAAGGGTTTTAAGTTGACCTGTATTAGGCGTGAGTCGTATAATTCGTGCCCAGTTTGACGCGGGGTGGAGCAGTCTGGTAGCTCGTCGGGCTCATAACCCGAAGGTCGTTGGTTCAAATCCAGCCCCCGCAACCAGTCAATAAAGAGCCCCTGTACAGGGGCTTTTTATTAGCTTGAGGCCAGGTCGCCGGCATTTACAGGCGGTCAAAGGGATGGGCGTTTCGCCCATTTTTCATTTGTACAGCATGCGCGAGGGACTTCGATGTCGAGCAAGCTAGAACAGTTGCAGGCCTTGTTGGCCCCGGTGGTTGAGGCGCTTGGCTATCAGTGCTGGGGTATTGAGTTCATTTCCCAGGGGCGGCATTCACTGCTGCGAGTCTATATCGACCATGCCGACGGCATCCTCATCGACGACTGCGAGAAGGTCAGCCGTCAATTGAGTGGTGTGCTCGACGTGGAAGATCCGATCAGCGTGGACTACACCCTTGAGGTTTCTTCTCCCGGTATGGATCGGCCCCTGTTCACCATTGAGCAGTACACCGCCCATGTCGGTGACCAGGTAAAAATAAAGCTGCGCTCGCCCTTCGAGGGCAGGCGCAATTTCCAGGGTCTTCTCCGTGGGGTGGAAGAGCAGGATGTTGTGGTGCTGGTAGATGATCATGAATACCTGCTGCCGATCGACATGATCGATAAGGCCAACATCATTCCCCGTTTTGACTGAGAACGGATCCCGCGGACCCCAATGGATTGCGAAAGGCGAGGCGTACGATGAGCAAAGAAGTACTGCTGGTTGTGGAGTCGGTGTCCAATGAAAAGGGCGTACCGGCTAGTGTGATTTTCGAAGCACTGGAGCTGGCCTTGGCCACGGCTACCAAGAAGCGTTACGAAGACGAAGTTGATCTGCGTGTAGAAATCAATCGCCAGAACGGCAGTTACGAAACGTTCCGTCGCTGGACCGTGGTCGACGATGAGCATTTCGATGATCCAGCCCATCAGCTGGCGCTCGATCAGGCTCAGGAGCGCAATCCAGACGCCAAGCTCGGTGATGTGTTCGAAGAGAAGATCGAGTCTATCGAATTCGGGCGTATCGCCGCGCAGACCGCCAAACAGGTGATCGTGCAGAAGGTCCGCGAGGCCGAGCGTGCGCAGGTGGTAGAAGCCTACCGCGATCGTCTGGGCGAGATCATTTCCGGTACGGTCAAAAAAGTTACCCGCGACAGCGTAATCGTCGATCTGGGCAACAACGCCGAAGCATTGCTTGCCCGAGAAGACATCATTGCGCGTGAAACTTTCCGCGTCGGTGCCCGTGTTCGCGCACTGCTCAAGGAAATTCGCACTGAGAACCGCGGCCCGCAGTTGATTCTGTCGCGTACTGCGCCGCAGATGCTGATCGAGCTGTTCCGCATCGAAGTGCCAGAAATCGCCGAAGGCCTCATTGAGGTCATGGGGGCGTCGCGTGATCCTGGTTCGCGGGCCAAGATCGCCGTTCGCTCCAAGGACAAGCGCATCGATCCGCAGGGCGCCTGCATCGGCATGCGCGGTTCGCGGGTTCAGGCCGTCTCTGGCGAAATCGGCGGCGAGCGCGTCGATATCGTCCTGTGGGATGAGAACCCGGCTCAGTTTGTCATCAATGCGATGGCTCCGGCTGAAGTGGCCGCGATCATCGTCGACGAAGACGCTCACGCCATGGATATCGCGGTTGCCGAAGACAATCTGGCGCAGGCGATCGGCCGTGGCGGTCAGAATGTGCGTCTGGCCAGTCAGCTTAGTGGTTGGACGCTCAACGTCATGACTGAAGCGGACATCCAGGCCAAGCAGCAGGAAGAAACCGGTGACATCCTGCGCAACTTCATTGATGAGTTGGACGTTGATGAGGAACTTGCACAGGTGCTGGTGGAAGAGGGCTTCACCTCCCTCGAAGAGATTGCCTATGTCCCCATGGAGGAAATGCTTGGCATCGAAGGCTTCGACGAAGACATCGTCAATGAGCTGCGTACGCGGGCCAAAGATCGCCTGCTGACCAAGGCCATCGCCAACGAGGAGAAGCTTGCGGATGCTCAGCCGGCTGAAGATCTGCTGGCACTCGATGGCATGGATAAAGAACTGGCGGTCGAGTTGGCCGTGCGGGGCGTCATCACCCGCGAAGACCTGGCCGAGCAGTCGATAGACGACCTGCTCGACATAGACGGCATCGATGAAGAGCGTGCCGGCAAGCTGATCATGGCCGCCCGAGCCCATTGGTTCGAGTAAGTAATTAGCGGCCTGAGGAGAGAAATGCATGACGCAAGTCACGGTGAAAGAACTGGCCCAGGTGGTCGCCACACCGGTCGAGCGACTGCTTCAGCAGATGCGTGAGGCAGGACTGTCGCACACCAGCGCCGAGCAAGTAGTGACCGATAACGAGAAACAGGCCCTGTTGGCCCATTTGAAAAGCAGCCACGGGGCGAAAGTGGACGAGCCGCGCAAGATCACCTTGCAGCGCAAGACCACTACCAAACTCAAGGTTGGCGGTAGCAAGACCATCAGCGTTGAAGTGCGCAAGAAGAAGACCTTCGTCAAGCGCAGCGCCGAGGAAATCGAAGCCGAACAGCGTCGCGAAGCCGAGGAGCAACGCGCGGCTGAAGAGGCTGCTCGCCTGAAGGCCGAGCAGGACGCGCGCGAGCGTGCCGAAGAAGAAGCACGCCGTCAGGCTGAGTCGGTCAAGCCTCAGGGCGAGGCCTCTACGCCAGCAGCTGTTGAGCCGGCGGTGAGCGCCGAACCTGCACCGGTTGCGGTCGAGCCTGTAGCTCCTGCGCCTGAGCGTAAGAAGGAAGAGCCTCGTCGTGTCGAGAAGCCACGCAGTGATGACGACGAGCGTCGTGATCGCAAGCATGCGCAGCATCGTCCTTCGCTCAAGACCAAGGCTCCGCTGGCGCGTACCGTACGTACCGGTGAAGACGAGGCCGATGGTTTCCGTCGCGGCGGTCGCGGCAAGTCCAAGCTCAAGAAGCGTAATCAGCATGGGTTCCAGAGCCCAACAGGACCTGTAGTGCGCGAAGTGTCGATCGGCGAAACCATCACTGTGGCCGAACTGGCCCAGCAGATGTCGGTGAAAGCGGCCGAAGTCATCAAGTTCATGTTCAAGATGGGCTCGCCCGTCACCATCAACCAGGTGCTGGATCAGGAAACTGCTCAGCTGGTTGCCGAAGAGCTGGGCCACAAGGTCAAGCTGGTCAGCGACAACGCTCTGGAAGAGCAGTTGGCCGAGCTGCTGAAGTTCGAAGGTGAGTCGGTCTCGCGTGCGCCGGTCGTGACCGTGATGGGTCACGTTGACCATGGCAAGACCTCACTGCTCGACTACATTCGTCGCGCCAAGGTGGCTGTCGGCGAGGCTGGTGGTATCACCCAGCATATCGGTGCCTATCACGTCGAAACCGAGCGTGGCATGGTCACCTTCCTCGACACCCCTGGTCACGCGGCGTTTACCGCCATGCGTGCTCGTGGTGCCAAGGCCACCGATATCGTGATCCTGGTGGTCGCGGCGGATGACGGCGTGATGCCTCAGACGCAGGAAGCCGTCCAGCACGCCAAGGCTGCCGGCGTACCGATCGTGGTCGCGGTGAACAAGATCGACAAGCCGGATGCGAATCCGGACAACATCAAGAACGGCCTGGGCGCGCTCGACGTGATTCCGGAAGAGTGGGGCGGCGACACTCCGTTCATTCCGGTCTCCGCGAAGATGGGTACCGGCGTCGACGAACTGCTCGAAGCCGTTCTGCTGCAGGCCGAGCTCCTCGAGCTCAAGGCAACGCCGTCTGCGCCTGGTCGCGGTGTGGTGGTCGAGTCGCGCCTTGACAAGGGTCGCGGTCCGGTAGCCACCGTGCTGGTTCAGGACGGTACCCTGCGTCAGGGTGACATGGTCCTGTGTGGCGTCAACTTCGGTCGCGTTCGTGCGATGCTCGACGAGAACGGCAAGCCTGTTAAGGAAGCAGGCCCGTCGATTCCGGTCGAGATCCTCGGCCTGGATGGTACGCCGGAAGCCGGTGACGACCTGACCGTTGTGGCCGACGAGAAGAAGGCCCGTGAGGTTGCGTTGTTCCGCCAGGGCAAGTTCCGCGAAGTGAAACTGGCTCGTGCCCATGCGGGCAAGCTGGAGAACATCTTCGAGACCATGGGTCAGGACGAGAAGAAGACGCTCAACATCGTGCTCAAGGCAGACGTGCGCGGCTCGCTCGAAGCGCTGCAGGGCTCTCTCAACGGCCTGGGCAACGACGAAGTGCAGGTTCGCGTGGTCGGCGGCGGTGTCGGTGGTATCACCGAATCCGATGCCAACCTCGCACTGGCCTCCAACGCCGTGCTGTTCGGCTTCAACGTCCGTGCCGATGCCGGCGCGCGCAAGATCGTCGAGGCCGAAGGCCTGGACATGCGCTACTACAACGTCATCTACGACATCATTGAGGACGTCAAGAAGGCGCTCACCGGTATGCTCGGCAGCGACGTTCGCGAGAACATTCTTGGCATCGCCGAAGTGCGTGACGTGTTCCGTTCGCCGAAGTTCGGCGCCATCGCCGGTTGCATGGTCACCGAGGGCTTGGTGCATCGCAATCGCCCGATCCGCGTCCTGCGCGACGACGTCGTCATCTTCGAAGGCGAACTGGAATCGCTGCGCCGCTTCAAAGATGACGTCGCGGAAGTCCGCGCCGGCATGGAATGCGGTATCGGTGTGAAGAGCTACAACGACGTCAAGGTCGGCGACAAGATCGAAGTGTTCGAGAAGGTCGAAGTGGCGCGTTCGCTGTAAGCAAGCGTCAATCTGAAAGCTGGGAGCAAGGAGTCGGTGATCGCCTGGGTGCGGTTACCGCTTCGAGCTTCCAGCTTTCGGCTTTTAATCGGGTAGAAATTTATGGCCAAAGAATTCAGTCGTACCCAGCGTATCGGCGATCAGATGCAGCGCGAGTTGGCGTTGCTTATTCAGCGTGAGATCAAGGATCCGCGTCTGGGCCTGATTACCATCACTGCGGTCGACGTCAGTCGCGATCTGTCCCACGCGAAGATCTTCATCACCATCATGGGGCAAGATGACGACCAGGAGGCGGTCAAGGGCAACCTGCGCATCCTCAACGATGCTGCCGGATTCCTGCGCATGCAGCTGGGCAAGAGCATGAAGCTGCGCACTGTTCCGCAGCTGCACTTCAACTACGACGCGAGCATTCGTCGGGGTGTCGAGCTGAGCTCGCTGATCGAGCGTGCGGTGGCGGAAGATCGCAAGCACAGCGACGAGCGCGGAGAATAAGCGTGGCACAGGTCAAGCGTGTACGGCGCAACGTCAACGGCATCATCCTGCTCGACAAGCCGCGTGGGTTCACCTCCAATGCGGCCTTGCAGAAGGTTCGCTGGCTGCTGAATGCTGAGAAGGCTGGACATACCGGGAGTCTCGATCCGCTCGCCACAGGTGTGTTGCCGCTGTGTTTTGGAGAGGCGACCAAGTTCTCGC
Source organism: Stutzerimonas kunmingensis (assembly GCF_900114065.1). Classification (GTDB taxonomy): domain Bacteria; phylum Pseudomonadota; class Gammaproteobacteria; order Pseudomonadales; family Pseudomonadaceae; genus Stutzerimonas; species Stutzerimonas kunmingensis. Next base: position 60,425 of record NZ_FORS01000011.1, read on the forward strand.
AGTACCTGTTGGACGCGGACAAGGCTTACGAAACGGTCATGCAGCTGGGGGTCACCACGACCACCGCCGATGCCGAAGGCGAGGTCCTGGAGCGCAAGCCGGTCGCGGTCACCGTCGAACAGCTGGAGGCGCTGCTGCCGCAGTTTCGTGGCGACATCCTGCAGGTGCCGCCGATGTATTCGGCGCTCAAGCGCGATGGCCAGCCGCTGTACAAACTGGCGCGCGCCGGAGAGGTGGTGGAGCGCGAGCCGCGTTCTGTTAATATTGCGCGCTTGGAGTTGCTCTCGCTTGACGGCGACAAGGCGCGACTTGCCGTTGCATGTAGCAAAGGCACCTATATCCGCACCTTGGTCGAAGACATCGGCCAGTTGCTCGGCTGTGGTGCGCACGTTGCCGAGCTGCGGCGAACCCAGGCCGGGCCGTTCGACCTGCCGCAGACGGTAACGCTCGAAACGCTTGAGCAGTTGCATGGTGAGGGTGGTGCCGAGGCGCTGGATAGTCTCTTGCAGCCGGTGGACAGCGGGCTTGAGCATTGGCCGTTGTTGCAGTTGTCCGAGCACAGTGCCTACTACTGGCTGCATGGACAACCGGTGCGGGCGCCAGAAGCTCCCAAGTACGGCATGGTTCGCGTACAGGATAACAATGGTCGCTTCATCGGTATCGGTGAAGTGAGCGAAGACGGGCGCATCGCGCCACGTCGATTGATTCGGTCGGAATGACCGTTACGCACCGCGTTCGCGCGTTGCGTCAGAGGGTGGCTGTCAGCAGGCACGGTCATTTCTCTTTATTAAACACGGGATGATTCCCGGCCTGTTCACTCAAGGAGCCCTATCATGGCACTGAGCGTTGAAGAAAAAGCCCAGATCGTTAACGAGTACAAGCAAGCTGAAGGCGATACCGGTTCTCCGGAAGTGCAGGTAGCCCTGCTGACCGCCAACATCAACAAGCTGCAGGACCACTTCAAGGCCAACGGCAAAGACCACCACTCGCGTCGTGGTCTGATCCGCATGGTTAACCAGCGCCGCAAGCTGCTGGATTACCTGAAGGGTAAGGACACCACTCGTTACAGCACCCTGATTGGTCGTCTGGGTCTGCGTCGCTAAGACGCGCCCGCGCTGGAAGCCGGAAGCTGGAAGCCTGAAGTTGAAAGTGGGATATCCCCTCGATCAGCTTCGGTCTTCCAGCTTTTGGCTTTCTTGCAGGTCGTTCCGGGCCGACTCCCGGGCGTTCTGCCAATTTCCCCAAGGCAACAAAGAGAAGGAAAAACCGTGAATCCGGTAATCAAGAAGTTTCAATTCGGTCAGTCGACCGTAACCCTGGAAACGGGTCGTATCGCTCGCCAGGCCTCCGGCGCAGTGCTGGTCACCGTCGATGACGACGTCACCGTGCTGGTAACCGTGGTCGGTGCCAAGACCGCCGATCCGAGCAAGGGGTTCTTCCCGCTCTCCGTGCATTACCAGGAGAAGACCTACGCAGCCGGCAAGATCCCTGGCGGCTTCTTCAAGCGGGAGGCGCGTCCTTCCGAGAAGGAAACCCTGACCTCTCGCCTGATCGATCGTCCGATCCGTCCGCTGTTTCCGGAAGGTTTCCAGAACGAAGTGCAGGTCATTTGTACTGTCGTTTCCACCAGCAAGAAGACTGATCCGGACATCGCCGCGATGATCGGTACTTCGGCCGCCCTGGCTGTTTCCGGTATTCCGTTCGACGGCCCGATCGGCGCGGCACGCGTGGCCTTCCATCCGGAAACCGGCTACCTGCTGAACCCGAACTACGATCAGCTCAAGGCCTCCAGCCTGGACATGGTCGTGGCCGGCACCAAGGACGCCGTACTGATGGTCGAGTCGGAAGCCAAAGAGCTGACCGAAGACCAGATGCTGGGCGCCGTGCTGTTCGCCCATGACGAGTTCCAGGCCGTGATCAAGGCTGTCGAAGAGCTCGCCGCCGAAGCCGGCAAGCCGCGTTGGGACTGGGCTGCTCCGCAGGCCAACACCGCGTTGCTGGATGCCATCCGTGCCGAGTTCGGCGAAGCCATCTCCCAGGCCTACACCATCACCATCAAGCAGGACCGCTACGCGCGCCTGGGTGAGCTGAAGGACCAGGTCGTTGCCAAGTTCTCCGGTGAAGAAGGCCAGCCGTCTGCCGGCGAAGTGAAGGATGCCTTCGGTGAGATCGAATATCGCACCGTTCGCGAGAACATCGTCAATGGCAAGCCGCGCATCGACGGTCGCGACACCCGTACCGTTCGCGGGCTGAACATCGAAGTCGGCGTGCTCGACAAGACCCACGGTTCGGCACTGTTCACCCGTGGCGAGACCCAGGCCCTGGTCGTTGCGACCCTCGGCACTGCCCGTGACGCGCAGCTGCTCGACACCCTGGAAGGCGAGAAGAAAGACCCCTTCATGCTGCACTACAACTTCCCGCCGTACTCGGTCGGTGAGTGTGGTCGCATGGGCGCTACCGGTCGCCGCGAAATCGGCCACGGTCGCCTGGCCCGTCGTGGCGTTGCCGCCATGCTGCCGAGCGCCGATGAATTCCCGTACACCATCCGTGTGGTTTCCGAGATCACCGAGTCTAACGGTTCCAGCTCCATGGCATCGGTCTGTGGTGCCTCGCTGGCACTGATGGATGCGGGCGTGCCGATGAAGGCGCCGGTAGCCGGTATCGCCATGGGCCTGGTCAAGGAAGGAGAGAAGTTTGCCGTTCTGACCGACATCCTCGGTGACGAGGACCACCTGGGCGACATGGACTTCAAGGTTGCTGGTACCGCCAAAGGCGTAACCGCGCTGCAGATGGACATCAAGATCCAGGGCATCACCGAAGAGATCATGGAAATCGCTCTGGGCCAGGCCCTGGAAGCGCGCCTGAACATTCTCGGCCAGATGAACCAGGTCATCGCCCAGTCACGCAGCGAGCTGTCGGCCAATGCCCCGACCATGCTGGCGATGAAGATCGACCAGGACAAGATCCGTGACGTGATCGGCAAGGGTGGCGCCACCATTCGCGCTATCTGCGAGGAGACCAAGGCCTCGATCGACATCGAAGACGATGGCTCGATCAAGATCTTCGGCGAAACCAAGGAAGCGGCAGAGGCGGCCAAGCAGCGCGTACTGGGCATCACCGCTGAAGCCGAAATCGGCAAGATCTACGTCGGCAAGATCGAGCGCATCGTCGACTTCGGCGCGTTCGTCAACATCCTCCCGGGCAAGGATGGCCTGGTGCACATCTCGCAGATCAGCGATCAGCGTATCGAGAAAGTCACCGATGTGCTGAAAGAAGGTCAGGAAGTGAAGGTGCTGGTGCTGGACGTGGACAACCGCGGCCGTATCAAGCTCTCCATCAAGGACGTTGCCGCCGCTGAAGCCTCTGGCGTCTGACAGCTGGCAGTTGAACAGAAGGGCCTTCGGGCCCTTTTTGTTTGGTCGTGATATTTATTCAATGCCTATGCGAGATTGCAAGATGCACGCAGAAGCCGGGGGAAACTTGCAATGTGCAAGTAAACCGTAAATTGCTGCCATGCATAACTTATTGATTATTAAGGATAAAAAAATAAATTCAAGTTGGCACAACGCTTGCGCTGTTATTCGTGCATCTGAGGCCGGAGTCATGCCCCAGAAACCACGAGAACAGGAGTGACATCTATGAAGACTACTCAGACACTTACTGCCGCTGCCATCGCCGCTGCTCTTAGCCTGCCGTTCGCCGGCGCCGCTCTGGCCGATACCACGCCTGCCATCGACAAGACCGATACCGTCATGCTGGCCGCCAACACTATGGACGATGCCGGTGATGCTGCTTCCGATACCTGGATCACCACCAAGGTGAAATCCACCCTGCTGGCCGAAGACGCGACTCCCGGCATGGACATCGAAGTGGAAACCAAGGATGGCGTCGTCTCGCTGTCCGGGACCGTAGCTACCGAAGCCGAGAAAGAAGCTGCCGTGGTCAAGGCCAAGGGCATCAAAGGCGTTCGTGAAGTCTCTGCCGACGGCCTGAAAACCGCCGAATAACAGAGCTCTCCTCGCCAGTCGCTGGCGGGGCGCAGATCAGAAAACCCCACTCTATAGTGGGGTTTTTTGTGTCCTAGTTTCCTCGCTCACTGGTGATCTGCCGGAGACGATTGCCTTCGAATCGCAGGAAATGGAGCATGCCGTTGTTCGGCCCATAGACCCATTCCTCGACAGGCACCTCCTGTTGGTAGCCATGATCATCAACGATCTCCTTGTAACCTACCAAGGCGGCGCTGGATGGCTCGCCGCATTTGCTGCGAACCTCGGCCGTGCTGGCTTCCAGGCTCACCAGGCGGCTGTTGCAGCGATAGGTAGAAGAGGCCTGCGCTTGCAGGGTGACAAGCAACAGGCAAAGCAGAAGTGTTGCGGGAACGCGACGGTCCATCGGTATGGCTCCAGGGGATCAGTTAGCTCTGCGGGTTTCGATGCGAACCAGGCGGTTGCCTTCGAAGGTCAGGATGCTGAGCATGCCATTACGCGGACCGTAAACCCATTCCTCCAGCGCGAACTCCTGGCGGTCGTTACGGCTGAGCGTGTAGCCGACAAGATCACGGTGCTGCGGCACGCCGCACTTGCTTTCCACTTCGAAGGCGCGGTTACCCGTGGTGACGAGCTGGCTCCCGCAACGCAGGGTATCGGCGTGAGCCCCGGAAAACGCGGCCAGCAGTACACAAGCAACAACGTATTTACGCGAGATCATCATTCACTCCCCAGGTGCATCGCCGTCGCGACCTTACCGTCGCTTCCCTGTTCGGTTGTGCCAGTGTCCAGCAGGTACACCCGCTCCGAGTCCAGGCCCACGTCTACCAGATAGCCCTTTATCGCGGCCGCACGTTCGCGGCTGAGGCGGCGCAGCAACGCTGCACTGTCCCTCCAGGAATCGAGCACGGCCTTGCGCATCTGTGCGGCGCGCTCTTCGTCGTCGAGTTCGCGCCACTCGGCTGGCGGCTGCTGCTTGAGGCGACTGCGGTAGATGCCTTCCAGCAACGCGGCCTCGTCTTCCGCTTCGACCTGGATCTGACTGGCGTCCGCGGGCACCTTGTCGCCACGACGCTGCAGGATTCGATACTGGGTTTCGCGGAACTCCTGCTGTAGGCGTTGCTCGGCCAGCAGCGCGCCATCGACGGCAGCGGCGCTCATGCCTTCCACCTCCAGGCGTAGAGCCGGACGTTGCTTCAGGGCCGAGGCCAGCGTGCCCAGACGTTTGCGCGCTTCGCTATCCAGCTCGCTGCTGGCCGGTTCGAAGCCGACATGGCTGAGGTCGGCGTCGCTTCCGCCGGCCAGTCCGGCTATGAACTTGAACGGCGCCTGGGCTGCGCGAACCACCAGATTGCGCAGCGTCTGCCAGACGATCGGCATGACGCTGAACTGCGGGTCGTTCAGGTTGCCCTGCACCGGCAATTCGATGGAGATGGTGCCCTTGCTGTCCTTGAGCAGGGCGACCGCCAGCCGAACAGGCAGATCCACGGCATCAGGACTGTCGACCTTCTCGCCAAGTTGCAGCTGCTCCAGAACGACCTTGTTTTCTGCGTTAAGACGACCCTGCTCAATCCGGTAATGCAGATCCAGATTGAGGCGGCCCTTGCGAATCCGGTAGCCGGCGAATTTGCCGGAGTAGGGCGTCAGCGTGGTCAACTCGACCTGGCGGAAGCTCGTGGCGATGTCGAGGCTCTGCAGTGGATCGAAAGGCGTCAGGCTGCCCTTGATGCTGACCGGCGCATACTGATCCACCTTGCCGGCGACATTTACCGAGGCGGCTTTCTGCTCGCGGTTGTCCAGGGTGCCGATATCTCCGTTGAGCGACTGGATGGCGGTGACGAAGGGCGGTCGCAGGCTGAAGTCGGCAAAGTTCGCCGAGCCGTCGGCAATGGCAATGCCGCCGATATGGATAGCCAGCGGCTCGGAGGAGTCTTGTGCCTGTGCGTTGTCATCCCCAGCCTCACTGCGCTCGACCAGCAGGTCGTTGATGTTGGTGCTCAGGTCCGGGTTGATGATGAAGCGCGCATAAGGCTGGCTGAGGTCGACGCGCTCGATTGCCAGGCTGCTCGGGTGCTGGTAGTCGAGGCCGCTGAGTTGCAGGCGCTGCCATTTGACGAAATCGCGATTGTTGATCGTGTCCAGCGTATGCAGCTGAGTGGCGTCTACGCTGCCCCGAACGCTGAAGGCGAGCGGCTCGGTGGACTTCAGCTCGACCTCGAGTTCGCTGGCCAGCAGGCCGCTGCGCACTTCCAGATGGACCAGTGGGCTGAGATAGGCCTGAGCGATGCGCAGGTCGATATCTCGCGTCGTCACCGCCAGCTTGCCGCTCACGGGGCTCATCTGAAGTTGCCCGTTGGCCTGGATGGCGCCTTGCTTACCGACTCCGGTTTCCAGTTCCAGGGAGAAGGGGCTGGTGCCGAGGCTGTCGAACTCGCGGATGTTCAGATCTAGCGGGCCCAGCTCCAGCGCGACTTCATCGTCCGGGACGCGATCGACGAGATGGACCCGGTAGTCGCGCAACTGAGCGTCGCGTAACAACACCTGCCAGGGTGCGTTGGCTCCCTTTGCTGTGTCGTCCGTGGTCGGCGCGTCGGCATCTGTCTTGTCGCTGGTCGAGGCGAACAGTTTCTGCCAGTCGAGTTCTCCGTCCGCTTCCCGGGCCGCCCAGGTTTCCAGATTGCGGCTGCGCAGTTTGCCAATGCTGATCTGCTGCCTGGCCAGGTCCAGCGACGTTTCGCTCAGCTCGAGTCGCTCCATGCGGATCAACTTGTGCCCATCGGTGCTGTCGAGGGCCAGTGGGCCGAGTGCGGCCTTGGCATTCTCCAGTCGCAGCGCGAGGTTATCGCTGAGGTCCAGGCGATAGTTCGTGCTGAACTCGAGACTGCCATCCTTGAGTGTCAGCGGCACGGCATCGCGTACATAGGGCCACAGGTCCTTGAGCTGGAGATCGCTGATCTGCAACTGACCGCTGGATGTCAGTGGTTGCAGGCCGATATCGCCCTGCCAGTCGATGCGCCCACCGCTCGGCCCGCTGGCGGTTAGACGGGCATCGGCGCTGCCGTCGCTGCGGGTGGCGAGGTCGTGCAGTTCGAAATCCAGTGAATCGTAGACCAGGGCAATCGGCTCGCTCGGGCGCTGGTCCAGGAAGGCGAGGCGGCCGCCTGCCAGTTGCAGACGATCCATGCGCAGCGGGAAGATGTCACCGCCCTCGCTGGTCGTCGGCTCTGATTCAGGCACCTCGAACAGCTGGCTGAGATTGAGCGTGCCATCTTCGGCGAAGCGCACCTCGACGTCCGGCTCGATCAGCTCGACATTGGCCAGGTGCAGCGTGCGTTGCCAGAGGCTGTCCCACTGCAGGTCGAGAAAGAGCCGCTCGAAGGCCAGCTGACGATCGTCCTGCTCGCCGATGCGCAGGCCGAACAGCGAGAGCTCGAGGCTGAACGGGTTGAATTCGATACGTTGCAGGCTGGCCGGCACGGTTGCGTAGGCCGCAAGCTGCTGATTGGCGATGCGCTGGGCGATACCCGGCAGGATCAGAAAGCCAAGCAGGCTGTAGCAGATCAGCACGAGCGCCACCCCGGTGAACGCACGCTTCATTCCATTGGGCATGACCGGAAGTATTCCTGGCGAATGGTTGCCTTGGAATATGGCACGCGTACACGGTTCCCCGAATCGAGCGATACGGGCAATGCGCTCAAAGCCGCAGAATCAGGGTCTTCAGTGGGGGCAACCCATCGCGCGAGGGGAAGTCGGCAGCCGGTGCCAGCGCCTGCCATTCGCGTACCGGCCTGCCGGCCTTCTCGGCGCAGCGCAGCACCAGGGGCCGCCACTCATCCATCGATACCTTCGCCAGGTTGTTGCAGCAGATCAGCACCCCATCTTCAGCGGTTGCCAGTAACGCCGGTTTGAGCAGGCTCTGATAGTCGCGCAGCAGGTCCACCGTGCCGAAGGCGCTGCGTGCCCAGGCGGGCGGATCGAGCAGTACCAGATCGAACTGACGTTGTACCAGGCGCGGGTAGTCCGGCAAGGCTCGTCCGCGACGGGCGCTGACCGGCAGACCGGCCAGTTGGCGGATCGCCGGGAAGTAGTCGGAATGTACGAACTGCATTGGCGGCAGGGAAGGGTTCAGCTCGCCGTTTTCCCGGCCCACTGCCAGGTTGCGCTCGGCGAAATCGACATTCCAGACTTCCGCCGCTCCGCCTGCGGCGGCGCACAGGCCGACGCCGCAGGTGTAGGAAAACAGATTGAGCACCGACTTGCCGGCGCTGTGTTGCTTGACCCAGCCGCGGGCGTTGCGCAGGTCGAGGAACAGCAGTGGGTCCTGCCCGCTGTGGCGGCCTCGCACGCGATAGCGCAGGCCCCACTCATGGGCGACCTGATCTTCCAGCGCCACGTCCTCAGGTTGATGCGCCTGGTTGCTGCGGTCGATCCGTGAGTTGCTCTGCGAGCGATCGTTGTAGATGAGCTGGAGCGGTTGCCCGAGAAAGTCGGTGGATTCGTCATGGATGCTCTGCAGCGCTTGCGCGTCGAGCGCTTGATGGAAGCTTTGCACCATCAGCTGCGGGCCGTAGCGATCGACCGTCAAGCCGGCCGCGCCTTCCTGGCTGCCATGGAACAGCCGGTAGCAATCGGTGCCTTGCTGCTGCAATTCGTCGAGCAGTGGGCGGCGGCTATCGAAGGCGGCGCGCAGCGCCTGGACGAGGGATGACATGCGCGGCGACTCGAAATAGAAGGGCGCGCAGTCTATCAAGAATCGCTGCGCTGGTTGCCTGGCGCTAGCGTGGCGGCAGGCCCATGCGTCGACGCGCGCGGTGTACGGAGCCGCTGCGTACGGCCCAGCGCACTACCGGCGCGGTGCTGCGAACCCCGGTGCGGATCAGCTGGCGTCGGCTTTCGCTCAGTGTCAGGCCAAGCATTTCCTGAGCCCATTCGGGTAAGAGCTCGACACCAGCGTGCAGCATCAGCGTTCCGAAGGGCCTGAGCAGGGGGCTGGGCGCCGGGGCGGTACGCAGTATCTGCAGGATTTCCAGCGCACGCTCGTCGCTCCGGAGTTGGGGGCTGGTGCGCTCGAGATAAGCCTCGATCTGCGCGCGCGAACGCGGCACGTCACCGGCGCCGAGGCGCTCGGCGATCAGCGCCACTTCGGCGTAATAGCGATCCTGCTCGGCAGGGGGTAGATCCGGATTGAGGTAGCGCAAGTGTGACTTGAGAAAGCTGCTGACCTCGGCGACGTGCACCCAGGTCAGCAGGTCGGGATCCGACGCGGCGTAGGGACGACCATCCGGCGCCGTACCGGATACGCCTGCATGAATCCGCTTGACCCGCTCGATCAGTCGGTCGGCATCGGCGTGGCTACCGAAGGTAGTGGCAGAGATGAACTGCCCGGTGCGCCGCAGGCGGCCGAGCAGGTCCTCGCGAAAATTAGAGTGATCCCACACACCGGACAGCGCCAACGGGTGCAGCGCCTGCAATAGAAGTGCGGAGATTCCGCCAACCATCATCGAGGTGAAGTCGCCATGCACGCGCCAGCACACGGACTCAGGCCCGAACAGGCCGGGATCGCCCGGAGGATTTTCGTAATCGACACCGCCGATCGCCAGCCCGGTAAGGCTGAGCACGCGGGTTTCGATATGACGGCGAATGAATTCCATGGCGACAGCGCTGTTGGCTTGGCAAGCGGCGATGTTACCTGAACAGACGCAGAGGGCTCGCCAATTGGCGGTGGTAACGGGGGAAGGAGGAGAGACCGGACAGCAGCGCCGCACTGTTGTCCGGTCGAGGGGCGATATCAGCCGCGGTGGCGGCCGCGGAAGAAGTCGATCAGGCCCTGGGTGGAGGCATCCTCTGCGGGCGCAGCATCGAAGCGGGTCATCTGGTTGTAGACGGCCTTGCCCAGATCCTTGCCGAGCTCCACGCCCCACTGGTCGAAGGAGTTGATCCCCCAGATCACGCCTTGGACGAAGACCTTGTGCTCGTACAGCGCGATCAGTGCGCCGAGGCGGCCGGGGCTGATGGTTTCCATCACCACGGTGTTGCTCGGGCGGTTGCCGGGGATCACCTTGTGCGGGGCGAGACGCTGCACCTCGGCCTCGCTGAGGCCCTTGGCGCGCAGTTCGGCCTCGGCTTCTTCGCGCGTCTTGCCGCGCATCAAGGCCTGGCTCTGCGACAGGCAGTTGGCGTAGAGCCACTCGTGGTGATCGGCGACAGGGTTGTGGCTGACCACGGGCACGATGAAGTCGGCCGGGATCAGCGGTGTGCCCTGGTGCAGCAGCTGGTGGTAGGCGTGTTGGCCGTTACAGCCGACACCGCCCCAGATCACCGGGCCGGTGGTGCAGGACACCGGTGTGCCGTCCTGGCGCACGCTCTTGCCGTTGGACTCCATGTCCATCTGCTGCAGGTGTTTGACGAAGTTGCGCAGGTAGTGGTCGTAGGGCAGGAACGCGTAGCTCTGTGCACCCCAGAAGTTGTGGTACCAGACGCCTAGCATCGCCAGCAGCACCGGCATGTTGCTTTCGAACGGCTCGCTGAGGAAATGCTGGTCCATGCTGTAGGCGCCGGACAGCAGATCCTTGAAGTTGGACATGCCGATCGCCAGGGCGATGGGCAAGCCGATCGCCGACCACAGTGAATAGCGACCACCGACCCAGTCCCACATCGGAAAGATGTTCTTTTCGCGGATACCGAATTCGACCGCCGCCTGCTTGTTGCTGGTGACGGCGATGAAGTGGCGGTAGAGCTTCTCTTCGGTGCCGCCCTTGCCCAGATACCAGGTGCGTGCGGCCTGGGCGTTTTTCAGCGTCTCGAGGGTGCCGAACGTCTTGCTGGAGATGATGAACAGCGTGGTTTCGACATTCAGCTTGGCGGTCACTTCGCGGAATTCGCTGCCGTCGATGTTCGCCAGGTAGTGCGTGCGTACGCCGTGCTGGGTGAACGGCAACAGCGCCTCGGATACCAGCTGCGGGCCGAGGAACGAGCCGCCGATGCCGATGTTCACCACGTCGGTGATGGTCTTGTCGCTGAAGCCGCGCCACAGGTTGTTGTGGATGCGGGTGACGATGTCGGTCATCTGCGCCAGCGCGGTGTGCACGTCACGCATGATGTTCTTGCCGTCGACCATCACCGATTCGCCCATCGGGCGGCGCAGGGCGGTGTGCAGCACTGGACGGTTTTCCGAGGCGTTGATGCGCTCGCCTTCGAACATCGCATGGGCTGCCTGCTCGACGCCGGCCTCGCGGGCCAGGTTCACCAGCAGGGTGCGAGTCTCGGGCGTGATGAGGTTCTTCGAGTAGTCGAGAAACAGGCCGCTGCAGGAAACCGACAGATCATCGAAGCGCGTCGGGTCGGCCTTGAATGCTTCGCGCATGCTGAAGTTCTGCATGGCCAGGCGGTGTTCTTCCAGGGCCTTCCAGGACGGCAGGCCGGTGACATCGAGCGGATGCTGGTAGTAGCTCATGGTGATGCGGCTTCCTTTGCTTTGACAGGCCGCTGAACCCCTGCAGTTGCACGCGCAGGCGCGCGTTGGTCGCGACGGGATTCAGTAATGTGTATGACCGTGCGGGCGCGCCGGCACTCCTCCTGAATGCTGCGGATGCTGGCCGAACCCGGCTTTCACCGAGCCGGTGAAGGCACATCCTATGCCATCAGAGTCAGCTCAGACAGGGGAAACCCCCACTCCGTTCCGGGCCATTGCCTTCTATTCTGCTCGAGCCCGTGCTTTCACTCTCGCACCTATCGACCATTCAGCCATGTTCAAACGAAGAAGCCCGAAGTGCAGAACACTTCGGGCTTCTATTCGACGACACCTGAACGGTGGCTCAGGCGACCTGTACCGGGATTGCGTTGCTGGTATGGCTCAGCTCGCCGTCGGCACCCATGTAAAGCACATGCGGTTTGAAATTGGCCAGCTCGGCCTCGCTGTAGTGGGCGTAGGCGCAGATGATCAGGCGGTGACCGACACCGGCCTTGTGAGCAGCGGCACCGTTGACCGAGATGATCTTCGAACCTTCCTCGCCGCGGATGGCGTACGTGGTGAAGCGCTCGCCATTGTCGACGTTGTAGATCTGGATCTGTTCGTATTCACGGATGCCGGCCAGGTCCAGCCATTCGCCGTCGATGGCGCAGGAACCTTCATAATCGAGCACCGAGTGAGTTACCTGGGCGCGGTGCAGTTTGGCCTTGAGCATGATGGCGTGCATGGCGGGGTCCTCCGGGTGCGCAAGCGGCGCAGAGTGTGCCTTAAGCCTCGAACGTGATCAAGGCTGCGGGCAAATGGCTGGGATCAGGCCGATGTGTGGATGTCCACCAGCAGGTTGTCGATCAGCCGCGTCTTGCCCAGGTAGGCGGCGGCGAGGATGACCAGCTCGGTGGAGCGCTCGCTGACCGGTTGCAGGTCGATTGCGTTGCGAATCTCCAGATAGTCCGGACGCAGGCCGGCAGCCTGCAAAGCGCTCAGGCCTTCGGCGATCAGCGCCGGGTAGTCGCGGCGACCGCCCCGGATCGCTACGTCCAGCTGGCTCAGGGTGCGGTACAGCGATGGAGCCGTGGCGCGCTCGTCTGCACTCAGATAGCCGTTGCGTGAAGACAGCGCCAGGCCGTCGGCGGCGCGAACGATCGGCTCGGAGAGGATCTGCACTGGCATGTTCAGATCGCGGACCATGGTGCGGATCACCGCCAGCTGCTGGAAGTCTTTCTGACCGAATAGGGCGAGGTCCGGCAGCACCATGTTGAACAGCTTGCTGACCACGGTGGATACACCGTCGAAATGCCCGGGGCGGCTGCCACCGCAGAGACCTTCGGAAACGCCGGGCACGCGAACGATGGTCTGCTGGGCCTGGCCGTGCGGATAAATCTCTTCGACGCTCGGCGCAAAGAGCAGGTGGCAGCCGGCTTCGAACAGCTTGTCCTGATCCGCAGCGAGGGTGCGCGGGTAGTTGTCCAGGTCTTCGTTGGGGCCGAACTGCAGTGGATTGACGAAGATGCTGGCGACCACGAAGTCGGCGCGCTGCCCGGCCTTCTTCACCAGCGCGATGTGGCCGGCGTGCAGGTTGCCCATGGTCGGCACGAAGCCGATGCGCTTGCCTTCCCCACGGGCGCGGGACACTGCGGCACGCAGGTCGGCGATGGTCTTGACGATGTTCATGCGGAGAAACCGTGTTCGACTGCGGGGAATTCGGTGGCCTTGACGGCTTTCACGTAGCCGGCGATGGCGGATGGGATGTCACCGTGCTCGCGCATGAAGTTCTTGACGAACTTCGGTACGCGGCCACCGAGCGAGAGCCCGAGCATATCGTGCAACACCAGCACCTGGCCGTCGGTGTCGCTGCCGGCGCCGATGCCGATCACCGGAATCTGCACCGCCCGGGTGATGCGCGCAGCCAGTTCGCTGGGTACGCACTCGAGCAGCAGCATGGCTGCACCGGCGGCTTCCAGCGCCTTGGCGTCCTCCAGCATCTGAAGTGCCTGGGCTTCCTCGCGGCCTTGTACCTTGTAACCGCCGAAGATGTTGACCGCCTGTGGCGTCAGGCCCATGTGTGCGCAGACTGGAATGCCACGCTCGGCCAGCAGGCGGATCGACTCGGCCAGCCAGGCGGTGCCCTCCAGCTTGATCATGTGTGCGCCAGCCTGCATCAGCACGGCCGAATTGTTCAGGGTCTGCTCGGTGGTGGCGTTGGCCATGAACGGCAGGTCGGCGACGATCATCGCGCCACGATTACCGCGTTTGACGCTGGCGGTGTGATAGGCCATGTCGGCAACGGTGACCGGCAGGGTGCTGTCGTGACCTTGCAGGACCATGCCGAGTGAATCGCCGATCAGAAGCATCTCGACGCCCGCATCGCAGGCGGTCTTGGCGAAGGTGGCGTCATAGCAGGTGAGCATGACGATCTTTTCGCCCTTCTGCTTGAGCCCTTGCAGCGTGGTCAGGGTTACGTCTGGCATGAATGCCGTCCTCTTCGAGCCTCGGAGGTCAGGGTTGCCGCGCGGCGCACCGGTTGGGTGCATGGGGCCGCGGATGGCAGAGGGCGCTTATAGTCCCGGCGGCGACAGAGTAAGTCAATCGCGAGTGTTACCCGCGCGTTACGTTCGTTACCGCGGCGGTGACACCGTCATCGCCAAGCCGCTCGAGACCGCTGAAGGGGCAGGCAGCGAGCAGGTCGACGAGTCGGCGACCATCGGCCAGCAGCAACTCCGCCGGAGCGACTTCAGCGAGCGGGTAGAGCACGAATGCGCGGGCTTGCAGGTGATAATGCGGAACCTGCAGACGGGGTTCGGCGATCAGGCGATCGCCGAACAGCAGGATGTCCAGATCCAACGTACGCGGGCCCCAGCGCTCCGCCTTGCGCTCGCGACCCTGGGCCTGCTCGATGCGTTGCAGGGCGTCGAGCAGATCGAGCGGCGCGAGACTGGTGTCCAGAGCGGCTACGGCGTTGACGTAACGTGGTTGGTCGGCTGGTCCGAGTGGGTCGCTTGCATAGAGTGACGATACTGCTGCGAGACTGCTCTGTGGCAAGTCAGCCAGCGCTTGCAGGGCGCCGCGCAGTTGCTTTTGCGGATCGGCCAGGTTGCTGCCCAGGCCGATGTAGACGCGTTCCATTTACTCGGCCGGGTTGGCGGCGTTGTCGCCCGGACCACGGCGGCGGCGCCCCCCGCGACGACGCTTCTTCGCTCCGCCGGCTTCTTCCTTGTTGCTGAGGCCGCGAATCATGTTGCGACGTTCGCTGTCGCTGGCTTCCTGATATTCGGTCCACCAGTCGCCGAGGCCGTTGGTTTTCTCTCCGGCGCTTTCGCGTAGCAGAAGGAAATCGTAGCCAGCGCGGAAGCGCGGATTTTCCAGCAACTGATCGGCGCGGCGCCCCTGGCGGCGCGGCAGGCGCTCCTGCATGTCCCAGATCTCGCGCATGGGGATGGTGAAGCGTTTCGGAATCGCGGTGCGCTGGCACTGCTCCCAGATAATGTCGTGCGCCGCTTCCTGCATCGCCGGGATCGGCGGCATGCCACGGTCCTGCAGTTCCAGTACGCGGGCGGGCAGGGCGGGCCAGAGTAGTGCGGCAAAGAGGAATGCCGGCGTCACCGGTTTGCCCTGCTGAATGCGCAGGTCGGTGTTGGCCAGGGCGTTGCGGATCAGCGTTCCGGCATACTCGGGGTTGCGCTCGAGTGCTGCGGCGCTCGCCGGGAACAGCGGGGCGAAGAGATCGTACTCGAGCAGCAGCTCGAAGGTGCGCTCGGCCTTGCCGCCGAGGAATAGCTTGAGCACTTCGTCGAACAGGCGTGCCGAGGGAATGCCGTCGAGCAGGTCGGCGAGGTCGACGATGGGTTCGGCGCTGTGCCGTTCGATCTCGAAGTCGAGCTTGGCGGCGAAACGCACGGCACGCAGCATGCGCACCGGGTCTTCCTGGTAGCGCTGCTCGGGGTCGCCGATCAGACGGATCAGGCGATTGCGGATGTCGTGTACGCCACGGGTGTGGTCGAGGATGCGCTCGGTAGTCGGATCGTAATACAGCGCATTGATGGTGAAGTCGCGGCGCTGGGCGTCGTCTTCGAGGGTGCCATAGATGTTGTCACGCAGGATGCGGCCGCTCTCGTTGCGCGAAGCGAGATGGCTGGCGTCGTCGTCATCCTCTTCCGGATGGTTGGCGCGGAAGGTGGCGACCTCGATGATCTCGCGACCGAAATGCACATGCACCAGCTTGAAACGGCGTCCGATCACGCGGGCGTTGCGGAATTCGGCACGGACCTGTTCGGGGGTCGCGCTGGTCGCAACGTCGTAATCCTTGGGATTCAGCTGCAGCAGCAGGTCGCGCACGCAGCCGCCGACCACATATGCCTCGTAACCCGCCTGCTGCAGTCGTTCGACCACGCTCACCGCGTAACGACTGATCTCGTTGCGATGCAGGGAATGCTGCCGGCTGGACAGAATTTCAGGTGTGCGGCGGGGATGCGGGATGCGGCGCAGAGGAAGACGAAAAGACTGGAACAGCTTTTTCAGCATGGGGGGCAACTGTGTGGCGGAAGACGGGCCGGTGTCGCGAATGGCCGCGAAACCTGCGCGGATTCTAGCACCGAGAGTGCTGGATGTTGAACGATGCGCAGGGAGGTGTCAAAAAGCATCGTGCGCCGCGTCACGCAGACAGTGCTTGGCGCAGGGCGGAGGCCACGCGATTGTCGAGCAGTAAGACTGCTGTGAAGGGAATGGGTAAGCCCCGGATAGCACAAAGGGGAGCCGAAGCTCCCCTTTGAATACTGTTGCGTGCTTTATTGTTATTAGTCGCTCAGGCGTTGCTGTTTTTGTTGTTCGCCTGTTCCATCGGGCCGTAGCCGTTAGGAGCACTCCACACTGGGAGCTAATAGCAAACGGATTTCTTTGGTCGCTGACTTTGCCTTGATCTTCGATCCAACCAGTGCGGGCCCTGCTGATGCAGTTTTTTGTTGTTCTCGGCCTGGTCGTGGGGCGAACCCCGTGGCAAGTCCTCTCCAAAAGAATCAGTTAGCTGCGCCTCCGCCTTCTTGTCGTTATTTTGCTGGAGCCGTTACGTCTTGTTCTTATTGTGGGGTCTGCTCGTTATTGTTGTTGTGCCTGTACGTAAGCAGTTGCCGTGCCAGCTTTAGAAAATCCTTATTTATCAACGGCTTGGTAATTATCTAGACTGAGGGGGGCAATAAAAAACCGGGGCAGCGTTACCGTTGCTCCCGGTTTTTGTTACGAGTCATGGCGGGCGGTAACAGATTACCCGGCCGCGCTACTCGACTTGCGCCGCGGAATGCCCAGGCGCTGGCGGCGTTCCCACAGACATTTGCGGCTGATGCCCAGCTTGCGAGCCAGCTCGGTCTCGGTCATGTGATCCTGATGCTCGAGCACGAAGTGCTGGAAGTAGTCCTCCAGCGACAGATCCTCGGTCGGCTCGTTGCCCGTGGCAATGCCGCGAATGGTGCCAAGGGGCTCGTCGAAATCGTCGTCCAGTTCGTCCAGCTCGATATCGATGCCCAGCAGCTCGGCATCGATCTCCGGGCTTTCGCTGAGAATGGCTGCGCGCTCGATCGCGTTTTCCAGCTCGCGAACGTTGCCCGGCCACGAGTAGTGACGGATCGCCTGCTCGGCATCGCGGGAAAAATGCAGCTCGTCGCTGCTCATGCGCTCACCCTGGCGTGCCAGGAAGGCTTTGGCGATCTCCAGCACGTCACCACCTCGCTCACGCAGCGGCGGCAGCTTGAGCGCGATGACGTGCAGGCGGTAATAGAGGTCTTCACGGAACTGGCCGGTCTTGGCCAGGGTTTTCAGGTCGCGGTGCGTGGCAGCGATCAGGCGTACGTCGACCTTTTGTGACTGCACCGAACCAACCCGGCGGATCTCGCCTTCCTGCAGGACCCGGAGCAGACGTGCCTGTGCCTCAAGCGGCAGTTCGCCGATCTCGTCGAGGAACAGCGTGCCACCGTCAGCGGCTTCGACCAGCCCAGCGCGGCCAGCGCTGGCGCCGGTGAAGGCGCCTTTCTCGTGTCCGAACAGTTCGGATTCGATCAGCGTTTCCGGGATGGCCGCGCAGTTGACGGAAATCATCGGGGCCTTGGCGCGGCGCGAGAGGTTATGCAGCGCGCGAGCGACCAGTTCCTTGCCGGTGCCCGATTCGCCCTGGATCAGCACGTTGGAGTCGGTCGGGGCGACCTTGCGGATCTTGCCGAACAGGTCCTGCATGGGCGCGCAGTGGCCGATGATGCCGATGTCTTCTCGGTCGGTTGTCGCTGAGGCGGCGCTTGCGCCACGGGAGGGCTGCGCTTGTGTCGCTGCGTTGTGCTGATGGTCGGTGAGGATGCGTGCCACGGTCTGCAGCATCTCGTCATGGTCGAACGGTTTGGCGATGTAGTCGACTGCGCCCATCTTCATCGAGTCCACGGCCGAGCGCAGGCTGGCGTAGCTGGTCATGATCAGCACCGGGGTACCTTCGGCGAGCTTGATCAGCTCGGTGCCGGGGGCGCCGGGAAGTCTCAGGTCGCTGACGATGAGGTCGAAACCCGGGATGCTGTAGCGCTCCTGTGCTTCCTGCACCGAGCCGGCTTCGCTGACCTCGTACTGGTTACGCTCGAGGAGGCGTCGCAGGGCGGAGCGGATGATGGTTTCGTCTTCGACGATCAGAATGTGTGACATCAGTACTCTCTCGACGGTCTGGAGGCATAACCGGCAAAGGGCCGGTACGGCAGTCGCCTCTTCAACTTACGGCATGGGACGCTTCGACATGCCGCGGCAGGGTGATGCGAAAACGTGTGCCGCGCTGTGTTTCCGGGTCGGCCGGGCTGTCGATATCGATCTGGCCATAATGCTCTTCAATGATCGAATAGACCAGCGCGAGGCCCAGGCCGGTGCCTTCGCCAGGGTCCTTGGTGGTGAAGAATGGCTCGAACAGCCGGTCCTGGATGTCCTTCGGAATGCCGCTGCCTTCGTCTTCCACCGTCAGGTACACCGTCTGTTCGGCAACTTCGCTGCTGATGCGGATCAAGCCGCCTTGCGGCGACGCGTCGCGGGCGTTGGATAGCAGGTTGATCAGCACCTGGGCGAGCCGCTGCGGATCGCCCTCGGCGAAGTGCGTCGGATCGCAGATGTTGATGAACTGCACTTCGGTGCGGTTGCGGTTGAGCGAGAGCAGGCCGATGGCGTCCTGCGTCACCTGCGCCAGGCTCACCGGATACAGCTGCTGCTGACGCTCGCCGGCGTGGGCGAAGCTCATCAGCGATTGCACGATGCGCGATACGCGTTTGGTCTGCTCGATGATCTGGCCGCTGATCTCGACGATCTCTCCATCGCCTTCGCGTTCGTCCCGCAGGTTCTGCGCCAGGCAGGCGATGCCGGTGATCGGGTTGCCGATCTCGTGCGCCACGCCGGCGGCCAGGCGGCCAATGCTCGCCAGGCGTTCGGAGTGAACCAGGCGGTCTTCGAGCTGCTGTGTTTCGGTCAGGTCCTCGACCAGCAGCACGAGGCCGCTGTTGCCCGGTGCCAGTGGCTCGGCAATGGCTGCCTTGTGCAGGTTGAGGCAGCGGCGATGGCCGTTGTGCGCCAGCCGCTGCTTGTGCAGGTGTTCATCGGCCTGCTCGATGAAGTCGCTCAGCAGGCTGCGCCAGGGTTCGGCGATGGTCGTCAGGCGCGAGCCGACGACTTGCAGCGCGGGGATCTCGGTGAGTTCCTCGAGCGCACGGTTCCACATGAGGATTTCCTGATCCTTGGCCAGCGAGCAGACGCCCATGGGCAGCTCCTGCAGTGTTTGCCGGTGATAGCGGCGCAGGGCGTCCAATTCTGCGGCCAGGCCGGTCAGGCGCGAGTGATACTCCTCCAGCCGGCTTTCGATGAAGTGGATGTCCTCGGTGATGTAGCCATCGGCACCGTTCTTGTAGGCCAGGAAATTCTCGACGATATCCTGGGCTACGCTGGGGCCCATCAGGCCGGACAGATTGGCTTCGATACGATCGCGCAGGCGGCGCAGCGCGTAGGGGCGATGCTCGTCGAACGGTAGCTGCAGATCGCGCAGGGCCTGTTCCACCTCCCGTTGCGCGGTCTTGGCGCCCAGTGGCTTGGCCAGCTGAGTGGCGAACTCCTGTGGTGAGGCGGCGATCAGTTCGCGCCGTTGCGGGCGGCGGACGTTCTCTACGGCGCAGGCCTCGGCAGCGCTCTGCTCCTCGGGGCTGGTTTCACTGAAGATCGAGAACAGCGAGAACGCCAGGACGTTGACCGCCAGTGACGCGATTGCCGCCAGGTGCCAGCTGGTGTCGTCCAGTACATAGACGACGTTGAACAGCGGAATGTAGAAGCCGTCCAGGTTGCCCACCAGCGGTAGCAGCATGGTCACTACCCAGACGCCGATGCCGGCCAGCAGGCCCGCGATGTAGCCGCGGCGATTGGCGGTCGGCCAGTAGAGCACGGACAGCACGCCCGGCAGGAACTGCAGGGTGGCGACGAAGGCGACGATGCCGAGGTTGGACAGGTCCTGCTCGGCACCGAGCAGCAGGTAGAAGCCGTAACCGGCCATGATGATGGCGAAGATCAGGCTGCGGCGCGTCCACTTCAGCCAGCGGTAGATGTTGCCTTCGCTGGATGGCTGATACAGCGGCAGCACCAAGTGGTTGAGCGCCATGCCCGATAGCGCCAGGGTGCTGACGATGATCAGCCCGCTGGATGCCGAGAGACCGCCGACGAAGGCCAGCAGCGCCAGGGTTTCGCTCTGTGCGGCGATGCCCAGGCCCAAGGTGAAGTACTCGGGGTTGGTGCTGACCCCCAGCTTGAGTCCGGCCCAGAGGATCAGCGGCACGGCCAGGCTCATCAGCAGCAGATAGAGCGGCAGGCCCCAGCTGGCGCTCACCAGGCCGCGAGGATCAAGGTTCTCGGTGAAGGTCATGTGATACATGTGCGGCATCACGATGGCCGAGGCAAAGAACACCAGCAGCAGTGTGCGCCAGGGCCCTTCCTGCAAGGGCGTGTGCAATGCCTGCAGCGCCGACTGGTTCTGTAGCAGCCAGATCTCCAGCTGATGCGGGCCGCCGAATACCACATACAGGGCGTAGAGGCCGATGGCACCGAAGGTCACCAGCTTGACGATGGATTCGAAGGCGATGGCAAACACCAGGCCTTCGTGCTTCTCCCGCGTGGCGATGTGGCGGGCGCCGAAGAGGATGGTGAACAGCATGATCATCAGGCAATAGCCCAGCGCCACGCGCTCCTGCAGCGGCTCCAGAGTGAGAATGCCGATGGCGTCGGCCACCGCCTGGATCTGCAGGGCGAGCAACGGCAGCATGCCGATCAGCATGACCAGCGTGGTCAGCGCCCCGCTCCAGGTGCTGCGAAAGCGGAAGGCGACCAGATCGGCCAGTGACGAGAGTTGGTAGGTGCGGGTGATCCGCAGTATCGGATAGAGCAGCACCGGCGCCAGCAGGAAAGCACCGCAGACCCCGAGATAGGTAGCGAGAAAGCCGTAACCGTACTGGTAGGCCAGACCTACCGTGCCGTAGAAGGCCCAGGCGCTGGCGTAGACGCCCAGCGACAATGTGTAGGTCAGCGGGTGGCGGATTACCCAGCGAGGAATCAATCCGCGCTCGCTGACCCAGGCGACGCCGAACAGCATGATCAGGTAGGCAACGCTGATCAGGATCAGGTGGCTCAGGCTAAAGCTCGTCTGCATCACGCTGGCTCTGGAGGATGAAGGTCACCACGATGAGGATCAGCCACAGCACGTAGGGCCGATACCAGGCCCCGTTGGGGTCGATCCACCAGTCCATGATGGCGGGGGAGAACAGATAGATCCCCACCACCAGGAGCAGCACCAGTCGGTAGATATACATGCCGGGTCTCGTGTCGGAAGTGGGGCGATGGTAGAGCAGCGGCGGGCGGCAAGCCACCTGCGGCAGGCAAAAGCTGGCGCAGCGTGGCAATCCGCCTAGCGCAGCTGCGATTCGGCCAGTGTCCGTGTGCGAGGGATGCGCTGAGCGTCCCAGTGCGGCACCGCCCAGGCGAGGATGTCGGCTGGCAGTGCGTCGTTCAGCTCTGTGGGCGGTTGCTGGCCCAGTGCGCGCAAAGCACGCAGCAGCAGCGAACTGGCCTCGTGAGGCTGCAAGGGTGGCGAGCGGTAACTCTTGCCCAGCTTGTGTCCATCCGGCTGGATGATCAGCGGCAGGTGCAGATAGCGCGGCTGGGGTAGACCGAGCACTTCCTGCAGGTACAGCTGGCGCGGCGTGGAGTCGAGCAGATCGGCACCGCGTACGACGTCGGTTACTCCCTGCCACGCGTCATCCAGCACCACCGCCAGCTGATAGGCGATCAAGCCGTCGCGACGGCGAATCACGAAGTCGCCGACCTCGCGACCCAGATGCTGGCGGAATTCGCCCTGCACGCGGTCGGTGAAGCCGTACTCGCGATCAGGCACCTGCAGGCGTATGGCGGCGGCGTCGAGACCGTGGCCGGCGTTGCGGCAGAAACCCGGGTAGGGGCCCGGATAGTCTTCGAGCTGCTTGCGCGAGCAGGTGCAGGCATACGCCAAGCCTGCATCCAGCAGGCGCTCGATGGCGGCGCCGTAGGCGACCTGACGCTCGCTCTGGCGCAACATTTCGCCGTCCCATTCGAATCCGTAGCTCGACAGCGTTTCGACGATGGCTCGCTGGGCGCCGGGCATCTCCCGTGGCGGGTCGATGTCTTCCATGCGCAGCAGCCAGCGGCCGCCGACCGCGCGGGCGTCAAGATAGGAAGCGAGGGCGGCCACCAGTGAGCCGAAATGCAGATAGCCGCTGGGTGTCGGGGCAAAACGGCCGACGTAGCGATGGGCTTGGGACGGGGCAGGAAAGGGCATGTTGGGGCCGGCGCTATCTGGGATGGCGGGGCGGATGAAACGCTGCAGAGCCTGGAAATGAAGCGGGGCGCCGAAGCGCCCCGTTCGGGATCAGGAACCGATCTGCTTTTCCTTGATCTCCGCCAGCGTCTTGCAGTCGATGCAGAGCGTAGCGGTAGGGCGGGCTTCCAGTCGGCGGATGCCGATCTCGACGCCGCAGGAATCGCACCAGCCGTACTCGTTGTCTTCGATCAGCTGCAGCGTCTCGTCGATCTTCTTGATCAGCTTGCGCTCGCGGTCGCGGGCGCGCAGTTCCAGGCTGAACTCTTCTTCCTGGCTGGCACGGTCGGCCGGATCAGGGAAGTTGGCAGCCTCGTCCTGCATGTGGTGCACGGTGCGATCGACCTCTTCCATCAGCTCCTGTTTCCACTTGTTCAGGATGCCGGTGAAATGGGCGCGCATCTTGTCGCTCATGTATTCCTCGCCCTTGCTTTCCTTATAGGGCTCGAAGGCGCGAATCAGTTGCTTGCTCGACGGTGTTTCTTTGGTAATGGGCATGGATGAACGCCTCTCGCTATGTCCATTGCGCAGGATGATTTGTCCCTTGCCGGCCCGTGCCGGCCCTGCGGCTGCAAGCGGGCGAACTTACCAGATCGGATCGGGGCGCGCTACTCCCGAATCCAACAGTAACTGCAGCGGTATCGGGACCTTGGGTAGAATTCACGTTTCGTTCTCAACAGGAAGGTCAGATGACCTCGTCATACAGTGCGCGCAGCCGCGCAATCGAACCTTTCCACGTCATGGCGCTTTTGGAGCGGGCCAACCAGCTGCAAGTTCAAGGCCACGACGTCATTCATTTAGAAATCGGCGAGCCGGACTTCACCACCGCGGCGCCCATCGTGGCGGCAGGGCAGGCCGCGCTGGCCGCCGGGCACACGCGCTATACCCCGGCGCGCGGCCTGCCGCAGCTGCGTCAAGCCATTGCCGGTTTCTATGCGCAGCGCTACGGATTATCCATTGACCCCGAACGCATCCTGATTACACCCGGCGGCTCCGGCGCGTTGCTGCTGGCTGCCAGCCTGCTGGTGGACCCCGGCAAGCATTGGCTGCTCGCCGATCCGGGTTACCCCTGCAACCGGCATTTTCTGCGCCTGGTCGAAGGTGCCGCGCAACTGGTGCCGGTCGGCCCGGAGGTTCGTTATCAGCTGACTGCGGAACTGGTCGAGCGCTACTGGGATCGCGACAGCGTCGGTGCGCTGGTCGCGTCGCCGGCCAATCCGACCGGGACGCTGCTGGATCGCCAGGAGCTGGCTGGGCTTTCGGCAGCGCTGAAAGCGCGTGGCGGCCATTTGGTGGTCGATGAGATCTACCACGGGCTGACCTATGGCGTGGACGCGGCAAGCGTGCTGGAAGTCGACGACGACGCCTTCGTGCTCAACAGCTTCTCCAAATATTTCGGCATGACCGGCTGGCGCCTGGGCTGGCTGGTGGCCCCGCCGGCTGCGGTTCCGGAGCTGGAAAAGCTCGCGCAGAATCTCTACATCAGCGCGCCGAGCATGGCTCAGCACGCGGCCCTGGCGTGTTTCCAGCCGGCGACGCTGGAGATTCTTGAGGCACGCCGCGGCGAGTTCGCCCTCCGCCGTGATTTCCTCTTGCCAGCCTTGCGGGAGCTTGGCTTCGGTATCGCGGTCGAGCCGCAGGGCGCGTTCTATCTGTACGCCGACATCAGCGCCTTTGGCGGCGATGCCTATGCGTTCTGCCAGCACATGCTGGAAACGGAGTTCGTCGCGATCACCCCAGGCCTGGATTTCGGTCGTTTCCAGGCCGGACATCATGTGCGTTTCGCCTACACCCAGGACCTGCCGCGCCTGGAACAGGCTGTCGAGCGCATTGCCCGCGGCTTGCGCAGCTGGCAATCCTGATGCGTTTTGCGCAACCGCTGGAGCAGGGGCGACTGGTCAGGCGCTACAAGCGTTTTCTTGCCGATATCATCACCGACGAGGGCGAAGCGCTGTGCATCCACTGCCCCAACACCGGCTCGATGCTCAATTGCATGGGCGAGGGTGCGCGAGTGTGGTTCCAGCGCAGCAGCGATCCACGGCGCAAATTGCCGGGGACCTGGGAGCTGGTCGAAACCCCGCAGGGGCGGTTGGCATGCGTGAACACGGCGCGGGCCAATCCGCTGGTCGAGGAGGCGCTGCTGAATGGGCAGATCGCCGAATTGGCCGGTTTCACGACGCTCAAGCGCGAGGTGGCTTATGGCGTGGAGAACAGCCGAGTGGATTTTCGTCTCGACTACGCCGGGACTGCCGCCTACGTCGAGGTGAAGAGTGTCACCCTCGGCTTTGCCGAAATGCCAGTGGCGGCCTTTCCCGACGCCGTAACGACACGCGGCGCCAGGCACCTACGTGAGCTGGCGACGCTGGCCCGTGCCGGTGTGCGTGCGGTGCAGCTGTACTGCGTCAATTTGAGCGGCATCGAAGCAGTGCGGCCGGCCGAGGAGATCGATCCGGCCTATGCCGCTGCGCTGCGGGAAGCGCAGGCGGCAGGCGTGGAAGTACTGGCTTACGGCGTCGATCTTTCCGTCGAGGAGTTGCGTATTGCTGGCCGATTGCCGGTATTGCTCTGATGGGTGGACGGTCGTGACGGTTGGAAAATTTTTCTGCCCGGCTCGGGAACAAAGCGCCTTTCGTCTGGCCTCAACGAGGCTGGAAACCACATCCATCACATACGGGAAGGCTCTGCTCCGCTGTTCCACGCGGCGTTACGACGCGTTCCAGCCCGTTTTCGATGGCTCCTGCGGCGCCAGCGCGACATCTCTGATGCGCGTGTAGCACCGTGGATGAAACTAATTTCGGACGCTCGCGCCTGGCGCGGGCGTCGTCGATGAGGCTACAAAGAATGCGAATCCTCGTTTGCGGTGCCGGCGGCCAAGTGGGTCGAGAACTGGTGGAACGCGCAGCAAGTTTCGGGCTGGAGGTGCTGGCGCCTGCACGGGCCCAGTTGGACATCGCGCAACCCGAGCAGGTTGCGGCAGTGATGCGTCAACGTCCCGGGCTGATCATCAATGCGGCCGCCTACACCCATGTGGACAATGCCGAATCTCATCGTGAGCAGGCCTATGCGGTGAACCGCGACGGCGCGCGCCACCTCGCCGAGGCGGCCGAGCACGCTGGCGTTCCGTTGTTCCATATATCCACCGACTATGTGTTCTCCGGTGAGGCCGATCGCCCCTATACCGAGAGCGACGAAACCGGTCCGACCGGCGTCTACGGAGCGAGCAAACTGGCGGGCGAGGAAGCGATCCGTGGGCGTCTGCAATCGCATCTGATCCTTCGCACCAGCTGGGTGTATGGCGTGCACGGGCACAACTTCGTCAAGACCATGCTGCGGCTCGCCCGGCAGCGCGATGCGCTTGGTGTGGTGAGCGACCAGATAGGCTGCCCCACCCAGGCTGGCAGCATCGCTTCGGTGTTGCTCGAACTGGCACGCCGCTACGCAGCCGGCGCGGATCTCGCTTGGGGGGTGTACCACTACAGCGGCGTACCGGCTTGTTCGTGGTATGACTTCGCCGTGGAAATCTTCCGTCAGGGCGAAGGCGCCGGGCTGATCTCGCGGCAGCCGACGGTGTCGCCGATTGCCACGGCGCAGTACCCGACTCCCGCCCGGCGGCCGGCCTGGTCGGTGCTCGACTGCAGCCGCTTCGAGTCGACCTTTGGCCTCGCGCCCCGTCACTGGCAGGAAGACCTGGCCGATGTGCTGGCGATCCTGCGCCAGCAGGAGCACCCGGCGATCAGCCGTGAGCGGTCCTCCCGCGCCTGACAGAAAGTGCACGGCAGTTACCCGGCGCCGTGCGATTTCCCTGACCTCCGGTGTATTCTTGCGCCCCGCGCTAAGGCGTGGCCTGACGTTCGGCTCTAGAAGGGGCGCAGCATGGTAGTGGTGTTGGCAATCCTGCCGATCTTCGGTCTGATCACGCTCGGCTATCTGTTCGGCTGGCGGCAATGGCTCAACAACGAAGGAGCGGCCGGGCTGGCCAGTGTCACCTTCAAGCTGTTCATGCCGGCAGTGCTGTTTACCGGGATCGCCCGCGCCGAGCTGAGTAATGGCATGTCGCCAATGCTGCTGCTGGCCTATTTCGTACCGGTGCTGCTGGTGTTCCTGCTGGTCAATCTGGTCGCTCACCGCCGTGCCGGGCGCGCCACTCCGCTTGGTCTTACGGCCGCCTACTCGAACAACGTGCTGGTCGGCATCCCGCTGGTGACCACCCTGCTTGGCGCGGAAAGCCTGGTCTATGTGTTCGCCATCCTGGTGTTTCACAGTCTCGTTCTGTTCTCGCTGCAGAGCTTCTACGCGGCGCTGGGTGACGGCGACAAGGTCAGCGCTCCGGCGCTGCTGAGGAATCTGGCGAATCCGCTGATCATCGGTCTGGTGCTCGGTGCCCTGTTGAATCTATCCGGGCTCGAGCTGCCCGAGCCGCTCTGGCGTGTTGCTGTATGGCTCGCGCAGGCGGCATTGCCCTGTGCGCTGATGGTGCTGGGCATCAGCCTGTCGCGCTATCGCCTGCGGCCAAACGGGACGGCGCTGCTGCTGACGCTGGTCAAACTGGCGGCGTTTCCGGCACTGGTCTGGTGGCTGAGCGGGTTGCTGCCAGGGCTGAATCAGGATGCACGCAACGTGCTGGTGCTGCTTGCAGCCTGCCCGAGCGGCGTTAACGTGCTGGCGTTCGTCAAGCATTCCGAGGACACGCGAGCGGTCAGCTCGACCGTGTTTCTCTCGACCGTGACTGCAGTCATCAGCCTGCCGCTATGGATGCTGCTTGCGGCTGGCTAGTGGAATGCTCAGCGGTCAGCGACTAGGACTCCGCTGCAGTTTTGACGAACGGCTCCGGGACAGGACTGTCACAAAAATCACAGACCTGAAAAAAACCGGAGAGCACGGCATGTTGAAATTCATCGGCGGGACCGCAGGCATCATCTTCATCATCGGCCTGATCGTGGTGATCGGGATATTCAAGCTGCTGTTCTGACGAGCGGGGGCGACAGGCCGGCCGGCGCAAGCCCGCCGGCTTTTTTCATGCGCGGCTATTTGTTAGCTGCGCGGTTCCTGCGCCGAGGTTGCCATGATGTCCTCGAGTCGCAGGCCGGTCAGCCCGTGGATGGTGCGCCAGAGGTAGAAGAAGATCGCCATCATCATCAACATGCTGGGAATGGCGATCATCGGGTAGCTGAGCAGGGTCATGCGGCCCAGTTCGGCGTTGAAGGCTTCGCTGCCGGCGGGGCTGTTGACGATCCATTTGGCCAGCACGTAATTCATGAACGACGAGAAGAAGAAGGTGCCGCTGAGCAGGTAGGTCGCCCGCAGCAGCCGCGTTTCGAAGTGTTCGACCTGGCCGTTTTGCTCGAGCTGTTCGTGGATCTTGTCCACGTTGAGCACTTTAGGGTTGTACAGCAGGGTGCGAATCAGCGGGTAGCGGGTGCGCGTCGAGGCCAGCACGGCGATGCCGATGATGCCGGGAACCGCTGCTTCCTTGATGGCGAGCCACTGGGTATCGAGCTGAAGCAGCCCGATGCCGCCAGTCAGCAGCACACTGATCAGGCCGAGCAGGGCTATCCAGTTGAACTTGCGGTATTTGGCCAGCTCCCACAGCCCCCAGCCCAGCGGAAAGGCCAGGGCAAGGAGCAGTGCACCGTCTGCGCCGAGGTGGTCTTCACCACTGAGCTTCATCAGGATCAGCGAGGGAATCAGGATGCTGACGGCCAGGTCGATTAGCGGGCGCGGTTTGTGTTCGGCGTGGGTCTGGTCGGTATCGGTCATGACATCGGGTTGGTCTGGAGAGGGCTGCATGATCGCCTGTGTTGCGGTCATTCGCCATACCATCTTCGTCGGGAAGGCGATTGGTATCGTTTCCCCATCATCAATGTTCGGGCTCTGCGCTGCGTTTTGCGCGCCATTGGCCGTACTCGAATATCAGTACGACGATCATGGCCAGAGCGAAGGGCAGTAGCAGATAGAAACCGCGGAACACGATGAGTGCTGCCAGCACGTCCACCGTGGGAATTTCCGGAAGGGCGGCTACGAAGGTCAGCTCCAGCACACCGAGCCCGCCGGGTGCGTGGGACAGCAATGCCAGGGTGAAGGAGGCGAGGAATACGCCAAGGACGGTCAGATAGCCCAGGCTGTGTTCCGGCGGCAGCGCGAAGTAGATGATCGCCGCGGCGCAGAACAGCTCAAGCGGGCCCGCCAGCAGCTGACGGCCGACGATCGGCAGTCGCGGGTACTCGATGTGCCATTTGCCCAGCCGCCACGGTGGCAACTGACGCCATGCGCCGAACGCATAGAGCGCGACCAGCATGAGCAGGGTCGAACCGACGGCGATGGATACCCAGCTGTCGCTATCGACAGCCCGATGAAGAAGCTGCGGTTTCAGAATCAGCACGGCACCCCCGGCAAGCAGGGTGCCCAGCGCGAAGGTCAGCGAGCAGAAGACGATCAGGATGCCGATTTCCTGGGGCGTCAGGCCCCGGCTGCGGTAGGCGCGATAGCGCACCAGGGCGCCGGAAAACACCGATGCGCCGATGTTGTGCGCCAGCGCGTAGGTGGTGAAGGAACAGAGTGCGATGAACCACCAGGACATCTTCTTGCCCAGATGAGCCATCGCGATGCGGTCGTACCAGGCCAGCGCGACATAGGCGCCCAGGGTCGACAGCGCGGCCAGCAGCCAACGCCGCGCGCCGATCGCCTGCAGGCTGTCGGTAAGCTCGCTGAGTGAGATGTTGCGCACTTCGTGGTACAGCAGGTAGCCGGACAGCAGCACGGCCAGGACTCCGATGAGGGTCCAGGCGACATCGCTCCGCTTCATCATCACGTGGCTCCTTGAGGGAAGAGGATTGGCCACGTCTTGCGCTGAAGCACACTCATCCCTGATCGACCGCCATGCCAAACCTCCACCTGTTCTCGAATCGTCAAACAATCGGCAGCTGGCGACCGGTTTTGTTCAGTTTTTCACCCGAGTGGTCTTCTCGCTCGGACCGGCAGGAGGAGGTTCCGCTTGGATTGGTATCCTGCAGGAGAGCGCCAATGCCTGGGCGTTCGTCTGGGCATCGGTAGCCTGAGGCGATGCTGTGCATGTGGTGCAGGGGATGTAGAAGCGGTGCCAGTGCGGTGCTTGCCTGGAAACTGGGATGTCGACTGTTGTCAGGGATTGGAAGCCTGCGGGGACGGTAGGGCGCGGTCAGTCGACGCTCTCTGCCTGCTTGACGCGAACCCAGTGGTCGACAAGTTCGCGCAGGTTCGAGAGTTCCACCGGCTTGGCCATATGACCGTCCATGCCTGCTTCTCGCGCGCGGTCGCGGTGCTCGCTGAGGATATGCGCAGTCAGGGCAACGACGGGAGTACGCCGGCGCGCATTCCTGACTTCCCATTCACGCAGCTGGTGAGTGGCCTGAAAGCCGTCGAGCACGGGCATCTCGCAATCCATCAGGACCAGGTCATACGGCTGCGCCTTGATCGCCTCCAGCGCCTCTTCGCCGTTGCAGGCGGTGTCCGGTTGCAGGTTGAGTTTGTTCAACATGCCGCGGATGACCTTGGTGGAAATACTGTTGTCCTCGGCGACCAGGATGCGGAAGTCACTAGGGACTTCGAGCGCGGGCAGGTTCTGCGGCACCGTTGCCTGGCGCTGCTGGGTGCCCGGCTGGCGCTGCGCGAGCTCGTCGGCCAAAGTGGTCTTCAGCGTGTAACCGGCGACCGGTTTGGCGAGGATGCGCTTGATGCCCGCATTGCGCGCAATGATCTTGCTCGGTGCGCTGCTCATGCCGGTGAGCATGATCAGCAGGACGTCATGGTTGAGGCTGTAATCTTCCTTGATCTTGCTCGCCAGCTGCATGCCGGTCATGCCGGGCATGTCCTGATCGAGCAGGACCACATCGAAGTATTCCTTGAGGTGCGCCTTGGTCCGCAGCAGGGCCAACGCCTCCTTGCCCGACGCAACGGCGCTGACCTCCAGGCCCCAGCCGCTGCATTGCTGGACCAATACCTTGCGGCAGGTGTCGTTGTCATCGACGATCAGCAGCCGAGTGCCTTGCAGCGGCCCGTCCAGGTCGGCATTGCTCTGCGCCAGCCCTTCACTGGCCAGCGGCAGGCTGATCCACAAGGTGTTGCCCTGGCTGGTGCCAGTCTGGATACCGAAATCACCATCCATCAGTTGCACCAGCTGGCGCGCGATGATCAGCCCCAGGCGCCCGCCATGGCGTGTCGCCGCAAGAAAGTCATGACTGTCGACTGCGGCATTGAGCAGTGCGTCGCGCTCGTACGCCTCAAGCGGACGCCCGCTGTCCTGCACGGTGATGCGCAGGCGCGGGCTCTCGGGCGGTCCGTCGACCGCGGCGATCAGCAGCACCTCGCCCTCGTCGGTCTGCTTGAAGGCATTCTCCAGCAGGTTGAGCAGGGTCTGCCGCAGGCGGGTCGGATCGCCGGTCACCACCTGCGGCAGCTGCGGCTGGATAAAGCTGATCAGCTCGACCTTCTGCTTTTCGGCCTTGGCGCGGAAGATGCTCAGACAGTCTTCGATCAGTGCGTTGAAATCGAACTGCACGTCATCCAGCTCGATCTGGCCGGATTCCAGCTTGGAAATGTCGAGAATCTCGTTGATCAGATTGAGCAGCTCGTTGCCGGAACTATGAATCGTCTGGACGTAATCGCGTTGCTTGGCCGACAGCGAAGTGCCCAGCAGCAACTCGCTCATGCCCAGCACGCCGTTCATTGGCGTTCTCAGTTCATGGCTGATCTTGGACAGGAAATCGGCCTTGGTCTTGAGTTCCGCGCTGCTGACGGCCGCTGCGGTGAATTGGGTGCGGCTGTCGGTCTGGCGCTGCCGTTGACGTTCGAGCAGGGCAAAGCTGAGCAGTAGCCCTGCGAGGGTCGCGAGGCTGAACAGGCCGCCAGTCAGCCAGCCCGGGTCGAGCTGGTCGAAGCCCAGCAACATGGGCATGAAGAAGATCATGCCGACGTTGAACAGGGTCGTTCCGGCCACCACCAGGCGCGCCGGCTGATAGCCCTGGCGCCAGTGATAGATCGCGACGAAGAGAGTGCTGCACGATGCGGCCAGCACCAGCGAATAGATCAGCCAGCTGTACCACGGCCACTGACCGAGCAGGATGCTGGCTGCCAGCGCCAGTACCAGGTTGAGTTCGATGCCCAGCAGCCAGGTGATCCAGATTCGCCCGCGATGATGGAAGAAGCCCAGCGTGTAGCCGAGCAGCGCTGCACTGGCGGCCATCGCCGACAGATCGGCGATCAGCGGCTGACTGTAGGTCAGCCAGGGTAGCCACGCCGCCATCACTCCGAGATTGGCCATGGCGCAGGCCAGCAGGGCGCCGTGCAGCAGGCTCAGCCAGATATGCGTGTAGCTGAGCGTGTAGGCAAAGCGCAGCAGGTTGTAGATCATCAGCAACGCCAGTGCACCGAACAGCGCACCAAACAGGTAGGCAGGCTTGCTCAGGCTGACCAGGCCGGCTTCATCAATGGTCTTGAACCAGGTCATCATTGGATGGCTGGACTGCAGGCGGATATAAGCCTCGCGCGGCTGCCCGTCATTGGGAAGGCTGAACAGGTACGCCCGGTTGGGCAATGGCCGGGCGCTGAAGGGACGTAGTTCCCCGGTCGCCGTATGCTGCTCGAGCTGGCCGTCACGCAACAGGTAGAAGTCCAGATACTGCACCCGTGGTGCAAACAGCCACAGCCACTTCGGTCGTGTCAGTGACGGCAGGCTGACCTGCAGCCAGACGGCTCGGTCGCTGGCCGGAGCGCTGTAGGAGAGTTTTTCGAGACGCTGGAACAGTGCGCGCTGGAAAACCACCTCATCGAGCGTAAGCCCTCCCGACTGGTCGATCAGCATGCGCCAGTTCTGTGGCACGGAATTGGGTGGAGCGGATAGTGCGGGGGAGGGCGGCGACTGGGTAATGGACGCCAGGGCCGGAAGCGGGATCAGGTTGATCAGCAGCAGGCCGAAGAAAACAGCGATGGCAATCCGGAGCCGACCCACTTGAGAAGTCCGTTCATGTGTGTGACGGCCGATTATAGCCATGCCTTTGTC
Source organism: Stutzerimonas kunmingensis (assembly GCF_900114065.1). Taxonomy (GTDB): domain Bacteria; phylum Pseudomonadota; class Gammaproteobacteria; order Pseudomonadales; family Pseudomonadaceae; genus Stutzerimonas; species Stutzerimonas kunmingensis. Next base: position 92,794 of record NZ_FORS01000011.1, read on the forward strand.
GGCCTGTAATGCGTGCGGCAGCGATAAAACTTGGCGCCGCACGCATTCCTGGCGCCTGGCTACGCTCAGCTGTCGCCCAGCTCCCGGGAGATGGCGCGATAGCCGATATCTTTGCGATAGAAACAGCCATTCCAGTGGATTTTTTCCGCCAGACGGTATGCCTGCTGCTGCGCCTCGGAGACGGTGCGGCCGATGGCCGTTGCGCAAAGCACGCGGCCACCGGCGGTGACGACCTGGCCCTGGTCGTTCAGCGCGGTACCGGCATGAAACACCTTGCCATCCAGCGCAGCGGCATCGTCCAGCCCTTCGATCACATCGCCCTTGGCGTAATCGCCCGGGTAGCCGCCAGCGGCCAGCACTACGCCGACGGTCGGGCGCGGATCCCAGGTCGCCTCGACCTTGTCCAGCGCCTTGGCTAGCGCGGCTTCGACCAGCAGCACCAGCGAGGATTCGAGGCGCACCATGATCGGCTGGGTTTCCGGGTCGCCGAAGCGGCAGTTGAACTCGATGACCTTCGGCTGGCCAGCCTTGTCGATCATCAGGCCGGCGTAGAGGAAGCCTGTGTAGACATTGCCTTCGGCAGCCATGCCGCGCACGGTCGGGTAGATCACCGCGTCCATCACGCGCTTATGCACATCGGCGGTGACCACCGGAGCCGGCGAATAGGCGCCCATGCCGCCGGTGTTGGGGCCGCTGTCGCCGTCGCCGACGCGCTTGTGGTCCTGGCTGGTGGCCATCGGCAGCACGTTCTCGCCGTCGACCATGACGATGAAGCTGGCCTCTTCGCCATCCAGGAATTCTTCAATGACTACGCGCGCGCCGGCGTCGCCGAAGGCGTTGCCGGACAGCATGTCGCGCACCGCTTCCTCGGCTTCGGCCAGGGTCATGGCGACGATCACGCCTTTGCCGGCGGCCAGGCCGTCAGCCTTGATGACGATCGGAGCGCCTTTTTCACGCAGGTAGGCCAATGCCGGCTCGACTTCGGTGAAGTTCTGGTAGTCGGCAGTGGGAATCGCGTGGCGGGCCAGGAAGTCCTTGGTGAACGCCTTGGAGCCTTCCAGCTGCGCGGCCGCAGCGGTTGGGCCGAAGATGTCCAGGCCGCGCGAGCGGAACAGATCGACCACGCCTTTGACCAGCGGCGCCTCGGGGCCGACGATGGTCAGTTGTACGTTGGCGGCGGCGAAATCCGCCAGTTGCTCGATGGCCAGTACGTCGATGGCGACGTTCTCGCACTTGGCTTCAGTGGCGGTGCCGGCGTTGCCCGGGGCGACGAATACCTTGGCGATGCGTGGATCCTGCGCGACCTTCCAGGCCAGGGCGTGCTCGCGGCCGCCGCTGCCGATGATCAGTACATTCATGTGTCTCTCCTGGGGGAGGGGCTTGCGGCCCATCGGTGGAAAACGCTACGCGGTTTTCCACCCTACGAGTCTGGTGTCGGGCTGTGCCCGGCGTATTCGAATCTTTCGGGTCGCGATGAAGCGTCTGGATGCAAGGCGGCGGGGGCTCGACGAGCGCAGTTGCCTCGATGGCAATGAGCATCGGCGAGTCCGCCGCCAACGCCGCAGACGGGCGCTTCAGCGCGGCCACGCCACCTTAGTGACGGAAGTGGCGCATACCGGTAAACACCATGGCAATGCCGGCTTCGTCAGCCGCGGCGATCACTTCGTTGTCGCGCATCGAGCCACCCGGCTGGATCACCGCGGTGATGCCGGCCTTGGCCGCGTTGTCGATGCCGTCGCGGAACGGGAAGAAGGCGTCCGAGGCCATCACCGCGCCAGGAACCGGCAGGCCGGCGTGTTCGGCCTTGATCGCGGCGATGCGCGCGGAGTTGACGCGGCTCATCTGGCCGGCACCAACGCCGACGGTCTGGCGGTTCTTGGCGTAGACGATGGCGTTGGACTTGACGAACTTGGCCACTTTCCAGGCGAAGATCAGGTCATGGATTTCCTGCTCGGTCGGCGCGCGCTGGGTGACGATCTTCAGGTCTGCTTCGGTGATCATGCCGATGTCGCGGCTCTGGATCAGCAGGCCGCCGTTGACGCGTTTGTAGTCCCAGCCCGGGCTGCGCTCGGCCGGCCATTCGCCGCACTCGAGCAGGCGCACGTTGGCTTTGCTGGCGACGACGTCGCGCGCGGCTTGAGAGACCCTGGGTGCGATGATCACCTCGACGAACTGACGCTCGACGATGGCCTGGGCGGTTTCGCCGTCCAGCTCGCGGTTGAAGGCGATGATGCCGCCGAACGCCGACTCGCTGTCGGTGGCGTAGGCCAGGTCGTAGGCCTTGCGGATGCCGCCTTCATCTTCCGGTACCACGGCGACGCCGCAGGGGTTGGCATGCTTGACGATCACGCAGGCAGGCTTGGTGAAGCTCTTCACGCACTCCAGCGCGGCGTCGGTGTCGGCCACGTTGTTGAACGACAGCTCCTTGCCCTGCAGTTGCTTGGCAGTGGCGACGCAAGCTTCGTCCGGCTTTTCGACATAGAAGGCGGCCTGCTGGTGCGGGTTCTCGCCGTAGCGCATGTCCTGCGCCTTGATGAACTGCATGTTGTAGGTGCGCGGGAACAGGCTGCGATTTTCGGTGCTGAGCTGCTCGGTGCTCTGGTCGATACCGCCCAGGTAGTTGGCGATCATGCCGTCGTAGCCGGCGGTGTGCTCGAACGCCTTGAGCGCCAGGTCGAAGCGCTGGGCGTAGGTCAGCCCGCCGTTCTTCAAGTTGTCGACCACTGCCGCGTAGTCCTCGGCATTGACCACGATGGCGACGTCCTTGTGGTTCTTCGCCGCGCTGCGGACCATGGTCGGGCCGCCGATGTCGATGTTCTCGATGGCGTCCGGCAGGGTGCATCCGGGCTTGGCCACCGTGGCTGCGAACGGATAGAGGTTGACCGCCACCAGATCGATCGGGGCAATGCCGTGCTCGGCCATCACCGCGCCGTCCAGGTCGCGGCGGCCGAGGATGCCGCCGTGAATCTTCGGGTGCAGAGTTTTCACCCGACCGTCCATCATCTCCGGGAAGCCGGTGTAGTCGGCCACTTCGACAGCAGCAATGCCGTTGTCACGCAGCAGCTTGAAGGTGCCGCCGGTGGAAAGGATCTCGACGCCGAGGGCTTCGAGGTCGCGGGCGAACTCGACGACGCCGGTCTTGTCGGACACGCTGATCAGCGCGCGGCGCACGGGAAGGCGGGTGGTTTGGTCGGTCATTGACGTTTCCTAGAGGCTACAGGCTTGAGTCCGCGAAGCAGGCAGGTGCGGACAGCCGCGCCTGCCAGCTGCCGCGTCAGAGCAGGTCGTACTGTTTGAGTTTCTTGCGCAGGGTGCCGCGGTTCAGGCCCAGCAGCTCGGAAGCCTTGGTCTGGTTACCCTTGACGTAGTGCATCACGGTTTCCAGCAACGGCGCTTCCACTTCGGAGAGTACGAGGTTGTAAACGTCCGTGACGTCTGCACCTTCGAGGCGGGCGAAATAATTGTGCAGCGCTTTCTCGACGCTGCCTCGCAGCGTCTGCCCCGCTTCGCTCGGCGTGTTCAGGTGCTGCTTGAGGTTCACGTTGTCACTCACGGATGTTGTTCCACTTACCAATGTTTCATTCAACAGCGTCATGCGGCCACCTCTGTTCCATCCACCGAGCCAGGCCCTGAGCGTTGTTCGGCAAAGAACTGCTGAATGCTGAAGGCCTGTGCATCCCTGTCTTCCAGATGATTGAAACGGGCGCGGAAGTCCCGCGCGCCCGGCAGTGTTGCGAGATACCAACCCGCGTGCTTGCGGGCGATACGTACTCCCATCACCTCGCCATAGAATTCATGCAGCGCCTGCACATGCTCCAACAGGGTGCTCTCAACTTCGTCCAGCGTCGGCGCCGCGAGCAGCTCGCCGGTGCGCAGATAATGCTCCACTTCGCGAAAGATCCACGGGCGACCCTGCGCCGCACGTCCGATCAACAGGCCGTCCGCTCCGGTTGCCTGTAGTACCTGGGCCGCCTTGTGCGGCGAATCGATATCGCCATTGGCGAACACCGGAATCGACACCGCGTGCTTGATGGCGGCGATGGTGTCGTACTCGGCTTCGCCGGTGTACAGGTCGGCGCGGGTGCGGCCGTGAACGGCAAGTGCTGCGATGCCCGATTGCTCGGCGATACGCGCGACGGTCAGGCCGTTCTTGTTCTGCCGATCCCAGCCGGTGCGAATCTTCAACGTCACCGGAACGGTCACGGCACCGACCACGGCTTCGAGGATATCCGCGACCAGCTTCTCGTCACGCATCAACGCCGAGCCGGCGGCCTTATTGCAGACCTTCTTCGCCGGGCAGCCCATGTTGATGTCGATGATCTGCGCCCCCAGCTCCACATTGCGCTGCGCCGCCTCGGCCAGCATCTGCGGGTCGCCACCGGCGATCTGCACTGAGCGGGGCTCGGGCTCGTCCGCATGGGGAATGCGCAGGCGGGATTTGCGACTGTTCCACAGACGCACATCGCTGGTGAGCATTTCCGAGACCACCAGGGCCGCGCCGAAGCGGCGGCACAACTGGCGGAACGGCTGATCGGTCACGCCGGCCATGGGCGCGAGGATCAATCGATTGGTCAAGGTGTAAGGGCCGATGCGTACCGCTGACATGAAGATTCCCTGCTTGGGGCCTGCTTGTTAGGTAGATCGGGACTGCAAAAAAGGGTGGGCATAATACCCGCTACGCATGACGGGTTAAAGGCTGTTTTGAACAAATTCTGAACAGTGGTCGCCTTATCGCCGGGAGTTTGGACACGCCCGCCGCCCGCGCGATGAGCGCCGGCGGCGGCAGTCTGAACTGCAAGCTCGTCGTTATTTGGGCGAATGGAAACTCAGGCTGTAGTTAACCGCCTTTGCGCCTGGGTCGAGGATATCCAAGGCGATATGGATGGGAACCTGCGGTGGCATCTGGGCCTGTCCTGCCAGTTCTCCAGAAAGATATTCGCTGGGCTTGAAACTGCGGCTGGCGATCAGTTTGCCGTTGAGGTCGGCGAAGCGGATTTCCAAAAGCGGAAACGGCTGTGCAAAGGCCGCGCGGTTGTAGAGGATCGCGTCGACGACCAGCGCGCCGGTGAACTCGGGATGGCTGCGCACGACCAGGTTGCTGCTCTTGATCTGGCCAATGTCGACCAGGGCCGGCAGTTCGCAGCCAACGGTCGGGCAGATACGCTCGAACCAGCTGCGATACTGGTGCTGCCTCGACAGCTCGTCGTAGTTGTAGGCAACGTACTGGGCACCCAGCGCAAGCAGTGCCAACAGGTTCAGGACGCTCCAGCCGAGCCAGCGTCCCCAGGGTTTCTTCGCTTCCTGCCAGTCCAGTTGCAGTGGCTCATCGTCGAGCTCGAACAGCGGCTCGTCGCGCAGGTCGGGCTCGCGGCGTGGCGCTGCAGGATCGACGACAGGGGCGAGCTGTTCGGTAGCCGAAGGTGTTGCCAGTTCAGGTTCGACCCTTTCGTCGTGCGCCTGCTGGGCCTCGGCGATCGCGAGCGGCGTGGGACTGGCTGCCAATGGGCTCAGCGGTTGCGGAGACTCCGAGGTGACCGGGGTGAAGCTGACCACCTCATCGCTCGGGCTCGCCGGCGACTGCGTGACGCCTTGTTCGGCGCTCAGCAGGATCTCGGCCCAGCTTTCGTCCTGCGTGGAGGATATCTCCGCTAGCGGATCGCGAGGCCTGGTTGCCGCGTCGCCGTTGGCTTCGAGGCTGAGTAGGTCGCGAGACAATTCGCGCTCCTGCCGCTCCAGTTTGGCCAGCTCTTCGTCCAGGTCGAGGCTGTCCAGGTCCAGGTCATCGTGAATCCACAGCGTTTCATCGGACTTGGCGGTTGGCGCCGGCATGGTAGCCCTGGGATGCTCGGTAGCCTGCGTCTGGATCGACTTGTCGACGGGAGTTGTCAGTGGTTGCGTCGGGTCCAGCTCGTCGCGCAGCAGATGATGGGCGGCGTTGAAGACTTCCATGCAGGCGCCGCAACGCACTGCGCCGCGGGCCGTGCGCAACTGGCTGCGGGCGACGCGAAAGCGGGTGCTGCAGTTGGGGCACTGGGTGATGAAGCTGGTCATGCGTCTTTCCGCGCGAAGGTGCCGGCTAGTCTAGCGTATGCCAGTCGCGCAGCGGCAGGGGCTGCGGCGCCTGTTGTGCAAGTGTGCGGGCGAGGTCGCAAGGCGCTGCTCAGGCACGTCGGACGCCGCTGATGCGTACCCAGCCATCTTTGTCGGCGGTTGGATCGAGCTCGAATGCGTCGCTGTAGGCGGCGCGCACCTCTTCGGCCTGTTCGGCGAGGATGCCGGACAGTGCCAGGCGGCCGCCGGGCTTGACCAGTGAGGTGATGCGCGGCGCCAGCGAAACCAGCGGGCCGGCAAGGATGTTGGCGACCACCACGTCGGCAGCCTTTTCCGGCAGCTGTTCAGGCAGGTGGAGCGCGAAACGCTCTGCGGCGATGCCGTTGCGCTCGGCGTTGTCGCGTGAAGCGTCCAGCGCCTGGGTATCGATGTCGGTGCCGACGGCATGCTCAGCGCCCAGCAACAGGCCGGCGATCGCCAGGATGCCCGAGCCGCAGCCGAAATCCAGCAGGGACTGGCCCTGCAGAGGCTGGGCATCCAGCCACTCGAGGCAGAGTGCGGTAGTGGGGTGGGTGCCGGTACCGAACGCCAGGCCAGGATCCAGCAGCAGGTTGACCGCGTCGGGCTCCGGCGCCGCGTGCCAGCTGGGGACGATCCACAGGCGGCGGCCGAAGCGCATCGGCTGGAAGTTGTCCATCCAGCTGCGTTCCCAGTCCTGGTCTTCGATCACTTCGACCTGGTGCTCGGGCAGCTCGCCGCCGCGCAGCAGCTGCAGGTGGGCGAGCAGGGAGTCCGAGTCGGTGTCGGCTTCGAACAATGCCAGCAGGTGCGTGTGCGACCACAGCGGAGTGGTGTTGAGATCCGGCTCGAAGATCGGCTGATCCTCGGCATCCATGAAGGTCACGGAGACCGCGCCCAGATCCAGCAGCTGGTCTTCCAGCGCTTCGGCCTGATCGGGGGTGATGGCGAGTCGAATCTGCAGCCAGGACATGGAAGCCTCTCGAATGGGGTCGCGGTAAAAGCCGGCAAGCTTACTGGAGGGGGCGTGTTGCGGCCAGCATGGGCTTGGTTCGCGCCTGGCAGAAACGACAGAGGCCGCCCGAAGGCAGCCTCTGTAGTACAGCGCCGAGCGGGGCTCAGTGCTTGTCCATACCCAGTTTCTTCTCCAGGTAATGGATGTTCACGCCGCCCTTGCAGAAGCCGGGGTCGCGCACCAGATCGCGGTGCAGCGGGGCGTTGGTCTTGATGCCGTCGACGATCAACTCGTCCAGCGCGTTGCGCATGCGGCCCATGGCCTCGTCGCGGTTTGCGCCGAAGGTGATCAGCTTGCCGATCAGCGAGTCGTAGTGCGGCGGAACCGAGTAACCGTCGTAGAGGTGCGAATCGACGCGCACGCCGTTGCCGCCTGGCGCGTGGAAGTGCTTCACCTTGCCCGGGCTGGGCATGAAGGTGCGCGGATCCTCGGCGTTGATGCGGCATTCCACGGCATGGCCGCGGATGACAACATCTTCCTGCTTGATCGACAGCTTCTGGCCGCCACCGATCAGCAGCATCTCCTTGACGATGTCGATGCCGGTGACCATCTCGGTAACCGGATGCTCGACCTGAACGCGCGTGTTCATCTCGATGAAGTAGAAGTTGCCGTCTTCATAAAGAAACTCGAACGTGCCTGCGCCGCGGTAGCCGATGTCGATGCACGCCTTGACGCAGCGGGCCTGGACCTTGCGGCGGGCCTCTTCGTCGATCAGCGGGGCTGGGGCTTCCTCTATCACCTTCTGGTGACGGCGCTGCAGCGAGCAGTCGCGGTCGCCCAGGTGAATCGCGTTACCCTGGCCGTCGGCCAGCACCTGGATTTCCACGTGGCGCGGATTGGTCAGGAACTTCTCGAGGTAAACCATCGGATTGCCGAAGGCTGCGCCTGCTTCGTTACGGGTCAGCTTGGCCGAGGCGATCAGGTCCTCTTCCTTGTGCACCACGCGCATGCCGCGACCACCACCGCCACCGGCGGCCTTGATGATCACTGGATAGCCTACCTCGCGGGCGATCTGCAGCGCTTCCTTCTCGTCTTCCGGCAGCGGGCCGTCAGAACCCGGAACGGTGGGTACGCCGGCCTGCTTCATCGCGTCCTTGGCGGACACCTTGTCACCCATCAGGCGGATAACGTCGGCGGTCGGGCCGATGAAGGTAAAGCCGGACTTCTCCACCTGTTCGGCGAAGTCGGCGTTCTCGGCGAGGAAGCCGTAGCCTGGATGAATGCCGTCGGCGCCGGTGACTTCGGCAGCGGCAATCAGTGCCGGGATGCTCAGGTAGGACTTGGCAGAGGCGGCCGGGCCGATGCAGACGGATTCGTCGGCCAGCGACACGTGCATCAGGTCACGGTCGGCAGTGGAGTGCACAGCCACGGTCTTGATGCCCAGTTCCTTGCAGGCGCGCAGAACTCGAAGGGCTATCTCGCCGCGGTTGGCGATCAGTACTTTTTCCAACATCGCTGGCTCTCCGCGGTTCAAACGATGGTGAACAGCGGCTGGTCGTATTCGACCGGCTGACCATTCTCCACCAGGATGGATTCGATGGTGCCGCTGATCTCGGCCTCGATGTGGTTCATCATCTTCATGGCTTCGACGATGCAGAGGATGTCGCCCTTCTTGACGCTCTGACCGACTTCGACGAACGCCTTGGATTCCGGCGAGGACGCACGGTAGAAGGTGCCGACCATCGGCGAGCGGACCACATTGCCGTTCAGCTTGGGCGCGGCAGGGGCAGCGTCGACAGCCGGGGCGGCCGCAGCTACCGGAGCAGGAGCCGGTGCAGCCGGAGCCTGAGCGTAGATCGGCTGCTGCATCGCTACCTGCTTGCTGTGGCGGCTGATGCGTACCGACTCTTCGCCCTCGTGGATCTCCAGTTCGTCGATACCGGACTCTTCCAGCAGTTCGATCAGCTTTTTGACTTTGCGAATATCCATGAAGCATTGACTCCCAGGTAAGTTCAAAGGGCATTGCTGCTCGCTTCTTCAAGGCTCGGCATGTGCACGAGCCCCTCAGGAAGCAGCGAGTTGTTCCAGGGCGGCCTCCAAGGCCAGTCGGTAGCCGCTGGCGCCAAGGCCGCAGATCACACCCATCGCGATATCGGAAAAGTAGGAGTGATGGCGGAAAGGTTCACGCTTGTGCACGTTGGACAGGTGCACTTCGATGAATGGGATGCTCACGGCCAGCAACGCGTCACGTAATGCGACGCTGGTATGCGTGAATGCCGCGGGATTGATCAGGATGAAATCGACGCCTTCGCTGCGCGCGGCATGGATGCGCTCGATCAGTTCGTACTCGGCGTTGGATTGCAGATGCAGCAGATGATGTCCGCGATCTCGGGCACGCTGCTCCAGATCCTGATTGATCTGCGCCAGCGTCACTGCGCCGTAGACGCCCGGCTCGCGGGTGCCGAGCATGTTCAGATTCGGCCCGTGGAGGACCAGAAACGTGGCCATCGGTATTCCTTGTTTTTCTGTATGCGCTGATCAGTCGAGGTGGCTGGTCGCGAGAAGGGAAAAACTATGCCCCAAGCAGGGCATGACTGTCCAGTCATGTCGCGATCGAAGGAAATGCCCGCATTATGTCTGAAGATTGCCGCAATGATTCATTGGGCTGAGGATCGTCGGCTTGTCATGGATCGATGCCGCGAAAATGCGTGCGTGAGCTAGAGCAGAGGTGCCGCGCGATCCAGTCGCTCGCTGAAACCGGGAGCGTCTATCTCGCCGACTACACGCACGTCGGCCATTTCATTGCCACGCCGATCGAAGAACAGGATGGCCGGGGGGCCGAACAGTTTGTAGCGGTCCAGCAGGCTGCGTTGGGCGGCGTTGCTTTCGGTGATGTCGAAGCGGATCAGACGATAGTCGGTCAGCCGCGGTGCCACCTGTGGGTTGGCGAACACCTCGCGTTCGATCACCTTGCAGCTGATGCACCAGTCGGCGTACCAGTCGAGCATCAGCGGTTGGCCGGCGGCGCGGGCGGCGGCCAGTTGGGTATCGAGCTCGGCCGGCGTGGAAATGGTGTGCCAGCCTTCACTGGTCATGCTGCCCGGCGCTGATCCGGCCACGGAGGTTGGCAACGGCCGAAGTGGATCGGAGCCGCCCTGTAGCGCCCCGACCCACGCGGCCAGCGCGTAGACCAGCAATACCAGTCCCATCAGCTGCGCGAGCTTCTGCCTGGGTGTCTTGCTGGTAAATTCCAGGGTCCCGAGAAATACGGCGCTGCCGGCCGCGAGCAGGCCCCACGCCGCCAGAGCAAGCGGACCGGGCAGTACGCGCTCGAGCATCCAGACGGCGACGGCGAGCAGCAGTACGCCGAATACGTTGCGCACGCTGATCATCCATGGGCCGCTCTTGGGCAGTAGCGCGCCACCGCCGGTGGCGAACAGCACCAGCGGTGCGCCCATACCCAGGCCCAGGGCGAACAGCTTCAGGCCACCGCCTAGCGCATCGCCGCTGGCACTGATGTACAGCAGTGCGCCGGCCAGCGGAGCGGAAACACAAGGCGATACCAGCAGACTGGACACGGCACCGAGCAGCGCCGCTCCGGTAAACGAACCGCCGCGTGCGTTGCCGGCAAGACGGTCGAGTCGACTGCTGAGTGCCTGGGGTAGGCGCAGCTCGAACAGCCCGAACATGGCCAGGGCGAAGGCGACGAAGAATAATGCGAAGGGTACAAGAATCCAGGGTGATTGCAGGCGCGCCTGCAGATTCAGCTCGGCGCCGAATACGCCCATTAGCGCGCCGAGCAGGGCGAAGCCGCCAGCCATTGGCAGTACGTAGGCGAGCGACAGCAGGAAGCTGCGCATTCCGCCGGGCTGGTCGCGCAGCACGACGCCGGTGAGAATCGGCAACATCGGCAGCACGCAGGGGGTGAAGGTCAGGCCCAGACCGGCGAGGAAGAATAGCGCGATGGAGCGCCAGGAGAGGTCGCGTTCGCTGGCCTGCTGGCTGGCTGACGCTTCGGTGGTCGCTCCGCTGGGGGCACCGGCAACGTCGCCGATGGGGAGCGATTCGGTTTCCGGCGGGTAGCACAGGCCTTTATCGGCACAGCCCTGGTAGGAGACCTGCAGGACGAAGGGGCGGTTGTCCGGGTTCGTCAGCGGTAGCTCGACATCGACAATGCCGTAATAGGCTTCGATCTCACCGAAATAGTCATCGACCTTGGGCACGCCGGCGGGCAGCTTCGGCTCACCGATCACGACACCTGACTGGTCGGTCTTGAAGGCGAAACGATGACGGTAGAGGTAGTAGCCCTCCGCTGCGACGAAACGCAGGGTGATCTGTTCAGGCGTAGCTTCAACGAGACTCAGTCGAAAGGCTTCGCGTACCGGCAGGAAATCGCTGCTGTTGTTCAGCGCACCGCCAAGACTGGCGCTGGGCTTGTTGTCGAACAGGCCGGCGTGGGCAGGAAGCACGAATAGCAGGAGCAGCAGACTCAGCAGGCGAAGCATGGCGATCTCACGGTAAAGCTGTGGCGGCATGATAACCAAGCCCGACGCCCGGCGCCCGTGCTCAACTGTCGCTCTGCCGATCAGTTTGCAACCAGATGCTGTCCTTGTCCTCGACTGCATCCAGCTGGCGCAGCGTCTGGCCGGCGCAGGGGCCGGCCACGCACTCACCGGATTCGATGAGAAACAGCGCGCCGTGAGTGGCGCATTGCAGCAGGCTGCCACTGTCGTCGAGGAACTGGTCGGGACGCCACTCCAGCGGAACGCCGCGGTGTGGGCAACGGTTCTCGTACAGGTATGTCCGGCCATCCCGGCGAACGGCGATCACTTTCAGCTCCCCGACCGTGAAGCCGCGGCTCTGCCCTTCGAGAAGCTCGGATGTCGCGCACAATCTGATCATCGGGTCCTCCGCCATAAGCCGGAATTATCCCGCAGCCGGCGAGGAAGTGCAGTCGGATAATTTTTGCCGGGCTGGCGGCTGCGGCGGCGGGCTCTTATCCTTCGCCGCACATACCGCTTGGCAAAGCAATCCGATGGGTAGTCCGGTTCCTGCGCGCTTTCTGTTCTTCGTACTCGGCTTGTTGTTGCTGGTCGCAATCTGGCTGTCGCTGGCACTGGGACCGCTGAGCCTGGCGCTCGGCGACAGTCTGGCTGCGGCGCTGCGCTTGGTAGGCGTGCCGATCGAAGCGTCCGGGCTCGAGCAGGCCGAGCTGATTCTTGCGCAGATCCGCCTGCCGCGGACCTTGCTGGGCTGCGCCGCCGGGGCAGTACTGGCGCTTTGCGGGGTGGCGATGCAGGGACTGTTCCGCAACCCGCTGGCCGACCCAGGGCTGGTCGGGGTTTCCAGCGGTGCTGCGTTGGGCGCGGCGATCGCCATAGTCGGTAGCACATTCATTCCGGCGTTGCCTGCGGGGTGGGAGCCCTACCTGCTGTCGGTCTTCGCCTTCGTCGGCGGGCTGGGCGTGACCTTGCTGGTTTACCGACTCGGCCGGCGCGACGGGCAGACCCACGTCGCCACGATGCTGCTGGCCGGCATTGCGCTGACCGCGCTGGCCGGTGCAGTGGTTGGGTTGTTCAGCTATCTGGCCGACGACAGAACGTTGCGCTCGCTGACCTTCTGGAATCTCGGCAGTCTGAACGGCGCCAGTTATGCACGGCTATGGCCGCTGCTGCTGATCACCATCGCCGTCGCACTGTGGCTGCCGCGGCGGGCGAAAGCCCTGAATGCGTTGCTGCTCGGCGAATCGGAAGCGCGTCATCTCGGTTTCGATGTGGAGCGGATCAAGCGTGAACTGGTGGTCTGCACGGCGCTGGGTGTCGGCGCAGCGGTGGCTGCTGCCGGTCTGATCGGCTTTATCGGATTGGTGGTTCCGCACCTGATGCGCCTGTTGGTCGGCCCCGATCACCGCTTGCTGCTACCAGCTTCGGCACTTGCTGGCGGCAGCTTGCTGCTGCTTGCCGATGTCGTCGCGCGGCTGGTGATAGCGCCGGCGGAGCTGCCGATCGGCATTGTCACTGCGTTGCTCGGCGCACCTTTCTTCCTTTATCTGCTGTTGCGGGAGCGCCTCTGATGCTGGTGGGCTGCGATCTGACCGTGCGCCGTGGCGCGATAACGGCGCTGCAGGATGTTTCCCTCGAGCTGCGCCCAGGGCAGGTTTTCGGTGTGCTCGGCCCGAACGGTGCGGGCAAGAGCACGCTGCTGGCGACGTTATCCGGCGAGCTCAGGCCTTCCAGGGGGCAGGTCTTGCTCCAAGGGCGGCCGCTCGGCGACTGGGCGGATGTGGAACGCGCGCGTTGCCTGGCCGTGTTGCCGCAGAGTTCGACGCTCAGCTTCGCCTTCCGCGTGGCGGATGTGGTGGCCATGGGGCGCCTGCCTCATCGCACCGGGCGCGGAGCCGATGCCGCCTTCGTTGCAGCAGCGATGGCTGCGGCGGACGCGCGGCACCTTGCGACGCGCAGCTACCTCGAACTGTCTGGAGGTGAGCGTCAGCGTGTGCATCTCGCTCGGGTGCTGGCGCAGCTGTGGCCGGGCGAGACAGGGCAGGTGCTGATGCTCGACGAGCCTACGTCGATGCTCGATCCTGCGCACCAGCACGGCATTTTAAAGGCGGTCAGGGCCTTCGCCGCGCAAGGCGCCGCCGCTCTGGTGATCCTGCACGATCTGAATCTGGCTGCGCGCTATTGTGATCGGTTACTGCTGCTAAAGGATGGTCGGCCAATCGTGGCAGGGCCACCCGATGAAGTGCTGCAAGCCGAGCCGCTGCGAGCGGTATTCGGTCTGGATGTGTTGGTGCAGCGACATCCGGAACTCGGTCACCCGCTGATCATTGCCCGTTGAGGAGGTTCATCGTGCGCATTCTTGTGTTGCTTGTGCTGGGTTTGCTGACGGCCTGCCATTCGCTACCGTCGCTACCTGAGTGGCAAAGTCCCGAAGGGCGTGAGCATCCGGAGCTCGGTCTGATCGTCGATCTGCGTAGTGACGCGGTACTCACGCCCGCGCAGCTGGTAGCGGAGCTGCAGGCGCAGGATCGGCTACTGGTCGGCGAGCGGCACGACAACCCGGATCACCATGCGCTGCAGCTCTGGTTGCTGCGGGCGTTGGCCGAAGAACGTCCGCAGGGCAGCTTGTTGCTGGAGATGCTCGACCCCCAACAGCAGGCGCTAGTCGATGCGGTGCGCCGCGAGGTGCGTGAGGGGCAAGCGCCAGCCGATCTTCCTGAGGCGCTGGGCTGGCAGAGGGGCTGGGATTGGGCTCAGTACGGAGCCCTGGTTTCACATGCGCTCGCGCAGCCTTACCCATTGCTGCATGCCAATCTCGGGCGCGACGAAATCATGTCGATCTATCGTGCCGCACCGTCATTGCAGGGGCGCAAATCTGCGGCCGCGGCGGTAAGCGAGGCATTGCTGGCGCAGATCGAGGTCTCTCACTGCGGGATGCTGCCGGCCTCCCAGCTGCCGGCGATGCTGGCGGTGCAGCAGCAGCGTGATCGACGCATGGCCGAGCGAACGCTCGCCGCAGCCGAGCCAGCCATGCTGCTGGCCGGCGCGTTCCATGTCCGTCGAGATCTGGGCGTGCCGTTGCATATCGAGGATCTGTCAGGGAAGTCAGTCGCGGTGTTGATGCTTGCTGAAGTGGGCGAGACGGTATCCGCTGCGCAGGCCGACTATGTCTGGTACACCCCGGCGCAACCGGAGCAGGATCATTGCGAACAGCTGCGCCGACCGGGCAAGCAACCTGGCTGACATTTTCTACAGGCAAAAAAAGACCCGGCAGAGCCGGGTCAAAACCGTGATTAGCCTGATGAGGAGATAACCTGAAGGATCGACTGCCTGAGCCTTCAGCTATCGGCTGACCTCGCGATCAGTTGCGATAATAATAACAATTCTCATTTCTGCGTCAACAGGCTTTCGTAAAAAATATTCTTTGGGCTGGTCTGCCTCAAACGGCAACGTTTACCCGCAGATGAGTGACTTCCTTGTTCAGCAGGTCAATACGCCGCGCCATGCTTTCAATGAGGCTGTGAGCGATACGGGGGTTGCTCTGTGTCAGTCCGAGGAACTGTTCCTTGGGAATGACCATGACCGTGCAGGCCTCACTGGCGACCACCGTTGCGCTGCGTCGCTCGCGGGTGAAGACCGCCATGGCGCCGAAGATCTCGTCCTTCTGTACGTCGCCAACCTTCTGGCCGTCGACGATGGCCTCGGCGTGGCCTTCGATGATGATGAACACGTTGTCTGCCTCGTCGCCTTGGCGGATCAGCTCTTCACCGACGGCGAAATGCTTGAAGCCGGTAGCCGGGCGGATCTCCGGTTGCTTCAGGCGCGCAAGGGCGTCGCCGAGCAGGGCGGTATGACCAATCAGATACTGGGTGAACAGTTCCTGGCGGTGCTCATCGGAGTGGATGTGCTGGAACACCGCGTTGCGCGAGTAGGGAATCAGGCTGACGGGTTCGTCGCTGCAATAGCGGCACTCTGGCAGGTCGCCCGACTGGCGCAATCCAACCAGGTCACCCTCCTGCAGATAGAACAGCGCCTTGCCGTCGATCAGTGCATGCAGTAGCCCGGTCTCGATGATGAAAAGTTGCTGTGCTGGCAGCTCGGCGCACAGATCGTCGGTGTGCTTGAGTTCAAGGTTGGGGCCTGAGGGCTGCAAGCCTTCGAGCAATTGGGTGGGGATGGTTTGCAGGCGGTTGATCAGGCGATCGGCGTAGGCCGGTTGCTCCCCGAGTAAATACATGTCGGTAATCCTTGAACGAACGGGCAGACGATTGGCAGGGTCACGTCGGCGCACAATAGGCTCGGGCGAGGGCCTGAGTAAATCTCGCCGAGCAGAGGTTGTGAGCTAGCTCTAGTTGTCGCGATCGGCGCCCAGATTCCGATTCAGCTCTTCCTTCAGCGGGATCGGCAGCTGCTGCCACGGGACATCTCTCAACGCCCCCTCGATGGCATACAGCAGAACCTTCGAGGCCCCGAAGCCGCGTGCCTTCACGGCGCGATAGGAGCTCACCGCGCCCAATCGTCGGAGGTCCGCAGCGGTGTGGATTCCCGATGCATGCAGCCATTGCACCGAGGTCTTGCCGAGATTGCGAAGCGAAAGCAGTTCGTCGTGCATGGCGGCGTCCTTGCGGTGCTAGCGGTTGGGGAAGCCTGTCAAAAAGTGTAGCGGCCAGCGGATAAGCCTCCGCTGACCTGTCTGGCCCCATGCAGACGTCAATTGGGGCTCGATTGATGTAATGGGGTCGCGACCATGCCGCTGATGCCATTGCTTCACGGCAGACCAGGTGCGCAGATAGCCCATCAGCTCGTGGAGATCCCAGTGCGCTTCGAGGGCGAAGGGCGGCGGTTCGATACGTGGAAAGGGAAGCCGGATATCGCGGTAACCGGCATCGACGCTGCTGCGACCAGCTGGCCAGTAACCGGCGAGTGTTCCGTAGTAGAGCCTGTGGATGATCGCGTCCACTGCGGCCGATATCTCCAGCAGGCTGTAGCACCAGGCGCAGAACAGGCCGTTCGGCTTCAGTGCGCGCTGCGTCTGATTGAAGAATGCCGGCGTGGCGAACCAGTGCAGGGCTTGTGCGACTACCAGCAGATCGAGCTGTCCGCTGCGCAATGGCAGATGCTCCGCATCGGCGACGAAACGCTGCACGTTTAACCAGGTATCGCCAGCCGCGAGCTGTTCGGCGCTCGCGTCGCAGGCCAGGACCCGATGGAAGTGTCGTGTCAGCGGGATGCTCGCTTGCCCGTTGCCGGCCGCAAGGTCGAGCGCGGTGTCGGTGGCCGCGCATTGGCTGGCGAGCCAGTTGAACAGCGCCTCGGGGTAGGTCGGGCGGAAGCGTGCGTAGTCGGTGGAGCGGCTGGAGAACAGCTGGATGCTGTCACTGGCCGGCTTTGGCGCGGGTGATTCGCTGGCAGACATAGCGGTGTTCCACGATTGGAATACCGGGAGTATAGAAGCACCGCCGCACTCTGCTGGCGGCGGTGCCTGGCGGTCAGAGGCCGGGCAGGTGCTGACGGATACTGGCGACCAGCTCGTCGAGGCTGCCGGCGTCCTGGGTGTCGACCCGACGGCTATGCAGTCGCTCGCTCTCGTTCAGCGCCTCGCGGCTGGCCTGCTGGGCATGCACTACCTCCATGGTCGCGTCGGATGGGTCAAGCCCCTCGGCCTGGCGTTGCGCCAGCCACTGCGCGATCACCGCATCGGGCGCCTGGCAATCGAGTATCAGGAAGGGCACGCCAGTGGTCTCGGCCGCCTGCCAGGCATCCTGGCGCTGCTGCTGCTTCAGGTATGCCGCGTCGATCACCACGGAAAAGCCAGCCTGCAGCGCTGTCGTTGCCAGCTGGTGCAGCCGCTTGTAGGTCTCATCGCTGGCCTGCTGGCTGTAGATACCGGCATCGAGGTGGCCCTGCTGGGCTTCGGGCTGCTCGCCATGCAGGCGCTTGCGTTCGATATCCGAGCGCAGGCGTATCGCGCCAAGGGCCTCGACCAGGCGTAGCGCAACATGGCTCTTGCCTACGGCGGACACGCCGTGGGTGATGGCGAGGAAGCGCGAGGGAATGGCGCTGTAGCTTTCGGCCAGATTCGCGTAGCTGCGGTACTGCCGTACGATCACCTTGCGTTGCACCGCGTCCTGCTCCTGATACAGACGGAACAGGCTGACCTTGGCGCGGACCAGTGCGCGATAGGCCTTGTACAGATTCAGCAGCGCCAGCGCGGCGTAGTCGCCGGTGTGCTCCAGCCAGCCATTGATGAACCTGCGCGCCTGGCACTTCAGGCCACGATCCTCGAGGTCCATCGCCAGGAAGGCTGCGTCGGATGCGGTATCGATCAGGCGAAACGGCTCGTTGAACTCGATGCAGTCGAACAGCACCACCTTGCCATCGATCAATGTGGCATTGCCCAGGTGAAGATCGCCGTGACATTCGCGGACGAAACCTTCCTGGCAGCGCTGGTCGAGCAGCGGACGCAGGCGCTCGATACTAGTTTCGGTCCATTCCTCGAGCGCATCCAGCTGGCGGAGATCCTCGGCTTCGCTGAGCAACGGGCGAATCTGTTCGAAGTTCTGCCGCATCGGCGCAACGATCGCATCGGCACTGCTCAGTGCATGACCGGCAGGCACCTGCGGGGTGCCCTGGTGGAAGCGGGCGATCTGCTCGGCCAGGGCGTCAATGTGCGCGTCCGTCAACTCGCCGCGCGCCTGCAGTTCGGCCAGTAGCTGGGTTTGTGGGAACTCGCGCATCTTCAGCGCATATTCGAAGGGCTCGCCTGTACCATCGATCTCGGGTGCATCCGGCGATCCGCTGATGGGAACGACTGCGAGATACAGATCCGGCGCCATGCGCTGGTTGAGCCGTAGCTCTTCTTCGCAGAAATGCTTGCGTGAGGCGAGGTCGGTGAAGTTGAGAAAGCCGAAGTCCACTGGCTTCTTGATCTTGTAGGCATAGGTGCCGGTGAGGATGACCCAGGAAATGTGGGTCTCGATTACCCGAAAGCCCTCGCTGGGATGCGGGTACAGGGCTGGATTCTGCAGGGCGGCGATCAGTGCTTGGCTCACGGTCATTCCTTGTTGAAGTTCTTGAACGGGGCGTGCGAGTCCACTGCGAAGCAGTCCACACAGTCGAAAAGTCGCAGGCATTATGGCCGCTGTGCGTTGCGCTGCAAACCGCTGAGAGGCCGTCGGTCCGCGCCTGCAAAGTGCGTATAATGCGCCGCCATGACTAAATCTCGCTCCCCCCGTACACGCTCCAGACGCCGCTCCGCTGGCGCTCGCCCCTGGTTGGGCTGGGCGGTCAAACTGTCCATTGTCGGCCTGGTGATCCTGGCCGGTTTCGCCATTTATCTCGATGCCGTGGTGCAGGAGAAATTCTCCGGCAAACGCTGGACGATTCCGGCCAAGGTCTATGCACGACCGCTGGAGTTGTTCGTCGGGCAGAAGCTCGATAAGACCGATTTTCTCGCCGAGCTGGATGCGTTGGGCTATCGCCGCGAAAAGGCTGTCAGCGGTCCGGGTGGCGCGTCGGTCGCTGGTAATGACATCGAACTGCACACCCGCGGCTTCCAGTTCTACGAAGGTGCCGAACAGTCGCAGCGGCTGCGAGTACGCTTCTCTGGCGATTTCGTCGCCGGCCTCAGCGCTGCCAATGGCGGCTCGCTACCGGTGGCGCGGCTGGAGCCGGTGTTGATCGGTGGGCTGTACCCCGCGCACAACGAGGATCGCATCCTGATCAAGCTCGATCAGGTGCCGCCGTATCTGGTGGAAACGCTGGTCGCCGTGGAGGATCGGGAGTTCTTCAATCACTTCGGTGTATCGCCCAAGTCCATTGCCCGCGCCGTCTGGGTCAACCTTACTGCAGGCCAGGTTCGCCAAGGGGGCAGTACGCTGACCCAGCAGCTGGTGAAGAACTTCTACCTGACCAACGAGCGCAGCCTTAGCCGTAAGGCCACCGAGGCGATGATGGCGGTGCTGCTGGAGCTGCACTACGACAAGGAAGACATTCTCGAAGCCTACCTGAACGAAGTGTTTCTCGGTCAGGACGGTCGCCGTGCCATTCACGGCTTCGGTCTGGCGAGCCAGTACTTCTTCGGCCAGCCGCTGGCCGAGTTGAAGTTGCCGCAGGTGGCATTGCTGGTCGGCATGGTGAAAGGGCCTACCTACTACAACCCTCGACGCAATCCCGAGCGGGCGTTGGAGCGGCGCAACCTGGTTCTCGACCTGCTCGCCGAGCAGCAGGCGGTCAGCGCCGAGGACATAGCAAAAGCCAAGCAGGCACCGCTGGGCGTGACCCAGCGTGGCAGCATGGCCGACAGCTCCTATCCGGCCTTCCTCGACCTGGTCAAGCGTCAGCTGCGTGAGGACTATCGGGACGAGGACCTCACCGAAGAAGGTCTGCGTGTCTTCACCAGTTTCGATCCGGTGATCCAGCTCAAGGCCGAGCAGGCCATGAGCGAAACCCTCAAGCGTCTCGGCAAGAGCACCGAAGGCGTCGAAGGCGCAATGATCGTGACCAATCCTGAGACCGGTGAAATTCAGGCCCTGCTCGGTAGTCGCCAGCCGGGTTTCGCGGGGTTCAATCGCGCGCTCGATGCGTCACGGCCGATCGGCTCGCTGATCAAGCCGGCCATTTACCTGGCTGCGCTGGAAAAGCCCAGCCAGTACACGCTGACCAGTCTGCTCGAAGACGAGCCCTTCTCGGTCAAGGGCGCCGACGGGCAGATCTGGAAGCCGCAGAACTATGGGCGTCAGGCTTATGGCACGGTTTACCTGTATCAGGCACTCGCCAATTCCTACAACCTGTCCACGGCGCGGCTCGGGCTCGACCTGGGTGTGCCGAATGTGCTGAAGACGCTTGAGCGGCTGGGTGCATCGCCACAGTGGCCAGCGTATCCGTCGATGCTGCTCGGAGCGGGCGGTTTGCGGCCGATCGAAGTTGCCGATATGTATCAGACCCTGGCCAACGGTGGCTTCAACACTCCGTTGCGTGGCATTCGCAGCGTGCTGACCGCGGACGGTGAGCCACTCAAGCGGTATCCGTTCCAGATTCAGCAGCGCTTCGATCCGGGTGCCATCTACCTGACTCAGTACGCCATGCAGCGTGCCATGCGCGAAGGAACGGGTCGTTCTGCCTACAACCGTCTGCCGCAGTCTCTGAATCTGGCTGGCAAGACCGGTACCACCAACGACTCTCGTGACAGCTGGTTCGCAGGCTTCAGCCAGGATCTGCTGGCAGTGGTCTGGTTGGGCCGTGATGACAATGGCAAAACTTCGCTGACTGGGGCGACCGGCGCGCTGCAGGTGTGGAGCGATTTCATGCGGCGGGCCGATCCGCTGCCTCTGCAGATGCCAGTGCCGGACAACGTGACATATGCCTGGGTGGACGCGCGAAGCGGCTTGGGTACGGATGAGCGTTGCCCTGATGCGGTGCAGATGCCCTATATTCGCGGCAGCGAACCGGCCCCCGGACCTGGCTGCGGCATTCAGGCGCCGGCGGAGTCGGTCATGGATTGGGTGCGTGGCTGGTTGGAGTAACTGCCGCAGAGGTCGCGTGCTTCGTGGTTCTACGTTGAGAGGTCTGAATTGGTGAACAAGCAGTGGATGGCCGTTGTTGCAGCGGTGGCGCTGGTACAGGGGTGCGCGACAGTGGATCGTGGTTCGATCCCCGTGGTGGACTCAGGCGCTCCCGTTTCCGAGGAGGTGGCGGCTCGCCAGGGATACCGCGCGCCAGCCGCGGTCGCGACGCCAAGGCAGCAGCAAGAGGATTCTGGGGTGGTGGTGATGGTGCCGCAAGGCAGCTCTGCACCGTTTGAGACGTTCGCCGCGCCAGATGCACCCTTTGCTGGGTCGAGTGGAACGACAGGCGGAGATCAGCCTGCGTGGCAGCCGGCACCGTCAATCTCGGCGCCGGCCAGCACGCAGCAGCAACCGAGCATGCCCACCGGTATCCCGTCCTCCGGCAGCAGCAGCGGCCTGGCCGCCGACGAGCAGCTGGATGGCCCTGTGCTCGCGCTGTTGACTACGGCTCAACAGCAGCAGGGCGGTGGTGACCTGAATGGTGCGGCTTCCAGTCTCGAACGTGCGCAGCGTATTGCGCCGCGCGAGCCGCAGGTCCTTTATCGTCTGGCCCAGGTCCGATTGGCGCAGGGGGATGCCACTCAGGCGGAGCAGCTGTCGCGCCGCGCATTGAGCTATGCCAGCGGGCGCCCGGCGCTGCAGGCCAGCCTCTGGGAGTTGATTGCGCAGGCACGTGAGCGGCGGGGCGACAGTGCCGGTGCCGCGCAGGCTCGTGAACGAGCCAAGGTCAATCTGTGATGGATCCGCGCCTTCCGGCAGTCGCGCAGCAGCTGCTTTTGATCGAGCGCGAGCTGCGCACGCTTGGCATGTGGAGCGTCGAGCCGCCGGCGCCGGAGGATCTGGCCAGCGTCGAGCCGTTTTGCGTGGATACGCTGCGCTTCGAGCAATGGCTGCAGTGGATATTCCTGCCGCGGATGAAGGCGATTGTCGAGGCGGATCATCCTCTGCCGCAGGCGTCGGGCATCTGTGCGATGGCAGAGCTGGTCTATCGGGAGGCGCGGGTATTCAGTCTGCTCGAGGCGCTGCGTGCTTTCGATGCTTTGATCGAGGCGCCTTCGCGCTGAGCGGCTTGGCGCGCCGCTAGCGCAATGCCTGGAACCCGGAATCAGTTGCAGTTTTCGGCGATCTTGCCGCGTGTTTCTGCGATCTTTGCCTGCCGTTCCTCTTCGGTGATTCGCCGGCTTTCACCCTTCTCTTCGACACGTACTCGCGGATTGTTCTGCAGTTGCGCGAGGTTGGTGCGCATCGTCTCGCAGTAGCGCTTGCGTTCGGCCTCTTGCTCTGCGACCTGGCGCTTCACCTTGCGATCGATGCTCTGCTGGTCAACCTCGGTTTCGTCCTCGATGACGGGGGCTGGCATCGTGGTCGATTTTGCCGGCGCGGTAACGGTGTTGACGGTTTCCACCTGCTGCCCTTGCGGCGGTTGCGCGCCGAAGTGCGTGACCCCCTGGGCGTCTACCCACTTGTATACCTGGGCGGCCATGACGTTGCCGCAAAGCGCCAGTACCAAGCCGCCCGCAAGAAACATGAATCGCATGTCGTTACCTTCATTGGAATCGGAAACCGGCAGTCACTATACCCAAAAGCCAGAGCGCCGCTTCTGCACCCCGTCACAGCTCAACGCTGCCCAAACACAACGGCGAGCTTGACTTGCTGGTGCTGAATCCGAACAATTCGAGGCTTGCTGTCCTGAGTCGCCTCGCCGCAAGCGATACCGGCTCAGTCTAGACAGACATGAGGTGCTACCCGCGCCGACCTGCATCACCCGCAACGCGTTACCTCGCGCTGGGTGGAGAGCCCGCGACACCAGGGTCTCTTCCAATACTGGCTCAGTCAGTGGCTGACGTAGTCGGCGACCACCGTCGCTCATGCCCTGCTGGCAGTAAACCTATTTCTGGCGGCTCCGACTTGGAATCGCTATCTGGCGTTTCAGAGGTGAACAACGTGGAACTCTTATCCGGCGCTGAAATGGTCGTCCGCTCCCTGCGTGACGAAGGCGTTAAGTACATCTACGGGTACCCGGGCGGTGCCGTTCTGCATATCTACGATGCGCTTTTCAAGGAAAAGGCCATCGAACACATCCTGGTTCGTCACGAGCAGGCCGCCACGCACATGGCCGATGGCTATGCGCGCGCGACCGGCAAGGCCGGCGTGGTGCTGGTGACCTCCGGTCCTGGGGCGACCAACGCCATCACCGGTATCGCCACCGCCTTCATGGACTCGATCCCGATGGTGGTCATCTCCGGTCAGGTGCCCAGCACCATGGTCGGCACCGATGCCTTCCAGGAAACCGACATGATCGGTATCTCCCGGCCCATCGTGAAGCACAGCTTCATGATCAAGCATCCTTCGGAAATCCCCGAAGTGATGAAAAAGGCGTTCTATCTCGCCGAATCCGGGCGTCCAGGGCCGGTTGTCATCGATATTCCGAAGGACATGACCAACCCGGCCGAGAAGTTCGAGTACGTCTATCCGAAGAAGGCCAAGCTGCGTTCGTACAGTCCGGCCGTGCGTGGACATTCGGGCCAGATTCGCAAAGCGGCGGAACTGCTGCTGGGAGCCAAGCGGCCCATCATCTACGCCGGTGGCGGCGTGATCCTGGGCAAGGCCTCGGCGCAACTGACCGAGCTGGCGAAGATGCTCAACCTGCCGGTGACCAACACCCTGATGGGCCTGGGTTGCTATCCGGGCGGTGACCGCCAGTTCGTCGGCATGCTCGGCATGCACGGCAGCTACACCGCCAACCTGGCCATGCACCATTCCGACGTGATCCTGGCGGTCGGTGCGCGCTTCGATGACCGCGTCATCAATGGTGCGGCGAAATTCTGCCCGAACGCCAAGATCATCCATATCGACATCGACCCGGCGTCGATCTCCAAGACCATCAAGGCCGACATTCCGATCGTCGGTCCGGTCGACAGTGTGCTGACCGAGATGGTCGCCATCGTCAAGGAAATCGGTCAGACGCCGAATGCCGAGACGGTCGCCAGCTGGTGGAAACAGATCGACGAGTGGCGCGGCAACCGCGGGCTGTTCCCCTACGACAAGGGCGATGGTTCGATCATCAAGCCTCAGGCCGCCATCGAGGTGCTTTGCGAAGTGACCAAGGGCGAGGCTTATGTAGCCTCGGACGTCGGTCAACACCAGATGTTCGCCTGCCAGTACTACAAGTTCGACAAGCCCAACCGTTGGCTCAACTCGGGCGGCCTCGGCACCATGGGCTTTGGTCTGCCTGCAGCCATGGGCGTGAAGCTGAACTTCCCCGAAGCCGATGTCGCGGTGGTGACGGGTGAGGGCAGCATCCAGATGAACATCCAGGAGCTGTCCACCTGCCTGCAGTACGACCTGCCGGTGAAGATCATCAACCTCAACAACGGTGCGCTGGGAATGGTTCGCCAGTGGCAGGACATGGTGTACAACAGCCGCTATTCGCACTCCTACATGGAGTCGCTGCCAGACTTCGTCAAGCTGGCCGAGGCTTATGGTCACGTGGGAATGCGCATCACCGACCTCAAGGACCTCAAGCCGATGATGGAAGAGGCGTTCGCCATGAAGGATCGCCTGGTCTTCCTGGATATCGCGGTCGATACCGCTGAGCACGTCTATCCGATGCAGATCAAAGACGGTGCGATGCGCGACATGTGGCTGAGCAAGACGGAGCGGACCTGATCATGAGACACATCATTTCCCTGCTGATGGAAAACGAACCGGGTGCGCTGTCTCGTGTGGTCGGCCTGTTTTCGCAACGCAACTACAACATCGAAAGCCTCACCGTGGCGCCGACCGAAGACCCGACCCTGTCGCGTCTAACGCTAACCACGGTAGGCCACGAGGAGGTGATCGAGCAGATCACCAAAAACCTCAACAAGCTGGTTGAGGTGGTCAAGCTGGTCGACCTGTCGGAAAGCGCTCATATCGAGCGTGAACTGATGCTGATCAAGGTCAAGGCCACCGGTGCCCAGCGCGCCGAGGTCAAGCGCACCACCGATATCTTCCGCGGGCAGATCGTCGACGTGACCACCAGCGTTTATACGATTCAGTTGGCCGGAACCAGCGACAAGCTGGACAGTTTCATCCAGGCCGTTGGCACTGCTTCGATCCTGGAGGTTGTGCGCAGTGGCGTCACCGGGATTTCCCGCGGTGACAAGGTGCTGAGTATCTAACGGCTGGCGGACGCGTCGTCTCTCCAGTCAGTAACGTTTTATCGAATGGCCCACGAGGCCGGCAACAGGGGTAATTCATGAAGGTTTCTTACGATAAAGACTGCGACCTCTCCATCATTCAGGGCAAGAAGGTCGCCATCATCGGTTACGGCTCCCAGGGCCACGCGCACGCGTGCAACCTGAAGGATTCCGGCGTCGACGTCACCGTCGGCCTGCGCCCGGGCTCGTCGTCCATTGCCAAGGCCGAGGCCCATGGCCTGAAGGTCAGCGACGTGCCGGCCGCTGTTGCTGCTGCCGACCTGGTGATGATCCTGACCCCGGACGAGTTCCAGGGCCGCCTGTACAAGGACGAAATCGAGCCGAACCTGAAGCAGGGCGCTACTCTGGCCTTCGCCCACGGCTTCTCGATCCATTACAACCAGGTCGTGCCCCGTGCCGATCTGGACGTGATCATGATTGCTCCCAAGGCACCGGGCCACACTGTGCGTTCCGAGTTCGTCAAGGGCGGCGGCATCCCTGACCTGATCGCGATCTACCAGGACGCTTCCGGCAATGCCCGCAACGTCGCGCTGTCCTACGCCTGTGGTGTCGGCGGTGGCCGTACCGGCATCATCGAAACCACCTTCAAGGACGAAACCGAAACCGACCTGTTCGGCGAGCAGGCTGTTCTCTGTGGCGGTTGCGTCGAGCTGGTCAAGGCCGGCTTCGAAACTCTGGTCGAAGCTGGCTACGCGCCGGAAATGGCCTACTTCGAGTGCCTGCACGAGCTGAAGTTGATCGTCGATCTGATGTTCGAAGGCGGCATCGCCAACATGAACTACTCGATCTCCAACAACGCCGAGTACGGCGAGTACGTGACCGGCCCTGAGGTGATCAACGCCGAGTCCCGCGCCGCCATGCGTAATGCCCTGAAGCGCATTCAGGACGGCGAGTACGCCAAGATGTTCATCACCGAGGGCGCTGCCAACTATCCGTCCATGACTGCCTACCGTCGCAACAACGCGGCGCACGGTATCGAAGTGGTCGGCGAGAAGCTGCGTGCAATGATGCCTTGGATCGCGGCGAACAAGATCGTCGACAAGAGCAAGAACTGATCGTTCTACTGCTCAAGAAAACGCGGCTTCGGCCGCGTTTTTTCGTTCGGCCTGCCAGGCTTCTGGTATAAAACCCGGCTTTGGCCAGGCTGAACCCCAAGTCTCCAGGACTGGTCGAAATCTATCCGTAACCTGTTGTAGAAGGTGAATGCGCATGAGTGGACAACCCGAAGAGCCGAACAAGCCAGTCGAGCCAGAAAGCATTCTGCCGATCGACGAGCATGTCGAGGAGACCCAAGAGCCTGATGGGCGCAAGGTTCGTCATCGTGGCATCTATCTGCTGCCCAACCTGTTCACCACCGCCAACCTTTTTGCTGGTTTTTTTTCGATCATCACCGCGATTAACGGCAACTTCTACGTGGCCGCCGCCACGGTGTTCGTCGCCATGGTGCTCGATAGTCTGGATGGGCGCGTGGCTCGTCTCACCAATACCCAAAGCGCATTTGGTGCCGAGTACGATTCGCTGTCGGACATGGTTGCCTTTGGTCTGGCCCCCGCAGTGCTGGCGTACGAGTGGGCATTATCCGAACTGGGTAATGTTGGTCTCACCGTCGCCTTCATATATGTCGCTTGCGCCGCTCTGCGTCTGGCGCGTTTCAATACGCAGATCGGTAAGGTGGACAAGCGCTGGTTTATTGGTCTGGCTAGCCCGGCTGCGGCGGGAGTAGTCGCCGGCTGGGTCTGGGCTGTCTGGGCACTGGATGAGGTTGGTATTCGCGGAGTCGATCTGCCGCTCATATTGGTCATGCTGTTCGCGCTGATGGTCGCGGCCGCAGGTTTGTTGATGGTCAGCAATATCAAGTACTACAGCTTCAAGGATCTCGATTTGAAAGGGCGCGTACCTTTCGTCGCGATCCTGATAGTAGTGCTCGTGTTCGCTGTCGTATTCAGTGATCCGCCCCGCATTCTGCTGTTGATCTTCCTGGCGTATGCGGCGTCCGGTCCTGTGCAGTACCTGATGCAGTTGCGCCGCCGCAAGCGCGTCGAGGGTTGATTTTCAACTCGGCTGCGCGTATTGCTCCATCGGAGTCAATACGCGGAGCAACCCATGCTTATCAAGATTCCCGCCTCCGGCGAGTGCCGTGAGTCAGAGGTAACGACCGAGGCTGCTTACTTGAGCCGTCGGCAGATTCTTGGTGGGGTGATGCTTTCGGGGGCTGCCGCCGGATTGCCAGCTCTCGCTAAAGCTTCCGAGCGTTATCCTGGCGTTACATCGGCGCCAGCACCGAAATGGTTCGCCGACAAGCTCGCCAGCGCTCGTTGGCAAGCAGTGGTCCCAGACGGCGAAGCCATCACGCCATTTGCGGACGCTTCCCAGTACAACAACTTCTACGAATTTGGCCCCAACAAGGGTGATCCGGCGCGTCATGCTTCGACTTTGAAAGTGGAGCCTTGGTCGGTGTTGATCGACGGTGAGGTCGATCAGCCTGGGCGTTACGCTCTTGAGGAACTGTGCTCGGAAAGCCGACTCCAGGAACGCATCTATCGGCTTCGCTGTGTTGAAGCCTGGTCAATGGTCATTCCGTGGCTGGGATTTCCTTTGGCCGATCTGATTCGCAAGGCCCAACCGCATTCCTCTGCGAAGTTCATTCGTTTCGAAACGGCGTACCGGTCGGAGGAAATGCGCGGAACCCGCTCCGGGTTTGGGCTGATCGATTGGCCCTATATCGAAGGGTTGCGAATGGATGAGGCCATGCATCCGCTAACGTTGCTTGCAGTCGGGATGTATGGCCGTACGCTACCTAACCAGAATGGGGCGCCGCTGAGGCTGGTGGTCCCTTGGAAGTACGGCTTCAAGAGCATCAAGTCGATTGTACGCATCAGCTTCGTGCGCGAGCAGCCGATTACGACCTGGCAGTCGATGGCGCCGCAGGAATATGGGTTCTACGCCAACGTCAACCCGAAGGTTTCGCATCCGCGATGGTCGCAAGCTCGTGAGCGCCGGCTCCCAGGAAGTCTGTTCAGCACAAACCTCCGGGACACCCAACTGTTCAACGGCTACGCGGAGCAAGTCGCGGGGTTATATAGCTCGATGGATCTCAGTAAGGACTATTGATGCGCTACCCCGTGTGGCGGCCGGCGGTTTTCGCCTGCGCCGCGAGCTTGCCGTTGTATTGGCTGTATCTGGGCTGGCAGTTCGCGCTTGGTCCTGACCCAGGCAAGGTGCTGGTCGATAATCTCGGTGAGGGTGCGCTGGTTTTGCTGCTTCTGACGCTTTCGATGACTCCGATGCAACGGCTGACTGGATGGGGTGGCTGGCTTGCCGTCCGACGTCAGCTCGGACTGTGGTGTTTCACCTATGCACTGCTGCACCTGAGTGGTTATCTATACTTCTTATTGGGTGGCGAGTTTTCTCGTTTGGGCGAGGAATTGCGCGAACGCCCCTATGTTCTGGTCGGTGGACTAGGGTTTGTCGGACTGACCGTCTTGGCGATGACATCATCCCGGTGGAGCATGCGCCGGCTTGGTAAGCGCTGGAAGAAAGTGCATAGGTTGGTTTATCTCATTGTCATTCTTGCGTTGCTGCATATGCTCTGGGTCGTTCGAGCGGACGCGGCCCGTTGGTTTCTCTATGCGGGTATTGCAATGGCGCTGTTCTTCTTGCGTGTTCCAGCGGTGACTAAGACTCTCGCTTCAGTGCGCAGCCGAAAAGGTAGGGGTGAATAAAACTGAAATAAACGGTTGACGTTGATTTTCAGGCTCCTATAATGCGCACCACTTCCGGCGCAGTCCTTAAGCAGAACCTCTTGTAAATCAAAAGGTTAGCGAAATAAAAGGGTTGCACGGATGGCGGATTCGAGTAGAATGCGCCGGGCTGGCAGGGTGGTGGTTGAATCCTGTTGGCGGCTTCGGTCGGGTTGATCGGAAGCGGTTGAAAGAGGTGGTTGACAGCGGTTTTGAATGCTGTATGATTCGCCTCCCGCTGACGAGAGACGCAAGTTGACCTGAAGCGCAAGCGGTTGAGAAGAAAGAAAAAATTCTTCAAAAACAGCTTGACAGGTAACAAGGCTGCTGTAGAATGCGCGGCCTCGGTTGAGACGAAAGACTTGATCGAAACGCTCTTTAACAACTGAATCAAGCAATTCGTGTGGGTGCTTGTGAATGTAAGACTGGTGGTCAGATAGATTATCAGCATCACAAAGCAACACTCGTTTATTCGAGAGTTAATCTTTACTTGTAAAGAGATTTGCGATTGCTGAGCCAAGTTTAGGGTTTTCTCAAAACCCAAGCAGTATTGAACTGAAGAGTTTGATCATGGCTCAGATTGAACGCTGGCGGCAGGCCTAACACATGCAAGTCGAGCGGATGAAGAGAGCTTGCTCTCTGATTCAGCGGCGGACGGGTGAGTAATGCCTAGGAATCTGCCTGATAGTGGGGGACAACGTTTCGAAAGGAACGCTAATACCGCATACGTCCTACGGGAGAAAGCAGGGGACCTTCGGGCCTTGCGCTATCAGATGAGCCTAGGTCGGATTAGCTAGTTGGTGAGGTAA
>NZ_FORS01000015.1 GCF_900114065.1 Stutzerimonas kunmingensis
GACATCAAGAGAGCGGTAGCCTTTTTTAGGATCGCTTTCTCCCGTTCCAGTCGGTCGATCCTGGCTTCCAGCTCCTGGATTTTCTGCTGTTCGGGCGTCAGTGCTTTGCTCTTCGGGGTAACGCCCTCGCGCTCCTCTTGAAGCTGTTTTACCCATCGGCGCAGGGCCGACTCAACCACTCCCAGTGAACGAGCTGCTTCGATATGGCTGTAGCCCTGATCGAGCACCAGGCAGGCGGCCTCTCGTTTGAACTCGGGCGTAAAGGAACGACGTTGCTTGGTCATCAGACACCTCTCTATGGCGAGCATTCTCGCCCTAAATGGGTGTCCGGAATCAGTAGACCACTACACTTGAAGTTGATTCGGACAAACTGAAGCTTTCTGCCCGAGCCGGGGCTTGTCGGCGGACTCAGGACACTGGAGCGTGGGTTCGCAAAGCAAATTAGGCTGACCGTGGGAGCATTGGCTATTGCTTCGGGTTGACCGCAGCAGCGGTGTAAAAAATGTCCCGGCCAGCTGGCAGCAATGGTGCGGTTGAGCTTGCCAATGCTGCCGCCTCTATCATGTATGCGCGCGCCGGGTTCCTACTCCTAGGCCCAATGAACAGCGGGCGCCGGAGCGCTGGGTTTCGGGGGTTTTGAAGCGTAGACCAGCTCCCGATTATGAATTTAAGGCTGTCCGCGCTTGGGCTTCGACAAGTGTGCCGGACTACATTTCCCGGCCAGGTAGATGCTGTACTTGGCCGGGAGGGCATCTGCACCTGTTGGGTTATTAAGCAGTTGCGATGCATCGGTCTACAAAGACTGCTTACCAGACTTTCGTATCTGGCCTACCACCCGAAGGAGGCTCGGATCACTCATACCTGGCCGGGAAGCCCTTCAGGCTTCGGGGAAATCAGGCCCGTAGTCGCTCGCCGCATTTGAACCGTTGAGCAGAACCAGTCCGTGCCTCATTGCGAGCCGATACAACTCATCGTAGCCTCCCCCGGCCAGAGATACGCTGTCCCCAGCATCCGCTCCTGGCAGGGGGCTCAATGGGGGGCGAATTGGCATCGGTTCACAGGGAGTAGGGCACACCTCAAAACCCTCAAAAGATCAGGCTAGCGACTTTCTCTGTATCGAGGTGGTAATCGCCGGAGCAGACTAGCTAGTTGAACAGCCACAAGCGTAGCTCCCTTATTCACGGACCCGTTGAGGACCGCTTTGGGGCCAAGAGCAGTCATCGGGCGGATTCAGCGCAATGACCGCTTCCGGCTGGGCCGTACACCTGTTGAAAAAACGTGCCAAGAGTAGCTGTCCGACGCGCGGCTACATGCGGGCGTCAGGAATGCTGCGGGCGTTGTTCTTCTGCAGAATCACCGACGCTTCGTTGTAGGCATGCTGGAAGGTGTCGCCGCCGATCCAGGCCACTGCCGCGTCTTCGTCTTCATAGTGGAAGATCCCACGATAGGTAACCAGCAGACCCATCATAAAGTCGATGGCAGCGTCTTCAGCTTCCTCAGCGACCACCAGCTCCAGCACTGGGTATTGCAGGAATACCAGGCACATCGCTAGCAGGCTGATGCCTTCACCGACGTTCATCGCCTGGAACAGGTCGTCGAAGTCCGCGGGGTCGAAACCATTTTCCTCAATGTCTTTGAAGTCGAAGGTGCTCAGGTCGATTTCGACATCGTCGAACGGCTCGTTGACCAGTGGATTGGCCAGCAGCGGATGGACGACATTGGCTTTGGTCTTGCCCGAACGGTTCTGCTTGGCCTTGGCTTTGGCCCGCTGGGCGCGTTTTTGCTGTTTATTTGGGGAGGCCATGGAGGCGAGTTCCTTGATCGAGGCAGCCATATTCATGGCCCAGGGTAGTCGGGCACATATTCTATTCAGTCCTGGCTGGGGGCGTCGGCTAAAGGGAACAGATTTTCCCTGCTTTAGACTTCCGCTTTCGGCAGCTGGCGGACGCGATAATTGAGCACCCGGCATCAGACCCCATTACCACTCCAACTATTACGCGCCTTATATATTGGCCTCTGACGGAGTGAATCTGGAAGCCGTTTGCCATCTACCGGCTTAAACGCCGGGGTCTGTACCCGCCCCAACTGGACCACTGCTAGGGCAACCTTCATCGATCTGGTCCTGCATCGCTAGAGCTTAGATGATGGACGCCCTGGCTCACGGTTGAGACCGGCCGCAAGGCGTGCTGATGATCGAGACCAGACGACACTTTCGGCGAGCACCATCGCGGCCCATCTAATCTCCCATCTGCTCACCAATGGTGCGCAATGATCTTCGCTCAGCCCATTTTTCCCATCCGGCAACCTGTCCACAGGCTGGCACGCTTCATGCTCTTGTACATTTGTTCAAGTTGCTTGAATAAATATCCATCTCTTCAAGAAGAGGTCTTGCCATGCAACGCCGTGCCGTGAAAAACCTGACATTTGCCCTGGCCACTCTGCTCGCCAGCTCCCTGGCCCACGCCGACGACCTGCTGCAACGCGTCCAGCAGAAGAAGCAAATTACCATCGCCACCGAAGCCCGCTTCGCACCGTTCGAATCGGTGGAGAACGGCAAGATCGTCGGCTATGGCGCTGATCTGATGACCTACGTGCTCAAGGATCTGCCGGAGGTCAAGGTCAAGCAACTCGACCTACCCTTCCAAGGCATTTTGCCGGGTCTGGATACAGGCAAGTTCGATTTCGTGGTGACCTCTGTGACCGTCAACAAGGCGCGCTTCGAACAATTCGCCTTCACCGTGCCGATCGCCGAGTCCACCGTTGCACTGCTCAAGCGTGGCAATGACGACTCGATCAGCAGCCTGAACGATCTCAACGGCAAGGTGGTCGGTTCGCAGAGCGGCTCTGGCCAATTGCAGGTTCTGCAGGCCTATGACCAGAAACTCAAGGACGCCGGCCAGCCTGGCCTCAAGGCCATTCGTGAGTACGTCAGCTTCGACGAGGCGTACGCCGATCTAGCGCTGGGCCGCCTGGATGGCGTTGCCCAGTCGCTGTCCAACCTCGGCCCGCTGATCAAGTCGCGTCCTGGCGTGTTCAGCACGCTCAGCGACATGCTCGGCCCGCAGACCTATTACGGTTGGGTCGGCCGCAAGGATGCCGACAGCGCCAGCCTGGTCAAACTGTTCAGCGACGGTATCGCCCGTGCTAACCGTGACGGCACCATGAAGGCCCTGCAGGAAAAATGGTTCGGCTTCACCATGGATGTGCCGGCCGACGCCATGCCCGAGCCGAGCATCTGAGTCGCTGACCATGGATGACTTCGGCGTTCGCTTCGCACTCTACTGGCCTGCTCTGCTCGACGGTGCGCTCACCACACTGTGGCTGTGCCTGGCCGGGATGCTGCTGGGCTTCGTTCTCGGCGTGCTGATCTATCTGCTGGGCAGCAGTCGCAGCCGAGGTTGCGTAGCGTTCGCCGGGGTTTATGTGAGTTTCTTCCGTGGCACGCCGATGTTGGCGCAGTTGCTGCTGCTCTTCTATTTGCCTGCCGGGCTGGGCATGGACGTGCCGGCGCTGGTCGCCGCCGGTCTGGCATTGGCCCTGAATACTGGGGCCTACCAATCGCAAATCCTGCGTAGCGGTTTCGCTGCTATCCCGGCAGGGCAGCTGGAGGCCGCTGCGGTGTTCAGCATCGGTCGCTGGCGCACGCTGCTGCACATCCAGTTGCCGCAAGTGGTACGTCTGACCCTGCCGGCGCTGATTTCCGAGCTGATCGATGTGATCAAGGTGTCGGCAGTGGTCTCGGTGATCTCCATCACCGACCTGATGCGGGTCAGCCAGCAACTGGTTTCGCAGACTTACCGCCCGCTGGAGGTATATCTCGTCGCCGCACTGTTCTACCTGGCGCTGACCAGCCTGCTGGCTCTGCTCGGGCGCCAGCTGGAGCGTCGCTGGCAGGCGCGCAGCTGATGGAGAACTGGATGAATCACCTTCCCGATTTCGGCCATGCGCTGCTGGTCACCCTTGGCATCAGTTTTTCCGGTGCGGCGCTGGGCCTGCTGCTGGGCTTTACCCTCAACGCGTTGCGCCTGGCGGTACCTGGCTTCATTGCTGTGTATCGGTTGTATGTCTGGCTGGTGCGCGGCACACCGTTCCTCGCGCAACTGTTGCTGATCTACTTCGGGCTGCCAGTGCTTGGTGTGACCCTGGACGCCATCGAGGCCAGCATTCTTGCACTGTGCCTCTACAGCGCGGCCTATTTCGCCGAGTTGCTTCGTTCGGCCTGGGCCAGCGTGCCGATTGGTCAGCTAGAGGCCGCGCAGGTGCATGGTCTGAGCGGCATCCAGACCTTCTGGCACATTCAGACGCCCCAGGCGCTGGCGTTCGCGCTGCCGCTTTTGGGCAATCAGGTGATCCTGACCATCAAGGAAAGCGCGGTGGCGTCGATCATTACCGTGCCGGAGCTGACCATGACCGCCGGACAGATCGTGTCCAACACCTTTTCCTATGTCGTGCCCTACGTGCTGCTGGTGCTTTCGTACTGGCTGCTGACGCTGCTGGTGGGTTTCGCCGCCGCTGCGCTCGGCCGTCGCGCAACGCGCTACCTGCGAGGATGACCCGATGAGCAACCTGCCCCTTCTTGAACTGCGCGGCGTGGGCAAGTCCTACGGCGCCAATACCGTACTGCAGCGCTTCGACCTCAGTGTCCGGGCTGGTGAGATCGTCTCGCTCATCGGCCCCTCCGGCTCCGGCAAGACCACTGCCCTGCGCTGCATGAATTTCCTCGAAGCCTATGACCAGGGCGAGGTATGGATCGATGGCCAGCTGCTTGGTTACAGCGGCCCCGGACGGCGCCCAACCGACCAAGACAGCGCCGCCATCATCGCCGAGGTACGTCGACCGCTGGCCATGGTGTTTCAGCAATTCAATCTCTGGCCGCACATGACGGTGCTCGAAAACGTCATGGCGCCGTTGCTGCTGGGCAAGCGTCTGAACCGAACCGACGCGCGCTCGCTGGCCGAGGCCGCTCTGCAAAGGGTTGGCCTGGCAGCCAAGATTGGCGCCTATCCGGCACGACTGTCCGGTGGGCAGCAACAGCGCGTCGGTATCGCCCGGGCGCTGGCGGTCAAGCCTCGCCTAATGCTGCTCGACGAGCCGACGTCGGCGCTTGATCCGGAATTGGTAGAAGAGGTACTGCAGGTAATTCGCGGCCTGGCCAGCGACGGCATGACCATGGTCATGGTAACCCACGAGATGAGTTTCGCCGCACAGATATCCAGCCAGGTGGTGTTCATGGAAGCTGGGCAGATCGTCGAAACCGGTGCGCCGGCGACGATGTTCCAGGCACCCGCCACCGACCGCCTGAGGCAGTTCCTCAAACCCTGGTTCAACCGCAGCCTGACGCCACGCCAGGAGATGTGCCAATGAATGCCGAACGGGTGATGGCGGCGGTGCGTGCCGAGCGTCTGCATGGCCTGCTCGATACCCTGGCCGGGTTCGGCGCGTTACAGGCCGGCGGGATGAATCGCCAAGCGCTTTCCGCAGAAGATTTCGAGGCGCGTGCCTGGCTGATCGGCGAGGCGCAGCGTATCGGTTGCCGCGTATGGACGGATGCCTGCGCCAATCTGTTCATCCGCCTCGACGGCCTGGAGGATCTGCCGCCAGTGATGACCGGCAGCCATATCGATACCCAGCCCAGCGGTGGTCATCTGGACGGCTGCTACGGCGTGATGGCCGGTCTGGAGTGCCTGCTGGCGCTGCACGATCAGGGCTTGCGCACGCGCCGCCCCATCGAATTGGTGGTGTGGACGAACGAAGAGGGAAGTCGTTTCAGCCCCGGAGCCATGGGCTCCAGCGCCTTCGTCGAACCGACCCGCATGGCTGCCTATCGAGACAGCCTGGATGCTTCGGGCGTCAGTGTCGGTGAGGCTCTGGACGAGCATGCCCGACGTTTCGCCGGGCTACCGCTGCGCGACAGGATCGCCGCGCATGCTTTCATCGAACTGCATATCGAACAGGGGCCGGTGCTGGAACGCGCGGGTGTGCCGCTTGGCGTGGTATCCGGCATTCAGGGTGTGCGCTGGTACCAGGTCCGCTGCCATGGGGCCTCCGCCCATGCCGGCACCACGCCGATGGACATGCGTCAGGATGCGATGCTGCTGGCTGCCGGCTGCCTGCCAGCCATCGACGCCCTGGCCGAGCGCCTGGCGGGCACCGACAAGCGCCTGACCTTCGGACGCTGGCACGTGCTGCCCAACTCGATCAACACAATAGCCGGAGAGGTGACTTTCAGCATCGACTTCCGGCACGCCGACAGTGCCGTGCTGGACGCCTTCGACGCGGCGCTGGCCGATTGCCTGCCCGCGCAGGCCGAACTGCAGATGCTCTTTAGTCATCCGCCAGTGGCGTTCGATGCAGCTGTCGTCGACGTGCTTCAGCAGGCCGCCGACGCCACTGGCGAAGCATCCCTGAGCCTGCGCTCGGGCGCCTTTCACGATGCCATGTACCTGGCGACGCATTGCCCGACCGGCATGCTATTCGTGCCGAGCCGCGACGGCATCAGCCACAACCCCAAGGAATACACCGAACCTTCCCAGCTCGAAGTCGGCGCCCGTGCGCTGGCCTGGAGCCTCGTCCAACTGGCTGAACAAGCCTGACCTGTCCTTGCCCACCTAGGAGCGACCATGAGCCATTCGAACCACGCCCACGATTACCCCGCCTGCTGCCAGCTCGACAACGGCGCCTCGCTGGGCACCAACGCCACCCTCAACGAGCCGCTGTCGGCCGACGGTACGCCGGAACTCGGCAAGACATACACCGTGCCGGCACGCTGCGGCCGTGCCGTGCGCTTGAAGGCGGGTGAGGTCATCAAGATCATCAACACCCACGGCACCCAGGTGTGCGACACCTGGCTGTTCAATGCCAAAGACCTCAGTGAATTTCTCTCCATGGAACATGCCCGCGCGCATATCGACCGAATCATTCCGAAGGCGGGTGACGAGCTGTTCAGCAACCGCCGCCGGTCCATCGGCACGCTGCTCACCGACACCTCGCCAGGCGTGCACGACACCCTGATCGCCGCCTGCGATCTGCATCGCTACACCAACCTCGGTGTTGAGGGTTACCACGATAGCTGCGCCGACAATATGCGCCTGGCCTTGCAGGCCATCGGTTTGCGTGCCCGCGAAGTCCCTCAGCCATTCAACCTGTGGATGAACATTCCGGTCAATTCGGACTACAGCATCGAGTGGCTGCCTCCGGTATCCAAGGCCGGTGACTACGTGGAGATCCAGGCAGCTATAGACTGCGTGGTGGTCATGTCGGCCTGCCCACAGGACATCGTGCCGATCAACGACCTGAATCCGGTGGAAGTGCACTTTGTGGTCAGTGCCGGCTAATCGGCTGGCAGGTTTGAGCCCTCTGGCACGGGCTTGGCTTGACGGCTAGCAGTGGCGGTGAGGTGGGCACGGCTTAAACTTCGCGCCCGCCTTGGACGATACTGCGCCGCTCATGGCTGCTCCCCTTCGTCACTCATTGATTGAGATGCGCATGCGTAAACCCAGTCCTACCCCTTCTTTCAAGGCTCACCACACCGACGGTCTGCCCAGCCTGGGCATGCGCCTGCGCCATGCACGCAAGGTTGCCGGGCTGACCCTCAAGCAGGTGGCCGTCGCCGCCAGCTGCTCGGAGAGTCTGATCTCCAAGCTGGAGAACGATGCTGCGTCACCTTCGCTGGCGATGCTTCACCGCCTGGCAGGGGCCCTGGGTAGCAACGTGTCGACACTTACATCGGAGGAGTGGGTATCCGATGAGCCGGTGCTGCGTGCTGGAGACAGGCCGGTGAAGCGTTTCGTCAAACGCAACAAGGATGGCGAGATCGGTCTGGAGCGCATCACCCATCTGCAGAAGGGCGGCCTGCTGCAGGGCAATATCCATATTGTGGCTCCAGGGGTGGCCAGCGATGGTCTGATTGAGCATCCCGGCGAGGAAATGGGTTACGTACTCACGGGCAGTATCGAGCTTACTATCGGTGAGCACACCTACAGCCTGACGGCGGGCGATGCTTTTCATTTCCCCAGCAACCTACCTCATGGTTACCGAAACGGTGGCGATAGCGAAGCGCGTATTCTCTGGGTCAATACCCCAGTTACGTTCTGATCGTGTGTCCCTCTGCCTGCCAGGAAATGGCGCAACGAGCTGCCAGCCAGGCGCTACTCGCCAAGAGGCCGCGGCAGATGCCCTCTCTAGCGTCCAGTCAGCGCCCTACGAGACAACGGGAACCGTTGCCGTCCAGCCATCTCCGGTCGAGTCAGTTGATGCATTGGAAGCCGCAGCTAACACCGTAGCGAACCTTGACAGTCAAGTGGGACTGCCATCTAAAGCCCGCTTTTGGCCGTTTACTACCGGTGCTGACCGGCAGCTATGGGCCGATTTCCGCCCTTGGTGAGCGGCAGTTTAGAGTTGATTTACACCTGTCAGGCTTGGCCAGTGGACTGGTCACGTCCGATGCAAGCGACTGGTCAAGTCGAATGCAAATGGGTGGTCAATTACTCTCTTTAGCTGATATGGCGATGGAAGTATTGAATGTTTTCACTCAGCGCGCGATCTACAGCCACGCAGCGAGCATCCACCCAATCTTGCTCATTATTCGCTGCAGACCAATCACGTGTTTGGTCTAGTAGCTTTACAGTCCAAGTCATGTTGAAGCCTTTGAATTTTCCTTGCTGAACTACCTTGCGCAATTCGTCAAAGAAATAAAAAACGACTAAACGCCCTACCACGGCATAGCAACCCAAAACAGACAGCGAAGCGTTTTGAGTAATATGGGCAAAGTTATTTTCCACGTCAGCCTTTTTGCTGCATTCGTGGCCATAGACCTCTTTGATATAGTCGAGTGCAGCAGTGAACACCTCCCACTTAGTCGTATCATCTGTGATGACAGAGCCAACCTGACGGCTCAATGCCAACGGATCAAAAGTCTTGGCCGGTGCGGTCCGGTGCGCGGGAGGAGCTAAGGTATAAGTAGCTTGCGGCTGGGCTTCTCTAATACGCAGAACATCATTCGCAGCCTGTCTTGCAGCGCCCTTTGTTTCTGGCGAAAGCCCAGCGCTATGCTCATAAATATCTAGAAAGCGGATCAGAGCCGTGGCGAGGACGACTCTCGACTCCGAGTCAGGGTGATTGCGAATCCACTTGATTAGGCTCCGAATCCACGCATCCTCTGCACGAAGACCAGTTCGCCTCATCAACTCCCTAGCAAACAGAGCTATTTGGCCATTATCGCCCGGATTGAGGCTCGTAGCATCCGCCCATTTTCCTGCTAGCGAAGCCATGCGGTTGCCAGCCATAAACCATCCAATCACTGCTCACACTCCTTTGCAAACTGGTCATCTCAATTGTTCATCAAACTTGTAGCATACATGGCCTTTTCATCAATCTAGGCAGCAACTGAATAGCCCCTATTTCTGTAGGCGCCTGATGTCCGCTGTTGGCTGCTTCTGGCCGATAGCAGCCGACCACCAGTGTCTCTTTTCGGCCCAAAGCAGCCCATCGCTTACGACCAGCTCGTGGTAACCACCCACAACCAGCGTTCCCACATCTCTTTAGCAGGGATACACCGGCCTGGCCATATGCCATTATCAGTAGAGCGCTTACCAGCGGAGGGTTATGGTGAAGGCTTCCGGAACCAGCTCAGTTGATCTCTGTTTTAAAAGGATCCTGTCCAGGCAGGACAAGGGACTTCAACTCGTTTAAGTTTACTGCCTGACGAAGCCCTGCCTGACTGTATTTCGCCACACGGTTGCCCGTTGATAACCGCATTCTACACAAAGAATGTTAGTAAAAAGCTTGTCCCGATGTATTAACTGAAAGACTTCACTATTGTTCTTGGCAAGGAGGAAAAGTGGAACAAACATATTTCATTCGCCATAGCTCCGCGCTTGATGTGGATAAAGAAACATTGGAAGCGCTGTGGCTGGAGGATCGCGTTGCAATCCACTATCCCCATGATGAAAGCGGAACGTTTGAGCAAGGAGATTCTCAAAGCCTAAACCCCGATGACTATGCGGGACATGCGCAATTTGCACTAAAACGCTTGCTGAATTTGGCGCGAGACGGCGGATATATATTCGCCACTTACCGCGGGAGGTCAGGCGGAAAAGTCGGGTATATCCTCCCAGGATCACCGGTCGAACTTTTCTGGGGACAATGGGGGAGTAAAAATAACCGCAAAGGCCGGGCTGCCGCGCTGAAGTCCCTTCGCATGAATCAAGTTCGAAATCTTGCTGCGGAAGAAGCAATTTCTTTGACAGCCGTTCAGCCACGGCAGGGTACTTTTTGCCGGTGGCGCAAAGTCGGTAAGCGCGTTATTGCACTTGCTAAAGGTGCGCCCCCGAGTGAACTAGGTTGCTTAACCCCCGACCTTCAAGAGGTCATGTGCATGGAGTATCTCCGAACAGCAGAGGCCGGGGCCCGCGGTCTACCAGTCCTTCGACATACGCTGATGCCAGTCGGGCGAACAATGAAAGATATTGATATTCTGGGAATTTCAGACTCAGGACGAATTTTGTCCGCTCAGGTCACCTACAAGAACTTCGATCCCAACGACCGAAAGCTTCGTAAGCTAGATGGATATCGCACGCAGGGGAATGAAACTATATATTTCTGTCGGTGTGATAAGCATGATGAGGTTAACGGACATATTATCTTTCCGCTGCAACAGGTATTCGAAGATTTCTGTGTGAAATCAGAAGCGGGAAAAGGATGGTTTGGGGCTGTTATGGGGGTTAGTCCGGGGGACGACTACACCTCCAAA
The DNA here is from genome assembly GCF_900114065.1 of Stutzerimonas kunmingensis. GTDB lineage: Bacteria > Pseudomonadota > Gammaproteobacteria > Pseudomonadales > Pseudomonadaceae > Stutzerimonas > Stutzerimonas kunmingensis. The sequence goes on from NZ_FORS01000015.1 coordinate 10,751, forward strand.
ACGAATGGTTTTTGTCGCTGAATTGCGGCAATGCTAAGCATTCTGCTTGAAACCGCAGAATTACAGCTTAATTAACGTATTCGAGTAGGATGCCGGAAAGCGTCGCTACGCTGTACTTTCCGGAACCAGTTAATGCGAACGTAAGCCTGCTCAAATAAGAGAGGGCTGTGAAGCGCGTTTGAGATATGGGCAAGAAGGTTGCAGTCTGTCACGAATATGAGTTTGCAGGGCTAAGTCATCACAGCTCGCGAACAAGACACCCATTGCGAGCGCGTGCACATGCTGAAAGAGAATGATACTGTTTCGGTCTTCAAAAACGCTACAGAGTACAAGGGAACCGTCATCGGCGCAGAAGGAGATGAATTCTGGTTGTTGGTTTCGGAGCTCAATCAAGTGCAGCGAGGGCACGTCTCCAATCTGTATCAACTTTCCGAAGGGAAGAAGTTCCTTTCTGCGGCCGAATGGATTGCGGATGTGGAAACGCTGTTCGACGAACGAGGGGGATTCAGTTCCGATATATTCGTCGCTTTTCAAAACCCGGAGCCGATAATCAAGATTTTGAAGATTTATCGTCTTCTACGCATCCCTAGCATTGGCCCAGCCTAACCATCCATCGAGAGGGCCGTGCCCCCTCATGTTGAAGGTTAAGCTCTGACCGCTTCTGGCCCCAAAGCGGCCTAGTCTACCCCGGACGTTGTGCCAGACTTTGTGATAGCCCTTTTTGCACCATCTGCCCTTCTCGACATAAGCTTCCAGCGGCTCACCTTTCCAACCCCAGCATTAGGGACAAATGATGAAAGGCCGGACGCGGCTGACTATTTTTTGGAGAGGTTGGGAATGATTGAGATTGGACGATTCTGAAACCGCATAAACCAGCACCGGCTCAGGGCCGGTGCTAGGTTAATCTATCTATACGACTTTCCGGCCTAGTTCGGACCAAGAAGCACTTAAGATAAGTTTCGCCGCCAGACGTACTTTTTCGAAGGACGCCCGCCTTTCTCGTCAGCTACAACATAGGAAACGACGAGATTGAACATGGTTAAAATTTCTAGTGCCTCGTTCACTGCTTCGGTGGTATCTAGGCCGCCCCATTTCTTGCCCCTAACCTCTCTCGGTGTGAAGGGCTCCGGAAGCTTTTCCTTACGATCGAGAATAGTTCGCGCTCCTATCAGCGGTGCATTGATAACCGAACCATAAAGCCGACTTGCATGCGATTTGAGGTATGACGCCCAGTCAATCGCGCGAAGAGTAGCGTCTGACCTAACTGTTTCGCGGCCACCATCAATCAATTCAAACAATAGAGCTAAACTGGCGATGGTTTGCGGCATTTTCAAGAAGTGCGACTCTAGAGATGGATGGACCTCGCTAGAACGAATCGATTGCATATGGTCGATATACCAAGTGTTGAAATATTGCTGAGCTTCTTCATCAAAACGAAGTGTACGTCGCGGAGTTTCGGGCAGCTGGTGAAGATCGTTGATAACCTTTCTCACGCGTTCTTGGGCTTCCTCGTCTGGCTTACGGTCGACGAACTTCCAGTCCCGTTTATCATCTGGCCATACAGCGAGCTGCAGTCGCTGTACGAGGCCGTCATCCATTTCTCCACTTACCGCGCCGCGTACTAGGGGAGCAATTCGTGATGGTTGGATACACCCTATCAATGAGAGGCAGCATGACTCAATTGCAATCGTGCCCCGTCCGATCCGGTCATATGTGTAAGAATTTGTGCCGTCAAAGCACTCCAGATAGAATGCGCGTGCCGAAGCACCATCCTCACTCTGCATTAACGACAGCCATCCACCAAGTTCGTCTCGTTCAAGCATTAGGCCGTTGGGGTTTTCGTTTAACAGCTCGCCAAGTTTTTCGACAGTTGCGTCGTTGACGATAAAACGGCGGAGAACGGGCGCTGGAATATCCTCAGAAAACTCTGTAAGCGCAGCAATGGCAGCTTCTTTTTTTCCCTCCGCCATTAACTTTTTTGCTCTGTCCTTAGCGGTCTTGCGCTCTAGCTCCAAGATTTCACTAGTTGCCTTATGTGTCGCCATGGATTTTCTGTATATTTCTTTCTCGCGATCTTCCAGCTCTTTCAACGGGCGTATTGCTTGCTTAAGTGCCGGTGACTTCATAGTAGAGGGTTTGCCTATAAGGCAACCCCACTGGTTCGCTGCTACCTCCCAAGTATCTTCCTGTTTCGGATGAAAAGTTAACTTTCGCCCAACAACAGCACTGATAGAGGTAATCAATGCCACAGCCACAAAGTCAGGAGGGCACTGAGTGCGGTCTGCAGCATCGCGCACATAATCCCTCAGCATGTTTGGCATCAGTCCGTCGCTCCACGGAATAACGGAGGCAAAACCGGTAGGGAGCTGCATGGGCGTTTTCGACTGGTCGAGGAAGTCCGCCAAAGCTCTCTGCGGCAACTCGGCTGCAAACGGGGGCAAGTTTGGGCTGCTCATACGCAATCCCTCTCGCTCATTTTGCTCTTCAGCCAGTCGGTAACCTCTTCAGCGACAAAGAAGCAACGAGCCTGGCGGCTAGCTCCGAACTTGAGCGGTTTGGGGAATGCGGGATCGTTTTTGAGAAGCTTGGCAATCCCGGACGGAGACTTGCCAAGCATCTCGCACAGTTTAGCCTGCGGGATCAGAAACTTGCCTAGGGAGGGGTTGGGATGCATATGAGTGCGTCTCCTTGTGGTTGACGCTCTCTATTCTCTGCACCGGCAAGCAGCACCTGGCTTCCCTAATTGCAAAAAAAATGTAGTTTGACCGCTTGCCCCGGCCGGCCTGCCAGCAGCAATTGTTACGCTTGATTTAGCTTCGCTATTTTTTTAGACGCCAGTTCAGGGTGTGCAAACTCATACGGGGTGATGAAGCCAGTCCGGCAGTTATCGAGATAATCGGCCCACCACTGCAACATAAGCCGCCTTTCGGGGAGGTGTTCGGCTTTATGTGTATAAGCCGCGCGCACGTTGTTCCGTTCTTGATGGCTCATTTGGCGTTCAACCGCGTCTCTACTCCATAGGCCGGACTCAACGAGCGCAGAGCACGCCATTGCCCGAAATCCGTGGCCGCATACCTCTGTCTTAGTGTCGTAACCCATACGTCTCAGAGCTGCGTTTACAGTGTTTTCGCTCATTGGTTTCCAAAAGTTGTGTGTGCCGGCGAACACTAGATCGAATCGGCCGGTCAGGTGGCGCGCTTGTTCGACTAGCGCTAAGGCCTGCCGACTTAGCGGCACCAAGTGTGGCGTTTCCATTTTCATTCCCCGGAACGAATAGCGAACGCCCTCGATCGCTTCGCGTTTACTGGGGATTGTCCAAAGCGCGCGTTCAAAGTCGATTTCTTCCCAGCGCGCGAAGCGCAGCTCACTGGACCGCGTGAAAACCAGCAGCGAAAGCTCAACAGCAATGCGGGTGAGGGGATGCCCGTGATAAGCGTCAACCCTATGTAGCAGTTCAGGTGAACGCTCTAATGGCAAAGCTGGGCGGTGTTCCACACGGCGTGTTGCGGTAGCCCCGCGTAGATCGATGGCGGGGTTGCTATCGATATGGCCTTGTTGAACGGCGAAGCGCATGATTTTGGCAATGTACTGGCCCATACGGTTCGCCGTGTCCAAAGTACCGCGCTTCTCAAGCTTCTTTAGAGGACCGAGTAGGTCGCGCGTTTTGAGCTCAGCAATAGGCCGAGCCCCCAGCTCAAAAAAGATGTGCGCTTCTAAGCGGCGCAGCACGCTTTCTGCGTGGTGTTGCTTCCACTTACCAGCGCTAGCTGCATGCCATTCGCGCGCAATGGCTTCAAACGTATGTCTGCGAGCATGCTCAGCGTTTTGCTTTACCTGCCGTGTGTTTTCAACCGGATCGATGCCCTTCGCCAACAGCTCCAAGGCTTCCGCTCGGCGAGTTCGGGCCATTTTGAGGCCAACAGCAGGGTAGTTTCCGAACGTAGCTAAACCGGCTCTGCCATCTGGCCGGGCGTACTTCATGCGCCAGACCCTTGTGCCACTTCTCTTGACCAAGAGGTGCAGACCCTGTCCGTCGAACAAAGTGAAGTCTTTCTCTCGGGGCTTGGCAGCGTCGCATTTTGCGTCTGTCAGGGGGACTACTAAGCGGGGCATAGGTATACGAAAATCCGTCGAACTGAGATATACCGTCACGTATACCCAATCTCGCGGAACATACAAATGCACTCAGATGCATCCAGAAACGACAAACCCCGCACGGGGCGGGGTTTGATGTTGCTTTCGGACCATGAGGAGTCATGGGAAAGCATTTGTATGGTGCCGGCACCAGGAATCGAACCCGGGACCTACTGATTACAAGTCAGTTGCTCTACCAGCTGAGCTATACCGGCATTTGAGGGTCGCCATTATATCCATTGCGCGCGGCGAGTAAACCGTTTGGTTACGGTGACTTGCAGTGGCTTATTCAGGCCGCTTCACATTCTGCGCGGGCGCGTCGAGTTCGGCGAGCAAGAGCAGGTTGCGCGGCGTCAGTTGGCTGGGGCAGAAGGTGCCCAGGCGAACGCGGTAGCCCTGTTCTTCCAGCAGTAATGCTCGGTCGAGCAACAGCCAGAGTTCGAGCGGGCGGCGGAACAGGCCGCGCACCAGTTCCAGGTTGCGAACTTCGGCTAGGCGCTGCCAGCCTGTGCGCTCCAGTGCCGGCCAGTCCTCGTCACCGGGCGCGGGTAGTTGCTTGAGCGTGGCGAGGTCGCGGCAGTAGTCGGCGAAGTCTTTCTTCAGCCAGGCGCCGGGCAGCGACGGGGTCGGCAGGTATTCGTCCTGCTGGCGCAGGTGGCGCTGCAGGATGTCGAAGCCCAGGCGCCAGGCCATGGACTGGTCGCGGTTGCGCCGTTCGCGTGCGCCCGCGGTGACGGTTTCGCTCAAGGGCAAACCGAGGTCATCGCGCGTGAGCTGCAAGGACGAAGCGCCGGCTGTCTGTGACAGTGGGATGTACTGCTCATCGGTGATGCGGTTGTAGCAGCAGGGTGCCACCGCAAGCTGGCGGCATTGTTTGACGACGGCCAGTTGCAGCAGGCGAACATGCAGGTCGCCGCAGGCATGCAGGGCGACTGGTGTATGCGTGGCGTGCAGCTGGTCTCCTGCATCGGAAGCCAGCACATCCTGGCAGCGGTGCGTCGCCTCGACGCCGAGTCGTTCGCTCAGCTGGTCGCCGGCGTCGACCAGCGCTTCGTCCCACTCAAGGCAGGTCAGTGCGGCGCCGTTTCTGGCCAGATGCCGGCCGAGATGACCTTTACCGGAGCACCAGTCGAGCCAGTGCCGCGGCGTTTCGCGAAAGTGCAGGCGCGCGCCGAACGCCTGGATTTGCAGCGATTTGCGTCCCGGTATGTCGAGGTTCTGGCGATGAGCCACAGCCGGCGGCTCGCTTGCGGGCAGTTCGTCGATCTGGCTCAGCTCGCAGGCGATCGCAGCCAGCTGCGGGAAAGGTGCCGGTGCGGCGAGTTCGCCTGGCTGGTTGTGCGCGGCTTCGGCGTCGGCCAGCGAGCGTGCTCGCAGCCAGGCGGCGAGTTCCGGGTAGTCGTTTTCCCACGGCAGGCTTCGGCAAACGAATGGGCGTGGGCGCCAGAGAGCCTGGTGCTCGCTCAGGAAGCGGTCGAGTGCCTGGAAGTGTTCGAGCAGATAAGGGGAGGCTGTCATCGGCGGGCAGGCGTTCGGGCGGGAGCCGATTGTAGCGGGATGCTGCGGTAGGAAGCACAACGCCCGTCGAGGGACGGGCGTTGCAGTTGCAGTTACTGGCCGTAGACCTGTTCCGGCAGCCAGGTGATCAGGCCAGGCCACATGTAGGCCACCACCAGCATGCCGATCTGGATCGCGATGAACGGCAGTACGCCCTTGTACATCACGCTGGTCGGTATGCTGCGGGGCGTTACGCCGCGCAGGTAGAACAGCGAGAAGCCGAAGGGCGGGGTGAGGAACGAGGTCTGCAGGTTGATGGCGAACATCACACCGAGCCAGACCGGGTCCAGGCCCATGGCCAGCAGGATCGGGCCGACGATGGGCACCACCACGAAGATGATCTCGATGAAGTCGAGAATGAAGCCCAGCAGGAAGATGACCAGCATCACCACCAGGAAGGCGCCGAGCACACCGCCAGGCAGCGAATGCAGGGCATCTTCGATCAGCGCTTCACCGCCAAAGCCGCGGAACACCAGGGAGAACAGCGACGCACCGATGAGGATGAGGAACACCATGGAGGTGATTTCGGTGGTGCCGAAGGCTACCTGCTTGAGCTGGGCGAAATTCAGCTGGCCCTTGGCGATCGACAGCAAGGTCGCGCCCAGGGCACCGATCGCAGCAGCCTCGGTCGGTGTGGCGTAACCGGCGAGAATCGAGCCGAGCACTGCGGTGATCAGCGCCAGCGGAGGCAGCAGCGCACCGATCAGCTTGCCCCATTCGATAGGCCCCAGTTCTTCCTGCGGCAAGGCGGGCAGCTTCTTCGGCTGGAAGATCGCTACCGCAATGAGGTAGAGGATGTACATGCCAACCAGCACGAGGCCCGGGATCAGCGCGCCGACGAACAGGTCGCCGACCGACACGGTCTTCGGCGAGAAGATGCCCATCTTCAGCTGTGCCTGCTGGAAGGCGCTGGACATCACATCGCCGAGCAGGACCAGGATGATCGAGGGTGGAATGATCTGACCGAGGGTGCCGGTGGCGGCGAGGGTGCCGGTAGCGATCGCCGGGTCGTAGCCGCGACGCAGCATCGTCGGCAGTGCCAGCAGGCCCATGGTGACCACGGTGGCGCCGACGATACCGGTACTTGCCGCAAGCAGCGCGCCGACCACGCAGACCGAAATCGCCAGGCCGCCACGCATGGTGCCGAACAGCCGCGACATCGATTCCAGAAGGTCTTCGGCGACGCGCGATTTCTCCAGCATCACCCCCATGAAGACGAACAGCGGTACCGCCAGCATCGTCTGGTTGTTCATGATGCCGAAGATGCGGTTCGGCAACGCGTGCAGATAACCCACGTCGAACGAGCCGGTGACCACGCCGATGCCGGCGAACAGGAGTGCCATGCCGCCAAGGGTAAAGGCGACCGGGTACCCGGACATCAGGGCGAAGCAGATGCTGATGAACAGCAGGATGGCCATGATTTCACCCATGCTTCACCTCCTGCTCTGCTTCAGGCAAACGACCGGCCAGGCGGTAGCCGGCCTTGATCAGGTCGGAAAGGCCCTGCAGGGCGAGGCTGCCGACCAGCAGCAGGATGATGCTCTTCTGCAGGTAGACGAACTTCAGCCCGCCCGACTCGTTGGAACCTTCGTGAGTCGCCCAGGAACTGGTGACGTAGTCCCAGCTGTTCCAGCCGAGGAACAGGCAGACCGGCAGCAGAAAGAGCAGGTGGCCAAGACCGTCGACGACGGTCTGCCTGCGACTGCTGAACTTCTGATAGAAGATGTCGACGCGAACGTGGCCGTTGCGCTGCAGGGTCCAGGCGGCGGCGCCCATGAACACCAGCGCATGGCCGTACATTACCGCTTCCTGCAGGGCGATGGCGCCGATGCCGAAACCGTAGCGCAGGACCACCACGACGGCGGTACCGATGACGAGAAACAGGGTGATCCAGGCACAGAGCTGGCCGAGGCGCATGTTGAACGCATCGATGAGGCCAGCCACGCGCAGCAGGGGCGGGGGGCTCTGGGACATTTGTAGTCCTTCTTAGGAGACGCAAGGTTGGCGGGAGAGGGCGATTCTTGCAGTACTGGCGCTTTGCAGCAATCGGCCTACGACTTTTAGCTTATGCGCTAGGCTTGAGGCGCCGGAGGCTCTAATGTTAGTCGAGCCCGGAGTGGCGGATGCATTTCCGGCGCAGGTTTCGCCGTACGAGCCAGCGGTCAGCCTGACTCAGGGACTCGAAACGGAACGAAAGGCGCAAGGCGGTCCGGCAAAAAGCGTAGCCTTGCCGTTGCGCAATAAGAACAAATAACAAGGAGTAACCTCATGAAACGTCGTGACATTCTCACCGCCGCTGGCGTAGGCCTGGCAGCAACCGCTCTGGCTGGCTGCAATGACAAGAGCGAGAAGCCGGCAGCGGGCGAAAGCAAGCAGGCCAGCGAACAGCAGACATTCAACTGGAAGATGGTCACCTCCTGGCCGAAGAACTTCCCGGGCGTAGGCGTCGGTGCCGAGCGCTTCGCCAATCTGGTCAACGAAATGAGCGGTGGCCGGCTGAAGGTCAAGGTCTATGCCGCCGGCGAGCTGGTCCCGGCGCTGGAAGTGTTCGACGCGGTATCGCGCGGCACCGCCGAAATGGGTCATGGCGCACCTTACTACTGGAAAGGCAAGGTCCCGGCGGCGCAGTTCTTCTGCGCGCTGCCGTTCGGCCCGAACGCGCAGGAAATGAATGCCTGGCTGCATCGTGGCGGCGGCATGCAGCTGTGGGAAGAGGTCTACAAGCCCTACGGCGTACTGCCGATGGCCTGTGGTGCCACCGGCGTGCAGACCGCCGGCTGGTTCAACAAGGAAATCAACTCGGTCGACGACTTCAAGGGTCTGAAGATGCGTACCCCGGGCCTGGGCGGCGAAGTGCTGACCAAGATGGGCGGTACCGTGGTGAACATGCCGGCTGGCGAGATATTCACCGCCCTGCAGACCGGCGCGATCGACGCCACCGAGTGGATCGGCCCGTACAACGATCTGGCCCTGGGCCTGCACAAGGCTTCCAAGTACTACTACACCCCGGGCTGGCAGGAGCCGAACGTCACCTTCGAGCTGGACGTCAATCTCAAGGCCTGGGAAACCCTGCCGGATGATCTGAAGGCCATCGTTCGTGCCGCGGCGCGTGACGTCAACGGCGACATGCTCGATGACTACAACGCCAAGAACATGGAAGCGCTGGAGCAACTGCGCGAGCAGGGCGTCGAAGTACGCCGCCTGCCGGACGAAGTGCTGTCCCGCCTGAAGGAAGTGGCGGCTGAAGTGGTCGACGCCTCTGCAAACGCCGATCCGGTGGCGGCCAAGGTGTGGGAGCAGCAGAGTGCCTATCTCAAGCGGTTGTATGAATACGCCGAGCTGAACGAGAAGGACATCTACAACATCCGCGGCTGATAGCTACCCCGGATGCGAAAACGCCACACCGGCAACGGTGTGGCGTTTTTTTTGCGCCCGAGCTTGGCGCGATGAAGGCGCGGTCAACCTTCCAGCGTCGCGTTCAGGCTGATGCGAGCGTTGAGTACCTTGGACACCGGGCAGCCTTCCTTCGCCTGATTGGCGATCTGCTGGAACTGCGCGTCATCCGCACCCGGAATCCGCGCCTTGAGGGTGAGATCAATCGCCGTGATGCTGAAGCCTTCGCCATCCTTGTCGAGTGTGACTTCGGCGCGGGTGTCGATGCGTTCGGCGGTCAGCCCCGCCTGGCCCAGCATCATCGACAGGGCCATCGAGAAGCAGCCGGCATGGGCCGCGCCGATCAGCTCTTCCGGATTGGTCCCCGGCGTGTCTTCGAAGCGAGTGTTGAAGCCGTAGGGGTTGTCCTTCAGTGCACCGCTCTGAGTGCTGATGGTGCCCTTGCCGTCTTTCAGGCCGCCTTGCCAGACGGCGGAAGCGCTCTTCTTCATGAACTGACCTCGAATGAATGCGTGAATGGGTTCAGCGTGCCGCTATTGAAGCTGTTCGGCCGCGAGGATCGCGCTGGCCAGCTCCATGTCGGTGGCTTCCAGCTGCGGCTGCTCGCTGCGCAGTTGCTGCAGCATGGCTTCCAGATACGGGCCGCGGATCTCGCCGTTACTGGCCACGAAGCTGCCTGCATCCTCGCGCGCAGGTATCACCAGCTTGTCGTCCTTGAAGGTCATGTAGGTGGATGCTGTGGTCGCACCCGAGGAGAGAATGTCGCGGACCAGGCCATCGGCCACGGCGCTGCCAACCGGCACCAACGCCAGGGTGAACGCTGCGAAAAGTGTCTTGCGCATGAGCGGAAACCTCCTTGCTATCGTTCTTCTGAGAGTGCGATGGGCGAAGGAGAGTTCCGGTTGCCGCTAGTCGCGCCCGTCGATCAGGCGCCGGATGCGGGCGGCGAGGATGTCGATGCTGAACGGTTTGGCGAGGATATCCATGCCGGGGGCGAGGAAGTCGTTACGCATCTCGTCGTCCGGTACGTAGCCGGTGATGAACAGCACCTTCAGTTCGGGGCGGTGCTGTCGCGCGCTTTCCACCAATTGCCGTCCGTTCAGGCCGGGCAGGCCGAAATCGGTGACCAGCAGATCGAGGCGCTGATCGCCGTGCAGGTAGGGCAGCGCGCCATTCGCATCGACCGCTTCCAGCACCTGGTAGCCCAGCTCCTGCAGCACCTCCACGACGAGCATGCGCACGGCGGCCTCGTCCTCCACCACCAGCACGATCTCCCCGTTCGTCGCGCTGGGCACCTCCGTCGATTGCGACGCGGCAGGCAGTAGCTCGTCCTGGGCCTCGTTGCGCGGCAGGTAGAGGATGACCTGCGTGCCTTCGCCCAGCGTGCTGTCGATGCGCACGTGACCACCGGTCTGCTTGGCGAAGCCGTAGACCATCGACAGGCCCAGGCCGGTGCCCTGGCCTATGGGTTTGGTGGTGAAGAAGGGATCGAATGCCTTGGCGATGGTCTGGGCCGACATGCCGGAGCCGTTGTCGGTGACGCTCAGCACCACGTAGTCGCCCGGTTCGGGGGCGTCCGGCTGGCGCTGTTGGATCCGTACATTGCGCGTGTTCACCCCGAGGCGTCCGCCATCGGGCATGGCATCCCGGGCATTGATCACCAGGTTGAGCAGGGCGTTTTCCAGTTGGTGGCCGTCGGTGTAAGCGAGCCAGGCATCTGCCTGCAGCTCGACTTCCAGACGGATGTGCTCGCCCATGGTGCGACGCAGCATGTCCTCCATCGACACCACCAACAGGTTCACGTCGACCGGTTTGGGGTCCAGCGACTGGCGACGGGCAAAGGCCAGCAGGCGATGGGTCAGCGCCGCCGCACGGTTGGCCGAGGTGGTCGCGGCGTCGATGTAGCGGTCGAGATCGCCGGTATTGCCGCCGGCGACACGCCGCTGGATCAGGTCGAGCGCGCCGAGCACGCCGGTCAGCATGTTGTTGAAGTCGTGCGCCAGGCCGCCGGTGAGCTGCCCGATGGCTTCCATCTTCTGCGCGTGGCGCAGCGCTTCCTCGGCGCGCTCGCGTTCGGCCATCTCGATGTGCAGCCGGCTGTTGATCGCCGCCAGCTCGCGGGTACGTTCGGCAACCCGGCGCTCGAGGCTGTCGTTGAGTTCGCGCAGCGCCTCTTCGGCGGCAACCTGGGCAGTGACGTCGGTATTGGTGCCGAACCAGTGGGTAACCTGCCCGAAATCGTCGCGAATCGGCAGTGCGCGGGAGAGGAACCAGCGGTACTTGCCGTCCTTGCCGCGCAACGGAAAGGTTTCTTCCCAGATCGAGCCGATGGCAAAGGCGCGCTTCATCGAGGCGCTGACCCGCTCATGATGGTCCGGGTGGTTCACCGTGCGCCAGCCAAGGGCGCGCATGGCTTCGTCGGTGGTGCCGGTGTAGTCGTACCAGCGCTTGTTGTACCAGTAGATGTGGCCGCTGGGGTCGGCCATCCAGGCGAACTGGCTCATGTTGTCGGCGAGGGTGCGGAACTGCTCTTCGCTCTCCCGCAATGCGCGTTCGGCGCGCATGCGCTCATCGGCGGTCCAGGCGCGGTCGGCGACTTCGCGGATGAACGAGATGTCGTCGTCGAGCCAGCCGCGCGGCTGTTCTTCGAGCAGCATCATCACGGCGGAAATGCGGCCCTGCTCGAACAGCGGGACGCAGACGATGCTGCGGATCTGGCTTTCGGCAAAGTTCTCCGCATGGCTGGCGGTGCGGGCATCGTGCAGCACGTCCTCGATCACGACCAGTTCGTTTTCCTGCAGGTCATAGAAGAAGTCGCCGTAATCGGCGAAATGCACCACTTCGCTGCTGCTGTCCGAACTGCCGTCGCTCCAGTAGCGCTCGATGGTGGCGCTCTGGCTCGGTGCATTGACACTGGCGAACAGCACTCGGGAAACACCGATGGTGCGGCCGATCACGCTCACCGCGGCATGCGCGATGGTCTGGCTGTCGTGCTGCTCGCGCAGCAGGTCGCCCAGTTCGATCAGCGCGGTCTGGCGCTGTTCGGCCTGCTGGCGATCCTTGATCTGCTCTTCGAGCATCTCGTTCATGCGCAGCATGCGTTCAGCAGCGTTGCGTTCGGCGGTAATGTTGCGTGCGGTGCCGAGGATGCGCACCATGCCGCTGGAATCGACGAGCCGGCGGCCACGATTGGCGAGCCAGACGAACTCGCCGATGCGGGTATCGAAGATGCGGTAGTCGAGCTGGAACTCGCCGTCGCCACGTCCCGCCAGGGTCTCGCCCAGCGCCTTGAGCAGCACGCTGCGGTCGTCCGGATGGATCCGCGCAAGAATCTCGTGCACACCCAGCCCCGGCTCATCCGGCGCCAGCCCGGCCATGGCCTTGAGTTGTGCGTCCCAGTGCAGCGAATGATGGCTGTCGCGGTATTCCCAGACGCCGATCGAGGCGATCTCATTGGCGAGGCTGATGCGCTGCTCGGCTTCGCGCAGGGCCTTGCTGGCCCGCATGCGCTCGGCCGCGGCACGGATGCGCTCCAGCACCTCGCGTGCCAGGCCGATGTCATCCGGGCTCCAGGGTAGCGGCTGGCTGCGGACGAACATGAGCAGCGCGGGCTGGGTGCCGGACTCGACACCTGGCAGCTCGGTGAACAGGACCGAGCGGGCGGCTAGATGTTGCAGCAGCGAGTCACTGCCTGACGTGTCTTCCTCGAGCACGACCAGGTTTTCGTCTGGCAGGCGGTCGATGAAACCGGCGGCGTCCGCTTCCAGGCCATGACGCCCTATCCGGCTCGGAGCATCCGCAGCCAGCCATTCCTGTTTCACGGTCAGCGTGCCGTCCTTCACGGTCCCCCAGGCGATGCAGTCACAGTGCGTCAGCCGGGCCAGGCGCTCGTCGAGTACGCAGCAGACATCGACCCGCTCGCTGCAAGCCTGCAGACAATCGCTCAGTTCGAGAAGAAAGGCCTGCAATGCCTGGTGCTGGGTGCGCTCACTGATGTCGCTGAAGGTGCAGATGGCGCCCTGCAGCTCGCCGTCGCGGTAGATCGGCGCCACCCGGTATTCCACCGGCAGGCTGCTGCCGTCGACGCGGAAGAACAGTTCGTGCTCGACGTGGCGTGGTTCGCCGGTCGTGGCGGTGTGCTGGATCGGGCAGTCCTGCACCGGGTAGGGGCTGCCGTCCGGATGGCTGTGATGGATCACATGGTGCAGCTGGCGGCCTAGCACTTCCTCGCGGCTGGCGAAGCCCAGCAGGTTGAGGAAGGCATCGTTGCACAGGGTGACCATGCCGCCGCGGTCGATGGAGTAGAAACCTTCGTTGGCCGAATCCAGCAACAGGCGGGTGAAGGCTTCGCTCTCCAGCCGCTGCATCTCCGAGCGCCGGCGGCTGTCGACGTCCTGGGCCACGCAGACCCAGTGCAGCAATTGTCCGTCGGCATCGTAGATCGGCGCGGCGCTGACCTGGAACCATCGCGGCTGGCCATCGATGTCGCGCAGGGGCAGTTCGAGCTTGAACGGTAGTTGGCGTTGCAGCGCGGCCTGCCATTGTTCGGCCGTACGCTGGCGATCGTTCGAGGAGACCGCGACAAGCCAGCCGTCGCCACGTGATTGCTGCTCGTCCAGGCCGGTGAATTCGCACCAGTAGCTGTTGCAATAGCTCAGGCTGCCATCGGCATCGCATTGCCAGACCACCTGTGGGCTGAGGTCGACCAGCGTGCGGTAGCGCTCCTCCATTTCCCGGGCGAAGCTCTGCTGCAGACGCGCTTCGGTCAAATCGCGGAGGATTTTGACGAAGCCCTGCGGCTTGCCGTCGTGCAAAAGCGGGGTAAGCACTCCACTGGCCCAGAAGCGGGAACCGTCCTTGCGCTGGTGCCAGCGCTCATCGATGGCGCTGCCTTTCTCTCGCGCCGTGCGCATTTCCTGCTCAGGGGCGTGTTGTACGCAATCCTCTTCGGTGAAGATGCGGGCGAGCGGCTGGCCAATCATCTCTTTGGCAGTCCAGCCGAGCATGCGCTGCGCACCGCTGTTCCAGCTGGTGATGCACCCGCGCGGGTCGCTGGCGAGAATGGCGTAGTCCTGGGCGCTGTCGATGATCTGGCGGCTGCGCGCGTCTTCGCCGCGTAAACGCCGCAGTTCCAGCAGCGCCATGACCTGGCGTGCCACGGCCTGCAGCTGCGCGCCCTGACGCGGCGAGAGCTCGCGTGGCTGGCGGTCGCAGACGCATAGCGTACCCAGCGGCAGGCCATCGTCGTCGCGCAGGATAGCCGCGGCATAGAAGCGAGCGGGCTCGCCTGCGGCGAGACGTGGCATTTCCACGGGTGCGCTGAGCTCGCTGCCGTGCCTGGTGATCAGCGGCTCGGATTGCAGGATCGCGCGGGCACAGAGCGAGCGCGCGAGCGGAACGGGCTCGCGCTGGAGCGCGAAGGCGCCCTTGCAGTACTGGTATTGGTCATCGATGAAATGGATCGCCGCCGCCGGACAGGCACAGAGGTCCGCAGCCATGGCGGCAAGCTCATCCAGCTCCGCGTCGCACGAGGCGTCGAGCGCGGCATAACGAGCCAATGCGATCAGCCGTTCAGCTTCATTCCAGGTCGCTGTGAGGGCGCTGTGTTCGGCGTTCAAGGTGTCCTGCTCGGCTATCCATGGCACTGAGTAATTCAGACGGGTCTGTCAGTCGACCACCCTTCAGCGGCGGGTGTGTCGAGCGGTCAGCAAAAGACTACGCCGAGCCTGCTTGGTTCAGGCAGAAGGCGACGAAACTCCCGACGAACGGAACGCCTCGCGAGTGCCCGCACCGGGTCGTCAGCGTTGCACTAACGCGCCGCGTCCAGCGCCCTGAGGAGCGCGGCATCGCGCTGGTAAATGTCCGGGCGATAGCGCAGCTGGCCGGTGTCGTCGACGGCCGCGGTCCAGTAGGCCATCAGGATCGGCGTGCGGCGCGCCAGGCGGTACTCGTGGGTCTTGCCGTTCTGCAGCAGTCTGGCGACGGTCTCGCGCTCGTCTTCGTCGAGTAGCAGGTCGACCAGCTGCAGCGCCCCTTCGACGCGCACGCAGCCGGAGCTGAGGGCACGCTCGCTGAGATCGAACAGCGGCTTGCTCGGCGTATCGTGCAGGTACACCGAGAACGGGTTGGCGAAGCGGATTGCCACCTGTCCGAGCGGATTGGCCGGACCTGCCTCCTGGCGCAGCATGATGTTGCGCGGTGCATGCCAGTCGATGCTGGCCGGGTCCAGGTCGTTGCCCTGGGCATCGAGCACGCGCATCCCGTGACGCGCGAGGTAGCCGGCGTCCTCGCGGATCAACGGCAGCTTGTCCTGCTGCAGGATGGTCGGAGGTACGGTCCAGGTGGGGTTAAGCGTGAGTCGGGTGATCTGCGATTTCAGCGGCGGCGTCTGCCGCGCCTGGCGGCCGACCTGGGTGCGTGTCTGCCAGAACGGGCAGCTGTCGCGGTAGTAGATCAGCCGTGCGCCGGCGATATCCACCAGCAGCGATTGCGGCTCAAGGTCACGGCTGATCCAGCGCAGGCGCTCCAGATTGAGACGCACCTGATCGAGACGGCTGGCCGGGCTGACGTTCAATGCAGCCAGAGTGCCGGCGCCGATCACGCCGTCGGCTTCCAGACCATGTCGCGTCTGAAAGCGGCGCACCGCCTCGACCAGCTCGTCGTCGTAGCGCGGCTCCAGCGCCGCCGTACTGGCGGCGCCGGCGAGCAGCATTTCGCGCAGCAGCGGCACACGTTCATCGCTCATTCCGGGTCGCAGCGTCGTGCCGTCCGGCAATGGCCGCCAGGCGGGCAGCGGCGCCAGGCGCAACCGCGCATAGGCGGCGCGCAAGTCGCGGTACAGCGCAAGGGCCGGGCGGGCGCGCTCGAAGGCCTGCGGCAGATCGGTAAGGCCCTGCACGGCGATCTGCAGCAATTGCTGGCTATCGTCGCGCTCCGTGGCGTCGGGGCTGCGCCAGATCGGCTCGACATCGGCCTGGCGCAGGCGACCACGGGCCAGATGGTGCAGCGCTTCCAGATAGGCGTGGCTGGTGAGAATGTCAGCGCATTCGCGATGCAGCGGCGCGGTCGACGACTGATAGAGCTGCTCGCGTATGCGCGCCGGCTGATATTGCGCCGGGTCCAGGCCGTCATCGGCCAGTTGCGCGAGCTGCTGCAGCAAGCCGTCGAGCGTCGCATAGGAATTCCACACCGGCTGGTGATGCACGGCTGCATAGAATGCCGACAGGCGCTGCAGCGCATCTGGTTCCAGCCTGTCCGGGATCGCCGTGCAGCGCTCTGGCAGGTTCGTCAGCGCGGTTTCGAGCGGCGTCGGCGGCGCGACGAGCGGCTCTGCCAAGGCCGCGAGCGGGGCGAGGCAGAGCCAGACGGCAAGACGAAATGCACATTTTTTGAACAATTTATCGCTCCAGGCCATTCCCGTGACTGCTAGACTGCGCGCCTGTAGGGCCGCCGTTCCGGTGTCTGCCGGCATTCTTTCGGGCCCATAAAAACATATCCTGCCGGGCATTGGGCGCACGTTCGTCCCGCTCGGCTTCGTTGCGCTGCTGCTGTGTTCGGCAGCGAGTATGCGGCGCCGGCCAGACAGGAAGTCGTCAGGCCGGGCCCGACGAGGTTGCTTGCTCGATGATGTCCATGCTTCGACGTGCCTGCCTGGCGGCGGGACTTTTCGTTCTCGCTTCGCCTGTCTGGGCGGCCGGTGCAACCTATCAGCCGATGGCCGACAGCCTGGCTCGATTGGCACCCACGCTCGATCGCGAGGTTCTGACCCACGCCGTCGCGGCCATGCAATGCGCCGTCAACAATGGTGCGAGCGCTGCCCAGCGTCTGGCGGTGATTGATTTCTCGCTGCCCTCCAGCAAGCGACGGCTGTGGATCTTCGATCTGGAAAAGGAAGAGTTGCTGCTCGAGGACCTGGTCGCCCATGGCCAGAAGTCCGGCGACAACCACGCCACGCAATTCTCCAATACGGTTGGCAGTCACCAGTCCAGCATCGGTCTGTTCCGCACCGCCGAAAGCTACAGCGGCAAGCATGGCTACTCGCTGCGCATGGACGGACTGGAGCCGGGAATCAATGACCGCGCCCGCGAGCGCGCCATCGTCATCCACCCGGCGGCTTACGTGAATCCTTCCTGGATCGCCACCCAGGGCCGCATCGGCCGCAGCCAGGGCTGCCCGGCGGTACGGCCTGAGGTGGCGCGGATGGTGGTCGATAGCCTCAAGGGCGGCCAGTTCATGTTCTCCTGGTACCCCGACCAGCAATGGCTGCAATCCTCGGCGTATCTCAACTGCAAGCCCAACCAGGTGGCGACCATTCTCGCTGCACGTTCTGGCGGCTGATGCAGCATTCGAATCGTCGCAAGGGTCGGCGTCATCGGCGCGACTGCGGGCGCTGATGCAGGTGCGGTCCGAGCTGGCGTAGGGTGGATCACGCTTCACCGATCCACCGGACGGAGTTGTGGTGGATGTAAAAAGCGACATCCACCCTGCAAACGCCTCGAGCCTCCGGCTATTTCTGCTCGCTCTGCGGCGTCACCCGCAGCACTTCTTCCACGGTGGTGAGGCCGGCGGCGATCTTCTGGGCGCCTGAGAGGCGCAGGCTGCGCATGCCATCCTTGAAGGCCTGGCGGCGCAGGGCGACGATGTCGGTGTCGGCGGTGATCAGCGGCTTGATCGCGTCGTTCAGCAGCATGATCTCGTAGACCCCGGCGCGACCGCGGAAACCGGTGTCGCGGCATTCCAGGCAGCCTACCGCCCGTTGCGCGGTGGTCGGCAGCGGGGCGTTCCAGGGTTTGGTCAATGCGCTCCAGTCGTCTGCATCCAGCTGCATCGGCGCCTTGCAGTGCGGGCACAGCGTGCGCACCAGGCGCTGGGCCATGACGCCGAGCAGTGTGGCCTTAAGCAGGTAGTGCGGCACGCCCAGTTCCAGCAGGCGGGTGATCGCGCTGGGGGCATCGTTGGTGTGTAGGGTGGAGAGCACCAGGTGGCCGGTCAGTGCGGCCTGGATGGCCATCTCGGCGGTTTCCAGATCGCGGATCTCGCCGACCATGATGATGTCCGGGTCCTGACGCATCAGTGCGCGCACGCCGCTGGCGAAGGTCAGGTCGATGTTGTGCTGCACCTGCATCTGGTTGAAGGCGCCCTCGATCATCTCGATCGGGTCCTCAATGGTGCAGACGTTCACCTCCGGCGTCGCCAGCTGCTTGAGCGTGGTGTACAGCGTGGTGGTCTTGCCCGAGCCGGTCGGCCCGGTGACGAGGATGATGCCGTTGGGCTGGCTCGTCATGCTCTGCCAGCGGCGCAGGTCGTCGGCGGAAAAGCCCAGCTGGTCGAAGCCCTTGAGCAGCACTTCGGGGTCGAAGATACGCATCACCATCTTCTCGCCGAATGCCGTTGGCAGCGTCGACAGGCGCAGCTCGACTTCGCCGCCTTCCGGCGTCTTGGTCTTGACCCGGCCATCCTGCGGTTTGCGCTTCTCGGCGACGTTCATCCGGCCGAGAGACTTTAGTCGGCTGACCACCGCCATCGTCACCTGCGGCGGAAACTGGTAGACGTTGTGCAGCACGCCGTCGATGCGAAAGCGTACCGAGCCCTGCTCGCGACGCGGCTCGATGTGGATGTCGCTGGCGCGCTGCTGAAAGGCGTACTGGAACAGCCAGTCGACGATGTTGACGATGTGCGAGTCGTTGGCGTCCGGTTCCTGATCACTGGCGCCGAGGTTGAGCAGCTGCTCGAAATTGCCGACGCCGCTGATTTTCTGATCGGTGCCGCTGGCGCCGCTGACCGACTTCGCCAGGCGGTAGAACTCGACGGTGAAGCGCTGAATGTCGCTCGGGTTGGCCACCACGCGCTTGATCGGGCGTTTGAGCACGTGGGTCAGGTTGGCTTCCCAGCCCTGCACGAAGGGCTGGCTGCTTGCGATGGTGACGGCGCTGCTGTCCACCGCCACTGCGAGGATGCTGTGGCGCTGGGCGAAGGCGTAGGACATCAGTGGGGTGACGGCGGCGACGTCGATCTTCAGCGGGTCGATGCGCAGATACGGCTGACCGGCGCGTTCCGCCAGCCAGACGGTCAGTGTTTCCAGATCGAGCTTCTTGCCCGGCCGCTGCAGATCATCAAGCTGCTGCGCGGCGAGGAATTCCAGCGGATGTTGCTGGTTGGCCACCGCGCTGCGGCGGACCGTCAGGCATTGTTCGGCGCTGTCCTGCGCGACCCGCCCCTGGGCGACCAGCTCGCGCAACAGATCGGCGAGATCGAGAGGGCGGTCCTGGGAGGGCGAGTTCAGCACGGACATGGGATTCCTTCGACGCAACGGCGGGAAAAGCCAAGCTTGCCGCTAAAGCCCCGGCGTTGTCTGCCGCCGGGGTTCAACTTTGAGCAACTTGCGCCGTCTGGGACGCTATTTCTCCAGCTGCTTCCAGGCCTTGAGCGTCCAGACCAGGTGCGCCTGCTCGACGCGCATTTCCAGCGCTTGCTCGTCGATGGGCTGGCGGGCCAGTTCATGCAGCTTGGCCAGCTCGCCGTACAGTCGATCGACTTCCGGCAACTCCAGCACGCTGCGGGCCAGATGCAGCCAGACCAGCAGGCGCTCCATGCGCGGGCTCTGTTCGGCGAGGTCTTCGGGTTGTTGCTGGTAGCGCGGCAGTTGCAGGGCCTTGGCTTCTTCCGCCAGCAGATGCAGCAGCCACTTGCCCAGCTCGGCAGCGCCCTGGCGATCGCCGCGCGCACTGCGGCCTTCGGTCCAGCTGCGCTGCAGCAGCCAGAGCGAGGCTTTCAGCGACAGCAGGCCCCAGCGGGTCTGGCCCAGTTCCTCGGCGAACTGCACTGGTGCGGCCTTGCGCACGCCTTCATCGTCCTGGCCGGCTTCGACCCGTGGGCGCCAGTCCTGGATCAGCGCGTCGAGCAGTTCACGCAGCTCACGACTGCTGGCGCGCGGGGCGGCCTGGCCGAGGCTGCCGAGCAGGGCGCGCAGCTCGATCAGCTGCTGCAGCCAGTCACTCAGCAGTTTCCAGCGGCCATTGAAGCGGTACTGCTCAGCCAGACGCTGGCTGTTGCCCAGCAGCTGCCAGCCGAGGGCTACCACCGCGTCGTCCAGCGGCATCGTAGCGTCGAGTGCCGGCGCCGGCAGCTGCAGGTTGTAGCCATCGGCGTCATGCAGGCGATAGCCGCGCTCGGCCTTGCTGATGTCGCAGGGCATCAGCGGCAGGTCGGCGGCCAGCTCGGCCGCCAATTCCAGCAGCGCTTCCGGATCGCCCTGGCGCAGCTCGAGCTCCAGCTCGCAGATTTCCTCGGACTGCTTGCCGGCCTTGACCTGGCCCAGATCCAGCGCCGCCTCGATCACCACCTTGGTCTTGCCGCGGCCCCAGGCAATTTCGGCTTTCTCGCGCACGAAGTCGGTGGTGAAGATCGGCTTGAGGCTTTTCTTGTCCAGCTCGGCGAGGCTGGCCGGCCAGCAGTCGTCGTCAAGCTTCTTGGTGTCGAGCTTGGCCTTGTCCAGATACCAGTCCCACTCGTTGCGCTCGGAAAGCCCGGCGACGCTCTGGCCGCGGCTTTTCAGGGTCTGGATGAATTGCTCGCCGTCGCGGCGCAGGCGCAGCGCGACGCGGGCCTGGGCGAGGGCGCGCTCGGCGGTGTCGTAATACTGGTTGAACAGCTCATGGCGCGACCAGCCACTCTTGTTGCGCTTCTTCAGCAGCGGATGATCGCGCAGGGCGAGCAGGGTTTCGCGGCTGGCGCGTAGCTTGATTTCGGTTTCTTTCTGCATGGTGCCGACTGGGTGCCTATGATGTGTGGATGTTGCAGCCTGATGACGCACGGTAGCAGGCGTGATGGCCTGTCCGTATACTTGCCGCCTCTTTCAAGCCGGGGCTTTACCCTATGCCAGTCAATCCTTTCGTCAGCTTGTTCGGACGTTCGCCAATCGGCCCGATGCAGCAGCATATGGCCAAGTCGCATGAGTGTGCAGCGAACCTGGTACCGCTGTTCCAGGCGGTCATGGCCGAAGACTGGGAGAAGGTCGAGCAGATCCAGCAGCAGATGGCGCAGCTGGAAAACGAGGCCGACAAGCTGAAGAAGAGCGTTCGCCAGCACCTGCCCAAGAGCCTGTTCTTGCCGGTGCCGCGTTCCGATCTGCTTGATCTGCTGAGTGTACAGGACAAGATCGCCAACCGCGCCAAGGACATCGCCGGCCTGATGCTGGGTCGCTGCATGACCATCCCGCAGGCACTGCAGCCGCAGATGTTGGCTTACGTGCAACGCACCGTCGATGCCAGCGCCCAGGCGCTGAAAGCGCTGAAGGAACTGGATTCGCTGCTGGAAACCGGCTTCAGCGGCCGCGAAGCCACTCTCGTCGAGAAGATGGTCGAAGAGCTCGAGGAAATCGAGCGGGAAACCGACCGCATGCAGATCACGGTTCGCCGTGCGCTGTTCCACCTGGAAAAGGATTTGCCAGCAGTCGACGTGATCTTTCTCTACAAGATCATCGAATGGATCGGTGATGTAGCCGACCGCGCAGAGCGCGTCGGCAACCGTCTGGAACAACTGCTGGCGCGCTGAGGCGCCGGCATCCTTTCTGGGTTCAACAGGTAATTCCTTATGTCTCTTATTGCGGATTACGGCTTCGTACTCCTGATCCTTGCCTGCGCATTCGGTTTCTTCATGGCCTGGGGCGTGGGCGCCAACGACGTGGCCAATGCCATGGGTACTTCGGTCGGTTCTCGGGCGCTGACCATCAAGCAGGCCATCATCGTGGCCATGATCTTCGAGTTCTGCGGCGCCTATCTGGCCGGCGGCGAAGTCACCGAGACGATCAAGAACGGCATCGTCGACGCGGAGGTTATTTCTCCTGACCTGATGGTGCTGGGGATGATGTCGGCGCTATTGGCCGCCGGCACCTGGCTGCTGATCGCCACCATGAAAGGCTGGCCGGTTTCCACCACGCATTCGATTATCGGCGCGGTGATTGGCTTCGCCGCGGTGGGTGTGTCTACCGATGCGGTGCACTGGGACGCCATCGGCCCGATCGTCGCCAGCTGGGTGGTCACGCCGATGCTGTCCGGCATCGTCGCCTTCGGCCTGTTCATGAGCGTGCAGAAGCTGATCATCAATACCGATCATCCGTTCGAGAACGCCAAGCGCTTCGTGCCGCTGTACATGTTCCTGACCGGTTTCATGGTCGCGCTGATGACGGTCACCAAGGGCCTCAAGCATGTCGGTCTGACCCTCAGCAGCGGCCAGGGCATCCTGCTGGCCTTCGGCATCGGCCTGCTGGTGATGCTCGCAGGTATCGCGCTGCTTTCGCGGATCAAGGTCGACGTCGAAGCCGACAAGACCTTCCACTTCGCCAGCGTGGAGAAGGTGTTCGCCGTGCTGATGATCTTCACCGCCTGCTCGATGGCCTTCGCCCATGGCGCCAACGATGTCGCCAACGCGGTTGGTCCGCTGGCCGCCATCGTCGGTGTGATCGAGTCCGGCGGCGCCGCCGACATCGCGGCCAAGTCCGCCGTGCCGGGCTGGGTGTTGCTGCTCGGTGCGATAGGTATCGTCATCGGTCTGGCCACCTACGGCTACAAGGTGATCGCCACCATCGGCAAGGAAATCACCGAGCTGACGCCAAGCCGCGGTTTTGCCGCCGAACTGGCTACCGCGACAACCGTGGTCGGCGCATCGGCCATCGGCCTGCCGGTCTCCACGACTCACACGCTGGTCGGAGCGGTTCTCGGGATCGGTATCGCGCGCGGTATCGGTGCGCTGAACCTGGGTGTCGTGGGCTCGATCTTCATGTCCTGGTTGATCACCCTGCCGGCCGGTGCATTCCTGGCGATCGTCTTCTTCACCGTGCTCAAATTCATCTTCACGTAACTCCGGCCGATGCCGTCTGCGCCCCGCTTCGGCGGGGCGTTTTCGTTTGTGGGTCCCGCCGTGGCGCGTTTCATGCTTCACTGCAGGCTCGTTCCGATTGCATCACGGAGGTAGCCGGTGCCCATTCCATCATTCAAGGAGCAGTTCGCTGCGCTCCTCGCGGCACCCTCGGTCAGTTGTACGCAGCCGGGCTGGGATCAGAGCAATCGTCCTGTGATCGAGTTGCTCGCGGCCTGGCTCGGTGAGCTGGGCTTCACCTGCGAAACGCCGGAAGTCGCGCCGGGGAAATTCAACCTGCTCGCCAGCTATGGCAGTGGTCCCGGCGGGCTGGTGCTGGCCGGGCACAGCGATACCGTGCCGTTCGATGCCGCGCTGTGGCAGTCCGATCCACTGAAGCTGCGTGAGGCCGATGACCGCTGGTACGGCCTCGGCAGCTGCGACATGAAAGGCTTCTTCGCGCTGATCATCGAGGCGGTTCGGCCGCTGCTGGAGCAGCCGTTCCGCCGCCCATTGCTGATTCTCGCCACCTGCGATGAAGAGAGTTCGATGTCTGGCGCCCGTGCCCTGGCCGAAGCCGGCCGGCCGCTCGGGCGCGCCGCGGTGATCGGCGAGCCCACCGGCCTGCGCCCGGTACGCCTGCATAAGGGCATCATGATGGAGCGCATCGACATCCTCGGGCAGAGCGGGCATTCGTCGAACCCGGCCTATGGTCATAGCGCCCTGGAAGCCATGCACGGCGTGATTGGCGAGATGATGACGCTGCGCCGCCAGTGGCAGGGCGAATACGACAACCCGCTGTTCGACGTGCCCAAGCCGACGCTCAACTTCGGCTGCATCCATGGCGGCGACAACCCCAACCGCATCTGCGGGCAATGTTCGCTGGAGTTCGATCTGCGCCCGCTGCCGGGCATGGACCCGCAGCAGCTGCGAACGATTATCCGCCGGCGCCTGCAGCCGCTGGCCGAGCAGCACCAGGTGAAAATCGACCTGGCGCCGCTGTTCCCCGCGGTGCCAGCCTTCGAGCAGGCGGCGGAAAGCGAGCTGGTACGGCTGGCCGAGCGCCTCACCGGCCACCAAGCTGAGGCGGTGGCGTTTGCCACCGAAGCGCCTTATCTTCAGCAGCTCGGCTGCGAAACGCTTGTGCTGGGGCCCGGCGACATCGCTTGCGCGCACCAGCCCGACGAATACCTGCAGCTCGATCGTATCGAACCGACCGTGCAGCTGCTGCGGCGGATGATCGAGCACTACTGCCTGCAGCCGCAGACCGCCGCGAACTGACTCCAATACAGACGAATAGAACCCGCCACGAAGGCTTTTACATGCACGACTACGTCACCTGGCTTCGCGACTCCTCGCCCTATATCAACTCGCACCGTGACCGCACCTTCGTCGTCATGCTGCCGGGCGACGGCCTGGAGCACGCCAACTTCGCCAACATCGTCCACGACCTGGTGCTGCTGCACAGCCTCGGCGTACGCCTGGTGCTGGTATTCGGCTCGCGTCCGCAGATCGAGGCGCGCCTGGCCGCGCGAGGCATCGAGCCACGCTTCCACCGCGATCTGCGCGTCACCGATGCGCCGACCATGGAGTGCGTGATCGACGCGGTTGGCCAGTTGCGCATCGCCCTCGAGGCACGCCTGTCGATGGATATGGCGGCGTCGCCGATGCAGGGCGCGCGACTGCGTGTGGCCGGTGGCAACTTCGTCACCGCGCGGCCGATCGGCGTGCTCGATGGCGTCGATCTGCATCACACCGGCGAAGTACGCCGTATCGATCGCAAGGGCATCGGCCGGCTGCTGGACGAACGCACCATCGTGTTGCTGTCGCCGCTGGGTTATTCGCCGACTGGCGAGATCTTCAACCTGGCCTGCGAAGATGTCGCCACGCGCGCGGCCATCG
Organism: Stutzerimonas kunmingensis; assembly: GCF_900114065.1. Lineage (GTDB taxonomy): Bacteria > Pseudomonadota > Gammaproteobacteria > Pseudomonadales > Pseudomonadaceae > Stutzerimonas > Stutzerimonas kunmingensis. The sequence continues at coordinate 35,591 of NZ_FORS01000015.1, forward strand.
ATCTGCAGGCCGACAAGCTGGTGCTCTACGGCGCCGAGCCGGGCTTGCTCGACGAAAGCGGCAAGCTGGTGCGCGAGCTGCGTCCGCAGCAGATTCCGGCCTATGTCGAACGCCTCGGCAGCCAGTACCAGGCCGAGCTGCTCGACGCCGCCGCGCAGGCCTGCCGCGGCGGCGTGCGGCGCAGTCATGTGGTCAGCTACGTCGACGACGGTGCGCTGCTCAACGAGCTGTTCACCCGCGATGGCGGCGGCACGCTGGTAACCCAGGAGCAGTTCGAGCAGCTGCGCGAGGCAACCATCGAGGATGTGGGCGGGCTGATCGATCTGATCACGCCGCTGGAGGAGCAGGGCATTCTGGTACGGCGCTCGCGCGAAGTGCTGGAGCGGGAGGTCGAGCAGTTCAGCATCGTCGAGCGCGACGGCCTGATCATCGCCTGCGCCGCGCTCTACCCGATTGCCGATTCGGATGCCGGCGAGCTGGCCTGTCTGGCGGTCAACCCGGAATACCGCCACGGCGGTCGCGGCGATGAGCTGCTCGAACGCATTGAGGAGCGTGCCCGGGCGCTGGGGCTGAAGAAGCTGATCGTGCTCACCACACGCACCGCGCACTGGTTCCAAGAGCGCGGCTTCGAGCCGATCAGCGTCGACCGTCTACCGGCCGCGCGGGCTTCGTTGTACAACTTCCAGCGTAATTCGAAGATCTTCGAGAAACCGCTCTGAAGTGTGCCGGCGGGCGTTGCGCCCGCCGTTTGCTTAGAGACTAAGACCGCGCTGGTACTCGACGACGAAGCTGTCGAAATCCAGCTCGTCCGTCGCTTCCATCTCAGCCTGGCGCTCCAGCGACTGATGCGCGGCGGATTCGAACTGATCCAGCTCGCTTGCACTCGGTGCCTGGCTGCGGAAGTAGTCGGCGTGGGCCAGGGTCTGGCGCATGGCGAACTGGCTGAAGCTCTCACCGCTGCGGCGCAGCTCGTCAAGTACGCGGGCGGACGGCGTCAGGCTGCTGTCGGCGACCTTGGCGCGCTGCTCGGCGAGCGCCTCGGCGTGCCGGGAGTCAGCATGGCTGCGGTCGAGGAGGGCGGCAACCTGGCCGATCTCGTCGAGCAACTGGTTGGCCCAGTCACTGAGCATGACGTTCTCGCCACAACGCTGCAGCTCGAGTCCCGGACGCCGGCCTTCCTTGACCACCCTGAGGAAGTTGTCAGTGGCCGCGCTGCATTCGCCGTCGGCCAGGCAGGGGCTGTCGTCCAGCGCACAGAACAGCAGGAAGGCGTCGAGGAAGCGCGCTTCGTTGAGGTCGATCCCCAGCGGCAGGAAGGGGTTGATGTCCAGGCAGCGCACTTCGATGTACTGGATGCCGCGCGCGCGCAGCGCCTGCAACGGTCGTTCGCCGGTGGCGGTGACGCGCTTCGGGCGAATGTTCGAGTAGTACTCGTTCTCGATCTGCAGCACGTTGGTGTTGAGCTGCTGCCAGTTGCCGGCTGCATCCTTGATGCCCATCGCCTCATAGGGGGAATACGGCGTGGAGACGGCACGGAACAGGCTCTCGGTGTAGCTCGCCAGGTCGTCGTAGCAGGGCGTCAACCCGGCCTGGGCATTGTTCTGGTAGCCCAGATCGCTCATGCGCAGGCTGGTGGCGTACGGCAGGTACAGGGTGTCAGCGTCGAGCGTCTCGAGCTGATGCTGACGTCCGCGCAGGAAGCCGGCGTCCAGCGCCGGCGAGGCACCGAACAGGTACATCAGCAGCCAGCTGTAGCGACGGAAGTTGCGGATCACGCCGATGTAGCGCGTCGAGCGGTAGTCCTGGGCCGAGTGGGTATCGCCATCATCGGCCTGCAGTACCGGCCACAGCGCCTCGGGCAGCGAGAAGTTGTAGTGGATGCCGGCGATGCACTGCATGGTCTTGCCGTAGCGCAGGGCCAGGCCCTGGCGATAGACGTGCTTGAGCCGGCCGATGTTGGAGCTGCCGTATTCGGCGATCGGGATGTCCGCTTCGCTCGGCAGCGGGCAGGGCATCGACGGACTCCAGAGGTACTCATCGCCCAGCTTGGCGTAGGTGAAGCGGTGGATCGCTTCGAGCTCGGCCAGAGTGTTCTGCGGGTCGCTGTCGGTGCCGGTGATGAACTCCAGCAGCGCCTCGGAATAATCCGTGGTGATCTGCGGGTGAGTCAACGCCGAACCCAATGCAACGGGGTGCGGGGTCATCGCCAGCAGACCGCGAGCGTCGACGCGCAGGCATTCGCGTTCGATCCCGTGCAGGCATTGACTGAGCAGCGGCAGGTGGGACGGCTCGGCCAGCAATGCCAGGCGGTGGGTGAGAAGAGCGCTCAACTTGTGGATTCCTTCACGCGACAGTCGGCCCAATATGGGGATGGAAACGCCGCTTCACAAGAGGCAGTGTTGCTTCGATCGCTGTCGACGCATGCCGACTCCGCTAGCGGCCAGTGGCACAGGCCACTAGAGGCAGGCGAAGGTCGCCTGGGCCTTGGCGATCAGCTTGTCGCCCTGATGAACCTCGGCTTCCAGCACCTGGGTGCGCCGGCCGCCGTGCACCACCCAGGCGCGGCAACGCAGCTCGCCGTCGCTCACCGGGCGGATGTAGTTGACCTTGCATTCGAGCGTCACGCTGTTCGGCGAGCCATCGCCGAGGCTGTGGCTGGCCTGACCCATGGCGGTGTCGATCAGCGAGAACAGCGCGCCGCCGTGCAGCTTGCCGTGCAGGTTGCGCAGGCCGTCGTGCATGCTCAGGCCGAGCACCGCCTCGCCGTTGCCGACCTGGTGAATCTCCAGGCCGAGCAGGCGGCCGAAGGCGCTGGAGCTGCCCACCGCCTCGACTTGAATGCTCATGCCTACTTCCTCAGCTGCTTGGCGTTGGCGAACAGCGCGGCCATGGCGGCATTGGCCGGTGCCGGCTTTTCTTCCTTGGCATGGCGCTCGCTGCGCGGCGCGTTGCCGCGTGGCTTGCCGGCGCCGCCACGCGGGCCGTCGGTCTTGGCGCCGGGCGTATCGCTCATGCGCATGGACAGGCCGACGCGCTGGCGCGGGATGTCCACTTCCATGACCTTGACCTTGACGATGTCACCGGCCTTGACCACTTCGTACGGGTCCTTGACGAACTTCTCCGACAGCGCGCTGATGTGCACTAGGCCGTCCTGATGCACGCCGATGTCGACGAAGGCGCCGAAGTTGGTCACGTTGGTCACCACACCCTCGAGCACCATGCCCGGCTCCAGGTCGCTGAGCTTCTCGACGCCTTCCTGGAACTCGGCGGTCTTGAACTCCGGGCGCGGATCGCGTCCGGGCTTGTCCAGTTCGCTGAGGATGTCGGTGACAGTCGGCAAGCCAAAGGTCTCGTCGGTGAACTGCTTGGGGTCCAGGCGCTTGAGAAACGCCGAGTCGCCGATCAGGGAGCGGATGTCGCGGTCGGTATCGGCGGCGATGCGTTTGACCAGCGGATAGGTTTCCGGGTGCACGGCGGAGGCGTCCAGCGGGTTGTCGCCGTTCATCACGCGGAGGAAGCCGGCGGCCTGTTCGAAGGTCTTGTCGCCCAGGCGCGGCACCTTCTTCAGCTCGCTGCGGGACTTGAACGCACCATTGGCATCGCGGAACTGCACGATGTTCTGTGCCAGCGTCGAGTTGAGGCCGGAGATGCGCGCCAGCAGGGCGGCGGAGGCGGTATTCACGTCGACGCCGACGGCGTTCACGCAGTCCTCGACCACCGCGTCCAGCGAACGCGCCAGCTTGAGCTGGGACACGTCGTGCTGGTACTGACCGACGCCGATGGACTTCGGGTCGATCTTCACCAGTTCGGCCAGCGGGTCCTGCAGGCGGCGGGCGATGGACACGGCGCCGCGCAGGGAAACGTCCAGATCGGGGAATTCCTTGGCCGCCAGTTCCGAGGCCGAATACACCGAGGCGCCGGCTTCGCTGACCATGATCTTGGTGAGCTTGAGACCGGGCACTTTCTTGATCAGCTCGCCGGCCAGCTTGTCCGATTCGCGGCTGGCGGTGCCGTTGCCGATGGCGATCAGGTCGACGGCGTGCTTGGCGCACAGCTTGGCGAGAATCGCCAGGGTGCCGTCCCAGTCGTTGCGCGGTGCGTGCGGGTAGACGGTGGCGGTTTCCAGCAGCTTGCCGGTGGCGTCTACCACCGCGACCTTGCAACCGGTGCGCAGGCCCGGGTCCAGCGCCAGGGTCGCGCGCGGGCCAGCCGGGGCGGCGAGCAGCAGGTCGTGCAGGTTGCGGGCGAACACCGAGATGGCTTCGTCCTCGGCCTTGTCGCGCAGCTCGCCGAGCAGGTCGGTTTCCAGATGGGTATAGAGCTTGACCTTCCAGGTCCAGCGCACCACTTCGCCCAGCCACTTGTCGGCGGCACGGCCGCGGTTGGCGATGCCGAAGCGCTCGCCGATCATGCCTTCGCCGGGGTGCATGCTGCCCGGTGTCTCATCGCCGACCTTGAGGCTGACGCTGAGGATGCCTTCGTTGCGCCCGCGGAAGATCGCCAGCGCGCGGTGCGAAGGGGTGTTCTTCAGCACTTCGTCATGCTCGAAGTAGTCGCTGAACTTGGCGCCTTCGCTTTCCTTGCCCGGCACTACACGGGCGCTGAGGGTGGCGTTGTGCTTGAGAAACTCGCGCAGCTTGGCCAGCAGGTCGGCGTCCTCGGCGAAGCGCTCCATGAGGATGTACTTGGCGCCTTCGAGCACGGCCTTCACATCGGCGAAGCCCTTCTCGGCGTCGATGAAGCGCTCGGCTTCCTGCTCTGGCGCAAGGTCCGGGTTGCCGAACAGCGCATCGGCCAACTCGCCGAGACCGGCTTCCAGGGCGATCTGACCCTTGGTGCGGCGCTTCTGCTTATAGGGCAGGTAGAGGTCTTCGAGGCGGGTCTTGGTGTCGGCGAGGTCGATCTCGCGCTTGAGCTCGGGGGTCAGCTTGCCCTGTTCCTCGATGCTGGCGAGGATCGAGACGCGGCGCTCGTCCAGCTCGCGCAGGTAGCGCAGACGTTCTTCCAGGTTGCGCAGCTGGGTATCGTCGAGGCTGCCGGTGACTTCCTTGCGGTAACGGGCGATGAAGGGAACGGTGGAGCCTTCGTCGAGCAGCGCCACGGCGGCGGCGACCTGTTGCGGGCGCACGCCCAGCTCGTTGGCGATACGGGAATTGATGCTGTCCATGTGGTGTCCTGCGGGCGGAATGACGGCCGGCCGGCCAGAAAAGCGGGCAAGTATAACTGCCGAGGGCCTGATTCGGTCGCTCAAGAGAGGTATCCTTCGGACTCGCCCCGCCAGCCGTCGCGCCAGTGGGTGTGGCGCTTGTGTTTTACCGGTCCTGCCGCCACCATCCAGCTTTAAAGTGGCACTGAGCCATTAGTGGCGGCTTAACACCATCCCGCCCGCCGTCAAGAGTTGTAGTCATGTTTGGCCAGACGCGGCTTGCCCCCTTTCGCTACGTCATCGCTTTGCTCGGCGCGCTGGGTCTGGCTCAACTCGTCTGGGCCGTGGCGGACGACTGGGATTTCCCGCGCATTCTGGATCTGGCTGAGAAACGCTATGGCTCGCTGGGCGAAGGACGCGAGCGCATGCTGGCGTGGCAGCAGCTGTTGGGCGAGCAGGGATCGGCAGCCGAGCACGACAAGCTGCGTGCGGTGAACAACTTCTTCAATCACCAGCTGCGCTTTGAGGATGACGTCAGGCTCTGGCGACAGACCGATTATTGGGCCACCCCGGTCGAAGCCTTGCGCGTCGGCGGTGGCGACTGTGAAGACTTTGCGATCGCCAAGTACGTGACCCTGCGCCGTCTCGGTGTTTCGGCCGACAAGCTGCGTATCACCTACGTCAAGGCCGTCCGGCTCAATCAGGCGCATATGGTCCTGACCTATTACGAGCAGCCGGGTGCGGTGCCCCTGGTTCTGGACAATCTGGTCGGCGGCATACTGCCGGCGACGCAGCGCAACGATCTGGTTCCCGTTTATGCGTTCAACGGCGAAGGGCTGTGGCTGCCAGGGCGAAGTGGCGACAAGCAGGTCAGTGACAGCAAGAAGCTGTCGCGCTGGCAGGATTTGCTGAAAAAGATGCAAGCGGAAGGTTTTCCGGCCGGGTCCGGATCGTAGGAGTTTCACATGTCTTTGTTCAAACAGCTGTTGCTGGCGATCTGTCTGTTTCTGCTCGCCGCCTTCACCGGTAGCTTCGTGGTCAGTCTGGAAAGTTCGCGTGATCAATACGCCAACCAGCTGCGCTCCCATGCGCAGGATGCGGCCACGGCGCTGGGTCTGTCGCTGACCGCCAATATCGACGACCCGGCCATGGTCGAGCTGGTGGTCAGCTCGCTGTTCGATAGTGGTTATTACCAGTCGATCCGTGTGATCGAGCTGGAAACCGGCCAGCCGATGCTCGAGCGGCAGGCTGAGCCGGACGCCGGCAGTGCGCCGCAATGGTTCGTCAGTCTGATCGATCTGCAGCCGGAGGGCGGAGAGGCGATCGTCAGCCGGGGCTGGCAGCAGGCCGCTCGTGTAGAGGTGGTCAGCCATCCGATGTTCGCCGTTTCGCGCCTGTGGCAGAGCACCCTCGGCATGTTCGGCTGGCTGGTGCTCTGCGGCGTGGTCAGCGCATTGCTAGGTGCGGCGCTATTACGGCGTCAGCTGCGCCCGCTCGACGATATGGTCGAGCAGTCCCAGGCCATTACACGCCGTGAGTTCCTCAGCGTACCGCAGCTGCCGGAAACCCCGGAGCTGCGGCGCGTGGTGCTGGCCATGAACCTCATGGTAGAGAAGCTCAAGGCGCTGTTCGATGAAGAGGCGCGGCGCAGCGAGCGCCTGCGTGACGAGGCCTATCATGACGGCCTGACCGGCTTGAGCAATCGCCGGCATTTCGACATGCAGCTGCAGGCTCGCCTGAGCGGAGAGGACCTGGCCGGTAGCGGCTATATGTTCCTGCTGCGTATCAATGACCTCACTGGACTCAATCAGCGTCTCGGCGGTGCACGCACGGATGAGCTGCTGCGCACGGTGGCAGCGCAGCTGCGCCAGATCACTGGCGATCGCTTCCTGATCGGGCGCACGCGCGGTGGCGAGTTTGCATTGCTCGCGGTAGGGCTTGATCGGCTCGAAGCGGTACGCCTGGCCGAACAGATCGAGCATGCATTGGCGTCACTGCAGCAAACCGGACTCGCCGATGTGCTGCCGGTGGCCCATATCGGCCTGACGGCATTCTCGCAAGAGCATAGTGTCCCGGCGCTCTATGCCGCTCTCGATCAGGCACTGGCGCAGGCTGCGAGCCAGCCGCGCCAGGCCTGGGCCTGCTATGAACCTGGCGTTCAGGTGCCGGTCGCCGAACAGCACCAGGACTGGTACCGGTTGCTCGATGGTGCTCTGGAGAACGGCTTGCTCCAGTTGTATTTCCAGCCTGTGATGAGCGCCCTCGAACCGCAGCGGCTCATTCACAGCAAGGTACTGGCCCGGCTGGTGGACCAGCAGGGTGATGTGGTTCCGGCGGCACGCTTCCTCCCCTGGCTGGAGCGCTTCGGTTGGACGGCACGGCTCGATCTGGCGATGCTGCGTCAGACGTTGGAGACGCTCGAAGTTCACCACTCGCCGTTGGCGATCAGCCTCTGTGGCAGCACGCTGGCAGATCCGGTCTCGCGCGAGGACGTGTTCGAATTGCTGGCGCGCCATGGCGACGTGGCCGGCCTGCTGACGATCGAACTGGACGAAGCCCAGTTACCGGACCAGGCAAGCCTCGAACAGCTGGCCCGCCGCCTGCGCCAGCTAGGATTCGGATTGGGCATTCAGCACTTCGGTGGACGTTTCAGCATGATCGGCAACCTGGCCCGCCTGGGGCTGGGCTATCTGAAGGTCGATGGCAGCTACCTGCGCGGCGTCGATACCGAAGAGGACAAGCATCTGTTCATCCAGGCCATGCAGCGTGCCGCGCACAGCATCGATCTGCCGTTGATCGCCGAGCAGGTGGAGACAGAAGGGGCGTGGATGACCCTCCGAGCGCTGGGCTTCGAAGGTGGCCAGGGCCGGCTGCTAGGCAATCCGGCGCCGTTGCAGGACAGCACTAGCCGATCAGATCACGCCGGTGTCGTCATCGTCGACCAGTAAGCGAGTCGAGCCGAGCGCATTGCGCGCCCGGCTCCGCCCTGCCAGCTTGGCCTGAGCCGAATCCGGAAGGTCGGTGATCCGCAGCACGCCCTTGTCGATCAAGGCGTGGATCAAGTCCTCCAGTACCCGCACCATCTCCAGGTCGCTCTGGCGCAAGTGGGCAAGGCTGTCCTGAGCGGCGAGCCAGGCGCGCACTTCGCTGTCGTCGTCAGGCAGTTCGCCGGTCATGTCGTCGAAGGGCGTTGGCTCGACCTTGAGTAGACGCCCGTTGGCATCGCGCTTGATGTACTGCATGGGTTTATTCCCCAAAAAAGAAAGGCCGCCCCGCCAGCGGGACGGCCATCAGCTTACCTCTATTGTTCAGACAATCTGGTCGGGCTTGGCCACAAGAGCATCGAACAGGTCTAGGTCTGAAGGCATGGTCGCGTTTTCAAGCTTGATCGTCATGTCGGGCTGCGTGCCAGCGATGTTTAAGTTTCCGCTTAGGCTGACCTGCAGAGTCGACGTCGACGTATCGAATCGGAGGTACTCCGACAGGTTTCCTTCGCTTGCGTCAGGCAATAGATCTGCCAGGGAGAGGCGATCACCCTCGTTATAGTTGAAATCCTTGATGACATCGTTGCCGACATCGCCCGAACTCCAAACGAAGGTATCCGCGCCAGTACCTCCATAGAGGATGTCGTCACCTGCACCGCCGACCAATATGTCATTACCGCCCTGGCCATAGAGAATGTCATTGCCAGCCCCGCCGTTGAGGATGTCGCTACCCCCGCGAGCGTCTTCGGGGACGTTGAATTGCTCATGGTGGGCTCTGATGTAGCCGTAGAGATCTGCGTCGGTAGGCGCGAAACCGTTTTTCATCTCGAGGAACTTCTCAAGCGCCGCAACCCCCGAACCTTTGGGCAGGTTGTCCGGCCTGACTAGATTATTCTCGGCCCATAGCAGCTCATCGGTATTGATTACATCGCCAAAGATGATGTCGTCGCCTGCGCCGCCATTAATCTTGTCGTTGCCTACCCCTACCGGGTCAATCGACTTCGATCCGCCCTGCAACGCCGCCTCGAGTTGCGATGCGTTATTCACGATGTCCACCGCTCCCACTGGGCCGGTGACGACGTTGGGAGCGGTCATCGTGATGTTGTCGATGCGTGCCTCTGCAGTGCCCCCCAATGAGCCATCGTCCACGCTGAATACAATTCGGTACTCTCCGGCTTGAGTGATCGCGTCAGTCGAAATAGTCGTGCTGGAAGTGCTCGTACGTGATTGCGTTTGCACGGTCTCCCATTCGTTACCAACCTTCCGCTGCAAGCTCCAGGTGAATGTGTCGTTACCCCAGTTGGACCAGTTGCTGGTTGCCAAGTCGAAGCTAAAAGCGGTCCCGGTCTTGCTGGCGCTTACCGTTGGGCTGATAGCGACTGTCGCGCTGTCGCCATACGTATCGCGAATCCGCAAATAACCATCATCCGTGACGGTAATAGAGTTCTTGCTATTGGAGTTGCCGGAAGTGCCTTGTTTTGTCCAATTGCTGTCACTGTCCCAGCTCGAGTTGCCACTGAAGTTGGCGAGCGTAGTACTACTTCCAATATTGACTGCCCCTTTTTCGGTGACTTCGGTGTTATCGAAAAAGCGCAGGTAATTCTCGTTAACGCCACTGCCAATCCCGATCGCCATCACGGTGCTGGCTTGACTCAGTGGTTGGAAGCTGGCGACCGAGTCCTGTAGTACCTCAGCACTAGTCGAGTTACCGGTTCCGCCCAAGGTCGTTCCCGAGGTGTAGTGGTAAGTTGGGTCGCCATCAGTCAGGAAGTAAGTAACATTCTTGAATCCCTGAGAGGATCCCCATCCGCTGCTGGTTTGGCTGTTGAACCAAGACACTGCCTGGTCGAATGCGGCTTCGTAGTTGGTTCCACCGTTGGCAACGAGCTTATCAATCGCGTCGGTGAGCTGCTTGACGTTGTTGGCGTTCAGGTTCTGGATATTGGCTGTCATGCTGCCGTGATCCGAGAACGCCACGAGCTGAACATTCACCACGCCATCATGTCCGGCAAGCTTGTTCGCGAAGTTGGTCAATGCCGCTTTGGTCAGCGCCATGCGGGTTAATCCTGGCGTACCGGAGGCATTGCCCATGCTGCCGGAGACATCCACGAGTAGAGAGACGTTGTAATTGGTCGCTGGCTGTATGGTGGTCAGTGTCCCGCCTGTGTCCCCCAGCAGCACGTCGTTGCCATCACCGCCAATAATGTTGTTATCGCCATTATTGTTTGTACCGTCGCCTATCTGAATGATATTGGCAGCGTGCACCGTCACCGGCAGCGTTATTGCCGTGCTGCCTTTGTCTCCGTTACTCGTTTCGGTGGCGGTTGCGCTGACGGTGAGCTCGAACTTGCCCGAGTAGCCCGTCGGTGGGGTGACGGTTAATTTCCCGAGGTTCCACTGGTTGATATCAACCTTGTTGGTGTCGGCGCTCGCAGTGAACGTATGCGTGCCATCGCTCAAGCGCATGCCAACCGGAATATTCGAAACTTCGAGCGACAGGGTTTCCGAGCCGTCGCGGTCGACCAGGTCGGCAGACAGGCGGGACAGCGGAATGGTGCTTCCCTGAGCGCCCTCGTTGTAACCATACGATTGGTAATAGGCATTGCCGGAAATGTCATAGGTTAGATCCGACAGGCGAACCCCATCGCCTAGTACGTCGCTTGGGCTCTTGTAGAGACCGATATTGGCAGTCGCTAGATTCGTTACAGGTCCACCATTCACCTGGACGTTGACATCCAGATTACCCGCGCCGTCCTGGTTGTGCTGGTAGATGGCAAGCGTGTAATAGCCGGAGCTGGAAGGGATGAACGTTCCGCTGAAGTTGCCTTTGGTCCCGCCAGAGCCTCCCCATGTGGCGCTGGCCACATGGCTGCCGCCCACGACCACTGCGACGCTGTCATCGCCTACGCCGCTGAAGGTGTAGGTTTTTCCAGCTTCCAGGTAGATCAGGCCAGAGAGTTTGTTCGCGACCCCCGCAGTTACGCTGCTCAGGTGGGCGTCGGATAGTGTCGATGAGCTAGAGGGTGATCCTGCTGCGTCGATAGCTGCCTTCAGCGTTGAGGGATTAGCACCACTGCCGGTTCCGCTCAGGCCAGAAAGCTGGTTCCAGGATTGCAGTAACAGTCCGGTTGGCTGAGGCGTATCGACTGCAGCCTGCGTGGCCAGCGTTGGGGTATCGGCAACGGCTTCCACCACGACGGTCATACTGCCCCTGCTGGCGAGTGCACCATCGGAAACATCGAAACTGAACTGGGCATTGCCGCTCCAGTTCGCGGACGGTGTGAAGGTCCAGGTGCCGTCGGAGTTAGCGACTAGCGTCCCGTTGCCTGATTCGAGCTTGAGGGCAGCCGCTGACAGGCTGTCCCCATCCTTGTCCGTCGCGCCTGCAAGCAGGTCCGTAGACTTGATGATTAGACTGCCGTCTTCTTTGATTGACAGGGTAACTGGCTGGACGCCCGGCGCGTTGTCATTAAGGTTTAACTCACGCAACGTGACTGTCGTGGATGAGGCATTTCCGGCAGCGTCCAAAACATCGACTGCATACGTGTGGGTGTTGTTGCCTTGTTCAAAGTCATTCGCGTCTGACTGGGCACCTGCGGTAGTCAGAGTGATATGACCTCGATTATCGATGCGGAAGAAGCCATCGGCGCTGACGCTTGTGCCTGTGGCACTGAAGCGGAATGCAGTGACACCAGTCGTATCGGTTGCATCGACGGTTCCGATAAGCGCATCGGCCGGGCGGTTCTCGTCATAAGTGAAGCTTTGGTCGGCGTCGACGGTCGGCGCCTTGGTGTCGACGGTGACCGCATCGCGACCGGCCGAGCCTGCGTTGTCGGCGAGGTCGGTGTAGGACTTGTCGGCCACGCTGACGGCGACCTCGCCCTCGACGTCGCCATTGACGGTCAGGTCGGCCGTCCAGGTAACGCCGCCATCGGTGCTGGTCAGGTTGCTGATGCTGCCATTGGTGACGGTGACGTCACTGGCGGTGAAGCCCTTGACGGCTTCGCTGAAGGCAAAGGAGACGGTGCCATCGTTGTTGATGGTGACGTCGACGGTCGGCGCCTTGGTGTCGACGGTGACCGCATCGCGACCGGCC
>NZ_FORS01000032.1 GCF_900114065.1 Stutzerimonas kunmingensis
TCAAGATCGCTCCACATACCATGCAGATGAATCGGATGGGTCATCATGGTGTCGTTGACCAAAGTGATGCGTACCCGCTCGCCATATTTGAGCCGCAGGGGCTCCGAATCAGAGAACTCTATACCGTCAAATGACCAGGAGAACTTCTCCATGTGGCCGGTGAGATGGAGTTCGATCGTCCGACTGGGCTCACGGCCGTCCGGATCGGGGAAAGTGCTTCTCAAGTCGCTATAGGTCAGGACTCGGCGGCCGTTGTCTCGTAAGCCAATACCGGGATCGTTCAGCCTATGAGTTGGGCTCATGGTCTGCATGTCCACCAGTGGGTTATTGGACTCTGAGGGCGGGTGCGATTGCATACCTGCGCTCATCCCAGCCATTCCAGAGTGGTCCATCCCGGACATCCCACCCATTTTGCTGTGATCCATGCCGGCCATTGCGCCCATGTCGCCCATCCCTTGCATGTCACCGTGGTTCATGCCGGACATGTTGCTATGGTCCATCGCGCCCATGTCGCCGCCATGGTCCATGCCCGCCATACCGCCCATGCTGCCGTGATCCATCCCCATGTCGTCCATGGTGATTAGTGGTCGAGGATCGGTTTCTGGAACAGGAGCGCTCAGCCCTTCGGCAACCGCTAGCGTGCCACGGGCGTATCCTGTGCGATCCATCGATTGGGCGAAGATCGTGTAAGCCTCCTCGGTCGCAGGCTCGACAATCACATCGTAGGTTTCTGCCACGGCAATGCGGAATTCGTCGACGCTAACTGGGTTGACGTATTGGCCATCGGCTGCGACTACAGTCATCTTCAGCCCTGGAATGCGGACATCGAAATAGCTCATGGCCGAGCCGTTGATGAACCGCAGACGAAGCTTCTCGCCGGGCTTAAAGATGCCGGTCCAGTTCCCGTCGGGTGCTTGGCCGTTCATTAGATAGGTATAGGTGTAGCCGCTTACGTCGGCGAGGTCGGTGGGACTCATTTTCATCTGAGCCCACATTTTCCGATTCGCAATCGTAGCGGCCCAGCCGTCTTCGCTCAC
>NZ_FORS01000026.1 GCF_900114065.1 Stutzerimonas kunmingensis
GTGACGCGTTCTTCAATGCTGAGTTCGTGATAGGACATAGGGCCGACACCTTACCGAAAGGTTCAGGTGTTGCACTCAGTTTCCGCGGCCGCCCCCAATACCCAATGGCTATAGGGTAGATAACCCCAAGGCTGCGTACGCTGATCTGCGGTATGCGGAGCGGAAGTTGCAGGTTCGCTCTCAAACGGATGGGCAGCGTGCAAAGCTCAAGGCTCACCAGCGCATGGTTGCCCAGTTCGCGCTCGCCGGCAGCTTGAGTATATTAAGGACGAAATGTCGATCTGATCTATTCTGGCTTCAGGAAATAGGGAAAATAAGGTCGGACGTTCGCGCACCGTCGCGACGCGCGATCATCCACTAAGCTTCTGTATCGGGGTTGGAGGATCAGATGAACGAGATCGAACGACAAGCGCCTGAGCTGCGGGTGCAAAAATGGATTGGCAAAGATGGGGAAAGTATCGCGCCGTTCAAACTGTCAGATATCGGGCCCGGCCCGAAAATCTTGTTTGCCTTCCAGCATTGGTGCCAAGGTTGCCATTTGCATGGGTTTCCGACGCTACAAAAGTTGCATGCAGCGTTGAGCTCAAAAGACGTGGGGTTCGCAGTGATCCAGACCGTCTTCGAAGGAACGCATGAGAATACCTTCGAGAAGTTGCGCGTGAACCAGCTCAAGTATGAGCTTCCTATCGTTTTCGGTCACGACGAGCAACCGACCGGCTCGCCGTTTCCAACCTTCATGGAAGACTACCGCACACGAGGAACTCCGTGGTTTACGGTTATCGACGCTGGCGGTAGCATTGTTTTCTCGGACTTCCATCTCGACGCGGAGCGACTAGTGAAGCAACTTGAGCAAGGTTAATCGTTGGAAGGTGGGCAATCATCCTGATTGCCACCCATCCCCTGATGCCCACTACAGGCGTTGCGCGCTGTAACTCTGTTGATCAGCGTGCGAAAACCCGGATCCGGATAGGAGGAGCGTCAACGATTGAATCAATCCGTTGGGAGAGGGCGGCTCCGCTCCGTCAGCTCGGCAATAGATAACCCATTCTCGCCGAGCAACTCTCTGATCCGATCGACGATATGAGCCCCTAGCGCCGCTGTCTTGGTCCCCCCCACAGATTCCCAAGATGCGAGTTCACACGCCGATACCTCGTGGTCAGCGCCGAAGTGCTTCTGTCGGTATGTCACCGCCGCCCTTCAATGATAAAGGCGCGGTAACGGGAACCGGCAAAGCGTTGAGCAGCGATGGTTTGGTAGGCGGGACTGTCATACCAGTCGCGAGCGGCCTGCATCGTCGGGAAACGCAAGATTACGGCCCCTTCGATGGGCGGCCCCTCCAAATGCTGGATCGCGCCATAAGCGGCGAGAAAGGTAACGTCGTGACCATCGAACGATGGTCCGACGCCTGCAGAATAGGTTGCGAGTGCATGTGGGTCGCTGGTTTCTTCCCGCGTAAAGACGACGAACGCTTCCATCATTAGGCCTCTCAAAGGTTGGATCTGTTGGCCATTACCACCGGTGATGGCCTCACAGTCGTCAGGCTGGCAACTGGAACCCGATTTTCATGAGTGCCTCGACGCACGCATCCTGATCCTGCTGATAGTTGCCTCCGGAGATGCCTATGCCGCCGATCAACTTCCCATCCTCCAGAATCGGATAACCGCCGCCGACAGCGACCATCCGAGGGCGATAGGCTAGCGGCGCCACTTTTGGATCGTTGGTCACATAGTCGTTCCAGACATGGGTCGGGAACCCAAACGAGGCGGAACTCCAGGCCTTGTCGATGGCAACATCGACGGTAAGGAACGGCGCATCGTCGGTGCGCTCGAACGCGCGCAGGTTACCGGTGGCGTCGACGACGGCGACGGCAGCCGGGATGCCGATGGCACGGGCCGCAGCGAGCGCCGCGTCGATGAGGGCGACTGCGGTTTCGCGGTTGATCGAGGCGGTGGCAATAGATTTGGTCATGGGATTCTCATCGCTGGGGCATAACCCGTTCGGCTTTTTGAGGTTGGACAAGATGTTTGGCGATCGCGGTCGTTAGAAGCCTTCGAGGACGATCTTGCCTTTAGCCGCGCCACTTTCGATCAGTGCATGCACCGTCTTCAGATTGGCGGCATTGATCGGCGACAGTCGCCGGGTCAGCGTCGTGCGGATTTTGCCGTCGTCAACCAGCGCTGCCATCGCATCCAGAATCTCGCCCTGCTCATTCATGTCGGGCGTGCCGTAGATCGACCGCGTGAACATCAGCTCGTGGTGGATCGACACCGCCTTGCGCTTGAAAACCATGATATCGAATGCCTTGGGATCGTCGATCAGTCCGAACCGTCCTTGTGGGGCGATCAGTTCGGCGATGTCGGCGACATGTTGCTCGGTATGTGTGGTCGAAAAGACGAAAGCGGGAGCACCGATGCCGAGTTCGGCGATCTGTGGCGCGAGCGGACGAGAATGGTCGATGACGTGGTGAGCTCCAAGCCCTCTTACCCACTCTTGGGTTTCCGGTCGAGAGGCTGTGGCGATGACGGTGAGGTCCGTGCGCTGTCGCGCGATCTGGACGGCGATCGACCCAACCCCGCCCGCGCCACCGATGATGAGGATCGCCTCCGCCGCACCGGGTACGGGCTTCGCCACGTCCAGGCGGTCGAACATCGCCTCCCAGGCCGTCAACGTCGTCAGCGGCAGCGCCGCCGCTTCCGCCCAGGAGAGCGACGCAGGTTTGTGACCGACAATCCGGGCGTCGACGAGATGGAACTCCGCATTGGTACCGGGCCGTGTGATCGATCCGGCATAATAGACCTCGTCGCCTAACTCGAACTGCGTGACGTCGGGGCCGACCTCGCGCACAATCCCGGCGGCATCCCATCCCAGCACCTTCCAATCGCCATCTGCCGGCGGCGTGCTGTTGCGGACCTTGTAGTCGACCGGGTTGACCGAGACGGCCTTCACCTCAACCAGGATATCGTATCCTGCAGCGACAGGCCGAGGCAGATTGATGTCGACCAGCGCGGCATCCGCGGCGATGGGTCCCGGAACCTTGTAACCAATGGCTTTCATAAATGTCTCCAGCTTGCTTGATCGGATGACGCGAATGCTCGTTAGTCAACTTCTTCTACATTGAGGTCCCGACTCTTGAACTGGGTCGCGGTAGCAGATTTCATCGAACACGTCGATCAACAGGCCCTTATGCTCGGTCGCCGGATCGGTGATCGCGTAGAGGGTGGAGGCGTTATCGCCATCATCACCGCTTCCGAGGCGAAACGCCGCGTCGACGCAGATGCCGCACGGACCGATGGTTGATCCTGGCTCGAGATCGACGAGATTGCTGTCCTTGACGCGCTATTCGCGGTCTTAGCCCTTGGCGATGAAGGACTGAACTGCTTGTAGAGCGTCGGTCAGCTGCTATGTCATGGACGCACCTTCATCTTGAGTTGGATTGGACAAGCTTCCGTATAAGGCCCGCTGTAACCGTCAGATGACGGCGAAGAAAACGATGGGCAGTATTCACAGCCACTTAGCCTTCTTGAAGCGCACAAATAGGAAAACGCACGATATCGCTATCACTCCGAGCACGACAAAGTATCCGTAGGCCGTGTCCAGCTCCGGCATGTGCTTAAAGTTCATGCCGTATATTCCAGCGATCGCCGTCGGGACTGCCAGTATTGCCGCCCAAGCCGCCAGCTGGCGGGTGATCACCCCCGTCCTTTGCGCTTCAAGAAGGCTGCTGGCCTCAAAGACCGTGGACAGGACAAGCAGGAGGCCGTCGACCATGGACTGCACGCGGTGGACATGGTCCGCGACGTCGTGGAAATATGGTGTCATTTCGGCGCTGATGCAGGGAAAGTGGCCGCGAACGAGCTTTCGCACCAGCTCGGCCATAGCCCCGAGCGTGCGCTGGAACCGCGTGAGTTCGGACCTTAGTTCGAAGATTCGCGCCACCTCTTCTGGCCCGAGGAAATCGTGCAGCGACCGTCGCTCCATCGCCAGGACGTCGTCCTCGATCATTTCGAAGATGGGCAGATACTGGTCGACCACGCGATGCAAGATCGCGTGCAGCACATAGTCGACACCCTTGCCGAACTGCGTCGGCGATGCCTCGAGTTGCTCCCGAAGTTTGCCCAGCGCTCCGGCATTGCCGTGCCGCACGGTGATAAGGTGATTGTGACCGGTGAAGATCGCCATCTTGCCGTAGCTGATCCGGTCGCCGACCAGCTCGGCGGTCTGCGCGACGACGTACAACTCATCGTTGTAGACCTCGAGCTTGGGCGGGCACAGCGGGTGCATCGCGTTGTCGATCGCCAACGGATGAAGATTATATGTCCTTTGGATCGCGAGTAGTTCCTCGGGGGTGGGTTCGCTAAGCGCGATCCAGCAGAAGCCCGAGCGACTCTCGCCCAACTTGACGTGCTCATCGAGCGCGATTTCGCGAACTCGCTTGCCTTCGTTGTAATAATAGGCGGCGATGATGCTCATGCTGGCCTCGCGGGAATGTGGAGGCCACGCTGGACGGCCGGTCGAGCCAGCCCGCGTCCAAGCCATGCGCGGACGTTCGAAAAGCTGCTGAGGCCAAGGATGTCACCCGCAGCGTAGAATTCCACCAGCGCATTCACCCAGCCGAGCGTCGCGATGTCCGCGATCGAATAGTCGTCGACGATCCAGTCGCGGCCTTCCAGCCGGCGATCCAGAATCCCCAGCAGACGCGTGGATTCGTCGATAAAGCGCTGTTGCGGCCGCTTGTCCTCATAGTCCTTGCCGCCAAATCGCAGGAAGAAGCCGAGCTGACCGAACATCGGCCCGATGGCCGACATCTGAAAGAACACCCACGCTAGGGTCTCGTAACGCTGGCCTGGTTCGGTGGAGATGAACTGACCCGTCTTGTCGGCCAGATAGAGGAGGATCGCACCGGATTCCCATAAGGCGATGGGTCTACCGTCAGGGCCAGCCGGATCGATGATCGCCGGTATGCGTCCGTTCGGGTTCAGCGACACGAACGCCGGATCCTTCGACTCGTTGTTCGAGATGTCGATCAGGTGGGGCTCGTACGCCAGGCCAGTCTCCTCAAGCATGATCGAGACCTTGACGCCATTGGGCGTAGGGGCTGCGTAGAGTTGCAGGCGATCGGGATGAGATGCCGGCCAGCGCTGCGTGATCGGAAAGGACGAGAGGTCTGGCATAAATCTGCGATCCTGGTGTTGCGATGGCGACTGACTGGAACGAGCCGTCACTCTGAAGTAGGGTTCGATGACCGCGTCGCTGAACGACGCGGTCACGAAGATTGCGGACCGGATCGGCGCAGTGGCAACGGCAGTGAAGCCTATTCCGCCGCGGTCCCGGCCGCTGGCTGTACGTCGTCAACCTTTTGGCGCTTCGGAAGCACCCAGCCGGGACGGACGAAGTGGCAGGTGTAGCCGCCCGGGCGCTTCTCCAGATAATCCTGGTGATCGGGCTCGGCCTCCCAGAACTCGCCGACCGGCTGGACCTCGGTCACCACTTTGCCATCCCACAGCCCCGAGGCATCCACATCGGCGATCGTATCCTCGGCGACGCGCTTCTGCTCCTCGTCGACATAATAGATGCCCGACCGGTAGGAGAGCCCACGATCATTGCCCTGGCGGTTCAGCGTCGTCGGATCGTGGATCTGGAAGAAGAATTCCAGGATGTTCCGGTAGCTCGTCACTGTCGGGTCGAAGACAATCTCGATCCCCTCGGCATGCGTGCCGTGATTACGATACGTGGCGTTCGGAATATCGCCGCCCGTGTAACCCACACGGGTCGAGATGATGCCGGGCCGCTTGCGGATCAGATCCTGCATGCCCCAGAAACATCCTCCTGCGAGAACAGCGCGCTGATGCATGTTAAGCCTCCTCTACTTGATCGAGATATTCACCGTATCCCTCGGACTCCATCTCGTCGCGCGGGATGAAGCGAAGGGACGCTGAGTTGATGCAGTACCGCAGACCGCCGCGGTCGGAAGGACCATCGGGGAACACATGGCCGAGATGACTGTCTGCGTGTACTGACCTGACCTCCGTCCGGACCATGCCGTGTGCGCTGTCCCGCACCTCGTTCACGTTTGCCGAAACGATCGGCTTGGTGAAGCTGGGCCAGCCAGTACCCGAATCGAACTTGTCCGTCGAAGCGAACAGTGGCTCTCCCGACACTATGTCGACGTAGATGCCAGGCTCCTTGTTGTCGTTGTACTCGCCCGTGAAGGGCCTTTCGGTGCCCGCCTCCTGGGTAATTCGGTGTTGCTCGGGAGTCAGGTGGTCGATTGCTGTCTGTGACTTTTCAAACTTCATTACAGTCTCCAATACTTATCTAGAGGGCCAGGCACGCTACCGCTAATTTTTTATGTCTCCTGATTTGCTCCTACAATGGTAGTGGGATGGCAAACGAGGTTTTACTAAGTGTTGGAAAATTAGAGATTTAAATTTCGCGTCTATTAGTTCTAGCGCAACTGAGTGGTTAAGCAAGTACGTAATCAGTAAATATTAAAAAAATAACACAAAAGCACGATTATATAATACAGTGTCAGTGTTTTATGATAATCAACAACGCCTGTTTAGATGCTGGTAGATGCGAATTTTTTGGCGTACAGTCAAAATTTTCTGATGGTTGCTTAGTGTGTTGGCGCTGATGGAAAATTGACCCACCCTGCCGATTGAAATTTGACCCAGGGCGGATTGCTGATTTTGTTACCAGCAACTGTGGATAAGTCTACCAGCGCAGCTGCTGTTGCCCCCACTCCTTCGCTAGCCCAGTTCAGTTGTTTAAGACCTGCCACACGCAGCCATGTAGCAGGCCGTCGTCGCCATGAAATCAGAACGGCTCATCGTCCTCCGGTTCCTGGCCGCCCTTACGCTTTCGCTCCCGTGATTTGATCTTGGCCTGGGCCGCCAAGCTACTGTGTTGCAGGCGATAGGACTCGTTACCGGTTTCGACGATGTGGCAGTGGTGGGTCAGCCGATCCAG
>NZ_FORS01000021.1 GCF_900114065.1 Stutzerimonas kunmingensis
AGCCCCTGCCTGGCCGCGCACCTTTTGGTACAAGCCTGTCAGCATCTTTGGCTTGGCTACTATGACGACGTTTATATGAGGTTCACTTGTGTTAGCCGTACCTGTTCATCCCTAGCGCCTCTCCGCCTTGATGCTGGCAGATTCAGTCTGGCCTCGCGGTTCGACCTACCGAAATATCGGCGGTTACATTGTCCCCAGAGCTTCAGACCCGGCTGTTACCGGCCACGCCTGTCTGGGTAGGGAACGAGTGGTGGAACAGTCGGTTCCGTCGGGCGTTAACCTGCGGAACAGAAACCCATGCGACTTTCAGGTCGCACTGCCAAAGTAATACTGGTTGCCCTTCTTGGTCTGGTGCATCTCCGGGTCGCGCTTGCCGTCCTTGTTCTTGGTTGAACTCGGCGCGTTGATCAGTGTGGCATCGACGATAGTGCCTTGGCGCAGCGACAGGCCGTGGTCACCCAGGTGGCCGTTGATCACAGCCAGGATGCCGGCAGCCAGCTCATGTTTCTCCAGCCCGGCTTTGGAGCTTTTTCCTGCGAGCCAATGCCATATGTAGACAAATCCCTTCCTTCTCACCCGATACAGAGTCTGCTCGCTGTGAGAATGGCAAGCGTTATGTATCCAACCGATGATACTGCCGAATTCGACGAAGCAGGAGCAAACCGAGTCCGAGTGCGATCACGCCAAGGATAGGCCAATCCCGCCAGCGCACATAAGGGGTCGCGCCAGTTCGGGGGGTCACTTCGGCGCTGAGGGTGGCTACGCGGAATTGAGGAGCGCGTGTAAGGACCTTTCCCTCATAGCTGACAGTTGCTGTGATGCCCGTGTTCGTGGCTCGCAGTAGGTCACGTCCGGTTTCGATGGCACGCATGCGGACCATCTGGAAGTGCTGGAGAGGGCCGATTGAGCTGCCGAACCAAGCATCGTTGCTGACATTCACCAGTAACTGCGCTTCGGGCAGAAGTTCCGTGACTTCAGCACCAAAGACCGCCTCGTAGCAGATGAGTGCTCCGACGGGCACACCCGCTGCGTTAAGGACGTGCGCTTCCCGTCCTGGTGTGAAATCGGACATAGGCGCCCCGAGCACGTCGAGGGCCGAACCCAAGAAGTTCCGGAGCGGAACATATTCACCGAATGGCACCAGGTGGCGTTTGTAGTAGTACCCTGCGGGATCTGAGAGGCTTATCACCGCGTTGTAGGTGCGACCGTCCGTCTCGCGTATAGGGACGCCAATCATTAACGAGGTGCCGGCCTGATCGGCTAACGCCTCGAGCTCAGCAAGATATTCTCTAGCCTGGTCATGCCACATCGGGATTGCCGCTTCTGGCCAAATCACGATGTCGGCCCCGAGATGCTGCTTCGTAAGCGTCTGATAGCGGTCAAGCGTGATTTCCCGGGAATCCGGGTCCCATTTTTTGTCTTGCGTGATGTTTCCCTGCAAGAGGGCAATATTGATAGGGCCAGCGGCTGGCTGCGTCCACTCACGATCCAGAATCTGCAAGCTGGCGAGAGTAGCGATTAACACGGCACCGGCTACCGTCGCACGGTGCAGGCTTAAGCCCAAGATAACCCACGCAAGCCCGCCAGCGAGCAAGGCCACCAGAAAACTCACGCCAAGCACACCAAAGACAGGAGCGATAGTGGCAAGTGTGGTGTCGGTCTGGCTGTAGCCGATAAAAAGCCAAGGAAAGCCGGTTAAGAACCAGGTGCGCATCCATTCACTCAACACCCATGCCGCTGGTAGCCCTAGCCAGAGCGCCGTCGCATCGATCTCAGGGTGCAGGCGGCGTACGAGATACGCGACGCCCCATGGGAAGAGAGCTAGCAGCGAGACAAAGGCCGTTGTGGCTAACACTGCCACCACGGGGCCATTGCCGTACTGGCTGATGCTGATGTAGACCCAGGAGACACCTACGCCGAAGTAACCAAGGCCAAATATGTAGGCCGACCATAGCGCCTGACGCCTTGAAGATTGCGCGACCAGGACAAATAATGCGGCAAGAGCCATCACCGCAATCCATGCCCAGCCCACAGGGGCAAAGGCAAGCGGCATGGCGCCTCCGGCTAGTAAAGCCATCACCCTTGTCAGAAACGTCTTGTAGCGCATTCCCGAGGTTAAGTCGGACGGTAGAGCGCACTTATCACCCAATGCTCTCGCCTCCTAAGCCAAGATCAACCCTGTAGCTCATGCTTTCTTGCTCCGCTCAACTCACACCCATCAACCCATTCGACGGGCTGACCAGAGTAGCAAAGTGAACTTTCTGAACTCGACAAGGTGCGCCGTAAGCTGGGAGCTGCTCCGTATTCGGGGCCATGCCGAGATAACGGGAAAATTCACTCACATCCATCCTAACTGATTGATTTATCAGAACATTTCCATGACGGGAATTTTTATGGAATCATAACGAGATCACGGAAAATTAAGACATTCAAACCATAAATGTTTGATTTCTAGGCTTTGTGTTGCTCTCACATGCTTGCGCATGTTCGCCCACCTTCAATTAGTCTCAAATGTGGGCTCGATGGCAGCTGTAAACTTTCCTCCCCTCGGAGGTGATGATCATGCGGCACGTTGCAATGCAGCCAACGGAAACGACTTCAGACGTTACCTGTGACGCTTGTTGCCAAAGCACAAGTATTGAAACCGCTCTGCAATCACTCGAACGACAACTCGTTTCACTGCGGGCTAATTGCAACGATGGGCGGGAAGTTGAGGCTTGCGGCATTCTCGCCGGAATTAGCGAGGACGCATGCATTAAATGAACGGCGTTGGGGCTTGCGGGCCTGGTTACCCGGCCAACGCGCATGCCCTCGAAATGGTTGTTTGTCCCTGTGGTTTTTGCCCCTTCGTAGTGATGGCTGTCTCCGTGCGGTATCACTTTGAGTCAGGCCTGCCGAGGAAACGTGAGTTCAAACGTGGTCCGACCGTCTTTGCTGGCGACGGCCACGTGGCCTTTGTGGAGGTTCATCACTGAGCGGACAATCGCTAGCCCCAATCCTGCCCCGTGAGGTTGTATGCCGTTAACGCGGTAAAAGCGGTCGAACAGATGTGGGAGATGATCCGATTCGATAGTCGCGCCATGATTGGTGACAGCCAGCGAGACGATGTCTACGTCCTCCTCAAGGATCTTAAGTTCGACCGTACTGTCAGTATTTGAATGCCGCAGCGCGTTGGATAGCAGGTTGGAAATGGCCCGCTGGACCATAAGTCGATTTCCCAAAATCATGGCATCGCCCGTTACTGTCGTAGCGACTCCCGCTTCTTCGGCAAGGACTTCGAAGTATTCACATACGCGCCTCGCCTCGCTTCCTAAAGATAATTGTTCGAGCTTCAGTGCTGGGCTGGCGTGGCTGGCCTGGGCGAGAAACAGCATGTCTGACACGATTCGATCCATGCGTTCGAGTTCTTCAACCGACGACTCGATCACCTCCCGATAATGCTCCTTGCTTCGCTCACGCACCAAAGTCACCTGCGCCTTGCCTATCAGGTTGTTCAGCGGAGTTTTTAACTCATGAGCCACATCGTCCGAGAATTGTGACAGTTGCTGAACGCCGTCATCGAGTCGATGAAGCATTACGTTGAGGCTGTGCGCCAATGCCTGGAGCTCTTGCGGAAGCCGATCGGTGCGGATTCGAGGTGATAGATCCTGTGTAGATACCTTAGTCGCCAAGGCCCGGAACTTGCGAAGCGGCCGCAAGCCATTTTGGGCGATTAGCCATCCAGCCAATCCGATCAATATCAGTAGCATCGGCACGGTCACTAAGGCCGAGCGCAGGAATGCAGCCACCAGCCGTTGATCGGCACTGCGATCTTGCGAAAGTAAAAGCGTCATTGAAGCCAGTCCCGGGACTTGGATTTGCTTGCGCCCGGTTAGCATCTGCACGCCATCTTTCGTTGTCCAGCCAAGATAGTCGCCGTCCCTGCTCACGAGATCCAGCTGCTGCGGCGCATTGGCGAATCGGCCGATACTGAAAATGGGTGATTTCGCTGTATCGCCGATGACCGTAATCGAAAGGTTGTCATGGCCGAGTACGGTATCGCTCAATGCGTGTTGCCAGGAGCGGCCCATACGGGCTTTGGTGTCTTCGAGGAGTCCATGATCGATCTGAGAGAGCTTGGCCGTCACTTCCTCCTGGGCGCGCAGTTCCAGTTGGCGCACCAGTACCCAGTAGCTCAGTGCAATCAGCAGCGCGACCAAAGCGGCGCCGGTCAGTGTGATTTGAAGCGCGAGACGCGATGCGAGGCTGAGTGGCTTCAAGGCCGCGCCTCCAGCACGTAGCCCACACCCCGGATGGTGTGTATCAGGCGATCGCCGAAGGGTTCGTCCACTTTCATCCGCAGGCGACGAATCGCAACATCCACCACATTGGTATCGCAGTCGAAATTGATGTCCCACACCATGGCAGTTATTTCCGTACGCGTGAGGACTTCGCCAGTCCGGCGCATGAGCAGATGCAATAACGCAAATTCTTTGCTGGTGAGGTCGATACGCTGACCGCTCCGGTAAGCCCTATGCCGGGCCGGGTCCAGTTCGAGGTCGGCTACACGCAGGTTGCTCGGAAGTGTGACTGCCTCGCCTCGCCGCAACAGTGTCCGGATACGGGCAAGCAGCTCGGGGAACTGGAACGGCTTGACCAGATAGTCGTCGGCGCCCGATTCCAAGCCGCGGACTTTTTGCTCTAAGCGGCCATTGGCAGTCAGCATGATGACGCGTGTCTGCTTACGCCGCCTGATGAGTTCGAGAACCTCCCACCCATCCATGGTTGGCAGATTCACATCTAGCAGCACGATGTCATAGTCGTTCTGCAGTGCCAGGTGAAACCCATCGAGGCCATCACTTACGCAATCGACCAAGTAACCACATTCGATAAGACCCTGCTGCAAGTATTCCGCAGCTTTGATCTCGTCTTCGACAACCAGGATGCGCATGTTTTCAGGTAACTCGGCAAGGAGGTGCGCGGTAAGCGGAACCAAAAAAATCCATGTAGTAACTAGGTCAAGACGAAAGCGGCTTGGCTCTAGCGTGAAAGGCAGAGGCGAAAAGATCTGCCCAGGGAAGCGGGAAGCACTTTAACGCGGTAAAAGCCCTGTGAGGGCTATCTTGCGAATTTGTAATCTACCGGTCATTTGGTTGACCCGCAGCGCGAGGGGGTGCACCAAACCAAAAAAGGCGCCCTGATGGGCGCCTGAAACACATCTTCAAACCAAGGGAGCAAAACTAAAGAAGATGTGGTGTTGCTCATGGTGTTTCACAAGATCGACAGAGGGTACTCGGCGATGAGTCGGACCTCATCGAGGTCGGACTCGAAAGCTGTCGCCCGCGTGGTAGCTTGGCGCACCCGCAGTGACAGATCCTTGAGAGAGCCAGTCTGTACAACGTAGCGGGCTTCGACGTCGCGTTCCCAGCGCTTCTGTCCGGACAGAGGCGCGCCGTTATCGTCTTGGCGCATATATACCTCATTTGCGTTGCTGTAATCGGCGCCCCAGCCGCGGGCGTAGCGAGTCATGAACGTAAGCCCAGGTATGCCGTAACCCGCCATGTTCAGGTCATAACGCAGCATCCAGGACTGCTCTTTAGGTGAGTTGAAATCACTGTACTGGATGGAGTTATTCAGGTAGATCGAGTCCGCCTGGCGCAAGTAGTCAAAGTCGTTGTTACCGTTGTTTCGCTGATACGACGCCGTGACGGTGTGCGCGCCGAAGGCGACACCCAGGCTGGAGCTCCAGATGTTGTTGTTGAACTCGCCCAGCAACTCGCGGCCTTCGTCGGTTGCCTTGTAGTAGTTGAAACTGCCCAGCAACGCGACGACATCGGAAAGCGGATAGGTGGCCGATAGACCGAAGTAATGTTGGTTCCAGGCATCCTTGAGCCGGCTGGTATACAGGCTAAGACTAAGATTTTCGTTGACGCTATAGTCGCCGCCTGCGTAGCCGAGCCAAGGCGAGTCGACGCCGCCGCCATAAAACGTGACGAAGTCATCGTTCGTGTTGCTGGTATTGGGCTGGCTCATCGCGTGCAGGCGGCCGCCCTGGAGGGTGAGGTCGTCCAGCGAGTTGTTCACAACGGTGACACCCTTGAAAGACTCCGGCAGCAGCCGTGCGTCACCAAAGTGCACGACAGGAGTAGCGGGAAATACATCGCCTGCCTTGATCTCGGTGCCCAAGAACCGTGCTTTCACGGCCCCCCCTACTCGAGAAAAGTCATCCTCGGCATCGCCGGCGCTATTGTAGGGGAGAAGATCGACGGTTCCGCCAGCACCGGAACGTCCTGATCCAGAATCGAGCTTGAGGCCGAGCATGGCGAAGGCGTCGACGCCGATCCCCACCGAGCCTTGGGTATATCCGGACTCGAAGAAGGCCATCAGCCCGTGAGCCCACTCCTCAGAGTAGCCATTGCCGGTCGCACTCTCACCGTCGCGAAAATCTCGATTGAAATAATAGTTGCGATTTATCAGCGATAGCGTGCTGCCTTCGATGAAGCCCTCCGCTGTTTCCGATTGGGCAAAGACCGGGGCGCTGCCCAATGCCAGTGAAAGGGCTGTTAGTGAAAAAACGGCCATTTTGCTCATGATGATGCTCCTGGTGTACGGCAGGTCAGTGCTCAAATGACGCCTTTCGCTTTTTTTTAGCGCTTAGGCAAGTTCTTCCCTGCAGATGACCGCAGGATTAGCGGCAAATTACTATTTTGTTATCTGAAAGGCAAGCAATCGCGCATATCCTCGATTACAGATTTGTAATGTTGCGGTCACGCGGTCGTTATCCACTCTTCTTTAAAGTCAGCCCCATGGCCATCAGTTATCTCCCCGGCTTGGCGAGGCTGATAAAAACGCTTTCGTGTATTGTGTCCTAAACCCAGGACGAATCACTGTCGCAGTAGCGGCGCTGTGTTCCGCGTCTTGGCGGGGGTAGCTCTATGATTGGATTCGACATCTAAACCAGGAAGTCATCGTTTTGCCTTGGATGAGAAAAATAGTTCTGCTGTTGTTGCTAGCCCTGTTCCCATTGCAATCATCATGGGCAGTTGTTAGCACGAGCTGCAGACATGAGGATGGTTCGGCAGCAAATCATCTTGGACATCACGAACATTCGCACGAGTCTCTGGGTGCTGACGAGGAAGGATCGTCAAAAGCCGCAAAAAAAATCAGTCTGGATGGAGACTGTGTCTTTCATGGCGACCATATCAAGCCGCTTATAACGAAAGGGATTTCTCCCGGTTCGGTATTATCAATAAGCTTGAAACCGTTTCTTTCTGCTAGCTACGCATCGGCTGAAGCCGGGCGTCCTGAAAAACCTAATTGGCGCATCGGTGCAAAGCCGGTGAGACGCCAGATTAACCAGTAGGACGCCATTTATCTGTATCTGACGTCTCACCGAACCTTCCCTTTTCTAGGAGATTTCGGTGCGAAAAGTTCTTTTACCGCTGGGGTTGACGATGTTGTCGTGCAACCTCGCCTCTGCGCAGCCTTTAGAGTTGCCGACCTTCACACAGACCTTACCTGTCAGTGTGTCAAATACCTTCCCCGTTGAGTCTGTCGACTCCATAAGCTTTGTACGCGCCTTGGAACTCGCTAGCTCTGCAAGCCCTGAACTGGCTGCTGCAAGACGTGAGCTGGCTGCTTCTCGCGCATTGATTAGCCAAGCAGGAGCACGTCCGAATCCAATATTGTCCGCTAGCCAGGAGGGAATCCGGGGCGATGCCCCGGAGACCACGCTTGAACTGAGCCAAGAAATAGAGCTGGGTGGTAAACGTTCGGCTCGTATTGAGGCAGCGCAACGCGCCATGGACGTAGCGGCCGCCGACCTACAGGACGCCCAAGCTCGACTGAGGGGGGCAGTGATGGGTGCATACTACGATGTGCTTACTGCTCAAGAACGGCTGGACCTCGCTCAGGCTGCTTCAAAGCTTGCGAAGCAAGCTGTGAACGTTGCCAATCGACGTGTGAGGGCCGGCATGGTCTCTCCCGTAGAGGAAACCCGGGCGCGGGTTGCGGCTACTGGAGTGCAAGTAGAGCTTGCCCAGGCCACAGCTGAACTCGAAGCTGCGCGCACTCGGCTGGCGGCCAACTGGGGAAATCCACAGCCACGCTTTGAGCGAGTAAAAGAGCCGGTAGAGGCAGTGCCTCCTCTTCCCGAGCTAGCTGAGCTTTATAGCCGTTTGAACGATTCCGCCCAACTAACCCGCGCGCGTCGGGAGGCTGAAAGACGTCGGGCTGCGTTGGAGCTGGAAAGGACGAATCGCTTTTCTAACGTGACGGTTAGCGTAGGTGCCCAACGCTCAGATGAATATAACGGCACGCTGGGACTGGTGAGTATCTCGATGCCCCTGCCGTTGTTTGATCGAAACCAAGGCAACATCGGAGCAGCACAGGAACGGGCCTACCAGGCGCAGGACGAGCTTAACGCCGTCCATATACGCCTGAAAAGCGAACTTTCCCAAGCGCACATGCGGCTGCGCACTGCTCGGCAGCAGTTTGAACTGTTGCGCAACGACATGCTCCCCAGTGCCCAGAGCGCTTATGAAGCTGCCAGCAAGGGGTTTGAACTAGGAAAGTTCACCTTCCTTGACGTACTGGATGCTCAACGCTCGCTTTTCCAAGCCCGCTCTCAGTATCTGTCTGCGCTCTCACAAGCTAACCAGGCGGCGGCGGAAATCGCGCGAATCGTCGGCGATGGGTCGGCCGTTATCCCCTCGGCCACTCAGCCATAAGGAATCCATATGAAAAGTAAATCGAACACATCTTCCTTGGCTGTTCACAAGAAGCAGATTTTTTGGATCGTCGTCATATTAAGCGTGGCACTTATGCTTGGCGGATTGCTTCTTCGCAGTAGTCCAGCTGTGCCCGATGCGGGCGACGCACATAGCGAGCATGGTGACGAATCGGAGCATGAGGATGAAGGGCATTCGGATGAGGATGCAGAAGCCGAAGGAGATCATGGCCATGATGAAGGAGGCGCCGATAGCGATCACGAGGTCGGTGCGGCAGAGAAAGATGAGCATGAAGATGAGCCCGAGGGAGCGGAGCATACAGAAACAGCAGAGGTAGAACTCTCAGAGACACAAATCCTAGCCGCCGGCATCTCACTGGCAACTGCTCAGCCCGCAAAGATAAAAAGCGCAATTGAGCTGCCTGGCGAAATTACATTCAACCAAGACCGCACAGCGCAAGTTGTGCCTCGTCTCTCAGGTGTCGTTGAAGCGGTCAAAGTCGATTTGGGCGAACAGGTGAAACAGGGGCAAGTACTTGCTGTGATCGCGAGTACAGACCTGTCGGAACGTAGAAGCGAGTTCTACGCGGCGCAAAAACGTCTTGCATTGGCTCAAAAAACCTATCGACGCGAAAAGGAGCTATGGGAAGAGCGTATTTCTGCGGAACAGGATTATTTACAGGCACAACAGGCTTTACGGGAAGCAGAGCTGACTGTTGCGAATGCAAACGCACAGCTACAAGCGCTTGGCAGTGATGCTGGCAAGCCAGACGCATTGAGCCGCTACGAACTCAGGGCGCCGTTCGATGGGATGATCGTTGAGAAGGACATCACGCTCGGTGAGTCAGTCAATACCGACGACCAGATATTCATCATTTCCGATCTCTCTACCGTTTGGGCAGATATCAGCGTTCCTGCCAATGCACTCAGCGCGGTACGAGTCGGCAGCAACGCGGTTATCGAAGCCACAGCATTCGAGTCCAGTGCCAATGGCACCGTTTCTTATGTCGGCTCACTTGTTGGTCAGCAAAGCCGCGCCGCTACCGCCCGGGTCACGCTTCCGAACCCGGAAGGGGTTTGGCGTCCCGGCCTGTTCGTCAAAGTGCGGGTAGGCTCTGGCGGAGTGTCCGTGCCGGTTGCAGTCAAGCCCGATGCGATCCACACGTTGGAAGATAATCCGGTGGTGTTTGTACGGACCGACCATGGCTTTGCTGCTCAGCCAATCGTGACTGGTCGCGGAGATAGTGAAGCGGTTGAAATCAAGGAAGGTCTTCAGGCCGGAGTGCGCTATGCCTTGGCCAACAGTTTCATCATTAAGTCCGAGCTTGGCAAAGCCAGCGCCTCGCATGCTCACTGATACGGAGTTATAGACTGTGTTCGAACGTATCATTCGCTTTTCTATAGAGCATCGCTGGCTGGTTTTGCTAGCCGTGCTTGGCATGGCAGCGTTAGGAGCTTACAGCTACCAAAAGCTGCCTATCGATGCTGTCCCTGATATCACCAACGTACAGGTGCAAATCAACACTGCGGCCCCAGGTTATTCCCCGCTGGAAGTGGAGCAGCGCATTACCTACCCGCTCGAGACGGTAATGGCCGGGTTGCCCAAGCTCGAGCAGACCCGTTCCTTGTCTCGATATGGACTTTCTCAGATCACAGTTATTTTTGAGGAAGGCACTGACATCTATTTTGCCCGCCAACTTGTGAATGAGCGCTTGGGAGGGGCCAAAGATCAGCTTCCGGAAGGCGTCACTCCAACACTTGGCCCTATTTCCACTGGGCTTGGCGAAATCTATTTTTGGACGGTTGAAGCTGAGGACGGTGCCACCAAATCGGACGGTACGCCTTATACCTCTGCTGACTTGCGTGAGATTCAAGATTGGATCATCAAACCGCAAGTCCGCAATGTACCAGGCGTAACTGAGATCAATACGATCGGAGGATATGCAAAGGAATATCAGATCGCCCCCAACCCAGACACTTTGCGGTCGTTTGGACTGACACTACAAGATCTGATCGAAGCGGTTGAGCAAAACAATAACAATCTAGGTGCCGGATATATTGAAAAACGCGGCGAGCAGTATCTTGTTCGTGCTCCAGGACAAATGCAGTCAGTAGAGGACATCCGCAATACCCTTATTAGCAACGTTGACGGTACCCCAGTACGTATCCGCGACGTTGCGACGGTAGAGGTTGGAAAGGAGCTCCGTACTGGCGCAGCCACCGAGAATGGCCGCGAAGTGGTTCTAGGTACGGCTTTCATGCTTATCGGTGAAAACAGCCGGGTAGTTTCTAGGGCTGTCGATGACAAGATGAAAGAGATAAACCTTTCGCTTCCAGAGGGCATAAAAGCGATTACTGTCTACGATCGAACTGTACTCGTAGACAAAGCTATATCCACCGTTAAGAAGAACCTCACTGAGGGTGCCATTCTTGTTGTGGTTATACTTTTTCTCTTCTTGGGCAATATCCGTGCGGCGATCCTAACCGCACTTGTTATACCGCTGGCGATGCTCTTTACGTTCACCGGCATGGTAGCCAACGAGGTCAGCGCCAACCTGATGAGCTTAGGCGCATTGGATTTCGGCATCATTATCGATGGTGCCGTGGTGATTGTTGAGAACTGCGTGCGTCGACTTGCTCACGCTCAGTCCCATCACGGGCGGGCATTAACGCTGTCCGAACGGCTTCATGAAGTGTTCGCTGCGGCAAAGGAAGTGCGTCGGCCTCTACTCTATGGGCAGCTGATCATTATGATCGTATATCTGCCGATATTCGCCCTTACAGGGGTAGAAGGTAAGATGTTCACGCCCATGGCGTTTACCGTAGTGACAGCGCTATTCGGGGCGATGATTCTCTCGGTGACGTTCGTCCCGGCAGCCGTTGCGCTCTTTATCGGCAAGCGTGTTACAGAGAAGGAAAACTTTCTAATCCGCAATGCTAAACGGGCCTACGCACCTGCATTCGATGCGGTGATGTCCAACAAGCCAGTAGTGCTCACCTTTGCCGTTGTTGCAGTTGTACTTTCCGGCCTCGTAGGGGCACGTATGGGCAGTGAATTCGTGCCTAGCCTCAACGAGGGGGACTTCGCTATCCAAGCCCTTCGTGTACCAGCTACCAGTCTTAGTCAGTCTGTAGAGATGCAGCAGCAGCTGGAGCGAAAGCTCATGGATGAGTTTCCGGAGATCGAGCGGATTTTTGCGCGCACAGGCACTGCGGAGGTGGCATCCGATGCCATGCCTCCAAACATCTCTGACGGGTACGTCATGCTGAAGCCACAAGAGCAGTGGCCGGATCCAGGCAAGTCGCGCGACGAACTCTTAAGCGAGGTCCAAGCATCCGCCGCTGAGTTACCGGGCAATAACTACGAGTTTTCCCAGCCTATTCAGCTGCGTTTCAACGAGTTGATTTCCGGAGTTCGTGCCGCGGTAGCCGTGAAAATCTATGGTGATGACATGGACGTTCTTAACAGCACGGCGGTGGAAGTATCCGAGGTGCTAGGACAAGTACCAGGCGCTTCAGAGGTTACGGTCGAGCAGACGACTGGCCTTCCCATGCTCACGATTGATATCGATCGCGATCAGATCGCACGATACGGCCTGAGTCTAGATACCGTCCAGCAAGCGGTTGCAGTAGCTATCGGTGGCCGAGAGGCAGGCACCTTGTTTCAAGGAGATCGGCGTTTCGATATCGTGGTTCGTTTACCGGACGAGATACGCAGCGATCTCGCCGCAATTGAGCGGCTTCCAATTGCCCTTCCAAGGGAATTAAACAGCACCATAAGTTATATCCCCCTCGGCGAGGTGGCCACCCTGGATTTGGCCCCCGGTCCGAATCAGATCAGTAGAGAAGAAGGGAAACGGCGAATTGTCGTCAGTGCAAACGTCCGTGGTCGTGACATTGGATCATTCGTATCTGAGGCAGAACAGAAAATCCAGGCCCAGGTAGATATCCCGGCAGGTTATTGGATCGACTGGGGCGGTACCTTTGAGCAGCTTGAATCGGCAACGAAGCGGCTGCAGATTGTCGTCCCCGTGGCGCTGCTCCTGGTCTTCATTCTGCTTTTCATGATGTTCAACAATGTCAAAGACGGTTTGTTGGTCTTTACAGGGATTCCATTTGCGCTCACCGGAGGCATTGTTGCGCTGTGGCTCAGAGATATCCCATTGTCCATTTCAGCAGGTGTTGGCTTTATTGCTCTGTCAGGCGTCGCCGTTCTAAATGGCCTGGTAATGATCTCCTTCATCCGTAGCCTACGGGAGCAAGGTTTACCTCTGGACACTGCGATCCGCGAAGGTGCCCTTACCCGGCTACGACCGGTATTGATGACAGCCTTAGTGGCTTCACTCGGGTTCGTTCCAATGGCCTTGAATGTGGGTACCGGTGCAGAGGTACAACGTCCCCTTGCGACGGTGGTGATCGGGGGGATTCTCTCCTCAACGGTGCTAACGCTATTAGTTTTGCCGTTGCTCTACCAGATGGCTCATCGACGCGAAGACGAATTGGAGGAGCAAGAAATCGCGTTGGCCGCTGACAGAACAAGCTAGAGATTGGATGGCGGCACACAACGCCCCGTTCTTGCTAGCTAGCGAGAACGGGGCGCGTTAATTATCGGAGCGCAGTTTCATTAG
>NZ_FORS01000012.1 GCF_900114065.1 Stutzerimonas kunmingensis
ATTCTACAGCAGCCTTGTTACCTGTCAAGCTGTTTTTGAAGAAGTTTTTCTTTCTTCTCAACCGCTTGCGCTTCAGATCAACTTGCGCCTCTCGTCAGCGGGAGGCGAATCATACAGCGTTCAAAACCGCTGTCAACCACCTCTTTCAATCGCTTCCGATCAACCCGACCGAAGCCGCCAACAGGATTCAACCACCACCCTGCCAGCCCGGCGCATTCTACTCGAATCCGCCATCCGTGCAACCCTTTTATTTCGCTAACCTTTTGATTTACAAGAGGTTTTGCTTAAGGACTGCGCCGGAAGTGGTGCGCATTATAGGAGCCTGAAAATTAACGTCAACCGTTTATTTCAGTTTTATTCTGCCTTGAGGGAAATACGTGCAAACGACTTCTTTCCAGCCTGGCAAACATGGGTCGCGCCAAGCCTGAATACGAAACCACGATCCACTACCTGACCGTCAACACGGACACCGCCAGAACCCAGCAAGTCACGCGCGACAGCTGCATTCTTGACCAGCGCCGCCTTATTAAGGACCGACGCAATGGGCATGTCCTGCTCAGAGATCAGTTCGATTTCCGGAAGGTCTTCGGGAAGCTCACCCTCCTTCATCCGATTACCCGCAGAACGATGCGCAGCCGCAGCCGCTTCGTCCCCATGGAAACGCGCAACGATCTCCTCGGCCAACTTGATCTTGATATCCCGGGGATTGGATCCCCGCTCGACATCAGCACGAAACTCATCGAGCTCACCCTGCGACCGGAAGCTGAGCAGCTCGAAGTACCGCCACATGAGCGAATCAGGGATCGAGACCAACTTGCTATACATGACGCCTGGTGCTTCCTGGATCCCGACATAATTGCCAAGGGACTTGGACATCTTCTTCACGCCATCCAGCCCCTCAAGCAACGGCATGGTCACCACGCACTGCGAGGCCTGACCGTACGACCGCTGAAGCTCACGTCCCATAAGCAAGTTGAATTTCTGGTCAGTCCCTCCGAGTTCTATGTCAGCCCTCAACGCAACCGAGTCATACCCCTGGACGAGCGGATAGAGGAACTCATGGATGGCTATCGGCTGGTTCGTGGAGTAGCGCTTACTGAAATCATCACGCTCAAGCATACGAGCGACAGTATATTGAGAAGCTAGACGGATAAAGTCGGCTGGGGTCAGCTTGTCCATCCAGGTTGAATTGAACGCCACCTCGGTCTTTGCGGGATCCAGTATCTTAAAAACCTGGGACTTGTAAGTTTCGGCGTTCTCGAGGACCTGCTCTCTAGTCAACGGGGGCCGTGTGGCGCTTTTGCCACTTGGATCACCAATCATTCCGGTGAAATCCCCTATAAGGAAGATCACCTGATGCCCCAAGTCCTGAAGCTGGCGCATCTTATTAATGAGCACGGTATGCCCGAGATGAAGATCGGGAGCGGTAGGGTCGAATCCCGCTTTGACGCGCAACGGCTCGCCTCGCTCAAGCTTAGTGACCAGCTCCGATTCGACGAGCACCTCATCAGCGCCCCGTTTGATCACCGACAGTTGCTCTTCAACCGACTTCATGGCAAGCCCCGTACCATTATTAAAGGGCGACAACCTTACAAGATCGACGGCCGATTACAAGCCGCGCGCTTGTACCGACCAGCAGCTCAGCAGCCACAAGGGTTGCCTCCGATGCGCTTTGCTTATATTTTAGACAGTTATTTCCCGTGCAAAAATATGCCAGAAGCCCAATGATGCCTTCCAAATCAAAAGCTCCGAACTACCCCAAGAGCCATCTTCTGGCTGCCAGTGGTGTAGCTGCGCTGCTGAGCCTGGCGCTGCTTGTATTCCCATCACGTGAAGTCGAGGCTAAGAAGACCTTCATTGACTTGAAGCTCGAGTCCTCCTCTGGACAAATTGTCGTCGAGCCCGGCGACAGCCAACCAGGCCTGGTCGAGTCTCCCTTCGCTGCAACTGCCACGCTGGGCACATCATCCGAGGCCAAGAATGCTGAGCTACCGAAAGAAGAGGAGCTCACCCAGGCCCCTGCTCCAGAGTCAGACTCTCTGACGAAGACCGTGGTCGTGGCCAATGGGGATACGCTATCGACAGTATTTTCCAAAGTGGGCCTTTCCCCATCCGTCATGCATGCCGTCCTGTCGAGCAGCAAGGATGCCAAACAGTTTTCCCGTTTGAAGATCGGCCAGTCCCTTGAGTTTCAACTGACTGAGCAAGGCGGGCTAGCCGCCCTACGCAGCAAACTCAACAGCCTGGAAACGCTGGCGCTAG
The DNA here is from genome assembly GCF_900114065.1 of Stutzerimonas kunmingensis. GTDB lineage: Bacteria > Pseudomonadota > Gammaproteobacteria > Pseudomonadales > Pseudomonadaceae > Stutzerimonas > Stutzerimonas kunmingensis. Next base: position 2,263 of record NZ_FORS01000012.1, read on the forward strand.
AGAAGACGCCTGACGGTTATTCATTCAAAAAAGAACAGATCAAGCCCGAAATCAGCTCCGTATACGCTCGCGGTGAGATTGATAGCAGTCTGTTTCTAGCCGCGAAGCGCGCGGGTCTCAGCCATAACCTGACGATGGATCTGGCCAACGTATTTGGCTACGACATCGACTTTGCACTCGACATTCGCAAAGGCGACAGCTTCGAAGTTATTTATGAAGAGAAGACCGTAGAGGGGCAACGCGTCGGTACCGGCAATATCCTCGCGGCGCGCTTTACCAATCGGGGCAAAACCTATTCTGCCGTTCGCTACACCAATAAGGATGGGGCCACCAGCTATTACAATGCTGACGGTACCAGCATGCGCAAAGCATTCATCCGAACGCCGGTGGACTTTGCACGTATCAGCTCTCGCTTTTCCAACGGTCGCAAACATCCGATCCTGAACAAGATCCGAGCGCACAAAGGGGTTGATTATGCAGCCCCGCACGGGACGCCTATCAAAAGCGCCGGTGACGGCAAAGTACTGCTTGCCGGGCGCAAGGGTGGCTATGGCAACACGGTGATCATCCAGCACGGCCAGCGCTACCGCACCCTGTATGCGCACATGCAAGGTTTTGCCAAAGGTGTGCGTAATGGATCCGCCGTAAAGCAAGGTCAGATCATTGGCTACATCGGCACAACCGGCCTTTCCACCGGCCCGCATCTGCATTATGAGTTCCAGGTCGACGGCGTTCATGTCGATCCGCTAGGCCTGAAACTACCGATGGCAGATCCGATCGCTCGCAACGAAAAGCAGCGCTTCATGCAACTGAGCCAGCCTCTGATGGCACGGATGGACGAAGAGAAGGCCACCGTATTGGCCCTCAACCAGCAGTAATCGTGGCTCTTTATCTGGGGGTGATGTCCGGTACCAGTCTTGATGGCCTGGACATCGCGCTCATCGAGCAGACAACCCGCACTCGGCTGATAGCCACCCGCTTCCAGGAAATGCCTGCCAAGCTAAAGCAAGATCTACTCGCCTTGTGCTCGTCTGGGCCGGACGAGCTGAAGCGCGCAGCTATTGCTGAGAACCAGTGGGCTACGCTCGCAGCAGAAACGGTTGATCAGCTGCTCATCGAACAGCAGCTTGCCCCGCAGTCGATACGCGCTATTGGCAGCCACGGTCAAACTATCAGGCATGAACCCCATCTCGGGTTCACGATTCAAATCGGCAACCCCGCTCTATTGGCGGAATTGACCGGCATAACCGTGGTTGGGGATTTTCGCCGACGCGACGTTGCTGCCGGCGGACATGGCGCACCGCTCGTGCCCGCTTTCCACGAATTCATCTTTGGCAATTCCCAGCGAGTCCGCGCGATTCTGAACATCGGGGGATTCAGCAATCTCAGCATTCTGTATCCAGGCAACCCTACCCATGGCTTCGATTGTGGGCCCGGCAACGTCCTGATGGACGCCTGGATTCAACGCCACAAGTGCTTGGCATACGACCGCAACGGCGATTGGGCGACGACCGGCATCGTGGATGAGGACCTACTCACCTTGATGCTCAACGAAGAGTTTTTCAAAACTCAGGGACCCAAAAGCACCGGACGCGAGCTTTTCAACCTGGCCTGGCTGGATAGACTTCTCGCCAAACGGAAAGGTCTGCAGCCTGCAGATGTCCAGGCGACGCTGCTCGAACTTACTGCGAGGAGCATAGCCGAGTCACTCATCGCCACTCAGCTGAACGTTGAGGAATTGCTTGTCTGCGGTGGCGGGGCGCATAACGCTGCGCTGATGCGAAGGTTACAGGTGCTGGCCCCGACCTGTGAGGTCAAAAGCACAGACAGCGAGGGGGTGCCGGCAGACTGGGTGGAGGCGATGGCATTTGCATGGTTGGCCCACTGCTGCCTGGAAGGCATCCCGGCAAATCGTCCCGCGGTCACTGGCGCACGGGGCTCTCGAATCCTTGGCGCCATCTATCCCGCCTGATGCCAGAAACGGAAACGCCGTGCAGTGCACGGCGCTTCGAGGCCACAGACATCAGATAGAAAACGACTGACCGCAACCACAGGTAGTCGTAGCGTTTGGATTCTTGATCACGAAACGAGAGCCTTCCAGCCCTTCCTGGTAGTCCACTTCTGCACCAGCCAGGTACTGGTAGCTCATGGGGTCGACCACGAGACTTACGCCCTCTCGCTCGATGATCGTATCGTCGTCGGCCACATCTTCATCGAAAGTAAAGCCGTACTGGAAACCCGAGCAGCCGCCTCCAGTGACGAAGACCCGCAGCTTCAAGCGCGGATTGCCTTCCTCATCGACCAAGCTCTTCACCTTGCTTGCCGCCCCCTGACTGAACTGGATGGCGGTGGGCGTGAAGGATTCGACACTCATTGGTTTCTCCTGGCGTGAAACGCCCTACTGCATTGACGGTGCATTATCGGCTTTCCTGACAAAACCGGTCAACTATTCGACCAGCTTCAGCGCTCCGATGTGAAAACCGGTTTATGGCAGGAGCGCCACATTTCCAAGTCCCAGTTTTTCATTCAGATCGAACAGGATATTCATATTCTGGATCGCCTGGCCGGATGCGCCTTTCACCAGGTTGTCGATCACGGACAGCACGACCACCAGGTCACCGTCCTGCGGACGATGTACGGCAATGCGGCAAACGTTAGCGCCACGCACGCTACGTGTCTCCGGATGACTGCCGGCCGGCATCACATCGACGAACGGCTCGTTGGCATAACGGCGCTCATAAAGGCGCTGCAGATCCACGGAAGTATCGGCAACGGTGGCGTACAGCGTCGCGTGGATACCACGGATCATCGGAGTCAGGTGCGGGACAAAAGTCAGCCCGACGTCACCTTGCGCGGCTCGGCGCAGACCTTGGCTGATCTCCGGCAGATGCCGGTGCCCTTTGACCGCATACGCCATCATGCTTTCGCCAGCCTCGGTGAACAGGGAACCGATCTTCGCTGCGCGCCCGGCACCGCTGACGCCCGACTTGCAATCCGCAATCAAGCGCGAGGCATCAGCAAGACCATTTTCAAGCAGCGGTAGAAAGCCCAGCTGGGTAGCGGTCGGGTAACAGCCAGGAACGGCAATCAGGCGTGCCTTTCTGATCTGCTCGCGATTGACTTCAGGCAGTCCATACACGGCCTCAGCGAGCAGTTCAGGCGCACCGTGAGCCTGTCCGTACCATTTCGCCCACTCTTCAGCATCCTGCAGGCGGAAATCGGCAGACAAATCAATGACTCGGGTTCCGGCTGCCAGCAACTCGCCAGCAAGTGCATGGGCGACGCCATGAGGGGTCGCGAAGAACACCACGTCGCATCCACCCAACGTTGCTGCGTCCGGAACACTGAAAGCGAGGTCGTCGTAGTGGCCTCGCAGATTGGGGTACATGTCGGTGACCTTCACCCCATCCTCAGAGCGGGAGGTGATGACAGCCACTTCGGCCTGCGGATGCTGAGCAAGCAGGCGCAGCAGTTCGACGCCCGTATAGCCTGTGCCGCCAACGATACCGACCTTGATCATGACCTGCCCTCAACTGGAAACGTAAAAGCGCGATGATAAAGCTGCTTTGATCGCGGGCCAACCGCCGGGATGACGGGGGCGAACGCAGCCACTACTATCGACGCATTCGCCCCCGCAGGATTCCATAGATGCTCTACCTTTGGCTCAAAGCACTGCACATCATCGCCGTCGTCTGCTGGTTCGCCGGACTTTTCTATCTTCCTCGCCTGTTCGTTTATCACGCGATGAGTGAGGATGAGCCCAGTCGAGAGCGCTTCAAGATCATGGAGCGTAAGCTTTACCGCGGCATCATGCTTCCTTCCATGATCGCCACGCTTGTGTTTGGCATATGGATGGTCATTCTGAATCCCGGTTTGTTCGGTACAGGCGGCTGGCTTCACGCCAAGTTGGCGCTGGTCCTTGTATTGGTCGGCTATCACCACGTATGCGGCGCACAACTGAAGCGGTTTGCTCGTGACGAGAACATTCGCGGGCACGTGTTCTATCGCTGGTTCAATGAAGTCCCGGTCCTGTTTCTGCTGGCCATCGTGATCCTTGTCGTCGTCAGGCCCTTCTGAGCTGGCCGACAGCTGATCAGTTGAGTTCGCGCATTGTGTTACCTGACTCGGAAACCGGAGCATACGCTGTTGTATCGGCTGTTCCTCCCCTCTAATCTGCCGCAACCATCCCTGTGACACGGACGCCACATGCAACAAGCTCAATTCAAAATCGTCTTCACCGGCGAACTTATGCCCGACATGCCGCTTGAGGCGGTAAAGGCAAACCTGGCAGTCCTGTTCAAGACCGACCCAAGCAAGGTCGAGCGATTGTTCAGTGGCCAGGCGGCCGTGATCAAAAGCAAGCTAAGCAGCCAGGAAGCCGACAAGTACATCGGCGCGCTGCACCGCGCTGGCGCCAGGGCATACAAAGAGCCTGAGCACACCAGCCCCACCCTGAGCCTAGTGCAGACGGATGAAGAACTGGCGGCGGCCCAAGGTGACAACCCACCTGCCGCGCTCATGACATGTCCTAAATGCGGGCACACACAAAGCCACGCCAATGAGTGCAGTACGTGCGGCATCATCATCGAGAAGTATCTGGCGCGTCAGGCGCAGCTTCATGAGAGTGTTGCACCTCAGGGCGCCAGCGCAACGGTGTCACCTTACGCCCCGCCTTCTGCAAACGTCAGCGAAGCAATGCCTCGACATGGCGACCTCAAGCCTTTTTCCGTCACAGGCCGGATTGGCCGTCTGCGTTATCTAGCGTGGTCACTGGTGATCATGTTCGCGGCCACGGGCTTGTTCGGTGTCGCCGCGATAATGACGGCAATCTCCAGCACGATGGGGCTCATCTGCATGGGCTTGATCGGCATCGGCATGCTCGTGGTCAGCGTGCAGATCGGCGTTCAGCGCCTGCATGACTTCGGCTGGTCCGGCTGGCTGATCCTGCTCAATCTGGTCCCGGTGCTGGGCAGCCTGTTTCCCTTCGTCATGCTGCTGATGCCGGGGAGTCGGGAAGTCAATCGCTATGGTTCTCCACCACCGCCCAACAGCCGGTCGGTGAAGATCCTCGCCGCGCTGTGGCTGCTGTTGATCATCTCCGGCCTAGTGGCGGCGCTGACCATCCCCGCGCTGGTGAAAATGCGTCAGGGAGCCGGCTTCTAGCTGCTGAAGCAGACCCTCAATCGGCTTGTACCGTGCGCCCCCTTGCCCACTCCCGCAGTGCATCGAGGCGCTCGGCCATGACAACCGACAACGGCGATGTTGCACGAATGCAGTCGAGCAGCATCGCTTGATCGACATCCCGTTGCTGGGCCTGGCCGGCATAAACCGCGCTGACCACCACCTGCTCGATCTCGGCGCCGGAGAAACCATCACTCGCCCCGGCCAGTACCATCAGCCCCATATCATCAGGTTGCAGTTCGCGTCGCGTGAGATGGATGCGGAAGATCTCCGCACGCGTCGCGAGATCTGGCAAATCCACGAAGAAGAGTTCGTCGAATCGCCCCTTTCGCAGCAGCTCTGCAGGCAGCCGATCGATGGCGTTTGCCGTAGCCACCATGAATACCGGCGCGCTACGCTCGGCCATCCACGTCAGCAGTGTGCCCAGTACCCGCTGGCTTACGCCGCCATCCATATCGCCGGTCGCCAAACCTTTTTCGATCTCGTCCATCCACAAAACGCAAGGCGCCATCTGTTCCGCGAGGGTCAGCGCTTCACGCAGGTTACGCTCGGTTTCACCGAAATACTTGTTGTACAAGCAGGCGAAATCCAACCGTAGCAACGGCAGCCCCCACAGACCGGCGACCGCCTTGGCGGCGAGGCTCTTGCCGCCACCTTGCACCCCGACCAGCATCACGCCGCGCGGTAGATCATCGCCCTGACCATCCAGAAACGCGCCCTGCCGCTCCGCCAGCCAACGTTTGAAGTTGGCCAGACCACCCACCTCCGCGAAGCGGGCCGTCTCGTATTCGAACCCCAGCACCCCTTCGAGATCCAGCAGCTGAAACTTGCTGCGATTGAGCTCGGGAAGATCCTCCTGGGTGATCGCACCGTCATCACAGATGACATTACGTGCCAGCGCCCGCGCCTCTGCATGGCTCAGGCCGCGCAGATTCTTCACCACCTGCTGCAACGTGCGATTGTCGGTGCGAACGCGAGCACCGCGATTACGCTCGCTCCAGCGGGTGGCTTCCTCGCGGACGATGGCAAGCAGCTCTTCCTCAGCCGGCAGCGAAAGGCTGAAGCGTGCTGCGTAGCGTTGCACTTCAGGCGGCAGCTTGAGCGCATGCGACACCAGCACGAGGGTCGGCGCCACAGGCGCTTCACTCATCGCAATGTCCTTCAGCAGCCGCACCAACTTCGGCTCATCGAGAAACGGATGCAGATCGCAGAGGACGTACAGGTTCGCCCGGGGATCGTGCTTCACCAGTTTCAGCGCCACGTCCGGCGCGCAGCTTTCCTCGCCGCCCTGCAGCTCGCCGCCAAAGGACAGATGGCGCACCCCCTCGGTCGCCGACCACAGGTAGAAGCCCAAGCCTTGGCGCATGGCAAGCCCCGTCAGCGTCTCGAGCACTCTGCGCTCGTCCCAGGACTCAACCAGCACCAGTCGGACTCTCGAATCCAGAACCAAACCCAGATCATGAATATCGTTCTTCACATCACCTCCCTGTACAGCCTCACCACGGCTCATATGCCCTGATACACTGTTTGACCGACGCTCTCCCGGAGAACCGCCATGGATTGTCTGTTTTGCAAGATCGTGGACGGGGAAATACCCGCACGCAAGCTTTACGAGGACGATCAGGTTATCGCCTTCCACGACATCGCGGCTCAGGCCCCGGTGCACTTTCTGGTGATTCCGAAGAAACATATCGCCACCTTGCACGACCTGAACGAGGAGCACGACAAGGCGCTCGCCGGGCATATCCTCTTGACTGCGCAACGCCTGGCCACAGAGCAAGGGTGTCAGGATGGTTTTCGCGTGGTGATGAACTGCAATGACCTAGGCGGGCAGACGGTCAACCATATTCACATGCACGTACTCGGTCAGCGGCAGATGCATTGGCCGCCAGGCTGACAGCCAAGCGCCCAAACTGCAGCCTCATCCACTGCCCGTGGTTCCAACCTGTTCCGGAGGACATATGACCAGCCAACGCCACTACTCCCCAGCTGACCGCTTGCTGATGCAGGCCGATTCGGCCCTGCGCACGCTGTTGCCTTTCAGTGGCCAGCCAGCACGCCCGTCGCCGGCGGTATTGAAGAACGAGGCCGAACTCAGCGAGAGCGAGACCCGCCACGTTGCCGGCCTGATGCGCATCAACCACACCGGCGAAGTCTGCGCCCAGGCGCTGTACCAGGGCCAGGCCCTGACGGCTCGCCTCCCGCAGGTACGTTGGGCGATGGAACAGGCGGCGGATGAGGAAATCGACCATCTGGCCTGGTGTGAACAACGCATCCGCCAGTTGGGCAGCCACACCAGCGTGCTCAATCCGCTTTTCTACGGGCTGTCGTTCGGGATTGGCGCCACGGCCGGTCTGATCAGCGATCGCATCAGCCTGGGCTTCGTCGCTGCTACTGAAGATCAGGTCTGCAAGCACCTGGACGAGCATCTTGGCCAGCTGCCGGCAAGCGACGACAAATCCCGCGCCATTCTCGAGCAGATGCGCGAGGACGAGCAGCAGCACTCCACCGCCGCCATCAAGGCCGGAGGCCTGCGATTTCCAGCCCCGGTCAAATTCGGCATGAGCCTGGTATCCAAGGTCATGACCAAGGCGACTTATCGCATCTGACGTTTGCCACGAAAAAGGGCGCCGAAGCGCCCTTATCAATGACAATGCTGCTGAAGCCTACGCATGACGCGGCATGTTGCGCGCGTAGAAAATTTCCAGCATCTCGTGACGCAACCGTTTCTCGACGTGCTTGCGCTGCTCCGGAGAAAGATTGCTGGTCGCATCGCCGAACAGATAATTCTCCAGCTCGAAGTCCTTGAGCAGCATCTTGGTGTGGAACAGATTCTCCTGGTACACATTCACATCGGTCATCTGATAGACCGAGCGCGTGTCATCAGACAGGTAGTTCTGGATCGAGTTGATCTCGTGATCAATGAAGTGCTTCTTGCCCTCGACATCGCGGGTAAAACCGCGCACGCGATAATCCACGGTGACGATATCCGAATCGAACTGGTGGATCAGATAGTTGAGCGCCTTCAGCGGCGAGATAACGCCGCAGGTTGAAACATCGATATCGACGCGGAACGTGGCGATACCGTCCACCGGATGTATTTCCGGGTAGGTATGCACGGTGATGTGGCTTTTGTCGAGGTGCGCAAGAATGGTTTCGGGCAGCGGGCCAGGCGACTCCTCGATCTGACTGTCAGTTGGCGTCACCGGTTGTTCGGAGATCAGAATCGTCACGCTGGCGCCCTGCGGATCGTAATCCTGGCGGGCAATGTTGAGTATGTTGGCGCCAATGATGTCTACAACATCGGTCAGAATCTGTGTAAGCCGCTCGGCGTCGTATTCTTCATCGATGTACTGCACATATGCCTGCTGGTCCTCAGACGTCTCGGCATAGCAGATGTCGTAGATGTTGAAGCTCAAGGTCTTGGTCAGATTGTTGAACCCGTGAAGCTTGAGTTTGCTTTTCACCATTGGAAACATTCTCTTGTCGGGGCTCATGCCCGTCGGACACCGAAGCATCTGATCAGGACGGTAAACACCTCTTCGCGCCGGTGACGGCCGTTATTGCAATGGAATGAATGACACCCGAATCAATTGGGGCTGCGCATGATGCAGAGCGGGAGGCTTTTCGAAAGCGTCACCAGACCCACTCCCATCGATTGAGATAGCCGATAGCCGATAGCCGATAGCGGTCAGTCGAGCTCGACAATCTCGTAAGCATGGCTGATCTCGACGCCGGCACGACCAAGCATGATTGAGGCCGAGCAGTACTTCTCTGCCGAAAGCTCGACCGCGCGCTTGACCTGGGCCTCCTTCAGCGAGCGCCCCTTGACGACGAAACGCAGATGAATCTTGGTAAACACCTTTGGGTCTTCGGATGCACGGTCGGCCTCAACGAAGACTTCGCAACTATCCACAGCCTGCCGCGACTTTTTCAGGATGCTCACTACATCGAAGTTACTGCAGCCACCCAGGCCAAGTAGCAGCATCTCCATGGGGCGTACGCCAAGGTTACGTCCGCCGTTCTCGGGCGGCCCATCCATCACCACGACATGTCCGCTGCCGGACTCGCCAAGGAACATCGCACCGTCGACCCATTGAATGCGCGCTTTCATCGCCAGCTCCAATAAAAACAGGGCGACAAGCTTAGCATGGGCCTTTAAATCGACAGCGTCACATACGCGACTAAAGGTGCGTTGACCCACACGTTTCGCCTGTCGCAACTTTGCAACTGCTTCGCCTTGGTCTGTTAAGCTCACGAAAGCTGAATGACAGCCACATATAACAATAATCAGTCTTTATTGAATACTTATCCGGGACCCACAGCATGGTAGCTATCTCTCTTACGCCCAAGATAAAGAATATCGACAAGTTGCTCGCCCACTGCCATAGACGGCGATACACGGCGAAGAGCACGATCATTTACGCAGGCGACCGTTGCGAGTCGCTTTTTTTCATCGTCAAAGGCTCGGTCACCATTCTTATCGAGGATGACGACGGTCGCGAGATGATCATCGCCTATTTGAATGCAGGCGACTTTTTCGGAGAGATGGGGCTTTTCGAGAAAGAAGGAGCGGAAAAGGAACGCAGCGCCTGGGTTCGCGCAAAGACCGAATGCGAAGTTGCCGAACTGAGCTATGCGAAGTTTCGCGAGCTGACCCAGCAGGATCCGGACATCCTCTATGCCCTCGGCAGTCAGATGGCCGAGCGTCTGCGCAACACCACACGCAAGGTCGGCGACCTGGCCTTCCTCGACGTTACCGGCCGTGTCGCGCGTACCTTGCTCGACCTGTGCAAGCAGCCCGACGCCATGACTCATCCGGACGGCATGCAGATCAAGATCACCCGCCAGGAAATCGGCCGTATCGTCGGTTGCTCCCGCGAGATGGTCGGTCGAGTGCTCAAGAGCCTGGAAGCCCAGGGTCTCGTCTATGTCAAAGGCAAGACCATGGTGGTATTCGGCACTCGCTGATCCTTCAGACCGCTACCTGCCAGCGCGCAATGCGCGGGCAGACGGTCACTCCGGATCGGCAGCGACAGGGGCCGCACGGCCGCGCGAACGATCAGGGTAGAACAGGCGCTGCAGCTCTACGCCAGGTTGCTCGGCGCGCATGAACGCCTCGCCCACCAGGAATGCGTAGACCTGGTTTATTTCCATCAGCTCGACATCGGCACGATTGAAGATCCCGCTCTCGGTCACCACCAGACGATCCTTTGGAATCCGCGGCAGCAGATCCAGCGTGGTTTCCAGATTGACCTCGAAGGTATGCAGGTTGCGGTTGTTGATGCCCACCAGCGGCGTTTCCAGACGCAGCGCACGTTCGAGTTCGGCAGCGTCGTGCACCTCTACCAGCACGTCCAGCCCCTGCTGCTTGGCCACCGCGGCCAGCTCGTGCATACGCACATCGTCCAGTGCCGCGACGATCAGCAGAATGCAGTCGGCGCCAAGCGCGCGCGCTTCGACCACCTGATACGGGTCGATCATGAAATCCTTGCGGATAACCGGCAGCGAGCAAGCCGCCCGCGCCTGCTGCAGATATTCATCGGCGCCCTGAAAGAAATCGATATCGGTCAACACCGACAGGCAAGCAGCGCCCCCGGTCTCGTAGCTGGCGGCAATTTCGGCGGGCAGGAAGGGATCGCGAATGACCCCTTTGCTCGGCGATGCCTTCTTCACCTCAGCGATAACCGCAGGCTCCTTGCTGCGCACCCGGCGCTCAAGCGCGGCAGCGAAGCCACGCACCGGTTCGGCAGCTGCGGCACGCTGCTCCAGCTCACCCAGCCCGACCTGGCGACTGCGCTGCGCAACCTCCTCGAACTTGCGGGCGATGATCTTCTCCAGAACGGTCGGCACGCTCACTTTTGATTCTCCTGCTTGAACACTGCGGTGAAGGACACCAGTTCCTCCAGCTTGTCGCGCGCCAGCCCGGTGCTGCGCGCGTCATGGGCCATCTCGACGCCCTGCTTCAGGCTGCTCGCCAGGTCGGCGGCATACAGCGCAGCGCCAGCATTGAGCACGATCATGTCGGCAGCCTTCTGACCGTTCTCGCTCAGCCGACGCCCCAGCGCGTCGCGGATCAAGGCCAGCGAGCCCTGAGCGTCCTCTACGTTCAGGCCGATCAAACTCTGGCTCTTGATGCCAAAGTCCTCGGGCTGAATGCTGTATTCACGGATCTCACCATCCTTCAGCTCGGCAACATGCGTCGGCGCGGCCAGACTGATCTCGTCCAGCCCGTCCTGCGCATGCACCACCAGCACATGCTTGCTGCCCAGACGCGCCAGCACTTCGGCCATCGGCCGGCACAATGCCTTGCTGAACACGCCAAGCACCTGATGGCGGACGCCGGCCGGGTTGGCCATAGGGCCGAGGATATTGAACAGCGTACGTAGGCCGAGTTCGCGGCGCGGGCCGGCCGCGTGCTTCATGGCGCCATGATGGGCCGGGGCGAACATGAAGCCGACGCCGACCGTATCGACACTGCGCGCCACCTGCTCGGGCGTCAGGTCGAGGAAGACCCCGGCCGCCTCGAGCAGATCGGCGCTGCCGCTCTTGCCGGATACTGCGCGGTTACCGTGCTTGGCGACCTTGCCGCCAGCGGCCGCAACGACGAACGAGGCGGCAGTGGACACGTTGAAGATATTCATGCCGTCGCCACCGGTGCCACAGGTGTCGACAAGCTTGTCGGTGTCGAAACGCACCGGAGCGGCAAGCTCACGCATGACCTGCACGGCGCCGACGATCTCGTCGATGGTTTCGCTCTTCATGCGCATGCCCATGAGGAACGCACCGACCTGCGCATCAGTGCATTGACCGGTCATGATCTGGCGCATCACCGCCTGCATCTCTTCGGTGGTCAGGTCCAGCTGACCGACGATGCGGTTGAGGGCTTCCTTGATATCCATCAGCGCACGCCTCCGGTCTGCTTCAGAAAATTCGCGAACAGCTCGTGGCCCTGTTCGGTAAGGATCGATTCGGGGTGGAACTGCACACCCTCGATGTTCAGCGTTTTGTGCCGCAAGCCCATGATCTCGTCGACCGAGCCATCGTCCAGCTGGGTCCAGGCGGTGATTTCCAGGGAGTCGGGCAACGTCTCGCGCTTGACCACCAGCGAGTGGTAACGGGTGACGGTCAGCGGATTATTGAGCCCGGCGAACACACCCTGGTCATGGTGAAACACCGGGCTGGTCTTGCCGTGCATGGCCTGCCGAGCACGTACCACATCGCCACCGAAGGCCTGACCGATGCTCTGGTGGCCGAGGCAAACGCCGAGAATGGGCAACTTGCCGGCGAAATGACGGATCAGCTCCAGCGACACACCCGCCTCGTTCGGCGTGCACGGCCCCGGCGAGACGACGATGCGCTCCGGATTCAGCGCTTCGATCTCGGCCACGCTCAGCTCGTCGTTGCGCACCACCTTGACGTCGGCACCAAGCTCGCCGAGGTACTGCACGACGTTGTAGGTAAAGGAATCGTAGTTATCGAGCATCAACAGCATGATCAGTTCTCCTGCTGGTCGCGTTCGGCCAGGGCCACCGCACGGAACATGGCACGGCGCTTGTTCAGCGTCTCTTCCCATTCGAGTGCCGGCTGCGAGTCGGCGACGATGCCGGCACCGGCCTGCACGTGCAGCTCGCCGTCCTTGATCACCGCGGTACGAATTGCGATGGCGGTATCCATATTGCCGTTCCAGGCGAGGTAGCCGACCGCGCCGCCGTAGACGCCACGCTTGACCGGCTCGAGTTCGTCGATGATTTCCATGGCGCGAATCTTCGGTGCACCTGAGAGCGTGCCGGCCGGCAGGATCGCGCGCAGCGCATCCATCGCCGTCAATGGCGCCTTGAGCTGGCCGGTGACGTTGGAAACGATGTGCATGACATTCGAATAGCGCTCGATGACCATCTTCTCGGTCAGCCGCACCGTGCCGGTCTCGGCGACACGACCGACGTCGTTGCGGCCCAGGTCGATCAACATCAGGTGTTCGGCAAGCTCCTTGGCATCGCTGAGCAGGTCCTGCTCCAACGCCAGATCAGCTTCTTCGTTGGCACCGCGTGGACGCGTGCCGGCGATGGGGCGGACCGTGACCAGACCTTCCTCGACCCGCACCAGCACTTCTGGCGACGACCCCACCACGTGGAAGTCACCGAAGTTGAAGAAGTACATGTAGGGCGTCGGGTTGAAGCAACGCAGCGCGCGGTACAGATCGATCGGCGCGGCCTTGAACGGGATCGACATGCGCTGGGAAATCACCACCTGCATGCAGTCGCCGGCGAGGATGTAGTCCTTGATGCGGTTGACCGCCTGCTCGTAATCCTCGCGGCTGAAGCTGGAGCGGAAGGTCGGTTCGGCACCATTGCTCTTTTCGAAATCCAGGCCCAGGCGCGGCGTGATCGACTGGCGCAGCTTCGCCCGCAACGCGTGCAGGCGAGCCTGACCGGCCTCGTAGGCTTCCGGCTGCGACGGGTCGACCAGCACGATGCAGTGCAGCTTGCCGGCGAGGTTGTCGAACACCACCACGGCGTCGGAAACCATCAGCAGGATATCCGGTGTGCCCAGCGGATCCGGGTTGGGGCAATTGCCAAGTTTGCGCTCGACATAGCGCACGCTGTCGTAGCCGAAATAGCCGACCAGCCCGCCGTTGAAGCGCGGCAGGCCCTCCACCGGCGCGACGCGGTAGCGCTGCTGGAAGGACTCGACGAACGCCAGCGGATCTTCGACCTCACAGGTTTCGGTCTCGACGCCATCGGTAGTTATGCTGATGCGGTGATCCTGCACGCGCATTACAGTGCGGCAAGGCAGACCGATGATCGAATAGCGCCCCCACTTCTCGCCGCCCTGGACGGACTCGAGCAGGTAGGAATTCGGCGCATCGGCCAGTTTCAGGTATAGCGACAACGGGGTGTCGAAGTCGGCGAGGGTCTCGAACGACAGGGGAATGCGGTTATGGCCTTCGGCGGCCAAACGCAGGAATTCTTCGCGGGTCATGTCAGCCTCGTGGTCTGAGGAGGGTTCGAACGAACAACGGCAAACGCGCCGGCCTGGCCGGCAGGAAAAGTCAGGCGCGCCAGCGCCAACGGGCCAGGGCCTTGATGACTTTCATCCATTGTCTGCGGGTGAGCACCACGAGCGGATCTCTTCGGGGGGTCAAAAAGAGTCCGGCCACACTAGCGCAGCCCCGGAGCCGAAGCAACCAGCTCGCGCAGGTTGTCGAGCACCAGCGCTGGCTGCTCATTCGCGATGGGCTCGCCGTGGTTGTAGCCATAAGTGAGCGCGACACAGGGGACCGCCGCCGCCTTCGCAGCCCGCACGTCATTGCGCGAATCCCCCACGAACAGCGATTCGCGGGGCGCAACGCCCGCCTTGTCCATCACCCAGAACAGCGCCGCCGGATCGGGCTTCTGCTGCGGCAAGGTATCGCCACCGACCAGCCACTGGAAGTAACCGGCCAGCCCCTTCTCCTCCAGCAGTGGTTCGATGAACTGCGCCGGCTTGTTGGTGATGATCGCGAGCTTCACCTCGCGCTCGCGCAGCCAATCCAGGCATTCGCGAACGCCCGGATAGACGGTGGTTAGCTCATGGCCGCCGGAGTATGCCTGCATGAACAGCGCCAGCGCCTCATCGGCCAGCTCGTCGGCCACACCGTCATGGTTCAGCTGACCGGCCAATGCGCGACGCACCAGCACGCGCGAGCCATTGCCGACCCAGTCGCGCACCCGCTCGATGCCGGCGGGCTCGCGACCAAGCAACATCAACATCTTGTCCACCGCCGCGGCCAGGTCCGGCACTGAATCCATCAGGGTGCCGTCCAGGTCGAACATCACCAGCCGTGGCAATTTGCCGTCGAACAGTTGCTCCAGGCGAGTCATGGCCGGGCAAGCGCCAGCTCGGCGCGCATCTGGTCGATCACGGCTTTGTAATCCGGCTGGTTGAAGATCGCCGAGCCGGCAACGAAGGTATCGGCGCCCGCCGCAGCGATTTCGCGGATGTTCTTCGGATTGACGCCACCATCGATCTCCAGGCGAATCTCGCGACCGCTGGCGTCGATCAGCGCACGCGCTTCGCGCAGCTTGTCCAACGTGTTAGGAATGAATTTCTGTCCGCCGAAACCCGGGTTGACGCTCATCAGCAAGACCATGTCGACCTTGTCCATGACGTACTTGAGCACGTCCAGCGGCGTGGCCGGGTTGAACACCAGGCCGGCCTTGGCACCGCCGTCCTTGATCAGCTGCAGCGAACGGTCGATGTGCTCCGAGGCTTCCGGGTGAAAGGTGATGTAAGTCGCGCCGGCCTCAAGGAAGTCGCCGATCATGCGATCCACCGGCTTGACCATCAGATGCACGTCGATGGGCGCGGTCACGCCGTGCTTGCGCAGCGCCGAGCAGACCATCGGGCCGATGGTCAGATTGGGGACGTAGTGATTGTCCATCACATCGAAATGGACGATGTCGGCGCCAGCGGCCAGCACGTTGTCCACTTCCTCACCCAGACGGGCGAAATTGGCGGAAAGAATCGAAGGGGCGATAGCGAACGGCAGCATGACGACCTCGGGTAGCACGGCGGAATGCCGCGCATTGTACCCGAGGGTCAGGATTGCGGCGCGCCTGACATCCATTGCGGATGCCGGCGAGCCGCTAGGTCGGATCAGGTCAGCTCGTCGAAGCACTCTGCGATGATCGCCAATCCGCGGTCGAGCAGCTCGTCCTCGGCAGTCAGCGGCACCAGCACCCGCAGCACGTTGTAGTAGGTGCCACAGGACAGCAGGATCAGGCCCTTGTCCCGCGCCCGGGCGACGATCTGCGAGGTCAGGGCGGCAGCCGGTCGCGCATGATCGCCGTCCTCGAACAGCTCGATTGCGATCATCGCGCCCAAACCGCGCACCTCGCCGATCTCCTTGTGCTTGGCCTGGATTGCCTTGAGGCCCGTGGTCAGCCTCTCGGCTACCGCCTTGCAGCGGTCGAGCAGCTTCTCTTCCTCGAAGACTTCCAGCACCGCCAGCGCCGCGGCGCAGGACAGCGGATTGCCGGCGTAGGTGCCGCCCAGGCCGCCGGGGGCGATGGCATCCATGATCTCGGCTTTGCCACAGACGCCGGCAATCGGGAAACCACCGCCAACAGACTTGGCGAAGGTGGTCAGGTCGGCGACCACGCCCATCTGTTCCATGGCGAAGAAGGTGCCGGTACGCCCGGCGCCGGTCTGCACTTCGTCGGCGATCAGCAGGATGCCGTGTTCGTCGCACAGTGCGCGCAGGCGAGCCATGAAATCCTTCGGCGCGACGTTGAAGCCGCCCTCGCCCTGCACCGGCTCGATGATGATCGCGGCGATGTCGCGTGGCTCGGCGTCGTTCTTGAAGATGCGCTCGATGCTGGCGATCGAGTCATCGACGCTGACGCCATGAATGGCGCAGGGGTACAGCGCACGGAAGATACCGCCGGGCATCAGGCCCATTCCAGCGGAGTACGGCGCGACCTTGCCGGTCAGCCCCAAGGTCATCATGGTGCGGCCGTGATAGGCGCCGGTGAAGGCGATCACGCCGGCCCGCCCGGTGGCGGCGCGGGCGATCTTTACCGCGTTTTCCACCGCCTCGGAGCCGGTAGTGACAAGCAGGGTCTTCTTAGCGAAGTTGCCCGGCACCCGCGCGTTGATCTTCTCGCACAGCTCGACGTACGGCTCGTAGGCCAGCACCTGGAAGCAGGTGTGGGTCAGCTTGTGCAGCTGCTCCTCCACCGCCTTGACGATTTTCGGGTGCAGGTGTCCGGTATTCAGCACGGCAATGCCGCCGGCGAAGTCGATGAATTCGCGGCCTTCGACGTCGACCACGCTGCTGTTCTTCGCGTGGTCGGCAAAGATCGGGTGGATCTGGCCGACGCCACGCGGGACGGCGGCGACACGGCGTTGCATCATGGATTCGTTGGTCTTGCTCATAAGCTCCTCGGTAGCCGCTCATCGTCGGCACGGGTCATGAAGAACGCCAGGAAGCGGGCGCGGCAGCATACGATGATCGACTGCCGCGCTATCCGGAGCGTTCGGATTACAGTAAAACTCCGTGCATTATTTTGCACGCCTGTTTTAGGCCGCTGGTGTCAGATACCGCCCAGGCACAGGTATTTGATTTCCACGTATTCATCCAGGGCGTACTTCGAGCCTTCACGGCCCAGGCCGGAGGCCTTCATCCCGCCGAACGGCGCCACCTCGGTGGAGATCACTCCGGTGTTGATGCCGACCATGCCGTACTCCAGCGCCTCGGCGACACGGAACACCCGGCTCAGGTCGCGGGCGTAGAAATAGGCGGCGAGGCCGAACTCGGTGTCGTTGGCCTGGCGGATCACCTCGTCCTCGTCGCGGAAGCGGAACAGCGGCGCCAGCGGACCGAAGGTTTCCTCGCGCGCCACAACCATTTCGGCGGTGACGCCACCCACCAGCGTCGGCTCGAAGAAGTTGCCGCCAAGCGCATGGGGTTTGCCGCCGGCCAGCAGGGTGGCGCCCTTGTCCAGCGCGTCCTGCAAATGGCGCTGCACCTTGGCCACCGCCGCGGCATCGATCAGCGGACCGGTGGTCACGCCCTCATCCGCACCGTTGCCGACCTTCAGCCGCGCCACCGCAGCGGAAAGCTTGTCGACGAAGGCCTCATAGATGCCGTCCTGCACGTAGATGCGGTTGGCGCAGACGCAGGTCTGCCCGGCGTTGCGGTATTTGGAGATCATCGCGCCCTCGACCGCCGCATCCAGATCGGCGTCGTCGAAGACGATGAAGGGTGCGTTGCCGCCCAGCTCCAGCGAGAGCTTCTTCAGCGTCGGCGCGCACTGCTGCATCAGCTTGACTCCCACCGCGGTCGAGCCGGTGAACGAGAGCTTGCGCACGATAGGGTTCTCACAGAGTTCGGCCCCCACCTCACGGGACGTGGCGGCATCGGCGGTGATCACGCTGAACAGTCCCGCCGGAATGCCCGCACGCTCGGCCAGCGCGGCCAGCGCGGCCAGCGCCAGTGCCGAGAACGGTGTCTGCGGTGCCGGTTTGAGCACCATGGCACAGCCCGCGGCCAACGCCGGCCCAGCCTTGCGGGTGATCATTGCGCTGGGGAAATTCCACGGCGTGATCGCCGCGGTGACGCCGACTGGCTCCTTCTGCACCAGGATGCGCTTGTCGCCGGCGTGGGCAGGAATCACATCGCCGTAGAGGCGCTTGCCCTCCTCGGCGAACCACTCGAGAAAGGATGCGGCGTAGGCCACCTCGCCCCGCGCCTCGGCCAACGGCTTGCCCTGTTCGGCGGTCATGATCCGCGCCAGGTCTTCCTGATTCTCCAGCATCAGCTCATACCAGCGCCGCAGGCGCGCCGCGCGCTCCTTGGCGGTCAGCGCGCGCCAGGCCGGTTGGGCTGCCTGCGCGGCTTCGATGGCGCGGCGGGTTTCGCCGCGGCCCATGTTCGGCACGGCGCCGATCAGCTCGCCGGTGGCCGGATTGAAGATTTCGGTGCGCGCGCCACTGTCGGCCTCGCACCACTCACCGTTGAGATAGGCGGTTTGGCGCAACAGATCGGGTTGCCCAAGTTGCAGAGTCATGTGCGTATTCCGTCAGGCAGGTTGTTGAGTGCGCAGCTTCTCGGCACGGCCACGCAGCCACTCCAGAGTCAGCAGCAGGGCGATGGAGAAGCCGATCAGCAGCGTCGCCGCGGCGGCGATGGTCGGGCTGAGGTTTTCCCGTATGCCGCTGAACATCTGCCGTGGCAGGGTGATCTGCTCCGGGCCGGCGAGGAACAGCGTCACCACCACTTCATCGAACGAGGTGGCAAAGGCGAACAGCGCGCCGGAAATCACCCCCGGCGCGATCAGCGGCAGTGTCACCCGGAAGAACGCGGTCAGCGGTGATGCGCCGAGGCTGGCCGCAGCACGCACCAGGTTGTAGTTGAAGCCCTGCAGCGTCGCGGAGACCGTGATGATCACGAAGGGCACGCCGAGCACCGCGTGCACCAGGATCAGCGACAGGTAGCTGTTGCCCATGCCCAGCGGGGCAAAGAACAGGTAGCTGGCGACACCGATGATCACCACCGGCACTACCATCGGCGAGATCAGCACCGTCATCAGCAGCGCCTTGCCGCGAAATTCCGCGCGGGTCAGGCCGACCGCCGCCAGGGTGCCGAGCACCACGGCAAGAAAGGTCGCGGCGGGCGCGATGAGCATGCTGTTCTTCAGCGAGCGCATCCAGTCGGCCGAGCTGAACAGCGCCTCGTACCAACGCATGGAAAAGCCCTGCAAGGGATAGACGAGGAACGAGCCGGAATTGAACGACAGCGGCACGATGACCAGTACCGGCACGATCAGAAACAGCAGCACCAGCGCGCAGAGGATGCGCAGCGCGTAGTACCAGGCCCGTTCGACGGGCGACATATAGGGGCTCAGCATGAAAGGTTCTCCTGCCCGGCATGAAGACTCTGAAAAGGCGGCCGCGCCGCGACGTGCGTCATCTCAACCCAGCCGCAGGCGACTGGCACCAACCAGCCAGCTGTAGATGACGTACAGCAGCATGGTGGCGAGCAGCAGCAGGCCGCCCAACGCCGTGGCCATGCCCCAGTTGATGGTGGTGTTGGTGTAGAAGGCGACGAAGTAGCTGACCATCTGGTCGTTCGGGCTGCCGAGCAGCGCCGGGGTGATGTAGTAGCCGATCGAGATGATGAACACCAACAGGCAACCGGCACCGACGCCGGCCAGCGTCTGCGGGAAGTACACCCGCCAGAAGCTGGCGAACGGATGACAGCCCAGCGACACCGCGGCGCGCATGTAGCTCGGCGAGATGTTCTTCATCACGCTGTAGATCGGCAGGATCATGAACGGCAGCAGGATGTGCACCATGGCGATGTACACGCCGGTGCGGTTGAACACCAGCTGCAGCGGCTCGTCGATCAGACCCATCTTCAGCAACGCACCATTAATGAGGCCGCCGGACTGCAGCAGCACGATCCACGCCGCCACACGCACCAGAATCGAGGTCCAGAATGGCAGCAGCACCAGGATCATCAGCAGGTTGCTCTGCCGCGCCGGCAGGTTGGCCAGGAGATACGCCAGCGGGTAGGCCAAGAGCAGGCAGATCGAGGTGATCACCAGCCCCATCCAGAAGGTGCGGGCGAAGATGTCCAGATACACCGCCTGGTCCGGCGAGACCTTGGCCAGCTCGCCCAGCTCGTCGATGCGGTGATCCAGCGCCGCCAGCAGGTAGTAGCCGGTCACCGCACTGTCGTTGCGCTGGATCACCTGCCAGAACGCCGGATCGCCCCAGCGCTCGTCGAGGGCTTCCAGTGCCTCCTGATAAGAGGCTGGTGTCTCGCGAAACGGCATCGCCCGCGCAGTCTTGGTCAGCAGGCTGCGATAGCCCGCGAGCTCCATGTTCAACCGCTTGGACAGATCGCCCAGGCTCTGTTCACGGCGCGCCTGATACAGATCCTCGGCCAGCGCCTGATAGGCAGGCTCGGCTGGCAAGCCACGACCATCCCATTCGGCCAGCGCCGCCAGCGTGCGTGGCAGCGTGTTCACCACCTCCGGATTCTCGACGCTGCGCCAGAGCAGCGAGGCGATGGGCACCAGAAAGGTCAGCAGCACGAACAGCAGCAGCGGCAGGATCAGCGCCTGCGACTTGAGCTTGTTCACCCGCTCGGCCCGTGCCAGTCGCTGTTTCAGATTGGGCTCGGCGATCTCGTTCGCCGGCAGGGATATTGCTGTGGCCATGAAGACTCCGCGATTCGTTCCGATAGCTGGGACCGGCCCCGCCAATGCGGCGGGGCGCTCAGGTCAGCGTGCTGCCCGGGCGTTGAAGCGCTGTTCCAGCTGCTCGCCGTAGTCAGCCCAGAAGGTCACATCCATCGCCACCTGATCGGCGATGTTTTCCGGTGCGGTTGGCATCTGCGCCAGGCGCTTCTGATCCAGCAACGACACGGCCTGGGTGTTCGCCGGGCCGTAGGCGATGTTCTCGGAATAAGCCTTCTGCTGCTGCGGCTCGACCGTGAAGGCGATGAACTTGCGTGCCTGCTCCTGGCTCTTGGCGCCCTTGGGGATGGCCCAGGAATCGAAGTCATAGATGCCGCCACTCCAGACGATCTGCAGGTTGCTCTCGTCCTGCACGGCAGCGATGCGGCCGTTGTAGGCGCTGCTCATCACCACGTCGCCGGAGGCGAGGAACTGCGGCGGCTGCGCGCCGGCCTCCCACCACTGGATGTGCGGCTTGAGCTGATCGAGCTTTCTGAAGGCGCGGTTCTGTCCGTCCTTGGTGGCCAGCACCTTGTAGACGTCCTTGACCGGCACACCGTCGGCCATTAGTGCGAACTCAAGGGTGTACTTGGCGCCCTTGCGCAGGCCGCGCTTTCCGGGAAATTTCTCGGTATCCCAGAAATCCGCCCAGCTGGCCGGCGCGCTCTTGAGCTTGTCGGCGTTGTAGGCGAGCACCGTCGACCAGACGAAGAAACCGACGCCGCAGGGCTGGATCGTACCTTCGACGAAATCATCCGGATTGCCGACGATGCCCGGGTCGAGTTCCTCGAACAGCCCTTCATCGCAGCCGCGAGACAGTTCCGGTGACTCCACTTCCACCAGGTTCCACGACACGCTGTTGGTGTCGACCATTGCCTTGACCTTGGCCATTTCGCCGTTGTACTCGCCGGCGATGATGCGGCCGTGCCCCGCCGCGTCCCACGGCTCGTAGAAGGCCTTGACTTGGGCCTGCTTGTTGGCGCCGCCGAAGCTCACCGCGGTGAGATTCTCGGCAGCCGCGTGTCCGGCACAGACGAGTCCGAGCGCCAGCGCGGACAGTTTCAGGTAGTTGCTCATACCAGTTCGCTCCTTGATGCAGTTGTGTGGGTTTTTCCAGGCATCGCCTCAGGCCGCTTGCAGCGGGTCGAGCGCACGAACGTGCTCGACATGCCAGCCGATCGGGACCACGTCGCCGACCTGCAGGGCGCTGTCGAACTCGGCGATCGGCTGCTTGACGAAGAAATCGCTGACCCCGCATACCTCGAGACGGATGCGGATGTGGTCGCCGAGGTAGATGAACTCGGCAACGCGCCCGGTGAAGCGGTTCGGGCAGTTGGCACTGGCGCCGTTGAGCAGCACCCGCTCCGGGCGGATCGACAGGCTGACCGGCGACCCCGTCGCGCCGACGTTGACCGCCAGCGCCTCGACGGTTTCGCCGCGGCCGAGCTTGACCGTGCAGCTATCGCCACGACGGTCGAGCAGATGCGCCGGCAGGCGGTTGTTCTCGCCTAGGAAGTTGGCGACGAAGGTGTTCACCGGCTTTTCGTAGAGCGTGCGCGGGTCTTCGATCTGGTGGATCTGGCCCTGATGGAACACCGCCACCCGATCAGACATGGTCAGCGCCTCGCCCTGATCGTGGGTGACGTACACCACGGTGACGCCGAGGCGTTCGTGCAGATGCTTGATCTCCATCTGCATCTGCTCGCGCAACTGCTTGTCCAGCGCGCCCAGGGGTTCGTCCATCAGCACCAGCTGCGGCTCGAACACCAGCGCGCGGGCCAATGCCACGCGCTGTTGCTGGCCGCCGGAGAGCTGCGCCGGATAGCGGTTGCGAAAGCCCTCCAGCTGGACCATCGCCAGGGCGCGCTTGACCCGCTCCTTGATGTCCGGCTTGGCCATGCCGCGCACGCTGAGCGGAAACGCCAGGTTTTCCGAAACCGTCATGTGCGGGAACAGCGCGTAGTTCTGGAACACCATGCCCATGTCGCGCTTGTGCGGTGGCACGTTGTTGATCGCCCGGCCATCGAGGAGGATTTCCCCCGCCGTGGGCGTTTCGAAGCCAGCCAGCATCATCAGGCTGGTGGTTTTGCCCGAGCCAGACGGCCCGAGCAGGGTGAGGAATTCTCCGCGGCGGATGTCCAGATTGAGATCCCTGACGATCAGCGACTCACCGTCATAGCTCTTCTGGATGCCGCGAAAGCTCACCAGGATATCGTTCGCCGTTGACTCGACCATGCTGCTGCACCTGCGTAACCGTTGAACCGTGGTCACAGCGTAGAAGCGCAGCGGCGGTGGAAAAATCGGTACAGCGGAGCGATTGGCCTAGGCGTGAGGGAGAGTCGCGTGTAGGGAACGCCCTACACGGCGGGTCGGTGGCTGGTGCTCAGACCAGCTTGTGTTCCATGGCGTAGCGCACCAGATCGGCCACCGAATGCGCCGCCAGCTTCTGCATCAGGCGGGCCTTGTGGGTGCTGATGGTCTTGCTGCTGAGCGCCAGCTTGCCGGCGATGTCGTTTACAGAGTCGCCCTGCACCAGCCGTTCGAACACCGAGTATTCGCGTTCGGAAAGCAGCGCATGGGGTGGACGCGAATCGGTCAGGCCGACCTCGAAGACCATGCGATCAGCCAGCGCCGGGTCGATGTAGCGCCCGCCACCGGCGACCTTGCGCAGAGCGGTGAGCAGCAGCGCCGGCTCGCTGTCCTTGGTCGCGTAACCCGCCGCGCCGATCTTCAGCGCCCGCGCCGCCATCTGCGCCTCGTCGTGCATCGACAGCACCAGCACCGCCGGCGGCTGGCTCAACGCGCGGATTCGCGGTATCGCCTCGAGGCCGTTGACGCCAGGCATGGAGATATCCAGCAGCACCACGTCGCAACTGATCTGGCGCAGCTGATCGAGCAACTGCTGGCCATTGGCGGCCTCGCCGACCACCTGCATGTCACGCGCCATGCCGATCAGCTGCTTGATGCCCTCGCGGACGATGGTGTGATCTTCGGCGACCATGACCCTGATCATGACGGCAATGCTCCAGTGCTTGCGGCTGATGGAAGTGGCACCGGATCGAGTGGAACCCGCGCCGTGATGGTGGTGCCCTCGCCGGGCTGGCTGTCGATTATCAGTTGCCCGCCGAGCATCTGCACCCGCTCGCGCATGCCGACCAGGCCGAACGAACTGCCGGCGCCGCGCGCGGCCACAGGAAAACCGCAACCGTCGTCGCTGACGCGCAGACAGAGCATGTTGCCTTCGAGGAGTAACTGCACGCTGACCGTCTGCGCCTGGGCGTGCCGCATCACGTTGGTCAGCGACTCCTGAAGAATGCGGAACAGGCCGATGGCCTTGGCGTTGCCCAGCAGTGGCGGACATTCCGGCACCTCGACCAGGCAGGCCACGCCGCTGCGCTCCTCGAAGCGCCGCGCCTGCCATTCCACCGCCGAGGCAATGCCGGCATCGAGAATCGGCGGGCGCAGCGCGGTGGCGACATCGCGCACCCGCTGGAACAGCTGGGCGATCAGCCGCTTCATGCTTTCCAGCCGCTGCGCCAGGGCCGGGTCGAGGTCGGCGAAGCCCAGCTCGCACATCGAGGTTTCCAGCTTGAGTACGGTCAGCACCTGGCCCAGCTCGTCGTGCACCTCGCGGGCGATATGCGCCTTCTCTTCCTCGCGCACCGTCTCCAGGTGCGCGGCTAGCTGACGCAGCTGCGCCCGCGAAGCATCCAGCTCCAGCTCGATGCGCTTGTTGTCGGTGATATCCCAGACGATGCCGTCCCATACCTGGCGGCCATCCGGCTGGCCGCGCACGGAGGCACGGATGTCGGCCCAGCGCACCTCGCCATCGCGATTGAGAATGCGCCCCTGCCAGCGCCAGTCCTGACTTTTCTCCAATGCCAGCTGCTGACTGGCCCAGTAGCCGGCCTCGTCGTCGGCGTGCACCAGGCTGCGGATACCCTGCCCCGGCTGCAACAGGCGCTCGGCGGAATAGCCCACCAGGCGCTGGCTGGCCTCACTGATGTAGGCGACGCGCACCGGGGCCTGCGGCCCGTCGCGCTCCAGGCGGAACACCAGCCCCGGCACGTTGCCGGCCATGGCCTTAACCGCGCCTCGCTCTCCTGCAGCTGAGCGCTGGCGCGACGGCGCTCGGTGATATCGGCAAGAAACACCACCAGATACTCACGACTGCCGAAGCGCAGAAAGCTGTAGGTGACCGCCGCCGGAAAGCGCTGGCCGTCGGCGCGCTGCCACTCGCATTCGTGCACCTGGCGATCATCTTCGCCCGTGCGGGCAGCGCGCCAGCGCGCCAGCCATGCATCCATGCCCAGCGCCGGATCGAATGTTTCCAGTGGCTGATCCAGCAATCCGCCGGAGGCATGCCCGAGCAACATCTCGGCGGCCTGGTTGGCGTAGCGCACGCGACTGTCCCAGTTGAGCCAGAGGATGCCGACGGTGCTGTGATCGAGACAAAACTGCGTCAAACGCTGCGCTTCTTCGGCCGCCTCGCGCAGCTCGATGTCGCGGCGGGCGGTCTTCAGCCGGCTTTCCAGCACTCCATGCTGGCGCCGCTGCCAGGCGAGCATCAGCAGGCAGGCCAGCAGCAGAACGCCGAGCAGCAAGCTGAGACTGCGCCAGTAGCTGATCTCGCGGCCCAGATCAATGCTGCGGGTCTTGAGCCACTGTTCTTGCAACTGACTGAATTCCCGCGCCGGAAATTGCCGCAGCGCCGTATCGAGCACGGTCGCGAGTTCGGCGCTGTCACGCAGTGAAGCGATACGCAGCAGCTGCGGGTTGCCCAGATCGCCGACCACCGCCAGCGAGTCGTACTCCACCTGCTGCGACAGGCGCGCAAACACCGGCTCATCGATCACGGCATAGCTGGCCTTCGCCTCCAGCACCTGACGCAGCGCATCGGCTTGGCTGGTCGCCGTCAGCACGGTGATATTGGGATAGTTGCTGGCAAGGAACTCGGCGACTGGTCCCGGCCCAACGGCGGAAACCAGTTCGCTCGGATGCAGATACTCCAGGTCGATGGCGCGTGGACCGCCACGGTCTCCAACGAGCAAGCGCGGGATGCGCAGAAAGGGATCGCTGTAGCGCCATAGCCGCAAACCGGCCGGCGTCTGCCGCAGGCCCGGCGCCACATCGATCAGGCCTTCGCGGGCGGCCTTCTCCAGCGCAGCCTCGTCACTGAAGCGGCGCCATTGCAGGCGCACCCCGAGGTCGTCCGCCAGATGCTCCATCAGCTGCACATGAAAGCCTGACAGGCGCCGCTGGCGCTGGTCATACTCGGCGTAGGGCGCGCCCATCACCACCCCGACGCGCCACTCCGGATGCTGCTCCAGCCAGGCACGGCTGTCGGCGTCGAGCGTCACGGCGCCAGCCGCGAAAGGCAGCGCCAGGCTGATGAGAAGAACGAAACGCAGGGATAAGGCGAGCATATATTCACGCAATTGATGGGCGTGCCGACACGCTGTTGTAATGCATAACCCCTGCCGGCGCCAGCGTGGTACCGGCATCCATAGCGGAGACAATCCATGCGTCGTTTGTCTGCTTTCGTGCTTTTGTTCGGCGTCGCGCTTGGCGGCGGCGTGCCGTACATCGCAGCGGCGCAGGAACCGGAGGCGCCTCAGGAAGCACCAGCGGAGGAGCCAGCAGCAACGCCACGACCATCGCCACAAACTCGTAGCGAGGCGCTGGCCGCAGGGCTGCAACGACAGCTTGAGGCCACCGCCCAGCTGCAGCTCGGCGACGAAGACAAATTCCTCGCGCTCTGGCACCCGGCCAATACTGCGAAGGCCCTCGGCGTGCTCGTCATTATGCCGAGCGAAGGCGAGACCGCCGATTGGCCACGCGCAATCGGCCCGCTCCGGCGCGGCCTTCCCGAACATGGCTGGCATACCCTCAGCCTGACACCCGCTGATCCGGCGCTTAGCCCTGGCCCGCGCCCGCCAGCGCCAGAAGCCCCGGCTGCGGAAGAAAAGTCCGAAACGGAAGAAAACGCTGAGCCTGACGCCACCGATACCCAGCCGGCCGCGGCGCAAACCACTTCGGCGGGCTACCTGCCTGAGCAGACGGCAGCCACGGACAACGACGAATCGACGCCGCCACAAGCCGAGCAGGACACGCCGCCACCAACTCATGCCGAGCGCATGCTGGCGCGCCTGGATGCTGCCATCGAGCATGCGCGCACACTGCAGGCGTCGACGATTGTTCTGATCGGCCATGGCACCGGCGCCTACTGGGCGAGCCAGTACCTGGCACAGCTTCAGCCAAAGGATGTTGGGCAACTGGTGGTGATCGACCCACGCGCACCGTTGCAGGGGGAACAGCCGCTGGAGAGCTATCTCGCAACGCTACCCGCCGCCATCGGCGACTTCTATACGGGCACCGGAGCAGCCGCAAATCAGCAGGCACTGCAGCGGCGCAATGCAGCGCGCCGTGCTGGGCACCCGGACTACCGCCTGGTCGCACTGCCAGGCCTGACCGGTGACCGCAATACCGACCAGGAACAACTGGTGCGTCGCGTGCGGGGCTGGCTGGAGCGCAAGCCGGCACAGTGACGCCCGCTCAGCGAAAGCCGCGGCGCTCGCGAATCAATGCATAGGCACTGTGCAACTCGCGGGTGCGCTCGGTTGCGTCGCGCACCTGGGCGGCATTCGCACCAGCCCCCGCCTGCTTGTCCGGATGGTGCTTGCTCAGCAGGCGCCGATAAGCGCGCTTGATCAGCTGCGGGTCGGTATCCGGACGCACACCCAGCAGCTGCATGGCCTGCTCGTATGCACCACCCCGCCCGGCCGGGGCCTCCTTGCGTCGAGCCGCGCCCGGATCGAGCGCGGCCACCTCGGCGGCATCCCAACCCAGCCACTTGCCCCAGAGCAGCACCAGTTCGTGCTCGCGTGCGCCCATGCTTCCCTGCGCACGTGCCATGCGCCAGCAAGCCTGGATCAGGCGGCGGCTTTCCTCGCGCTGGCTGCGCAGCCGTTGCAGGGTATCGCGCAGGCCGTCACCGGTCGACTTGCCGCGGTTGAAGGCGGCGATGGCCTGTTGCTGCGCGGCGGCATCGAGCCCCTGCCGGCACATCTCGTCACGTGCGACCTGGATATGCGCCGAACTCACGCGACCGCCACTCTTGGCCAGACGCCCCAACAGAAAGAACAGCAAATCCCGGCCTTGCAGCACCGCCTTGCCGGCCAGGCGCGCACGCAGGCTGGCCCAAGAATCGAGCCCCAGACGACGATCGAGCACCTGACCCAGCAGACCGCCGAGCAAAGCCCCCGGAATGCTGGCCAGCAACCAGCCGATCAGCAGCCCCAACAGCGTGATGGGCCAGAACATGTCAGCGTCGCGCCTCCAGTAGTTGCTCGACTTCCGCCAGACGCTCATGGGTACCCACGTCGATCCAGGCCCCGCCAAAGCACTCGCCGGACACCTGCCCATCTGCCATGGCGCGGCGCAACAACGGCGCCAGCTTGAACGCACCCGGCTGGCAGCCATCGAACAGCGCAGGATGCAAAACGGAAATGCCACTGTAGGTCAGCGCGTCACCATTGACCTGGGGCTCCGTGACGGCCGATTCGCCCAGCCTGAAATCACCCTGGGGGTGGTGCGGCGGATTGTTCACCAGCACCAGATGCGCGAGCCCGTGAAGCGGCCGTCTCAGCCGGGCAAAATCGTAGTCGGTCCAGATATCGCCGTTGACCACCAGGAACGGCTCATCGCCCAGCAGCCCCAAGGCCCGATGAATGCCGCCGCCGGTCTCCAGCGGCTCGCCCTCGGGCGAATAGCGGATGGCCACGCCGAAACGACTGCCGTCGCCCAGATAGTCTTCGATCTGCTGCCCGAGCCAGGCGTGGTTGATCACCAGCTCGTCGAAGCCGGCGGTCGCCAGCGCACGAACGTGGTACTCGATCAGCGGCACGCCGGCGGCGCGAACCAAGGGTTTGGGCGTGTGCAGCGTCAGCGGGCGCAGCCGCTCGCCCTTGCCGGCGGCCAGAATCATCGCCTTCATGCGTGCGGCGCCTGCGGCAGCTCTGCCAGCAGTTGCTGCAACTCGGCCAGCTCCGGTCTGCGCGCCAGCACGGCCTCGATATAGGCAAAGAAGCGCGGCACGTCAGCGAGGTAACGCGGCTTGCCGTCGCGATGGCAGATTCGCGCGAAAATGCCGATCACCTTGAGGTGGCGCTGCAGTCCCATCAGGTCACTGGCACGCAGGAACTCGTCAAGCGATTCGGGCAGCGATACGCCAGCAGCGCGCGCCTTGTGCCAGTAGCCTTCGAGCCAGGCCCGCACCTGCGCTTCGGGCCAGCTGAGAAAGGCGTCCTTGAACAGCGAGGTGATGTCGTAGCTGACCGGGCCGAGCACCACGTCCTGAAAATCCAGTACACCAGGGTTGGGCTCGCTGATCATCAGATTGCGCGGCATGTAGTCGCGATGCACCAGCACCCGTGGCTGCGCCAGCGCCGAGTCGATCAGTTGCCGACAGATACGCTCCCACGCGGCCTGCTGCGCTTCGCTGAAGCTGTGGCCAAGGTGGCGCTGCACATACCACTCGGGGAACAGCTGCAATTCGCGACGCAGCAACGCTTCGTCGTATGCCGGCATCGGCTGGGTCACCGGATGCAGCTGGAACTTCAGCAAGACCTCCACGGCGTCTTCGAACAGCTGTTCGGCATTGCTCTGATCGATGACATCCAGATAGGTCTGGCGGCCCAGATCGGTCAGCAGCAGGAAGCCGCGCTCAAGATCGGAGGCCAGTATCTGCGGCACATGGACGCCGGCTTGATCCAGCATCTGCGCGACCTTGACGAAGGGTCGGCAGTCTTCCTGGGGCGGCGGTGCGTCCATCACGATCAGGCTGCGCTCTCCACCCTGCCAGCGGAAGTAACGGCGGAAGCTGGCATCGCTGCTGGCCGCAGTGAGCTGCGCCGCCGGCACTTCGCCCCAGCCGCAACGGGCGAAGATTTCGGGTAATTGCTGTTCCAGCCAGGCGCTAAGGTCCAGCAGACGTTGATCTTGATGCGGCATCCAGGGGGTCTCCACGGCGCTAGCCGATAGGCGGGTCATGCTTTATTATCCTGCATCTTTCTCAGCCCATCGAGAGGCGTGCGGCCCAGCCGGCCGATGGCTCGCCGCAAGCACGGACCAAAAAACAAGATGGCAGTCAAATACCCCGCGTTTCGTAAAAAATTCCCTCTACTGGTTACTGGCGGTCTGCTTGCATTGCAACCGGTAGCTGTACCTTTTGTCTTCGCAGCCGAACAGTTCGCCTGCCAGCCCGACGCCTCCGGCGGCTGGAACTGCGCGTCCAATGAAGCCAGTCAGACCCTGCCACCGCGCCCGGTACACAGCGGCAGCACCGTGAGCACATCGAGCACCGCCAAGTCGACGAGCAGCAAGGCGCAAGCGCCAACGGCGACGACCAAGCTGGTCACCGAAAGCAAGGGCCGCGCCCTCGCCTCTCGCAGCGCCGATTACAGCCATCTCGACTGGGTTCCGCGCGAGCAGCTGACCCCGGCTCAGCTCGCCGAAACCGGTCCTTATTGCGCCGGTACCTATGTCGAGCCCGACCGTCCCGGCAAGTTCGACACCACCCCGATGAGCGAAGCGCCGACCTATGTGTCGGCTAAAGCCACCCGCTACGAGCAGGAACAGGAAGTCGCCACCCTCGCCGGTGACGTGTTACTGCGTCAGGGCAGCATTCAGGTCGAGGCGGACGAAGCCAGCCTGCACCAGCTGGAAAATCGCGGCGAGCTGACCGGCAATGTGCGCTTCCGCGACCGCGATGCATTGCTGGTCGGCGACCGCGCCGAGATCTTCCTCGACAGCGGCGAAGCCAAGGTGGAAAACGCCGAGTACGTCGTGCATTCCGGCAAGGTGCGTGGCAGCGCGCAATACGCCAAGCGTGAAGAAACCGCGATCATTCGCCTCAAGGACGGTACCTACACCAGCTGCGAGCCCGGCGAAAACAGCTGGCACCTGCAAGGCAACAACGTCACGCTGAACCCGGCCACGGGCTTCGGCTCGGCCACCAACGTCACGCTGCGGGTCAAGGATGTCCCGGTGTTCTACACCCCCTACATCCATTTCCCCATCGACGATCGTCGCCAGTCGGGCTTTCTCGCGCCGAGCATCGGCTCGTCCAGCGATACCGGCCTCTCGCTGCAGACGCCTTATTACTTCAACCTGGCGCCGAACTTCGACGCGACGCTGTATCCGCACCTGATGACCGACCGCGGCCTGCTGATGGAAGGCGAGTTCCGCTACCTGACCCGCAGCAGCGAGGGCCAGTTCGGCGCGGCTTACCTGGACGACAGCAACGACGACCGCGAACTGCAGTCCGAGTACGAAGACCAGCGCTGGATGTACAGCTGGCAGAACCGTACCGGGCTGGACTCGCGCTGGCTCGCCGAAGTGGACTACACCGATCTCAGCGATCCGTACTACTTCCAGGATCTGGACACCAATCTGGATATCGATCAGCCGGATCACCTCGATCAGCGCGGTACGCTTACCTACCGCGGCAATACCTATACCGCACGCCTCAACATGCACGCCTATGAGCGCGCCACCGTCGCCGACATCACCCCCTATGAGCGACTGCCGCAGCTAACCCTGGATGGACGCCTGCCGTTCCAGCCAGGCGGTCTGAACTTCGCCTACAAGACCGAGTTCGTCAGCTTCCAACGCAGCCTGCGCGACGGCAATTTCATCAACGAAGACGGCAACCCAGAGCAGTGGTACGACGATCGCCTGCGTGGCCTGACGCGCGCCGAGGGCGAGCGCATACATCTCGAGCCGGGCGTCAGCCTGCCGCTGAACTGGTCGTGGGGCTTCCTCAAGCCCTCGCTCAAGTTCTTGTATACCTACTACAACCTTGATATCGACCAGAGAGGGGAAACCTCACTCTTTCTTGAGCAACAATTCGAGAAGACTCAGGATCGACAGGTTCCGGTATTCAGCGTAGACAGCGGCTTGTATTTTGACCGTGACACGCAGTGGTTTGGCAACAGCTATCGTCAGACCCTTGAGCCAAGGCTGTTTTACCTCTACGTTCCAGAAAAAGATCAAACCGATATCCCAATCTTCGATACCGGCGAGAGTAGCTTCAGCTATTCCTCGCTGTGGCGCGAGAACCGTTTCTCGGGCAAGGATCGCATCGGCGATGCCAATCAGATTTCGCTTGGCGTGACCAATCGCTGGGTCGAATCCAACGGGTTTGAGCGTCAGCGCTTCAGCATCGGCCAAGCGTTCTATTTCGAAGATCGCAAGGTAACGATGCCGGACAGTTACAACGGCCAGCCTAATAGAGCCCCGCTCAATCAACGAGCGGACTACACGTCCGATGTATCACCCTATGCGCTGGAGTACATGTACCGCTACAACCACGACTGGCGCTTTACCTCGACCTTCAACTGGGATCCGGACAGCCGTCGGACTCGCTCCGGCAGCGCAATGTGGCATTACCAGCCGGCCGACAACCCGGGCAAGATCGTCAACCTCGGCTACCGCTATCGCAACGACACCATGCGTTTCGATCAGGCGACCGGCGAATGGAGCTACGGCGGCGATTATGGCCGGGAGTTCCTCGACGAGGCTCAGACAGTACGGAACCCAAACTTCATCAAGGACTACTACAAGATCAACCAGCATGACTTTTCCGTCATCTGGCCGATCGTCCCGCAATGGAGCGTCATCGCCCGCTGGCAGCACGACTACAGCCGCAGCCGTACTCTGGAAGCCTTCGGTGGCTTCGAGTACGACAGCTGCTGCTGGAAACTGCGCCTGATCAATCGCTACTGGATCGACTACGACGAGACCAGCCTCAACCCTGATCGCAACGACGAGCCGGATAACGGCATCTTCCTGCAGATCGTGCTCAAAGGGCTCGGCGGCGTAGTCGGCAATGCGACCGAAACTTTCCTCGACGAAGGCATCCAAGGCTACCGTGAACGTGAAGATCAAGCTTTCTGAAGTACTGCGCCCGCTCGCGCTCGGCGCTCTGCTGCTGAGCGGCGCGAGCGTCGCGCCTGCAGCCCTCGCCCAGGTTCAACCCCTCGACCGCGTGGTGGCTATCGTCGATAACGACGTCATCATGCAAAGTCAGCTCGAACA
Source organism: Stutzerimonas kunmingensis (assembly GCF_900114065.1). Classification (GTDB taxonomy): domain Bacteria; phylum Pseudomonadota; class Gammaproteobacteria; order Pseudomonadales; family Pseudomonadaceae; genus Stutzerimonas; species Stutzerimonas kunmingensis. Next base: position 35,271 of record NZ_FORS01000012.1, read on the forward strand.
GCGTATTCGCGAAGTTCAGCAGACCATCGACAAGCGCGGCGCCGATGTGCCGCCCATGGACGTCCTGCAACAGCAGGTGCTGGAGCGCCTGATCACCGAGAACCTGCAGCTGCAGATCGGTGAGCGCTCCGGCATACGCATTTCCGATGAAGAACTCAATCAGGCCATGGGCACCATTGCCCAGCGCAACAACATGTCGCCGGAGCAGTTTCGTGAAGCTCTGGTGCGCGACGGCCTGAGCCTGGAAACGGCCCGCGAGCAGATCCGTCGCGAGATGGTCATCAGCCGCGTGCGTCAGCGTCGAGTGGCGGAACGCATTCAGGTGTCCAACCAGGAAGTGCAGAACTTTCTGGCCTCCGACCTCGGCAAGCTGCAATTGTCCGAGGAATACCACCTGGCCAATATCCTCATCCCGGTACCAGAAGCTGCGGATTCCGCAGCCATCCAGGCCGCCGAACGCGTTGCCATGGATACCTACCAGCAGCTTCAGCAAGGTGCAGACTTCGCTCGCCTAGCCGTCGCGCGCTCCGGTAGCGAGAACGCGCTGGAAGGCGGCGACATGGGCTGGCGCAAAGCGGCTCAGCTGCCACCGCCCTTTGATACCGCCGTGCGCGAGCTGTCGGTTGGCGAGGTCACCGAACCGGTCCGCACGCCGCCAGGCTTCATCATGGTAAAGCTGCTGGAGAAGCGCGGAGGCGAAACACAGGTGCGCGACGAAGTGCATGTCCGCCACATCCTGATCAAGCCCAGCGCAATCCGTAGCGAAGACGAGGCCCGCCTGCTGGTGCAGCGCCTGCGTGATCGCATCAGCGCTGGCGAAGACTTCGCCGAGCTGGCCAAGAGTTTTTCCGAAGACCCTGGTTCGGCGCTCAACGGCGGCGACCTGAACTGGATCGACCCGGCCTCTCTGGTGCCCGAGTTCCGCGAAGTCATGGCCAATACGGCAAGCGGCGAACTGTCCCCGGTGTTCAAGTCTCCCTACGGCTGGCACGTCCTCGAGGTGCTCGGCCGCCGTGCGACCGATGCCAGTGAGCAGTTCCGCGAGCAACAGGCGCTGAGCCTGCTGCGCAACCGCAAGTACGACGAAGAGCTGCAGGCGTGGTTACGCCAGATCCGCGACGAAGCCTACGTCGAGATCAAGCTCTAAGCTTCACGCTGTACCTACAAGCAACAGGAATGCGGGGTGATGGCCGAAGGGTCGCCACCCCGTTTTCATTTCAGGCGGTTGAACGCCACACGCCATGCAGAGAGAAGCCTGATGACCGCTCCCCGCCCCTTCGTTCTCACCCCCGGCGAACCGGCCGGCATCGGCCCGGACTTGTGCCTGCTGCTGGCGCGCGAGGCCCAGCCTCAGATCCTGGTAGCCATCGCCAGTTGTTCGCTGCTGGCAGAGCGCGCCTCGCAACTGGGTCTGACGATTGAGCTGCGGGAAGTCGGGCCACATGGCTGGCCAAGCCAACCGGCGCCGGCCAACTGTCTGTATGTCTGGGATACTCCCTTGGATGCACCGGTGATCGCGGGCCAGCTCGACGCGCGCAACGGCCACTACGTACTGGAAACGCTGACCCGAGCTGGAAACGGGTGTCTCGACGGCAGCTTCGCCGGCATGATCACCGCGCCGGTGCACAAGGGTGTGATCAATGAGGCCGGCATCCCCTTTTCAGGCCATACCGAGTTTCTCGCCGAGCTGACCCGCACCGATCAGGTGGTCATGATGCTGGCCACGCACGGATTGCGTGTCGCGCTGGTCACCACCCACCTGCCGCTCAAGGATGTCGCAGCGGCGATTACCGCGGAGCGCCTGGAGCGGGTTACGCGAATCCTGCACCACGATCTGGTCAGCAAGTTCGGCATTACCCAACCACGTATTCTTGTCTGCGGCCTGAACCCGCATGCGGGTGAGGGCGGCCACCTGGGCCGCGAAGAAATCGAGATCATCGAGCCCGTGCTGACCAGGCTGCGTGACGAGGGGCTTGATCTGATCGGCCCGCTGCCAGCCGATACGCTGTTCACCCCAAAAAATCTCGAGCTCTGCGACGCAGTGCTGGCGATGTACCACGACCAGGGCCTGCCGGTACTCAAGTACAAGGGTTTCGGTGCCGCGGTCAACGTGACCCTGGGCCTGCCGATCGTTCGCACGTCGGTAGATCATGGCACCGCGCTGGATCTGGCCGGCAGCGGCAAGATCGACACTGGCAGTCTGCGGGTCGCACTGGAAACGGCCTACCAGATGGTCGGCAGCCAGAGCTAGCACGCACCCCACGCGGCTCGAACGATCTTCTTGCCGCCCTCGCCTGCTAAAATACGCGCCTTATTCGTTTTCAGCTTTGAGCTTCAGGCTTCAAGCTGCGCCCTGGAGCCCCGATGTCCGATTATCAGCACCGCGCACGCAAGCGCTTTGGCCAGAACTTCCTGCATGACGCTGGCGTCATTCACCGCATCCTGCGGGCGATTCATGCCAAACCGGGTGAGCGACTGGTGGAGATCGGCCCAGGCCAGGGTGCATTGACCGAAGGACTGCTCGACAGCGGCGCACATCTGGATGTCGTCGAGCTAGACCTCGACCTGATCCCCATCCTGCAGGGCAAATTCGCCGGGCGCGAGAACTTCAATCTGCACCAGGGCGACGCGCTGAAGTTCGACTTCGGTCGCCTCAGCGCAGAGCCGAACAGCCTGCGCATCGTCGGCAACCTGCCCTACAACATCTCTACCCCGCTGATCTTTCACCTGCTCGACCACGCGCACCTGATCCGCGACATGCATTTCATGCTGCAGAAGGAAGTGGTCGAACGCCTGGCCGCGCTGCCGGGCGGCGGCGACTGGGGCCGACTGTCGATCATGGTGCAGTACCACTGCCGCGTGGAGCACCTGTTCAACGTCGGGCCGGGTGCGTTCAACCCGGCGCCAAAGGTCGATTCGGCGATCGTTCGCCTGGTGCCACATGAGACGCTGCCGCATCCAGCGCGCGATCACCATCAACTGGAGCGCGTAGTGCGCGAGGCGTTCAACCAACGGCGCAAGACCTTGCGCAACACCCTCAAGGGGCTGCTGGACGCCGACGCCATCGCAGCGGCGGATGTAGATGGCAGCCTGCGTCCCGAACAACTGGATCTGGCGGCCTTCGTTCGCCTTTCCGACCAACTGACAGAACGCAGCTGAGGCTTCGGTCTCTACCCTGCCTTCAACAGCGAGCAGACTCATGTCCGACGATAACCGCTACCGCATCGACGTCAGCGTCACGCCTCGCTATCTGGCCGCGCAATCGGAGCCGGAACAAAACCGCTATGCCTTTGCCTACACCGTAACCATCGAAAACAATGGCGAGGTGGCAGCGCAGCTGCTGTCGCGACACTGGATCATCACCGATGGCGACGGTCAGGTGCAGGAAGTGCGCGGTGCCGGCGTCATTGGCGAGCAGCCGCTGATCGCACCAGGCGAACACCACGTCTACACCAGCGGAACGCTGCTGGCCACCTGTGTCGGCAGCATGCAAGGCAGCTATGAGATGTTGGCCGAGGATGGTCACAGTTTCGATGCGCTCATTGCGCCGTTCCGCCTGGCCGTACCCGGAGCATTGCATTGACGACCTATGCCGTCGGCGACCTGCAAGGTTGCCTCGAACCGCTGACCTGTTTGTTGGAGCGCGTCGACTTCAGCCCTTCGCGAGACTGCCTGTGGCTGGCCGGCGACCTGGTCAACCGCGGCCCGCAATCGCTCGAGGCACTGCGCTTCGTACGCGATCTCGGGTCGTCCGCAATCACCGTCCTCGGCAATCACGACCTGCACCTGCTGGCTGTGGCTCACAACATAGAGCGCATGCGCAAGTCCGACACGCTGCAAGCAATTCTGGCCGCGCCGGATCGGACCGACCTGATCGACTGGCTGCGCCAGCAGAAGCTCATTCATTACGAAGCCGCGCGTCACACCGCGATGGTTCATGCCGGCATTCCGCCGCAGTGGTCGCTGGAAAAAGCCCTCAAGCGCGCCTCGGAAGTCGAGCAGGCACTGCAGGACGACGCACTGCTGATGCCGTTCCTCGACGGCATGTACGGTAATCAACCGGCGAAATGGAACAAGGAGCTGCACGGGGTGCCGCGGCTGCGCCTGATCACCAACTACTTCACCCGCATGCGTTTCTGCAAGGCCGACGGCACGCTCGATCTGGAAGCGAAGGAAGGCGCCGACAGCGCCCCCGCCGGCTACTCGCCTTGGTTTAGCCACGCCAATCGCAAAACCCGCAACGTCAAGCTGATCTTTGGTCACTGGGCTGCGCTGGAGGGTCAATGCGACGAGCCGAACGTCTTCGCGCTGGACACTGGCTGCGTCTGGGGCAACGCCATGACCTTGATGAACCTCGACAGCGGCGAAATGCACCGCTGCGAATGTGAACACGGGAAACCCGCATGACCGACTTCAAACGCATCCCACCGGAACAGGCGCAGACCATGCGCAGCAGCGGCGCCGTAATCGTGGACATCCGCGATCCGCACAGCTATGCCAACGGCCACATCAGCGGCTCGCTGCATCTGGACAACCACTCGCTGCCGGATTTCATTGCCGCCGCCGATCTCGACCAGCCGCTGATCGTCACCTGCTATCACGGCCACTCCAGCCAGAGCGCAGCGGCCTATCTGGTCAATCAGGGCTTTTCGGACGTCTACAGCCTCGACGGCGGCTTCGAACTCTGGCGCCACACCTATCCGGCCGATGTCGAGCGCGGCGAAGAACAAGCATAAAAATTTATTTCCCCCCGATAGCCCGCCATCCGCGGGCTAGGCGCTATCAACAGCCGAACGGCAGCGCCTAAATTCCCTCCCCGCCCTTGATCTTGCCGAATCCGAACTATCCTTGAGTTCAGGCCATCCAAATAAACGAAGCCGGGAAACGGCTGACGGATTTCAGGGTTTCGACCATTAGGTGTTCGGGGGAACTCCACTGGCCGCCACTTCGGCCGGGCCCAGAGTGCCTGATGACGCGCCTATTCGTGCATCGATCGAGGTGAAGTCATGAGCATTTTCAGCCACTTCCAACAACGTTTCGAAGCGACCCGCCAGGAGGAGTATTCCCTCCAGGAATATCTCGATCTGTGCAAGGCGGACCCAGGTACCTATGCCAGCGCCGCCGAGCGCCTGCTGATGGCGATCGGCGAGCCCGAACTGGTCGACACATCGGTCGACTCGCGACTGTCGCGCATCTTCTCCAACAAGGTGATCCGCCGTTATCCGGCCTTCGAAGATTTCCATGGCATGGAGGAGTGCATAGACCAGATCGTTTCCTACTTCCGTCACGCCGCGCAGGGGCTGGAAGAGAAGAAGCAGATCCTCTATCTCCTCGGTCCGGTGGGCGGGGGTAAATCGTCGCTTGCCGAGAAGCTCAAGCAGCTGATGGAGAAGGTGCCCTTCTACGCCATCAAGGGCTCGCCGGTGTTCGAGTCGCCTCTGGGGCTGTTCAACCCGGCCGAAGACGCGCAAATCCTCGAGGAGGACTACGGCATTCCTCGGCGCTACCTGAACTCGATCATGTCGCCCTGGGCCACCAAGCGCCTGCAGGAGTTCGGCGGCGACATCTCCAAATTCCGCGTGGTCAAGCTGTACCCGTCGATCCTCAACCAGATCGCGGTTGCCAAGACCGAACCCGGCGACGAAAACAACCAGGACATCTCCTCGCTGGTGGGCAAGGTCGATATCCGCAAGCTGGAAGAGTTTCCGCAGAACGACGCCGACGCCTATAGCTACTCGGGCGCGCTGTGCCGGGCCAACCAGGGCCTGATGGAGTTCGTCGAGATGTTCAAGGCACCGATCAAGGTGCTGCACCCGCTGCTGACCGCCACCCAGGAAGGCAACTACAACAGCACCGAAGGCCTCGGCGCGATTCCATACAGCGGCATCCTCCTGGCTCACTCCAACGAGTCGGAATGGCACAGCTTCCGCAACAACAAGAACAACGAAGCCTTCATCGACCGTATCTACATCGTCAAGGTGCCCTACTGCCTGCGCGTCAGTGACGAGATCAAGATCTACGACAAGCTGCTGACCAACAGCTCGCTGGCCCATGCTCATTGCGCGCCGGACACCCTGAAGATGCTCGCGCAGTTCTCCGTGCTGTCCCGCCTGAAGGAGCCGGAGAATTCCAACATCTACTCGAAGATGCGCGTGTATGACGGCGAAAACCTCAAGGACACCGATCCGAAAGCCAAGTCGATTCAGGAATACCGCGACACCGCCGGAGTCGACGAAGGCATGAACGGTCTCTCCACTCGTTTCGCCTTCAAGATTCTGTCCAAGGTCTTCAACTTCGACCCGCACGAGATCGCGGCGAACCCGGTGCACCTGCTCTACGTGCTGGAGCAGCAGATCGAGCAGGAACAGTTCCCGGCCGAGGTGCGCGAGCGCTACCTGCGCTTCATCAAGGAGTACCTGGCGCCGCGCTATATCGAGTTCATCGGCAAGGAGATCCAGACTGCCTACCTCGAGTCCTACAGCGAGTACGGGCAGAACATCTTCGACCGCTACGTGCTGTATGCGGATTTCTGGATTCAGGATCAGGAATACCGCGATCCGGAAACCGGCGAGATCCTCAATCGCGTGGCGCTCAACGAGGAACTGGAAAAGATCGAGAAGCCGGCCGGCATCAGCAATCCGAAGGACTTCCGCAACGAGATCGTCAACTTCGTGCTGCGCGCTCGGGCCAACAACAACGGCAAGAATCCGTCGTGGCTGTCCTACGAGAAGCTGCGCGTGGTGATCGAGAAGAAGATGTTCTCCAACACCGAGGACCTGCTGCCAGTCATCAGCTTCAACGCCAAGGCGAGCAAGGAAGACCAGAAGAAGCACAACGATTTCGTCGTGCGCATGGTCGAGCGTGGCTACACCGAGAAGCAGGTTCGCCTGCTGTCCGAATGGTATCTGCGGGTGCGTAAATCGCAGTAAGTGGCTGGAAGCCTGAAGCTGGAAGCATCGCGGCGCGCTTCCAGCTTCGAGCCTATGGTTTCAGCCAAGCCCGGAGGGCCTATGAGCTACGTGATCGATCGTCGCCTGAATGGCAAGAACAAGAGCACGGTGAACCGCCAGCGTTTCCTGCAGCGGTACCGTGGGCATATCAAGAAGGCGGTGGAGGAAGCCGTCGGCCGGCGCTCCATCACCGACATGGAGCATGGCGAGCAGATCAGCATTCCCGGCCGCGACATCGATGAGCCGGTGCTGCACCACGGCCGCGGCGGCCGCCAGACCATCGTCCATCCGGGCAACAAGGAGTTCGTTGCCGGCGAACGCATCCCCAGACCGCAGGGCGGCGGCGGTGGCCAGGGCGCCGGCCAGGCCAGCAACAGCGGCGACGGCATGGACGACTTCGTCTTCCAGATCACCCAGGAAGAATTCCTCGATTTCATGTTCGAGGACCTGGAGCTGCCCAATCTGGTCAAGCGTCACCTGACCGGCACCGATACCTTCAAAACCGTGCGCGCCGGCATCAGCAACGAGGGCAACCCGTCGCGCATCAACATCGTGCGCACGCTGCGCTCGGCCCATGCCCGACGCATCGCGCTTTCTGGCAGCAGCCGTGCACAACTGCGCACACTGAAGGCAGAGCTGGAGCGACTACGTCTTGAGGAGCCGAACAACTTCGGCGACATCAAGGCCACCGAAGAGGAGATCGAACGGCTGAAGGCGCGCATCAAACGCGTGCCATTCCTCGACACCTTCGATCTGAAATACAACCTGCTGGTCAAGCATCCCAACCCCAGCTCCAAGGCGGTGATGTTCTGCCTGATGGACGTTTCCGGCTCCATGACCCAGGCCACCAAGGACATCGCCAAGCGCTTCTTCATCCTGCTGTACCTTTTCCTCAAGCGGAACTACGACAAGATCGATGTGGTATTCATCCGTCATCACACCAGCGCCAAGGAAGTCGACGAGGAAGAGTTCTTCTACTCGCGGGAGACCGGCGGCACCATCGTCTCCAGCGCCCTGAAGATGATGCAGGAGATCATGGCCGAGCGTTACCCGGCCAACGAGTGGAACATCTACGCCGCTCAGGCTTCCGACGGCGACAACTGGAACGACGACTCGCCGCTGTGCCGCGACATCCTGATCAACCAGATCATGCCGTTCGTGCAGTACTTCACCTACGTTGAAATCACCCCGCGCGAACACCAGGCGCTCTGGTACGAGTACAACCAGGTCGCAGAAGCCTTTTCCGATGCGTTCGCCCAACAGCAGTTGGTCAGCGCCGGGGACATCTACCCAGTGTTCCGCGAACTCTTCCAGCGGCGCATGACCAGCTGAGGTGTGCAGCATGAAGCGACAGCCCATTTCCACCGGCTCGGAATGGACCTTCGACCTGATTCGGCAGTACGACCGCGAGATCGGCCGCATCGCCGAGCGCTACGCGCTGGACACCTACCCGAACCAGATCGAGGTGATCACCGCCGAGCAGATGATGGACGCCTACGCCTCGGTTGGCATGCCGCTGGGTTACCACCACTGGTCCTACGGCAAGCAGTTCCTGCACACCGAGAAACACTACAAGCGCGGGCAGATGGGTCTGGCCTACGAGATCGTCATCAATTCCGATCCCTGCATTGCCTACCTGATGGAAGAGAACACCATGTGCATGCAGGCACTGGTGATCGCCCACGCCAGCTACGGGCACAACAGCTTCTTCAAGGGCAATTACCTGTTCCGCACCTGGACCGACGCCAGCTCGATAATCGATTACCTGGTGTTCGCCAAGCAGTACATCATGCAATGCGAGGAGCGGCACGGCATCGATGCGGTGGAAGACCTGCTCGACTCCTGCCACGCACTGATGAACTACGGTGTCGACCGCTACAAGCGTCCCTACCCCATCTCTGCAGAAGAAGAGCGCCGACGCCAGAAGGATCGCGAGGAGCATCTGCAACGGCAGATCAACGACCTCTGGCGCACCATTCCCAAGGGCACGGACAAGGGCGATGGGTTGGCGGACAGTCAGCGTTTCCCGGCAGAGCCGCAGGAAAACATCCTCTATTTCATCGAGAAGCACGCCCCGCTGCTGGAGCCATGGCAGCGCGAGGTGGTGCGTATCGTGCGCAAAATCGCGCAGTACTTCTATCCACAGCGCCAGACCCAGGTGATGAACGAAGGCTGGGCGACATTCTGGCACTACACCCTGCTCAACGATCTGTATGACGAGGGCCTGGTCACCGACGGCTTCATGATGGAGTTTCTGCAGTCGCATACCAGCGTGATCTACCAGCCAGGCTTCGACAGCCCCTACTACAGCGGCATCAATCCCTACACCCTGGGCTTCGCCATGTACCAGGACATCCGCCGGATTTGCGAGCACCCCACCGAGGAGGACAAGCGCTGGTTCCCGGAGATCGCCGGCAGCGACTGGCTGACCACGGTGAAATTCGCCATGAACAACTTCAAGGATGAGAGCTTTATCCTGCAGTTCCTTTCGCCGAAGGTGATCCGCGACCTCAAGCTGTTCAGCATCCTTGACGATGACCGCAAGGACGAGCTGCTGGTCCCGGCGATCCACGATGAAAGTGGTTACCACACCATTCGCGAACTGCTCGCCGCGCAATACAACCTCGGCAACCGCGAGCCCAACGTCCAGGTATGGAACGTCGACCGTCGCGGCGATCGCTCGCTGACCTTGCGTCACATGCAGCACGACCGCAAGCCATTGGGCGGGTCCACCGAAGAGGTGCTCAAGCATCTGCATCGGCTGTGGGGCTTCGATGTGCACCTGCAGTCGATGCAGGACGACAAGCTGGTCAATACCCATCACATGCCACCAAGACCCAGCAGCGAGGCAGAGACCGACAACCGTTTTCCCGGCATGAACTTCGCCTGACAGTGGGCCGCGGCCCACCTCCGCGACCCTTCCTTACCCGCCACGCTGTAGCCTCAGCGCCGATATCCTTTATCCTCCGCGCCAACGGAGGTGGACATGCAGATCTACAAAGTCGGCGGCGCAGTACGCGACCGCCTGTTGGGGCGCCCGGTGACCGAGGTCGACTGGCTGGTGGTCGGTGCCACGCCGGAAGAAATGCAGGCCAGCGGCTTCCGCCCGGTCGGTGCGGACTTCCCGGTTTTCCTGCACCCGCAGACCGGCGAGGAATACGCCCTGGCGCGCACCGAGCGCAAAAGCGGTCGTGGCTATGGCGGATTCACCTTCCATGCCAGCCCCGACGTCACCCTCGAAGAAGATCTGCAGCGCCGCGATCTCACCATCAATGCCATCGCCGAAGATGACCAGGGCCAGCTGATCGATCCCTACGGCGGTCAGCGTGACCTGCAGGCACGGCTGTTGCGCCACGTTTCTCCCGCTTTCTCCGAAGATCCATTGCGTGTTCTGCGCGTGGCGCGCTTCGCCGCACGCTATGCCGAACTGGGTTTCCGTATCGCCGACGAGACGCTGGAGCTGATGCGTCAGCTGGCACGCTCCGGCGAGTTGTCGGCGCTGACGGCGGAGCGCAGCTGGAAAGAGATTTCGCGTGCGCTGATGGAGCCGCGGCCGGATGTGTTCATTCAGGTGCTGCAGGAGTGTGACGCGCTGGCCGAGCTGTTCCCGGAACTGGCCGCCACCTTCGCCAAGGGCAATGCTGCCGGTGGGCACCTGCTTGGCACTCTTCGGCAGTGCGCCGAACATGCTCAGCCACTGCCGGTACGCTGGGCCTGCCTGCTACTTGGCTGCACCACGTCGGCCGATAGCCAGCAACCACGTCTGGCCGCCATCGATACACTCAACCAGCGCTGCAAGGCGCCGAGGGATTGCCAAGAGCTGGCGATGCTGCTCGGCAGGTATCACGAGGACGCGTTCAACGCCAAGAAACTGCATGCCGATGCACTGCTCGACATGCTGCAGCATTTCGACATCTACCGGCGGCCGGAGCGCTTCGAGCAGTTCGTCGCGGCTTGTGAAATGCACGCCCTGGCAGGCGCTCCCGGCGAGTTGCTCTTCGAAGCCGATTATCTGCATGGCGCGGCCAGCGCGGCCCATGCCGTGCCGGTCAAACCGCTACTGGATCAAGGATTCAAAGGTGCCGAGCTGGGCAAAGCGCTCGGTGCTGCGCGCCTCAATGCCCTGAGCATCTACTGCCGGGAATATTCGCGGTAAGGCAATTCAGGCGCGCTGTGGAGGATGGTTGCGGATCAGATCGGCAGGCGTAAGCTCGCTGCCGCGCCACTGAAACGGCACGGGCCAGAGCTCCTGGTCAATGGATGACTGCGCCCACAGATCGGCAAAGGCCTCGCCTGCAGCGGGATGTTTGACGGTCGGCGCCAATAACGCCAGCGGCCAGAGCACGAAGGCGTTCTTCAGGATCTCCGCACGCGGCAGCAGCAAGCCATGGAAGTTGCCGACCAGCTCGCCATACAGCAGCACATCGATATCCAGCGGCAACCCCTTGCGATCCGGCGCGTAACGGCCGTTGTCCGCCTCGATGAACTTGAGCCGGCGGTCCAGTTCCGTCAGCGGCAGGTCGGTGTAGCCGGCGACCACCAGGTTGTAGAAGTTGTCGCCCTTATAGCCCACCGCCAGGCTCTCGAACACTGGCGAGCAACGCATATCCTGCAGCAGCTCGGCCAGCGCATCGAGCCCGGCATGCAGGCGCTCGATGCGCTGCACATTGCTGCCCAGGCCGAGCATGACGGGGGTCAGCGACATCCGCGTTCGATCTCCACGCCCAGCGCACGGGCACGCGCATTGACGCCTGGTTTGGTGACCCGCAGGCGCAGCCAGACGATGCCGAACTCGCTCATCAACTTTTGCGCCAGACGCTCGGCGAAGGTTTCGACCAGCTCGAAGCGCGCCGCGCAGGCGAACTGATCGATGGCCTCAGCGACCTTGGCATAGTCCAGAGCCTTGTCCAGCTCATCATTATCGGCGGCTGGTCGTATGTCCCAGCCCAGCGTCAGGTCGAGCTGCAGGCACTGGCGAATCCCGCGCTCCCAGTCGTAGGCGCCGATTACCGTATCCACTTCCAGGCCTTCGATGAAGACTGTATCCACGCAACGTTCTCCTGCGGCACGACAAGCTCGAAACGCGCCGTTAGACTCAGAGGCTCCCTGCCCCGGATGGATTCCATGTTCTGGCTGCTGACCTTGCTCGCGTACCTGATCGGCTCGCTGTCATTCGCCATACTGCTTAGCCGCCTGGCCGGAATGCCCGACCCGCGCGCCGGTGGCTCCGGCAATCCCGGCGCCACCAATATGCTTCGTCTGGCAGGCAAGCGACTGGCGATCTACACGCTGTTCGGCGATCTGCTCAAGGGCCTGCTGCCCGTACTGCTGGCCGCCTCGCTGGACATGTCCGTCCAGCAACAGGCCTGGATCGGTCTGGCAGCGGTCTGCGGCCATCTCTATCCGTTGTATTTTCGCTTCCGTGGCGGCAAGGGTGTCGCCACCGCCGCCGGCACCCTGCTCGCGCTCTACCCGCCGGCCGCACTGCTCGCCATCGTCGCCTGGCTGCTGGTATTCCGCCTGACGCGGACCAGCTCGCTGGCTGCCCTTATCGCCCTGCCGCTATGCCTGCCACTGCTGGCCTGGCAGCAACCCGGCGCGCTGTTGCCGATGAGCCTGCTCGCCACACTGATCGTCTGGCGCCATCGCAGCAACGTGCGCGACCTGTTCGCCGGCCGGGAACGGCATTTCTGACCGCTCTGACGCTCATCAGATCGCCGGCAGTGTGTCCATCGACCAACGCGACTGTACGGTGATCGCCGGACCATCATGCTGCCCGGCGAGCAAGCGCTGACAGCCAGCGTAAGCGATCATCGCACCGTTGTCGGTGCAGAAACGTGGCCGCGCATAGAAGACCTGACCCTTGAACTCACCGAGCATCCGCTCCAGCGCCTGGCGCAGAGACTGATTGGCGCTGACCCCGCCGGCGATGACCAGCGACTTCAGGCCAGTCTGCCTAAGCGCCCGGCGACACTTGATGGTCAGCGTCTCGACCACAGCCTGCTGGAACGCCAGCGCGATGTCGCAGCGGGTCTGCTCGGATTCGTCGCCCGCGCTGCGGCACTGCTGCCAGGTATTGAGGGTAAAGGTCTTCAGGCCGCTGAAACTGAAATCCAGACCGGGCCGATCAGTCATCGGCCGCGGAAAGACGAAGCGTCCCGGAGTGCCCTGCTCGGCCAGACGGGCGATTTCCGGCCCACCGGGATAACGCAGGCCCATCAGCTTGGCGGTCTTGTCGAAGGCTTCACCGGCGGCATCGTCCACCGATTCGCCGAGCAGCTCGTACCGGCCAATGCCATCCACGCGAACAAGCTGCGTATGGCCACCCGACACCAGCAAGGCGACGAACGGGAACTGCGGCGGCTGCGCTTCGAGCATCGGAGCCAGCAGGTGACCTTCCATATGGTGCACGCCGACAGCCGGTACGCCCCAGGCCAACGCCAGTGCTTGGGCGCAGGAGGCCCCAACCAGCAGCGCACCGACCAGTCCGGGGCCGGCCGTATAGGCCACCGCATCGATCTGGCCGGCCTCGCGGCCCGCCTCCTCCAGCACCTGGCGAATCAGAGGCAGCATGCGTTTCACGTGATCGCGCGAGGCGAGCTCAGGCACCACGCCGCCATAGACGCGATGCAGGTCGATCTGGCTGAATAGCGCGTCGGCCAGCAGGCCCTGTTCGCTGTCGTAAAGCGCGACACCAGTCTCGTCGCAGGACGTTTCCAACCCCAGCACCAGCATGGGTTCAACCTTTCCGGAGGGCGAATGAAGCCGTGCATATTAATCGTCGGGCCGTCCGACCGACCAGCGCTTTTCGATCAGGGGCTTTGCATTCCGCAATTGGAGCGGGTAACATCCGCAACCCTTAAAACCAGCGTGCTTGCGAGTCATTGCCGAAGCGCGTTGCCACCGGTAATCAAGTGAAGGTAAGTCCTGGATGCCCGCTGTCAAAGTTAAAGAGAATGAACCCTTCGACGTAGCACTGCGTCGCTTCAAGCGTTCCTGCGAAAAAGCAGGTGTTCTGGCCGAAGTCCGCTCGCGCGAGTTCTACGAGAAGCCGACTTCCGAGCGCAAGCGCAAGGCTGCCGCTGCAGTCAAGCGTCACGCTAAGAAAGTGCAGCGCGAGCAGCGCCGCAGCGTCCGCCTGTACTAATCCAGTACAGCTGACGTCGCATCAAGCCCGGCTCAGGCCGGGCTTTGCATTGCATGCTTACTCCGCTTCGCCAGCCGGCGAAAGGCCGGAGTTTTTTCATTTCCGGCTCATGCAATGCGAGCGTAATCAGATACCTCTATGGCCGGCCTGATCCCCCAATCCTTCATCGACGACCTGCTCAACCGCTCCGACATCGTCGAGGTGGTCGGCTCGCGCATCCAACTGAAAAAGGCCGGCAAGAACTACAGCGCCCTCTGCCCTTTTCACAAGGAAAAGACACCCTCGTTCAGCGTCAGTCCGGACAAGCAGTTCTACTATTGCTTCGGCTGCGGCGCTGGTGGCAATGCGCTGGGCTTCGTCATGGACCACGACCAGCTGGACTTCCCCCAGGCAGTCGAGGAACTGGCCAAGCGCGCGGGAATGGAAGTCCCCCACGAGGAAAGCGGCCGCAAACACAAGCCACGCCAGCCGGTCGATTCGCCGCTCTACCCACTGCTGGCTGCCGCCGCCGATTACTACCGCCAAGCCCTGAAAAGCCACGCGACCCGCAAGTCGGCCGTGGAGTACCTCAAGGGCCGCGGCCTGTCCGGCGTGATTGCCCGGGATTTCGGATTGGGCTTCGCCCCGCCCGGCTGGGACAACCTGATGAAGCATCTCGGCGGCGATGCGCTGCAGCAGAAAGCGCTGATCGACGCCGGCCTGCTGATCGAGAACGCCGAGAACGGCAAACGCTACGACCGTTTCCGCGATCGCGTGATGTTCCCCATCCGCGACAGCCGCGGCCGGGTCATCGCCTTCGGCGGTCGCGTTCTGGGCGATGACAAGCCCAAGTACCTGAATTCGCCGGAAACCCCGGTATTCCACAAGGGCCAGGAACTCTACGGCCTTTACGAAGCGCGGCAGGCCAACCGAGATCTCGACGAGATCATGGTGGTCGAGGGCTACATGGACGTCATTGCACTGGCCCAGCAAGGCTTGCGCAACGCCGTGGCCACCCTTGGTACGGCAACCAGCGAAGAGCATCTCAAGCGCCTGTTCCGCATCGTACCCAGCGTGCTGTTCTGCTTCGATGGCGACGCGGCCGGACGCAAAGCCGCCTGGCGAGCACTGGAAGCCACGCTACCGAACCTGCAGGATGGCCGCCGGGCGCGCTTTCTGTTCCTGCCCGACGGAGAGGACCCGGACACACTGGTCCGCGCCGAGGGCACCGATGCATTTCGCGCGCGCATTCAGCAGCACTCACAGCCACTGGCCGATTACTTCTTCCAGCAACTGAGCGACGAAGCCGATCCACGCTCATTGGAAGGCAAGGCCCACTTGGCCACCCTGGCAGCGCCGCTTATCGAAAAGATTCCCGGTGCAAACCTGCGCGCATTGATGCGCCAGCGTCTCACCGAGATCACGGGCCTAAACGGGGAAGCACTGCAGCATATGGCAGCAGCGCCAACCACCGCACCCAGCAACAACTCAGCCGAGTACGACGACGCCGCTTATTACGACACGGGCTCGCACTACGCCGAGACCGACTACTTCCAGCCTCCCGAAGCGCCCAAGCCACAACGCGGCGAAAAAAAGGAATGGAAGAAAGACTGGAAAAAATCCGGACAGCAACCAGACTTCAAACCTCGCGGTCCGCGTACGCCAGCTACCGTCGAGCCGCCGACCCTGACCACGCTGCGGACGCTACTGCACCACCCGGAGCTAGCACAGAAGGTCGAGGACGTCAGCCATTTCGCCGCAGAAGACGACACATACGCGCAATTGCTCGTTGCACTGCTTGGCACGCTGCAGAAGAATCCGAAACTGCGCAGCCTGCAACTGATCGCCCGCTGGCATGGAACCGACCAAGGGCGACTTTTACGTGCACTTGCAGAGAAAGAATGGCTGATCTCGGCCGATAACCTTGAACAGCAGTTTTTCGACACCATTAATAGCCTTGCCGCCCGACAGCGGGAACGCCGACTCGAAAGCCTGCTGCGCAAGGCTCGCCAGGGTGAACTCAGCGCAGAGGAAAAAGACCAGCTGCGTAACCTGTTGAGTCGTAACGCAACACCCGCTGCATCGACCTCAACTGGCGCGTGAGGTCCTAGCTCGGCTATAATGCTCAGCTTGTTTTCAGCCCGCCAGAACCTTCAGTGGATAGGGTTATATGTCCGGAAAAGCGCAACAGCAGTCCCGCCTCAAAGAGTTGATCCAGCGTGGCCGTGAGCAGGGTTACCTGACTTACGCAGAGGTCAACGACCACCTACCGGAGGATATTTCCGATCCGGAACAGGTGGAAGACATCATTCGCATGATCAACGACATGGGCATCAATGTATTCGAGGTTGCCCCGGATGCCGATGCCCTGTTGTTGGCCGAAGCCGATACCGATGAAGCCGCTGCCGAAGAGGCCGCCGCCGCACTCGCTGCGGTCGAGACCGATATCGGCCGCACCACTGACCCGGTGCGCATGTACATGCGTGAAATGGGCACCGTCGAACTGCTGACCCGCGAAGGCGAGATCGAAATCGCCAAACGCATCGAGGAAGGCATTCGCGAAGTGATGAGCGCCATCGCTCACTTCCCCGGCACCGTCGACAGCATCCTCGCCGATTACGAGCGAGTGACGACCGAAGGTGGTCGCCTGTCCGACATCCTCAGCGGTTACATCGATCCTGACGACGATGGCGCCGCCGCGCCCCAGGAGGTCGAGCCGGAAACCCCGCAGACCACCGCGAAGCCGGCAGCCGACGACAAGGATGACGAGGAAGAGGACGACTCCGACAGCGAAGAGGAAGAAGGCGATGGCGGCCCGGATCCTGAGGTCGCGCGCGTGCGTTTCGGCGCAGTCGCCGAGCAGCTGGAGAAGGCCAACAAGGCGCTGAAGAAGCATGGTCGCGCCAGCCAGCAGGCCGTCGAGGAGCTCGAAGCACTCGCCATCCTGTTCATGCCGATCAAACTCGTGCCCAAACAGTACGACGCACTGGTCGAGCGCGTTCGCAACGCCCTGAGCCAGATCCGCGCCCAGGAACGCGCCATCATGCAACTCTGTGTGCGTGACGCCCGCATGCCGCGCGCCGACTTCCTGCGTCAGTTCCCGAACAACGAGACCAATCTCGACTGGGCCGAGCAACTGGCGTCCGGCAAGGGCAAGTACGCCGAAGCCATCGGCAACCGCAAGGAAGACATCGTTCGCTGCCAGCAGAAGCTGATCGAACTGGAACAGGAATGCGACCTGGCGATCGCTGACATCAAGGACATCAACCGCCGCATGTCCATCGGCGAGGCCAAGGCCCGCCGCGCGAAGAAAGAGATGGTCGAGGCCAACCTGCGCCTGGTGATCTCCATCGCCAAGAAGTACACCAACCGCGGCCTGCAATTCCTCGACCTGATCCAGGAAGGCAACATCGGTCTGATGAAGGCGGTGGACAAGTTCGAATACCGTCGCGGCTACAAGTTCTCGACCTACGCCACCTGGTGGATTCGCCAGGCGATCACTCGCTCCATTGCTGACCAGGCGCGGACCATCCGTATCCCGGTGCACATGATCGAGACGATCAACAAGCTCAACCGCATCTCCCGTCAAATGCTGCAGGAAATGGGTCGCGAGCCCACCCCTGAGGAGCTTGGCGAGCGCATGGAGATGCCCGAGGACAAGATCCGCAAGGTACTGAAGATCGCCAAAGAGCCAATCTCCATGGAAACGCCTATCGGTGACGACGAAGACTCGCACCTGGGCGATTTCATCGAAGACTCGGCCATGCAGTCGCCGATCGACGTCGCTACCGTGGAAAGTCTCAAGGAAGCCACTCGCGAAGTGCTCTCCGGCCTCACAGCTCGTGAAGCCAAGGTACTGCGCATGCGCTTCGGCATCGACATGAACACCGACCACACCCTCGAGGAAGTCGGCAAGCAGTTCGATGTCACCCGCG
Source organism: Stutzerimonas kunmingensis (assembly GCF_900114065.1). Classification (GTDB taxonomy): domain Bacteria; phylum Pseudomonadota; class Gammaproteobacteria; order Pseudomonadales; family Pseudomonadaceae; genus Stutzerimonas; species Stutzerimonas kunmingensis. Next base: position 53,282 of record NZ_FORS01000012.1, read on the forward strand.
AGCGAATCCGTCAGATAGAAGCCAAGGCGCTTCGCAAGCTGCGCCACCCGACGCGAAGCGAGCACCTGCGCTCCTTCCTCGACGAGTAAGACCCGAACCCCCGGCATGCCGGGGGTTCTTTTTGCTGCCGCATGCCCATGAGCGGCCTGCTTCGATTGGCGCCGCCGCAATACCACCGGTATAATCCGCCGGCCTTCTGGGGGCCTATAGCTCAGTTGGTTAGAGCAGAGGACTCATAATCCTTTGGTCCACGGTTCGAGTCCGTGTGGGCCCACCACAAAAAACAAAGAGTTAGGTCAGCCTTTAAGCTGGCCTTTTTCTTTTCTAGCCGTAAAAAATAAATTTGAGTACCGTTTTGGGTACCGTTTCGTTTTAACTGCAATTGGCGCAACGAGCATTACCGCTCGCAGATTGACAGCCCCTTAGAGCTCCAATAGCTTGTACTCCCCCCGAAGGGGGACGGGATTGGCGTCCCGGTTCTGAGATTGGGGCTAGGCAGATTTCTAGCTCCATGCATGGCTGTGCCTTTATGGGCAGGCCGTGCGGGGCATCTTCGGATGCGCCGGCCCTCAGACCGGTACGCCAACCCGTGCGGTCTGCTCACCAATTGGCGTTGGTGAGCAGAAACTTTCCGTTCTGAGGACCAACCATGCCCTACTCTACTAGCGACAACAGCCCACTATCCGAGCCCAATGCTGCTGACCAAAACAGCGCACTGGCCGACCGGAACACGCAACGACCGCAGGCCGGCTTCGCCCCACTACTACCCAACGACCCCAGCTGCATACTTGGCTTTCGTAGCGATGCCTCCGCTAGTGAGCTCTATGACGAAGCGTCGCTGCGCCAGCAGGCCGTGCTTGGTTTGCTCGGTGCACTCAGCGGCACGCCCAGTTCGAGTGAGCTCGCAAGCGAACCGCTGAGTGCATGCATCCAAGCGATCCGCTTGTTGTGCAGCGATGCTGCTGCGCTGTATTCCGCAGCCTGGAACAGCGTGCAGCAAGAAGCAGCCTAGTCCGACAGATACACAGCGCGCGGGGCTATTCTCGCGCCTCTTTCGGCGACAGCTCGGATTCGTAACGCTGTACAAACTCGACCAAGCCGAGGCCCAGCACACGGCAGATGTCTCGCAACTGAATAAGGTCAAGCCTGCGCAGGCCACGCTCAATGTCGCTTGCGAACGATTGAGGGCGGCCAAGTGCCTCGGCGAACTGCCCTTGAGTCAGGCCAGACTCGATACGGCATTGTCTAAGCAAGCGCAGCAGCACCAAGTTCTCGTCTCGGTATATCGATTTTTCCACGGAGAAGCATTCCAGCAGTTGACAAAGCTCGAATGTATATCTACCTTACCGATTATCTGAATTACGGATTTTCGGTTATGAGCATCTCTACTATCACACCCTTCATCGCCTTGGACGCCGAGCGATCCGCCCTGCTCGACGCTAAAAAGCACGTTCTCTACCTAAGCTTTGAACGCATCCTTAGCCGCTTCGACTTCGAGCTTTCAGCAGTGCTGAACCATGTAATCGGCTCAGATATTAGTATCCGCTTCGATCCGCTTAGCGGCGCGCCCTACCTGAACTTCAAAGATATTCCGGCCTTTCTGAGCACGATTCGTCCGGCTAAGAGCGCTTACTTTGATCGTTGGAAGATGAGCATGGAGCTCGATTGTTCTGTTCTTTCATTAAAAATGGATCGGGAAGGCCTGCTTTATAAGCCACACCAGCTAAGCATCGAGCTAGTCACGATACTGCTGCCTTACCGGCCTTTTTATTCAAAAGATATAGATGACATGCTGGCTTTTACGCGTGAAGTAGCAGCCTTCTGAAGGTTCATTCCCATGGCAGGGCGCGGCTCACACCGCCGGATAGCCAAGAGATACCTCCTAATGAGCGTCCATGCATGACCTCCAACAAAGCAAAGCAAAGCTTGCCGACCGGCGGCCTCCACAGCCGCGACCTGTCAGTAGGCTACTTCCAGCATGAGGGGCAGACATTCTGGCCACTACGCTTGGTGTGTGAGCAACTGAGCGTCGATTGGCTGCAGGAAAGCGAGAAGCTTCGGTCATCCCGCTTTGTTGCCGCTGACCGAAAACTGACCCAGTAGAGGCTGTTCTGCCGACTGAAAACTGACCCAGGTGTTCAACTGCTTCTGCTCAATTTTTGAGCAGGAGAACACAGGGTGATCAGTATGGAAATGATGGGCAAAATCCGCCGGATGTATTTCCGCGACAAGCTGTCGCTGCATGAGATAGCCAAGCGCACCGGGTTGGCGCGCAACACGATTCGCAAGTGGGTCAGAGCACCTGAGGCCAAGCCGCCGGTCTACCAACGCCGCGCGATCTTCAACAAACTCAGCCCTTTTCACGCCACGCTGGAGCAGGCGCTAAAAGCCGATTCGCTGCGGCCCAAGCAACAG
>NZ_FORS01000013.1 GCF_900114065.1 Stutzerimonas kunmingensis
CAAGATCGAGAAAGCCAAGGCCCAGGTGCGCGCGAAGGTCGAGCACCCGTTCCGGGTGATCAAGCGGCAGTTTGGCTACGCCAAGGTGCGCTTCCGGGGGCTGGCGAAGAATACGTCTCAGATGGTTACGCTGTTTGCCCTGTCGAATCTGTGGATGGCTCGCCGACATTTAATGATGAACGCAGCAGAGGTGCGTCTGTGATGCAGGGAATAACCGCTGCGGCGTGCTCGCAGCGGTTGAAACACAACAGCGGACAGACGAGCTGATCGCTTTTTGATCAGCTTCTGCTTTGAAAATCAGCGGAGTCTGAAGTCAGCCAGAAATGGGCGGCTATTTCAGAGCATCCCTAGCTGTTCACGGTGTCAGGTGGATGACAGCGGACGCGCTGCGGCGCCGTTGCAGGGCCAATCATCGGCAACCAGAAACAGCCGTTCCTGCTCCAGCCAGACGCCCGATGCATCCGGTTCGAGCCGCGCCAGCAGCTGCGCCCGCGCCTGTGCCGGATTGGCGGCCTGCCAGTCGGCGAACCGGTTGGCAGCCCACAGTTCGGCTTGCGTAACACGTGCTGGCGCGAGCCAGGCCGAGCGAGCGATGGGTTGCCAGACTGCGTCGGGATTCTCGGCCTGGAATCGCGGCCAGTCAGCCTGGCGCAGCCATTTGCCCTGCAGGTGGTGCGGGTTGGCGCCAAGTGGCGGTGTGCAGCCCTGCGGCCAGGGGCGAAATAGATAGCCGCTGAGCCAGAAGCTGCTTTGCACCGGGCGGCCGGTAAGTTCAGCGAGCACCGCCAGCGTTGCTGGCTGGGTACACAGCGGCAGCTGTCGCTGGCACATATGGTCGAGTTTCAGATCGAGTCGATCGTGACTGCCGGGACCAAGCCAATGCGCGTGCCGGCTGCCATCGCCCTGCGCGAGCCCCAGGTAGAACTTCACGGCCAGCTCCAGGTGATGCACGCCCTGGTCATCGCAGAACAGCAGGTCCAGCTCGCCGAGGGTGCTGCCGTTCTGCCGGATCGGCAGATTGGCGGCGAGCAGCTGGATATCGGGTGCGTGGGACAGCGCGTATTGCCACAGCCGCTCGTAGTACAGGCCCAGTCGTCGAATGCGGTGCAGCGACAGCCAGGCTTCGAGAATCGATGGCTCGGCATCCTGTTGCCACAACCAGTTGGCCAGTCGCTCCGGCTCGCTGTTCCAGCAGCTCGCGGACAGCGGGTGACGCTGACACTGCGGTGCTTCGTTCAGCAGCGGCGGCGAGAGGATCGTCCAGGCGAGATCGCGCACCTGCGGATGCTGGAGGCGGTTGGGGAGGGCGGAAAGACTGCACAGGCTCATGAATGCAGCATAGCTGTCGGTTTGCTGATGGTCCGGCGTTTCGCTGATAATCCGCTGCCGCTGAACACTGCGGCGAGCAGGGGCTCTAACGCCTGTGCTGGAATTCAGGCGAATAGCCGATTCGTATCGGCGTCGTCGCCTGCGTGCTGCGTGTTATTTTCGAGCGCTGCGACTGCCCGCAACCATCCGCCCAGCCACACCAGGGAACGTCAATGGAGCAATTCCGCAATATCGGCATCATCGGCCGCCTGGGTAGCTCCCAGGTGCTGGATACCATCCGCCGGCTGAAGCGATTCCTCGTCGAACGCCATCTGCATGTGATTCTTGAAGAGAACATCGCCGAGGTGCTGCCGGGACACGGCATGCAGACCTCGTCGCGGCAGCGGCTGGGCGAATCCTGCGACCTGGTGATCGTGGTTGGCGGCGACGGCAGCCTGCTGGGCGCCGCCCGGGCGATGGCCAAGCACCGGGTGCCGGTACTCGGCATCAACCGTGGCAGCCTCGGCTTTCTCACCGACATCCGTCCGGATGAGCTGGAAGAGAAAGTCGCCGAAGTACTCAACGGCCAGTACACCCTGGAAAATCGCTTTCTGCTGGAGGCCCAGGCGCGACGCTTCGATGAGCCGATCGGCGAGGGCGACGCGCTCAATGATGTGGTGCTGCATCCGGGCAAATCCACGCGCATGATTGAATTCGAGTTGTACATCGACGGCCAGTTCGTCTGCAGCCAGAAGGCCGACGGTCTGATCGTGGCGACCCCCACCGGCTCCACTGCCTATTCGCTGTCGGCGGGCGGGCCGATCATGCATCCGCGATTGGACGCCATCGTCGTCGTGCCCATGTACCCGCACACGCTGTCGAGCCGTCCGATCGTGGTCGATGGCAACAGCGAGCTGAAGATCGTGGTGTCGCCGAACATGCAGATCTATCCGCAAGTGTCCTGCGACGGCCAGAACCACTTCACCTGTGCCCCGGGCGATACCGTGACGGTGCGCAAGAAGCCGCAGAAGCTGCACCTGATCCATCCGCTGGACCACAACTACTACGAAGTTTGCCGGACCAAGCTGGGCTGGGGCAGTCGCCTCGGCGGGGGCGATTGATGCAGCTTGATCCCGAACGCGGCTACGACCTTATCGGTGATGTGCATGGCTGCGGTCGTGCACTTGCGCGGCTGCTGGATCAGCTGGGCTACCGCCTGCAGGGCGGGGTCTGGCGCCATTCGCGGCGACAGGTGATCTTCCTCGGCGACATCATCGACCGCGGCCCGCATATCCGCGAGGCGCTGCATCTGGTCTACGACATGGTCGATCGTGGGCAAGCCTACTGCATCATGGGTAACCACGAGTTCAATGCGCTGGGCTGGTACATGCCGGCACCGCCGGGCAGCGGCCGGGAGTTCGTGCGTGACCGCACGCCGCGCTTCGCCCGCCTGCTGCACGAGACGTTCGAGCAGTTCGAACGGTATCCGGACGAGTGGCGAGCGTTCCGCGAATGGTTCTACGAGTTGCCACTGTTCTTGGAATCCGAGCGCTTCCGCGTGGTGCATGCCTGCTGGGACAGCTGGGTGATCGCACGCCTGCGTCCGTTTCTCAACGACGCCTGCCTCAATCCGGCAATCCTGCGCGAAGCCGGCCTGCCGGGCACCTTCATCTGCCAGGCGCTGGATCGGCTGCTGCGCGGCACAGACATGCCGCTGCCCGAGGGCATGACGCTGACCAGTGAGGAGGGTTTCGTGCGTACCTTCTTCCGCACCAAGTTCTGGGAAGAGAACCCACAGACCTACGGTGACGTGGTGTTCCAGCCCGATGGCCTGCCGGATCATGCGGCGCGCATGCCACTGTCTGCGCAACAGAAGAATCGCCTGTTCCTCTACGGTCCGGACGAGCCGCTGCTGTTCGTCGGCCACTATTGGCGGCGTGGCCAGCCGGGGCCGCTGCGCGACAATCTAGCCTGCCTGGACTACAGCGCGGTGAAGAACGGCAAACTGGTGGCCTATCGGCTGGATCAGGAAGTCTGTCTGGACCCGGCGAAGTTCGTCTGGGTCGATGTCTGCGCGGTGTTCCGAACATGAGTGTCGATGTGAGTGAAGCGCTGCGCCTGCCGCTGTCGGAAGACCTCAGCGGCTTCATTGCCCTGCTGCGCCGTCTGCGGGTGCCGTGCCGGGTGTCGGAGGAGGGCGATCAACAGGTGCTGCGCGTGCCGGTTGAGGTCGTCGAGCAGGTTCGTGACCTGTACTCACGGCATCCCCATGGCGATGACAGCGTCGTCATCGAACAGCCGCGTCGCCGCGGCGGTTTCGTCGCCGCCCTGCGCGCTAGCCCGCTGACCGCAGCAATATTGGTCATCACGCTGGTCGTCGCGGCCATCACCCTGCTTGGTGAGAATTTCGCAACGATCCGCTGGCTGAACTTCGTCGACTTCCGGGTCGATGGTGAATACGCCTACTTCGCCTCGCTGGAGCAGACACTCGCCGCCGGGCAGTGGTGGCGACTGATCACGCCGATCTTCGTGCACTTCGGCATCCTCCACCTGGCCATGAACAGCATGTGGTTCTGGGAGCTGGGGCGGCGCATCGAAGCCCTTCAGCGCGCCTGGATGCTGCTGGCGCTGACGCTGCTGTTCGGTCTGGTGTCGAACTTCGCCCAGTACCTGTTCGGCGGGCCGGGCATCTTCGGTGGGCTCTCCGGCGTGCTGTACGGGCTGCTCGGGCACTGCTGGCTATATCAGAAGCTCGCGCCCAACGAGGCCTACCGACTGCCGCCCGGCGTGGTGGTGCTGATGCTGGTGTGGCTGGTGATCTGCCTCACCGGCGTCATCGAGGTGCTCAGTTTCGGCGCGCTGGCCATCGCCAATGCCGCTCATGTCGGCGGGTTGGTCGCCGGCTGCGTGACCGGCGTGATTGGCGGCACCCTGGCGCGCCGTCGGCGCCAGCGCTGAGGCTTTTCCCTAAAGCACGGCTGCCCGGTAGAATGGCCGCTCGTTTCCCTCGGAGCTGGCCATGTCGACCTTTATCCAAACCGCCGAAAACATCACTCCCGAAATCTACCTGAACCTCAAACAGGCGCTTGAACTCGGCAAATGGGCTGACGGCCGCAAGCTGACCCCCGAGCAGAAGGAAACCTGCATGCAGGCGGTGATCGCCTGGGAGATGAAGAACCTCCCGGAAGAACAGCGCACCGGCTTCATGGGCGGTCAGGAATGTGCTTCCAAGAGCAAGAAGGCTGAGCCGGCCATCGATACCAGCCTGTTCGCTCCCGCTTCGGGAACCCGCCACTGATGCTCGAATTGGGACGTGGTGCGCTGAGCAAGATGTCGATCCAGCTCGGCGCACCGGCGCAGTATTCCTTCCGTCTGAACGACGAGCTGGTGCCGGTCAATCCGCTGATCGGCAAGACCCTGCGTCTGGAATACCTCGGCGCCATCAACTGCACCCATTGCGGTCGCAAGACCAACAAGAGCTTCAGCCAGGGTTATTGCTATCCCTGCTTCAAGAAGCTGCCGCAGTGTGATGTCTGCATCATGAGCCCGGAAAAGTGCCACCACGATTTCGGCACCTGCCGCGACCCGCAGTGGGGCATGGACTTCTGCATGACCGACCACGTGGTCTACCTGGCCAACTCGTCGGGCATCAAGGTCGGGATCACCCGTGCCACGCAGCTGCCGACGCGCTGGCTCGATCAGGGCGCCAGTCAGGCGCTGCCGATCATGCGCGTCGCCACGCGCCAGCAGTCCGGCATGGTCGAAGACCTGCTGCGCAGCCAGGTAGCGGATCGCACCAATTGGCGCGCGCTGCTCAAGGGCGATGCCGAACCCATCGACCTGATCGAAATGCGCGAGCAGATCTTCGATGCCTGTGCCGATGGGTTGCGCGAGTTGCAACAGCGCTACGGGCTGCAGGCGATCCAGCCGGTGGCGGACGCCGAGGTGCTGGAGATTCGCTATCCGGTCGACGCCTATCCGACCAAGGTGGTCAGCCTCGATCTGGAGAAGACGCCCGTAGTCGAAGGTACGCTCAGGGGCATCAAGGGCCAGTACCTGATTCTCGATACCGGCGTGATCAACATTCGCAAGTTCACCGCTTATCAGGTCGCCGCCAGCGCTACCGCGTAGGGTGGATAACGCTTCGCTTATCCACCGCTTACGGCCGGCGGGCTCAAGGATGAGCGGCCTGGAACAGCCCTGTGGAAAAGGCTTCTCCGTTTCCACCCTACAAGTCCGTCGCGACAGACGCTAAGCTCGAACTCATCCGCAGCCCGGTTTCCGGGCTGGCAGTCCATCGCCAAATTCCTGCTTGAAGCTAGCCGCTTGAAGCTCAGTCGACGAGGTTTCCATGCGTACCGAACAACCGAAAGTCATTCATCTGAAGGATTACCAGGCGCCTGAATACCTGATTGATGAAACCCACCTGACCTTCGAACTGTACGAGGACCGCACCCTGGTGCACGCCCAGTTGGTGATGCGCCGCAATCCCGAGCGCCCGGCTGGCAAGCTGCCGCCGCTGGAGCTGCACGGCCAGGAGCTTGAGCTGCAGGCCATCGCGCTGAATGACCGCGAGCTGAGCCTGGGCGACTACCAGATCAGCGAAGACTGTCTGACCCTGCAGCCGGACAGCGAAAGATTCGTCATCGACACTTCGGTGGTGATCCATCCGGAAACCAACACCGCGCTGGAAGGGCTGTACAAGTCCGGCAGCATGTTCTGCACCCAGTGCGAAGCCGAGGGCTTCCGCAAGATCACTTATTACCTCGACCGCCCGGACGTGATGAGCAAGTTCACCACCACCGTGAGCGCCGAGCAAAAGGCCTATCCGGTGCTGCTCTCCAACGGTAACCCGATTGCCAGCGGCAGCGAGGAAGACGGCCGCCACTGGGCGACCTGGGAAGACCCGTTCAAGAAGCCGGCCTATCTGTTCGCCCTGGTGGCGGGTGACCTCTGGGCCATCGAGGACAGCTTCACCACTATGAGTGGGCGCAACGTGGCGCTGCGGATCTACGTCGAGCCAGAGAACGTCGACAAGTGCCAGCACGCCATGGACAGCCTAAAGAAGTCGATGAAGTGGGATGAAGAGGCCTACGGTCGCGAGTACGACCTGGACATCTTCATGATCGTCGCGGTGAACGACTTCAACATGGGCGCCATGGAGAACAAGGGCCTCAACATCTTCAACTCCAGCGCAGTGCTGGCCCGCGCCGAAACCGCCACCGACGCCGCGCACCAGCGCGTCGAAGCGATCGTCGCCCACGAATATTTCCACAACTGGTCGGGCAATCGCGTGACCTGCCGCGACTGGTTCCAGCTGTCGCTCAAGGAAGGCTTCACCGTCTTCCGCGATTCGCAGTTCAGCGCCGACATGAACTCGGCGACGGTCAAGCGCATCGAGGACGTCGCCTACCTGCGCACCCATCAGTTCGCCGAGGACGCCGGCCCCATGGCCCATTCTGTGCGCCCGGAATCCTTTATCGAGATTTCCAACTTCTACACCCTGACCGTCTACGAGAAGGGCGCCGAAGTGGTGCGCATGATCCAGACGCTGCTGGGCGACGAGGGCTTCCGCAAGGGCAGCGACCTCTATTTCGAGCGCCATGACGGCCAGGCCGTGACGGTCGACGATTTCGTCAAGGCGATGGAAGACGCCAACGGTGCGGACCTGTCCCAGTTCAAACGCTGGTACAGCCAGTCCGGTACACCGCGCCTGGCCGTCAGCGAGCAATACGACGAGGCAGCGAAGACCTACCGCCTGACCTTCCGCCAGAGCTGTCCGCGGACACCGGGCCAGCCGACCAAGGAGCCGTTCGTGATTCCGGTGGCGCTGGGCCTGCTCGCCGCCGATGGTTCGGACATGCCGCTGCGTCTGGACGGTGAAGCCTCCGCCGTCGGAACCAGCCGCGTGCTGGCGGTGACCGAAGCCGAACAGAGCTTCACCTTCGTCGACGTCGCCGAGCGTCCGCAGCCATCGCTGCTGCGCGGCTTCTCCGCGCCGGTAAAGCTGGATTACCCGTACGACCGCGACCAGCTGATGTTTCTGATGCAGCACGATTCCGACGGCTTTAATCGCTGGGAAGCGGGTCAGCAGCTGTCGGTGCAGGTGCTGCAGGAGCTGATCGGTCAGCATCAGCGTGGGGAAGCGTTGGTGATGGATGAGCGCCTGGTCGAGGCGCTACGCAGCCTGTTGCAAAACGAGACGCTCGATGCAGCCATGGTCGCCGAGATGCTCTCGCTGCCGGGCGAGGCCTATCTGACCGAAATCAGCGAAGTGGCGGACGTGGATGCCATCCATACGGCACGCGAGTTCGCCCGCAAGCGCATCGCCGACGCGTTGTTCGAGCCGCTGTGGCAGCGCTACCAGGCCAATCGCCAAACCTCGCGCAGCACGCCCTATGTCGCCTCGGCCGAACATTTCGCCCGTCGCGCCCTGCAGAACATCGCATTGTCGTATCTGATGCTGAGCGAAAAAGCCGAAGTCGTGGAAGCCTGCCTGGAACAGTTCGAGCAGGCCGACAACATGACCGAGCGCTTGACCGCACTGGCCGTGCTGGTCAACTCGCCGTTCGAGGCTGAGCGCGACAAGGCGCTGCAGGCCTTCGCCGAGCACTTCAAGGACAACCCGCTGGTAATGGACCAGTGGTTCAGTGTTCAGGCCGGCAACCCGTTGCCCGGCGGGCTGGAACGGGTGCAGACGCTGATGCAGCACCCGGCGTTCACCCTGAAGAACCCGAACAAGGTGCGTGCGCTGATCGGTGCCTTCGCCAACCAGAACCTGGTCAACTTCCACCGCGCCGATGGCGCCGGCTACCGCTTCCTCGCCGACCAGGTGATCACCCTCAACGCGCTGAACCCGCAGATCGCCTCGCGCCTGCTGGCACCGCTGACCCGCTGGCGCAAGTACGACAGCGCCCGGCAGGCGCTGATGAGGGCCGAGCTGGAGCGCATCCTGGCGTCCGGAGAGCTGTCCAGCGATGTCTACGAAGTGGTGAGCAAGAGCCTCGCCTGACTCGACAAGGCCGATCGTGCAATGCGATCGGCCTTTCTTTTACGAGGGCCCGTTCCCAGGCACTATCCACGGCAAACAACCTTCCTGCGTATCGTGACCATCCTCTGGCGCCTCGCGTCGGATCGTCACTGCGGGATCGAAAGAGGCGGTCGGCACATACTGGCCACTGGCCCAATCAGCCTGAGTGATCACGCGTCAATCATTGCGTGAGAGTTAACAATTCATAACGTCCGGCCAATTGTGCCTGTCTGTGGAAGCTGGCTAGGATGGCCGAGCCTGCATTACAGGCCTTACCTAATAAGAATAAAGGGGGTATGTATGAGTGAGCCCGTTCAGCGGCGCACACTATCCGGCCGCGCCGTGGTTCCATGCCAGGCGAGGGCGTCGCGTCTTCACTCATCGGTTGCCGGCATGCTTTCGCTGTGCGGCGCCTTCTCACTCCTGCTGCTCGCAGCATCGGCACCCGCCCACGCCGCTACCGATGGCCAGGCCCGCTACTCGATCGAGTCGGCCAAGGCGGTATCCAATCTTCTGCTCGATATCACCCAGGCCGGCGAACGCCTCGTTGCGGCGGGCGATCGAGGCCACATTCTCTATTCCGACGATGGTGGCGCCAGCTGGATGCAGGCCAAGGTCCCGACGCGTCAGCTGCTGACGGCCATCGACTTCGTCGACGACAAGCACGGCTGGGCGGTTGGCCATGACGCGTTGATCCTGGCTACAGCCGACGGCGGTGAGAGCTGGACGGTGCAGTATGAGGATCGCGAGCGCGAGGCTCCCTTGCTGGACGTCTGGTTCGAAGACACCCAGCACGGCATCGCGGTGGGCGCCTACGGTGCGCTGCTCGAAACCATCGATGGCGGTCAGAGCTGGGAGGACATCAGTGAGCGCCTCGACAACGAGGACGGCTATCACCTGAACGCCATCGCCCATATCCAGGGCTCGGGCCTGTTCGTCGTCGGCGAACTGGGCGGCATGTTCCGCTCCTCCGATCTCGGCGAAACCTGGGAGCGCGTCGAGTCGCCGTATCAGGGTTCGTTCTTCGGGGTGGTCAGTGGTTCGGAGCCGGGGGTTGTGGTTGCCTTCGGTCTGCGCGGCCACCTGTTCCGTTCCGTCGATTTCGGCGACAACTGGGAAGGCATCGAGCTCAGCAACGGTAATGGCAATGTGCTGGAGTCCGGGCTGGCCGACGGCAATCTGCTGCGCGACGGGCGCATCGTGGTGGTCGGTCACGGCGGCGCGGTACTCACCAGCGACGATCAGGGCCGTAGCTTCAAGCTGTTCAATCGCCCCGACCGCCGTTCGCTGTCGGGTGTCACCTCCGATTCCCAAGGCAACCTGATCCTGGTAGGGCAGGGTGGTGTTCGCATCGCCTCGCCATCGGGCGCGGATCTGGCCACACAACAATAAAGCCGGGAGAGTCTGCATGACCAAGCACCACCAGAAGCCGGCGTCGTTCCTCGAGCGCCTGATCTTCAACAACCGGCCGGCAGTCGTCGTACTCTGCCTGCTGATCAGCGCATTTCTCTTCTATCAGGCGGCCCAGGTTCGGCCGCAGACCAGCTTCGAGAAGATGATTCCGCTGGGGCATCCGTATATCCAGAAGATGCTCGAGCACCAGAATGATCTGGCCAACCTCGGCAACACGGTGCGGATCTCCGTGGCAGCAAAAGATGGTGACATCTTCGCCAAGGACTACATGGAAACGCTGCGGCAGATTCATGACGAAGTGTTCTATATCCAAGGTGTCGATCGCTCCAACATGAAGTCGCTATGGAGTCCCAGCGTTCGCTGGACCGAGGTGACAGAGCAAGGCTTCGCCGGCGGTGAGGTCATTCCGCAGACCTATGACGGGTCGCCGGAAAGTCTCGATGACCTTCGCAGCAACATTCTCAAGTCCGGTCAGGTCGGGCGTCTGGTCGCCAATGACTTCAAGTCCAGCATCATCGACGTGCCGCTGATGGAGTCCTACTCGGATCCGGAAGATCGCAGCAAGCAGATCAAGCTGGACTACCAGAAGTTCTCCCACGAGCTGGAAGAGAAGATTCGCGACAAGTACGAGACGCAGAACCCGAATGTGGAGATTCACATCATCGGCTTCGCCAAGAAGGTCGGTGACCTGATCGACGGGCTGGTCGGTGTGGCGTTGTTCTTCATCGTCGCCATCGGTATCACCTTCGTCCTGCTGCTGTGGTTCACCCGTTGCCTGAAGAGCACCATCGCGGTGTTGATCACCACGCTGATCGCCGTGACCTGGCAGCTCGGCCTGTTGCACACCCTGGGCTTCGGGCTCGATCCGTACTCGATGCTGGTGCCATTCCTGGTGTTTGCCATTGGTATCTCCCACGGCGTACAGAAGATCAACGGCATCGCCATGGCCTCCGGCTATACCGAAGACCCGGTGACGGCGGCGCGCATGGCATTCCGTCAGCTGTTCATCCCCGGCATGGTGGCGTTGCTATCGGATGCGGTGGGTTTCGTTACCCTGCTGCTGATCGATATCGGCGTGATCCGCGAGCTGGCCATCGGTGCTTCGCTGGGCGTGGCGGTGATCATCCTGACCAACCTGATTCTGCTGCCGGTTGCGATTTCCTATATGGGCATCAGTCAGCGGGCGATCAAGCAGGCCCGCGAAGAAGCCTCGCGCGATCATCCGTTCTGGCGTGCGCTGTCGAACTTCGCCAGTCCGAAGGTGGCGCCGATCTCCATCACTATCGCGGTGGTCGCACTGGCGGGTGGACTCTGGTACGGCCAGAACCTGAAGATCGGCGACCTCGATCAGGGCGCACCGGAGCTGCATCCGGATTCGCGCTACAACCTGGACAATGACTTCGTTATCCGCAACTACTCGACCAGTTCCGACGTGCTGGTGGTGATGGTCAAGACCGCGCCGGAAGGCTGTTCGCACTACGACACGCTCGCCGCCATGGACGAGCTGATGTGGAAGATGCAGAACACCGAGGGCGTGCAGTCGGCGGTGTCGATGGTGTCGGTGGCGCGCCAGGGCATCAAGGGCATGAACGAGGGCAGCCTGAAATGGGAAACGCTTTCGCGTAACCAGCATGTGCTGAACAACTCCATCGCCCGTGCCGAAGGTATGTACAACAGCGACTGCTCGCTGGCACCGGTACTGGTGTTCCTCAACGACCATAAGGCCGAGACGCTGGAACACGTCGTCGCCGCGGCGAAGGAGTTTGCCGAGGAGAACAACCGCGAAGGACTGGAGTTCGTGCTGGCGGCAGGTAACGCCGGTATCGAAGCGGCCACCAACGAGGTCATCGCGGCGTCGGAAACGACCATGCTGATCGCCGTCTACCTGGCCGTGAGCATCATGTGCCTGCTGACCTTCCGTTCGCTGGCGGCCACGCTCTGCGTGATCCTGCCGCTGGTGCTGACATCGATCCTCGGTAACGCGCTGATGGCCTTCATGGGCATCGGGGTGAAGGTGGCGACGCTGCCCGTGATCGCACTGGGCGTGGGTATCGGTGTGGACTACGGCATCTACATCTACAGCCGTCTGGAGTCGTTCCTGCGCCAGGGCATGACCCTGCAGGAAGCCTACTACCAGACCCTGAAATCCACCGGCAAGGCGGTGATCTTCACCGGTGTCTGCTTGGCGATTGGTGTGGTGACCTGGGTGTTCTCGGCGATCAAGTTCCAGGCCGACATGGGTCTGATGCTGACCTTCATGTTCCTCTGGAACATGGTCGGCGCGATCTGGCTGCTGCCGGCCCTGGCACGCTTCCTGATCAAACCGGAGAAGCTGCGTCAGAAAGCGTGACAAGGCCAAAGCGCTTGCAACAAAAAACCCCGCTCTGCGGGGTTTTTTGTTGCAAGCGCTTTGGTTAAGGCTGAACCCCGTCAATCAATTTCAGTTCGAGCGGATAGCCCTGGGCAGGCTGTACTACGGTTTCGGTTTCGACGATGTTTAGAACTTTACCGCTAGGGTCTTTGGTGACCGTCACGGTCTTGCTGTATGTGCTCTGTACCACACAGCCTGAAAGCAGCATTGATGCAACTAAGGCGGCGAGATAGGCGGAAGTTTTCATTCTGTCGGCTCCAAGCATATGTGTTGGGGCGCGGAATCTACCATCATATTGCTATCATCACTACCGGCTGCATGTTGGACCGAAGCCAGTCCAGACATGCTGAGCATCAGTGTCGCCTTCGACTATCTGGGAACGTAGCCCGCCCTAGGTCATGCTGTCATGCCCTGCACCTGTATAACGGCCTGCGCGGCCACTTCGCCGATCACCAGGATCGCCGGGCTCTTCAGCTTGAAGGCCAAGGCATCGCGGCACATGCCGCCGAGGCACGAACGGCATTCGCGTTGCTGCGGCAGTGAAGCGTTCTCGATCATCGCCACTGGTGTACCGGCGGAAAGTCCGCCCTCCAACAGCCCGGCCTGCACCTGTTCCAGCTTGCTCACACCCATGTACACCACCAGCGTGGTGCCGCTTTTGGCCAGCGCCTGCCATTCCGGACTGCTGTCGTCGAGCGTGTGCGCCGTGACCAGCGTGACGCCGCGGGCCACGCCGCGCTGGGTCAGCGAGATCCCGCTCTGGGTGGCACCGGCCAGACCGGCGGTGATGCCATTGACCAGCTCGACCTCGATGCCCCGTGCCGACAGCCATTCGGCTTCTTCGCCACCGCGGCCGAAGATGCACGGATCGCCACCCTTGAGGCGCACCACGCACTTGCCCTGGCGGGCGTAACGCAGCATCAGACGGTGGATGAAGGCTTGCGGCGTGGAGCGGCAGCCGCCGCGCTTGCCCACGGGGATGATGCGTGCGTTGGGGCAGTGTTCGAGCACGGCGGAGTTAACGAGATCATCGATCATCACCACCTGCGCTTCACCCAGCGCGCGCACGGCCTTGAGGGTCAGCAGTTCCGGATCGCCAGGGCCGGCGCCTACCAGCCAGACTTTTGCGCTCATGGGGAAATCCTCGTCTTGGTTGGTATCAGGAAAGTGCGCGTTCCGGCTGGCTGGCCAGCAAACGCTTGATTTCGGGTACGCAGGAGCCACAGCTGGTGCCGCAGCCGAGCTCCTGCTTGAGGCCGGTCAGATCGAGACCGCGCTCGATGCCTGCACGGACCTTGCTCTGGCTGACATTCATGCAGTTGCACAGAGTACGGTCGTTGCTGATGGTCGCGCCGCCAGGTGGCGCGCTGAGTGGAGCCAGCAGCCAGCGACGCAACTCGGCGTCGGCACTGCCGCTTTCCCAGAGTCCGCGCAGCCACTGCCGGGCGGCGGTTTCGCCGGCCAGGCGCAGGGCGACGATGCGACCGTCCTCGATGCGTACGCGCTTGCCGACCGCGCGACGCGGGTCGTCATAGGCCAGCACCGGGCCTTCGTCGAGGCCGAGCAGGCTGTCGATGGCGTCCAGCTCGGCAGCCGTTGGCGCCGCATTCCGGGCGGCGCGGATCAGCAACGCCGAGCGTTCGCGCCCGCCGAGGCTGAAACTGGCGTAGTCGAAGGTTTCGAACAATGGCCGCAGCGCCTCGAAGCGTCGCTGCACATCGCCCTCAACCAGCGCGAAGAACTGCCAGGGCAATTCGACCTGTTCGACTTCGATGCCGGCGTGCTTGAGTTCCGGCTGTTTCGACAGCGGATCGACGCTGGCCAGGGTCAGTACGTTGCTGCCCAGCCCCTTGAGAAAGCGATCGCCCCAGTGCATCGGCAGGAAGGTCTGGCCGGCACGCAGGCTGTCGTCCTTCTGTACCGGGAGGATCAGGCTGCCGCGACGGCTCTTCACCTTCACCAGCTGGCCGTCCAGCAGACGCCGGCGGCGCATGTCATCAGCGTTCATTCCGAGCAACGCTTCTTCGACATGGCCGAACAGCCGCGCCGCGGTGCCAGTGCGGCTCATGCCGTGCCACTGGTCGCGCAGCCGGCCGGTATTGAGCGTGAGCGGATAGCGCGCCTCGCGCTTTTCCTTCGGCGCCTGGTAGTGCTCGGCGATGAAACGGGCGCGGCCATTGGCAGTGGGAAACACACCGTCATCATAAAGCCGCGCGGTGCCTTGTTCGCTGCCTGGCGGAAACGGCCATTGCTGCGGACCGAGGGTATCGATCAGTGCGTAGCTCAGGCCGCTGTAGTCCAGATCGCGGGCGGCGGTGAGCGGCTTGTACTCCTCGAACAGCGCTTCGGCATTCTCGAAAGTGAACAGGCTCGGCTGGCCGGGGCGCAGGTGACGTTCCAGGCGTCGGGCGAAATCGCAGGTGATCGCCCAGTCCGCACGGGCTTCGCCTGGGGCCGGCACGGCGCGGCGCACGTGGCTGATACGACGCTCGGAGTTGGTCACGGTGCCTTCCTTCTCGCCCCAGCTCGCGGCCGGCAGCAGAAGGTCGGCGTGGCGGCAGGTTTCGGTGGTGAAGAAGGCTTCCTGCACCACGACGAAGGGGCAGGCGGCCAAGCCCTCATGGACTTTCTGCTGGTCCGGCAGCGACTGAGCCGGGTTAGTGCAGGCGATCCACAGCGCCTTGATCTTGCCGGCGCGCACCGCCTCGAACAGCTCGATGGCGGACAGGCCAGGCTGTTTTGGCAGCTGCTCGACGCCCCAGTAGTCCGCGACTTCGGCACGGTGTTCGGCGTTGGCCGCTTCGCGGTGACCGGGCAGCAGATTGGACAGGCTGCCGGTCTCACGACCGCCCATAGCGTTCGGTTGGCCGGTGAGCGAGAAAGGCCCGGCGCCCGGCTTGCCGATCTGCCCGGCGGCCAGGTGCAAATTGATCAGCGCGCTGTTCTTGGCGCTGCCGGCAGTGGACTGATTCAGCCCCATGCACCACAGGCTTAGAAAGCTCGGCGCCCCATGACGCGCAGGAGCTGCTGCACTCGGTGCGGCCGCGTTAAAAACCGGCTCGGGATGCTCATTTACTGCATGTAAACTCCGCTCCCTCGCCGTTTTTTGCCTTGCCGCCCCTTCGCTCGCGACGCTCCTGCGCGCCCTGGGTTTTCCAATCAGCCGTGCGCAGGTTTGCAGATCATCTACAGAGATGCCGCAGAGGTCGGCGACCATTGCCGGGGTGTAGTCGCGCACCAGGCTTTTCAGCGCATCGAAGCCTTCGGTATGGGCGTCGATGAAGCGGCGGTCGATCCAGCCTTCCCACATGAGGATATGCAGCAGCCCGTGGAACAGCGCGACATCGGTGCCCGGCAGGATCGGCAGGTGCAGGTCGGCCAGCTCGCTGGTGTCGGTACGGCGCGGGTCGACGACGATGATGGTCATCTCCGGTCGCTTCGCCTTGGCTTCCTCCAGACGGCGGAACAGCACCGGATGCGCATAGGCCATGTTGCTGCCGACGATCAGCAGGCAGTCGGCTTGCTCGATGTCCTCGTACCTGCAGGGTGGGGCGTCGGCGCCCAGGCTGCGCTTGTAGCCGACCACCGCCGAGGACATGCACAGCCGCGAGTTGGAATCCAGGTTGTTGGTGCCGACTAGGGCACGGGCCAGTTTGTTGAAGGCGTAGTAGTCCTCGGTCAGCAGCTGGCCGGAGACATAGAAGGCGACGCTGTCCGGGCCGTGCTCGCGGATGGTCTCGGCGAATACGCTGGCCGCGTGCTCCAGGGCACTGTCCC
Source organism: Stutzerimonas kunmingensis (assembly GCF_900114065.1). GTDB lineage: Bacteria > Pseudomonadota > Gammaproteobacteria > Pseudomonadales > Pseudomonadaceae > Stutzerimonas > Stutzerimonas kunmingensis. The sequence continues at coordinate 15,900 of NZ_FORS01000013.1, forward strand.
AGTCGGTACGGCTGCGCGCCAGGCCCTTGCCCAGACGCAGCTCGGGGTAGAGCGCGCGAGCGTCCAGATCGCCGGTCAGGTGCAACGTCGAGCCCTTGCTGCACAGCTTGCCGAAGTTGGCCGGATGGCTGGGGTCGCCGGCCACATCGAGGATGCGCTCGCCGTCGTGCTCGATCAGCACGCCACAGCCGACACCGCAGTAGCAGCAGGTCGAGGCGGTTGTCATACGCATGGCGTCGTCTCCTGGGAAAAGGTGCTGGTCAACTGCGGTGTGTTCAGGCCGCGCATTCCTTGCGCTGGTTAAGCGAAAGCTGCACGCGACCATTCTCGACGCGCGCCTCGTGGCGGTGGGCGCAGCCGACGTCGGGCGCTAGTGCTTCGCCGCTTTGCAGATCGATCTGCCAGTTGTGTAGCGGGCAGGCGACCTGCTTGCCGTAGACGATCCCTTGCGACAGCGGGCCGCCCTTGTGCGGGCAGCGGTCGTCGAGGGCGAAGACCTGATCGTCGGAAGTACGGAATATCGCGATATCGCCCTTGGGGCCGGCGATGATGCGCGAGCCGAGCGGGTTGATCTCATCCAGTGCGCAGATATCGAGCCAGTTCATGCGGTGTTTCTCCAGATCAGGTTCTCAGGCGTTTTCCAGCTGCTTGACGGCGATGCGGTCGAATTCCTTTTTCAGCTGCGGCTTGGAAAGCTGCTCCTGCCACGGGTCCTGCTCGAAGGAAAGCGAGAACAGCAGCCGCTGATGCAGCGCCTTGCGTCGCTCGGCGTCGTCCAGCACGGCCTTCTTGATGTGGTCCATGCCGACGCGCTGCATGTAGTGCACGGTGCGCTCGAGGTAGAAGGCTTCCTCGCGGTAGAGCTGGAGGAACGCCAGGCTGTATTCCATGACCTCCTCGGCCGTCTTCACCTTGACGAAGAACTCGCCGGCTTCGGTCTTGATGCCGCCGTTGCCGCCGATGTACAGCTCCCAGCCGGAGTCCACGCCGATGATGCCGACGTCCTTGATGCCGGATTCGGCGCAGTTGCGCGGGCAGCCGGAGACGGCCAGCTTGACCTTGTGCGGCGACCACATGTTGAAAAGGGCGTGTTCCAGGTCAATGCCCATCTGCGTGCTGTTCTGCGTACCGAAGCGGCAGAACTCGCTGCCGACGCAGGTCTTCACTGTGCGGATGGATTTGCCGTAGGCGTGGCCGGAAGGCATATCCAGGTCTTTCCAGACGCCTGGCAGGTCTTCCTTGCGGATGCCCAGCAGGTCGATGCGCTGGCCGCCGGTGACCTTGACCATCGGCACCTGATACTTGTCCGCCACATCGGCGATGCGGCGCAGCTCGGAGGCGTTGGTGACGCCGCCCCACATGCGCGGCACGACGGAGTAGGTGCCGTCCTTCTGGATGTTGGCGTGGGCGCGCTCGTTGATGAAGCGCGATTGCGGATCGTCCTTGGCCTCGCCCGGCCAGGTGGAGATCAGGTAGTAGTTCAGCGCCGGACGGCAGGTGGCGCAGCCGTTCGGCGTGCGCCATTCCATGAAGGCCATGGCCGCCGGAATGCTGGTCAAGTGGTGCTCGCGAACGGCCTTGCGCACCTGGCCGTGGTTAAGGTCGCTGCAGCCACAGATGGCCTTCTCGCTCTTCGGCTTGACGTCGGCGGCGCCGCCGACGGTGTTGATCAGGATCTGTTCGACCAGCCCGGCACAGGAGCCGCAAGAGCTGGCGGCCTTGGTGTGCTTTTTCACCTCGTCCACCGAGAACAGCCCGTGTTCCTGGATCGCCTTGACGATGGTGCCCTTGCACACGCCATTGCAGCCGCACACTTCCATATCGTCCGGCATCGACATGGCCTTGCTCTGGCCCTGGTGGCCAGCATCGCCGATGGCGCCCTCGCCAAACATCAGATGGTCGCGGATCTGGCCCACGTTCTGGCCCTCGCGTACCTGGCGGAAGTACCAGCCGCCATCGGCGGTATCACCGTACAGGCAGGCGCCGACCAGCACGTCGTCCTTGATCACCAGCTTCTTGTAGACACCGCCGATGGGGTCGGAGAGGGTGATGGTCTCGGTACCGTCGCCGCCGATGAAATCGCCAGCCGAGAACAGGTCGATGCCGGTGACCTTTAGCTTGGTCGAAGTCACCGAGCCGAGATAGCGGGAGAAGCCAAGCATGGCCAGGTGGTTGGCGCAGACCTTGGCCTGTTCGAACAGCGGTGCGACCAGGCCATAGGCGGTGCCGCGATGGTTGGCGCATTCGCCGACGGCGTAGATGCGCGGGTCGTAGGTCTGCAGGGTGTCGTTGACCAGAATGCCGCGATTGCACGGGATGCCGGCCTGTTCGGCCAGTTCGCTGTTGGGGCGGATGCCGGCGGCCATCACCACCAGGTCGGCGGGGATCACGTCGCCGTCCTTGAACTTGACCGCGCATACCCGGCCTTCGCCGTTGTCGAGCAGTTCGGCGGTGTGCTTGGGCAGGAGAAACTTCAGGCCACGGCTTTCCAGCGCGCTCTGCAGCAGGGTGCCGGCAGTCTTGTCGAGCTGGCGCTCCATCAGCCAGTCACCGATGTGCACCACGGTGACGTCCATGCCCCGCAGCTTTAGGCCGTTGGCCGCTTCCAGGCCGAGCAGGCCGCCGCCGATGACCACCGCGTGTTTGTGGGTCTTGGCGGTTTCCATCATCACTTGGGTGTCGGCAATGTCGCGGTAGCCGATTACGCCCTGCAGGTCCTTGCCGGGAATCGGCAGGATGAACGGGTTGGAGCCGGTGGCGATGAGCAAGCGGTCGTATTCCGCCTCGCTGCCGTCATCGGCGATCACCCGGCGTTTGACCCGGTCAATCTTCACCACCTTGCGGTTGAGCTTGAGGTGGATATCGTTCTCGGCGTACCAGTTCAGGTCGTTGAGCACGATCTCTTCGAACTGCTGTTCGCCGGCCAGCACCGGGGAGAGCAGGATGCGGTTGTAGTTGGGATGTGGCTCGGCGCCGAACACCGTGATGTCATAGAGCTCGTTGGTGAGCTTGAGCAGTTCCTCAAGGGTCCGCACGCCGGCCATGCCGTTGCCGATCATTACCAGTTTGAGTTTCTTCATGCCCGTTCTCCGTGCCAGCTGCCGTCCGGCCTGCTCGAAATTTTTCAACAACAAAAAAGGCGTCCCACCGGTTACCCAGTGAGGACGCCTTTGTCCGTGTCCCGCTCTGTCGGGAGACCTGCCGCTCCACGTTGAGGGTCAGGTCGTAATGATTCTTCGAGGTTCTGCTTTGCAGAGGTTATGCCAATTTGCAAATACACCAATTTTCAAGGGCTTGAGCGGTTGATGGGGCGTTGGCCGCGGAGCATCGTTGCACTGATATGCAGCGGCTTGCGCCCTGATGGTGCGAATCGCCATCGAAGCGACTCCAAAAACGCCGTTGACAGGCTGCGGCCAGCTTTCTAAAGTTTCGCCCATGCGCCGATTTAGTCAGCTACTTGCGGGGCGCCTGGAGCCGATGGCTTCGAAATACCGCTAAAGCGCTGGTTCCGGTGTCGCCTCCCACCGCTGCCCAGCGGAATCCTCGAGGCGGAAGTTGAATCAATGAACGCAAAGCACGCCCAGTTGCGCCTGGCCCCGATCACCAGCGGCCTACACCCCAGCAATCCGAAAGTCCTCCTCGGCGGTACTCACCAGCCATCTCTGTTGCGCTACCTCGAAGGTTGGCCGCGACGTCATCGCAAATCCCGCGCCCTGCTTATCCAGTTCGCCACGGCCGACGAGTCGCTGGCGCGTTTTGCCACCGACAGCTTCGATCTGGCCGTGATTCAGGCACCGACCGCTGAGCGCCTGGAAGAATGCGTGTGCGAGCTGACCCGGGTGGCGCGCCAGGGGCTGATTACCCGTCGCTGAGCGTCAAGCGCCTTTTATCAGCAGCACGACCAGCAGCAGGTTGAGTAGCAGCGACAACAGCGCCATGCCGCGCCATACCTTGAGCGGCTCACGTTCGAGCAGGGGGCGCAGCCGAAGGCTGGCGCTGCGCTGTTCGCCCTGTTCCAGCTCAAGCAGCCATTGCTCGGCGGTTTCGAAACGCTGTCGTGGATCGACCGCTAGCACGCGGGCGAGACTTTCCTCCAGCCAGGTCGGCACGTCCGGGCGATAGCGGCTGGCCGGTGTCGGGTTGCCGAAGCGTGGATGCTGGAAGGCTTCGATCTCGCCGTAGGGGTAGTGCCCGGTCAGCAGGTAATACAGTGTCACGCCGGTCGCATAAAGATCCTGCGCTGCGCTGGGTTCGGCCCCTGTGAATGCCTCCGGGGCAATGAAACTCGGGGTTCCGGGCAGGTGATTGGGCAGGTCGCGAGTCAGCCCGGGGCAGAACGCCAGGCCGAAATCCAGGATACGCAGCTCGCCGTCCTCACCCAGCAGCAGGTTTTCCGGCTTGATGTCACGATGAAGGATGTTGCGCCGATGCAGCATGCCCACCGCGCGGATCAGCCGGGAGGCGACCTGCAGCAAATCGGCCAGTGGCAGCGGGCCGTCTCGTTCGAAGCGTTGCGCCAGGGTCGTCCCGCTGTACTCGCGCTGCACGTAATAGAGGTGTTGGCGTTCTGGCAGCGGATGCAGTTCGGCGAAGTTGCGCCCGGCAACCCGGCGCATGAACCATTCTTCCTGGAGCAACGCCGGTCCTGCGTCTGCCTCGTCCTGCCGGCTGGGTGGCAGCGTCTTCAGCAGCCAGGCCTGGCCCTGAGCATCTTGCACCCGATAGATCAGCGACTGCCGCGACTCGTGCAGCAGTGCATTCACCTGCCAGCCCTCGAACAGCTGGCCGGGGCGCAGCTTCGGCGGCAACGGCCAATGATCGAGCTGGGCGAGGGCGTCGGCCAGCACCGCTTCGGGCAGGGCTTCGACGCGCAGCAGCAAGGCACTGGCGTTGTCCTGACTGCCGCTCTGGTGCGCCAGATTGACCAGCGCCCGTGCCGCGGCGCCTAGGTCGGGTTGATCGTGCAGGATATGCGCGATGTCGCGTTCGGGGACGCAGGACCAGACGCCGTCGCTCAGCAGCAGGTAGCTTTCGCCTTCTTGCAGCTCGCCGTCGAGGTAGTCCATCACCAGGTGCTGATCCAGTCCCAGCGCACGCTTGAGCACATGCTGCATGCCCGACTGCTCCCAGACATGGTCTTCGCTGAGTCGCTCGAGCTGGGAGCCGTTCCAGCGGTAGGCGCGGCAATCGCCAACATGCGCCAGGGTGAAGCGGCGACCGCGCAGCACCAGTGTGGTGAGGGTGGTCAACAGCGGCTGGTTGCCGCCGTTGGCCTGCAGCCAGCGGTTGTGCGCGACCAGCACGCGGTCGAGTGATTGCGCGACGGCCCAGGTCTCCGGCGTCGCGTAATAGTCGAAAGCCAGCGCCTGCAAGGTCGCTCGCGCAGCCAGCCCGCCATCGGCGCATTGGCTGACGCCATCGGCCAGCGCGAACAGATACCCCTTGCCGGTTGCCAGCCCGGGCGCCGGAGTGACGATGCGTATCGCATCCTGATTTTCCGGTCGCGGCCCGGCGGCGCTGGCCTCGCCATAGCTCAATCGCAGGGGCATGGTCGTTCTCGAATGGCTGCGTACTGCAGCAGAGCACTATTCGCGCCCTGCATGATCTGCATGTGCATCACACCCGCGCCGCGGTTACCGCAGCCGAACCCCAGGTGGTGCGCCAGCGACGCTTGACGCCATAGAGGCCGAACCAGGCGAGCACGCCGAGGCTGGCGAACAGCCAGAGGCCGAGCTGGTAGTCACCGGTCGATTGCTTGACTGCACCGAGCCCGGCGGTGAGCAGAAAGCCGCCGATACCGCCGGCCATGCCGACCAGTCCGGTCATCACGCCGATCTCCTTGTTGAAGCGCTGCGGCACCAGTTGGAACACCGCACCATTGCCGGCGCCCAGGCTGAGCATGGCGACCACGAACAGCGCCAGCGCTGCAGTCGAACTGGCCAGATTGAAGCCCACCGCAGCGATGCAGAATGCCGCGACGGTGTACATCACCAGCAGCGCCCGGATGCCGCCGATGCGGTCGGCCAGTGCACCGCCGAGCGGGCGCAGCAGGCTGCCGGCGAAGACGCAGGCCGCGGTGTAGTAGCCGGCCTTGACCGGGTCGAAGGCGTACTGGTCGTGGAAATAGCCGGGCAGGGTACTGGCCAGGCCGAGGAAGCCGCCAAAGGTGACGCTGTAGAAGAACATGAACCACCAGCTGTCGCGGTCGCCCAGCGCTTTCATGTAATCGGCCAGCGACTTCGGTGTCGGGCGATTGGGCGCATTCTTCGCCACGCTGGCGAAGATGATCAGGGTGAGGACCAGCGGGATCAGCGCCAGGCCGAATACGTTGTTCCAGCCGAAGATCGCCGCCAGGACCGGCGCGAACAGGGCCGCCAGCACGGTGCCGGAGTTACCGGCACCGGCGATGCCCATCGCCTTGCCCTGGTGCTCTGCCGGATACCACTGTGAGGCCAGCGGCAGCGCGACGGCAAAGGATGCGCCGGCCATGCCGAGGAACAGGCCGAGCAGCAAAGCCTGCTCGTAGCTGTGGATGCCATGTAGCCAGGCGACGAACAGCGCGACGATGACGACGCTCTGGCCAAACAGCCCCGCGGTTTTCGGCGATGTGCGATCCGCCAGGATGCCCAGCGCGAGACGTAGTACGGCACCGGCGAGGATCGGCGTGGCGACCATGAAGGCGCGTTGCTGGGTGGTCAGGCCGAGATCGGCGGCGATCTGCACGCCCAGCGGGCCGAGGACGTACCAGACCATGAAGCTCAGGTCGAAGTAGAGGAAGGAGGCAAACAGGGTCGGCGCGTGGCCGGCTTTCCAGAAACTCGTGCTCATTGGATCGGCTCCAGGGCGTTCGTGACGCGGCGTTGGCCGCTAGGGCTGCTCAGACCGCCCCCTCGTCGAGGCGGAAAACAAAAAGGCGCCGCAGCACGCCTGCCGGAGCAGGTGTGGTGCGACGCCTTTGTCGTGATATTGCAGACCGCCGTTGGCCTGCCTGAAGCGGAACTAGCATCTAGCGTGCCAGCGTGCCAGCCTGCGGAGGCCGCCAATTCTGTGCGTTCGGCGTGGCTAAGCAGATGCCGCACGACGACAAAGCGCACAGATAGCGCGCAACCGCGCGCCAAATCAGGGCAAGGCATCTCGTAAAACCCAAGGCGCGCTTGCTGTTAGTCTTGAGCGGCTTTTGCCAAGGAGCGAGCGATGCCCCTGATTGCGACCCTGACTCTTAATCCGGCGATGGACCTTTCCGTCAGCACTCCGCGAGTGATCAGTACCGAAAAGCTGCGGTGTTCGCTGCCGCGCCACGACCCGGGTGGCGGCGGGATCAACGTGGCGCGGGTGGTGAAGACGCTCGGGGGCAGGGCGATCGCCATCTATCCGGCTGGAGGGCCCTTTGGCGATCTGCTGCAACGTTCGCTGGACGAACTGGGTCTGGTGCATCGTCCGGTGTCCATTACTGGCGATACCCGCGAGAGTTTCACTGTCGATGAGCTGGGCTCAGGCCTGCAGTACCGTTTCGTGTTGCCCGGTCCGACGCTATCCGCGCAGGAACTTCAGCGTTGCCTCGACAGCCTCGCAGCGCTGCAGCCAGCGCCGGCCTATGTGGTGCTGAGCGGCAGCTTTCCACCCGGCGTCGACCTGGGTTTCTACGACGAGCTGCTGGCATTGACGCGCGGTATCGGTGCGCGGCTGGTCGTCGATCTGTCCGGCGAGCCATTACGCCACGCCGCCCGGCAGGGCGGTGCATACCTGATGAAGCCGAGCCTTGACGAGCTGTCCAGCCTTGTGGGCTACCCCATCTCCAGCGAAGCCGAACAGGAGGCAGCGCTGCGCCGCCTGATCGCTCAGGGCTGCGCCGAAGTGGTCGTGTTGTCGCTGGGAGCCCAGGGCGCGCTGTACGCCTGTGGCGATGAGCTGCGGCGCCTGCCCTCGGCGGATGTCCCGGTGGTCAGCGCAGTGGGTGCGGGTGACAGCATGCTCGGCGCCATGGTGCTGGCGCTGGCCGAGGCGCGCTCGCTACAGGATGCGGTGTGCCGGGGCATTGCCGCGGGTGCCGCGACGGTGATGCGTCCGGGCACCGAGCTGTGTCATCGCGAGGATGTCCAGCGGTTGCTGCAATCTGTGGCTGACGCCCCTAGTCGATCCGGTTGACCCGCGGAAACTTGCCGGCGAACGCCTCGGGCATGGCGACGACGCGGCTTTGGGCGTAGTCGTAGAAGACGAAACCGGATTTGGCCATGGCGATCAGTGTGCCGTCGGCAGGGCGGGTGATGCGGAAGATGATATCGCCGCCGTACTTGTTGAAATCCATCACGCCGACCTCGAACAGCAGCGCATCACGGGCATGGGCTTCGGCTTTGTAGGTCGTGGCAAAGGTCGGTCACGATGATGCCAGCACCGTCCTGACGGGTCTCGGCAACCCCGTAGGCGAACAGGAAGCGCGCCCGCGCCTCGGAAATCATCGAGATCATCGAATCGTTGGCCAGATGGTTGCCGGCGTTGATGTCGGTGATTCGCACGGTGAGCTGGGTGGAAAAGCAGTACTGGTCTTCCGGGAAATGCAGGGTAAGACGCGCCATGGGTCGCTCGGTAATCGGTCGAAGGTGCGCATTCTAGCGTTGTGTCATTCGCCCAGGTTAGATGCGGGCTCGTGGGAGCGGTCTTGACCGCGAATGGGCTGGCACCGGGCGGGCCCATTCGCGGCCGAGGTCGCTCCTACTGGAGGCCCTAGGTGGAGCGGCGCCTGCACGTAGCCATGCGGTGGCGGCTACGAATGGAGCGGAGGCAGACCCCGCAACCTCGATTCGTCAGCCCACCCGACGCAAGCCGTGCTGCGCTTGCGCGTCACTGTGCTGCAGACGTTGCTGGATCAACTGCAGGCGCGCGTCGATGAAGGGAGTGACCAGGGCAAAGCACTCGGGCGGGCTCAGCCTCGGTTGGGCTGCATGGATCACGCTGCGCTCAAGCTTGCCGACCAGCCGCTTCAGCTCCATATCGGTGTCTGTAACCATGCGCCGACAGAGTGCTTTCAGGCGCTTTTGCAAAGCCGGCGTGCAGCCGCCCTGATTCGAGGCGACGACGCAGAGGCCGCGCAGGCGTGCCACGTCTTCCAGTTCGCGGCAGGCGCGAGCGGCTTCGGCGGGTTCGTTGCTCGATATCGGCGCCCGCTTCTCAAGCGCATCGATAAGGGTTTCGATCAGTGCGCAATGCCCGTCGAAATCGGCAGGGTTGTTGCGCAGAACCAGCCAGCCTTCGGTTATCGAATACGCATCGGGCAGGGCACTGCGCTGTTGCAGACGTTGCGTCAGGCTTGTCGCCAGCGTGCAGCGCAGCGCTACCGCAGTGGGTTCGATCTGTACGCCCATACCGCGATGCTGTTGCAGCAGGCGGAGAATCTCCAGATCTTCCTGAACTGCCAGCAGGCGCAACTGCGCTACGCGTCGGGAATGTTGTGCGCTGGCCATGCCGTTCAGATAGTGGCCCAGCATCAGCAGTACACAGGCGATCGCCAAGGTCGCGGTGATGGTCATTCTGCAAATCCCTGAAGTGAGCGCGCGGCACTGCCGCGCGGGCAACAAAAAAGGCGTCCGGACCGGCATGTCGAAACATGCGGTGCAGGGACGCCTTCGTCTTTGCCGGACGCCTTCGTTGGCTCGGCCAATCCATCTAGCAAGCTGCTTGCCAGCCTGCCGCTTGCTGCAGGCTCTCGGCTGAACGCCGCGTCTTGGCGGATGGCGGCGTTGCAGCTGTCTCACGGTCCATGCCGAGGGACCGAGAGCACGCTCGCCCATGGTGCGTTTGGTCGAGCGGTTGCACTGCGGGCGGGCAGCTCACTGCCCAAGCAGCTCGTTCATGGCGATGATCTGCTCGGCGACCTGGATCAGCTTCTGCTGGCGACTCATCGCCTGGCGGCGCATCAGGGTGTAGGCCTCTTCCTCCTTGCAGTCGCGCATCTTCATCAGCATGCCCTTGGCCAGCTCGATGCGTTTGCGCTCCGCGAGTTGCTGCTCGCGGGCCTGCAATTGCGCACGGATCGCCTGGTCAGTCTCGAAACGCGCCATCGCCACATCGAGGATCGGCTTGAGCCGCTGGGCCTGAATGCCCTCGACGATATAGGCGCTGACCCCGGCGCGGATGGCCTGACGCATGGCGTCCGGGTCACTGTCGTCGGTGAACATGACGATGGGTCGTGGTTGGTCGCGGCTGACCAGCACCACCTGTTCCAGCACATCGCGGCCCGGGGAGTCGGTGTCGATCAGCACCACGTCCGGGCGAATTGTCTCGACCCGCTCGGGCAGATCGATGGTCAGGCCGGATTCATCGATGACTTCGAAGCCGGCCTCGATCAGCGCGCTTCGCAGGCGCCCGATCTTGCGTGGGGTGTCGTCGATCAGCAGGATGCGCAACATGCCTGATCTCCTGCTCAAAGTGCAGCCACCATGGCCTGATCGGCCATGGCGTGCAGTGGGAAGCTGCGGGCGTAGGCTGCCGGATCGCTGCCGTCCCAGGTCCTGCCATCCATCAGCGTGGCGCTGCGCATGGGCGACTCCGGCACGGTGATGCCGAGCGCGCCGGCGGCCTGTCGGTACAGCTCGATCTGTTGCACCTGGCTTGCGACCAGCTGGTAGTCCGGGTCCTGGCGCAATAAACCCCAGCGCCGCAGCTGGGTCATGAACCAGAGGCCGTCGGACAGGTAGGGCATGTTCGCCGCGCCATCGGCAAAGAAGCGCAGCGGGTGTTGGTCATTCCAGGCGTTGCCCAGCCCATCCTGATACGAGCCGAGAAAGCGTGATTCGATGGCTGCCAGCGGCGCGTTGACATACTCGTTCCCGGCAATCAGCTGTGCGGTGCTGCGGCGGTTTTCCTGGCTCTGGTCGATGAAGCGACTCGCTTCGAGCACCGCCATCACCAGTGCGCGCGCGGTGTTGGGGTACTGCTCGACGAATGCGCGGGTGCAGCCGAGCACCTTTTCCGGATGATCCGGCCATATCGACTGGCTGGTTGCGAGGGTGAAGCCGATCCCCTCGGCGATCGCCTGCGCACCCCAGGGTTCGCCGGCGCAGAAACCGTCGATGCGCCCGGCCTGCAGGTACGCCACCATCTGCGATGGCGGCAGCACCAGCGTCCGCACATCCTGCAGCGGGTGGATACCATTGGCGGCCAGCCAATAATAGAGCCACAGCGCGTGGGTGCCGGTGGGGAAGGTATGCGCGAGAGTCAGGCGTGCACCGCTTTGGCGCACGCTGTTGCGCAATGCCTCGGGATCGGTCACGCCGGCAGCCTTGAGCGGGGTCGACAGGTTGATGCTCTGGCCGTTCTGCGCAAGCCCCATGAGCACCGCCATATCCACGGCGCGGCTGCCGCCGATTCCCAGGTGCACGGCATATATCAGTCCGTACAGGCCGTGCGCTGCGTCCAGTTCACCGCCGATCAGCTTGTCGCGCAGGCCCGACCAGGAGTTCTGGCGGTGCAGGTTGAGCGTCAGGCCGAAGGGCTGGGCGAAGCCCTGGGTGGCGGCGACAATCAGCGAGGCGGCATCGGTAAGTGGCAGAAAGCCCAGGTTGAGCGAGCTCTTTTCCGGTGCATCGCTGCCGGCGACCCAGGCCAGTGCATCGTGGCGGGGCGACGTGGAAGGTTCGGTCATGCTGTGGGCCTTTCGATTGCGAAGCGTGCGGCACAGGTAACCGTGCACGACGGATCAGGAGTGGTCTATGGCCAAGCCTGAAGCAAGCGATATGCCAGCGAGAAAGTGGTGCGCCATGCGGTGCCCGTGCACCGCGTTGGTCAGGCGCGTCTGGTGTGAAGCGGTGTGGCGTTGCCGGTCAGCGTGGATACAGTGGTGGCAGGGCGCTGAGGTCCTGCTCGACACTCGGACTGGTCGCTGGAGGGAGCGTCTGGATCGCCTGCCACAGCGCCTCTCCCTGCCAACGCTGGCCGGCTTCGCTGTACAGCGCACCATTGAGTCCGTCCAGCGCATCGGACAGCGGCACGAAGCGCGCAGCCATGTCGGCCAGCGTCTCCGGCTGTTGCCGCGCCCAGGCATCCAGCGCCTGGCGAGTGGCCTGCGAGTCGTTGGCCTGGCAGGCACGACGCAGGTCGTCGAGCAGGCTGCGTGGGGTCGGACCAGGCTGCAGTGCGCGCTGCACTGCGGGTTGCCGCCGCGCGTGTAGCCACAGTCCGAAGCCGGCGAGGGTGGACAGGGCGAAGAGCAGGGTACTCAGCTGCCAGGGCCACAGTAGCTGCTGCTCGGCAGGTAGTGGCGTTGCGGCCGGTTGCTCGGCGGGCGTCGGTGCGAGATTCGGATTATCGGCGACATTCAGGGTCCGTTCGTCCAGCGTGGTGCGTTCCAGCCGGTCTTCCACGGTGTTCCACCAGACCACTTCCACCGCGGGTAACTGCAACGCGCCGCTGCGCGTGGGAATCAGCGCCTCGCGCTGCTCGCGGCTACCGACCAGACCCGCGCCACTGACTTCGTTGGCCAGGATCGGTTGATCCGGGTAGCGGCGCAGGTCGGGGCTATGGGCAGAACCGATGGCGGGCAACTGGGTGCTGGTCAGGCCTTCGGCCTTGAGCAACAGGCTGCGGGTGAGCGATTCGCCGGTCTGTGCCTGATCGGGCTCCGGGCTCCAGGCCTCGACCAGGGTCAGGCTGCGTGCCGGCAGCCAGGGCGCCGCGGCGGGGTAGTCCGCCGGTTTGCGCTTGACCGTCAGCGGGATGCTTGGTGACCTGACCTGCGTCGAGCGGCCCGAACGCGAGCCGAACAGCGGGTTGCTGCCATTGGTCACAGTGGTGGCGCTGAACAGTTGGGCAGGGATGGTCAGCTCGCCGGACTTCTGCGGGAACAGCGCATAGCGCACTTCGATGACGCCGTGGCGAATGCCGTTGATGGTTTTCTCGTATGTGCGTGGCTCACCGAGCCGTTCGACCAGGGCTTCCGGCATCTGCAGCGGCGAGAGGGTGCTGTCGTCGTACAGCGAAACCGAATGATAGATGCGCAGGGTAAGGATCACCTGGGCCTGAACGTAAACGTTTTCCTGATCGACGCTGGCATCGATGAAGATCGGGGCCAGCTGGTCGCTTTCGGTATTTTTCAGCGATTCCTGGACCATCAATGTGATCGGCTCGCTGCGCCAGTCGCCCAGTTGCAGCGGCGGGATGATCACGTAGCCGGTCTGCTTCGGCCGCAGGGTAATCAACCAGCGTGTGATCGCATAGGCTTCGCCGTTGCTGCTGGAAAGCTGGTTGACCTGACGGGTGTCGAACACCTCGAACAATGGCTCCAGCGGCTGCAGGTCGGGCTTGCCGAATACCGTGCTGCCCTGGCTTTCCAGGCTCAGCTCCAGGGTTTCGTCAATGCTCAGCTGGGTGCGGTCAACCCGGGCGAACAGGCCGGCGGCTGCGGCCTGACCAGCAAGGAGGCCGAGCAGAAGAAAAGCCATCAGGCGCATCATCGATTGGTTTCCTGGTGCTTGCGTTGTTCGTAGAGAAATTTCCTTCGCAGCAGCTCGCCGGGATCGTCCGGAATCTGCCGCAACCATTGCTCCATCGCCTGTTGCCGCTCTTGCTCGGGAAGCGCTTCGTGTTGCGCCTGGGCCGCGCTGCCATCCATTTCTTCGGTCTCGGGCGTGGCTTCGGTTGTCGATGGCTGCGAGGCGCCGCTGGCTTCGCTGGACGGCTCGACCTGGGCATCCTCTGGCGAAGGGGAATGGGCAGAGCCCGCTTCCTGTGATTGCGGCTGCTCGGGTTGCGGCAGTGGTTCTTCGGTTTGCTCGTCCTGCTGATTCTGTTCCTGCTCGGGCTCGGGCTGTTCCTGCTGGCGGCGCAGCAGCTCTTCGATCAGCGCCTTGTTTCGCTGCGCCGCCTGTAGATCAGGCTGCAGGTCCAGCGCCTGGTCATAGGCTTCGATGGCGGCCTCGAAGGCTTCGCTACGAGCCAGGGCATTGCCACGGTTGTAGTGATCGGCGGCCGTGTTGCCTTCGGCGAACAGTTCTGCCGCGCCGCCATAGTCGCCGGCCTGATAGCGGGCGGTGGCCTGCCAGCGGCGATCGGTGAAGCGCTCGGCGGCCTCGGCCGGCCGCTCCGCGTCCAGCAGGCGTTGGCCCTGCTGATCGCGACGTAGCCAGAGGTCCTCTAGCTCGAAGGCATTGGCAGGCTGCGGCTGCAGCAGCAATAGCGGTAGGCAGAACAACCAGCCGCGGCGACCGGCGAGGGCGGCCAGCAAGAGCAGTGGCAACAGCAGCCAGTGCCCCTGATCCAGCCAGGCTTCCAGCCGCGTGATTTCATCGTCCTGGCGCAACGTGCCAGTTTGATCGAGCAGACCGAGGGCCGTCAGGTCGTCGTCACCCAGCTGCGCGCGCTGATAGCGCCCTCCCAGCTCGTTGGCCAGGCGTTGCAGTCTGGCGTTGTCCAGGCGCGGGATGAGGATTGCGCCTTGGGCATCCTTGACAAAGCTACCGTCCTTGCCGGCGATTGGCGCGCCTTGTGCGGTGCCGACGCCGAGTATCAGCAGTTGCTCGTTTCTGCCCTCCATCAGCGTGACGATGGCGCTGCGTTCGTGCTCGTCCAGGCTGCTGCCGATCAGCAGCAAGCGCCCGCGCCCCAGGCCAGCCTGTTCGAGCAGGGCGAGGCCTTTGGCCACGGCAAGGTCCGCGCGCTGGCCCTGCTCGGGCATCAGCGTCGGGTGCAGGGCGTCGAGCAGGTTGCGTGTGGTCGCCAGGTCATCGGATAGCGGCACCACGGTGTGGGCGCTGCCGGCGAATACCACGACGGCGGTCTGTACGTCCTGCCGGCGCTCGAGCAGATCCAGCAGCTTGCGCTTGGCCTGTTCCAGGCGAGTGGGTGGTGCGTCGCTGGCGAGCATCGATGGCGTGAGTTCCAGCAGCACCACCAGGGGATCGCTGCGCTTGATGCTCGGCTGTTCGAAGCGCTGCCAGCTGGGCCCGAGCAATGCGATGACCGCCAGCAGCCAGGCCAGGCCCAGCACCAGCCAGGGCAGGCGACTGTGGCGCAGTCGGCCACGGGTCAGCAGGGCGGCATGAAAGGCTTCCGGCAGCAGACGCTGCCAGCGACCAACCTGCAGCTGCCGATGCCAGAGCCGCCACAGCAGCCAGATCAGTAGCGGCAGGATGAGCAGCCAGTATGGCCGCAACAGATGGGGTAGCAGCTCGCTCATCGGCGCTGCTCCCGTCGCCAGGCCAGGCGCTGCAACTGTGCGCTCCACAGGCTGGCCGCGACCATCAGCAGGCTGATCAGCAAAGCCGCCGACAGCGGCCAGATGTACAGGGCCTCGGCCACACGGGCCTGGGCTGGTTGCTGCGCTGCCGGCTCGAGACGATCCAGCGTGTCGCCGATCGCCTTCAGCTCTGCGCTCGACGAGGCGCGGAAATACTCGCCGCCGGTTTGCTCGGAAATGGCGCGCAGCGTCGGCTCGTCGAGGTCCAGGCCAGGGTTGAAACCGAAGCGGCTGAGCACGCCACCTTCTTCCGGCACGGCGCCGATGCCGATGGTGTGGACCCGCACGCCTTCTTCGGCGGCTAGCGAGGCCGCCAGCAGCGGCTCGATTTCGCCACCGTTGTTGGCACCGTCGGTGATCAATACCAGCACACGACTGTTCGCCGGTCGCTCCCTGAGGCGTTTAACCGCCAGGCCGACGGCGTCCCCTATCGCAGTGTTGCTGCCGGCGATGCCAACCCGGGCTTCGTCCAGCCAGACTCGCACGGTGTGGCGATCGAAGGTCAGTGGCGCCTGCAGATAGGCCTTGCTGCCGAAGAGAATCAGGCCGACGCGATCGCCACGACGCTCCTCGATGAAGTCGCCGAGCAGTACCTTCACCAGTTCCAGCCGCGTCAGCTCCTCGTCCTGCCACTGCATGTCGGGGTAATCCATCGAGCCGGAGACGTCCACTGCCAGCAGCAGATCGCGGCCGCTGGTGGGCAGCGGCAGTGGTTCACCCAGCCACTGGGGGCGTGCTGCGGCGAACAGCAGCAACAGCCAGATGGTCAGGTAGGGCAGTTGCTGGCGCCAGGCGGGCAGGGCGACACGCGCGCGCCGGCCGGACAGCTGCTGCAGTTCGTCGAGGAAGCTGACCTTCAGCGCGGCTTCGCCGCTATCGGCAGGCGGCAGCAGTGCGCGCAGCAGCCAGGGCAGCGGTAGCAGCAGGAAGACCCAGGGCCAGGCCAGTTCAAACATGCTTGCGGATCCAGATGTCGACGGCCTGTTCGAGCCCGTCGATTGCCTTGTCGTCGAGGCGGCACTCGGCCCGGTAGGCACCTTCGACAAGAATCATCCAGCGGGTCAGCCCGGCGGCCGGGCAGCGGTTGTCGAGAAAGGCCAGCCACGCGCGCCCACTGAGCGTGTGCGGGTGGTCGTTGGGGTAACGAATGCGACAGAGCCGCTTGAGCAGCCCATTGAGTTGTTGCAGCCACTGGCTGGCCGGTTGCCCTCCGTAGGGTTTGCTCAAGCGCGAAAGCTCGATGAGCGCTTCCTGGCGCTGCGGTTCCAGCGGTGGCTCCGGCTGCACATGGGGCTTGCGCCTGAGCAGCCGGTGACGAAGTCGCCAGAGCAAGCCAAGCGCCATCAGCAGCACCAGGCCGAGCAGCCACCAGCCCGGCGCTGGAGGCCACCAGCTGATCGGGTCGGGGCTGATCAGCGGAGCGAGTTGATCGAGCGGATTCATTGCCGTGCGCTCGGATGGCGGACGCTCAGGTGCTCGCGCAGCTGCTCGACCAGATCGTGCAGGGTATCCAGCGGCATCAGCGGCACCCGCAGGCGATCGGCCAGACGCTGCCAGCGGGCGCTGCGCGCCTCGCCCTGCTCGCGGTAGCGCTGACGCAGATCCGCATCCTGGGTATCCAGTTCAAGCCGCGCATTGCCTTCGCTGAAGCGCAGCAGGCCGGCCGCGGGCAGGGCGTGATCCAGTGGATCGAACAGCGGCAGCAACAGCAGGTCGACATGGCGCGCGAGCAGGCTGAGCTGCTGCTCGGCGGCATCGGTGAGGGTGCGCTCGTCGCAGAGAATCACCGACAGACTGCCCGGACGCAGCACTTCCCGTGCCCGGCGCAGGGCCATGCTGAAAGCGTCGGGGTCGATCGGGTTGTCTGGCTGCAGGCGATTGTTGGCGCGGGTGACGCGATCCAGCAGCTGCAGCAGGCTCTGCTTGCTGCGCCGTGGCTTGATTTCCTGACGCTCATCGCCGAACACCAGCCCGCCGACGCGATCATTGTGGCTGAGCGCCGCCCAGCCGATCAGGCTCGCCGCCTGCGCCGCCAGCACCGACTTGAACAGCCGGCCGCTGCCGAAGAACAATCGCGGGCTCTGCTCGATGACGATATAGATCGGCCGCTCGCGTTCTTCATGGAACAGCTTGGTGTGCGGCTCCTGGGTGCGTGCGGTGACGCGCCAGTCGATGGTGCGCACGTCGTCACCGGGCTGATAGATACGAACCTGGTCGAAATCCACGCCGCGCCCGCGCAGCTTGGAATGGTGCAGACCTACCAGCGGGCTGCGGCGATGCGGTGTGGAAAACAGCGGCACTTCACGGACGCGATGACGCATATCGATGAGTTCGGCCAGGCTCACGCGGATACCGGAGCCCTGCTCGGTTGGCTGCCCGGCGGCGGAAGCCTGCGGTTGCATCAGGCCACCGCTACCACGTCGAGAATGCGCTGGATGACCCGATCCTGATCGATGCCGGCGGCTTCTGCCTCGAAGGAGAGAATCAGGCGGTGACGCAGTACATCGAAAAGCATCGCCTGTATGTCCTCGGGGCTGACGAAATCGCGTCCGGCCAGCCAGGCATGGGCGCGGGCGCAGCGGTCCAGCGAGATCGAGCCCCGCGGACTCGCGCCATAGGCGATCCATTCAGCCAGTTCGGCATCGAACTTGGCCGGCGTGCGCGTGGCCATGACCAGTTGCACCAGGTATTCCTCCACCGCATCGGCCATGTACAGGCCGAGGATATCCTTGCGCGCGGCGAAGATCGCCTGCTGGCTGACCCGATGTTCCGGCGCCGCCTCGCCATTGATTGCCTCGCCACGGGCCTGCTGCAGGATGCGTCGTTCCACCGAGGCGTCGGGGAAGCCGATCTTCACGTGCAGCAGGAAGCGGTCGAGCTGTGCTTCGGGCAGGGGGTAGGTGCCCTCCTGCTCGATCGGGTTCTGTGTCGCCATCACCAGGAACAGCGGCGGCAGATCGTAAGTGCTGCGGCCGACGCTGACCTGGCGCTCGGCCATGGCTTCGAGCAGCGCCGATTGCACCTTGGCCGGCGCGCGATTGATTTCGTCCGCGAGCACGAGATTGTGGAAGATCGGCCCCTGCTGGAAGACGAAGCTGCCGGTCTCCGGGCGATAGATTTCGGTACCGGTGATGTCGGCGGGCAGCAGGTCGGGGGTGAACTGGATTCGATGGAACTCCGCTTCCAGGCCTTCGGCGAGTTCCTTGATGGCCCGGGTCTTGGCCAGGCCCGGCGCCCCTTCGACGAGCATGTGGCCGTCGGCGAGCAAGGCGATCAGCAGGCGTTCGATCAGCCGTTCCTGCCCCAGGATCTGGGTGGACAGGAACTGTCGCAGCGCGATTATCGATTCACGGTGATCCATCTTTTCGAGTCTTCCAGGTGGGCGGCAAATCGGCTGGCGCGGCGGGCAGAGACGCCGGCTGCTATTGGCTGCTACAGACAGTCGCAGGCGACTGCAGGAGAAGCGCCACTTTACTGCATTAACCCTCGACTAGACTAACCTTGAACCTTCGTCCTGTGCCGTCAGTCACTACCGACGTCTCTTTCCCCAGCAAGCCAAGCGGAGCCATACATGGCGTTCTTTTCAGCGGCCAGCAAGGCCGACTTTCAGCAGCAATTGCAGACAGCGTTAGCGCAACACGTAGACCCGAAAATCCTGCCGCAACTGAGCCTGTTCGCCGAACAGTTCTTCGGCATCGTCGCGCTGCCCGAACTCACCGAACGGCGCATGAGCGATCTGGTCGGCTCGACACTGGCCAGCTGGCGCCTGCTGGAGCGCTTCGATCCCGCCAAACCCGAGGTGCAGGTATTCAACCCCGACTTCGAGAAGCATGGCTGGCAATCGACCCACAGCGTGGTCGAGGTGCTGCATCCGGACATGCCGTTTCTGGTCGATTCGGTGCGCATGGAGCTGACGCGCCGCGGCTACAGCATCCATACCCTGCAAACCAGCGTGCTGCAGGTGCGTCGCGGGGCCGATGGCAGCTTGTTGGAGCTGCTGCCCAAGGATGAGCGCGCCGCTGACAGCCATGCCGAATCGTTGATCTTCGTGGAGATTGATCGCTGCGCCAGCCCGACGGCCCTGCGCGAGCTCGAGCAGTCACTGCTGGGTGTGCTGGCTGATGTGCGTCAGGTGGTGAGTGACTTTGCGGCGATGAAGGGCAAGGCGGTCGAGCTGCAAGGGCGTCTGGAGCAGGTCAACCTGAGCATCGACGGTGATGAGCTGGAAGAGATCCGCGACTTCATGCGGTGGCTGGCGGACGACCATTTCACCTTCCTCGGCTACGAAGAGTTCTCCGTGCAGGAACAGGCCGACGGCGGGCGCATCGTCTATGACGAAAGCTCGCTGCTGGGTCTGTCGCGCAGCATGCGCACCGGGCTTTCCGAGGAGGAGCAGTCGCTCACCGGTCAGTCGGTCAGCTACCTGCGTGAGCCACTGCTGCTGTCGTTCGCCAAGGCGGCCATGCCCAGCCGCGTGCACCGCCCGGCTTACCCGGACTTCGTCTCGGTGCGCGAGTTCGATGACGAGGGGCGGGTGGTTCGCGAATGCCGCTTCCTCGGCCTGTTCACCTCGTCGGTCTACACCCAGAGCGTGCGACGCATCCCGTTCATCCGCAGCAAGGTCGAGACGGTCGTGCAGCGCGCCAATTTCGGCAGCTCCGCGCATCTGGCCAAGGAGCTGGTGCAGGTTCTCGAGGTGCTGCCGCGTGACGAGCTGTTCCAGGCGCCGATCGACGAGCTGTTCGAAAACGCCATCGCCATCGTGCAGATCCAGGAACGCAATCGGCTGCGGCTGTTCCTGCGTTTCGACCCCTATCGGCGTTTCTGCTACTGCCTGGTGTACGTACCGCGTGACAGTTACTCCACCGAGACACGGCTGAAAATCCAGCAGGTGCTGCAGGAGCGGCTCGAAGCCAGCGACTGCGAGTTCTCCACCTATTTCTCCGAATCGGTGCTGACGCGCGTGCAGTTCATCCTGCGTCTGGACCCCAGCCGCGCGCTGCAGGTGGATACGGTGCGTCTGGAGCAGGAAGTGCTGCAGGCATGCCGTACTTGGCAGGACGATTACCAGAGCCTGGTGGTCGAGCGCTTCGGCGAGGCCAGGGGCACCCATCTGCTCAGCGAGTTTCCGAAAGGTTTCCCGGCTGGCTACCGCGAGCGCTTCTCGCCGCAATCGGCCACCGTCGACATGCAGCATGTGCTCGACCTCAGCGAGGAACGCCCGCTGGTGATGAGCTTCTATCAGCCGATCACGGCTGAAGAGAACCGCCTGCACTGCAAGCTCTACCACCTGAATACACCGCTGCCGCTGTCGGACATCCTGCCGATCATGGAGAACCTGGGGCTGCGGGTGCTCGGCGAGTTTCCGTTCCGATTGCGTGACCGAGGCGGCCGTGAGTACTGGATACACGACTTCGCCTTCACTTATGCCGAAGGTCTGGAAATCGACCTGCTGGAGATCAACGAGGCGCTGCAGGATGCGTTCATCCATATCTACGGCGGCTTTGCCGAGAATGATGGATTCAACCGTCTGGTGCTGACCGCCGGGTTGGCCTGGCGGGAAGTGGCGCTGCTGCGCGCCTATGCGCGCTATCTCAAGCAGATTCGCATGGGCTTCGACCTTGGCTATATCGCCAGCGCGCTGCTCAACCACACGGATATCGCCCGCGAGCTGGTGCGGCTGTTCAAGATGCGCTTCTACCTGGCGCGCAAGCTCGGTGACGAGGATCTGGCAGACAAGCAGCAACGGCTGGAACAGGCGATTCTCACAGCGCTTGATGATGTGGCGGTACTCAACGAGGACCGGATTCTGCGGCGCTATCTGGCGCTGATTCAGGCCACCCTGCGAACCAACTTCTATCAGCCGGATGCCAACGGCAAACCTAAGTCGTATTTCAGCTTCAAGCTCGATCCGCGCTCGATCCCGGAGATGCCGCGCCCGGCACCGATGTATGAGATCTTCGTCTATTCGCCACGGGTCGAGGGCGTGCACCTGCGCGGCGGCAAGGTGGCCCGTGGAGGGTTGCGCTGGTCCGACCGTGAAGAGGACTACCGCACCGAAGTGCTCGGCCTGGTCAAGGCGCAGCAGGTGAAGAATGCGGTAATCGTTCCCGGCGGCGCGAAAGGCGGTTTCGTGCCGCGTCGTCTGCCTACCAGTGGCACGCGGGATGATATTCAGGCCGAAGCGATCGCCTGCTATCGCATTTTCATCAGTGGCCTGCTCGACATCACCGATAACCTTCATGAAGGCGAGGTCGTTCCGCCCGCCAATGTACTGCGCTATGACGGTGACGATCCCTATCTGGTGGTCGCTGCGGACAAGGGCACCGCGAGCTTTTCGGACATCGCCAACGGCATCGCCGCCGAATACGACTTCTGGCTCGGTGACGCCTTTGCCTCGGGCGGTTCGGCAGGCTACGACCACAAGAAGATGGGCATCACCGCGCGCGGCGCCTGGGTTTCGGTGCAGCGGCACTTCCGTGAGCGCGGCATCAACGTGCAGACCGACGTGATCAGCGTCATCGGTATCGGCGACATGGCTGGCGATGTGTTCGGCAACGGTCTGCTGATGTCCGAAACCCTGCAGCTGGTGGCCGCGTTCAACCATCTGCATATTTTCATCGATCCCAATCCCGATCCTGCGCGCAGTTTCATCGAGCGCAAGCGCCTGTTCGACCTGCCGCGCTCGTCATGGACCGATTACGACGTGTCGCTGATCTCGGAAGGCGGTGGCATCTTCCCGCGTTCGGCCAAGCGAATCGCGATCACGCCACAGATGAAAGAGCGCTTCGCCATCGAGGCGGATCATCTGACCCCAGCCGAGCTGATCCACGCGCTGCTCAAGGCACCGGTGGACCTGCTATGGAATGGCGGTATCGGTACCTATGTGAAGAGCGGCGGCGAAAGCCACGCCGAAGTCGGCGACAAGGCCAACGATGCGGTGCGGGTCAATGGCGCCGATCTACGGGCCAAGGTGGTGGGCGAGGGCGGCAACCTCGGCATGACCCAGCTGGGACGCGTCGAGTACGCGCTGCATGGCGGATCGAGCAATACCGACTTCATCGACAATGCCGGCGGCGTCGATTGCTCGGATCATGAAGTGAACATCAAGATTCTGCTCAACGAGGTGGTCAGCGCTGGCGACATGACCGCCAAGCAGCGCGATCAACTGCTGTTCGAAATGACCGACGCGGTGGCCGAGCTGGTGCTGCAGAACAACTACAAGCAGACCCAGGCGCTGTCCCAGGCGCAGCATCGCTCGCGGGAGCGGGCCGCCGAGTATGTTCGGTTGATCAATGCGCTGGAGGCGGCGGGGCAGCTCGACCGCGCGCTCGAGTTCCTGCCCAGCGATGACGCCTTGGCCGAGCGCGCCAGCATCGGCAAGGGACTGACCCGGCCGGAGCTGTCGGTTTTGATTTCCTACAGCAAGATCGAGCTCAAGAAGGCACTGCTGGATTCCCGTGTGCCGGACGATGACTACCTCGCGCGGGAGATGGAAACCGCATTCCCGCAGCAGCTGGTCGAACGCTTCCGTGGCGCCATGTTGCAGCACCGCCTCAAGCGCGAAATCGTTGCTACCCAGATCGCCAACGATCTGGTCAACAACATGGGCATCACCTTTGTTCAGCGCCTGAACGAGGCGACGGGCATGAGTGCGGCGAACGTCGCCGGCGCCTACGTGATCGTGCGCGACATCTTCCATCTGCCTCACTGGTTCCGGCAGATCGAGGCGCTGGATCACAAGGTGCCGGCGGAACTGCAGCTGGCCTTGATGGACGAGCTGATGCGTCTGGGCCGCCGCGCGACGCGCTGGTTCCTGCGCAATCGTCGTAGCGAGCTGGATGCCGCACGTGACGTCGCGCACTTTGGTCCGCGGGTCGCTGCCCTCGGTCTGAAGCTCGATGAACTGCTGCAAGGCTCGACACGTGACCGCTGGCAGGAGCGCTATAAGCGGTACACCGAAGCCGGGGTGCCAGAGCTGCTGGCGCGCATGGTGGCCGGTACCAGCCATCTGTACACACTGTTGCCGATTCTCGAGGCCGCTGACGAAACCGGCCAGGTACCTGCGCAGGTGGCGGCAACCTACTTCGCCGTCGGTGGTGCGCTGGAACTTCCCTGGTATCTGCACCTGTTGACTAACCTGCCGGTGGCCAATAACTGGCAGGCGCTGGCACGTGAGAGCTTCCGCGACGACCTCGACTCACAGCAGCGCAGCATCACGGTATCGGTGCTGCAGATGGAGAACGGTCCGGAGGCGATCAGCGAGCGGGTCGACGCCTGGTTGTCTCAGCGGCCAGTGCTGCTGGAGCGCTGGCGCGCGATGCTGGCTGAGCTGCGCGGTGCCAGCGGCAACGACTATGCCATCTACGCAGTCGCCAGTCGCGAGCTGCAAGGGCTGGCACAGTCGGTAGGGCATGGCTGACGACGTCTTGCGGCTTCCTCCGTGGACGATCCGTCCGCGGGAGAGGCCGCGGCATTAATGCGGCGCCACGAAAAAACGCACTGCCCTTGGGCGGTGCGTTTTTTTGAGCGGATGGATTTTTACTGCGCAGGGAGTCGGTGGCGATAAACGCTCAGTCCTGCGCAGGCAGTCCGACCTTGAAGCGAGTGATCTGCGGCAGATCGCGAAGGTAGCGGATCAGGTCCGGCGCGCCTGCCAGCTTAAGCCCCTCGCCAATCGCATTGGCTGTGGGGTCACGCTTCTCCAGCAACAGCAGCTCGGAATTGCTGGCATCGCGCAGTAGCGTCAAGCGAGCATAGGGAACATGGCTGTCGAGGAGCATGGCCATGAATTCACGGTCGCTCCAGGCCTGGGCAGGCATCGTCACGGCGTGGTATTCGGCGTCCAGTGCGTGAACACCAGAGCGGTCGAGGCGGTAATCGGTGACCTCCGCCGGCAGCATGACTTCCAGGCCGCGCAGGCGCGCGTAGGCCACGGCGCAGGCGAAGGCTTCCAGATGGTGTTCGCCTGCCCAGTAAATCCGCTCACCGAGCCAGCTGGCCTGGCGAACATCGATCACTGCCCCCGTGTCGAAGCCGGGCAAGGCGGTACCGAGTGCTCTAAGAAAATCCTTGTAGCTGATGATTCGTACCTGCCGACAACCCGCCGTACTGGAAAAGGCCTCGAAGGTCGGGTAACTCGGTTCATTTTTGCGCTGCCCACCGAAGCCGTCGATCTGCCGCAGGTCGAGCCGTGCCCGGGTGCATTCTTTGCTGATCAGGCGAGTCAGCGCTGCATGGGCACGGGCCTTGTCTTCCTGCACCGGACCAGAGAGTGCACCACGGGGCAGCTCCAGCAAGCGTTGCAGGCAGGGGCCATCGTTCCAGAAAATACTTGGCTCAGGCTCGGGCAGGCGGGAAAAGGGCAGCTGCAGGCTGCTGGCGCGGTCCTGAATGGGAAGCGAAGCCTTGGAGCGCCGCCCGAGGCGTTGCGCAAGTCGTGCGATTTGAGAAGTCAGTGAAGGCATTGGCTCGGGCAGGCTCATCATGATGCTTGAGCTCTCAGGGCTACGGCCGAAGTGTGGCAGACCTGTGTCATTTGCGCACGGGCTTTGCGCCACCCGTAGCGCTGTCCTGCGTCACAGCCTTGGACAAAGATCGCGTGTCGATGTGGCAATATCGCTGAATAGATCACTGAGGAGCCTCCATGCCAAATCTGGTACTGGATATCGCGCTTTCCGCCGAACGAATGAAGGCGGTCTACCAGGGCCATGCGAATCGAGTCCTGATTCGAAGTCGCGACGGCACGCGAGTCAGCCTGCCGGCGCATCATCTGCGCCCGTTTCTGACCCACGAAGGGGTATATGGTTCCTTCGAGCTCGAATTTGCCGAGCAGGGGCAGCTGCTGCGTTTGCGCCGTCTGCAGTGAACCTGTCGGCCGGTGCGCTCGACCTCTGTATTTCCTCACTGGCGGCAGCGGCTGACGCCCCCTCGGGCTGCTATACTCCGCGTCCACATTTACCGAGACCTTTAGGCTGCGTATGTATAACCTGGCCCGCCAGCTGTTGTTCAAGTTATCTCCGGAAACTTCCCATGAACTTTCCCTCGAGCTGATTGGCGCCGGTGGCCGTCTCGGGCTCAATGCAATGCTCGGCAAAGCGCCGGCAAGTCTTCCTGTTCGGGTGATGGGGCTCGATTTCCCCAATCCGGTGGGCCTGGCAGCAGGGTTGGACAAGAACGGCGAGGCCATTCGCGGAATGTCGCAGCTGGGCTTCGGCTTTATCGAAGTGGGAACCGTCACGCCGCGCCCGCAGCCAGGCAATGCCAAGCCACGGATATTCCGTCTGCCCGAAGCCGAGGCGATCATCAATCGCATGGGTTTCAACAATCACGGCGTCGATGCGCTGCTGGCTCGGGTAGAGGCCGCGAGGTTCAGGGGCATTCTCGGTATCAACATCGGCAAGAATTTCGATACCCCGGTCGAGCGCGCCGAGGAGGACTACCTGCTTTGCCTGGACAAGGTCTATCACCACGCCAGCTATGTCACCGTCAACGTCAGCTCGCCGAATACACCTGGCTTGCGCAGCTTGCAGTTCGGCGACTCGCTCAAGCATTTGCTCGATGCGCTGCGGCTGCGTCGTGAGGACCTCGAGATCATGCACGGCAAGCGTGTGCCGCTTGCGATCAAGATCGCCCCGGACATGACCGACGAAGAAACCGCTTTGGTAGGCGAGGCGGTATTCCAGGCCGGGATGGACGCGATCATCGCCACCAACACTACCCTTGGCCGAGAAGGCGTTGCCGGCTTGGCTCATGCTGACGAAGCTGGTGGCCTGTCTGGTGCGCCCGTTCGGGAGAAGAGCACGCACACGGTCAGGGTGCTGGCACAGACTCTAGGCGGGCGGCTGCCGATTATTGCGGTAGGTGGCATCACTGAGGGCAGGCACGCGGCAGAAAAGATAGAGGCGGGTGCCAGCTTGGTTCAGTTGTATTCGGGTTTCATCTACAAGGGGCCGGCTTTGATCCGCGAGGCGGTGGATGCCATCGCGGCGCTGCGCTCACAAGCGCATTGATGACTGCCCGGAAGGGGCTCCTGTTGGAGCCCCTGGGCTTCTAGCCCGCCGCCCGGGTAGGGCGCGCTATATCAAGTCGGGTGGATCGGTGAATTAGCCGACCGCGTGAAGTTCGTTGAGTCTATGCAGACCGGCCGTGCCGGTCAGACCATCCCAGTTGTCGCCGCGACCCTCCCGCCAGCCGTTAATCCAGGCTTGGCGAACATTGGGATGGGAAAAAGGACAGAGGTCGCGAGATTTGCCATGTATGCCGTGCTGATAACCGCGTAGAAATGCTCGTTCCATCGGATCACGCTTGAGTCTTCTCATTGGGTATTGCCCTCAGTGGTTGACTGGTGTTCCTGTGGCCTCGTGGCGAGACCGGGCAGATAGACTGCCAATGAAGCGCGCTGCCGGCGTGGCACGCTTCGCCGGCACCATTGCGATGTCGGCCTGAGGTGAGTTCTAACGCAATGCTGAAGACGCTGGAATGATCGTTTTGTCATAAGTAGGTAACGAATCTATGGTTCTACCCATAAGCCTGAAAGGGCAAGGGATGCGAAGTGCACTGCTTGGCCACTTCTGCATGATGCAACCATGATGTTTGTAACTTCTTTCTAATTTTTTTGCTGGGCCTGTTCCGACGAAAGGGTCGCGACGGTCCGAAGCACCTTTTGTGGAAATTCCATGACCGACCGCCATGAACTGATCCTGACCTGTCCCAAGGGACTCGAAGGCCTGCTGCTCGAGGAAGCCACCGCGCTTGGACTGGAGGAGAGTCGCGAGCAGACATCCGCGATTCGCGGCTTCGGTACGCTGGAGGTGGCCTACCGGCTCTGCCTATGGTCGCGCTTGGCCAATCGCGTGCTGCTGGTGATCAGCCGTTTTCCCACTGTAGACGCCGAGACGCTTTACCAAGGGGTTCACGCCGTCGACTGGGCTGACCATCTGCAGCCTGCCGGCAGCCTGGCAGTGGAGTTCAGTGGTCGTGGCTCGGGCATCGACAACACCCATTTCGGTGCGCTCAAGGTCAAGGACGCCATCGTGGATCGGCTGCGAACCGCATCTGGCGAGAGACCCAGCATCGACAAGCTCGATCCTGATCTGCGCGTGCATCTGCGCCTCGACAAGGGGCAAGCGGTGCTTTCGCTCGACCTCTCCGGGCACAGCCTGCACCAGCGTGGCTATCGACTGCAGCAGGGTGCAGCGCCGCTCAAGGAAAACCTTGCTGCCGCGATCCTGATGCGTGCCGGCTGGCCACGAATTGCCGCTGCTGGTGGCGCGTTGACAGATCCCATGTGCGGCGTCGGCACCTTTCTTGTCGAAGGGGCGATGATGGCGGCGGACATCGCGCCGAATCTCAAGCGCGAGCGTTGGGGTTTCAGTGCCTGGCTGGGGCACGTACCCGCGCTGTGGTCGCGACTGCATGCCGAAGCTCAGGCACGGGCAGAGGTTGGCTTGGCCAAGCCGCCCTTATGGATTCGCGGCTATGAAGCCGATCCGCGGCTGATCCAGCCGGGACGCAACAACATCGAACGCGCTGGGCTGGCCGGCTGGATCAAGGTCTACCAGGGTGATGTCGGCGACTTCGAGCCGCGCCCGGACCAGAATCAGAAGGGCTTGGTGATCTGCAATCCGCCCTATGGTGAGCGCCTCGGCGACGAGGCGAGCCTTCTCTATCTCTACCAGAACCTCGGCGAACGCCTGCGCCAGGCCTGCCTGGGCTGGGAAGCCGCGGTATTCACCGCCGCGCCGGATCTCGGCAAGCGCATGGGCATCCGCAGTCACAAGCAGTACGCGTTCTGGAACGGTGCGCTGCCGTGCAAGCTGCTGCTGATCAAGGTCGAGCTGGATCAGTTCGTGACCGGTCAGCGCGGCGCCGGCCATGAGGAACATTTACAGCAGCAGGCGCCGTTCGAGCAGGCACGCCTCAGCGAAGGCGGGCAGATGTTCGCCAATCGCCTACAGAAGAATCTGCGTCAGCTCGGCAAATGGGCGCGTCGTGAAGGTATCGAATGCTACCGGCTATACGACGCGGATATGCCTGAGTACGCCCTGGCGATCGATCTGTACGGTGACTGGGTGCACGTGCAGGAGTATGCGCCGCCGCGCTCCATCGATCCGGAGAAGGCCCAGGTGCGCCTGCTCGATGCATTGGCTGCCATACCGCAAGCACTAGGCATTCCACGCGAGAAGGTGGTGGTAAAGCGCCGCGAGCGCCAGACGGGAACGCGTCAGTATGAGCGTCAGGCCAGTCAGGGCGAGTTTCTTGAAGTGACCGAGGGCGGCGTCAAGCTGCTGGTGAATCTCACCGATTATCTGGATACCGGCCTGTTCCTCGATCATCGCCCATTGCGCCTGCGCATTCAGCGTGAAGCGGCCGGCAAGCGTTTCCTCAACCTGTTCTGCTATACCGCAACCGCCACGGTTCATGCAGCCAAGGGCGGTGCGCGCAGCACCACCAGCGTTGACCTGTCGAAAACCTATCTGGACTGGGCGCGTCGCAATCTCTCGTTGAATGGCCTTTCGGATCGCCAGCGCCTGGAACAGGGCGACGTGATGGCCTGGCTGGAAGAAGACCGTGGTGAGTACGACCTGATCTTCATCGACCCGCCGACGTTCTCCAATTCCAAGCGTATGGAAGGTGTATTCGACGTACAGCGGGACCACCAGGCGCTGCTCGATCTGGCGATGGCTCGATTGGCGACGGGCGGAGCCCTGTATTTCTCCAACAACTTCCGCAAATTCGTGCTGGATGCCAGCCTGAGCGACCGCTATGCCGTAGAGGAAATCAGCAGCGCAACGCTGGACGAGGATTTCCGTCGTAACCCCCGGATCCACCGCGCCTGGAAATTCCAGGCGCGGTGACCATCCGGTGATATAGGCGGGCCGTTCGGCCTGCCTGAGTCACCATCAGCGTTGTGCGGTGTTCTGGTTGCGCTGACCGTAGAGGCTGACCAGCACCTGATCGAGAATCGAGGCTGCGCCCCATGGGCGGGGATGGTTCAGGATCGCCACGACTGCCCAGACATTGCCGTCGCCGTCACGGCTGTAACCTGCGATGGCGCGCACGGTGTTCAGGGTTCCCGTCTTGAGGTGCGCCTTGCCGGCGACAGGTGTATTGCGCAGGCGCTTGCGCATGGTGCCGTCCACGGCGGCCAATGGCATCGACGAAATGAACTCGGCCGAGTAAGGGCTGCGCCATGCGGCCTGCAGCAAGCTCCCCAGCTCGCGTGCGCTGACGCGTTCGGCGCGGGAAAGCCCGGAGCCGTTTTCGATCACCAGATGCGGCGAGATGAGCCCCTTCTTGGCCAGCCACTGGCGGATGACCCGCTGTGCAGCCTTGGCGTCATCGGCATCCGCTTCGTTACGGAATTCGGCGCCGAGGCTCAGAAACAGCTGCTTGGCCATGGTGTTGTTGCTGTACTTGTTGATGTCGCGAATGATCTCGGTGAGATCCGGCGAATAGGCCCTCGCCAGCAGTCTTGCTTTGTCAGGCACCTGGGCCACACGGTCGATGCCGAGAATGCTGCCGCCGAGCTCGGCCCAGATAGCACGCACCGCGCCGGCGGCATAGCGCTGGTGATCGAGCAGTGAAAGGTAGGTCTGTGCGCTGCAGCCGTCGGCGAGTTTGCCGGTGACCACGACGGTCACGCCATCCCCATCCGCAACCGGGTTGTAGAGCACGTCCGGCCAGCCTGGGCATTTGCCTGCGGGCAGCGCTTTGACCCGGTTGTCTATTCGAATGCTGGCGATCGGAGGCTCGACTGCGATATTCACCTTTCCGCCATCGTTGCGGACGATGAAGCGCAGCGCCTTGAGGTTGACCAGTAGTGAGTCGGGACCAACTAGAAAGGGCTTGTTCTTGTCATTGCCGTCGTCATCGAAGACAGGCAGGTCGGGCTGGACGAAATGGCTGCGATCGAGCACCAGGTCGCCAGTGACCTTGGTGACTCCGTTGGCACGCAAATCTCGCAGCAGCAGCCAGAGCTTCTCCATGTTCAGTTTCGGGTCGCCGCCGCCCTTGAGGTAGAGATTGCCGTTGAGGGTGCCGTCCACCAGCGGGCCGTCGGCATAGAACTCGGTCTTCCACTGGTGGTTGGGGCCGAGCAGTTCGAGGGCGGCGTAGGTGGTAACCAGCTTCATGGTCGAGGCGGGGTTGACCGATACGTCGGCGTTGACGAACGTCGGCGCGGCGTCACCGGTTAGTGGCAGCATGACTACGGACAGTGCGTCGCTGCTGATCTTGTTGGCCTTCAGTGCCTGTTCGACGCGCGGTGGCAGTGTCTGGTTCACCCCGGCGGCCTGGGCTGGCAGGGTCAAGGGCAGGGCGAAGATGGCTAAGGTGATGCCGCGGAGGATGGAGCTCATCGTACGAGCGCCTCTGGGCAAACACAGGGGGCTGCTGGCGGTTTGATTTGGCATGTGTTTCCCACTGCTCTTAGGGAACGAATGCGGGCCATTATGCCCGTGCTGTAGAGGCGTCGTGCCTCTATCCGATAAGCGTAGCTGCGGTACACAGGTTACTGCAAAGACAGATGCGCACCAGGCTGCGATGAGCTCAACCGCTGCTGTCGGTCATCGCCTTGGCGCGGGGTTGCTGTTAGAGTGCGCGCCGTCATCAAGTAGAAAAAGGATCGCCCCCAAATGGCTACCAATCGTTCGCGTCGCCTGCGCAAGAAACTCTGTGTCGATGAGTTCCAGGAGCTCGGCTTCGAGGTCAATCTCACCTACCGCGAAGGTATCGAAAGCAAGGCTGTGGACGACTTCCTCGAAGCTTTTATCAGCGAAGCGATGGAAGCCAATGAACTCGGCTATATCGGTGGTGAAGACTACGGTTTTGTCTGCCTTGGCCGCCGTGGCTCGGTCAGCGAAGAGCAGCGTGCAAAGGTCGACGCCTGGTTGAAAGGCCGCGGCGAGCTGGCTGAGTACAGTGTCAGCCCGCTGATGGACGTGTGGTATCCGGAAAACCCGATCAGGGCTGAGAAGTAGTCTCTTCGTCTGATCGCTGCGATGCTGCCCGCTGGGCCTTCCTGCGCGAACGCCTGGCCAGCAGCATCTGCAATACGTGCATCAGTGTTGCGATGAATAGCGCCACACCTACACCAATGGCAGCATTGATGAGCCGTATCTGCGGCAGGTTCCAGTCCTGGGCCAGCGTCTCTGCCAGCAGCAGGAACAGCAGCGTGGTCTGCAGGACGAATAGCCCATAGTGATTCGCCTGAAACGCTCTGCCCAGCACGATAAGCGGCAGCAGGATCATCACCATCAGTGGCGGGTCGGCCAGGCCGTGGCCAATGTAGATCAGTATGGCCGCAGCCGCCAATATTCCCAGGCTGGCCTGTAGCGCTCGCACCAGGCTCCGCTCCAGATCCATCTGCAACGTGGTGAATACCGCCAGCGTTAACCAGTAGCCTCTTGGCAGCTCAGCCATATTCACAATTACCCCACCCAATGCTCCGGCCAGGATGTAGGTCAGGGCGTGCACACGCCATTGCCGGATCGGCGTTCGGCGAGCGTGCCTGCGCAGCACCCGCAGGATGCTCATCAGCCGCGGCATATATGGCCACATGCGCAGCCCATGCATCCCCCGCAGGCCGAAGGCGAGCAAGGTAACCCAGAGCCCACCGAGCGCGAAAAGAAAGGCTATGGCGTATGGGTTGTTGAAATCGCCAATGCCGTGCTGCCCCTGGCCGAGACAGAGGCAGATCGCCAAACCGATACCGAGCTTTCCCGCTTCGCTGCCGTAGCGCTGTAACCAGGCCAGCAGCAGGCCGTAGAAGGCGAACAGGCCGAGACTGATCAATGGATGAGTCGCCGACCAGAAGCCCAGTCCGGCACTCCCGGCGCCCAACGCGATGAGTAACAGCATGCGCAGCATGCCGAAGCGATGAAGTGGGTTGGCTTTGGCCGCCTGAAAGGCGCCGACTGTTGCCCAGAGGAAGCCGGGATGGCCGCTGAAAAGCCCCAGCAGCAACGGCAAGGCGCAACCAAAGCCGGCCACCATGGCAGCGCCCCAGGCGGGGCGCGCGGGGTGCCAGTGGATGCTTTGCCGCAGCAGGCGCTTCATGTGGGTCAAACCGGGCTGGAGCGGCCGGTCATCTCGCCGGCCATCTCCGTGGCGTAGCTATCGGTCATGCCTGCGATGAAGTCGATCATGCGCAGGAACGACTGGTAGAGCGGTAGCTCGGGCGAGGGCGCGCTGCGTCCGAGCAGGTCGAGGATCCGCTGATTCTTGAACGAGGGGGTACCGCCGCGATGTTGTTCCAGTGCTGCGCCGCAAAATGCATTGAGCAGTATTTCCAGCGTGGTATAGGCGCCTATCTCGTGCAGGGTTTTGCGCTTGTCCTGAAAAATCTTCTCCCGCGCCATCGCCTTTGCCTGCAGTACGCACTCTTTGGCCGGACCATGCATATGCTCGACTAGGTCGCCGTGCAACTCACCACGAAGCAGGTTGCTCTGCTGCTCGACAAAGGCATCGGCGGCGGCATTGGTCAGGTGCTCGATCGCCTTGCCGCGCAGAATGGCCAGTTTGCGCCGCCTTGAATCCCTTGGGCCCAGCTGACGATAGGTTTCGGGAATGTCATCGCCCACCAGAGCCAGTAACAGCGCTTCGACTTCCGAATATTCCAGCAGCTCCATCTCGAGGCCGTCTTCCAGGTCGATCAGGCCGTAACAGATATCGTCTGCTGCCTCCATGAGATAAACCAGAGGATGACGAGCCCAGCGTTGCTCAGCGACGTTGGGTAGGTTCAGCTTCTGTGCGATCTGCTCGAGCAGCGGCTGCTCATTCTGATAGCACCCGAACTTGTGCTTCTTGTACCCCAGCGCCTCTGCATGGCGTGAAGTCCAGGGGTACTTGAGATACGTGCCGAGGGTGGCGTAGGTCAGTCGCGTTCCACCGTCGAACTGGTGGTATTCGAGTTGCGTAAGCACTCGAAATCCCTGTGCGTTGCCTTCGAAGTTGAGAAAGTCCGCGCGTTGCGCGTCGCTCATATCGTCGAGCCATCCGCGCCCTGCGGCCTGCTGGAACCAGCAGCGGATAGCATCCTCGCCGGAGTGGCCAAAGGGCGGATTGCCAATGTCGTGGGCCAAGCAGGCCGACTGGACGATCATGCCAAGGTCGGCCGGGCTGCACCATTCTGGCATGTCATCGCGCAATACTTCACCGACACGCATACCGAGTGAGCGGCCTACGCAGCTCACCTCCAGCGAGTGGGTGAGGCGGGTATGGATGTGATCGTTGCTGGAAACTGGATGAACCTGAGTCTTGCGCCCGAGCCGGCGAAAGGCGCCCGAAAAAATGATCCGATCATGATCCTTGTGAAAAGGGCTGCGGCCCAACTCGTCGCTACTGTGGGCGGATTTGCCGAGTCGTTCGCGGGTAAGCAGTGTGTGCCAGTCCAAGGACCATCTCCGTATTGCCATTAGCGGGCTGGTGCAAAGCTACCACAACTGCCGAATCGCTGATCGGTGCTGGCGCATTAGAAGGATAACCAATTCAGAAGGCGTGGCGACCTACCCGCGGTTGGCCGCGGGTACAGTGTTGTTCAGCCAGGGTAGGCGGCTGGGCTAGTGCAGCTTTTCCCGCAGCTTTTGCTGACCCTTGATTAGCGGATACAGCGTCAGCGCCACGCGAGCCAGCTTTCCCATTTTCCCCATCCTGCGTCCGAACAGCGCGAGTACGACCGTCGCAGCGATCATCATCGGTCCCTTGCCTGAACTGTGTTCGCTGGATGTTCGACGCGAACTTACGAAGCTCTTCATCTGCTGCAGTGGATGTGAAAGGGGCTGCGCGTGGTAGAGCATCTGTTGACGGTGCATTTCCATGCGCAGTCGCACCAGATCCTTGCGCATGCTCAGATCATTCGATGTGCTCAACGGTTGGCTCATGGCAGTAATCGCTCCCGGTTGCGCTCCAGTTCTTCAAGCGTGGCCTGGAACGGTGCGGCACATTGTTTGGCGAGCGAAGCGGCCCGGCTCACGCAGATGATCATCACCACTGCGTAGATCGCGCATAGCGTAAGAATCGCCGCGATGCGATGAGTTTCCCAGAAGGCGATGACGATAGCCGCGGAAAGCCCAACCAGGATCAGCAGGCCGAGAATCAGGCTGATACCGGCCAGGAGAAATAGCCGAAAGGTTCGGGCTTTCTCTTCCTGGACCTCTATGCCTACAAGTTCCAGGTGCCCCTGGAGCAGGCCGACGAATGCGCCGCCCAGCTTCTTAAGCGATGGCTTGGGGGCTTCGGTGCCGGGCTTCGCTTCCATTGCTGGCTCTCCCATCAGCGGCGTGAAATCAGACCGAGCAGAAAGCCGACCCCGGCAGCGATGCCGATCGATTGCCAGGGATGGGTGTGTACATATTCCTCGGTGCACTGGATGGCAGCCTGACCCTGCTCGCGCATCGAGCCTTCCCGCTCCTTGAGCATTTCACGAGCCTTGGCAATGTTTGCGTTGATCTTGCTGCGCAGCTCTTCGGTTTGGCCGCCTGCGGTTTCCTGAGTGTGCTTGAGCAGACGCTCAGTGTCGCCGATCAGAGTGTGAAACTCTTCGATCAGTGCGTTCTGCGCAGCTTGCAGGTTGCGGCGATGGGCGGACGTATCGATCAGGGGGCGGGTGCTCCCAGCGGGACCTTCAGGAATTGGGGTGTTATCGCTGGTGCCGAAAGTGGACTCGGTAGACATGCGCAGCTCCTCTTGATTCTTCGGGGCAAAAGGCCCCGTTGCCTCAAGTTTCGAGCATTGCGCCTCGTTAAAGGTTCCCCGCTTCGTTGAGCCGTGTAGACAGCTTCAATCGCGTGGTTCTGGCAATAACGGCAAGGGAAAAAAAGAAAACCCGCCGAAGCGGGTTTTCCTGTCTACAGCAACGAGTGCAGTAGCCGCTATTTACATCAGCGGGATGGTGTAGCTAACGATCAGGCGGTTTTCGTCAACGTTGTTGCCGCGAGCAATATTGCCCCGGGCAGTTGCGTTACGCCATTTCACGTTCAGGTTCTTCAGCGCACCTTCCTGGAAGGTGTAGCCGATGTCCATGTCGCGTTCCCAGATCTTGCCTTCGGACTGACCTGCGCCACGCTCGACGTTGTCGCCGGTTACATAGCGAGTCATGAAGGTAAGGCCAGGAATGCCTACAGACGCGAAGTTGAAATCGTAACGTGCCTGCCAAGATTTCATGTCAGCGATAGCGAAATCATTGATCTGGACATAGTTGACGAGATACGGATCTGTAAATTCGCCGACATATGCAAAGCCAGTGTCGCCGCTCATCTTCTGATAGCCAAGGCCAAAGCTGTGGCCGCTAAGTGAGTAGGTGAGCATCGCGCCCAATGCGCGGTTATCGACGTTCGAGGAGCCGTCTTCAGAAGAGCGAGCATAGCGCAAATCGGTCTTGAGAGATTGCTTGTCGCCCAGCGGAAGTACATGCACCAGGTTGGTCGAGTGCTGCTTGTAGACCTCTTCCAGATTACTGTAATAGTAAGAAGCGGTGAGATCGTCGGTCAGCTTGTAGCTACCACCTGCGAAGATGAAATCATCCACATCGCTGGCGTCGATACCGGTTTCGCCTACAGCCGCAGCCTTGCCGCCGTAAGCCAGTGCTTCGTTGTTGGAAGAGTCGCGATGGTTGGCGCGGTTCAGATAGCCGCCATCCAGCGTCAGGCCCTGGATCTCTTTGGAAACGATCTGTGCGCCTTGGAATGTTTGCGGCAACAGACGAGAGTCGCTCGACGAGATTGCCATGTTCTTCGGCTGCAAGGTACCGACCTTCAGGACGGTCTCGGATACTTTGGCCTTAGCGGCCAAGCCGAGCGAAGAATAGTCATCTGCTGGCTTACCGGAGTCTAACGGCAGCAGGCCAGTGCCAGTACGTCCGCCGCCAGAGTCGAGCTTGACTCCCACTAGGCCGAGGGCGTCAACACCGAAGCCTACGGTACCTTCGGTATAGCCGGATTCGACACGAAGCAGAAAGCCCTGAGCCCATGCTTCCGCTTTGCTGTTCTCAGTATTGAGATTCTCGCGGAAATCACGGTTGAAATAGAAGTTACGCAGTTCCAGACCAGCCTTGGTGTCTTCGATGAAGGCGGCTTGGGCCATTGTTGGGATAGCCAGTGTTGCTCCCAGAGTGGCGAGGGCCACGCCCCGGGCGATGGGGGTCTTGAGCATTTCTTATTTCTCCTCGTTGGATGATGCTCTGAAGTCGCTCTTTACGGCGCCATGCAATAAAACATTACAGAGGTTTTTCAACCTTTAGACTTTAGTCGCCAAGTCCCGCAAGTCAACGTGCTAGACGGTCGCAGGCATATCGTGCAAGTGCGCGATATTCGCGTACGACCCGTAAAGTTGCACAAGACAACGGCCTGGCGGTTAAAGTGCCGGGCAATCTGCGTCGCCGCGGGTGGCAGCATCCTAGCGTTTTGCTCGGGCTGAGTCGAATGGCCATCGCATAATCGCCTGATGAGTGAGGCTGAATTCACATTTTTGTTGCTGGTGCGTCTGCCGACCGAAGTCATTTATCAATGGCGCGCCGAATAACGCTTGCTAGAATTCGAGCACATAACATTGCGAGAACGTCAGATGTTACCGGAATGCCAACTGTTCGGGACCTTGGGCTGCCATCTATGCGAGCAGGCCGAGGAAGTGCTCATGCCTTTGGTCGAATATGGGCTGCTGGTCGAGTTGATCGATATCGCTGAGCGCCCTGATTGGGTCGAAGATTACGGTTTGCGAATC
Organism: Stutzerimonas kunmingensis; assembly: GCF_900114065.1. Classification (GTDB taxonomy): domain Bacteria; phylum Pseudomonadota; class Gammaproteobacteria; order Pseudomonadales; family Pseudomonadaceae; genus Stutzerimonas; species Stutzerimonas kunmingensis. The sequence goes on from NZ_FORS01000013.1 coordinate 52,846, forward strand.
CCGGTGCTTCGTCGCGTCGATACCGGCTCCGAATTGGACTGGCCGTTCGAGGCAGAGCAGGTGGTGAGTTTTCTTCAGGGTTCGACGTGATGTTGAACAAATTACAGGCATAAAAAAACCGGCATGTTTGCCGGTTTTTTGTTCAGCTAAGCAGCTAGCTGAACAGCGGGATATGGTCGGAGCGACTGGATTCGAACCAGCGACCTTCTCGTCCCGAACGAGACGCGCTACCAAGCTGCGCTACGCTCCGAAGATGGCGCGCATTCTACAGAAAAAGTTTTGCTGCACAAGGTGTTAGGAGGTTTTTTTTGGGGGGCGACCAGCCTTTTGCGAGCTGCTAGCGGAACAATCGACCTTCGCGGCAGATAACCTAGGATCTATCTTGTGCGAAGGTCGACCTGGCTCAGAGTTCTCGTACGGTGCGAACCTGATCCTTGTTCACTTTGCCTGGCTTGCCATCGATTTGCTCATATTCGTAGAAGCCCGACTCGTCATCGAAATCGGGATGGTCCAGAGTTTGAATTTCACGACCATCGTTGAGCGTGATCACGCTGGGGTTCGCGCAGCCGGCAAGGACGGTAAAGCCCAGCGCGAGTAGCAGGGCGGGGATGATGCGTGGTTGCATGACGCTATTCCTTCTGCGGGTTCGATACCCATGGGACGAAACCCACTAGGACGAAGTTCCGCTCGAGCCAGTGATCTTGAGCAGCTCCGGAGTATTCAGGTTGGCGAGGCGGGGGTCGCCCCGGTGTACCTCAAGCGCACGGGCGCCAAGATGAAGAAGTGCACGCAAAGGGCTGCGTTCTCCAGATTGCCAGCAAGCGTCAACTTCGGCCTGTCGGCCGGTGGGAATTATGCTGAACAGGGGCTCCCACTGGCCTTCGCAGCTCAGCATGACTGGCCTGTCTGGCTCTTCGAGCGCGGTCTGGTAGAGCAACTGCAGCAAGGGGCGATCAATCAACGGGGTGTCGCACGGCAGTACGAGCATCCAGGCGTTGCGAGCAGCTGCAAGACCGCCGCGCATTCCTGCAAGGGGCCCGGGGAATCCCTGCTCTTCATCGCTAATCAATCGATCGGCATAGGCCGAGTAGCGGGCTCGATTGCGGTTGCAGGATAGCAGCAGGTCGTCTGTCAATGGCTGAACGGTCTCATGCAACCATGCAATCAATGGGCGTCCCTGCCATTCGACCAGTCCTTTGTCCTGTCCTCCCATGCGTTGCCCACGGCCACCCGCCAGAAGCAGGATGAAGCAGGAAGGCAGTAGCGGGTCGGGCATATCATCGCTCCAGAAAAGCTTGCATATAGCGCTCGGGCTGGCGGTCAGGCAACGTGCGCGCGGGAGGTGTGGAGGCCTGGCGGTCGGTTTATTGGAATCTGTGTCGCGCTTCGGCGACCCAGGAGTGCTTCAGCTAAACCAACGAAAAATCCTGTTGTCTATCTCCTCCATCCACTTT
>NZ_FORS01000017.1 GCF_900114065.1 Stutzerimonas kunmingensis
GCCGCTGTTGCTTGGGCCGCAGCGAATCGGCTTTTAGCGCCTGCTCCAGCGTGGCGTGAAAAGGGCTGAGTTTGTTGAAGATCGCGCGGCGTTGGTAGACCGGCGGCTTGGCCTCAGGTGCTCTGACCCACTTGCGAATCGTGTTGCGCGCCAACCCGGTGCGCTTGGCTATCTCATGCAGCGACAGCTTGTCGCGGAAATACATCCGGCGAATTTTGCCCATCATTTCCATACTGATCACCCTGTGTTCTCCTGCTCAAAAATTGAGCAGAAGCAGTTGAACACCTGGGTCAGTTTTCAGTCGGCAGAACAGCCTCTACTGGGTCAGTTTTCGGTCAGCAGCAACAGCGGCGTCTCCGTTTCCAGGGCGTCAGCGAAGAACACGGCGATCGCCTCCCGGCCTTCCAGGGCTTGCGCAGGGTCGTAGTCGTGAATTGGTTCAGTCATTGCAGCCTCCATTCGATTTCCGCCCCGCGCTAGACGCAAAAAAGCCGCCCGTGGGCGGCTTCTTGTGAACCTTACGCTTTAGGCGCGAGCGCCGGCCATCCGGCCGACAGGCTCCATTTCCTTACCCTTGGCCTTAGCCACCTTGAGGAAGCGGAGCTGATTTTCGGAAACACGGCCAGCCAGGCGGCGCGCTTCAGCCTCGAAGTGAGCAACAGCATCGAGTGTGATTAGCGGTTTGGTTTGGCGCTTGGTGGCAGTCATAGACACCTCAGTGTCAATAGGTTGGGGTTCATCGTATTAGGCATTGACCTGGATGACAAGCCGGCCATCCTCCGTGTAGTCGAATCCGAGCTCTTGATACCAGGGAACTGCCCGCGGTTCAGGATCTTGGACCTCGATCTCGGTGCATTTGATCATCCGGGCGTAGTAGTCGATGGCCAACAGCGCGAGGGAGGCGACTTCGCCTTTCAGCGGATGCGAGCGATCAGGCTTGCCTTCGAGCAAGATGATCTTGATACAGATGCTGCTTTGCCTCGGCGTTGCGTAGCAGAGCCCGCAAAGTTCAGGCCCGTACCATAGCGACAGATCGAACCCCCTGCGATCCGTTGCTTTCCAGGAGGGGACATTCTCCCAGGGGAACAGCTCTGCTTCTTCGCCCCAGAGGTGGCAAGCTTCGATCGCCTCATCTGTGATCGGCTCAAATCGCACCTGCAGGGGATCGATGCCTTCGCGCAACAGATCAGGCTGGCCAGACAGAAGCTCAGCGGCCAGATTCCTAGCCTGCGATCGGTAGGCCTGATAACGGATGTCGTTTTTATGAGACTTCATGTCGAGACGATTTGCCTGGATCCATAAACGAAAAAAACCGGCGCTAGGCCGGCTTTTCCCCCTCAAACCAGATGGTCGAGCCACACCGGTCACGAGGGTTAGTTGTTGCCACGCAGTGTCGCGCATGATCAGTCCTGATGCAATGTCGCCTGCCGGCGCTCTTCCTTTCTGACCTCTTCCTGGAACGCTTCATCGAGCAAGCTCAGGCGCTTCAGCCAGGGCTTACGATCGGGATCAGGCTGCGCCGCATAGGTCACGACTTCGCCGCCGTAAACCGTTTCATACCTCTGCTTCTGGCGCTCAAGCTCTGCGCGCAACTCGTCTTTTGTCATGCTTAGCGTTCGATTTTTTCCGAATTCAGCGGGTGCCCCTTTATATGCGACCAAAGCTGAGTACCTACGTCGGCTGGGTAAGACCGAGCCCGATTACCATCATGAATACTCTCGCCAAGGCGAATGGGGAGACGATTCAGATACATGGAGCTGAGGCCGTACGCCGGTTGGGTCTCAGCACGCAGATGCAGGTGGTGCCGGTCTACTACACCAGCGGCAGAACCCGAGAAATCAAGGCCGGCAATGCTGTGGTTCGTCTCAAACATGTTTCCAGTGAACGCTTGCAGCATGCCGGGAACAAGGTAGGCCTGGCGCTCACCGCGCTTTACTACCTCGGTAAAGGTGGGGCGTGTCCCCACGCGCTTTCCAAAATAGCCGATACCCTGAGCCCGGACGAATTGACCACGCTGCTTGCCTGCAGAATGCCTAAATGGATGCGGGCGGCATTGGCTCCTTTCGCTGAAGAAGCATCACTGGCAGTGTCTTCGGGACGCTAGCCAAGGCTCCCAGAATTCATCTCATGCCAAGCTGTTTTGTGTCTGTGAAACGCAGTACATTCGCAGTGCAACCTTACTGGACTGCCTCATGAAGCGCCCAAAAGATGAAACGCTGACCATTCGCACCTCGGCAGACATCAAGCAGCTGCTGCGAATGGCTGCCGAAAAGGAACATCGCTCTGTCGCCTCAATGATGGAGGTGCTGATTCTGAACTATGCGTATGAGCATGGCCTTAAGGCTGATTCTGCGCAGGAAAAGCCACAATAGACATGAAATACGCGCCCGTTGTCAGCGGGCATTGGATAGATACGGGCTGTTGCCCAGCAAAGAACAGAAAAGAATGGATCACTCAGTACACAACAAAATCGTCAGCTTCATCTGGTCAATCGCTGACGACTGCCTCAGGGACGTTTTCGTACGCGGAAAGTACCGCGATGTCATTCTCCCTATGTTCGTCCTGCGTCGGCTGGATTGCCTGCTTGAACCCACAAAGGGAGCTGTACTCGAAGAGGTTCGCTTCCAGCGTGAAGACGCGGAAATGGCTGACCTCGACCCACATGGACTGCGAGAGGCATCGGGTTATGTGTTCTATAACACATCGCGCTTCACGCTGAAATCGCTGCTTGGCAACCACTCTCAGCTCGAAGCCAATCTGAAGAACTACCTCGATGGTTTTTCTGACAATGTGAAGGAGATCGTCGAGAAGTTCGATCTGCGCAACCAGATCCGCAAGATGGTGCAGTCTGATGTCCTGCACGACGTGATCGAAAAGTTCGTTTCCGAGGAGATCAACCTTAGCCCCAACGACCGCAAAGGCCCGGACGGACGTACCCAGCCGGGGCTCTCCAACCTAGGCATGGGCTATGTCTTTGAGGAGCTGATCCGCAAGTTCAACGAGGAAAACAACGAAGAGGCTGGTGAGCACTTCACGCCTCGTGAAGTGATCAAACTTATGACCAATCTGGTCTTCATCCCGGTCAAGGATCAGCTGCCTAACCCCCTGACCATCTATGACCCAGCCTGCGGCAGCGGCGGCATGTTGACTGAATCACAGGACTTCATCACCGATCCTGAAGGCGAGGTCCAGGCTAAGGTAGGCGTTTTTCTCTACGGCAAGGAAGTAAACCCGGAGACTTTTGCTATCTGCAAATCCGACATGATGATCAAGGGTAACGACCCGGAGAACATCAAGTTTGGTTCCACACTGGCGACCAATGATTTCTCAGGTAAGCGCTTCGACTTCATGTTGTCGAACCCACCTTATGGCAAGAGTTGGAAAAGCGATCAGAAAAGCATTGTCGAGGGAAAAGAGGTAATCGATCACAGGTTTCTGGCATTTCTGACCGATTACAAGGGAGAGAAAGCCCAGTGGCTTCCCGCAATCCCAAGGTCCTCGGATGGCCAGCTGCTGTTTCTGATGGAAATGGTCGACAAGATGAAGCGCTCGACCGACAGCCCCATGGGGTCGCGCCTTGCTTCTGTTCACAATGGGTCGGCGCTGTTCACTGGTGACGCTGGCGGTGGCGAAAGCAATATCCGCCGTTACATCATCGAGAACGACTACCTCGAAGCCATCATCCAGTTACCGAACAACCTGTTCTACAACACCGGTATTACGACCTACGTCTGGGTGCTATCTAACAACAAGGCAGCTCCGCGCAGGGGCAAGGTACAGCTGATCGACGGCAGCAACCTCTACCAGAAACTGCGCAAGAACCTTGGCGAGAAGAACTGCGAGTTTACAGACGAGCATATCCACCAGATCACCCATCTTTACCTGGAGATGCTGAACGGTGGTATTTCCCAAGTCTTCAATAACCGCGATTTCGGCTACTACAAGGTTACGGTGGAGCGCCCTCTACGACTGGCTGCGCAGTTCACCACTGAGCGCATCGCTACCCTGCGCTTTACGCCGGGTATGCAGGGCATCATGGAGTGGATCTACGGCAAGTACGGCGAAGAGGTTTACACCGACCTGAAGTCGCATACCGAGGCAATCGAGATCCATCTAGAGCACGAAGAAATTGCGCTCTCTCCAAAAAACCGGAAAGCCCTCCTTTCAGAGAGCACATGGCGAGAGCAGCGGGAAATCATGCATGCCGCTCAACGGCTTGCAGAGAAGATCGGCTCCGGGGAGTTTCTCGACTTCAACCGCTTTGAGTGCATCGTTGATGAAACCCTCAAACAGCTGGGTCTCAAGCTGCCCGCACCTGCCCGCAAGCAAATCCTCAACGCGGTCAGCTGGCGCGACGAGCGCGCCGAGAAGGTCGTTAAGAAGATCCTCAAGCTCAACGCTGCCAAGCTCGCAGAGTTGTTGGCCGAACTGCGCACGACGCAGGATAAGCTCGCCGATTACGGCTACTGGCCCAACGACAAGGGCGAGTACATTGAGTACGAGCCGGACAGCGAACTGCGGGATACCGAGAATGTGCCACTGGCGCTTGATAGCAGTTTGGCCGCGTCCGGCGTGATTCACGACTATTTCATCCGTGAAGTACGCCCGCATGTGGATGAAGCTTGGATCGCCATCGACAAGACTGTGATTGGCTATGAGATCAGCTTCAACAAGTATTTCTACCAGCACAAACCGCTGCGCAGCCTGGAAGAGGTTACAGCAGAAATTCTTGCGCTGGAGGCTGAGACCGATGGTCTGATCAAGCAGTTGGTGAGCTTTGTATCAGGGGCCAAAAAGTGAAGGAAATTCATGCCAAGACGCGCAGCGTAAGCGAGCTTCTGAGCGACACCAAGTACTGCATGTGGTACTTCCTCAACCCCGGCTTCCTCAAGCTGAAGGAGAAAGCCGATCTACCGTCCAAGGCCTTCACGGAGTTCAAGAAGGCCAACTTCGACGAACGATTAAGCCTCTACAAGGGCATCGCTGAACGCCTGTGGTCGGTTGATCGCTTGAGGGAGGTGGAATGATGCAACGCTATGAAAGCTATAAGCCTAGCGGTGTGTACTGGATGGGCAATATTCCCGCAGATTGGGAAATTAAAAAATTTCGATACGCTTACACCAAAAGTAATGCCGGTGAAGTCATCGACAAATCACATTGGCATTTTGGCAACGAACTTCTCTTTACGTGCCAAAAAACTCCGATGCAGTCGGGGTACTCGAAATTTGATGACCGAAGGCGGACAAGATCTAACGACTTACTTCTTACACGCAACGGCACTCCATATGTTCATCTTCCTCCCGACGGGGCGATTTACAGCAACGTGGTGCAGCGAGTGCACTTACCAGAATCATACAATCGAAAATTTGTATGGTATGCACTCTCAAATTCATGTCAGCACTTGAGTGGTTACGGAGACATCATTGAGAGCTTCAATATGTCTACTTGGAACAACTTAGTCTTTCCTGTGCCTCCTCGCCCTACTCAAGATCGCATCGTCGCCTTCCTCGACCAGAAAAGCTCCGAAATAGATGTCACGATTGCGAAGAAGGCACAGCTGATCGAGTTGCTCGACGAACAGAAGACAATCCTGATCAATAAGGCCGTCAGGCAGGGCTTGAACCTTGATGTCCAGCAACATGAGAGTGGAATCGAATGGATCGGGAAGATTCCCTCGCATTGGCAGGTAAAGCGGGCAAAATACCTTTTCCGGGAAATCGACGAGCGCTCTGTTAGTGGGGAAGAGGAGTTGCTGTCTGTCTCTCACATAACCGGAGTAACACCTCGCTCTGAAAAGACAAACATTTACATGTTCATGGCTGAGGACTACTCAGGCTCGAAGCTCTGCCGGCCGAATGACTTGGTCTTCAACATCATGTGGGCTTGGATGGGGGCCTTGGGCGTATCTGACCGAGCTGGAATCGTTAGTCCGTCCTATGGAGTCTACCGGCAACTGAAAGAAGGTAGTTTCAACGGTTGGTATTTGGAGAATTTGCTGCGTTCAACGCAGTATGTTGCTGAATACAACAAGCGCTCAACCGGACTGCATTCCTCTCGACTACGGCTTTATTCGCATATGTTTTTCGACATGGAACTTGGCTTTCCTCCACGCGAGGAACAAGACGAGATCGAGCGAGAAACAAAGAGACAGGTCTCGCAGATAGACGCTCTGACCACGTCAGTACGCTCCGAAATTGAGAAACTGTTAGAACTCCGTTCGTCGCTAGTGGAAAGTGTGGTAACTGGAAAAATACGGGTGTAAAGGGAGAAACATGGTCAGCCAAACCAACGAAGCAGCGCTCGAAACGTACATCGGCGATGTACTCTTTCTGGAAATTAATCGAATACGCATAGGCCAAGAAAAAGGCGTGACTGAAGGATCATCTCAGCTGACGGCAACGATTAATAAAGATGATCAAGAATACAGCCTGTTGACAGACAGGGACGTGCAGAGTGACTAGCCTTTTAGAGTCTATTGATCAAGTTGAATATCTGAAAAAGAATGAAGCTTTGCTGGTAAAGCAAATAGATAATTCTCTTGAAAAGTATGTGTCTGGTCTGGGTATTGGCTATGTCAGCCATACCCCGCCTTCCACGGATCAGAATTTCAAGGATTTGGATAAATATTGCGGCGACATCGTGGCGGCGTTAGGGAATATTTCTGCCTTGATTCTGGAGGTAAAGTTTAATCATGGTGGAAGTTTAAATGACCTCAACTCGGATCAGAATAGTGGCCTGATTGAGCTTCGGGGTCGTGGTGTGCCAGTGTTCTACAGCTATAACGTAGATGAGTTCAGCCGTTTGCCCAAGGGGGCGGCGCAGCAATTGAGATTTATGACTGCGATAGAACCAAGACTCCAGATTAATAAGAAAGCGATCACTTACCCTGAGTATAATCTCAAGGCTGCGGTCGATCACCTGATTAATATGCCGACTGAGCACGATGGGTTGGCTGTGGCTTTGGCTAGTTTCGTGGATGCCGAAGAAAACATCATGAATTCAGGGGTTGAGAAGCTTACGACAAAGGCACTTTTGCTTATATACGATCACAATACATGCAGGTTGGCATGCCTCAGTAAGGAGGCTGTGTTGTATGTGATACAGCGCGTTATCAATGGTGAGTATTTGGCTGAGAGTAAGAAGTCAGCTCATCTGGCTGTAACTATTAATAGGCTGCTCGCAGCTTGGTGGAGTGAGCTAGATAACTCGGAAGAAATTGACCAGCGGAATGACCAAGGGTCTGGTCCCGGGATGTCGTTCCGATAGGAGGAGTTATGGTCAGCCAAACTAACGAAGCAGCACTCGAAACGCATATCGAGCTCACCTTGGCCAAGGACGGTTACCGCGTTGGCAGTCCGGCTGACTTCGACAGAGAGTTTGCCATCGACGGGAAGCTCTTCTGGCAGTTCCTCGAAACCACCCAGTCCAAAGAGCTGACGAAGCTAAAGGATCGTCCGAACTGGCAGCGCCTGCTGCTGGAGCGACTGAGCAAGAAGATCAAGAAGGACAGCGTGCTGGCTGTCTTGAAAAAGGGCTTGGACATAGACGATGCACACTTCGACTTGCTCTATCGGTTGCCCTATAACGACTTGAACCCGGAAGTCGTTGCCAACTTTTCGGCCAATATCTTCAGTGTTACCCGGCAAGTGCATTACAGCGAGTCCGATACATTCAAGTCAGTGGACATGGTGCTCTTCGTCAACGGTTTGGCGATTGCCACGCTGGAGCTGAAGAACCCTTGGACTGGTCAGAACGTCCACAACGCCATCAAGCAGTACCGCACTGACCGCGATCCGCGTGAGCCTCTGTTCGAGTTTGGCCGCTGTCTGGTTCATTTCGCGGTGGACCCAGATGAGGCCTACATGTGTGCCCAACTGGCCGGCAATGACAGCAATTTCCTGCCCTTTAACAAGGGCTTCAATAATGGGCGTGGCAACCCGGTCAACCCGACAGGACACAAAACAGCCTATCTCTGGGAAGACATTCTCCCTCGACATAGCCTGACCAACATCATCGAACAGTTCGCCAAGTTCACCGTCGAGAAGGACAAGAAGAGCGGCAAGGAGCGCAAGGCGCTGTTCTTCCCTCGCTATCACCAACTTGACGTGGTGCGTGGCGTCCTTGCTGACGCCAAGCGCTACGGGGTTGGCCAAACCTACCTGATCCAGCATTCGGCAGGATCAGGCAAGTCCAATTCGATCACCTGGTTGGCTTACCAGTTGGTGGAACTGTACGACAATGCAGGCACCAGTAACGTCTTCGACTCTGTGGTCGTCGTAACTGATCGCCGGGTGCTGGATACCCAGCTCAAGGACAACATCAAGCTCTTCTCCGAGACCAAGAACATAGTTGCCCATGCCGAGAGCGCAGCCGAGTTGCAGGCGCATTTGGAGTTGGGCAAGAAGATCATCATCACCACTGTGCAGAAATTCCCGTTTATCGTGGATGGGATAGATGATCTGACCAACCGCAACTTCGCCGTCATCATTGACGAGGCCCATTCTTCGCAGTCCGGCAGCGCTTCTGACAAGCTGAACACGACGCTGGGGGCAGAGGATGAGGAAGTTCCGGAAGACCTCCAGGACAAGATTCTTGCAGCCATGAAGGGCCGTAAGATGAGTAAAAACGCCAGCTACTTCGCCTTCACTGCTACCCCGAAACCAGCCACGCTGGAAAAGTTCGGGCGGCAAGGCCCTGATGGGAAGTTCTACCCCTTCCATCTTTACTCCATGAAACAGGCCATCGAGGAAAAATTCATCCTCGACGTGCTGGAGAAGTACACGACCTACAAGAGTTATTACGAGGTCCAGAAGTCTGTAGAAGAGAACCCTCTGTTCGACACCGCCAAAGCGCAGAAAAAGCTCAAGGCCTTCGTCGAGGCCAGCCCACGAACCATTGAGGTGAAAGCCAGGATCATGGTCGATCACTTCATGAGCAACGTCTGGCAGGCCAAGAAGCTCAAGGGCAAGGCGAAGGCGATGGTGGTTACGCGTAACATCGAATGCGCAATCCGCTACTTTTTTGCCATCCGCACCGCCTTGCAGGAAGCCAACGCGCCCTTCAAAGCACTAGTTGCCTTTTCGGGCGAGAAAACCGTTGACGGTATCAAGTACACCGAGGACGGACTCAACGGCATTGCGGCTCGCGACTTGCCGGAGGCGTTCGAGAAGGACGACTATAAGATACTGGTTGTCGCCAACAAGTATTTGACTGGTTTCGACGAACCGATGCTGCACACCATGTACGTGGATAAGAAGCTGCAGGGCGTGCTTGCAGTGCAGGCTCTGTCACGTCTGAATAGGTGTAACTGGAAGCTGGGTAAGACAGACACCTTTGTGCTCGACTTCTACAACTCAGTGGACGACATCAAGAATGCATTTGATGACTTCTACACGGCCACAACGCTGAGCGAGCCTACTGACGTCAACGTCTTGCACGACCTGAAAGATGTGTTGGATGACTTCGGTATCTACGACTGGTCAGAAGTGACGCTGTTTAATGACAAATTCTTCGCCAGTGCTGAAGCAGAAGAGCTCCATCCGATCATCGATGTGGTGGTCGCTCGATTCGAGTCTGATCTAGACGATGAGCAGCGCATCGACTTCAAGATCAAGGCCAAGCAGTTCGTGAAGATATATGCCCAGGTGGCGGCCATCATCCCATTCAACAATGTGAACTGGGAAATGCTGCACTGGTTCCTGAAGTTCCTAATTCCTAAGCTGAAGGTGAAGGACCCTGATCAAGACAAGCTGGATGAGCTGCTGAACAGCGTTGATCTATCCACCTATGGTCTGGAGCGCTCACGCCTTGAGGTCAAGATCGGCCTGGATGCTTCGGAAACCGAACTGGAGCCCCAGAACTCGAATATTCGTGGTGGTCACTTCGGTGACGGCGACAAAGACCCGCTCGATGAGATTGTACGTTCCTTCAATGAACGCCACTTCGCGGGCTGGGAGGCCACTCCGGAAGAGCAACGGGTGAAGTTCATCAATATTGCCAAGCATGTGATGAACCACGTTGACTACAAGGTTCAGGTCGAGGACAACCCTGACAGTCAGAACCGTCAGTTGGCGCTAGAGCGCCTGATCCAACAGGCTATCAGCGTCGAGCGGAGGCGGGAGCTCGACCTCTATAAACGCTATGCGTCTGACCCGGATTTCAAGCGGGCATTTGATGCGAGCATTTTCAGGATGCTCTCGTCGAAGGACATCGGCTCTCAACTGGGTATGGGGAGCATGTAATTTCGGTCAGAGCAGCAGCCAAATTACGGTTGAAAAAGCTGGCTAGGGAGCTAGCCTCGACTGCCGTTTACGGTTTCCAAACATAGCGCATTCGTATTGAGGTGAGCGTGCGGGGTGTCATGTCTCCCCCCGCCAATGGTTAGCGACAGGCTCTGTTAGGCGCAATATCATTGTGCGACTATCAGGCTTCAGTTATCACGCACTGACAGGGACCGTTATGGCCGCTCCAGATTTCAGGCTTGTTCCTTCGGCTAACACCGATGACAGCACGCACTTCGATGATGTCGGAGCAATCCGTAGAACGATTACGCCAGAGATCGTCATTGCGTTATGCGGACCGATGGGGACGCCACTGCATGAGGTTGCGGAAACCTTTCAGTCACTCCTTACTGGCGCTGATTACGGTTACCACGAAGTCAGGATCATCAAGTTGAGTGATGAAATCCGAAAGCATTCAGAGCTTCCGGAAGGACGATCAATCCTTAAGCTGATTGAAGCAGGGAATGAGTTGCGGCATCAGTATGGCAATGAAATTCTGGCCCGCTTCGCCATCCGAGAAATCACTCTTGCACGTGAAGCCGCTCAGAAGCAGGCCGAGGATCGTCATGATCGGGATCTTTTTGATCCGCCAGAGGGGGCTGTGGTCCCAAAGGTCACTCCGCGCTACTGTCACATCATTGACTCGGTCAAGCACATCGATGAGCTCCGTTTGCTGCGCTCTGTTTATGGGGACATGCTGCACGTTGTAGGGGTTTATTCACCCATCGAGCTCAGGGTTGCGCGCCTAGAGCGAATAAAGGGGGCGGAGGATCAAGTGCATGCGCTTATTGACCGTGACTCCGGGGAGGAAGTGGATTACGGTCAGCGAGTCGAGGACACGTTTCCCCAGGCCGACTTTTTCCTGCGAGTCGAGAAAACCACGGACACTCACCGAAAAGGGCGTGTAAAGCGTTTTCTTGACCTGATGCTGGGGACGGCCATCGCGACGCCAACTTTAAACGAGCGAGCCATGTACGCTGCCTTCTCTGCTGCTCGTAATTCGGCATGTCTATCGCGTCAGGTTGGGGCTGCCATCACCAGTGCGGAAGGGGAAATTCTTGCGACGGGGTGGAACGATGTGCCGAAAGCGTTTGGTGGCCTGTACCAGACCGAGGTGTATGGAAGCTCACCGGATGAGGATCGTCGATGCTGGAACCTGAATGGCGGGCTTTGCTCCAATGATCAAGAGAAAAAGATCATCTCCGGCGTGATTGTGGATCTCTTGGTCAAAGAGGGCCTCATTGCTGAAGATAAGAAGGAGGCCGCCTTCACCGTCATTCGAAAGAAATCCCAGCTCAAAAGCCTCATCGAGTTCTCACGAGCCGTCCATGCCGAAATGCATGCGCTGCTCAACGCTGGGGCAACTGATGGTGGCAGAATTCGCGACGGTAAGCTGTTCGTCACGACGTACCCTTGCCACTCCTGTGCGCGGCACTTGGTGGCGGCCGGTGTGCGAGAGGTCTATTTCCTGGAGCCTTACCGCAAAAGTTTGGCTACCAAGCTCCACGAGGATGCTATAACTGAGAACGAAAGCGACACTGATAAGGTTAGGGTGATGCCGTTCGACGGTGTGGCCCCGTCTCGCTTTTTGAGGTTTTTCTCGGCACATCCTGGCGGGCGTAAGGATGAAAACGGAAAGATGCATAGCCGTGACGCGCATCCCGTCGCCTCGATCACGATGGAGGCGCTTCCGACTCTTGAAGCGCTTGTCGTGGAAGCACTAAACTCGCGCGGCATTTGACCGGCAGCAGATTGCAAGGGAGGCGTCCACGTGAAAAAACTAGAAGAGGCTCGTGTCGCTGAGTGCGAGAGGCAGCTGGCTTTTTGCTTTGATTTCGTTGAGCTTAGAGAGCAACCCCGAGCTTCTCTGCCGAGCGCCATCGAGTCCTTGGCTGTTCTACCCCTAGGGCCTAGGAAGGTGATTGCATTTCCGACGAAGAAGAGATCTTCCGTTGAAGCTACCCTTCTTGCTCGAATCCTCCAACGCACACAACTATTTAAATGAGCCGTTTTTAGAACCCGGCACATCCGGGCTTCTACGTTAGACGCAGTCACTTCGTTGAGGGGGCCTAACCGGCTTGGGGGCTTGGATTTGACTCTCGTTGAGCCTTTGCCACGGCAGGATCAGTCAACGTTGCAGTTGAGTTGCCAAGCCCTCTCAGACCTAGCACCAGTAGACTCGCCCACCCCTGACCCAGAAATGTGAATGGCATTTGTCTCTTCTCCAAATCGATGGGTGGAGTGTTGGGCGTCCCGTGGCATCGATGGTCAGCCTCCACTTGGGCTTAGCATCTTGTAGCAAAGCTACCTCCAAAACGTCCCCGCACCCGCAAGGGCAATGAAGTCCAGCCGACCAATCCTCGCCATCGTCTATTAGGTGAATCAGTTGGTTCTTGGCGAATTTCTCGGGGAGCGTGTCTCCTTCAATTTGGACCACTATTAGGCCTGGCTGAAGTCGCGCCCTGACGAGGTTGATCGCCCGGCACCACCAGAGTAGAAGAAACCGCTTCATGGTCTTTTGCTCAAGGATGGGAGGCCGAGTAATGGCTCTTTCAGTCCGTCCGCCAGGTTGTAGCTCTGGGTCATGGCAAATGCACTCTCCGCGGTGAACTCATACTCCCCATCGATCAGGCCAAATTTGGTCTGTGCGAACTTGGCGTTCCCATCCAAGCGATAGGGATACAGGCGGGCGATGAGCTCCTGAACGCAGAGGCTGGCCGCTTGCATGTTTACCGTGATGACAGATGGGGCCTGTTCATTGGCCCCCGGCATGTAGCCGGCCTTGACCTGCTCCGCATGGGCCGTCGGATCTCGCTTTGCTAACTCTTCTGCCCTAAGTGATTCTGAGCTGTAGATGCCGCGGTCGCGTAGCGATGCACCTCCGGGTTGAACGTAATCTACCCGGCCGTTGATGTCGACGATAGTGAGCGCGCCGTCGAGCTTGCGGCGGACTGGGATAACCACTCCCACATCAAAGACCGGCTGGAGGAACGCCGACCCCATTGCGTCGCAGATGAACCGCCCCTCCTCACTATCCACGCAACAGAAGATAAGATCGGCCCGGGCTGCGACGAGCACGGCTTCTCGCTCGTTTATAGAAGAGGGAACACATTCGACATCCAGGTCCGGTCGGAAGGAGCTTACCGCCCTGCGGAAGACGTCAACTTTAAGGGCTTTGGATTCGGCATCAATCGTCGTCGAATTGATAATCCGATTCAGGTTGCGATGCTCGACGTGGTCGAAGTCGATGACGATCAGACCTCCAATCCCTGCGCGTGCTAGCTGTTCTGCGGTAATACTTCCCGTACCGGAGTACCCTACAACTAATGCAGTAAGCTTTCCGAGCTCTTTGCGCATTTCCTCCGTAAACGCCATTGGGCGCTTCATAGGGGTGAGATCCGTACTCCAGAACAATCGGATGTCGTCGCCATAGACTGCCACCAGCTCGACGGGTGTGGCTTTCATTTGATTATTGTAAAGGCGCGCTTTGATTGCCCCGCCGGGAACCATGATGGCGCTACCATGTGTCTTTGTTATCGAGCTGCAGGAGTCGATGTTCGCGAAAATCTGAGGGATGATCCGGCGGTCCGATTCGCAGTCTACTTTGGAGAATTCGTACAGGCCTCCAGGGTGCGAGTGGATGAGAATTAGCGCGAGGTCTTCCTGCTCTGCTTTGTCGATGGCATCCATGACCCTATCCCCAGGCCACTGGATGAAGTCTTCTTCTCGCGCACACTCAACATACGGCACTAACACCATGTCTTTGGCGAGCAGCTTGAGCTGCTCGCCGCAGGACATTTTGGTGCAGAGTAGGATAGCGGCAGCTTCCAGTCCGTCATTTGGAAGAAGGTGACTCTGCAAGCGAGCGTGAAGCACGCCTGAGAGAACCAGCGTTGGTCCGTTTCTCATTGCGCCACCTCCCGGCAGATGGACTCTTCCACCAAGCCCAGATGTGACAGAACGGAATCCCGAACGGGCGACCATTGACCAGGGTCCCGGTGTCGCGACCAGCGCTGGAACTCACGGCCCTGAATGACCTGCCGATATTCCGTCTGGGGAATACTGGTGCCGCGAACCAGGACCAGATGGGGCAGGCAGTAGAACATATCGATTTCCGCCGCTGGGTAGTTCTGGGGAACTTCAATTGCCAAGCAGCAGCTCTTCTCCGTGTAACCGTCCGGGAGAGGGTAATGGTGGACCAGCAACCAGCGTCGTCCGTCGTCCACGGTCTCCCATAGGAGTCCGCAGCTGTCCAGGTACTGTTCGTCCTTATCCAGCAGCCGAAACTGCCGCTGAATTGGCGCCGCAGATTCGCCGTTGTTGATCTTGTCTTCGATCAGTTTGAGTCGCTCGATCCCCGGATGGGTAAGATCGATCACGTCATCGAGGGTCACCTTTCGCTTCGGTTCACCGCGGATCTTGAGACGAATGGTCCAGCCCGCATTCGGGTCGATGTCCGCTTTAATCAGTGCATCACGAACCAGAATCGTGGGTTGATCGACCTCAATCACGACTCCATGCACATCAAGCTTCCAAGAGCGCTTCTGCGTCCGCAAACGCTCCACCCCAGGCGCTGACAGATCAATTGGTGTTCCCGGATTCAGAACAAGATCGGGCTTCCCGTGCTGCTCAAGCACGATGTCCATGCTTACCGAGACACGACCGACTTTGCGGACATCGTTTTCCGTCAAATTACCAGCCCACGCATAGCGTTCGTCGTTGAAGACGAAGTAACGGACCCCGTCTGCCTGGATTGCTAGGAATTGGCAAGGGGCGGTGCCCTCCCGCGGCAGGTTCACCACTTCGTCCAGACCGAGCTCTTCGGTTGGGCCATGTTCCGGCCAGCGCAGAAAGGCATATTCTGTAGTAGGTTGGTGTCCGGATGCTGCCAGGAGTTGCCGCACAGTCGGCGTCCAATCGCGCAGCTCTACTAGTTCACCGTTGATGATTGCAGCCGCCTTTCCGGTGGTCTGCGGTTGTTGAGGAGGGGCGAGATGATGGTCGATATCCATCGTAATGTTCTCCATAAAGGTTCGTTTTTGTTCGGTGTCACCGAACGACGACGTCACTCTGCTCCCGCTTTGGCGTGCTTGTCAATAGGTACGATTTCGTTCGTTATAGTGGTATGGTGATCGGTCAGCTACCAAGGAGAAACACGTGGCATCCCCTCTCGGTAAGAAAATTAACGCTAGAAGGCGAGAGCTAGGAATCTCGCTGGAGCGATTGGCAGAGCTCACAGAGTCGAGCAAGAGCTACCTATGGGAGCTCGAAAATCGTGATAAGCCAAATCCATCGCTGGATAAAGTGACTCGGATTGCGTCCGCGTTAAATTTAACTCCCGAAGCATTGTTAGATACAAATACTCTGGACTCCCAGAGCGAGACGGATAAGGCATTTTTTAGGAAATATCAGGAGCTTGAAGATAAGGATAAAGAAAAGTTAAGGCAGTTAGTCGATACTTGGTGGAAGGATTAGTCGATGCTCAAAAGCCCAAAAAATGAAGCTAATAGCATTCACCAGGCACTGCGGCTTTTGGGAGAGGACATTGTTAATCTGGATATCCATGACTTAGCTATTCATTGGTCAAGAAACATTTCCTCTAGTGCGCCAATTATTGGAATAAAGTCTGTGCCTATTCCTTCATTTGAAGGGATGTTAGTCAAAAGCCCCCGCGGTGACGGATGGATGATTGGCGTCAACGATCAGATTCAGTCGGCGGGGCGTATTAGATTTACTATTGCTCACGAATTTGGACACTTCATCCTTCATCGAGATAGACAGGAACGGTTCGAGTGCTCAAATCAAGATATGCACTCTTGGGATGCTCAGGGGCGCGATATTGAGCTCGATGCGGACACATTCGCTTCATACCTTTTGATGCCGATTGATGACTTCAGGAAGCAAGTTGATGGCCAGTCGTTCTCCTTCGATTTGCTGCGTCACTGTGCTGATAGGTATAGAGTCTCGCTTACGGCTGCTGCTTTAAAATGGCGGGAGATTGCACCGGGTCGGGTTATTGTTATGGCTGCCAGAGACGGCTTTTTGAGTTGGTCCTGCTCAAATGCTCGGGCTTTCCGCTCGGGAGCATATTTCGCCACCCGGAAGGATGTAATCGAGATACCTACAGGATCAGTTCTCTTAGATGCGTCTCGATCCGCAGCAGGTTTCTCAAAGCGTGTCGCCGCGAAACTTTGGTTACCTAGAGAACTACCTGATACCGATATTATCGAGCATGCTTTCGTAATCGACGGTGAAGACTTCAGCTATACACTAGGCGTCCTCTTGCTGCCCGACTACGAAAGACCTCAGTGGGATGATGGTGAGGACGAGTTTGAGCCACTTACAGGTGTGCCAAGTTTTTAACAGTACTGTCCCCTGAGTTTTCATGCTGCTGATGCTTTTCTAAGAAGTACAGCCATCTGTCCCGCAGTTGACACTGGCCTAAGGCGTGTCGTGATCTGTTTGTCAGAAGCACACAGGAGGGAGTTTTGGGTGAAAGTCACTTCAGCGGAACAAACTGAACCGGCCTGCGATGTTGTTTGCGACGTTTGTGGTGCTGCAACACGCGTCGAAGGATCTGGGCTGCAGTTCGGGGCCCTTCGCGCCAGTTGGGGACCTGGCTCGGCTCATGATGGCGAGCGTTAAGAGGTCCATCTGTGCGAAACCTGCTTTTTCACGGTCCTGGCAGGCCTGAAACGCGACCGAATGGTGAGCACGATGTTCGGTTCCGGGGACGAAGACTTGAGCAATTTCGGGCGCGTCGCTCGCGATGACATTTTCAATGACGAAGAAAGTTCAGCTCCCTGAGCTTGGATAGGGTCTAGGAAAGCCGGGGCGATTCCCTGTTATTGGTAAAAGGCTGCCGATCCGTAGAATTCGAGCGGAGCGTAATTTTCCTCTTTTCCTCGGAGTTGACGGATCAAATCGAACTCACCTCCTATTTTTGAAGCAAGGTCTTCTGCGATCTCTAGAGTGGTTCTCCTAAGAGAGAGTACTGCCATTTTATAAGACTCGAAATAAGGGCTCCCAGTCGCCAAGTTGTAAGCTAGATAAGCCCCGAATGCTGCAGCTGGATATCCCATAACAGGCCATAGGTGGGAAATAGTCGCTTGGTCTGCGCTTGCCAAGCCTGGTGCCATACCAATTTTGGGGAGAAAACCTCGTTCTTCAAATCGGGCCCCATCGCAAATATTCAGAAAGGCTAACCGCCGCTTATCCGTGACTGGAACCTTCTCCCACAGATCTTCAAGCGAAACGGATAAATCATCCCCAATGTGCATTGTCACGTGCTTAGGAGACCAATGATCAAACTCACCGTGGGATGCTACCCAAATAATATCGTACTGAGGGTCCTGATAAGCATCAAGGAAGCTCTGTTTTGTAGCCTCGGTGAAGAGCACAACATTAACCGTGGCTCCGGCAGATTCAAAAATGCACTTAATTACCTCTGTCTCAAGCTCTTCTGTGAGGCTTCCACCACCACACCAAATCAAAATGTTTTGCGGTTTTCGGTCCGGCTTAGGAATAGATAATGATGAGGTTATTGGCCATGTCTCTCCCCAGGCCTTGAGCTGTATCGTTTGAAGTGGGGTGCACTCAGTATCAATAGTTAACTGGCATGAAGGTCTAGAACGGAAGGGGAATGGGGAAAAACAATACCCGTTGGTCAGGGCTGCTTCGTATTCTTCAGAAGCTCCATACTTAGGAACCCCTATTCGATTCGGGATGGTCAAGCCTGAGTTGTCGGAGTAAGCGATGGTTTTTGCTACCCCTAGAAACTTATTGCTTGAATGAACCAATTGCTCAAGAGTGGCCTGCGAGTCACGTGCTACGAATATTTTTTGATCGCCTAAAGCTGCGAGATAGCCGTGTTCGCCGAATGGAATTGATATGTACAAATCCTCTGCAGTGACATTTGCATTAGGTTTCAGCAATTGCTGCCACAGCAGTAAGCCTTGAAGTGTTAGAGAAGTTTCGCCTGCATTAAGGGTTTTAACGATAAACGGTTGAATTGATCCGGCTCGCATTGCCGCGTCACGAAAGAAAGCAATACCGTCAAGATTTTTCTTCATAGTGCCTTGGACGAGATCCATCTGGCTGAGAAGCGCTGAAGGGGCCCCATCTTTATCCCCGGCATAAATGGTCGCTAGCAATTGAAGTTTATGTGGCTCTGCGAGGACTTCATTGAATTCGGCGAGTGTTGTCGCTGCCCACTCATAAGATGTTTTGCTTGAGAAAGCGCTAGCGGTGGTCGAAAGGCTATAATAGAGAAGGGCGCGGACTTCTTGGGGTATGATGTTTGTTTCAGCGATAGACTCTAGATGGGGTACGAAGGACTTGGCTAAGTCAGGTGCCTCTTTTGCTGCCCAGCAAGCCATATGGCTCCCAAGATACGCTTCATCGATGAAGATGTGCTCCTCGGGTAAATTCATCGCCTCTTTAAAGGTTGTTGCGGCGAATGGCCACAGCTCACGTGCTATGTTGTTCATGGCAGTTCGTTCGCGGGCGTAGTAGTAAAAAGCGCTGAAGAATTTCACCATTACCGGTACAAAGCCAGCCCAGCTGTATACCACCGTTGAAGAATAGAAATCGGTGACTCTTCCCACGTTAAGATTTTTTGTATGGCTGTCCTTGATGTCTTCTGATAAAGCCAATCCAATCCAATTGCCCATTTCAGTTAATTCAAATTCTTTATATGAGGTATAAAGTGCCTCGGTTGCGAAAATGAATTGATAGTAGTGTGGCAATAACCGGTTTTCAACGGGTACGCTATTTTGCTGATCAATCACTAAGCCAATAAGTTCTTGGGCTTCTGCTTGCGAGATGGATGAAGCCAGGCGTGCGTCATGAAATACTTTATCAAGGTGGTCATGCAGAATCGCCAGGGATTGTTCGAGCTTCAATGCATTAATTCCTTTTTTTTGGATTGATCAATTGCTGCATGACTTAGCCTCAGCCGAGTAAGGTTCCACTAATTGAACTGTCAATGTGGAGCACCTAAACGGTTTTTTGACGGTTTGGTCTATGTCAATCTTACCTGCAATCGGCAGGATCTATGTCAATCTTGACTCCAAACATTGACTGTCAATCGGATTCCGCACTCGCCGTGTGACAGCCCGGTTTCATTGGGGATCGGGAGTGTCAATGGTGATTGGGCCTATTTGATAAAAACCACTGGTGGCCGGATGATCCGATGGAAGCAGAGCCTACGGCTTGGGCTAAGCCGAGGGGGAGCTGAGTCAGTGCTAGGGGTTATCGCTTAAGCAGCGCTGATTCGCGCTCCTGGGCTATGGCCATATCCTTCTGCGCCATCTCTCGTAGCGCCAATAAGTGCTTCTTGTACTCCTCCACCGGCATGCCTTCTTCAAGCATGGATAGCAGCTCATTCTCTTCAGCAAAGTACTTGTTCACTACCATGACTAGATGTACGGAGCTCACTGTCGCGCTGAAGTTAGCGAGATCACGGAAGGCTAGGTGAATATACGTTTCAACCGACTGAGGCTCGATATGACCAGTCCAGCTTATGACCTCAGCGATGAACGTTTGACTGTCCAGCAATTCTTGGCGGAAGGGCATTCGCCCGGCGTACCCGTTGATGGCAATGCTGAGCGTGCATCTGACTCAGAACTGGGCTAGGTGTCTCTACTGTCGGCAAGATCTTTTGAAAGAGTCGAGCGACTGGAGTTCTGTGTAAGCGAATTGCTGGAAGGTGGTAAAAGCGTTACAGAATAAAAAATGATTAGAATCATGCATTTATATTTGTAACATGTTACAAGCAGCATATTTCACGTGCTCCCACTCCACCCGTTGAGCGCGCTTGGGCTGCTTGCGCGGGACATAGCCGCAGCTGCGCAGGTCGATGCGATTGCCCTTGAAGCTGCAGCCGCAGTAGAAGTCCACCGGTCGGTCGGCATAGAGCGTCCAGGCGACCTTCTTCGCTTCGCGGAAGGTGCGAGGCGCATCGGCGTAAGTGTTGGTGCAGCAGAACAGGGCAAGCAGAAAGAGACTGAGGCGGCGCATGGAATTCTCGACAACTGAACGAGTGTCGCATCCATGCGCGGGCCGGCATCTTACCTTTCGGTTAAGTAAAAGTCATAAAAAACAATAACTTGCATGATGTCACTGGGCCTTCATGCGGCCCAGGCGGTTGATCTGCAGAGAGGCGAGAATGATCGTGCCGCCGACGGCGAGCAGAATCAGGTTGGTCGTGGTGCCCCAGAACAGCAGGTTGAGCAGCAGACCCACCGGCACAGCCATGTTGTTCATCACCGCCAGGGTGCCGGCATCCACCAGCGTCGCGCCCTTGTTCCAACAGAACTGGCCGATGGCCGTGGCCAGCACACCCATCCAGATCAGCACCGCCCATTGCGTCGTCGTGGTCGGCAGTTTCTCGGTGTTACCGAACAGCAGCCAGGCTGGCAGCACGATCAGCAGTGCGCCGAGGAAGAAGTAGCCGAAGCGGCGATGCAATGGCACGTCGGAGGGGTAACGCTGCGCCAGATGCTTGTAGAACACCTGGCCGGCGGCGAAGGTGAAGTTGGCCAGCTGCATGAGCAGGAAGCCGCCGAGAAAGTCGCCGGAGACTCCGTCGTAGCGGATGAGCCCAGCGCCGAACACCGCGACGACTGCAGCGACCAGCGCCCTGGGGTTGAAGCGACGGTTGAGCGCGTCGTCGATCAGCGTCACGTGCAGCGGCGTGAGCACGGTGAACAGCAGCACCTCGGCGACCGTGAGCACGTTGAAACTCATGTACAGGCAGAGATACGTCACGCCGAACTGCAGCGCGCCGACCAGGGTCACGCCGGCGATGAAGCCGGGGGCGACACCGCGCCAGCGGGTCAGCGGCAGGAACACCAGGCCGGCGAGAATCACTCGGGTCAGCACTGCGAAATAGCTGTCCACCTGGCCGGCCAGGTAGACGCCGATCAGGTTGAAGGAAAAGGCCCAGAGCAGGGTGACGAAGATCAGATAGCGCATACCGCCTCCACGACGAAGGCCGGCGACCTTAGCGGCTGCGCATGAAAGAGGGAAGGGCTGGCGCGCCCGCAGGCTCGCCAGCCGAGCGGTCAGGCCGCTTTCAGGGTGGCCATGTCGATGACGAAGCGGTACTTCACGTCGCTCTTGAGCATGCGCTCGTAGGCTTCGTTGATGTCCTGCATGCGGATCATCTCGATGTCCGAGACGATGCCGTGCTCGGCGCAGAAGTCGAGCATCTCCTGGGTTTCGGCGATGCCGCCGATCAGCGAGCCGGCGATGCGGCGGCGCTTGAAGATCAGGCCGAACACGCTGGGTGAGGGGTGCGGCGAAGCCGGTGCGCCGACCAGCGTCATCGTGGCGTCGCGCTTGAGCAGATTCACGAACGCATCGAGGTTGTGCGGCGCGGCAACGGTGTTGAGAATGAAGTCGAAGCTGTTGACGTGCGCAGCCATCTCCTCCTTGTTCTTCGACACCACCACTTCCGACGCGCCGAGGCGCAGCGCATCTTCCCGCTTGTCCGGCGAGGTGGTGAACAGCACGACCTTTGCACCCATGGCGTTGGCGATCTTCACTGCCATATGGCCAAGACCGCCGAGGCCAACTACACCGACCTTCTGCCCCGGGCCGACCTTCCACTGGCGCAGTGGCGAGTAGGTGGTGATGCCCGCGCAAAGCAGCGGCGCGACGGCGGCGAGGTTGTCGGTGTGGTTGATGCGCAGCACGTATTTTTCGTCCACCACGATGTTGTCGGAATAGCCGCCAAGGGTGTTCTCGCCACCGCCGAAGGCCGGACCGTTGTAGGTGCCGACGAAGCCGTTCTCGCAATACTGCTCCAGCCCCTCGCCACAGGAGGAGCAGCTGCGGCAGCTGTCGACCAGGCAGCCGACGCCGGCGATATCGCCCGCCTTGAACTTGCTGACGTTCGCGCCGACCGCGCTCACGCGGCCGACGATCTCGTGGCCGGGCACGGAGGGATACAGGGTGTTGTTCCACTCGTTGCGTGCGGTATGCAGGTCCGAATGGCAGACGCCGCAGAAGAGAATCTCGATCCGTACATCGTTAGGCCCAACTTCGCGGCGCGAAAACGAGTAGGGGGCGAGCGGGGCGCTCGGGTCGAGGGCGGCGTAACCGATGCTGTTGCTCATGACGGCTCCTTTGTTCGTTCGGGATTTGCAGAGGCCAAGCCTAATGGCACCGGAAACAGGAGCGTTTGCACAATCCTGCCGATGGCTGACGTGTTTCTGCCGAATTGCCGTGGCCTGGCTGACTGAGTTGGGAGGGTATTGGGAGGCGAACAGTTCAGTCGCTCACCGCAGTCGGTCGCGACCGGCGACGCGTGGCGGCGCCGCAAAAATGTGCCGTCGCCATCGGTGATGGCGCCGGCGGGACGAGCTTGCCGGCGTGGCGCTCAGGGATGGCGAGCCCGATGGGCTCGCCGCAGGGGCTCAGGCGGCCTGCTCCTGCGCCTCTCGCAAGGCCCGGTTCATGGCACTGAACAGCGCACGGATGCTGGCGGTGGTGATGTTTTCGTCGATGCCGATACCGTGCAGCGGGCGCTCGCCGTCCAGGCGTACCTCGATATAAGCAGCGGCCTTGGCGTTGCTGCCGGCGCCGATGGAATGCTCGTGGTAGTCCATGATCTCCAGCTTCACTGGCAACGCAGCTACCAGCGCCTCCAGCGGCCCCTTGCCGATGCCGCGCCAGTGAGCGATCTCGCCATCGGTCGCGACTTCCACATCCACCGCACTGGTGCCGTTCTCTTCCTGCAGACGATGGCCCTTGAGCGTGTACGGCGCGGTGGCCTGCAGGTACTCGGCTTCCAGCAGCGCGTAGATCTGTTTGGCACTCATCTCCAGGCCCAGGCGGTCGGTTTCCTTCTGCACCACCTGGCTGAACTCGATCTGCATGCGCCGCGGCAGGCTGATGCCGTATTCCTGCTCGAGCAGGAAGGTGATGCCGCCCTTGCCGGACTGGCTGTTGACGCGAATCACCGCCTCGTAGCTGCGGCCGATGTCGGCCGGGTCGATCGGCAGATACGGCACCTCCCAGACGCCTTCCGGGTCCTGCAGGGAAAAGCCCTTGCGGATCGCATCCTGGTGCGAGCCGGAGAACGCGGTATGCACCAGATCACCGACATAGGGATGGCGCGGGTGTACCGGCAACTGGTTGCATTCCTCGACCACCTTGCGCACGGCGTCGATGTCGGAGAAGTCCAGTTGCGGGTCGACGCCCTGGGTGTACATGTTCAGCGCCACGGTGACCAGGTCGACGTTGCCGGTGCGCTCGCCATTGCCGAACAGGCAGCCTTCGACGCGATCAGCGCCGGCCATCAGGCCCAGCTCGGTGGCGGCCACGCCGGTGCCGCGATCGTTGTGGGTGTGCAGGCTGACCAGCACGCTGTCGCGACGGTCGACGTGGCGGCAGAACCACTCGATCTGGTCGGCGTAGATATTGGGCGTGGCGGCTTCCACCGTGGCCGGCAGGTTGAGGATCAGCTTCTGCTCGGGCGTCGGCTGGAACACCTCGATCACCGCGTTGCAGACTTCGACGGCGAACTCCGGCTCGGTGGAACTGAAGATCTCCGGCGAGTACTCGAACCGCCAGGCGGTTTCCGGGTTCTGCGCAGCCAGGCGCTTGATGATCTGTGCCGCGTTGACCGCGATGTTCACCACGCCGGCCTTGTCCTGATTGAAGACGATGCGGCGGAAACTCGGCGCGGTGGCGTTGTAGTAGTGGACGATGGCCTGCTTGGCGCCCTTCAGCGACTCGAAGGTGCGGGTGATCAGATCCTCGCGCGCCTGGGTCAGCACCTGGATGGTGACGTCGTCGGGGATGTGGCCGCCTTCGATCAGCTCGCGGACGAAGTCGAAATCGGTCTGCGAAGCAGAGGGGAAGCCGACCTCGATTTCCTTGATGCCGACCTGCACCAGCGTCTTGAAAAAACGCATCTTCTTCGCGGCATCCATTGGCTCGATCAGCGACTGATTGCCGTCGCGCAGATCCGAGCTCAGCCAGATCGGTGCCAGGGTGATGGCCTGCGACGGCCAGGTGCGATCCGGGATGTCGATGGCCGGAAAGGCGCGATATTTTTTCGATGGATTCTTGAGCATGGTCATGGTGTTTCCCCAGGCGATCCTTGAGCTAGCAACTTGTCTGCCCATTACGGGCATCGGTTTATGGTGCAAAGCTAGTGCTTCGTGGTTATGCATTGCAAGGGTTGATAAAAAATTGATGGTTTATTGCTGTAAGTGATGCTTATTGGTGATTAGTGCTGGTTTGGTCATGAAAATCCAAGCTTGATTGCGCGGCTCTGTTGCGGCCTCATGTCGCAGCGGCCGGGGCGAAAAGGCTGTGCGATCATCCAGCCAATCCATAGGGTCATGTCACGAAGGACACGCCGGTGACACGCAAACGGCTTTCGACAATGAGCATCTGGCTTGGCCTGTTCGCCATGCTGATGATTCATGTCGGCCCGTTGTTCTCCGCCGTCCAGGCCGCCCAGGCCAGTGCGCAGCATCATCACCATGCCGAGCATGAGCCAACCGCCCGCGGTCATCACGGCCAGGCACGTGCGGGCGATCCCGCCTGGCTGGCAGCGCTCGAACTCTGCGGCTACTGCGAGCTGTTGACGGTCAATCCTCCGCTCAGCCTGTCCGTCGATCTGGTGCTGCCTCGCCACGCGCCGGCTTACTTCCACCCACTTCCCGAGCAGCCGCAGGCTCCTGCGCTGCGCCGCAGCAGCGGCCATCCCCGCGCGCCACCGTCTATCCACTGCTGACCGTAATCAGCCGCCTCGTTGCGGCCTAATCACATGCAGAAGTGGAAGTTCTTATGTCCAGCATTACTCATGGCTGTACGGCGCGAGCGCGCCTGTCTGAGCGTTTTTTGATTCATCCATCCCGCCTGCGTTGGCAGCTCGCCCATGCCGCGCTGCTGGGAATGCTCGCCAGTGGCGCACTGGCCGCGGAGGCTGAGCATGCCGGCCATGCGGAGCACGCCGAAGCCGTTGAACTGGCGCCGATGGTCATTACCGGCGTCGGCCAGCAATCCCCACTGACCGTGGTGACCGACCCCAAGATTCCCCGTCAGCCGATGCCGGCCAGCGACGGTGCCGACTACCTGAAGACCATTCCCGGCTTTTCCGCCGTGCGCAACGGCGGCGTCAACGGCGATCCGGTGTTCCGCGGCATGTTCGGCTCGCGCCTGAAACTGCTCTCCAACGGCGGCGAGATGCTCGGCGCCTGCCCGAATCGCATGGACTCGCCGAGCTCGTACATCAGCCCGGACACCTTCGACAAGCTCACGGTCATCAAAGGGCCGCAGAGCGTGCTCTGGGGGGCAGGTGCCTCGGCCGCCACCGTGCTCTTCGAGCGCGAGCCGGAGCAGTTCAGCGAGCCGGATTACCGCATCAACGGCAGCTTGCTGACCGCCTCCAACGGTCGCTTCGACCACAACCTGGACGCCGCCGCCGGCAACAGTCAGGGCTATGCCCGGCTGATGGCCAACAGCTCCCAGGCTGACGATTACGCCGATGGCAACGGCGATACCGTGCCATCGCGTTACGACAAGTGGAACACCGACATCGCCCTGGGCTGGACGCCGGATGCGGACACCCTGGTCGAGCTGACCGCCGGTCGCGGCGATGGCTACGCACGCTATGCGGGGCGCGGGATGGACGGCAGCCAGTTCCAGCGTGAGAGCCTGGGGCTGCGCTTCGAGAAGACCAATCTCGGCGAGACCTTCTACGGGCTGGAGGCGCAGGTCTACTACAACTACGCCGACCACATCATGGACAACTACAGCCTGCGCGATTTCGTGCCGTCGATGATGATGCCCAACCCGACGCTGTCGCGGGTCGACCGGCGTACGCTGGGTGGCCGGCTGGTCGGCACCTGGCAATGGACGGATGTCGAGCTCAAGGCCGGGGTCGATGCCCAGCGTAGCGAGCACCGCAAGGTCATGAACCCGGCCGGCGCCGCCAACCAGATGGTCACCGCTGCGGGAAGCGACGCACTGCCCTGGGTGCCGGACGCGATGTTGCACAGCTACGGCGTCTTCGGCGAGCTGACCTGGCAGCTCAGCGAGCGCGAGAAGCTCATCAGCGGCTTGCGCCTGGACCTGCACGAAGCGACCGACGAGCGCGAGTTCTTCCGCAGTCATGACGCTTCGAGCATGCCCATCGTTTCCCGCAACTGGGACAACCCTACTGCCGGTGAAACGCGTCGCGACACGCTCTACAGCGGCTTCGTGCGCTATGAGGAGGAGCTCGTCAGCCTGCCGGCGACCTGGTATGCAGGCCTCGGCCATGCCGAGCGTTTTCCCGACTACTGGGAGCTATTCGTCTCCAATCCAGGGCCGGTCGGCACGGTGCAGCCCTTCGACTCGGTGCGGCCTGAGAAGACCACGCAGCTGGACGTCGGCCTGCAGTACGCCAAGGGACCGCTGGAGGCCTGGGTTTCCGCCTATGCCGGCCTGGTCGAGGATTACATTCTGTTCAGCTATGTGCCCGGCGTAATGCCCGGCATGCTTCGCGCCGAGGTCAGCAACATCGACGCTACCATCGCTGGAGCCGAGATGGGCGCCAGCTACCGTTTCACCAGCAACTGGAAGGGTGATGCGAGCCTGGCCTATGCCTGGGGCAAGAACCGCAGCGACGATCGTGCCATGCCGCAGATCCCGCCACTGGAAGGACGTCTGGGCCTGACCTACGAGCGAGACAACTGGAGCACCAGTGGCCTCTGGCGCGTGGTCGCCTCGCAGGGTCGGGTTGCCGAGAATCAGGGCACCGTGGTCGGCAAGGACTTCGACGAGAGCGCCGGCTTCGGCGTGCTGGCGGTCAACGGCGCCTACCGGCTGAACAAGAACTTCAAGCTCAGTGCGGGCGTCGACAACCTGCTGGACAAGGCCTACAGCGAGCATCTCAATCTAGCCGGCAGTGCGGGCTTCGCCGATTACGGCCTTGAGCCCACCAGCCGAGTCAACGAACCGGGCCGCACCTACTGGGCGCGGGTCGACATGAGCTTCTAACGAGACAACGGCGGTAAAGGAGCGAGGGTTCGCCTCGCTCCGGACGTAGGTTGGCGCTGAGGCGCGGGGCGTGCTGGAGCGGCTCGCGGCGCTGGCATCAGGGATGACGCATGGGCAGCGCTCAAGGCGGTTTCAGCGGCTTCGTGCCTCAGCGCCAACCTACGATTAACTTCTTTCCTCGGCCGGATGTCCTTCCGGTTGCAGCAATGCCGGCGCGCCCGGCTGGCGCAGTGAATCGCGCCAATCGCGTACATCGCCGCCGCTTGGGTGCTGGAATACCCGTAGACCGAATTCCGGCAGGATCGCCAGCAGGTGGTCGAAGATGTCCGACTGGATGGCTTCGTACTGCGTCCACGCCACCGTATTGGTGAAGCAGTAGATTTCCAGTGGCAGGCCGTCCGCAGTCGGGCTCAGCTGGCGCACCATCAGCGTCATGTTCTGGTGCACGCCGGGGTGGGCGCGCAGATAGCGCTCGACATAGGCGCGGAAGGTCCCGAGATTGGTCACCCTGCGGGTGTTGACCGGCTCCTGCCCACGCTCGGCGAGCTTGGCGTTCCACTCGTCGATCTCCTTGCGCTTGTTGACCAGGTAATCCTCCAGCAGGCTAAAGCGATACAGCCGCTTGCGCTCGTCGGCATCGAGAAAATGCACGCTCTGCTGATCCAGATACAGGCTGCGCTTGATGCGCCGGCCGCCGCTTTCCTGCATGCCGCGCCAGTTCTTGAACGAATCCGAGATAAAGCGCTTGGTCGGGATGCTGGTGATGGTCTTGTCCCAGTTCTGCACCTTGACGGTATGCAGCGCGATATCGATCACGTCGCCGTCGGCATTGAGCTGCGGCATTTCCACCCAGTCGCCGACGCGGATCAGGTCGTTGGAGGTGATCTGTACGCTGGCCACCAGCGAAAGCAGGGTGTCCTGGAAGATCAGCATCAGCACCGCCGCCATGGCACCGAGGCCGGAGAGCAGGATCAGCGGCGAACGGTCGATCAGAGTGGCGATGATGAGGATGGTGGCGATCGCGTAGATGACGATCTTCACCACCTGCAGATAGCCCTTGATCGGGTGCAGGCGCGCGTCCGGTCGGCGCTGGTAGACCACGTTGATGATGTCGAGCACCGCGCCGAGCGCCAGCGCGATGGTCAGCACGATGAAGCCGCCGCAGACGTTCTGTACCACGGTCACCGCGGCTTCCGGCAGGCCCGGTACGGTCGTCACGCCAAGCGACAGCACCAGTGCGGGGACGATGTTCGACAGCCGCTTGATGATGCCGAAATCCTGCAGTTCGCCATCGCGGGTGTGGCGCAGTAAACGGTAAAGGCCACGCACCAGGATGCGCTTGACGATCCAGTTGGACAGCCAGGCGGCGAAGATCAGCGTGGCACTGGCGAGCAGCGTCTGCAGTTCGGGGTGGGCTCTGAGCCAGTCCAGCCAGCCGGCCAGATCGTCAGACATGTGAATCTCCATTGAGAGGTGAGGGCGCGGCCTTGGCAAATTGCCTTGGCCGCTGCCCGGCTTGTCGGTGTGGCTTGGTCAGCGGATAAATTCGCGGCTGATACTCTTGAACAGTTCGGTGCCGGCGCGTTCCATCCATTCGAAGGCAACCATCTCCCGCGAGACGATCACCGCGCCGGCCTGGCGCATGCGCTCCAAGGCCAGCGCCTTGTCGCTGGCCCGCCGCGAGCTGACGCCTTCTTCGACGACGAAGACTTCGTTGCCACGGGCGCGCAGGTCCAGCACCGTCTGCAGCACGCACACGTGAGTCTCGCAGCCGCAGATGACGAACTGCCGGCGTTCGCCACCCGGGCGCTGGAACAGTTCGCCGTCGCCGGCCGCGGAAAAATGCAGCTTCTCGACAATGGCGGTCTCGTCGACGTTGTCACGCAGAGCCGAAATCGTGTGGCCGAGGCCCTTGCTGTACTGCTCGGTCAGCAGCACCGGCACACCGACTCGCTGCGCCACCTGTTGCAGCCAGGCGGTGTGCTCGGCCATGGCTGCATTGTCGAGGATCACCGGAAACAGGCGTTCCTGGATGTCGATGATCAGCAGGGTGGAATCCGTTGCCTTGATACGCATCGCAGTGCTTCCTCGTGGTTCAGGGTTTGTAGGCGCCGATGAAGATGGCCGGGTCGACACGGGCATCGTTCAGGCTCACGTTCCAGTGCAGGTGCGGGCCGGTGGCACGCCCGGTCGCGCCGACCTTGCCGAGCACCTGGCCACGCGCCAGTTGGTCGCCGACTTTCACGCCAATTTCGGAGAGATGGCAGAACATGCTGATCAGCCCCTGGCCGTGGTCGACGAAAACGGTCTTGCCGTTGAAGAAGTAGTCACCGGTGAGTATGACCTTGCCGGCCGCCGGTGCCTTGATCGGCGTGCCGCTCTTGGCGGCGAAATCCAGGCCCGAGTGCGGGTTACGTTCCTCGCCGTTGAAGAAACGGCGCAGGCCGAACGGCGACGACAGCGGGCCGTCCACCGGGCGATCGAACAACAGATTGCTTGGCTGGTTGGCGCTGAACTGCCGGTAGGCGCGGGTCTGTTCGTCCAGTTCGCGCTCGATGCGCTTGAGGTCTGCCGGATTGGGATTGACCTGGCGCTGGTTCTTCAGCGTGATGTGCTGCGCTCGATAGTCGCGGCTCTCGACCTGGAAGGCTTGGGGACGGCCATCGATCTCCAGCTGCTGCGCGCCCGGCTTCACCGACAGCGGGATGCCGACGATGGCGATCCAGCGTTTGCCATCCTCACGCACCACCAGGGTTGGCTTGCCCTGATAGCGAGCCTGCGGTGCGCTAACGTCGTCACCTAGCTCGATCACGGCAACGCCGCCGGGCACAGGCTTGTTCAGCAGACGGGTGATGAAGCCCTCGGCATGGGCGCAAAGGGGAAGGGCGAGGCACAACAGCAGGGCGAGAAGGCGTGGCATGAAAGGATCCGCTGGAATAAACGGCCCATCCTCGCGTAAAGCTGCGCTGGGGAAAAGGCTGGCCATCTGGCGACCGCCGGTCAGAGCAGCGGCAGCGTGACCGGTGCCAGATGATTGTCTTCCACCCGCACCTCCAATTCGCCCTCGCCGAGCCTGGCCTTGAGGCGCTGGCCAGGTTGCGTCTGGCTGGCGCTGCGGATCGCCTGGCCGCGCTCGTCGAGCAGAATGCTGTAGCCGCGGCTGAGTGTGGCCAGCGGGCTGACCACATTAAGTGTCTGGGCGAGGCCCTGTAGCTGTTGCCGGCGGCCTTTCAGGTTGGCCTGCATCGCTCGCGGCAGACGCGAGGAGAGGTGTTCGAGTCGCTGCAGCAACAGATTCAGCGAACGCCCCGGGTGTTGCGCGGCCAGGCGTGTTGCCAGGCGGGCCAGACGCTCCCGGCCGCTGCACAGGCGGCGGTCGACGGCGCGCAGCAGGCGCTGCTCGAGGTCGTCGATGCGCTGGGCCTGGTGCTGCAGCCGTTCGCCGGGGTGGCGCAGGCGGCGGGTCAGGCCTTCCAGTCGCATGGCGTCACGGTGCAGACGATCACGCATGCGCAGCACCAGACGCTGTTGCAGCCCGCTCAGCCGGTGTTGCAGGTCGGCGCTGCTGGGTGCCAGCAGCTCGGCAGCCGCGGATGGCGTTGGCGCGCGGACGTCGGCGACGAAGTCGGCGATCGAGACATCGGTTTCGTGGCCCACGGCGCTGACAATCGGCGTGACACAGGCATCCACCGCGCGCGCCACCGCTTCTTCGTTGAAGCACCAGAGGTCCTCCAGCGAGCCGCCGCCGCGAGCCAGAATCAGCGCATCGAAGCCCTGGGCATCGGCCAGTTGCAGTGCGTGGACAATCTGCGCGGTGGCTTCGCGACCTTGCACGGCGGTGGGGATCAGCGTCAGCTCGACTTGCGGCGCGCGGCGTTTGAACACCGAGATGATGTCGCGGATCACCGCGCCGGTCGGCGAGCTGACGATGCCAATGCGTCGCGGGTGGGCGGGCAGGGCGGCCTTGCGTTCGGCCGCGAACAGACCTTCGGCGCTGAGCTTTTCCTTGAGTGCCTCGAAGGCCAGGCGCAAAGCGCCGTCACCGGCCGGCTCCAGCGTATCGAGAATCAGCTGGTAGTCGCCGCGTCCCTCGAACAGCGAGACCTTGCCGCGTACCCGCACCGCCAGGCCGTCGCGCAGGGCCTGGCGAACCCGCGCCGCGTTCTGCCGGAACAGCGCACAGCGCACCTGGGCGTTCTTGTCCTTGAGGGTGAAATAGATGTGGCCGGAAGCCGGGCGGGCGAGGTTTGAAATCTCGCCTTCGACCCAGACCTGGGCGAACACGTCCTCGAGCAACAGGCGGGCGCGACCGTTGAGCTGACTGACGGTCAGCACTTCGCGATCGAGATTGAGACGCTGGAAGGGATCTTTGAGCATGGCGGCGATGATAAGCCGGGCGCGGCCAGGCGCAAACCGAAACTGCTTCGCCTCCGTCCAGCGGGCCTTGACCGGCCAACGGGTGGCGCTAAGCTGCGCGGCCTTTCTTCATCTCCCGTTCCGAGCCGCCATGAGCCACAGTCAAGCGATCATCGTGCCGCGCATTTCCACATTCCCAGCGCACGAAGCCAAGGCGCGGATGATTCTGCGCTGGCTGGCCGAGCGGCGCATCGTCGAGGCGCTGCCGACCACCTGCGGTCGCGGCGTTGGCGGCATGGGCTACGCTATCGCTTCCGGCGCGCGCAGTGTCGTGCAGCATCCGGATCGCATGCCTTTTGGCGAAGCCATCAACGGCCTTGAAGTGGTGACCAAGCGCTGCATCTACACGCCAACACGGGATTTCGCCGAGGAGGCAGGCTGCCCCGAATGCCGTCGCGAGATTGGCGAGGCGTTGTTTGAAAGCCTCGACGAGTGGATGCCTAAGCAGACCGACAATTTCACCTGTCCGGAATGTGGCTTCGAAGACGACATCAACGGCTTCCTGTTCATTCCGGCGTGCGGCTTTTCCAATCTCGGCTTTATCTTCAATGGCTGGGGCGAGGCCGGCCTTCGCCAGTCGTTTCTCGATGAATTCGCCGAACGCCTGGGCTTCAAGGTGGCGCTGGTGATTGATCGGCCGTGACCGGTCGGTCATTTCGGCGATGCCGCGCATTTCGCCGTGCGCGACGCGCCTCACATCCGCATTGAGCGTGAAGGGGTGCGTGGGTATAATGCCGCGCTTCCTTTTTCCCGCCTGGGAGCCCCCGCCATGCTGCGTATCAGCCAAGAAGCCCTGACTTTCGATGATGTTCTCCTGATCCCGGGATATTCCGAGGTTTTGCCGAAGGATGTCAGCCTGAAGACCCGTCTGACCCGCGAAATCGAGCTGAACATTCCGCTGGTTTCCGCGGCCATGGACACCGTCACCGAAGCGCGCCTGGCCATTGCCATGGCTCAGGAAGGCGGCATCGGCATCATCCACAAGAACATGAGCATCGAGCAGCAGGCTGCCGAGGTGCGCAAGGTCAAGCGTCACGAGACCGCCATCGTTCACGATCCGGTCACCGTCACGCCGGAAACCAAGATCAGCGAGCTGCTGCGCAAGGCGCATGAACTGGGTTTCTCCGGCTTTCCGGTAGTGTCTGGCAAGGAGCTGGTCGGCATCGTCACTGGTCGAGACCTGCGCTTCACACCCAATGCCGGCGACTCCGTCGCGGCGATCATGACGCCCAAGGACAAGCTGGTCACCGTGCTCGAAGGCACCGCCCTGGAAGAAATCAAGACCGAGCTCTACAAGCACCGCATCGAGAAGATGCTCGTGGTAGACGGCAATTTCCACCTGCGCGGCCTGGTCACCTTCCGCGACATCGAGAAAGCCAAGACCTACCCGCTGGCCTCCAAGGACAGCCAGGGTCGTCTGCGCGTCGGCGCAGCGGTCGGTACCGGCGCCGATACCGGTGAGCGCGTCGAAGCGCTGGCCGCTGCCGGTGTCGACGTGGTGGTGGTGGACACCGCTCACGGTCACTCCCGCGGCGTGATCGACCGCGTGCGCTGGGTGAAGGAGAATTTCCCGCAGGTGCAGGTGATCGGCGGCAACATCGCCACCGCCGAAGCCGCGCTGGACTTGGTCAAGGCCGGCGCCGACGCGGTCAAGGTCGGTATCGGCCCGGGCTCGATCTGCACCACCCGTATCGTTGCCGGCGTCGGCGTACCGCAGATCTCTGCCATCGCCAACGTCTCCGCCGCGCTGGAAGGCACCGGCGTGCCGATGATCGCCGACGGTGGCATCCGCTTCTCCGGTGACCTGTCCAAGGCCATCGTCGCCGGCGCCAACGCCGTGATGATGGGTTCGATGTTCGCCGGTACCGAAGAAGCGCCGGGCGAGATCGAGCTGTTCCAGGGCCGTTCCTACAAGGCTTACCGCGGCATGGGTTCGCTGGGAGCCATGTCCCAGGCGCAGGGCTCCTCGGATCGCTACTTCCAGGATTCCGCCGCCGGTGCCGAGAAGCTGGTGCCGGAAGGTATCGAAGGCCGCGTACCGTACAAGGGCTCGCTGGCTGCGATCATCCATCAGCTGATGGGCGGCCTGCGTGCTTCCATGGGATATACCGGCAGCGCCACCGTCGACGAGATGCGCAGCAAGCCGCAGTTCGTGCGCATCACCGGTGCCGGCATGGCCGAGTCGCACGTGCATGACGTGCAGATCACCAAGGAAGCCCCGAATTACCGAGTGGGTTGATCCGCTCAGCTAGACAGGCGCCGGAAGCTGGCAGCGGGAGCGGGGAGAAATCCTGGCTTCGGCTTCCAGCTTCCGGCTTTCAGCTTCAGGCTCTTTCCGAAGGAAAGCTCATGGCTCACCAAGACATTCACGCCCACCGCATCCTGATCCTCGACTTCGGTTCCCAGTACACCCAGCTGATCGCCCGCCGCGTGCGCGAGATCGGCGTGTATTGCGAGCTGCATCCGTGGG
The DNA here is from genome assembly GCF_900114065.1 of Stutzerimonas kunmingensis. Taxonomy (GTDB): domain Bacteria; phylum Pseudomonadota; class Gammaproteobacteria; order Pseudomonadales; family Pseudomonadaceae; genus Stutzerimonas; species Stutzerimonas kunmingensis. Next base: position 34,171 of record NZ_FORS01000017.1, read on the forward strand.
ACATGAGCGAGGACGACATCCGTGCCTTCGCGCCACGCGGCATCATTCTCGCCGGCGGCCCGGAGTCGGTTCACGAGGCAGGCAGCCCGCGCGCGCCGCAGGCCGTGTTCGATCTCGGTGTGCCGCTGTTCGGCATCTGCTACGGCATGCAGACCATGTCCGAGCAGCTGGGTGGCAAGGTGCAGGGCTCCGATGTTCGCGAGTTCGGCTATGCCCGCGTCGATCTGGTCGGCAAGTCGAAGCTGTTCGACGGCATCGAAGACCACATGGATGACGACGGTGTGTTCGGCCTCGACGTGTGGATGAGCCACGGCGACAAGGTGACCACGCTGCCAGAAGGTTTCCATATCCTCGCCAGCACGCCGAGCTGCCCGATCGCAGCCATGGGTGACGACGACCGCCGTTACTACGGCGTGCAGTTCCATCCGGAAGTGACTCACACCCGCCAGGGCGGCCGCATCCTTTCCCGTTTCATTCTCGACATCTGTGGCTGCGAAGCGCTGTGGACGCCGTCCAACATCGTCGAAGACGCCATCGCCCAGGTGCGTGCCCAGGTCGGTGATGCCAACGTGCTGCTCGGCCTTTCCGGCGGTGTCGATTCGTCGGTGGTCGCGGCGCTGCTGCACAAGGCGATCGGCGATCAGCTGACCTGCGTGTTCGTCGACAACGGCCTGCTGCGCCTGCACGAGGGTGACCAGGTGATGGCCATGTTCGCCGAGAACATGGGCGTCAAGGTGATCCGTGCCGACGCCGAAGCGCAGTTCCTTGGCAACCTCGAAGGCGAGGCGGACCCGGAGAAGAAGCGCAAGATCATCGGCCGTACCTTTATCGACGTGTTCGATGCCGAAGCCAGCAAGCTGGACAACATCCAGTTCCTTGCCCAGGGCACCATCTATCCCGACGTGATCGAGTCGGCCGGCGCCAAGAGCGGCAAGGCCCATGTGATCAAGTCGCACCACAACGTCGGCGGCCTGCCGGAGGAAATGAACCTCAAGCTGGTCGAGCCGCTGCGTGAGCTGTTCAAGGACGAGGTACGCAAGATCGGCCTGGAGCTCGGCCTGCCCTACGACATGGTCTACCGTCACCCGTTCCCGGGCCCGGGTCTGGGTGTGCGCATCCTCGGCGAAGTGAAGAAGGAATATGCCGACCTGCTGCGTCGCGCGGATCACATCTTCATCGAAGAGCTGCGCAACTTCGACTGGTACCACAAGACCAGCCAGGCCTTCGTGGTGTTCCAGCCGGTGAAATCGGTCGGTGTGGTCGGCGACGGCCGCCGCTACGCCTGGGTCGTCGCGCTGCGCGCGGTGGAAACCATCGACTTCATGACCGCACGTTGGGCGCACCTGCCTTATGAGTTGCTGGAAAAGGTGTCCAACCGCATCATCAACGAAATCGAAGGCATCTCCCGCGTGACCTACGATGTGTCGAGCAAGCCGCCGGCCACCATCGAGTGGGAGTGATATCAGGTCCTTCGGGGATTATCGGTACCTATCGATAAGATGCTGTAACGTGTTGATTTATAATAAAATACGTCGCGGCACCTATCGGTAGCTATCGCCAGGCAGCGGGATGGTTTGGCGGTACTGGTAACGGTAAGAACCGATGCCCGGATTCGGACCCTCCCGTTTACTATCGAGACCAAACCGGTCTTTGACGGTAAATCTCTCCTCCGGAAAGCTTGCGCCATACGGCTTTCCCGGCATCAGCAGGTCTCCTGGCCCTTGACGGTAAAAGCCGTCATGAACCGGAGGAAAAACCTCGATGCTGACCGACACTGCACTGCGCAATCTCAAGCCCAAAGCCAAGCCCTACAAGGCTTCCGATCGCGACGGAATGTACGTAACGGTATCGCCCGGCGGTACCGTCACCTTTCGCTACGATTACCGTCTCAACGGACGCCGGGAAACGCTGACCATCGGACGATATGGACCAGCGGGGATTTCATTGGCCATGGCGCGCGAAAAGCTGCTGGATGCCAAGCGAATGGTTGCTCAAGGCATATCTCCTTCCTTGGAAAAGCAGCGAGCCAAGCGGCGTCTGACTGCTGCCAAATCGTTTGGTGAGATGCTGAAGAGATGGCTGGCTGATGCGCGTATGGCCGACAGCACGCGATCCATGCGCAAGAGCATCATTGATCGCGACATCCTGCCGGTCTTCGAGAACCGTCTCCTGACCGAAATCACCGCAGACGATCTCCGTGCGCTCTGCTCCAGGGTGAAGGGTCGCGGGGCGCCGGCCACAGCCGTTCACGTTCGCGACATCGTGAAGCAGGTCTTTGCGTTTGCAATCCTGCACGGTGAGAAAGTGGAGAATCCGGCCGACGGTGTTAAGGCCGCATCGATCGCCACCTTCGTGCCGAAAGACCGAGCGCTGACCCCGACCGAGATTCGCCTGGCTTTTCACCAGTTGGAGTCGATTGCGGCGTACCCCACCATTCGATTGGCCTTGCGCCTGGTACTGCTGACCTTGGTGCGTAAAAGCGAGCTGATCGAAGCTACTTGGAATGAGGTGGATTTTGAGAACGCCACGTGGACGATCTCCAAGCAGCGTATGAAGGGACGCAATCCCCACGTGTGTTGGCGCTGATGGAAAATTGACCCACCCTGCCGATTGAAATTTGACCCAGGGCGGATTGCTGATTTTGTTACCAGCAACTGTGGATAAGTCTACCAGCGCAGCTGCTGTTGCCCCCACTCCTTCGCTAGCCCAGTTCAGTTGTTTAAGACCTGCCACACGCAGCCATGTAGCAGGCCGTCGTCGCCATGAAATCAGAACGGCTCATCGTCCTCCGGTTCCTGGCTGCCCTTACGCTTTCGCTCCCGTGATTTGATCTTGGCCTGGGCCGCCAAGCTACTGTGTTGCAGGCGATAGGACTCGTTACCGGTTTCGACGATGTGGCAGTGGTGGGTCAGCCGATCCAG
>NZ_FORS01000018.1 GCF_900114065.1 Stutzerimonas kunmingensis
GGCGGTTGCAGGGGCTGAGTGCAACACGGTTATTGAATTGAAGCAGGCGCAGCATGATGCATTCCTACCACCTCTGTCATGACTTCAATCGGGCACTTCCAGTTGAAGCGTTTGCGCGGGCGAATGTTCATCAGGTAAGCGATCTCATCCAGCTGCTCCTGGCTGTGTACCGACAGATCTGTGCCCTTGGGCAGGAACTGGCGAATCAAGCCGTTGATGTTCTCGTTACTGCCTCGCTGCCAAGGGCTATGCGGGTCGCAGAAGTAAATGGCTACACCAGTGTTTTGCGTGATCTCGGCGTGCTTGGCCATCTCCCGGCCCTGGTCGTAAGTCATGCTCTTGCGCACCGCCAACGGCATCCGATTAAGCGCTGCACTGAAGCCCTCCATCGCCGACGTGGCCGTCGCGTCGCGCATCTTCACCAGCATCAAGTAGCCGCTGGTCCGTTCAACCAATGTACCGACAGACGATGCATTGGCCTTGCCTTTGATCAGGTCACCTTCCCAGTGTCCTGGCATAAGGCGGTCTTCAATTTCAGGCGGGCGCACGTGAATACTGACCATGTCGGGAATTTGCCCACGACGGTCAACGCCGCCACTGCGAGGTCTTCGCGAGCTCTTGCCCTGACGCAGGCAGATGATCAGCTCCTTACGCAACTCGCCAACCGGCAAGGCGTAGATCGCGTTATAGATGGTCTCACGACAGACGTAGGCGTCTTCAAAACTGGGAATGCTCATGCTGCGCAGCTTGCCGGCAATTTGCTCTGGAGAAAAGCGTTGGCGCAACAGGGCGATAACCAGCTCAAACAGTTCGCTGCCGGGCAGCAACCTTCGCTTCGGCCGACAGGCCTTGCGCCGGGAAAGAGTTCGGCTCTGAGCAGCATGGGCAACGTACGCAGCTTTCGGCCTACTGTTACGACGCAGCTCTCTGCTGACTGTGGATGGACTACGGCCCAACAGACCGGCGATTGCTCGCTGACTCAAGCCGTTCAGCTGGCCGATCTGGATCGTGACGCGTTCTTCAATGCTGAGTTCGTGATAGGACATAGGGCCGACACCTTACCGAAAGGTTCAGGTGTTGCACTCAGTTTCCGCGGCCGCCCCTTCTTTTGAAAAAGAATATTGCTGGCTTCGCTTGATTGGTAATCCCAATGAAGACTGTAGCTGTTTTTTATTTTTTCAATGTATATTTTCGGCAAGCCGATGTCTTCCTTCATCGAGGACAACTCCGTATCTGCTAGAGAAACCTAACGCTTGAACTCAGGAGTGTTCGAGGCGACAACTTTTTCGTCACAGCAAAATGGCCGGCGAGTCAAACTCCCCCTGCAGCACTCACAGTTCGGTTAACGCCTTTTCCAACCTTGCTTGGAACTTACCCTGGATATCATTCTTCCAAGAATCTTTGATCACGAACCGGGAACATGCGCGAACGCGTGTCCGCGAGACGTACTTCGGAAATGGCTTTCGATAGACGCGAAATTCTATTTCCTTGTTGCTTCGAGGATCTGCATAAACTCCGTACTCTTCGGCATCGAGTACATATTGCCGCACGCGCTCCTCTTCTGACATTTGAAATCCGAGCTCAACTAAACGCGACTCTGCCTTTACCCAATCACTTGGCTTGCGCGGTTCGCCAAAATATCCGGTTTCGCCCAACAGCTCTGGTTTGCTTGTCGGACCAGTTCGAATCAAAATTTCGCGCTGCATTCGCTCATTTTTTATTTTTTGCTGCTCTAGCTTCTGTGCCTCTTCAGCCGCGCTGAACTCGTCATGAAAGTGATCGAGCGCGAGCTGATGCGCGGCTTCCGTTACCACACATATCTGAGATTTGCCCCAGCCCGTTAGGTGCCTACGCAGCCCTTCAGGCAAAGCATACCCTCTTTCATAGGCGGAAGAAGTTCCTTCGCCACACAGCGGACAATAGGCCCGAGCCCCAAAGAGCGCCCCCTTCTCGTCTGGCAGTGCCTCCACTGTTTCTATTATTTGTTCAACCACCGAATCTAACCAATGGTAAGACTCAGACCGATCACTGCAGTGGTAGTAGCTAGTTAAAACTTGTCGATAAGCAACTGGCGCCAAGCCCACAATCGCGTATCGGGCCGAACATAGTTCCTGCTCGAGCTTCTTGATTTGTTCTTCAGGTGTACCCCATCGCCGTCGCATCAAAATCTCCTGCTATTCTTTTTTCTCCACCATGCCGATAACTTCGTAGCCGCACACTATGAATAGTCACCAATGGTGCATAGCTATATTAGGCACCAGTCGGTGCATAGCTATATTAGGCACCAGTCGGTGCATAGCTGACGAAGGGGAGTGGTTGATAGGACTCCATTCACCTTTTCAAGCCTCTAGCTCGAGCCTCCTGCGACCTTACGGACACTCTCAACCATTGCCGCTAGATAAGCTGTCGATATCCCCAAACCGTCTTCCGCGGAGACAAACCGACAGGTCAAGCAAAGCCGACGACAGTTTTTGCAGTCCGGAAAAACAAGTTCTCTCAGTTCGTAGCATCTAGCAACGGCTCAATCCCCCTGACAGAACTGTAGGATCGCCTCGGCTACTGCCTGTGGCGCCTCGCGCTGGGGGAAGTGGCCGACGCCTGGCAGCAACTGACGGTGGTATGGACCGCTGAACAGGGCCTCACGCCCGGCCGAGGTTTCCGGTGCGTTGCAGGTATCGGCCTCGCCGTGCAGCACCAGCGTTGGCACGGCGAGCACCGGGGCCGGTTGCAGCAGCGCCTCGTCCGATGCATAGGCAGGATCGCCGTCGACGAAGCCCCAGCGGTGGCGATAGGAGTGCAGTACCACGGCAGCCCAGTCCGGGTTGTCGAACGCCTCCAGCGCCTGGATGAAATCCGCCTCCCTGTACCAGCCGGCCGGTGACCAGGTATCCCACAGCAGTCGCGTGAAGGCCGCGCGATCCTCGATTACCGTCTGCTCGCCGCGCGGGGTGGCCATGTACCAGTGGTACCAGTAGTTGCGCGCCTGGCTGAGCGAGATGTGCTGGTTCGGGTCATTGGTGCCGTAGCCCACCGCGAGCATTACCAGCCGTGCGGCGGCGTGATGGCGCAGCCCGCAGGCGTTCGCCACCGCCCGTGCGCCCCAGTCATGGCCGACCAGCACCGGCTGGTCGAGGCGCAGCGCGTCGATGAAGTCCAGCAGGTCTCGGCCCAGTGCGGCGAGCTGACCGCTGCGTGGGGTCAGCGGATCAGTGAAGCGTGTCTGGCCGAAGCCACGCAGTGTCGGGCAGAGCACCCGGTAGCCCGCTGCGGCCAGGCGCTCGGCGACCTCGGTCCAGCTCTCGGCACAATCCGGCCAGCCGTGTACGAGCACGGCGACCTGTTGGCCACGGGGATTCCATTCGAGATAAGCGATATCCAGCACCGGCGTGCTGACAAAGGCATAGCGACTCATGCCGGCGTCTCCTTACGTTGGTCGAGCGGCCAGCATAAGCGTTCGTCTGGGTAAAAAAAGCAGGCCCGTCTCATCTGGATGGGCGCCGCATGGTTGACGGATGAGAACCTGGGCGGGATCACATTGCGCCCCGCCCAGGCGGCTGGCTTGGTGTCAGGAGCGGTTGGCTGACTGCGCCGCTTCGATCAGCGCGGCACCGATATCACCCTCGAACTTCTTCCACACCGGCTTCATCGCCTCGCGCCATTTGGCGCGCTGCTCGGGGGACAGTTCGATGATCTCGGTCTTGCCGGAGGCGGCGATGGTCTGGCGCGCCTTCTGATTGAGTTCGTCCGCCTGGCGGTTAACCTCGGCGGTGACCTCTTCCATGATCGTTTCCAGCTCGCCGCGCACGTCTTCCGGCAGGCCGCTCCAGAACTTGGTGTTGGTGATGACCATGTAGTCGATCAGGCCGTGGTCGGAGGCGGTCATGTAAGGCTGGACCTCGTGCACCTTCTGGCTTTCATAGTTCGACCAGGTGTTCTCGGTGCCATTGACCACGCCGGTCTGCAAGCCCTGGTAGACCTCGGCGAAACTCATCTTGCGAGGGTTTGCGCGCACCGCCTTGAACTGCTCGTCGAGCACTGCCGAGGCCTGTACGCGGAACTTCAGCCCGCGGGCATCTTTCGGCTCGCGCAGCGGCTTGTTCGCCGAAAGCTGCTTCATTCCGTTGTGCCAGTAGGCCAGGCCGGTGATGTTCTTGTCCTCCATCGCGCGCAGCAGCGCCTTGCCCTGCGGGCCGCTCTGGAAACGATCGGCTGCCGCCAGGTCGTCGAACAGGAACGGCAGGTCATAGATCTGAATGGCCTTGGCGTAATGCTCGAACTTGGCCAGCGAGGGCGCCAGCATGTGCACGTCACCGAGCAGCAGGGCCTCCATTTCCTTGCCGTCGCCGAACAGCGAGGAGTTCGGATAGACCTCGACCTTCACCTTGCCCGGCAGACGTTCCTCGGCGAGTTTCTTGAACAGCAGGGCGCCCTGCCCCTTCGGTGTGTTGTCCGCCACCACATGGGCGAACTTTATGGTCACGGGATCGGCGGCATGCACCAGCCCGGCAACGGTGAAAGAAAGCGCGCAGGCGAGTGCCTTGAGCTTGTTACTCAGCATGGAAGTACCCTCTTGTTTTTGTCGATTGGTACGTTTCGCGGGCAAGCGTTGCGGTCAGGGCACCGCTTGCCCGGCACGTTGCAGCAGGCGACGGGCACGGCCGATGACGGGGGCGTCGACCATCTGTCCGTCCACCACGAAAACCCCATCGCCGGAAGCTCCGGCGGCGAGGATGCGTTGCGCCCAGTCCAGTTCCGCGGCACTGGGCATCAGGGTTTCGTGCACCACGGCCACCTGGCTCGGATGGATGCACAGCAGGCCGCCAAAGCCCATGTCACGCGCGTCGGCAGCGGCACGGGCGAGGCCTTCGAGGTTCTTGATGTCGGGAAAGACGCTGTCCAGCGGTGCTGCCAGCCCGGCCAATCGCGACTGCAGCAGCAGCGCATAGCGTGCCTGGTCAAGCATGCGCTCGGCGCCGGCGGTGCCATTGGCCAGGCCGAGATCGAGGCCCAGGTCCAGCGCGCCGAAGGACAGCCGCTCGACACCCTGGGCATGGGCAATTTCCGCCAGATTGGCCAGCCCGCGGGCGCTTTCGACGATTGGCCAGACCGGCTTGCCGCAGCTGGCCGCCAGCGCAACCTGCACCGCGCTTTCGACCTTCGGCAGCAGCACGCCGGCGACTCCGGCATGACGGGCACAGAGCGCCAGGTCCGCGGCCTGCTCGGCATGGGTCGGCGCGTTGATGCGCACCAGCAGGCGCGCCTCCGGGTTGGCAGCGAGGAAGGCATCGAGGTTGCCCCTCGCCTCTGCCTTAAGGTTCTCCGCGACCGCATCCTCGAGGTCGACGATGACCACGTCGGCGCCGCTCGCCCGCGCCTTGGGAATGCGCTCCGGGCGGGTCGCCGGGACGAACAGCGCGCTACGGATGATCGATGAGTTCATGGGCTGGCTCCTGGGCATGCTCATACCGCGCCCTGCTCGTGCAAGCGCTGAATGTCGCCGGGGGCGTAACCCAGCTCGGCCAGCAGACTGTCGGTGTGCTGGCCCAGCGCGGGGATCGGATCCATGCGCGGGGCGAAGGCGCTGTTGCGTCCCGGCGGCAGCAGCGCAGGCAAGCGACCGGCCGGGCTGTCCACCTCGCTCCAGCGCTGGCGGGCCTGGAGCTGCGGATGCGCCCAGACACCGGCCATGTCGTTGACGTGGGCATTGGCGATTGGTGCGGCGTCGAGCCGGGCAATCACCTCTTCGGCGCTAAGACCGGCGAAAGTTTCGACGATGATCGCGCGCAATGCCTCACGATTGTCCGAGCGCTGCGAGTTGCTGGAGAAGCGCTCATCGCTGGCAAGCGCGGGTTGCAGCAGAACCTTTTCGCAGAACAGCAGCCACTCGCGCTCGTTCTGCAAGCCAAGCATCACCGTGCCGCCGTCGCCGGTGGGGAATGGGCCGTAGGGGTAGATGGTGGCGTGCGCGGCGCCGGCACGGGGTGGCGGCGTTGCGCCCTTGTAGGCGTAGTACAGCGGGTAGCCCATCCACTCCACCAGGCTTTCGAGCATGGAAACGTCGACGCGGCTGCCCTCGCCCGTCTTGTCGCGCAGCATCAGCGCCGAGAGCACACCGGTGTAGGCGTACATGCCCGCGGCGATATCGGCGATGGAGCAGCCGGCCTTGGCCATCTCGGTTTCGCCTGGGCCGCCGGTTACGGAGAGAAAGCCGCCCTCGCTCTGGATCAGCAGGTCATAGGCCTTCTTCTGCTCGTAGGGGCCGCCCTCGCCGTAGCCGGAGATGTCGCAGACGATCAGCCGCGGGAAACGCTCGTGCAGCGCGTCGAAGGACAGCCCCATACGCGCCGCGGCACCGGGCGCCAGGTTCTGCACCAGCACATCGGCACCCGCCAGCAGCTGGTCGAGCACCTGGGCAGCGGCGTCCTGTTTCACGTCCAGGCTCAGGCTTTCCTTGGAGCGGTTGGTCCAGACGAAATGCGAGGCCAGGCCGTCGACCCGCTCGTCGTAGCCGCGGGCGAAGTCCCCGGCACCGGGCCGCTCGATCTTGATCACCCGTGCGCCGAGGTCGGCCAGCTGGCGCGTGCAGAACGGCGCGGCGATGGCGTGCTCGAGGCTGACCACGGTGATGCCATCGAGTGGGCGGGGTTTGCCTTGGGTGTCGTTCATGTTCGGTTCCTGCAAATTCGGCGTTGGGTGGAAAAGGGCAACGCCTTTTCCACGCGTTTGTTCCAGCCCCTGGAGCTCTGGCGCCACATTGGTGGATGAGGCTTCGCCGTCATCCACCCTACGATTCAGTTCAGGCCAATGCGTCCAGCCGCTGCAGCTCGCGCAGGCGCCAGACCGTATCGATCAGCGCGCCCGCCTGGTCAACGCTACGCGCCGCGGAGAACTGCACCAGGCGGCGGAACTTGTCCTCCAGCTCGGCGCGACTCAACGTGTTGCCCGGGTCGCCCTTGGGTTCGTCGATGGTGCCGTGCAGCGTGCGGCCATCGGCGGTGGTCACTTCGACGCGACCGAGCCAGCGTGCCGGGTAGGCGCCGTCCACCTCGGGATCAAGCGTCATCGAGACCTTCTCGCGGAACTCGCCGACGCGCGGGTCGCTGAGCGCATGGCTGTGGAATTCGGTCAGGCCGGCCTTGCCGTACAGGGCGATCAGCCCCAGCACGGTGCCCATGGAGAACTTGGCCTGATGCACCGTCTGCGGCACCGTCACGCGGCCGAGCACGTCGATCGCGCCCTGGTGCACGCGGGTGGTGACCGAGGCAATGTCATCGGCCCCGAGCCCCTCGCGCTGCATCAGCGCCAGCAGCGCATCGGCCGCCGGGTGGGTATGGCGGCAGGAAGCGTGGAACTTGAAGGAGGTTTCCGCCAGCGCCCAGCGGCTGCCGAGCCGGTCGGACAGCTTGCTCGGCTCGGCATCGCTGGACATGCCCGCCGCCATGCCCTGCTCGCCTTCGAGTATGTTCTGCGCGCCGGTCAGGCCATCGGCGGTCAGGTAGGCGGCGAGCAGGCCATCGGCAGCCGCCTTGGCGGTGTGCAGCTGCTTGGAGTCCGCCGCGTCACGGAGAAACTCCCACAGCCCCGCCGCTTGCGTACCGGCGCTGCCGAGCAGATGGGTGAACTGCTGCTGGTCGAAATCCATCAGCTTGCCGACGGCCACCGCCGCGGCCAGGGTGCCGACCGTCGCGGTGGTGTGGAAGATGCGGTAATGCGAGCGGCCGAGGAACTCACCGATGCGGATGCCCGCCTCGTAGCCGGCCACCGAGGCCACCAGCAGCTCGCGGCCGGACTTGCCGAGATCCTGCGCCGCCGCCAGCGCAGCGGGAAACACCACCGTGGCCGGGTGCAGCACGGAACTGTTGTGCAGGTCGTCCTGCTCCACCAGGTGCGAACTGGCGGCATTCACCAGCGCGGCGAAATAGGCCGAGCTGCTCTGGCCGTTGACCAGAATGCGCGCCGGCCCGTCGGTCGGGCCCATGCTCTGCGCGTAACGCTCGAACAGCGGAATCGGATGCGAGCCGGCGCTGGCCAGGGCCGAGCCGAGCCAGTCGAGAAAGAGGTCTTCGGTGCGGGCGAGCACCGGTTCGGGGATCTGCTCATAGGCGAGCCCGGCGAGGAATTCGGTCAGGGCACGGGTGTGCTGGCTCATGCGTTGGGCTCCAGCGGATTCTCTAACGGATTGGACAGTTCGATGAGGTTCTGGTCGAGGTCGCGCAGGTACACTGAGCGGATCGGTCCGGTCGCGCCGGTGCGTTGCACTGGGCCTTCGATGATCGAGACGCCCTGCGTTTCCAGATGCGCAATGACTCGATCCAATGGCGTGGCGACGATAAAGCACAGGTCCGCCGAACCGGGCGTGGGCCGTTCGGCCTTGGGCTCGAACTCGCGCCCGGCCTGATGCAGATTGATCTTCTGATTGCCAAAGGTCAGCGCCTTGCGCCCTTCGCGGAAGGTCACCAGCTGCATGCCGAGCACGCGGGTGTAGAAGTCCACCGTCTTTTCGATATCGGCGACGGTGAGGACCAGATGGTCGATGTGGCTGATATTCATGACGCACTTCCCTCTTTCGTAGGGTGGAAATCGCGAAGCATTTCCACCACCTGTGTCGCCTGTTCGATACGCGTGAAAAAGGCTTCGCCGTTTTCCACCCTACGTTTGGCTCCGTTAGAACGAGCGCGGCAACTCGAGCAAGTGCTCGGCCACGTACGACAGGATCAGGTTGGTGGAGATCGGCGCCACCTGGTACAGCCGGGTCTCGCGGAACTTGCGCTCGACGTCGTATTCGTTGGCGAAGCCGAAGCCGCCGTGGGTCTGCAGGCAGGCATTGGCCGCCTCCCAGCTGGCCTTAGCTGCCAGGTACTTGGCCATGTTGGCCGCGGCTCCGGCGTTGCGGCCGCTGTCGTATTCCTCGCAGGCGCGCCAGCGCATCAGGTCCGCAGCTTCGATCTCGATATGCGCTTCGGCGATGGGGAACTGCACGCCCTGGTTCTGCCCGATGGGCCGGCCGAACACCACACGGTCGCGCGCGTACTGCGCGGACTTCTCGACAAACCAGCGGCCATCCCCGATGCACTCGGCGGCGATCAGCGTGCGCTCGGCATTCAGCCCGTCGAGGATGTAGCGAAAACCCTTGCCCTCCTCGCCAATCAGGCTACTGGCGGGAATCTCCAGATTGTCGAAGAACAACTCGTTGGTCTCGTGGTTGACCATGTTGGCGATCGGCTGCACGGTCAGGCCGTTGCCGATGGCCTCGCGCAGGTCGACGAGAAAGATCGACATGCCTTCGGACTTGCGCTGCACCTCGGCCAGCGGCGTGGTGCGCGCCAGCAGGATCATCAGATCGGAGTGCTGGATACGCGAGATCCACACCTTCTGCCCATTGATTACGTACTTGTCGCCCTGGCGCACCGCGGTGGTCTTGATCTTGGTGGTGTCGGTGCCGGTGGTCGGCTCGGTGACGCCCATGGACTGCAGCCGCAGCTCGCCGCTGGCCAGCTTCGGCAGGTAGTAGCGCTTCTGCTCCTCGCTGCCGTTTCTGAGCAGGGTGAACATGTTGTACATCTGCCCATGGATGCTCCCGGAGTTGCCGCCGCACCGGTTGACCTCCTCGAGGATGACCGAGGCTTCGGCCAGGCCCAGGCCCGAGCCGCCATATTCTTCCGGGATCATCGCCGAGAGCCAGCCGGCCTCGGTCATGGCCGTGACGAAGGCTTCCGGGAAGCCTTTCTCCTCGTCGATCCTGCGCCAGTACTCGGCGGGGAATTCGGCACAGAGGGCGCGCACGCCTTCGCGGATGAAGCTCAGTTCTTCGGTCTTGTTCGGGGTCATCTCAGTTCCTCAGAAAACGGGCGATGTCGAGTGGCTTGCCTCTCCCCCTCACCCCAGCCCTCTCCCTCCGGGAGAGGGGGCTGCATTCGCGTTTGGCTGGACTGCCTGGTAGCGCACTCAGCTTGAGGCTCACCAGACTTTCTTCCGCGGGACGACTATCACCTGCGCCCCTGACCACCCCGCAGATGCAGTCCCCTCGCCCCCTCGGGGAGAGGGTTAGGGTGAGGGGGCGGAGTCCCGCCATACACCTCAGTCGAATTCCACTTCGGCTTTCTGCGCCAGGCCGTTGTGATCGCCGGCCCAGAGTTCGGCCTTGCCCGGCGCCACGATGCGACCGCCGACCTCGAACGGCTGCGGTGCGATCAGCGGGCGCAGGCCGCGGTAGGCGAAGCGGCGCAGGCGGGCATCGGGATTGGCGCGGCAAAAGGCGCGCAGGTTGAGCGTGGCGATCAGCGGGCCGTGAACGACCAGACCGGCGTAGCCCTCGGCCTCGGTGACGTAGGGCCAGTCGTAATGGATGCGATGGCCGTTGAAGGTGACCGCCGAATAGCGGAACAGCAGCGTCGGCGTCGGCGTTACCGCCTCGCGCCACCCACCGGCGACCATGGGTTCGCCGCTGCTGGTCTTCGGTGGGCTGGGCTCACGGTAGACGATGTCCTGCTCTTCGCGGATGGCCAGACGACCGTCCTGCAAGTAGTCGTGCTGCACGGTGACGAACAGCAGCGCACCGGTGCGCCCGTGTTTTTCCTCGATGTGCTTGATGGTCGATACCCGCCGCGCCTCGCCACCGGCTTCCAGCGGACGAAGAAACTCGACCCGGCCGCCGGCCCACATGCGGTTGCGGTTATCGGCCGGGGGCAGGAAGCCGCCGCGCGCCGGGTGACCATCCTCGCCCAGGCCGCTCTCGGCGATGGGCTCCTGAAAGAAGCACCATTGCCACAACGGCGGCAACGCCTCGCCATGAGCGGGGGTGGTTTCGCCGAATGTGGCGGCGATGCGCATCAGCAGGTTGCGGCTGAGCTGGTCGTGCACTTCTTCGCTACGGCCAATCCAGGCAGAGATATCGGTCATTGCGGCTTCCGGTCGTTGTCTTTGTTTCGCTGGAGAATGCTACGACGGCGGCGTTCCGTGAATTTGTATTTACCGACACCGGCGTTCGGCTAAGCTGAACGCCGCTCCAAGTACCGGTATCAAGCGTGCATTTCGATCTGGCGGACCTGCGCCTGTTCATTCATATCGCCGAATCCCCGAGCCTGACTCAGGGCGCGCGCCGTGCCCATCTGTCACCGGCAGCGGCCAGCGCTCGCATCAAGGCGCTGGAAAGCCAGCTCGACAGCCGCCTGCTCTATCGCGACAGCCGCGGTGTCGAGCTGACGCCGGCCGGACACAAGCTGCTACAGCACGCACGGCTGATCATGCGTCAGGTCGATTACTTGAAGAGCGAGTTCACCGAATACGGTACCGACTCAGCCGGACATATCCGCATCTTCGCCAACACTACGGCCGTGACCGAATTCCTGCCGGAAGTGCTGGCCGGCTTTCTCGCCGAACGCCCTGGCGTGACCGTTGACCTGCAGGAACGGCTGAGCCGCGACATCGTCCGTGGCGTGCTCGACGGCAGCACGGACATGGGTATCATCGCCGGGCCGGTGCGCGCCGAGGGACTGCAGGTGCTGCACTTCAGCACAGACCGCCTGTTGCTCGCCGTGCCGATCGGCCATCCGCTGGCGGGCGAGCGACAGGTCACGCTGCGCCAGACGCTGGCCTACCAACATATCGGCCTGCATGAGGGCAGTACGCTGCTGACCTTCCTGCGCGATCAGGTGGAAAAACTCGGTGGTCAGCTATCGCTGCGCATCCAGGTCTCCAGCTTCGAAGCGGTGTGCCGGATGATCGAGGCCGGTGTGGGCATCGGCATCATTCCCGAATCCGCGGCAAGGCGGCACAGCCGCACCATGCAGCTTGCGCTGGTGGCACTGGACGAACCCTGGGCGGTGCGCGAGCGCAGCATTCTGGTTCGCGAACTGGACGCGCTGCCCGGTAGCGTTCGTGCACTGATCGCGACTCTCGTTCCCGACGACAAGGCGTGAGCGAACGTTACGCGCCGGATGCTGCCGAAAGGCGGGTAGCCCCGCTTCGGCGGACCATCGCAGGGAGCCACCATGTCCGCACTGACCAATCGACTGTTCCGGCTGTATCACCGAGTCACCGGCAGCATCGCCTTCTACCCGACCCTGATCGCCCTCGGCTTGGCCGTCCTTTGCGTCGTTACGATCCTGCTGGAGATGACCTGGCTGCAGCCGTACAAGGAAGACCTGGATCTGGGGCTGGTGAAGAACGCCGAGAACGCCCGGTTGATCCTCGGCACGCTGGTCGGCGGGATCATTTCGCTGATGGTGTTCAGCTTCTCGATGGTGATGGTGGTGCTCAACTCGGCCGCCTCGTCGCTGTCACCGCGAGTCATTCCCGGGCTGATCAGCAGCCGCAGCCATCAAGTGGTGCTCGGCGTCTATCTCGGCACGATCATCGATTCGCTGATGCTGATCTCGACCATTCAGGAAGGCGACGACATCAACGTACCGAGCCTGGGCATCTTCCTGGCGCTGGGGCTCGCGGTGATCTGCCTGTGTTTGTTCGTGTACTTCATTCGCTCCATATCGCTGTCGATCCAGGTGGATTACATCCTCAATCGCGTTTACAAGCAGACCTACGCCCAGCTGCAACAACGACGGGAGCGACTGGAGCGTTGCGAAGTCGCCGACTGGCCGGACGACAGCGGCTGGCAGACCGTCCGGGCGCGGCGCTCCGGCTATTTCAAGGCGCTGAACATCTCTGCGGTGCAGGATCTGCTCAACGAACAGGACGCCTGTATGACCGTGCAGGTGCACTACGGCTTTTTCGTCATGCCCGGCCATCCGTTGATCCGGCTGAGCAAAGAGCTGGACGAACAATGCGTCACGCAGTTGCTCGACTGTTTCGATTTCTACGTCGAGGAATACGCCCACCGGCATTTTTTCTTCGGCTTCAAGCAGATCATCGAGATTGCCGTACGCGCGCTAAGCCCAGGCATCAATGATCCGGGAACGGCGATCAAGGCGATCGACATGATAGGCGTGCTGCTCAGCGAACGAATGAAGTTGCCGGACTACGATGTCGCCCCCGAACAGGGTGCGCCACGGGTCTTCCTCAGCGAGCTCGATCTGCATCAGATGCTCCTGCTGGCCTTCGGCTCGCTGCGTGCATACGGCAAAGAGGACCTGCAGGTGCTGCTGACCCTGCTTCAGGCGTGCAAGAACCTCCTCTTCAGCGCGACGGACGCCGAGGACGAACGGGTGATCCTGCACCACGCCCAGGCGATCCTCGAACAGGCATCCACCTCGCTGAACGGCGCGCTGGATCGCTGCGCCGTAGCCGAGGCTGTGCAGTTACTGAACCAGGCTGTGCGTCACGCCGAGCCGCTGGAGAACACGCTGACGCGGGAGTCCTGAACATGCGCTCTGCCCTGGGCGGAGGCACGACAGCCCGGCCCGCCTCAATCATCTACAAATCAAACAGTTGCATTTCGTTGTGCTCGACGCAGGACGCGCCGCGACTTGTTTTCAGCCATCTCGTTATTTAGGGTGTCCCGATGAAAACCTTGATCGCACCTATCAGCTCCCTGCTCGCTGGCGTGGCTCTGCTCCTGCTCGGGCACGGGCTGCTCAATACTTTGCTTACGCTGCGCGGCGTTGCCGAAGGCTACTCCACCGGCATGATCGGCCTGCTGATGTCCGGCTATTTCGCCGGCTTCCTGATCGGCACCTGGCTGGCGCCCTCGCTGATCCGCCGCATCGGCCACATCCGCACCTTCGCCTTCTATGCCGCGCTGGCGGCGGTCGCCGTACTGGTGCACGTGCTGATCGTCAACCCGTGGGTGTGGCTGGTGCTGCGGGTGCTCTACGGGGTGTCGCTGGTCACGCTGTACATGGTCATCGAAAGCTGGCTGAACGCGCAGGTCAGCGGCGAGAAGCGCGGCCAGGTGTTCGCGCTGTACATGGCGGTCAACCTCGGCGCGCTGGCGGCTGCCCAACAGCTGTTGAGCCTCGACACACCGATGAATTTCACGCTGTTCGCGCTGGCCGCCATCCTCATCAGCAGCGCGCTGATGCCGATCACCCTGACCCGCCAGGCGCAACCCGCGCTGCCGGACATGCCAGCCACCGATTTGCTGCAACTGGCGCGCATCGCCCCGCTGCCGTTGATGGCGGCCGGTATTTCCGGGCTCACGCTGGGCGGTTTCTGGGGTCTGGCGCCGGTATATGCGAGCCAGGTCGGTTTCGATGCCGCCGGTGTCGGCCTGCTGATGAGCATCACGATTCTCGGCGGCGCGGTGCTGCAATGGCCGATCGGGTTGTTCTCGGACAAGCATGACCGGCGCGTCGTGCTGCTCTGGGTGGTAGCGATCGCCGCGGTCCTGGCGCTGGTGATCACACCGATCCTGTCCGGCTCGCTGCTGCTGGGGCTGATGTTTCTCTGGGGCGGGCTGGCATTTTCGATCTATTCGATCGCCGTTGCGCAGATGGTCGATCAGTTGCACCCGGATGAAATTCTTTCGGGTTCCAGCGGCCTGTTGCTGGCCAACGGCTTCGGTGCAGCGTTCGGCCCGGTGGTCGCCGGTGGTCTGATGCACCTGTTCGGCCATATCGCCCTGCCGCTGTTCTTCGCCGTGTCGCTGGGCATCCTCGCGATCTACTCGTTCTGGCGCCCGCGTCGCGTAGTGGATCTGGTCACCGAGCCGCACGGTCATTTCACACCCATGCTGCGTACCAGCCATACCGTGCTGGAGCTGATGCCCGACACCCCGGAAGTCGAAGCTGATGCTGCGCCAGACAACGAGGCGGAAATGGTCGACGAGCATCCGGTCGCGCAGGACGAGCCGATGCCACCACGGACCGGCACCCTGTAGCCGGCTGCTCCGCGGGCGGCGTGGCGACACAGGCCGATCAGAAGTCGACCTTGCCTCGCCCCGCCTTGATCGCGCCGCGCTTGGTCTTGCCTTCAAGCCGGCGCTTCTTCGAGCCGAGCGTCGGCTTGGTCGGGCGGCGCGCCTTCTCCACCTTGGCCACGCTGCGAATCAATTCAGCCAGTCGCTCCAGCGCATCGAGGCGGTTGTGCTCCTGGGTTCGATACCGCTGCGCCTTGATGACGACCACGCCTTCGCTGGTGATCCGGCTATCGCGCAGGGCCAGCAGCCGCTCCTTGTAGAACGGCGGCAATGACGACGCCTGGATGTCGAAGCGCAAGTGCAACGCGCTGGAAACCTTGTTGACGTTCTGCCCGCCCGCACCCTGGGCGCGGATGGCAGTCAGTTCGATCTCGGCATCCGGCAACTGCACGGCATTGGAAATTTCCAGCATGAAAGCTCGCGGCGGACGATGGGTGTCGGTGATTGTCCTATGACCTGCGCGCCACTGACACACTTTTTAGAACATTGGCCGTCAGCTGCCGGCAGCCGTTCGGCTAAGGTAAACGCCCGCCCCAACGGATCTGAACATGGACTCGATCACCCAGGCTCTACTCGGTGCCAGTGTACAAGGCGCGATGCTCGGTCGCTGGCAGGGTCGCAAGGCGCTCGTTTACGGCGCGGTGCTCGGGACCCTGCCGGACCTCGATGTGGTCATCGACTACGGCGATGCGGTCGCCAACATGACCTATCACCGCGGCTTCAGCCATTCGTTGTTCGTGCTGAGTCTGCTCGCCGTTCTGCTGACCTGGCTGATCAGGCGATTCCGCCCAGACGAGCGATACACCGGTACACGACTGTTCTTCGGCATCTGGCTGGTGCTGATCACTCACGTCCTGCTGGACGCCTTCACCAGCTATGGCACGCAGCTGCTCTGGCCACTGATCACGCCGCCTATCGCCTGGTCCAGCGTGTTCATCATCGACCCGCTGTACAGCGTGCCACTGCTCATTGCGGTGCTGGCGGGTCTGCTGTTTGGCCTGCGCGGACGCAGGGCCAGATGGCCCGCCTACGCCCTGGCCATTTCCACCTGTTATCTGGGGTTCACGCTGGCCGGCAAACAGATGGCCGAGCACCGCGTGCAGGCGACCATGGCTAGCCAGGGGATCCAGGCGGAGCAGATGTTCAGCACACCAACACCCTTCAACAGCCTGCTGTGGCGGGTGATTCTGGTCGATGGCGAGCACTATTACGAAACGCTGGTCAGCTGGTGGGATGCTGCACCACCCAGCCTCGTGCGGCTTCCACGCAACGCGCAGCTGGCCGCCGAGCTCAATG
Organism: Stutzerimonas kunmingensis; assembly: GCF_900114065.1. Taxonomy (GTDB): domain Bacteria; phylum Pseudomonadota; class Gammaproteobacteria; order Pseudomonadales; family Pseudomonadaceae; genus Stutzerimonas; species Stutzerimonas kunmingensis. The sequence goes on from NZ_FORS01000018.1 coordinate 16,109, forward strand.
GCTCAGAGCAGCACGAACGCTTGAAGTGGTTTACCGGAAACGTGCTGCGCTATGACGTGGATGGCGATCAGCTACTGGTGACCGACCTGCGGCTGGGCATGACCGGCTTTCATCCATTCCGCTTTCCACTGGCAGAGCGCTCTGCCGAAGGCTGGCAGCTTATCGCGCAACCCGAACGACTGCCGGCCAACCGGGGCGACATGAGCCGCTTGGTCAGCCTGTGGCAGCGCATCTGGCAGCAGGAGCCAGCGCTGCCTCTGGCCGCCTGGGCCGCTGAACTGAACGGCGGTCGCTGAAGAAAGCGGCTCAAGGAGCTTGAGCCGCATACACCCCTACTCGGGTCAGGTGCGGAACTGACGAACCAGTTCCTGCAATTCCAGTCCCAGGCGTGCCAGCTCGGCGCTGGCACTGGCGGTGTGCTCGGTGGCACTGGCGCTCTGGTCACCGATATCCCGCACGCGGGTCACGCTCTCGGAAATGTTCTCGGCCACGGCGCTCTGCTGCTCGGCAGCTGCCGCGATCTGCTGGTTCATCTGCTCGATGGTCGAAACCGACTCCGTAATGCGCCCAAGCGCGACGCCGGCCTCGTTGGCCAGATCTACGGTCCTTTGAGTGAGGCCACGACTGCTCTGCATCTGCTCCACCGCCTGCTGCGCAACCCGCTGTAGGTTGGCGATGAGCCCCTCGATTTCCTCGGTGGAATCATGAGTACGCCGCGCCAGGGCACGAACCTCGTCAGCCACCACGGCGAAGCCGCGGCCCTGCTCGCCGGCACGGGCCGCTTCGATGGCCGCATTGAGTGCCAACAGATTGGTTTGCTCGGCAACCGCTCGAATCACCTCGAGCACGCTACCGATGCGTCCACTTTCGGCGTGCAACGCTTCGATCGCATGCGCCGACTGATTCACCTCGCCGGCCAGGTTGCCGATCTGTCCGACTGCATCCTGCACCACAAGATCGCCCTGCCGCGCCTGCTGATCCGCCTGGCGCGCGGCAATGGAAGCCTGCTCGGCATTGCGTGCAACCTCCTGCACCGTCGCAGCCATCTCGTGCATCGCGGTGGCCACCTGCTCGGTCTCGACGCGCTGAGTCTGTACGCCTGCGCTGGTCTGCGCAGTCACGGCCGAGAGCTGATCGGCGGCTGCAGCGATCTGGCTTACGCCGCCACCGATGCGGCCGATCAGATTGCGTAGGCTTTCGGTCATGTCGTGCATGGCGTTCTGCAGTTGCCCGACCTCATCACGACGCGAGCTTGCCGCGGAGTACGTCAGATCACCGCTGGCGACCCGCTGGGCCTGCTGGACGGTGCTCCGAAGCGGGCCGACGATCATTCGCGAGATCACCGTGGCGGCCAGCAGGCCGACGAGAATGGCCAGCGCGCCAATCACGCCGAGCAACATGTAGCTGCTGCCTTTCTGTTGCTGCATGGCGCTGCTGGCATTGGCCAAGGCCTCGTCGGCAGCTGCGATCACTACTTCGGACTGCTGGGCCATTGACTGTTCGAGCGCGAGGCGTTCGCTACGATTCTGACGGAACTCGTCGAACGCCAGCCTGTACTGGTCCAGCTCGGCCAGAGCCTTGTCCATGGAAGCCTTCTGGTCATCGTTCAGCCAGATCTTGAGATTGCTGCCGATGGTGGTCACGTTCCCGTGCGAGTCGCTCCAGCTGGTGGCTGCTTCATCCGAGCTATTGGCAACGTAGACATTCTCCAGGGTACGCATGTCCAGGATCTGCTTGGTCAGGCCCGAAGTCGCCTCGGCGACGGTCAGCGGATCGCTTCCCTTGAGCCGATCTCCCTCCAGCCGCAGCACCCGTACCGCGTCGTACATGTCCAGCTCGATGAACTCGAACTCCTCGCGACTGACCTGAGCGGCCTCCTGCATCCGCGTACGTAGCGCCACGCCGCGTTCGATCAACTGCATGTAGCGGTCGAACTTTTGCGCGTATTCATCCGCACCCTGGCTGATCCGCGTCAGATAGGCCCGCTCGGCGGCATCGGAGCTGGTGGTCAGGCCGGCGAGCTTCTGATTCAGTTGCTGCAGCGAGCCATGCAACGCCTCGGCCGAAGACGACTGACGGGTCAGCGCGTAGTCCCGCTCGGCACCACGCGCCGCCAGAATGGAGGCGTTGACGCTGGAAAGCTGCTCGATCTGCCGGGCCCGGCCAAGGATTTCATCGACGGCAACGAACCCGGTACCGGCCACTCCAAGCGTGAGCAGCAGTACCAGGCCGAAACCACCGATGAGCTTTTTGCCGACCGAGAGATTAGTGAGTGAATTCAGCACTGGTTCCATCAGAGAAGTTCCACAAAAGAGGCACGAACGGGAAGTCGGCAGAGATTACTAATAGTTGAGCGTTGCGGCTGGATATTTTTGGCGCCTTAAGACTGACGGTAAGTGCCAACGACCTTCCCCTGTCGCGGCCGACGCCAGGGTGTTATGGGTGCGGATCAGCTGCGGCTTTCAGCCAAGCCCCAGCGGCGAACTCGGTGACCCGCTGCGGGTGAATGACGTGCCTGCGACAGCTAGTGCTGCAGGTGCCCATAGAGCCGAGCGTAAAGCCCACCCTCGGCGATGAGCTGCTGGTGGCCGCCGTCTTCGGCGATGCGGCCACCGTCGAAGACCAGTACGCGATCCGCCTGTTTCACCGCCGACAGGCGATGGGCAATGATCAGCGTCGTACGCCCCTGAAGGAAACGATTGAGGCCTTGGTGCAGGGCATACTCCGTCGCCGCATCCAGCGCAGAGGTGGCTTCATCGAGAATCACGACCTTCGGCTCGGCCAGGATCATGCGTGCTACGGCCAGGCGCTGCCGCTGACCGCCGGACAGACGCACACCGGAACGGCCGACGATGCTGTCCAGACCGTTCGGTAATTGACGAATGGTATCGGCCAACTGAGCGATCTCCAGCGCCCGCCAGCAGGCGTCGTCATCTCGCTCGCGGCCCATCATCAGGTTGGCTCGCACACTGTCGTTGAACAACGCAGGGTGCTGCAGCACCACTGCAACGTTGTCGCGCACAGTGCCCAGCCCGATCTCTTCAAGCGCCACGCCGCCGAACTGGATCTGCCCGGCCTGCGGCTGATAGAGGCCCAGCAGCAGTTGCACCAGGGTGCTCTTGCCGCCACCGCTGGCTCCGACGATTGCGACCTTCTCGCCCGGCGCGATGCTGAGATCAAGCCCTTCCAGAATCGGTTCATCCTGATAGGCAAAGCGCAGACCTCGTACATCGATCGCCACCGTCGTCTGGCCGGCGAAAGGATCGCGTCCTCCGGCGTACTGCGGCTCGTCCGCCCGCGCCAGCAGCTGGTTGATGCGGCCCAGCGCACCGCCAGCTGCGTAGAAGGCGTACTGCAGGCTCAACAGTTGCTCCACCGGACCGATCATGAACCAGAGGTAGCTGAAGACCGCCAGCATCTGGCCGATCGACAGATCGGAAAACAGCACAGTGAGCATTGCCGCGGCGCGAAACACGTCAATGCCGAACTGGAACAGCAGGCCACTGGCACGGTTGGACGCGTCGGTCTTCCACTGCGAAGCAACCGCGTAGTCGCGTACCTCCCGCGCGCGCAAACCCAGGCGACCGAGGAAGAAACCCTGCCGGTTGCCGGCGCGCACTTCCTGGATGGCGTCGAGGGTTTCCGTGAGCGCCTGGGTGAAGCGCGACGTGCTGTCGTTCTCCAGCTTCTTCAGGTGCTTTACGCGCTTGCCCAGCTGCACCGTGGCGTAGATCACCAGCGGATTGAACAGGAGAATCAACAACGCCAGCTGCCAGTGCATCCACACCAGAACGGCCGCCGTGCCGAAAATCGACAGCACGGCCACCAGCAGACGGCTGAGAGTATCGCCGATGAACTTGTCGATAGTCTCCAGATCAGTGACCAGGTGCGCCGCCACCGTGCCGCCGCCGAGGCTTTCGTATTCCGCCAGGGCAATGCGCTTGAGCCGCTCGATCAGCCGCACGCGAATGCGATAAACGATGTCCTTCGAAAGCCGAGCGAACAGGCGCGCCTGCAGCACGTTGAACACCAGCGCAGAAGACCGCAATACCAGGGTCACGCCGAGCATGAGCCCGATATAGCCGACAGCGGTTTCCCAGCTGGCAGGCAGAAAGCGATCCATGATCTGCAGCGCCGAGTCGCCCGCTCCGAGCAGCACCTCGTCGACCAACAGCGGCAGCAGCAACGGAATCGGCACACTGCAGAGCGTCGCCAGCACGGCAACCAGATTCGCCAGGATCAGCGCTTTGCGATGGTGCAATGCGAGCCGGCGTATCTCTGCCCAGCTGAGTTGGTCAGGCATGGGCGTTACGCTCCAGCCAGCGTTCCAGTAGCGGGCTTAGTGCAGACAGCGGTTGATAGCCGTTGGTGACCAGCGCCAGTTGCCCTTCGTGCTCTGCCAGCAGTGTGGGGAAGCCGGCAATGCCGAGGTTCTCGACCCAGGTAAAGTCGGCCACGGTGGCTGCCGTGGTGGCCGGGTCGTCATAACGCTCGGCGAACTGACTCCGCGAAAGACCTGCGGTCTCGGCCAGGTCCACCAGCACCGCTGGCAGGGTCACATCGAACCCGTGCTGGTAGAACGCCTGCTGAATCGCCAATGACAGCGACCAGACGCGAGATTCATCGAGGCTGCGAGCAGCGACAAGCGCACGGCAAGCGGGCTCCGTGTCGTAGATCAACGCGTCAGGCAAGCCCTTATCCAGATTGAACGACTGACCTGTCGCCGAGTGCACGGCCTGCCAGTAGGACAGCGTGCGCTGCCGCCCTGCCTGATCCATAACGCCCTGCTCGCGACGCAGCCCGCCCACCCTCAGCTCTAGCGATACGCCCTGAGCCGCGGCTTGCTCGGCCAGCGCCGTCATTACCGGCGCGAATCCCCAGCACCATGAGCACATTGGGTCCATCACATAGATCAGTCGGGCCACTTCGATACTCCAATGGCAGGCTGGCGCAGCAGCCAGTTGGCTCAGCGGTCTAGTTTTCGCGGGTCGCGGCCGATGGGATACGGCTGATTGCGTTGACGCGCCAGCTCGATCTGTTTCTGCCGTTCGCGAGCTCCGGCGCGCGTCTTCTCACTTAACGTATCCCAGCAATGCGGACAGCTGATACCCGCAGCGTAGTGCTCCGATTGCCGATCTTCCACGGATAGCGGTGCGCGGCAGGCATGGCATAGATCGAACTCGCCGACACTGAGATCATGCCGCACGGTCACGCGGTTATCGAACACGAAGCAGTCGCCCTGCCAGCGACTTTGCGTCTCCGGCACCTCCTCCAGATACTTGAGGATGCCGCCCTTGAGGTGATAAACCTCCTCAAAGCCCTCACCGAGCATATAGCTCGACGCCTTCTCGCAGCGAATGCCGCCGGTGCAGAACATTGCGACCTTCTTGTGCTTTGCCGGGTCGTAGTGAGCCTTGATGTAGTCAGGAAAGTCTCGGAACGATTTGGTCTTCGGGTCGACCGCACCTTCGAACGTACCGATTGCCACTTCGTAGTCGTTACGGGTGTCGATCAGCAACACTTCCGGATCGGCGATCAGCGCGTTCCAGTCTTGCGGCTCGACATAGGTTCCAACCTGCCGATTCGGATCGACACCCTCAACGCCGAGCGTGACGATCTCCTTCTTCAGCTTGACCTTGGTGCGATAGAAAGGCTGCTCGTCGCAGTACGATTCCTTGTGGTCGATGTCGGTAAGGCGGTCATCGAGCCGAAACCATTTAAGCAGCGCATTGATGGCCTCGCGGGTACCGGAGACCGTGCCATTGATACCCTCCTCGGCCAACAACAAGGTGCCCTTGATGCCATTGTGCGTGAGGGTTTCGAGCAGGGGTTCGCGCAGCGCAACGTAATCAGGCAGCGATACGAACTTGTACAGCGCTGCCACAACGATTTTTCGTGTCATGGGTACTTCCGCCAGTGGTCACCCGCGTAAAGGGTGGACCGGATACAAACGAAAGCGCCGGCGTGGGCCGGCGCGGGGAGGAAGTCTAACAAAGAACGGCAAGAATGGTCCCGTGCGAGACGGCGCGCTATTTATGCCCACCAGCACAAACCGGTGATGCCGGGGCCGTGCCTTGTTGCGCCCACTCCTCAGGCGTATAGGTATGCAGCGCAAGGGCATGGATCTGTTGCATCAGTGCCCCCATCGCGGCATAAGCCTTTTGGTGGCGCTTGACCGAATTCAGTCCAGTGAACTGCTCGCTGACGATCACGGCTTTGTAATGTGTTTCCTGCCCGCGACTGTGTGTGTGGCTTTCATCGAGCACTTCAAGGTGCTCGGGCTGCAAGGCTTGCAGGGCGTCTTGGATCAAATCGAGCTTGCGCATAGCAGGGTCTCTTAAGGCTTCTGTTTCTCGAGTTCGGCCGTCATCTCGGACAGCAGGTTATTCACTTCCGGCACCGCGCTTTCCAACTTGACCTGGGTAAGCTGAGCCGAGCGAGCATTGAGCTCCGGCAGCTTGCTGAGCATCTTCTTGCCGAGTTGCGACTCATAAAAATCGATCAGCTGATTCAGTTCCGTTTCGGAGAACTGGCTGGTGTACAAAGCGACCAGATCCGGCTTCAGCTTGTCCCACCCTATAGCCTTGTCCAAAGCAGTATTGGCCTGAGCCTGATAGCGCTCGAGCAGCGCCTTCTTGGTATCTGGCGCCTGCGCTTCGGCAAAACGCTGCGCAAACATCTGCTGCACCTGGGCATAAACAGGTACGGCGAGCCGGTCAGCATTGGCAAGCTGCAGAAAACGTTCTGCACTTCCCGCATGGCTCGCACTATCGGCAAAAGCCGATGAACTGATACAGATGAACAGCGCTGCAGCGCGCAGGGTCTGGACACGAAAAGTCGACATTGGAAATCCTTGGGCTGGCTATAGGTAGCCCTCAATGGACACATTCTGCGCTCGGAGTTCCAATGCCTCAAGCGGCCGAAGGCAAAGCTACGGAACTGCCGATGCCGCAGGGCAGCCTAACCAGCAATATCGAGCAGGAGCATGGCATGACGCGTATAGAGACCGACAGTCTGGGGCAAGTCGAAGTACCGGAACAGGCTTACTGGGGCGCACAGACGCAGCGATCGCTGAGCAACTTCGCGATTGGTAGCGAGCGAATGCCTATCCAGGTGCTGCATGCGTTAGCGCTGATCAAGAAAGCTGCAGCGCGTGTGAACAATCGAATTGGTGATCTGCCGCCCGACATCGCGCGCCTGATCGAGCAAGCCGCGGATGAGGTTCTGCATGGTCAGCACGACGACCAGTTTCCGCTGGTCGTCTGGCAAACCGGCAGCGGCACGCAAAGCAATATGAACGTCAACGAGGTGATCGCGGGTCGCGCCAATGAGCTGGCGGGCGGCAACCGAGGCGGCAAGGCGCCAGTCCATCCGAACGATCACGTTAATCGCGCGCAGAGCTCCAACGACTGCTTCCCGACAGCAATGCACATTGCGGCCGCCAAAGCCGTGCACAGCCAACTGCTGCCTGCCATTGCAGAACTGTCCGGTGGACTGGCAGAGCTTGCGGTGCGACACAACAAGCTGATCAAGACCGGACGCACCCATCTGATGGACGCAACTCCGATTACCTTCGGCCAGGAGATGTCGGCGTTCGTCGCGCAGCTCGATATCGCAGAACGCACGATCCGTCAGTGCCTGCCGGCTGTTTATGAACTGGCGCAGGGGGGTACTGCGGTAGGCACCGGTTTGAACTCGCCACACGGCTTCGCCGAAGCCATCGCAGCGGAGCTGGCCGCTCTCTCGGGCCTCCCCTTCGTCTCTGCCCCAAACAAGTTCGCCGCGCTGGCCGGACATGAGCCGCTGGTCGCGATGTCCGGTGCGCTGAAGACGCTGGCCGTCGCGTTGATGAAGTTGGCCAATGATCTTCGTCTGCTCGGCTCCGGTCCGCGCGGGGGATTCGCTGAGGTGCGATTGCCAGCCAACGAACCAGGCAGTTCGATCATGCCCGGCAAGGTCAATCCAACCCAATGCGAAGCCTTATCAATGCTCGCTTGCCAGGTCATGGGCAATGACATGACGATCAGCTTTGCAGCGAGTCAAGGACATCTGCAATTGAACGTATTCAAGCCGGTGATCATTCATAACCTGCTTCAATCGGTCCAACTGCTGTCCGATGGATGCCGCAACTTCAACGCTCATTGCATTTCCGGATTAGAGCCGGACCCGGCGCGTATGGCCGAGCATCTGGAACGCGGGCTTATGCTGGTAACCGCACTGAATCCTCACATCGGCTATGACCGGGCAGCTGAAATCGCCAAGAAGGCCTATGCGCAAGGCACCACATTGCGCGAAGCAGCCATGGAGCTTGGTTACCTTACCAGCGAGGAGTTCGATCAATGGGTTCGTCCAGAGACGATGCTTGAAGCCGGACAAAGGGAATAACGGTGTAGCGGAAGCGTCTGTCTGCTGGGTGCTCTCAACACGCCTGCCGCCAACCTTAGGTCGCGCTGTGCCGGCTGGGGCTGCCTAAGCCCAGCCCAGAGCAATGTATCTAGATGACAGCTGCGGGAGGCTCCAGCTCAAGCATTAGCTAGTGCCGGCCAAGACCCAACGGCTGGCTCTGCTCCAGCACTTCGGGGGTGTTAGGACTGAACGCTACGTGGTTGTCGGGGGCAGGCTTCTATTTTAACACCACCCCAAAGCATCCGACCTGAATGAACTTTATAAGCTTGCAATGCAGCAATGCAACAATGCAATTGAAGGGTTGGCGGAAGGTACTTCGTAGGCACGCGCTAGACGAAAAACAGCACAAGATAACTGCAGTTCAGCTGCACTATCGGCAATTCCAGCACCGCCTTAGCACCTTGTGCTTTTCTCTGCCCCAAAAGCAAACCCCCGACCAGCTTACGCGGGTCGGGGGTTTGGGAAAGGAGCTTGACGATGACCTACTCTCACATGGGGAGACCCCACACTACCATCGGCGATGCGTCGTTTCACTACTGAGTTCGGGAAGGGATCAGGTGGTTCCAACGCTCTATGGTCGTCAAGCAATTCAGTTGCTGCCTCGGGGTTTAGCCGCTGCAGCCAATCGGGTATGTGATGAATCGGTATTGCGTGTTCGTGCAGATTTTCGGTCTGTTTGTCGACTTTCCGTCTAACAGCCAAATTGTTTGGGTGTTATATGGTCAAGCCTCACGGGCAATTAGTATTGGTTAGCTCAACGCCTCACAGC
>NZ_FORS01000023.1 GCF_900114065.1 Stutzerimonas kunmingensis
ATCGGAGCGATGGTCGATGCAGCAATCGTCATGATCGAAAACGCCCACAAGCACATTGAGGCCTGGCACAAGCGGCATCCTGACTCCACCTTGAAGGGCCAGGAGCACTGGAAGGTCATTACTGACGCGGCTGTTGAAGTGGGGCCGGCACTGTTCTTCAGCCTGCTGATCATCACGCTGTCGTTCATACCAGTGTTCACCCTGGAGGCGCAGGAAGGCCGGCTGTTCGGTCCACTGGCGTTCACCAAAACCTATGCAATGGCAGCCGCCGCGGGCCTGTCTGTCACGCTGGTTCCGGTGCTCATGGGGTATTGGATCAGGGGCAAAATCCCTGACGAACACCGTAATCCACTCAACCGTGGCCTCATCTGGATCTACAAGCCGGCCCTGGACGCGGTACTGCGCTGGCCCAAGATGACTCTGCTGGTGGCTGTTCTGGTCTTCCTGACAGGCTTGTGGCCGGCCTCTCGCCTTGGTGGGGAGTTCTTGCCCCCGCTGGATGAAGGTGACCTCCTTTATATGCCCACTGCGCTTCCAGGCCTCTCCGCTCAGAAGGCTTCTGAGCTACTGCAGCAGACGGACCGGCTCATAAAAACGGTCCCAGAAGTTGCACACGTGTTCGGTAAGGCTGGTCGAGCCGACACCGCTACAGATCCCGCCCCGCTGGAAATGTTCGAGACGACCATTCAGTTCAAGCCGAAGGATCAATGGCGCCCTGGGATGACGCCTGACAAGCTGGTTGAGGAGTTGGATCGCACCGTACAGGTACCTGGATTAGCCAATCTGTGGATCCCGCCGATTCGAAACCGTATCGATATGCTGGCGACGGGTATCAAGAGCCCGATCGGGGTGAAAGTGTATGGCACTGACTTGGCACAGATCGACAAAGCCACCCAGGCAGTGGAAAAAATCGCCAAAACGGTGCCTGGGGTCAGTTCGGCACTTGCTGAGAGACTGACCGGCGGCAGGTATATCGATGTGGATATCGATCGTGTCGCCGCCGCACGCTACGGCCTGAATATCGCGGACGTGCAATCGATCGTGGCCGGTGCCATCGGTGGTCAAACCATTGGTGAAACCGTGGAAGGGCTCGCCAGGTATCCGATCAACCTCCGCTATGGCCGCGAGTGGCGCGACTCGATATCCGATCTGCGCAACCTACCGATCTACACGCCGCAAGGCAGCCAGATCACGTTGGGGACCGTGGCCAAAGTACAGGTGACAGACGGACCGCCCATGCTTAAAAGCGAAAACGCAAGGCTGTCGGGCTGGGTTTACGTCGATGTTCGTGGCCGCGACATGGCGGCTGTGGTGGGCGATCTGAGGGAAAAGATCAGCAAAGGGGTCCAGCTCGAATCCGGCATGAGCATCAGCTATTCCGGCCAATTCGAATTCATGGAGCGAGCTAACGCGAAGCTGAAGCTCGTCGTGCCGGCTACCTTGCTCATCATTTTTGTCTTGCTCTACCTCACGTTTGGGCGCTTTGGGGAGGCGTTGCTGATCATGGCCACGCTGCCATTCGCCCTAACCGGTGGCGTCTGGTTCCTCTATTTGCTCGGGTACAACCTATCCGTAGCGACAGGAATCGGTTTCATCGCACTGGCAGGCGTTTCTGCTGAGTTCGGCGTCATTATGCTGCTGTATTTGAAGAACGCATGGACAGATCGGGTTAACGCTGGAGCCCATGGCGAAGGCGTACTGCTCGACGCAATCCGCGAAGGCGCTGTGCAGCGGGTGCGCCCCAAGGCCATGACCGTAGCAGTGATTATCGCCGGTCTGCTGCCCATCCTCTGGGGTAGCGGAACCGGCAGCGAAATCATGAGCCGCATCGCCGCGCCCATGGTGGGCGGGATGATCACCGCCCCTTTGCTCTCCCTGTTCGTTCTGCCGGCAGCTTACCTGCTGATGCGCCGCCGGCAATTGCGAGTTACCACCCAGCAAGCAACCAACCCCACTGGAGAACATCCATGAACATTAAGCACATCACCCTTGCCTCACTCTTCCTGGTGCCAGTCGCCTATGCCGCCGACAAGGAGCCAATGGACGGCATGCCGATGGATCACAAAGGCATGAACATGCCAATGGACCAGAAGTCGGCGGGACAGACCGCTACAGCCACAGGTACGGTCAAGAAAGTAAACACCGAGAGCGGAACCGTCACCATTGCCCACGGCCCGGTCGAAGCGTTGGGCTGGCCGTCGATGACGATGGGCTTCAAAGCAAAGCCTGATCAGCTCCAAACGCTGAAAGAAGGGGACCAGGTCGAATTCGAGTTCTCCTCGAAAGGTATGGATTCCACCATTACGCGCATCGAAAAGCAGTAAAGAGCAGAAAGCGACCGCCGCAGGCGCGGCGGTCGTACCAACACGAGAATGAAGCGATTACCGCTTTGTAACCTTGGCAACAGCTTCTTGTAAGTAGCAAGCCTTTAATCTACAGGCATCAACTAACCAAGAGGTGCAAACCATGAACCGCATAACCAAAGTAATCGTTCCTTTTATTCTGACCGTTGCTTCCTCGCTTGCAATGGCCGAAGGCGGAAGCGAACGTACGCTGAATCGCTTAAATGACTCGGCAGGAGCAAAGCCCACCCTTAAGGAGCTTGTCAAAGAGGGTCAAGTGCTGAGCATCGCACCTGCAGGGGCGACCGGCACGACTCGAATGATTCAAAACTATAGAACTAGTGCCCAAGTCCAGACGTATGAGATGAAGGTCAAGACCCCCGACGGGAAGATCCATACGGTAGAGTTCCTGAGCACCCCAGTTGGCGTGAACAATGGCTAATCTGCCAAGCTTAATATCCGAGGGATAGTTAGATGAGCAGCATAATATCCAAGATTAAAAGCGTACTGCAGCGCAATCCGGTCGTAACGGGGTTAACCGCAGCTGTGGTTGGCTACATGCTACTGAACCAAAGCACTGCGGCGTTGGCAACAACGCTGCCAAGCCTGCTCTTTCTCTTGCCCTGCTTGTTGATGATGGTCGTATGCATGAAGCATATGTCTAGCGGTAAGTGCGACAAGCCCAAGGAGCCCAACGTTGGCGAAAACACCTTGTTAAGCAAAAGCGAATAACCCACTGAACTTAGAGATTTAACATGCGAAAGGCCATCACCGTTACAGCAATCGCAATCACCTTGGCGAGCGGACTGAGTTTCGCAGCGGCAGATAAAGCGGACCAAAGCCATTCAGAAACCGGCATGATGAGCGGCGACAAGCATATGGAAATGATGGGTGACATGCGTGGAATGATGAAAGAGTGTCGTGAGATGATGGGGGCCGCCAAAGCCGACCACTCGCAAAATGGCGAAAATCCAGACGCAGCATAGGATATGAGGGTGTGAGTAACAATGATCGAAGCAGGTGGGGGGTGCCCCACCTGCTTTTTTGTGCTTGATGGCCTAACCAGGACCGTACTGATGGGAAAAGTGTCACTGACGAGCAGAATGGCGATAGCTTTCATGCTCGTGGTTACGGTTGTGCTGCTGGCGGCCGCAATCAGCTTTAATTATTTTTGTCAGCTCCATTTCGAACGCAAAGATGCACAAGTGCTTAATGAAAAGGCCGCTGCAGTAGAGCGTACGCTACTCAACAGCTCAGCATTCGGGCCTGAGACCGCTTCAAGGATCGATGCCGTTATTGAGCACTCCTTTGGCTTCGCGACTGCGGTTGTAGTAGACGGTAAGACGGTTTACTCCCATCACAATCTGTCTGAGAGCTTGCTACCTCTTGTCACAGACATCCAAGAGGAACGCTGGACGGTAAGTTTCGGTGGCCACCAGTACAGCGGAATTACCAGAAAAGTAAATCGGTGGGTAGAAGGGCAGGATACTGTTATCTATTTGGCTTTGGATGTAACGCACCGAATCCACTTCTTCGATATGATTCAGCAGTGGTTTGCTTATACGCTTGTCGTTAGTGCACTTCTGAGTGGCGCGTTAGGTGTTGTTCTGATCAGGAAAGGCTTAAAACCAATAGACGAACTGTCCAAGACTTCTTCTACAGTAACCGCCCACTGCTTAGATACCAGAATTCCAACCGAGTCGGTGCCAGGCGAGCTGCATGAACTCGTAGACAACTTCAACGAAATGCTTTCGCGCTTGGACGACTCTTTTCTCAGATTGTCAGGTTTCTCAGCGGATATCGCGCATGAGCTAAGAACGCCGCTGAACAGCATGCTTACCCAAATGGAGGTCGCGCTCTTGCGCGACCGCGAGAATACCGACTACAAAGACATTTTGTATTCCGCCCTCGAAGAACTTAGGCGCATGTCAAAGATGGTCGATGACATGCTATTCCTCGCCAAGGCGGACAACGGGAAGATTACGCCCAATGCCGAAGATGCCAGCATGGCTGAGATTACCGCGAGCGTTATCGAATATTACGAGCTTGCAGCCGAGGACAAAAAGGTAGAAATCGCGCTTTCAGGCGATGGATCGGTACATGGCGATAAATCGATGCTGAGACGGGCCGTCTCAAACATAGTCTCTAACGCAGTTCGATATGCAGAGGAAGGCAGCACCATCAGCGTTGAAATAAGCGAGAGCGGTGGCTCGGTTTGCACAGCCATATCCAACCGAGGCACAACGATTCCAGCCGAGCTTCAGGCCCGAGTGTTTGATCGATTCTATAGGGTCGACACCGCAAGGCGCGAAGGAACCACCATGAATGCGGGCCTCGGCATGGCTATCACTCGTTCGATAGTCGAAGCGCACAAAGGGCGCATCGCTTGCGAATCAGCTGAGGGGCATACGACTTTCACAATGACGCTTCCAAAGCTTATGTCTAGTTAATGGCAGAGTGCCAGCAACGACCCTGACCTACGCTCATAGAAACGCCAGGCTGAACCGAAAGAGGCCGAGACTTTCGAAGCTGTATGTTTGGTTCTGGAGGTTCCCGTGCAAGCGTCCTCATCGAGAAAATGCGGTACGACAGCCGCAGCGCTCAACGAAGCGTGCTTCTGCGTAAGCCTAGATCAAGCTGCGCTCGTAAACTCATTGACCGAACAGCTTGGGAATTCAGAGCTGTCGGAGCTATTGAAGTCACGTTGCCCTCATGTGTTTGCAGCACGACCGGTCTTTGTTTCATCCTTGCGGCTGCGCCAGGTTAATGAGGTTATTCAGGCCATCGAGCAGACCGTGAGCTCGCCCGGTTGGCGTGAGCATGCTCTGGATTCTGCACCTCCTATTGCCCGACACGATCCTCGGGGCGCGCGCGGCGTCTTCTTTGGCTACGACTTCCATCTGGATGATGACAAGCTTGGGCTCATCGAAATAAACACAAATGCGGGCGGAGCGATGCTAAACGTATTGCTCGCCCGCGCGCAGCGTAGTTGTTGCAGCGGCGTAGTCGGGCTTTCGCCAGGTCAGGAAGGACCCGGCGGCTTCGAGCGTTCGATTCTGGATATGTTCGCCCAGGAATGGTCTACGAGCGGCGAGCCACGTCCGCTCACGCGCGTGGTGATCTTGGATGAAAGCCCACAAGCCCAATACCTGTATCCGGAGTTCCTTCTTTTTCAGCGGTTATTCGAGTCAGCAGGAATCGACTGCCTAATCGCAGACCCAGCCGATCTGGCCTTTCACAACGAGTCCCTCTTGGTCGACGGAAAGCCTGTGGATCTCGTCTACAACCGACTCACCGATTTCTATCTGGAAGGCGACAATTGCAGCGCGCTGCGCAGCGCTTATTTGGCTGATGTCGTGACGGTAACGCCACACCCTCAGGCCTATGCCCTTTACGCCGACAAACGCAGGTTGGTTGACCTAACCAACGCACGTTTTTTGGAAGAGATTGGCGTTGATCAGCAAATCCGAACCGTATTGGCCCAATACGTCCCGCTTACCGTTCCTGTCGGGCATGGTAATGCAGAGCACCTGTGGCAAAACCGCCGTAGCCTCTTTTTCAAGCCTGTCAGCGGGTATGGTAGTCGCGGTGCATACCGAGGAGACAAGCTCACCAAGCGCGTTTGGGAAGAAATCGTTGGCGGAAACTACGTGGCCCAGTCCCTTGTAGCTCCTGGCGAGCGTAGAATCGTCGCCGACCCTCAGGTACGATCGATGAAGTTTGATCTGCGCGCTTACGCTTATGCTGGCGAGGTGCAGTGGAACGCTGCCAGGGTCTACCAAGGCCAGACGACCAACTTCAGAACAGAGGGGGGCGGTTTTGCTCCCGTTTTTACCTTAGGCGAGGAAGAGGAGCGAGCCGGTTCTACAGAGCAACGGTCGCACGCCTCGTTCATGTTCTTGCTCGACGAAACCGGCGCCGTAGAGGAACTGCCGCACCCGCTATATCTGGCGCTGGTTCGAGCCGAAATGGCTACTTCTAAGCTTGCCGGTAAGCGTTTCCGATTGGCGGACTGGTATGTGGCAATGGAAGATGGCCATCCTTCCGAAGTCATCCGAGAATTGTACGGCTGGGTTGCTTTCGACGCAGATGGCGCCTACCACCCTGAAGTTGGCCCACCAGAAAATGGTCAGCCAAATAGTATTGGCAATGTTGACTCATCTGCCCTGCCAACACCGGAAGAACATGATCGAATCGAAGGTCTGTTGTTTCAAAGTGAGTGAGGTCCCGCGCGCCACGAAAGGCGCGGCTTGGGACAGAATAACCTCGCCGCTCAGTTTTGGAGCCAGCTACACCCAGCCGTCTTAGCCGCCACACATCTAATGTGCGAATACTAACCCTGCGGTCACACTCGACAAGAACGTGGCATATGCTGGGTGCTGAATTGTTCTCTCCGAGTGTTCTATTGCTCACGATAACTCTTTGGGCTTGCTAAGCCGAGTAGTCGGGTCTCAAGGCTTGAAGGCCATCTTAGTGGGCCCGCTCTTTCGCGCAGTGGTCCATAGCGCGACGTTGGTATTGTCTGCTTATAAGCTATTAGCGATTGATTAGTTCAGGGGAACATTACGCGTAGTACAGCGCTGGCAGCGCTTTAAGCCGGTCTTAAAGCGGTCGATGATTACATTTTTGTAAGCTTCTCAAAAAATCGAAACCTCATCATCTTCGGCTTGTCCGTTTTTAGGAGAGCATTCGAAAGCCACTTCTAAGCAGGGCTGCGCGAACACGTTGAGTCGCCGATCCAGCAGCAATCATTAAAGAGGTCTAACTATGCAAATGTCTTACTGGCGCTTTGCAGCGATGGTAGCCACGTCTACGATCATTATGTATGGCGTGATGTACTTAAATACTTACTCGTTCGAGCATGTTTTTTGGAGCGAGACTCGCGCTTGGATGGCATTAGTGATGGGCGCGGTAATGGCAGTAGTCATGCTCGCATTCATGCTCAACATGTATAAGCGTAAGTCAGTAAACCTAGCGATATTGGCAGGAAGTGCAGTAGCTTTTACCATTGCACTATGGCTTGTACGTGGGCAAGCGACGGTAGACGACACGGACTACATGAAGGCCATGATCCCCCACCATTCCATAGCAATCCTAACAAGTGAACGAGCTCAGATTTCAGATCCTCGCGTCCGCAAGTTAGCTGACGAAATCATCGACGCTCAGCGCCGAGAAATCGCAGAAATGAAGTCCCTGATCAATGAACTAGAAAGGGCAAATTGATTCCCAGAAACGGTGTGTCCACAGCCCAGGGCATGACGGTGGCGACATTGATGGTCTCGCTACCGCTCAGGCGAATCTCCTCAGCGATTGCCGCGCCGAGATTTATGACGCCACCTTTGGTCGCTGCGGAGGAGGCATGATAAGCCAGCGGTATCTCGCTCTCGACTGAGCCCACGTTGACAAGCGTGCCGAAGCCTTGAGCTCTGAACTGGCGCATGGCTGCGTGGCTGCCATAGATCATGCCCTTAAGATTGACATCCACGATCCGCGCATGGTCCTCGACGGGAACGTCCTCGAAACGACCCAGCGCTCCGACCGCAGCGTTGTTAATCCAAACGTCGATCCTGCCGAAACGCTCGATGGCGGCTCGTGCCAAGTCCTGCATCTCGTTCGGGTTGCTCACGTCGGTGGTCACCACCAGTGCCGATCCTCCAGCCATGCGTATCTGCGCGGCCAGTTCTTCGAGCACGTCGGTCCGGCGGGCCGCTAGCACCACGTCGCCTTGCAGAGCGGCAAGCTTGAGCGCCACGCCGCGGCCGAAGCCACTGGAGGCACCAGTGATGACAAAGGTTTTGCGAGCAACGCTTGGCTGGTCGCTTGGTTTCAGGCGCGGGGAAACGGCGCAGCCACTGAGTTGCAGAACGGCGAGCAGTACTAGCAGCAAAGCCAATCGCTGCGATGGGAATATTCGCAAAACCATTTTCGTTTTCTCCCAGCAAAATAAGGTCGCATGGCCCGCTTGGTTGTTGTTGGACCGCCTTTTTGCCAGGAGCTTTCATGCTAATTCACTCAATTAGTTTTCAGCGCTCAATCGGGAGACAGTGGCAAGAGAATAGACCGTTACGGTGGCGATCATCGGTGGCTAAGTAAGAGTTGCTAGCGCGTAACTATCGTATTTCGCTTTGGAATGAAATGCTGCTGGACAGGGATTGATTCGCTCTTGGCAGTTGCGGGTATCGTACGCACTTTTTCGATATGTCATGGAGGCGCGAACATTAAGCGCACCATGGCTTTTCTTATTCTTCGAGGGGCTCTGACACTCCCAATTTAGTAGTGCCAGAGCAGTGAGTTACGGATGTTATCCTGCCATACGCTCACATTCCTCAGCGCAGTTCATGCACGCCTTCGCACACTCTTGGCAATGATCCATTTCATGCTTCGCGCATTCCTCTCCGCATGCACGGCAGATCTTGGCGCAAAGGGCGCAGAACTTCTTAGCATATTCACTTTCGCGGCTCATCAGTGTGGCAGCCAACCTGCAAATGTCCGCGCAGTCGCGGTCAAGCTCGATGCAGCGAGCCATCATTTTTACATCATCCTCGCGTAGGCAAGCAGAGGCGCACATTTCGCACACTAGGGCACAGTTCGAACAAGCTTGGATACAGGATGCGAACATTGAGTTTGTCATTTACGTTCTCCAGGGTTCGATAGTTGTATTTCGTCGTTTGGTTACTGGCCGATATGGCTCATCAGCCTGTTAGCAGACACTGAATTACGACACGCTCCTACCGAGCCCGTTTCGAAAAACCTCATTACAATGTTGTAAGGTAAGTCCAACCGCACCGGGGATCTGCGGGCGCAGTTGGTGGCGATGTGGCCGTCAGATTGCCTGTACGGCTTCGCTAGTCTGTTCGAGATGATTGAGTTGAAAATGAGGGAGCTCCCTGTCGCCACGACTGGGAGCATTCGTTGGGGAACGGCCGGAGCGCAAGCCGCTTAACTAGGTAAGTTACTGGCCTTGCGGCCTAACTTTTAGGAAGGAAGCAATTGCAAAGCCCTCCGGTACCGTTGCGTCGACTAGGATGGCCTAGGGCCGATCCTCTGCTTGCTGAACCGCCTTTCTTAGAGCCTCGATCAGAACCGCATAGGCACACATATACCGGATGTTAGTGCTCGTGTTGCTTCCCGTCTGCGTGCACATGGTTTTTTGAAGGGGATTTGCCTTCCGCATCGGCACTGTCACTGCCATTGCTGTGCTCAACCGCCTGGGGCTCCTCGGACGCATGATGGTCATCGCTTTCGTTATTACCATGATGACCGGAGCCTGATTGGCCGGATGCTCCACCTGTGCTGCTGGAGCCATGGTGATCCGAGCCGCCACTGTCGCCCTGATGGTGGTCGCCCGAGGCCATCTCGCCGTGTTGCTCACTATGCCCAGCTGGGGTCTCCCCACCACCATGCTGGTGACCACCGCTAGACGCAACGAGTGCTCGATACGCTCCTTCATCTAACTCAGGAAGCTTCTG
>NZ_FORS01000019.1 GCF_900114065.1 Stutzerimonas kunmingensis
CCAGTCACAACGGTACCGCGACCAGAAATGGAGAACACGTCTTCGATCGGCATCAGGAACGGCTTGTCGATGGCGCGAACCGGCTCAGGGATGTAGGTATCCAGAGTCTCGACCAGCTTCTTGACCGCAGTAGTGCCCAGCTCGTTGTCATCTTCGCCATTCAGCGCCATCAGCGCGGAACCGATGATGATCGGCGTGTCGTCACCCGGGAAGTCATAGGTAGACAGCAGATCACGAACTTCCATTTCGACCAGCTCGAGCAGCTCGGCGTCGTCGACCATGTCAGCCTTGTTCAGGAACACGACGATGTACGGAACACCTACCTGACGGGACAGCAGGATGTGCTCGCGAGTCTGCGGCATGGGGCCGTCAGCAGCGGAGCAAACCAGGATCGCACCATCCATCTGGGCAGCACCGGTGATCATGTTCTTCACATAGTCAGCGTGACCCGGGCAGTCAACATGCGCGTAGTGACGGACATTGGAGTCGTACTCTACGTGAGCGGTGTTGATGGTGATACCGCGAGCCTTCTCTTCCGGCGCGCTATCGATCTTGTCGAAGTCGACACGAGCGGAGCCGAAAACTTCGGAGCACACGCGAGTCAGAGCAGCAGTCAGAGTGGTCTTGCCATGGTCGACGTGACCAATGGTGCCGACGTTGACGTGCGGTTTGTTACGTTCGAACTTTTCCTTAGCCACGACAGTAAACCTCTTACTTAAAGGGCTGAATCAACCTTGTTTTTTGACGAGCGTCTCGACGATATTCGCCGGCGCCTCAGCGTATTTGGAGAATTCCATGGAGTAGCTCGCGCGACCCTGAGACATGGAACGAACGTCGGTTGCATAACCGAACATTTCCCCAAGCGGAACCTCGGCACGGATAACCTTGCCGGAGACCGAGTCTTCCATACCCTGGATCAGACCACGACGACGGTTCAGGTCACCCATTACATCGCCCATGTAGTCTTCAGGGGTCACCACTTCAACCTTCATGATCGGCTCAAGCACTTTACCGCCGCCCTTACCGGCCAGCTGCTTGGTCGCCATGGAAGCTGCAACCTTGAACGCCATCTCGTTAGAGTCGACGTCATGGTAGGAACCATCGAACACGGTAGCCTTCAGGCCGATCAGCGGATAGCCGGCGACAACGCCGTTCTTCATCTGCTCTTCGATTCCCTTCTGGATCGCCGGGATGTATTCCTTCGGAACTACACCACCTACCACTTCGTTGGTGAACACCAAGCCTTCAGTGATATTGCCCTTTTCATCCACGTCCGGAGTGGAGAAACGGATCCAGCAATGACCGAACTGGCCGCGACCACCGGACTGACGAACGAACTTACCTTCGATCTCGACATTGTCCTTGGTGATAGTTTCGCGGTAAGACACCTGCGGCTTGCCGATGTTGGCTTCGACGTTGAACTCGCGACGCATACGATCGACAAGGATGTCGAGGTGAAGCTCACCCATACCCGAGATGATGGTCTGACCGGTTTCTTCGTCGGTCTGAACACGGAACGATGGATCTTCCTGAGCCAGCTTGCCCAGCGCGATACCCATCTTCTCCTGGTCAGCCTTAGTCTTCGGCTCAACGGCAACCGAAATTACCGGCTCAGGGAAGTCCATGCGCTCGAGAATGATCGGCTTGTCGATCGAGCAGAGCGTGTCACCAGTGGTGACATCCTTCATGCCGATCAGAGCAGCGATATCACCCGCGCGACACTCCTTGATCTCTTCACGCTGGTTGGCGTGCATCTGCACCATCCGACCCACGCGCTCCTTCTTGCCCTTGACCGAGTTCATCACCGAGTCACCGGAAGAGAGAACGCCGGAGTAGACGCGAGCGAAGGTCAAGGTACCGACGAAGGGGTCGGTAGCGATCTTGAACGCCAGAGCGGAGAAAGGCTCTTCATCGTTGGCGTAACGCTCATCGGTCAGCTCTTCGTTATCCGGATTTACGCCCTGGATTGCGGGAATTTCAGTCGGCGCAGGCAGGAAGTCGATAACGGCATCGAGAACCAGAGGCACGCCCTTGTTCTTGAAGGACGAGCCACAGACAGCCGGAACGATTTCACAGGCAATCGTGCGCTGACGCAGACCAGCCTTGATCTCGTCAACGGTGAGCTCACCACCCTCGAGATACTTGTTCATCAGCTCTTCGTTGGCCTCGGCCGCAGCCTCGATCATGTTGGAGCGATACTCTTCAGCCAGATCCATCAGCTCTGCCGGAATCTCTTCCTCGCGATAGCTGGTGCCCTTGTCTTCATCGTTCCAGTAGATGGCCTTCATCTTGATCAGATCGATCTGACCTTCGAAGTTCTCTTCGGAGCCGATAGCAAGCTGGACCGGCACCGGGGTGTGACCCAGTCGCTGCTTGATCTGACCAACTACGCGCAGGAAGTTGGCTCCCTGGCGGTCCATCTTGTTCACGTAGACGATACGCGGAACACCGTACTTGTTGGCCTGACGCCATACAGTCTCGGACTGCGGCTCAACGCCGGAAGTACCGCAGAATACAACCACAGCACCATCGAGAACGCGGAGCGAGCGCTCCACTTCAATGGTGAAGTCAACGTGACCGGGAGTATCGATGACGTTGACGCGATAGTTGTCGTACTGACCGCGCGAACCCTGCCAGAAGGTCGTTACAGCAGCAGAGGTAATGGTAATACCACGCTCCTGCTCCTGAACCATCCAGTCGGTAGTCGCTGCACCGTCGTGCACTTCACCCATCTTATGGCTGAGGCCGGTATAGAACAGAATCCGCTCCGTGGTGGTGGTCTTGCCCGCGTCTACGTGGGCACAGATACCGATGTTACGGTAGCGATTGATAGGGGTAGTACGGGCCACAATAAGGTCCTCGTAAAAGTTGCGCTTGATTTAGAAGCGGTAGTGCGAGAAGGCCTTGTTGGCTTCAGCCATACGGTGGACATCTTCGCGCTTCTTGACTGCAGCGCCTTTACCTTCAAAAGCATCCATCAGCTCGCCAGCAAGGCGCAGCGCCATGGATTTCTCGCCACGCTTACGCGCGGCATCTACCAGCCAGCGCATGGCCAGCGCATTGCGACGGGAAGGACGAACTTCGACCGGAACCTGATAGGTAGCACCGCCAACACGGCGGGACTTGACTTCGACCAGCGGAGCGATGGCATCGAGTGCTTTTTCGAAGATTTCCAGGGGATCGCTGTTCTTGCGCTCCTTCACCTTGTCCAAGGCACCATAAACGATACGCTCGGCAACGGCTTTCTTGCCGCTTTCCATCACGTGGTTCATGAACTTGGCCAGGATCAGACTTCCGTATTTCGGATCGTCAAGGATCTCGCGCTTGGCTGCTACACGACGTCTTGGCATTGATAAGCCCTCAAACGGTCTTCAGGTTAGCTCGGAACGGTAACGCGCAGGCTACGTCCGACCTTACTCTTATCGACTCAAATAAATAGAAATGCTGCTTACTTCGGACGCTTGGCGCCGTACTTGGAACGACCCTGCTTACGGTCTTTCACGCCGGAAGTATCCAGCGAGCCGCGCACGGTGTGGTAACGCACACCCGGAAGGTCTTTTACACGACCGCCACGGATCAGCACTACGCTGTGCTCTTGCAGGTTGTGACCTTCACCGCCGATGTACGAGGCGACTTCATAGCCATTGGTCAGACGAACACGGCACACTTTACGCAGTGCGGAGTTCGGTTTCTTCGGCGTGGTGGTGTACACACGAGTGCACACGCCACGACGTTGCGGGCAGTTTTGCAGCGCAGGGACGTCGCTTTTCTCGACGACCCGCTTACGCGGCTGACGTACCAGCTGGTTGATAGTTGCCATCTACTAGCTCCACTGTTGTCTTTCGACACAAACGAAAAATGGCAGGGCACGAAGCCCCGCCAAATTAGGGGTACGAGAGTCTAAAGAGCTTCTCGCCCACCGTCAAGGCAGGCCCCGGCTTGTAACCGAGGCCAAGCACTTTAGTTACCGCTGGAGTTCAACGCCTCGGTCAGAGCTGCTTCGACCTCATCGGCGCTCACACGAACGGGCTTGTCGGCTTCACGCTTGCGCTTACGCTCGCTGTGATACTGCAGGCCCGTACCAGCTGGAATCAGGCGACCCACGACTACGTTCTCCTTGAGACCGCGCAGATAATCGCGCTTGCCAGTAACGGCAGCCTCGGTCAGAACACGCGTTGTTTCCTGGAACGACGCCGCAGAAATGAACGACTCGGTCGACAACGATGCCTTGGTGATACCCAGAAGAACGCGGACGTACTTGGAGACGAACTTGTCGTCGTCGCTCAAACGCTCGTTTTCTTCCAATACCTGGGTCAGCTCCATCTGGTCACCCTTGATGAAGCTGGAATCGCCCGACTCACTGATCTCAACCTTGCGCAGCATTTGCCGCAGGATGGTCTCGATGTGCTTGTCGTTGATCTTCACGCCTTGCAGACGGTACACGTCCTGAATTTCATTGACGATGTACTTGGCCAGCGCACTGACACCCAAGAGACGAAGGATGTCATGCGGGTTGCTCGGGCCATCAGAGATGACCTCGCCCTTGTTCACCTGCTCGCCTTCGAAGACGTTCAGGTGACGCCACTTCGGAATCAGTTCCTCGTACGGATCGCTGCCGTCTGTAGGCGTGATCACCAGGCGGCGCTTGCCCTTGGTTTCCTTACCGAAGGAAATCGTACCGCTGATTTCCGCCAGGATGGACGGCTCCTTCGGACGACGTGCTTCGAACAAGTCAGCAACGCGCGGCAGACCACCGGTGATATCGCGGGTCTTCGATGTTTCCTGCGGGATACGTGCGATGACGTCACCCACGTTGATCTCGGCACCGTCAGCCACACCCACCAGGGCGTTAGCCGGCAGGAAGTACTGAGCAGGCACGTCGGTACCCGGCAGCAGCAGTTCCTTACCATTGGCGTCGACCATCTTGATCGCTGGGCGAATGTCTTTGCCCGATGCCGGACGGTCCTTCGGATCCATCACTTCGATGTTGGTCAGACCGGTCAACTCGTCGGTCTGGCGCTTGATGGTGATGTTCTCTTCCATGCCGACGAAGGTCACGACACCCTTCATCTCGGTGACGATCGGGTGAGTGTGCGGGTCCCACTTGGCGACCACAGCACCCGCATCGACCTTGTCGCCTTCCTTGACGGAAATCACCGCGCCGTACGGCAGCTTGTAGCGCTCGCGCTCACGACCGAAGTCGTCGGCCACCGCCAGCTCACCGGAGCGGGATACCGCCACCAGCGCACCATCGGCACGTTCTACGTGTTTCAGGTTATGCAGACGAATGGTGCCGCCGTTCTTAACCATGACGTTGTCGACAGCAGAAGTACGGCTGGCCGCACCACCAATGTGGAACGTACGCATGGTCAGCTGGGTACCCGGCTCACCGATGGACTGAGCAGCGATAACGCCCACCGCCTCACCGATGTTCACCTGATGCCCGCGGGCCAGGTCGCGGCCGTAGCACTTGGCGCAGATACCGTAGCGGGTTTCGCAGGAAATAGGCGAGCGCACGACCACTTCGTCGATGCTGTTCAACTCGATGAAGTCGACCCACTGCTCGTCAACCAGCGTACCGGCCGGCACCAGCACATCGTCGGTGCCCGGCTTGAGTACATCACGCGCAATCACACGACCGAGAACGCGCTCACCCAGCGGCTCGACTACGTCACCACCCTCAATGTGCGGGGTCATGAACAGGCCCTGCTCGGTACCGCAATCCACTTCGGTAACGACCAGATCCTGCGCGACATCGACGAGACGACGAGTCAGGTAACCGGAGTTCGCGGTTTTCAGAGCGGTATCCGCCAGACCCTTACGAGCACCGTGAGTGGAGATGAAGTACTGGAGTACGTTCAGACCTTCACGGAAATTCGCGGTAATCGGCGTTTCGATGATCGAGCCGTCCGGCTTGGCCATCAGACCACGCATGCCGGCGAGCTGACGAATCTGCGCAGCGGAACCCCGCGCGCCCGAGTCGGCCATCATGTACATCGAGTTGAACGAGTCCTGCTCGGCTTCGTTACCATCACGATCAATGACCTTCTCCTTGGAGAGGTTGGCCATCATCGCCTTGGAAACTTCATCGTTGGCCTTGGACCAAAGGTCGATCACCTTGTTGTACTTCTCGCCCTGGGTTACCAGGCCGGAAGCGTACTGGCTTTCGATCTCCTTAACTTCCTCGGTTGCCGCATCGATGATGCGTGCCTTCTCATCCGGAATGACGAAGTCATTCACGCCGATGGAAACACCGGAGATAGTCGAGTAGGCGAAACCGGTGTACATCAGCTGGTCGGCGAAGATCACAGTGTCCTTCAGGCCAACAGTGCGGTAGCACAGGTTGATCAGCTTGGAGATTGCCTTCTTCTTCATCGGCTGGTTGACCACGTCGAACGACAGGCCGGCCGGCACGATCTGGAACAGCAGCGCGCGACCAACAGTGGTGTCGACGATACGGGTGTTCTTGGTGATGCTGCCGTCACGATCCTTGATGGTTTCGTTGATGCGCACCTTCACCCGGGCGTGCAGCGACGCTTCGCCGGCGCGGAAGACACGGTCGACTTCCTGCAGATCCGCGAAGACCCGGCCTTCACCCTTCGCGTTGATGGCTTCACGGGTCATGTAGTACAGACCCAGAACCACGTCCTGCGACGGAACGATGATCGGCTCGCCGTTCGCTGGCGAAAGGATGTTGTTGGTCGACATCATCAGCGCGCGCGCTTCGAGCTGGGCTTCCAGGGTCAGCGGCACGTGCACGGCCATCTGGTCACCGTCGAAGTCGGCGTTGTACGCGGCGCAGACCAGCGGGTGCAGCTGAATCGCCTTGCCTTCGATCAGCACCGGCTCAAACGCCTGGATACCCAGACGGTGCAGGGTCGGTGCGCGGTTGAGCAGCACGGGGTGTTCGCGAATGACTTCGGCGAGAACGTCCCAGACCTCGGGCAGCTCGCGCTCTACCATCTTCTTGGCCGCCTTGATGGTGGTGGCCATGCCGCGCATTTCGAGCTTGCCGAAAATGAACGGCTTGAATAGCTCGAGAGCCATCTTCTTCGGCAGACCGCACTGATGCAGACGCAGAGTCGGGCCCACGGTGATCACGGAACGACCGGAGTAGTCCACGCGCTTACCGAGCAGGTTTTGACGGAAGCGACCCTGCTTACCCTTGATCATGTCAGCCAGGGACTTCAGCGGACGCTTGTTCGAGCCGGTGATGGCTCGACCGCGCCGGCCGTTATCCAGCAACGCATCGACGGCTTCCTGCAGCATGCGCTTCTCGTTGCGCACGATGATGTCCGGCGCCGACAGGTCGAGCAGACGCTTCAAACGGTTGTTACGGTTGATCACGCGGCGATACAGATCGTTGAGATCCGAAGTCGCGAAACGACCGCCATCCAGCGGAACCAACGGACGCAGATCCGGCGGCAGTACTGGCAGCACGGTGAGGATCATCCACTCCGGCAGGTTGCCCGAGCCGTGGAACGCTTCCATCAGCTTCAGCCGCTTGGAGAGCTTCTTGATCTTGGTTTCGGAGTTGGTCTGCGGGATTTCCTCGCGCAGGCGACCGATTTCGTGCTCCAGGTCGATCTGGATCAACAGCTCGCGCACAGCCTCGGCACCCATGCGGGCATCGAAGTCGTCACCGAACTCTTCCAGCGCTTCGAAGTACTGCTCGTCATTAAGCAGCTGACCCTTTTCCAGGGTAGTCATGCCCGGATCGATGACGACATAGCTTTCGAAATAGAGCACGCGCTCGATGTCGCGCAGAGTCATGTCCAGCAGCAGACCGATACGGGACGGCAGCGACTTCAGGAACCAAATGTGGGCAACCGGCGAAGCCAGCTCGATGTGCGCCATGCGCTCGCGGCGTACCTTGGCCAGTGCGACTTCCACACCACACTTCTCGCAGATGACACCGCGGTGCTTGAGGCGCTTGTACTTACCGCACAGGCACTCGTAGTCCTTTACCGGACCAAAGATCTTGGCGCAGAACAGACCGTCGCGCTCCGGCTTGAACGTACGGTAGTTGATGGTTTCCGGCTTCTTTACTTCACCGAAGGACCAGGAACGGATCATCTCGGGCGAAGCCAGGGCAATCTTGATGGCATCGAACTCTTCGATTTGACCCTGGTTTTTCAACAGATTCAGCAAGTCTTTCAAGGCCTTTCCTCCTCACGGACCTGCGACACCCGGCCAGTGCCGGGCGCCGCGCAGGCGGTGCGTGGTTATTCGGTTTCCAGATCGATATCGATACCGAGCGAGCGGATCTCTTTGATCAACACGTTGAAGGACTCCGGCATGCCGGCCTCCATACGGTGATCGCCGTCCACGATGTTCTTGTACATCTTGGTCCGCCCGTTCACGTCGTCCGACTTGACCGTGAGCATTTCCTGCAGGGTATACGCGGCGCCATAGGCTTCCAGCGCCCAGACCTCCATCTCCCCGAAGCGCTGACCACCGAACTGCGCCTTACCACCCAGCGGCTGCTGGGTAACCAGGCTGTAGGAACCGGTGGAACGCGCGTGCATCTTGTCGTCGACCAGGTGGTTCAGCTTGAGCATGTACATGTAGCCGACCGTGGTGGTGCGCTCGAATTTGTTGCCGGTACGACCGTCGAACAGCTGCATCTGACCGCTTTCTGGCAGATCAGCCAGCTTCAGCATGGCCTTGATCTCGCGCTCCTTGGCTCCGTCAAATACCGGAGTAGCCATCGGAACGCCCTTGCGCAGGTTGTTGGCCAGGTCCAGCACTTCCTGATCGCTCAGGTCGTCCAGATTTTCCTGACGGCCGCCGATCTCGTTATAGATCTCGTGCAGGAACTTGCGCAGCTCGGCGACCTTGCGCTGCTCTTCGAGCATCAGATTGATCTTCTCGCCCAGGCCCTTGGCGGCGAGGCCCAGATGGGTTTCGAGGATCTGACCGACGTTCATACGCGACGGTACGCCAAGCGGGTTGAGCACGATGTCGACCGGCGTGCCGTTGGCGTCATGCGGCATGTCTTCGACCGGCATGATGACCGAGACGACACCCTTGTTACCGTGACGACCAGCCATCTTGTCGCCCGGCTGGATGCGACGCTTGATCGCCAGGTAGACCTTGACGATCTTCAGTACGCCGGGCGCCAGGTCGTCGCCCTGCTGCAACTTGCGCTTCTTGTCTTCGAACTTGTCGTCGAGCAGCTGACGGCGATCGGAGATGTAGGCCTGAGCCTTTTCCAATTGCTCGTTCAGCGCATCTTCGGCCATGCGCAGCTTGAACCACTGCCCATGCTCCAACCCGTCGAGGATCTCGTCAGTGATGACAGCACCTTTCTTGAGCCCGGCACCGCCCTCGGCAGTCGCGCCAACCAGAGCCGAGCGCAGGCGTTCGAAGGTAGCGCCTTCGACGATACGGAACTCCTCGTTGAGGTCCTTGCGGATCTCGTCGAGTTGCATCTTCTCGATAGCCAGCGCACGGGAGTCGCGCTCGACACCGTCGCGAATGAACACCTGAACATCGATAACGGTACCTTTGGTGCCAGTCGGCACACGCAGGGAGGTGTCCTTCACATCGGACGCCTTCTCACCGAAGATCGCGCGCAGGAGCTTCTCTTCCGGAGTCAGCTGGGTTTCGCCTTTCGGAGTCACCTTGCCGACCAGGATATCGCCCGGGCCGACTTCGGCACCAACGTAGACAATACCCGCCTCGTCCAGCTTGTTCAGCGCAGCTTCGCCCACGTTCGGGATGTCCGCGGTGATTTCCTCTGGACCGAGCTTGGTGTCACGCGACACACAGGTCAGTTCCTGGATATGGATAGTGGTGAAACGATCTTCCTGAACCACACGCTCCGAGAGGAGGATGGAGTCTTCGAAGTTGTAGCCGTTCCAAGGCATGAACGCGACGCGCATGTTCTGCCCGAGCGCCAGCTCCCCCATATCAGTGGAAGGGCCGTCAGCCATGATGTCGCCACGCTCCACCACGTCACCCTTGCGAACCAGCGGACGCTGGTTGATGCAGGTGTTCTGGTTGGAACGGGTGTACTTGGTCAGGTTGTAGATGTCGACACCCGCTTCGCCGGTCTCGACCTCCCCATCATGAACACGTACGACTACACGGCTCGCGTCGACTGAATCGATCACACCGCCACGACGGGCAACCACGCAAACGCCGGAGTCGCGCGCCACGTTGCGCTCCATACCAGTACCGACCAGCGGCTTGTCCGAACGCAGAGTCGGCACCGCCTGACGCTGCATGTTCGAGCCCATCAGAGCGCGGTTGGCGTCGTCGTGCTCGAGGAACGGAATCAGCGAGGCAGCGACGGAAACGACCTGCTTGGGCGACACGTCCATCAGGGTCACGTCTTCCGGAGCCTTGACGGTAAATTCGTTCAAGTGACGTACAGCAACCAGCTCGTCGACCAGCTTGCGACCTTCCAGCTTGGCGCTGGCCTGAGCGATAACATGGTCGGCTTCTTCGATCGCCGAGAGGAACACGATCTCATCAGTGACCTCGCCTTCCTTGACCACGCGGTACGGACTTTCCAGGAAGCCGTACTGGTTGGTGCGAGCATAGGCAGCCAGTGAGTTGATCAGGCCGATGTTCGGACCTTCAGGAGTCTCGATCGGGCATACGCGACCGTAGTGGGTCGGGTGTACGTCACGCACTTCGAAGCCGGCGCGCTCACGGGTCAGACCACCCGGGCCAAGTGCGGAGACACGGCGCTTATGGGTGATTTCCGACAGCGGGTTGTTCTGGTCCATGAACTGCGAAAGCTGGCTGGAACCGAAGAACTCCTTGACCGCCGCCGCAACCGGCTTGGCATTGATCAGGTCCTGCGGCATCAGGCCTTCACTTTCGGCCATCGACAGACGCTCTTTGACGGCGCGCTCAACACGGACCAGACCAACGCGGAACTGGTTCTCGGCCATCTCGCCAACGCAACGAACACGACGGTTACCCAGGTGATCGATGTCGTCAACGATGCCCTTGCCGTTACGAATATCGACCAGGGTCTTGAGGACGGCGACGATGTCTTCGCGGCTCAGAACGCCCGAACCCTCGATCTCGGTACGACCGATACGACGGTTGAACTTCATCCGACCCACAGCGGACAGGTCGTAGCGCTCCGAGGCGAAGAACAGATTGTTGAACAACGTCTCGGCTGCATCCTTGGTTGGCGGCTCGCCAGGACGCATCATGCGATATATCTCGACCAGCGCTTCAAGCTGGTTGGTGGTCGAGTCGATCTTCAGCGTATCGGAAATGAACGGACCGCAGTCGATATCGTTGGTGTACAGGGTCTCGAAACGAACGACCTGAGCCTTGACGATCTTCGCCATGGCATCAACCGTCAGCTCGGTGTTGCACTCCGCGATGATTTCGCCGGTGGCCGGATGCACGATCGCCTTGGCAACGGTGCGCCCCAAGACGTAGTCCATCGGCATCTCAAGCTCTTTGATACCGGACTTATCGAGCTGACTGATGTGACGAGCCGTGATGCGACGCCCCTGCTCGACGATGACCTTGCCGTTCTCATCCTTGATGTCGAACGTGGCGATCTCGCCACGCAGACGCTGCGGCACCAGCTCCAACGCAAGGGTTTCACCCTTCACATGGAAGATGTTGGTGTCGTAGAAGGCATCGAGAATTTCTTCGGTGCTGTAATTCAAAGCACGCAGAAGTACCGAAGCGGGCAGCTTGCGGCGACGATCGATACGGACGAATACGGCATCCTTCGGATCGAATTCGAAGTCCAGCCAAGAGCCACGGTAAGGAATGATACGAGCAGAATACAAAAGCTTACCGGAGCTGTGAGTCTTGCCACGGTCGTGATCGAAGAACACGCCCGGCGAGCGGTGCAGCTGGGAGACAATAACGCGCTCGGTACCGTTGATGATAAAGGTACCGTTCTCGGTCATCAGGGGGATTTCCCCCATGTAGACTTCCTGTTCCTTGATGTCCTTGATGGCCTTGTTCGACGACTCTTTGTCGAAAATGATCAGGCGCACCTTGACGCGCAGCGGAACGGCGAAGGTCACGCCGCGCAGGACACATTCCTTGACATCGAAAGCCGGCTCGCCCAGGCGATAGCCGACGTATTCCAGCGCTGCATTGCCGGAATAGCTGATAATCGGAAAAACGGATTTGAAGGCTGCATGCAAGCCAATGTCGCGGAACTGATCTTTGGTCGCTCCCGCCTGCAGGAATTCGCGGTACGAATCCAGCTGGATGGCCAAAAGATACGGCACGTCCATCACGTGCGGTAACTTGCTAAAGTCCTTGCGGATACGTTTTTTCTCAGTGTATGAGTAAGCCATCAGCGTTCCCCAGCTTGGTCACCTGCTTGTTGGCTTCTCCCGACGGGAGCAGCCAGAAAATCTTGCGAATCCCTTGATTCGCACCACCCTAAAGTGGCTTTCCGAGGAATAGCCAGCAGGGCTGACTTTCCATAACGGAAAAAGGCCGGTGGCAAAAGCCACCAGCCATCAGCCTTTCGCGAGTCGCTCGGGCTGTAGACGCAAAGTCGTCGCTTACTTGAGCTCGACTTTGGCGCCTGCTTCTTCCAGAGTCTTCTTGGCTGCTTCGGCTTCTTCTTTCGAAACGCCTTCCTTGACCACGCCAGGAGCGCCGTCAACGACAGCCTTGGCTTCTTTCAGGCCCAGGCCGGTCAGCTCGCGCACGGCCTTGATCACGTTCACTTTCTTGTCGCCGGCTTCGGCCAGGACGATGGTGAACTCGGTCTGCTCTTCGGCAGCGGCAGCAGCCGGGCCAGCAGCAGCAACGGTAGCGGCAGCAGCGGTAACGCCGAACTTCTCTTCCATTGCCTTGATCAGTTCAACAACCTGCATCACGGACATTTCGGAAACGGCGTTGATGATGTCTTCGTTGGTCAGAGCCATGACTCTAGTTCCTGTATATAGGTGACGGCCTGCGGCCATCTAATTCATAAGAGATTGGAAAGAACCACGCTTGCCTTAGGCGGCAGCGGCTTCCTTCTGGTCGCGAACGGCCGCCAGAGTACGAGCCAGCTTGCTGGTAGCGCCTTGGATCACGCTCATCAGCTGCGAAATGGCTTCGTCGTAGGTCGGCAGGGTTGCCAGCACGTCGATCTGATTGGCTGCGAGGAACTGACCCTCGAACGCAGCGGCCTTGATCTCGAACTTGTCCTGACCCTTGGCGAATTCCTTGAAGATACGGGCAGCAGCGCCCGGATGCTCGTTGGAGAATGCGATCAGGGTCGGGCCTTTGAACACGTCGTTGAGCACGTCGAACTGAGTGCCTTCAACGGCGCGCTTGAGCAGGGTGTTACGCACGACACGCACGTAAACGCCAGCCTCGCGGGCCTCTTTACGGAGTCCGGTCATGGCCCCCACGGTCACGCCACGGGCATCGGCCACGACAGCGGACAGGGCAGCACTGGCAGCCTCGTTGACTTCAGCGACGATGGCCTTCTTGTCTTCGAGTTTGATTGCCACGGGTTTTACTCCTGGATGTTACCGGTTCATCCGGTCGAAACCGGACGGGTTTTGGTGTCTGATTCGGTACGAATCGGGAGCACCTCTGCGTAGGCCTGGAGAAGCGAGCTTCAGCGGTTTAAGGCTTGCGCCGCCTACGGTCTTGGATAGCCCCCGCCAGGCAGGGACCCCAATATGCACCGCCCCGACCTGCGGGGCGGTTTTGTCTTACGCGTCGAGCGAAGCCTGATCGATGACCAGTCCCGGACCCATGGTGGTGCTCAGGGTCACGCGCTTGACGTAGATACCTTTGGAGGTGGACGGCTTCAGACGCTTGAGGTCCGACAGCAGCGCCTCGACGTTCTGCTTGAGCTGACCGGCTTCAAAGCCGACCTTGCCCACGGAGCTGTGAATGATGCCGTTCTTGTCGGTACGGAAACGCACCTGACCCGCCTTGGCATTCTTGACAGCGGTCGCAACGTCCGGAGTCACGGTGCCTACCTTCGGGTTCGGCATCAGGCCACGCGGACCGAGGATCTGGCCCAGCTGACCCACAACACGCATCGCATCGGGGGAGGCGATAACCACGTCATAGTTCAGGTCGCCGCCCTTCATCTCGGCAGCCAGCTCGTCCATACCAACGCGATCGGCGCCGGCAGCCAGAGCTGCTTCGGCAGCAGGCCCCTGGGTGAACACGGCAACGCGGACGGTCTTGCCGGTGCCGTTCGGCAGAACGGTTGCACCACGAACGACCTGATCGGATTTACGCGGATCAACACCCAGGTTGATGGCGATATCGAAGGATTCGGCGAACTTAACGGCCGACAGTTCGGACAGCAGAGTTGCAGCCTCTTCGAAACCGTACTGCTTGCCCGCTTCGATCTTCTGGGCGATCACCTTCTGGCGCTTGGTCAACTTGGCCATTACACACCCTCCACGTTCAGGCCCATGCTGCGAGCCGAACCTGCGATGGTCCGTACGGCAGCTTCCAGTTCGGCAGCGGTCAGATCAGCCTGCTTGGTCTTGGCGATCTCTTCCAGCTGGGCACGGGTAACGGTGCCGACCTTCTGGGTATTGGGACGAGCGGAACCGCTGGTAACGCCAGCAGCTTTCTTCAGCAGCACGGCTGCCGGGGTGCTCTTGGTTTCAAAAGTGAAGCTGCGGTCACTGTAGACAGTGATGATCACCGGAGTCGGCAGACCAGGCTCCTGACCTTGAGTGCGGGCATTGAACGCCTTGCAGAACTCCATAATGTTCACGCCATGCTGACCCAGTGCAGGGCCGACCGGCGGCGACGGGTTGGCCTGACCGGCCTTTACCTGAAGCTTGATATAAGCTTGAATCTTCTTAGCCATAGCTACTCCGTTACGGGTTCGAACGCCTTTCGGCTCCCCTTGTTACTTGTTTATCCCAGTGACGACAAAACCCCGCAGCCGTTAGCTGCGGGGTAAGGGATGCATACTTCAGCTAGACCTTCTCGACCTGGCTGAACTCCAGCTCTACCGGCGTGGAGCGACCGAAGATCAGAACCGCGACCTGAATGCGACTCTTCTCGTAGTTGACCTCTTCGACCACACCATTGAAGTCAGCGAAGGGGCCATCCGCCACCCGCACCACCTCACCCGGCTCGAAGAGCGTCTTCGGCTTCGGCTTGTCACTTCCGTCAGCAACGCGACGAAGGATAGCCTCGGCCTCTTTATCGGTAATGGGTGCTGGCTTGTCAGCCGTACCACCAATGAAACCCATTACTCGAGGAGTATCCTTGACGAGGTGCCAAGTACCCTCACTCATTTCCATCTGAACCAGAACGTAACCAGGGAAGAACTTTCGCTCACTCTTGCGCTTCTGCCCGTTACGCATCTCGACCACCTCTTCGGTGGGAACGAGAATCTCGCCGAACTCATCTTCCATGCCGGCAAGCTTGACACGCTCAACAAGAGAGCGCATGACGTGCTTCTCGTAACCCGAGTAAGCATGCACAACATACCAACGCTTAGCCACGAGACACCCTTAACCAACAACCATGGAGACCAACCAACCGAGCAGGGAATCAAGCCCCCACAACAGCAGCGCCATCACCAAAACAACAACAACAACGATCAACGTTGTCTGCGTGGTTTCTTGACGGGTCGGCCAGACGACCTTGCGAATCTCGCCACGCGCTTCTTTCAGCAACACAGCGAACGAACGCCCTTTGGACGTCTGCAAAGCAACAAACGCAGCAACTACGCCTATCGCCAGCACTGCAAGGACACGATAGAGAATCGGCTCAGCGGAGTAGTATTGGTTACCAACCACAGCAACCACCACCAAAGCAGCCACAACAAGCCACTTCACCAGATCGAAGCGCGCGTCATTGGCTTCAGCTTTGATATTCATCTGCTAGAACCCTGTAAAGACTGCCAAATTCGATATTGAAAATGGCAGGCCAGGAGGGAATCGAACCCCCAACCTGCGGTTTTGGAGACCGCCGCTCTGCCAATTGAGCTACTGGCCTAGAAAGAGTCAGGCCGACTATTATGCCGACCCGCTTCAAACAGATCAATCGTTATTCGACGATCTTGGCAACCACGCCGGCACCAACGGTACGACCACCTTCGCGAATTGCGAAGCGCAGGCCGTCTTCCATGGCGATCGGCTTGATCAG
>NZ_FORS01000010.1 GCF_900114065.1 Stutzerimonas kunmingensis
AGTCTGAACTGACCCCGATTTCACGGACACCGACCTAAGAGACAGCGTGCAGGCGTTCATACTCGAACGGCGTCATATACGCCAAATACGAATGCCGTCGCTGTCGGTTGTAAAACACTTCGATGTAGTCGAACAAGCTTTGCCGAGCCTCGTCGAAGGTTCGGTATTTCTGATGCCGCACATGCTCGGTTTTGAGCGTATGGAAAAAGCTCTCCATCGCTGCGTTGTCGTGGCAATTACCTTTACGGCTCATGCTCGGCTGGATATCGTTTTGAGCAAGCAGAGCCTGATAACGAGCGGTTCTGTACTGCACGCCCTGATCGGTATGGAGCAGCAGGCCAACAGGCTTGGCACGCCTGCCCAGGCTCATTTCCAGTGCCAGCGTTGCTAGCTCTTGGCTGGGCTTCTTATCCATTGCCCAGCCAACTATCAGCCGAGAGTAGAGATCCATGATCACCGATAGGTACAGCCATCCTTGAGCGGTCGGAATGAACGTAATGTCCGCCACCCAACGCTCGTTTGGTCGATCCGCATAGAAGCGCCTCAGCAGTCGATGCTCAACGATATGTTCAAACGTTCGCCCGCGACCGGCCTGCTGCCAAACCAAGGTCTGCTTTGTCCTGAGACCGGCCTCTCGCTTCAAACGAGCTATGCGATTGAGGCCTGCACTGTTCCCCTGACTAGTTAGCTCTCGGTGAATACGTATCGGCCCATACGTTTGGCGACTATCACGATGAACCGCCTCGATCTGGCCCAGCAAAATACGGTTTGCCTTCGAACGCCGCGACTCTGCTCGATTGCGCCACGCGTAGTACCCGCTTGGCGAAGCGCCAACCGCTCGGCAAAGCCTGCGGATCGGATACTGGGCAGCATGATCACGAATGAAGGCGTACTTCACACGAGGCTCTTGGCGAAGTACGCAGCCGCCTTTTTTAGGATTTCGTTCTCTTCACGTAATCGCTCCATTTCGCGCTTCAGCTGAGCCACTTCGCTTTCTGGCTCAGCCTGGCGGCCAGAGCCCGGGAACGCGTGGCCCTGCTTCTGGTCAAGCTGCTGCTTCCACTTGTAGAGCTGATTGACCCGGATACCTAGCTCACGCGCAAGCTGCGTGCAGGACTTATCCGAGTCGGTCAGCTGACGGACTGCCTCTCGCTTGAATTCGGGGCTGTAGCGTTGGTACTCGCGTTTGTCTGTCATGGGACACCTTCCTATCTGACGGTATAGTCACATTTGAGGTGTCCGTAAAACCGGGGCTAGATCAGTCGTTTTATTGTTTGCATGTCGACGTCCTCCACGCTTGGAGCTACAGCACGTCCAGGGGAATCTTCAGGTAGCGCGTGCCATTGCTTTCCGGCTCGGGCAGCTCGCCGCCGCGCATGTTGATCTGCACAGAGGGCAGGATCAGCGTAGGCATGCCCAGCGTGGCATCCCGTGCCGTGCGCATGGAGACGAACTGGTCCTCGCTGATGCCTGC
Organism: Stutzerimonas kunmingensis; assembly: GCF_900114065.1. Taxonomy (GTDB): domain Bacteria; phylum Pseudomonadota; class Gammaproteobacteria; order Pseudomonadales; family Pseudomonadaceae; genus Stutzerimonas; species Stutzerimonas kunmingensis. Next base: position 1,475 of record NZ_FORS01000010.1, read on the forward strand.
GTGCACGTGCACGTTGTATTCGCGTTCGGCGGCGATGGTCGTTTCATGGAGGAACTCTTCACGGCCGGGCGCCTTGTAGTCGTGGCACATGAATACCCGTGTGTCGCCCGGCAGGGCGAACAGCTTCTGGATCGACTGGTACAGCGTGCGCGCGTCGCCGCCTGGGAAATCGCAACGGGCAGTGCCGTAATCGGGCATGAACAGCGTGTCGCCGACGAACGCCGCATCACCGATGACATAGGTCATGCAGGCCGGGGTGTGTCCCGGGGTATGGATGGCGCGCGCCTGGATGTTGCCGACCTGGAAGGTATCGCCATCGTGGAACAGGTGGTCGAACTGGCGGCCATCGGTCGCAAAGCCAGTACCGGCGTTGAACAGCTTGCCGAAGGTGTCCTGCACCACGGTGATGCGATCACCGATCGCCAGCTGACCACCTAGTTGCTGCCTGAGGTACGGCGCGGCGCTCAGATGGTCGGCGTGCACGTGGGTTTCCAGCAGCCACTGCACCTTGAGGTCCTGCTCGCATACATAGTCGACCAGACGCTGGGCGGTAGCATGGGAGGTACGGCCGGATGCCGGATCGTAGTCCAGCACCGAATCGATCACCGCGCATTGGCGTGTCTGCGGATCGCTGACCACGTAGCTGTAGGTGAAAGTCGCGGGATCGAAGAAGGGTTCGATATGGGCATTCATGGACGCGCTCCTCTCCAAGATTAATACCGGTAGGGGTATGTATGTGGAGTGATGTTAGCCCTGATTTAGGTTATATGCTTAGACTTAATAGTTATTAGCTGGTGACGGGACGTTCGCCGCGACCCGCTATGGAAGGGGCGCAGCGGCTGTCGGGTCAGCGACTGGGCGGATTGGCAGCGTCACTGACGATATGGCCATCGACCAGCTGTATGGTCCGCCCGCAATCGGCCGCAAGCCGTGGATCATGGGTCACCACCAGTATTGCGCAGCCGAACTGGGCATTGATGCGATGAAATAGCTCGAACACGCTTTGCGCGGTGCGGGTATCGAGATTGCCGGTCGGCTCGTCGGCCAGCAACAGAGGCGGGCGGGTCACCAGCGCCCGGGCGATGGCAACTCGTTGCTGCTGGCCGCCGGAGATCTGCGTCGGCTTCTTGTCGGCGAACTGCGCCAGTCCAACTTCGTCGAGCAGGCCGCGAGCCAGGTCGATATCCGCGTGTGACGGCTTGCCGTGGCGAATCATCAGCGGCATCAGCACGTTCTCCAGCACGCTGAACGCCGAGATCAGGTGGTGAAACTGGAACACGAAACCGATTGCCTGGTTGCGCAGGTGCGTGCGCGCTTCGTCGTTGCTGTCGCGTGTCGCCTGGCCGAGCACGTACAGCTCGCCGGAGCTGGGCGTATCGAGCAGGCCGATCAGGTTCAGCAGCGTGCTCTTACCTGAGCCGGACGGGCCGATCAGCGCGGCCAGCTCACCACGGCTCAGACGCAGGTCGATACCGTGCAACACCTCGGTTTCCAGTGGTGTGCCTATGTTGAAGGCCTTGCGTACCTGTTCCAGGCGCAGGACCTCATTGGCCGGGCTGGCTGGCAGGGTTTCAGACATATCGAATCGCCACCGCAGGGTCGTAGCGCGCCGCACGCCGCGCCGGCATCGCCGCCGCCAGCACGCCGGTGATTGTCGCTACCAGCATGGCCAGCGGCACCAGCGTCGGATCGACCGGAATGGTGAACAGTCGCGGGCCAAACAGATTGAAAACCTGCACCAGGCCCCAGCCGACGCCTCCGCCGCAGGCCGAACCGAGCAGCCCGAGCAGCCCGCCCTGCAGCAGGAACACGCGCAGAATCTGCCCACGCGGGCTGCCCATGGCGCGCAGGATGCCGATCTCGCGGGTGCGCTGAACGACGCTCACGGCGAGCACGCTGGCGATGCCAAAAGCCACGGAGATACCGACGAATACACGGATCATCTCCGTGGTCATGCTCTGCGAGGCGAGCGCGTTGAGCAGTTGCCCATTGGTTTCCATCCAGCTTTCGGCGCGCAGCCCGGTGAGGCGCGCGAGGCGCTCGGCGACCTGATCGGCCTCGAAGATTTCGGCGACCGTGGTATCGATCACCGTGACGCCGCCGGGCAGGTCGAGCAGTGTCTGCGCCTGTTTCAGGTCCAGGTACACGTAGCGCGCATCCAGCTCGCGCACGCCCAGCTCGAAGATACCGGCGATATCGACGACCGCCTCGCGGCCTTCGCCGGCGTCCAAACGCAGCTTGTCGCCGATGCCCAGGCCGAGGTCGCGTGCCAGTTCCTTGCCGATAACCGCGTGGCCGGCGCCCACGGTGAACTGCCCGGCGATCAGGTCGTCTGCCAGCGGGATGATGCGCTGATAGCGGGGCGGGTCGATGCCGAGCAGCGCCACCGAGGCGCGGGCCACGCCGCGTCGGGCGATGGCCGGGCCGCTGATCACCGGCGACACCGCGAGGATCTGTGTGTCCTGGTCGAGCACGTCGCGTACGTCCTGCCAGTTGATGATCGAGCGCAGGCGCTGCGCCCGCGGGCTCTCCAGCACCAGCGACCAGCTATGGTCATCGGCGGGCAGAAGGCGGTTGACCTCGTCCGGCGGCAGGATGCGGATATGCGCCTGGGTGCCCAGGGTGCGCTCGACCACATTGGCCTGCAGGCCGGTGATCAGCGCGGTGATGAACACGATCACCGCCGAGCCGACGGCGATACCGAACATGATCAGCAACGTCTGCATGCGGTTGTCCAACAAGAAGCGCAGGGCGATCTTCCATTCGGTCCACAGCGAGTCGGCCAGGTGCATGCAGTCAGTCCTGAATGCCGGTTGGAATCGCTTGCTCACGCACGCGTACGCGCTGGCCTTCCTCGGCGTCGCCGATCAGCACCAGATCACCAGCGGCCAGCCCTTCGCTCACTTCGCTCAGCGCCGTGCCCAGCATTCCCAGACGCACGCTGACCCGCTCCACTACGCCGTCATTGACGCGCAATACCTGCGCACGTGTTCCGTCGCGGGCGCGCAGCGCATCGTTGGGCAGTACCAGGGCTTGCTCGCGTCGGCCGGTCTCGATGTTCACCGAGACGGTCATGCCCTGACGCAGGAAGTCGGCTGGTTCCAGCAGGTCGAGATGGACATCGATGGTCCCACGGGCGGTATCGACGCTCGGCGCGATGAAGCTGACGCGTGCCGGCAGCACTCGATCCGGGTAGGCATCGGCGATGATCCTGGCGGCCTGGCCCAGTTCGATCGGGGCCAGATTCTTTTCGTCCAGAGGCAGCAGGATTTCGCTACTGCCGGAGCGGGCGATCGTCAGCAGGGTGCGGCCGGGCTGTACCAGGTCGCCGGGTTCGACTTCGCGCGTCTGCACGATGCCGTCGACTTGGGCGTGGATGCGGGCTTTCGCCAGGTTTGCGCGCGCCGCTTCCAGGCGCTGACGCAGGACCTGTTCCTCGCTGCCGCCTTCGCCCACGGCCGCGGCGGCGAAGCGGGCGCGATCGCGGACCACACGGGCAGTCAGCGTTGCGCGTCGAGCCTGCTCAAGCGCCTCGGAGGCCAGGAGCTTGCGTTCGAACAGTGTCTCCCGGCGCTGGAGTTCGCGATCGGCCTGTTCGAGGTTGTTCTGTGCCTCGCGTAGGGTGGCCTGTGCCTGGGGGCGGCTGGAATCGATCAGCTGCCGCAGGGCCGCTTCCGCCTCGCGCAGGCGGGCGCGCTGCTCGTCGTCGCGCAGCTCCAGCAACAGATCGCCAGCCTTTACCGCATCGCCCTCGCGCACATGGCGCACGGCGATAACGCCGGTGATTTCGCTGCCGACCTGCGCCAGCGACTGGCTGTCCACCTCGCCGCTGGCGACCACGCGTTGCACCAGTGGGCGTGTTTCCAGGCGATAACCGGGCAATTCTGGCCCTTGAAGCTGGCGCCAGATCATCCAGCCGGCCAGCAGCAGGACCGGGATGATCAGCAAAAGCGCGCGACGAATGGTTTTTGCAGCGGGCACGACGGACCACTCCTTAATGCGGCCCCTCCGGGCCATCGAACCCGCCAAGCTTACGGTCATACCCATGGGGGTACAACGCGGGCGTTGCGCGCAGGTCGGGCGATGGTCTGCGGCTATCGTGACCATAGGCTCTGGAGCAGGGCGTGGCGGAGTACACTGGCCGCCCGCATCGAGGATTCTGAAATCATGGCGTCCACCGTTCAAAGCCCGGCGGCCACTCTGCGCGCTGCCTGGCTCGCACAGGCGCAAGCCAACCCCTGGATCACCTTCGGTCTTGCGGCAACTGCAGTGGCGGTGCTGTTGCTGCTAGTGGCGGGTACCGCCAACGCTTTGCAGAGCAGTGAGGCGGGCAACGTTCGCTACGCGCTGTTGGGCGGCAGCGCCGGTTTCGTAGCGACGGCGGTCGGCGCGTTTCTGGCGATCGGCCTGCGTGACATTTCTACCCGCACCCAGGACAGCATGCTTGGCTTTGCCGCCGGCATGATGCTCGCTGCGAGCGCTTTCTCTCTGATCCTTCCGGGGCTGGAAGCGGGGCGTGAATTGTTCGGTAACGGCCCGGCTGCGGCGCTGACGGTGGTGGTCGGCCTGGGGCTTGGCGTGTTGCTCATGCTCGGTCTGGATTACTTCACGCCGCACGAGCATGAAAGCACTGGCCCCTGTGGTCCCGAGTGCGAACGCCTGAACAGGGTCTGGCTGTTTGTGCTCGCCATTGCGCTGCACAACATTCCCGAAGGCATGGCCATCGGTGTGAGCTTCGCCAATGGCGACCTGAGCGTTGGCCTGCCGCTGACCACGGCGATCTCCATTCAGGACATTCCCGAAGGCCTGGCCGTCGCGCTGGCGTTGCGCACCACCGGGTTGTCGGCGCTGGGTTCGGTGCTGGTCGCCGCGGCATCCGGGCTGATGGAGCCGATCGGCGCGTTGGTGGGTATCGGCATGTCCAGCGGCTTCGCCATCGCCTATCCCATCAGCCTCGGCCTGGCCGCGGGGGCAATGATCTTCGTGGTATCCCACGAGGTGATCCCGGAAACCCACCGCAACGGCCATCAGACGCCCGCCACGCTGGGCCTCATGGTGGGCTTCGCGGTGATGATGTTCCTCGATACCGCGCTGGGCTGACGCGTCAGGGCTTGTCCGCCTCGGTCTGCATGATCAGCTCGACGCGGCGGTTGCTGGCGCGACCCTGTTCGTCGCCGTTGTCGGCGAGCGGTCGCGTGTCGGCGTAGCCGGTTGCGCTCAGCCGCGTCGATTCGATGCCGGCCAGCTGCAGGTAGCGCACCACGCTGCTGGCGCGGCTGGCGGAAAGCTCCCAGTTGGACGGAAAGCGCTCAGTCTGGATGGGCAGATTGTCGGTATGGCCCTCGACGATGATCCGATGACCGCCTGCGGCGAGGGTCGGGACCAATCGGTCGATCACATCCAGCCCGGCGTCTTCCAGCTCCGCCCGCCCTGAGCCGAACAGAATTTCGCTGCTGATTCGAAAGCTGATGCTGCCATCGTTGACGATGACCTCGATGTCGTCGCCCAGCGCCAGATCGGGCTTCGCTTCGCTCGTGTCGTCCTGCTGCGTATCAGCCGCCGGCGCCGGTAGCGGCACGATCGATGGTATGGGTGAAGCGCTTGGCTGCAGTGCTACCAGCTGATCGCCAGCCGACTGCTGCGTGGCTTCTACCATCGAGGGCTCGCTCTGCTGGCCTTCGCCCTTGCCGGCCAGCGCCAGCATGATCACCAGCATCACCAGCAGCAGGGTGAGCATGTCCAGGTAGGTGATCAGCCAGGCTTCCTGCTCTTCCTCTCGCTGCGGCTCGATATGCCAGCGGGAGAAGCGGCTGCCCGGCGATGCCTGGCCGTTCACGTGCGTTCGTCCTGCGGCGCGCTGCGCGGTGCGGCGGGGCTGCCGTCGCGAATTTCGTCGTCGTGGTGGGCGATGAACGACTTGAGCGTTTCGCGCATGTAGGCCGGGCTGCGGCGATTGCACATCATGGAGATGCCCTGCATCACCAGATTCATCAGCGCCACGCGTTGCTCGGTACGCCGTTCGAGCTTCACGGCCACTGGTTTGAGGATCAGGTTGGCCAGCAGCACGCCGTAGAAGGTCGTCATCAGCGCGACCGCGAGGCTGCGGCCGATCAGGTCCATATTGCCGCTACCGAGCATGAACATCAGGTTGATCAGCCCGACCAGCGTGCCGATCATGCCGAACGCCGGCGCATAGTTGGACATCGCCCGGAACAGCTGTGCCTCGGCATTCTCCCGGGCGCGCAGTCGTGCGATGCGCCATTGCAGAAGTTCCAGGATGTCTTCTTCCGGGGTGTTGTCGATCACCAGCTGCACGCCGGTGCGCAGAAAGGGATTGCTGACCTGCTCGACCGCTTTTTCCACCGCAGGTAGGTCACCGCTGATCCACAGTCGCGAGATCTGCACCAGCTCATCGAGATCCTGCCGCGTGTACAGGCGCTCGTTGCGCATCACGGTCCAGATCAGCCCGAACACTCGGGTGACTTCGCGCAACGGATAGCTGATAAAGGTCGCCGCCAGGGTGCCGACCAGTACGATGCCGAGGCTTGGCAGGTCGATGAAAAGCGCGGGTTCTTTGGCGGCGAAGAGCATGACGACGGCGAGCAGTCCGATGCTCGCGACGATGCCGATCAGGGTGGAGGGATTCATCGGAACTCCGCTGAAGGGGGCCAGTGCAGAAAGCGCGCGATCATAGCAGCTGGCCTTGCGCGTACGGCTGACCTGAGTCAGATCAGCCGCTGGCAGCCGCTCTACAGATTCTCAAGCAGCCGGCGCGCCGCTTCCTGGCCGCTGAGCCATGCGCCTTCCACTCGGCCGGACAGGCACCAGTCGCCGCAGGCGTAAAGACCCAACCCGGCGTCGGCCAGGGCATTCCATTCGTGGGCCTGGGCCGGGCGGGCATACAGCCAGCGATGGGCCAGGGTGAACTCCGGGGCCGGCACCACACAATCGATGAGCTCGGCGAATGCGCCATGCAAGCGCTCGATCACCGCCTCCTTGGGCAGGTCGAGGTGCTGCCGGCTCCAGCTGCTGGTGCCGTGCAAAACCCAGGTATCCAGCTCGCCGTTGCGGCCGGGCTTACTGCGGTTGCGAGCAATCCAGTCCAGCGCATCGTCGCGAACGAAGCAGCCTTCCAGCATGGTGTTCAACGGAGTCGCGAAGCCCAGCGCGACCGCCCAGGTGGGTTCCATGGCTACGCTGGCGGCGACGGCGGCGAGCTTGGGCGCGCTGGAGAGCAGCGCAGCCGCCTGCGGCGCCGGCACGGCAATCACCACCTGGCTGAATGGTCCGTGGCTTACGCCTGTGGCATCGACCAGCGTCCAGAACTGCTCGCCGCGAAACACTTCGGTGATGCGGCAACTGAAGTTGACCGGCATGTCGCCCAGCAACCCGCGGGTGATCGAACTCATCGTCGGTGTGCCGACCCAGCGCACCTGCTCGTCGGCAGATGGTTTCAGTTGACCGTCATGGGACTGGTACATGCTGGGCGACCATTGATCGACCCAGCCTTCGCTCTGCCACTGGCGGACGGTTCCGCCAAAGCGGCGATCCCGGGCGGTGAAGTATTGCGCGCCCAGGTCGAGCGAGCCCGCATCGCTGCGTTTGCTGGCCATGCGGCCGCCGCTGCCGCGGCTCTTGTCGAACAGATGTACTACTTGCCCGGCATCGTGGAGGGCGCGCGCAGCGGAGAGCCCCGCGATCCCGGTTCCGATGACGGCGATTGGAGCCTTGCTCATGATTACCTCGTGTGCTGTTGCCATCAGCCGCACAGCGAAATCGCTGCACAGCATGGTTTCATGACAAGCGTTCGATAGCGCTTGAGCCTGCCCATCCTCGGACAGACGTTGGTCTTTGGCTAGAGGCTTTCGACGCAATGCGCATACCGCTCGCCGGTTCAATCCATTGATAGTCGGGTTGCTGGCGCTTCATGGAAGAGGATGCAAGTGGCCTGCCGTAAGCGTGGCAGCAGTCTGTGGTTGTAAGTTGCTGATAAGCCGGTACAATGGCGCCGCTCGCCGCCAGGCGGGTTTCGTTATGGTGGGCCCTGCCGGTCCCCTCGCAACGATCAGCCGTGAACCCGGTCAGGCCCGGAAGGGAGCAGCCGCAGCGGTGACATTGTGTGCCGGGGTGTGGCTGGTAGGGTTCACCTCCATAACGATCTTCTCGTTTTTCCTTTCTCTCTTATCTGAATCCGCTGACGCCTTTGCAGGCTCGGGCGTATACGCGTGTCTGCCGTTCCTGTGTTGTGGTATGGCAACCGGTTGTTGGCGCCAACCTTGTATCCTGCGCAGCGTTTCCAGAGGCACGAAGTGCCGGTATCGGCTCGAGGAGCACGGTTTTGTCTGTAAAAGCGAAGTGGGACATCTTCTGCGCAGTCGTGGATAACTTCGGTGACATCGGTGTCACCTGGCGCCTGGCCCGGCAGCTGGCGGCGGAACACGGTCAGCACGTGCGGCTGTGGGTGGATGACCTGGATACCTTCGCTCGGCTTTGCCCGGCGGCCAATGCCGAGGCGGAACAGCAGCTGCACGAGGGCGTGGAGGTCCGGCGCTGGTCCGGCCAATGGTCAGCTACCGAGCCCGCCGATGTGGTCATCGAGGCGTTCGCCTGCAATCTGCCGCAGCCCTACATCAATGCCATGGCTGCCAGCGGTCGTCGCATCCTCTGGCTGAACCTCGAGTATCTGAGCGCCGAGGACTGGATCGTCGGCTGCCATGCGCTGCCCTCACTGCAGGCCAACGGCTTGCAGAAGTACTTCTTCTTTCCGGGCTTCGAAGCCCGGACCGGCGGTCTGATCCGTGAAGCCGATCTGATGTTGCGCCGTGCGGAATTTCAGAGCGATATGGCGCAACAGACCGCTTTTCTTGCCTCGCTCGGCGTAGCGCGACAGCCCGGCGCGCGCCTGTTGTCCTTGTTCGCCTACGAAAACACTGCGGTCGCGGGTTGGCTAGACGCCCTCGCGGCCGATTCGCGCAGCAACCAGCTGCTGGTCCCGGAAGGGCGAGTACTTGGCGATGTTGCCGCCTGGCTTGGCGTGCCGAGCCTGCAGACGGGCGATCAGCATCGGCACGGCAGTCTGCAGCTGTGCATCGTGCCGTTCATGACTCAGGACGAATACGACCTGCTGCTGTGGAGCTGCGATTTCAACGCGGTGCGCGGCGAGGAGTCCTTTATCCGCGCCCAGTGGGCCGGCAGACCGCTGGTGTGGCACATCTATCCTCAGGAAGACGATGCCCACTGGGATAAACTCCATGCCTTTCTCGATCTGTACGCGCATGAGCTGTCGCCCACGGCCAACGCAGCGCTACGCGAATTCTGGCGTGCCTGGAACGCTGGGCAGGGGGCTGGCGAAGCCTGGACCGCTCTGGTCCGCGAGTATCCGGCGTTGCTCGAGCATGCCGAAGCCTGGACCCACGAGCAGGTGGCCAATGGCGATCTGGCCGGAAAGCTGGTGTTTTTCTACACCGATTGGCTAGGTGCTGTTCACGCTTAGCGTGCGACCGCACCTTCAATTATGGTGGGGAAAGGCCGTGGCCTGATCTCCGCGCCTTGTTGTACGCCGCTCCGTATGGCGCCATTTGGCGCAGCAACGTGGCTTGCGACCAGGCGGGAACAGACCCTATGATACGCGGCCTGTTTTTTGTCTCTAATTCCCCTTCGGATATTTCGTATGAAAACCGCACAAGAGTTCCGTGCCGGCCAGGTGGCCATCATCAACGGCGCACCCTGGGTCATCCAGAAAGCCGAGTTCAACAAGTCCGGCCGTAACAGTGCCGTGGTCAAGATGAAGTTGAAGAACCTGCTCAACGGTTCGGCTACCGAGACCGTTTACAAGGCTGACGACAAGCTGGAGCCGGTCATCCTCGAGCGCAAGGAAGTGACCTATTCATACTTCGCCGACCCGCTGTACGTGTTCATGGACGACGAGTTCAACCAGTACGAAATCGAAAAAGACGACCTGGAAGGCGTGATGACCTTCATCGAAGACGGCATGACCGACGTCTGCGAAGCCGTTTTCTACAACGACAAGGTGATTTCCGTCGAACTGCCGACCACCATCGTTCGCGAAATCGTTTACACCGAGCCGTCCGTACGTGGCGATACTTCCGGCAAGGTCATGAAGACCGCTCGCCTGAAGAACGGTGCCGAGCTGCAGGTTTCCGCGTTCTGCGAAATCGGCGACTCGATCGAAATCGACACCCGCACCGGCGAGTACAAGTCCCGCGTCAAGGCCTGATAGGCCACGCAGACTGCTCGAAAAAGAAACCCGGCCTGGTGCCGGGTTTTTTTATGTCCTTTCACTTGCCGATCGGTGCGCGATAAGTGTCGAGCACCGTGACCGGCAGCCCGCGGCTTCTACCTCGCCATCAGTTGGGCCGCAGCTGCTTCAGGGTTTCCGCGATCATGAACGCCATTTCCAGCGACTGATCGGCGTTTAACCGCGGGTCGCACTGGGTGTGATAGCGATCGCTGAGGCCGGCTTCGGTGATCGGCCGCGAACCGCCGATGCATTCGGTGACGTTCTGTCCGGTCATCTCGATATGAATCCCACCGGGGTAGCTGCCCTCGGCACGATGCACATCGAAGAACTGACGCACTTCGGCGAGCACCTTCTCGAAGTCCCGCGTCTTGTAGCCGCTGGACGCCTTGATGGTGTTGCCATGCATTGGGTCGGAACTCCAGAGCACATGGCGACCTTCGTTCTGTACCGCGCGCACCAGTCGCGGCAGGCCGGCTTCGACCTTGTCGGCGCCCATGCGCACGATCAGGTTCAAGCGACCGGGGTCGTTCTGCGGGTTGAGGATGTCGATCAGGCGGATCAGCTCCTCGCTGTCCATGCTCGGGCCGACCTTCACGCCGATGGGATTGCCCACTCCGCGCAGGAATTCGACATGCGCGCCGTCGAGCTGTCGGGTGCGGTCACCGATCCACAGCATGTGCGCGGAGCAGTCGTACCAGCCGCCGCTGAGGCTGTCCTGGCGGACGAAAGCCTGCTCGTAGTTCAGCAACAGTGCCTCGTGAGCCGTGAAAAAGCTGGTCTCGCGCAACTGTGGCGCGCCATCCAGGCCGCATGCGCGCATGAATTTCAGCGTTTCGTCGATGCGTGCGCCGAGCTGGTGGTACTTCACGGCCAGCAGGGAGTTGGCGATGAAGTCCAGGTTCCACTGATGCACCTGGTGCAGGTCGGCGAAACCGCCCTGGGCGAATGCACGCAGCAGGTTCAGGCTGGAGGTGGACTGATGGTAGGCCTGCAGCAGACGCTCCGGGTCCGGCACGCGGCTTTGTGCGTTGAAGTCGATGCCATTGACGATATCGCCCCGGTAAGCCGGCAGCGTCATGCCGTCGACGGTTTCGTCACCGGCCGAGCGGGGCTTGGCAAACTGGCCGGCCATACGCCCGACTTTCACCACCGGACAGCCGGCCGCGAAGGTCATGACGATCGCCATCTGCAGCAGCACCTTGAAGGTGTCGCGAATCTTGGTGGCCGAGAATTCGGCGAAACTCTCGGCGCAATCGCCGCCCTGCAACAGGAACGCGCGGCCCTGGGTCACCTCGGCGAACTGCCGTCTCAGCTCCCGTGCTTCGCCGGCGAAGACCAGCGGTGGCAAGCCGGCCAGGGTGCGTTCAACGCGCGAGAGGTGTTCGGCATCCGGGTATTCGGGCTGTTGCTGGATCGGCTTGCTTCTCCAGCTATCGGGGCTCCAGGCGTCGTTCATGATCGTTCCAACTGATAAAAGTGCGGCGATTTTACCTGAAGCGTCCTAGCCCCGGAGATAGCGATGGCCTATGGGGCTGCGTAAGATGCGTTCGCCGACACGCCGGTGATCGGATAGCTGCGGAGCACATTGATGGACAAAGAGGAACGCCTGCTCGCCGAAGTGCATGACGCTTTCGGGCTGATTCGCGTACTCGAGGTGGGCGACTACCGTTTTCTCGAGTTTGGCGCGGCGGTCGAGCAGAGCTGCGTATTCACCGCCGATCCTGCCTGGCTCGAATACGATTACACCCGCGCGATGCTGCTCGGTGGGCTGTGTCATGCAGAGCCGGAAACCGCACTGTTTCTAGGGCTTGGTGCCGGCAACCTGACCCAGGCCTGTCTGCAGTTCCTGCCGCTGGAGGACGTCGAGGTCATCGAGCTGCGGCCGGCGGTGCCGGAGCTTGCGATGCAGTACCTCGGCTTGCAGAACGACTCGCGGCTGTATATCCGCATCGGCGATGCCACCGAGTTGCTGGATACCGCCGAGAGTTCCGATCTGATCTTCGTCGACCTGTACAACGATGCCGGCCCGGATGCCGCGCATCTGGCCTGGTCGTTCCTCAAGCGCTGTCAGGAAAAACTCAATCCGGGCGGCTGGCTGATCATCAATCAGTGGGGCACCGATGACGACCGCCCATTGGGCGCGGCGCTGCTGCGTGGCCTCTATCATCGGCATTACTGGGAGTGCCCCGTGAAGGAGGGCAACGTGGTGCTGCTGGTGCCAGCGGATCTCGATCAGCAGCTGGACATGACCGGGCTGCGCCAGCGCGCTGAAGCGTTGGCGCCGCGCCTGGGCTATTCGCTGGATTCGTTGATTGCGGCACTGCGGCCCGCGAGCTAACTCTGCACCGAACGGGTGCGTCGGCGGTATTGAAGGTTTGTGGCTGTTCCATATCGGTGCGTACTGACCGGCGCCGTCCGGTGCCGAAAAGCGCGACGCGTGGCTCTATCGCGGGGCCTCACTCGTCACGCTCAATATCTGGGACCCACGAAGCCAGCAATTAATCAATGCTGGAGCGCTGTGTCTTGCCGCGCTGATGAGCAAACGTGATGGCATGGCTGGTCTGCTAATTGCAAAACGCCATCATGTTTCGTCGGCAGTAAGGAATCGCCCGTGCCTCATCTTCAAAGCAATCTGATGCATCTGTCCGCTAGCGAGCGCCATTGGCTTCCGTGGTCGGGGCCAACCGGCAAGCTGGCGATGCGCTGGTCGTGCTGGTTGAATCGTGGCGTGTATCCCGTGGTGGAGCAGGTCTTCGAGGGCGTTGCGCAGTCACGGGTGCGCATCCTGCAGAACTGGGTCGCCAGTCACTGGGGTCATCTGGCGGACCTCGCCGCCAATCTGGGCGAAGCCGTTGGCCACGTCGCTAGCGATGTGCTGGAGGGGAAACGGGCACAGCTGCCGGATATTTCCGAGCTGTTCGTCATCGATTCGCAAGGCCGCGTGCTGGCATCCACCTGTGCGGCTCATGTCGGGCAGCAGGATCTTGATGGCCGAGCGGTAGCGCGCGGGATGAGTGAGCCGTTCCTGCATGGGCCCTATCGTGATCCGCTGACCCAGCGCCTGGGCGCGAGCACGTCGCGCTTCCATGATGCGGTCACCCTGATGTTCTATCAGCCGGTGCATGTTGGCGGTAAGTGTCTCGGTTGCATCTGCGCGCGGGTGCCCAATGATGTGATCGGTGACCTCATCCAGCGCGAGGCCGGCCACGTCTACCCGGAATCGGGTGACAACTACCTGTTCATGGTGGAGTCGCGCTTCGACAGCAGTGTTCAGACCGGCACGGCGCTGTCACGCTCGCGCTTCGAAGATGCCACCTTCAGCCACGGCGAGAACCTGAAAAGCGGTGTGCACACGCGCTGGGGAACGGTGCGCGTGCAGCAGCATACCGAGCTGGAATTGCGTTTTACCGATCCGGCCACCGGCCAGTTGCATCCTGGTGTGCGGGAGACGATCGCCAAGGGTGCCAACCTGTTCGTCACCTATCCCGGCTACTCGGACTACCGCCATATTCCGGTCATTGGCAAGGGCGTTACCTTTCAGCTGCAAGGCTCGCCAGACCGTTGGGGGATGATGTGCGAGGCGGATCTGGAGGAGGTCTATCGTCGCCGTTCGCTGAGCGTCGGGCTGATGAAGACCTATTTGCTCACGGTGACCACTCTGTTCGCCATCGGCAGTCTGCTGCATGAGTTCAGCGGTCTGCCCACCACCGCGCTGCACCTGGTCAACGGTTTGCTGCTCCTGCTGGGGGCCTGGGCGTTCGCGTCCTTCGGGCCGCGACGGCTGGCTGCGCGCATGCAGGAGATGACCGAGGTGATTCGTACGCTGGCCGAGGGCGAGGGCAATCTGCGCCAAAGGGTCGACAGCAGCACCATGCAGCGCGATGAGAGTGGCGACATGGGGCGCTGGATCAACAGTTTCATCGACAGCCTGGACGGTGTGGTCGGCCAGGTGATCCAGGTCTCGAAACACGTTCGTCAGGACAACGAGCTGATGCTCGAACGCAGCAGCGAAGCGGGGCAGACCACCAGCGATGTGGCCGAATCGATCCATCAATTGTTGCTGCTGGTGGAGGAGCAACTTGGCGAAATTCAGCAGGCATCGATGACCGCCGAGGAAATGAAGGGCGCCATGGACGAGGTGATGCAGCGCGCCCGCGAGCGTTTCGACACCGTGCGTAACGGTACCGAATCGATCCGTGATGTGGTGCAGCGCTCGGCTCAGAGCGTTCAGCTGCTTGACAGCCGCATGGGCGAGATCGATGAGATCGTCGGGCTGATCAGCGACATCACCACGCAGACCAATCTGCTGGCACTGAACGCGGCAATCGAGGCGGCCAGGGCGGGGGACCATGGTCGCGGCTTCGCCGTGGTGGCGGGTGAGGTCCGCTCACTGGCGCAACGTACGGCCAAGGCGGCTGAGGACATTCGGCACAAGGTCGAGAGCCTGCAGGCGGAAACGCGCCAGGCGGTGTCGTTCATGGAGGGTGGCGTCCAGAATGTCGACAGCAGCCTGCGCCTGACCGAGGAGGCATCCTCGGAGAATGTGCATCTGCATCACACGGTCGAGCGCATGTTCGACATCATCAAGGGTCTGAACGAGCGCAGCCTGCATTACGGCCAGACCATCCGTGGCGTCGACCAGGCCTCCAATGAGATGGGGCAGACCCTTGGCGTGCTGAAGGACAGCGCCGAGCGTGTTCGTCATACGGCTGGCAAGCTGCACCAATTGGTCGGCCGCTTCCGCGTCAGCGCCGCCAATAGCGAGGCTGCCTGAAAGTGATGCCCGCCGTGAGGACGAGACCTGCCACGGTGCCGCTGCTGTGCACCTGGCTCGGTGCAGGCGAGCCACGCGGCGGAGCTTGCTGGCCAACGGCGCGCCCGGCAGCCCAACCGCCAGCGCAAAATACCCGCACAGCTTCACGTTAATCCGGTATAGTACGCGCCGGCTGAAACCCAGCCTGCGTTCAGGTACTGCAACACACGAAGCACTGCTTCGGCTGCTGTCCGCTTCGAGCGGGCTATCCTTGACGATTCATCATTCATACGTTTTCGCAACCCCGCCGACCAGGCTGCCAGGGTGACCTTCGGGTTTTGCACGGCATGCGCAGCTTCGGAACAATGGGTCTTGCGGAGCATCAGAGACAAGACCCATGACCCAGGAAATCGGCGGCTTTGCCGCACTCGGTATTCACTCCGCTGTTCTGGCTGCCATCAGCGCAGTCGGCTACGAAGAACCATCCCCTATTCAATCTCAGGCGATCCCGGTGATCCTTGGCGGTCACGACATGATCGGCCAGGCGCAGACCGGTACCGGCAAGACCGCGGCCTTTGCGCTGCCGATCCTGTCCAAGATCGATCCCGCTCGTAAGGAAGTGCAGGCACTGATCCTCGCGCCGACTCGCGAACTGGCCCTGCAGGTCGCCACTGCATTCGAAACCTATTCCAAGCAGATGCCTGGCCTGACCGTCGTCGCGGTCTACGGTGGCGCACCCATGGGCCCGCAGCTCAAGGCCATTCGCCAGGGCGCGCAGGTCATCGTTGCGACCCCGGGCCGTCTGGTCGATCACCTGAGCCGCAACAGTGGCCTGCTGTCGACCATTCGCTTCCTGGTCCTCGACGAAGCGGACGAGATGCTCAAGCTGGGCTTCATGGACGACCTCGAAGTGATCTTCGAAGCGATGCCAGAGAGCCGTCAGACTGTTCTGTTCTCCGCTACGCTGCCGCACTCCATTCGCGCGATTGCCGAAAAGCACCTGCGTGAGCCGCAGCACATCAAGATCGCTGCCAAGACCCAGACCGTCGCTCGTATCGAGCAGGCACACCTGATGGTCCATGCCGATCAGAAGATCCAGGCTGTGCTGCGCCTGCTGGAAGTCGAGGATTTCGACGCCCTGATTGCCTTCGTGCGCACCAAGCAAGCCACGCTGGATCTCGCCGCCGCGCTGGAAGCCAAGGGCTACAAGGCTGCTGCGCTGAACGGCGACATCGCCCAGAATCAGCGTGAGCGCGTCATCGAATCGCTCAAGGATGGCCGCCTGGACATCGTCGTCGCCACCGACGTCGCTGCCCGCGGTCTCGACGTGGCGCGCATCACCCACGTATTCAACGTGGACATGCCCTACGATCCGGAATCCTACGTGCACCGCATCGGCCGTACCGGCCGTGCCGGTCGCGAAGGCCGCGCGCTGCTGCTGGTCACCCCGCGTGAGCGTCGCATGCTGCAGGTTATCGAGCGCGTGACCAACCAGAAGGTCGCTGAAGCCCGTCTGCCGAATGCGCAGCAGGTGTTGGACGCCCGCATCAAGAAACTCACTAACAGCCTCGCTCCGCTGGTTGCCGATGCCGAAGCCACCCATGGCGAGTTGCTCGACAAGCTGGTCGCCGACATCGGTTGCAGCCCACGTGCTCTGGCCGCTGCGCTGTTGCGCAAGGCCACCAATGGTCAGGCATTGACCCTGGCTGAAGTGGAAAAAGAGCAACCGCTGGTTCCGACCAGCAGCCCGCGTGAGCGCACTGAGCGTTCGGATCGTCCTGAGCGCAGTGGTGATCGCGAGCGTCGTGCACCGGTACCGCTGGCTGAAGGCCGCGCCCGTTGCCGCACCCCACTGGGCGCGCGTGACGGCATCGCCGCTCGCAACCTGCTCGGTGCGATCCTCAACGAAGGCGGTCTGGCTCGCGAAGCCATCGGCCGCATCCAGGTGCGCGACAGCTTCAGCCTGGTCGAGCTGCCGGAAGACGGCCTTGACCGCCTGCTCGGCAAACTCAAGGACACCCGCGTCGGCGGCAAGCAGCTCAAGCTGCGTCGCTATCGCGAGGATTGAGCGGTAGGTAGTTGAATGAAAGGCGGGCTTATAGCCCGCCTTTTTTATTGCCCAGAGAAAGACGGCTTAGCTCTCGACTCCCATCCATACGGCCTTTAGCCGGTTCGCTCCTCCGCTTCTTGGCCGTTCGTGTCGCGGTGCAATAAACGAAGCACTCCTTCCTCGTCAATCCCTCTCGGGCTGTTCAAACTCTGAACAACATGCTACAAACGACCGCAACCCGAATGATCTAGCCGCTTGAAAACGAAGGGAAAACCATGACCAAGTCGGAGTTGATCGAGCGAATCGTCACCCAGCAGGGGCTGCTTTCGTCGAAGGATGTCGAGCTGGCCATCAAGACCATGCTTGAGCAAATGGCTCAGGCTCTGGCCACTGGCGACCGGATCGAGATCCGCGGCTTTGGTAGCTTTTCCCTGCACTACCGCGCCCCCCGCGTAGGCCGCAATCCCAAAACCGGCCAATCCGTCAGCCTTGACGGAAAATTCGTCCCGCATTTCAAGCCAGGGAAGGAGTTGCGCGATCGGGTGAATGAGGAGGACTGACAAGCGGCTAGGCTAGCTCTCCCTGTAGCAGCGTGGCATCAGCCTAAATAGTTGTTAAAAGCCATCATTCGGCTGAACTTTTTGCGGTTCGTACGTACAAAATCCGGTTCGCTTGCTCCGCAGTGAAGAGCACACATAACAAGGATTTCGGATGATCGTGCAGCAACCCACTTCACCTAACGATGAAATTGACTTGGTCGAACTGTTCCGTGCGCTTTGGCGGCAGAAGATCCTGATCGTTGGCGTTACGCTTCTCGTTACGCTGCTAGCGGCCCTGTACGCCTTCCTGGCGACACCATACTTTCAAGCCCGAACCTACCTTCGCCCAGTGCCGCAGAGCAATCTAGATCAGCTCAACGAAACGGGCATCTACAAGCTCACTCCGGAAGAGGCCATAAATCGCGTGGCTGGCGGATTGTCGTCTTATGACAACCGCCTGGAATTCTTCATGAACAATCAGGAGCTGTTTCCGAATCTCACCGAGCGGGGCGAGCAATCAGAGCAGGCATTCGCTGAGTTCAATGAGGAAGCGTTTGAGATGCTGTTCCCTGACCCGAAGCGTACGGAGAACCGCAGCGCGTTCGTGGGTCTGAGGCTGACTTACCCCGAGGGTGTCGCTGGTGCTTCGGTAGTAAATGGCTTTGTCGCTTATGTGTTGGAGCTGGAGCGCCGCGAAATCGCTGAGGATGTGGAAAGCCTGGTCAACAATCGTTTGGCCAGCCTTGAGATGAACATTGAGGCGCAGCGTGCAAACTACGAAGCGTCCAAGGAGGCGAAGATTGCGTCCCTGCTCGAAGAGAACGCGCTGAAGCGGGCCCAGCTTCAGGACGAGCTCGCTGCTCTGCGTGAGGAACTCAAAACTCGACGGAACAACCGAATTCAGGAGTTGACTGAGGCGATATCCATAGCCGAGTCGTTGAGTATTCGTAAGCCAACAAGCCCGTCTGCAATGTCCGACTCGGCCAGAGGCGGCGCGCAAGTTATTCGGACGGAGGTAAACAGTCGGGAAACCCCGCTGTATTTCATGGGAACAGAAGCACTATCCGCGGAGCGTAATGCCCTCGCGAGTCGCAAGTCGGATGACTTCATGGAGCCTCGAATCGCCGAGATCCAATCCGAGCTCGCAATGCTAGAAAACAATCGCGAAGTGGAAATTCTCAGAGAGCGAGAGGGTGAAGACCTCTACCTGACCAATCTCGCTGAGTTGCGCGAAGAGGCCGCCCGCTTGAAGGGAATTAAACTCGATACTGATCGGTTGCGGCTTGTTCGTCTGGATCAACCAGCGCTGGATTCGTCCAAGCCAATCAAACCTAGGAAGGCGCTGATTCTGGCGTTGGGCTTTGTGCTTGGCGGCATGCTTGGCGTATTCGCCGCTTTGGTACGCAGCCTTGCAAATCGCGGCCGCGAGCTGCAAACCCCATCGGAGTCGTAAATTGCCGCGTCCCTTTCTTCCGCGATGAGCCAGGCACGGCGTTTAACGCTTTGCCTGGCTGCGTAACTGAAGGTCGGCGAGCATCTGGCACGACGTTATAGGTGCTCACAATCGCCAAATAAAGTTGATGCGCGTCACTTGTTTTTTGTGAACTGGCTGGCAAAATGGCGGCCGGCAGCATGACGGAACTTTTCCGTGTGCTTGCGGTATAGCCCCTGGCGCGCGCTCTGCGTCGCCGCATTCAGCGAGACGGACCTCAAGTGAACGCAGTAACTCCTCCGCAAGTCCTTGCTTCGGCAACGCCTGATGAAATTGACCTGATCCAGCTCTTTCGCTCTTTGTGGAAGCAAAAGTTCCTGATTGGCGGCGTAGCTGTGGTGTGCACGCTCGTCGGGTTGCTCTACGCCATGCTGGCGCCTCGTTATTACACCGTTCAAAGCGTGCTACGACCGGCCGCTATCAAAGATCTCGATGAGTTGAATCATCTTGGTATCTACAAGCTGTCGCCGAAACAAGCGCTGGCGCAGGTCGGGGCAACGCTTGACTCGTACGAGAATCGGCTGGCCTTCTTCCGCGAACACCCGCAGCTCTTCGCTGATCTCGTGCAGCCAGGGCGAACACTTGAGCAGACTTTTGAAGCCTTCAACGATGAGGCCTTCAAGTTGCTGCAACCCGATTCAAAGAAGCCCGAGGGGATGTCTCCGTATGTCGGCCTCCAGCTGACCTATCCCGAAGCGCTGGATGGGGTTGAGATCGTCAACAGTTTTGTGAATTTCTCCCTGGCTAATGTCCGCAAGGAGATAGCGGCTGATCTGGAAACCCTAATCGGCAACCGGCTCAGTCAGCTTGACAAGAAGATTGCCGCTGCTCGTGCCAGCTATGAAGCCAGCAAGGAAATCAAGATCGCCAAGCTGACCGAAGCGGATGCGCTCAAGCGTGCAGAGTTGAATGATGAATTGGCAGCCCTGCGCCAGCAGCTCCGGACGCGTCGCGATAACCGCATCAATCAGCTCAACGAAGCGATTCGAATCGCGACTTCGCTTGGTATAAGCAAGCCCACCACACCATCGTCCCTTGGAGCGCCTGAGATCACGAGCCAAGGCAGCGTGATCCGTACCGAGGTCAATAACCAGCAGATACCTTTGTATTTTATGGGCAGCGAAGCGTTGGAAGCCGAGCGTAAGGCGCTCTTGGCTCGTCGCTCCGACGACTTCACCGAGCCGCGCATTGCACAGATTGCCAGGGAGCTGAAGCTGCTTGAACACAACCGCCAGATCGAGGTCTTAAAAAGCCGAGAGAACGAAGACCTGTTCCTGAAAGATCTGGCCGGTTGGCGCGAGGAAGCAGCGAGGCTGCGCTCCCTGCAGTTCGATGCTGGTTCGCTCAAGCTGGTCGCCATTGATCAACGAGCAGTTGAGCCCCGTCAGCCCATCAAGCCCAAGAAGACTTTGATTGTTGCTCTCGCATTGGTATTGGGCGGCATGCTCGGAGTGTTCGTCGCGCTGGTGCGCAACCTTCGCCGTCCGGTCGCCGCAATCTGACCATCCATCCGTCGGCGTGCCGTTGAGACCTCAACGGCCCCGAAAGACGGTAGTATTCCCGCCTATTTTTTAAGGTGGCTCGTGACTAGCATGTCGCGAGTGCGTTGGTTGACATCGTTAAAGGAATAACCGTGCGCTATCCAGATATCGAACACCACGGCGCTAAGGATGGCGTAACTGGTTCCTGTCATCAGCTACACATGGACGCGAGCCATAGCTTGCTGGTCGATTGCGGCCTGTTCCAGGGTAAGGAGACTTCGAGCGATGGGCGCGCTGCTACAGGACGGCTGGATATCGAGTTCTCCTTGGCCAGCGTCCAAGCGCTCGTCGTCACGCATGTGCATATCGACCACGTGGGGCGAATTCCCTATCTGCTTGCCGCCGGATACAAAGGCCCGATTTACTGCAGCGAGCCTTCGGCCAAACTACTGCCTATCGTTCTTGAAGATGCCTTCAAGCTAGGCTTCAGCCGTGATCAAAAAGCCGTCGAGCGCTACCTCAAGCTGGTCGAGCAGCGGTTGCGGCCGTTGCCGTACCAGCGATGGTCAACACTGCTGGAAACCGAAGAGCTCATCGCCCGTGTACGGCTACAGCGAGCTGGTCATATTCTCGGCTCCGCATACGTGGAAATTGACCTGACGTACCCCGCCAGTGGCGAAAGCAAGCGCATCGTTTTCTCCGGAGACCTTGGGGCAGCACATGCGCCACTACTGATGCCGCCCGAATCACCCGAGCGAGCCGATATCCTCGTCCTTGAAAGCACGTACGGCGACCGCCTGCATGAAGACCGCGCCAGCCGCCGTCAGCGTTTAGAAGCCGTCATCGAACATGCCCTGCAGGATCAGGGCACCGTACTGATTCCAGCCTTCAGCATTGGCCGCACGCAGGAGTTACTGTACGAGCTGGAAGAGATCATTCACAGCAAACTGCAGACCTCTACAAGTCACTCCGTTCTCCACGCCGATGAACACGCGAGCAAGAGCGTAGAAAACACTGACAACCCGCACGTCCAATCCCCTCTCCCCCCTGGGGAGAGGGCTAGGGTGAGGGGCAATAACGACAGCTCCGAATACGGCCTCGAAACAAACTGGCCCAAGCTCCCGATCATTCTCGATTCGCCCTTGGCCACGCGCTTCACCGAAGCCTATCGAAGCCTGCAGCCATACTGGAATCAGGAAGCCCACGACAGAGTCCAATCCGGGCGCCGCCCGCTGGCCTTTGAACAACTCATTACAATAGACAGCCACAGCGACCACCAACGAATAGTGAACCACCTGACTCAAACCGCACGCCCCGCCATCGTGATTGCCGGTGGTGGCATGTGCTCGGGTGGCCGCATCGTCAATTACCTGAATGCCATGCTGGGCGACAAAAGGCACAACGTCCTTTTCGTTGGCTACCAGGCCAAAGGCACGCCAGGGCACGCTATCCAAACCTACGGTCCGAAAGGCGGCTATGTAAACCTGGATGGCGAACACTTCGATATCCGTGCTGGCATTAGCAGCATCGGTGGCTACTCTGCCCATGCGGACCAGAACGGGTTGGTGGATTTTGTGACTGGGATGCAGCAATGGCCGACTGAGATACGGGTGGTGCATGGTGAAGATAATGCAAAGCAGGCCTTGACCGCTCGGCTGTATGCCAGCTATGAGCAGCAAAGTAAGCCGCTTACAGTTATTACCGGGCGATATGATGCGGTCGAACGGAGCGCTGTCGATCTTTCTGGTCGCGAGCGCCTAACGGAATGACAGAACGGATATCGGCCAGATGCAGATTATAGTGAGGCCCCTGTAAGCTGCGATCAGGCAGGTTTTCCAAGTAGAACCGGAACACCGTGCTGAGCCATAGTCATTTTTTATTAACTACAAGCATTGCTTGAAAGACTATAAGAAGAATAATGAAGGAAGTGGATGCTTGTGTGTGAATTATATTACGAGGCACTAATGATTATTTTGTTTTTTATGGATGGATCGTGGCTTTGATCGTTAGGATTGTAAATGTATCTATACGTGGTTTGGTTCTTATTAGTCGATTTGTTTTTTTGTTTGCTTTAGTGAAGTTTCTGGATCCGGCCGAAATAGGGTTGTATGGGCTGTTGGTGGCAGCTATAGGTTATTCGATTTATTTTGTTGGGCTCGATTTTTATAATTACGTTAATAGGAAAGTTTCTGGCGGAGATAGAGCGCTTTGGGGGTGGTATATTAAATCCCAGGCGTTTCTTGCTTGTTTGTTGTATTTTTCTGTTTTTCCGCTTCTGCTTTCTATATTTTTCTTAGGCTGGTTGCCTTGGACGCTAGCTAAGTGGTTTTTTGTTATTTTAATATTTGAGTACTTGTGTTTGGAGTTGGTTCGATTTTTCATAGCTGCGTCAGAGCAGTTGTCAGCAAGTATTGTTTTGTTTCTAAATCAAGCGTTTTGGGCTGTCGTTGCTGTCCTTTTTATGGTTGTTGATGATGTTTACAAGAGCTTAGATTGCGTATTTTTTTTCTGGTGTGCCGGATCAATTTCAGCTCTTATATATTCATTTTTTAAGCTCAAAAGTATGCGGCTAGGTGGATGGAATAATACAGTTGATTTTCAGTGGGTTTGGGCAGGCATAAAGATCGCCGTGCCAATGTTGGTTGCGACGTTGGCGTTTAGGGGGGTTTTTACATTTGACCGCTATCTTATAAGTGAGCTTTCTGGGCTTGAAATAGTTGCTGCATATGTATTGTTTATAGGAGTTGCGGGTACGCTTCTTGCTTTCCTTGATGCTGCGGTTTTTTCATTTTCTTATCCGGCCTTAATTGGGGCTTATAAAAGTCGAGATGTAAGTTTGTTTAAAAGAAATATGCGGATAATGTTGTTTTCGACAATTATATGTGTTGTGATTTTTGTATTTGCTAGTTTGTTGGTTTTTCCATATCTTCTTAAGTGGATTGGCAAGGAGGCTTATCTTGATAATTATTTTATTTTTTATTGGGTCTTGTTTGCGGTTGTGATTAACTCGCTATGGTTGGTTTTTCATTATGCCTTGTATGCTCAGCAACTCGATAGCCAAATAGTGTATTCGCGCGTAGTTGCTTTGGTGGCTTTTTTGTTTAGCGCATTTGTGTTCTACTTTCCTTTCCCGGATGAGTCTGTGTTGATAGGCTTGTGCGTTTCCCAAGTTGTAATTTTGATTTGGAAGCTATACGCCTATTACTGTTTGACGCCAGTGGATTTTCTTGGGTTTGACATAAGTAAACTTAAATTGCAGGGGCTGAAATGATTCCTTACGGACGTCAAGATATTACTGAAAGTGATGTCAAAGCGGTGCTGGAAGTTCTTGGTTCGCCACATCTTACTCAAGGGCCAGCTGTACCTAAGTTTGAGCAGGATGTAGTACGCCATTGTAACGTAAAATACGCTGTTGCCGTAAATAGTGCTACATCCGCGCTACACATAGCTTGTTTGTCATTGGGATTGGGAACAGGGGATTGGTTGTGGACTACGCCCAATACGTTCGTTGCCTCGGCTAACTGTGCGCTTTATTGTGGTGCAAAGGTTGATTTTGTTGATATTGACGCTCGAACATACAATTTGTGTCCAGTTGCCTTGGAGGCAAAATTAATTGCTGCTGAAAAACAAGGTGTGCTGCCGAAGGTAATTGTGCCGGTTCACTTCGGTGGTCAGCCATGTGACATGAAGGCTATATATAATCTATCGCTACAGTATGGTTTTAAAATCATAGAGGATGCTTCTCATGCTATTGGTGGTTTATATTTGAATGAGCCGATTGGTAATTGTCGATATAGTGAGATTACGGTATTTAGCTTCCATCCTGTCAAGATAATTACATCCGCAGAAGGTGGTATGGCTGTCACCAATAATGAAAAACTTGCGGAAAAAATGTCATTGTTGAGGAGTCATGGAATTACCCGCGCCTCCAGTTTGATGACAAAGCCAATGGAAGGCTCTTGGTATTATCAACAGGTTGAGCTTGGTTTTAATTATCGCATGACGGATATTCAAGCGGCGCTTGGAAGCAGTCAGATGAGTCGGCTTCTGCATTATGTTGCTCGCCGGCATGAGTTGGCTGAGCGTTATAATAAGCTCCTTGCGGATTTGCCTGTCATTACGCCGTGGCAACACAAGGATGGTTGGTCGGCTTTTCATCTTTATGTTATTCGATTAAGGCTTAATGAAATAAAGCTTTCTCATGTTGAGGTATTTGAAGCGCTCAGAGCTAAGGAAATAATGGTTAACCTCCATTACATACCTGTTCACACTCAACCGTATTATCAAACGTTGGGGTTTGGTTTGGGTGACTTTCCGGCGGCTGAAAAATATTATTCGGAGGCTATTAGTATTCCACTTTTTCCAAATCTCAAAGAGTCAGAACAAGATTATGTTGTCGAAACACTCTTGGAGTTGCTGCGCTCATGAAGCTAGCTGTCATTCCCGCACGGGGCGGCAGCAAGCGTATTCCGCGCAAGAACATCAAGCAGTTCTGTGGTAAGCCTATGATTGCCTGGTCCATCGAGGCGGCGCTGCAGAGCCGATGCTTCGATCAGGTTGTCGTTTCCACCGACGATGCGGAGATTGCCGACGTGGCCCGTCAGCACGGCGCTGACGTACCGTTCATGCGCCCGGCTGAACTGTCCGATGATCATACCGGCACCATTCCGGTAATCCGCCACGCCATTGAATGGTTCACCCTGCAAGGGCGCACGGTCGAGCAGGTTTGTTGCCTGTATGCCACTGCGCCTTTTGTTACTGCCGAAGATCTGAATCGGGGCATGCAAGTATTGCAAGGCAATGACTGTGATTATGCCTTCTCGGTCACGAGCTATGCGTTTCCCATCCAGCGCGCCATTCGAATCAATGGTCAAGGTCGTGTGGAAATGTTCAATCCCGAATACTTCAACACCCGTTCACAGGATTTGGAAGGGGCCTTTCATGACGCCGGGCAGTTCTATTGGGGCGGAGCCGATGCCTGGCTACAGGGTAAGCAGATCTTCAGCCCCGACGCACTGCCAGTAATGCTGCAGCGTCATCGCGTGCAAGACATCGATACCCCCGAAGACTGGATGCGGGCCGAATGGCTGTTTAAAGCCATGATGCAGGAAGGCTGAGGTACTGATGAAAGTCGTCTTTCGCGTAGATGCTTCTCTGCAGATGGGTACGGGCCATGTGATGCGCTGCCTGACCCTGGCTGATGCGCTCACGGCGGGCGGGGCGAGCTGCGAGTTCATCGGCCGGGCGCATCCCGGCCATCTGCTGGATCTAATCCGCAACAAGGGCTACATCGCTCATGCACTCGCGGTAGGGGCAGGTGTGTCTGGATGCACGACGGCGAGTGACGAGCAATCTCCTGTTCATAGTCACTGGCTCGGTGCCAGCCAGCCCGAGGACGCTGCAGCCTGCGCATCGATCCTCGCGGAACGGCAACCCGATTGGCTAATTGTTGATCACTATGCGCTGGACTTTCACTGGGAGCAGGCCCTCAAACCGTACTATCGCAAATTGATGGTGGTCGATGACCTAGCTGACCGAGCACATGCGTGCGATCTACTTCTGGACCAAAATTTTGGCCGCCAGGATGAGCATTATCGCGCGTGGGTGCCTCACGACTGCAAACTGCTCTGTGGTTCGAAATATGCACTGCTTCGCCCGGAATTCGCTGCACAGCGCCCCCGTAGCTTGCAGCGTCGAGCGAAACCGCAGTTGCGTCAACTCTTGATAAGCATGGGCGGTGTTGATAACGATAACGCTACAGGGAGAGTGCTGAACGCGCTTCGCGACAGCCCACTTCCGGGCAACTGCCAGATCACCGTGGTTATGGGGCCCACCGCCCCTTGGCTGAGCGAAATAAAGCAACAGGCACTCAGCATGGCTTGGCCTACCCAAGTTTTGGTTGGAGTCAGCGATATGGCACGTCTGATGGCCGATAGCGACCTAGCGATTGGTGCAGCAGGAGCGACCTCTTGGGAACGTTGTGTGCTCGGTTTGCCCTGCATCCTTCTCTGTTTAGCAGAAAATCAGAAAATGGTCTCTGAGGAATTATCCAAGCAAGGTGCAGTTATAACACTGAGTGTGCACGCATTAGAAAAGCCGGGAGGTCGCTTCCTTGATGACGCGCTGAAACAAGCTTGGCGTATAGCCCCGCAAATGTCTGAGAGCGCAGCTTCTGTAACCGACGGTTCAGGCTGCGAAAAAGTTTTTGACTACTTGATGGGAACTCAATGAACGCAATCATTCTGACTGGTGCTAGTCGTGGCTTGGGTTATGAGCTTCACGATTTGCTAGTTCGTGAAAAATTCCCAGTGGCGCAGCGTATCTTTATTTCCCGCAAGTCTTTGGGCGAAACTCATGAGGGCTATCAATATATTCAGTCAGATTTTGATCAGCAGGGCGGAATGAATATAAACATAGATATCTTGCCAAATACGAAGTTCGTAGTATTCATCAGCAATGCCGGTACCATCGAGCCGATCGAAAGGGCTGTCGATGTATCTTTTTTTAGTATGGAAAGCGCCCTAAGAGTTAACTGCCTAGGGCCGCTGGCGCTTGCTCAGCAATTAGCCGTTAAGGCAAAGAGTGTTGGCGCTCGGCTGTTCGTTCTTAATATCAGCTCCGGTGCTGCCCATCGGCCGGTCAAGGGGTGGATGGCGTACTGTGTCAGTAAGGCAGCGGCTATCATGGCACTAGACGTATTGGCTGCAGAAAATAATCATGTGAAGGTTCTCCATTTCGACCCAGGAGTCATGAATACAGAGATGCAGGGTCATATTCGACTGCAGCGAGCAGAAGTCATGCCTGATGTTGAGATTTTTAAGGGTTTCAGTACGAATCATGCGTTAAAAAATCCGCGCGAAGTAGCTGAGCAGATAATGTCCATTGTCCGAGATGTCATCTGATGAAAATCGCTTTGCTGTCCGATCTGCATGCCAATATATATGCCTTGCAAGCTGTACTAGATGACCTGAACAAGGAAAGAGTAGAAAAAATTCTGGTTGCGGGTGATTTGGTTGGCTATTACTACTGGCCTCGTGAAGTTATTGAAATGCTAATGTCAGATGATCGATTCATCTGCATTCGTGGAAATCACGAGAAGATACTTGATGAAGTATTGATAAACGACGAGGCTGCCCATCGTTACCGGAAAAAATACGGATCTGGATACGAGGCCTGTCGAAATCAGCTTTCTAGCACTCAGATGCTTTGGCTTAAGTCGCTGCCTGAGGAAATGCGCCTAGACATAGGTGGAATGCAGTTTCATGTAGGTCATGGGGCGCTAGGAAGTACTGATGAATATCTCTATCCTGACGCTCCGTTGGAAGAGTTATTGAAGAACTACTCAGATAGGGAATACACCGTTTTTGGTCATACTCATTATCCTTTTTTGCATAAGCATGGTAATCGCTATCTGCTGAATCCTGGGTCTGTTGGCCAGCCTAGAGATCTTGGGGGCTCGGCCAGCTACATCGTTGTTAATACAGAAAATCAAGTCATACGCTTTAAGAGAAAGGCATTCGATACAGAGTCGATCATACGTGCAGTTCGCGAGAGGAATCCAGAGCTTGACTATCTTTCGGCCATTATGAGTAGGTAGTTTAAGTATGAATGTTCTTGTAAGCGGTGTAGCTGGCGACATTGGTTTGGGAATTGCTCGGATACTCAAGGAATGGGGGGTGTTTTCCGAACTACATGGAATAGATATTCATCCGGATCACCCTGGGTTATTTGTTCTTGATAAGTGTGATGTTGCTCCGCGAGCCAATGAGGATAAGTATCTCTCTTGGGTTGCTGATTATATCTCTAAAAATGGAATTGATGTTTTTATTCCGAGTAGCGAAGCGGAAATTAGTACGCTGGCTTCAGCTGGTATAACTGATATTGCTGGTGCCTCGATTATTCGTAACAATAAGTTTACAGTTCAGAGGTCTCTAGATAAATTTGACTGTCTTTCTCATTTAAAGTCATGCGGTATATCCGTGCCCGCCAATGGAATAGTAGGGTGCACAACTCCATCAAGCTACCCGGTAATCGTGAAACCTCGCTCTGGCCAAGGCAGCAAGGGCGTTACATTGATAAAAAGCGCAGATGAATTAAAGGTGTGTAATGTTGGCTGGGTCTGGCAGGAATGTTTGCTGCCTGATAACCAAGAATATACCTGCCCAGTTTACGTATCATCGAAAACAGATATGCGCACTTTGATTATCAAACGAAAGCTAATGGGAGGATTGACTGGAAGCGGCATCATTGTCGATAACGTAGAAATTGATGAGTATGTCCGCGCTATTGCGAAAGCCATGCAGCTAGAAGGAGCGATAAACATACAGCTACGCTTAACCGAAAGCGGCCCACTATTGTTTGAGATCAACCCCCGCCTTTCTAGTACGTTAGTTTTTCGTGACAAGATAGGCTTTACAGATCTTCGGTGGTGGATAGCTGACAGTTTAGGCTTTGAAAGCCCTGAATATTATGCGCCAAAACCAGGGACGAGATTTTATCGTGGTGCACAGGAATATATTTCTAATAGTTAAGATCGAGATCCTAGAATGACAGTCCCTTATATAACCATCGATGGGCGCCGAATTTCTGTCGATGAACAGCCTTACGTTATTGCTGAAGTCTCTGCTAATCATAATGGTAAGTTGGAGAATGCTTTAAAGTTAATAGAAGTTGCAAAAAAAAGTGGGGCGTCCGCAGTCAAGCTTCAGACCTATACTGCAGATACAATCACTCTTGACTGCGACTCTGAAGAATTTAGAATCCGCGGCGGTCTGTGGGATAATAAGACTCTTTATCAACTCTACCAAGAAGCCCACATGCCTTGGGAATGGCACAAGACACTGTTCGAGCATGCTCGAAAGTGCGACATCACGATGTTCAGCTCGCCATTCGACAACACTGCGGTCGATCTGCTGGAGGGGCTAAACGTACCAGCCTACAAAATCGCCTCTTTCGAGGCCATTGACTTGCCCTTGATCAAATATGTAGCTAGTACGGGCAAGCCTATGATCATTTCTACCGGTATGGCCGATGCAGAGGAAATTGCCGAGGCCATAGAGGCTGCGCGTGAGGGGGGATGCAACGAGTTGGCTGTACTGCATTGCGTCAGCGGCTATCCGGCTGCTGCGGAGGATTACAACCTACGTACTATTCCCGATATGATCATGCGTCATGGCTTGGTAACAGGGCTTTCTGATCATACTTTGGACAATACCACGGCCCTTACCAGTGTGGCGCTGGGGGCCTCGATAATTGAAAAGCATTTTACCCTAGATCGCTCTGCTGGCGGTCCGGATGACAGCTTTTCACTAGAGCCTCAGGAGTTGGCTGCATTATGCCGTGATACTAAAACGGCTTGGCAGGCACTTGGGCGGGTGGATTACGGACGTAAATCGAGCGAACAGGGCAGTGTCAAGTTTCGACGCTCGCTTTACTTTGTAAAAGATCTAAAGGCAGGCGATGTTATTACGCTAGATGCGGTTCGCAGCGTTAGGCCGGGATTCGGGGTTGCGCCTAAATATATCGATATGGTTATAGGGGCAACGGTTTCGTGCA
Organism: Stutzerimonas kunmingensis; assembly: GCF_900114065.1. Classification (GTDB taxonomy): domain Bacteria; phylum Pseudomonadota; class Gammaproteobacteria; order Pseudomonadales; family Pseudomonadaceae; genus Stutzerimonas; species Stutzerimonas kunmingensis. The sequence continues at coordinate 31,606 of NZ_FORS01000010.1, forward strand.
GTGTACTTAAAAATACACCCGTCACATTGGATAAATTGAGTTTGCGGTGCTAGAAGGCGTCCAAGAGTGGTATGAATGCGACATATCATTGGATGTTCAGAACAATAGTCTAGTTGGTTTTTTGTTGGGTTTTTATGGTGAGAAGCATGGATAAATTTAAAATAAAAGAATTCTTAGATAATTGTATTTATGTTGCGTATAACATTGTAGCTAAGCTGGTTTTTCTGGCAAATTATAAAGTTAGGCATGTTGTTAAAGGGAATTTGGTATATAAAAACAAACATAAAGGTGAGCGTTGCTTTATATTGGGAACAGGCCCCTCTTTAGGTGGGTTAAGCGATAGACAAGTTGCGCAGTTGGGTGGCGAGTATACCTTTGGCTTGAATTCTTTATATAAGGCCGATGTGGGGAAGGCTTTACGTCCTGATTATTATGCTTTAGTTGATAATAATTATTGGGAGTGCTTGCAAGGCACATATTCGGATGTTGTTAGTTTGTATAAAGAGGCCCCGCCAGTTTTTATAACAGACCCTCGGGCAAAAGGAATAGTTGAAGAGATTCAGCAAGAGGTGAGTGCCATTTATGTGTATGCAAAAAAATATCCAGTAGGCCAGGTTAGCTTTGAACTAGATAAAGATATCTATGGGTTGATGAATGTTGTAAGTGTTTGTATTGTTTCTGCGATGTATATGGGGTTTAAAGAGATTTATTTGTTGGGGTGCGATTATAACGCTTTTTGCAATTTTGGGCATGGTCATTGTTATGATGATGAAAAGGAGATGGAGGAGGTCTCATATAACCTTGCCTTTTATCTTAAGTACTATCATATCACCACGGAGTTCCATTATTTAATAGCGAAGCTCGCAAAAAAGCACGGCGTTAGTGTTGTAAATTTAACCGATGTGAGTTTGTTGGATGCTTATCCACGCCGCCCGGTTGCTTCCGTTATTTAGTTTAGTGTAGGTGCTTATGAAGATTTTTGGATACACTATTACTTATTTGCTTTCAAAAGTAATAAAGAAATTGCGGTTTCCCTCGGTTATAGATTCCGAAATTCATAAGTCAGCCAAAGTAGAGGCGGGTACGAATTTTGTTTCATCACGTATGGGGCGCTACAGCTTTTGTGGTTACGATTGTGATATCTCTCATTGTGATATAGGTGCTTTTACCTCTATCGCCAGTGGCGTCGTCATCGGGGGCGCCAGGCACCCGATGGAGTGGGTAAGTATGTCGCCTGTCTTTTACAGGGGGCGAGACAGTGTCACAAAAAAATTTGCCGAGCACACGTTACAGATTGCATCTAAGATCTACATCGGAAGCGACGTATGGATAGGGAGATCGGCAATTATTTTACCCGGCGTCTGTATCGGCAATGGAGCTGTAGTTGGGGCAGGAGCAGTTGTAACGAAAGATGTGCCATCTTACGCCATCGCTGTCGGCAATCCGGCAAAAATCATTAGATATCGATTTAGCCCAGCTGTGATAAACCAGCTGGAGGAGATAAAATGGTGGGAGTTTTCAGATGCAAAGTTGGCTAATTTAGGCGGTAAATTCAATGACTTAGATGCTTTTTTGCATGAGCTGAAGAGTGTAGAAAAGGGCGTGCTATAGCCTAAGTCCTCGGTGTGCCAGCAAAGAGTTTAAAGCCATGTGTGGAAACTTTCTAAAGTCGGAGCGTCGGCATCTCTATGTTATGGCCTTTGTTATATTGTTCGTGTTTTTTAGTTTCTTTATAAATAGTCCATTCTCTTTGTTGGTGGGTACTTTAGTTGTAGGGATTTATTCTATTTCTGATATTATCCAAAAGCCTGTTTCGCGTAATGTTTTGGTTTTTTTGTTGTTGTTTTCAATGTTTATAATTCCAGTTTTCTTGGCTTTAAATCATGGCTTCAGCGTGTTTTTCTATTACGTATCAACCGTTTTTTGTTTTTTTGCAGCTCGTAAAATGGTATCGATCCATAGATGTTTGGTGTTGCAGGCTTATCAGTTTTCATTTTATTTTTTATTTTTTATTTTTATTTTTCTTTATTATATCTATAGGGATGAGGCTGAGCCTTTTGGAGCTATTATTGAGGGTGCAAGTACTAATGGGGTTCCGTCGTATTTTATAGTTTTGCAAGTGACGCTGTCTTTAATCGCTTTTTCTATTAATGGCAGGCTTCCTTTATTGTCTGCGGCTATGACCTTTTTCATTGCGGTGCTAGGCATTGGAAGAGGTGCTATATTGGCGGCCTTTGCTATTTTTGCTTTCAGCTTTCTATTTAACTTTTGTCTCGATGTTAAATATAAAAGAACTGGTAGGGTTTTGGGTGTTATAGGATTTGTTGCTGTTTTGTTTTTTGTTTTTTGTTTTAGCTATGATGCTGTTTTCGAGTATTTTTATGCTAGAACAAATCTTTCCAGAGGATTATATGATTCCGCTAGGGTTGAAATGATTAGTGATTACGTAGGGGGCATTTCCGCTATAGGTCTTTTTGCTGGCTCCAGTTTTGATGGTACTGTAATTGCTGAGCTCTATGGAAATAATCCTCATAATTCCTTTATACGATCTCATTCTTATATGGGCTTGGGTGTATTTTTGATGGTTTTGTTTTCGCCGTTTTTGTTCTTTTTTTCAAGAGTAAAGTTCTCTGCTAAGATTGCTTATTTTTCGCTTGTGATGATTTTGTTTTTTAGAGCATTTTCTGAGCCAATATTGTTTCCAACATTGTTGGATATTTTTTACTTTGTTATATTTTTGTTTTTCTTTAAGGGGCAGGCTGTTAGGCGTCCTACGGTTTTACATAATAAGGGTGCTGTATTATGGCGGTGAAAGTATGATTTGTGTAAAGTGTATTATGGATGCGTCGGATCCTAATATAAGCTTCGATGATCAAGGCGTCTGTGATTATTGTAATAATTTTAGTTCGGAAATATTGCCCAATTGGCACCCAGATCAGCGTGGTGCAGCGGAACTTGAAGCGCTCGCCACGAAGATCAAGAACCAGGGGGAAGGCCAGGATTTTGATTGCATTATCGGCTTGAGTGGCGGCCTTGATAGTTCATATGCAGCTTACATAGCTAAGGAGAAAATGGGGCTGCGACCATTGCTTTTCCATGTCGACGCTGGATGGAATACTGACCAAGCAGTAGGCAATATCGAAAAGTTGGTGGATGGCCTTGGTCTGGATCTCTACACCGAAGTGATTAACTGGGAAGAGATGAAAGATTTGCAGGTTGCTTTCCTACGCTCGCAAATCGCTGATCAGGACATGCCGCAAGATGGTGCGTTCTTTTCAGCTTTATATAAGTTTGCTCGACAGCATAAAATAAAATATGTCTTGACAGGCGCTAATTATTCCACTGAGTGCTGTCGTGAGCCTGAGGAATGGGGGGCGTATCCGGGGATTGATAAAACCCTCTTCAGGGACATTCATCGGCGCTTCGGTAAGCGTTCACTGAAGACTTTTCCTTTGGTGGATATTCTGATTTATAAAATCTTATATCAGCGCGTGCTGGGGATGAAGATTGTCAAACCTCTGAATCTGGTGCCTTACATAAAGAAGGATGCAGAGGAGGAGTTGGGGCGGCTGTTTGGCTGGCAAAAATTTCAGCATAAGCACCACGAGTCCCGCTTTACGCGCTTCTATGAAGATTACTGGATGCCACGTAAATTCGGCTATGAGAAGCGTCGCGCTCATTTCTCCAGCCTGATCATGACTGGGCAGATGGCCCGAGACGAGGCACTGGAGCGTATAGCCAAGCCGGAGATGGACGAGCAGTTCCTGAAAACGGAATTCGAGTTCGTGGCCAACAAGCTGGGGCTGTCGGTCGATGAGCTGCAGGCGATTTTCGATGGGGAAAACAAAACCTATCGTGACTACAAGAACAAACGCTTTCTTATCGGTATCGGCTCGCGCGTGATGAGCGCACTTGGATTGGAAAGAAGGCTTTTCAGATGATTACCATCATCAATTACGGTCTGGGCAACATCCAAGCATTCGTCAACGTCTACAAGCGGCTGCATATCCCAGTCAAGGTAGCGACGAACGCCGAGCAGCTAACCGGGGCCAGCAAACTGATCCTGCCCGGCGTAGGTGCGTTCGACCATGCCATGCAGCGGCTGAACGCTTCGGGCATGCGGCAGACGCTTGATGACATGATTATCGGGCAGGGCGTACCTGTACTGGGTATTTGCGTGGGTATGCAAATGCTCGCAGACTCCAGTGAAGAAGGTGTGCTGCCTGGCCTGGGGTGGATTCCAGGCCAGGTGCGCAGTTTCCATTCGGTGCCCGAGTCGAGCGAGCTGGCTCTTCCCCATATGGGCTGGAACGATGTGCTGCCAACGCCTGGCAGCCCGTTGTTCCGAGGGCAACAGGAAAGCTGGCTGTTCTATTTTCTTCATTCCTACTTCTTCGAGTGCGCTGAGCCTGAGCATATTGCTGCTACTGCCATCTATGGCGCTGGTTTTAGTTGTTCAGTCTCATCGAAGAATGTGCATGGGGTGCAGTTCCACCCCGAGAAGAGCCACCACTGTGGCGTCGCCCTGCTGAAGAACTTCGCGGAACTGTGAAATGTTGAGACCACGCATTATCCCCTGCCTGTTGATTCAAGACAGCGGCCTCGTCAAGACCATTCGTTTCAAGGATCCAAAATACGTTGGTGATCCGATTAATGCAGTGAAGATCTTCAACGAGAAGGAAGCGGACGAGCTGATCGTCATCGATATCGACGCCACTGCCAAGGGCCGAGAGCCCGACTATCAGCAGATCGCTCACCTTGCCTCTGAGTGCCGAATGCCGCTTTGCTACGGCGGAGGCGTGCGTACAGCCGAACAGGCCAAGCGCATCATCGCGCTGGGCGTCGAGAAGGTTGCCATCAGTTCGGCTGCACTGGCCAACCCCGCACTGATTAGTGAAATCGCTGCCGAGATTGGTCGGCAGAGTGTGGTCGTAGTACTTGATCACAAGCAGCGGTTACTGGGTAAGACTCAGGACGTCTGGACCCATAACGGCACGAGCAACACCAAACGCGGCGTCGTCGAGGTCGCGTTGGAAATGGAGAGGCTCGGAGCGGGTGAGATCGTCATCAACTCCATCGATAACGACGGGAAGATGAAAGGCTATGACCTCGCGCTGGCTGCGCACTTGCGCGAGCTGTTGACCGTCCCGCTGACGGTGCTTGGTGGCGGCGGCGGCCTCGATGATATGCACAAGGTGGTCGCTGCCTGTGGTGTTGTTGGCGTCGCGGCAGGTAGTTTTTTCGTGTTCAAGGGCCCTTATCGCGCGGTGTTGATTAGCTATCCCACCGCACAGCAAAAACTCGACTCTATCTATTCAGCCTTGCAGGATGGCCGCTAAGCGACTCTGCACCTCGACTCTAGGTTTTTTATGTTCAAAGGAAAAAAGTTACTCATTTCTGGTGGCACCGGCTCTTTCGGCAACGCCGTACTCAAGCGCTTTCTCGATACGGATATCAATGAAATCCGCATTTTCAGCCGTGACGAGAAAAAGCAAGATGATATGCGTAAACGCTACGCCAACTCCAAGCTGAAGTTTTATATTGGTGATGTGCGCGATTACCAGAGCTTGTTGAACGCGACGCGAGGGGTGGACTACATCTTCCATGCTGCAGCGTTGAAGCAGGTCCCGTCGTGTGAGTTTCACCCTATGGAGGCGGTTAAAACCAATGTGCTTGGCACCGAGAATGTCTTGGAGGCTGCAATCCAGAATGAAGTGAATCGAGTGGTTTGTCTTAGTACGGATAAGGCCGTTTACCCGATCAATGCCATGGGTATTTCCAAGGCAATGATGGAAAAGGTCATGGTCGCCAAGTCGCGTAATGTTGATGAGAGCAAGACGGTCATTTGCGGCACGCGATACGGAAACGTGATGGCTTCGCGTGGTTCGGTAATCCCTTTGTTTATCGAGCAGATTCGTGCCGGCAAGCCGTTGTCGATCACGGATCCGAATATGACCCGTTTTATGATGACCTTGGCCGATGCGGTCGATCTGGTGCTCTATGCCTTCGAGCACGGTAATAACGGCGACCTGTTCGTACAGAAAGCGCCGGCTGCAACCGTAGAAACCTTGGCGCTGGCGCTGACCGATCTGGTTGGAAATCCCGACCATCCAATCCAGGTGATTGGTACTCGCCATGGCGAAAAGCTTTATGAAGCTTTGCTCAGTCGCGAGGAAATGGCTTGCGCCGAGGATATGGGAAAGTATTTCCGTGTACCGCCGGATCTGCGTGACCTCAATTACGCAAAGTTCGTGGAGCAGGGTGAAACAAAAATCTCGCGCACTGAAGACTACAACTCGCACAACACCGAGCGACTGGATGTAGCGGGGATGCAGCAGCTGCTCCTGAAGCTTGACTTCATGCGCGCTATCCAGCGCGGTGAGCACGCAACGCCCGAGGAGTGAAGGATGAAGGTTCTGATTACCGGGGCTAACGGCTTTGTCGGCCAGAACCTCATCGCACATTTAGGCGAGCGCGCCGACATCGAGGTGCTACGTTTTACCCGTGAGGATTCGCTGGAAAACCTGCCTTGCCTGGTTGCTCAGGTGGAATGCATCTTTCATCTCGCCGGCGTCAATCGCCCACAAGACCCGCAGGAATTTCATACCGGCAATACCGATTTGACACGTACGCTGTGCGAAGCCATCAAATCCTCTAGCCGGCAGATCCCGGTGATTTACACCTCTTCCAGCCAGGCGGAGCTGGATAACCTCTATGGCAGTAGCAAGCGGGGCGCTGAGCAGGCGTTACTGGAGCTGCAGTCCACCCAAGGCTCTCCGGTTCATCTATTTCGCCTGCCCAATGTCTTCGGAAAATGGGCGAGACCAAATTACAACTCGGCAGTGGCGACCTTCTGTCATAACATCGCGCGTGACCTGCCAATCCAGATTAATGATTCCGCCGCGCGTATCAATCTCGTCTACATCGATGATGTGATCAGTCAGTTCGTTGCGATCATGGATGGCAAGTTGACCGGGAAGCCTTTCGTCGGTGTTGAACCGCAATACAGCATTTCGGTTGGCGAGCTGGCCGAGCAGTTGTATGCCTTCCGTGATAGCCGCAAGTCCATGCTCACCGAGCCTGTAGGTGGCGGTTTGATCAGAGCGTTGTATTCCACTTATCTGAGCTACCTGCCACCCGAGCGCTTCACTTACGAGGTGCCCAGGTATGGTGATCCACGCGGCGTCTTCGTGGAAATGCTCAAAACCAGGGATTCGGGGCAGTTCTCCTTTTTTACGGCTCATCCCGGTATTACTCGTGGTGGGCATTACCATCATTCCAAGACGGAAAAATTCCTGGTCATCAAGGGCAAGGCCTGTTTCCGTTTTCGGCATATTCTGACTGGTCAGTTCTACGAACTGTTCACCACCGGAGAGCGGTCGGAAATCGTCGAAACTGTCCCGGGTTGGACGCATGACATCACCAACGTAGGCGAGGACGAGATGATCGTGATGCTGTGGGCCAACGAAATCTTCGATCGTGAACACCCCGATACCTATGCTCGGCCAGTCGGCACCGAAGCCTGAGTACGAACAGGAAACCGCAATGAAGAAGCTGAGAGTCGTAACCGTAGTAGGTACTCGCCCCGAAATCATTCGCCTGTCGAGGGTGATGGCCAAGCTGGATGAATATTGTGAGCATGTGCTGGTGCATACCGGCCAGAACTACGATTACGAACTGAACGAGATTTTTTTTCAGGATCTGGGCATTCGCAAGCCGGATCATTTCCTCAATGCTGCCGGTGCCAGCGGTGCGGAAACCATCGGTAATGTGATCATCGCTGTGGACCGCGTGCTGGCTGAAGTGCAGCCCGAAGCGCTTCTGGTACTGGGCGATACGAACAGTTGTATGGCTGTGATCCCGGCCAAGCGCCGCAAGATTCCCACCTTCCATATGGAAGCGGGTAACCGTTGCTTCGACATGCGCGTACCGGAAGAGATCAATCGCCGCATCGTTGATCACACGGCCGATATCAACCTGACCTACAGCACCATTGCCCGCGATTATCTACTGCGCGAAGGGTTGTCGCCGGACATGGTGATCAAGACCGGCAGCCCGATGTTCGAAGTGCTGAATTATTATCGCGAGGGTATCGAGGCTTCCGATGTGCTGGAACGGTTGGGCCTTGAGGCCGGCAAGTTTTTCGTGGTCAGTGCGCACCGTGAAGAGAATGTCGACACCGACAAGAACTTCCTCAAGCTGGTTGAGGTGCTGAATACCGTCGCTGCGCACTATGGCTTCCCGGTAATCGTCTCTACCCATCCGCGCACCCAGAAGCGCGTGGATGCGATGGGCGTGCAGTTCCACGCCAATGTTCGCCTGCTCAAGCCGCTGGGCTTCAAGGATTACAACAAGCTGCAACTCACTGCCAAGGCAGTGTTGTCTGATAGCGGCACGATCAACGAAGAGTCTTCAATCCTGAATTTCCCTGCGTTGAATATCCGCGAGGCGCATGAACGCCCGGAAGGCATGGAGGAGGCCGCGGCAATGATGGTCGGTCTTGAGAGGGAACGTGTATTGCAAGGGCTCCAGATTCTCGAAAGCCAGGCCCGTGGTGATGAGCGCACTCTGCGCCTGGTTGGTGACTACAGCATGCCCAACGTGGCGGACAAGGTTGTACGGATCATCCACAGCTACCGCGACTACGTGATGCGTACAGTCTGGAAGAGGTACTAAGTCGCATGACTACCCGCGTTCTGCTGCTGACACAGTGGTTCGATCCCGAACCGACCTTCAAGGGGTTGGTGTTTGCTCGTGAGCTGGTCAGGCAAGGCTTCGAGGTGGAAGTCCTGACCGGCTTTCCGAACTACCCGGGTGGCAAAATCTATCCCGGCTACAAGGTCAGGTTGATACAGCGGGAAGTCATCGATGGGGTGCAGGTGACACGTGTGCCGCTTTATCCCAGTCATGACCAGGGTGCCGTGGGTCGAGTACTCAACTATGTCAGCTTTGCAACAGCCTCGCTGTTTTACGGACTTTTTACTGCCAAGCGACCAGATGTGATTTACGCCTATCATCCTCCACTTACCGTAGGTATTGCTGCTGCATTGATTCGCATGTTCCGCCGTGTACCGGTGGTCTATGACATTCAGGATATGTGGCCAGACACCCTGCGGGCGACGGGCATGTTCTCCAACTCAAACGCCTTGAAGGTCGTCTCCAAAGTGTGCGACTGGCTATATCGGCAAGTCGATCAGATTGTGGTGCTGTCGCCCGGTTTCAAGCGCCTACTGATCGAGCGCGGCGTACCGAAAGACAAGATCGAGGTGATTTACAACTGGTGCGCGGAAGGTGCCTTGGGCGCTCCCCGGGGCGTGGTTCCTACCAGCTTCCCCGACCGACAGCAGTTCCGCATCCTGTTCGCCGGCAATATGGGAAAGGCTCAGGCGCTGGATGCCGTTCTGCAGGCCGCACAGTTACTGCAGCAGCAGGCGGCAAACATTACTTTCGTGCTCCTCGGCGGCGGCGTCGAGGTGCAACGTCTGCAGCAACAGGCAGCGGAAAGACAACTGACCAACGTGACCTTCTTGCCGTCGGTGCCCATGGCGGAGGTTGGCAGCTACCTGAATGCAGCCGATGCGCTGCTGGTTCATCTGCGCAAGGATCCGCTGTTCAGCATCACTATTCCGTCTAAGACCCAGGCTTACATGGCGGTTGGTAAGCCGATCCTGATGGCAGTAGATGGGGATGCCGCTGATCTGGTGTGTGACAGCGGCTGTGGACGAGTTGCTGAGTCGGAGAACCCGCAGGCGATTGCCAATGCGGCGCTGGCGCTGTATGAAGCTAGCCAGGAAGAACGCCAAGCCATGGCCGAGAACGCTCGCCAGTTCTATCAGAAGCGGCTTTCCCTGCGCGTGGGCGCTGCCCGATTCGGCGAGTTGTTCCTGCAGATGGCCAGCAAACCAAAGGTTCGCTCGCTGCCGGCCGTTAAACGTCTGTTCGACATCCTGGCCTCGGCCTTCGGTTTGTTGCTGCTTTCCCCAGTCATCGGCATCGTCGCCTGGCTGATCCGCCGCAAGCTCGGCTCGCCTGTGCTGTTCCGCCAGGTGCGCCCGGGCCTGCACGGCAAGCCGTTCGAGATGATCAAGTTCCGCACCATGCGAGATGCCGTGGATGCCCACGGTAACCCGCTGCCGGATTCCGAACGAATGACGCCGCTCGGCAACTTCTTGCGTTCCAGCAGTCTGGATGAGTTGCCCGAGTTATGGAATGTGCTTAAGGGCGACATGAGTCTGGTAGGCCCGCGCCCGCTGCTGATGGAGTATCTGCCTCTGTATAGTCCAGAACAATACCGCCGCCATGAAGTGCGGCCCGGTGTCACCGGTTGGGCCCAGGTGAATGGTCGCAATGCATTGAGCTGGGAGGAAAAGTTCAAGCTGGATGTGTGGTATGTGGACAATTATTCTTTTTGGCAGGACCTGAAAATTATTTTTCTCACTGTAAAGAAAGTGTTTTTACGCGAAGGGATCAGCGCTGAGGGTGAAGCAACCATGAGCAAATTCGAAGGTTCCGTGGATCACATTAAGAATGGATAAGAATATTTACGCGGTTTTTGGTGCAAGTGGTTTTGGTCGGGAAGTTATGCCACTCGTTCGAGGGTCGGTTGGCGGTAACGAGTTAGTTTTTGTTGATGACAATATTTCACAGTCTCCGCTAAACGGTCACGAAGTTATGACCTATGATAGTTTTCTTAAACTGCGTGCAGGAAGAAAATATATTACGATCGCCATCGCAGACGCGGAAATACGCGAAAAACTAACCGAGCGTTGCTTGGGTGACGGGATTGAAGTTTTCGACGTGACCGCTAGTAACGTTGTTTTAATGGATGAGGTTTCTATAGGGGAGGGCGCTATCCTCTGTCCGTTTACAACCATAACTTCAAACGTGAAAATCGGAAAATCTTTTCACGCCAATATTTACAGTTATATAGCACATGATTGTGTTGTGGGGGATTACGTCACGTTTGCTCCAAGTGTGAAATGTAACGGTAACGTTGTTATAGAAGATTATGCTTATGTTGGTACTGGGGCCATTATCAAGCAGGGTCGGCCGGGCAAGCCTCTGCGTATCGGAAAGGGCGCCGTGGTGGGCATGGGTGCAGTGGTGACAAAAGATGTTGCTGAAGGCGCCGTTGTCGTGGGTAATCCGGCAAAACCATTGGCTCGTAAGGGACTTGGAGGTTAGAGGTGGATGATCGCTCATTGGGCTCTATACCGTTTGAGGATATCCATCCAGGCATGACGGTAAGTTACTCACAGACAATTACGGATGCTGATATAAAGGCCTACGCGGGGTTGTCGGGAGATCACAACCCAGTGCACGTGAGTAGCGAATATGCGGCCTCGTCACGGTTCGGTAAGCGCATCGCTCATGGACTGATGTCTGCGGGTTTTTTCTCGGCATTATTTGGGATGAGACTGCCAGGGCCGGGCTGTGTTTATGTTTCACAAAGTCTTAATTTTAAACGGCCTGTTTATATCGATGATACCGTGACGGCGACGGTAAAAGTTAAATCGATCGATGCTGCACAGCGCCGAGTATTTTTCGAGACATTATGTGCGGTTGGTGGGAAAGTCGTGATCAGCGGTGAGGCTGAAATATATATACCAAAGAGCAAAAAGGATTGATGCTCTGACTTGGATTTATGATCCCGGCATAGAGGCGAGACGTGGCCGCTGGGATTAAATTGTATAAGAGAATAAATATTGTGCTGAATACTCCTTTTTCCCCGTGGCCGTCCTTTATTGATGAAGAGGCCGATGCCGTACGCAATGTGATCCTTTCCAACAAAGTCAATTATTGGACTGGGCATGAAGGGCGTGAGTTTGAGAAGGAATTCGCTGCTTGGGCCAGCACCGAGTACGCGATCGCGTTGGCCAATGGCACCGTAGCGCTGGATGCGGCGCTGCTTGCGCTGGGCATCGGCGAAGGCGACGAGGTAGTCGTAACGCCGCGCACTTTTCTCGCTTCGGTCTCCAGCATCGTTAATGCCGGTGCTGTGCCTGTATTCGCAGAAGTGGATCGCGACTCGCAAAACATCACAGCCGAAACCATCCGTGCGGTGCTTACTTCGCGTACCAAGGCAGTGATTTGTGTGCATCTGGCAGGCTGGCCATGCGATATGGATCCGATAATGGCCTTGGCGGCAGAGCATGACCTCAAGGTTATTGAGGATTGTGCACAAGCCCACGGGGCGCGTTACAAAGGGCGGCCAGTTGGGTCCATTGGGCATATCGGTGCCTGGTCGTTCTGTCAGGACAAGATCATGACAACCGGAGGCGAGGGGGGGATGGTTACTACGGATGACCGCTCACTCTGGAAGCGGATGTGGTCCATGAAAGATCACGGAAAGAGCTGGGATGCGGTGTATGAGCGCCAGCATGCTCCCGGCTTCCGTTGGTTACATGAAAGTTTCGGTACCAATTGGCGAATGATGGAAGTGCAAGCCGTTATAGGGCGTATACAGCTACGACGAATGGGAACTTGGCATGCAAGCCGTTTAGCTAACTGCGAGCGTGTTTGGTCTGCTGCCAAGGCTTTAAGGGGACTGCGCGTGCCGGATATTCCGGGAGCGATTCTTCATGCCGGGTACAAGTGTTATGTCTTTGTCGAGCCCGGAGAATTGTCTGAGGGCTGGAGTCGGGATCGAATTCTGAATGAAATATCGGCAAAGGGCGTTCCCTGTTTTTCAGGTTCCTGCTCCGAGGTTTATTTGGAAAAAGCGTTTGACAACACGGGATGGCGACCTGCGAATCGTCTGGAGATTGCCCGTGAGTTGGGTGAAACCAGCCTGATGTTTCTGGTACATCCGACGCTAACGGGAGCTGAAATCGAAAAGACCTGCGCGGTGATTAAAGAAGTTATGACCGAAGCGACAGCGCGCCCTGACCTTCCCATCAAGTGAGGTAATGGTGTTAAGACTTGCAGAGAAGCTGCGTGCTCGTCTGGTACGGCTGCCACGCCGACAGAAACGTGCCATACAGGTATCGACTGATGTGCTATTGGTCTGGCTGGCTCTCTGGCTGGCTTTTTTCCTTCGTCTAGGGGAGTCCGATTTTGTCGAGCCACTTGGGGGGCATGCCTGGCTGTTCGGCGTAGCGCCGCTGGTTTCGATTCCCTTCTTCATCCGCTTCGGCATGTACCGAGCAGTAATGCGTTATTTCGGCAATGACGCCCTGATGGCTATCGTAAAGGCAGTTACCCTTTCCGCCCTTGTGCTTGCCTTGGCTGTTTATTGGCGCAGTGACGCGCCGAAGCTGATACCGCGCTCGATGGTGTTCAACTATTGGTGGCTGAGTTTGGTATTGATCGGCGGCTTACGCCTGGTGATGCGCCAGTACTTCATGGGCGATTGGTTTTCGCCGGATTCGCTGACCAAGTTCAAGGGCAAGGAGGCGGGGCTGCCCAAGGTTGCCGTGTACGGCGCAGGCGCAGCGGGCAATCAGCTGGTTGCCGCGTTGCGCATGGGCCGTGCGATGCGGCCGGTGGCGTTTATCGATGATGATTCGAACCTGCAGAACCGGGTCATTGCCGGACTACGTGTGTATTCGGCCAAGCACATCGGGCAATTGGTCGAGGATACGGGGGCGGGGGAGATCCTGTTGGCCATTCCTTCAGCTTCGCGTGGTCGTCGGCGCGAGATTCTGGAGACGCTCGAGCGGTATCCGCTGCATGTTCGCAGTGTGCCGGGCTTTATGGATTTGGCTAGCGGCAAAGTGCAGGTCGAAGACATCCAGGAGGTTGATATTGCCGATCTGTTAGGGCGTGATGCAGTGCCGCCGCAGCAGGCACTGTTCGAGAAGTGTATTCGTGGCAAGGTGGTGATGGTGACTGGTGCGGGCGGGTCGATCGGATCGGAGCTGTGCCGTCAGATCCTTTCGAATAAGCCGCAGGCGCTGCTGTTGTTCGAACACAGTGAGTTCAACCTTTACAGCATTCATATGGAATTGGAGCGTTTGATCGAGCGCATGTCATTGCCGATCAAGCTGATGCCAATCCTGGGTTCCATCCGCAATGCTGATCGGTTGCTGGATGTGATGCGCACCTGGGGAGTGGAAACGATCTATCACGCGGCTGCCTACAAGCATGTGCCCATGGTCGAGCACAATGTGGCAGAGGGCGTACTGAACAATGTGATCGGTACACTGAACACCGCGCAGGCAGCGGTTCAGGCGGGTGTTAGCAACTTCGTGCTGATCTCTACCGACAAGGCTGTTCGGCCGACCAACGTGATGGGCAGTACCAAGCGTGTTGCTGAGCTGGTTCTGCAGGCGCTCAGCCGTGAGCCGGCGCCGGGCTTGTTTCGCACTGCGGGCAGCGTGCATCACGTCAACAAGACCCGTTTCACCATGGTGCGTTTCGGCAATGTGCTCGGCTCGTCGGGCTCGGTCATCCCTCGTTTCTATGCGCAGATCCGCGCGGGCGGGCCGGTGACGGTGACGCATCCGAAGATCACCCGTTACTTCATGACCATTCCCGAAGCGGCTCAGCTGGTGATCCAGGCGGGCTCGATGGGGCAGGGCGGTGACGTGTTTGTGCTGGATATGGGACAGCCGGTGAAGATCGCTGAGCTGGCGGAGAAGCTCATTCATCTGTCTGGCCTGAGTGTTCGTTCCGAGAAATGCCCGCACGGGGATATCGCTATCGAATACACCGGACTGCGGCCCGGCGAGAAGCTGTATGAGGAGCTGTTGATCGGCGACAACGTGAGCGCTACCGAACATCCGATGATCATGCGCGCCAATGAGGAGCATCTTGACTGGGATGTGCTCAAGGACCGGTTGGCCAAGCTGCTCAAGGCGGTGGAAAGCGATGATTACCCGCAGGTACGGCAGCTGCTTCGTGAACTGGTGAGCGGCTATGTGCCTGAAGGGGAAATCGTCGACTGGATCTACCAGCAGCGGCGGGTAGAGCCTGAGTAAGTAGAGTTACGTCAGGGGTGGCCTAGTCTGGCAGCTTCTGAACTGCTCAGCTGTTGGGTAAGCGCGCTTTTAAATCTGCTCTGCAACAGCCTCCATCGTGAAGGTGCCTCCTTCCCAAGGGGGCTTCAGCCCCCACCATTAGCGGTTGTTGATTGCCTCTCTGTTGGTCAAATACTCCTCGCCATTCGGCTGGCTAGTGTCGGATATCAGTGCCGTGCGCCCTCATCCGACATGCTCAACAGCTGCTTTTCACGGTTCCAGTCGAACGGTTCGTCGTTCTGCTCGGCTTCGTAGCGGCGCTCTTCGAGTTGCTGGAAGACGGCAATCTCGTCATCCGGCATGAAGTGCAGGCAGTCGCCGCCGAAGTACCACAGTAAATCGCGCGGAACCAGGTGGGCGATCTGGGGATAGCGGTGGAAGACCTGGCAGATCAGGTCCTGGCCCATGTGGCGCTCTTCCGGGACGTTCTGCAGGTTCATGATCAGTTCGTCGAAGCGTTCGAGAAACAGTGCGTGGCTTTCTTCCGAGACTTGTTCGGCCTCGCCCATGGCGAGCAGGATGCCGCGCAGATGGGCCAGCAGGGCCAGGTTGTGATCGTGGTATGGATTGGCCATGGTTCACCTGTGTCGGTTTTCTGAAAGGCGCGATTATAGGCGTGCGCGCCGGTGAATTGGGGTGTCTGGTTGACTCGCTTATAGCTCGCAGGTTCGGTTTTTCGGATGAGGCGATGGTGGCTCGTCGGCTTGCCAGCGCTGAAAAACGGGGTCTTCTATTGCTTTGCTGGCAGCCCGACGTACTAGCTTGGCTCGATCTCGCCGGGCTGGGCTGGAATGCTGACCAAACTGAGCAGATAGCCTTCGAAGGCTGTGAACTGGCCGCCAAGCTCGATGCCGTTACGCCAGTTTGCGGATAGATCGATCAACAAACGCAGGCGCGCAGACCCTTCATGAGTCACCTCCAGCACTTCGGCATCCTGGAAGTAGAAACGTTGCTTCACCAGTGGATACAGCGCTTTGAACAGGCTTTCCTTTAACGAGAAGGTTCGGGTGACCAATTCGGCGCGCTCGTCTTCGCTTAGCGGAGAGTAGCGCTCCAATTCACGGGGCGTGAGGATTTCGGCGGCCAGGCGGTCGGCTCGTTCGGGGGCAAGAATGCGCTCGATATCCAGTCCCAGCCCGCTCCATTGCTGACTGGAGCCCACCACCACGCCTGCCCAGCCTGCGCCGTGGGTGATGGAGCCAACGATGCCGGCCGGCCATCGCGGCGCGCGGTCTTCACCCACTGGCGGCACGAATGCAGTGCCGGTCAGGCCTCGCAGGGCCTCCCGAGCGCACAAGCGTCCAGCGAGAAACTCGGCCTGCCGCTTGCTTACGCCTTTCTGTGCGGGAATCTCCCAGCGACTAAAATCCTCGGGATCGAGCAATGCCGGGTCGAAGCGTGTGCTCATCAGGCTGACACCCGCCAAGGCTTGCGGTAGCGGCCAGTGGTCGGTGAGTGGCGTGCAGCAGCGCGGGTAGAAAGGCATATCGTTCATGGCCGCTATTCTGCCTCAAGGCTGGCGGTGAATGTCATCGCGCTGCGGCGGACGCGCCGACCCGTTGCTCCTCGCGCTGTTTCACCGGCATCGGTCCCGTTCCAGGTTGATGCTTGGCATCTGGACTGCTTCCCGCCGTCCCTCTCCCGCAGGGAGAGGGTGTGCAAATCAACTGCACGCCATCGTTGCTAACGGCTGCAGCTCCGCTTCAGGAGGAATAGACCGTATCAAGGCTGCGGTTATTTTTTCACGCGCTGCTCGCTATGCCTTCAGGGTGCCTGCTAGGGTTGAGCGCATCACCTGGACGGAGAAAGCGATGTTCGAATCAGCCGAAATTGGTCACTCCATCGACAAGGAGACCTACGATGCGGCGGTGCCCGAGTTGCGTGAAGCGCTGCTGCAGGCGCAGTACCGGCTCAAGGCCCAGGCGCGGTTCCCGGTCCTCATACTGATCAATGGCATCGAAGGCGCCGGCAAAGGGGAAACCATCAAGCTGCTCAACGAGTGGATGGATCCGCGGCTGATACGTGTCGACAGCTTCGATGTGCCCAGCGACGAAGAACTCGCGCATCCACCGGCATGGCGTTTCTGGCGACGCCTGCCGCCGAAGGGCCACACCGGGATTTTCTTCGGCAACTGGTACAGCAAGATGCTTGAGGACCGTGTGCACGGGCGCATGGATGGTGACGAGCTGAAACTCGCCACCGCGCGGGCGCAGCGCCTGGAGCGGATGCTCTGTGACGAGGGCGCGCTGATCTTCAAGTTCTGGTTCCATCTGTCCAAGGAGCGTATGAACGCCCGGCTCGATTCGCTGAAGAATGACCCGCTGCACAGCTGGCGCATCAGCCCGTTGGATTGGCAACAGTCGAAGACTTACGACAAGTTCGTGCGCCACGGTGAGAAGATCCTGCGGCTCAGCAGCCGGGATTTTGCGCCCTGGTATGTGATCGAGGGTGCGGACGAGCGTTATCGCAGCCTGACCGTCGGCCGCATCCTGCTTGAAGGTCTGCAGGCCGCGCTGGCCGCCGCGGAGCAGCCTGGGCAGGCGGCGTCGCAGCCGCATTCGGCGCCGCTACAGATCGATCTGGATCATTTGAGCCTGTTGGACAGCTTGGATCTGAGCCAGAAGCTCACCAAGGACGACTACCAGCAGCAGCTCGCCGAGGAGCAGGCGCGGTTGTCGCAGTTGTTGCGGGATCGCCGTCTGCGCAAGCGGGGCGTGCTGGCGTTGTTCGAGGGTCATGATGCGGCGGGCAAGGGGAGTGCGATTCGTCGCGTGACCGGCGCGCTCGACCCGCGCATGTACCGGACCATACAGATCGCCGCGCCCTCCGAGGAAGAGCGCGCGCAGCCCTGGCTTTGGCGCTTCTGGCGCAATGTACCGGAGCGCGGCAAGTTCACCATCTTCGATCGCTCCTGGTATGGCCGCGTACTGGTCGAGCGGGTGGAAGGTTTCTGCACCCCGGATGAGTGGTTGCGTGCCTATTCGGAAATCAACGACTTCGAAGAGCAACTGGTCGATGCCGATATCGTGGTGGTGAAGTTCTGGCTGACCATCGACAAGAAAACCCAGCTCAAGCGTTTCAAGGAGCGTGAGGAGACGGTCTTCAAGCGCTTCAAGATCACCGAGGAGGATTGGCGCAACCGTGAGCGCTGGGACGACTACGGGCATGCCGTAGCCGATATGGTCGACCGCACCAGTACCGAAATCGCACCCTGGACGTTGGTAGAGGCCAACGACAAGCGCTTCGCCAGGGTCAAGGTGCTGCGGACGTTGAATGAAGCTCTGGAGGCGGCGATCGAGAAGGGACGTTAACCGGGGCGGGGGCGCCGGACGGATGCTTGCCCCACTTACGAGATTGCTGACACCCCTGCCGAAGCGCGCTATCCGGCCGGCAAGCCGATGGCCGTGCATATCCAAGCTGAATGGTCGTCGCCAGCGCTGCGAGGCGGGAACTATGCTCGGGTCACCGTCCACCCTGCGGTCGTGGAACAATCCGTGCGCGCAGCGCCGTCACAATATCCCCGCGATCGCTCCTAGTCTCTCCGAGGTATGTCATGCGTGAAGTAGTGATCGTCGATAGCGTACGGACCGGCCTGGCCAAGTCCTTCCGTGGCAAGTTCAACATGACCCGTCCTGACGACATGGCCGCGCATTGCGTCGATGCATTGCTGTCGCGCAATGATCTCGACCCCGCACTCGTCGAGGATTGCATCGTCGGTGCTGGCTCTAACGAGGGCGCGCAGGGCTACAACATCGGTCGCAACGTCGCGGTGCTGTCCCGTCTGGGCATTGGCTGCGCCGGCATGACGCTCAATCGTTACTGTTCGTCGGGCCTGCAGGCCATCGCCGTGGCCGCCAACCAGATTGCCTCCGGTTGCAGCGACATCATCGTCGCCGGCGGGGTGGAGTCGATCACCCTGACCCTGAAGAGCCGCAACACCGATCACCTGTTCAACCCGATCATCCAGGAGCGTGTGCCGGGCATCTACCACACCATGGGGCAGACGGCCGAACTGGTGGCACGTCGTTACAACGTGACTCGCGAGCAGCAGGATCTCTACTCGCTGCAGAGTCAGCAGCGTACTGCGCGTGCGCAGGCCGATGGGCTGTTCAGCGATGAGATCGTGCCGATGAATGTCCAGTACTACACCGAGGACAAGAACACTGGCGAGCGCACCGTGCATCAGGGCGTGGTCGAGGGTGATGATTGCAACCGTCCGGACACCACGCTGGAAAGCCTGGCCGGGCTCAAGCCCGTGTTCGCTGAAGACGGCTCGGTCACCGCCGGTAATGCCTCGCAGCTGTCCGATGGCGCGTCCATGACGCTGGTGATGAGCCTGGACAAGGCCATCGAACTTGGCCTCAAGCCGCGCGCCTTTTTCCGTGGTTTCACCGTGGCAGGCTGTGAGCCGGAGGAGATGGGCATCGGGCCGGTATACGCCGTGCCGCGTCTGCTCAAGGCCAAGGGGCTGCAGATCGACGACATCGACCTATGGGAACTCAACGAGGCCTTTGCATCGCAGTGTCTGTATTGCCGCGACACGCTTGGCATCGACAACGAGAAGTACAACGTCAATGGCGGATCGATCTCGATCGGGCACCCGTTCGGCATGACCGGTTCGCGCACCGCCGGGCATATTGTCCGTGAGCTGAAGCGGCGCAACCTGCGTTATGGCGTGGTGACCATGTGCGTCGGTGGCGGTATGGGGGCTGCCGGCCTGTTCGAAGCCGTGCGCTAACAGCTTAGTGATACCGTCTGGAGACGGGCCTACTACGAAGCCGTAGCAGGCCCTTTTTTTTGGTCGGCGATAAAGACGAGTCGTGCTGTGAACGCGATCTGTTAGCCCGACAGATCGACATCTGGTGGTCGCCAGATGCGTAGCCCGGGCACGAAAAAGCCGCAGAGCATCGAGTGATGACTCTGCGGCTTATAGGAGCCCGATCATTCGATCAGGCCATGCTTTGCTTAGCGGCCCAGGTTGTAGTCCGCTGCAGCACCGATGCCGATGACGTTTGCCGACGGCAGCAGCTGGCTGATGAAGCGGTTCCAACGAGTGATGTTGGCCGGACCGACGAACACAACATCCTGCGGCTGCAGCGGGAAGTGCTTGGCCAGTGCAAAGGCGGTCGGCGACTCGGCGTTCAGCTGAAAGACCTTGGCCGGCTCGGTCATCATGTCTTCAGCTCCGCGAATGACGTACAGCGCCTCACCATCGGCAGTCTCCTGACGAATGCCGCCTGCGGTGCCGATTGCGTCCATCAGGTTCATATTGGTGGCTTTGAACGACAGCGCTTGCGGCAGGTTGACCTCGCCCAGCACGTAGATCTTGCGCTGGTCGTTGTATGGCAGGTGCAGCTGGTCACCGTCCTTCAGGTAAACCTGGTGCAGCCACGAGTCCGGGCGGTTCAGCGAATCCATGTCAAGCATGTACTCACGACCGTCACGCTTGAGCGTCAGACCGGTGAGGTCTGCGGTTTCGGTATCCACACCTGCTTGACCGATAGCCTGGGTGATGGTCATCGGAGCGGTAGTAACCGGGACTTCGCCGGCGGTGTCGAATGCACCGGAAACGACGACGCGCTGGCTGCCGAAGCGCAGGATGGATACATCGACCTGCGGACTGTCGATGTAGTTGGTCAGGCGACGCGCAATCATGGCACGCAGTTCTTCAATAGTCTTGCCCGCGGCTTCTATATTGCCGATGTACGGGTAGAACAGGGTGCCATCGGGGCGAACCAGACGACCGTTGGCATCCAGCTGCTGCTGCGGGCCGGACGGCGCGGTCAGCTCCGGGTGGTCCCAGACGGTAATGTAGAGCAGGTCGTTGGCGCCGATGCGGTAGGCGCCGGGCTTGTAGTTGAGCAGTTCCTGCTTGCTGGAGGTGCCCGCGTCGGAGGCGAGGTCACCCTTGAGCATTTCGGGGGTGATGCGGATCAGCTGAACGGTGCCGTGCTCGGCTTCGGCGCCTTCCTTGAACTCATCGGGATCGAGGTACTGGCCGGGGGCGAACGCACAGCCCTGCAATACCAAGGCGGAAGTAAAAGCTAGAGCGATAAATGGTTTCATGGGTTGTTCATCCTTGACGGAGTGGTTGTTGTTCAAAGAGTGAGACGGCTTGATTCACTTTTCTGCCTGAGGCGCTTGAGTAATTTTTTCGCCTTTCCAAGAGGACCGGAGTCATCACTCCACACTCCTCAGCGACCAAATTGGATCGGTAGCCAAAGTTTCTCTCCTTCCTGAATTGTTCATCTCCAGCAGCTATCTATTCAGCTACGTAGACGCGTTTTTATTTCCCTCCTGGTTGTAAAGTCAGCGGCTGTTTGGTTGGGCAGGTTTAATTCCTAAGTTCTTCACATACGGCTGCTGCGTTACCACCGAGGCGGGATGGCGCTCATGTTTAGTTAGATGTTGAATTGCCATCCTGTCACGCTCACACAGAAGGGATAGACCGTCTCGATTTCGCTGGGTTCACCGTCGTTCAGTGCAATTTCGCCCAATTTTTCGATCATTGGGATTAGCTGTCCTGTTTCGCCGGCTTGGCCTTCTGCACGCGGTAGTTTTTTTCCCGCATGAATGCCGGAACTATGAACATCGCGTCATGTGCGTAGCGCTTAACCAGCCTTTTGGGTTCGGAAAGCATCCGATGCAACCATTCGAGTTTGCAGTTCTGCATCCACACCGGGGCACGTTTAATACTGCCGGTAGCGAACGAAATGGATGCGCCGATACAAAAGCCCATACCGGTCCGTTCGTGACTTTCGATGGAACTGGCAAGTATTTCCTGGCGTGGCGCGCCGACTGCGTAGAGCACTAGTTCGGACGGGTTTTCCCGAACGAACTGCAATGCCCGTTGCACTTCATCCGGACGATTGATGAAGCCCATCGGTGGATTGTGGTGATAGAGCGTGATTCCGGGGTAGATCGCGCGCAGTTTGACGCATTCCTCTTCGGTCGCCCCGATCAGGACGATGCGCAGGCGCTCGCGGTCTGCCCATTCCAGCAGGTCGACGGTCAGGTCGCTGCCCGGAATCACCTCTTCGATCTGCACACCGAGGCGCTGCAGCAGTGGCTGCAGGATTCGGCTGTCGCACAGGCGCAGGCGAGCCTTGGCGTAAGCCTCGCGAAGTGCAGGGTTATCTTGCAGTTGCGCCAGGTGGTCGACATTGGGGGTTACCACGAACGAGTAGGGCTGCTTGACCCCCTCGCGAATGCAGTTCAGCAGCGTGGCCTTGCTGCCGGTATAGAAATTCACACCGAACGCGTGGTTAGTCTCGTTAGACACTCATCGTTACTCCCTTGAAGGCGCCCTTGATGCCGGACCAGGCGAGGCTGGGGTGGTTGAACTCCTTGATGACGGTGATCGCCGACAGGAAACAGGCCGACGCGAAGGCAAAACCCTGGCCGTAGAAGCGCTTGTTGAATCGGGTCGCGGCGCGATTGCGGTAGTAGTGATAGAAGGCCGAGCGGCCGCCCGAACTCAGCGAGCCGTAGTGGAAGAGCCTGCTGCTTGGCACGACGCGGATAGAAATGCCTTTCTTCTTGGCCTGGAACTGCCAGTCGACTTCCTCGGAGTACATGAAGTACGCCTCGTCCATCAGGCCGATGCGATCGATCAGCTTGGCCGAGAACGCAAGGCTGCAGCCCATCAGGTAATCCGGCTGCTCGCTGGTGTTTGCCATGGCTTCGAGGGTCTGGTCCTTGCCCAGCAGCTTGGCCTTGCCCAGCAGCGGGTAGAGCTTGCCGCCGCCGTAGCATTCCAGGCGCCCGGTGTCGGCGCTGAGGATGACCGAGCCGACGAATTGGCGATCGTTCTCTTTTAGCGCATCGAGCAGCGGCGTGAAGGCATCACTGTCGACATAGGTGTCGTTGTTGACGATCCAGAAAGTTGTCACTGGCAGGTTGTCCAGCGCCCAACGCAGGCCGTAGTTGTTGCCACCTGCGTAGCCGTTGTTCTCCGGGTTGGCGAGAACGGTAACGTTGTGGCGCGGCTGGGCTTCCAGCCACTGGTTGAATGCCACCACGGAGCCATCCTGGGAGTCATTGTCGATGACCACCACATGGTTGAGAGCCGGGCAATGAGCGAGCAGGCTCTCAACGCAACTGATGGTTTCAGTAGCTGCCTTGTAGTTGAGGATAAGCGCGACGTTCATGGATGGGTTCCTGGCTGCGAAGGTGACGGGCCTTGAGGGCGTGAATAACGAATAGCATCGCGATGACCGGCTGGCCGTACTCGAACAATCCGTTGAGTGGCCAGATGACGAAGAACGCCAACATCGTCGAGTAGATGAAAGTCATATCGGTGGTGATGTTCTTGGCGATGCGCTGATAGACGAACAGGGTCATCGGAATGACAAAGAAGGTCAGGAAACCGAAGCGGAACAGCGTGCCGAAGACACCCACATCGGAGAGGAAGAAGTGCTCACCGAAATAGGGGATGAAACCGTCCTGCCACATCAGCGACAGCGAGCCGCTGGGTAGCCAGTTGACCTGATCGAGATGGGCGAAGATCGAGGAGATGGTGTACGTGCGTACGCCATCCTCTACGCCTTCGAGCGTGCTGTCGTAGAACTCGGTGTTGAGGCCGAGAACCTCGAGCAGGCTTGGAAAGAAATAGAAAGGTGACAGCAGAATTGATAGCGAAGCCGCCCATATGACTGCCTTGGCACGTAGGCAGAAAAGCGTGAACAGCAGGCACAGCACGATCAATTGGCGGGTCTGGGTGGCGAATACCAGTGTCAGCAGCAGCAGAGCGGCGATCACCATATAAAGGGTCTTGTTACGAGCCGCGCCGTTGATCGGAGAGATTCCTTTCGACCAGATCTGGATGCAGTAGAAATAACCGAAACAGATGAGGTACGGACCGATTGAGGACCGATCTGGGCGGTCATCCGAGCGCACTTCAGCCCGCATATCCGGAATTACGCCAAATTTGAAGCACCAGGAAAAGAACGCTGCGATCAGCGCCGCGTACAGCAGGCCACGCTCGAACTGTAATGTGCTGACCCGTTTGCCGAGGAACAGCAGCGGTGCAAAGCCCAGGCAGAAAAGCACGCGGCGTTCTTCGATGAGCCCGAACACCACCGGCTGACCGTAGGTGTAATAGGCGAAAACCGCCGGCATCACGAGAAAAACGACCGTGCTGTACAGGCAGTAGTACATCAGGATGCGAAATTCACGCGGAGCGTTTTCCGCCGATGCCAGCAACAGCAAAATGGTGAACACGATGCTGACTGCCAGGTACGCCTCGTTCAGCCCCTTGATGCCGTAGGGGTTGTGCGGGCTGTCGCCGAACACCGAAAAGTGCAGTATCAGTGCCAGGATCAGCAACGGAAAAAAGAAGAAGCGTGAACTGAAATTCGTCATCAACCTGAGTCCTTAGGTATTGGTTCCTTGAGCGCCACAGCCTTTCAAGCTGTTTCCAGCGCCCGCTTCTTGATCTTCTTGCGCCGCACCAGGAGGCCGGTGAACGCCTTGAAGCTCTGGTAGAACCCGATCTCCTTTACCCCTTTGCCAAGCTCGAAGCCTTTGTACGTAGGGGTCTTGAGCAACAGCAGCTTCATCGCCAGCAGCCGCGGCAGGATCGTCGTGCGGCGGTAGTACTGGAACGGCTGAATGGAGAAGATGCTGCCCGTATCGAAAGCCTCGGCTTTGACAACGCCAGCAGCCTCCGCGTTGCGAAAAAGTTCGCGACCTTTTGCGGTGCGTACCAGAATCAGCGAATTGCCCTCGCGCTCCTCGAAGGACGGGTAGCCCTTTTCATCGCCTTCCCAACCATCGGCGCAGACGATGTCGGCGAATTCGCCAATGCCGTCCGGGCAGATCTTGCAGCGGGTTTGCAGGTGGCGGTTGAGCACCTTTCCCCAGGAATCGTTGTAGGTCATGGTGCGTTCGTCGCCATTCTTCAGCGTGGCCTTGGTCAGTCCCGGCCAGCCGTCGCCGCGGTAGCGGAAGGCGGTAACGTCGCTGCGCTTGACCTCCAGCTTGTCCAGCACCTGCTCGGTGCCCTGCAGGCTCGGTGTGCCGGCGCACATGAAGGAGACGATGTAGGGGATGTTTTCCTTCAACCGCGGGTTGTGCTGCTGCATCTGGCGCACGGCGGCGACGTCGCACGGCTTGCCGATGAACAGGTACTTCTCGGTGGACATGGCCACCCACTTCAGCGCTTCGCCCGGGCTGGCCGGCGCGTAGCGAGAGCCGGAAGAGGCGATGACGTTCTGCCGCGAGCGGCTGATGGTGGCGACGTTCTCCAGCGGATCGGTCTGCGAAGCCTGGATCTGGATCACGCCGTCGACCAGCTTGTTCTCCAGGCAATACTGCGCCAGCGCCGAGATCACGCCGCCGGACGAGCCAGCCTGACGGATCTCGTTATCAGCGGCGTAGCCTTTGAGCGTGTCGAGGATCTCGCCCCATATCGGGTGGTAGTTCTCCGACTTGTACGGGCGAATATCCAGATTCAGCGCCGGGCAGGACTTGGCGAAAGCGGCGCTGGTCTGCTCGTTGGCCACCGGCTTGTTCTGGTACTGGCTGTTGAGGACCGGACGGTGATAGCCATCGCCAGTCAGACGAATCTTGATAGCGTCGTCGTCTGCGACCGAGCTGCACATGCCACAGCCGCTGCACAAGTCGTTGTTCAGTACGCGATTCAATGAAGCTTTCATACCTGCCTTCCCTTGAGCGGCCAGTCGAGCGCGATGCGCGACCGGCAGTATTTAACGAGTGCGGTCATGCTGGCTGGCGCCGTTTGCGATAGATGTTGAGCACCGCATAACCGTAGATAAGCGTCAGGACGACCATGCCCAGAGTGGACACCCAGGGAGCCGCCTGTATCCCGTGCGAGGGGATGAAAATCCAGTAACAGAGCACCGTGATCACGCCCGAGGCGATGATTCCGAAGGTGCGCAGAAAACCAGTGCCCATCGCCATCAGCTGTACACCCAGGCCGGCGGCGATGAAGCGCGCCGCGGTGAAGCAGGCGAAGGCCAGCCACAGGGTGTTCAGCTCGGCGTACTCGGCGCCGAGGAAATAGTCGGTGAACAGCGGACCGATGAAGAAGAACGCCAGGGCAAACACCAGTCCCATGCCCGCGTATTCGCCGAGGATGCGCAGGCCATAGCGGGCCAGGCCGGCGGTTTTGTTGTGCAGCTGGTAGGCGAAACGCGGGATGTGCACGCTGGCCAGCAGCACGCTGAACGGCACCGCGCCCTGGATCAGGCGCGAGCCGGCGAAGTAGATGCCTGCGGCTTCGCGCCCGGCGAGGTGGTTGACGAGGATGACGTCCAGCTGGGCGAAGATGTTGGTCGCACCGCTGTCCACCGCGAAGCTGGTGGAAGACCTGAAGCGCTCGGCCAGCACTTTCCAAGAGTTGCGCAGGATGCCGCCCAATTCGAGGATCTTCGACAGCGCGCGCAGGGCGAAAGTCGCGTAGATCAGACGTGACACCAGAAAGGCGACGCCGATGGCAAGCACATCGTTGCGCAGCAGGATCGCCGCGCCGATCAGGACGAAATGCACCAGTGCCGTCGCAGCCACGATCTTCGTCTCGCGATGGAACTGGCCAATGCTGCGAAACACCGTCAGGCCAAGGTCGCCATAGGAGGAGGCAATCGTGCCGAGCAGGAACAGCACTGCGGCAAAGCGCTCGGTGGTGTGCAGATCGAGGACGAACAGGATGATCGGCAGCAGCACGACGCAGGCCGGCAGTACCAGTACGGACTTCGCCGCCAGGCTGGCGGACATGATCTCGCCCGCGCGATGGCGCTCGGCGCCGATGTCGCGCAAGGCGCGCATGCCGAAGCCGTAGTCGGTCACCAGGGCGACGATGGTCGACCAGGTGATCACGATCGAAATGAAGCCGAAGTCGCTCGGCCCCAGCGTTCGCGCGAGGATCAGCAGGGTGCCGAGCTGCACGGCGGTGCGGGCCGCCGTGGTAACCCCCATCAGGGCGTGATCGCGCATGGTTATCTCTGATACGCGGCCTGAGGCTGGTGCAGGGTGGCAAGGATCTGCTCCAGCGCCACGCTGTAGGCGTCCAGCTTGCGGCGGATGATCGCGCCGCTGGCGGCGACTTCGGCCTTGAGCTGTTCACGGTTGTCCAGATGCGCAAGAACCAGCTCCAGTGCGCTCTCGGTGTCCTCGGTCTTGAGGTCCACCACGCGGTGGTAGTCGAGCGACTGATAGAGCCCGGCGAACTTGCGGCTGTAGGCCAGCGGCACGACCGGCACACCGGCGGAAAACGCACCGATGGTCGCGTGCATACGCGCGCCGACGAAGAAGTCCATGCCGCTGATATAGGACTTGGCCTCGATCGGCCCCTTGAAGCGCGGCGCCAGCTTGAGCTCGGGATACTGCTGCTGCAGTTGCTGGGACACGGTGTAGTCGTCTTCGGCGGGGAAGCCGATCGGGATCACGTGGGGCACCAGGTGTACTTCGTGGCCGCGCTCGAGCAGCGTGCGGATCAGGCGGTCGGTCAGCGTCTTGTAATCGGCACGCAGGCCGAACTGATTGGCGGTGCCTTCGTATCCGCCGTGATGCAGCAGCGCCGACACGCTGAGGCCGACGGCCAGCTTGCTCGGATCGCGCTGTTCGCTCTGGCGCTCGAAGGGCAGGGCGAAGGCGACGTCGATGACTTCGTCGCGATTGGGGATGTTCAGCTGTTTGAGCACGTCGAACGACTGGTGGTCGCGGGCGAAGACCATGGTGCTCTTCTTCATTGCCCAGGCCGAAGCCTTGGTGCCCCAGTCCGACTTGAACGGGCCGATGGTCTGCGGCGAGAGGATCAGCGGAACGCGACCGCCCAGGGCCATGCCCTTACTGACCAGCAGCTTGATCAGGCGCTTGGCGCCGTAGATGTCGGAGAAGCTGTCGCCTTCGCCGATATCGAATACCGCGTCACAGGAGCTGATCGCCTGGTACAGGCCGTGGGGATTCTTCAGCAGCGCCTTCTCGTTGAACTCGATGAATTCGTACTTGAAGCGCTCGGTGGACGGAGGGTAGTCGCAGGGCCCGGACGAACCGATGATCAGGAACTCCGGGGTGATCCCGCATTTACGCGCGGCCTCGTCGATCAGCAGCATGTTGGAAATGCTCAGGGCGCCAACCCCGAGGTTGCCGGAAGAGAACGAGTGCCATAGCAGTCCGAATTTCATGTTCGAGTCACTCCAGAATCAGTCAGCGTTGTGCGCAGGTGTAGGGCCAATGGCAGTGCAGTCGTTCGCCAGGTGTTTGCGCATGAGCTCCATCTGAGGACGGTCCTCGCCTTTGCGCGGCTCGATTGCAAGCTTGTAGGTGCCCCAGCCGGGGCCGCCGGCCCAGTAGGCGCTGGGTACGCAGTTGTCATTGAGGTAGGCGAGCAGGTTGTCCATGGCGACCGCCGCTTCGGGCAGGTCATCGGGAATGCCGTATTCGCCGAGGAAGCCTCGCTGGCCGTGTTTCTTCAGCCATTCGATAAAAGGGCGAGCGCGCTCGACGCCGATCATCGGGTCGATATCGCGGCTGGTCTGCGCCATGTACTTGCCGGAGAAATCCTGGTCGAAATACAGGTGCGCTTCGTAGACGATGCGGTCGGCCGGGTCGTTGATCAGGAAGTTGGCGTTCACCTGTGGCCAGTGATACGCACTGGACCAGCGCTCGCCTTCGATGAAGATCAGCGTCTGATCGTCGACTTCGCGAATCGCATCGACCGCCGCTTGCGCCGCGCCTGGCCAGAGTCCAACGGTGCCGTGTGGCTCGTTCATGATGTCGTAGCCGAGCAGGCCGCGGTGACCCTTGAAGCGCTTGGCCAGCTCGCGCCACACCGATGCGTAGGCGTCGTAAGGCACCTTGCTCGAGCCGATGAGTTCGCCGTGGTAACGACCATAGTTGTGCATATCCAGAACGACCTTCTGGCCATTCATTGCGGCCAGATCCAGGGTCTTCTTCAACAACCGGATCTGGTCGAAGTTCAATCCGTCATCGAGCGAGTGTTGAACCCGTTCCCAGATGAAGGGGAAGCGGATCAAACGAATGCCCCGATCGGCGTAGTACTTGAAGTGTTTTTTTTCCGGATAGAAGTAGTTCGTGCCGTTCTTGCCCGGAGTCAAGTGCGGGGCAAATCCGGCGCCGGAGATATTGACCCCGAGCAGGGCGAGGCCCTTGTCGCTGGTTGGCCAATCGGCGGCGCATGCGCTGATTGCGGACAGCGTGGCCGCCAGTGCCACGGCCAGTCGTGTCAGGCGCTGTGCTGGCCGGTTGGGGTGTCTGGTCATCGCTAACACCTATCTTCGGGCAAAAAAAACGTTCCACTGACGCTCTGAAGGCCAGTTGTTCGGCAGTGAGGAAAGTGGGGGTAGCTGCAGTGTTCTGCATGGCGACGGCAGAGCCGCCGCCATGCGCTCACCTTATTTGCTGGTGCTGGCGTATTCGTACTGGTAGTAGCCGTACTCGCCGTAAGTCGAAGCTTTGCGAACCACTGCGTTGAAGATGACGCCCTTGACGATCAAGCCGTTCTGCTCGAGGCGACGCTTGGCAGCCTCGATTTCCTTCACGCCGTTCAGCGCGTAGCGGGTGACCATCAGTGTGGTACCGGCCTGGCTACCGACCAAGGCTGCGTCGGTGACTGCCAGGATCGGCGGGGTATCGAAGATCACCAGGTCGTACATGTGGCTGATCTCCTTGACGAAGCGCGAGAAGTTCTCGTGCATCAGCAGCTCCGAGGGGTTCGGCGGCAGCTGGCCATGGGTGATCACGTGCAGGTTGTTCAGTTGGGTCTTCTGGATGGCATCGAACAGGGTGATGCGGCCCGAGAGGATGTCCGACAGGCCCTTGTCACCGTCACAGCGCATGACCTTGTGCAGGTAACCCTTGCGCATGTCGGCATCGATCAGCAGCACGCGCTTGCCGGATTGTGCAACGACCGCGGCGAGGTTGGTGGTGACGAAGGACTTGCCCACCGCAGGGCTCGGGCCGGTGATCATCAGGACGTTGTTCTTGGCCTCGATCATCGCGAAGTGCAGGCTGGTACGCAGGCTGCGCATGGCTTCGGTGGCGAGGTCGGCCGGGTCGTTGATGGTCAGCAGGTAAGAGGCGGTGCTCTTGTCGCGCTTGAAGTTGGCCAGGCGTTTTTCCAGCGCGGCCTGCTTGTCGGTGAACGGGATCGAGGCATACACCGGGGTGCCGGTACGCTCGATGTCTTCCGGGTTCTCGACGCCACGCTTGAGTGCTTCACGCACATAGACGAATGCGGTAGCGAGCAGGGCGCCCAGCAGGGTTGCGACGATGACCACCAGCGGCTTGTTCGGCTTGACCGGGTTTTCCAGGTCAGCGGCAGCATGGTCGATGATGCGCACGTTGCCTACGGTGCCGGCGCGAATGATGTCCAGCTCCTGGGTCTTGTTCAGCAGCATGGAATAGGTTTCCGAGGAAACTTCCACGTCACGGGTCAGGCGCAGCAGTTCCTGCTGGGTCGACGGCAGGGTGCCGATCTGCTTCTCCAGTTCTTCCTTCTGCATCTGCAGTTGGTTGATCTGGTTCATCAATGCCTGGAAGTTCGGATGCTGACGGGTGAAGCGGCGTTCCATCTCGGTACGCTTGAGGTTCTGCTCGGAGATCTGCTTCTCGAGATCGACGATGCGGTCCAGCACGGATTGCGTTTCGGCAGTGATGTCCACGGAGCCCGAGCCGGTCTGGTACTTGTTCAGGGCTGTCTGCGCAGCTTCCAGCTTCTTGCGTACGGCTGGCACCTGCTCATTCAGGAACTCCAGGCTCTGGGTGGCTTCGGCGGCATTGCGCGCGACGTTCTGGTCGACATAACGGCTGGCGACCTCTTCCAGAACGCGAATAGCGTGCTCCGGGTTGGGGTCTTCGAGGGTCACGTTGACGATGCCCGACTGCTTGCCGCGTTCGGCGGCCGACAGACGCTGCTGGTAGCTCTCAGTGGTGTTGTAGGTACGGTTCTTGACGACGGTGAAGGTGGTACCCGGCCGTGCATTCAGCTCAGCCACGGTGACGCGGTAGTCCTCTGTCTCGACCGGCTCGCCAACGACACCCTGAACCACGACCTCGTCGTCCTTGTCACGCAGGATGAAGCCGTTGTTCTCTGCCGCTTCGAGTGTCAGCTCCTTGCCATGGACCTTGTCCGGCACTTCCAGCTGAGTGACCTTCAGCGTCTCGCCACCCCAGGCGTAAGCGCCAAGACCGGCAGGGTGCCAACCCAATTCACCTTCTTCGCTCGGCTCGAAGCGACGCGCCATGAAACCGCCGATGATCGGGAAGTGGTGGGGGGTGATCTGGATATCGAGATTCAGGCTGGCAACGGCACCACCAACCACCGAGCGCGACTTGAGCAGCGCGATCTCGGTTTGCGCCGGAGACACCGGCGGATTGGTGTTGACCACGTCAGTCAGGCTTGGCAGCCCGTTCTTCGGTTCGATCTGGATCATCGCGCTGGCGAGATAGACCGGCGTCGCAAGCAGGGCGTAGGCGATCCCCAGGGCTGCAAAGAACCCGGTGATGCCCAGGATCAGCAGGCGGTTGTTGATGAAGGTGTCAAAGAGGTGGGCCAAGTCGATGTCCTTGTCCTCTTTGGTTTCATAGATTGGGCGGGGCATGGTTGTCATCGAAGTTCCTTCTTCATTTCAGGTAAGGAAGCCAGCTCTCGACGGATTTCGTCAGGAGATTGTGGACATGTTCAAACGCGGGTTTGGATTGGCGGTACGGGTCCGGGATTTCCAGCTCCTCCTGCCATTTACCGATGAGAAACGTTTTGCCGTGCACTTCAGGTGCGATCTGGCGAATGTGCTGAATGTGGCTATGCTCCATCGCTAGGATCAGATCCGCCTGGTGCAGCATGTGGCTGTCGACCTGGCGCGCGCAGTGAGCTGGCAGCTCCAGCCCGTTGTCCTGCAGTACTTCATGGGCGGTCTTGTCCATCGGGTTACCTACTAATGCACCAATCCCTGCCGAGCTGATCGTCAGGTCCTGGCCGCTGAGTCTGTGTGCGAACAGCGCTTCGGCCGTGGGGCTTCGGCAGATGTTTCCGACACATACGATCAAGATGTTCTTGAACATGGGATCAACCTCGTGGCTGCAACTTCGCAGCCGCCGGGGTGCGGCCCGGGGTGAACGAATGTGAGATTTTTGGGAGTGTCATTAGTTCCTTCCTGCCGCATCTTGTGATGCGGCTTTTCTGATCTTTTTCGGCGGTGTTCAGCGCGTTTGCCGATCAGTACACATCCTTGTTGAGCAGCAGCGCTGGCGGGGTACGCACCAGGATGTAGAGGTCGAACCACACGGACCAACGCTCGATGTAATCCAGGTCGAACTCGACGCGTTTCTCGATCTTCTCCAGCGTGTCGGTTTCACCGCGGTAGCCATTGATCTGTGCCCAGCCAGTGATGCCTGGCTTGACCCGATGGCGCGCGGAGTACTCGGCCACGGCATCCTCGAACAGCACGCCGGCAGCCTTGGTAGCCGTGGCATGAGGGCGCGGACCGACCATTGACATGCTGCCGAGGAAGACGTTCAGCAGCTGAGGCAGCTCGTCGAGGCTGGTCTTGCGGATGAAGCGGCCCACACGGGTGATGCGATCATCGCCACGGGTGGTTTGCCGATCGGCGTTGGCGTCCGACTTCTCGTGGTACATCGAGCGGAACTTGAAAACTTCGATCAGGCGGTTGTTGTAGCCGTAGCGCTTCTGCTTGAAGAGCACGGGGCCTGGCGAGTCGAGCTTGATCGCCAGAGCGATCGCCAGCATGACCGGCGCGGCGGCGAGCAGGGCGATGCTGGAAATGACGATGTCCTCCAGACGCTTGAACATCGGCGACCATCCGCGCAGCGGCAGATCCGACGCGATCAGGGTCGGCAGCCCGCCGACCTCGGTGATGCGCTTGTCGGCATGGCGGAAGGCGACCATGTCAGGGACCAGCAGAACGTTGACTGGCAGCTTGCGCAGTTCGGCGATCAGCTGGCCGATCCGGCTGTCGGCGAACCAGGGCAGGGCGACCAGCACCTGGGTGACTTTCTCTTCACGGATCATCTGTTCAAGGTCGCGGGTGTTGCCCAGCAGCGGCAGGTTGGCCAGCTCCTTGGGCAAGCGCTCGAGGCGATCGTCGATGAAACCGAGTACGCCGGTGCGGATATCGCGATGGTTCTGCAGGTACTCGGCAACGCGCACGCCATTGTCGGTGCCGCCAAGAATCACGGCGTTCTGCAGGAACATGCCGCGCGCCATCAGGCGGCGGAACAGGGCGAGCATTGCCAGGCGTTCGGCGCCGAACAGGATGGTGCTGGTGAGGAACCAGAACGCCAGATGTTTGGCTTCGAGATAGCCGAACATCCCCATGCCCTGATGCATGAAGACCAGGAAGCTGAACGCTGCCGCCCAGGCGACGAACATGACGCGGAAGCGCAGCAGGGTGCTGAACACCTCTTCGCTGTAAATGCCTACGGTCTGGAAAATGATGACGCTCAGTACCGCGAAGAAGCCGAGGAAGGCGCTGAACGGACCGCTGGTCGGTAGCTCCATGAACGCCAGAAGCAGAAGCCCCGGCAAGATAGCCGTCAAGGCATGTATCAGACGAATGCTGGCGAGGAAGTAATCGACGAAACTCGGGTGAGCATATTCAAGGGTTCCAACTGACTGTACGCGCATACAAGGCTCCATCCTCAGCTCAAAGCTGGCTCAAATCTCGAATTAATCGCCGCGGCACGCGGGAGGGTGATAGCAGGCCGCCATCGCAACCGTGATCGGGACTCCTGCTCCGACCGTGCCTCTCAGGATGAGTTCAGTACTAGTCAAAGGCCTGCCAAAAAAATGATGAAAACCACGATCTGCCTGCAAACCACTGTTTTGAAAGAGGTTTAGACGGAACTTGCGAATGTCTGGGAAGACCTGGGTGCGCGCATCCGGTGACCGACGGCGCTATTGATCGAACTTTTGGATTAATACCGCTGCGCTTGTTTCGCACAACTTCCGGCGCCGGCTCCTGTCTTATGCAACGGTGCGAATAGCGAGGAATGAACAGCCATGAGCGATGCCAAGGCGCTGCTGATACTGCATGGAAAACAGGCGCTCAATGACGAGGTGCGCGAAGCTGTCAAACAGCAGCGTGAATTGGGCTGGGAGCTGGCGGTTCGCGTGACCTGGGAGCCGGGCGATGCTCAACGGCTGGTGCAGGATGCCTTGAGTGCGGGCTACCGAACGCTGGTTGCCGGTGGTGGCGATGGCACCCTGCGTGAAGTTGCCGAAACCATGCTGGAGATCGGAGCAGACGCGACCCTGGCACTGATGCCGCTGGGTAGCGCCAATGATTTCGCCAAGGCTGCCGGTATATCGCTCGATCCATTCGAAGCGCTGGCGCTGCTGGATGAGCCTGCGCACGCCGTCGATATCGGCATGATGAACGGTCGCCCATTCGTCAACATGGCTACCGGTGGCTTCGGTTCGCGGGTAACTGCCAGCACCTCGGAAGAACTCAAGCGTTTCCTGGGTGGTGGTGCTTACCTGCTGACCGGGCTGACGCGCTTTGCCGAGATCGATGCGGCCCGTGGCCGCTTCAGCGGTCCGGACTTCGAATGGGAGGGCGAGTTTCTGGCGCTAGGGATCGGCAATGGCCGCCAGGCGGGCGGTGGCCAGCTGCTATGTCCGCAGGCGAGCGTCGATGACGGCTTGCTCGATGTCTGCATCGTGCCTGCGCCGGCCGATGCCGTCGGTACGCTGGGAACATTGCTCAGCGGCGGATTGCTCGGCGTCGAGGCGGTGTCCGTCAGCGCGCGGGTGCCCTGGCTCGAGGTGGAGGCGCCGACGAAGATCGACATCAATCTGGACGGCGAGCCCTTCCGCGGTGCCCATCTGCGCTTCGAAGTGCGCGCCGGCGCATTGCGCATGCACCTGCCGCCCGACTCTCCCTTGCTGTTGCGCAATGCCGACAAGCAATAACCCCTGTTTGCCATTCCGACGGTTGCGACGCACGGCATAAAAAACACCCTGCGTTGCATAAAGCGTTGAAGCATCCGGCCGATATGCCTTTTACCATGTTTTCCCAAGGAGCCTGGAAATGGCCGGCATTCTCGATTCAGTCGATCAACGTACCCGTCTTGTGGGGCAGAATCGCCTGGAGATTCTCATGTTCCGGCTCGGCGGGCGGCAGAAGTTTGCCATCAACGTCTTCAAGGTGCAGGAAGTCGTCCAGCTGCCAAAGATGACCCTGATGCCGCACCGCCACAGCTCGGTCTGCGGCGTGGTCAACCTGCGAGGGCAGACGCTGCCGGTGGTCGACCTGTCTCGCGCCATCGGGCTGCGACCGTTGGTGCCGGATGAGCGCAGCACCATCATCGTCACCGAGTACAACCGTACCGTACAGGCGTTTCTGGTCGGCGGCGTGGATCGCATCGTCAACCTGAACTGGGAAGAAGTGATGCCGCCGCCAACCACGGCCGGCCGTCAGCATTACCTCACGTCCATCACCAAGGTCGATAACGAGCTGGTGGAAGTGATCGATGTGGAGAAGGTGCTCGCCGAAATCGTGCCCTACGACACCAGCATTTCCCCCGAACGCCTGGCCGATCCGATGCTCGAGCGCGCCAGAGGCCGCGAAGTGCTTTGCGTGGACGATTCCACCGTCGCCCTCGCGCAGCTGCGCGAAACCCTCAGCCAGCTCGGGCTGAAGGTTCACACCGCCAGCGACGGACTGAAGGGCCTGAACATGCTCAAGGCCTGGGCCGATGCCGGCGAGGTGCTGACCGACAAGCTGCTGATGGTCTTCACCGACGCCGAAATGCCGGAGATGGATGGCTATCGCCTGACCACGGAAATTCGCCATGACCCGCGCCTGCGTGATCTGTACGTGGTGCTGCACACTTCGCTGTCGGGCAGTTTCAACCTGGCGATGGTGCAGAAAGTCGGTTGCGACAACTTCCTTTCCAAGTTCCAGCCGGAAAAGCTCGTGGACGTGATCCAAGACCGTCTGAAAACGGAAGAGCAGGACTGATCAGTCCCTCGCTCTGTCGGCTGCTGAACATCGCAGTCGAGCCCTGATATGCTGCTGCGCTTCCCCTCAGGAGGCGCCGCATGCATCTCTCCTCGCTCTATCGCTTCCCCCTCAAATCGGCCGCTGGCGAAGCGCTGCAGCAATGCGCGAGTGACGCGCTGGGTCTGGTCGGTGATCGGCGCTGGATGGTGGTTGCAGCCGGCACAGGGCGCTTTCTTACCCAGCGTGCCGTACCCAGAATGGCGCTTTTACAGGCGCACTGGGATGGCGAAACCGCGCTGCGGCTGACTGCGCCGGGCATGCAGGAGCTGCTGGTTGCCGTGCCGGATGCCAAGGTAATGCGCTGCGTGCAGATCTGGAGTTCCAATGCCGTGGTGCCTGATGCCGGCGATGCCGCAGCGGCCTGGCTGACGGATTTTCTCGGTCAGCCCTGCCGTCTGGTGTATCTGCCCGAAGACGACGGCATTCAAGTCGATCTTGACTACGCAAGGCTGGGCGAGCGCACGGCATTCAGCGATGGATTTCCCTTTCTGCTGATCGGTCAGGGCTCTCTGGACGACCTGATTCGCCGCGTTGGGCGCCCGCTGGAAATGTTGCGGTTTCGCCCGAACCTGGTCATCAGCGGTACGCAGCCTTATGCCGAGGACGGCTGGACGCGTATTCGCATCGGTCAGCTGGCGTTTCGCATCGTCAAGCCCTGTTCACGCTGCGTCATTCCCACCCTCGACCCGTTCACCGCCGAGCGCGATCCCGATCGTGAACCGCTGAATACGCTGCTCACATATCGCAAAGGGAAGGGCGGTGTCTTCTTCGGTCAGAACCTGATCGCCGAAGGCACCGGTGAGCTGGAGGTGGGGATGCCGGTGGAAGTGCTGGAGTAATTTCAGCCAGGCCTGCCCAAGTGAGCAGGCCTGTTCGGTTGCCTGAAAGCCGCCGCATCACTGAGATTCGAAGAAGCGCTCGTGCCATTCCACCAGCGGTTGCGGCGAGTTCAGTTTCTGCCCGTAGATGACCGAGTAGGTCAGCACGTTCTGCACGTACTGGCGGGTTTCGTCGAACGGAATGCTTTCCACCCAGACATCGAATGACAAGTGCTCGGCGTTGCGCAGCCATTGACGTACGCGCCCCGGCCCGGCGTTGTAGGCGGCCGAGGCGAGCACGCGGTTGCCGTTGAACTGGCCGTAGATCTGGCTCAGATAGGCGGTGCCCAGCTGGATATTGGTGTTGGGGTTGAGCACCTGCTGTTGTGAGGCCAGCGGGATGTTGAAACGTCTGGCGGTTTCCTTGGCCGTGGCCGGCATCAGCTGCATCAGCCCAGTGGCGCCGACATGGGAGCGGGCGTCGGCCATGAACGCGCTTTCCTGGCGGGTGATGGCGAATGCCCAGCTCGGGTGAATCTCTCGGGCCCTGGCTGACTGAATAAGCGTGCTGCGGTGGGCCATGGGAAAGCGGATGTCCAGGTCGTCCCAGTACTGCGCCTGGCTGATGGTGCGGATCGCCGGGAAATACCATTCCTTTTCATAGGCAAGCCGCGCCTGCGCCACCAGTTCGTCCCTGCTAAAGAGACGGCTGACGTGGTACCACTCGCGGCGGCCATCGACGATCTGCCCGCGGTCGTGAAATTCCAGCGCGCGGCGGATGCCAGCGGTGTTGCGCACCTTTTGCACGACCTTGCTATCGAGCGCCAGTGGCTGGTGGTTGAGCTTGTACGGTGCCTGAATGCGGTCGGCAGAAAGAAAGCCGTAGAAGTCCCGCTCCCTGGCAACCGGCTGGTAAAGCTGTGCCGCTTGCTGGCTTTCGGGCTTGGCCAGTTGCAGGCTGCGTGCCTGCCAGTAGCGCCAGCGATTGGTATTGGCCAGGTCTTCGGGGAAGCGTTGGGTAAGCCGGTATGCGTCATCCCACTGGCCCAGGCGCAGCAGCAGCCGGGCGCGCCATTCGCTGACGGTGTTGTCACGCAGTTCGGGGTCGTATTCGGCCATCACTTTCAGCGCACGTGCGTCGAAACGCTTGGCCAGCGTCAGCCCGATCTGCCGGGCGATGGCGACTTTCTCTTCGGCCGAGAAGGCGAAGCGCCGAGCGTAGCCGTCGAGCAGATTCAGCGCCTGCTCCGGGTCCTGACGGGCGAGGCGGCGCAATCCGAGCGACACGACGTCGGCCATTTCCGGGCTGGTTGGCACGAAGCGATCCGATTGGCGAAGCATTTGCGGCTTCTGCGCGACATCGATCAACAACTGCCCCTGAGGTTGCAGGGTCGGCAGGCGTTTGACCAGATAGCTGGCCACGCCGTAGTTACCGCTCTCGACTGCCAGCTTGGTGCGCTTCCAACGGCGCTCTTCGGTCAGCAACCCTTTGATATCCCACAGTTCGAACAACGGATCACAGGCGTTGTGCTGCGACTTGCCGACCAGCCAAAGGCGCTCGGCCGTGGCATCGGCACCTGGCAGGTCGTTGCGTAGCTGATACTGGCCGAACAGGCAGTCGAGCTCGGTGAAATTCATCTTCGGGTCGTAGTAGCGGATGAAGGTCTCCCAGTCCCCGCGCGCGGCCAGAAGGCGCAGCCAACGCAGCTTCATCCAGCTGATCTGTGGCAGGTCACCGTGCTCGGCAAGAAACTTCTCCACCTCCTGGTTGCTGGCCGATTTCAGGCGATGGGTCAGGTCGTCGTACGCGAGATAAGGTTCGAGCGGGTAGTCGCGCAGGGCGTTGTAATAATGCCGGTAGGGGCCGCTGTCGCCCTTGGCCAGGGCCTGCTTGGCCTGGTCGTAATACTGGCGCTGCTGACTGAGACTGGCGGCGGACGCATCCTGGCCGAGGGTTGAAACGAACAGGCAGAAACACAAACTGGAGAGTCGGCCGCGCATGGTACATCCGTAAAACGGGGGCTTGAGATGACAGGTGATCGGCTGCGCCTGGGCACAGCCGCAATCGGCCTGTCGCAGGGGCTAGCTTAGCCTGCCGCACGGGGCAGTTAAACGCGCATTAAGCTCCCGTAACAAACAAAGGCAGACTTCCGACGAGCGTACCTGCCAAGGCTCGCGTGGCCATCGACAGCAAACCGATGCGATAGCGCCGTGTGGCTGATAAAGCCTTGCTCACAGCGGGTGGGCCATGGCGATCTGTTAGACTGCGCGCCCTGTTTTCCGGAGGTAGTCATGACCCTGCTCAAGTTCACCGATGTATCTCTCGCCTACGGCACCACGCCGTTGCTGGACGGCGTGTCCTGGCAAATCGCGCGAGGCGAGCGGGTCTGCATCATTGGCCGTAATGGCACCGGAAAATCCAGCATGCTGCGCCTGGTCAAAGGTGATCGTGCCGCCGATGACGGGGAAATCTGGCGTGCCCCGGGGCTGAAGATCGGCGAACTGCCGCAGGAGCTCCCGCGAGCGGACGACCGCACGGTATTCGATGTGGTCGCCGAAGGCCTGGCCGGGGTTGGCGAGCTGCTCGCCGAGTACCATCACCTCAGCCAGAACATCCAGAACGACGCCGATCTCGAGAAGCTCATGCATGTACAGCAGGCGCTCGAGGCGAAGGATGGCTGGCGCTTGCAGCAACTGGTCGACAGCACCCTGAGCCGCCTGCAGCTGCCGGCTGACCGCACCCTGGCTGAACTCTCCGGTGGCTGGCGCCGCCGCGTGCTGCTGGCCCAGGCACTGGTGTCCGAGCCGGATCTGCTGCTGCTCGACGAGCCCACCAACCACCTGGATATCGGTGCCATTGCCTGGCTGGAAGAGGCGCTTACCGGTTTCAACGGTGCCGTGCTGTTCATCACCCACGACCGGGCATTCCTGCAGAACCTCGCGACCCGCATCCTCGAACTGGACCGCGGCCACCTGATCGACTGGAACGGCGACTACGCGAGCTTCCTGGTGCACAAGGAGCAGCAGTTGGCCGCCGAGGAAACGGCCAATGCGCTGTTCGACAAGAAGCTGGCTCAGGAAGAAGTGTGGATTCGCCAGGGCATCAAGGCGCGGCGCACCCGCAATGAAGGCCGCGTGCGGGCACTGAAGGCGCTGCGCGCCGAGCGCAGCGAGCGGCGCAATGTCCAGGGCAAAGCCACGTTCCAGGTGGAAACCGCGGAGAAGTCCGGCAAGCAGGTCATCGTCGCCGAGGATGTGACGTTCGCCCATGTCGGCGGCGATCCGCTGATCAAGAACTTCTCCATGGTCATCCAGCGCGGCGATCGCATCGGCTTGCTCGGTGCCAACGGTACCGGCAAGACCACCTTGCTCAAGCTGCTGCTGGGCGAGCTTCATCCGAGCAGCGGTTCCATAGAGTTCGGCACCAAGCTCGAAGTGGCGTATTTCGACCAATTGCGTCACCAGCTGGAGCTGGAAAAGACCGTGGTCGACAACCTCGCCGAAGGACGTGAGTTCATCACCATCGATGGCCAGAATCGTCATGTCCTGAGCTATCTCGGCGACTTCCTGTTCAGCCCGCAGCGGGCACGGACGCCGGTCAAGGCGCTGTCTGGAGGCGAGCGGGCACGGCTCTTGCTGGCCAAGCTGTTCAGTAAGCCGGCCAACCTGCTGGTGCTCGACGAACCGACCAATGACCTCGACGTGGAAACCCTCGAACTGCTCGAAGAGGTGTTGCTCGGTTTCCAGGGCACCGTATTGATGGTGAGCCATGACCGGGCCTTTCTCGACAACGTGGTCACCAGCACCTTGGTGTTTCAGGGCGGCGGTGAGGTACGCGAGTACGTTGGTGGCTACCAGGACTGGTTGCGCCAGGGTGGTTCGCCGCGTTTGTTGGGTGTTGCAGAGTCCGGCGGCGAGACGAAGGACGCCAAGAAAGCGCAGCAGGCTCCGGTCGCGCCGGTAGCTGCCGAGGTCGCGCCGGCGAAGAAGAAGCTCAGCTACAAGTTGCAGCGCGAGCTCGAGGCCTTGCCGGGCAAGATCGATGAGGCGGAACAGGCTATCGAGGCGCTCCAGACGCAGATCTCCGATCCGGCCTTCTATCAGCAGCCGGCAGACGTGACCGCTGCGGTGTTGAGTCGCCTTGAAGCGCTGCAGCTGGAGCTGGACGGCTTGCTGGAGCGCTGGGCAGAGCTGGAGGAGTAATCCCGCCACACTGGCGAGCAGGGGTGCGGGTTGCTGGGGCCCGCGCCACACCAATCGTTGCCCGGCGATGCGGCTCCCCATCACGGCTTATGAGATGGATCAATGCCCGGCGTGCTGGCGCGTAGTTAAGTATCCGCATCGGATCATGCAGTAATGATGGAGCGTTAATGGCAATCGAATACCGCATTACCCTGGATGATGAACACGACTTCAGCTACAGGATCGAGCTGGATCGTGAGTACGACAGGGAGGTCGCCGCGCAGGCGCCGAAATGGACCCGTCTGGAGCATCAGCGCTGCTCGAATTGCCCACTGAGCAAGGACGATTTCAGCCATTGCCCAGCGGCGGTCGACCTGCACCGGGTGATCGAGGATTTCCAGGGCCTGCCGGCAGTGAAGAAGGCCTTGGTATGGGTGCGCACCCCGGAGCGTGAGTACACCAAGCAGGTTGGTCTGGACGAGGGGCTGCGGGCACTGCTCGGGGTGATCATGGCTACCAGTGCCTGCCCGGTGCTCGGCGGACTCAAGCCCATGGCCAAGCAGCATTTGCCATTTGCCAGCAACAACGAGTTCGTTTTGCGGGCGGTATCGCTCTATCTGGCGCGGCAGTATTTCAACCTGCGCGAGGGTCGCCATGCGGACTGGGAACTGCGCGGGCTGGTGCGTTCATTTCAGCAGCTGCAACTGGTCAACCAGGCGTTCTGGCAGCGTATTCACGATACCTGTCACGCCGACTCCAATCTCAAGGCCTTTCTGACCTTCTTTTCCATGGCGTCGAGCCTGACCTATTCGCTCGAGACGCAACTGCAGAAGATCCGCCCGCTGGTGATGAGTGCGGGCGAGGGCGTCGAAGCGGTCTGAGCTCGCCAGCTTGCGCAGAGTGGCTTCACCCTGCGCTGCGCCCTGGCTAATCGGCCTTTTTCAAACGCACGGCCAGTACATCGCACGGCGCGCCGTGGAGGATGTCGTTGGCGGTCGACCCCAGCAGCAGGGCGAGTCCGTGGCGACCATGGCTGCCGACCACGATCAGATCGCAGCCCTGTTCCTTCGCCAGGCGGTGTACTTCCTGGCGGGGCTGTCCGTAGGCGAGGTGGCGATTCTCCGGAGCCAGGCCCGGGTAGCTGTCGGCGAAGCCGTTCATGCGCTCGCGTGCCTGGTCGAACTGCTGTTGTTGTAGCATCGAAAGGTCCATCGGCACGTCGCCGCCAAAGGCCATGGCCATCGGCTCGATGATGTGCACCAGGCTCAGCTTGGCATTCGAGGTGCTGGCCAGCGCCTGGGCGCGAGCCACGACCGGATGGCACTCTTCGGTCAGGTCGATGGCGACCAGTATGTGTTGGTAGGGCATGGCGTGTTTCTCCTTGCTTGCCGGTTGCCTGAGGCAGCCGTCCCGGCGATGTTTGGGGATAACCCCTCGTTTAAGAGGTTTATACGACCTTGCTTCGGCCTTCGCCAGTGGCTTGTTGTCACCATCGATGACGGCTGAGGGACACAGGCTGCTATCATGGCCGCCCTTGTCGCTGCGACGCAAAGCATGCCGGTGGCGACGCTGAATGCACCCCCTGTTGCCTCGCCAGCCGCAGCTGGCAGTTGTGAACGGCTGTCACCGAGAAAAACGCCATGCTGATGTTCGACTCCGATTACTCGCTCGCCTGGGCTCTCTACGGGATAGCCGCGCTGGGATGCCTGCTGTTCTGGTTCCGGGTGACGCGCGGAATGTGGCGCTGGTTGCGCGAGCCGCTACGACTGATCGCGGCTGTGTTGCTGTTCACGCCGACCATTGTCGACCCGGCGAAGGAGCTCTTCGCGCCGGCGGTGGCCATTACCGCGATGGACATGATCTTCCAGGTGGGCAACAACGCCTGGCGCGCCGTGGCGGATCTGGCCATGTACGGGCTGATCGCATTCGGCCTGTATCTGCTGCTCGTCGCCATACGCTGGCCGATCGAGCGAAAGTATCGACGCCGCCGCGACACTGCGGACGAAGCCGAGGACAGCCGGACGCTGCGCGAACGCATGGAAGATGACAGCGATGACGAGCTGGACTACACGCCGTCACGCGGGCGGATGCGCACCGAACCCAGGCTCTAGTCGAGCGATTCACAGACACCGAGCGGAGATGACGCATGTGCGAGCTTCTGGGCATGAGCGCCAATGTTCCAACCGATATCGTTTTCAGCTTCACCGGTCTGATGCAGCGGGGCGGCAAGACCGGCCCACACAAGGATGGCTGGGGTATCGCCTTCTATGAAGGGCGCGGCTTGCGGTTGTTTCAGGACCCCGTCGCCAGCTGCGAATCCGAGGTGGCGAAGATGGTGCAGCGCTACCTGATCAAGAGCGAAGTGGTGATCGGCCACATCCGCCACGCCAATGTCGGCAAGGTTTCCCTGGTCAATACCCATCCCTTCGTCCGCGAACTCTGGGGGCAGTACTGGTGCTTCGCGCACAATGGCCAGCTTTCGGACTTCGAGCCTGGCAAGGGCATCTATCGCCCGGTCGGCGACACCGATAGTGAGCGCGCCTTCTGCGACCTGCTGAACCGCATCCGACTGGATTTCCCTGACCGTTGCGACCCCCAGAGCCTGCTGCCTGTGTTGCTCGGCGCCTGCAACGAGTATCGCCGCAAGGGCGTGTTCAATTGCCTGCTGAGCAACGGTGAATGGTTGTTCAGCTTCTGCAGCACCAAGCTTGCGGAGGTCACCCGGCGCGCCCCGTTCGGCCCTGCTCAACTCAGAGACGCCGAGCTGACGGTGAACTTCCATGCCGAAACCACCCCTGACGATGTCGTCACAGTGCTGGCGACCGAGCCGCTGACCAATAACGAGCAATGGACCCTGCACGAGCCCGGTCAATGGAGTCTCTGGCAACAGGGCGAATGCGTCGCCCAGGGCAAGGTGGCGGCATGCTGAGAAGTTATCTGCGCCTGACCCTGTTTGCGTTCGGCTTGCTGGTG
Organism: Stutzerimonas kunmingensis; assembly: GCF_900114065.1. GTDB lineage: Bacteria > Pseudomonadota > Gammaproteobacteria > Pseudomonadales > Pseudomonadaceae > Stutzerimonas > Stutzerimonas kunmingensis. Next base: position 75,544 of record NZ_FORS01000010.1, read on the forward strand.
GGCGTACAGGTGCCGGGATTCATCGATGCCTATGCCAAGCACGTCGAGGCGAGGCGCCTTGAGGCCGAGCAGGGTTTGCACGGCTTTCAGGACACAGCGCGGCGCTTCTTCAGCGGCAATCTGGATGCGCTAGTGCAGCACTATCGAGATAGCGACGACCCGGTTTTCCAGAACGACGCTCAAAGCGTCGAGCATCTGGTGGCGCGGGCCCGCCTGCTCGAGCGCGAGTGGCAGGCGATGCAGCGACCGTGGTACGCACGCGCCATTCACGTACTGCTCGGCGCCGAGCGCAGTCTGCGCGAGCAGGTATGGAGCAGCTATCGCTTCCAGGTCCTGCTGGCGCCCGAAGCCATTGCCTGGGGGCTGAGTTGCGCACTGTTGCTAGCCTGGCTGATGGAGAGCCTGCTGCTGGCGGCAAGCTTCCCGTTCCGCTCGCGGCGCCGCTACCGTGCCTTTCGCTCGTGACTTGAAGGTTGCACTGCCGATTGCCTGGGCTATTCGCGGCTCAGGTAGTGGCTGGCGAACGGACGGATCAACTCACTTCGCCAGAAACTTCATCCCGTCTTCGAGCCCGCTCAGCGTCAGCGGATACATGCGGTCCTCCACCAGCTCGCGGATGATGCCGGTGGACGTGGTGTAGCCCCAGGTGTCTTTTGGGTAGGGGTTGATCCAGATGAGCTTCTTGTACTTCTCCATGAAGCGCTGCATCCAGACGTAGCCGGCTTCCTCGTTCCAGTGCTCGACGCTACCGCCCGGCTGGGTGACCTCATAGGGTGCCATCGCCGCGTCGCCGACGAACACCACCTTGTAGTCCGCGCCGTACTTGTGCAGCACGTCCAGGGTCGACGTGCGTTCCGAGGTGCGGCGGAAATTGTTCTTCCACACCGACTCGTAAATGAAGTTGTGGAAGTAAAAGTACTCGAGGTGCTTGAACTCGGTCTTGCAGGCCGAGAACAGCTCTTCGCAGACCTTCACGTGGGCGTCCATCGAACCGCCGATGTCGAACAGGATCAGCAGCTTCACCGCGTTGCGCCGTTCCGGGCGCATCTGGATGTTGAGCAGGCCGGCATCTCGCGCGGTATGGTCGATGGTGCCGTCGATATCCAGCTCGTCCGCCGCGCCCTGGCGGGCGAACTTGCGCAGGCGGCGCAGGGCGATCTTGATGTTGCGCGTACCGAGCTCGACCTGGTCGTCGAGGTTCTTGTACTCGCGCTGGTCCCAGACCTTCACCGCCTTGCCCTGGCGCTTGCCGGCATCGCCAATGCGGATGCCTTCGGGGTTGTAGCCGCCGGAACCGAAGGGGCTGGTGCCGCCGGTGCCGATCCACTTGTTGCCGCCGGCGTGGCGTTCCTTCTGTTCCTCGAGACGCTTCTTGAACTCTTCGATCAACTTGTCCAGGCCGCCTAGGGACTGGATCTGCGCTCGTTCCTCGTCCGTCAGGCTGCGCTCGAATTCCTTGCGCAGCCAGTCTTCGGGGATCAGCGCCTCGAGATGCTGATCGAGATTTTCCAAACCTTTGAAATAGGCACCGAAGGCCCGGTCGAACTTGTCGAAGTGGCGCTCGTCCTTGACCATAACCGTGCGTGCCAGGAAATAGAACTCGTCCATGTCGGCGAATACGACGCGGTGCTTGAGCGCATCGATCAGGTCCAGCAGTTCGCGCACCGATACCGGCACCTTGGCAGCGCGCATCTCATTGAACAGGCCAAGCAGCATGGCAGAAAACCTCTGACGCACCGTGGATAGTGCGCAATGTTCGGGGCGCTCAGCGGGGGCTGTCGCCGTTGTGTTGGGGCAGTGCGTCGTGAATCTCGTACCACGCCGCCTTGGAGTCGACGAAGATGTGCGATTGCGGCGGTGCCGGCAGCGGTGAATCGAGGGTCCCGGCAGCGACGCCGACCTCATGCTCGCGGTTGTCGACGAACAGCAGATTGGAGCCGCAGCGGATGCAGAAGGTGCGCGTCACATGTTCGGAGGAGTGGTAAACGCCCAGCTGATCCTTGCCTGACATGAAGTGCAGGGCGTCCAGTGGCACGCTGGCGTAGCTGGCGAAGGCGGCGCCATGGGCCTTGCGGCACATCTTGCAGTGGCAGTGGGTCAGCTCGTCGATGGGGGCGTCGATGCGATAGCGCACGACGCCGCACAGGCAACTACCGGTATGCGTTTGCATGGTTTGGTCCTCCAGTGAGTGCGCGACCGGCGCCACCGAAGCCGGCACCGATCAGCGGCTGTTAGCGCGTCGACTCATGAAGGCTAGACGCTCCAGCAGCATCACGTCCTGCTCGTTCTTCACCAGAGCACCAGCCAGCGGCGGGATGGCGCGGGTCGGGTCGCGCTCGCGCAGCACTGCCTCGCCGATGTTGTCGGCCATCAGCAGCTTCAGCCAGTCGACCAGCTCTGAGGTCGAGGGCTTCTTCTTCAGCCCTGGCACCTTGCGCACGTCGAAGAACACGTCCAGCGCCTCGCTGACCAGATCCTTCTTGATGTCGGGGTAGTGCACATCGACGATGCGCTGCAGCGTTTCCCGGTCCGGGAAGGCGATGTAGTGGAAGAAGCAACGGCGGAGGAAGGCGTCAGGCAGCTCCTTCTCGTTGTTCGAGGTGATGATGATGATCGGCCGTTGGGTCGCCTTGATGGTTTCGTTGGTCTCGTAGACGTAGAACTCCATCTTGTCGAGCTCCTGCAACAAGTCGTTGGGGAACTCGATGTCGGCCTTGTCGATTTCGTCGATCAGCAGGATGACCCGCTCCTCGCTCTCGAAGGCCTCCCACAGCTTGCCTTTCTTGATGTAGTTGCGGACGTCATGGACCTTGTCCACGCCCAGCTGGGAGTCGCGCAGGCGGCTCACCGCATCGTATTCGTAGAGGCCCTGATGCGCCTTGGTAGTGGATTTGATGTGCCAGGTGATGAGTTTGGCGCCGAAGGATTCGGCCAGCTGCTCGGCCAGCATGGTCTTGCCGGTGCCGGGTTCACCCTTGACCAGCAACGGGCGCTGCAGGGTGATGGCGGCGTTGACCGCGAGTTTCAGGTCGTCGGTGGCGACGTAGGACTGGGTGCCTTCGAATTTCATTGCGGATTCCTTCGGCGGGCCTGGCACGCAGGCGCTCGTTGTAGTCAGGAGGGGACTATAAGGGAAGCTCGCGTGAGTGTGAACGCGAGAGCATCATTCAGTCACTGAATGGCTGCACGTGCGCTTCTGGTGACGCTGCTTGGTCACTCGTCCTCGCTCGGGGATCGTTCGAATCGAGCCGAGAAGGCTTCGACGAAGGCGTTGCGTAGTATCGCGACGAAGGCCTGGAATGGGCTCACGTCGGTTTTGCGGGTGGTGCCGGACAGCTCGACACGGGTCGCGAACTGATCCTTGCTCTGGTTCTCAAGTACCTCCTGCCCGCCGCCGACCACGGCCTCCCAGAGGCCGCGGAAGAAGCCCTTGTCCTCGTTTGCCACGTCCTGTTCGTAATCGAAGATATCCACGTTGCGCAGCAACGGCTTGATGTAGCCGTCGAGCTGACTGTCGGTGGCCTGCACTTCGAGGACGAGATCACCCGTTCCGCCGGCGAAATCGAAGTTGGCATAGGCGCGACTGAGGTCGTTCAGCTGCTTTAGCGGTACCTCGGTGACGCGCAGATTGACCTCGAAGTCCTCCCAGTCGGTAAATGGGTCGAAGCTGGCCGTCGCCTCGATCGGCGCCTGGTCGAACAGCTTGCCGGTGCCCTCGAACGCTGCCGTGCGGGTGCCATCGGCATCATCGGTGTTGGTCAGGTTATACAGGCTGGCCTGGATGTCGCTGGCGTAGACGTGCACCTGTGGGTCGGAAGAGAAGTTGCGAAAGGACAGCTGTCCATCGACAACGCGAATCTCGTTCAGCGTGATCGGTATCAGGGCATCGAGCTGGTCGCGCCAATCGACTCCTTTACCGCTTTGTGAATCGCCGCTGTCGCCGCCATCGACGAAGTTCAGGTGCGGTTGTTCGAAGATCACCTCACCGACGATCTCGCGGTGCCGCAGGATTGCGTCCCAGCTGATGGCGATATCAATACCTGGCGCCTTCAACAGCGGCGCCTGTACGCGCTTGTCCTTCTTCTCGATCAGCAGCCCTTCGACGCGATAAGCCCCGCGCCACCAAGCCAGATCGACGTCTTCGACATGGCCCTGATAGTCGCCCATGTCGGCCATCTTTTCGTTCAGATAATTACGCACCAGATGGGGCAGGGCGAGGTGCAGCACGATCAGCAGCAGGCCAAGTGCGAGAAGAATCCACAGGGGAAGCAGGCGACGGGTCATGGCATTCCGGGGATGTGGGCGTGTTGACGATGGACCCCAGGTTTCCGCCGTGAGTTCGGCTGGACTGACGCCTGGACTGCGCATAGGCTGATTGGTCTGGTACACCTCGGACAGGGCATTCCCATGAGTCGCATATTCGCAGACAACGCACGCTCCATCGGCAACACCCCGTTGGTCATGATCAACCGCCTTGGTCCCAAGGGCGTCAGCATCATGGCCAAGATCGAAGGCCGGAACCCGGCCTACTCCGTCAAGTGCCGAATCGGTGCCGGGATGATCTGGGATGCCGAAGACAGCGGCCGGATAAAGCCCGGCATGACGCTGGTCGAGCCAACCTCGGGCAATACCGGGATCGGACTGGCCTTTGTTGCCGCGGCGCGCGGCTACAAACTGATGCTTACGATGCCGGCTTCCATGAGCCTTGAGCGGCGCAAGGTGCTGAAAGCTCTTGGTGCCGAACTGGTACTTACCGAGCCGGCGAAGGGCATGAAGGGCGCGATCGAGAAGGCCGCCGAAATCGCGGCTTCGAATCCCGAGCAGTACTACATGCCGCAGCAGTTCGAGAACCCGTCCAACCCGGCGATCCATGAAAAGACCACTGGCCCGGAAATCTGGAACGACACCGACGGCAGCATCGATGTGCTGGTGGCCGGCGTCGGAACGGGCGGCACCATTACCGGTGTTTCGCGCTATATCAAGAACACCAAGGGCAAGCAGATCCTCAGCGTTGCCGTGGAGCCGACCAGCTCGCCGGTTATCAGCCAGACCCTGGCGGGTGACGAGGTCAAGCCCAGCCCGCACAAGATTCAGGGGATCGGCGCAGGCTTCGTGCCTAAGAACCTCGACCTGTCCATGGTCGATCAGGTCGAACTCGTCGACGACGAGGAGGCCAAGCAGATGGCGCTGCGGCTGATGCGCGAAGAGGGCATTCTTTGCGGCATTTCCTGCGGCGCAGCGATGGCTGCGGCGGTCCGTCTGGCTGAGCGTCCAGAGATGCAGGGCAAGAACATCGTGGTGATCCTGCCGGATTCCGGCGAGCGCTACCTATCCAGCATGCTGTTCACCGACATGTTCAGCGAGCAGGAACTGGTGCAGTGATGCGGTGCGACGCAGCTGAGCAATTCAGCTGCGTCGCAACTGCGCCGTTGGCCGTGTGGTTGGCGCCTGGCGCAGAATCAACCACAGCGCGAGCGCGATCAGCGCACCTCCCTGGACGTAAGCCCAGGAAAGTGGCTCATCAAGAAAAATAACGCCCCACAACACGCCAAATGGTGGGATCAGGAAGGTTACCGTCAGTGTCTTGACCGGTCCGATATCCGCTAGCAAGCGGAAGTAGAGGATGTAGGCGAACGCCGTACAGACCAGCCCCAGACCCAGCAGACTCAGCCAGACCGTCGAATCGCCCCAGTTCACCGGCGGCGCATTCAGCAACGACAGTCCGAACAATGGCAACAGGCACAGTGTCGCACCGAGCTGGCTACCGAATGCGACCACCTCGCTGTCCAGGCCTTCGCCCTGGTTGATCCAGCGGCGGGTGAGAAAGCCGCCGAAGCCATAACAGGCGGTGGCGCCCAGGCATGCCAGTGCGCCGAGCAGCAGCTCCGTGTCGAATGGCACCGGCCCGATTCGCATCAGCAATGCCACGCCTCCGAGCCCGCTGAAAACGCCGATAATCTTGGCGAGCGTCAACTCCTCGGCGAAGAACAGGGCGCCGATCAGTACGCCCATCATCGGCGTGGTGGCATTGAAGATTGCCGAATAGCCAGCCGGCACCAGCTGCGCGGCCACCGAATACAGTGCGAACGGCAAGCCGGAATTGATCACGCCCAGCACCAGGCACAACCCCAGCTTGCCGCGGAAATCCCAGCGCGTGCGCAGCAACAGCAGGATGACCAGCAGCCCTGCGGTTGCCAGCAGCACACGAAAGAACGCCGTGGGAAAGGTGCCGAGCACTGGGGCAATGATGCGTAGAAAAAGAAAACTTGCGCCCCAGATGGCGGCGAGAGCAAGCAGGCGGAACATGTCGAGCGGGCGCATGAGGCGGCTCCACCGGGAGGGAGCTGCAAGTGTTGTCGCTCATTAACCAACTGGCAATCCGAAACCGACTTTCAAACTGCGTGCTGCTAAGCTCGGCGGACGTTCATGTCCTGCAGTGGGTGCATCATGGTGCAGCAGAAACTGGCCGCTGAAATCGCTCGGCAGATCCTCCTGGGCTTCGACGACTACCGAGAGCACTTTCGCCTGATCACCGAAGGCGCGCGGGCGCGCTTCGAGCAGGCGCAATGGCAGGAAGCGCAGCGCGCATCGGCGGCGCGGATCAACCTCTACGAAGAGAAGGTTGGTGAAACCCGGCGTGGCCTGCTGGCCGGTTTCGATCACGCCGACCTGCTTCAGGTCGAGGCCTGGCCGCAGATCAAAAGTGCCTACATCGAGTTGATCAACCCACGCTTCGACGACGAGCTGTCGGAGACCTGGTACAACTCCATCTTCTGTGGGCTGTTCAGCCATGACTGCATCAGCGACGGCACCATGTTCATCCATACCACGCGACCGGCGGTGCGTGCTCATGAACGGCTGGCGCAAACCCGTACCTACCAGCCCAACGGCGACTTGAGCGGGATGCTCGAACAGATCCTTGGCGATTACGCATTCGCCGTGCCCTACTGCGACTTGCCAGGAGACCAGCGGCGCCTGCAGGCGCAATTGCACGAGACCCTGCCCGACTGGGTCTGCAAGGATCCGGAGCTGACCGTGGAGCTGTTCGTCTCGGTGCTCTACCGCAACAAGGGGGCATACCTGCTTGGGCGGATCTTCACCCGCGACGAACAGTGGCCGCTGGTCATCCCACTACTGCACCGCGAGGGTGAAGGCATCATTGCCGACGCGCTGATTACCGACGAGGCGGAGGTGTCGATCATCTTCTCCTTCACCCGCTCGTATTTCATGGTTGAGGTGCCGATTCCGGCGGAGTTTGTCGGCTTCCTCAAGCGCATCCTGCCCGGCAAGCACATCGCCGAGCTGTACACCTCGATCGGCTTCTACAAGCACGGTAAGTCGGAGTTCTATCGTGCGCTGATCGATCACCTGGCCAATACTGACGACCGCTTCGTCATGGCGCCCGGCGTTCGCGGCATGGTGATGACGGTGTTCACGCTGCCAGGCTTCAATACGGTGTTCAAGCTGATCAAGGACCGCTTCTCGCCGATCAAGAGCGTCAACCGAGCCACGGTGATCGAGAAGTATCGGCTGGTGAAGAGCGTCGATCGGGTAGGGCGCATGGCCGACACCCAGGAGTTCGCAGATTTCCGTTTCCCCAAGGCGAAATTCGATCCGGAATGTCTGGCCGAACTGCTTGAGGTGGCGCCGTCAACGGTCGAGGTGCAGGACGATACCGTACTGGTGCGCCACTGCTGGACCGAGCGCCGCATGACGCCCCTGAATCTCTACCTCGAGCATGCCAGCGACGAGCAGGTGCGCGAGGTGCTGGAAGACTACGGGCTGGCGATCAAACAGTTGGCGGCGGCGAATATCTTTCCCGGCGACATGCTGCTGAAGAACTTCGGCGTCACTCGCCATGGTCGGGTGGTGTTCTACGACTATGACGAGATCAGCTTTCTGACCGAAGTGAATTTCCGCCATATTCCGCCGCCGCGCTATCCCGAGGATGAAATGGCGTCCGAGCCCTGGTATTCGGTGGGGCCGAACGATGTGTTTCCAGAGGAATTCCCGCGCTTTCTGTTCGCCGACCATGGTCAGCGCCGGCTTTTCGCCAGCTTGCATGGCGAGCTCTACGATGCTGGTTACTGGAAAGGGCTGCAGGACGCCATTAGCAGCGGCAAGGTGATCGATGTGTTCCCTTATCGACGCAAGGCCGATCGCAACTGAAGACCGGCGGCGAATTCGTTTGAACGCCTCAGCGCCGCCTCGGTCGCAGTTGTAAAGCGCCGTAACAAAGCGGCGCTCCATTCGGGGATTGCGCTTGCAAAGGGCACGAGCGCCGGAGCCAAAGTTGAATTATGCTGTCCACGAAGCCCGCATGGCTCCGATGTAGCCCGTTATTTCGCAGGAGGGTGTGACCATGAAAGCAAGGCTCAACGAGATGTTCTGGAAGTTGGCGGTCGCTCTTGGTTTGATCGAACCGCCTCGTATGCAACCTATACCGGTACGTGCCCCGCGCGAGCAGGATCACCGTCGCCGCTGAGTTTGGTGGCGTCTACGCGGTGGGCAAGGCGGGTCCTCCGCGCTCCACGGCTCGTTTGTAAGCGGGCCGCTGCTGTATCCGCTGCAAAAAATCCATCAGGCGTGGGCGACTCTCGTCCAGGCCGGCTCTGGCATGGGCAGCTTCCAGCGGGAAGCTCATCTGTATATCCGCTGCGCTGAACGTGTTGCCTGCAAACCAGTCGGCCTTCTCCAGTTCCGCTTCCATGTAGTCGAGATGGGTCTTCAGTTGTGGCCCGATGAAGGCGCTGTTAGCGCCCTTGGCGATTGCGCGTGCGATGGGGCGAACAAAGAACGGCATCGGCCCATTGGCGACGCGGTCGAATACCAGCCGCAGTAGCAGTGGGGGCATCGCAGAGCCTTCCGCGTAGTGCATCCAGTAGCGAAAACGACGGTATTCTGGAGTGCCACTCTGCGGCATCAGGCGTCCGTTGCCATAGCGTTCCAGCAGGTATTCGAGGATGGCTGCCGATTCGGCCAGCGTCAGGTCGTCGTCGGTGATCACCGGAGACTTGCCCAGTGGGTGTACGGCTTTCAGCTCTGCTGGCGCGAGCATGGTCTTCGGATCGCGCGGGTAACGCTTCAGCTCGTAAAGCAGTTCCAGTTCTTCCAGCAGCCACAGGACGCGGTGCGAGCGGGAGTGGTTCAAATGGTGGACGGTGATCATGCCTGCTCCTCATGCGGGGACGTCGCAAGCATAGTCGCTCTGCAGAGCAGTGGCCGTTATGGCAGACTCCGCCGCCGAGGTGAACCATGTCCCGTCCACGATGCTCACGCTGCCAGCGCCCGTCTTCCCTGTGCCTTTGCGCGCTGATACCTGCGCTGGATAGCCTTACCCAGGTGCTCATCCTCCAGCATTCTAGTGAAGCGAATCATGCGCTCAATACGGCGCGCCTGGCCGCGTTGGGGCTGCGCAATGCAGAACTGCGGGTGGGCGAGCGCTTCGAGGACGATTGCGATGCCGCACGGCCGAGCTACCTGTTATTTCCCGGCGAAGATGCCATACCGCTAGGGAGTCTGGCCGATGCCGCCCAGCCCTTGCGCCTGATTGTGCCGGATGGCACCTGGCGGAAGGCGCGAAAGATTCTGCACGTCAATCCATGGCTGGCTGGGTTGCCGCGCGTTGCGCTGCCCCAGGGGCTGAGCTCCCGCTATCGCTTGCGCAAGGCGCCGATGCCCGGCGTGTTGTCGACCATCGAGGCAATCGTTACGGCACTTGACCTACTGGAAAGTCCCAGCCGATTCGATGAGTTGCTCCGTCCATTCGACGCCTTGATCGAGGGGCAGATCGATGCGATGGGGAGGGAGGTATATCGGCGTAATCATGCCGACACCTAGAAGTTAGCGAGCGAAAGCGCTACGGCCGTGCGGAGCTGATTTATCTGACACCAGTGTCGTTGCTGACCAATGTCTTCTGCCTGAGGATGTAGAGCGTCACGAGCGTCGCGCTCAGCAGCATCCCGATGCGGGCCCAGACCAGTGGCACCAGCCAGCAGGATATGCCGATGCTGATCCACATGGTAGCAATGGCGTACACCTTGCCCTTGAGCGGAATACCGTTCCCTTCCAGGTAGTCATGGAACCACGGGCCGAGCCGTGGGTGGCCTACCAGCCAGTCATAGAAACGTTGCGAGCTACGTACGAAGCAGGCCGCGGCCAGCAGCAGGAATGGCGTGGTCGGCAGGACGGGCAGGAAGATGCCGACGACGCCCAGCACAACGGCCAGCCAGCCGACGCCGAGCAGGATCGATCGGATCAGAGGGTTGCGATGCTGCCGGATATCGCGATGGGCCATGGTGCTAGTCAGCCCGCTTTTTCGATTTGCTGCGGCCTGTGCTCGGCTGGTTCACGTCAGCGTCGTCAGGTATTCGCGATGGGCATCGAGATGTGCAGAACAAAGCCTTTCCCTCCTGTGGTGCCAGCCAGCGGGACAGGTCCGGCAGTAGGGCGACGCGCCGGGACTGGGTTCCGGTCGCATCGTCGCTGGCGGGCGTGACGCCCACCTTGGCGCTTGGCCTCGTTGCAGCCGGTCAGTGGCGGCGCGGCTTGAGCAGGGCCGGTTTTTCCTCGGGAGCGTGGCAGATCAGATACAGGGCCGTCAGCAGCTCGGGGATCTGCGCCACCATTTCGTCGACCAGCTCAGGGTTGTCGGCGATATCGGCGAATTCCGGTTGCTCGTCGAACAGGCCCGAACCGACCATGATCGGCAGCAGCAGCTCGCTGACTTCCTCTTCGGAGTCCTCGAACCAGACCGCCTCGCGCATGAACACGCCTTCCATGAAGCCGATGCACCAACCGCGCAGATCGGATTCGTCCGGCTCCTCACCCAGGTCCAGGTCGCACGGCAGTTCCATGTCCTCGTCACTGGCCAGTTGACGGGCAATGTGTGCCTTGAGCTGAACCAGCGTCGCCTCGATGGCTTCGCGCTCGGTGTCGTCCTTGTACTTGGGGGGTTCGGAGAACAGTGCGTCGATCCACTCACGCTCGGGCACCTGTTCGGAGCAGATACACAGCGCTGTCAGGTAGCCATGGGCGGCGATGTAATCCAGTGCTTCCTCGTGCAGATCATCTGCATCAAGAAAGACTTGCAGGCGGGCGAGTTGCTCGGCGAATGACATCGGGAACTACCTTGGGGGCTGGAAGACAACCCGGATTCTAGACGAGGCGCGGGGCGCAGGCTACTCGTGCCTTCGGATGACGCCTCGTCCGTATTGGCCGCGCGATCCTGAACTCGACGGTTCGCTCGCGTATACTGCGCGCCTTGTTTCGGAGACCGGCATGCTCGACCAGGCACAGCGCATCCTAAAAGACGTTTTCGGCTACGACGCGTTTCGTGGCAACCAGGGCGCGATCATCGAGCGTGTCGGCAGTGGCGGCGATGCGCTGGTACTGATGCCGACCGGCGGCGGCAAATCCCTGTGCTACCAGGTTCCGGCGCTCTTGCGCGAAGGACTGGCAGTGGTGGTGTCCCCGCTGATCGCGCTGATGGACGACCAGGTCGCGACACTCGAAGAGCTGGGTGTCTCGGCCGTTGCGCTCAACTCGACGCTGAGCGCCGATGAGCAGCGCGACATTGCCGAGCGCATTCGGCGCAACGAGATCAAGATGCTCTATCTCGCGCCTGAGCGCCTGGTTCAGCCACGTATGCTGGCGTTTCTGCAGCGGCTCGAGATTGCGGTGTTTGCCATCGACGAAGCCCATTGCGTGTCCCAGTGGGGGCATGATTTCCGTCCCGAGTACATGCAGCTGGGCCAGTTGGCCGAGCTGTTTCCCGGTGTGCCACGTATCGCGCTGACCGCTACGGCGGACAAGCGGACGCGGGAAGAAATCGTTCAGCGTCTGCATCTGGAAAACGCCGAACGGTTTCTCTCCAGTTTCGACCGACCGAACATCTTCTATCGCATCGTGCCCAAGGAGCAGCCGCGCAAGCAGCTGCTGGGTTTTCTCGCCGAACGCCGCGGCGATGCCGGCATCGTCTATTGCATGTCGCGCAAGAAAGTCGATGACCTGGCCGCGTTCCTCAGCGAGCAGGGCTTTCCGGCGTTGCCTTACCACGCGGGCCTGCCCAACGAGCTGCGCGCCTATCACCAGAAGCGCTTCCTCAACGAGGAAGGCTTGATCATGGTCGCAACCATCGCTTTCGGCATGGGGATCGACAAGCCCAACGTGCGCTTCGTCGCCCACCTCGATCTGCCCAAGTCGCTGGAAGCGTACTATCAGGAAACCGGACGGGCAGGGCGCGACGGGTTGCCTGCCGATGCCTGGATGGCCTATGGCCTGCAGGATGTGATCTTCCTCAAACAGATGCTCAACAACTCCGAGGGTGATGAGCGGCACAAGCGGGTCGAGCAGCACAAGCTCGATGCCATGCTGGCGCTTTGCGAGGAAACCCGCTGCCGGCGCCAGGCGCTGCTCGCGTATTTCGATGAGGAGCTGCCCAACCCCTGTGGTCATTGCGACAACTGCGTCGATGGCGTGCAGACCTGGAATGCCACCGAGCCCGCTCGGCAGGCGCTATCGGCGATCTACCGCAGCGGCCAGCGTTACGGTGTCGGCCATCTGGTGGACATCCTCCTCGGACGGGACAACGACAAGGTCCGTGGTCTGGGCCATCAGCATTTGTCGGTGTTCGGTATGGGCAAGGCGCTGGCCGAGGCCGAATGGCGTTCGCTGTTCCGCCAGTTGGTGGCGCGCGGCCTGGCAGACGTCGACCTCGAGGGTTTCGGCGGGTTGCGTCTGAGCGACAGCTGTCGGCCATTGCTGCGTGGAGAGGTTAGCCTGGAACTTCGCCGCGATCTGACCAGCAAGGCGCCGAAGCCGGCAGCCAGTGCCGCCAGCCAGTTGGTGCGCAGCGAGGAGCGGGAAACCTGGGAAGCGCTGCGCACCTTGCGCCGCAAGCTGGCCGAAGAACACGGTGTGCCGCCGTATGTGATCTTCCCGGATGCCACGTTGCTGGAAATGCTGCGCAGCCAGCCGGCCTCGCTGTCGGACATGGCCACCATCAGTGGTGTCGGCGCGCGCAAGCTGGAGCGCTACGGCCAGGCCTTCCTGGAGGTCCTGCAAGGCAGCGTCGAAGTGGCGAAGTCACCTGCCGATCTGCGACACGAGTTGATCACACTGGCGCGCGCCGGCATGACGCCTGCGCAGATCGCGCGTCAGCTCGACTGCAGTGAGAAGAATGTTTACGCAATGCTCGCCGAGGCCATCGGTCTGCAACAGTTGAGCCTGGAACAGGCGCTGGACCTGCCCGAGGACCTGCTTGGGGAAATCCAGGAGGCCTTTCTCGACGGCGAGGGCGAGCTGCCGCCGGTAAGCGCCGTGGCCGAGCAGTTCGCCGGACGAGTACCCGAACAGGTGCTTTATTGCGTGCGTGCCGCGCTGCAGGTCGAGTTCGAATTGTAACCGGGTGCATCCTGTGGCTCGGCTTGAAGCGGCTGCGCCGGCGGGCGCCTGCCGGGCTATAACTTCCACCGTGCCATCATTACGACTTCTGTCGCTCGATCAGGGTTCGAAGGTCGTCTTGCCTGCTTTCCAGAGCTGTGGTTAGCTCACTAATAATTAGTTTTTGCAGGAATGGCCGTACATGTACGCCGAGCAACATCGCTTTGCCATGCAATTGGCGCAACTTTCTCGTGGCTGGCGCGCTGAACTGGATCGACGCCTGGCTGATCTCGGACTCTCGCAGGCGCGCTGGCTGGTGCTGTTGCACCTAGCCCGTTTCGATCACGAACCCACCCAGCGCGAGCTGGCCCAAAGCGTTGCCGTTGAAGGGCCGACGCTGGCCCGCTTGCTCGATAGTCTCGAAGCGCAGGGGCTGGTGCATCGCAAGGCGTCTGCAGAGGATCGCCGGGCCAAACGTATTTCCCTGGGTGCGCCGGCACGGCCGCTGATCGAGAAGATCGAGGCGATTTCCACACAGGTGCGTCAGGAAGCCTTTGCCGGGATCGACGAGGAAGATCTGCGCAAGTGCCAGCAGGTGCATGCACGGATCCTGGCCAATCTCGACCGGCGCTGATCCAGGCCGGGCACGCCGGCTAGAAGCTGCGCCCCAGATTCATGTACAGCGCTTGTTCCTCCTCGTCATTGAAGCCGTAGCCGAAGTTCAGTGGCCCCAGTGGCGTGTCGTAGCCGAGAAAGATGCTCGCGGCGTTGATATAGCCGCTGTCGAAGGCGTTGTCGGCATTCCAGGCGCGACCGCGCTCCAGTGATCCACCGAGATAGAGCGGGAAGTCCAGCGGCTGAAACGCTCGCGGCGTCACGCGACGGTAGTACACCATGCGCGCCAGGCTGACGTTCTGGCCGGCCAGGGCATCCTGACGGAAGCCCGACAGCTGACGCGCGCCGCCAAGCAGAAAGCTCGACGTCACCACTTCCGCGTCGTCCAGCGTGCGACCGTAGCGCCCACCAAGCACCCAGGTGTTGGCACCGTGACTGAGTGCCTTGTCCAGCTTGAGGTGCCACTGTCGGTAACGCTGGTCCGAACTCAGGCTGGGGTCGTACTGACGCATGGTCAGGCGGATATCCTCGCCTTCGCGGGGAAAGTCGATGTTGTCGAGAGTGTCGAACGAGTACTGCAGCTCGTAGTAGCCCTCGGTAAAGCTGAAGTCGGGTAGATCCTGTTCGCCGATTCGCACATCGGCCTCACCCCAGGCCTGGCCGATTCCAAAGCGGATCTCGCCATTGTTGGCGATCTGCCTGCCGAGATTGAAACCGTAGCCGTAGCGTTGCAGGCGGTACTCGGCAATCGGATCGTTGTCGAGAATGGACTCGACGTTCTGCGCTTCGACGAACAGATTCGGCGCGACGAACCAGCGCGAGCCGGCATCCAGTGGCTGGTAGAACTCGCTGTAGAGTTCCTGCCGATCACCCAGCTGCAGGCGGGTAAGCCACTCGGCACCCAGTTCGTTGATGCCGTTCTTCCGATAACTCGCACCGAGGTTGAATACGCTGTCGCCGCGGAAGTCGTCGGACAGGCTCAGGCCCAGTCGCAGGTAATCGGTGCCGGTGCGCTTCTCGCGGGCGTTGATGACCAACGTATTGCCGAGCTTGCCGCGTTGAACGCGATATTCCACGCGCTCGAAATAGTCCAGGCCATAGAGGGTGCCCATGTCCTTCTGCAGGTCCTCCAGATCCAGCGGTTCACCGAGTGGCTGGCGGACATGCCGGCGGATCACCGCATCGCTGACCTTCGAGTCGTTCTCCACCCTAATAGCGGTGATGACTGGTGTTCGCGGGTCGCTGGAGCGCGCAAGGCTCAGTGCCGGATTGCCACCGGTGGTGATGCGCATTTCGGCAAGACGTCCCTCCAGAGCCAACGTGGCACGGTAGCCGGCATCGACCAGCTGTTCGGCGCGGGCGAAGTCGGTGGAGCCGTAAGCGGCCAACGGCGGCTGGATCAGAAGGTCCTGCGACTGCAGGGTGGCCAGCTGCGCTTCGGAGTTGCGGCGGGTCATCATGGTGGTGGTCTGGTTGAGCACGTCGACTACTGTCAGCAATTCCTTGCGCGGCTTGAGCGGCGTGCCGATGTCCACCACGATCAGGCGGTCGACGCCCATGTCGCGTGCCACGTCCATCGGGATGTTGTCGACCATGCCGCCATCCACCAGCAGGCGGCCGTCCAGCTCCACCGGTGCGAACACGGCCGGAATCGACATGCTGGCGCGAATCACCTGGGGCAGGTGGCCGCTGCGAAAGACCACCTTTTCATCGTTGGCAATATCCGTGGCCACCGCACGGAAGGGGATCGGCAGCTGGTCGAAGTCGCGGGTGTCGCTGGCGTGCACCAGCAGGCGCTCGAGCAGCAGCGCGAGGTTCTGCCCTTGAATCACGCCCAGCGGCAGGCCGAGGCTGCCGTCGTCGCGGAAGCTGAGCTTCTGCTTGATGAGGAAATCACGGTCGTCCTGCTTGCGGCGGTAGGGGATGTCCTGGCGCGGCGGATCGTCGGACAGCACTTGCTGCCAGTCGAGGGTCAATGCCAGGCGCTCGAGTTCGGCAACGCTGTAGCCTGCTGCGTATAACCCGCCGACGACCGCGCCCATGCTGGTGCCGGCGATGGCGTCGATGCGTACGCCTTGCTCTTCCAGCGCCTTGAGCACGCCGACATGAGCCAGCCCGCGCGCCGCACCGCCAGACAGGACGAGCCCGGTCTTCGGCTGAGCCGGCTCGGCGAACAGCGGCGGCAGGGTTAACAGCATCAGCAGGGAAACGAACAGGCGGAGCATGGCTGAACCGGGGAAGGGTGGAGAGGCGGCTATTATAGGCTGCCGTATCTCCCTTCGGAGCTGTCCTGAATGACCGCAAGCAAACCGGAAATCGTCATTACGTATTGCACCCAGTGTCAGTGGCTGCTGCGTGCTGCCTGGCTCGCACAGGAGCTGCTGTCGACCTTTGCCGATGACCTGGGCCGCGTGTGTCTGGTGCCCGCCACAGGCGGAACCTTCCATATCAGCTGCGATGGCGTGCAGATCTGGGAGCGCAAGCTCGACGGCGGTTTTCCCGAGGCGAAGGAGCTCAAGCAGCGCGTGCGTGATCGCATCGACCCGCAGCGCTCGTTGGGGCATAACGACCGCTGAGCGTCAGCTGGCCAGTTTCGGAACGACACTCGGCGGGCTTTTCAAGCGGCTGGTAACCACGCTGGCGATGATGATCAAGGCGCCGCCGAGCAGCATGCGTAGCGTCGGCTGCTCGCCGAACAGCCACCAGGCGAAGGCGATGCCGTAGACCGGTTCGAGAGCGAAGATCACCGACGTCGTGCGCGCCTTCAGGACCCGCAGGCTAGCGACGAACAGGCTGTGTGCGAGTCCGGTGCAGAGCACGCCGAGCAGAGCAAGCCAGAGCCAGTCCTGCGCGGGTATCGCAGGTATCGCCGACCAGCAGAATGGCAGCAGGGCTGCGAGGATCGCCAGGTTCTGCCAGAGCGCCGAGCGAACCGGATCGAGGCCGCGGGTGACGGCACGGTTGAGCAGCGACAGGAGCGCGAACAGCAGGCCGGAAAGCACACCGTAGAGCAATCCGGCAGTCGGTCCGCTGCTCAGATCGAACGCCGGCGCGACAAGCAGCAGGCCGGCACAGACCAGCCCGACCATGGCGAACTCGATGGCGCGGGTGCGTTCGCGGAACAACAGGCCTTCGAGCAGCACGGTGAAGGCGGGGAAGCTGGCAAAGCCTAGGGTTGCAATGCCGACGCCAGCGATCTTCACTGCGATGAAGAACGTCAACCAGTGCGCACCCAGCAACAGCCCGCCCAAGGCCAGACCGCCACGCTGCCGCCAGTTTGGCGTCGCCCCGCTGGGCCGCAGCAACTGCGCCACCAGCAGCAGGGCCAACACGGCGAACAGTGCACGACCAAAGGTGATGATCAGCGCCGAGCTTTCGGCCAGTTTTCCGAGCACGCCGGACAGGCCGAACATCAGCGCGCCGAGATGGATGGCCAACAGCGCGTTGCGCGGCGTCATGGAACGATCCACCCGAGCGAGTGGTGTGTGCGTGAAGTGGCGGGGAAAAAAAAGAGTGGGGTCATGGCTACCTGAACCTTGCGAATCAGGACCATGCTAGGCCGTGGCTTGGAGTGTGTCTGTCGCGTCAGTCACCGGTTTTGTCGCGCAGCTCGCGTCGCAGTGCGCGCGGTGTGCAGCCTCGTGCGCGAACCAGTGCGGCGGTGAAGGCGCTCTGCGAGGCATAGCCCACCTGCGCGGCGATCTCGCCAATCGGCAGGCGGGTGTCGTGCAACAGCGCCTCTGCATGCTGCAAGCGGCGCTGGCGTACGTGTTCCATCGGCGTTCGGCCCGTCTCGCGAAGAAAGCGCGCGTGCAGACCGGCCACCGACAACCCGGCGATACGGGCCAGGTCGGCAACCTGAAGCGGGTGGGATAGATGCTGATCGATGAAGGCGTCGATAGCGGCGACCGGCAGTGCGTGCTGGTCATGGTGGATATGTTGCCCACTGGCCAGACTGGCGAGCAGTAGTACGGCGCCCTGTTCGGCAATCAATGGATCGTTGATCGGGCTGTGCGCCAGCCAGGCGACCAAGCGCTGCTGGCTGGCGTTCAGGCGCACGGTATCCGGCCGATCGATCAGACGCAGGCTGGGTTCGGTGTGGTGGCCCAAGCGCTGACGAACCCAGCTCTCCGACGGGAGATCGAGCACCAGGCAATGACTGCCGGTGACACTGGCACAGGCATGGTGAGTGGCGGACGGAATTACCGCGAGACTCTGCTCGCCGACGCGGCTGCCGCGCCCGGCAATCTCGAATTCCAGCAGTCCTTTCAGGCCGAACACCAGTTGCGGATGTTCGTGGCTATGGGCGATGAGGTGGTGATGGTAGTTGCGCAGCGATAGCATCTGGCGGCTGTCCCGAAGCAGGCCCGCTGACCAGTGGTCTGTGCGGTGAGTTGGTTGAGGCAAGTTCGGGTGAACATGGCTCCGAGACAATGCGCTGCGACGAGTCATAGCGGGCTATGGCGAGGAGCTGCAACACCGTATCGGGGCCTTGGGTGCCGAAATTGGTTAGTCAACGACTGGCCGCCAGCGGTCAGAGAATCAGAGGATGACCTTGTCGCGAAGTTTCTCGGCCGCTTGCTGCAGTGCCTGAATCACGCGCTCCTTGTCGAAGTTCTGCACGCCGTTGGTATCCAGGTACATGGAGAAGCCGGGGAGTTCGTGCTCGACGAAACTGCAGGTGGCGCCAAGGTCGCGGCGGAAGTCCACCACTTGGTAGATCTGCACCGGGCGGGAGAAACCCTTGACCGCGATCTGGCCCTTGTCGCGGCACATGATGACATCCTTGATCAGCGAATAGGTTTCGTGGGAGATCAGGATCTCGCTGGCCTCGGCGGCGCTTTCAAGACGGCTGGCCAGGTTCACTTCGCGCCCAATGATGGTGTAGTCCATGCGCGTATCGGCGCCGAAGTTGCCCACCGTGCAATAACCGGTGTTGATGCCCATGCGGATTTCCATGGGTTTGGTAATGCCCTGTGCGCGCCATTGCTGGCGCAGCACCTTCATGTGTTTGCGCATGGCGATGGCCATGGAAACCGCTGCCACTGCGTCTTTCTTGGCACCCTGGCTGGAAGGGTCGCCGAAGAACACCATCACGCAGTCGCCGACGAACTTGTCGATGGTGCCACCGTACTTCAGGGCAATCTTCGACATCTCGTTTAGGTAGTTGTTGAGCAGGTCGGTAAGGGCCTCGGCCTCCAGTTCCTCGGCCAGCTCGGTGAATCCCTTGATGTCGGAGAAGAACACGGTGAGCCGCTTGCGCTGGGTTTCCAGGCGAACGCTGCGTTTGCCGGTGAAGATCGACTCCCATACCTGGGGCGAGAGGTATTTGGCGAGGTTGCAGGCCAGGCGCGCGGCCTTGGCCTGCTCCGTTTCGATCTCCTTGCGCGCCTGGGCGAGGCGCTGGCCCTGCTGGTGCACGAAGTAGGCGGTGGCGCATATGTAAAACGTCGTGAACAGGATGCTCACCAGAGAAACCAGTGGCGGTGTGGTACCGCGGTAGCTCAGGGGCACCACGAGAGATGCCAGGCCAACCCCGACACCCACGCAGATCAGCGAGATGGCGAGGTTGCGCAGGCTGCCGCTCACCAGCGCGCTGAAGCTGAGTGTCAGCAGAAACATCAGGCTGGGCACGATCGAAAAACCGAGCAGCAATATGCCGGCACCGGCGTTCAAGGCATCCAGGCAGAGCAGAACCTGCGCCGTACGCTCGGGGTTATCGCGCTTGAAGCGATAGCTCAGGTGATAGGCCAGGTGCGGATAGAGCAGTGTATACGGCACCATCCACAGCAGGTCCATCGAGAAATACTGGGTGTAGGTACCGGCTGCCAGCGTTGCGGCGCAGATCAGGTAGGCGAGCACGCGGGAGTAGTACTCGCGCAACGGGCGAGTGGCGAGGCCATTGCGGCGCTCAACCGTAGTGGAAGTCATGTGTGCGTACGATCCCTGGTAGTTTTTTCGACGCCGTTCTCTCGCGCCTTGCAGACTGACGCCAGGCTCGATCGTCGGGTCACCCTGCGAAGGCGACAGCTTTCGAGCTCATCAGCGACAGTCTCGCGATCACGGGGCCAGCTCGGCGATGGCCGGCCCGCGCGAAAGCCGTCAGATCATAACCAAGCAACGCCGCATCGCCAAACCAGAGGATGAAAACAATGATGGCACCGGTCGGATAGCCGCGGTCATCAGGCTCAGAAGCGAATCCGGCCCGTCAGCATGTCCTTGAACATCACCCAATCGCCGAGAAAGCTGTAGAGCGGATACTGGAATGTCGCCGGCCGGTTCTTCTCGAAGATGAAGTGGCCGACCCAGGCGAAGCCATAACCGGCCACCGGCATCGCCAGCAACCAGAGCCACTGCTGAGTAAAGAGTGCGTAGCCAAGTATGCCCAACACCAGCAGGCTACCGACGAAGTGCAGGCGACGGCAGGTGGGGTTGCTGTGCTCGGCGAGATAGAACGGATAGAAATCGGCAAAGCGGCTGAAGCGTTCGGCGGTTTGCGTACTCATGGCGTACCTCCTGTTATTGTCGCGCACAGACTAGTCATCGCTAACCTTGCGTGTCAGTGACAATCAGGGCCAGTTTAGTAGCCTTGGGCGCAGCTGCCCCACCTATCGAAGAACAAGAAAACCCCATGACCGAACGCACCACTTCCTCGAGCTGGGCGCTGAGTATCGTCCAGGCCCTGGAATCCGCCGGGATCGATTGCCGCCAGTTGTTCATTGAGCTGCATCTGGACTATGCCGCCTTGAACGACCCCGACGCGCGCTTTGCCCAGGATGACATGACGCGCCTTTGGCAACGCGCGGTGGCGGTTTCCGGTGACCCCGCCATTGGCCTGAACATGGCGCGCCAGGCGCGGCCGGCTGCACTGAATGTTGTCGGTTATGCACTGATGTCCAGCCGCAATCTCAAGGAAGGCTTCGCCAGATTGGTGCGCTACCAGCGGATCATCGCCGAGGGTGCCGATCTGGATTTCCAGCCCTGCGCACAGGGCTATCGGTTGAGTCTGACGATAATCGGCGACCGCTTGCCGCCAGCTAGGCAAAGTGCCGAAGGCTCCCTGGCAGGTTGCCTGACATTCTGCCGCTGGCTCACCGGAACGCCGTTGCTGCCGCTGGAAGTCAGCTTTCAGGGCCAACCGCCGGATGATCTTGTGCCCTATCGGCAGCTGTTCCAGGCGCCTTTGCGCTTCGACGCGCCTCGCTACGCGTTGCTGTTTCGCGAAGAGGATGTGGAAATGCCTTTGCCGACGGCCAACGAAGCGCTGGCGCAATTGCATGATCGTTTCGCCGGTGAGTACCTCTCGCGCTTCTCCGACAGCAAAGTTATGCATCGCGCGCGGCAGATACTCTGTCGATTGCTGCCGCAGGGCGAGCCCAGGCGCGAAGTCGTGGCGCAGGCGCTTTGCCTGTCGGAGCGCACCCTGCAGCGGCGTCTGCAGGAGGAGGGCAGCAGCTTCCAGCAATTGCTCGACGATACGCGTCGCGATCTGGCGGTGCAGCACCTCGCCCAGCCGGACCTGGCGCCGCTGGAAATCGCCTATCTGCTTGGCTTTGCCGATCCGAGCAATTTTTACCGGGCGTTCAAGCGCTGGTTCGGCGTCACGCCCGGCGAATACCGTCTGGCCGCGCGCTCACGCCAGTAGGAACCTGTGAAAGCCCACATAGCCTTAGCTAGAGAAGATCGGTTACTTATATGCGCCTTTCCATGATGGAGTGACCCAATTGGCCACCAGCCTGCTCGCGTTAATAGACGATATTGCGACCGTACTCGACGACGTCTCGCTCATGACCAAGGTGGCGGCCAAGAAGACCGCTGGCGTACTGGGCGACGATCTGGCACTCAATGCGCAGCAGGTGACCGGGGTGAATGCCGACCGGGAACTGCCTGTGGTGTGGGCAGTGGCCAAGGGCTCGTTTCGCAACAAGGCGATCCTGGTCCCCGCTGCGCTGCTGATCAGTGCCTTTCTGCCCTGGGCAATCACACCGCTGTTGATGCTCGGCGGCGCCTTTCTCTGTTACGAGGGGTTCGAGAAGCTGGCGCACCGCTTTCTTCATAGCGATGACAGCGATCACGCGGAGACAGTGAAGGCGCTCGCCGACCCGAGCGTGGACATGGTGGCGTTCGAGAAGAAAAAGATCAGCGGCGCGGTGCGTACCGACTTCATCCTCTCCGCCGAAATCATCGCCATCACCCTCGGCACGGTCGCGGCCGCGTCGTTCAGTCAGCAGGTCATGGTCCTGGTGGGCATCGCCATCCTGATGACGATAGGCGTCTACGGGCTGGTGGCCGCCATCGTCAAGCTCGACGATCTTGGCCTGGCCCTGAGCAAGCGGGCCAGCGGTGTGGCCAGCGCCATCGGACGCGGCATTCTGAGCGTCGCGCCGTGGCTGATGAAGTCGCTGTCGGTCATTGGCACCGCGGCGATGTTCATGGTGGGTGGCGGCATCCTCACCCACGGTATTCGCGCCGTGCATCATTTCATCGAGAACAGCGCCCACGAAGCGCTCGGGCTGCCCTATATCGGGGCGGTACTCGGCGGCTTGTTGCCGACGCTGCTCGATGCCGCATTCGGCATCGTCGCCGGCGGCGTGGTATTGGCGCTGGTTACGCTTGGCGGCCGGCTGTTCAAACGCGGCTCCGGCGCCGCGGCCTGAGTCAGTGGCGCCAGAAGGCCGGGGTCAGCAGCACCAGCACCGTGATGATCTCCAGGCGTCCCAGTAGCATGCCGATCGACAGCAGCCATTTTGCCGTGTCGGGCAGTGTGGAAAAGTTGCCGGCTGGCCCGATGATCTCGCCTAGCCCCGGGCCGACGTTGCAGACCGCGGTCGCCGCGCCCGTGAGCGCGGTGATCGGGTCAAGGCCCAGCAGCGCCAGGCACAGCGCCAGCACGCCGATGGTCATGGTGATGAAGAAGGAAAAGGTCAGGATCGAGCGAACGATTTCTTCGTCCAGATTGTGCCCGTTGTACTGCTGGCGGATTACCGCACGGGGGTGAATCAGCTGCTTGAAGTTGGCGCGTAGCAGCGAGTAGGCCACCTGGAATCGGAACATCTTCAACCCGCCTGACGTCGAGCCCGAGCAGCCGCCGACGAAGGTCAGGTAGAAGAATGCCATGACGGCGAAACCGCCCCACTGGGTGTAGTCATCCACCGCGAAACCGGTCGTAGTAACCACGGAAACCACGCTGAAGGTCACGATGCGCAGTGCATCCAGCGCCGGAATGTCATTGTTCAGCCAATACCAGCCGCTGAACAGCACGCTGGTGATGGTGAGCATCAGGACGAAGCCTCGCACCTGCTGATCCCTGAGCAGCGCCGTGCGGTGGCCTCGCAAGGTCATCACGTAGAGGGTGAACGGCAGGCTGCCGACGATCATGAAAAAGACCGCTACCCAGTGCGCGGACGGTCCGAACTTGCCCATCGATGCATCGGAGGTGGAAAAGCCGCCAGTGGCGACGGTCGACATCGCATGGTTGATGGCGTCGAACATGCTCATGCCGGTCAACAGGAAGGCCAGAAACGCGGCGACGGTAAACGTCACGTAGATGACCAGCAGGTACTGCCCGGCCACGTGCGAGCGCGGCATCACTTTCTCCGACCAGTCCGAGGACTCGGTCTGGAACAGCCGCATGCCACCGACTCGCAGCAGGGGCAGAATCGCGATCGCCATGCCGATGAAGCCGATGCCACCCAGCCAGTGCAGCAGCGAGCGCCACATCAGCAGCCCGGGCGATGCGCTATCCAGTCCCGAGAGCACGGTGGCGCCAGTGGTGGTGATACCGGACATGGTTTCGAAGAAGGCGTCCGAATAGCTGATGTGCTGGATCAGCATCAGCGGCAAGGCGGCGAAACAGCAGACCACCACCCAGCTGATTGTGGTCAGGAAGTACATGTCTCGCGGCCGCAGGTTGGTGTTGGCCGGTCTACCCGGTGCGACAAGGGCGAAGCCGCAGGAAAAGGTGATCAGGCTGCCCCAGATGAATGCCTGCAGGTCATCGGTGCGTTCGAATGCCAGTAGGGTCAGCATCGGAATGATCATGCTGACGGCCAGGGTGATCAGGAAAATGCCGAGAATGAAACCGATGATGCGTAAGGTCGGCAGGGCCATGTAGAGGGTGCTCGGCACGGTGAAAGAGGGCGGACATTCTACTCGCGTCGCTCCGCCAGTAAACCGCCCGACGGCTGGTAGAAAAATGTTTTCTCGGCAGCCGTGGAGCCTCTTCCCAAGCGCAGCGCCATGAATAGAATACCCGCCCGGGCGCCGGCCCATTTCCGGTCTCTGGGTGTTCACCTTCCATGTCAATCGACAATCCCTGCCTCACGTGCGGCGCCTGCTGCGCGTACTTTCGTGTGTCCTTCTATTTTGGTGAATGCGTTTCTGCCGGCGGTGCGGTGCCGGACCAGCTGACGGTTCAGGTTTCGCCGTTTCATGTGGCCATGCTCGGGACCGAGAGCAAGCCTGCGCGCTGCGTCGGACTGCTGGGCGATGTCGGTTGCGGCGTGCGCTGCAGCATGTACGAGCAGCGTTCGAGCACCTGCCGCGAATTCGAGGCGTCCTGGGAGAACGGCGAGCACAATGCGCATTGCGACGCGGCGCGGGCGGCACACGGCCTGCCACCGCTGGTGCCGCCGCTGCAGCCGCAGCTCTCGCCGGATCGGGTGGCTTGACCTGATGGGCTGTTTGGTAAGTTCGGTTGGTCAATTTCGGCGACCATGGCCCCGATACTGTGTTGCTGCTCCTTGCCATAAGCCCCGCCATGACTCGTCGCAGCGCCTTGTCTCGGAGCGATGTTCATCCGAATTTGCCTCAACAAACTCACTGCACAGGCCACCAGCGCCGGCCGGCGCGTTGTTTGCGCTGTCGGCCGGCCATCACTCGCGGTACATCGCCAACACCCTCTAGAATGTCCGACCCTTTCAGGAGGTAATGGATGGACGCTCTGGACCTGTTGCTCAACCGCGTATCTGTCACTCGCCTATGCGAGCCGGCACCCGATGCCGATCAACTCGATCTGCTTTTTCGTGCAGCCTTGCGTGCGCCGGATCACGGCCAGTTGCACCCCTGGCGCTTCCTGACCGTCGAGGGCGATGCGCGCGGCAAGCTCGGTGAGCTGTTTGCCGCCGCTCTGCAGGCTCGGCAGACCGATGCCTCGGACGAAGCGCTGCAGAAGGCGCGCAACATGCCGCTGCGTGCGCCGATGTTGATCGTGGTGATCGCCAGTCCGAAGGCGCACCCGAAAGTCCCGGAAGGCGAACAGTTGCTGGCTGCCGGCTGCGCGGCGCATGGTCTGCTGTTGGCCGCCCATGCTCAGGGGATCGGCGCGGTGTGGCGCACCGGTGAGTTCGCCTATGACCTGCACGTGATGAAGGGGCTGGGCCTGGCCGAGCAGGAACGTCTGCTGGGCTTCCTGTACCTGGGCACGCCGGAGGGCCGCATCCGTAGCGCCCCGGTGCTCGAGCCCGAGGCTTTCGTCAATGGCTGGAACGGTCAGTGATGGCTCTGAATCTCTGACACCGTGGGTGCAGCGTTTGCCAACGGCAGACGCAGGCTCGCGATGAAGCCGCCATCGGGGTGGTTGACCAGCTGCAGCTGGCCACCGTGGCGCTCGGCCGCACGGCGTGCGATGGCCAATCCGAGGCCATGTCCTGCCGCCGTTTGTCCTGGCGCTCGGAAGAAGGGTTGGCTCAGTTGCGGCAGGTGTTCGTCGGCGACTCCTGGCCCGTGGTCGCGCACACTCAGTACCAGCTCGTCACCGTCGCGCTGCGCGCGCAGCTCTACAGGCACGCCCTCGGGGTTGAAGCGCAGGGCGTTGCGCAACAGATTGTCCAGCGCACGTTCGAGCATTTCCGTCCAGCCAGTGAATGCCAGGCCTGGCTCGACCCGGCTGTCGATACGCTGAGCGGGCGCGACGATCCGGGCGTTGTCCTCCAGTTGTTCGAACATCGCTGGCAGGTCGACGGCCGTTGTCGTGCCGGGTTCCGCATCCAGGCGCGAGAGTTCGAGAATCTCGCTGATCAACGCTTCCAGCCGATCGCATTCCTTTGCCAGTCGCGGCCAGATCACTTCGCGTTCGCTCGGGCTGGCGCGCTCGGCCAGTGCCTGGGCAATGCGCAGGCGCGCCAGCGGTGAGCGCAGTTCATGGGATACGTCGCGCAATAACTGGCGCTGACTGCCGATCAGCGCCTGCAGCCGTGCGCCCATGCGGTTGAAGTCGCTCGCCAGCACGCCGAGCTCGTCGCGCCGTGTTGCCAGGCGGGCAAGGGACTGCTGCTGATAGCTGGTCTGTCCCAGATCGTGCACGGCACGGCGCAGGCGATCCAATGGGCGGGTGATGGACAGCGTCAGTAGCAGGCTGAAGCCGGTGAGCACCACCAGCGCGATGCCCAGCGCGCTGAGCGGCCAGGCCAGGCTGCCGCGATGCCAGGCCTGCAGTTCGGGATAGGGAATGCGGTAGATGAACAGATAGGTTTCACCGCTGGTCGGGCTGGTGTAATCGGCGGTGAGGCGTCGCCAGGGCAGTGGGCGCTCGCGATCCTGATGGCGCGCCTCGAAGGCGGCGGCGCGGGCGGGGAAGGTGCCGCGGATGATCGGTTGGCCGTTTTCCGCCAGCACCTGTACATCGACCCGTGCACGATGGCGGTGCTGTTCCAGCAGGCGCTGTGCAGCCAGCGGGCCCTGGCGCTCGTAGACCTCCGTCCAGGTTTCGGCGAGACCTTGCAGCGCCGGGTGGCGGCCGAGAATCCAGGCGTCCTGGTTCAACGCATGGCCGAGCAGCATGGCCAGACCGGCAACCAGTGCAATGGCCAGCCAGAAGGTTGCGAGTATGCGCCAGAACAGTGATCGCACTGGGTCTCTCCACGGCAAAGCCCGGCAGCTCCCACCGGCGTTCTGAACGCTTGGCGGAGCCTGCAGGGCAGGTTTCAGGAAGGGCGCAGATCAGTTCTTCTGATCGCGGTCCGCTTTCCATTTGAGGAACTCGGCACGTTCGGCGCGCTTTTCTTCCATCTTCTTCATGCCTTCGTCGAAGGCCTTGTGCTGCTCGGGCTTGAGCAGCGCGCGCATGCTCTGGTGGGTCTTCTCGCGGCTGGCGTCGAGATCGTTCTGCATGGCCTTGCGCTCGGCTTCGGGCAGCTTGTCGAGGTAGCGCTGGGTGATCTGCTGGCGCTGCCGCATCTGCTCGCCCATCAGCTTGCGCATTTCGCGTTGCTGTTCCTTTGTCAGGTCCAGGTCCTGAAACATGTGCGGGGCGTTCTTGCCGCCGTGATGACCGTCGTGCATGCCGCCAGGCATGGCGAAGGCGAGGGTCGGAACGGCAGCGGAGAACAGCAGGGCTACGAGTGATTTGCGCATGGTGAAAACTCTCCTGTGTAGGGAAACCGGCCATACCGACGCATCGCTCATTGGCGGCAGGTCTGTGACCGGATGAGTTCAGTCTACGCAGGGCAAGGTCAAGGGCGGTCAGCTCAGGGTAAAGCCTCGGTAAAGACGATCAGACCGCGTACAGATAGCCGCGGCTGCGCAGGGCGACGATCCGTGGGCTGCCGTCGGCGTGCGGACCAAGCTTGCGCCGCAGGTTGCTGACGTGCATGTCGAGGCTGCGGTCGTAGAGGGTGAGCTTGCGTCCCAGGGCGTGCTGGGCAAGGGTCTGCTTGTCGATCGGCTCGCCCGGTTGCGCGAGCAGCGTTTCGAGGAGGCGGCCTTCGGAGAGCGTCAGGCTGACGTCATGACCGCCGACGCTGGCCACGCCGCGTGCCGGGCTGTAGCAGAGATCGCCGAACTCGACCTGGCTGGGCGTCGCGGTTGGCTGGCTGCGGCGCAACACGGCACGCAGGCGTGCGGTGAGCTCGCGCGGGTCGCAGGGCTTGGCCAGGTAATCGTCTGCGCCAAGTTCGAGGCCGAGAATCCGATCCAGCGGCTCGCCGCGACCCGACAGCATCAGCACCGGCAGATCGGGATGTTCACTGCGCAGTTGCTTGAGCAGCTCCAGGCCACTGCCGTCGGGCAGCATCACGTCCAGGACCACCGCGGCTGGCTGGTGCTGCGCCAGCGCCTGGCGTGCACTGTTGCCATCGTGGCAGGCATGGGCGACGAAACCTTCCTGAGCGAGCCAGCTGATCAGCAGCTCGCAGAGTTCTTCGTCATCGTCGATAAGCAGCAATTCACTCATGTCGGCTCAGGTACTCAGTTGAGCCACTGGCGTCGACGGCGACCGCGCGTGACCAGCAGGCCCAGGGTGAAACTGACGACCCCGACAGCACCACCGACGGCGAACCACTGTTGCTGTTCGTTCAACATCGCGGGCAGCACTTTTGCCTGCTCGGTCTGCAACTGCAGGCGCAAGCGGCGATTTTCCTCGCGCAGACGCAGCAGCAAGGCCTCCGTGGTGTCGGTGCTCGGGCCGGCAGGCTCTGGCTCGGCTACGGCGTCAAGCTCGTCGTATTCGGCGGGGTCGCCGGGCTCGGTCACCGGAACAGCAGGTTCCGTTATTGCTTCCTCGGCATACAGCGCCGGGGTGAGCAGGGTCAGGGCAAACAGCAGGGCAAGCGATCGTTGACGCATCGGAACTCCTATTTCCTTACGAGGCCGTGGGCTGCCAGCGGCCGGGCTATTCCCTGCTGTGTCGGCTCAGGGCAGTACTTTCTTGAAGGGCTTGACCACCACGTTCACGTATACGCCGGCGGACTTGTACGGATCGGCGTCGGCCCACTGCTGCGCGGCTTCCAGCGAATCGAACTCGGCGACTACCAGACTGCCGCTGAAGCCGGCTTCGCCCGGGTCGTTGCTGTCGATGGCTGGGTGCGGGCCGGCGAGAACCAGACGGCCTTCGTTCTTCAGCTGCTCCAGGCGTGCCAGGTGGGCCGGGCGAGTGGCGAGGCGGTCCTGCAGGGAATTCGGTGCGTCGGTGGCGATAACGGCGTAGAGCATGGTCGATCCTCGTTCGCGTAGGGGCGTATATAAAAAAGTACAGAAAGCCCGGCATGGTGACAGTGCCGGCGCCGCTTCTTTGTCGCGCGGGTCCAGGCGCTACACACAACGGACCGCGCCGTGCAGCGCGGCATCATAGCAAACGGCGCTTGCGACGGAAGCGCTGCGCTTTCCCCCGCTGCAGCGGTTGATGGCACGCAGGATCGTATCGGCGGTCGAAGCAAGAGCGGTTTGCGGCGCCTGCAGCGCTGGCTGGCCGTAATGACGGTGACGACACGAGCCAAAGCGCCGGTGCGGCGTTAGACTAGTCGGCCGTTTGCGCCGGAGCACCCCGTCTTTCGGGCCGGTGAAGCCTTATCGCTGCAGGCTTACGGATTCTTATCGAGGTGTCTGCATCTCACTGGAGCGCGTTACCAGATGATTGTCGATCTGCATTGCCACAGCACCGCCTCGGACGGCGCGCTGGCGCCTGCCAAACTGGTGGAGCGAGCCCATGCGCGTGGTATCGAGATGCTGGCGCTCACCGACCACGACACGGTCGACGGCCTTGCCGAGGCGCGGGCAACTGCGCAGGCGCTCGGTATGCAGCTGGTCAATGGCATCGAGCTTTCTTGCCTGTGGAACGGGGCTACCATTCATGTATTGGGCTACGCCTTCGACGCTGATGCGCCTGCGCTGCAGCAGGCGATCGCACAACTGCACGAAGGACGTTGGCGCCGCGCCGAACTGATCGGCCAGCGCCTCGAAGCGAAGGGGATGCCGGGTGCGCTGGAAGGCGCGCGGGCGCTTCAGCAGGAGCTCGGCGACAGTGGCAACGCACCGGCGCGGCCGCATTTCGCCGATTTTCTCGTGCGTGCCGGTCATGTCCGCGACCGTGCCGAAGCGTTTCGCAAATGGCTGGGTTCGGGCAAGCTCGGCGACGTCAAACAGCATTGGCCGAGCCTGGAGCAGACGGTCCAGACCTTGCGTGATGCTGGTGCGTGGATCAGCCTGGCGCACCCGTGGCAGTACGATTTCACCCGCAGCAAGCGGCGCCGGCTGGTGATCGATTTCGCCCAGGCCGGCGGTCACGCGCTGGAGGTGGTCAACGGCATGCAGCCGCTGGAACAGGTCGGCGGTCTGTCGATCCTGGTACGTGAGTTGGGCCTGATGGCCACAGTGGGCAGTGATTTCCATGCGCCCGGCGACTGGTCGGAACTGGGGCTGTACCGCAGCCTGCCGGAGGACCTGTCGCCGCTTTGGAGACATTTCGATCATGAGCGCCGCATACCTGCTGCCAGCTGAACAGGGAGTTTCCATGAGCCAGTTCTTTCAGATCCATCCGGACAACCCGCAACCGCGCCTGATCAAACAGGCCGTGGAAATCATCCGCAAGGGCGGGGTAGTGGTCTATCCGACCGACTCCAGTTATGCCGTCGGCTGCTCGATGGGTAACAAGGCCGGCATCGAACGCATTCGCCGGCTGCGCCAGCTCGATGACAAGCACAACTTTACGCTGGCCTGTCGCGATCTGTCGCAGCTTGGCCTTTTCGCCAAGGTCGATACCGCGGCCTTTCGCCTGCTCAAGGCTCATCTGCCCGGTCCCTACACGATCATCCTGTCCGCTACCCGCGAGGTGCCGCGCATGTTGCTGCACCCCAAGCGCCGCACCATCGGCCTGCGTGTGCCGGCACAGCCGATCGCCCAAGCGCTGCTGGAAGAACTCGGTGAGCCGCTGATGAGCGTCAGCCTGATCCTTCCCGGTGAAGACCTGCCGATGAGCGACCCCTACGAGATGCGTGACGCGCTGGAGCATCAGGTAGACCTGATCATCGATGGCGGTTACGGTGGCCTCGAAGCATCGACGGTGGTCAGCCTGGTCGACGATCGGCCTGAAGTGATACGGGTCGGCTGCGGCGATCCCGAACCCTTCATGGCTTGAGCCTGGTTGGTGGCCGTGCCTGTACAACATCTGGCCTGTCGGTGAGAGGGTTGAGGCAAGTTCGGATGAACATGACTCCGAGACAAGGCGCAGCAACGCGGTATCTGGGCCATGGGCGCCGAAATTGACCAACTGAACTTACCAAACAGGCCAATTAATCAAGGACACCCTTTTGAGCTCCATGGATTCACAGCGGCGCGTGGTTTCCGGCATGCGTCCCAGCGGCCGGCTTCATCTCGGTCACTACAACGGCGTATTGAAGAACTGGGTCAGGCTGCAGCACGAGTACGAGTGTTTCTTCTGCATCGTCGACTGGCACGCGCTGACCACCGACTACGAAAGCTCCGGCGAAATCTCGCAGAACATCATGGATATGGCGGTGGACTGGCTGGCTGCCGGCGTCAGTCCCAGTTCAGCGACGCTGTTCATCCAGTCACAGGTGCCGGAGCACGCCGAGCTGCACCTGCTGCTGTCGATGATCTGCCCACTGGGCTGGCTGGAGCGGGTGCCATCCTACAAGGAGCTGCAGCAGAATCTGCAGCACAAGGACCTGGATACCTATGGCTTCCTCGGATATCCCCTGCTACAGGCGGCGGACATCCTGATCTATCGCGCCGGGCTGGTGCCGGTCGGCGCCGACCAGCTGCCGCATATCGAATTCGCCCGCGACGTGGCGCGACGTTTCAACCATCTCTATGGCCGCGAAGCGGATTTCGAGGACAAGGCCGAAGCGGCGATCCGCAAGCTCGGCAAGAAGACCTCCAAGCTGTACGTCAGCCTGCGCAAGAGCTATCAGGAGCAGGGTGACGTCGAAGCGTTGAACACCGCCCGTGCGGTTATCAAGGAACAGCAGACCATCACCATCGGCGATCAGGAGCGGCTTTACGGCTACCTGGAAGGCTGCGGCAAGCTGCTGCTGCCGGAACCGCAGGCGCTGCTCGGCGAGCAACCGAAGATTTCCGGGCTCGATGGCGGCAAGATGGCCAAGTCCAACAGCAATGCGATCTACCTGCGCGATACGTCGAACGAGATCGAGGAGAAGATTCGCCGTATGCCCACCGACCCGGCCCGTGTGCATCGCAGCGACCCTGGTGAACCGACGCGCTGTCCGGTGTGGCAGATGCATCTGGTGCACTCCGAAGAGGCCGTCTGCCAGTGGGCAGAGCAGGGTTGCCGCAGCGCCGGCATCGGCTGCCTGGAGTGCAAGGGGCCGCTGATCGACTCGATCAAGGCTGATCTGACACCCCTGCAGGAACGCGCGCTGGACTACGAGCAGAATCCCGATCTGGTCCGCAGCATCCTCGCAGAAGGTGCGGAGCACGCCCGTGACGAGGCCCGTGAGACGCTGATCGAAGTTCGCCAGGCGATGGGCCTGAATTACCGCTGAGCGGCGCATAAGCGGCCGGCTCCGAAGGATTTTCATGCAGCACACCGAGTCCCCCAGTCCCGAAGCGATCCAGCCCGGCGAGCAGCTACGCCTGGCGCTGGTCTATGGCGAGGCGGTGACCGAGCTGCCGCTGGACCTCTACATTCCGCCGGATGCGCTGGAAGTCTTTCTCGAAGCCTTCGAAGGCCCGCTGGATCTTCTGCTCTACCTGATCCGCAAGCAGAACATCGACATCCTCGATATTCCGGTGGCCGAGATCACCCGGCAGTACATGGGTTACGTCGAGCTGATGAAATCGGTGCGCCTGGAGCTGGCCGCCGAGTATCTGGTGATGGCGGCGATGCTCGCCGAGATCAAGTCACGCATGCTGCTGCCGCGCTCGACCGAGGTCGCCGAAGAAGAGGATGATCCGCGCGCCGAGCTGATCCGCCGGCTGCAGGAGTACGAACGTTTCAAGGCCGCCGCCGAAGACATCGACGAGCTGCCACGGGTCGGCCGCGACCTGCAGGTGCCGCGTCTCGAGGCACCCGAGGCGCGGGCGCGCAAGCTGCTGCCGGACGTGAGCCTGGAAGAGCTGCTGGTGTCGATGGCCGAGGTGCTGCGCCGCGCCGACATGTTCGAGAGCCATCAGGTCACCCGCGAAGCGCTGTCGACCCGCGAGCGCATGAGCGAAGTGCTCGAACGACTGAAGGGCGGTGGTTTCGTCCCCTTCGTGACGCTGTTCCGCATCGAGGAAGGGCGACTCGGCGTGGTGGTGACCTTCATGGCTGTGCTCGAGCTGATCAAGGAGTCGCTGGTCGAGCTGGTGCAGAACGAACCCTTTGCGCCGATTCATGTGCGCAGCCGTACCGAATAGGCATTTGCAGGAGTCAATCGTGGACCTGTCCGATCCCAAGGATCTCGCTTCGCTGCTCGAAGCCTTTCTGCTCGCATCCGGCAGACCGCTCTCCCTGGAGCGCCTCGGCGAACTCTTCGAGGAAGCCGAGCGGCCGTCTTCGGCACAGCTGAAGAAGGCCCTCGAAGTGCTGGAAAAGTCCTGCAAGGGCCGCGCCTTCGAACTCAAGGAAGTCGCCAGCGGTTACCGCCTGCAGGTGCGTCAGCGCTTTTCGCCGTGGGTCGGCCGGCTCTGGGAAGAGCGCCCCCAGCGTTACTCCCGCGCGCTGCTGGAAACCCTGGCGCTGATTGCCTACCGCCAGCCGATCACCCGTGGCGAGATCGAGGATATCCGCGGCGTCGCGGTGAACAGCCAGATCGTCAAGACGCTGCAGGAGCGCGAGTGGATTCGTGTGGTTGGCCATCGTGACGTACCAGGACGCCCGGCGATGTTCGCCACCACCCGGCAGTTCCTCGACCATTTCAACCTGAAGAACCTCGATGAGCTGCCGCCGCTCGCCGTGCTGCGCGAAATGGAGCCAGAGTTGCGGCCGATACTCGACGATGAGGACGCTCCGGTGCCCGTCGCCTTGCAGGCGCGGGCCGATGAAGCTGCAGATGAGCCGCAGGCCCCGCTGCGTGAACAGACCAGCTTCCGCAGCCTGCTGGTCGAACTCGACGGCATGGAGCAGGGCCTGAAGACCGACTTCGACGATCTGTTGGAAGCGCAAGCCGCGGACATCGACCCCGACGAGGAACAGTCGAGCCCCTGAGTGCGGCTATCGCGGGATGCCGAGAGCGTCTCGCTGCGAACGCTCGCCCGAGGCGCCCGCACTGTCTGGCTGCATGTCGCGCGCAACCATTGGCCTTGCGTCCTGTCCGAACGCCAACCGACTTCGGATGGTTTATGGTTGTCGAAGAACAAAATTCCGCAGCAGGAGAGACGCATGCACCCGCGAGTTCTGGAAGTCACCGAGCGCCTGGTCGAGCGCAGCCGCAAGACCCGCGAGCGCTATCTGGCGATGATGGCCGCCGCCGCCAGTGAGGGTCCGCAGCGCGGCAAGCTGCAGTGTGCCAACTTCGCCCACGGTGTCGCCGGCTGCAATTCCGGCGAGGACAAGCAGAGTCTGCGCCTGATGAACGCGGCAAACGTGGCCATCGTCTCGGCGTACAACGACATGCTCTCGGCGCATCAGCCCTATGAGCATTTTCCGGAAATGATTCGCCAGGCGCTGCGTGAGATCGGCTCGGTCGGCCAGTACGCCGGCGGCGTCCCGGCGATGTGCGATGGCGTGACCCAGGGCGAGGCGGGCATGGAAATGAGCCTGGCCAGCCGCGAAGTGATCGCCATGAGCACGGCAGTCGCGCTGTCGCACAACATGTTCGATGCGGCATTGATGCTCGGCATCTGCGACAAGATCGTCCCGGGTCTGATGATCGGCGCGCTGCGCTTCGGCCATCTGCCGACCATCTTCGTGCCGGGCGGGCCGATGCCCTCGGGAATTCCGAACAAGGCGAAGGCCGAGGTGCGCCAGCGTTACGCCGAAGGCAAGGCCAGCCGCGAGGAGCTGTTGGATTCGGAGATGAAGTCCTATCACAGCCCCGGCACCTGCACCTTCTACGGCACCGCCAACACCAATCAGGTGGTGATGGAGATCATGGGCCTGCACTTGCCGGGCTCGTCGTTCGTCAACCCTTACACGCCGCTGCGCGATGCGCTGACCCGCGAAGCCGCGCACCAGGTCACGCGCCTGACCCATCAGGCCGGCAACTACACACCGCTATGTCAGGTGGTCGACGAGAAATCCATCGTCAACTCGGTGGTCGCGCTCAATGCCACCGGTGGTTCGACCAACCACACCCTGCATATCCCTGCGTTCGCCCGCGCCGCCGGCATCCAGCTGACCTGGCAGGACATGGCCGATCTTTCCGAGGTGGTGCCGACGCTGGCCAAGGTCTACCCCAACGGACAGGCCGACGTGAACCATTTCCACGCCTGTGGCGGGGTGCCGTTCATGGTGCGCACGCTGCTCGACGCCGGTCTGTTGCACGAGGACGTGCATACCGTCGTCGGCAAGGGCCTGCGGCGCTACATCCAGGAGCCGTTCCTCGACGGTGACAAGCTGGTGTGGCGCGATGGCCCGGCGCAGAGCCTTGACGAAAACATCCTGCGCCCGGCCGAGCGGCCATTCTCGCCGGAGGGCGGGCTGCGCGTGCTGGAAGGCAACCTCGGCCGCGGCGTGACGAAGATTTCTGCCGTGGCGCCCGAGCACCGTTTTGTCGAGGCGCCGGCGCGGGTATTCATCGACCAGAGCGAGCTGGCGGCAGCGTTCAAAGCCGGCGAGCTTGAGCGCGACTTCATTGCCGTGGTGCGTTTCCAGGGGCCGAAAGCCAATGGCATGCCTGAACTGCACAAGCTCACGCCGTTTCTTGGTGTGCTGCAGGACCGCGGCTACAAGGTGGCGCTGGTCACCGACGGGCGCATGTCCGGTGCATCGGGCAAGGTGCCGGCGGCCATTCATGTCTGCCCGGAGGCACTGGACGGCGGGCCGCTGGCGCGGGTGCGCGATGGCGACATCCTCCGCGTCGACGGCGAGAACGGCGAACTGCGAGCACTGGTCGATCCCGCCGAATGGGATGCGCGGGAACCGGCGATTCGGCCCGAAGACATGGGCATCGGCTGCGGTCGAGAGCTCTTTGCCTTCATGCGCGCCTCGTTCAGCACGGCAGAGCAGGGCGCCAGTGCATTTACCGAGAGTCTGGAGGCGCTGAAGTGAAGACGGCGCTGGTTGGAGATATTGGCGGTACCAATGCACGTTTCGCGCTGTGGCGCGACCAGCGAATCGAGCAGATTCGCGTGATTCCCACGGCCGACCATGCGCGGCCGGAGCTGGCGATCCTCGCGTACCTGAGTGAAGTCGATCAGCCGCTGGAAACCCTCGAGGCGGTGTGCCTGGCCTGTGCCGGGCCGGTCGGCGGCGATCTGTTTCGTTTCACCAACAACCATTGGCAGCTGAGCCGCGAAGCCTTCTGCCGCGAGCTGGGCGTGAAGGAGCTGTTGCTGATCAACGACTTCACCGCCATGGCCCTCGGCATGACGCGGCTGCACGATGGTGAGCGCATCACGGTTTGCGATGGCGAGCCTGAACCGGGACGGCCGCGGCTGGTCATAGGGCCCGGCACCGGGCTCGGAGTCGCCGGATTGCTGCCACTGTCTGGCGGCGGTTGGCGCGCCTTGCCGGGCGAGGGCGGGCATATCTGCCTTCCCGTCGGCAGCGAGCGCGAGGCGGCGATCTGGGCGCATCTGCATCGTTCGCTCGGCCATGTGAATGCCGAGGCGGTGCTCAGCGGTCCGGGGCTGCTGACGCTCTACCGTGCCTGCTGTGCACTGGATGGGCAGCAGGTGGCGCTCGATTCGCCCGCAGCTATCACCAAGGCCGCGCTGGCCGGCGATACCTACGCCGCGGCGGTGCTGGAGCAGTTCTGCCGCTGGTTGGGGCGTATCGTCGGCGATAACGTGCTGACCCTCGGTGCCCGCGGCGGCGTTTACATCGTCGGTGGAGTGGTGCCGCGTTTCGCCGAGATGTTCCTGCGCAGCGGTTTTAGCGAGGCGTTGCGCGAGAAGGGACAGATGAGCCGCTATTTCGATCGCCTGCCGGTCTGGCTGGTGACCGCGCCGTATCCCGGCCTCGAGGGCGCGGGCGTGGCATTGCAACCGTTGTTGGAGGGAGCCTAGGCTGCGACATGGCGGGTCGACGGGTGACCCCATAACAACAAGAAAAGGGACGTGACGTGAGCCAAGCAGGTAAGAACATCCTTCTGGTCGACGACGATCAGGAAATCCGCGAACTGTTGCAGACCTATCTCAGCCGCTCGGGCTTTCATGTGCGCGGCGTGCCGGACGGCGGGCAGTTTCGCGCGGCGCTGTGTGCCGAGCCGGCCGATCTGGTGATTCTCGACGTGATGCTGCCCGACGAGGACGGCTTCAGCCTGTGCCGCTGGATTCGCCAGCACGAGCGGTTGGCTTCGATGCCGATCATCATGCTCACCGCCAGCTCCGACGAGGCCGATCGGGTCGTCGGCCTGGAGCTGGGGGCCGACGACTACCTGGGTAAGCCGTTCAGCCCGCGCGAATTGCTCGCGCGGATCAAGGCACTGCTGCGACGCGTCAGCTTCGCCCAGGAACGCGGCAGTGATGTTCTGGCCTTCGATGAGTGGCGGCTGGACATGATCAGCCACCGCCTGTTCCACGCCGACGGCGAGGAGGTCTTTCTCTCCGGCGCCGATTTCGCCCTGCTCAAGCTGTTTCTCGATCATCCGCAGCAGATCCTCGACCGCGACACGATCGCCAACGCCACCCGTGGTCGCGAGGTGATGCCGCTGGAGCGTATCGTCGACATGGCGGTCAGTCGCCTGCGCCAGCGCCTGCGCGACACCGGCAAGTCGCCGCGGCTGATCCGCACGGTACGTGGCAGCGGTTACTTGTTGGCTACCCAGGTGACGCGGCACCATGAATCTGCGCACTGAGCGGCGGCGCCTGCGGCTGGTGCCACGTTCGCTGCTCGGACGGATGCTGTTGCTGACCCTGCTGGCGGTGTTGCTGGCGCAGGGCCTTTCGAGCCTGATCTGGCTGTCCCAGCTACGCGCCAGCCAGATGGAAGGCTTGCTCACCAGCGCCCGCAGCCTGGCGCAGTCGATGGCGGCCAGCGTCAGCTACTTCCGTTCGCTGCCGCTGGGCTATCGCCCATTGGTGCTCGATCAGTTGCGCAGCATGGGCGGTACACGTTTCTTCGTGTCGCTCAACGACAAGCCGCTGGACATGGAGATCCTCCCGGAAACGCCGCGCAAGCGTGCCGTCCTGCATGAGGTGGAGCAGGTATTGCGCCAGCGTTTGGGCGGCGCGGTGGACCTGAACATCGAGTTCGTCAGCCCCGATGACCTGCGCATCTTCAACAGCGGCATTACGCTCGATGAGCTGCCGCGCTCCTGGGCGCACTACGCGCTGGGCCTCGAACCGCTGTCACCGCCGGTGCTGGTGACGCAGATCCAGATCGCCCCGCAGGAATGGCTCTATCTGGCCTCGCTGATGCCAGCTCCCTACGTCAGCCTGGAGGACGAGGGGCTGCCGGCCCAGCAGTTGTGGTTCATCGTGCTCACCAGCGCCTTTCTGCTGCTGTTCATCGGCCTGCTGGTGCGCTGGCAGAGCCGGCCACTGAAGCGCCTGGCCAAGGCGGCGCGGGAATTGTCGCTGGGCGCCGAGGTGCAGCCGTTGACCGAGGCCGGCGCCAGCGAGATCGTCGAGGTGAGCCGTGCCTTCAACAACATGCGTCAGCGCATCAGTCGCTACCTGACCGAACGAGGCCAATTGTTCAGCGCGATCTCCCATGACCTGCGCACGCCCATCACGCGTCTGCGTCTGCGTGTCGAGCTGCTGGAAGATGAAGCCCAGCAGATCAAGTTCACCCGTGACCTCGACGAGCTGGAGCTGCTGGTCAAGGGCGCACTGCAATGCGTGAAGGACACCGACATCCACGAGAACATCGAGGCGGTGGACCTCAATCTGCTGCTGGAACACATCGTCGAGCCATATCAGGCCTGCGACCAGACCCGCGTGACCCTTGACGGCCGGGCTTCGGCGCCTTATCCGGGCAAACCGCTGGCTCTCAAGCGCTGCATCGGCAATCTGCTGGACAATGCCCTGAAGTACGGTGAGCGCGCCCACCTGCACGTTGAGGACGGCAAGGAGGCGCTGGTGCTGCACGTCGATGACGAGGGCCCGGGCGTGCCTGAGCAGCGTCTTGAGCATGTCTTCGAACCCCACGTGCGGCTCTCGGGGCAGCAGCAGGGCTACGGGCTGGGGCTCGGTATCGCACGGAATATCGCCCACGCCCACGGTGGCGAACTGAGCATGCGCAATTTGCAGCAGGGAGGGCTGAGGGTGACGCTGACCTTGCCGCGCTGATCCGGCTCAGTGCACTTCGTTACGATCGCTGCGGCTTTGTAACGGCTCTGTGACCATCGCCCATCCCTTCGTTACCCAGTGTCCATTTCCCTGCGCATAGACTCGGTCCATCGCAAGCGACCATGACTTGCCGGATAAAAACAAGAAGGTGCCTCTACATGAACGCGATCCATCGTCTCGCTCTTTCCGTTTCCCTTGCCCTGCCATTGCTCGCCCATGCCGGCGAGGTCGAAGTTCTGCACTGGTGGACTTCCGGTGGCGAGAAACGCGCCGCCGACACCCTGCAGAAGCTGGTCGAGCAGAAAGGCCATACCTGGAAGGACTTCGCCGTGGCCGGCGGTGGTGGCGAGGCTGCCATGACCGTACTGAAGACCCGCGCCGTTTCCGGCAACCCGCCGTCTGCCGCACAGATCAAGGGCCCAGACATCCAGGAGTGGGGCGAACTCGGCCTGCTCGCCAATCTCGATGACACCGCCAAGGCCGAACGCTGGGACGAAATGCTGCCCGAGCAGGTGCGCAAGATCATGCAGTACGACGGTTCCTACGTTGCGGTGCCAGTCAACGTACATCGGGTCAACTGGCTGTGGATCAACCCGGAGGTGTTCGAGAAGGCCGGCGCCACACCGCCGAAGACCCTCGACGAATTCTTCGCCGCAGCCGACAAGCTCAAGGCTGCCGGCTTCATTCCGGTTGCCCACGGCGGCCAGCCCTGGCAGGACGGCACCGTATTCGAGGGCTTTGTGCTGAGCATTCTCGGCCCGGACGACTATCACAAGGCCTTCGTCGAGCTGGATAACGACACCCTGACCGGCGACAAGATGGTTCAGGCTTTCACCGCACTGAAGAAGTTGCGCGACTACATCGACGCCGACGCGGCCGGGCGCGAATGGAACCGTGCCACCGGCATGGTCATCGACGGCAAGGCTGGCATGCAGATCATGGGCGACTGGGCCAAGAGCGAGTTCACCGCCGCCAACAAGGTCGCCGGCAAGGATTACCAGTGCCTGCCATTTCCCGGCACCCAGGGCAGCTTCGCCTTCAATATCGACTCCCTGGCGATGTTCAAGCTCGGCAGCGACGACAACCGCAAGGCCCAGGAAGACCTGGCGCGCACGGTGCTGGAACCGGAATTCCAGACCTTCTTCAATCAGAACAAGGGCTCTATCCCGGTTCGTCAGGACCAGGACATGAGCGAGTTCGACGCCTGCGCCCAGCAGTCGATGACCGACTTCAAGGAGGCCGCCAAGGGCAGCGGTCTGCAGCCCAGTCTGACTCATGGCATGGCTGCTTCTAGCTACGTGCAGGGCGCGGTGTTCGACGTCGTCACCAACTTCTTCAACGACCCCAAGGCCGACCCGCAAAAGGCGGCCAAGCAACTGGCGGCAGCGATCCAGGCCGTGCAGTAACGCTGAGGGCGGACCGTTCCGCCCGCTTCCCGAAACGTTCGTCCCGGCACAGGCCTCGGTCTGTGCCGCGGGCGACGACATCCCCGATTTCCATGAGGGATCACACCCATGAGCTCCATCGCGCTTCAAGCCAGGCCTGCCAAAGCCTCGCCGCTAGACGCCCTGCAGCGCTGGCTGCCCAAGCTGGTTCTGGCGCCGAGCATGCTGATCGTACTGGTCGGCTTCTACGCCTACATCGGCTGGACCTTCCTGCTCTCGTTCACCAACTCACGCTTCATGCCGAGCTACAAGTGGGCCGGCCTGCAGCAGTACGAGCGCCTGTGGGACAACGATCGCTGGTGGGTCGCCAGCCAGAACCTGCTGGTGTTCGGTGGCATGTTCATCGCCATCAGTCTGCTGATCGGCGTGGTGCTCGCCGTACTGCTGGACCAGCGCATTCGCCGCGAGGGGCTGATCCGCACCATCTACCTGTACCCCATGGCGCTGTCGATGATCGTCACCGGCACCGCCTGGCAGTGGCTGCTCAATCCCGGTCTGGGCCTGGACAAGCTGCTGCGTGACTGGGGCTGGGAAGGTTTTCGCTTCGACTGGCTGGTGGACCCCGACCGGGTCATCTACTGCCTGGTGATCGCGGCGGTGTGGCAGGCCTCGGGCTTCGTCATGGCGCTGTTCCTCGCCGGCCTGCGCAGCGTCGATCAGTCGATCATCCGCGCCGCCCAGGTGGACGGTGCGAGCCTGCCGACCATCTACCTGCGCATCGTGTTGCCGAGTTTGCGCCCGGTGTTCTTCAGCGCGCTGATGATCCTCGCCCACATCGCGATCAAGAGCTTCGACCTGGTGGCTGCGATGACAGCCGGAGGGCCGGGCTATTCCAGCGACCTGCCGGCAATGTTCATGTACGCCCACACCTTCACCCGCGGCCAGATGGGCCTGGGTGCGGCGAGCGCCATTCTGATGCTCGGCGCGGTGATGGCGATCATCGTGCCTTATCTGTACTCCGAGCTGAGGAACAAGCGCCATGTCTGACTTCGCGCAACCGCGCCTGACCCTTGGGCGCCTGACCATCTACGCCACCCTGTTGTTAGCCTGTGCCGTCTACCTGGTGCCGCTGATCGTGATGCTGCTGACCAGCTTCAAGACCCCGGAAGACATCCGTACCGGCAATCTGCTGAGCTGGCCGGAAGCGTTCAGCGCCATGGGCTGGCTGACGGCGTGGGACAGTATCGGCGGCTATTTCTGGAATTCGGTGAAGATCGTCCTTCCGGCCGTTTTGATCTCTACCGCGCTGGGTGCGCTCAATGGTTACGTGCTGTCGATGTGGCGTTTCCGTGGCTCGCAGCTGTTCTTCGGTCTGCTGCTGTTCGGCTGCTTCCTGCCGTTTCAGGTGATCCTACTGCCGGCGTCCTTCACGCTCGGCAAGCTCGGCCTGGCCAATACCACGACCGGTCTGGTGCTGGTGCACGTGGTCTACGGGCTGGCCTTCACCACGCTGTTCTTCCGCAACTTCTACGTCAGCGTGCCGGATGCGCTGATCCGGGCGGCGCGGCTGGACGGTGCGGGCTTCTTCACCATCTTCGGCCGCATCCTGCTGCCGATGTCGGTGCCGATCATCATGGTCTGCCTGATCTGGCAGTTCACCCAGATCTGGAACGACTTCCTCTTCGGCGTGGTGTTCGCCAGTGGCGATACCCAGCCGGTCACCGTGGCACTGAACAACCTGGTGAACACCAGCACTGGCGCCAAGCAATACAACGTCGATATGGCCGCGGCGATGATCGCCGGCCTGCCCACGCTGGTGGTCTACGTGGTCGCCGGCAAATATTTCCTGCGCGGGCTGACTGCCGGCGCCGTCAAGGGTTGAGGAGAATAACGATGGCTTCCCTGGAACTGCGCAACGTTCAAAAAAGTTATGGCAACAGCCAGATCGCAACGCTGAAGGACATCGCGCTGAAGATCGACGCCGGTGAATTCCTGATCCTCGTCGGGCCTTCGGGCTGCGGTAAATCCACGCTGATGAACTGCATCGCCGGGCTAGAGAACATCACCGGCGGTGAGATTCTCGTCGATGGCGAAGACATCAGCCAAGCCAGCCCGAAGGATCGCGACATCGCCATGGTGTTTCAGTCCTACGCGCTCTACCCGACCATGAGCGTGCGCGACAACATTGCCTTCGGCCTGAAGATGCGCAAGGTGTCGGCGGCGAAGATCGAGGAGGAGGTGGCGCGGGTCGCCAAGCTGCTGCAGATCGAGCCGCTGCTCGCGCGCAAGCCGTCGCAGCTGTCGGGTGGCCAGCAGCAGCGCGTGGCCATGGGCCGGGCGCTGGCGCGGCGGCCGAAGATCTACCTGTTCGACGAACCGCTGTCGAACCTGGATGCCAAGCTGCGGGTGGAGATGCGCACCGAGATCAAGCTGATGCACCAGCGGCTGAAGACCACCACGGTATACGTCACCCATGACCAGATCGAGGCGATGACCCTCGGCGACAAGGTCGCGGTGATGAAGGACGGCGTGATCCAGCAGTTCGGCACGCCCCACGAGATCTACAACAACCCGGCCAATCTGTTCGTTGCCAGCTTCATCGGCTCGCCGCCGATGAACTTCGTACCGTTGCGCATCCGC
The DNA here is from genome assembly GCF_900114065.1 of Stutzerimonas kunmingensis. Lineage (GTDB taxonomy): Bacteria > Pseudomonadota > Gammaproteobacteria > Pseudomonadales > Pseudomonadaceae > Stutzerimonas > Stutzerimonas kunmingensis. Next base: position 118,638 of record NZ_FORS01000010.1, read on the forward strand.
CAGCGCGACGGACGCTGGGTGGGTGTGCTCAACAGCGAGCAGGGCAGCTGTGAATTGCCGTTGCCGATTACCAGCGACGACGGGTTGCGTGATCGCGAACTCATTCTCGGCATCCGACCGGAACAAATCGGCCTGGCTCCAGCAGGATCAGCGGATTTTTCTCTGGCGGTCGATATCGAAGTGGTGGAACCCACCGGGCCAGACACCCTGGTGGTGTTCACGCTGAATCAGGTCAAGGCCTGCTGCCGATTGGCGCCGGATCAGGCGCCGCGGGTGGGGGAAACGCTCAATCTGCAGTTCGACCCGCGCAAGGCGCTGCTCTTCGATGCGCAGACCGGCGAGCGGCTTGGCGTTGTGCAGCCGGAGCCGGTGCGCGAGAGCAAGATCACCCGGCTGGTTCCCAACGGAGCGGGCACAGCGCAGTGAATTGCCGCCTGCCTTGCCAGCAGGCGGTCGATGAAAGTGGACGGTTACAGGAATGAACAGAGCCGTCTCGGCTCGATCCAGCGATCAATAACAACAAAAGCGGAGTGGATATGAAAAGAACACTGACAGCCCTGGGCGTTGCGACTGCCGTTGTCGGGATGGCCCTGCCGTTGAGCGGCCATGCCCTGGAATTCACCGGCTACATGCGTAGCGGCGTGGGTGAATCGGTCAACAGCGATTCGCAATCGTGCTTCCAGTTGCCCGGCGCGCCGAGCAAGTACCGTCTCGGTAACGAGTGCGAGCAGTATGCCGAGCTGGACCTGCGCCAGGACCTCTACACCTTCGCCGATGGCTCGGTACTGAGCCTGGAAGGCATGGCGGCGCTGTACAACCAGTACAACCACACCCCGGAATTCACCGGCGACCATGGCTGGGCGCGGATGGTCCAGGCCTACGCCGAGTGGAGCAAGGTGCCGGCGCTGAACAACGGCTCGCTGTGGGCGGGCCGCCGCTTTTACAAGCGTAACGACATCCATATCTCCGACTTCTACTACTGGAACCAGAGCGCTACCGGCGCCGGCGTCGAGGACATGGAGATCGGCGGGCTGAAGTACAGCTATGCCTTCTCGCGCAAGGACAGCGTGTTTCAGGAAGAGTACGTCACTCGCCACGATTTCAACGTCGGCGGCTTCGATAGCAACCCAGGCGGCGAGCTGGAATTCGGCCTGAGCTACCTCGACAAGCCCAGTCGTGACGACGCCAACAGTGGTTGGGCGGTGACGGTGCAGCATGTGCAGTCGGACTTTCTAGGCGGCAAGAACACACTGGCACTGCAATACGGTGAAGGGCCGGGCACCGGCCTCGGCTATACCGGCGACGTGACCCTGGACGACAGCGCCAAGAGCTGGCGGGTGGTGGAGTACTTCGACTGGCAGGTGACCCCGCGCTTCGGCGGCCAGGCTCAGGTGGTCTATCAGAAGGACAAGCGCGCCGACGGTGGCGATCAGGACTGGTGGTCGGTGGGGGCTCGCCCGGTCTATGCGTTCAGCGAGCAGTTCAAGCTCGTCGCCGAGGTCGGCCATGATCAGATCGACGCCACCGACGGTACGCGCAAACTGACGAAGTTCACCATCGCACCGACCTGGTCACCCGCCGGCCCTGGCTTCTGGGCACGGCCGGAGTTCCGGCTGTACTACACCTATGCCAGCTGGAACGAGGCGGCGCAGCGTGCCGCCAACCTCATGGCCGAAGGCTCGGCGTTGTCGGACACCGGTGCATTCGGCAATGCCCGCCATGGTTCGAACTTCGGCGTGCAGGTGGAGCATTGGTGGTAAAAGTCGCGGATTAGCGCGTCGCCATCCAGATCAGCAGGCCGGCCTGGAACAGCGCCAGCGCAATCAGGCAAACAATGGTGAATCGCAGCGCACCGTCCTCACGACGGAAGCGGGCGATTCGCTCCTGCAGTTCACGAATCTGGTTCTCCTGTGCCTGCAGGTTGCGGTCGGCCTGTTCCAGCATCGCCGCCGCCTCCTGCAGCTCCACTACCTGCACCTTCTCGCTGTTCCAGTCCGCTCGCAGGGCGCTGACCCGCGGTGCGCCGTAGGTTGGCTTGAGCGGCGTTGCCTGGGGGTAGTCGATATCGAAGCCCTGGGTGCGCAGGCAGTGATCGCGACGCAGGCGCTGGTCTTCGCTCGCCACATCCTTCGGCAACGCGCCGCCCTCGACCAGATAGTGGCTCCAGCGCTTCTGCGCCCATGCCGCACCCTGCGCCAGCAGAAAGCGACCGAGGCCGCGGTTGGCCGGCTCGAGTTGCAACCCGCTATCCGGCCCGAAGCGCAGTTCCTTGCTGCGGTGATCGGCCCACACCTCCAGCACGTTGTGCTTGCGCGAGCGCACCTGGCCGGGGATGTTGATGAACATCCGCAGCAGACTCTGCTCGGGGGTATGTCGTTCCAGCTGCGCAAGTTCGACGAAACGCAGCGGGCGCGCGCCGCCGTCGCGCTCGGTGGGCAGTGGTGCCAGGCGCAGCAGGCGGAAACGGTCGGGCTTGAGCTCCGTCCACGGATGCTTCGGTGCTGCCGGCTGGTCTTTTTCAGTGCTCTGGGTGGTTTCGCTGTCGGTCATCTGCGCGTTCCTGGGCCTGCGCGGCGGCTCGTTCAGGAGCCGATCGGGCCCTCGTCATGCGGGCTATCGGCAGCGCGGCGCCTAACTGGAGGCTGGCAGGATGCCATTGGCCTGCAGGAAGTGTCGGATACGTTCCTGCAGGCCCCAGGCGAGCGGCAGGTCGGGGTCATCATAGGAGGCCAACTGTTGCGCATTCGCCGGGACGATGCGCAGCACATGGTTCATGCCATCGATCAGCGCCAGTTCGGCATCGGGCTTGGCACGCTGCAGGGCTTCGGCGTCCTCGATGCCGACCTGGATGTCGTGGCGGCCCTGGACGATCAGCGCGGGTGTCTCGACGGCCGCGAAGGCCTCCGCCGGGTCGTAGGCGAACAGCGAAATCAGGTATGGCTGCACGCTGGGGCGGAACAGCACCTGCAGGGGCGCCGGCACTTCGGCGTAGGTTCGGCCGGCCTTGAGCTCGTCGATCAGAAAATAACTGGTGGCGAGCAGTTCCGGCGGCAGGCGACCCTGCAGTTGCTCGCGCAGCACCTCGTCGATTGGTCGGCCGCTGCCGGCGATGCTGATCAGCGCCGCGGCGCCCGACTTCGGCGCGGCGAGACTGGCGATCAGCGCGCCTTCGCTGTGGCCGATCAGGATCAGTTGGCTGAAACGGGGATCGCCCTTGAGCTTCGCGCTCCAGGCCAGCGCATCGTTGACATAGCCCTCGACGCTCAGCCCGCGCTCGTCCGGTGCGGCCGCCAGGCTGGCGCCGACGCCGCGCTTGTCGTAGCGCAGGCTGGCCACGCCCAGCTTGGCCAGGCCCTGGGCCAGGCGCTTGAGGCTGGCGTTGCGTCCGGCCGGGTTGTTGCCGTTGCGATCGGTCGGGCCGGAACCTGCGATCAGCAGCGCTACCGGTACCGGTTGGTCGCTTTTCGGCAGCAACAGGCTGCCCTGCAGCACGCCGCTGCCGGTATCCAGGTTCAGGGTCTGATTGAGCAGGGTCTGCGCCTGCAGGAAAGAAGGGGACATGGTCAGTAGCAGCAGTATCAGCAGGGCACGCATGGAAGGATTTCGTTGGTCACGGAGCAGGTTGGACGCGGCAATCGACGCAAAGGTCAGTATGCGCCGGCAACAGGAGCGATGACACCGTAGCGGCCTCAGGTATACTTCCGGCCCCTGTTTTTCGGTCGATCGCGGAGCGTCCTGCATGTCCGGCAATACCTACGGCAAGCTGTTCACCGTCACCACTGCCGGCGAAAGCCATGGTCCTGCGCTGGTGGCCATCGTCGACGGTTGCCCGCCCGGGCTGGAGCTGTCGCTGGACGATCTGCAGCGCGATCTCGACCGCCGCAAGCCGGGCACTAGCCGGCATACCACTCAGCGCCAGGAAGCCGACGAGGTGGAAATCCTCTCCGGCGTCTTCGAAGGCAGGACAACCGGTTGCCCCATCGGCCTGTTGATCCGCAACACCGACCAGAAGTCCAAGGACTACTCGGCGATCAAGGACCAGTTCCGTCCGGCCCACGCCGACTACACCTATCACCACAAGTACGGCCTGCGCGACTACCGCGGCGGTGGCCGCAGCTCCGCGCGCGAGACCGCCATGCGCGTGGCGGCCGGTGCCATCGCCAAGAAGTATCTGGCGACCCTGGGCATCCAGGTGCGCGGCTACATGAGCCAGCTCGGCCCGATCGAGATCCCGTTCAAGACCTGGGACAGTGTCGAGCAGAATGCCTTCTTCAGTCCGGACCCGGACAAGGTGCCGGAGCTGGAGGCCTATATGGACCAGCTGCGTCGCGATCAGGATTCGGTGGGCGCGAAGATCACCGTGGTCGCCGATGGCGTACCGCCGGGCCTTGGCGAGCCGATCTTCGACCGCCTCGACGCCGAGCTGGCCCATGCGCTGATGAGCATCAATGCGGTCAAGGGCGTGGAAATCGGTGCCGGCTTCGCTTCGGTAGCCCAGCGTGGCACCGAGCACCGTGACGAGCTGACGCCCCAGGGATTCCTCTCCAACAATGCCGGCGGCATTCTCGGTGGCATCTCCTCGGGACAGCCGATCGTCGCCCACCTGGCGCTCAAGGCCACGTCCAGCATCACCACGCCAGGGCAGTCGATCGATGTGAATGGCGCGCCGGTCGAGGTCATCACCAAGGGTCGCCATGACCCCTGCGTCGGCATTCGTGCCACGCCGATCGCCGAGGCCATGATGGCCATCGTTCTGCTCGATCACCTGCTGCGCCACCGTGGGCAGAACGCCGATGTGCAAGTGCTCACCCCGGTGCTGCCGCAACTGTGAATCCGGGCCGTAGACGGCAGACCGACGGCGGCAGCATAAGGCGGCCGTTGTCCGCAGTCGGTAGCTTGTAGCCTATGGCCGCTGCTCTGCCGTACTGGCGTCTGTCCGGTTTCTATTTCTTCTACTTTGGCCTGCTCGGCTCCACGGCGCCGTTTCTCGGGCTGTACTTCGATCATCTGGGTTTCTCGCCGGAGCGGATCGGCGAGCTGATCGCCATTCCCATGCTGATGCGTTGCGTGGCGCCGAATCTCTGGGGCTGGCTGGGTGATGCAACCGGTCGCCGGCTGGAAATCGTCCGTCTCGGCGCGCTGTGCACCTTGCTGTCCTTCGGGCTGATCTTCTTCGACAAGAGCTTTGCCTGGCTGGCGCTGGTGATGGCGTTGCATGCGTTCTTCTGGCACGCCGTGCTGCCGCAGTTCGAAGTCATCACCCTGGCGCATCTGCACGAGCAGACTGAGCGCTACAGCCAGGTCAGGCTGTGGGGCAGCATCGGTTTCATCTTCGCGGTGGTAGGGCTCGGACTGCTGTTCCAGCGGCTGAGCCTCGATCTTTACCCGACCGCGGTGGCCTTCGTGATGGTCGGTATCGTGCTGAGCAGCGCCTGGGTGCCCAACGCTCATCCGCGGCAACGTAGCGAGGCGGCCGGGCAGGGCGGGTTCCTCGCCCAGCTGCGGCGGCCTGGCGTACTGGCCTTCTACGGCTGCGTGGCGTTGATGCAGCTGGCCCATGGTCCGTACTACACCTTCTTCAGTATTCACTTGGAAGCACTGGGCTACAGCCGCAGCTTTATCGGACTGATGTGGGCGCTGGGCGTGGTCGCGGAAATCCTGCTGTTCCTGGTAATGGCGCGGCTGCTCGAGCGTTTCTCGCTACGTCAGGTGCTGCTGGCCAGCTTCCTGATCGCCGCCCTGCGCTGGGTGTTGCTCGGGCAGTTCGCCGAGCATCTGGCCGTGCTGCTGGTCGCGCAGCTGATGCACGCGGCGACCTTCGGCAGTTTCCACGCCGCCGCCATTCACTTCGTCCAGCGCAGTTTCGGCCATCGCCAGCAGGGCCAGGGCCAGGCGCTGTATGCCAGCCTGTCCGGCATCGGTGGAGCGCTGGGTGCGCTCTACGCGGGCTACGCCTGGTCCGGTCTGGGACCGGGCTGGTCGTTCGCCATCGCCAGTCTGGCGGCGCTGGCCGCAGCCGCTATCATTGCCTTCCGTTTGCAGGAGGACCGCGCATGACTGCCACCCGCCAGCACCTGAGCCAGGCGATCATCGACGCCGGACGCTTCTTGTATGGCCGTGGCTGGTCGCCGGCGACCAGCAGCAACTACTCGGCGCGCCTGACCAGCGCCGAGCTGCTGCTGACCGTTTCCGGGAGGCACAAGGGCGAGCTGACTGCCGATGACCTGGTGGCGGTGGACATGCACGGCAACAGCCTGGAAGAGGGCAAGAGGCCTTCGGCGGAGACACTGCTGCATACCCAGCTTTATCGCTGGAAACCGGAGATCGGCGCGGTGCTGCACACCCATTCGGTGAATGCCACGGTGCTGTCCCGCGTCGCCCTGGCCGATTCGCTGGTGTTCGCCGATTACGAGTTGCAAAAGGCCTTCAGCGGCATCTCGAGCCATGAATCGCAGGTGCTGGTGCCGATCTTCGACAACGATCAGGACATCGCCGCCTTGGCCACCAGGGTGCAGCCGTGGCTTGACGAGCATCCCGATTGCGTCGGCTACCTGATTCGCGGCCACGGCCTGTACACCTGGGGCGAGACGATGAGCGATGCGCTGCGACAGATCGAGGCATTCGAATTTCTGTTCGAATGCGAACTGAAGATGCGTGCCCTGCAGCCCAGATAAATTCCAGCCTGCCCGGTAGCTACCGGGCAGACGACATTTTCGGAGAGCCGAACATGAGTGTCCTTAGCGTCTATCACGAGACCCGACCCGATCAGCCGCTCAAGGTGCTGACCCACCTCGAAGACATCGCCCCGACGCTGGCCAAGGTCGGTGTGCAGCTGGAGCGCTGGGAGGCCAGCGCACCAATCGCCGCCGGGGCCAGCCAGGAAGAGGTGATCGCCGCCTACCGGCCGCAGATCGACAAGCTGATGACCGAGCGTGGCTACGTCACGGTGGATGTGATCAGCCTGACCCGCGATCACCCGCAGAAGGACGAACTGCGCGCGAAGTTCCTTGACGAGCATCGCCATGCCGAGGACGAAGTGCGCTTCTTCGTTGCCGGGCGCGGGCTGTTTACCCTGCACATCGACGACATGGTCTACGCCGTGCTGTGCGAAAAGAACGACCTGATCTCCGTGCCCGCCGGCACGCGTCACTGGTTCGACATGGGTGAAGAGCCACACTTCGTCGCGATCCGCCTGTTCAACAACCCGGAAGGCTGGGTCGCGGAATTCACCGGCGAAAGCATCGCCGATCAGTTCCCGCGGTTGGACGACTGAGATGCCGATCAAGGCGATCCTCACCGATATCGAAGGCACCACCAGCGCCGTCAGCTTCGTCTTCGATGTGCTGTTTCCCTATGCGCGCGAGCATTTGCCGGCGTATATCCGCAGCCACGCCAGCGAGCCTGCGGTCGTCGCGCAACTCGAGGCGGTGCGCAGCGAAAGCGGTGAGTCCGATGCGGATATCGAGCGCGTCATCGAGATACTGCTCGGCTGGATCGCCAGCGATCGCAAGGCGACCTCGCTCAAGGTGCTGCAAGGCATGGTCTGGGCCGAGGGCTATCGGGCCGGCCAGCTCAAGGGCCACGTCTATCCGGACGCAGTGGCTGCGCTACGCGAGTGGAAGGGGCAGGGGTATGCGCTGTACGTGTATTCCTCAGGCTCGATCCAGGCACAGCAACTGATCTTCGGCTGCTCCGAGGCTGGCGACCTTACGGCGCTGTTCTCCGGCTATTTCGATACCACCAGCGGGCACAAGCGCGAGGTGGCCTCCTACCAGCGCATCGCCGAAGCCATTGGCGTGCCAGCCGTCGAGGTGCTGTTCCTTTCCGATGTGGTCGAAGAACTCGATGCCGCGCAGCAGGCCGGCATGCGCGTCTGTGGGCTGGGCCGCGATGGCGGCGCCCTCGGTGAGCACGAGACCGTCGCCAGCTTTGCGCAGATCGACCCGCGGCGCTACTGAGCCACCGGGCGATTACTGAACCCTGCCGCCGCGCTGGCATCCTAGATTAGGTACTCACCCAAACAGGAGCGAACCCATGGGAGATGCCTTCGGCGGTATTTTCGGCCTGCTCATCCTGATACTGGATATTTGGGCGATCATCAGCATCGTTCGCAGCGATAGCACCGGGGGCAAGAAGGTGCTCTGGGTGCTTCTGATCGTTCTGCTGCCAGTGCTCGGCCTGATCATCTGGGGAATCATGGGGCCGCGCGGTAATCGCCCTGACTCGCGCGGGCCGTATCGGTAGCCGTTGATGGAAAGCCTCAGCGGCCCGCTGGCCATCGTGGTTCTCGTGCTCGACGTCCTCGCCATCGCTTATGTGTGGCGCAGCCGCATCGAGGTCGGGCGCAAGGTCGTCTGGTCATGTGTGATCCTGCTGCTGCCCATGGTCGGTCTGATTATGTGGGCGGTAGCGGCCGGGCCGTTCGGCAAGGCGCGGTTGTGACACATGTGGCGCAGCGGTCTGCTGATCGGTCTGCTGGCACTTGCTGCCGAGCCGCTTCGGGCTGACGACGCGGCGGCCTGGCAGGCATTGCGCGAGGGGCGGGCGATTCTTGTCATGCGTCACGCCAGCGCGCCAGGTCTCGGCGATCCCGAAGGCTTCGTTCTCGAAGACTGCAAAACCCAGCGAAATCTGAATCAGCGCGGCCGGGATGAGGCCCGGCGCTGGGGCGCGCGGCTGCGCGAAGCGGGTCTGCATGAAGTGCGCTTGTTCAGCAGTCGCTGGTGCCGTGCGCTGGAGACCGCCGAGCATATGGCGCTCGGCCGGGTGGAGCCACTGCCTGCGCTGGATTCGTTTTTCACGTCGCCCGCAAACGAGCATTGGCATACCGAAGCCTTGCGCGAGGCCGTCGAGCAGCTTCCGGCCGGCGAGGTAGCGGTGCTAGTCACTCACCAGGTCAACATCACCGCGCTGACGGGCATCTTCCCGCAGTCGGGCGAGGGACTGATCCTGGAGCGTCCGCTGACGACTCCGCCCAAGGTACTGACGCGCCTCGCGCCGCCCTAGCCAACCTTGGCCCCTTTGGAATAGTTGTCCCAGATATGGATGGCCGCATAGGCGCGCCACGGACGCCAGGCTTCGGCGCGTCCGGCCAGCGCCTTGGCGCTGATGCCATCCGCGCCCCACAGTGGCGCTTTCAGCAGTCCGAGATCGGCTGCGGGAAAGGCGTCCGCGACGCCGAAGCCCCGTAGCGCGATGTATTCGGCGGTCCAGGGACCGATCCCTGGCAATTCGCAGAGTCGTTGCACCAGCGCATCGGCACCATCTTCCACATGCAGCTGCAGCGCCCCTTCGGCCACCGCGGCAGCGAGCCGGCGTAGCGCCTGGGCTCGCTTGGATGGCATGCCGATATTGTCCAGCGGGTCATCGGCTATCGCTTGTGCGGTAGGGAAGAGCATCTCCAGCCCCGGTAGCGCGTCCTGCAGCGGCTCGCCAAGGCGTTCCACCAGACGTCGCGTAATGGTCACCGCCGCCTTGACCGTGACCTGCTGGCCGACCACCGCCCGCACCGCCTGTTCGAACGGGGCATAGGCGGCTGGCAGGCGCAGGCCGGGGTTCGCGGCGATCAACGGGCCGAGCACGGGATCGCTAGCGAAATGTGTGGCGATGGCCTGCGGGTCGGCATCCAGATCGAACATCCTGCGAACCTGCCCGACGAGTGGCTGGGTAGCCTCTTGCAGGGAGTCGCTGAGCGTCAGTTCGAGCGCCGAGCGGTCGGCCTGCGCGCGCACGCGGAGCCAGCCGCAGGCTTCGCCGAGTCGCAGCGTGCGCGCGTAGCCGTCAGCGTCCAGCCACTCCACGCCGGGTAGCAGGCGCAGGGCGAAATGGCGGTGGAACTGCTGCCAGTCCCAGGGTTCGAGGTAGGGCAATTGGATGATTTCGTTCATGACCAGACTCTAGGATCTCCCGATGGCCTTGTCGTCCCGAAGTGTGCTTTTGCTGCCTGCGGTTTCCGCTGTCATCTTGGCCAACGTAGAATGCGCCTCTTTTCGGTGGGCAGGCTGCATCGCCCGTCAAGTCAGATTGCCATCATGCGGCGGAGCGCTGCTTCGTCGCCGGTCAAGGGAGATAACCCATGAGCGACTTTCAGGAAACTCTCTACGAGGGATACGGGCAGCGGTTCCAGGTCGACAAGCTGCTGCACGAGATGCGCACCGAGCATCAGCATCTGGTGATCTTCGAGAACCCGCGCATGGGCCGGGTGATGGCTCTGGACGGCGTGATCCAGACCAGCGAAGCCGACGAATTCATCTACCACGAGATGCTCGCCCACGTGCCGATCCTGGCCCATGGCCTGGCGCGCCGGGTGCTGATCATCGGTGGCGGCGACGGTGGCATCCTCCGTGAAGTGGCACGTCATCGCGATATCGAAAGCATCACCATGGTCGAGATCGACGGCGCCGTAGTGGAGATGTGCAGGGAGTTCCTGCCGAATCATTCCGCCGGCACCTTCGAGGACCCGCGGCTGAATCTGGTGATCGATGACGGCATGCACTTCGTGGCGACCACCGAAGAGAAGTTCGACGTCATCATTTCAGACTCCACCGATCCCATCGGCCCGGGTGAAGTGTTGTTCTCCGAGAACTTCTACCAGGCCTGTCGCCGCTGCCTGAACGAAGGCGGCATTCTCGTTGCGCAGAACGGTACGCCATTCATGCAACTGGGCGAACTGCAGACCACTGCCAAACGCATGCAGGGCCTGTTCGCCGACTGGCATTTCTACCAGGCGGCCGTGCCGACCTACATCGGCGGTGCCATGTCCTTTGCCTGGGGCGCGTGCAGTGCCGAGAGCCGCAAGCTGCCGTTGGAAGCTCTGATGCAGCGCTTCGCCGGCAGCGGCATCGTTACGCGGTATTACAACCCGCATGTGCACATTGGCGCTTTTGCACTGCCGCAATACGTGTTGCATGCGATCGCCAAGCCTAGCAACGACTGACTCCAGATCGTGATATCGGCGCAGCAACACGCGCTGTGCTTGATCCTCGGCCCGCCCGGCAACGGTGCGGGCCGTTTTTGCATCCAGCGTCCGGGGTGAACTGCCGGGACTTTTCCGGGTTCTACTGGAGCGAGGCCGTGCGCTTGGGCCGGGGGTTAATTAAGCCCTCGCAGTTGGCTCCGCGGCCTGCTAGCTTGTCAGCGTGGACTTAGTCCACCGCGTCACTTCGACTAGCTGTTGCGACTCCCGTTTGCCCGATGTCTTGACGACGGAGCCGATCTCCCGCTGAGCTCGTGGCAACTTCATCCAGGTATGAGAGGAGGTTGATTTATGAGCACCACCTTCCACGAGGATGTCAGCAGCACCGTTCTGCGCCGGATGAAGGAGGGCGGTTTCGATTTCGCCCGAGTCCATCCAATCGAGTTCTATGCGGTATTTTCCGAACAGGACCGCGCTCAGAGGGCCGCGCAGAACTTTCGCGGCGAAACCATCAATACTCAGGTGTTTCCGCGTGAGGACGGAAGCTGGAATCTGCAGGTAAGCAAGGTGATGTATGCGACGTTCGATGGCATCGGCGATTTCGAGCAGGATCTTGAATACCTGGTCGAACCCCTCGGTGGGGTGCTTGATGGCTGGGGCGTCACCCAGGAGATCGAAGGTCAGGGTGCCTGACCGTTTTATCCTCACTCCCGCTTGAAGCCGCTCTGAAGTGCCTGGTCCCAGGGAGGGACCGGGCCGAAGCGGTTTTTCAGAAACTCCAGCAACAGACGGCTCCGCGAGTCGGCCTCGCGTCGCAATCGCAGCGCGTAGATGCCGCTGGCTTCCGGTTGCGGCAATCCCCCTTCGCAGAACAGCGGCAGCAGTTCACCACGCAGCAGCTGGTCGCTGATCAGCCAGGTTGGCAGGTGGGCGATGCCAAGTCCCGCCAATGCCCCTGCCAGCAGCGCTTCGGCATTGTTCGCCACCATGCGCAGGCGACCCGGGCGCAGCAGTTGCGGTCGCCCGCCGCGCTCGAAGCGCCACGCATGGGGCGGCGCCAGCGCATCCCAGTCCAATCCATCATGGTCGGGCAATTCCTCCGGTTGTAGTGGCACGCCGCGGCGTTCCAGATAGGCAGGGCTGGCGCAGACTACTCGCACCATCGGCGCCAGCGGTGTGGCGACCAGACGGGTGTCGGCCAGCGGGCCGATGCGCAACACCAGATCGACCTCACCGAGGTGCTCGCCGTGCAGGTCGACGAAGCTGTCGATCAGACGCAGCTGGATATCGACTCCCGGATAGGCCTGGAGAAATTCGGCCAGGGCCGGCGCCAGGTGACGGCGACCGAAGGGGGCCGGTGCGTCGATCCGGATGCGGCCTTCCGGTGCGCTGTCCAGCGACGTCGCTTCGGCGCGCGCCAGGTGCAGTTCCTGCACGATGCGCCGGGCGCGCTCGGCGAATGCCAATGCGGCGGGCATCGGGCGAACTGCGTGGGTGCTGCGGTTGAACAGCTGGCAGCCCAGGGCCTGTTCCAGTGCATCGATGCGCCGCGCCACCGCCGAAGGTGTCAGGCCGTGGCGGCGCGCGGCGGCAGAGAAGCTGCCAGCGTCGAGCACATCGATGAACAGGCTGAGCTGGGCGGAAAGGGCGTCGGGCAGCATTCGAATTCCTTGCTTGTGCGATCTGCGCAAAGCCATTGTGCGTGGCTATGCGTACCGGCGCCAGCGGCGGCGGCGTACGATGAGCGCCCCTGTGAATTGGAGCGTCGGAATGCTGCTGGATATCGGATTGAACGTACTGCTCGGATTGGCGCTAGGCACGCTGGGCGGCTTGTTCGGTATCGGCGGCGGGCTGATCGCGATTCCCGTGCTGGGCGTGCTGTTCGGCCTGGACCAACAACTGGCGCAAGGCACCGCGTTGGTGATGGTCGTGCCCAACGTGCTGCTTGCCATCTGGCGCTATCACCAGCGCAATCGCATCGACTGGCGGCATGCCCTCGCGCTGGCCAGTGCCAGTTTCGTGTTCGCCATCGCCGGTGCGGCCGTTGCCGTGTCGCTGGATGCCGGGCGCATGCGCATGGCGTTCGTCGGCTTCCTGCTGGCCCTGGCTGCCTACACCTTGCTACGTGTGTTTCTGCGCCAGGCCGCCGGCGACGGACAGCTGCGTCATCCCTGGCCATGGCTGGGCCTGCTCGGTGCGGGTGCCGGAGCAATGGGTGGTTTGTTCGGCGTCGGTGGAGCGGTTATCGCCACGCCGATCCTGACCAGCGTATTCGGCACCTCGCAGGTGGTCGCTCAGGGCCTGTCGCTGGCACTGGCCGCGCCGAGCACCGGCGTCACTCTGGCGACCTACGCGCTGCATCATCAGGTCAACTGGTCGCTGGGCCTGCCGCTGGCGGTAGGCGGATTGCTCAGCATCAGTTTGGGCGTGCGGTTGGCGCATGCCTTGCCGGAACGTCTGCTGCGACTGCTGTTCAGCGTTTTTCTGGTGGCAAGCGCCGTGTTGCTGGCGATGGAAAGCTGATCGGCGCGATTTCGCCAGTCGTTTAGCCCGTCAGGCCGATCAGGCCACCACCCACAGCGCCACCGATCACCACCAGCCAGGGCGGCAGTTTCCAGTACATCAGTGCGGCGAGGGCGAGCAGGGCAAGTACGAAATGCTCTGGCGCCTTGATGCCGCTGGTCCATACCGGATCGTACAGCGCAGCCAGCAGCAACCCGACCACCGCCGCGTTGACCGCCGCCAGGGCTGCCTGCGTGCGCCGGTTGCTGCGCAGGCGCTCCCAGAACGGCAGCACGCCGATGACCAGCAGAAACGACGGCACGAATACCGCAACCAGGCACACCGCCGCTCCCAGCAAGCCGCTGGGCGACTCATTCATCGAGGCGCCGAGAAACGCTGCAAAGGTGAACAGTGGTCCGGGTACCGCCTGGGCCGCGCCGTAGCCAGCGAGGAACGTATCGCGGTCTACCCAGCCTGGCTGCACCACTTCGGCCTGCAGCAGCGGCAGCACCACATGGCCGCCACCGAACACCAGCGCGCCAGCGCGGTAGAACGCATCGAGCAACGCCAGCAACGGGTTGTCCGTGCCGCTGGCGAGTAGCGGCAACAGCATGAGCAGCGCAAAGAAGAGCGCCAGTGCTGTGAGCGCGGCCCGACGCTTCACCGCAACGGGCAATGCGACATGTGCTTCTGTGGTGGCAGGGCGAAAGAAAACCACCCCGATCAGACCCGCCGCGGCGATGACCGCAACCTGGCTCCAGATGAACGGGAGCAGCAGCACGGTGCTCGCCGCCGCCAGCGCAATGGCGATTCGCGGCGCGTCGGTACACAGCGTTCGTGCCATGCCCCAGACGGCCTGGGCAACCACGGCCACGGCGACGATCTTCAGACCCTGAAGGACGCCGTCAGGCAGCGCGTCGCCCCATGTGGCGATTCCCAGCGCGAACAGCGTCAGCGCGATCGCCGATGGCAGGGTGAAGCCTGCCCAGGCCGCCAGCGAGCCACGGTAACCGCCGCGCAGCAAACCGATCGCCAGGCCTACCTGGCTGCTGGCCGGGCCTGGAAGAAACTGGCAGAGCGCGACCAGATCGGCATAGCTGCGCTCGTCCAGCCAGCGGCGACGCTGAACGAACTCCTCGCGGAAATAGCCGAGATGCGCGATGGGGCCACCAAAGGAGGTGAGGCCCAGGCGCAGGAACACCAGAAAAATGGTCCAGGCGTCGAGTCGGGAGGATGTCGAATGATGCTGCGCGTCGGTGGGCATGCGGGTTCGTCGGCTATCGATCTGTAGGGTCGAGTCGGGCAGGCAGTCTAGGGAAACTCTGAAGAAGACTTCCAGATTTGGCAAAATAGCCCAACCCCACCCGCCGAGCTTTCGCCCCCATGAAGCAGATGACCTTCGCCGACGCCGAGTACGCCGGCAAGCGCAAGCAGACCCGCAAGGAGTTGTTCCTGATCGAGATGGATCAGGTGGTGCCGTGGAAGGGGTTGATTGCCCTGATTGAGCCCCACTACCCCAGGGGTGAAGGTGGCCGTCCGGCTTATCCGCTGATGGCGATGCTGCGGGTTCATCTGATGCAGAACTGGTTCGGCTATAGCGACCCGGCCATGGAGGAGGCGCTGTACGAGACCATGATCCTT
>NZ_FORS01000020.1 GCF_900114065.1 Stutzerimonas kunmingensis
ATCGGAGCGATGGTCGATGCAGCAATCGTCATGATCGAAAACGCCCACAAGCACATTGAGGCCTGGCACAAGCGGCATCCTGACTCCACCTTGAAGGGCCAGGAGCACTGGAAGGTCATTACTGACGCGGCTGTTGAAGTGGGGCCGGCACTGTTCTTCAGCCTGCTGATCATCACGCTGTCGTTCATACCAGTGTTCACCCTGGAGGCGCAGGAAGGCCGGCTGTTCGGTCCACTGGCGTTCACCAAAACCTATGCAATGGCAGCCGCCGCGGGCCTGTCTGTCACGCTGGTTCCGGTGCTCATGGGGTATTGGATCAGGGGCAAAATCCCTGACGAACACCGTAATCCACTCAACCGTGGCCTCATCTGGATCTACAAGCCGGCCCTGGACGCGGTACTGCGCTGGCCCAAGATGACTCTGCTGGTGGCTGTTCTGGTCTTCCTGACAGGCTTGTGGCCGGCCTCTCGCCTTGGTGGGGAGTTCTTGCCCCCGCTGGATGAAGGTGACCTCCTTTATATGCCCACTGCGCTTCCAGGCCTCTCCGCTCAGAAGGCTTCTGAGCTACTGCAGCAGACGGACCGGCTCATAAAAACGGTCCCAGAAGTTGCACACGTGTTCGGTAAGGCTGGTCGAGCCGACACCGCTACAGATCCCGCCCCGCTGGAAATGTTCGAGACGACCATTCAGTTCAAGCCGAAGGATCAATGGCGCCCTGGGATGACGCCTGACAAGCTGGTTGAGGAGTTGGATCGCACCGTACAGGTACCTGGATTAGCCAATCTGTGGATCCCGCCGATTCGAAACCGTATCGATATGCTGGCGACGGGTATCAAGAGCCCGATCGGGGTGAAAGTGTATGGCACTGACTTGGCACAGATCGACAAAGCCACCCAGGCAGTGGAAAAAATCGCCAAAACGGTGCCTGGGGTCAGTTCGGCACTTGCTGAGAGACTGACCGGCGGCAGGTATATCGATGTGGATATCGATCGTGTCGCCGCCGCACGCTACGGCCTGAATATCGCGGACGTGCAATCGATCGTGGCCGGTGCCATCGGTGGTCAAACCATTGGTGAAACCGTGGAAGGGCTCGCCAGGTATCCGATCAACCTCCGCTATGGCCGCGAGTGGCGCGACTCGATATCCGATCTGCGCAACCTACCGATCTACACGCCGCAAGGCAGCCAGATCACGTTGGGGACCGTGGCCAAAGTACAGGTGACAGACGGACCGCCCATGCTTAAAAGCGAAAACGCAAGGCTGTCGGGCTGGGTTTACGTCGATGTTCGTGGCCGCGACATGGCGGCTGTGGTGGGCGATCTGAGGGAAAAGATCAGCAAAGGGGTCCAGCTCGAATCCGGCATGAGCATCAGCTATTCCGGCCAATTCGAATTCATGGAGCGAGCTAACGCGAAGCTGAAGCTCGTCGTGCCGGCTACCTTGCTCATCATTTTTGTCTTGCTCTACCTCACGTTTGGGCGCTTTGGGGAGGCGTTGCTGATCATGGCCACGCTGCCATTCGCCCTAACCGGTGGCGTCTGGTTCCTCTATTTGCTCGGGTACAACCTATCCGTAGCGACAGGAATCGGTTTCATCGCACTGGCAGGCGTTTCTGCTGAGTTCGGCGTCATTATGCTGCTGTATTTGAAGAACGCATGGACAGATCGGGTTAACGCTGGAGCCCATGGCGAAGGCGTACTGCTCGACGCAATCCGCGAAGGCGCTGTGCAGCGGGTGCGCCCCAAGGCCATGACCGTAGCAGTGATTATCGCCGGTCTGCTGCCCATCCTTTGGGGCGGCGGGACCGGCAGCGAAATCATGAGCCGTATTGCCGCGCCCATGGTGGGCGGGATGATCACCGCGCCGTTGCTCTCCCTGTTCGTTCTGCCGGCAGCCTACCTGCTGATGCGCCGCCGGCAATTGCAGGCCCAGCACGCAACCAAACCCACTGGTGAACATCCGTGAAAATCAAGCACCTCAGCCTTCCTTAAAAGACGGGGCCTGGTTGAATGTAGAGTTCATCTTGAAAAGGCATGGTTTCGACTATTCGATTCACATAAAAAGCAAAGGAGCAAGCGACCGCCACATACGCGGCGGTCGCAGCAATACAAAAGGTTGCGCTTACAGCTTTGTAATTTGAAGAACAGCTTACTGTAAGTGTTGTGCCATTAAGCTATAGGCATCAAACAATCAGGAGTTTAGTCATGAAAGCCATTAGCAAAACCATCCTTTTTACTATGTTCGCTGCCGCCTCCTCTTTCGCAATGGCAGAACAAAATTCTGATCAAGTTATTCAGCGCCATAAAGAAGCCAAGCCAGTACTTAAGGCGCTACTTGAGGAAGGCAAAGTGCTAAGTGTAGGGCCTGCAGGTGCCACAGGTAAAAGTGGGGTTATGCAAAGGAGCAAGTATGATGGCCGTCCCCAAACGTTTGAGATAAAAATCAGAACGCCTGATGACGTGACCCATATCGTGGAATTCCGAGGACTGCCCTTCGGACTCAATAACGTTTAAGCAACGCAAAAAACCACACTCAAAGGATAGATAGATTTTTTCTCTTGCGCCGCCGGCAATTGCATACCGCAGCAACCTACAGATCTGGAGAGACATTCATGAACATCATGTCCATTACCCTTGCCACACTTTTCTTGGTCCCAGCCGCCTATGCTGCCGACAAGAAGCCCATGGATGGCATGCCTATGGATCATAAAGGCATGAACATGCAAATGGACCATAAATCAGCCGCACAGACCGCTACGGCTACTGGCACGATCAAGAAGGTGAATACCGAAAGCGGGACCGTCACCATTGCCCACGGCCCGGTCAAGGCCTTGGGCTGGCCCGCAATGACGATGGGATTCAAAGCAAAGCCTGATCAGCTCCAAAAGCTAAAAGAAGGCGATAAGGTCCAGTTCGATTTCTCCTCGCAGGGAATGGACTCCACGGTCACCCGCATCGAAAAACAGTAAGTGCAGAAGCGCTCGCCGTATATGCGACGGGCATAGCTCGATTAAAAGAGAGAAATTACAGCTTTGTAACGTTGAGAACAGATTCTTGTAAGTCTTGCACTTATAACATATCGGTATCAACTAACCAAAGGGTCAAAACCATGAACCGTATGAACAAAGTGATTTTCCCGCTTATTCTAACTGCTGCTTCATCTTTTGCGTTAGCTGAAGGCGGAAGCGAACGCACGCTGCATCGTTTGAATGATCCGGAAACCAAGTCCACTCTTAAGAAGTTGGTTAAAGAAGGTGAGGTGCTTAACATTGCACCTGCAGGGGCGAACGGCAAGACTGACATGATTCAAAACTATCGTACTAACGCCAAAGTCCAAACCTACGAGATGAGGGTAAAGACACCTGACGGGAAAATTCATACGGTAGAGTTTTTGAGCGCCCCGATTGGCGTAAATAACGGCTAACCTGTCAAAGTTAATATCAAGGGTAGGCGACATGCGAGGAATGATGAAAGGATGTGGTGGATGAAGGAGACCGTCAAAGCCGGAAGCTCGCTAAAATGGTGAAGGTCCAGACCAGGTCTTGAATACGAACGATACTGCAACGACCATATCGAAGCAGGTAAGGCTCCTCCGGACGCCCTGCCTGCTTTTGTGCTTGGCCTAACCAGGACCGTACTGATGGAAAAAGTTTCACTGACGAGCAGAATGGCGGTGGTTTTCATGCTCGTGGTTACGGTTGTGCTGATGGTCGCCGCAATCAGCTTCTATTATTTCTGCCAGCTGCATTTCGAGCGCAAGGATGCGCAAGTGCTGAGTGAAAAAGCCGCTGCCGTAGAGCATATGCTACGTAGCAGTACGGCTTTCGGACAGGAGGCCACCTCAAAGATCGATGCGGTCATTGAGCACTCTTTCGGGTTTGCAACTGCGGTAGTGATAGACGGCAAAACGGTTTACTCACACCACAATTTTTCTGAGCGCTTGCTTCCTCTCGTCACGGATAATCAAGAGGAACGCTGGGCAGTAAATTTCGATGGGCACCAGTACAGTGGCATTACCAGAAAAGTAGATCAGTGGGTCGAAGGGCAAGACGCAGTCATCTATCTGGCTTTGGATGTAACGCATCGAGTCCACTTCTTCGAGATGATTCAGCAATGGTTTGCTTATACGCTCGTGATCAGTGCGCTTCTAAGTGGGGCACTAGGTGTTGTTCTGATCAAAAAGGGCTTGAAGCCCATTGGCGAACTATCCAAGACATCTTCAACCGTAACCGCCAACTGCTTAGATACGCGGATTCCGACCGAGTCAGTACCAGGCGAACTTCATGAACTCGTTGCTAACTTCAATGAAATGCTCTCGCGCTTGGATGATTCTTTCCTCCGGCTGTCAGGTTTCTCAGCGGACATCGCGCATGAGCTAAGAACGCCGCTGAACAGCATGCTTACCCAAATGGAGGTCGCGCTCTTGCGCGACCGCGAGAATACCGACTACAAGAACATTTTGTATTCCGCCCTCGAAGAACTTAGGCGCATGTCAAAGATGGTCGATGACATGCTGTTCCTAGCCAAGGCGGACAACGGAAAGATTACGCCCAGTGCCGAAGATGCCAGCATAGCTGAGATTGCCGCTAGCGTTATCGAATATTACGAGCTAGCAGCCGAGGAAAAAAATGTAAAAATCGCTCTTTCAGGCGATGGATCGGTGAATGGGGACAAATCAATGCTAAGACGGGCTATTTCAAACATAGTCTCTAACGCAGTTCGGTATGCGGAGGAACGCAGCACCATAAGCGTTGAAATAAGCGAGAGCGGCGCTTCGGTTTCCACGGCTATTTCCAACCGCGGCATAACTATTCCAGCCGAGCTTCAAACCCGGATATTCGACCGTTTCTACAGGGTCGACACCGCAAGGCGCGAAGGTACTACGTTGAACGCGGGCCTCGGCATGGCTATCACTCGTTCAATAGTAGAAGCGCACAAAGGGCGCATCGCTTGTGAATCAGCTGAGGGACGCACGACTTTTACAATGACGCTTCCAAGGCTTATGTCTAGTTAATGGCAGATGCCCACAACGACCCTGACCTACGCTTTAGAGAAATGCCTGGCTGAACCGAAAGAGGTCACGCCTTTCGAACCTGTATGTTTGATCCTGGAGGTTCCCGTGACAGCGTCCTCATCGAGAAAATGCGGTACGACGGCCGCAGCGCTCAACGAAGCGTGCTTCTGCGTGAGCCTGGATCAGGTTGCGCTCACAAATGCATTGTCCGAACAGCTTGGAAATCCCGAGTTGTCAGAGCTATTGAAGTCACGTTGCCCCCATGTATTTGCTGCTCGACCGGTATTTGTTTCGCCGTCGCGACTGCGTCAGGTGCGTGAGGTCATCCAAGCCATCGAGCGAACCGTGAGTTTGCCCGCTTGGCGCGAGCATGCTCTGGATTCCGCCCCCCCTATTGCGCAACACAACCCTCGTCGCGCGCGGGGCGTCTTCTTTGGCTACGATTTTCATCTGGATGAGGACAAGCTTGGGCTCATCGAAATAAACACAAATGCGGGCGGAGCGATGCTAAACGTATTGCTCGCCCGCGCGCAGCGCAGTTGTTGCAGCGGCGTAGTCGGACTATCGCCGGGGCAGGAATGGCCCGGAGGCTTCGAACAATCGATTCTGCATATGTTCGCCCAAGAATGGTCTGCGAGCGGCGAGCAACGTCCGCTCACGCGCGTGGTGATCTTGGATGAAAGCCCACAAGCCCAATACCTGTATCCGGAGTTCCTTCTTTTTCAGCGGTTATTCGAGTCAGCAGGAATCGACTGCCTAATCGCAGACCCAGCCGATCTGGCCTTTCACAACGAGTGCCTCTTGGTCGACGGAAAGCCTGTGGATCTCGTCTATAACCGACTCACCGATTTCTATCTGGAAGGTGACAATTGCAGCGCGCTGCGCAGCGCTTATTTGGCTGATGTCGTGACGGTAACGCCGCACCCTCAGGCCTATGCCCTTTATGCCGACAAACGCCGGTTGGTTGACCTAACCAACGGACGTTTTTTGGAAGAGATTGGCGTTGGTCAGCAAATCCGAGCCGTATTGGCCCAATACGTCCCGCTTACCGTGCCTGTCGGGCATGGTAACGCAGAGCACCTCTGGCAAAACCGCCGTAGCCTCTTCTTCAAGCCCGTCAGCGGGTTTGGTAGTCGCGGTGCATACCGAGGAGACAAGCTCACCAAGCGCGTTTGGGAAGAAATCGTTGGCGGAAACTACGTCGCCCAGTCCCTTGTAGCTCCTGGCGAGCGTAGAACCGTCGCCGACCCTCAGGTACGACCGATGAAGTTTGACCTGCGCGCGTACGCTTATGCTGGCGAGGTGCAGTGGAACGCTGCCAGGGTCTACCAAGGCCAGACGACCAACTTCAGAACAGAGGGGGGCGGTTTTGCTCCTGTGTTTACCTTAGGCGAGGAAGAGGAGCGAGCCGGTTCTACAGAGCAACCGTCGCACGCCTCGTTCACGTTCTTGCTCGACGAAACCAGCGCCGTAGAGGAACTGCCGCACCCGCTATATCTGGCGCTGGTTCGAGCCGAAATGGCTACTTCTAAGCTTGCCGGTAAGCGTTTCCGATTGGCGGACTGGTATGTCGCAATGGAGGATGGCCATCCTTCCAAAGTCATCCGAGAATGGTACGGCTGGGTTGCATTCGACGCAGATGGCGCTTACCACCCTGAAATTGGCCCACCGGAAAATCGCCAGCCGAATAGTGATGACAAGGTAAATTCAACCGCTCTACCGACACGGGAAGAACACGATCGAATTGAGGCACTGTTGTTTAAAAGCGGGTGAGAGCCTGTCTCGCACAGCCCAGATGTTCCTTACGGGGCGCAGAGCCAAAGGAACATTGCCTTTTCACCCACCTTTCAGGGCCATCATTAAACCCTTGAATGCGCCGTTCAGCCGAGTAAATGCAGCCTGGAAACGAATCGAATTTTCCGCATATTTTGCTTGTTCAACCTGAACGTCGACTGTGTTCTGATCAAGCGACGGTTGATTGGGAACCCTATAGAGTAGGGCCGCATCGCTAAGAGTAACCTCCAAGCCACCAGTATTTATATGACTCTGGTTAGTTTTGGCCAGTGAAAACTCAGTGTTAATTGCCTGCTTGTTTTGAGCGGCAAACACCGAGGCAAAATTCAAATCCCTGGCTTTGAAATTGGGTGTATCAGCATTGGCTATATTGTTGCTCAGCACCTCTGCTCTTTTGGCAGTGTAGAGGAGCGCTTTTTCTGGCCCGCCTAGAGCCTTTTCGAAACTAATCCTCATCAACGATCCTATCAAGTTTGAAAAAAACAGTGCTGATCAGAATTACGTCGATCAGCCTGTAGGATTTACTCCCGACCTGGCACTTGGTCGGGCGGTGCAAAGCCAGAGAGCGTCCGTAATCGTAATGGCTGGAAGAGTAGCGATTTATTACGGATGACACTCCCTATTAGCCGTCATCAGCTTATGTTCGCGAATCATTTGTTTTAGTACATCGTCTACCAATTTGTCGTGCTTCTCCATCCAAGCCAAATGCTCCTCGGTAGAGACGTCTGGCCCTGGATGATCTTTATGGAGCTGGCTCATCATTTCTTCGAGCATTCCCATATGTTCTTTCATATGCACTTGGCGCTCGCAGACTGGCGCTTTCTCTGCTTGAACCAAAACCGCTTCAGCTTTATCGCGCAGTTGCTGAAGGCGCTCGAGAGTGCGGTCGCTTCCTCCTTCAGCCCAAGCTATGGGAGACAGCATCATCGATCCGACAAGGTAAAAAGGTATCAACAATTTCATAAAGGTGATCTCCGTATTAAAGATTCGGCCGCTGCTACTGAGCCTGTTTCGATGGGCTAGGACCATACTTATGCCGCCTCTCAGACCATCTATTTCTGCAAATTTGTTCATATACCCTGTCATGAAGCTGAGCTAGTGATTACATTTTTGTAAGCATTTGGCTTTTCGACCGAGCGAACCGCGCACCCGGCATAAGCTGTCCATCATTAGGGTTAATAAAGCAGGCTTACCTCGGGTTGCTCTTCATGTCAGCTCCGAAGTATTTATAAACTCAACGCGAGCCTGCCGCTTTGAAGCAGCAGTCTAGACTGGCCTTTGAATCGCCTGTAAGCGCACCGACATGAAGAGAACTATGAGAATTGATCAGCAGCTGACAGCTGGAAAGGCAGAATATCCAATGATCGCTTCGCTGGCGGCCGTCGGTGATGGTCGCTCCATGGCATTGGTCGGCCCAGATGGCAACGTGGAATGGTTCTGTCCCCGGTGCTTCGATGGCACACCGCTGATTTGGCCGCTGCTCGATCGCGATCGTGGTGGGCGCCTGCAGCTGTCGACACCGGGTGACCTCAAAACGCATTATCTGGACGATTCTGCAGTATTGGAGTTCGAGGTGCACAGCGCGTCCGGGTCCGCCCGTGTCACGCTTTGTATGGAGTGGCCTGGATCAGACGATCAGCAAAGCTTGCTTTGGCAGGTAGACGGACTAGCTGGCCGTTGTGAGTTCACGCTGATGTTTGAGCCCCGTCCAGATTTCGGAAGCGTAGCCGGTGAGGCAAGCCTTTCGGCCGAAGGTTTAATCTATTCGTATCAGCGGCAACAGCTATTGCTTCAAGCGGACTGCGCACTGTATCCAGACGGTGAAGGCTGGCAGGGAGTCCTCTCAGTAGATGCAGGAGGGAGTGCCGGAATTTGTCTAAGCGTTTCCTTAGAGCAAGATGCCCCACCCGTTCCTGTATCGATTGAATCAGTGCCAGCTCGGATTGCGGCGACGTTGAAAGCGTGGCGTGACTGGTGTGCAGCGCTGGATTGCCCCGCTAGTTATCGGGCCGACGTCGTGCGTAGCGCTATCACTCTTAAGTTGCTGACATACGAACCCAGCGGGGCGGTTGTAGCTGCTGGAACGACATCCCTACCTGAACGCTTGGGCGGCGAGCGTAACTGGGATTATCGGTATACCTGGTTCCGAGACGCGGGGCTGACACTTGGTGCTCTCTTCGGCCTCGGTTGTCGAGATGAGGCACATCGTTGGGCCCAGTGGATGCAGCGAACCATTGAGCAGCATGGGACGCCGCTGGCCGTGCTATACGATGTAAACGGTGCTGCGCCGCCGCCAGAACGTAATATCGAAGGGGTTGATGGCTATCGCGGCTCGCGGCCGGTGCGTGTAGGTAACGCTGCCGACGGCCAGTTTCAGCTGGATGTTTATGGCGAGTTGCTGGAGTGCGTGAGCATCTGCGATAGCATGGGTGACGATGCGATGCGGGCGCACTGGCCTCATATGCGCGCCGCTGCTGATTTCATTGCCGCGCACTGGCAGGAGCCTGACCAAAGCATTTGGGAGATGCGCAGCGCGCCGCGCCACTATGTGCACTCCAAGGTTATGGCGTGGGCCGGCCTACAGCGTGCGCTTTGGCTGAAGCGCCGCCATGACCTAGATGGAGATGAGGAAAGCTGGGTCAATCAGGCCGAGGCTCTACGTCAGTTAGTCCTGCGTCGTGGTGTCAGCGCCGACGGCAGCCATTTCATCCGGGCCTTCGATGACGATAGGCTTGACGCCAGCCTTCTGCTGTTAGCACGTGTTGGTTTCATCGAAGGCAGCGACGAGCGTTTCATCAATACGGTCGATGCGATCCGTAAACAACTGGACGAAGGCGGCGTCGCGCTACGGCGCTACCCTGCTGAAATTTCGGATGGGCTACAGGGCCGAGAAGGCGCCTTCTTCATATGCAGCTTTTGGCTCGTCGAGGCATTAGTGCAAACCGGCCGGCCTCGAGAGGCAAAGGAATTTTTCGAACAGCTGCTGCAACGCAAGGGTGAGCACGGCCTGTTCGCTGAGGAGTTCGACACCCGAAGCGGCCAGCATCTAGGCAACATACCGCAGGCCTTTTCTCATGTGGGTTTGATCAATGCCGCACTGAGCCTCGGTTCTTTTGATTAACGTGCCCGCGTTCAACGGGCGCTTTTGCCTGATCCAATTGATGCGACCCGGCTAGCTGGCAATAGCAACAACTACCGCTACGCCAAACACCATTACCAACGCCAAGGCACCCGCAGCCAGCTTGCCCACGGTTTCGGAGCTTAGGCCCAGTGCCTTTCCTTTTGTCTGGTCGCCGAAGCGCCCTTCGAGGCGATGCAGCCCAACTACCGGCTGGAACAAGTTGTCCGGCTGTTCATCGCTAGCCGGTTCGTCGGTCATCTGCCCGTTCCAGGCCTGCTTGGCCATCATCCGATCAAGCAGGCCGGGCATGAACATATTGCCAATGATGGCCTGGAACGAGGCGCGCCCCAGCCAAAGTTCGCGGGGTGCGTCGGTCGCTGCACGGAGGATGGCGCGCGCGGCGACCTCTGGCGTATGGATAGGAGGGACTGGCTGCGGACGCTTTTGCATCTTGTTGCGCGACCAGTCGAACTGCGGCGTGTTGTGTGCCGGCAGCTGCACCATGGTCAGCCGTACGCGGCTGTTGGTATGGATCAGCTCGCAGCGCAGCGAGTCGGTAAACCCGCGGATGGCGAACTTGGCGGCGCAGTAGGCCGATTGCAAGGGAATCGCGCGATAGGAGAGGGCCGAGCCCACCTGGACGATGGTGCCTCGGTTGCGCGACTCCATATAGCGCAGCGCTGCCAGCGTGCCGTGAACGAAACCGAGATAGGTCACCTCGGTCACCCGCTTGTATTCCGCCGCGCTGGTTTTGTTGACCGGGCCGAACACCGTAGCCATCGCGGCGTTGACCCATATCTCGATCGGACCCAGCTCCGCCTCGATACGCTCGGCTGCCTTATCGACCGCCTCGGCGTCGGCCACATCCGCTGAAATCGCCAGCGTCATGGTGCCCTTTTCCTCCAGTTCAGCACGGGTATCGGCTAACCCCTCTTCGCCGCGGGCGATCACTGCGATGCGAAAGCCAGCTTGCGCGAACGCATGAGCTGTCGCTCTTCCTATGCCTGCGGTCCCGCCACAAATCACGGCGGTTTTTGCGCGGTCGGTCATGTTCGACTCCTGTGCTGGTTGGATTGCATTGGCTTAGCGCAACAGCGCGTTCCAGCCGGCATAACGGTGGTTAATCACCCCCTTCGGAAGGCTCAGCACTATTACCAGCAGACCAGCGATCAGGCTGCCGATCGTGGCGGCGAATCCTGCCCCGTCTAGGAACGAGGGCGCGGCGATCAACCAGGCGCCGATGGGAAGATTCAGAAACCGCAGCGGGCGAGCTACTTCTGCAAAGGCCAGCACCGAGACGGTGATCAGCAGCGAGCCCATCAGGTGATCACTGTTGGCCATCGCGCCGTCGGTACCGAAGATCAACCGGGTCGACATCAGCCAGACGCCTAGAATGCACAGCAGCGCGAGCCCCCAGGGCAGGTTTACTCCGCGAAGGCCTTTGAGGGTCATTGAGGAGAGGCTGCCGTCGAACTCCGGCGTGTTGTCCTCGCGGGCGCCTTCCATTGCATCGCCCATGAAAAAGGTCTTCCAGAACGGCTTGCCGCGACGTCGCGCGTCTTTCAGAAACTGCCCCATGGCGACCAGCTCATCCAGTGCGTAAGGCATCATCACCAGCATGGCCAAGGCCTGAACCAGGCACAGCGTGCACCAGGTGTCGATGAAAATCGGCTGGGCGATGATGAAGAAGATACTCACCGCGCCAAGGGGCACGACCACCACGCCGAACGCTGCGACCATCCACGGCATGGTGCGCCAGCGCCGGGCATCGCCCATAACCGCCATGAGCAGCTCGATCATATAGGCCATCACACCGATCCCTGCATCGGATACCGGCCAGGCGCGCGACATGTCCGAGGTAATGATGGTCTCGGTGCCGTTAGGTTCGGTGCCGAAAAAGGGATCCCAGGCGTTCGAGGTATGGCCAAGCTGATAAGCGGCCAGATAACGCGCGAGCAGAATGCCGATCACGGCGAGGATGGCTATTGGCAGGCGTTGCAGCCAAGTCGAAGGGTTGTAATCCCAGCCCGGCGGCACTGCAGCCTTTTGCATCATGCCCTGCATGCTCATGCCGGGCATCATCGGCACCAGAGTAGAGAAGGCGATCACCAGCCCACCGACCAGCAAGGCATTGCCGTAGCTCGCCGGGGATGGAGTCCAGAACAGCAGCGGCGCGAACATCAACCACAATCCCATGACCGTGTTGGCCCATTGCGCCCAGCTAATCCGTTTGAGCGAGAGGATGGCGAACAACACGATCAACGCGCCGCTGATGACGTCGTTCCAGGTCATCAGCAACGCGCGGGTGGCGACTTCAGGCAAATTACGTTCGGCTGCCAGGCGTGGCAGATCAAGGTCACCCGGCGCTACGTTCATGTAGCCGAAGATGAAGGGCGCACTCAGCACCCAAAAGCCGAGCAATACATTGACGAAGTGGCACCACAGCGTCGCGAGATGGCGTCGCTCCATCATCTGCATATGCGCATCCATACCCATATCGGACGACGTGGCGCCTTGGCGTAGATATTCTCCTTGATGCTCCATAGATCTAGTCCCCAGCACTGTAGTATCGGTTACTTTGCGGCAAGAGAAAAAAGCGTTACGGTGTTGCGACCGCGCGCAGGTTTGGGTGAGCTAGGCCAGCGGATATCTAGGCTTTTCTGCTAGCAAGTCAGCTGGCTGAGCTTCTGCACATGCTGGGATATAACGGTCAATCCGGCGAAGCGGCTCTGGCAACGAGATATGAGCTTTGCCAGAGCAGCAAGTCGAGATTGTTACGCAGCCATGCGCTCGCATTCTTCAGCGCACTTCATGCACGCTTTGGCACACTCTTGGCAGTGATCCATCTGATGTTTCGCGCATTCCTCACCGCATGCGCGGCAGATCTTGGCGCAAAGGGCACAGAACTCCTTGGCGTACTCACTTTCACGGCTCATCAGTGTGGCGGCCAACCTACAAATGTCTGCGCAGTCACGGTCCAACTCGATGCAGCGAGCCATCATTTTTACGTCATCCTCACGCAGGCAAGCAGAGGCGCACGTTTCGCACACTAGGGCACAGTTCGAACAAGCTTGGATACAGGAAGCGAACATTGAGTTTGTCATTGCGTTCTCCAGGGTTCGATAGTGGTATGTCGTCGGTGCCTACTAGCCAAATACCTCATAAGCGTATTAGCAGGCACTGAATTACGACACGCTCCTACCGAGCCCGTTTCGACCAACTTCATTACAATGCTGTAAGGTGCGCAACGGTACCGAATATGATGTATGCGGTGACAGTTGGAGACGATGAGCCAAACTTCCGATGGCTTAGCCGGCTTCGCTAGTCTGTTCTAGATAACCGGTGGGGTATGGGGAGCTCCCGGTCGCCACGACTGGGAGCATCCAATGGGGAACGGCCGGAGCGAAAGCCCTTAACTATGAGAGTCACTAGACCTGCGGCCTAATGGTTGTGAAAAGCCCTCCGGTACCGTTGCGTCGAATTAGGATGGCCTAAGACCGACCCCCTTTGCTTGTGCCGAGGCGTCTTTCTAAGAGCCTGGTCAGAACCGCTTAGGTACAGACATACCGGATGTTAGTGGTCGTGTTGCTTCCCGTCTGCGTGTACATGGTTTTTTGAAGGAGATTTGCCTTCCGCATCGGCGTTGTCACCGCCATTGCCATTGCTGTGTTTAACCGCCTGGGGCTCCTCTGACGCATGATGGTCATCGCTTTCATTATTACCATGGTGACCAAAGTTTGATTGGCCGGCTGCATCACTTGAGCTGCTAGAGCCATGGTGATCCGAGTCGCCACTGTCGCCCTGATGGTGGTCGTCCAAGGCCACCTCACCATGTTGTTGACCGTGCCCAGCTGGGGTCTCCCCACCACCATGCTGGTGACCACCGCTAGACGCAACGAGTGCTCGATACGCTCCTTCATCTAACTCAGGAAGCTTCTGCAGAAAAGCCACCATTCCCCAGATGTACGGGTCAGCCATGCTTTTACCCCACGCAGGCATCCCAGTGGCCTTAATGCCATGCTTGATGACCCAAAATGTTTTTGCTGGGTCACCGTATAGCCCCGCTTCAGCCAGGCTGGGTGGAGCGGGATAAAGGCCATTGCTTAGCTCGGTCTCAGCCATGCCTGGCGCCAAATGACAACCCACACACATCGAGTCGTAGTTCCCCGCCCCGGCGCGGATTTGGTCTTCATCGTCGAGAGATGGCACGACTATGTCTTCGGAACGAACCTCAATCGAGCGATTGCGAGCAGTTTCCAGGAATGCGTGCACGACTCCCGTATGAGGATCATCCGCGGCAACGTTTATTAGTCCCGAGAAAACAACACCGGCCACCACCAACAGGCCTAGTGCGCAGAAGGCAGCGAAGCTAATAATTATTCTTTTCATCGAAGGTCCTTAAAACCAAAGCCTGACGCCAGCAACGAACCGCGCCTCATCTAGGTCTTCGCCCTCATCTCTCGCCATATCAGCGGTATTACCGTATGCCCGGCTCCACGTGACGCCGATGTACGGTGCGAACTCACGAACGATTTCGTATCGGAGGCGGAGCCCCACCTCTGTGTTTGCGAGACCAGCGCCTACTCCGCGCGCAGGATCGTCCTTGCCATAGAAATTGAACTCGGCAGTCGGTTGGAGGATGAGCCTGTTCGTTAGAAGGATGTCGTATTCGCCTTCTAAGCGTGCTGCTGTCTGCCCACCTTCACCAACAAAGGCGGTGGCTTCCGCTTCGAATCCATACAGAGCCAGCCCCTGAAGGCCTAAAGCCGCCCACGTCTGCGGCGACTCGGGCTTAAAGTCCTGGCGAACACCTGCTACCACATCCCACCAGGGGCTGATGGCACGCCCGTAGAGCGCCTGAATTTCCGCATCTTCAGTAACGCCATTCGTTCGCTCACCATCCGAGCGAAACCAGAACCGATTGATATCGCCACCAACCCAGGCAGTAGCTTCCCAACTGAGGGTGCTACCTTCATTTGCGTCCTGGTACTCAAGTTGATCTAGCAGAAGGAACCAGGCCAGATCCTTGTCATGGACCGTATGACCTTGAAGACCAGGGAAAGCCGCTTCTCTATCCGCATCGGTCAATACTGGAATGAACGAGGGATGAACCATGCCGGGCATTTCGAGCGTATCGTCATGCTTCATTTGGCCATGGTTCATCTTGCTATGGTCCATCGCACCATGACCCATTGCAGAATGGTCCATTTGCCCACCGGAGCCATGATTCATTGCCGCGGGCTTGGCAGAAGATGCAGGGGCTTGAGCTGCCGGAATAGGAGGGGTTTGATGCGTCGAGTGATCCATCATCTCGGCGGCGTTGGCTATCCGTCCAGCCGCTGCGCTCAACGAAACTCCGAGCGCAATAAGAGCAAAGCGAGAAGATCTAGTGGTCATGGTGCGAATCCACCTCAGTACCAGTAGCCTTCGGGTCATGATCCATCTTGCCATGGTCCATTTCACCATGGTCCATCGAGCCATGACCCATGTCGCCGTGGTCCATTTCTGAGTTAGAGGAGCCTTTTGTCTGAGATGCCGGCTTGTTGCCTGAATTTTGCGACGAAGCCGATGGTTGCTTGTGCTGATCATGCGTTTGCTCTGCAAACGCAGCTGATATATTCATTACGCCCAGCAGACTGAACATTAACGCGCTGCCGATAAGAGTTTTACGCTTCATAAAATTTCCCATATAAAGTTCCTCTTACTCGTCCACTCGGACTTCACGAAACATGCCCATTTCCATGTGAAGCAGTAGGTGACAGTGATAAGCCCAACGCCCGAGCGCATCGGCTGTCACGCGGTAGCTGCGCTTCGAACCTGGAGGCATGTCGATCGTGTGCTTGCGAACCATGAACTTTCCATTCTCATCCTCAAGATCGCTCCACATACCATGCAGATGAATCGGATGGGTCATCATGGTGTCGTTGACCAAAGTGATGCGTACCCGCTCGCCATATTTGAGCCGCAGGGGCTCCGAATCAGAGAACTCTATACCGTCAAATGACCAGGAGAACTTCTCCA
>NZ_FORS01000014.1 GCF_900114065.1 Stutzerimonas kunmingensis
GAAACCGGTAACGAGTCCTATCGCCTGCAACACAGTAGCTTGGCGGCCCAGGCCAAGATCAAATCACGGGAGCGAAAGCGTAAGGGCAGCCAGGAACCGGAGGACGATGAGCCGTTCTGATTTCATGGCGACGACGGCCTGCTACATGGCTGCGTGTGGCAGGTCTTAAACAACTGAACTGGGCTAGCGAAGGAGTGGGGGCAACAGCAGCTGCGCTGGTAGACTTATCCACAGTTGCTGGTAACAAAATCAGCAATCCGCCCTGGGTCAAATTTCAATCGGCAGGGTGGGTCAATTTTCCATCAGCGCCAACACCTAGGGCAAAATCGTTTGCAGGCATTGCCTGAGTTCTACAGCCCAGACCTGGCGAATACCAACATGCCTCTCGACGAACTGCTTACCGGGTTGCGCAATCATGGCGAGGCGCGTCTGTGCTTTTACGGCCCACCGGGCACAGGCAAGACCGCCTTTGGTCATTGGCTGGCGATTCAACTCGGTAAGCCGCTTCTGACTCGCCGGGCATCCGATCTCATCTCGCCCTACGTCGGCATGACCGAACAGAACTTCGCCCGAGCATTTGAGCAAGCTACTGATGATGATGCTGTATTGCTCTTGGACGAAGTTGATAGTTTTCTGCAAGACCGTCGAAAAGCACGCCACAGCTGGGAAGTAAGCGCGGTAAACGAAATGCTGACGCAGATGGAGAGCTATCGCGGACTGTTTATAGCCTCCACGAACCTGATGGAAAACCTCGACGAAGCCTCATTGCGACGCTTCGATTTGAAAATCAATTTCGACTACCTCGGCGCTGAACAAATCACCAACCTGCTTCGACGGTACCTGCGGCAAATGGGACTGAAAAAGCCAGATAGCCTTAAGCTCGCCAGACTACTTCGGCAAAGCTGCCTGACCCCAGGTGACTTTGCACTAGTCGCACGACGTGCACGCTTCCAACCATTCACCAATGCCAATCAGGTGGTTGATGCGTTACTGGCCGAAAGCAGCTTAAAAACCGCCACGACCATGAGAGCGATTGGTTTTGCTGAGTGGTAGAACGTTGCCCCAAGGTCATCTTCAAACACCCAACAAAGCAGATCAGTTAAGCGGCAAGGCAGGAGTGCGAAATGGTTGATGCAGCGGCGGGAACATGCCAAGCCTATAACGCCGATGATTTCGAAGGCGCTGCAGAGCGGTTGCTGGGGAAGTATATCAAATTTTAAAAGAGCTGGAGGCGACAACTACGCAAATCTGCAGCGCATTTAGTGAAGCGTTTTTTAGCGGGGAGCTGGGCGAGAACGACGAAAACCAAAACGACATCAGCTTGATGCTGACGGCCTCAACAGAATTTTTCCTAGGGGCCGGCCAGCAGCTCAT
The DNA here is from genome assembly GCF_900114065.1 of Stutzerimonas kunmingensis. GTDB lineage: Bacteria > Pseudomonadota > Gammaproteobacteria > Pseudomonadales > Pseudomonadaceae > Stutzerimonas > Stutzerimonas kunmingensis. Next base: position 1,375 of record NZ_FORS01000014.1, read on the forward strand.
CTCGGATTCACAGCCGCAGACGATGCCGCGACCTAAATTAGAGCTGGCTGATTTGCTGCGCAGTGACACCCCTCCAGATCGCGCTGATTTTTGTGTGGGCCCACCGCCCCAACGTTGATTGAAGCGATTGGGCACATCATGATGCTGGCATGCAGCCGATTTTATGGATGAACGCCGTGCCATCAGCCACCAGTCGCAGCACACTGACCCGCCAATGGGAACTGCTCAAGCTGCTGCCACCCAAGGGTCCGGGTATCACAACGCTTGAGTTGCAAAGCCTACTCAGTGACGCAGGGCACCCGACCACCAAGCGCACCATCGAACGTGACCTCGTCGAGCTTTCCAGGCTTTTCCCACTGCAATGCAACAGCAAAGGCATGCCCTACGGCTGGCACTGGATGCCCGGCAAAAGTGCCGAGCTTCCTGGCATCTCACTTAGCGAAGCTCTTACCTTGCGACTGGTGGAAGACAGCATCAGGCCATTGATTCCGACCTTTATGCTTAAAACACTAGAGCCGCGCTTCAACCTGGCCCGGCAAAAGCTGGAAGCCATGAGCGAAGAAAATCCTTCAGCTCGTTGGCTGGACAAGGTGGCAAGCGTACAGCCAGAACTCTCCCAGACCCCTCCCGATATCAAAGCCGACCTCTTGGAAATTATTCAGCAAGCATTGATGAACGACATCCAGCTCAGCTGCCGCTACTACTCAGCCCACAAAAATCAGTTCCACAACTTCACACTTAACCCCTTGGGTCTTGTACAGCGAGCACACACCACCTACCTCATTGCCACCGCCGAACCCTTCGACGACATCCGCCAATTCGTTGTTCACCGTTTCGAAGAAGCGCGCCTGCTCGCAAGTGCCAGCTGCAAACCCGACGGATTTAATTTGCAGGACTATGTCGATAGCGGCGCCATGCAGTTTGGTACACACGAGAAGATTCAGCTTGAAGCCTGGGTGAGCGAAAGCCTTGCCCGCCTTCTGCAAGAAGCCCCCATTTCACATGACATGCTGCTGGTTGCAGAGGATGACGGCTCAAAACTGACCGCTACGGTGAATGACAGCTGGGAGCTGAAGTGGTGGGTGTTATCTCACGCAGGGGCTATTCAGGTTCATAAGCCACAAGGGCTGCGAGATGAGATCACTCAGCGGTCGCGGGCTGCTCTGGAGCTGCATGAGCGCTAGAGGACTTTAGCCGGGTTGTCCGCTGAAATGACCGTAAGCGCTCCACCTTGATATTCAGCTCGACCAGGGCGGCCAGACCGTTGATGGATTTGCGAAAGCCGACGGGCTTGGGATAGAGGTAGACCTTCTGCACCTTGGCGTCGGGACGCATCATGGAATGAGCTCCACTGGGTAAAACAGGGAGCCCAGCATCCGGAAACGGCTAGCTCAGTTGAAGGCGGGGTTTATGGAGCGCTTACAAATGACCAAACCAATAGACGAATCACATCACCTCAGCCGTCAGCGACCTCAGACCTACGACCCAAGTCTCGCTTATCGCTGAGAGCTAGAGCGACCCCACGCATTCGCGCAGGCACCGTTTTTCTCACCTTGGATAGATCAGCATCACTTGCGGGCTTAACCTTAACCGCTTCTGCTCGTCCAAGTCTTTTATCTCCGTACCGGCTAATCGAATCGGTAGCTTGGTGCCCCATGACGTATGCCATCTCAATCTCAGAAAAACCTGAGGCTTTCAAATTCGCTCCAAATTGATGACGAAGCGTGTACATGCTCGGCACTTTTCGACTACCGAATAGCTCAGTGGCCACTTGATTAAGTGCAACGCGTATTGAATCCATACTGCGGGGCTGACATTTAAAAGCAGCGAGAGCATTTCTCAAGATTTTACAGACGCCATCGTCAGCCTCAAGCGTTCGGCTAGCGCCGCGTAAACCGTCGTGACTAAGCTTTGCACCGGATATATGGATGCGCCGACCATCGATAAAAATGCCATTAAGCTCGCAAGGGCGCGCTCCGGTAAGAGATATCACCATTAAAGCTCCCGCTTCGACAGGCATATCTCGTTCAGCTAGACATCGCAGCCAGGCCTCAAAATCAGGGGTAGAAAGCTTTTGCGGACGTCGCTGCTTTTTCTTTCGCGGCAGATTCAACACAGTGACCGGATTGAGCGTCCGATTGATTTCTTGGGCAGCCCAGAAATTGCCTCGATGCTTTTGATCAAACGCCAAAGCGTTACGTAAGCGCCGGTAATAATCGGGACGGTAATCGGGGGCAGCTCGTAGCAAAGCACCAATAATATTGAGCTCATCAAGCTCAACGCCCTGCATTCGAGTCGCATAGAAGTTACTGGCCAAACTGATGTAGGCTCTTTGAGTCTCTGCATTCATGCTATTCTTCTTCTTATTATTTACGCGACACATGTCACACAATCAATTATTGCAAATACGAAAACAAAAAAACAACAACCAGAACATTATTTTTATATAACCCCAAAGCCAAATTTTGCAAAGGTGCAAAAACTCTATTCTTTCTATATCGCATTCCGGACTTTGGTTCGTTGGCCAAGGATGAACCGAAGTAGGCTCGCTTGCGGTGGTTTTAAACTTTCACCGACTATTTGGTCGAGCATTCATGCGGTCTACATTGAGCGGAACGCCTCCGATGCTTAGGGCAAGGAGGCTATTGGCTGATGGCCAATGCTGCAGCTTTTTCTGCTGGTGCTACGCGATGATTTAACTGAGTGCGCCTGTGCGGGCGGATGCTCAACAGGCTTATCCCTGAGCACACGGCATCCCTGACATTATCATCATCGTCCTGAATCAATTCGCTGCTGTAGGCTCTTGACCAAAGCCTTCGGCTTTTCGCAGACAGCACATAACCGTTTGCCCATCGCCGCGATCTTAGGGACCGATAGATCTGTTGCGATGCGATAAAGGGTCACACTATCCACTCGGTATGTGCGGGTTCGCGGCCATGGCCGTAATACAGACCGATGACAAACCACCAGTGAAAATGGTGCTCCGCGTCCAAGATACTGCAGTCGACGGAACGGCGGCTACGCGGGCGACCATTGCGTTATTGAAAAAGCTGAAGATAGCCTAGCCCAGACTCCGCAACAGATGGGATGCCCAGGCAAGATTGATGCGATTGCTCTAGGTTGGATGGGCAACGGTTTGGTTCGTATCGATTGGGTGATCCGGGATCCGTTTTGCGGCTGGCATGGTCGCTTCCGGTACCTATTGCTGTATCCGCCGCCTTCCCTCGATATCGTAAGCTGTTTCCGTCATAACCAAGCTCAGCCGAGTGCCATCGCACGTGGTTAGCAACTCTCCGCCGCAGCCGGGGCGGCTGCAATCTGAATCACTTCTGAACACGTCAATGAACTTGACGGGAGTTCGATGATGCTGCGAAAAAGCGTTTTCACTTCTATGGCAGCTCGGTTGTAATGGCGGACAGACATCACCGGACGGAATGCTCATGCACCCATTGCCTACGCCTAATACGATTTCAAGGGCTTTGTTCGAAACCGATCCAATGCACACCTGTTGCGCGGAGAACGCTTGCTTTGACGAGTATGGCCGGGTCGCAGCGGGTGCAGTGTCGTATATGGAGAATGGATACACACTTGCTCAGGCACTGCATAAAGCGTTGCAAGACTGGTTCGGCATAGAGCTGACGGCCGGCCGCGATCTGTCGCACGTCCTAGCCCTAGTAGAGATTCCCACCGATCACCGTGCCGCAGAGATTGTGGACCAATACCACAACGAGATTGGTGCTCATTGGTGCAAAGAATATCTGCTCACCTTTTCCGAGACGGGCACGATCAAGGTTCGGGTGAAGTTTGAACAGAGCGATCCCTGGATCGCCGAACGAAGGATGCAGCCGCAGGAGATCAGCTCGCTAATTGACCCCACGACGGGCGACTTTCTTACAGTTATGACTTTTGACGGCAATCCGTTCGAGCTGACCCGGATTGATCTATCACTGACCAGAAAGACGCTTACCATTCACGCGAGGCCGCCCACGGAAAACTCGACGGTAGGCTAAGCCGCCGCTGATGTGCTCCCTGCGAAACAAGACGAGGCCTTGTCAGGTTTCGCGTCCGACCCAAACGAAGTTCTTCTCCGACAGTTTGCCTTCACCACTCCAGCGGTAGGCACAGAGTTTGGCGCGGCCGGGATCTTCGCCTGCGATGCTGTAATCCAGACAAGCAATCTGATCGGTTATCAGGGTGGGCGTGCCAGTCATCCAGTAATGGCCGATGAACAGCGGCTTGCTGCCGTCGTAGCCGGGCTGCAGATCGGCAGGCACCGGCTCGTGGGGGATCTGATCGATAATGGAAGGCGGGACCATCGCCAGATCACGATAGGTCAGCTGCTCACCCTCCTGCCACCAGCGCGTGCGAGTACGGGAGCGCCGATGCCCGTACTTGTCCTTGAAATGCAAACCCGACGGTAAGGGAATCTCCATTCCCTTCAGGAGGATTTCCACGGCATCAAAGGCTTCACTGCCCTCGGTGCATACAGCCGACCAGGAGCCTGAGCGAATCCGTGCGTGCACATCCAGGTGAGATGCCAGCGCCTCAATCTGTCGGGGATGCCAGCAGGCATGAATGACGCGCAGGCCGCCGAGATCCAAATAGAGGGGCAGCGTTTTGAACCACTCGATCGTGTCCAGGTGCTGATGGGAGCCCTCGCCGATCTGGACAAGGAAGGCGTCGTGCTGCTCGCGGTTCTTATCCGAGTGAACACGTAGGAACTCCCCAGTTCGTTCAGCGCAAGGCGTAGCCCAGGCAACCGCATTGAATTCATGGTTGCCCATGACGGCCAGCGCGTGGCCCGCCTCGACCATGCGACGAGCGATCTGGACGGTTTCAACTTGCTCGGGGCCGCGATCAACGAAGTCGCCGAGGAAAATCACCTTGCGCTCAACATGCTGCCAGGTGCCTTCCCGCTCCTGATACCCCAATTTGCGTAGGAGGCGTTTGAGCGCCGACGCGTAACCATGAATGTCCCCGATCAGGTCGTACATGCGATTCGTCCTTGGTAAACGTTTGAATGCTCCAGAGACCGTCAATGAAGATGGCGGGCCCTTCAAGTGGGCCCTAGTATGGCGATGCAAGGATCGGGAGCAAAGGAAGCACTATCTCGGGAAGGGGTACGACCGGCCGCTTGCGCCGAACAACCCATGACTAGGGTTCATCTAGATCGGACAAACCACGGTTCGATATCGGCCAAAAAAGCAGACATTGCCGACCGGAAAGCTCTCAACCAAAGTAGATATTCAACAATGACGGCTTTTGATCTAAAGCAGCATCCTCAGCAGTTTGGAGATTAACCTTTCCTTGGCGCTTGCTCTCATATAGCCGAGAGCGGCCAATGATGCGCCGATAAACGTGCCGCATCGGTCAGAAAACAGCGCCTGCGCCCCGGTGAAAACGGCGCAAGCTTGAGGTAGGTTCAAGACTGCACCAATGCTCCGCAGCCCATTTGCTCCGATAAGCTAAGGCGATCTCTACTTGCGTCGGCGAAGCGTCGCGATGATTACCCCGCCGAGCAGCAATAGCGCCGCCGCAGCCAGGGTGCTCATAGTGCCTAGCGCAGGCACCATCGGTGTATAGCCGGCGACCATCTTCGAGTACAACCACTTGGGCACGGTCGAGTCGGCCCCGGAGGTGTACAGCGACAGCGGGAAGTTACCCCAGGACAGCAGGAAGGCGAACAACGCCCCCGACCAGATCCCCGGCCACAGCAGCGGCAGGGTGATTTCGCGGAAGATGAACAGCTTGCCGGCGCCCAGATCGCTGGCGGCCTCCTCCAGGCTCGGGTCATAGTTGTAGACTTGGATGGCGATGACCAAGGTCACCACCGGCACGATCCACACTAGATGGGCGATCACCGCGGTCTTCCAGCTCGGACTGAGGCCCAGCGCGTTCATCCACAGCAGCAGGGCCAGGCCCAGCACAGTCTGCGGAAAGAAGATCGGCAGTAGCAGCAGCTTCTGGTACAGCTTGCGGCCCTTCCAGTCGTAGCGGGCGAAGGCCAGCGCGCCGAAGAAGGCCAGCACTACCGAAATCAGCGTCACCAGCAGGGCGATCTTCAGCGAGTTCTGCACGAGGATCTGTACCTCAAACGAATCGACCGTGCGCTGCCACCAGCTCAGCGAGTATTCCCGTACTGGGAACAGGAAGTAGCGACTCGTCGACAGCCCGGCCAGCGCGCTGCAGATGATCGGCAGGTAAATGGCCACGAGTACGAAGCCCGTCCAGCAGCACACCAGAAAGTCGGAACGGATTTGTGCCTGATTTCTCATCTCAACGTTTCCCTAACACTCGATCAAGGTCCAGGCGCGTCAGCACGAAGAGCGTCAGACTGCCGATAATCAGCACCAGCAGTACCGCCAGCGCGGCGCCCAGCGGCCAGTTCTGCGCGTAGGTGAAGGCCACCTCGATGTCGTGAACCACAGTGATCACCGACTGCCCGCCGAGAATTCTTGCCTCGGCCACCGCGCCCACGGCGAGCACGAAGGTCAGCAACATGCCGATGAGGATGCCCGGCATCGCCAGCGGCAGCTCGACCTCGCGCCAGACCATCAGCCGGCCGGCGCCCAGATCCTTCGCCGCATCCACCAGATCCCGCGGCACCATGGCCAGCCCCAGGGTGATGGGGAACAGCATGAAGGGCAGATACACATAGACCATGCCGAACAGGGTCAGTCCCGGGCTGTAGAGCACATCGGGCGCGCGGCCCAGATCGAACGCCTTAAGCACGCCGTCGAGCACGCCGTTCTTAATGAAGAACTGCACCCAGCCGTAGAGCCGCACGTTCTCCGAGACGAACAGGGGGAACACGAATAGCACGCTGATCAGCGGGGCGAAGCGGCCAAACACCCGGTTGAGCCCGTAGGCGATAGGATAGGCGATGACCGCTAGCACAGCCACGCAGAGCGCGGCCAGCACCAGCGACCAGACGAACGAGCGCCACACCGTGTTGGACGGATCCAGCACGGCGGCGAAGTTTTCCAAGGTGAAGGTGCGGAACACCTCGAAGCTTTTCGGCTCGGCGAAGGCGAAGGCCACCACCGTCACCAGCGGGGCGAGAAAGCCCAGCAGCAGAAAGATCACCAGCGGACTGGCGTAGCGGGCGCCAATGGAGAGGCCGCGCCCCGAAACAGCATCCATAGTCAGGCTCCTGCAACGATGGCGTCCGCCGCGTTCCAGCCGATGAGCACCTGCTCGTCACGGGCCCGGTCGCGGGTAAAGGTGCGCGGGTTTTCCAGCAGCACGCTGCGGTCGCCGCAGCGGATCTGGTATTGCACGCGCGAGCCGAGCGAGTACTCGTTAAACACCGTGCCGCGGATTACGTTGTCGAATTCGTCCTCCGAACCGGCGAACTGCATGTATTCCGGGCGCACCACCACGGTGGCGGCCGTCGCGCCCTGCAGTTCGGCCGGCAGATCGAGGCGGAGCGGACGATCGAGGCCGGCGCTGTACCAGCCCCGCTCGGCTTCCAGGCTGACCGGGAATTTGTTGACCTCGCCAAAGAATTCGGCGACGAACTCGTCGGCCGGGTGCGCGTAGATCTCCTCCGGCGACCCTACCTGAATGATCTGCCCCGATCGCATCACGGCGATGCGATCGGACATCACCATCGCCTCCTCCAGCGAGTGGGTAATGTAGATGAAGGTCTTACCGCTTTCCCGGTGCAGATCCTTCAGCTCCTTCTCCAGCACCTTCTTCAGCTTGTAGTCCAGCGCCGAGAGCGGCTCGTCGAACAGCAGTACGTCCGGGTCGTAGGCAAAGGCGCGGGCCAGCGCCACCCGCTGACGCTCGCCGCCGGAGCACTTCGTGACGTTCTTGTCGTAGTAGTTCTCCGGCAGCCGCAGCATCCGCAGCAGTCCCAGCGCCCGGGCCCTGCGCTCAGCCTTCGGCACCTTCTTCACCTTCAATGGAAACTCGATGTTTTCCCCCACCGTCTTGTGGGGAAACAGCGCAAGGGACTGGAACACCAGACAGGTTGGCCGGCGCTGGGCGGGCAGGTTGTTGATCGCCTCCCCGCGCAGGGTGATGTTGCCGCTGCTGGGGGCCTCCATGCCCGCCAGCATACGCAGCATCGTGGTCTTGCCGGAACCGGACGGCCCGACGATCGTCAGGAACTCACCTTCCAGTACATCCAGCGAGATGTTCTTCACCGCCGTGAAATCACCGAACTTCTTCTGCACATCCACCAGTTGCAGCACGGGTAGTGGCTGTTTCGCGACGTTGTCGATCGTCGAGCTGTTCATTGATGCCTGCCCTGACTGAACCATATCAACGCATCCGCTTGGCCGCGGAGATCATTCCCAGAGCCTCGTCGAACTCCGGCACGATGTCGTAGGCCACGCAGCGCTTCATTTCCTCGCCCAGGCTGTCCCACTGGATGGCGGCGAGCTCGTCCTTGGTGAACAGCTTGAAGCACTCGGGATTGCCCATCTGGCTGACCGGGTTGAAGGTGCCCTCGGCGAAAGCCACGCGATGGGCGATCTCCGGGTCCTGCACGTACTTGAGGAAGTCGTTGGCCAGCGGCGAGAGGTTGGGGTTGTTCACCAGCGAGGTGATCTCCACCCAGGACACGCCCCCCTTGCCATCCACCGGACCGCGCAGCGGGGTGATGCCGCGGATTTCCGGGAAGCCGTCGGCCCGCGCCGGCGAGCAGCTGTAGGTGCCGCCGGTCATGTACAGGTCAATTTCGCCGGAGATCATTGCCTGATTGAGGCTGGAAGCGTCGCCGATCATCTTCGCGCCCTTGAACACCGCATTGGCGGTTTCCTGGAACTTCGCCATCTGCGCCGGCGTGTGCTCGATGAAGGGGTTGATCCCGGCCACCAGGAATATATCGAAGACGTTCCAGTCATCCGACTCCTGGATGCCGTACTTGCCGCTCAGGGCCTTATCGTTGAACAGGTCCCAGCCGGTGTCTTCGGCCGTCGCGCGGCTGATCCGGTCGGTATTGACCACGTAGTTGAACGGACCGAAACGCTGTGCCATACCCAGCAGCTCGTTGCCGTCGGCGCTCATCGCCCACTGATACGGCGACTTGAACTGGGGCAGCATGTCCTCGAAATAGGGCTCGAACTCGGCCCGCGGCAGCGGCTTGATCAGGCCCTCGGGCAACATCACCTTGCGCGCCCAGGGGTTGTTCACGTTGATCAGGTCCCAGACGTTGGTCTCACCGGCGCGCAGCCGGTTGATCATGGTCGGGTCGTTGGTCAGGGACTCGGCGCGCACATTGGCACCGGTCGAACGGCGGAACGGATCGAGCACCTGTGCCGAGTTGTAACCCTCCCAGCAAAGGATGTTCAGCTCCTTCTCCCGCGCAGCAAAGGCACTGGAGCTCATCAGCAACGAGCCGCCACCGAGGGCTGCCGCACCGGCGCCCATCCCCATCAGCTTCAACAGTTCCCTTCTCGATACGCCCTTCATGATTCGTCCTCGCCTGTCTTGAAGTGAAAGACAACGAGGGCGAGTTAAAACCAGATACGAGGCGAGTTCAACATTTTTTTTGGCAAGCACCAACATGACGCGAGGCGCCCCAAAATGGGGGTCTTAGCGCCCTCCCGCTGGGCTAAACCCGGCTGGAATACCCATCTTTACTAAGGTGAATGCCTGGTCCGCATATTGCTAACTGGACCACAGGAGGCATTGCAGGCCGTCCGTAACAGGAGATAGAAATGTTTGAATCACTACAAAAAAAGACGGTAATCGTCACAGGCGCCAGCCGGGGCATCGGCCGCGGCATCGCCCGTCGCTTCGGCGAGGCCGGACTGAATGTGCTGGTGGTGTCACGCTCGCTGGAAGACGCCCGCAAGGTGGCCGAGGAAATTGGCCCGCTGGCCTCGGGCTTCGCCGCTGACGTCAGCCAGCAGGCCGACTGCCAGGCGATGGTCGATGCGGCCGTCGAGCGCTACGGATCGGTGGACGTGCTGGCCGCCAACGCAGGGATCTTCCCCTCCGCCCGCATTGCCGAGATGACGGTGGAGGATTTCGACCATGTGATCCACACCAACCTGCGCAGCGCCTTTCTCTGCACCCGCGCGGTCACACCGGTGATGGAAAAGCAGGGCTTTGGCAGGATCATCCTCACCTCCTCGATCACCGGACCGATCACCGGCTTCCCAGGCTGGTCCCACTACGGCGCCAGCAAGGCCGGCCAGCTGGGCTTCATGCGCACCGCGGCGATCGAACTGGCCCACGCCAGCATCACCGTTAACGCGGTGATGCCGGGCAACATCGCCACCGAGGGGCTGGAAGGCATGGGCGAGGAATACGCTGCAAAAATGGCCGCCTCGATCCCCTCCGGCCGGCTGGGCAAGGTCGAGGACATCGCCAACGCCGTGCTCTTTTTCGCCAGCCGCGAGGCCGGCTTTATCACCGGGCAGACCATTGTCGTCGACGGCGGCCAAGTCCTGCCGGAATCCTCCGAGGCGCTGGGCTGAAACGAGGCAGCTGAAACTGAAAAAGGCGGACCCGGTCCGCCTTTTTCATGCCCTGGACTCCACAGTCGGAGCCGGAGTCCGGTTCACGGCCAAGCCCGTCCCCTAGGAGCGCGCCGGCGCGGGTCACCCCTGGCGCAGCACCTCCTGCAGGGTGGTCAGGAACTGATCGGCATTGGCCTCGCTGAAGCATAGCGCCGGGCGGATCTTCAGTACGTTGCCATAGGCGCCGGCGGCACCGATCAGCACGCCCCGCTCCTTCATCGCATTGATGACGAACCCCGCCAGGGCGGCATCCGGCGTGGCGTTTTTGCTGACGAACTCCAGCCCGATGAACAGCCCGGCTCCACGCACGTCGCCAATCCGCGCATCGCTCTGCCCCATCCGCTTCAGGCCGTCGCGCAGGTAGCGACCGACCCTGTCGGCATTGGCGATCAGCCCCTCCCGTTCCAGGGTGTCCAGCACCGCCTGGCCGGCCGCCGCCGCCACCGGGTTGCCGGCGAAGGTGTTGAAGTAGCCGGTCTCGGCGCAGAAGCCATCGAGCAGCTCCGGCCGGGTCACCACGCCGCCCATGGGAAAGCCGTTACCCATAGGCTTGCCGAGGGTCACCACATCCGGATCGACGCCGTGGCGCTGGAAGCACCAGTGCCCCTGGCCGGTCCGGCCGAAGCCCGGCTGCACCTCGTCGGCGATAAACAGCCCGCCGGCGCGATGCACCGCCTCCACCGCCTTGGCCAGAAAGCCCGGTGGATCGGCAAACACGCCATCGCTGGAGAAGATGGTGTCGACCACCAACCCGGCGAAGCGGATGTCATTGCGCTGGAGGTCGGCAATGGCCTGCTCCAGATGCGAAGCGAATACCTCGCCAACTTCCTCCCCCGGCGCCAGGCGGAAGCTGTCTGGTGCCGGAATTGTGCGGATATGCGGGGGCAGCTCGCGCCCCTTGCGGTAAGACGAGGGGGAAATTTCCATCACCGCGCTTGTGTTGCCGTGGTAGGCCGTCTCGGTCACCACGAAACCACTGCCGCCTGTCGCAGAGCGGGCAATGCGCATGGCGATGTCGTTGGCCTCGCTGCCGGTGCAGGTCAGCAGCAGGTTCGATAGCGCCGGGGGAAAGGTGCCGAGCAGGGTTTCGGCGTAGTCCGTCAGGCTCTCGTAGAGATAGCGCGTGTTGGTATTCAGCCGGGCAGCCTGCTCGCTGATGGCCTCCACCACCGCCGGATGGCAATGCCCGAGCACCGGGACATTGTTGTAAACATCCAGATAGGGCCTGCCGGCGGTGTCGTACATGAACACCCCCTCGGCCCGGGCGATCTCCAAAGGCTGCTCGTAGAACAGCACCGAGGAGGCGCCAAAACAACGCCGGCGCTTCTCAAGCAGCGTACCCAGCCGGCCGCCCAGCGCGGTGGCGCGTCCAGCGTCGAAGCGGTTCAGGGCAAGGATCTGTTTGGGTTCGGTCATGGGATGTCCCCGCTGTGGGTGTCAAGATAGCGTTGAGCCAGGGCCACCGTGCCCCGGGTGTAGTCCTCGCCCATGGACTGCGCGGTAGGCGTTTCCGAATGGCTGGCGACCCAGGCGGTCAGCTGCATGCGGCGCAACATGAGAAACATCGGAATGGCTCGCTCGTCCTCCTCGGAGAGAGGCGTCACGCTGCGATAGCCTTCGAGCCAGGCAGCGAGAAACTCGCCTACCCGCGGGTCTTCCTCGAGAAAACTGAGGCAGGCGGCAAAGTCGTAGACAAACCAGCTAAAGCCACAGTCGTCGAAATCGATCACCGTGAGCCGCTCACCATCCACCAGCAGGTTGGCCAGGCGCATGTCGCAGTGCACCAGCCCAAACCGCTCCGGCGCCATGCCATAAGCTTCAGTCTGCTCGCGCAACAGCGCCTGGGTGCGCTCGAGTACCTCCCGCCCTTCCGCTGTCAGTCCCAACGCATTGCGCCAATCGCCCCAGTACGCCTGCTCGCCAATGATGGTGTCGAAGTTCCAGACCTTGCGCGTAAAGCCTTGGGGCTGAGGCCAGCTCAGGCTGTGCTGGTGCAGGCGCGCATTGGTCTGGCCGAGGACCCGGTACCAGCTGATCAGCCGCGATCCTGGCTCCGGCTCACTGCCCGGCACCCACTCGAAGGCCGTGACATGCCGAAGGGTCTGGCCATCGACGAAACAGCTCAGGGCCCGTCCATCAACCGTGGCTACCGGCGCCGATGTGCTGACCAGCCCCGACTCCCGCAGCGCCCGGATCCAGGCCAATTCCGATTCGATTTCGGCGAGACTGTGGTACTCCGGGCGCTGCACCCGCAGTACCAGTCGCCGACCGGCCACATCCTCGGCAAGGTAGGTGGCATTCTCGGAAATGGTCAGAAGCTTCAGCGCAGCGTCCGGTGCCATCTCCCACTCAGGAAGCAGGACGCGCAGCCCGGCCTCCAGTCTTTCGAGAAAATCCGATTGATAAAGCATTGTCGCCCCCTTGGAGTGATGCGAGAAGTACAACATTTTGAATAGATAACCACAAATTTAATTTAGCGGTCACCACATTAAAATGTCGCACTACCTTCAATTGCTCCAGCCCTTTAGGAGTTAGCGTGGTCTGCGCCAAAAGACTGCATTACCATGTCCGCTTCACCATTTTGTGGCATTCACCACATCCCGGCCGATGTCGACAAGGAACCACGCGCGTAATGTCCAGAGCCAAGACCGCCCGCCAGGCTGAGATTCTCGCCGAGCTCAACAACACCCCCAGCCTGCGTATCGCCGACCTGGCTAGGCTGCATGGCGTATCCAGTGAAACCATACGCCGAGACCTCGACGAGCTAACCCGTTGCGGCCACCTGAACCGTACCTATGGCGGCGCGGTGCGAGCCATCACCAGTGAGCCCTCGGTCACTGAACGTCACCGACTGTTCGGCCCCGAGCGCGAACAGATCGCCCGGGTGGCGGTGGAGCTGATGAAGGACGCGCGCATTCTGATGATCGGCTCCGGCTCAACCACCTTGCATGTGGCTCGCCGCATCGCGACGGCGATGAAGGACATTACCGTGATCACCCATTCCTTCGGGGTTGCCACGGTACTGTCGATCAACCCGACCATTCGGGTCATCGTTGTGCCAGGGGACTATCACGCAACCGAAGGCGCCATGGTCGGCGCCCACACGGTGGCCTTTCTCAACGGCCTGACTGCCGATTTCGCCGTGCTCGGCGCCAGCGGCCTGTCCGCCGAAGGTCCGACCGACGCGCTGATCGACTGCGGGGTGGTCTACAGCACCATGCTGCAGCGCTCGGGTAGCACGCTGGTGGTGGCCGATCATTCGAAGTTCGACGCGACCTTCCCGGCTCGTTATGCCAGCTGGCAGCAGGTGGATTACCTGGTCACCGACGAGCAGCCGACCGGCAAGCTCGCCAGCGCCCTGAGCCAGCACAAGGTCATCGTTCGACGCCATTAGCCGCTGGGGCATGGAAGCGGGTGCGGAACTTGCTTTGCTCCCTTCGCAGGCCGCTCGAGCCCCCGTCCGGGGAAGTGCTCGATGAGTCGCGGCCTCCGTACGGAGACGACCATGCTGGAGAAATTCGAGATACCAGAACTGCAACCTGACTTCGTACAGCGGGTTCAGGTGGATGGCCACGAGGTGGCGGCCTACAGCTACGGCAGTGGCGACGAGGTCCTGCTGTGCCTCAACGGCGGGCCAGGCCTGCCCTGCGACTACCTGCGCGACGCCCACGCCTGGCTGAAGGAAGAGGGCCTGCGCATCGTCGCCTTCGATCAGCTCGGTACCGGCAAGGCGGACCGCCCGGAAGACCCGGCGCTGTGGACCATTGCCCGCTACGTAGAGGAAGTGGAAACCGTACGCAAGGCCCTCGGCCTCGGCCGGGTGCACCTGCTCGGGCATTCCTGGGGTGGCTGGCTCTCCATCGAATACAGCATCCATTACCCGCAGGCGGTGAAGACGCTGATTCTGGAAAACACCGTGGCGGACATTCCGCACCTGTCCCAGGAGCTCGGCCGGCTGCGCGCGGCACTGGGCAGCGAAACCGTGGCGATGATGCAGCGCCACGAAGCGAAGGGGACCACCGATCACCCCGAGTACCAGGCCGCGGTCACCCTGCTGAACTACCGTCACGTGTGCCGCCTCGAGGAATGGCCGGCCCCGGTGAAACGTTCGCTGGACGACTGGAACATGGGACCTTACCAAACCATGCAGGGACCGAACGAGTTCCTTTACATCGGCAACCTGCGCGACTGGAACCGACTGAAGGAAATGGGGGAGTTCCGCATGCCCATCCTCATCACCACCGGCCAGCACGACGAACTCACCCCCGCCTGCGCCCTGCGCATGAAACTGGCCGCGCCCCATGCGGAAGTGCATGTATTCCTCAATAGCAGTCATATGCCATTTTATGAAGAGCCGGTGGCTTATTTTCCAGCCTTGCTCTCATTTCTGAGGCGTCACTTTTGTTGAGCACTAGCCTTAAGGCGAAGACTGAAGGCGCCGCTGAGCCGCCAGTTCAACAAGGCCCCGCCCGGCCGCGCCAAGGAATTCGTCAGTTACTGGCTGTCGTGACTACGGCCGCTTTCGGCCAGAAGCGGAGGTGAACTGAGGCCCGATATTGAGCCTAGAACGCGTATACGAAACCGGGGCGGTTCAGAATCACTTTACAAGCAGCAGGACGCTCTACTACCCGCAACTAAAGTACCCGAACAATCGGATTACGGTTCATCTACAGCAGATGAACCAAAGTCGGCTTTCAACAAAGCAGGCACCACACAAATAAGCTAGATTCAGGCCGTCTCCGCAGGCTGGCTCACTAGAGCCAATGCCAAGGCCTTTGCTCCACCCAAGTCCAAATGCATCGTGGCGTAAGACTGCATGAGTAATGCTGGCGGAAGCACCCAATCCCATTTTTCTTGAGCCATGTTCTGTACGTCCGCCAGAACAGCGGATTCATCAATACCGTCCCACTCGGCGATCTCACGCAGCTTGCTTTCAAGCGACGTCCGATCTCCCTCAACCTCGATGACAAACCCGCTGTTCTCACTGGCTAGTCCGGTGTGCGTCAACAAGATGGCTAGGGCATCGTTTGTCCAATCGCCTCGCCAGCTGAAAAGGTAAGTCTTACCTCCGCTTTCGGTCATGCTCGAATGTGCCAGTCCAAGGTCCGAAAAAGCGCTACGTGCCTGAGCTAGTAGCTCTTGTGCCGTAGTATCAAGATAGGGGTAGACGTCCGCCTCCAACAAGACGCTCCTCATCTCTTGCCGAACCCGATCATGTACACGGGCTCCAAGCCCGTCAAAGGACGGGGGAGCACCACCGGGATCGGATCTCACGACAACGACCTTGGCCTCAGTGTCCACGCTCGTCACCCGCCAGCGGCGCCCAGCAAAGATGATCCGCTGATCGACGGTCAATGGCCTGGAGACGGGCAATGCGCCAAGTGGTTTCCCATCGCATACCAGGCGGAACTCTTCATTACTGACAAATGCACTGTAGAAGTCGTAGTGGTTGATCAGGCGTTCCCCCACTACGCCGGGCAGCAGGAGCCCCGATGTTTCCTGGGTTATCAAATCGCGCTCACCGAGGGCACGAAGCAAACTGAGGAAGCTGCCCTGCTCCACCCCAGTGAACGGACCACTGCGTATCAAGGTGCTCCACAGCTCTGCAGCTGTAGCTCCACCCCGCTGGGCTATCACCGAGAGGCACTGCTGTACCAGCGTCGATAAATGAAGACCATGAACACGAGGAGGCTCGAACCAGCCCTGCATCAACAACCGGATCATCGCGATGCTTTGCAGCAAACCCTGGCGAAGTCGATCCGACAGGGGCGAGCCATCGTCTAGCTGACGCTCCTTACAGTAACTTCGGAGAATGGCTGCCTCTCCCGGACGGCGTCCGGATCGCCCCAAGCGTTGACGCAAGCTAGCTACCGATGGCGGAGCCCCGATCTGCACTACCGTCTTGATGCTGCCGATATCGACCCCAAGCTCCAGCGTGGTAGTGCAGACTGCGGTGGCAGGCCGGTCACCGGCTTTCAGCGCTTTCTCGGTTTCCTCTCGAATGTCCTTCGCCAAACTGCCGTGATGCGGCCAGAACTCGTTCGGTACACCATTCTGCTCGCAACGGCGCCGCAGATTGTCAGCGAACCACTCAACCTGAGTTCGACTGTTGGGGAAGATCAGGTTATTGCTGCCGCGTAGGACCTGAAAGAGATGCTCTGCGATGGCATGGTCCGGAGAAAAAACATCGTCACCTTCAGGCTGTACCGGGAGCGCTTTCTTGGACTCCACATACCCTCTGATCTGAGCCTTAAGTATCTGGCCGCTACCCTTGGATTCGATCACCGACACATGATGAGGGGCATTGGGACGCAAGAAGGCAGCAGCCAGCGTCATGTCGCCCAACGTGGCGGAAAGACCAACCCTGGGCAGGGGGCGATCAATGATTGTTTCAACACGATGCATGAGTGACTGCAGCTGCTTGCCTCGCTCACTGCCGATAAAGGCATGGAGCTCATCCACCACCAGGTACCGCAGGTTGGCAAACAATCCCGCTAGGCTGGTTCCCTTGTTCACGAACAGAGCTTCGAGCGACTCCGGCGTGATCAACAGAATGCCTTCCGGGGACTTGAGGAAGCGATGTTTGCGGCTCGCTGAGATATCCCCATGCCAAGCAATGACAGGAAGCTCAAGCTCATCGCAAAGCCTCGCCAAACGATCCCACTGGTCATTGATGAGAGCCTTCAGCGGGCTGATGTAAAGCACCGCCCCAGGCTTTTCCGTGTCCTGCAGGAGATTGGTAAGGATGGGCAGAAACGCGGCTTCGGTTTTGCCTGCAGCTGTAGCCGCCGCGATGATGACATCCTGGTCGGCCCCCAAGAGCGCAGGGATAGCACGCTCCTGGGCATCGCGTAGGGAGGTCCAGCCCTCGGTCCATATCCAGCGCTGGATTCGCGGTTCAAGGAGTTCGAAGCCAACCGATTCAGAGCTGGAAGGTGGCAAGCTCATCGTCCGCATCCACTTGGATATCGGCCTCACCGCCTCGATCCGGTGCAATCTCCACGGCACCCAACAGGGTCCGCCAATCAGCGTCAGGATTCTGCTCCAACACCGCTAGCAGGCTGATGAATGCGGTAATGGTCGTCCGCGGGGTACGGAAGTAGGCCTCACCCATCCGCTGGTTGCAGTGGGCCATAAACAGCGGCAATGCTTCGTCGGGTAGCAAATAGCGCTCGTTCACGCCTGCCGCGTATACATGACGCAGTTTCTGCAGCAGCACGTAGAAATCCTCAGGTGTCAGACTAGTGAGGCGTATGACAGGGCCGGACAGATCTACCAGCCCGGACTTGGCGAAGTTATTTTCAGCCAGACGCGACTGCAGCGCCGGATAGCTGTAGAGGCCGCGGCGAGTATCCATGAGAAATTCGGGTGTACCGCCCAACACAAAACCAAGCCCCTCAGCAGAGCCCTGCAGGGAGTCATTGAGGATACGAAGAATCTGCTCGTAGTTAGCGTTACGAGCTTGGGTGTTGGAAAGTTTGTACAGGTTCACCAGCTCATCGAGACATACCATCAACCCGCTAAAGCCGGCCAACCGAACAAATCGAGCAAGCAGCTTGAGCTGATCGTAGACCGACGCATCGTCGACGATGGTTCGCACCCCCAGTGCGGTGCGGGCATCTGTCTTGGTAGTGAACTCGCCACGCAACCAGCGGATAGCATCGGCCTTGAGCTGCTCGTTACCCTCTTCGAAGCCTTTGCAATAGGCCGCGATTACATCAGCAAAGTCATAGCCGTTGACCATCTCTGTCAGTTGGTCTAGGTGCTCGCGAATCACAGCCTCACTGTCTTTGCCGGACGCTTTGGCTTCCGTCTTGGCCTGTGCCACGAATTTCTCGACTATTCCTTGCAGAGCGCCGCCATCAGGCTTAGTTCGGGTGGACATATTCTTGGCCAATTCGGCATACAGCGAGCGAGCCTGGCCACCAGTAGCATGGAGACGACGATCTGGGTTCAGATCGGCATGCATGGTGACGAGCTTGCGCTCCATCGCGATAGAACGAACCAGGTTGAGGAAGAATGTCTTGCCTGCACCATACTCACCGATCACTACGCGGAACGCGGAACCGCTTTCCGCGAGGCGCTCCACATCACGGATGAGTGCTTCCAGCTCCCCGACACGCCCCACTTGAATCAGGTGCTGGCCTGCACGGGGAACGACGCCGGCGCGCAGGGACTGGATGACCGCATCGCGGTCCTTGGCTCTGATGCTGCTCATAGCGGTAATTTGTCCATAATGTCAGGGTTGACTTCGAAGGGGTCTTCCCCCTCGGTGACTGGCATATCGAAATGCTCAAATGCCATGTCGTTGATCTGCTCCAATGCTCCGTCGAGCATGAGCTCCATATCGCTTGCAACGGCCTCCAACTCGTCATGAGACCACTCGGTACGGGATACGAGTACACGCAGGAAGGCTGAGTGATCGGCGTCTAAGCCACAAATGGAGGAAGTATCCTCAACAGTCTCTTCCACAACTACGTCATCTGGCTCAGCAGGCTTGTCGTCAACGAAAACCTGAGCCAGCAGCGCAGATACCTGTTCCGTTTCACGCTGCAGCTGAGCGATGCGCTCCTGGTCCAGAGCAAATCCGCCAACGGGCTTGGACGGACTTGCTCCGGGTATGGAAGGCGTTGTCTGCGATGAGCCAACGGAGCTGCCACTGGAGGCCACATGAAGGTCGCTGTACAGCGATTGCGGATCCAGCTGCAGGGTCTTGTAGACGCGCTCCAGCAACTTCACCTCTGCGGGACTGACCTCGCCGTCGACCTGCGCCAAGTGAGCGAGAAAAGCCGCCACAACCCTCTTCGCCGGCTCGGCCAGGGGCTCCAGTTTCTTCTTCAGGCTCTGCAGGGTTGGTGGCTGGTTAAGCTGCAGGCGCAGGTGGGCCTTCAGGCGCTTCCGATGAGCACCGCTCAGGTGACTCCAAGAGTCTATATGCTGGGATAGCAGCATAATTTCCTGCGGCGACGTGTCACCATCGGCCGCAGCCACAGCACAAGCAAGGTCCAACGTAACAGAGGCGGCGCTATAAGCCGGCGAAGACCGCAGATCACCATCGTCAGCCTGGGTCGCAAAGAGCGCCACATTGTCCTCAGACTTGGGTGTTCGGCTGCCTGTCAGCACATCCGGCTCGATACCGATGTGTAAAGACTCCAGCGCGCGGGCGAGCGTCAGAACCTTTTCTCGCGACAGGCTACCTGCACTCTGCAGTCGTCCTGCCAGCTCACCGAAGCTCATGACCACCATGCCGTCGCCGATGCGTTGCTTTAGCTCGGCGAGCGCTGTTCGAGCTGTTGGCGGCCACAGGTTTACAGGCAGCTGTAACAGCCCTTCTAGTGCATCAGGAGTGTCGGGGTTGCGGCCGAGATAACGACTGTAGGGCTCCAACTGCACCGTGCATTCGTCAACCAACTGCTGCAGCTTCTTCCGAGCTGCGCTAGTCGCCGTGACGTCAGGAATACCGGATAGGCCATCCAGTTCTTGGGGTGGTAGACCCGCAGAAGCGGTGTTGTATTGGAGTCTCAGACGGGTCTTGTTCTGAGGGAGCACCATACCGGCGCCATAACGTTCCTCGTAGCGCATGCAGAACAACTGGGCGAACGCTTCTTTACAACGGGTTACGGGTGTTCGCTTCCCGACGTTGTGATCAGACAGCACCCAGGCCAACGCCCAGTCAGCCGGCATTGGTTGCTTGTCAGCCGCCAACTGACCCAGGCCAATACGCAGCTCTACAGGCATTTCGTAGCCGTAAGGTAATGGTGCCGGCGGCGCCTTTTGATAGCGCCTGGCGAGTATTTGGCCTTGGCGGAGGAAGTCTACGAAGCGACTGGCGTAGTTATTGAAGGAGTTATTCTTGCCATAGATCGAGAGCAGCCGCTCTACCTCGGCAATTATGATAGGTATGTCGCCCGCCGCAGCCTGATCCGTCTTGGCGTCGACAAAAACCCTACGCTCAAGACCGTAGAAGAATAGGAACACGTAGCCGATGTTGGCATGCGGAGCCTTACGACCACTGGATAGCCATTGCAAATATGCGCGGCGGGCCTCAGGAGAGATGCTGTCGTAACTGGGCCAGTAAGAGGTGAGACGCTCAGATATATCGACGATGCCCCGTGCGACCTTCAGTTTCGGGTTGATCAGTGACGGTTCCGAAGGTCCATTGCGCCTGTTTTTATCTTCGCCGACGTAGATCAGACCAATTGGGATATTTTCGCCCGCCACTTCGATGCTTTCGCCAGCAGAAAGCCACCGCACGTTGGCACTATTCAGGTTCGCCGGCGCGCTCGGAATTCGGTGGGAAGACCGCTCAGTGGCCTCCAAAGTTACGGTAAAAAAGCCAGAGTCGTCTCGCTTTGCCGAAACCTGCCGGGGCGACGCCGAGACTTGCGCAGGAGCAGAGGGCTCATTTAGTGGCGAGACCTCATCCAATGAAAACGTCAGGCCGGTGCTTATGCCGAGGTCCGAGGAACTTGAACGAGTTCCCCCTTGAGGTGGCCGCATAGTTGTTGCCGAAGACATGACTGACGGTTTGCTGAAGGCCTTTATTACTAGCCACCCGCCTATGCCGACAATGAGTGCTCCGCCCAAGAAAACCCAAACACCCTTGGGAACGGAAGCTAGCCCCCCAATCACTAGGGCACACAGAACCATCGCTCCAGATACGCCAGACTTGCTGCTGCGCTTACGCTTCCCTGCCATCGCTTCGACTCCCTATACAAGCATGCTGGCCATTTAGCAGTATCGGCAATTCGGGTGCATCAGCCAATACCTCACGCCAAGCTACATGTTGAATCTCTTTATGATGTTATCCAGATGTGTTCCGTATGCACTGGTGAGATGGCGGCTCGATGCGAGCCGGGCGGCCACGGGGTAGAATTGATGAGCAGGCACAGCGCCGTCCGCCCTACTACGTCGGTTGCCTCGCGCTGAGCAGTAACTGCGCTAACCGTGCCAGATTACGCGCATCGTCGATGGCCCTGTGATGCTCACCCTCCCAGGAAAGGCCTATGTTTTCCACTGCACACTTCAGCCCTAGCGCACGGCAAGCGAAAATCTTCCAAAAGCACTTCTTTAGATTGATATGACGCGCCGGATCCAGCAATACATCTACCCCTGCTCTGAAAGCGTCCTCCTTCAGCTGGTTTCGGTCGTAATCGCCCCAAGAGCACCAGCGCCAGCCTTCTGTATTTCGCGGCCTCAGCCAGTCACCAAGCTGATCTTGTACCTCCGCGAAACGCTTTGCAGTATCGACGTCAGATTGAGATATGCCGGTCAGCCCCGTGCAAAACTCAGTTAGCGTGGGGCGAAGTAGCGGTCGGACAAACTGTCCGAAATGATCGACAATCCTGTACTCCAACTGAACATCCAACAGCGCGATGCCAATTTCGATCGTCTCCATCTCGTCGCGCTGGACCTTCAATACGTGAGCGTTCCGGGCCGCCTCGTTTAGGCCGGCAGGGTATTCATCGCAAGTCGCTTCCAGATCCACGCAAAGTAACCAGCGACTTTCTCCAATTTGTTGACGAAGCGCATCAAGCTGCCCCCAACGCTTTACCTGCATGACACCCCGCCCTTCTTTTCCTCAGAGGATATAAACTTACGAGCATCAGCACGGACCGTGGGCTCAGTTTTATAGTAGTGACACGAGAAACGGATCACTGAATCGTTACCGGGGTTGCGTGTATGCCTTTTGCCCTCTGTGCCAACAGCCAATCCAGTGACAGGCGCCCGTCTTCTTTGAAAGTCACAATAACGTACAAGCTGCCCGTGGCGGTAAACAGCGCCCAAAAACCGCCTTGCTCATGAGCTTTCAGTACATCTGAGGTCCGAACCCGGTGACCGTCCTGGAACCTTCCATACACATCCGCCCGTACGTGACGATGAACCACGCCGATACAACAGCCTGCGATTAAATAAGCGTCCGTGAGATACGCCGTAACTTCCCTACCAAAACACATATCCATTGCTCGCGACAACGCGTCAGATACATCACGTGTTTGGTCGATACTTCGTTTAGTTGAACTCATCACGTCAGCACCCAAATTCGGATCAAAACTCGTTGCGCCCCCCCACTAACGGCTAGCTGTCCAACCAATAATCGTCTCGAGCAATACGCCCAAACTTGTAGTCTTCATGCTGCGGGGCGTCGCCAAACAAATGATGTATGCGTCGCTCCTGTCGCAGGTACGCCAAGGTCATGAAGAAGCAGGTTTCACACATCCGTACGCGATAACGCTCACCGTCATGTCGCGCGCCGTATCCCCAGTGCGCTTGCAGCACACCGAACTGTTCGCCGTACCCAGGCACTCGCATGGAGGTACCACAGACGTCGCAAGGCACATCGGGGTGTCGGTTGTCTGGTACGTCCATGCCCGCCAATATCTGACGACGCATCAAAAAATCTTCAACACAGTAGTGAGCTCGGCGCTTTTGCGAGCCCCTGGGCCAGCAAGCACATATCGCGTATTGCGCGTTCTGAAAATGCACCCATCGGCAAACTCAATCAGTTGTGTTGTACGCACCCAGTCACCCTCTTGGAAACGGTTGGCACTGTCGTACAACACGCGGCCGGCATACACCATCGCGGGCTGTTGCCCGGCCGCCTGTAACGTTTCTCGTATCGCGTCAGGCACGATGAGATCGATCCAGATCCAGTCACGCACAACACAGAAAGGCACCTCGTCAAGCAACGCAGCCGCTGAACCACGCGCGCACGCCTCTGCTAACGACATCTCGATACCAGGCATTACCTCACCCGGGGCGTATAACAAATGAGATACTTTCTTTAAATCGTCCATACCATCTCTCTATCTGAGCCATAGATGTCTAGAGGCAGAATCTGGGCAAAACGTCCCTACCTTGACAAACCTACCAAGTATGAAAAGCTTGTTTCCCAATGAGCGTCAGTTCTGACTATTAATATATGGCCTGAGTCTAAAAGGCGAGCAGCGCAACCCCATCAACCTCCATTATTAAACTAAGTACCTTATTCATCGATGCAAGCCTATGGCATCGCCCCACTACGCTCAGTATTGGACAAAAAACAGCAACCTGAAACCAATGCAATAAAATAATCCAGCTCCAACCACTGCTCGTCAAGCACTTTTAGAAAAGAAAAAGCCAACCACTGACCATCGGTATTTGTAATACGTATATATTGACAAGGATTGCCAGAACTCACGCACCAGAAGAGCAAGAAAGATAATCCTTATCGGACTTACCCTAGGCGCGGCCAATGACTATTTGAGATCAAGACATATCTCCACGGACGATGCGAGGCTGATCCAACCGGCTCGGAGTCGTCTTTTCGAATTTTGAAATTTCGCACCGTTGGTAATCACCACAAGCGAGGCGCGTCTGTGACGCGGAAGGGTACCGCGACTCCTCGCGACTGCTTAAATTGCAAACGAAAGCGGATGACCTGAGTAATTTGTAGCGAGGGGCAGGTTCGAGAAAGTCTGCGTACGCTGAGATCTGCTCACTAACATCTAGCTGCCTATCTAGTGCACGCACGAAGCGCGTCACGCGTCGAGCTGTACGGCGGGGCCACAAAATGATGGAAATTATGGCTCAGCAATAATTATGGCTGAGCCATAATTCCATATAACCGCAGCGTCACGGAAAAACCGCAATTATTTACAGCCTGCAATTGACCATGACAGCTGCCCCTCCAACGAGGGGATAGACTAAGTAGGTTAGCTAACTCGGGGCTGTGGAGATGATCGAGGATCGCGCCAATGAGCTGTTCATCAGCGCCGCTAGCATCTGGGAAATCGGCCAAAACGCGATGGGCAAAGCCAGCTTTCAGTTCGATACAGGAGTACTAAGAAGGTCTCTTCTGGACGGCGACTACAAGGAGATGTCCATGACCAGCCGACACGCCATTACGGCTGCGGCCTCGCCTCTCCTTCACAGCGCCCATTTGATCGGATGCTCATCGGACAAGCCGCTTCGGAAGGCTTCATCCTAGTAACCAATAATCATGCTATAGCGAAGTATTCGGGGCCAATCAAGCACGTCGGTTGAATGCGCCAGCCTTCGATACCCTGTCGTAACGGGATGTCTAATGACCATACAAGCCGTCTGCCTGCCTGAAAAGTGTCCGGATGGCCGTGGAATCGGTGTCCGGATGCTCGTGGAATGAGTGTCCGGGTCAGCGTGGAATCACTGTCCGGATGTGCGTGGAATGGGTGTCCGAGTCAGCGTGGAATCCGCAATCAAACGCTCCGGCTACGGGCGCGAGCTAATCGGCTTGGGCATCAAGGAATTCGTCAATCACAAGCTGATTAGCGTCATCGATATTGACGCGCCGTTCTAACTTCATCTGCACATCAACGCAAACATCAATACCTGATGCAGCCAGCCTCCATGATGAAAAGCTCAAGGGAGCTGGCTGCATAGGCAACCCTGGCGCGAAGCACGGCGCGTTCCCAGCTGATCCAGAAGTGAGCTGCAAGGGCGTGGAAATATGCACACGTGCCGGAACCAATAGCGTTATATTGACATATATGAATATTGCGAATAGCCTGGACTCGTAACCCGCGCTAGAAACCTCAGGAGGCACCCCCCATGAAAGATTCCAGCGATACCCATCCGAATCACCTTCCCGACAGCAGCTACGGCCTGTTTATTGACAACCAGTGGGTTTCGGACGAATACGGTGAAACCCTCGACATTATCAACCCCGCCAACGGAAAAATTCTCACCAACATCCCAAACGCCACAGCTGCCGACGTCGACCGCGCGGTGCAGGCCGCACAGCGCGCCTTCATGACCTGGCGTACCACCTCACCTGCGGAACGCGCCAATGCGTTGTTGAAGATCGCCGACCTGCTGGAAGCCGATGCCGATCGGTTCGCCGTTCTGGAAACCCTTGATGTAGGTAAACCCATTCGTGAAAGTCGCTCCGTCGACATCCCGCTGGCAATTGATCACTTCCGCTACTTCGCCGGCGTAATCCGCAGCCAATCGGATGAGGCGGTCATGCTGGATGAGCAAACACTCAGCATCGCTCTCAGTGAACCCCTCGGAGTTGTGGGCCAAGTGATTCCGTGGAACTTCCCGCTGCTTATGGCCGCCTGGAAGATCGCTCCGGCCATCGCAGCGGGTAACACCGTAGTCATCAAACCTTCCGAGCTGACCCCGGTAACCATCCTCGAACTGGCGAAGATCTTCGCTAAGGTACTTCCAGCCGGCGTGGTCAACATCGTCACAGGCTTAGGCACCACAGTTGGGCAGGCGTTACTGGATCATCCGGACCTGCGCAAGCTTGCCTTTACCGGCTCGACGCGTGTCGGCGAACTCGTCGCCAATGCGGCAGCGAAGAAAATCATTCCCGCCACCCTTGAACTGGGCGGCAAGTCGGCCAACATCGTTTTCCCCGATGCGAACTGGGACAAGGCCGTGGAAGGCGCAGTCCTCGCCATCCTGTGGAACCAAGGCCAAGTCTGCGAATCCGGCGCACGGCTGTTCGTTCACGAATCCATCTACGAACGATTCCTAGCTGAGCTCAAGCATAAGTTCGAAGCTGTACGTGTGGGTGACCCACTGAACCCGGACACCATGATGGGTGCACAGGTCAGCAAGTCCCAGATGGAACGGATCCTCGGCTACGTCGATATCGCCAAACAGGAAGGCGCTGAGGTACTGATCGGCGGCGGTCGTCTCACAGGTGCCAATTACGATGCCGGCTTCTTCATCCAGCCAACGATTCTGGTCGGTGTTCGCAACGATATGCGCGTCGCCTACGAGGAAATTTTCGGCCCTGTTCTGTGCGTCATTCCTTTCAAGGATGAAGCGGAGGTCATCGCCATGGCCAACGACTCCGAGTACGGCCTAGCCGGTGCAGTCTGGACCCAAGACATCAACCGGGCGTTACGTGTGGCACGCGCGGTGGAAACCGGACGTATGTGGGTAAATACCTACCATGAGATCCCTGCCCATGCCCCCTTTGGTGGCTATAAGAAATCTGGCCTAGGACG
Source organism: Stutzerimonas kunmingensis (assembly GCF_900114065.1). Taxonomy (GTDB): domain Bacteria; phylum Pseudomonadota; class Gammaproteobacteria; order Pseudomonadales; family Pseudomonadaceae; genus Stutzerimonas; species Stutzerimonas kunmingensis. The sequence goes on from NZ_FORS01000014.1 coordinate 27,833, forward strand.
GGAAACTCACAAGTCAATGCTGGAAGCCTACAGCCAGAAGAAGAACATCTACGTCAGCCTCAACGAAGCACCGCTCGGGCTCTTCTGACCTCCTTGAACCATATTTTTTTGACTTATAACATCGAATATCTTAGATATGCAGGTAAGCAAAATGACACACTCAGAACTTTTTAAAACCACTCAGCTGGGCCCATACACCCTCAAGAACCGTATCGTTCTGCCGCCACTGACGCGTTCACGCAGCTCTCAACCCGGCAATATTGCGAACGACCTAATGGCCACATATTACCGTCAGCGCAGCGGTGCTGGCTTCATGGTGACCGAGGGCACACAGATCGAACCCCGAGGACAGGGTTATGCCTGGACACCTGGCATTCATAGCCCGGAACAGATACAAGGCTGGCGTAAGGTCACCGACGCTGTTCACGCCGAAGGGGGGGTGATCTTTGCTCAACTTTGGCATGTGGGCCGCGTGTCGCACACGTCGCTGCAACCCGGTGGTGAAGCGCCCGTCGCGCCATCAGCCATCCGCGCGGACAACGTCAAGGTGTTCATCGAAACTGGCCCCGGCACGGGTACACTGGCCGACCCTTCGACCCCACGAGCCCTGTCCACCAAGGAGGTAAAGGAACTGGTTGAGCTCTACGCCCAAGCAGCCCGAAATGCTTTGGACGCAGGTTTTGACGGGGTGGAGCTTCACTGCGCGAATGGGTACCTGGTAAACCAGTTCATTTCGGCGCATACCAACCAGCGTGATGATGAATATGGCGGTTCGCTGCAGAACCGTCTTCGCTTCCTGCGCGAAATCACCCTCGCCGTTGCTGGTGTCGTCGGCAAGGAGCGCGTTGGCGTTCGCTTCGCCCCGCTGTTCGCGACCACAGACGAAGACCGCGTCTACCTTGGCCTGGTCGAAGAAGATCCTCACCAAACCTACATCGAGGCAGTGAAGATCCTCGAGGAAGTAGGCATTGCCTACCTGTCGCTCGCCGAAGCCGATTGGGAAAACGCACCCGAGCTGCCTGAGACGTTCCGGGAAGCTGTTCGTAAGACCTTCAGCGGCAAGATTATCTATGCCGGCAAGTACACCGCTGAACGAGGAAATCGCGTGATAAAAGCTGGCTGGGGCGACCTGATCGCTTTTGGCCGCCCCTTCATTGCGAACCCCGACCTGCCCGCTCGTATCGCCAACAACTGGCCGCTTAACCCAGTTGATCCAAGCAGCATGTACGGCGGTACCGATAAGGGCTACACCGACTACCCGACTTACAAATCCTAAACGCTCAGAGCCACGCCCCATAACTCAGGGGCGTGGCTCAGCGTTTGCTGACCGAGGAAGTTAAGCATGTACCAACCGAGCACGATCCCCTACCAAGAGCATAGGGGATTCAAACGAACCTTCAGGCAGGGTCATCTAAGCCTTGGGCTGTTCTTTCCCCTGGAGGCTTTCGAAGGTGATACACCGAGCATGCTAGATCAGGTCGCGCTGGCCAAACGTGCAGAGGCACTTGGTTTTTCGGCGCTCTGGTTTCGCGACGTCCCGCTCAGGGACCCAAGCTTCGGTGATGTCGGCCAGGTTTTCGACCCTTGGGTGTATCTGGGCTACATCGCAGCCCATACAACAAAAATCGCACTAGGCACCGCCTCCATCGCCCTTACTTTGCGTAATCCCTTGCACACGGCAAAGGCCGCAGCGAGCATTGATCAATTGAGCGGAGGTCGCTTGCTCCTGGGAGTAGCCTCTGGCGATCGTCCCGTGGAGTTTCCCGCATTCAGCGTTGATCCAGAACAGCGTGGCGAGACCTTTCAAGAAAACCTCAATGTGATACGCCAAGCCCATCGAACACACTTCGAGCCCATTCGCTGGAGTCACGGCGAGTTACTGGGGGCCGATCTCGTTCCCAAACCTACGACTCGGGAAATACCGCTATTCGTAACCGGACACAGCCGCCAGCCGCTCGATTGGATCGCGCGTGAAAGCCATGGATGGATCAACTATCCACGTCCGCCAAAAATGCAGCGACTCATCGTGGAAGATTGGCGACAGGAAACGGCTAAACAATGTGGCACTATCTACAAGCCGTTCTTGCAATCGCTGTATATCGACCTGGACGAACACCCATCCACGCCACCCTCGCCTATCCATCTAGGATTCCGACTGGGACGTAACCACCTGCGGGCCTTGCTGGATACACTTCAGGAAATCGGTGTAGATCACGTCATCCTGAACCTCAAGTATAGTAAACGCCCCGCAGCAGAGGTTATCGAGGAACTTGGCAAACATATCGTCCCGCAATTCGGCGCACAGGTGCCCGATAGTCCTACCTGACAGGACAATAGGATTCCAGTCCAAACCAGCCCGTCATTGCGACGGGCAGGCGCGCAGAGATCATGGCGAAGCCTTCCAATTTGATGCGCGAATCAGGAAGATATCTAGATATCGAAAAAAACAGGTCTCAAAAAATTCATGACTATTGACGTCAACGAAGCCCTGAAAGCATTGGCGAACCCGATGCGCCTTGCCATCCTCAATTGGCTCAAGGATCCCAGGACAGTCTTTCCCGAGCAGGAAGTCGACCCAGAAACGGTAGGCGTGTGCGTCAGTATCATCCAAGAGCGCACGGGCCTCTCGCAGTCAACGACATCGCTTTATCTCGCAGCTCTACAGCGCGCGCAATTGGTGACATCGCAGCGGATCGGCCCCTGGACCTACTACAAACGCCACGATGAGAATATCGATGCCTTCTTCAAGGCGCTGCAAGAAAGAATCTAGGGCTGCACACCCTTGTATTTCTGACTGATTTCAGTCTTTGCCGATGTCAAAAACAGCAATCTGACCAAATAACGATCAGATCATCCGAAGCTTCGAGTGATCGAACAGCATTACCAGTGATGCGGTGCGCGGAAAAAACGCTCCTATAGCAAAACTGCCACTTGACAACGCTGAAACCAGGGGCTGTACACGCAAAAGACAGCACACTCCAGAGAGGGACGCGAAGCCCTTCAAGTGCTCTTCTACGGCCAACCTTCTTTAGGGGGCAGCCGCCACGGCGTCGACATCCCACGCCAGCCCCTGGCGCGTTGGGTGATCCAAAGTGGCGAGCAACTGCAACCGTTGCTCAACCTGATGCGCGACAAGCTGCTGGACTACCCCGTGTTGCACTGCGACGAAACGCGCTTGCAGGTGCTGCATGAACCGGGACGAGACCCCTCGGCACAATCCTGGATGTGGGTGCAAAGCGGTGGGCCGCCGGACAAGCCGGTGATCCTTTTCGACTACACAGCCAGCCGCGCGCAGGAGGTGCCGCTACGCCTGCTCGATGGCTACCGCGGCTACCTGATGACCGACGACTACGCCGGTTACAACGCCGTGGCTACACGCGACGGCATCGAACGCCTGGGCTGCTGGGCGCATGCGCGACGCAAGTTCGTCGAAGCCCAAAAGGTGCAGCCCAAGGGCAAGACTGGGCGTGCCGACGTGGCGCTGAGCCTGATCAACAAGCTCTACGGCATCGAGCGTGACCTGAAGGACGCTGACCATTCCATTCCAGCGGGTTCCCCATTGACGCTGGAGCCGCATCCCATTTCCCGCTATACCGAAGCGGTTAAAGGCCAAAGGGCCGAAACGGCAAGGGAATGGGGGTGCAAGGGGAAAGGCCCTACCTCGAAAAGGCGAAAAGGCATCCCGGCCGGCCCCCCCCAGAGGACACCCACATGCTCTCCCTGTTCCAGCGAAAACGGCCTCCGGTCACTGCCCCATCACCAGCGCCCGCCACCGACCTCCCCAAAGGGCTGCTACGGCCCGAATCGGCCGCATCGCTGCTGGCGACACCGCGCCGACAGAAGCTGCTGGAACACATCTGGCAGCGCACGTCGCTGTCGCGCCGGCAGTTCGCCACGCTGTACCGCACGCCGCTGGAGCGCTACGCCGAGCTGGTCCAGCAATTCCCCGCTTCCGAGAGCCATCATCACGCTTACCCCGGCGGCATGCTGGATCACGGGTTGGAGATCGTCGCCTATGCGCTCAAGCTGCGGCAGTCCCATCTGTTGCCCATCGGCGCCAGCCCCGAAGACCAGGCGGCGCAGTCGGAAGCCTGGACCGCCGCCGTTGCTTACGCCGCGCTGCTGCACGACATCGGCAAGGTGGCCGTCGATCTGCTGGTCGAGCTGGCAGACGGCTCGCTGTGGCATCCCAGGCACGGCCCGCTGCACCAGTCGTACCGCTTCCGCTACCGCGAAGACCGCGAGTACCGGTTGCACAGCGCCGCAACAGGGCTGCTCTACCGCCAATTGCTCGATGGTCCGCTCCTAGACTGGCTCAGCGGCTATCCGTCTCTGTGGGCACCATTGCTCTACGTCTTGGCCGGGCAGTACGAGCACGCCGGCGTGCTGAGTGAACTGGTCGTGCAGGCTGATCGCGCTTCTGTGGCACAGGAACTGGGCGGCGATCCCGCGCGCGCCATGGCCGCGCCCAGGCACGCGCTGCAACGCAAGCTGCTGGACGGGCTGCGCTTCCTGCTCAAGGAACAGTTGAAGCTGAATCAGCCGGAAGCCTCCGATGGCTGGCTCACTGAGGATGGGCTGTGGCTGGTGAGCAAGACTGTCTCGGACAAGCTGCGCGCGCACCTGCTGTCTCAGGGGATCGACGGCATTCCTGTGAACAACACCGCCGTCTTCAAAGTGCTGCAGAACCACGGCATGCTCCAGCCCACCTCAGACGGCAAGGCGGTCTGGCGCGCGACCGTGACCAGTGCGACCGGCTGGTCCTACTCGTTCACCCTGTTGCGCCTCGCGCCCGCGCTGATCTGGGAATCCGGCGAGCGGCCAGCGCTTTTCGCAGGCACGGTGGCGATCGACACGACGCCAGCGGAAACCAACGGCAGTGCACCAGGCACACCGCCCGCGGTCGTGGGGCAGCCAACCCCCGAAGGTCTGGAGACTCCCCCTTGGGAATGCCCTCGCAGCGATACCGCCTTGCCGACTGCGGCCCCGCCCGTGCCTGACGTCATGGAGGACATGCTGGCGATGGTTGGATTGGATCGCACGGCCGACATGGGGAAGGGTGAAGATCCAGTGGAGAAAGTCCCTGCCCCAACCACAGCCGCAGCGTCTCCCTTGCCACTTACCCCTGCGCCTGGACCTGCATCAACTCCAACAGTCGCGATACCATCCGGGGAGCATTTCATGACGTGGCTGCAACAGGGAGTCGCCGCGCGGCGACTCATCATCAACGACGCCAAGGCGCTCGTGCATACGGTGAGCGACACCGCCTACCTGGTCAGTCCCAGCGTGTTCCAGCGCTATGCGTAGGAACATCCCAGGTGGATGCGCTGGTCAGGCAGGACAAGCAACCGGATTGGCAGTGGGTGCAAAAGCGCTTTTAGAAACTGCAGCTATACCGCAAGCACCCAAATGGCCTGAACATTTGGACCTGTGAAGTCACGGGCCCGAGGAAGTCCCGCCGACTGCATGGCTACCTCCTCGAAAATGGGTCCTTGGTATTCGCCGAAATACCGCCCAACAATCCCTATCTTGCTCTGACTCAGGAAGGATGACGCGACTCGGGCAGCGACCGTCACCACCGTGTGGCGACGATCAATGCCCCGCGAAGCTGGCAACATTTGGCGAACTAAGCTACTCGGCCCGCGCCAACTCCCGTGCAAGGAACGGAGCGGTTCGGCTGCCAGACTTTCGGGCCACCTGCTGAGGGGAACCCGCCACCACGATGCTGCCGCCGGCAGCGCCCGCGCCTGGCCCTACGTCGATCACCCAGTCGGCTTGGGCCACCGCACGCATGTCGTGCTCGATCATCACTACGGTATTGCCGGCATCGACCAGGCGCTGCAACTGCACCAGCAGCCGGTCGGCATCCGACGCGTGCAGCCCGGTGGTCGGCTCGTCGAGCACGTACAGGCTTCGGCCGCGCTGGCTGCGCTGAAGCTCGGTCGCCAGCTTGATGCGCTGCGCCTCGCCACCGGAAAGCTCAGTGGCCGGTTGCCCCAGGCGCAGATAGCCCAGTCCGATGTCGCGCAGCAGTTGCAGGGGCCTTGCCACCGCGTCTTCACCCGCGAAGAATTCGCTGGCCTCGTCCACGGTCATCTGCAGCACCTCGGCGATGTTGCGCCCGTTCCACTGCACCTTCAGCGTGGCCTCGTTGTAGCGCGCGCCATGGCAGGTCGGGCACGGCGCGTACACGCTAGGCATGAACAGCAGTTCCACGCTAACGAAACCTTCGCCCTCGCAAGTCTCGCAGCGCCCCTTGGCGACGTTGAACGAGAACCGTCCGGCATCATAGCGGCGGCGTCGAGCATCGGGCGTGGCGGCGAACAGCTTGCGCACATGGTCGAACAGACCCGTGTAGGTAGCCAGGTTCGACCGCGGCGTGCGCCCGATCGGCTTCTGGTCCACCTGCACCAGGCGCTGTATGGCGTCCACGTCGCCCGCCAGATGGCCGCCGGTCGCTTCGACCACTGCCGGCCCTTCGCTGGTGGCGCTTTCGGCGGCATCGTCTTCAGGCTCGTGGCCCAGGTGCAGCAGCACCAATTCCGGCAGGGCCTGCGCGATGAGGCTGGATTTGCCGGAGCCAGAGATGCCGGTAACGGCTGTCAGCACGCCCAGCGGAATGCGCGCATCCACGCCATGCAGGTTATGGCGGTGGATGCCCTGCAGCTCCAACCAGCCGGTCGCTTCGCGTGCTCGGCTTCCGGGTGCGGGAATTTCGTCAAACAGGTAACGTGCAGTACGCGATTCGGCAATCTTGCGCAGGCCATCCGGCTCGCCGCTGTAGAGCACGCGGCCGCCACGCTCCCCGGCCTCCGGCCCGACATCCACGAGCCATTGCGCGCGGCGCATCAGGTCCAGGTCGTGCTCCACCACAAACACCGAGTTGCCCGCGTCGCGCAGCCGGTCGAGTGCATCGTACAGGGCCTGGCTGTCGGAGGGATGCAGGCCCGCCGAGGGTTCGTCAAGTACGTACACGACGCCGAACAGCAGGGAACTTAATTGCGTGGCCAACCGCAAGCGTTGCAACTCGCCGGCCGAAAGCGTCGGCGTGGCCCGGTCCAGCGTCAGGTAGCCCAGGCCTAGCTCGCGCAGTTGGCGCAGGCGCGCCATCACGCCTCCAGCCAGGCGCTGTGCGGCGAGGCGCTTTTCTTCCGACAGCGCGGAGGTACGGCGCACGTCGGGCGATACCGCATGGACCGCATGGCCGGTGGCAGCGCGTTCGGCACGCTCGCGCCGGGTCGCTTCCTTGTCCGTAGCCGCACCCGCTGCATGGGCGCGGAAATCGCCCTGTGCGATGGGTTCGAGCAATGCCGCCAAGTGGTCCAGCGGCATCTGCATAAACGCGCCGATGTCCACCCCAGCGAAGGTGACCGACAGCGCTTCGGGCTTGAGCCTCTTGCCGTGGCAGGTGGGGCACGGCTTGCCCTCCATGAACCGGGATACGCGCTTTCTCATCAGCGCGCTCTGGGTATTGGCGAAGGTGTGCAACACATACCGCCGGGCGCCGGTGAAGGTGCCCATGTAGCTCGGCTCCATCTTGCGTTTGAGCGCGGTACGGGTTTCGGCAGGCGTGAAACCGGCGTACACCGGCACCGTTGGTGTTTCCTCGGTGAACAGAATCCAGTCGCGATCCTTTTTCGGCAGGTCCTTCCACGGCCGGTCAACGTCGTAGCCCATGCTGACCAGGATGTCGCGCAGGTTCTGGCCCTGCCAGGCGGGTGGCCAGGAAGCAATCGCCCGCTCACGGATGCTCAGGGAGGGGTCGGGCACCATGATCGCCTCGGACACCTCGTACACATGACCCAAGCCGTGGCAGGTCGGGCACGCCCCCTGCGGCGTGTTCGGCGAAAAATCCTCGGCGTACAGCATCGGCTGATTGGCGGGATAGGCGCCGGCGCGCGAATACATCATCCGCACCAGGCTGGACAGGGTGGTCACACTGCCCACGGAGGAACGCGCATTGCTGGACCCCCGCTGCTGCTGCAGCGCCACCGCTGGTGGCAGGCCGTCGATCGCATCTACGTCCGGCACGCCCGCCTGGTCGATCAGGCGCCGTGCATAGGGGGCCACCGACTCAAAGTAGCGTCGCTGCGCCTCGGCATAGATGGTGCCGAAGGCCAGCGAGGACTTCCCGGAGCCGGAGACACCCGAGAACACCACCAGCGCATTCCGCGGGATAGAGACGTCCACCTCTTTGAGGTTGTTCTCACGCGCGCCACGCACCTGCACGAGGCCGCTGGCCGCAGCGGTACAAGAGGATTCACCGAAAGTATTGTTTGGCATGTTCTTATCCTGTAGTTCGCCCCGCTCAGGACGGGACTTCCTGAGTGGTAGGGAAAACTGATGCTCTGCAGATGCTCGTCACGCTTGATGCGGTGCTTCTTCCTGTTCAGCCCCGCTCAGAAACAATTGGCACTGCTGATTGAAGAAGTCTTCCAGTTCAGCGGCTGTGAAGTGGTCGCTGAAGGCATGCTCGGCGTGACTCATCACGTCGAAATACACCACAGCCAATTCCAACTCTTCCAGCTCAAGCTGCTGGCAGAGCAGCCAGCCGTAGACCTTGACCTGCGCCCAATGCAGCAGCCGGTGGTTGGCCGGAATGCGGCTGATATCGCCACGGTGGGTTTTGATCTCTTCTAGGCGCCGCTCTTACGGATCGTACCCGTCGGCCCTGCCGCCGACCAGCAGGCCGGGGTAGCTGCCACTTAGAGGTAACTCGGCGATATAGCCGTCTCCCCGCCGATCAACCACTGTCTGGTGCCCAGCCATGCCTTCCTGAGCGGTGGGGGAAGGGGTGAAGCGCAGATCCAGGTCACCTTCCTTGGCGGTGAACTCGCACAGTGCCCGCACCGCTACCCGATAGCTCATGCCTCAGCCCAGCGCACGTAGCAAACTACAACGGCGATACCGTGCTCAGCCGCGAAACTGAGCCAGCGTTTCTGGTTGTCCTGCAGGCGGTCGCCGGGGCCTTTGACCTCAATCATCCGGTAGCGATGTTCCTGCGGATAAAACTGGATCAGATCGGGCATGCCGGCGCGGTTGGCTTTCAGATCTCGCAGCAGGCGGGTAAAACAGGCGTGCAGGTGTGCAGCGGGAATGCACTGCAGGGCTAGTTCCAGGCGCGCCTCATCGAGCATGCCCCAAAAGACGAAGGGTGATTGCAGGCCGAACTTTTCCTGATACCGAGCCTTGATCAATTGCCTGTAGTCGGGTTGTTCAAGTTGCAGTAGACAGCGTTTGAACAGGTGTTGGCGGCGCGCATAAAAGTCCGGGCTGTGCAGGTCCACCGGGCCACTGTGGAACGGGTGAAAAAATGACCCCGGCAGCGGTGCGAAGATCGCCTCCCAGCACAGCAAGCCGAACAGGCTGCAGAGCAGGGTATTTTCCACATAGTGCACCGGAGCATCATCCTGCTGCAGGTGATCACGCACAGCTATCTCCACACTGCCATGTGTCGGCGCCGGCAATACCAAGTCGATGCGGGTTTCGCTCGCAGCCTTGGGCTTTTTCACCATCTGCAGGCCGAGCTTGCGCTGCAGGCGGGTGAGGGCTCGTTCCAGGCGCTGGCTTTCTTCATCGCTGCCTGGGGTTTGGCTAAAGGCCAGGGCCTGATCATAGGCCTCGGCATCGCGCCCCAGTTGTTCCAGTACGCGAATCTGTCGCCAGCGGGCTTCGCCATGCGCGCTTTGCTGATAAAGCAGCAGGGCCTGCTCCAGCTCACCGCTCCTCTCCAGTTGCTGGGCGATCTGAAACAGCAGGCACGATTGGCGGCTGCAAAGGTATGGGTTGCTTGAACTGAACGCCAGCAACGGCGGTACAATGTCCGCCAGGTCTGCGCCTTGCTCAACGCTGACGCGTAACTGGCGCAGGTGCAGGTAATCCTCAAGATCCTGGCGGCACTGAAAACCACGTGACTCCGGGCCTATATCCACCGATTCGTAACGGTAGATGCCCAGATCCGTCAGCACGAACTCGGACCAGTCCTGAGCCAGATTGCCAAAGAACATCAGGCGCAAACGATCACACAACTCGCCCACCATCAGGCTGAGTAACTGATCATCCAACATAGGGCACCAGTCCGTGAAGGTCTGGGCAGGTAGCTCCATTGCGCGCAGTTGTTCGAGCAGCTCGGCCTTTTTCTGCGCCGCGCGGCGGTCTGTGAGCGGCATATGAGTCAGCACCTCATCCTTGCGCAGCAGCTCGGCAATCTCATCGGCTGTGAGCAGCGCCTGCTCGGTGATCCATCCCTGTTCAAGCAGTGGATCGGCAGCAGCCAGGCAGTCGCCGATTTCCGGGTAAACGAGCTTGCTCAGACGAAAATGACAGCCCTTGCGCTAATCATGCGCACCAGCAAGGCCTGGGATGGCCAGGGCAGGGTATTGAAGGTGTCGAGAAAGGCACGTTCTTCATCCGCCAGTAGATCTGCATAGCGCTCAGCCACCCAGGCGAGTGCCGTACGGAAATTGCTGAGGTAGTAAAGCTCAGGGGCTAACGAGACGGACATGGTAGTGATCACTGTATTCTTGTACAGGATTGTCCGTGTTGCGGTGCCGAGGATCAACTGGCGCAGAAGCTGACGGTATCAGCAGGTGAAAGTGGCCAACTCCAGCCCGATGCTACTGGCGACTCCCGGCCGGTATCTGCCTGTCGCGTTAAGCAGGTACCGGCCGAGACTGTGTAAAAACGTTTTCAAGTGCGGCAGGTACTCAAACACAAGCTAGAAATCGTGCATCTGGGAGAAATCCACATTTGCTGACGTGCCGATAAACTCCAGATTTCACGTAGACGCGAGTACTTCAATTTTGACGAAGCGTTTTTACACACTCTGGGCCAATAGCGGTCAGTCGCGATACCATAGAGATGATTCACCATAAGGCAGCGACTGGAGCTCACGCAGCAATAATCCTTAGATCCATTGCTAACTGACTAATACAAGATGCTGCTGGTTGGCAGATTCGATTCGTTCTCTCATCAGGATCACAAGCCGTCGGTACTCAAGCTTAGGAACAGCATGGCGATTGGCAGATTTCCAAAGTCGCCATGAGTCGCTCAGAACGATGTTTCATGACCGGCGAAACTTGGATCCTGCCTGAGCATCATTGATGCTCGCATGGATTCGAACGATACAGCATCCGAGTAGCCGCCCCGAGCAGGAGACGGCTACTCAAAACACTAAGCCGCAGGCTTCATCACAACCTTCGTCCACCCCTTGTCTCGTGCATCGAAGTGCTTATAAGCACTTGGGCCATCATCCAGCTTCAATCGATGGGAAACGATCTGCGAGGGTGCGGCACGCCCGTGATGAATTAGCTCAGCCAACTGGCGGTTGTACGCCTTGACGTTGGCTTGCCCGGTGCCGATTTTCTGCCCTTTGAACCAGAAGGAACCGAAGTCGAAAGCCATCTTCCCTTCTTTGGCTAACTCGTTCTTGGCACCCGGATCTTGGGGAACGAATAGCCCGACTACTCCGATACCACCGGTTGCCTTGGTCGAGGCGACGAGGTTGTTCATGGTCAGGTGATTCACCTCGTGGCCATGTTTGTCGCAGCACTGGTAGCCCACGCATTCGCACCCACGATCCGTGCCTTTACCATCGGTGTAATTCAGGATTTCATCGACAGCCTTCTGCTCGACGGAATTGATTGGCGTGGCCCCCATCTGGGCAGCCAGTTTCAAGCGGTCTGGTTGATCGTCTATTACGAAGACCTGCGAAGCGCCTTGGATAAGCGCGGAGTGCGCCGCCATCAAGCCGACCGGGCCTGCGCCGTAGATGGCAATGGACTCGCCTGGTTGCAGCCCCGCCAGCCTTGTTGCGTGCCATCCCGTGGGGAAAATGTCGGAGAGCATGACGTAGTCGTCCTCGCGCTCCTTCGCATCCTCAGGCAGCACGAGACAGTTGAAGTCCGCGAAGGGAACTCGCAGCAGCTCGGCCTGGCCACCGTCATAAGTGCCCATCTCTGCAAAGCCGTAGGCGGCACCAGCGCTGCCTGGATTGGCGGTCAAGCAATAGCCGGTAAGTCCTTTCTCGCAGTTTTCACAAAAACCACAGCCGATGTTGAAGGGCAAGCAGACCATGTCTCCAACCTTAACGCGCTCAACTCCTGCACCTACCTCGACCACCTCACCGAGGTTCTCGTGACCGAAGACTCGACCCGTCTCGAAGGTGGTTCTGCCTTCGTACATGTGCAGATCGGAACCACAAATATTCGTGGATGTGACTCGAACGAGAGCATCCGTTGGTCTCTCGATCTTCGCATCTGGGACGTTCTGGACGCTGACGTCACGCGGGCCGTTGTAGACGATTGCTTTCATCTGGGTTCTCCAAGTCAGTTCAAAGGAGCGCCGATTGCGCTTTCGCTCCTACCTTGGTTAGTCTCCCATACAACGCGCGTTGTTCAGGAAAACTGGTCAAAGCCTGACGGGCGGTACCGCGTTCGAGGCTGATGCAACAGCTCTAAAACGACCATTTTCCTCTATTGAAGCGCACGTCGCCGTTGCTCGGCACTGGACTAAACTTTCCGTTTTTGCAGACAAATCGAGATGCCCAATGGAGACCGCTAAGATTCAAGCATTCGCAAACTGAATCGCCCCGGCTTTTGTGGAGGCCGTTTCGTTTAAGTCAGGCAGCCATGGCCTGACCTGCTTGTTGCTGGTAGAAGTTTGCCTCAGCCTCCGCAGGCGGGATATAGCCGATTGAGCTCAACAGCCGCTGGTGGTTGTACCAGTGCACCCATTTCAAGGTCGCCATCTCAACAGCTTCGCGGCTCTTCCACGACTGGCGGTAAATCAGTTCGGCCTTGTACAGACCGTTGATGGTTTCGGCCAATGCGTTGTCGTAGCTGTCGCCCTTGCTGCCAACCGAAGGCTCAATGCCGGCCTCTGCCAGTCGCTCGGTATAGCGAATCGAGACGTACTGGCTGCCGCGGTCGCTGTGATGGATCAGACCACCCGTACGATATGGCTGACGGGCATACAGCGCCTGCTCCAGGGCATCCAGCACGAAGTCGGTCTTCATGCTGGTACTGACTCGCCAGCCGACGATCCGCCGCGCAAACACGTCGATCACGAAGGCCACGTACAGCCAGCCTTGCCAGGTCGATACGTACGTGAAGTCCGATACCCACAGCTGATTGGGACGCTCGGCATGGAACTGCCGCTGGACACGATCCAGCGGGCAGATGGCCTTATCACCGGCCACCGTTGTCCGCACGATCTGGCCGCGCCTTATGCCCTGCAACCCAACCTGACGCATCAACCGCTCCACCGTGCATCTGGCCGCTGCGATGCCTTCTCGCCTGAGCTGCTTCCAGACTTTCATCGCGCCATAGCACTGCATGTTGGCATCCCACACGCGCTGGATTTCCGGGATCAACGCATCATCGCGCCGAGCACGGCAACAGCGCAGTGCCGGGTTGCGCTGCTGCGCCGCGTGCCTGCGGTAACCGGACGGGGCAATCTGCAAGACACGGCAGATCGACTCGACCCCGAGACGGTCACGATGCTGATCGACAAATCCCCTCAGGACTTGGTGCGGCGGTCGAGCTCCGCCTGGGCAAAATATGCGCTGGCCAGGCGCAGAATCTCGTTGGCTTTGCGCAGCTCGCGGTTCTCGCGCTCCAGGGCCTTGATGCGGTCGCGCTCTTCGGTCGTTTGGCCGGGGTGCTGTCCAGCGTTGGTCTGCTGGCGACGAATCCAGCCATGCAGCGTTTGCGGGACACAGCCAATCTTCGGAGCAATGGCCTCAATGGCCGCCCACTCGGATGGATAGTCGTTCAGGTGTTCCAGAACCATGCGCACAGCACGTTCACGGACTTCGGGGGAGTAGGTCGTAGTCTTTCTCATGGCCTCATCTTCTCAAGAGTTGAGGCCTCCACGAAACCCGGGGCGATTCAGATCGCGCTGAGACGGATTAACGTACCCTTCTTGGAAAGCTGCGCACTCAGCCAAAGTAACGGTTCGACGCACATTAGAACTCATACCCCAGCCCCCCCAGCTTCTGCCGGATCAACTGATCGAGTTCCGCGCCCTTCTGCATCTGCTCGCCGAGCTGTTTGGTCAGCCGCTGCATTTTCTCGGCAAAGGCTTCGTCGTTGTCTTCCATCTCTTCGGCACCGACATAGCGGCCCGGCGTGAGCACATGGCCGTGTTCGGCAATTTCCGCCAGTTTGACGCTGCGGCAGAAGCCGGGGATATCCTGGTATTCGGCAATCTCACCACCCACATCCAGCGGCTCACCGCGCCAGTTGGCGACGGTTTGTGCGATGCGTTCGATATCGGCATCGGTCAGTTCGATCTGCACGCGGCTGACGCTGGTGCCGAGTTTGCGTGCGTCGATAAACAGCACTTCGCCGGGCCGGGCGGTTTTCTGTTTGGCGAGAAACCACAGGCAAGCGGGAATCTGTGTGTTGAAGAACAGCTGGCCGGGCAGCGCGATCATCACTTCCACCACGTCGGCCTCAACCATGGCTTTGCGGATATCGCCTTCGCTGTTCTGGCTGGAGCTCATCGAGCCGTTGGCCAGCACGATACCGGCACGACCATTGGGCTTGAGGTGGTAAAGCATATGTTGCAGCCAGGCGTAGTTGGCGTTGCCCTGCGGCGGCGTGCCATACACCCAGCGCGGGTCGCCTTCCAGGCTGCCGTGCCACCAGTCGCTGATATTGAACGGTGGGTTGGCCAGCACAAAGTCAGCGCGCAGGTCTGAGTGCTGGTTGCGGACAAAGGTGTCGGCCGGCTCTTTGCCCAGGTTGAAGTCGATACCGCGAATGGCCAGGTTCATCGCCGCCAGGCGCCAGGTGGTGGGGTTGGCTTCCTGGCCGTAGATGGACACATCGCCCAGCTTGCCGCCGTGGGCTTCGATAAATTTCTCGGACTGCACAAACATGCCGCCCGAACCACAGCACGGGTCGTACACCTTGCCATGGTGCGGGTTAAGCACGGCTACCAGGGTTTTCACGATGCTGGCCGGCGTATAGAACTGCCCGCCGCGCTTGCCTTCGGCGCTGGCGAACTGGCCGAGGAAGTATTCGTAGACCTGGCCGAGTAGGTCGCGGGCCTTGTTGGTGTCGTCACCAAAGCCGATGGTCGAGATCAGGTCCACCAGCTCACCGAGCTTGCCGTCCGGCAACTGGGCGCGGGCGTAGCGCTTGTCGAGGATGTTTTTCAGCCGAGGGTTTTCCGCCTCGATGGCGGCCAGGGCATCGTCGATGCGCTTGCCGATATCCACCTGTTTGGCGGCGGCGCGAATCGACTCCCAGCGCGCTACTTCCGGCACCCAGAAGACGTTGACCTCGCGGTAGTAGTCGCGGTCTTCCAGCTCGGCGTTAAGCGCCTCCGGATCATCGTCGCCCAGATAGTAGTCGTCGTTTTCATCCAGCAGCTTGTGCGTAAGCTCGGCGCGGCGGCCGGCGAAGCTGTCGGAGATGTACTTGAGAAAGATCAGCCCGAGCACGATGTGCTTGTACTCGGCGGCGTCCATATTGGCGCGCAGCTTGTCGGCGGTGGCCCAGAGGGTTTTCTCCATGGCCTCGATACTGGTGGCTTGCTGCAGCTTGGCCGCCTTGCCCTTGCTCAGCGCCGCTGCGGCGTCGGCCACATAGGCGGCACTGACTTCTTCCACTGCGGCCGGCTCGAAACGCTCACGCGCCTTGCTCAACACCTGATCGGCCAGGCTGCTGCCCGATGCTTGAGCCCGCAACACCGAGCCGCCGCGACCACGGCCCTTTTGCAGCACGCCCTGTTCGATCAGCCCATCACGCGCCGCCCAGAAGGCGTCTTCGCTGATCTGCGGAAACTGCCCTTTCAGACGCTCCAATAGCGACTGATTGCCAATGCTCGATCCATCGGCAGGTACGGCGGCCAGCAGGGCCTGCTGCAATTCATTCATTCACAACTCTCCACAGCCGCCCGCCGCAGCGCGGGCCAGCCCAATTCAGACACAGGTGGCAACGAAACAACGGAAACCGGAGAGAAGCTGAGTACCGCGCACGCCGAAGCGCATGTGGAGAGCCGTCCCTGGGATACCGTGACCTGCCATTTTGCGATGGCAGTCACCTTATCCACTGCCGGCGCATGGGTAAAGCCGGACGTTTCCTTGGCTCACTGGTCAGCCCCCATCAACCAGCCAGCACCCGCCGCAATGCCCGGCACAGGCGAAGCTCATCACGCCAGGCTAGCCAGCCAGGGCTCGACGACGTGCTTGCGCTCCTCAGCGCCCAGCGTGGCCACGCCCTTGTGCACCAGCGCCTTCTTGTCACCGGTGTGCGGGTTGGTGGCATAGGTATTTATGCTCGGCAGCACCTGCGGGTTGGCGCTCCAACGCAGGTTGAAGGCTGCAAGCTTGGGGAACCAGTACTGGTTGGCGTAGGGCAGGTTGTCGTGCATCCACCAGGCCAGCGGCGTCCAGTCGCCGGTCTGGTCGTACCAGGGCAGCAGGGCCGGCACCACGATGCACGCGGTGGCGCCCAGGTGGCCGTCGGCATCCGGGTAGTCCCAGATATGCGCGGCGTAGTTGCTTTCATTCTTCGCGCAGTTGTTGCCGTCTTCTGCCCCCTTGGCATTCACCGCCGGGGCGCGATACGCCGAGCGAATGGCGATACGGCCGAAGCGCTCTTGCAGTGGCTCAAGCAACTGCTCGCAGAGCTGGCGGCCTGCCTCGATGGCACGGTCGGGGAAGTCGGGGATATTCGCGATGCCGTCGATCTGGCTGATTTCCGAATAGAGAAAATCGCGCATGAAGAAGCTCTTGGAGAGCCTGACACGCCCCAGATCTTCCAGTGCCTGCACGGTGGTGGGTTTATTCATGGAGGTTGCTTCCTGCTGAGCGTGGTTGATGGAATAAAGTCGTGGCCGAGCCTGCGTGTGCAGGCGACCGTTCGTCAATCGCGGCGTTTGTCGTTGTCCAGGTCACGGTCGCTGCCGCCCTTGTCGTAGTCCCAACGACCATCGTTGTCGATATCCCGATCCGAGCCGCCGGCATTGAAATCCCAACGCCCGTCGTTATCCATGTCGCGATCGCTGCCACCTGCGCCGAAGTCCCAGCGGCCATCGTTGTCCAGGTCGCGGTCCTGGGCGAAAGCCGTGCTGCTCATGCCGAGCAGCAGCACCATGGCCAGTCGCACGAACGCGTTCATGCTTGCTCCTGCGCCGCGAAGGCTTCCTGTTCGACCAGGCCCAGCTCAAGCTCGGCACGGTCTACCCAGGTTTCGTCCAGCTCACCTTTGACGGCCACCCCCAGTTGGCGGAAGTCGCTGACCTGCTTGACCAGGTTGGCCTTGCCACTGACCAGTTGATCACGCGCCTTACGGTAGGCGTCCTGGGCTTTGTCCAGGCTGTTGCCGATCGCGTCCATGCTGCCGAGGAAGGTGCGCAGCTTGTCGTAGACCTTCCCAGCGCGCTCGGCCAGCTCGGCGGTGTGCTTGTTCTGGTCCTCGAAACGCCAGAGCTGACGGACGATGTTGAGGCTGGTGAGCAAGGTGGTCGGGGTAGCGACCAGCACGTTCTGCTCGATGGCTTTCTGGAACAGGGTTTCGTCCGCCTTGAGCGCCTCGACGAAGGCCGACTCGATGGGCACAAACATGAACACCATCTCCGGCGCATTCAGCCCAGGCAGCTCGAAGTAGTGCCGGTTGGCCAGCTCCTTGATGCGCTGGCCGATGGCCGTGACGTGCTCGTTGAGAGCCAGGCGCCGCTCGGCATCATCCTCGGCATTGATGTAGCGGGTGTAGGCATTGAGCGAGACCTTGGCATCGATGATCAGGTGCTTGCC
Organism: Stutzerimonas kunmingensis; assembly: GCF_900114065.1. GTDB lineage: Bacteria > Pseudomonadota > Gammaproteobacteria > Pseudomonadales > Pseudomonadaceae > Stutzerimonas > Stutzerimonas kunmingensis. The sequence continues at coordinate 45,600 of NZ_FORS01000014.1, forward strand.
CTGCGGCAGGTAGACGATCACGTCCGGGCGCTGGCGATTCTCCTCGCCATTGATGCTGACCTCGCGCTTGAAGTCGCGCCCGTAGACCAGACCGGAGCGCTCCAGGACGTTTTCCAGCACCAGCTCGCCCCAGTTGCCCTGGGCCTTCTTCTGGCCCTTGAGTGCGGTGGCCAGGTCATGGGCCTCCTGGGTGATCTGCTGGTTGAGCGCCTTGAGGTGCAGCAGCTCCTGGGTCAGCGCGGCCTGCTGCTGGACATCCTTGTGGTGGATGTCTTCGACCTTGGCGCGGAAGCCGTCGATCTGCTCGCGGAAGGGCTTGAGCAGCGCATCCAGCGACTGCTGGCTGTGCTGCGAGAAGGCCTGGCCCTTGGCTTCGAAGATCTGCCCGGCGAGCTGCTCGAACTCCAGCTTGAGCTGGTCACGGCTCTCCTTGAGCAGCTGCTGTTGCTCGGCAAAGTGCTGCTGCTTTTGCTCCAGGCTGCTGCTGAGAGTGGCGTGCTCCTTGGACAGGTTGGCGAACTTGTCCTGCATCACCTCGTGGCTGTTTTGCAGGCGCTCATGGGCCTGCTTGAGCTCGGCGTGCTGCTGCAGCAGCTGGCCGTGCTGAGCACGCGCCGCGCTGGCCTGGCTTTGCGCATCGGCCAACTGGGTGAGTAGTTGCTTCTGCTCATCGCGCAAGCCGGCAGACTCATCATGGGCAAAGCTCAGCTGGCGCTGCAGTTGCTCGACATGCGCCTTCTCGGCACGCACCGCGGCGGTCAGCTCGCGCAACTCCAGTTCGCGCGACTGGCTCAGTGCCTGAAGCTGCTCCAGCTGGTCTTTGCAGGCCTGCAGATTGGTGTGCGCCTCGTTGCGCCGCATGCTCTGCCAGAACAGCGCCAGGCCAAGACCTGCGGCCAGCACCAGGGCAGCCGCCACCATTCCCCAGGCTATTCCGATATCGCTCATGGTGTTCTCCTTCCACTGAGTACATCAGTGATGCAACTTGAATGACAGCCACAGGATATGTAGCCTCAGGCGACGCATCCACGGTGTTTACTCGTACAGGTAAAGTTTTCGAGCAGATGGAGAGGCCATGAAACGCAAGCAAGCAATCGAATCGGCACGCTGGGACCTGGCGTTGCGCTACCGCCTGATCGAGACGGTGGTCTGGTGGGAAGGCCGCTTGACCACTGGCCACTTGATGCAGAGTTTCGGCATCAGCCGACAGCAGGCGTCGAAGGACATCAACTCCTACATCTCCGACTACGCGCCGAAGAACCTGGAATACGACAAGCATTTGAAGGGATATGTGCCGAGCCGCTACTTCAAGCCACTGTTCATTGACGACAGCGCCAGCGCCTACCTGCATCTGCTGAATCAAAACTACGAGCGGGCGCCTCATATCGACGGGCTGGCCTTGGCCTACGCGCACACCGAAGTGCTGGACGTACCGGATCGATCAGTCCGCCCGGAGGTTTTGCGCCCCCTGCTCAAAGCTTGCCGCGAGGGGCTGCGACTGGAGTGCGAGTATGTGTCCTTCAGCACCCCGGACGTTGAGACCCGGTTGATTGCCCCACATACCCTGATCTACACCGGCATGCGCTGGCATGTGCGCGCGTACTGCGAGAAGAACGGAGATTACCGAGACTTCGTGCTAAGCCGGTTCCGCGGTGAGCCGGGACTGATGGATGACCAGTCTGAACACGGCCGGGACCTGGATAGCGGCTGGAATACCGAGCTCGCGGTGGTCATCGAGCCCGACTCGCGATTGAAACCCGAGCAGCGCGCCATTATCGAGGCCGACTACGGCATGCAGGACGGTCAACTGCTGATCGAGACCCGCGGTGCTCTGGTGCAGTACGTGTTGCAGCGCTATCAGATCGACCCGACCAAGGTGCACGCCAAAGCCACGGCACAGCAGATCGTGGTTGCCAACCTCGATGAACTGCAACCCTGGCTGTATCACTGACCTTAGGAGCCCGCATGGCCGCTCAACCCCTGCTCTATACCCTGCATATCCAGCTAGAGCCGCTGCAGCTCGATCCACCGATCTGGCGGCGCATCCGGGTGAGCGGCGACTGTACCTTGCGCAAGCTGCATCACTTCATCCAGGCGGCCTTCGGCTGGCACAGCTGCCACCTGCATGAGTTCAGCAATGGCGTGAACTGTTATATGCCACTGGATGCCGAGCTGATGTACCAGTACGACGACGTGCTGGATGACCGCAAAACCAAACTGCGCCGAGTATTCAAAGAGGCGGACCGTCTGCGCTATCTCTACGACTTCGGCGATAATTGGCAGCATGTGATTGCCGTGGAAAGCATCGAGCCCTGCGACTTCACTGGCACCTGGTGTGAAGTACTCGATGGTGCGCGTGCCTGCCCGCCGGAAGATGTGGGCGGCGTGCCGGGTTACCTAGACTTCTTGGCTTCAGGTGGCAGCTTTGATCCCGAGCTGTTTGACCGACGCGCCGCCAACGCGGCGGTGCAGCGGATCTGCAACAACTTCTGGGGCTGAAGCCAGTGCCACCAAGAGGCGCTACCGCTTAATCCGCAGCACCGCCATAGGCCAGCCGGGCAAGCCCGAGCAGTGCGGGCAGCACCAGCGCCAGGGGTAAAAGATCGCTAAGGGTGGGCAGCAAGATCATAGGAGGTCCTCCTGGTCGGTTGCCCCAACCTAGCGAGAACCACCCGCCGGGGCGATCTGTCTACTTTTCGCCTGTAAACAATCCGTGCAGACCCCGTCCCCCCCCCCTGGCGACGAGCGCGCCTTGCCGGAATGACGGAGGCTCGAAAACTGTACACAAATACAGTTATCGGTCAGACCGTTATGAGTAACGCCCTTATCCTCGGACCACTGCAGTGCAGCGCAGCGGCACCGCCCTCCCTCTCTTCGATGCACGCATCCCGGTCGACTTTCCCAGCCCTGCGCTTGATCACATGGAGCACAAGCTGTCGCTCGATGCATCGCTGGATCTGCAGACCCCGTATACCCAACCGATGACAGACGACTGATCATCTAGGCCGTTCAGACTGGGCTGAAGCCGGTGTACCGCGAAGGTTTCAGCTACACCAAGACGCAGGTGCTGCTATTGGATCTCTGCCGAAAGAATGAGTACACACCGGATCTGCTCGCCCCAGAGCAGCCCATCAGAACCGAGCGACTGATGAGCACCCTGGATGCGATCAACAGCCGCTGGGGGCGGGGCACATTGCAGCCAGGAAGAACTGCCAAGCCTGCGGAGTGGTCAATGCGCAGAGAGTTTCTGTCACCCGCCTACACCACGCGCTGGGCAGAGCTGCTGAGGGTTAGCGCCCGATAAACTCACTTATCAGCAGGCCGCATGCAGAGCCGTTGAGCGAGATCTCACATAACCCGCATGTGTTGCTCGAATCTTCGATAGATCTGCGTCCGTTGCCGGCCTGACCTTCACGGCCTCGGCCCGCCCATAACGCTTGTCACCGTAGCGTCCAATAGAGTCCGTTGCCTGGTGCCCTATCACATATGCCATCTCGACTCTGGACATACCTGAGGCCTTCATATTCGCACCAAACTGGTGGCGCAGCGTGTACATGCTGGGAGGTTTGCCCCGCGAGAAAACCTCTTTTGCGGCTTCATGGATCGCCATTCGGATAGAGTCCAGACTCCGGACGTCAGAGCGAAACGCCTCTAGCGCGTTACGCACAAGCAGGCAGAAGTCTTGATCAGCCTCCAGCACCCGATCAGCGCCACGTAGTCCACCATGGCTATGTTTGGCACCAAGAACGTGGATCCTCGTACCTTCAATACTGATGTCACTCAGCTCGCATGGACGGGCCCCAGTCATACAGATCAGCATTAGCGCCCCAGCCTCAACCCCCAGTCCCTTGGCTAAAAGCGCCCTCACCCATTTGGCGAAATCGTCATCAGAAATTCTCTGCCGCCGCGCCTGCTTGCGCTTGCGAGGCAAGCCCAGAACGGTAACCGGGTTGAGCGTCCGATTGATCTCCTGCGCAATCCAGAAATGCCCCCTGAGCTTCTGGTCCAAGGCCAATGCATTACGCAACCGCCTGAAGTAGTCAGGCCGGTACTCGGGGGCAGCACGCAGCAGCGCGCCGATGATGCGGAACTCATCCAACTCATCCAGCGCAGAGACAGGGATTTCTGGAAAGCGTGTCGTATAAAAGTGGGTAGCTAGTGAGCGGTAAGCAGTTTGAGTATCGGTGTTCATGCTGATTCTTCTTTTTATGTGTACGAACGATCTCGCACATAACCAGCATGCTTAATGAGCAAAAGCTATTGCAACAGGAAAATCAATTATTTTTGTATAACGAAGATTGAATGAACGTCAAGGCAGACAGCCTTGTCCTGAGCGGACAGCGGTTCGTTGATTGAAGATGAATCCGATCAGTCAACCCAGCTGTACGACGCGGCTGCCGCAGGCCTTTCGCTATGAATCGTCGACAGAACAGCTACCGCCCACTACTAGGGAAACTCTGAAGAAGACCTCCTGATTTTGGCAAAATGTCCGGACTCCACCCGCCGAGTTTTCCGATGAAGCAGATGACCTTTGCCGACGCCGAGTACGCCGGCAAGCGCAAACAGACCCGCAAAGAGCTGTTCCTGATCGAGATGGATCAGGTGGTGCCGTGGAAGGGTTTGATTGCCTTGATCGAGCCGCACTATCCCAAGGGTGAAGGTGGTCGTCCGGCGTATCCGCTGATGGCGATGCTGCGCGTACATTTGATGCAGAACTGGTTTGGCTACAGCGATCCGGCGATGGAGGAAGCGCTGTACGAGACGACCATCCTGCGCCAGTTCACCGGGTTGAGCTTGGAGCGCATTCCCGACGAAACCACCATCCTCAACTTCCGCCGGCTGCTGGAGAAACACGAACTGGCTGCCGGCATCCTGGCTGTGATCAATGGCTATCTCGGTGACCGCGGTCTGTCGCTGCGTCAGGGCACTATCGTCGATGCCACGTTGATCAATGCGCCAAGTTCGACCAAGAACAAAGACGGCAAGCGCGACCCGGAGATGCACCAGGCCAAGAAGGGTAACCAGTACTACTTCGGCAGTGCGACCTGAAAGTCGCATGGGTTTCTGTTCCGCAGGTTAACGCCCGACGGAACCGACTGTTCCACCACTCGTTCCCTACCCAGACAGGCGTGGCCGGTAACAGCCGGGTCTGAAGCTCTGGGGACAATGTAACCGCCGATATTTCGGTAGGTCGAACCGCGAGGCCAGACTGAATCTGCCAGCATCAAGGCGGAGAGGCGCTAGGGATGAACAGGTACGGCTAACACAAGTGAACCTCATATAAACGTCGTCATAGTAGCCAAGCCAAAGATGCTGACAGGCTTGTACCAAAAGGTGCGCGGCCAGGCAGGGGCT
>NZ_FORS01000022.1 GCF_900114065.1 Stutzerimonas kunmingensis
CCGCCATCCGTGCAACCCTTTTATTTCGCTAACCTTTTGATTTACAAGAGGTTTTGCTTAAGGACTGCGCCGGAAGTGGTGCGCATTATAGGAGCTTGAAAATCAACGTCAACCGTTTATTTCCACTTAGGCCAGATTTGGCTGGCTGCCCCTCCTATGTCTGCCACGGTGGCGATCTGCTATTCAGAACAGCGCCAATGTATAGCTGAGGATTAACCGGTTCTCATCAATGTCACTGCGGTAGTTAGAGCGTGCTGCAACATTGCGGATACGAATGCCGACGTTCCTCAACAGACCGCTTTGAATCGTATAGCTGACGTCCAGGTCGCGTTCATGAGCGGTACCCTCGAAGCCCCGATTCGTATCGACGTTATCGCTCGAGATATAACGCACCGTTGCAACCAGGCCCGGAACGCCGACCGCGGCGAAATCGTAGTCGTACCGCGCCTGCCAGGAACGCTCATCCTTTTCGGCGAACTCGTAGGTTGGCACCTCGTTGCCGAGCGGCGTTACGTTGGCGAAAACCCGTGGAAAAGCGCTGTCCCCGAACATCGCCTGGTAGCCGACATAGAATGTGTGGCCGCCTTGCCTGGCAGATAACAGCGAATAGAACGCCCGATTATCAATCTCTCCCACGAGCTTGCTGCCATCTTCCTGCGAGTCATAGAAGCCCAGGTTGGCGCCAAGCGTCCACCTGCCCAGTGGCTCGCTGTGCTTCAGACCGAGGAGGCGCTGGTTATATATGTCTTCAAGCTGAGCGTACCAGGCACTCAGCGACGTTCGCTTGGCATTCAACGCATAATCGCCGCCAGCATAGTTGAATGCATCGCTGAACCCCGCTTGCGGCGTGCGGCCCAGCATCGCACGCATCCGGTCATCACCCGCTTCATTGCGAAGGCTGGTCGAGCGCAGGTGTCCACCATGCAAGGTAAGACCGGCGATCTCGTTGGAAACGAAACTGACGCCCTGATAAGTAGGCGGTAGCAGGCGAATGTCGCTGAAGGTCAACACCGGGAGATTTGGCTGTAGCTCGCCGATCCGCAATTCAGTGCTCGAGACTCGCATTTTCAGCGCAGCACCCAGGCGGCTGTAATCATCCGCTCCCCGGCCATCATCGGCCACCGGCAAGAGCCCCGCCCCCGCCCGATCAGGACTGCTGTCGAGCTTTACTCCCAGCATCCCGATTGCATCGACGCCTACCCCAACCGCGCCGTGGGTATAGCCGGACTTGAAGTTGAGAATGAATCCCTGCCCCACTCCTCCGCCTTCGACTGCTGATTTGGCCCCTCGATATCCGAGAAGTCGCGGCTGAAGTAGTAGTTGCGTGCCTGTAGCGTGGCAGTCGCATCCTCGATGAACCCACCGGCCTCGGCATGCACGTACGGCACGGCGGAAGCGGCAGCAATGGTCAGAGCAACTCTCGAGATTGATCGTTTCTGCATGGTATTCGTCTCTTGTTGTTGTTTTCTGGATGCACGCAGCCACCTCTCCGGCGTGGTGCCGGGGAGAACTACGTGTTGGGTTACTCGGTTGTCGCGCCGCGAAAATCGAGGTCAGCGGGCCGGCTGTCGCTCCTCCGCGGGATTTGCCGCTACGGGGCGAAGCGTCAAGAAGAGATGGGCAGCAATGCCGAAGATCAGCCCCCAGAACGCCGCGGACAGGTCGAGGAACGGCATACCGGATGCCGTCACCAGAAAGGTGATCAAGGCAGCCTCACGGTCTGCGGGCATTGCCATCGCGGCACTCAGCGCGCCGCCAATTGCGGCCAGTAGTGCCAGACCGGCCAGGGCTGCGATCAGAGCCGGGGGAAACGCGGTGAAGATGGAGACCAGCGTCGCGCCGAATACCCCGAGCAGCAGATAGAAGACACCGCCCGATACGCCCGCAACGTAACGCTTCGCCGGATTCTCGTGAGCTTCCCGGCCCGTGCAGATCGCCGCTGTGATTGCAGCGAGGTTCAGTCCGTGGCAACCGAAGGGCGCCAGCAGCAACGAACCCAATGCGCTGCTGCTGATCAACGGGCTGGCCGGCGTGCTGTAGCCGTCGTTGCGCAGAACAGCCATGCCCGGAACGAATTGCCCGGTCAGCGCCACCATCACCAGCGGAAAGGCGATATTCAGCATCACCTGCCAACTGAACTCGGGGGCGATCCAAGTCGGCGTCGCCAAGCCGATCACCAGGGCCTCGCTTTGCAATTCGCCAGAGGCGACGGTGATCGTTACGCCGACAACCAGCACCGCGAGCACCGCGTAGCGAGGCAAGGCACGCTTGAACGCCAGATAGGTGGCGAACATCGCCAGCACCAGCCAGGGCTGTTCCTTTATGGAGATGAACAGGCCAGTCCCGAAGCGGAACAGGATCCCCGCGAGCATGCCTGCGGCAATCGCGGCCGGCAGGCGGTTGATGATGCGGTCGAATGCACCTGATAGGCCAACCAACAGCACCACCACGCTGGTGACGACATAGGCGCCGACTGCCTCATTCAGCGTGATGTCGGGCAGCATGGTGACCAGCAGCGCCGAGCCCGGCGCGGACCAGGCAATGATGATCGGCACTTTGTAGCGCAGGCTTAGCAGAATGCCGAGCACGCCGCTGCCGATGGAGATCGTCCAGACCCATGACGACAGTACGTCTTGGGGCAACCCACCCGCCTTGGCTGCCTGGAAGATGATCACCAGGGGACCGGCGTACGAGATCACCGTCGCGATGAATCCCGCGACCACGGCAGAAAGCGAACAGTCTCTGAGTAGCGTCTTCATGAAGCCTCGCAAGTCAGGCTTGGCTATCCGTGACAGTGTCCGGACGGCTCTTGTTGTAGGTGTATCGTTTCAGTGGCTCGACAACGCAGCGGGACACGCCGCACCGCATTAATTGTTGGCGCGGCAGAGCCATCCGTGGCTGGCGCCGACATGCCTGCCTTACGCCTCCTGCAAAGCCCGCGGACGCGAGCTGCGCTGTTCGGCCTTCGGCGCGGGCGCTTTCTGCAGCTGGAAGTCGAAGTCGACCTCGGCGAAGCGGCCTTGCACACCGCGGCTGCGTGCGGCTTCGGCGTCATCGATGAAGTGAATGTCACCGACCAGCCCGTCGCGAGTTGCGTAAGCGAAGTCGTCCCACAAGTACTTGTCGCCGGCCAGGTTGATCTGGGTAGTCAGATGGCGATAGCCCGGCGCGGAGATGAAGAAATGGATGTGCGCCGGACGCTGGCCGTGGCGACCGAGGGTGTCGAGCACCTCCTGGGTCGGACCGTCGGGCGAGCAGCCATAGCCGGAAGGCACGATGCTGCGCGCGCGGTAACAGCCGTTCTCGTCGGTGACGATGCGGCGACGCAGGTTGTAGTCGGACTGGCTCTTGTCGAAGTAGGAATAGTTACCCTTGGTGTTGGCGTGCCACAGGTCGACTACCGCACCGGCAAGTGGCTTGCCGTCCGGGCCGGTGACGCGACCCTGCAGGAACATCGTCGTGGCAACATCATCCTCGCTGCCGTCGTCCATGCGTGTCACGCCCTGAGCGATCGGCGCGCCGGCCACATACAGCGGGCCTTCGATAGTACGCGGCGTACCGCCAGTCAGGCCCTGCTGTTGGTCCTTGGCATCCTCCAGCAAATCGAGAAAATGCTCCAGACCGAGACCAGCGACCAGCAGCCCTGCCTCGTGGCGGCCGCCCAGACGATTCAGGTAGTCCACCGCTTTCCAGAACTCATCTTGGGTGATTTCCAGATCCTCGATAATCTTCGCGGTATCGATCAGGATGCGGTTGACCACCGTCTTCATGCGGCGGCTGCCTTCGTCATTGTTGAAGCCGCTGGCTTCCTTGAAGAATTTCTGGATTTCCGGGGAATGGGAGATTTTCACAGTCATGGCTCAGGCCTCGTTTTGTAGTTGTGGTGACGCGGGTTGATTAGCCGGCGCACACCGGCCTTTTTCAGGTTCGATCAGCTGTCGTCTTCACGAACCGAGGACGGATGCCGGCACAGCGGATTGACCTCGATCTCCATGTAGGGGAACAGCGGCAGCTGCATCAGGGTGTCGTGCAGTTCCTGAACGCTGGCCACATCGAACACGCTGTAGTTGGCGTACTGGCCGGCGATGCGCCAGAGGTGCCGCCACTTGCCTTCACGCATCAGGCCCTGAGCCAGTTCCTTCTCGTCAGCCTTCAGCTTGAACGCCTTGCCGGGGTCCATATCGACGGGCAGTTTTACGATCATCTTTACGTGGAACAGCATCAGTTCAGCCTCCGGTTACGTGCGACTGAAGAACGCCAGGCGCTCTTCGTCGAGGGTCAGGCCAAGGCCCGGCGTGCGCGGCACTTCCAGATGGAAGTCGCGGTAGACCGGCGGCTCGGCGACGATTTCTTCGGTGAGCAGCAGCGGGCCGAACAGTTCGGTGCCCCAGGTCAACTTATTGAGGGTGACGAAGGCATGCGCCGAGGCCAGGGTGCCGATGGCGCCTTCGAGCATAGTGCCGCCATACAGCGCGATACCGGCTGCCTCGGCCATCTGCGCAGTGCGCAATACGGCACGCGGGCCGCCGTTCTTGGCGATCTTCAGGGCGAAGATGCTTGCGGCGCCGTCGGCGGCCAGGCTGAAGGCATCTTCGACGCTCTCGATGGATTCGTCGGCCATGATCGGTGCCGGGCTGCGCTGGTTCAGGCGAATCTGCCCGCCGCGGTTGATCCGCGAGATCGGCTGTTCGATCAGGTCGATACCGTTGTCGCCGAGGATGCGGCAGGCACGCAGCGCCACCGACTCGTCCCATGCCTGATTGACATCGACGCGCACACTGGCGCGCTCGCCAAGGGCCTGCTTGATGGCGATGACGTGCTTGAGGTCGGCATTCACTTCGCCAGCGCCGATCTTCAGCTTGAAGACGCGGTGACGGCGGATATCGAGCATGCGCTCGGCCTCCTCAATGTCTCTCGCTGTATCACCGCTGGCCAGCGTCCAGGCGACTTCCAGGCTGTCGCGCACGCGGCCGCCGAGCAGCTCGCTGACCGGCAGCCCGAGGCGCTTGCCCTGGGCGTCGAGCAGCGCGCTTTCCAGGCCGGACTTGGCGAAGGTGTTGCCCTTCGCCGCCTTGTCCAGCCGCAGCATCGCGGCGTTGATATTCGCCGCATCCTGCCCCACCAGCAGCGGGCCGAGGTGGCTGTCGATGTTCTGCTTGATGCTCTCCGGGCTTTCGTTGCCATAGGCCAGACCACCGATGGTGGTGGATTCGCCGATGCCTTCGATACCGTCACTGCAACGCACGCGAATGATCACCAGCGTCTGTTGCTGCATGGTGTGCATCGCCAGTTTGTGCGGGCGGATGGTCGGCAGGTCGACGACGATTGCCTGGATGCTTTCGATCAGGATGGGGCTCATATCGATTTCCGATTTACCAATGTCAGGGTTCACGCCTTGGCCGCCGACAGCACGACTGGTGCGGCTTCCGGGCTGCGCTTGCTGGAGATGGCGAAGGCGGTCATGGCCAGTGCGGCGACGACGCCCGGCACGGCGAAGGCCATGAAGTTGAGCTGCAGCGGCAGGTTGATGCCCAGCAGCGCACCACCCAGCAGCGGGCCGACGATGGCGCCGTTGCGGCCGATTCCCGAGGCCCAGCCAAGCCCGGTGGAGCGGATCGACAAGCCATAGAACTGTGCAGCGGTCGCGTACAGCAGGATCTGCGTGCCGATCACCGTGGCGCCCGCGATGAAGATCAGGGTGTACAGCACCGGCATCGGCGTCTTGAAGCCCAGCAGGCTGATCGAGGCCACCGACACGGCGAAGAACACCACCACTACCTTGGACAGGTTGTAGCGATCGCCCAGCCAGCCTCCGAGAATCGCGCCAGCCATCCCCCCGAAATTCAGCGCCAACAGGAACGACAGGCTGGAGCCCAGGCTGTAACCGGCGTTGGCCATCAGTTTCGGCAGCCAAGAGCCCAGCGCGTAGACCATCAGCAGGCAGCAGAAGAACGCCAGCCACAGGGAGAAGGTGCGCACGCCACGGCCGTCGCGAAACAGCTCCAGCACCGAAGCGCTCTTGCCCTTCACGTCGGTCATCACCAGCTCATCGTTCGCTGTCAGCTGGCGACTTGGGTCGACCTTGTTCAGCAACGCCCTGGCCTGCTCACCGCGGCCCTGGCGGACGAGGAAACCCACCGACTCCGGCAGATACCAGAGGATCACCGGCAACAACAGCAGCGGCACCGCGGCGGCGAAGAACATCGCTTCCCAGCCGAAGCGCGGCAGCATGTAGATTCCGAGGCCGGCCGACAGCATGCCGCCCAGCGAGTAGCCGCTGAACATGACCGCCACCAGCGTGCTACGCAGTTTCTTCGGCGCGTATTCGTTCATCAGCGCCACCACATTGGGCATCAACCCGCCGCAGCCGAGGCCGGCGAGAAAGCGGAAGATGCCGAACTCGATCGGTGTGCTGGCGAAGCCATTGAGCACGGTGGCGCCGCTGAACAGTACGAAGCAGATGGCAATGCCTTTCTTGCGACCGATGCGGTCAGCCAGGGTGCCGAAGACCAACGCGCCGAACATCATCCCGAACAGCGCGTAACTACCCAGCGCACCAGCTTCCAGGGGGGGCAGCCCCCATTCCTTCATGATCACCGGCAGCACTACGCCATAGATGAACAGGTCGTAGCCGTCGAAGATCAGCAGCAGTGCGCAGAGGCACACGACGAGCCAATGGAAGCGGCTGAAGCGCGCGTTATCGATGATTTCGTGAACATCTACTTTTCGCATGGCAAGACTCTCTATTGATTTTGTTAGTCGCGGGCGGCCGCAGCGGTGAATCACAGCGCCGCCGAGGTGCCTTGGCGTTGTCCGGTCAGGCCGGTCTATGTGATTCAGCCGAGATCGCCACCACCCACCGGCAGGGTCACGCCGGTGATGTAGGACGCGTCGTCCGATGCCAGGAAAAGGATCGCGCCGGCCTGCTCGTCGATCGTCCCGTAGCGCTTCATCAGCGATGAATCGACGGTCTGATCGACGATCTGCTGGTACCAGAGCTTTTCCTGCTCAGTCTGCTCGGCACTGTTGCGCGGAATACGCCGCGGCGGCGCCTCGGTGCCGCCCGGCGCGGTGGCGTTGACGCGAATGCCGCGCTCGGCGTTCTCGAAGGCCAGGCACGCAGTCAGCGCATTCACCCCGCCCTTGGCCGCGCCATAGGGCACGCGATTCAGGCTGCGCGTGGCAATCGAAGAGACGTTGACAATGGCGCCCGCGCCCTGCTCCAGCATGTGCGGCAGCGCGGCGTGACAACACCACAGCGTGGGGAACAGCGAGCGGCGCACTTCGGCCTCGATCTCGTGTTCCTGGTAATGCTCGAAGGGCTTGGCCCAGATGGTGCCGCCGACGTTGTTGACCAAGATATCGAGGCGGCCGAAGCGCGCCTTCGCCGCGTTCATGACGCGATGGCAGTCGGCAAATTGCTCGAGATCGGCGGTGAGCGTCAGCACCTCGACGCCCGTCGCCCCCAGCTCATCGGCCAGTTCGTGGACCAGTTCGGAACGGTCGACCAGAATCAGCCATCCACCCTCTTCGCCCATGCGCTCGGCCACACGCCGGCCGATGCCCTGGGCCGCGCCGGTGATGACGGCGACCTTGTTCTGAAAACGTGTGTTCATCTACCCAACCTCTGGAATGGCGAGGAATTCAATGGTCAATGCGGCGCAGTTGCCCACCCTACGGTTGGCTGTCAGGCGCTGGCGGCAAACTTCTCGTAGTAGAAATTCGCAGGCTCCAGCCCTTGCTCACGGATGAAGCCGCTGACCGCCTCGACCATCGGAGGCGGGCCGCAGAGGTAGATGTCCACTTCACCGTCGTTGAGGTGCCTGGGCTCGATGTGCTGGGTCACGTAGCCCTTCTGCGGATAGGCGCTGTCCGGGCTGGCGACGCAGGCGCTGTAGGTGAAGTTGGGGATGCGCGCAGCGAAGGCCTCGAGCTTCTCCATCTCCACCAGATCGTGATCGTGGGTGACGCCGTAGATCAGGTGCAGCGGATGCTCGCTACCCTGCTCGGCGATCTTCTCCAGCATTGCGGTGAACGGCGCGAGGCCGGTGCCGCCGGCCAGCAATAACAATGGCCGCTTGATTTCGCGCAGATAGAAGGCGCCGAGCGGCCCGGCCAGATTGACGCTGTCGCCAGCCTTGGCAAGGTTCGTCAGGAAGCTGCTCATCAGCCCGCCCGGCACGTTGCGGATCAGGAAGCTGACTTCGCCATCCTTTTGCAGCGAGCTGAAGGAATAGGCGCGGGTCTGATCGCTGCCAGGCACCTGCAGATTGACGTACTGCCCGGGCAGGAACGCCAGTTGGTTCAGAGATTCGCCCTTGATCGACAGCGCAATGGTGCTCTCGGAGAGCTGGCGCACATTGCTGATCGCAGCCTGGTAGTTGGCCTGCTGGGTCTTGCAGATGTCAGAAGCGGCCGGCACGCGAATCACGCAGTCGCTTTCGGCGAGCATCTGGCAGGTCAGCACGTAACCCTGCTCCGCTTCGGCTTCGCTCAGCGCGTCCTCGATGTACTCCTCGCCGAGGTCGTAGCGACCGCTTTCGGCGAAACACTTGCAGGCTCCGCAGGCACCGTCCCGGCAATCCAGCGGCACGTTGATGCCTTGGCGGTAGGCGGCATCGGCGACGGTTTCGCCTAAGTTGGCGTCGATGAAACGGGTGACGCCGTCTTCGAAGTTCAATGCGATCTTGTGAGTCATGGCGGCGCCCTCAGAGGTGGTACACGTCGATCATCTGGCGGATGTAGTCGTTCTTCAGCACGACCTTCTTGGCCTTGATCAGCGGGTTCTCGCCGCGCGTATCAAGGGTGTAGAAGCTGGTGCCGTAGAAGTGGTCGACCGTCTTGTAGCGAAAGCTCATCGTGTGCCAGTTGAAGCGCAGCTTGCAGACGCCGTCGGCCTGCTCGAGCAACTCGAGGTTGCTGATGTTGTGGCTCGTCCGGGTGTCCGGAATGGTTGCGCTGGAGCGCTCGGTGCGGATGCGGAACACCCGGTCTTCGAGGCCGCTGCGGTTGCCGTACCAGATCAGCGAAATTTCGCTCATCGGGTCCTGGGTCAGCTGGTCGCGGTCATCCCAGGCCGGCATCCAGAAGGTGGCGTCCGGCGCATAGAGTTCGAGCCAGGCGTCCCAGTCCTTGTCATCCAGATAGCGCGCTTCGCGGTAGAGGAAGTCGCGCGCGGTTTCGTAGGAGAGAGTCATCACGCGCCCTCCACGTGGATCAGCTGGTCCTGCTCTTGCTGCGCCGCCTTGATCATCTGCTGCTGCCAGTAGTGGTGCTGCAGCACGAACAGGCCTTCATCCTCGGTGCGCACGCCGCTCATCAGCGGATGCAGGTCGATCTCCTGCGCGCCTTCGTCGGCGCCATCGATCCAGTGCTTGGCACCGCGGGACATGTCGTTCCATTCCATCGCCCGGCCGGCAAAGCCCTGCTGACAGGCGCGGAACTCTTCGAGGTCATCCGGCGTGGCCATGCCGCTGACGTTGAAGAAGTCTTCGTACTGGCGGATGCGGCGGGCGCGGGCTTCGGCGCTCTCGCCCTTGGGTGCGATGCAGTAGATGGTGACTTCGGTCTTGTCGACGGAGATCGGCTTGGCGATGCGCAGCTGCGAGCCGAACTGGTCCATCAGATACAGGTTCGGGTAGAGGCAGAGGTTGCGCGAGTTCTCGATCATCCAGTCGGTGCGAGCCTGGCCGACCTCGGCGATCATCTCGTCACGGCGCGCATACAGCGGAC
Organism: Stutzerimonas kunmingensis; assembly: GCF_900114065.1. Lineage (GTDB taxonomy): Bacteria > Pseudomonadota > Gammaproteobacteria > Pseudomonadales > Pseudomonadaceae > Stutzerimonas > Stutzerimonas kunmingensis. The sequence goes on from NZ_FORS01000022.1 coordinate 9,733, forward strand.
GGTCTTCCGGGTTGTCCCAGCGGGTCCAGAGCAGCAGGTGGCCGTTCTCGAACGAGTAGAAGCCACCGCCCTTCTTGCCCCAGCCGCCGGCGCTCATCGCGCGGATGTCGTCACCGGCCTCTTTCAGCTTTCGCTGCTGCTGGGTGGCGGCGTAGTTCCAGTGCACGGCGGTGACGTGGTAGCCGTCAGCGCCGTTTTCGGCCTGCAGCTTCCAGTTGCCCTCATAGACATAGGTGGACGAGCCGCGTAGCACTTCGATGCCGTCCGGCGACTGGTCGACCACCATATCGATGATCTTCTTCGATTCGCCGAGGAAGTCCTCCAGTGGCGCCACGTCCTCACGCAGGCTGCCGAACAGGAAGCCGCGATAGGACTCGAAGCGGGCGACCTTCTTCAGGTCGTGGGAGCCGTCGCAGTTGAAGCTATCCGGGTAGCCAGCTTCCTTCGGGTCTTTGACCTTCAGCAGCTTGCCCGAGTTATTGAACGTCCAGCCATGGAATGTGACAGGTATAGGTCGCTTTGTTGCCGCTCTTGAAGCGGCACAGCATGGCACCGCGATGACTGCAGGCATTGATGAAGGCGTTTAGCTCGCCATCCTTGTTGCGGGCGATGAAGATCGGCTGACGGCCCATCTGGGTGGTGTAGTAGTCGTTCTTCTCGGGGATCTGGCTCTCGTGAGCGAGGTACAGCCAGTTGCCCTCGAAGATGTGTTTCATCTCCAGATCGAACAACCGAGGGTCGGTGAACATCTCGCGCTTGCAGCGAAAGACGCCCTTCTCTTTATCTTCTTCTAGCAGCGAATCAAGGTAGTCGAATCCCAGGGACATGGCCGGGGCCTCCATTGTTATTGTGTCTACGTGATGAAGGCTACGGCGCGGGAGACGGCATCAATATCCATTTTCTGCAGGACCTCTATCCGTTTTCTGCAAAGCGCAAGCGGACAGATTGACGCAGGCACGCAGGACGCCGCCCGTGCGTCACGCGGGGGTGACGAGCAGCGAATGCGCAGTGGCAAGAAAGGAAAAAAGAGCCGCTTCCGTCGGACCGGCAGCGACTCAAGGGGACTCAGTGATGGCGGCGCAACGTATCCGAAGGTAGCTCGCCGAAGGTGCTCTTGTAGCTTTCCGAGAAGCGCCCCAGGTGCATGAAGCCGTAGTCCATGGCGATTTCGGTGATATTGCGCACCTTGGCCGAAGGATCGCTTAGCCGGCCATGGATCTGCTCCAGCTTGCGCTGGCGGATATAGGACTTCGGTGTAGTGGTCTACTGATTCCGGACACCCATTTAGGGCGAGAATGCTCGCCATAGAGAGGTGTCTGATGACCAAGCAACGTCGTTCCTTTACGCCCGAGTTCAAACGAGAGGCCGCCTGCCTGGTGCTCGATCAGGGCTACAGCCATATCGAAGCAGCTCGTTCACTGGGAGTGGTTGAGTCGGCCCTGCGCCGATGGGTAAAACAGCTTCAAGAGGAGCGCGAGGGCGTTACCCCGAAGAGCAAAGCACTGACGCCCGAACAGCAGAAAATCCAGGAGCTGGAAGCCAGGATCGACCGACTGGAACGGGAGAAAGCGATCCTAAAAAAGGCTACCGCTCTCTTGATGTC